>CAVTGC010000007.1:0-103229 GCA_963734175.1 uncultured Candidatus Rokubacteria bacterium
CGCCGCCAGCTTGCCGAGCTGGCCGCGCGTCATCGCGTGCCGACGATCTACGAGGTGAAGGAGTATGTGCAGGCGGGAGGTCTCGCCTCCTACGGCCCGAGCTTTCCCGATATGTATCGTCGGGCCGCGACGTACGTCGACAAGATCCTCAAGGGAGCCGCCCCTGGCGAGCTCCCCATGGAGCAGCCGACGAAGTTCGAGCTGGCCATCAATAGCAAGACCGCCCGGGCTCTCGGCCTCACCATCCCGCCCTCCCTCGTGGTGCAGGCGGAGGTCATCGAGTGAGGTAGCGGCCGCGCGGTTGACTCGCGCTGGCGAAGTGGGTAACTTGTCCCGCACGGTCGATTAGCTCAGTTGGCAGAGCACCGGCCTCACATGCCGGGGGTCGCTGGTTCAAGTCCAGCATCGACCACCACTTCTAACGCGGGGTTGCAGCACGCCCCGCGTTTCGCTTTTCGGCCCGGTGACCAGGTAGCGCCTACGGAGCCGCAACGGACGACGTCGGCGGCTCGGCGGCGTGGTCGAGCGCGCGCGTCGCGTCCCGGAGATGGCCGGGAGCCCAATGCTGGTAGCCCACGGTCATCCGCGGGTCGCGGTGGCCTAGCCGCTCCATGACCGCCCGCTGCGACAACCCGGCCATCGTGAGGGTGTGCTGGCCGCGTCATGCCGGAGATCGTGGAACGTGAGGCCCTGGAGGCCCACACGCTGGGCGTGGCGGGTGAAGGCGCGGGTGAGCAGATAGGGGAACGCATCGCGCTCGAGGTTGCCTAGCCACCCCCATGAAATCGCCACGCCCAGTCTCGCCAGAGAGCCTAGAGAGCGTACGTACGGGGGGCGGGCTACTATGTCCTGTCTGCCGGCGGGCGCCGCTTCCGGGGCGTCGTAGCCTGGTCCCGCCGCGTCTGCTCCTGGTACTGCCGAGGGCTTGTCGCGCAGCATACTGACGTGCCCGTATCGCAACGTTGTTTCCGTGAAGCGGACGGCTTGTGGAGGAGGGGTAGAAATGATAGACCGCCGCCGCTTCCTGCTGACCTCGCCGGCTGGGGTCGTCGCAGCGCCGCACGCCGCTGGGGCGCAGAGGCGGGGAAGGTTCACTGCATCGGCATGTTGAGCGATATCGCTCCACGAGAAGCTCTGCCGCACGACCTCCGTGAGGACTTCGGAGCCTACGGGCCGGGGCGGAACCAGCAGATACGAGTCGCCAGGAATGGCGACGGGCATCCCATCGAGTGCAGACCGATCGGGGGGATGCGTTGAAGCGGTGGCTACGACCGCTCGCAAAGTCCGTGTTACCGGCCCGTGCCCATGATTGGATGCGGCGTCGGTGGCGCGGTCAGGCCTACACGCCGCCGGTGGGACTAGTGCGCTTCGGCGACCTTAGGCGAACGACGCCATTGACGCGTAGATGGGGTTACGAGCGTGGTTTGCCTATCGGCCGCTACTACATCGAAGATTTCCTGGGTCGCCACACCGGAGATGTTCGCGGTAGTGTTCTGGAGGTCGGCGACGATCGCTATACGGTACGGTTCGGCCTCCCCAGCGTCACTTCCAGCGACGTGCTCAATGTCGCAGCCGGCGATCCGAAAACGACGATCGTCGCTGACTTGTCGCGCCCGCAGCAGCTTCCCGCTGACCGCTTCGACTGCGTGATCATCATCCAAACCCTTCAGCTCATCGACGATGTGCGGAACGCTATCGCGGCGCTCCACCGGATACTTCGCCCCGGCGGTGTGGTCCTGGCCTCGCTACCCGGAATCAGTCAGACTCATCACAGGGACTGGGGCGGACACACGCGCTGGAGCTTCACCGCCCTCTCAGCCCGAAGCCTGTTCGAGTCAGCGTTCGCCCCAGAACACGTCATGGTAGAGACGCGCGGGAATGTCCTGACAGCGATCGCCGTCCTTGAGGGCCTCGCCGCGGAAGATCTTCGACAGGACGAACTCGATCATGACGACCCCGACTATCAGGTTTCGATCCATGTGCGCGCGGCGAAGCTCTAGATCACGAGTGAGACAGGAAATAGACTCGGGCCGATGCCTCGCGCGCTGAGGGGGGCCGATTCTTCTTCGGCATGCACGGGCTGCTCCGTCGCGCCCTGGAGATGCACCGGCAGATCGCACGGGATGGATGGTGGAACTAGGCGACCGTCGCCGTTATCCGTCGTCCTGACTGCCATGGTGGACGACGAGCTAGAGCGTCGCACACTTCGAGGCCTCCGCGGGCTCGAGGTCATCGTCATACTGGGATTCAGGAGGCGGAGTGCAGTGCAGACACGAGCGGAAAGTTTAGGAGCCCCTGGCTCTCCATCGCTGGTCTTACGAGTTGGACTAATAAGGAGGCCAGACGGCCTCGTTGGCTATAGCACGGTCCTCGAAGCACACACCATGTCACTCCCGCTCACATCAACTGACGCGCCTTACATGCCGGGAGTCGCTGGTTCAAGTCCAGCATCGACCACCACTCCTCCTGTGTCCTCCCGGACACATTGACGTTCCCTCTCCTGACACCTACCGTGGCCTCGAGGCGTGCCAAGCGCGTGGCTCGCGCCGTCGCCCACGCGATCCGGGACGACGCCCCGACGCCTGAGGATTGGCGGTGGGGATGCGCGTGTTAGGATGAGCGCAGCAGTCGCCGTATTGAGTTGGCACTCTACCGGGAGCCAGGACGACGATGAAGATCTGCATTTTCTTTGACGGCCAGAACTTCTACCGGTCGTTGCAGCGGTTCGACGAGAACCTGCGGGTCGACTACGACCGACTCGCGGCCTGGATCACGCAGGCCGTCGGCGGCCCCGGGGCGATGTTCGGCGGCGCCTACTACTACGTCGGCCTGTCGGCCGACGCGCCCGTGGTCGTCGAGGCCTTTCTCAAGGGGCTGGAGCTGCGGCCCGGGTACTTCGTCAAGCGCGATCGGCGCGTCCGCCGTAGCGTGCGCTGCCCGGCCTGCGGCTCCGAGAACGAGTACACGACCGAGAAGCGCGTCGACACCCGCCTGGTCGCCGACCTCATCCACTACGCTGCCAACGGCGCCTACGATGCGGCCGTGCTGGTGTCGGGTGACGACGACTTCGTGCCGGCCGTGGAGGCGGTCAACGCGCTGGGCAAGCAGGTGTGGGTGGCGACGTGGTCGGCCGACGAGCTGTCCACCGATCTGCGCGTGCGTTGCTTCGGCCACATCCATCTCAGCGACGGCGTGCCCAGCTTCCGGGTCGATCGACTGCCGCGTGACCGCGATCGCGGTCCGGCGCCCTTCCGCACCGAGACCCGGCCGCCGCGTCCCGCGGCCTCGCGCACGGCGGCCCCGGTCGGGCGGGGCGCCCCGGGGACGGCCCTCGATCACGGGCTCGGCGAGCTGCAGCGGGCGGAGGCGCGGCTTCCCCACGTCAGCCGCGGCTACTTCGTCATGCGGTGGAAGTCGCACCTGCTGCCGGCCGCCGGCCACGAGCGCGAGCAGCTCGTGCAGCAGATGATCGACGCGGGTGTCGCCGAGGAGGTCGAGGTGGCGGGGCCGGACGGGCGTGTGGTCATCGCGCTGCGCAGCCGCGAGCCCAACGGCAACGTGGCGCTGCCCGAGCAGGCCTGAGCAACTCCGGCATGGCGCTGGCCCGCCGGCTGGCCGAATTCGCGGCGGGGCTCGACTTCACCGATCTGCCGCCGGCGGTGGTCGACAGCGTCCGGCTGCGCACGCTCGACATCCTCGGCATCGCGCTGGCCGCGTCCACCGGCGAGACGGCCCCCTCGCTGCTCGGGGCGCTCGACGGGTGGGGGGCGGCGGGTGATTGCACGGTCGTCGGTACCAAGCGCACGGCCGCCGTCCCGCTCGCCATCCTCGTCAATGGCGCTCTGGCCCACAGCCTCGATTTCGACGACACCCACGCCGCCTCGATCACGCACGCCTCCGCCGTCGTCGTGCCGGTGGCCCTTGCGGTGGGCGAGGCGACCGGCGTCGACGGGCGTGCGTTCATCACCGCCGCCGTCGCGGGGTACGAGGCCATCGCGCGGCTGGGCATGGCCGCCTCCGGGGCCTTCCACGCGCGGGGCTGGCACGCGACGGCGGTGTGCGGACCGTTCGCGGCCGCGCTGGTGGCCGGACGCCTCGAGCGGCTGGACGCCGAGCGGCTCACCGCCGCGCTCGGCATCGCCGGTAGCTTCGCCTCGGGTGGGCTCGAGTTCCTGCAGGACGGCTCGTGGGTGAAGCGGGTTCACGCCGGCTGGGCCGGCCACGCCGGGGCGGTGGCGGCGGCGCTGGCTCGCGGCGGCTTCACCGGCCCGGCGACGATCCTGGACGGGCGGTTCGGCTTCTACCGCACCTTCCTCGACGCCGAGCCCGATCCGGCGCCGTTCACGAGCCTCGGCCGCGAATGGGAGACGCCGGGGATCGGCTTCAAGCCCTACCCGTGCTGCCACTACAACCACGCCTACCTCGACTGTGCGCTCGAGCTGCGCCAGGCCCACGGTCTCGACGCCGCCGACGTGGAGAGCGTGGAGTGCCGCGTGCCCGCCGGGGAGGTGCCGATCGTGTGCGAGCCGCGGGAGGCCAAGCTGCGGCCGCGGACACCCTACGACGCGCAGTTCAGCCTGCCGTACTCGGTGGCCTCGGCCCTGCTGGACGGCCGCGTCGGTCTGGACACCTACGCGCCGGAGCGGCTGCACGAGCCGCAACGGCTGGCGCTGGCCGCGCGGGTCACCCACGCCGTCGATCCCGACTCCACGTTCCCACGCGGCTTTCCCGGCTGGGTGCGGCTGCGGCTGCGCGACGGCCGCGTGCTCGAGGCCAGGGCCCCGGACGGGCGGGGAAGCCTGGCCCGTCCGATGCCGCCGGCCGACCTGCTCGCGAAGTTCCGCGACAACGCCGGGCGGGCGCTGCCGGGGGCGCGCGTCGACGAGCTGGAGCACGCGGTGCTGGGGCTCGACACCCTGGTGGACGTGCGGGCGCTCGCCGGGCTCTGCCGGGGGTGAGGCTCGAGGCTCAGCTGGCCGGTCGTCCGGCGGTCCGGTACAATGGATACATGCGAGCCTTCCTGGCCGTCCTCATCGCGGGTCTGGGGCTGCTCATCGCGCTGCCGGTCGCCGCGCAGCAGATCGAGGTCGACACCACCAAGCGGCAGGACGTCGAACGCGAGCCGCGCGTGGTGGCGCCGCCGCTGCACTACGAGACGTCCCGACCGCCCGACAGCGACTTCTATCCGCAGGGCACCAAGGTCGAGCACGATCCGGCGTTCATCGAGCCGTTCGCATCGACGTACGAGAACTCGCAAGGCTCCGGGCGGGTAGGGTTGTCGGGCTGGACGGCGCCCAATCCGCCGGTGGGCTCTCCGGTCGGGGGCTGGCGCGACGTCAGCGGCTGGTTCGCGCTCGGCTTCTCGGTCACCTGGGGCGGCCCGCCCGCCGCACCGAAGGCCGCTCGCCCGCGCTAGTGACCGCTCCCGGCTGGCCGCAGGGCGCCCGGGCGGCTTGCGCCTTCACGTTCGACCTCGACGCCGAGACCCTGTGGATGGCCCGGGGTGTCACCGAGCCGGTGGCGCTATCGCAGGGCACCTTCGGCGTGCGCGAGGCGCTGCCCCGCATCCTCGATCTGCTGCACCGTACCGAGATCTCCGCCTCGTTCTTCATCCCGGCCTGGGTGGCCGAGCACCATCCCGACGCCATCAAGGCGATCGTCGCCGGCGGCCACGAGGTCGGCTGTCACGGCGACGTGCACGAGCGGGTCAGTGATCTGGACGAGGCCCACGAGGAGAAGATCCTGCTGCGCAGCGTGGAGGTCCTGACCGGGCTGGCGGGCCGCCGCCCGATCGGCTATCGCGCGCCTGCGTGGCAGCTGTCGGGGCGGACGCTGGCGCTGCTGGCCCGGCACGGTTTCGAGTACTCCTCGAACATGATGGACCGCCTGCGGCCCTACCTGCACCCGGCCATCGAGGGGCGGCGGCTGGTCGAGATCCCGGTGGCGTGGGTGCTCGACGACGCGCCCTTCTTCATGTTCACCGGGCAGCGCGCCATGCAGCCGCCGGGACCGGTGCTGCAGGGCTGGCTCACGGAGCTCGACGGCATCACGGAGGTCGGCGGCGTCACCAACTTCACCTTCCACCCGCAGATCATCGGGCGGCCCTCGCGCTTCGCCTGCCTGCGCGAGCTGATCGAGCACGCCCGCCACACCCCCAAGCTGTGGCTGGCGCGGCTCGAGCAGATCGCCGCCCATACCCGCGCCGAGCTCGCCTGATGCCGCTGCTGCGCGGCAACCTGCACGCGCACACCACGTTCTCCGACGGCGTCCGCTCGCCGCAGGCGCTGGTCGACGAGTACGAGTCGCGCGGCTACGACTTCCTGGCCATCACGGACCACGAGGATCACTACAACTGGGTCGAGCCGGGCTACCAGCTGGCGCTCGACCGGCTGCGCCCTAACCTGGTGCTGTTCCGGGGGATCGAGATCAACTTCGATCCGATCGCCCAGCACGTCGGCAAGGTGATCGGCGACACCGAGACCCTGTGGGTGCTGAATCACCCCGCGCGCTACAAGTTGAGCGTGGCCGAGACGGTGGAGCGCGTCGCCATGATCCAGGCGGCCGGCTGGCCGCTGGCAGCGATCGAGGTGACCGACACCGGCATGTACCGAGCGACCTACGACACCGACGCGATCCCGCTGGTGAAGATCGCCACCGACGACGCGCATCGCCCGCCGCACTTCGGCCGGGCCTGGATCGAGGTGGAGGCGGCGCGCGATCGCGACGCCATCATCCGCGCCATCCGGGCCGGCGACCTTCGCATCCGCTTCAGCGAAGACTGACCCTCGGGCCCGGGTGGGGGGCCCGTCAGCGCGACAGCCGCATCCGCACGTGGTCCGCGATGAGGTCGATGTGGCGCGTCACGATGGTGTTGTGACCGCCCGGGATGGGGTGGACGCTGACCTCGCGGACCAGCCCGGCCCAGCCCAGGTTCGGGTCGTCCAGGGAGTGGCCCGGCTCCTCGGTCGGCCAGAACACCACGAGCGACCCCGGGTAGGCGCCGGGCACGTAGGCGAGCGCCGCCCGGAAGTACCACTCGTACATCGCACGGTTTCGTAGCGTGTCGACCTCGACCCCGAGGTCGGCCTCCCCGCGCACGCGCCTGCCGACGGTATCGGCGAGGACGCGGAACGGCGTCGAGGTGCGGGCCAGGCGCAGCGTCAACCACCGCAAGCGCGCGAACGCGTCGAGGCCGGTGTCGGGAGAGAGGGCGAGGAGCGAGGCCAGGCGGGTCCCGAGCGCGCGCAGGCGCCGCCACCGCCGGTCCGCCGCGGTCGCCACCAGCACCAGGGCCTCGACCGTCTCGCCGGCGGCGCACAGCAACCGTGCCGTCTCGTATGCGACCAGCCCGCCGTTGCAGTAGCCGCCGAGCCGGTAGGGCCCGTGGGGCTGGGCGGCCCTCAAGGTCTCGAGGTGGGCCGCCGCCATCGCCTCGATCGTCGGCGGCGCCGGCCGGCCATCGAAGCCGAGCGGGTGCACCGCGTAGAACGGCTGCTCCGGCCCGAGCGCCCGCGCGAACCTCAGGCAGTAGAACCCCCCGCCGTTGACGTCGCCGTGGAAGAAGAAGAAGGGCCGGGCGGGGCCCTCCTGGATCCGCACGAGCGGCGTGCGGACGACGGCGCTCTCCTGGCGCAGCAGCGCGGCGGCGAGGCTCTCGACAGTCGGGTGCGCGTACAGCGTGGCCAGCGGCAGGCGCGCCCCGAACGCGGTCTCGAAACGGCGGGCGAGGCGCACCGCGAGCAGGGAGTGGCCGCCGAGATCGAAGAAGCTGTCCCTCACGCCGATCGGCTGGGTGCCGAGCACGTCCTCCCAGATCTCGACGAGCTGGCACTCGAGCGGATCGCGTCCATGGATGATGGCCGCGTCGCCCTCCGGCCTCGACGGGACCGCCGCCGGCAGCGCGCGACGATCGAGCTTGCCGCTCGGGGTCAGCGGAAGCGCGTCGACCCCCACGAACACGGCGGGGATCATGTGCGCAGGCAGGCTCCGGCGTAGAAACTCGCGAAATGCTTGGGGCGTCGGGGCCTCGCGTTCCGTCGTCACCACGTAGGCCACGAGGCGCTTGCCGACTCCGGGCTGCTCGTCGGCGATGACGGCGGCCTCACGGACGGCGGGATGGCGGGCGAGGACCGTCTCGACCTCGCCCGGCTCGACGCGGAAGCCGCGGATCTTCACCTGGGTGTCGAGACGGCCCAGGTAGTCGACGGTCCCGTCCGGCAACCAGCGCACGAGATCGCCCGTGCGATAGACGCGCTCCGCCGTGCCCGCCCCGAGCGCCACCGAGACGAAGCGCTCCGCGGTCAGCTCCGGACGGTTCCGATAGCCCCGGGCCACGCCGGGGCCGGCGATGCAGAGCTCGCCCGGTACCCCGATGGGGACGGGATTCGCGTACCGGTCGAGGACGTACACCCGCGTGTTCCCGATCGGCCCGCCGATCGGGATCGACGTGGCATCGGCCGGCGGTGGACCCGGGAGGCGGTGGCAGCAGGCGAACGTCGTCGCCTCGGTCGGCCCGTAGCCGTTGACGATCTGCACGCCGGGCAGCGCCTCGAAGGCGCGGCGGATGTGGCTGACGGACAGCGCCTCGCCCCCGACGAGCAGCTGGCGGATGCCCTGCAGCGCGTCGGGCGCGGTGTCGATGACGCTGTTGAACAGCGCGGCAGTGAGCCAGAGCGTCGTCACCCCGTGCTCGCGGATGGCGCCCCGCAGGGTCTCCGGCGTGGGCACGCGGCCCGGGCAGAGCACACAGCGACCGCCGTGCAGAAGCGCGCCCCACAGCTCGAAGGTGGTGACGTCGAACGACGGCGAGCATCCCTGAAACACGACCTCACCGGCGCCCAGCCGCGCGTAGGACATGCCGAAGAGCAGGCGCAGGATGCCGCGGTGGGGAATCTCCACGGCCTTGGGAGTGCCGGTCGAGCCCGAGGTGTACATCACGTACGCGAGGTCCTCGGGGCCGGCGCCGCGCGGCGGGTTCAGGTCGCTCGCGGTGCGGAGCGCGGTGTCGGCGTCGAGGCAGATGGCCAGGCACTCGCCGCGCGGCAGGCCGTCCAGGTGGGCGCGGTGGGTGAGCACGGCCGCCGCCCCGGCATCGGCCAGCATGAAGGCCAGGCGGTCCTTCGGATCGAGGGGGTCGAGCGGCACGTAGGCACCGCCCGCCTTCAGGATGCCGAGGAAGGCCACGACCAGATCGGGCGAGCGCTCGAGGCAGACGCCCACCACGGCGCCCGGGCCCACGCCGAGCGCGCGCAGGCGATGCGCCACCCGGTTGGCGCGGGCGTTCAGCTCGCCGTAGGTGACCTGCTCGTCGCCGTGGACCAGCGCGATCGCGTCCGGCGCCTGCACGGCCCGCGCCTCGAAGACCTGGTGGACGGTCGAATCGCTCGGATACGGCGTCGTGGTGTCGTTCCACTCCACGAGCAGCTGCTGGCGCTCGGCGGGGGTGAGCAGCGGCAGCGCGGAGAGACGCCGGTCGGGATCGGCGACGACGGCCTCCACCAGGCTGCGGAAGTGGCCAGCCATCCGTGCGATCGTCGCCGGCTCGAACAGGTCCGTCCGGTAGAGGAAGCGGCCGATCATGCCCTCGGGACGGTCGTCGAGCTCGAGGTAGAGGTCGAACTTGGCCGTGCCGGTCTCGACGTCGAGCTGGGTCAGCCTCCACGCCGGCGGCAGCGGTGGGAGCGGCGGCTCCAGCGAGAACATCACCTGGAAGAGCGGGTTGCGGTCGCGGTCGCGCTGTGGCTGGACCTCGTTCACCACCTGCTCGAAGGGCACGTCGTCATTGCTGAGCGCGTCGAGCGTGACGCCCCGGACCCTGGCCAGCAGGTCGCGGAACGTCGGGTCGCCCGAGCAATCCAGGCGCAGGGCCAGCGGGTTGAGGAAGTACCCGAGGAGCGACTCCACCTCGCGATGCTTGCGGCCGGCGGTAACGGTGCCGACGACGAGCTCCGCCTGCCCCGCGTAGCGATGCAGGAGCGCCGTGAACGCCGTCAGCATCGTCATGTAGAGGCTCGCGCGCTCGCGCGCGCCGAGCGCCTTCAGCGCGTCCGTGCACGCCCGCGAGAAAGCGAGGCGCTCCATGGCGCCGCGGAAGGTCTGCACGGCCGGGCGTGGCCGGTCGGTGGGCAGCTCCAGCACCGGCGCGCCGGCGAGCGCCTGCCGCCAGTACGCGAGCTGGCGGCTCCACGTCTGGCCGCCGGCCTGGCCCTCGCGCTGCCAGGCCGCGAAGTCGGCGTACTGGATCGGGGGCTCGGCGAGCGGCGAGGCGCACCCGGAGACGTAAGCGTCGTAGATCGCGGCCAGCTCGGGCAGGAAGACGCGGTAGAGCGCGACACCGTCGAAGATGATGTGGTGCAGCGTGAGGAACAGGCGATGCTCGAGGTCGTCCAGCTGGACGAGCGTGGCGCGGAGCAGCGGCCCCTGCTCGAGGTCGAAGGGGCGGAGCGCCTCCTCGGTGGCGATCCGCAGCGCCTCGCTCTCCCGCGCCGCTGCCGGCAGCCTCCGGAGATCCACCACTGGCAGCGCGAGCGCGGAGGGCGGGTGGACCACCTGTCTCAGCTCGCCCTCGACGACCGTGAAGGTCGTGCGCCACGCCTCGTGCCGGCGGAGGATCTCGGCCAGCGCGCGCTCGAGAGCGAGCACGTCGAGCGGGCCCGTGTGATGGATCGTCACGGGCTCGTTGTAGACGGGGGTGTCTGGCTCGAGGTGAGCATGGAGCCACAGCTGCTGCTGCGCGAAGGACACCGGGGCGGTGGGGCCGGCATCGCGGCGGGCCACGATGTGGCCGGGGCGGGCGACCGGGGCGCCGTCGGTCTTGCCCGGTGGTGATGCGGCGGCCCCGAGTGCGGCCCCCCCGCGCGGGGTCGCAGAGAGTGACCGGGCGGTCGGCGCGGGGGCCCGGCCGTTCCTCAGCGGGTGTGGATGCGGCGACGAGGAAGTCAGCGGCTCGAGACGGTCTCGGTCGTCCCGCGTCATGACTCGGCCGCGGCGGTGCGACTCGGCTCGAAGGCCACCGGCAGCGCCGTGAGCCCGCGCAGGCCGAGGTTGTCGCGCCAGGTCAACGGCCCCGGTTCCAGGCGCAGGTCGGGGAGCCGCCGCAGCAGCGTGGAGAGGGCGATCTGGCCCTCGAGGCGGGCCAGCGGCGCCCCGAAGCAGAAGTGGGCGGCCCATCCGAAGGCCAGGTGACGGTTGTCGGCGCGAGCGAGGTCCAGCCGATCGGGGTCGGGAAAGCGCTCGGGATCGCGGTTCGCCGCGCCCATCACGGCGATGACGGCCTGCCGGCGGCGGATGAGCTTGTCACCGAGGACGACGTCCTCCGGGGCCAGCCGCGCGGTGTGCTGACTCGGGCTCTCGTAGCGCAGCAGCTCTTCCACCGCGGGCGCGATCAGCCCCGGCTCGGCGCGCAGCCGCTCCAGCTGGTCGGGGTGGCGCAGCAACGAGAGCACGCCGTTGCCGATGAGGTTCGTCGTCGTCTCCTGCCCGCCGACCATGGTGACGATGCAGTTGGCGATGACCTCGTCCTCGCTGAACCGGTCGCCGTCGACCTCGGCCCGGAGCAGCGCCCCGACCAGCCCCTCCCGGGGCCGCGCCTGCTGCTCGCGCACGGCCGCCCGGAAGTAGTCGAGCATGTCCTCGGTGCTGCGCAGGACGCGGGCGGCCCGATCGGGGTTGTGCTGGAAGTTGCCGAGCATCTCGGCGAAGTCCGCCGACCACGCCTTGAGCCGCGGGTGATCGGCGATCGGCACGCCGAGCATCTCGGCGGTCACGATCGCCGGCAGCGGCGCCGCCAGCTCCTCGATGACCTCGAGCCGTCCGCGCTCGGTGACGGCGTCGAGTAGTGAGTCGGTGATCTCCTGGATGTGCGCGCGCAGGTGCTCGACGCGTCGGGGGGTGAAGGCCTGCGAGGCGAGGCCGCGGATCCGCGTGTGGGCCGGGGCGTCGAGGAACAGCATCTGTCGCACCATCACCGCCGCGATGGGGGTGAGCGACTCGAGGCCGAGCGCCGCCAGCTGCTCGGGCGTGGGCGTGCGCGCGGCCGAGAAGCGGTGGAGGACGGTGACCACGTCGGCGTAGCGGGTGACGATCCAGGCGTGCAGGTAGGGGTCCCAGTGCACGGGACTCTCGGTCCGGAGCCGGCGATAGAGCGGGTAGGGGTCGGCCAGCACGTCGGGATCGAGCAGGTGGTAGAGGCTCAGCGGTGCAGCCACGGCGGTGCTCACGCGGCTTGCATTCCTGGCACGAGAGCCTGCTCCACCTCGGCGGCGAGGTCGGCCACGGTGGGATGGTCAAAGACCGCCCGCAGCGGCAAGTCGACGCCGAAGGCGTCGCGCAGTCGGACCACCAGCTGGGTGCCCAGCAGCGAGTGGCCGCCGAGCAGGAAGAAGTTGTCGTCGCGGCTGATCTGGGCCACGCCAAGGAGCTCGCCGATCAGCGCCGCCAGTTGCGTCTCGACGGCCGTGCGGGGGGGCGTGTACGTCGGGGTCGCGCAGGGGCGTGAGCGACTCCGGCGACGGCAGCCGGGCGCGGTCCACCTTGCCGCTGACCGTGAGCGGCAGGGCGTCGACGGTCGCGAACACGGCCGGCAGCATGTAGTCCGGCAGCCGCGCCTGCAGCGTCGCGCACAGGGCAGCCGGTGTCGGCGCGGTCCCCGGCGCCATGACCAGGTAGGCGACCAGCCGGTTCTCACCGTCCGGGCCCGGCCACGCCGCCACGGCGGAAGCCGTGACGCCCGGGTGGGTGTCGAGCACGGCCACGACCTCGTCGGGCTCGATCCGGTGTCCGCGCACCTTCACCTGGTCGTCGATGCGGCCCAGGAAGGTCAGGCTGCCGTCGGCCAGGCGGCGCACCCGGTCGCCCGTGCGATAGAGCCGGCTGCCCGCTGGGCTGAAGGGGTCGGGCACGAAGCGTTCGGCCGTCAGCTCCGGCAGCCCGCGATAGCCGCGGGCAACCCCGACACCGCCGAGGTAGAGCTCGCCCTCGACGCCGGCGGCGACCAGCTGACGCTGTTCGTCGAGCACGTGCGCTGCCACGCCCGGAATCGGCCACCCGATCGACGGTAAGCCGTCGGCGAGTGGATCGGACGGCACCACGGCCGAGGTGGCTACCACCGTGCACTCCGTGGGCCCGTAGTTGTTCACCAGCGTGAACGGCAGCCCGGCTGGCGGCCGATGGTGCAGCGTGTCGGCACCGGTGAGCAGCGTGCGCAGCCGGGTGGTGGTCGGCCACGGCAGGGCCAGTAGTCGCTCGGCGATCGGCGTTGGCACGAAGGCCACGGTGATGCCATTCGCCACGAGCCAGTCACGCAGTGCCTCGGCACTCAGGCGAGTCAGATCGGGGACGACGTGCAGGCTGCCGCCGGCGGTGAGGTAGGGCCAGATCTCCCAGACCGAGGCATCGAAACCGGGGCTGGCCAGCAACGAGGCACGGTCGGCGGCGGTCACTGCGAACTCGCCCCGATGCCACTGCACCAGGTTGAGGAGACCCGCCTGGGTGATCTCGACACCCTTGGGACGCCCGGTCGACCCCGACGTGTAGATGACGTAGGCGAGGTCGCCCGGCTCGCAGGCGGCCGGGGCCATGGCCTCAGACGGGGTCATGTCGGTATCGAGCGCGATCGTGGACCACGCGCCCCCCGACAGGTCAGGAGCCCACGCGCGGCGGGTGACGACCGCGCAGGGGCGGGTGTCGGCCAGCAGGGCCCCCAGCCGTTCGGGGGGCGTGGTGGGATCGAATGGTGCGTAGGCGGCACCGCTCTGCAGCGTGGCCAGCGCGGCGACGACGAGGTCGGCCGAGCGTGGCAGCACCAGCGCCACGACCCGATCGGGGCCGGCGCCGAGCGCGGCCAGCCGGGCCGCCAGCTGGCCGGCACGCTCGCTCAGCGCGCCATAGGTCAGGCACCCCTGCTCGTCCACGACCGCCGGTTGCGCCGGTGCGCTCGCCGCCTGGGCGGCAACCATCTGGGCAATCGAAGCTGCTGTCGACATCGTGCTGGCTCCCGAGTGGGCAGTAGTTTGCAGTTCGCCACCCAGTACTCAGGGCAAGCTGGATGCCAACGAGTTGTGGGTAAGGCGATGCTGACCCTCCGCCGGCTGTGGTAGCCTTGGCCCGCAATGACGCAGACGATCCACATCGGCCACAGTCCCGATCCCGACGACGCGTTCATGTTCTACGCGCTCACGGCCGGCAAGATCACCATTCCCGGGGTGCGCATCGAGCACGTGCTGGAGGACATCGAGACGCTGAACCGCCGCTCACGCACCGGTGAGCTGGAGGTGACGGCGGTGTCGTTCGCGACCTACCTGCTGATCGCCGAGCAGTACCGGATGATGGATCCAGGCGCCTCGATGGGGAAGGGCTATGGCCCGATCCTGGTCGCCCGGGGTCCGATCCCCGTCGCCGAGATCGACCGGCACGTGGTGGCCATACCCGGCAAGCACACGACCGCCGCGCTGCTACTGCGACTCTTCGTCGGCGACCCGCCGCTGATCGAGGTGGCCTTCGACAAGATCCCGCAGGCGGTGCTGGAGGGCCAGGCCGACCTCGGGCTCCTGATCCACGAGGGGCAGATCACGCACCAGCGGATGGGGCTCACCAAGGTCCTCGACCTCGGCGAGTCCTGGCAGCGCGAGACCGGGCTGCCGCTGCCGCTCGGGGTCAACGTGATGCGCCGCGATCTGGGCGAGGACATGCACCGCGCCCTCTCGCAGGCGCTGCGCGACTCGATCGCCTGGGCCCACGCCAACGTGGACGAGGCCCTCGAGTACGCGATGCGCTACGGCCGCGGCATCGACAAGGAAACCTGCCGCCGCTTCGTCCTGATGTACGTCAACGACTTCACGCTGGCCCTCGGCCCCGACGGCCGCGCCGCCATCGAACGCCTGTTCACCCTGGCCCACCGCAAAGGCCTGATCCCCGCCGTCCCCCCGATCGACCCCATCTAGTTGTGAACTGTCAGGGAATTTTTCGGAGGCCCATCCGGGCCGAGGATATTGTGCGCCGGGTCCTGAGCGGCTAGCAGACGGCCGCCCGAGTGGCCGCCGCCATGGGCGTGAGTGCGGTTCAGAAACGTGTCGCCCGCTATCATGCCGAGGCCGAGAGCGGGCTGCGCAATCGCTCCTCCCGATCGCATCGCACCCCCCATGGCCTCCCCCGCGCTATCTGGTGACCTGGGTAGAGCGCCTGCGGCGACAGCGGTGGACGGGGGGGCCGAGGTCGCCGCGACTAGCGGGTCAGAGCCAGGACCGTGGGCCCGGCTGTTGCGCCGGCGGGATTGGCGCGCCTGCGCCAGCTCGAGCCGCCCGCCCCCGTCCGCCGCTATCAGTGGCGCGGCCGGGCGACTTGCTGCACTGAGCGTCTGAACTTGGTGCGGACCCGCCCGTGGGGCATCGCATCACCGGCGATCGCTGCACCCGGATGCGAGGGAATCCGCGCGTCTGATCGTTGCCGGACGCGGCGACGAGACTACGAAGCGTCCGCTCAGGTCGCGTTCGGCCCAGAAGGGATTGAGTTTCTCGGGCTCACCGAGCAGCGCCGTTTCTTCCGTTCGATTGACGCTCTCGTCCTCTCGTCATTGTGGCAGGGCCCACTGCCGAGAGTGATTCTCGAGGCGCAGGCCATAGGGTGCCCCTTCCTCGGCGGGCAGCGGGGATCTCTGAGGCTCTGGGAAGCGAGGAGGCCGGATCGTTATTAACGAGCCAGATCGCACGGGACTCTGCGAGCTTGATGGACAATATCGTCCGCGATCAGGGTGCCTTCGAGCCAAGGCAGAAGCGGGTAGCTGTCGACGCCTACGAACGAGTCCGAGGATGGCGACGAGCCGATCAGCGATTATCCATGTCGCGTCTCCCTCCCGTCGCTTCTCCTTCCTTCACAGTGGACCGGGAGCTTGCAAGGATCACGCTCTGATAGCGCCTCGGCAACGATGGTGGAAAGCGTCCAAGCGACCGCTTGACTCCTCCGATCCCAATCGGTAGCATCACGCTGCAGGACCTCGATAAGGCCTCGCTCCAAGCTTGTGGGAACCCCCTTACGGTTTCGAGGAGTGTCAGTTAGACGATCCGCCGGGCGCGATCCACGGACGAAGCATGGTCCGGCCCCACGTCCATCAGGAGTCGACGTCGACGGCGATGCCTACAAACCAGTGATGTGCCAATACGGTTTCCATCATGTTCACGTGCTCACGCGACTCGACGTCGTGGGCGGATCGCCATGGCGGCACGGAGCGGACGCTCGAGACATTACTCTCGCTCTGTCGCGGGCTTCTCTTTCCGGGCGAGGAAGACTTCGGGATTGTTCCAGTGGAGGCCTAGGCGTGGGCCAGCCGGTCGTGCCCTTCGCGGCGAGGGGGGCGCTGGAGACACCATCGACGGGACCAACTTTTGGACCGGCAGGCTGTTGAGAGTCTTTTGGCGCTCTCCACCGACTCGAACGTCTCCCCCTCGAGACGCAGCGAATTCGCGAGCAAGTTGTCCAGTTCGACGATCCAGAGTTCAAGCGGAAGGTTCGCGCCTTCGTTGCGCGGGTAGCCGCTGCGGGTTCGCCGCCCCACGAGTCGTGGAGCCGAGCATCCCAAGAGAGCAGGCCGAGCTCCGAACACGCCGAATCTCAGAAGGGAAAGCGATGAGTGCGACTGGACGGGCCGCCCTCGATTTCTGGAATACGACCTATCTGTCCGAGTCCCGGAAAGACACCCCCCAGCATGTCCTCCGTGCCGCTCTCGCCCATTTCGGCACTGTTCGCGGGAAGCGCTTGCTGGATGTGGGGTGCGGACGTGGTGGCGCTTCGATCTACTTCGCGGCTCACGGCGCCGAGGTGGTTGCCATCGACCTCAGCCATGTGGCCGTGGATGGGCTACGGTCGTTGTGCACGCAAAACGGTATTGACAATGTGCGGACAGAAGTCTGTTCTGCGGTTGATATCGCCAAGCTCGGGCCGTTTGATTTCGCTTTCGGGAGCATGATTCTCCACCACCTCGAGCCTTTCGGCGAATTTGCCACTAGTCTGACCCACGCCACAGCGCCGGGCGCTAAGGGCTTCTTTTACGAGAATAACGCGCGCAGCCGCCTCCTCCTCTGGTTTCGCAAGCACTTGGTGGGAAGGTTCGGCATCCCCAAGTATGGCGACCCAGAAGAATTCCCCCTCGAGCCTCAGGAGATCGAGATGTTGCAAGACCACTTCGATGTGCGCATCGAATTTCCGGAACTCCACTACTTTCGGTTGATTTCCACGTACCTCCTGGGTGGGCGACTCCACCGCCTCACCGGCGCGCTGGATCGCTGGTGCTATCGGCGGGAATTTCTTAACCGTTACTCGTACCGTCAGTACGTGATCGTCGTCAAGAAGCCATGAAGGCTGTCAGCGGACGCATCCTCGCCTTCCCATCGTGCCCTGCGCTTGCTGATCTGTGTCCCCGCTATCGTCGGCGCCCTCCTAGGGTTCCGCGCTGCGCCCGCGGACGTCTCGAGGGAGTAGCCCCCACGTCCACCGAATCCCTACCGGGTCCGCCTGTCTGCGGGTCGCGCGAACGATCCCGCGGCTATTCGTAAGACCTTCACTACCGTGCGCACGGCAGGAATAGGGTGGGTCCGGACCGACTTCTTCTGTCGCCTCATCAGCCCAATCCCGGACGATTCCGCTGGGCTCGCTATGACGCCATCACGCGAGCGGCGCGCGAACACGGTGTCCAGATCATCGGTATCTTGGCCTATAGTGGCCCCCGGGCGTCACGCATCCTGCGGGCCGGGACGACAAGCAGCCACCCCGCGACCCCGAACTCTGTGCCCGTTATGTCGACGCGACTGTCGCGCGCTATCGTGACATCGTTACCTATTGAGAAGTCTGGAATGAATCGGATCACGCCGGATTCTGGAACGGAACTGCGGAAGGATGGGCGAATGCTTGCCCACGTGTATCCGAGGTTCAAAGCGGCAAACCCGGTCGCCCAAGTCGTGCTGGGAGGACTCGCCCAGGGCGGTCGGCACGATTCCAAGGTCCTCGAGTCCGTTGTTGCCGTCGGTCAGGCGCTCGTCGATCCATGATTCGATATCTTCGCGTTCCACACCAATTTTCACGAGCCGGCCGTCGTTCGACGTCAGTTTACCGACAACCGTGAGCGGCTTCGGGCCCGCGGTTTGTCCCGCCCAATCTGGGTCAGCGAGTCGGGCTACACTTCCGATCCTCATCATCAACGGCTACCTACGGATCAGGCGGAGAAGCTGAGCAGGCCCGTTATCTACTCGATATCCTCCCGTTCGCGAAATTGAACTGGGGTCGCGTGCGTCGTGTGGGGAACGCTCTATGATTACCCTAAGGAGTACGGCGAATACACCGCGAGTGGGCTCCTCACTGTCGATGGGCGACCCAAGGCGCGTTACTACGCTTATTCAGCAGATGATCAGAGGTCGCTCAGGCGAGCCCCACGGGAATTGCTTTTGAGGGCTTCGCCGCCAGAGAATTGGCCGACTCACTTGAACGCATGGAACACCATTCTGAAAGTTGGGGGTTGGTTGCGGAAGAGCTTGCGGCGGATGGCTTTGGTTATTGGCCAGAGGCGGTCGAGGCCGCGTGGCCAAAAGGTTTCGGCACGGGAGAAGCCGGCGCATCGGAGCATGGCAATGACCGCCGCAGGGTTAGGACCGCACCAGTTGGTCGGGTCGTTAGAGAGTTCGGTGCCGGGGTAGATCGCGATCGCCGGGCGGCGGATGTAGAAGAGATCCACCTCCGTTTCGAGGATCAGCATTTCGCTGGTGACCGCAGCCAATCTCCGCATCGCGCCCAGCGGGTCTTGCAAGTGATACAGGACGCCCAGGAAGAGCACGACATCGAATGTGCCGACGCTCTGCGGCGACAGGTCAAACACGTCGATATCCTGGTCCTCGACGCGGGAACGTAGGGCGCGACGGGCGAGATCGAAACCCTCCTTGGTGCCCCAGCCGGGGCCGGACCAGCAGAAATGATCGGTGGCCAGCACGCGCGCGGCCCCGTGGCGCTCGGCCTCGAAGGAATAGGCGCCGTCCCAGGCCCCAACGTCGAGCACGGTCTTGCCCGTCAGATCCTTCGGCAGTCCGATCCGGCCCATAAAGTGCGGGGTGTCATTGAATCCTGGCGTCACGATGCCGTTGCCCAGGTCGATGATGTGGTACCAGCGGATCTGGGCGACGCGCTGCTTGAGTTCGTCGGGTGTCATGCTGGTCAATGATTGAAACTCCGTGCGACTTCGACCATGGCCTTGCTCTCGCGGCTTCTCTTTAGATACGCGCGGACAACGGCCCTGTCAAGGAGGTGTCCGCAGAGAGCACATGATCTTTCCGCTCTCGAGGAGCAAGTGAGCGGTCCGACGACAGGGGCTCCTCGGGTTCCATCGGCTTCGGTCGTTTAGGGCCCCGCGTAGGACAGGCTCCAACCTTTGCTTCGCGCTCCCCGCGGTCTCACGCGGAACCCTGTCGCCCCGCCCCCACGATTCCAGCCGTCGCCGAGTGCTGCGCGGACTAGTAGCGCGTCAGGATCTCGTATTCGGTGGTGCGCTGGGCAGGGGTGAAGCCGGCTTCGCGGATCAGGGTGACGATCTCCTCGACGGTAATCGTGTTCACATAGGCTGCAGCTTTGTGGACGTTTTCCTCGAAGAGGGTGCCGCCCCAGTCGTCGGCGCCGAAGTGCAGCGCGATCTGGCCGGCCTGCTTGCCCTCGGAGAACCAGGAGGCCTGGATGTGCGGGAAGTTGTCGAGGTAGAGACGGGACACCGCCAGCATCCGCAGATATGCGCTGGGGCCCTTGTAGTGCTTGATCCACTTCTCGAGCAGCGTGTTGCCCGGCTTGAACGACCACGGCACGAAGGCGGTGAAGCCGGCGTGCTCGTCTTGCAGGGTGCGGATCGCATCGAAGTGGTCGAGCAGGTCGTCCACCTGCTCGACGTGGCCGTACATCATGGTGGCGGTCGACTTGAAGCCACGCCGGTGGGCGGCGCGGTGCACCGACAGCCAGGCCTCGGCGCCGCCCTTCTTGGGCTCGATGCGGGTGCGCACGCGGTCGGACAGCACCTCGGCGCCGCCGCCGGGGATCGTGCGCTGCCCGGCCTCCCACAGGTGGTCGAGGACGTCCTCGAAGGTGATGCCGGTCACCTGAGCCATCGTGCGGATCTCGGAGGCGGTGAAGAAGTGCGGCGTGACCTGGGGGAAGCGGCGGCGCGTCTCCCGCACCAGGGTCAGGTAGTAGTCGAGGGGCAGGGCGGGATTGTGGCCGCCCTGCAGGAGCACGGTGGTGGCGCCCTTGGAGGCCGCGAACTCGACCTTGGCCAGCACCTCGTCGACCGTGAGCGTCCACGCCTCCTTGTCGCCCGGCTTGCGGTAGAAGGCGCAGAACTGGCAGTCGGTGATGCACACGTTGGTGTAGTTGGGGTTGGTGTCGATCACGAAGGTGACCACGCGCTCGGGGTGGCGGGCGAAGCGCACCTCGTTGGCCAGCGAGCCCACCTCGAGCAGCGGCGCCTCGGTCAGGAGATAGCGCCCCTCGTCACGGTCCAGCCGTTTGCCGCCGAGTACCTTGTCGCGAATCGGTCAAGAGCTTGCGGGTGGTCGAGGAGCGTCACGGCTTTGCCGGGGCGCTCCGAGCGCTGGGGGGTGGGGGGCCAGTCGGGGACCCCCACGACGTTGTAGAGGGCGTCGCGCTCGACCGGCGTCTTGCCGGCGTCACGGATCATGCGGAAGAGCTGCTCGCGGGCCAGGCCGGCCGGGGTCTGGGCGCCCGAGAGGTGCTGGATGCGCTCGTCCTCCAGGGTGCCGTTGACGTCGTCGGCGCCGAAGTGCAGCGCGATCGACGCGGTCTCCTCGCCCAGCGTCACCCAGTACGCTTCCACGTGGGGGAAGTTGTCGAGGAGCAGACGGGCGACGGCGATCGTCTTCAGGCTGTCGCCGGGCGGCGTCTGCCGCGGCACCAGCTTGGTGGTGGCGGTCTGGTAGGCGAGGGGAACGAAGGTGAGGAAGCCGCCGCTGGCGTCCTGCTGGGCGCGCAGGCGGAGCATGTGCTCGACCCGCTCGGCCACCGTCTCCACGTGGCCGTACAGCATCGTCGCGTTGGTCTTGAGGCCGAGGCCGTGGGCGATGCCGTGGATCTCGCACCAGCGGTCGGGATCGGCCTTGCCGGTGTACTTGAGGAGCTTGGCCAGCCGCGGCGAGAAGATCTCGGCGCCGCCCCCCGGCATCGACTGCAGCCCGGCCGCCTTCAACCGCGTCAGCGTCTCGGCGGGCTCGAGCTTCCACCGCCGCCAGAAGTAGTCGATCTCGGCCGCGGTGAACGCCTTGATCTGCACCTCGGGCCGGGCGGCGTGGATGGCCGCGATCATCCGCTCGTAGTACTCGAACGGCCAGTCGGGATGGTGGCCGCCAACGATGTGCACCTCGCGCATGTCGTCCTTCACCATGCCGACCATGTCCTCGATGGTGTGCTCGTAGGCGCCGGCCTCGCCGGGCTTGCGGGCAAAGCCGCAGAACGAGCAGGAGAGCACGCACAGATTGGTCGGCGTGATGTGGCGATTGATGACGAAGTAGACGCGGTCGCCCTCGCGCCGGGTCTTGACCTGGTTGGCCAGGCGGCCGACGCCGAGCAGATCGTCGGTCTCGAACAGGGTGAGCGCGTCCTCGCGGTCGAGGCGGGCGCCGGCGTGGACCTTCTCGCCGATCGGTTCGAGCCGGGCATCGCTGAAGCGCACTCGGTCTTCCTCCTGCCGGCTGCGGCCAGGGGACTGGGCCAGCCGGACGCCTGATGCTAGCGATGGGTGTAACCCGCTGTCAAGAAACGCTTTTTAAGGGGCCCGGCGAGGCGCCGTGCTATTCTCAAAACACATCAATTCGCGCGGCCGTACGGCCGGACCTCGAACTCAATGACGATGGAGGGGCGCATGCAGACCCGTCGGCAGTTCATCCTCAAGGGCGGCAAGCTCGTGGCCACCGGCGTGGCCGCCGCGGCGGCCGGGCCCACGATCCTCACCCGCGACGCCCGGGCGGCCGGGCAGCTCAAGATCCTCCAGTGGAGCCACTTCGTTCCCGCCTACGACAAGTGGTTCGATCCGTGGGCCAAGGAGTGGGGCGCCAAGAAGGGGCTCGACGTCACCGTCGATCATGTCGGGTTCGCCGACGTGGTGCCGCGGGCGACCGCCGAGGTGGCCGCCCAGGCCGGCCACGACATCCACATGTTCCTGGGGCTGGCCTCGGCCTTCGAGGAGCACGTCGTCGACCTCGGCGACGTGGTCACCACCCTCGAGAAGAAGCACGGCAAGCAGGTGGAGCTGGCCCGGCGGTCGACCTACAACCCGACCACGAAGAAGCAGTTCGCGCTGTCGGACATGTGGGTGCCGGATCCGGGCAACTATCACAAGGAAGTGTGGACGAAGATCGGCATGCCGAACGGGCCGGCCACCTACGATGACCTCGTGAAGGCCGCTCCCGAGATCAAGAAGGCCGCACCCCAGATGCAGATCCCGATCGGTATCGGGCTGAGCCAGGACATCGACTCCAACATGGCGGTGCGCAACATCCTCTGGTGCCACGGCGGGTCGATCCAGGACAAGGACGGCAACGTCGTCCTCAACTCGCCGGAGACCCTGGCTGCGCTCGAGTACACCAAGAAGCTGTACTCGGTCGGGATGACCCAGGCCGTGCTGTCCTGGAACGCCGCCTCCAACAACCAGGCGTTCAACGCCCAGGAGACGGCCTACATCCTGAACTCGATCTCGGCCTACCGGACCGCCCAGGACAACAAGCTGCCGGTGATCGAGAACTACTTCTTCACGCCGGCACTCAAGGGGCCGAAGGCCCAGCTGGCCTCCGAGCACGTCATGAGCGGCTATGTCGTGTGGAAGTTCAGCAAGAACCAGGAGGCGGCCAAGGAATTCCTGGTCGCGCTGGTGGATGCCTCCCGGGAGTCGATGATGGCCAGCAAGCTCTACAACTTCCCGTCCTTCTACGGCGCCGCCGCCGAGGCGGGGACGCCGGTGGCCAAGCGGGCCGAGTCGGGCGCGGCCTGGATCTCCGCCCAGTGCAACAAGGATCCGTTCGGCTCCGCCCCGCCCGACAAGCTGGCGCTGCTGGCCAAGGCGCTGCCGTGGTCCACGAACCTCGGCTATCCCGGCTACGGCAACCCGGCCGAGGGCGAGATCTTCGACACCTACGTGATCACCGACATGTTCGCCAAGGCCGCCACCGGGGCGCTGTCGCCGAAGGACGCCCTGGCCGAGGCCAACACCCGAACCCGGCAGATCTTCGACAAGTGGCGGCAGAAGAAGATGGTCGGCGGCGGCGGCAAGGACAAGTAGCCGCTGACACCGCGGTGAGCGCCGTCATCACCGTGCCGACGGTCCCGAGCGGCGAGACCATCCGCCGCTCGGACCGGCGGCTCGGTGTTCTCCTGCTGGCGCCGGCGGTGACGTACATCACGCTGCTGGTGGCGGTGCCGTTCCTGCTGGCGCTGTTCCTGAGTCTCACCAACTCGTCGGCGGGCAGCCTCGAGTTCTCCTTCGTCGGCCTCCAGAACTTCAAGAACGTCGTGGCCAGCCCGGTGTTCCGGCGCGCGCTCCTCAACACGTTCGTCTTCACTTTTGCCTCCCAGCTCCTGGTGATGGTGCTCGGCAACATCCTGGCCCGCGCGCTCATGAAGCCGTTCTTCGGCAAGGGTGTCGCCCGCTTCCTGATCCTGATGCCGTGGGCGGCGCCGATCTCGCTGGCCACGCTGGGGTGGCTGTGGATCTTCGACTCGACCTTCAGCGTCATCAACTGGCTGCTGAAGGTGGCCGGCTGGCTGGGGCCGGGGCAGTGGTACTACTGGCTGGGCGACGCCACCCTCGGCATGGTGGCCATCGTCACCATCCACGTGTGGCGGATGCTGCCATTCTCGACGGTCATCCTGCTGGCCGGCCTGACGTCGATTCCCAACGAGGTCCGGGAGGCGGCCGCCATCGACGGCGCCGGGATGTGGGCGCGCATCTTCCAGATCGAGATCCCGATGATGCGGCCGATCCTCACGGTGGCCGTGCTGTTCGGCGTGGTGTTCACGTTCACCGACATGAGCGTGGTCTACCTGCTGACCCGGGGCGGGCCGTACAACTCCACCCACGTGCTGGCCAGCCTCGCCTTCCAGGACGGCGTGCTGGGCGGCGACGTCGGGCGGGGAGCGGCGGTGGCGATCTTCCTGGTGCCGGTGCTGGTGGTGCTGGCCATCTTCATGCTGCGCACCTCGCGGCGGGCGGAGGTGGTGTAGTGGCGGCCCGCTCGCCGATCCGCCGGGCCGCCGGCGCCGTCGTCCACCGGGCGACCATCCTGGCCTTCGTGGCCTTCGCGGTGTTTCCCTTCTACTGGATGGTCGTCACCACCTTCAAGCAGAACGCCGACCTCTACGTGGGCGCCACCAACGTCAAGCACAACCCGTTCATCTTCAACCGGCCGCCGACGCTCGACCACCTGGCCACGCTGTTCGGACAGACGCTCTATCCGACCTGGCTCTTCAACACGCTGTTCGTCGGCGGGGTGGTGGTGGTCATCACCTTGCTGCTGGCGGTGCCGGCCGGCTACAGCCTGGCCCGATTGACCGGGCGGTGGGGTGAGCGGCTGAGCATCGGGATCTTCCTGACCTACCTGGTGCCGTCGACGCTGCTGTTCATCCCGTTCTCGCGGCTGGTGTCGCTGCTGGGGCTGCAGAACAGCCGATGGGCACTCGTCCTGATCTACCCGACCTTCACGGTGCCCTTCTGCACCTGGCTGCTCATGGGCTTCTTCAAGTCGCTGCCGAAGGAGGTCGAGGAGTCGGCGATGGTCGACGGCTGCAGCCGGGTCGGGGCCATCTGGCGCATGGTGCTGCCGCTATCGGTGCCGGGGCTGCTGACGGTCGTCATCTTCGCGCTGACCCTGGTCATCCAGGAGTTCGTGTACAGCCTGACGTTCATCTCCTCGGTGGAGCGGATGACGGTGAGCGTGGGCGTGCCGGTCGCGCTGGTGCGCGGCGACGTGTACTACTGGGGCTCGCTCATGGCCGCCTGCCTGATCACCAGCATCCCGATCGCCGTCCTCTACAACTTCTTCCTCGACCGATTCATCGCGGGGTTCACGGTCGGCGCCATCAAATGAGTCGTCGCTGCGCGTGCTATCCTACGGCCCTCGATGAACGGCCCGTCCCGCCGGTGGTTCGAGGAGATCGAGGTCGGTGAGGAGTCCGAGTCCCCGGGCCGCACGGTGACCGAGGCCGACATCGTCATCTTCGCGGGCCTGTCCGGCGACTACAACATCCTGCACACCGACGCCGAGTTCATGAAGTCGTCGACGTTCGGCGAGCGCATCGCCCACGGCCTGCTCGGGCTGGCCATCCAGTCCGGGCTCTTCACGCGGGCGGGCGTGCCCTATGCCACGATCGGGCCCGGCACTCTGCGGTGGAAGTTCAAGGGGCCGATCAAGATCGGCGACACCATCCGGGTGCGGGCCAAGGTCACCGCCAAGAAGGAGGCCGACAAGCCCGACCGCGGCATCGTCTCGGTGGAGCGTCAGGTCCTCAACCAGCGTGACGAGGTGGTGCAGGAGGGCGAGACGGACCTCGTCGTGGAGCGCCGGCCCGCCGGCTGAGCGCGCGATGGCGGGACCGGTGCGCTTCTACTTCGAGGACGTGCAGCTGCACGGCGTGCTCGACACGCCGGCCATGACGGTCACCGAGACCCACGTGGCCGTCTACGCCGGCCTCAGCCACGATCTGCCGACCGAGCCCGGCCTGGTGCCCGAGCTCCTGCCGCTCTGCCTGACGCCCGGCCTCGGCTGGCGTGTCAACCAGCCGCCGCTGGCCGTGATGGCCTTCATGGGCTTCGAGTGGGAGGTGCTCCACCCGGTGCGAGTGGGCGACACCATCCACAGCCGCTCGCGCACCGCCGTCAAGCGCTCGATGCGCGAGGGCGGCGTCATCGTCGAGGAGCGGCAGGTCATCAACCAGCACGGCGCCGTCGTCCAGAAGGGCCGCTTCACCTTCCTCGTCGCGAAACGCCCCGCCGCCTGATCCGCCGCTGTCCCTGACAGGTGTAGCCGCTTGACAAGGGGCGGCGCTCGCAGTAGAACGGCCTCACTTTTCCGAAGGTCCTCGTGCCGGCCCTTGATCGCGTGTGTGAAAGGAGCCCGCTCATGACCGCTCGGCTCGATCGTCGTCGCTTCCTGCAGGTCTCGGCCGGGTTTGCCGCCGGCCTCTCGCTCACCGCCCTCGATCGCGCCCCCGCCCTGGGGCAGAAACGCGAGCTCACCTTCCTGTCGTGGAACCACTTCGTGCCGGCCGCCGACGACGAGCTCCGGCGGCAGGCGGAGGCGTTCAGCAAGCAGGCCGGCGCCGCCGTCCGCGTGGACACGATCGCCCACCTGCAGCTCAACGCGAAGTTCGCGGCCGAGGCCCAGTCGCAGTCAGGCCACGACATGATCCGCACCCACGACGCCGTCCCGTTCCTGTTCGAGAACCAGCTGGCCGACGTCGGCGACGTCGTCGACAAGCTCGGCAAGCAATACGGGGGCTGGTATCCGTTCGCGGCCGAGAGCTGCCAGGCGAAATCGGGCTGGCGGGCCGTCCCCTGGTTCTGGATCTCGTTCCCGGCGACGTACAACATGGCCCACTTCAAGAAGGCCGGGGTCGAGTACCCGCGGACGTGGGCCGAGCTCCTCCAGCACGGCCGGATCCTCAAGAAGCAGGGCAACCCGGTCGGTGTCGCCATCAGTCACTGCGGCGACGCCATGACCACGTACTGGTCGATCGCGTGGTGCCACGGGGCCAAGGTCCTGGACGTCGACGGCAAGACGCCGGCCATCAACTCGGACAAGACCGCCCAGGTGATCGAGTACTACAAGGAGCTCTACAAGGACGCCATGGATCCCGAGGTGCTGTCCTGGGACGACGCCTCCAACAACCGCGGCATCCTGTCCGGCAAGTACTCCTGGATCCACAACCCGATCAGTCCCTACAACGCCGCCCTCAAGGAAAAGATGCCGATCGCCGACGACATCAATCACCACCCGAGCCCGGGCGGCCCGGCCGGCGTCCACTCGGCGGTGCCGATCCTCGGCCTCGGCATCTGGAAGTTTTCCAAGAACATCGCGCTGGCCAAGGAGTTCATCCAGTTCCTGTTCCAGAAGGAGAACTACGACGCCTGGGTGGTGGCGGCCAACGCCTTCAACCACCCGCCGCTGCGCCACCTGGCCGACCACCCGATCTGGGCGCGCAATCCGAAGTTCGCCATGCTGCCGAAGGAGGCCGACTACGGGCATCCGCGTGGCTGGCCGGCCAAGCCCAACGAGGCCGTCGGCCGCATCGAGGCCAACTACGTGATGATCGACATGGTGGCCAAGGCCGTGAACGGCATGCCGACGAAGCGCGCGATGGAGTGGGGGCACGAGCAGGTGGCCCTGGCCGTGAAGGGACAGCTCAAGGCGAGCGGCTGAGCCATGGCCATCGGATCGCGCGCGCTGGACGCTGCCCGCGTTCATGGCCTCGGGCGCATGGCGCGCGCCCGCGAGTGGTGGGAGCAGGAGCACGTCTTCGGCTACGGCCTGATCCTGCCCGCGTTCCTGCTGATCGCCTGCCTGGTCGCCTATCCGTTCGGGATGGCCATCTACTTCAGCCTGTCGGACTACTGGGTAGGCTCGCCGGGCAGCTTCGTCGGCCTCGGCAACTTCCGGGAGATCGTCGCCAACGAGGTCTTCCGGCAGACGGTGTTCAACTCGTTCGTCTTCACGGCGATCGCGCTCACGTGCAAGGCCGTGCTCGGGGTGTGGCTGGCCGTCCTGCTCGCCCGCAATCTCAAGGGTAAGCGTCTGCTGCGCGGCGCCGTCCTGCTGCCGTGGGTCATCCCCACCGCGCTGTCCACGCTCGGGTGGTGGTGGATGTTCGACTCGCTGTACAGCGTCGTGAACTGGACGGGGATCCGCCTGGGCTTGATCACGGCGCCGGGCCCCAACTGGCTGGGGATGTCGACCTACGCGATGGCCGCCGTCATCACCGTGAACGTGTGGCGCGGCCTGCCCTTCTTCGCGATCACCGTGCTGGCCGGTCTCGTGTCGATCCCGCGGGAGTTCTACGAGGCGGCCGAGGTCGACGGGGCCTCATCGTTCAAGCGCTTCTGGTACGTGACGCTGCCCTTGCTCAAGCCGGTCTTGGCGGTCGTCATCCTCTTCTCCACGATCTTCACCTTCAACGACTTCAACATCGTCTACGTGCTCACCCGGGGCGGGCCGGTGAACACGACGCACCTGTTCGCGACGCTCGCCTACCAGGTCGGGCTGCAGGGTGGCAACCTGGGGCAGGGGGCGGCCATCTCGCTGTTCATGCTGCCGATGCTCGGCCTCGTGGTCTTCTTCCAGCTCCGCTACATCAGGAGGGAGTGACGATGATCACGGGAGTCCGCAGCCGGGGCGCCCGGCTCCGCTCGACGGCGTTCGGGTACGCCAACCTGGTACCGTTCGTGTTCTTCGCGCTGTTTCCCTTCTACTTCATGGTCATCACGTCGTTCAAGTCCAACGCCGAGCTCTACAGCCTCAAGTCGGTGCCGCTGTGGATCCAGAACGGCGCCATCATCGAGCACTACCGCTACCTGTTCGGGCGGACCGAGTTCCTGACCTGGATCACCAACAGCCTGATCATCAGCGTGGTGGCGACCAGCATCTCGCTGGTGATCTCGCTGCTGGCCGGCTACAGCCTGGCTCGCTTGCGCTTCCGCGGTGTCGGCTCCTTCGGCACCGCGGTGTTCATCACCTACCTGGTCCCGCCGACCCTGCTGTTCCTGCCGCTGTCGCAGGTCGTGGTGTGGCTGGGCATCGCCGACACCATCTGGGCCCTGATCGTGACCTATCCGACCTTCCTGGTCCCGTTCTCGACGTGGCTGCTCATGGGCTACTTCCGGACGATCCCCCGGGAGATCGAGGAGTGCGCGCTCGTGGACGGGGCCAGCCGCATGCAGACGCTGCTGCGCATCGCCCTGCCGATGGCTATCCCCGGCATCGTCTGCGTGGTCCTGTTCGGGTTCACGCTGACCTGGAACGAGTTCATCTACGCACTGACGTTCGTCTCTCAGTCCACCAACAAGACGGCGATCGTCGGGGTGACGGCCGACCTGATCCGGGGCGACATCTACTACTGGGGCTCGCTGATGGCGGGCGCGGTGCTGGCCTCGGTCCCCGTCGTGGCCTGCTACGTCTTCTTCCTGGACTACTACGTCTCCGGCCTCACCGCCGGGGCCGTGAAGGGTTGATCTCGGCCGTTTGCATCGGTCGGCGCGGCTGCTCACCACTCTGTTGAAGGAGGCCTCTCATGCCAAGGACGACGCGTCGGGAATTTCTGTCGGCGGCCGCGGTGACCGGGGCGGCGCTGGTGCTGGATCGGGCGCCCGCGTTGGCGCAGAAGCGGGAGCTGACGTTTCTGAGCGTGAATCATTTCGTGCCGGCGTCGGACGATGAGCTGCGGCGGCAGGCGGAGCTGTTCGGCAAGCAGGCGGGGGTCGCCGTCCGGGTGGACACGATCGCCGGGCTGCAACTGCCGGCCAAGCGCGCGGCCGAGGCGCAGGCGCAATCCGGCCACGACCTGGTCTTCCTGAGCCACGCCGATCCGTACCTGTTCGAGAACCAGCTCGTCGACCTGGGACCGCTGGTCGAGACCCTCGGCAAGCAGTACGGCGGCTGGTATCCCTTCGCCGCCGAGTCCGCCCAGACCAACACGGGCTGGAAGGCGGTCCCCTGGTTCTGGGTCTCGTTTCCCGCCAGCTACAACATGGCGCACTTCCGGAAGGCCGGGCTGGAGCCGCCGAAGACGTGGGACGAGCTGCTCAAGCAGGGACGGATCCTCAAGAAGCAGGGCAACCCGATCGGCATCGCGATCAGCCACACGGGCGACGCGAACACCACGTTCTGGGCGGTCCTGTGGGGCTTCGGCGGCAAGGTGCTGGAGGCCGATGGCAAGACGCCGGCCATCCTCTCCGACAAGACCGCGCAGGCCATCGAGTGGTACAAGGAGGCCTACCGGGACGCGATGGAGCCCGAGGTCCTCTCCTGGGACGACGCCTCCAACAACCGGGGCCTCGTGTCCGGTAAATTATCCTGGATCCACAACCCCATCAGCCCGTACAACACCGCGCTGAAGGAGAAGATGCCGATCGCTGACGACATCAACCACCATGCCACCCCGGCCGGGCCGGCCGGCAGCCACAACTCGCCGGGGATCAACGCGGTCGGCATCTGGAAGTTCAGCAAGAACGTCGAGCCCGCCAAGGAGTTCATCCAGTTCCTGTTCCGGAAGGAGAACTTCGACGCCTTCATCGCGGCCGCCCTGGGCTTCAACATGGCGCCGCTCCGGAACCTGGCCGAGCACCCGATCTGGTCGAAGAATCCCAAGCTGGCCATGCTGCCGAAGGAAGCGGAGTCGGCCCACGCGCGCGGGTGGCCGTCACGGCCGAACGATGCCGTGCGGCGGATCGAGAACAACTACGTGCTGCCCGACATGGTGGCCAAGACGCTGAACGGCATGCCGACCAAGCGCGCGATGGAGTGGGCGCAGGCGCAGGTGATCGAGGCACTGCGGGGACAGCTGAAGCCGGCCGGGTAGGGGACGCCGGCCTCCGGCGGGCGTGCTAGACTGCCACCCCATCGGAGGACCGCCATGAATTTTCCGCTCGCGTCGTCGACGCCGGCCGCGCTGGGGTTCGAGTCGGACCATCTCGACCGTCTGGGGCGGACGATCGAGGGTCACATCCGCCAGGGGCGTTACCCGGGCGCCCAGATCGCCCTGGCCCGCCGGGGCCAGCTGGCGTTGTACCGCTCGTTCGGCGACGCCAGCCTGGAGCCCTCGCGGCAGCCGGCTGCCGACGACACGCTGTGGCTGCTCTACTCGAACACCAAGGTGATCACGGCGTGCGCGGTGTGGCTGCTGGTCGAGCGGGGCGCCCTGCGCTTCACCGACACGATCGCCGAGCACGTGTCCGGCTTCGAGACCAACGGCAAGGGCGCGATCAGCGTGATCGACGTCCTCACGCACCGGGGCGGATTCCCCAACGCCGACGTGCCCAGGGAAGCGTGGGAGGACCACGAGCTCCTGCGCCGCGTGGTCTGCAACTTCACGCTGGAGTTCACGCCGGGCACGCGGATGCACTACCACGGCCGGGCCGCCCACTGGACGGCCGCCGTTCTCATCGAGGCGCTGACCAAGCAGGACTACCGCACGTTCATCCGCGAGAACATCGTGGGGCCGCTCGGCCTGGCCGGTGAGCTGTTCGTGGGGCTGCCGGAGGTCGAGGGCAAGCGGGCGGCCGACATGCACGAGCCCTCCGCCGACGGCGGCAAGATCGTCGCCGGGCCGAGGAGAACAACGCGGCCTTCCGCAAGGCGGGCACGCCGGGCGGGGGCGGCTACGCGACGGCCCGCGCCATGGCGGCCTTCTACCAGATGCTGGGGGCGGGCGGCACTCTCAACGGCGTGCGCCTGCTGTCGCCCCGCATGGTGCAGTACGTGACGCGCAATCACACCGGCGACATGGTCGACGCCTACATGGGCATGCCGATGCACCGGGGCCTCGGCCCCCACTCGCGTGGCACCACCGCCACCATCCGCGGGCTCGGGTCCCTGGCCTCGCCGCGGACGTTCGGCCACGGCGGCGTCGGCTCGTCGTACTGCTGGGCCGATCCCGACTCCGGCGTGTCCTTCGCGTACCTGACGAACGGCCGGCTGCCCGATCCCTGGCACAGCCAGCGGATGGACGTGATCAGCAACTGCGTGCATAGCGCGATCAATCTGTAGATGGGGGGCCCCGAAATGGCCCCCCAAACCCCCCATTGGTGGCGCGGAGCGGCCCCGGCGGAGCCGGGGCGCTCCTCGGGAATGCGCGAGTTAGGGAGGCCCTGACATGGCTTGGCGGCTCGGAGCGGCCCGGTGGAGCCGTTGGCCTGACATGATTCCTCATACCCTCGATTGGCGGCTCGGAGTGGTCCCGGCGGAGCCGGGGCGCTCTCGAAGCGCGCTTCGTAAGGAGGCGTCTCCATGGCGTTCGATCCCCGCCACAAGAGCCGGGTGCTGCTGGATGGGCCCGACCGGGCCGCCGCCCGCTCGTACTTCCGGGCGGTCGGTTTCACCGACGAGGACCTCGCGCGGCCGCTGGTCGGCATCGCCCATTGCTGGATCGAGCTGACCCCGTGCAACTCGAACCACCGCAAGCTGGCCCAGAAGGTCGCCGAGGGCGTGCGGGCCAACGGCGGCACGCCGATCGAGTTCAACACGATCTCGGTCACCGACGGCATCGCCATGGGCACCGAGGGCATGAAGGCCTCGCTCATCAGCCGCGACTGGATCGCCGACTCGGTCGAGCTGGTCGCGCGCGGCCACCTGCTGGACGGCCTGGTGACGCTGTCGGGCTGCGACAAGACGATCCCGGCCATGGTCATGGCGATGGCCCGGCTCAACCTGCCGTCGCGTCATGCTCTACGGCGGCTCGATCATGTACGGCGAGTACAAGGGCAAGCGGCTGACCGTGCAGGACATCTTCGAGGCCATCGGTGCCCGCAACGCCGGCAAGATCGACGACAAGGAGCTGCACGCGGTCGAGTGTGCGGCGTGCCCGGGCGAGGGCGCCTGCGGCGGCCAGTTCACCGCCAACACGATGGCCACCGCCTTCGCGATGCTGGGCGTCTCCCCGATGGGCTTCAACGACGTGCCGGCGCCTGATCCGCACAAGGAAGAGATCGCCTATCAGACCGGCCGGCTGGCCATGGACGTGCTGCGCAAGGGGCTGACGCCGCGCCAGATCATCACCAAGAAGTCGCTCTACAACTCGATCGCCGGCGTCATGGCCACGGGCGGCTCGACCAACGCCGTGCTGCACCTGCTGGCCGTCGCCAAGGAAGCTGGCGTCAAGCTGACGATCGACGAGTTCGACCGGATCTCGCGCAAGACGCCGCTGCTGGCCGACATGAAGCCGTGGGGCAACTTCACCGCGCCCGAGATGCACGATGCCGGCGGCATGGCGGTCGTCGCCAAGCGGCTGCTCGACGCCGGCCTGCTCAACGACAAGGAGATGACCGTCACCGGTCGCACCATCGGCGACGAGGCGCGGGCCGCCCGCGAGACGCCCGGGCAGAAGGTGGTCCACGCGCTGAACGATCCGATCAAGCCCGAGGGCGGGCTCGTCATCCTGCGCGGCAACCTGGCCCCCGACGGCTGCGTGGCCAAGGTCTCCGGTCAGAAGCGCGACGTGCACCGCGGCCCCGCCCGCGTGTTCGAGCGCGAGGAAGACGCGTTTGCCGCGGTGAAGGCCGGCCGCATCAAGCCCAACGACGTGGTGGTGATCCGCTGGGAGGGGCCCAAGGGCGGTCCCGGCATGCGGGAGATGCTGCACGTGACCGGCGCCATCCAGGGGGCCGGGCTCGGTGAGACCGTCGCGCTCATGACCGACGGGCGCTTCTCGGGCGCCACCCACGGCTTCATGATCGGCCACGTGGCCCCCGAGGCCGCCGACGGTGGTCCCATCGGCGCGCTCAAGACCGGCGACATGATCATGGTGGACATCAAGAAGCGGCGCCTCGACGTGGAGCTGTCGGCCGCCGAGATCAAGCGCCGGCTCAAGGCGGTGAAGCGGCCCAAGCCGCGCTACACCAGCGGCGTGATGGTCAAGTACGCCAAGCTGGTGTCGAGCGCGTCGGAGGGAGCGACCACCTAGCCGGTCCGACGACCCTATTTGGGCGTTGACAACCGCGGCGCCAGTTTTTATGCTGCGACATCTCCGGCGTGAGCGATCGCGCTGGTGACCTGAGTTTGTGATTTAGCGAAAGAAACAGGCATCAGCACCACGACGTCGCTCGCGACCTTTGTCTTCCGCCTCCTGGTGGTTGGCGTGGCGGTCCTGCTTCTCCCCGTTGTTGCGCCGGCGCAAGTCAACGTGACGGGGCAGTGGACGACGCTGCCGTACACCATGCCGATCAATCCCATTCACCTGGGACTGCTGCGCACCGGCAAGGTGCTGGTGGTGGCCGGCTCCGAGAACGAGCGGGACAAGAACGCGGAGGACATCTCCAAGGCCGCGGTCTGGGATCCGCAAGCGGGCACGATCACGGTCCTACCGAACCTGCCGTGGGACGTCTTCTGCAACGGCATGGCGTTCTTTCCCGACGGCCGTGCCCTCATCATCGGCGGCACCGAGGAGTACGACCCCCCCGCGTTCACGGGCGAGGCTCGGGCCACCGTCTTCGATCCGGCCACCCAGAAGTTCGCGCAGGTGGAGGCCATGACGCACGGGCGCTGGTATGCGACGGCGACCGCCCTCGACGACGGCCGCATCATGGCGTTCTCGGGCTACAGCGAGACGGGCCCCATGAACAACGCCGTCGAGATCTACAAGATCGCGCAGGGATGGACCCCGCCGCAGCTGGCGCCGTGGACGCCGCCGCTCTACCCGTGGCTGCACCTGTTGCCGAACGGCCGTGTCTTCTACTCGGGCCCCACCGCCGAGTCGAAGATCTTCGACCCGGCGACGTCGACGTGGTCGCTGGCGGTGGCGACGACGCGGTACAACGACGAGCGCTCCTACGGTAGCTCCGTGTTGCTGCCGCTGCTGCCCGAGCGGGGCTACGCCCCCCGCGTGATGATCATGGGAGGCGACGATCCGGCCACCGCGACGGCCGAGATCATCGACCTCTCCCAGCCGGCGCCCCAGTGGCGCTCGCTGCCGCCGATGTCGCAGCCCCGGATCGAGATGAGCGCGGTGCTCCTGCCGAACGGCAAGGTCATGGCCAGTGGCGGATCGCGAATCAACGAGGATGTGACCAACGCCAGCCGCGCGGCCGACCTGTTCGATCCGGCCACCGAGACCTGGTCCCCGGCCGGCGTGGCGGCGTACGCGCGGCTCTATCACTCGGTCGCCTTGCTCCTGCCGGATGCGACGGTGGTGACGGCCGGGTCCAATCCGAACCGCGGCATCTACGAGCCGCACATCGAGGTCTGGAAGCCGCCGTACCTGTTCACCAGCACCGGCGCTCTGGCCGCCCGGCCCACCATCGCGTCGGCGCCGGCGCGCGTCGGCTACGCGGGGTCGTTCACGGTCGGCGTATCGAACGCCGCCGACATCGGCTCGGTGGTCCTGATGCGGCCCGGGCGCGCCCACGCACTCCTTCGACATGGAGCAGCGGATGGTCGGGCTGAGCTTCAGCGCCTCCGGCAACACGCTGACCGTGGCCGGACCACCGAACGCGAGGATCGCGCCGCCCGGCTACTACATGCTCTTCGTGTTGAACCGGGCCGGCGTGCCCTCGATCGCGCGCTTCGTGCAGGTGCTGCCGACGGCGGGGAACCAGCCGCCGCGCGGCACCATCACGCAGCCGCCCGGCGACCTGACGATCCAGCCGGGCCAGTCGGTGACCTTTGCCGGATCGGGCACCGACCCCGACGGGAGCATCTCGCGCTTCGCCTGGATCTTCCCGGAGGGAACACCAGCCGGGAGCAACAGCCCGAGCCCGGGCACGGTGACGTTCCCGAACGAGGGCAACTACGTCGCCTCGCTCACCGTGGTGGACACGCTGGGCGAGAACGACCCGAGTCCGCCGACGCGCACCATCCGGGTGGCCGGCGCTGGCAACTCGCTGCCGTATCCCCATCCCGGCAGTCCCTACGTGGGCGAGACGGGGCAGCTCATCCAGTTCAACGGCTCCGGCTCCTACGACGTGGACGGCACCATCGTGAGCTATCAGTGGTACTTCGGCGACGGGGGGATCGGCAGCGGGCCCACGCCGACCCACCGCTACACGAGCCCGGGCACGTACCGGGTGTTCCTCACCGTCACGGACGACCGCGGTGGGCAGCGCGAGGACCACACGACGGCGACGATCACGACGGGCGGCAACGAGGCGCCCACGGCCAAGCCCGGTGGTCCCTACGCGGTGGTGGTGGGCCAGGCGCTCCAGTTCAACGGCAGCGGGTCGTTCGATCCCGACGGTCCCATCACCGCCTACGCGTGGACCTTCGGCGATGGGGGCACGGGCACCGGCCCGACGCCCACTCACACGTATGCGGCCACGGGGACCTACACCGTGACGTTGAAGGTGACCGACAACCGAGGCGTCAACGTCTCGGCGAGCACCACCGCCACCGTCAGATCCAGCAATCAGCTGCCGGTCTCCAGGCCGGGCGGTCCCTACACCGGGGTGCCGGGCCAGGCGATTCAGCTCAACGGGACCAGCTCCAGCGATCCCGACGGCAGCATCACGGCGTATCAGTGGTACTTCGGCGACGGCGGGACCGCCAGCGGGGCGACGCCTGACGCACCAGTACCTGAAGCCGGGCACCTACCGGGTGTTCCTGAACGTCACCGACAACGATGGGGCCACCGTATCGGCGAGTACCACCGCGACCATCACCACTGGCGGCAACCAGGCGCCGACGGCCAGGCCCGGTGGCCCCTACTCGGGCACGCCGGGGCAGGCGATCCAGTTCAACGGCAGCACATCGTCCGATCCGGACGGTAGCGTCAGCAGCTATGCCTGGGCGTTCGGTGATGGCAGCAGCGGCACCGGCCCGACGCCGACGCACGCCTACGCGGCCGCCGGGACCTACACCGTGACGTTGACCGTGACCGACAACGGTGGCGTCAGCGCCAGCGCCACCACGACGGTGACGGTGACGCTGACCAATCAGACGCCGGTGTCCCGCCCGGGCGGTCCCTACGCGGGCGCCTCCGGCCAGCTGATCCAGTTCAATGGGGCGGCGTCCAGTGATCGCCGACGGCACCATCCAGACGTACCAGTGGTACTTCGGCGATGGCGGGGTCGCCACCGGCCCGACGCCGACCCACCGTTACGTGCAGCCCGGTAGCTACCGGGTCTTCCTGAACGTCACCGACAATGGGGGGGCGACCGGGTCGGCCGAACACCACGGCGACGATCACGACCGGAAACCAGTTCCCGACGGCCAGGCCCGGTGGTCCGTACTCGGGCGTGCCGGGCCAGGCCATCCAGCTCAGCGGCAGTGGGTCGTCCGACCCGGACGGCAGCATCAGCAGCTACGCGTGGAGCTTCGGTGACGGGAGCACGGGCACGGGTCCGACGCCCGACTCACGTCTACACGGGCGGGGGCCTCTTCACCATCACCTTGACGGTGACCGACAACGCCGGCGCCACGAGCAGCGCGACCACGACGGCAAGCGTCTCGGCTGGCGGCCAGCTACCGACGGCGAATCCGGGTGGCCCGTATTCCGGCACCGTGGGGCAGGTCATCCAGTTCAACGGCACCGGGTCCAGCGATCCCGACGGCAGCATCCAGACCTACAAGTGGTACTTCGGCGACGGCGGCATCGGCACCGGGCCCACGCCGACCCATCGCTTATCCGAGGCCCGGGGACCTACCGCGTGTTCCTGGATGTCACCGACAACGCCGGCAACAAGGCGACCGCGAACACGACAGCCGACCATCACGGCCCCCTGAGCCGCGCACACCACGCCACCCCGTCTGGGGCCATCTCCTTCACCGAGCTCAGCCGGCTCGGCCTCGAATCGGCGGGATACGCGATGAAGTAGTACTCGGCCCCGCTGCGCCAGGCTTCCCGGAACTCCGCCGCGTCGTACGGCGCGGCGCCCGGTCAGCCAGCGCTGCATGAGCGACAGACGGCAGCCGAGCGGCCCCGTGATGAGCTCGTAGACCTCGTCCGGCTCGACGCCGTACTGTCCCGTGGACTTGCGCTCCAGCCTCGAAGACGATGACCGGGCGGCACCGCTGGATCGTTCGGGCGGCGCCCCGCAGCACGTGAAACTCTCCGCCCTCGACGTCGATCTTGATGAACGCGACAGGCTGCTCGGGCGAGATGACATCGTCGAGACGAGTCACCGAGACCGTGATCTGCTGCAGGACCGGATCGGGCCGGTCGTAGATGCGCGGCCGCAGGCCGCTGTACGCCGCGTCGTTCTCGACATGGACGAAGGAGGCCTGACCGGCGTCGTCGCTCAGCGCCACCTCGTGGACGCGGACGGTGGGGAAGGTGGCCGCGCAGACGCGCCGCGAGGTGCGGCAGCGGCTCGAAGGCGAAGTGGGTGCCTTTCGAGGCGAGAGCTCGAGCATCGTCCGGAGGATCGTGCCGTTGTGGGCGCCGACGTCGACACAGGACGAATTGCGGCGCAGCAGGCGCGTCATCACATCGACGGTCTCGCGATCGTACTGCGCACCGTGGACCATCCAGCCGGGGCGGGTCCGGACGGAGGTATTTGCGGTAGAGCCGAACGGTCGAGGGGCCGATCGGCGACCGTCGGACCAGGCGCTTGGCGACGTCGAGGATGACCATGGTTTGCTCACTGCCTTTCGGTTGTAGGGAAGGCGTGCGTGTTACGGCCGTGACGCTAGCTCGCCAGGCTGTCGAGGAACAGAGGGTGCCCGGGCCGTAAGTGGTTGAAAAAGCGTCTCCCCGTGATGGGAACGGTCCTTGCTCGATGGCCGGCGAGTCAATCGTTCAAGGCGCGGCGGTCTAACCCGCACCGGTCGACCGGCGACCAGACATGGACCAGTGACAGGCGTGTGAAAACGATGAAGACCTTCTCCCGCAGGCAAGGCTCGAGCCGTCGCCCCTTCGTCCGAGCGCTGCTGCTCGTGACGACGGTCGTGGCTCTGTTCGCGACCGAGCGCGCTGATGCCCACGCCATCCTCGGCGCAATCGCCGTATGGCATCCTGCTGAACGAGATCGACCACACGACGCCGCGCGCCGAGATCGCGGCGCGCATGGCCATGGCCCGCCAGGCGAACGCCTCGTGGATCCGGCTGGACTTCTACTGGTACAGCGTCGAGTGGACGCGCGGCGCCTTCAACTGGACGTACTTCGACACGCTGGTGCAGGAAGCCAACGCCCACGGCCTGTCGATCGTGGGCACCATGGGATGGCCGGCCGCGGTGGGCGGTGACGGACGGTGTCGCCTACTACGGCGTGCCGGACATGGCGGCCTGGGAGAACTTCGTCTCGCGGACGGCCGCCCGCTATCGCGGGCAGGTGGACATCTGGGAGATCTGGAACGAGCCTGACAAGCCGTACTACTGGCGGGGGACACCCGGCAAGTACGCGGAGCTTCTCGCCCGCGCCTACACGAAGATCAAGGCGGCCGATCCGGGGGCGGACGTGGCCGTCGGTGGGCTCGCCCAGGGCGGCACCAGCCTGGTCGCGGACTTCCTGCAGCAGATCCTCAGCAACGGCTACCTATCCCGCCGGCCGCTACTACGATGTGCACAACATCCACACGAACTACCGGACGCCCAGTCTCATCACGTCTCAGGTCAACACCAACCGCGCGATTCTCAGCCAGCACGGCCTGAACAAGCCAATCATCGCCACCGAAGCCAGTTACAGCTCGGACCCGGGCTACCAGACGTTGCCCGGATACACGGGCGGTGGCGAGGCCACCCAGGCGCGCTACCTGGTCGACGTCTACCGCTCGATGCTGGCGAATGGTATCTCCGTCGCCATATGGGCCACGGGCGTGGACTACGACGACGGTAGCGGCGAGTACGCCCTCAGCGGCCTCACCCACAACGATCTCCGTCCCAAGCAGGCGTACACCGCCTTTCGGGAACATGGCCGCCTCCACGGCCGCTCCGCCCGCTTCCGCCCGCCCTTCGTCCAACCAGGCGCCCATCTCCCGGCCTGGTGGCCCGTACACGGGCGCGGCAGGGCAGCAGATCCAGTTCAACGGCGCGGGCTCCAGTGACCCCGACGGAGGCATCCAGACGTACCGTGGTACTTCGGCGACGGCGGCACAGCCACCGGCGCCAACCCGACGTACCGCTACCCCAAAGCCGGCACCTACCGGGTGTTCCTGAACGTCACGGACAACGGCGGGGCCACGAGCCTCGGCGAGCACCACCGCGACCATCGGGGCAGACGCGACGGCGGCGGCGGCCAGCTGCCCACGTCGAGGCCCGGCGGGGCGTACTCGGGCACGGGTGGGGCAGGTGATCCAGTTCAACGGCACCGGGTCCAGCGACCCTGACGGCAGTATCCGGACGTACCAGTGGTACTTCGGCGATGGGGCCACCGCCACCGGCCCGACGCCCACGCACAAGTACACGAGGAGCGGTACCTACCGCGTGTTCCTGATCGTCACCGACAGCTCGGGCAACAAGGCCAGCGGCAACACGACGTCGACGATCGCTCCGTAGACCGACGCGAGCCCGGGCGGCGAGCGGCCGCCCGGGCTGATCACGGCTGATAGTCAGTCTCCTGCGCCCGCGACTTCCGGAAGACGAGGATCGCCCCCAGATGTCCACCGTGATCGGTGAGATGCGCGTGGACGCGACCGCAGCCCGCCCCCTGTAACAGCGCGACGATCCGGTTCAGGTCGTAGGCGTTCATCTGCATCACCGGGTAGGACGGCGCCCGGCCGCGGGCGAGGTTCACCAGGGCGTTCACGCCCGGCACCCGGCTCCGCAGCCACGCCCTCGCTCGCTGCGCGCGCGGCGCCGTGGAGCGATAGGTGAAGTGCAGGGCACCCACCCCGCCGTGCTCCAGGCGGCCGACGATCTCGCGCAGGAGCGCCATCCCCCGCGCGGGTGGGATGTGCTGGAAGACGATCCACGAGTGTACGAAGTCGAAGGTGCCGTCCACGCCCGAGAGCCGGTCGTCGGAGCGTGCCACCTGCGCGTTGACCACCCCGTGCGACGTGCAATTGCGGCTGGCCTCGTGCAGCATGCCCTCGGAGACGTCCACGCCAACCACCTGCTGGCTGATCCGGGCCAGCGGGATCAGCAGCCGGCCGACGCCGCACCCGAAGTCCAGCGCCGCGGGCGTAACTGCGCGTCCACGCAGTCGCGAATCATGCGCAGAAGCCAGTCGACGTGGGTCTGGCCCGACCGGAAGAACTCGGCGACCGCCGTGTCGTCGAGGTTCTCCCGGCGGAAGCGGTCGTGGCTGACGACCCCGAAGTAGGGATCGATCTCGCCGTATCGGTTCCAGGCCGCGTCGGAGCCGCGCATCACCATCGCGTCCTCTCCCGGCCTGTGCGTCATCGGCCGGCGGTCAGCCGGCGGAAGGCCTCGTAGGCGGGCTTCGATCGCCCCTCCACGTTGAGCAGGCCGCTGGCGGTGTAGCGCCCGTGCTCGGCTCGGTAGTCGTACAGGGTGGCCCAGAACACCCGGGCGGCGCCCAGCTCGAAGCTGAGGGAGACGGTGTCGGTGAGATAACGCGCCTGGGCGGCCTCGCCGTCCTGGTAGCCGGGCAGCGTCTGCTGGCGGGCGTCCGAGGTGTAGCTGGCCTCGGTGATCCAGATCGGTGGGGTCAGGCCGTAGGCGGCGAGCCGCTGGCGATTGGTGGCGAACTGATGCCGGACGTCGGCCGGGCTGCGGAAGTTCGTGTGGAACGCGAACACGTCGAAGCAGGGCGCCCGACGTCACGGCAGACGTCGCAGGACGGACTCGAGGAAGCGGCGATCGGCCGCGCCGCCCTCGGCGAGACCCCCCGACGACGACCGGCGCGGCCGGATTGGCCGCCTTGATCGCGGGATACACGCGGGCCAGGAGCTGCGCATACTCGTCGGCCGAGCCCTTCCAGAAGCTCGGGTGGTCGGGCTCGTTCCACACCTGCCAGGCCGCCACGGCGTCACGGTAGCGCTCGACGGTCTGCGTGGCGTAGCGGACGAAGGTCGCCGGATCACGGGGCGGTTGCTTGTCGTCGCGGCCGGCCGGATCGCGCGATGCCCACGGCGCGGTGTAGTCCAGGATCCCGAGAAGCGTGATGCCGTTGGCTTTCGCCGCCTGCGTGATCGCGTCGTAGCGCGACCACTGCAGGCGGCCCGGGCTGGGCTCGATCAGGTGCCAGAAGAAGTCGATCCGCATCCAGCCGACCCCGGCCTCGCGGGCCTGGGCAAAGCTCGCGCGCAGCGTCGCGGGGTCCTCGGTTCGCCTGAAGTCCAGCAGGACGCCGTGCGTAGTGCTGGAGACCGATGGCGGCGGCGGGCGCGGCCACCCCCACCGATGCCGCCAAGAGGGCGAGACCGACGAGGGTCCGGGCCATCACCGCCATGCGGGCTCTCGCGGTCCGGACGCGGCCGCCTTCACGACGCACGTCCATGCGGCGCTGAAACGCCGCCTCGTCGAACGTGACGGCGTGCTGCCGGATGCGCTCGGGATCGAACGACAGACGATCGAGCCGCTGGAGGGCGGCCACCACACGCCTCCGACCGTCTGCGTCTCGAAGAGAACGCCGGTCTCGCCGTCCACCACGGTCTCCAGGGCGCCACCGGCCGCGAACGCCACGACGGGCCGGCCGCACGCCTGGGCCTCGACCGGCGCGATCCCGAAGTCCTCCTCGCCGGGGAAGACGCAGGGCCCGGCAGCCCTGGTAGAGCGAGCGGAGGGTGAGATCGTCGACGATGCCCAGGAAGGTGACCTGTCGGTCGGCGCCTGCGCTCAGCCGCGTCCGCTCGACGCCGTCACCGACGACGACCAGGCGGAGGCCCAGGGCCCGGCAGGCGGCGATGGCCAGATCGATGCGCTTGTAGGGATCGAGCCGGGCGACCGCCAGGAGGTAGTCGCCCCCCGGCGCCCGATCGCCGGGTACGAAGAACGAGGTGCGGACCGGCGGCGGCACGACCATCGCGGTCCGGCCGTAGATCCGCTGGATCTGACGGGCGGTGTTCTGGGAGTTCGCCACCACGTGATCGACACGGCGCATGGAGGCCAGGTCCCAGCGCCGCAGCAGCCGAAGGGAGAGCGCCTCGGCGGCGCGGAGCGGCCCCCGCGGGCGCCGTTGCGCCGCGCGGTGGTAGGTGTTCCAGACCCGGCGGATCGGCGTGTGGACGTAGGTGACGTGGACCGCGCCCGGGTGGCGCAGCCCCTTGGCGTAGCCCGAGGAGCTGCTGAGGATCAGCTCGGTGCCGGCCGGGGCGTGCAGGGACGCGAAGGCCAGCGGGAACAGCGGCTTCAGGAGTCGAGTCGGTAGCGGCGCCCGCTGCAGGAACGACGCGCGAACGAGGCGGTGGCCGAGATGGGCCAGCGTGACGGGCGGCTTGAAGACGGCGGTGAACAGGGGGGCGTCGGGGAAGAGCGGGAGCAGGGCCTCGAGCGTACGCTCCCCACCGCCGTAGGCGGTGACGGAGTCGTGCGCCAGCACGGTGCCCCCGAGGCTCATGGGGCCGCGCACCTATGACGCCCGCCGGCCGGCGCCGGTGACGTCGCCGTAGATCGCGTGCGTCTGCTCGGCGAGGACGTCGTTGGTGAAGCGCGACGCCACCCGGGCTCGGCCCCGCGCCACGAGCTCCTGGAGCAGGCGCTCGTCGTGAAAGAGCGCCCGCAGCCGCTCGCGGAGCACGGCGCTGTTGCCCTCGGGGAACACGAGGCCGGCGTCGCCGATGACCCACGGGATCTCCCCGGAGTCTGAGCCGATGACCGGGACTCCGAGGGCCATGGCCTCGATCAGCACCCGGCCGAACTGCTCCTTCCAGCGCGCCGTCGTGAGAGACGGCAGGACGAGGACGCTCATCCGGGCGAGGTAGCGGGCCATCTCTCCGTGCGAGACCGCGCCCGCCATCTCGACGCGCCCCTCCAGGCCGAGACGGCGCGCGCGTTCCAGCACCGTCGCGCGGTGGGGACCGTCGCCGACCACCAGGAGGTGGACCGACGGCGGAAGGCCGACGAGGGCGTCCACGAGGCTGTCGAGCCCCTTCTGCGGCACGAGACGGCCCGCGAAGCCGACCACGAAGCGGCCGTGGGTGGACGGGGCCGGGCATCGCGCCGGCGCGTCGACGCCGTACTGCGGAAGCACGTCGATGGCCTTCTCGAAGCCGCGGAGTCGCAATAGATCGCGAGCGGTCTCGCTCCCCGCGATGGCGCGGTCGCTCAGGCGGAGCACCATGCGGAGCAGGAGACCCAGCGGGAAGGGATACGATCTCCGGACGTTCTCCCAGGTGAAGAAGACGACCCTGGCCCCGAGCAGCTTGCCGAGGAGGGCCGCCTGCACGGTGACGACGTTCCACGGCTCTTCCTCGATGTGGAGGACGTCGGGACGATGCCGCGCGAGATGGTAGGGCAGGAGCGGATAGAAGTGCAGGGCGTGGACGCCGCGAAAGACCGGCCGGCTGCAGATGATCCGATAGGGCGTGTTGGCGTCGGCCACCGGCCGCACCGGCTGCCCGCCCTCGGGCCAGACCGAGGGCACGAGCACGGTCAGCTCGATCCCGGGCCGCCGGGCCAGCTCCGCCCACTTGCGCCGGAAGCGGTCGACCACACTGCTGTGGGAGACGACGAAGATCTTCACGACGATCTCCCGAGCTCGGCGTAGACGTCCAGCATCTGCCGCGCGCTGGCCTCCCAGCGATACGCGTACGCGCGCTTGAGTCCGGCGAACCTCAGCTCGTCTCGAAGATGCTCGTCCTCGAGCACCTCGCCGATGGCCCCGGCCAGCGCCTCGACGTCGAGGGGATCGACGAGCCGGGCCGCCTCGCCCAGGACCTCGGGCATCGCGGACGCGTTCGAGGCCACGACGGGCGTGCCGCAGGCCATGGCCTCCAGCGGCGGCAGGCCGAATCCCTCACAGAGCGAGGGATAGACGAAGACGGTCGCGAGCGCGTAGACGGCGGGCAGGTCCGCGCGGGCCACGTAGCCGGCGAAGACCACCCGGTCGCGGAGACCGGCGCGGTCGATGTACTCGTGGACATCGCGGGCCAGCCAGCCCTGCTTGCCGACGATGACCAGCTTGTGAGAGACGCGGTGGCTGGACCAGAGACGCTCGCACGCCTGCAGCAGGCGGAGCAGGTTCTTGCGGGGCTCGAGCGTGCCAACGTACAGCATGAACTCGGCCGGCAGCCCGCAACGGTCGCGAACCGCGGCCAGGTCGGCGCCCTCGTCCGGCTCCCGGAACTCCTCGGCGATACCGTTGGGCACGACGCGCACCTTGCCGGGGGCCACGTGGAGGAGATCGATCAGGGCCTGCTTCGACGTCTCCGACACCGTCTGGACGATCCGCGCCCGCCGCACCGCCAGCGGCAGGAAAATCCGGAAATAGAGCCACATGCGTCGCGTGAACGTCGCGGCGTGCGTGCAGAAGCACACGTCGTGGATGGTCGCCACGCCGGCCGGCCGACAGAGCACGGGCAGGCCGAGGGGTGAGTGGAACACGTCGAGCCGGCGCCGGGCCAGCGCCAGCGGCAGCCCGACCTGCTCCCACAAGGTGTAGCTGCGCATCTGGAAGCTGACGACGTCGAGGTTGGGCGCGTGCTCGAACTCCGCCCGGACCGACTCGGCCGGCAGGTTGGTGAAGACCGTGAAGGCGTGCTGGGGCCCGACCCGCAGCAGGTGGCGGAGGAGATGCGTGATCGACCAGCCGATCCCGTCGCGCTGGGCGCCCCCCATGTAGAAGCCGATGCCGATGTTCACGACGCGGCCCTGGACGGGGCCCTGACGTCGAGCGAAACGCCGGGGATGTCACCGATGAAGTCCAGCATGCGCCGGCGGAAGACCGTGACGTCGAACCCTTCGGCGTGCTCCCGGATCGCCCGCGCGTCCCAGCGCAGGTGGCGATGCTGCTCGACCGCGGCCGCCAGGGCCTCCGCGGTCGCCTCGGCGAAGGTGAGGCCATTGAGCCGCTCGACGACGATGTCGAGGGCGCCGCCGCCGCGGAAGGCCAGCACCGGGCGCCCGGCCGCGTTGACCTCCACGGAGGCGATGCCGAAGTCTTCCAGCCCCGGCGTCACCAGCGCCTGGCACTCGGCCATCATCCGGGCCACCTCGCGATCGGACACCCGGCCCAGGAAGCTGACGCTCGGTCCGGCGCGCCGCTCGAGGGCCGGGCGATCGGGACCATCACCGACGATGCGAAGCGGCAGCCCCAGCTGCGTGAAGGCCTCCACGGCGAGGTCGATGCGCTTGTAGGCCTGCAGCCTCGAGACGACGAGGTAGTACGGCTCCGTTCGCGCGGCGAGGGAGAAGCGGCGGACGTCCACCGGCGGGGGGATGACGGTGGCGTCCCGTCCGTAGTGCCTCCGGATCCGCCGGGCGACCGTCGTGGAGTTCGCGACGTACGCGTGCGGCCGCGCCGACGTGCGGACATCCCATTGCCGCATGTAGCGGATCAGCGGGGGCAGCAGGCTGCGCGCGATGCGGCCGACCGCCTCGCGCGCGATGTAGGCCTCGTAGTCCCAGGCGAAGCGCATCGGCGTGTGGCAGTAGCAGACGTGAACCGCGTGGGGCGCCGCCCGCGCGCCCTTTCCGAACGCGCAGCTCGAGCTCAGGACGAGGTCGTACGAGGAGAGGTCGAAGCCCTCGACGGCGAGCGGATAGAGGGCAAAGTACTTGCGGAAGTGCCGCCGCAGGCCCGGCAGGCGCTGCATCCAGGACACGCGGATGTCGGCGTCGACGAGCTGCGGCCACAGGCTGGCCCGGTCGAGGATCGGTGTGAAGACGGGGGCCTCGGGAAACATCGTGTGGAGGATGGCGACGACCCACTCGGCCCCGCCGCGCTGGTTCAGGTAGTCGGCGACGATGGCGACGCGGGGGCCCGACGGCGTGGATCGGCGAGGCCGGCGAGGACTCACGGCGCCGTCGGGCTGACGGCCGGGGACCGGCTCCAGCGCCGCCGCCGGCGTGAGCACGCGGCCGAGGACCGCGGCCAGCGCGTTGCCGTAGGCGTCCAGGCTGAAGTGGGTCAGTGCGCGCTGGCGGCCAGCCTGCCCCATCGCCGACCGCTGTTGGTCGTCGGCCAGCCGGGCGATGCGGTCGGCGACGGCGGCGGCGTCCCGGGGTGGCACGAGGTAGCCCGTCACGCCGTCCTCGACGATCTCGCCCACGCCGCCGCCCCGGGTCGCCACCACGGGCTTGCCGGCGGCCATGGCCTCGATGAGGACCCGACCGAACGGCTCGTCGATGGCGGTGTGCACGAACACGTCGAGCGCGGCCAGGATCCGCGGCACGTCGGCGCGCTCACCGAGGAAGTGCACGCGAGCGCCGAGCTGGAGACGATCCCGCAGGTGCAGGAGCGACTCCCGATAGCGGAGCGCGGCCGGGCGATTGGCCGGGTCGGTCACCACGTCGCCGACGACGAGGTATCTCGCCGACGGAACCCCGGCATCCCGGTGTGCCGCCGCTTCCAGCAAGGTCTCCAGCGCCTTCCAGGGGACCAGACGCCCGATGGCGCCGACGAGGAGGGTCGACTCGTCGACCCCCAGCTCACGGCGGACCGTTTCACGCGCCGCCGTGGGCTGGAAGCGGTCCACGTCGACGCCGTTGTGGACCACCACGACCCGGGCGCTATCGCACCCGTGGCGGACGAGGCTCGCGGCCACCGCCTGGGAGTTGGCGATCCAGATCCTCGGTCGCAGCCGTAGCGCGAGCCGCCCGAGGCGGGATCCCCTGTCGACGATGTCGCGCACGTGCCAGACATACGGCACGCGGGCCAGGGCCGCCCCCACGGACGTGTAGAGAGCGCCGCGGGTGTCGTTGGCGAGCACGACGTCGAACTCGTGGCCGTGCCGCCGGAACCAGGCGACGGCCCGGACGGCACCACGGGGATCGCGGAAACGACCGACGCGGGCGACGTGGACGACACGGCCGCGCTCGAGCAGAGCCTGGGCCAGGGCGCCCGGCCGGTCGACGAGATTGAGGACCTCGACGTCGAAGCCGCGCGCGGCGAGGGCGTCCACCGTGTCGAGCAGGCTGCGCTCCGCGCCCCCCAGATCAGGGAAGGCGGACACGCAGAGGACCCTCGGCTCAGCGGGCCGCGGTCGTGATCTCGTCATACAACGCCGACAGCCGCTGGGCCGCCAGCCTCCAGGAATAGCGCTCCTCGGCGAACGAGCGGCAGCGCTCCCGCAGTCCCTGATCGTGGGCGCTCCGCTCCAGCAGATCCACGATGGCGCCGGCGAGCTGGGCCGGGGCCTCGGGATCGACGAGGAACTCCTCACCGAGAGCGCCGAGGATCTCGACGTTGCCACCCACGCGGGTGGCGACGACGGGCGTGCCACAGGCCAGTGCCTCCAGCGTGACGAGCCCGAACCCTTCCAGCGAGCGCGAGGGAACGACGAACAGGTCCGCGCTCTGATAGTAGGCGGCGAGCTGCCGCTCCGGAATCAGGCCCGGGAAGTCGACCGCCCCCTCGATCCCGAGGTCGCCCGTCCGCCGGCGAAGCCGGTCGGCGAGGCCGCCCTTGCCGCCGACGATGAGGCGCGCGGCCGAGCCCTGCGCTCTCACCGCGGCGAAGGCGTCCAGCAGGTCCTCTAGCCCCATGCGCGGGACCAGCCGTCGTACCGTCAGGACCAGCGGGTGAACGGCCGGCAGCGACAGGCCCGCGCGCGTGGCCGCGCGGTCGGCCGGGCGAAAGCGCTCGAGGTCGACGCCGCCCGGGATGACGCGCACCGAGGAGAGCGCGCAGCGGGGGGCCATGGCGTGCAAGAGACCGGCAGCGTACCGGCTCAGGACGACGCAGGGCGCGCTGCCCACGATACGCGCCTGCAGCAGGCGGAGCCAGCGGGAGTAGGCGCGGATGAACGCCGGCTGGATTCGACCGCGCAACCGCCGCTGGCCGAAATCACGGGCGGCCGACGCAACCTCGAACTCGTGATGGACCGGACCATGAAACGTCGACACCCGCGGCAGGGCCCGGCCCCGCCGGGTCAGGAGCACGCCGGTGGCGCCATAGACGCCATGGCTGTGCAGGATGTCGAACGGACCGTGCCGGCGGATGACCTCGTCCACCGCGCGGGCGCCGTTGGCGATGGCGGTGGCGTTGAGATGCAGGGTCGTGGCCGACGAGAACCGGTAGCGGATCACGTGGAGGCCGTCGATGTCTTCCCGCAGCGGCAGCTGGCGATCCTCGGTGCCGGCCACGACCCAGACCTCGTGGCCGAGCCGCCGAAGCGCCTGGGCGGTCTCGCCGATGACGCGCGCGGAGCCGCCGAGGGAGGGATAGAAGAAATCGGCGACGACGAGGATGCGATACGCCACGGTTGCCTCTAGGCCCCTGCGAGAAAGTTCAGCCGGCAGTCCCGCTCCAGCGTCACCGCCAGCAACTGCCAGGCGAGTGTGTCGGAGAGCGATACGCCCTCGCGCTCGACGTCGAGGATCGCTTGCTGCAGCCAGCAGGTCACGAACAATGGCCCCAGCCAGCCACGAGGCAGGGCCACCGCATCCGCGTACCGTTGCACGGCCCCCGCCGCGACCCGGGCAAACGTGCCGTATCCGAAGAACGTCTCGACGAAGCTCCGAAGGAGGTCGGCCGTGGCCAGCGCCGTGTCCATCATGGCGCCGTAGTAGGCGAGGAAGTAGAAGAGGTCCACGGCCGGGAAGCCGTCGTGACGGGACGAGTCCCAGTCGAGGATCCCGATCGTTCCGTCCGGCGCCACCGCCACGTTCCACGTCCCCAGGTCGTCGTGCTGGAAGATCTGAGGCAGGGGATCGGCCGGGTGTCCGTTCAGCTGCCGGGTGATCGCCTGCAGCAGGCCTTGCTCTCGGTCGGACCGGACGTGTCCCGCCGCGCGATCGATCAGCTCGGTGAAGGTTTGTCCCGGGGGGGCTGTCCGCGGCCCGAGGGTCCTGCGCGCCAGGTTGATCAGCCAGTCGACGATCGGATCGAGGAAGACGAGGGATCGAGTGCGCGAGTTCGCCTGCCGCAGATCGGGTCCATCGAGGGCCGACTCGAGCAGGCACAGCCGGCCATCGTCCTGCCAGCACAGCAGCGGCTTCGCCGTGCGCACGCGGCCGTGGCGGCCATGCGCGGAGACGAGCTGCAAGTTCCGATACTCGGTCTCGATGAGCTCGTTGTGCTCCTTCAGTCGGCCCAGCTTGACCACGAAGCGAGGTAGCGCTTCGCCGCCCACGAAGGTCAGGAAGACGATCTTGCCGAAGGCGTTGCGGCCCTTCGTGAGCAGGAGGAACGACAGACGTCCGGGGGGGCGTTCACCGTCCGTGAGCGCAGGCCAGTGCTGACCGATCACGGCGTTCAGGCGCCCGGTGGTGATCATGGGCGTCGCGCGATCACGAGGAAGTTGTCGACCAGACGATGCAACAGACCGGCACGGCTGGCGGCGGTCGTCAGCACCGTGTTCAGGCGCTGACGGGCGCCGCGAGCGAGCGGAGCCTGCTCCAGCCAGTATCCGACGATCGGGGGACGGTCCAGCGGAACGTGAACCTGGTAGGGCCGGAGATCGGGGCGTCGCCAGTAGACCGCCGGCGTCAGCCTCGCGGTCTCGAGCAGGCGGGCGTGCGCGGGATAGAAGGTCGGGACGCGCCGCTTCCGTGAGGACACCAGGCGCTGAGCGAGCACGTCGACGAGCCGGAAGCGGACGCCGTACATCAGGCAGCCGCCGTCGACGAGCAGAGAGGACAGGCGCGCGGGGGTCCAGGGGCCGTCGAGCGGCAACGAGGTGTGCCACTCCGGAGATTCCTCACCGAGCACGACCACGTCGAAGCGTCCGTCCCGGCGCGTGAGGTCCTCCACGGCGTCAGCCGGAATGCACGTGAGGTTGGCGACCTCCTCCTCGTCCCGCCGCCGCCGGGCAAAGGCCAGGCGGCTGGCGTTCCAGTCCGCGACGACGACCACCTCGAACAGGCTGGCCATCAGGAACGGCAGGATGGCGAACGCGTTGCCGAGGAAGAGCGCCCGGCTCGGCTTGATGTCCGGCAGCAGCATGAGGGCGTCGCCCTCGCGCGCGTCGGTGGCGTAACGAAGTAGCTGGGGCGCACCCGCGCAGATGCTGATCAGGGTTTCGCGCCAGCCCGGCGAAACGGCACCGCTCATCGAGGAGGTCGCGCCCCCGACGTGGCTCATGGCTGGGAGCCGTCTCCGTTGTGGACGTCGAACGCGGCCGGCCAGAAGATCGAACCGGAGTTCCGCGCGGGGAGCAGGCCCGTCCCGAAGACGTCGCCCGGCATGACCTCGAAGGAGATCGCATCCTGGACGAGGTCGAGGTGGCGGTCCCAGTCCCCGCACTGGAGATCGACGAGGTAGCGGCCCGGCATGAGGGGCAGGGTCTCGAAGCGGCAGACGACGGTCGCCGCGCGAGATGGCCTCCGGGGTCTGCGTCCGGGAGACCGTCCGGTAGTTGGCGCCGAAGACGGGCACACCGAGCGCGGTCTTCACGACGACGCCCAGATTCGGACGGATCGCGTTCGGCATATCACCGAGCGTCACCCGGACCGTGAGACCGGAGCCCATGCGAAGACAGGCCGTCGCCTCGCCGGACTCGCCGAGGAGGGTGACGTCGGTCATGATCGGCACCGAGTCCTTGGCCCGGCCCGGATGGGACCGGAGGTCGCTGTGCCCGGTCAGATCGACGGCGGCCTCGTGGTACTGGGCGACGATGTCCGGCGGCGTGCCCTCGGCGACCAGCTGGCCCCGGCGGAAGAGCAGGCAGCGGGTGCAGAGCCGCTCGACGGTCGCCATGTTGTGGCTGACGAAGAAGACGGTGCGGCCCGTCGCGGCTGAGCGCCTCGATCTTCGCCAGGCACTTCGCTCTGGAAGGCCTGGTCGCCGACGGCGAGGACCTCGTCGACGATGAGGATCTCGGGCTCCAGGTGGGCGGCCACGGCGAAGGCCAGGCGCAGGTACATCCCGGTGGAGTAGTGCTTGACCGGCGTGTCGATGAACTGCTCGATCTCGGCGAAGGCGACGATCTCGTCGAAGCTGGCGGCGATCTCGGCGACGCCGCATGCCGAGGATGGCGCCGTTGAGGATAGACGTTCTCGCGGCCGGTCAGCTCGGGGTGGAAGCCGGTGCCGACCTCCAGGAGCGACCCGACGCGGCCGTGGATGCTGACGGCGCCCGTCGGTCGGCTCGGTGATGCGGGAGAGGATCTTCAGGAGCGTGCTCTTGCCGGCGCCGTTGCCGCCGATGATGCCGATGACCTCGCCGTGCTTGACCTCGAAGGAGACGTCCTGCAGCGCCCAGATGCGGTCGTCCCGGGGCCGGCGGTGGCCCGGCCGGCGCCGGGCCGGCGCTGCGCCAGGCGGAACGGCGCCCGCAGGGCGTCGGCTGAGCGTCTCCCGGAGCGTCGTCAGCCCCGGCCGGAGCCGACCGATGCGGTACTCCTTGCTGAGGTGCTCGACGCGGATCGCGATGTCGTTCACGGTGTCGCTCTACACCACATCGGCGAAGGTCCGTTCCATTCGCCGGAAATAGAAGGCGCCGCTGACGAGGACGGCGAGCGCGACGAGGCACGAGACGGCCACCATCGGCCCCGGGCGCGCGCCGTGCCGAGGAGCACCCAGCGGAAGCCCTCGACGACGCCGACCATGGGGTTGAGGCCGTACACCGTGCGCCAGGGCTCGGAGAGGAGACTGCTCGGATAGGCCACCGGCGTCGAGAAGAGCCAGAGCTGGACGAGGAACGGAACCACCTGGCGGATGTCCCGGTACTGCACGTAGAGCGCCGACAGCCACAGCGCCGCGCCGAGCGAGGTGACGAGCGCCAGCGACCAGGAAGCAGCGGAAGGAGCACGACCTTCGGCGTGGGCAGCATGCCGTAGTAGAGCATCATGCCGAGCAGGACCACGAAGGCGAGGACGAAGTCGACGATGCCCGAGAGGACGGCGGCGATCGGCATGGCCAGGCGCGGGAAGTACACCTTCGTGATGATGGTGGAGCCGAGGACCAGGCTCGTCGAGGCCTGGGCGAGCCCGTTGGCGAAGAAGTTCCAGGGCACCAGAGCCGCATAGGCGAAGATCGGGTACGGGATGCCGTCGGACGGTATGTTGGCGAGCCGGCCGAAGAACAGACTGAAGACGACCATCGTGAAGAACGGCTGGATGATCGCCCACGCCACGCCGAGCGACGGTCTGCTTGTACCGCGTCTTGACGTCACGCCAGGCGAGGAAATAGAGGAGCTCCCGATATTGCCAGAGCTCCGCCAGTCTGACCGGCACCCAGCCCCGCGAGGGCGTGATGTGGATCCACGGGCAGGTCGTCGCGGGGCACGGCCGGCGGGGCCGGGAGCGCCTGGTCAGCTCGCGAGGGCATCGTGGGTCTCTCGGTTGGGGGCCGCGGCGCAGATCTCCTGGACGTAGTCGACGTAGGTGCGGGTGATCGAGCGCGAGTCGTGGTGCGCGAGAATCACCTGGCGCCCCTGCTCGGCAATGCGCTCGGCCGTCGCCGGGTCGCGGAGGAGCCGGATCACGGCGTCGGCGAACGGCTCGTCGCCGTCGGCGATGAGCAGGTGCTCGCCGGACGTGAAGTCCAGTCCCTCGGCGCCGAGCGTCGTGGAGACGATGGGGCGACGCATGGCCATCGCCTCGAGGATCTTCACGCGGCTGCCGCCGCCCGCCCTCAGGGGGACCGCGATGACCTGGGCCCGCGCGAGGTGGGGGCGGACGTCGTCGACGTAGCCCGTGAAGACTAGCCCGGGCGTGTCCCGGAGCGGAGCGTTCGAGGTCGGCCACCGGGCGGCCCACGACGTACAGTGTGGCGCCGGGGACCGCCTGGCGAATCCGCGGGAGGATCTCGGCAGCGAAGTACTGACGGCGTCCCGGTTGGGGGCGTAGGACGAGGGTGCCGATGAAGAGCGATGGAGCCGGGGACGGGGGGGATGTCCAGCGGGGCCAGGTACGCGCAGTCCGCCCCGTTGGGGATGAACTTCACCGTGGCGGCCGGCGCCCAGCGCCGAAGGGTCACCGCGTCCCTGGTCGACACCGTGACGATGTCGGGGAAGTGGCTGACACGGTTCCGCTCGAAGCGCTCGAAATTGCAGGAGGTCGAGCGCCGGCCGACGATCCGCGACTTCAGGGACCGCTCGCCGACGGCCAGACAGCGCCGATAGACTTCCGACTCGACGTTGTGTGCGTGGTAGATCAGGGGCAGGCCTTTCGTCCTTTCGATTCCCACGGACGCCAGGCAGGGCGTCGGGCCCATCGACGATGACGAGGTCGTATCGAGCGCGGGCCAGATGGAGGCTCGCAGCCTCCAGCAGCGTCGTGGGGCCGTACCGCTGGACGAGCAAGGGGTCGGTGCTGCGAAGATGATGCCACCACCGTCGGGTTGTACGAAGGGACCGGTACCGGGGTGACGGTCGAAGCCCAGCGCTGCGCAGGGCGTCGATGGCGGCCTGCTCCCGGGGCAGGCGCTGAAAGCAGACGAGGGTGACGTCCGCGATCTGCCTGAAGACCCTGCAGGAGCTGGAACGTCCGGATCTTGCCTCCCTCATCCGGAGGGTACGGGGGCCTGGCAGGAAAGCTGGAGCACTCGGAGCTTGCGCATCAGCGACGGCCTCCCTTGTACATCGCCTCGGTCTGCCTCACGAGCGGCCCGGCGGCGAAATGCTGGAGCACACGGTGTCGGCCGGCCGCGCCCATCGAGGCGCGGACATCCGGACGACGAATTAGGAATTCGAGCGCCTCGGTCAGGGCGGCGACGTCGCCAGGCGGCACCAGCAGTCCAGTCTGCCGATCGTCGACCGCCTCGACGGTTCCGTCGACCGCCGTGGCCACGACCGGCTTGCCACTGGCCATGGCCTCGAGGACCGACACGGGCAGCCCTTCGTACAGTGAGGGTAGGACGAAGATGTCGATGGCGGCGAGCAGGGCCGCAACGTCGTCCCGCTGCCCCAGGAAGTGAAAGTACGGCGCCAGCTGGAGGCTGCGGACCTGGGCCTCGACCGCCGCCTGGGTGATTCCGTCGCCAATGAGCAGGACGCGGATGTTGGGATGACGCCGGATGAGCTCCGCGATGGCGGCGACGAGATGCGGGTGGCCCTTCTGCTCATGAAAACGAGCGACGCAGCCGATCACCACCGCGTCCTGGGAAAGGGCCAGGTCCTTCCGGACGTAGGCCCCGTCGACCCCGGCGAAGAGATCCGGGTCGACCCAGTTCGGGATCACCCGCACCTTGTCGGGCCGAAACTTCAAGTGCTGCACGAGATACCGCTTGAGGCTCGTCGACACGGCGATGTGACCGTCCATGCGGGCCGACAGCAGCCGGAGCAGGTATCGCTGACGCCGCGGGGGGATGCCTGGCGACCGAAGCTGATCGGTGCTGACGACCACCTCGCAGCGTGCCAGAACTGCGGCCAGGAGACTGAAGCGGCAGGCCGGTGGATACGTCTTGTGGGCATGGAACACGTCGATCTTCCATCGGCGCAGCATGCTGGCGAACCGTAGCAGCGTGTCGAGATGACGGAGGCCGAGTGGCGGGGGCGCTGGATGGCTCTCGATGTCGAGCTGTCGGAGCCGCTCGGCGAGGTACGGCGGCTCGGTCGGCGAAGCGGTACGGATCACCACCGGCTCGAAGCGACGTCGATCGAGGCGCTCGGCAAGCGACAGCAGCTGAATCTCGGAGCCGCCGAAGCCATGACTATCCATGTACAGCGCGACAGTCCTCACCGCGGGTCGCCGAGGCCGGAGCCGGCAGGCCGGGCCGGTGCCAGCGGTCTCGTGAGGCCGGCGCCCTCTCGGGCGATGACCCCCGCCACCAGCCAGTACAGGTGCCCCGCCCCGGATTCGAAGGTCAAGGGCGCGGCGAGCGATGCGATCGCCATCATGATCAGGTAGGCCGCCGCTCCCCGCAGAACCCATTGATCCGACCTGGTGGACTTCTGCGCGGCCACCCGGATGCCCATGATCAGGAGACGAATCACGATCGCGACGAAGAGGATGGCGCCCAGCCATCCCGTCTCCAGGGCCACACCCAGATAGGAGTTGTCCGGATGAACGGGACCGAGCCGCAGCTGCGACTGGAACCTCGCGGAGACGCCCGCCGTCGATCCGAGGCCGATGCCCAGGGGATAACGCACCACGAGGTCCTGGATCTTGCTCCACGTGACCAGTCGTGCCTCGACAGCGAAGTCCGTGGACGGCGCCAGGATCGTCAACGCCCGGCGCACCGCGACGTTGTCGACCGAGATGTGTTCCAGGATCAGCGGGCCGACGAATAGGGCGAACGCGACGTAGCTCGCGAGCACGGCGAGGAAGAGAATCGCGACGCGCCGCATCCCGATTCGCGAGCCGAGGAACACGAAGAGCAGGAAGCCCACGCCGACGAGGTAGCCGAGGAGGCAGCCACGGACGTACGTGAAGGCCAGGGCGAGCGTCGCGAGAGCGGATGCGAGGACCGCGACCACTCGCGGGCCGGGGGTCCGGGCGGCGGCGGCGAGCGACAGCGATATGAGGGCGAGGCCGGCGAGATACGCGGCCAGTCCCCAGGGGCCAGGGAACGTCGCGAAGACGCGCACGTCCTGGCCGACCCAGCCGGAAGCGATCTGCTTGGCGTACTGCTGCTCGGCCGCCGTCAAGCCCAGGACGTACTGCTTGATGCCCCACAGCGCCGGAATCCAGCCCGTGATCAACAAGGCCCAGCCGAATCGTCGAAGGCGCCCCGGCTCGGTGGTGCGGAGGTGGTAGGCCACGAAGAACAGTAGCATCGGGACGACCATGCGGCGGAAGCCGTGGAGGCTCACGGTCAGGTTCGTTCCATCGGGGTTCGCGAACTGGAACACCGTGGCGAGCAGGAACCCCCAGACGAGCAGCTGCGGTCCCGAGAACAGGCTGACGTCGTGCGGCCGCGCAACCCAGCGGACAACGAGCGCGGCGAAAGGCACCAAGGCGAGAACGTCGAAGACGAGGCTGAAACCGGCCTCGGGCCGCAGGACGATGAGATAGCCGGCCAGCGGGAGGATCACCGCGAGTGGGAGCAGGGTCAGGTGCAGCCGGTTGAGGCCGACGATCACCAGCGCCACGAGGCAGACGAGTCCCAGCACGCGCGACCGCGGCGCTGGGGCCGCGGACGGCAACGAAGTAGCCCAGCGCCAGCCCCACCGGCAGCGACACGATGAGGACGAGGCGCTGGAGACGCTCGAGACTAATCGTCGACAGTGGTTCCACGAGTGCTCGCTCCCGGCCGACCCGATCGCGACGCCCGGCCCGGGACGATGATGGTGTTCCCCTCGGCAGAGCCGTAGCCGATGGATTGGTAGTAGCCGGCGCCGGCCGTCCTCGGATCGAAGCGGTTCAGCACCACGCCGAGGAAGGGCGTCCCGACGGTGGTCAGCAGCTGGACGGCACGCCGGGCGGTCTCCCGATGCGCGTGCCCGTGACGGAGGACGAGCAGCGCCCCGCCCACGTGGGGAGCCAGGCTCATGGCGTCGCTGATGCCGAACAGCGGCGTCGTGTCGAACACGATGTGCTTGAAGCGATCCGACAGTTCGTCCAGGGTCGGAGCCAGGCGCGGCGAGGCGAGCAGGTCGGCGAGCGTCGACGTCGTCCGTCCGGCCGGCACCACGTACAGGTTCGAGGTGGCGGTCGGCTGGATGATCTCCGACAGCTCGAACTCGTCGGCCAAGAAATTCGCGAAGCCCGGCTTCGGCGCCACGTCGAACACCTTGTGCAGGGTGGGTCGGCGCAGGTCGGCGTCGATGATGAGGACATCGCCGGCGCCGTGCTGGGCGAGGGCGATGGCGAGATTGGACGCGATGGTGGTCTTGCCCTCCCCCCGCTGGGGTGAGGTCACCATGAACGTCGCCGGGGTGTTCTCGGGAGCGTAGTACAGCAAGGTCGTCCGCACGGTCCGGAAAGCCTCGGCGAACACGGGGTCGGCCTGGGAGCCGGCGGCCAGCGAGCGCCGGCCGACTGGTGTCCTTGGCCATCGCCCGACCGACGCGGACCCGTTCGTCCATGACCCCGGCCCGGGTGGCCACCCCGAGCCTCGGAACCCGGAGAACCGGCACGAATCCCAGCGCCGGCACCCGCAGCACGGTCTGGATGTCGCTCGGATCCTTGACGGTCGTGTCGAGGTACTCCACGAGAAAGGCCAGGCCCACGCCACCGAACAGCCCCACGACGAGGCCCAGCAGCAGGTTGAGTATCTTGCGCGGCTTGGACGGTGAGGTCGGTATCTCCGCCCTGTCCACCGACGAGATGTTCGACGTGATCAGGGCTGATGACACCTGGGTCTCTTTCAGTCGCGTGAGGAGCGAGATGTAGATCTGCCGGTTGGTGTCGACGTCGCGCCGCAGGACGCTGTATTGCGGCATCTTGCCGCCGAGGGTCTTGGCCATCTGCTGGTGGCCGTCGATGGCCTTCTCCAGCTGCCGCTCCGCCCCCACCGCCGCCTTGAAGTCGGCGTCGAGGCCGTTCAGGATGCGGACACTCTCCTGGGTCATCTGCTGCCGGAGCTCCGTGATGGAGCGCTGCAGCTGCTCCATGCGCGGATACTCGGGCTTGAAGATCTGCTCCAGCCGCCGATACTCCGCCTCGGACTTGGCCAGCTCATCCTTCAGGCGCCCGATCACGGGACTGGCCAGCACGGCCGGGACGGAGCCGCCGTCACGACCGACCGCCTGCGCGTAGAGACTTTCTCTGGTAATCCGGTCGGCCCGCGCCTTCAGGAGCGCCTCGGACAGGTGGGTCAGCTGCTGCGAGATGAGGTCCTGCTGCTCTCCGCCCTTGTCGGTGAGGAAAAAGATATTGTTCTCTCGGAGGAAGGCTTGCAGGCGCGTCTCCGCGTGCTCCAGCCGACCCCCCGCCTCGTTCAGCTGCTGACCGAGGAAGTCGCTCGCATAGCGGGTAGCTTCGGTCTTCTGCTGCAGCTGCCGCGCGATGAACGTGTCGGCCAGCGTGTTGGCGACCCGGGCCGCCGTATCGGGGTGATAGCTCTCGAAACTGAGCCTGACGAGACGGGAGCTCCGCACGGGCTCCACGACCAGCCTACTCAGGAAGTAGCTGGTCACCGGCGACACGACGGCCAGGTCGCCGCGGGCGGCATTGTCGACGGGCGGCGCCTCGGGGCCCAGCCGCTGCAGCAGGCTCTGGAACCATTGCCGGACCGTGTCGAGGACACCGCGGTCTCGGTCCTGAAACTCCGGGTGGTTCTCGAGGTGCAGGGCGTCGATGACGGCCGCCGCCAGTGACCGGCTCTGCAGCACCTGGTACTGGGTCTGATAGTAGTCCTCGGTGGTGTCGGCCTTCAGGACCTCGTCGAACTTCACCACTCGTGGCTCTTCCTTCTCGATCCGCAAGGTCGCCGTGGCACTGAAGACCGGACGCGTCATGAACGTCCACGCCGCAGTCGCGGCGAGGGTGCTGAAAAGAAACGCGATCACGATCCAGCGGTGACGGAGCAGGATGCGCCAGTGCTCGAGTAGATGGGTCGGGGACCGCGGCGGCTCACCTTGAAGGGTCAACAGATCCGGCACCTGCAGACCCATCGCGGCGCGACGTTCGAGCTCGTACTGAGTCCCCTCGCCACCGGGGAGAAGGGCGCGACGGTCCGACCGTGGGATCTGTGAATCGTTCATCTAGGCGGCTCCTGTGCGCTCGGGTGTCTCTCGTTGGTCATCGATGTGCCATCTATCCAGCGATGTGCCCATCGTCAGAACGGGACTGACGCGCCCACCCCGAAGCGGATGAACTGCAGTACGCCGTAGCCGAAGGCCTTCAGCATCGACTGTCCGAGGATGACGACGTCATTTTTCTTGATCTCGAAGACCTCCGAGTTCGGTGACTCCTCCACCTGGTTCAAGCTGAACTTGAGCACGTCCGACCCGCCGCTGGCGTTCTGGCGGTACACACGGATGTCGTCCCAGTCGGTGGTCGGCTTCACCCCGCCGGCATTCACGATGGCCTGGTGAAGGGAGGTCCGCCCCTTCAGGACGAACGATCCGGGCCGCAGGACATCGCCCCCGACGTAGTAGGACCCGGCGCGGGGCACGTGAATGGCGTCGCCAGCCTGCAGCACGAGGTTGGCATCCTTTTTCTCGGTGATGATCGACTCCAGGTCGAGGGGGATCATGACCTCGTCTTCGACGCCCGGCCGCGCCTCGGCCGCCGCCGGGGCGTCCTTGGCCGGAACGGTATTGGTCGGACCGGCAGTCGTCGCAACGGCCGCCGACGGCGCGTCGGCGCGAGCCGGGCCGCGGCGGATGAGATAGATCACGTGATCGGCGTCGTCGTTCAGCGCCCCCGCCATCGCGAGCGCGTCGGTCACCCGCAGTCGACTGACGAGGGGATACACACCGCCGTTCTTGACGGCGCCGAAGACGGAGACCTGCTGGCTCTTATGTTCCTGGACGAAGACCGACACCTGGGGATCGTGCATGTAGCGCCCCAGGCGACTTCGGATCTCGTCCTCGAGCTGACGGGCGCTGCGGCCGGCAGCCTTCAGCGTGCCCATCAAGGGGAGGACGATGTCGCCGTTACTCGGCACGCGAACGTTCAGCTGCGAGAGCTCAGCGACCTGGAACACGGAGACCACGACCAGATCACCGGGGCCGAGGGGCAGGTCGGCGTCGGCGCCCGCGGGAGCCGTCCGTCCGAGAATCCAGCTGTTCAGCGTGACGATCCGCGGGTTGCTCGTCGACGTCGCGCCCCCGGGGCCCGCCGCCGTCGCCGCCGCCGGCGGAGTGCCGGGAGGTGCCGCGGATGATGGGGCCGAGGGCGACATGGCGGTCGAGCATGCCGTCGTCGAGACGGCGACGGCCACCAGGGCGACGAAGCTTCGCCGGAGTGCGCGGACGGCCATGGACGTTCCTCCTCCGTCGTTCATCAGACGGCCCCCGTACCCCGGAGGACGGCCGGGACCGTCTGGAGAATGAGCTTCAGGTCGAGCGTCAGGGACCAGTTGTCGATGTACCAGAGGTCGAGCCGAAGCCACTCGCCGAACCCGATGCCCGAGCGACCGGACACCTGCCACAGGCAGGTGAGCCCGGGCTTGACGCTGAACCGCTTGCGCTGCAGGGCCTCGTTGAAACGGCTCACGTCACGGAGCGGCAGCGGCCGCGGCCCCACCAGGCTCATGTCGCCGCGAAGGACGTTCCACAGCTGCGGCAGCTCGTCGATGCTCGTGCGGCGCAGGAAGCGTCCGACCCGCGTCACCCGCGGATCGTTGGCGATCTTGAAGACCGGGCCATTGGCCTCGTTGAGGGCCTCGAGCGTCCCTTGCCGTCGCTCGGCGTCGGTGCCCATGGTTCGGAATTTCACCAGCCAGAAGGGCCGCTTGTTGAGGCCGACCCGACGCTGGACGAAGAGCACCGATCCGGGTGAGTCGAAGGCGATGGCGGCGGCGACGACGGCGAACAGCGGCGCGCAGAAGACCAGCACGGTGGCGGCCACCGCGATGTCCAGGAGCCGCTTCACGATGAGCCGCCAGTCGTCGGCCGCCACCCAGTCGAGGGTCAGGAACGGCACCGCCCCGCACTCGTCCAGGGAGAGCCGTTTGGGCGCCGCCCGGAAGAAATCGGCCATGACCCGCACCCGCACACCCTCCATCTCGGCGGCGACGAGCGCGTATTCGATGGCGTCGACCATGGAAAGCGGCACTGCCAGGACGATCTCGTCGACGACGTTGTCCTTGAGAAACCCGGTGATGCGCCCCACGGTGTTGCTGTGGGGAGTCGGGCGGACGTCCCCCACGGCCGACGACCACGCGATCTCGATGCATCCGACGACGTCGCAGGCGGAGGGGGTCTGCCCGGCCAGCGCGGCGACGGCCCGGCGGGCGTAATCGCCGGTGCCGACGACCAGGACACGGCGGCGCAGGTCGGAGGCCCGCAGCAGGCGCCAGCGGGCGACCGCCCGGATGGTGACGAGGAGGAGGATGCTGGCCAGGCCGAATGAAAAGACTACAAGCCGGCTGACGAAGTGCAGCTTTAGCATGAATATCAAAAGGATCAAATGCATGACAGTCAGTGTCACTCCGCTGACGATCGCGCGCACCAGAGATGGCATGGGCCGGGCGAGCGGTTCGTTGTAGGTGCCGACCATGGCCAGCATCAGGACGGACAGCGGGGCAATGACGGGAACCAGGGCGACATACGCGGACAGCGACGGTGTCGTTCCGATCGATGCCTCGCGAAACGCATACGCCGCCACAAAGCAGACGGCCGTGGCGACGGCGTCGACGAGCATGAGGCTGCGCTTGAATCGGTCTGAATCTCTTTTGAACATCGCTTCGGTCTGCGCGAACGGCTCTAGGCGGCTCCGCCACTCGCGGTCGAGGGCCGCGAGTAGCAGCATGGTGCGGACTTCGTTTCGGCGTTTATAAGATTGGGAGTCATTTTGAAAGTGCGCCCTACCTGCACGGGCGATGCCACCAACCCAGAATTCCAACTGGGTTGACCGAGATCGGCCCGTCAGCCAGCCGAGGACCTTCGACTTGCGAGGAAAACATGCGAGGAACTGCGGGACACCGTTGTTATCTTCATCGTCGAGAACCAAGCCCGGTGAACTGTAACCACAAATCTGATGAACGTAAAGCTTTGATCGGAGAAAAATGGTCGCGTGCGCACCGGATAGAGAAAAAAATTTCTCACACGGCCTGCGTACCGCGTGGGCATCGAGCGATCGACTGCGTAGCGAATGAGCGCCGTCGCTCGCGGGACGTGCTGCGAGACATACTCGGTCCCACGCCGGAGACCACGATATTCCTGCATATCCCTGTCAGAGGACCGCGGGGTAAGCTGTCTCGTATTCGCAACGTCGTCTCGAGTAGAGCGACGATGACCTGACGATCACCGGGCAACCGATAGGGCAGACCAGGCCCAGGAGCGCGATGAGTCAACGTGATGCGGCGCCGACGGGCGTGAGTCCGGCGTTCTGGGGACTGCTCGCGCAAGAGCCTCTGTCGGATCTCACCGTGCTCGACGTGGGCACGGGGACCGGGAGACTCGCGCTCGAGGTCGCGCCGCTGGCCGCGGGCGTGGTGGGAATCGATCGGGATGCGGAGGCGATCACGGAGGCTCAGCGGCGAGCGGAGGCCCTGGGACTGACCAACGTGGATTTCGTCGTCGTGGATGCCGAGACGACGGAGTACGAGGCCTTCGGCCCCGACATGGTCGTGGCGCACCTGTGCATGTCGAACGCGATCGTGGAGCGCGCCGGCCGCGCCCTGCGGTCCGGGCAGGTCCTGGCGTTCGTCGCGTTTCACACGGATCAATGGTGCGAGACGGGACGCCCGTCGCGGTTCGCGTATGGCGAGGAGCGCGCCCGCCAGGTGCTGACGACGGCGGGATTCGTGGTGGAGCACCTGGAGGTCGAGCGGGACGTCCGGCGGTTCGGGAGCGTGGAGGAAGCGCTGGCGGCCTCGATCGGCCTGCAGGAACGGTGGCGCGCCGACGGGCGATGGTTCAAGTACGTGCGGTTCCTCGAGGAAGGAGGCCGCACGTTGACCCGGAGTCATCTGATCGTGAAGGCCAGACGCGCGTGATGCTCACGACGCTGGCGTTGACGCAGGCGGTGAAGGCGCGGGCGTTGGCCCTCGGGTTCGACCGCGTCGCGATCGGCCCCGCCGGCCCCCCCGAGCACGCGGGGAGCTTCGCGGCCTGGCTGGACGCCGGCTACGCGGGTGGGATGGACTACCTGGCGCAGACGCGCGCGGACCGGCAGGATCCAGAGCGGCTGCTGGCGGGCTATCGCTCGGTCGTGTCGCTGGCGCTGGCCTACGGACCGCGAGAGGACGAGCCCTCGTGGTCCGGCGTCTCGCGCTACGCGCGCGGCGCCGACTACCACGGCCTGATGCGCCCGCGCCTGGCCACCCTCGTCGACTACCTGCGCGAGGCCGGCGGAGCCGAAGTCGTCAGCCGGGCCGCCGTCGACACCAGCGCCGTGCTCGAGCGCGACCTCGCCGCCCGGGCCGGACTCGGCTGGATCGGCAAGAACGCCAACCTCATCGCCCCGAGCGCGGGCTCCTACTTCTTCATCGGGATCGTGCTGACCACGGCCGCGCTCGTCGCCGACGAGGCGGTGGTCGATCACTGTGGTACCTGCACCGCCTGCCTCGACGCCTGTCCGACCAGCGCCTTCGTCGCCCCCCGCGTGCTCGATGCGCGCCGGTGTCTGGCCTACCTCACGATCGAGCATCGTGGCGACGTGCCCGACGAGTGGAAGCCGGCGATGGGCGAGTGGCTCTTCGGCTGCGATGTCTGCCAGGAGGTCTGCCCCTGGAACCGCAAGGCGCCGCCCGCGCGCGAGCCCGCGCTGACGCCGGCGACCCCGCTGCCCCCGCTCACCGAGCTGGTGACGATGGACGATGCCACCTTCCGCGAGCGCTTCCGCGGCACCGCCATGAAGCGCGCCCGCCGCCCCGGCCTGGCCCGCAACGCCGCCCTGATGCTCGCCCACCGCCGCGACCCGGCCTCCGCCCCCGCGCTACGCGCCGCCCTCCACGACCCCGACGCCGGCGTCCGCCGCGCCGCCGCCTGGGCCCTCGCCCGCCTCGACGCTCCTCAGGGACCACCTCCCCAGGCCTGAGCGCTCATCGCGGAGCCGGTGTGACGGGTGGGGTGCCCGGCTGGGGGTGCCGTCGCCTCGGGCGCGCCATCATGGCGAGCCGTCGTCGCCGTTACGCGCGCTGAGCCCGGCGAGCGAGCCGCCGGCGATTCGACTGGTCCGCGCCCCAACCCCCCTGGGGGATGGACTCCCCACGTGAGGTCAAGCGGCGACTGGGTGACGTCGCAGCGGGTCATAGAGCGTGTGGGTCTTCAGCAGGGTGATGAGCAGGCCCAGCAGGCGATCGGCGACCCCGCGGAGGGCCCGGGCGTGACCGTGGTGTTGCCGCAGCCGCTGATAGTGCGCCCGACTGTGCGCATCCAGGCGGATGCTGTTGCGGGCCCAGTGAAAGAGGGCCCTGCGCAGGCGCCCGTTGCACGCCCGCCGCATGACGACCACCCGCGATTTGCCGCTCTGCCGCGTGACGGGCGCGGCGCCCGCCTGCGCCCGCAGAGTCTGATAATCTCGGGCGGCCAGAGGCCGCGACGCCTCGGCGAGCATCGTGGCGACGACGACTCTCCCGACTCCCGGCAAGGACCGGAGGATAGTCACGTCACGATGCTCCTGTGGATCCTCGCCCGCCCCGGGCGTGGCCAGCTGCGCCAAGAGCGCCTCGAGGCGCCGCGCACACCGCCGGCGCTGCACCTGGATGAGCTGCAGGCGGGGCACGAGCAGGCCGACGTGCTCACTGGCGGCCGCGACCGTGCCGGCCGCGACCGGGAGCGCGGGGGCCTGCAGCGCCGCGTGGACCGCCTCTGCCGTGAGCCGGCGGATGCGCTGGCGGGCCAGCAGCGCCCGCACGGCGCTCACCGGCAGGCGCCGGCCGTGCGCCGGCGTCGGCGCGCGCTCCAGCAGCGCCCACAGCCAGGGTTCGTCGGCGGCGGGGCTGAGCACCAGCATCTGAGGATAGAAGCGCCACAGCTGCTCGCGCAGCCGATTGGTCAAGCGCCCGTGCTCCTCCACAAGTTCCCCCTGCATGCGGGACCACTCGCGCACCTGCAGCACCCGGGGGTCCTCCGGGTGCAGCTGGCGAAACGCGGCCCGGTCCGTGCGCAGCGCATCGCCGGCGACGAAGGCATCCCGCCGATCGTCCTTGGCCCCGGCCACCGTGTGGCGATCGCGAAACCGATCCAGCTGCTTGGGATTGATCGCAAAGACGTGGCAGCCGTGCTCCAGCAGCGCGTCGACCACCGCGCCATGCGGTACTTCAATGGCCACCGCGATCCGACGAGGGTCGGGCACCCGCTGCTGCAGCGCCGCCCGCAGGGCCATCAGCCCGGCCCCGGTGTGCGGCACCACCAACTCCTCCAGCCGCTCCCCCGGGGGGCTCAAGATGCAGACCTGATGGGCCTCGGTCGCCCAATCCACACCGACGTAGAGCTCATACGGCTCGTCCAGCATGGGACCTCCTCGGCGCCCAGGATCGTCGACGGCGTCCGCCGTGGTGCGGGTCACCCCTGTATTGGCGCTCGTAGCGCAACTCCCCACGGGACCATGCACCACGGCATCCTCGGCGGGGCGCAGTCCATCCCAGGTGCTTACCGCACGGGGGCCACAAGGCGCTCCCACCGAGGCGGCCGTGACGCTCCGGAGCATACAGGGGGGCCCGAGCGAGCCGGGCTCAGCGCGCGTTACGGCGACAGGCGAGCCATGCAGGCGCGCCCGAGGCGACGGCACCCCCAGCCGGGCGCCCCACCCGTCGCGCCGAGTTCCACGGTGAGCGCTACACGCGCGCGGGGGCGGGGCGGCCGAATAATCCGTGAGGCCGCGCGAGCAGCATCGCGAGCAGCACCAGGTACGAGGCGATGTTGCTGAAGCCGCCGCCGAGCAGATCGTCGAGGTAGCTGGCCGCCACCGCCTCCAGCACACCGACCACGACGGCGGCCACGAGGGTGCCCGCGACGCTGTCCAGCCCGCCGAGGATCACGATCGGGAAGACCTTGAGGCCGACCAGCACCACGCCAAACCCGGTCCCGGCCACGAACGTCCACAAGGTTCCCGCGATCACCGAGAGGATGCCCACCAGCCCCCAGGTGATCGCGAAGTGGCGGTGGACGTCGATGCCCATCGCCATGGCGATCTGCTGGTCATCGGCGATGGCGCGCAACGCCAGGCCGGTGCGGCTGGATCGGAAGAACCACGTGGCCAGCGCCACCGCCACCACGGCGACGAGGGCCGTGACCAGCTTGTCGGTCGACACCAGAACGCCGTGGACGACGAGCGGCTCCGGCGAGATCGGCAACGGGATCCGACGCGGCACGTCGCGGAACACGATCGCAGCGCCGCCGCGTACGAGCGCGCCCAGCCCCAGCGTCACCATGATCAGCGCGATGACCGGACGTCCCAGCAGCGGTCGGAGGACGACGCGGTTGAGGGCAAGGCCGATCGCGAACATCCCCAGGCAGGCGGCGACGAGGCTGGCGGTCAGGCCCAGGTCCAGAGTCCACAGGCCGCCCGCCACGAGCGCGGCCGCCAGCATCGTCCATTCGCCGAGGGCGAAGTTGATCATGCCGGAGGCGCGGTACACGATCACGAAGGAGAGCGCGATCGGCGCGTACAGCGCGCCGGTCAGGGCGCCGTCCACCAGCACGGTGAGGTGGAAGGTCACGGCCCAGCATCATACGAGCCCGCCGACGCCACCGCCACTGCCGTTGGTACCGCCGTTGCACTGCATAGCCATCATCGCGGGCGGCGTTGCCCGCGGGCCGAAAGGAGCCAACAATGGCGGATCGTGTGAAGGACCACGAGAACAAGGATGCGGAAGAGAGCGGCCGGCCGGTCCAGCTGGACCGCGAGCCGGAGCACGACAAGCAGGACAAGGACAAGCAGGGCATGGACAAGGACAAGCAGGGGATGGAGCACGGCCAGAAGCCGGGCCAGCAGCACAGCTCCAACCGCTGATCACCAACCCTGAAGGTCGACATCGAGCCGCCTCGACCGCGACGCGCTATCCTGAGCGCATGCGGGTGAGGCGGCTCGATCATTTCGGGGTGGACGTGGCGGACCTGGCCCGGGCCGAGCGCTTCTATACCGAGGTGCTCGGCATGGCCGTCGACATGCGGCTGCCCGACCAGATTCTGCTGCGCCACGACGACGGCGCCTGCGCGCTCTTCCTGAAGCCCGGCCGGACCCCCGGGGCCCTCGATCAGGTCACGCACCCGCTCGGCAAGAGCCACCACGCCTTCGAGGTCTCGTGGGACGACTATCGTGCCGCCGCGGGGCTCTTCGCCGAGCGGGGGATCCCGTACCACGCCCCGATCGACTGGGGCGATCACGAGTGCCTGTACTTCCTCGACCCTGACGGCAATCTGCTGGAGCTGATCGGCTACAAGCCCGCCTGAGCCGCGCCAGTTGTAGTTGACACGGCGGCCTCCTCCAGCGTACTCAGAGCCGCATGATCATTCGCTTCGTCGGCCTCGTGGCCCTGGTTGTGGGCGCCGTCGTGTCGCCGGCCGGGGCCGACGAGCCCTATCCCACGCGGCCCGTGTCCGTCGTCGTGCCGTTTCCGCCGGGGGGCATCGCCGACGTCACCGCGCGACCGCTGGCCGCCGCCCTCGAGCGCACGCTCAAGCAGCCGGTGGTCGTCACCAACAAGGCCGGTGCGGCCGGGGCGGTGGGCACGCAGTCGGTCGCCGTGGCCAAGCCCGACGGCTACACGCTGCTGCTGGGGCTGGTGAGCATCTCGACCATTCCCGAGGTCGATGGCCTGTTCGGCCGACCGCCGGCGTTCACGCGCGATCAGTTCATCGGCATCGCGCGCCTCAACGCCGATCCGCCGCTGCTCGTGGTGAACGCCGAGATGCCGTGGAAGTCGGTCAAGGAACTGCTGGAGGACGCGCGCAAGCGGCCGGGGGAAATCACCTTCACCTCGTCGGGTGTCTACGGTGCCTCCCACGTGCCGCTGGAGATGCTGCTGCACGCGGCCGGCGGCCTGAAGATGCGCCACCTGCCGACCACCGGCGGCGCCCCCGCCACCACCGCCGTGCTCGGCAAGCACGCCGCGCTGTGGGCCTCGCCGCCCGCCCTGGCCATCCCGCACATCAAGGCCGGCAAGATGCGGCCCCTGGCCACATGGGGTGCCACACGGCTGGCCGCCTTCCCCGAGGTGCCGACGCTCCGGGAGACCGGCTACGACGTCGAGTATTACCTGTGGGCCGGGCTCTTCGCGCCGCGCGGCCTGCCGGCATCCGTCGTCAAGGCGCTCCGCGACGCCACCCGTCAGGCCGTGGCCGACGCCGAGTTCCGTTCCGCGATGGAGAAGGTGCAGACCCCGATCGCCTACCAGGACGCCGACGAGTTCAAGGCCTTCTGGGACCGCGACGCCACCATCCTCGCCGACGTCATCAAGAAGATCGGACGAGTGGAGGCCAAGTGACGGCAATCGACGTCCACACGCATCTGATTCCGCCGGCGTGGGAGGACTGGGCGACGAAGTTCGGCGGCGAGCGGTGGCCGCGGCTGGTCGAGCGGGACGCCTGCCACGCCACGATCATGACCGGGGCCCAGTTCTTCCGCGACGTCGACGATCGCTCGTGGAACGGGGAGCGGCGGATCGAGGACATGGATCGCCTCGGCATCGAGTGCCAGGCGCTGTCGCCGCCCCCCGTCATGTTCTGCTACTGGGCCGACGCCCGTGCCACCGACGCCTTCGCCCGCATGCAGAACGACAACGTGGCCGCGGTGGTCGCCCGCCACCCCCGGCGCTTCGTCGGCATGGCCACCGTGCCGCTGCAGGACATCGACCTCGCCGTCAAGGAGCTGCGCTACTGCCGCGAGCGGCTGGGGCTGCGGGCGGTGGAGATCGGCAGCTGCCCGGCCGGACGAGACTTCGACGACCCGGTCCTGTTCCCGTTCTTCGAGGCGTGTGCCGCGCTGGACGTGGCCGTCTTCGTCCACCCGGCGGTGCCCCTGGTCGGGCAGGAGCGGCTCACGAAGTACTACTTCCCGCTCATCGTCGGCAATCCACTGGAGACGGCGCTGGCCGCCTCCAAGCTGATCTATGGGGGTGTGCTGGAGCGGCTGCCCGACCTGCGCGTGTGCTTCGCGCACGGCGGCGGCGCGTTTCCCTTCACGCTGGCCCGGCTGGACCACGGCTGGAAGGTGCGGCCGGAGGGGCCGGCGGCGATCCCGCGGCCGCCTCGTGAGTACGCGCGCAAGCTCTACTTCGACTCGCTCACGCTGAGCGCCGCCAACTTGAAGTTCCTCGTCGAGCAGTTCGGCGCCGATCACGTCGTGATCGGCAGCGACTATCCCTTCGACATGGGCAGCGTCGATCCGGTCGGGGCCGTGGGCGAGGCCGGGCTGCCGGCCGCCGCTCGCGCACAGATCGAGGGTGAGACCGCCCGTCGCTTCCTCGGCCTCTGAGCCGGTGAGCTGGGTCGGACGCCCGCTCAAGCGGCGCGAGGACGCGCCGCTGCTCACCGGCCGCGGGCGGTTCGTGGACGACCTCGCCCCGGCCGGACTCACCCACCTGGCGCTGCTCCGCAGTCCCCACGCCCATGCCCGGCTGGTGGGCCTGGACGTGCAACGCGCCGCCAAGGCGGCGGGCGTGGTGGCGATCGTCACCGCCGCCGACCTCGAGGCGATCGGCGCGCTGCCGGTGACCCGGCTCTTCCGCGACATGATCGTGCCGCCCAACCCGCTGCTGGCCGGCCGGCGCGTGCACGCGCAGGGCACGCCGGTGGCCGCGGTCGTGGCCGAGTCGCCGGCCCTGGCCTGGGACGCGGTGGCGCTGATCGACGCCGACTACGAGCCACTGCCCGGCGTGGCCCTGCCGCGGGCGGCGCTGGCCGCCGGCGCCCCGGTGCTCTTCGACGAGGCGCCGGGCAACCGATCGCTCGGCCAGACGTGGCGCGCCGGCGATCCCGAGGCCGCCTTCGCCGGGGCCGCCCGGGTGGTGGAGGTGACGGTGCAGCAGAACCTGCTCGCCGGCGTGCCGATGGAGACCCGAGGCGCGCTGGCCTCGTGGGACGACACGCTGGGCGAGCTGACCATGTGGACGTCCACGCAGGCGCCGTTCCGCATCCGCTCCGAGGTGGCCCGCATGCTCGGGCTCGACGAGGCGCGAGTGCGCGTGATCGCCCCCGATGTGGGCGGCGGCTTCGGCGTGAAGGGGGGGCCCTACCGCGAGGAGCCGCTGCTGGCCTGGCTGGCCCGCCGGCTGCGGCGGCCGGTGAAATGGATCTCCACGCGCCAGGAGGATCTGCTGACCACGCAGCACTCGCGGGGCGCCGCCTCCACTGGCGCGCTGGCGCTCGACGCCGACGGACGCATCCGCGGCCTGCGCGCTCGCATCGAGGCGCCGCTGGGCGCCTACCTGTCGTTCTCGGCCGCGGTCAACCCGCGCAACCACGCGCGCTGCCTGCCCGGCGCCTACACGATCCGCGACGTCGACATCCAGGTGACCGGCGCGCTGACCTCCACGCCGCCTGTCGGCGCCTACCGCGGCGCCGGCCGGCCCGAGGCCGCCTTCCTCATCGAGCGGCTCGTCGAGGACGCGGCCCGCGCGCTCGGCCTCGACCCGAGCGAGGTGCGGCGGCGCAACCTGATCCCCCGCGACGCGTTTCCGTACACCACCGCCACCGGCCAGGTGTACGACTCCGGCGACTACGCGATCGCGCTCGATCGCGCGCTGGAGGCCGCCGACTACGCGGGGCTGCGCCGGGCCCAGGCCGAGCGCCGCGCGCGCGGCGAGCTGGTGGGCGTCGGCCTGGCGACCTACGTGGAGCCGGCCGCGGCCGGCTGGGAGAGTGGCGTGGTGCGCGTGGAGCGGTCGGGCGCGGTGACCGCGATCACCGGCTCCAGCCCGCACGGGCAGGGCCACGAGACGACGTTCGCGCAGATCGTGGCCGATCACCTCGGTGTCGATCCCGCCGTCGTCACCGTGCGCCATGGCGACACCGCCGGGGCTCCGCAGGGTCAGGGCACCGCGGGCAGCCGCAGCACCGTGCTGGGCGGAGGCTCGCTGGCGCTGGCCGCGCGCGACGTGCGCGCCAAGGGCCGGCGGCTGGCCGCCCACCTGCTGGAGGCGGCCGAGGCGGACGTGCTGGCAACGCCGGACGGGTTCCATGTCGTCGGCGCCCCCGACCGCCTGGTGCGCTGGACGGCCGTGGCCGACCTCGCCTACCGCATGGGCGCGCTGCCGCCCGGTGAGGAGCCGGGGCTCGAGGCCACGCGCTTCTTCGAGCCGTCGGGCGAGGTGTGGCCCTCGGGCGCGTTCGTGGTCGCCGTGAGCGTGGAGCGCGAGACGGGTGTCGTCGTCCCCGAGCGCATCGTGTGGGTGGACGACGCCGGCGTCATCGTGAATCCGCTGCTGGCCGACGGCCAGCTCGAGGGATCGCTGGCCCAGGCGTGGGGACAGATCATGATGGAGGCGATCACCTTCGACGACGACGGCCACCTGCTGACCGGCACGCTGATGGACTACGCGGTGCCCCGGGCCGATTCGGTGCCGGCGGCCGAGATCCACCACGTGGTCACCGCCTCGCCATTCAACCTGCTCGGCGTCAAGGGACTGGGCGAGGCGGGAACGATCGGCCTGCCGCCGGCCGTCGTCAACGCCGTGATCGACGCGCTGGCTCCCCTCGGCGTGCGGCACCTCGACATGCCGTTGACGCCAGCGCGGATCTGGGCCGCCATCGGCGAGCGATGACCACCGGGCGGCTCAGCGGCGTCGCCCTCGCGCTGCTGGCCGCCGTGGTCCTCGAGGAGTGCTGGCGCACCCGCCTGCCGCTGGGCACGCTCGCCAACCCGGGGCCCGCCTACATGCCGGCGCTGCTCGCGCTCGCGCTGCTGGGCTCCGGTGTGCTGGTGGCCGTGCTGGACAGGCAGCCGACGGCGCTGAGCGCGGCGGGCTGGCAGGAGTGGCGCCACACCGTCGCCATCCTGGCCACCTGCGCGTTCGTGGCGCTGGCCCTGGAGCGCCTCGGGTACCGGCTCACGATGGCCGTGGCGTGCGCGTTCCTGCTGGCCGTGATCGAGCGCAAGGGCCCGGTGACCACGCTGCTGTTCTCGGTCGGGATGGCGGCCGGCACCTACTACCTGTTCGACACGCTCCTCCGCGTCCAGCTGCCCCGCGGTCCCCTCGGCCTCTGATGCTGGAGACGCTGTCCAACCTGGGGCTGGGCTTCTCGGTGGCGCTGTCGCCGCCGATCCTCTTCTACGCGTTCGTCGGATGCGTGGTCGGCACCCTGGTCGGCGTGCTGCCCGGTGTGGGCCCGCTGGCCGGGATCAGCCTGCTGCTGCCCGCCACCTTCGGCCTGGACGCCACCCGCGCCATCGTGATGCTGGCCGGCATCTACTACGGCGCCATGTACGGCGGCTCGACCACCTCGATCCTCATGCGCATCCCCGGCGAGGCCGCCTCGGTGATGACGTGCATCGACGGCTACGCGATGGCGCGCAAGGGCCGGGGTGGGGCGGCGCTGGCCATCGCCGCCGTTGGCTCCTACGTTGCGGGAACGGTCAGCGTGGTGGGCCTGATGATCCTGGCCCCACCGCTGGCCGACTTCGCCCTGCGCTTCGGGCCGCCCGAGTACCTGGCCCTGCTGCTGCTGGGCCTGTTCGTGCTCGCCTACATGAGCGCGGGCTCGATGCTGAAGTCACTGGCCATGGCCTCGTTCGGCCTGCTGCTGGGCATGGTTGGCATCGATCAGATGAGCGGGTACTTCCGCTTCGCCTACGGGGTGGTCGAGCTCGGTGACGGCCTCGGCGTGGTGCCGGTGGCGGTGGGACTGTTCGGCGTCGCCGAGATCCTGGCCACGGCGGGGCAGGCGACTCCGCCCCAGGTGGTCAAGCCGCGCCTGCGCGAGCTGCTGCCCTCGCGGCAGGAGTGGCGCGAGTCGGCGGCGCCGATCGGCCGCGGCACCGTGCTGGGCTTCCTCATCGGCATCCTGCCCGGCTCGGCTCACATCATCTCGAGCTTCGTCTCCTACGCCGTCGAGCGGCGACTGTCGCGGCATCCAGAGCAGTTCGGCCACGGGGCCGTGGCCGGGGTGGCCGGGCCCGAGTCGGCGAACAACGCGGCGACCTCGGGGGCGATGGTGCCGATGCTGGCGCTGGGGGTGCCGTCGGGGCCGATCCCGGCCGTGATGCTGGCGGCGATGATGGTGCACGGGGTGTCGCCGGGGCCCGCTGCTCATCCAGCAGCAGCCGGCCCTCTTCTGGGGGTTCATCGCGTCGATGTACGTCGGCAACGTCGTGCTGCTGATCCTGAACCTGCCCCTGGTCGGCCTGTTCGTGAACATCCTGCGCGTGCCCTATCCGTACCTGTACCCGGCCATCCTCGTCTTCTCGATCCTCGGCGTCTACGCCGTCAACGGCAGCGTGGTGGACGTGTGGATCATGCTGATCATGGGAGTGCTGGGGTGGATCCTGCGCAAGCTCGACTTCGAGACGGCGCCGGTGGTGCTGGGCGTGGTGCTGGCGCCGATGATCGAGCTGAGCCTGCGCCAGTCGCTGGCGATGTCCGACGGCCACTACGGCATCTTCGTGCAGCGCCCCATCGCCGGCGCCCTGCTGGCGGTCGTCGCCCTGCTGGTGGCGCTCAACCTGTACTCGTTCGTGCGGCGCGGCCTCGACTGGCGCGCGCGCCTGGCCCTGGCCGAAAAGGGAGAGGAGCCCTCATGACTGCTCGCCGCCTGCTCGCCGTCGTCGTCCTCCTGGCCGTGCCGCTCGTCGCGGGCGCCCAGGACGCGTACCCCTCGCGCCCGATCACGCTGGTGGCGCCGTTTCCGCCCGGTGGCGTCGCCGACCTGACCGCCCGGCCGGTGGCGGCCGCGCATGGAGAAGGTGCTGAAGAACCCCGTCGGCGTCGTGAACAAGACGGGCGCGGCGGGGGCGGTCGGCATGCAGTTCGTCGCCACCAGCAAGCCCGACGGCTACACGCTGCTGCTGGCGCTGTCGTCGATCTCGATCATCCCCGAGGCCGACAAGATCTTCGACCGCCAGCCGGCGTTCACGGTCGATCAGTTCGCGCCGATCGCGCTGATCTCGGCCGATCCGACGATCCTCGTCGTGCGGGCCGAGAGCCCGTGGAAGACGGCCAAGGAATTCATCGACGACGCGAGGAAGCGGCCCGGGCAGATCTCCTACTCGTCGTCAGGCATCTACGGCACCCTGCACATGGCCATGGAGCTGCTCTCCCACGCCGCCGGTGTGAAGCTGCGCCACGTCCCCCACGCCGGCGCCGGCCCCGCACTCACGGCGATCCTGGGCGGCCACGTCGACGCGCTGGCCTCCGGGCCGGCGGTCGTTCTGCCCCACATCAAGGCCGGCAAGCTGCGCGCACTGGCCGGCTGGGGCGACAAGCGGGTGGCCGCCCTGCCGGAGGTGCCGACGTTCAAGGAGCTCGGCTACCCCGACGCCGAGTTCTACATCTGGGCCGGGCTGTTCGCGCCGAAGGGAACTCCCGAGCCGGTGCTGGCCAAGCTCCGCGAAGCCACGCGCGCCGCGGTCGGGGAGGCCGACTTCAAGTCGGCGATGGACAAGCTGGAGACGCCGATCGCGTTCAAGCAGGGAGCCGAGTTCCAGACCTTCTTCGACGCGGACGCCAGGCGCCTGGCGGCCGGGGTACGCAAGGTCGGGCGGGTCGAGGAGAAGAAGTAGCGACGGCGGCCGGGAGTGACGTGCGTGTTACAATTTTTGGCGTCATGGCGATCTTGAAAGTCGCGAGGTTGGGGCATCCCGTGCTGCGGCAGAAGGCGGAACCGGTGCCGCTGGCGGAGATCAAGTCGGCGGGCGTGCAGCGGTTCATCGACGACATGGTCGAGACCATGCGCGAGTACGACGGCGCCGGTCTCGCCGCCAACCAGGTGCACACCCTCCTGCAGGTCGCCGTCATCGAGGTCGAGAGCAATCCCCGATATCCCGACGCCGAAGGCATCCCGCTGACCGTGCTGATCAATCCGGTCGTCACGCCGCTGGGCGAGGAGAAGGACAACGGGTGGGAGGGGTGCCTGTCGGTCCCGGACATGCGGGGCGTCGTCTCCCGGTACACCTCGGTGCGGCTGGACTGCTACGACCGCGAGGCCAACCCGATCAGCCTCGTCGCCAAGGACTTCTTCGCCCGGGTCATCCAGCACGAGACCGATCACCTCAACGGCATCGTCTACGTCGATCGCATGACCGACCTCCGGACTCTCAGCCACATCGCCGAGTGGAACAAGCACTGGCTGGGGATCCGTGAGCAAAATGACTGACGCCGATCCCAGGGTGGTCGCGGTCGTCCGCGACTTGTTCTTCGTGGCCCGCATCCGCGAGACCGCTCGCCTGGCCGGCGTCCCCCTGGTATTCGCCCGCACTCCCGAGGAGATCACCGCCGCCCTCACCCCGCCCCCGCGCTTCGTGCTGCTCGACCTCACGAGCGGTTTCGACTATGCCAAGGTCTTCGAGGCGATCGAGGGTGCCGGCGCGCCGCCCGTGCTGGCCTACACCACCCACGTGCTGGCCCGGCAGACCCAGCCCTGGCACGGGCGGTGCGCCCGGGTCGTCACCAAGGAGGCGTTGACGCAGGAGCTGCCCGCGCTCCTGCGCGACGGGGTGGCGGCGTGACGGCCGCGGAGTTCGTCGCCGGTCTCGACGCCGACAATCAGAAGCTGCTGAAGGCGCTCGAGCCCGACGCCACCCTCAAGCCCGAGATCGATGGTCCCCTCAACGTCCCCAACCTCCTGAAGGTCGCGCTCAAGAACGAGATCGAGGCCACCGAGATCGCCGCCCGCTGGCTCGTCACCAGCGACGACGTGCAGGTGAAGCTGGCCCTGGCCCGCCAGGTGGGGGACGAGGCCAAGCACTACCGGCTCATCGCGGATCGGCTGGGTGCGCTCGGTATCGACGCCTCCACGCTGGACCCGCTGGCGACTGGCTACGGCCCCCTCTTCAAGTATCTCGACTCGCTCCTGACCACGGTGGAGCGGGTGGCGGCCGGGCAGTTCACGCGCGAGGCGATCGCCGTCGTCAAGAACCGGCAGTTCATCGACTTCTGCGAGCGGGTGGGGGATCGGGAGACGGCTGCGCTCTACCGCGACACGATCGAGCCGGACGAGCGCTACCACCACGAGCTGGGCCGGCGGCTGCTGCTCCGCCTGGCCACGACGCCGCAGGCGCAGGCCGCGGCCACCCAGGCGGCCCGCCGCACCCTGGAGCTGGCCGACGAGCTGCAGCGCAAGGCCCTGGCCACGGCCGGGATCCACCACGCCCCGGGCTGCTGACGGGACATGGACCCGGCGGTCCGCGCCTTCCACGAGCTGCTGCGAGTCCCGGACGCCGCCGTCGATCTCTCCCGGGCCGCGCTGGCCGTCGCCCGTATCGAGTACCCCGACCTCGACGAAAAACACGAGCTGGCCCGGCTGGACGGCCTTGCCGGCCGCGCCGGCGTCACGCGACGCACCGAGCCGGCCGTCGCCCTCGAGCGACTGCGCCGGTTCCTCTTCGAGGAGGAAGGCTTCCGCGGCAACGCCGACGAGTACTACGATCCCCGCAACTCCTGCCTGAACGACATCCTCGATCGCAAGCTCGGTATCCCGATCACGCTGTCGGTACTGACCATCGAGATGGGCCGTCGCGTCGGCCTCGACATCGTCGGCGTGGGGTTGCCCGGCCACTTCTTCGTGAGCGCCCGGGTCGGCGGCCAGACCGTGCTGCTCGATCCCTTCCACGGCGGCTCCATCATCACGCCCTCGTCGGCGGCCGACGTCGCCTCGCGGGCGGTGGGCCGGCCGGTGAAGATCGAGGAAGCGCACTGGGCGCCGTGCTCGGCCCGGGGGATCGTGGTCCGCATGCTGCGCAACCTCAAGACGATCTACGCGCGCCGCTCCGACTGGGTCCGCGCGCTGGGCGTGGTCGATCGCCTGCTGCTCATCGATGCCGACACGCCCACGCACCTGCGCGACCGCGGCACCGTACTGGTGAAGGCCGGCCGTCTGTGGGAGGGCGTGGCCGAGTGGGAGTCGTACCTCAACCGCTATCCCCACGCCCAGGACGCCGAGGCCTTCCGCCAGGAGCTGCGGCGTGTCCGCCAGGAGCTGGGCTCCCGCAACTAGTCCGGTGAGGACCCGCCGCTCGCTCGGCCTCTGCGTGGTCGTGACGCTCCTGCTCTCCGCGTGCGCGACGAGGGTGGTGCCGATCGGCGCCGGGCCGGGACCGTTCACTCCCGACGCCGACGAGCGCCTGCTGTGGGCCCAGGCCGACAAGGACGCCACCGCGCTGCTGGCCCGCGTCCGGCTCCACGACGATGCCGTCCTCGTCACGTACCTGACCGGACTGGCCGAGCGCCTCACGCCCGCCGCCGCCCGGACCGCTGGCGGCCCGGCACCGCGGGTGATCCTCCTGCGCGATCCGACGCTGGGCGCCTTCGCGTGGCCGGACGGGCGCGTGTTCGTGCACACGGGGCTCGTGGCCGCGGTCGAGAGCGAGGCCCAGCTGGCGCTCGTGCTGGCTCGCGAGCTGGCCCACGTGATCCAGCGGCACGCGCTCGTCGCCTGGCGCGACGGCCGCGTCGGCCCACCGCTGGTCACCGAGGCCGGCCCGCTGGCCCCGACGGCCGCCGCGATCCGCGCCGGCAAGCTGCCGGTCGCGACCCTGGCGGCCGTGACGGGCTACGGCGAGAGACTGGAGCGCGCGGCCGACGAGGCCGGCCTCGCCGCCGTCGCGGGGGCGGGATGGGACGCGCGCGCGGCCGCCGCGGTCTGGCCCACGCTGGCGGGCCAGGCAGGTGAGCGCGGCGCGCTGGAGACGCTGCTCCTCGGACGACCGGCGTGGCTGCGCGACCGTATCGAGGGGACGGCCGGCGGCGGCCCGGCTGCAGAGGCCGCGACCCCGGACGGCGTATTCGAGGCGCGCCGGCGCGCGCTGGTGCGCGACAACGCGGGCGACGACACCCGGCGCGGTCGCTTCGCGCTCGCCCGCCGGCAGCTCGATCGGGTGCTGGCCGCCGACCCCGGCGATGCCGCCGCGGTCGTGGCCGACGGCGAGCTGTATCGCCTGCGGTCGCAGCGAGCGGCCACGCCGGAGGAGCGCGACGCCGAGATCCGGCTGGCCCGCGCGCGTTACACGCGGGCGCTGGCGCTCGATCCCGCGCGGGTCGAGGCGCACCGCCAGCTCGGGTTGCTGTACTTCCAGCAGCAGAGCTTCGCGCGAGCTCGCGAGGCGCTGCAGGCGTACCTGGCGGGGGCCCCGGGCGCGGCCGACGCCGCCCGGATCGCGGAGTACGTGCGGGAGCTGGGGCGCTGATGACGGACAAGCGCTGGTCGCTCTCGGTGCCGATCGACGGCTTCGCGCTGGCCGAGCACGCCGACCTCGCCCGCGAGCTCGAGGGGCTGGGCTATCGCGACGCCTGGTCCTACGAGGCCGACGGCCTGGACTGCTTCACCGCGCTGGCGCCGGTGGCGCTCGCCACCCGGCTGCGGCTGGGCACGGCCATCGCCAACGTGTTCACGCGCGGCCCCGCCACGCTGGCCATGTCGGCGGCCGGCGTGGCCGACCTGGCGCCGGGGCGCTTCATCCTCGGCCTCGGCGCCGGCTCCCAGCCCATCGTGGAGGCGTGGAACGGCGGTCGCTTCGCACTGCCCGCCACGCGCGTGCGCGAGATGGTCCAGGTGGTGCGCGCCATCCTGAGCGGCGAGCGGGTGGTCTTCAAGGGCAAGGCGCTGAGCGTCGACGGCTTCCGGCTGGTGCGGCCGCCGGCGGGGCTGGTGCCGATCTACGTGGCCGCCCTGCGGCCGGGGATGCTGCAGGTGGCCGGAGAAGTCGCCGACGGCGTGATCCTGAACTGGCTGGCCGCCAGCGACGTGCCGCGCGCCGTCGCCGTCGTGCGCGAGGCCGCCGCCCGGGCCGGGCGTGACCCGGCCGCGATCGAGATCACCGCGCGGCTGATCGTCAACGTCGATCCGCCCGGCGGCGAGGCCGACATCGGGGTGCGGCGTCACGTCACCGCGTATCTCAACGTGCCGGTGTACCGCGCCTACCAGGAGTGGCTGGGGCGCGGCGGCGCGCTCGGCCCCATGTGGGAGGCGTGGGCGCGCGGTGATCGCAAGGCGGCGGTGGCCGCGGTGCCGCCCGCCGTGATGAGCGATCTCATCCTGCGTGGCTCGATGGCCGACATCCGCGCCCACGTGCAGCGTTACCTGGATGCCGGTATCGACACTGCATTCCTGCAGGTCTCCACGCTGGAGCAGGACTCCGACCGCCGGCGCCGCCTCCTGCTCGACGCGTTGCGCGCGCTGGCGCCGTCGGCGCGCTGAGCTGCGGGGCGTTCACGCCTCCGCGGTGAGCCGGGCCTTGAGCACCTTGCCGGTCGCACTGCGCGGCAGCGTCGCCAGCAGCGTGACGCGGCGCGGGTACTTGAAGGCGGCCAGCCGCTCGCGGCACCACGCGATCAGCTCCTCGGCCCCGGCGGCATCGCCGGCCTTCAGCGCCACGAAGGCGGCGATCTCCTCGCCGAGCGCGGCGTCCGGCACACCGACCACGGCGGCCTCGGCCACCGCCGGGTGGGCGAGCAGGACCGTCTCCACCTCGGCCGGGAAGATCGAGTAGCCGCCGCGCTTGATGCGCTCGCGCTTGCGGCCCACGATCGTGACGTAGCCGTCGGCGGTGAGCCGGGCGATGTCGCCGGTCCGGAACCAGCCCTCGGCCAGCACCGCCGCGGTGTCGCCGGAATTGCCGAGGTAGCCGTTCATCACGGCCGGCGTGTGGATCAGCAGCTCGCCCTCGTCGCCGGCCGGCAACGCGCGCCCCTCGTCGTCGACCACGCGCACCTCCACGCCCGGCACCGGTCGCCCCACGCACTCGGCGTGATCGGTGGGATCGGCGGCCAGATACGACAGCGGACGGAAGAGCTCGGTGCTTCCGTAGCCGCGCACGATGCGCACGCCGGTGCGCGCGCGCCAGGCCTGGGCCAGGTCCCACGGACACGGCGCCGCCCCCGAGACGCCGAGGCGCAGGCGGGGGCCGCCGGTGAAGTCGGGCACGGCGAGCAGGCGATGGAACATCGTCGCCACTCCCGGCAGCACGCTCACGCCCTCGTGCGCGATCACCTCGGCCACGGCGGCGGGGACGAAGCGCTCGACCAGGCGCACGGTGACGCCGAAGAGCAGGGGCGCCAGCAGGGCGCCGTTGAGGCCGAAGGCGTGGGACAGCGGCAGCGCGCCCAGCACGACGTCGTCGTCGCGCAGGCCGATGACGGGGCCGCCCCACGAGCGGTTGGCGAACGTCAGCGCCGCGTGCGACAGCACCGCACCCTTGGGTCGGCCCGTGCTGCCCGAGGTATAGAGCACCAGCGCGGCGGCGGCGGCGCCGCGAGTCGCCTCCGCCGCGGCGCGCTCGATCACGGCGCCGTCGTCACCCGTCTCCACCACGAGGGCGGGGCGCAGGTCGGCCAGGATGTCGGCGCGCTCTTCGGCCTTCAGCAGGGGATCGAGCGGGGCCACGGTGACCCCGGCCGCCAGCCCGCCCAGCACGGTGGCCACGAGCTCGGGACGATTGCCCAGGCTGACGGCCACGCGATCGCCTTCGCCGAGGCCCCGGGCGCGCAGGCGGCCGGCAAAGTCGGCGGCGGCGGCGGCGAGGTCGCGGTAGGACAGCACCCCGCCGTCCCAGCGCAGGGCGGGGTGGTCGGGACGGCGGCGGGCGACGGCCTCGATCAGGCCGGCGAAGTTGCCGCTCACGCCGCGATCAGCCCAGGTAGTCCTCGGTCCGGATGCGCTGCCACACCTCCGGGGGCACCCGGTGGCGCGGCGTGTAGGCGCCCAGCGTGGGCTTGGCGGTGGCGTCCACGCCCCACTTGGCGGTGTAGCCGTCCTCGCGCGTCGACGGATCGAGGTCGGAGCCGCGAGCGTTGGTGATGATCGTGATGTCGCGGTCGGGCTGGCTGCGGGTGGCGAGCGCCCAGTTCACCTGGCGGTCGTCGAAGACGTCGACGTCGTGGTCGACCACGACCACGCGCTTCATGTAGAGATCGGCGCCGAAGACGGCCATGATCGCGTTCTTGGCCTGGCCGGGCAGCCGCTGCTCGATCGACACGTAGCAGGTGAACGGCCCCGGCACCCGGACCGCCTTGACCGAGGGGACCATCGCCCGCACCGCCCGGTAGAGGTTGGCCTCCATCGGGATCGTGGACAGCAGCATGTGGTCGAGGTGGGCGACCGTGATGTCCTGGAACATCGCGTCGCGCCGGTGGGTGATCGCCGTGTAGCGGACGATCTCGCGCTGGCGCTCGCCCAGGCTGTAGCCGGTGAACTCGCCGAACGGCCCCTCGGCCACGCGCCCCTCCGGCAGGATCTCGCCCTCCAGGATCAGCTCGGCGTGGGCCGGGACCAGCACATCGGAGGTCTCGCACTTGACCAGCTCGAGCGGCTCGCCGAGCAGGGCCCCCATGATGGCGCGCTCGTCCTCGTCGATGGAGCCGATGGCCAGGGCGCCGAGCGCGATGGCCGGATGCACGCCGATGGCGAAGGCCACCGGCAGCGGCTCGCCGCGGGCCTCGGCGATCTTGTAGAACTCCCACAGGTGCTTGCCGAGCGTGAGGTGGATCGAGGTCCGGTCGCGCCCCTGGACCATGAGCCGGTTGTAGGCGCAGTTCCAGGTGCCGCTGACGGGATCCTTGGCGAACGAGATGGCCGCGGTGACGTAGGGGCCGGCGTCGCGATCGTGGTGGACGATCTGGGGCAGCGTCGTCAGGTCGACCTCGGACCCGCGCTTGACGACCTCCTTCACCGGCCCCGTCGCCACGACGCGGGGGGGCACCGGCCGCTCCATCGCCCGCAGGTAGGTCGGGAGCATCTGGTCGGGCGCCGCGTTGATGGCGGCGGCCAGCCGGCTGCGGCTGGCGTGCAGGTTGGTGAGGACGGGCCAGGTGGTGCCGGTGACGTTCTCGAACAGCAAGACCGGCCGGCGCCGGCCTTCCTTCTCGAGCTTGGCCACCAGCGCGGTGATCTCATAGACCGGATCGACGGGCTTGCTGACGATCTGGAAATCGGCCGGGCGGGTTCGCTTGACGAGGTCCAGGAAACTGCGAAGATCCTGCGCCATCACGCCTCCTCGGGCACCGCCCGACGTTCCGTGCGCTGGTAGTACCAGCCGAGCGCGGCGATGGCCGCCCCCAGCACCACCGACAGCGCGACCGACCACCCGTGGGAGACGACCACCCACCAGGCGGTCACGTCGCGCATGATCATGTCCCCGGCCACGTAGCCGAGCACGCCGCCGCCGAGCCAGATGATCCACGGCCAGCGCTCCATCAGCAACGACAGCAGGGCGCTGCCGAACACGACCAGTGGCAGCGACAGCGCGATGCCGATCACGACCAGGAGCATCTCGCCCTTGGCGGCGCCGGCCACGGCCAGCACGTTGTCCAGGCTCATGACGGCGTCGGCCACGATGATGACCCAGATCGCCTCGCGCAGGGAGGTCGCCTCGCGTACGCCGTGGCCCTCGCCCCCCGAGGACTGCGGCCGCACCAGCTTGATGGCGATCCAGATCAGCATCAGACCACCGGCCGTCTGGAGGAACGGCAGCTTCAGGAGCCACGTCGTGATGAAGATGAAGACGAGGCGCAGCACGACGGCGCCCACCGTGCCCCAGATCCGGCCCATGAGCTTCAGGCGCGGGGGCAGGGTGCGGACGGCCAGCGCGATTACCAGGGCGTTGTCGCCGGCCAGAGTGAGATCGATCAGGATGATGCCGAGCAGGCGCGCCCAGAATTCGGGATCGAGCATGTCGCGGCCATTGTAGCGCGGAGGCCCGCGGAGGCGCAGCCGCTCAGGACGCGGAAGCGGAGCCGGCGAGCGTGTCACGGAGGGCCCGGTGGAGGCCCTCGATCTCCAGTGGTTTCCGCAGCACCGTGAAGCCCAGCCGCTGCTCGTCGGGGTCGAGCTCTCCGGTGAACGCCGTGAAGAGGATGACGCCCACCGTGGGGTCCAGCACGCGGACCCCGGCCACCACGTCGAGACCGGAGACGTAGGGCATGGCCAGGTCGGTCAGCACCGCGTCGTAGCGGCCGCGGACGAACAAGGCCAGCCCCTCGATCCCACCGGCGGCGGCGTCGGCCTCGTAGCCCCACGTGCTGAGCAGGTCGCAGAGGAGCATGCGGACGTAGCGATCGTCGTCGATGACGAGGATGCGGGCGCGCTCGGTCGGCGCCTCTGCGGTGGGCAGGGCGCGTTCACGGTGGTCCATGGGGCGAAGCGACAGTAGGGCGGCCGGCGTGACCGCGCAACGACAATGGCACCCGCGAGATATGCGGACACCGTCGTGCTCACCGCACTTCCGACCCCTGGGCATGCGGGTTCGATCGATGCCGGCCGTGCGGGTCCCACGAACACGCGGCAGCACGGGCCGACCAGCCCGCGCCCCCGCGCCACTCCGGGAGAATTTCGTTTTGTGGATACCTGTGGAAAAGTGGATAAGCGCGAGCGCCTACAAACGGTACAGACGCCGGGCGTTGTCGGCGAGGATCTTCTGCTTCTGGCCGTCGTTGAGATCGCCGCGCTGGCGGATCTCGTCGATCGAGGCCGGCCACGAGTGGTCCCAGTGCGGGAAGTCGCTGGCGTAGACGATCTGGTTCTCGCCCACCAGCTTGACGGCCTGGGGCAGCAGCCACTCGTCGGCTTCGCACGAGAAATAGATGTTGCCGGAGCGCACGTATTCACTCGGCTTCTTCTTGAGGACCGGTGCCTCGGGCGCCCGCTTGGCGTACTCGTCGTCCATCCGCTCCATCCAGTACGGCGCCCAGCCGCAGCCGGCCTCCAGGAAGGCCATGCGCACGTCGGGAAACCGCTCGGGGATGCCCTCCAGGATGATGGAGGTCAGCTGGCGCATCTGTCCGAAGGCGTGCGAGCAGGTGTGGGCCTGGATGAAGGCCGGGAACAGGTCGACGCCGGCGCCGCCCAGGTGCGAGCCGGAGGCGTGGATACCCAGCATGGTGTCCAGCCGCTGGGCTTCCTCGTAGACCTCGGCGTAGCGGTTGTCGCCGAGCAGGTGGCCCCCGTCGGCCGGCAGCATCGCGCCGCACAGCCCCAGCTCGCGCACGGCCCGCCGCAGCTCGGGGGCGCACGCCTCCGGCACCTGCACCGGCAGCAGCGCCACCGCCTGCAGCCGCTTGCTCTTCTTCACGAACTCCTCGTGCAGGAACGTGTTGTAGGCGCGGCACAGCGCGACGGCCCACTGCCGATCCTTCAGGAAGCTCATGAACAGGCCGAGCGTCGGATAGAGGACGGCGCTCTCCATCCCGCCCTTGTCCAGCGCCTTCAGCCAGGCGTCGGCGGTGCCGGCCAGGTCGTTGAAGGTGTTGAGCAGCCGGCGGTCCCAGCCATCCCATGGATAGAAGGCCTGGTTGATCGGGCGGCGCTTGAACGGCTCGTCCAGGTACTTCGCGATCTGCTCCTGGCTCTCGGTGACGTGGCCGTCGGCGTCGATCACGGTCATCGCTTCATCCTCCAGGTCGGGATCGCTTCGGGATTGATCACGTGGGCGGGCGTCTCCCCGCGGCCCACGGCCAGGATCTGTTCGAGGGCCAGCCCGAGATTCGCCCGGCGGCCGGCCTCGCTGTGGCCGATGTTGTGCGGGGTGAGGATCAGCCGCTCCGGATCGACGGTCCGGTACGGGTGCGGGCTCGGCAGCGGCTCCTGGGCGAAGGCGTCGACGGCGGCCCCGGCGATCCAGCGCTCGCTGACCGCCCGGGCCACCGCGGCCTCGTCCACCAGCTCGCCCCGGGCGGTGTTGAGCAGGATCGCGGTCGGCTTCATGGCCCGCAGCGCCTTCTCGCCGATGATCGCGCGTGTCTCCTCGGTGAGCACCGCGTGCACGGTGACGATGTCCGACTGGGCCAGGAGCGTCGGCAGATCGACGAGCGTCACGCCCACGGCGGCGGCGCGCTCGGCCGGCACGTAGGGATCGGCGGCGAGCAGGCGCACGTCCCAGCCGGCCAGCCGGCGGGCCACGTGGGTGCCGATGCGGCCGAGGCCCACGATGCCGACCGTCTTGCCGAACAGGAAGTCGCCGCGGTCCTCGCGCCGCGCCCACTCGCCGCTGCGCAGCCGGCCCTCACCGCGCTTGACCCGCTTGAGCAGCATCAGCAGCAGGCCGATGGTCGCCTCGGCCACCGCGATGAAGTTCTCCTTCGTGGGGCTGTTGGCGACCAGCACGCCGAGCCGGGTGGCGGCCGGCACGTCGATCCTGTCCACGCCGATGAAGGGCACGATGACGAGGCCCAGGTGCTCGGCGTGCTCCATGACCGCGGGCGTGACCCGCTCCAGGTGGGAGGCGAGCAGGACGTCGGCGGCCCGGACCTGCTCGATCAGGTCGCTCTCCGAGTAGGCCCGACGGGCCGGGGTATCGAGCGGGCGGCCGATGATCACCTCGTGGCCGGCGGCCCGCAGCGGGTCGAGCTCCTCGGGCGGCCCGCTGGGGCCGGTGGCGATGACGGTCAGCCGGCGCGCCGTCACCGGATCATCACGTGGGGGGCCCCGACATGGCCCCCCACACCCCCCACGCTCGGAGCGACCCGGGGCGCCCCTCGATCACGCGCGCGCTCATGGCTTCTTGCAGATGACGTTGAGCAGGGCCGGCCGCTTGTCCTCGCGGACCACGCGCAGGGCCTGCCGCACCATCTCCGGCAGGACGCTCGGATCCTCCACCCGCTCGGCCCAGTGGCCGGAGGCGCGGGCGATCAGCTCGTAGTCGGGCGACGGCTCGAGGTCGCTCAGCGGCATCGATGCCGCCCGGGCCGCCCAGCCCTGGGGTGCGTGCGAGGTGACCGAGCGCTTCACCGCGTTCCACACGCGGTTGTTGAAGATGATGTTCAGCACGGGCAGCTTGTGAGCCCGGGCGGCCCAGTGCGCGGCCGTCGGGGTGCCGAAGATGTACGCGCCGTCGCCGACGCAGCACACGATGGTCTTGTCGGGGGCGGCCAGCTTGGCGCCGAGCGCGGCCCCGAGCCCCCAGCCGAGGCCGGAGGCGGGCGACTGGCTGAAGTAGCTGCCCGGCTTCCGCAGCTTGACCTGGTTGGTGTCGAGGTCGTACTCGTTCACGACGATCGTGTCGTCGTCGATCGCGTCCCCGATGCACCGCGACAGCCACGCCATGTCGATGGGGCTGTCGCCCCGCACGGCAGCACTCCGCGTGGCGCAGGCCTCGACGTACTTGCGGTGCTCGGCCTCCCACCGCTTGCGGCGGGCCTCCACGCTACCGGCGTCCACGCGGCGGGCGACGGCCGCCGCCAGCGCGGCCAGCGTCAACCGGGGGGCGCCGGCCAGGCCGAGGTCGACGGCGAAGCCCCGGATCGGGTACCGCGAGAAGAGCGGGTCGTGGCCGATCTGGATGACGGTCGTCTCCGGTCCCGGCGACCGTAGAGCGGGAAACCACGGGGCGTCGGTCTCGACCACCACGATGGGATCGGCGTCGGCGAGCTGGGGGGTGGGGTCGCCGCCACAGTAGAGCGGGTGGTCGTGGGGGAAGTTCAGGTGCGTGGCCGACTGCTCGAAGACCGGGATGCCGAGGGCGTCGGCCAGCGCCACCAGCGGCGCCACCGCCAGGGGATCGCGCCCCGAGGACTTGGTGATGATGATCGGGTTGCGACCGGTGACCAGCAGCTCGGCGGCCCGCTCGACGGCGGCGGGGTCGGCCACGCTGGCGGCGGGGGGCCCGACGCGCGGCGGGTCGTAGTACTCGAGGTTGTCGAGCTTCTCGGAGAGCGTCTCCCGCGGCAGGGTGAGATAGACGGGGCCCTGCGGCTCGCTGCGGGCGATGGCCAGCGCGCGGTCCACCACGGTCTCGAGCTGCCCGCCCATGCGCAGCTCGTAGTCCCACTTCACGAACTCCCGGACCATGGCGCCCTGGTCGAACGACTCCTGGGCCCAGTGGATGTGCCGGTTGCGGGCGCCGAGCAGCTTGTCCTCGGTGATCGGCGTGCGGCCGGCCGTGACCAGGATGGGGGCGTGAGCCCGGGCGGCGTTGATGATCCCGCCCAGCGCGTTGGCAGTGCCCACGATGACGTGGACCATGACGACCTGCGGCCGCCCCGTGACCATCGCGTAGCCGTGGGCCATGCCGACGGCGGTGATCTCGTGGGGCGCGATGATCGCCCGCGGCAGCACCTGACCCTCGGCCGCGCGCTTGGCGAACGCCTCGATGATCGGCGCGAAATCGGTGCCGGCGTTCCCGAAGAAGTACTCGACGCCGCGCGAGGCGAGCAGCTCCAGGTACGCCTCGGCCGCGCTCTCGACCGCCACTTTCTTCAGCATGGGATGGTCTCCGCGATTAGGGGGTCAGGACCTTCTGCTGGGCCTGGTCCATCGCCGGGCTCCAGGCGCCCTTGTCCTTGTAGAAGCGGATCGCTCCGGCATGGTACGGCAGCGTCGGCTCGGGGTCGACGAAGCGATCGCGCGTCCACTCCTTCAGGAGTGGGTGGATCGGGTGCAGCTCCTCGACGCGGTCCCAGATGGCCTTCAGCGTCGCCTCGACGACGGCGTCGGGCACGCTCTTGCTCGCGACCAGGTAGGTGTCGTAGGCGAGGAAACAGGTGTCTTCCACCACGGCGGTGGCGGTGCCGGCCTTCACGACACGCCCGTAGTAGCCGGGCACGGCCTTCTTGAGCCGGGCCTGGCCCTCGGGCGAGCAGTCGATGGAGACGTGGCGCACGCCCACCGAGGTGTCGGCCTCCTTGGTCTTGGCCGCCCCGAGCGCGTGCTCGGTGACGTCGGCCCGGCCCTGCACGAGCGCATCGACGCCGTCGTTGACGGCGGGGACGGGGACGACCTTGACGTCGCTCCAGGTGAGGCCGGCGCTGGCGAGGTGGCCGAACATGTTGTACCAGACGGCCAGGTGGGCCGGGTACTCGCCGGTCATGCGCTTGCCCTTCACGTCGGTGACGTTCTTGATCGGGGAGTCCTTGCGCACCAGCAGCCCGACCAGCAGCGGCGCCCCCCGCTGGATCACGCGCACGTTGGGCGAATGCTGGAACGGGTTGCGGCCGCCGATCTTGTAGTTCGGCCCGCGGTAGGCCAGCCCCACGTCGACCGCGTTGATCGTGCCGAAGTCCATCTCGCCGTTGTCGAGCAGCGGCAGCATCGTGCTCGTGCCCGAGTGGGGCTGCACGGCCATCTGCATGCCGGTGCCCTGGCTCACGACCTTGGCCAGGCCGCTGGCCACCGCGTAGTAGCCGGTGCCGGGTGGGTTGCTACCGATCGTGACCGCCTTCGGCAGGCCCTGGGCCCAGGCCGCGGTCGCGGCGACGACGACGAGCAGGGTGGCGATCAACGCCTTCATTCGGGACCTCCTAGCAGCGGCGCCTAGCCTATCACTGCCGGCAGTGAAGATGGAGCGCCTTGCCCACCTTCGGCTACTGCGCGGGGGCGCCGCGCAGGCGGGCCGTGCGCTCGAGGGCGACGAGCGCCCCGCCCAGCAGGAGCCCGGCGACGTCGAGGACGACCTCCGACACCCCCGGTATCGGCGGCGCCATCATGCACAACCCCGCGATCAACATCCACGTGCGCCGGCCCCAGCCGAGTGGGCGGAACAGGTAGCCGGCGCAGCCGATGCCGAGCAGGACGACGCCGATGGAGGCGGTGACGACCGTCAGGACGATCTCGCCGGGCGTACCGACCAGGATCAGGGCCGGGTGGAACACGAAGACGAACGGCACGATGTAGGCGACGATCCCCAGCCGCATGCCCGTCCACCCCGTCTTCCAGAAGTCCGACTTGGCGATGGCGGCCGCCGCGTAGGTGGCCAGGCAATCGGGCGGCGTGATCAGCGAGAGCATCCCGAAGTAGAACAGGAACAGGTGCGCGGCCAGCGGCACGATGCCGAGCTGGGCCAGGGCCGGGCCGATGAGTACGGCCAGCGTCACGTAGACGACCGTCGTCGGCAGCGACATGCCGAGCAGGATGCTGACCAGCGCGGTGAGCACGAGCAGCACCACGACGTTGCCGCCGGCCATGGTGACCAGCAGCAGCGGCAGCTTGGAGGTGAAGCCCGACAGGTGCAGGGCGCCGATGACGATGCCGGCCAGCGTGGTGATGGCGACCAGGTCCAGCATGGTGCGCCCGGTGCTCTCGACGGCGTCCAGCACACCGCGCCAGGTCGGTCGCGTCTCCTTCTGGATGGCGCCGACGGCGAAGGTGACGACGACCGCCAGCATGCCGGCCTGGCCGGCCTCCCAGCCCGACATCATCAGCGTGTAGACGAGCACGGCGAGGGGAATCAGGAAGACCCAGCCGCGGCGGATGATCGTGCGGAAACGCGGGATGTGCTCGCGCGGCAGGCCGGCCAGGCCGTGCTTGGCCGCCTCCAGATCCACCTGGACGAACAGGGCCAGATAGTAGAGGGCGGCCGGAATGGCGGCGGCCAGGGCCACCTGACCGTAGGAGATGCCCAGGTACTCGGCGATGAGAAACGCGGCGGCGCCCATCACCGGCGGCATGATCTGGCCGCCGTTGGAGGACACGGCCTCGATGGCCGCGGCCACGTGCGACGGGTAGCCGGCCCGCTTCATCATGGGGATCGTGATGGCGCCGTCGACGACGACGTTGGCCACCGCGCTGCCCGAGACCATGCCGTACAGGCTGGAGGAGACGACCGACATCTTGGCGGCGCCGCCGCGATACCGTCCCATCGCCACCAGGGCCAGGTCGCTCAGGAACTTGTCACCGCCGACCGCCTGCAGCGCCTGGCCGAAGAAGATGTAGGCGACGACGATGCTGGCCGTGACCGCCAGCGGCAGCCCCAGGATGCCGTTGGTGTCCAGGTAGAGGTAGACGGCGATGCGGCCCCACGGCGAGCCCTTGGCGTAGAGCATCCCCGGCAACAGCCAGGCGAACTTCGCGTAGAGGATGCAGGCGGCGGCGATCCACATCAGCGCCCAGCCGGCCAGCCGCCGCACCGCCTCCAGCACGAGGACGAGGGCGAGGGCGCCGAGGGCGAGCTTGTCGGCGCTGAGAACGCCGAGCGAGTACGCGATCGTGGGATAGAAGACGACGATGTAGCCGCCGGCGACCAGGCTGCCGAGGGCGCCCAGCCAGTCGTACCACGGCACCGAGCCGGTCGGCCCCCCCGGCGAGGCCCGCACGGCCAGGAACACCGGCGCCAGGCCGAGGGCCAGGAACAGGCCGAGGTATTGCTCGTTGAAGAAGGTGAAGGGCAGGGCGTGATGGAGCTGGGCGGCCCAGGCGGCGCCCACGAGCGTCAGGGTGACGAGCAGCGTCCGCTCGACCGCGCGTGCCGGGCCGGTGAGCTCGCGGAACTTCGCGATGACCTCGGTCACGGAAGCGGAGTGTACAACGGCCGCCCTGGAGTACAGTAGCCGCCATGACGGCCGGACGCGTCCGCGGTGGGTTCAACCAGTACGGCTTCACCGTCGGCATCCTCATGCTGGACACGCGCTTTCCCCGCATCCCCGGCGACATGGGCAACGCCACCACCTTTCCGTTCCCCGTGCGCTACCACCGGGTGACCGGAGCGGTGCCCGATCTCGTGGTGCGGCGCGGCGCCGAGGGCACCCTGCCGGCCTTCGTGGAGGGGGCGCGGGCGCTGGAGCGGGAGGGCGTGGGCGCGATCACCACCAACTGCGGCTTCCTGGTGAAGTACCAGCGGGAGCTGGCGGCGGCGGTGACGGTGCCGGTCTTCACCTCGAGCCTGCTCCTGGTGCCGCTCGTGCACCGCATGCTGGCCCCGGGCCGGCGGGTGGGGCTGATGACCGTGAATGCCGCCAGCCTGACCCCCGAGCACCTCGCCGGGGCCGGCATCCCGGCCGACCTGCCCCTGGCGGTGGCGGGGATGGAGGGCGAGAAGGAGTTCACGCGGGTGATGCTGGACGACGAGATGGAGCTGGACGTCGACCTCGCCCGCGAGGAGCACGTGCGGGTGGCCCGCCGGCTGGTGGCCGCCCACCCGGACATCGGGGCCATCGTGCTGGAGTGCACGAACATGCCGCCCTACACGGCCGACATCCAGCGCGAGACCGGCCGGCCGGTGTTCGACATCACCACGCTCGTCCGCATGGCGCACGACGCCCTGGTGGGCGGCCGGGCGCCCCGCCCCGCCTGAGCCGCCACCTCGCCGAGCTGAACCCCCCGCGAACCAGGAAACTTGCCGGGCACCGGGCGGTCCGGTATAAGGTCCGGGACGAGCACGGTTCGATTGGTCTCCGCGCGGCTGCGGGCGGGCCTACGGACCTCGACAGCTGAACGGACCCCGATAGGGGAGGGCGCATGGCACCCAGGTCGTCCCGTTCCCCGCAGAAACCCCATCGTCGGTCTTCCGATGTGCACGGAGGTGTCCCGGCCAATTCACGGCCAGGACCAGGGTGAACCGCGACGACAAGGAGGTCACGCGATGGCGACGACCGCGGCATCGAAAGCCGGACCCACGGGTGGCCGGGGAGGGCCAGGCGGGGAGCTGACCGAGCGGCAGCGGGAGGAGTACTGGCGATACAACGTCAGGCTCACGACGATCCTGCTGGTGATCTGGTTCGTGGTCACTTTCATCATCTCCGGCCTCATGGCCGGGTGGCTGAACAATTACACCATCCTCGGCTTCCCGCTCGGCTACTACATGGCGGCGCAGGGCTCGCTGGCCATCTTCGTCCTGGAGATCGCGGTCTACGCCTACCTGATGAACAAGAAGGACGAAGAATTCGGCATCCGCGAGGAGGGCTAGCCCGACCATGAGCCTGGACAAGATCTTCGGCCTCTACACGATCGGCTTCCTCGGCATCACCGTGCTCATCGGCATCGGCGAGAAGATCGGCCTGTTCAGCAACCAGATGATCGGCTGGATCTTCATGGCGCTGTCCCTGCTGATCTACGTCTTCATCGGCATCGTCACCCGGACCTCGAATCCCGACCAGTACTACGTGGCCGGCCGGGGCGTGCCCGCCGTCTACAACGGGATGGCGACCGGCTCCGACTGGATGTCGGCCGCGTCGTTCATCTCCATGGGCGGCGCGCTGTCGGCCCAGGGCTTCGCAGGCCTGGCCTACGTCATGGGGTGGACGGGGGGCTATCTGCTGCTGGCCGTCTTCTTGGGGCCCTACCTGCGGCAGTTCGGCGCCTACACGATTCCCGACTTCCTGGGTGCCCGCTTCGGCGGCAACCAGGCGCGGATCGTCGGCATCATCGGCGCGGTGGTGTGCTCGTTCACGTATCTCATCGCTCAGGTGACGGGGGTCGGCCTGATCGTCTCGCGCTTCATCGGGCTCGACTTCAACGTTGGCGTCTTCGTCGGCCTGCTGGGCGTGCTCTTCTGCTCGGTCCTGGGCGGCATGAAGTCAGTCACGTGGACCCAGGTCGCGCAGTACATCATCCTGATCGTGTCCTACCTTGTCCCCGTCGTGTACCTGTCGTGGACCCTGTTCTCGATCCCGGTGCCCGAGCTGACCTACGGGCAGATCCTCCAGCAGAACAACAAGCGGGCCTTCGAGATCACTCGCGATGCCAAGGAGAAGGAGACTCGGGCGCTCTGGAAGCAGGAGGCCGACGACGCCAACGCCAAGATCAAGGCGGGCGGGCTCCCCGAGGCCGAAGCCGAGAAGCTGAAGGCCCAGGCCGCCCTGGCCACTCGCCAGGCGACTGCGCCGGCGGCCAGCGAGGACGCGAAGTTCAGCCGCTACCTGACGGTGCCGACCGGCACCGGCATGTGGAACTTCCTGGCCCTGACGTTCTGCCTCATGGTCGGCACGGCCGGCCTGCCCCACATCCTGACCCGGTACTACACCACGCCCTCGGTGCGGCAGGCCCGCACATCGGTCGCATGGTCGCTGTTCTTCATCTTCCTGCTCTACTTCACGGCGCCGGCCTATGCGGCCTTCGCGCGATTCACCATCTATGCCAAGCTGGTCGGCACCAAGATCTCCGAGCTGCCCCGCTGGGTGACGCTGTGGCAGCCGGCCGGCCTCTTCAGCGTCGTCGACAAGAACAACGACGGAATCGTGCAGTGGGCCGACTTCGTCGTTCGCTCCACCGACTTCGTCGTGCTCTCGATGCCGGAGATCGCCGGGCTGCCGTTCGTGATCACCGGCCTCGTGATGGCCGGGGGGCTGGCGGCCGCGCTGTCGACGGCGGACGGCCTGCTCCTGACGATCGCCAACGCCATCTCCCACGATCTCTACTACAACGTCATCGACCACACGGCGTCCCTGACCAAGCGGCTCACCATCACCAAGGTGCTGCTCATCGTCACTGCGCTCATCTCGGCCTGGGTGGCTACCTTCCGCGTCGCCATCATCGTCGAGCTGGTGGCGTGGGCGTTCAGCCTGGCCGGCGCCTCCTTCTTCCCGGCGCTCGTCATGGGCATCTGGTGGAAGCGCGCGAACAAGGCCGGGGCCGTCGTCGGCATGTGGGCCGGTCTGCTGGTCACGGCCTACTACATGATCGGCAGCCGCTTCTACGGGGTGTCGTGGTTCGGCACCCAGACGATCGCGTCGGCCATCTTCGGCCTGCCGGTCGGGTTCCTCACGATCTGGATCGTCTCGCTGCTCACCGCGCCTCCGCCGCAGGAGGTACAGGATCTCGTGACCAGCGTCCGCTATCCGAAGTCGGGTCAGAGCACCAAGGGCGACCCGCTGGGTCGAGACCTCCAGGGAAGTGCCGGCCCACTAGTTTCATCGTCGGGGGGAGCGCCATCGCTCCCCCCGACAGCCCTCAGCGGCCTGCTATGATCGCGCCCGTGAATGAGTTCGGCTTCCGGCTGCTGATGCTCGCCAACGCAGTCATCCCGTTCGTGTTCTTCATGGCGGCCATCTATCTGGCCCTGCACATCGTCTTCGCGCGGCTGCTCGGCTCCCCGGACAGCCCCGTCGTGTGGTTCTTCGGCGTCGTCACCGGGCCGCTGACGCGGCCCGTCCGCGCCTGGCTCGGACGGGGGATGCCCGAGCCACGCGTGCGCCTCCTGGCCCTCGGGGTCTACGTGACGCTGTGGCTGGCGAGCCGAGCGTTCTTCGTCTGGCTCGGCGCGGCGCTTCAGGGATAGGATGCTCGCGCTCGCCGCCGCCGATGCCGTGTCCGTCGTCCTCTTCGGGACCCTGTATGCCGTGGCCGGCGCCCGGGTCCTCCCGCAAGTCGCGTTCATAGCCTGCCTGGCCGTGCTCTTTGTCCTCATGACCGCCCTGTGGGTGCGCACCGAGGCCCGTCATCGGCGGCTCGCGCCGGTGCGTCGCCTCGGTCGGGTCGCGATCGGGTTGCTCATCGTCCTCGTGGCGACGCCCGTCATCGTGCTGGGCCCGCTGTTCTGGCTCGCCGAGCAGCTGCCCGTCGAGGCCGGACTGCACGCCGCCCAAGGGGGCGTCATGGCGCTCGTGCTGATCGCCCTCGTCCTCGTCGTCTTCGTCAACGTCACCGGGATGCTGGTGGCGGTGATCCGCTCGGTGTTCGACGGGCGCGCAGTGCGCGACGAGCATTCGAATCCGTGACGCCGCCTTCGGGTAGAATCGCCGCGTGATCTGCCGACGGGAGATCCTCGTGGCGATCCTGATCTACGTCGCGCTTGACCTGTCCCTGCCCGCGATGCCCGGGGCCTTCGTGTTCGAAGCCGCCGATTCTGTCGAGAGCATCGGTGGCGGTCGGATGGTGACCCGGGCAGTCGTCTTGCCGGCGCCTGCCCCGAGCCCGGTCTCGCCGATGCCGCAGCTGCGCGCCGCTCTCCCCCATCGCCGGGTCGCCGGCGAGGTCCCGGAGTTCGGGTCTTTCCGGGCGCGCTGTCTGCCCCGGACCGCCGGCGATCCGTCCGACCCCTCCGAAGACTCACACTAGACCTCCCCTCCGCCTATGCTCGGCGTCCCGGCCCGGGGCGCTATCGCCATTGCAGGTTCCTGCTCTGACGCTGTCCCGACGACCGGGACGGAGGAGGCAACGATGGCCAAGGTTGGACGGTTCGTCATCGATCCGAAGGCCGGCGCCTATTGCCAGATCACCCTCGACAGCGGGGAGAAGATCATCGTCAACCACGACAAGGGCGGCTTCAAGGGCGGTCACCTGACGATCGAGGTGTCCAGGCTCATGGGGTTCAGCTCGGAGCGGATCTTTGCGTGCGACCTCGACAGTCCGGAGGGTGCTGCGGCGCTGGGCCGGCTGACCGGCGCCGCGCAGGGTGCCGAAGCCACGCCGCTGGGGGCGTTCGTGAAGTACGTCAGCGCATGCCGGTCGGTGTCCGACGTGAAGGCCGGCTGCGCGTCACTGCTGTCCGGGTAGGCGATGCCCGACCTGCTGCTCGGGCTCGTCGTCGTCTGGCTCGCTGCCAAGCTGGCCGGCGAGGGCATGGAGCGGATCGGCCAGACGGCCGTGCTCGGCGAGCTGCTGGCCGGCGTCGTCATCGGCCCCGGGGTGCTCGGGCTCGTGCACGAGTCCGGGCCGCTGCACGCCCTGGCCGAGCTGGGCGTGCTGATCCTCCTCTTCGAGGTCGGCCTGGAGTCAGACGTCCACGACCTTCTGCGGGCGGGACTGCAGGCCACGCTGGTGGCCCTGGTGGGCGTCGTGGCGCCGTTCGCGGTCGGCTACGGGGTCATGTACGGGCTGGGCTATCCGGCACTCGTGGCCGTCTTCGTGGGTGCCACGCTGACGGCAACCAGCGTCGGCATCACTGCGCGCGTGCTGACCGATCTTGGCCGACTCCAGGACGCGGCCGCGCGGGTGGTGCTGGGGGCGGCGGTCGTTGACGACATCCTCGGCCTGATCATCCTGGCGGTGGTGACCGGGGTCGCGCAGACCGGCGGCGTGTCGCCCGGGTCCGTGGCCGTGTTGTCGGCCAAGGCCGTCGGCTTTCTCGTGCTGGCGATCGTGGTCGGCATCCGGCTGGCGCCCATGCTGGTCGGCTGGATCGGCCAGCTCCGGGCCCGCGGCACGCTCATCGTCTACTCGATCATCTTCGCGGTGACGCTGGCCGTGGTCGCCGACCTGATCGGGTTGGCGACGATCATCGGGGCCTTCGCGGCGGGACTCGTGCTGGCGACGACCGAGCGGCGCGCGCACATCGAGGAGCGGATCAAGCCGGTCGCCGACCTGCTGGTGCCGGTGTTCTTCGTTACCGTCGGCATGAAGGTCCAGCCCGCCCTCCTGAACCCGTTCGCGGACAACGCCCAGCTCGGCCTGGCGGCTCTGCTCACCCTCGCCGCTGTCCTGGCCAAACTGGTGGCCGGCCTTGCCGTCTACCAACGCGGCGTGCGTCGCTGGCCGGTCGGCGTCGGCATGGTGCCCCGCGGCGAAGTTGGCCTGATCTTCGCCGGCGCCGGCCTGACGGCCGGAGTGATCGCCGACGACCTGTATTCGGCGCTGGTGGTCGTGGTGATGCTCACCACGTTCGTGGCGCCCCCGTGGCTGAAGGCCCTGTACGCGGGGGATGCCCGTCCAGCGCGATGATACGATCTCGGCGGATGCCGGACGAGGCGAGGCGGTTGTCCTGAGCGCGCCCCCTCCCTACACCGTCCTGCCGTTCGTGGCCATGCTCCTGGCCATCGCGGTGTGCCCGCTCTGGGTCCCGCACTGGTGGGAGGTCAACCGCAACAAGCTGATCGTCGCGGCGGCCCTGGGCCTGCCAGTGCTGGCGATGTACGGCGTCCGCCACCCAACCACCCTCCTGCATACCGCCGAGGACTACGTCTCCTTCATCGTGCTGCTGGCCGGGCTGTTCGTCATCTCGGGCGGCATCCTGATGCGGGGCGACCTCGTCGCCACCCCGGCCACCAACACCGCCTTCCTCGCGCTGGGCGGGGTCATGGCGTCCTTCGTGGGGACCACGGGGGCCTCCATGCTGCTGATCCGACCCCTGCTGCAGACGAACGCCGAGCGCACGCGCGTGAAGCACACCGTGGTGTTCTTCATCTTCGTCGTGTCGAACGTGGGGGGGATGCTGACGCCGCTCGGCGATCCGCCGCTATTCCTCGGCTACCTGGCCGGGGTGCCGTTCGCGTGGACCTTCCGGCTGTGGCCGCAGTGGGGGCTCATGCTGCTCGTGCTCCTGGGCGCGTTCTTCGTCTACGACTCCGTGCATTTCGCCCGGGAGCCCCTGACGGCCATCCGCCGCGACCGCAGCCAGGTGGAGCCCCTGCGTCTACGTGGCGGCCTCAACGGCGTGTGGCTGGGCGGGGTCGTGCTGAGCGTTGCCTTCCTGCAGGCCCCCTGGCGCGAGCTGGCCATCGTCGCCCTCGCCGCGCTGTCGCTTCAGCTCACGCCGGCCCGCGTTCGCCGCGACAACGGCTTCTCGGCCGGCCCCATGGTCGAGGTCGCGGTGCTGTTCGCCGGGATCTTCCTGACCATGATCCCCGCCCTCGACCTGTTGCGACTGCGCGGCGACGAGCTGGGCGTGCGCGCGCCCTGGCAGTTCTTCTGGGCCTCGGGCGTGCTCTCGTCGTTCCTCGACAATGCCCCCACCTACCTCACGTTCCTCGCGCTGGGGCAGGGGCTGCAACTGCCGGCCGAGGTCGTCGGGGTGCCGGCCGACATCCTGGTCGCCATCAGCGTCGGCTCGGTGGCGATGGGTGCCAACACCTACATCGGCAACGCCCCCAACTTCATGGTCAAGGCGATTGCCGAGGAGGCGGGGGTGAAGATGCCGAGCTTCTTCGGCTACATGGTGTACAGCGGCGCGATGCTGCTGCCACTGTTCGTCGTCGTCACCCTCGTGTTCTTCCGCTGATGCCGGCGATGGGTGGCGCCGGCGAGCTCACCGGCTTCGTCAATCGCGTCTCCCGCCTCCTGCGGGGTCCGGCCACGACCTGCAGACCGGCCGCGACCGTGGCCGACGTTGCCGCGCGCATGCCGTCCGGTGGCGCCGGTGTCGTGGTCGTCGACGCCGCCGGCGCGCCGGTGGGCATCGTCACCGACCGGGACCTCCGCTCGAAGGTCGTCGCGGTGCGGCGGGACGCCGGGACGACCCTGGCCACCGAGGTGATGTCGGCCCCGGTGGTGACGATCGCTCCCGACGCGCTGGCGTTCGAGGCGCTGCTCGAGATGACCCGGCGCGAGATCCACCACCTCGTCGTCGTCGACGCCGGCCGTCTGATCGGGCTGCTCGCCAGTGACGACGTGCTGATGTCGCAGGCGGTGCACCCGGTGACGCTCGCCCGCGAGATCGGGCGGGCGCCGTCGCGGCCAGCGCTGGCCCGGCTCGCCGCCGACGTGACCACGCTCGTCCAGCGCCTGGTCGACGAGGGCGGCCGGGCCGGGGACGTCGCCCGCATCGTCGCGGAGCTGAACGACCGCATCGTCGCGCGGCTCCTGGCCCAGGTGGAGGTCGCGCTGCGCGAGCGCGGCGAGTCCCCGCCGATGCCGTACTGCTGGTTGGTGTTCGGCAGCGAGGCGCGTCGCGAGCAGACGCTGCGCACGGACCAGGACAACGGCCTCGTCTACGCCGACCCGTCACCAGACCTGGCGGAGACGGCCGCCCGGTATTTCGCCCGGCTGGCCGAGGAGGTGATCGACGGGCTCGTCGAGGTCGGCTTTCCGCCGTGCCCGGGTGGGGCCATGGCCTCGAACCCGCGCTGGTGCCAGCCCCTCGCCACCTGGACCGGCTACTTCCGCGAGTGGATGGCCCGGCCGACGCCCGAGCACATCCTCGCCGCGTCGATGTACTTCGACCTCCGGCCCGTGGTCGGCGAGCTCGCCCTCGGGGAGTCGCTGGGGGCGCTGGTCAGGAGCCAGGCGCCCGGGCAGCGGCGATTCCTCACCTCGATGGCCGGCGACGTCGTCGACCGGCGGCTGCCGGTCGGGCTGCTCGGCGGGCTCCGGACCCCGCGGTCCGGCCCCCACCGGGGCGCGCTCGACCTCAAGGGCGCCGGGGGTATCCAGCTGGTCGGTGCCGGCCGGGTTCACGCGCTGGAGCTTGGTCTCGCCGAGACCGAGACGGCGGCTCGGTTCCGGGCCGCCGGCTCGCGCGGCCTCTACGCGGTGGCAGAGGCCGCCGAGATCGTCGACGCCCACGAGGATCTCCTGCGCCTGCGGCTGGTCCACCAGCTGGGATGTCTGCGCGCCGGCCGGCCCCCCGACAACCACGTGCCGCTGCGTGGCCTCTCGCATCGCGACAGCGTGCTGCTCCGCGAGGGATTGCGGACCGTCGCGCGCGTGCAAGGCGGACTGCGTGAGCGGTTCGCGACGGACTACGCGGTGTGAGGCGGGCCGGTGGGCTCGCGGCGCGGCTGGCCGCCTGGGCGGGGCGACGGCGATCGGCGCGCGGGGCGGAGACGCCGATCGAGGCGCTGCTCGATCCGGGGTTCGTCGCCATCGACCTGGAGACGACCGGACTCGATCCGCGCCGCGACGAGGTCGTGGCGATCGCGGCGATTCCGTTCACGGCCGGCCGGCCGGAGCCGGGCTACGTGAGCCTCGTGAACCCCGGCCGCCCGATTCCCCCGGCCTCGACGCGCATCCATGGCATCGCCGACCGGCACGTCTCCGGTGCTCCCTCGCTCGACGAGGTTCTGCCCCGGTTCGAAGCCGCCTGCGGTGACCGAATGCTGGTCGGACACGACGTGGCGTTCGACATGGCCGTGCTGACGAGGGCGCGCCGGCGACGTCGGCTGCCGGTGCCCAGCGTCGTCGCGCTCGACACCCGACGGCTCGCCGTCGCGCTGCATCCCTCGTGGCGGCGCCAGGCCGAGCTCGAGTTCGTCGCCGCCCAACTCGGCATTCCGGTGGTGGGACGCCACAGCGCCGACGGTGACGCGCGGATGGCGGGGGAGATCCTCCTGGCGCTGGTGCCGCACTTCCGACACTGCGGTGTTGCCACGGTACGCGCGCTGGCGTGGGCGCAGACTACCGTCTACCGCCGCACGTGAACGCCGGCAGTCGCGGGCGGCGCTGGTCGCCGGCTCAGCCGGCGCGGCGGCCGAGCCGCTCGATCAGCTCACGGTCGGCTGGCGGGAAGTCGTAGGCGACCAGGTGCGCGGGCTCGACCCACTCCATGGCCTGCTCCTCGCGGGGGACGATCGCGCCTGACTCGTGACGGCAGTCGAAGAAGTGCAGGACCACGGTGCGGTCGGGATACTCCCAGCGCACGGTCTCGACCAGACCGCCCACCGCGAATGTCGCCGACAGCTCCTCGACGAGCTCGCGGCGCAGGCAGGCGGCGGGCGTCTCGCCCGCCTCGACCTTGCCGCCCGGAAACTCCCAGAGCCCGGCCAGGTGCGAGCCGCGCCGGCGCTGGGTGATGAGGTAGCGGCCGGCGGCATCGCGGATGAGCCCGGCGGCGACTTCGATCACCAGCGGCACCGCGGCTCTCAGTGCCCGCTGACGGCGGCCGGCGGGACGTAGGTCGCGCAGAATCCGCGCATCGGACAGGCCGCGCAGCGCGGCCGTCGCGGCGTGCACCAGGTGGCGCCGAAGTCCATGAGGGCCTGGTTGAAGTCGTAGCCGCGGCCGGCCGGCACCAGCCGCTCGGCCAGTCCCCACAGCGCGGTGTCGCCGCGCACGCGGGCGGTGCGGCGGGGGCCGAGGAAGACGCGGCTCAGCACGCGGCGGACGTTGGTGTCGAGGACGGCCACGTCGCGCCCGAACGCGAAGGACAGCACCGCGCCCGCGGTGTAGCGCCCCACCCCCGGTAGCGCGCGCAGCCGCTCGGCGTCGTCAGGCAGGCGGCCGCGGTAACGGGCCACCGTCTCGCAGGCGATGGCGTGCAGGCGCAGGGGGCGGACGTTGTAGCCGAGCGGGTACCAGAGCTGGCGCACGTCCTCCACCGGCGCCCGGGCCAGCGCGCGCAGCGAGGGATAGCGCTTGAGGAACTGACGGTACTTGGGGATCACCCGGTCGACCTGCGTCTGCTGCAGCATGATCTCGGAGACGAGCACCCGGTAAGGCTGCCGCGTGCGTCGCCAGGGCAGGTCGCGGCCGTGGCGCGCGTACCAGGCGAGGAGCCGGCGCTGGAAGCGGCGCACGGCGTCGCGTGGCGGCGGTCGCACGCGAGGAATCTATCGGCCGCACCGGCCGCTGTCAACGCGGCTCATGTAGAATGACCGCCATGGCGACGAGCGAGGCGGCGGTCGAGTACGCGGCGGCGCGGCGTGGGGCGGCGGTGATCGATCGGCGCGAGCACGGCGTGCTCGAGGTGACGGGGCGTGACCGCGCGACGTTCCTGAACGCGCTGCTCAGCAACGACGTGAAGTCGCTGGCCCCGGGCCAGGGGTGCGCCGCGACTCTGCTCGACATCCACGGCAAGGTCCAGGTGGTCCTCCTGGTCTGGGTGCTGGACGATCGGATCCTGCTCGTCACCCCGCCCGGCACCGCCACCTCCACGCTGGAGGCGCTCGACAAGTACCTGTTCTCGGAGAAGGTCGACCTGCGCGACGCCAGCGAGGAGTGGGCGCTGCTGATGGTGGCGGGGCCGGAGGCCCCCGGGCTGGTCGAGCGGCTGGCCGGGGCCGTGCCCGAGGCGCGACCGTGGGCGCACGTCGCCGGGCGGCTCGACGGCGTCGAGGTCCGGCTCGTGCGCGGCGGGGGCGAGACGGGCGAGCCGGAGATCTGGATCGCCGCCCCGGCCGCCGATGCCGAGCGCGCGCGGAAGGCGCTGACCGGCGCCGGAGCGGTGACGCTGGGACCGGCGGCGCTGGAGTCGCTGCGCATCGAGGCCGGTGCGCCGCGGTTTCCGGCCGACATCGGCCCCGCCGTGCTGCTGCCCGAGGTGCCGTTCGAGACGCTGGTGTCCTACACGAAGGGCTGCTATCCGGGGCAGGAGGTGGTGGTCCGCATCCGCGATCGCGGCCACGTCAACCGCCACCTGCGCGGCCTGGTGCTCGAGGGCGACGCGGTGCCGCCGGTCGGCAGCGAGGTCGTCGCCGCCGATGCCGCCATCGGCGCCGTCACGAGTGCGACGCAGTCGCTCGCGCTGGGCCGGCCGATCGCGCTCGCCATGGTGCGCCGCCAGCACGCCGAGCCCGGCACCGCCGTGGGCGTGCGGATCGGCGATCGCGTCGTCCCCGCCACCGTGAGCGCGCTGCCGTTCACGCGGTGACGAGCACGCCGTGAGCGAGAATCGACTGGCCCGGGAGACGAGCCCCTACCTGCTGCAGCACGCTCACAACCCCGTCGACTGGTACCCGTGGGGCGACGAGGCGTTCGCCCGCGCCCGGGCCGAGGACAAGCCGGTGCTGCTCTCGGTCGGCTACTCGGCCTGTCACTGGTGCCACGTGATGGAGCGCGAGTCGTTCGAGAATCCCGAGATCGCCGCCGTCATGAACGCCGGCTTCGTCAACGTGAAGGTCGACCGCGAGGAGCGCCCCGACGTCGACCACATCTACATGCAGGCCGTGCAGTCGCTGACCGGCCACGGCGGCTGGCCGATGACGGTCTTCCTCACGCCTGACGGCACGCCGTTCTACGGCGGCACCTACTTCCCGCCCGAGGATCGCCACGGCCTGCCCGGCTTCCCGCGCCTGCTCGCCGCGCTGGGCGACGCCTGGCGTACCCGCCGGGCCGAGGTCGTGCAGTCCGGCCGCGAGCTCGCGGAGTCGCTGGGCCAGACCGACCGGCTGCGGCGCGCAGCCACGCTGCTCGGCGACGAGCAGCTCTTCGCGGCCTTCCAGGGCATCTCCTCGCAGTTCGACGAGGAGTGGGGCGGGCTCGGCGGGGCCCCGAAGTTCCCCCAGCCGATGATCTGGGAGTTCGTGCTGCGCTTCTTCAAGCGCACGGGGAACCCCTACGCGCAGCGCATGGTTCACACGACGTTGATCCGCATGGCCCGCGGCGGTATGTACGATCAGCTCGGCGGCGGCTTCGCCCGCTACTCGGTCGATCCGCACTGGATGATCCCGCACTTCGAGAAGATGCTGTACGACAACGCCCAGCTCGCCTCCCTCTACCTGCACGCGTGGCTGGCCTTCGGCGATCCCGAGTGCCGGCGGGTGTGCGAGGAGACGCTCGACTACGTCCTGCGTGACATGACCGATCCGGCCGGCGGCTTCTACTCGGCCGAGGACGCCGACTCCGAGGGGCACGAGGGCAAGTTCTACGTGTGGACCCCGGAGGAGATCCGGGCCGTGCTCGGCGCCGACGCCGACCGCGCGCTCGCGTACTGGGGCGTGGACCGCGGCCCCAACTTCGAGGGCAAGAGCAACCTGTTCGTGGCCGGCGAGCCGGATCCGGAGTCGGTCGCGCCGCTGCGAAAGCGGCT
>CAVTGC010000008.1:0-220161 GCA_963734175.1 uncultured Candidatus Rokubacteria bacterium
GATCTCGCGCGCTGGCGCGCGGACGGCACGCTGGAGTTCCTGGGCCGGCTGGACCACCAGGTGAAGGTCCGCGGGTTCCGCATCGAGCTGGGCGAGATCGAGGCGGTCCTGGCCCGACATCCCGCGGTCCGGGAAGTGGTGGCGGTCGCCCGCGACGTCCGGGGCGAGCGGCGGCTCATCGCCTACGTGGCGGCCGCCGACGAGACCGCGCTCGGCGACCTCCGCGGGTTCGCCGCGCGCTCGCTGCCCGACTACATGGTGCCGGAGACGGTGGTGGTGCTGCCGGCGCTGCCGCTGACGCCCAACGGCAAGGTCGATCGGCGCGCGCTCCCCGAGCCCGCGCTGCCCGCGCGCCCGCTGGCCTCCGTCCTGCCGCGCACGCCGGTGGAGGACGTCATCGCGAGCATCTGGGCGCAGGTCCTCGGCCTGGAGCGGGTCGGCATCCACGAGAACTTCTTCCAGCTGGGCGGCCACTCGCTGCTGGCCACGCGCGTGGTGTCGCGCCTGCGCGAGGCGTTCGGGCTCGACGTGCCGGTGCGCACGATGTTCGAGGCGCCGACCGTGGCCGGGCTGGCCGCCTACGTCGACGGGATGCGCCGGCGCGCGGAGGGTCGCTCCAGCGCCCCGCTGGGGCGCGCGAGCGGTCCCGATCGGCTCACGCCGTCGTTCGCGCAGCAGCGGCTGTGGTTCTTCGAGCAGCTGGAGCCGGGCAGCGCCGTCTACAACGTGCCGGCGGTCCTGCGCCTGCGCGGCCGGCTCGACGTGGCCGCGCTGGAGGCGAGCCTGACCGAGATCGCGCGGCGCCACGAGGCGCTCCGCACCACGTTCGTCTCCGAGGACGGGCGCCCCGTCCAGGTCATCGCGCCGCCGTCGCCGTGGACGGTGGCCGTGACCGACCTCGGCGATCTCGCCGAGGCTGAGCGCGATGCGGCGGCGGCGCGGCTCGCCGCCGAGGAGGCGGCCGACCCCTTCGATCTCGCCCGCGGCCCGCTCGGCCGCGTACGCCTGGTGCGGCTGGCCGACGATCTCCACCTGCTGCTCATCACCTTCCACCACATCGTCGCCGACGGGTGGGCGTTCGACGTGTTCCTGCGCGAGCTGACCGCGCTCTACGAGGCCCAGGTCTCGGGCCGGCCGGCGGCGCTGCCGGCGCTGCCGATCCAGTACGCCGACTTCGCGGCGTGGCAACGGGAGGCGCTCTCGGGCGAGGCGCTGGATGCGCGGCTGGCGTACTGGAAGCGGCAGCTGGCCGGCGCCCCCGCCGCCCTCGAGCTTCCGGTCGATCAGCCGCGGCAGGCGGGGCAGACGTTCCGGGGCGGCAGCTGTCTGCGGATGGTGGAGGCGCCGGTGCTGGCGCGCCTGCAGGCGCTGAGCCGGCGTGAGAACGCCACGCTGTTCATGACGCTGCTGGCCGCCTTCGACGTCGTGCTCGGCCGCCAGAGCGGGCAGGACGACGTCTGCGTCGGAGTGCCGGTGGCCGGACGCACCCACGCCGACACCGAGGGGCTGATCGGCCTCTTCGTCAACACGCTGGTGCTGCGGACGCGGCTCGAGGACCGGCCGGGCTTCCGCGAGCTGCTGCGCCGGGTGCGGGAGACGGCGCTCGACGCCTACGCGCACCAGGACGTCCCGTTCGAGAAGCTGGTCGAGGTGCTGCAGCCCGAGCGCGACCTGAGCCGCACGCCGCTGTTCCAGGTGCTGTTCAACATGGTGAGCTTCGGCGACAGCGCCACCGTCGACCTGCCGGCGCTGCGGATGGAGCCGGCCCCGCTGGCGCCGGGATGGGCCACGCCCTCGAAGTTCGACATCACGCTCTACGCGCGCGAGTCGGCCGAGGGACTGGGCCTCGCCGCCATCTACAATGCGAATCTCTTCTCGGCCTCTCGCATGGAGGCGCTGCTCGACCAGCTCGTGCAGGTGCTGGCGGCGGTCAGCGACTCGCCCGACGCCGACGTGATGGGCGTGTCGCTCCTCACCGCTGCCGCGGCGCCGGCGCTGCCCGATCCCACCCTCGCCCTCGACCGGGTGTGGACGGAGCCGGTGCACGCTCGCTTCCGGCGCCACGCCGAGCAGGCGCCCGCTCGCGTGGCCGTGGTGGACCGGCAGCGCTCGTGGACGTATGGCGAGCTGGAGGAGCGCAGCAACCAGCTCGCCCGTCATCTGCGCGCGCACGGGATCGGGCGCGAGGATCGGGTCGCCATCCACGCCGCGCGCAGCGCCGGCCTGGCGTGGGCGATGCTCGGCGTGCTGAAGGCGGGGGCGGCCTTCATGATCCTCGATCCGGCCTATCCTCCTCAGCGCACGCTGGCCTGTCTGCGCGGCGCCCGGCCGGGCGGGTGGATCGAGCTCGCCGGCGCCGACGCGGTCCCGCCGGTGGTCGCCGCCGAGCTGGCGACGCTCGGGGACCTCGTGACCGTGACGTGGCCGACCGACGGCGCGGGAGAGCCGCCCGCCTGGAGCCGCGAGCCCACCGACCCGCTGGAGACGGCCGTCGGGCCCGACGACCTGGCCTACGTCGTCTTCACCTCCGGCTCGACCGGCGTGCCCAAGGGCATCGCGGGCACCCACGGCCCGCTCTCGCACTTCTTCGCCTGGCACGCCGCCACCGCCGACCTCGGAGCCGATGACCGCTTCGCGCTGCTCTCCGGCCTGGCCCACGACCCGTTGCTCCGCGACCTGCTCGGCGCCTTCTGGGCCGGCGCCACCCTGTGCGTGCCCGACTCCGAGCAGCTCGGCGCGCCCGGGTATCTGGCCAGCTGGCTGGCCGCGCAGCAGGTGAGCGTGGCCCACCTGACCCCCGCGCTGGCGACACTCATGACCGGGACGGCGCCGAGCGGGTCGGCGCTGCCCTCGCTGCGCCGCGTGTTCTTCGGTGGCGACGTCCTGACCTCGCCCACGGTGGCGGCCGTGCGCCGGCTGGCGCCGGCGGCGCGGTACGTGAACTTCTACGGCGCCTCCGAGACGCCCCAGGCCATCGCCTGGTACGTCGTCCCCGAGGACGAGCCGACCGGCCGGATTCCCCTCGGGCGGGGGACCGCCGACGCCCAGCTGCTGGTGCTGAACCGGGCGGGGCGCCTGGCCGGCGTCGGCGAGCTGGGCGAGATCCACGTGCGCACGCCGTACCTGGCTCGCGGTTACGTCGACGATGCGCGGCTGACGGCGGAGCGGTTCATCGCGAACCCGCTCAGCGGAGACCCCGACGACCGCGTGTACCGCACCGGTGACCAGGGGCGGTACCGGCCGGACGGCGCCGTGGAGTTCTGCGGACGCCAGGACGACCAGATCAAGATCCGCGGCTTCCGGATCGAGCTCGGCGAGGTGGAGGCGGCGCTTCGCGCGCACGCCGGCGTGGCCGAGGCGGTCGTCGTGCTGCGTGGTGAGGCCGCCGACGCCCGGCTGGCCGCGTACGTGGTGGCGGCCACGGAGACGGCGCCGGCGGCCGACGAGCTGCGCGTGTTCCTGAGGACGCTGCTCCCCGAGTACATGATCCCGGCCCGGTTCGTGGCCCTGGCCCGTCTCCCGCTGACGCCGAACGGCAAGGTCGATCGGCGCGCGCTACCGGAGGACGACGACGCGCGGCTCGATCGCCCTGGCGTGGCCCCGCGGACGCCGGCCGAGGCGCGGGTGACGGCGATCTGGTGCGACGTCCTGGGCCGGGAGGCGATCGGCGTGGACGAGAGCTTCTTCGAGCTGGGCGGCCACTCGCTGCTGGCCACGCGCCTGGCCTCGCGCGTGAGCGATGCCTTCGGCGTCGAGTTGCCGGTGCGGCGCATCTTCGAGCTGCCGACGGTGGCCGAGCTCGCCGAGCACCTCGAGCTCGTCCAGCGGCAGGGGGCGGACGTCTCGGTGCCGCTGGTGCCCTCCCCGCGGATCGATCCGATCGAGCTGTCCTTCAGCCAGCAGCGGCTCTGGTTCTTCGACCAGCTCGAGCCGGGGAACCCGGTCTACAACCTGCCGGTGATGTTCGAGCTGGCCGGGTCTCTCGACCTGCCCGCGCTCGAGACCGCGGTGTCGACGATGGTGGCGCGCCACGAGACGCTGCGGACCACGTTCCCGGCGCCCGCCGGCCATCCCCGGCAACAGATCGAGCCGCCGCGCCCGCTGACGCTGTCGATCGTCGACGTGTCCGCGCTCGCGCCCGACCTCCAGGAGGCCGAGCTGCGCCGGGTGACGACGGCGGCGGCGCGCGGCCCGTTCGACCTCGGCCGCGGGCCCCTGGTGCGGCCGCTGGTCCTGCGCGTGGCCGCCGATCGGCACCTGCTGCTGCTGACCTTTCACCACACGGTGTGCGACGGCTGGTCGATCCGGGTCGTGCTGCGGGAGCTGGCGAGCCTGTACGAGGCATGCGCCCGGGGGGCGGCATCGCCGCTGCCGCCGCTGGCGGTGCAGTACGCCGACTTCGCTCAGTGGCAGCGCCGCCGCCTCAGCGGCGAGACGTTGCGGAGTCAGCTCGACTACTGGAAGGGCCAGCTCACCGGCGCGCCGCCGGTCCTGGAATTGCCGACCGACCGCGCGCGGCCGGCGACGGGCGGCTACACCGCGGCCGGACACATCCGGCAACTGTCGCCGGAGCTGACCGCGGCCGTGCGCGCGCTCAGCCGGCGCCACGGCGCCACGGTCTTCATGACGCTGCTGGCGGCGTTCAAGACACTCCTGTTCCGCTACACCGGCCAGGATGACCTCGTGGTGGGGGCGCCGGTGGCCGGCCGCCTCCGGACCGAGCTGGAGCCGCTGATCGGCGTGTTCATCAACACGCTGGTGCTGCGCACCAGCCTCGCCGGCGATCCGACGTTTCGCGACGTGCTCGCGCGCGTGCGGGACGTGGCGCTCGGCGCCTACGCGCACCAGGAGGTTCCCTTCGACCGCCTGGTCGAGGAGCTGGCGCCCGAGCGCGACCTGTCACGGCCGCCGCTCGTGCAAATCTTGATGAACATGCAGACGTTCGAGGATCGGTCGCCCGGTACCCAGGCCGGCGACGTGCAGATCCGTCGCGTGCCCGTTCCGGTGCTGGGCGCGGTCGAGATGACGACCCTCTTCGCGTTCGAGGTCCCCGACAGCATCTACCTGAGCGTGAGCTACCGCGCGGAGATGTACGAGGCAGCCACGATGGAGCGCATGCTCGCCCATCTGGAGACGCTGCTGCAGGCGGCGGTCGCCGATCCCGAGCAGCGGATCAGCGCGCTGGCCCTGATGGACGAGCCCGAGCGCCGGCGCGTGCTCGTGGAGTGGAACGACACCGCGGCGCCGTTCCCGCTCGAGCGGACGCTGGCCGAGCACTTCGAGGCGCAGGTCGCCCGCGACCCCGACGCCGTGGCCGTCGTGGGCGATACCGAGCTGTTGACCTACCGCGAGCTGGATGCCCGGGCCGGCGCGGTGGCGCAGCGGCTGACGGACATGGGCGTCGGGCGGGAGACGGTCGTGGCGCTCCTCGCCGAGCGGTCTCCGGAGCTCCTCGTGTGGATTCTCGGCGTCTTCAAGGCCGGCGCCGCCTATCTGCCGCTCGATCCCCACCACCCCGGTCGGCGGATCGACGACATCGTCACGCGCAGCGGTGCCACCGTCGTCCTGACGACGCCCGAGTATCACGAGGTGGTCGGCGCCCTGACGGCGCCGATCCGGGTCGTGGTGTCCGACGGAGCATGGCATCTCGTGCCCGGCGCCGGGACCGGCGCGCGGGAGGTGGAGCCGCGCGATCTCGCCTACGTCATCTACACCTCGGGATCGACCGGGATCCCCAAGGGCGCCATGGTCGAGCAGGTGGGCATGGTGAACCACCTGTTCGCGAAGATTCGCGACCTGGGCCTCACCAGCGACGACACCGTGGCGCAGACGGCCTCCCAGTGCTTCGACATCTCGGTGTGGCAGTTCCTGGCCGCGCTCCTCGTGGGCGGGCGCGTCCGCGTCGTGAGTGACGAGGTCGCGCACGACGGGGCCCGGCTGCTGGAGCTGGTCGACCGGGAGGGCGTGACGATCCTGGAGGTCGTGCCGGCGTTGCTGGCCAGCGCGTTCGACGGCGACACCGTGATGGGGCGGCCGCCGCTGGCGGCGCTGCGCTGGCTCGTCGTCACCGGCGAGGCCGTGGCCCCGGCCCTGTGCCGGCGCTGGCTGCGCCTCTATCCCCGGATCGCCCTGATGAACGGCTACGGGCCGACCGAGTGCTCGGACGACGTCACCCATCACGTGATCGGCGAGCCGGCCGAGGACGCCACCCAGGTCCCGATCGGACGGCCGATCGCCAACACGCGGATCTACGTGCTGGACCGGGCGGGCGCGCCGGCGCCGGTGGGCGTGCCGGGGGAGCTGCACGTGGGCGGTGTCGGCGTCGGCCGCGGATATCGCAACGATCCCGAGCGGACGGCCGAGGCGTTCGGCCCCGACCCGTTCGGTGTCGCCGGTGACCGTCTGTATCGCACCGGCGACCTGGGACGCTGGCGCGCCGACGGGACGCTGGAGTTCCTGGGGCGCCTCGATCACCAGGTGAAGGTGCGGGGCTTCCGCATCGAGCTCGGTGAGATCGAGGCGGTCCTGGCGCGCCACCCGGCCGTCCGGGAGGTCGTGGTGACGGCGCCCGAGGACGGGCGCGGCGGGCGCCGGCTCGTCGCCTACGTCGTGAGCGAGTCGGAGCCGGCGGTGACGGCCGCCGAGCTGCGCGGCTTCCTGGCCGACACCCTGCCCGAGTACATGGTGCCGGACGGCTTCATGACGTTGCCGGCCCTGCCGGTCACGCCGAACGGCAAGGTGGATCGCCGGGCCCTGCCGGAGCCGCCCACGGCCGCGACCGGAATCGACAGCGGGCCGCGCACCCCGGTCGAGGAGATCACGGCCGACGTCTGGGCCGACGTCCTCGGCCTGCCGCGGCTCGGCCTCGAGGACAACTTCTTCGAGCTCGGTGGTCACTCGCTGCTGGCGACCCGCGTCGTGTCGCGCCTGCGCGGCGCCTTCGGCATCGAGCTGCCCGTCCGCGCCCTGTTCGAGGCGCCGACGGTGGCCGCGCTCGCCCGCCGCATCGAGCGCGCGCAGCGGGGCGACGCCGGGTCGCCCCGCCTCCCCCCGCTCCGTCCACGCCCGCGCAGCGGACCGTTGCCGCTGTCGTTCAGCCAGCAGCGGCTGTGGTTCTTCGAGCAGCTGGAGCCGGGCCGCGACGTCTACGGGGTCACGCTCGCCCTGCGGCTGCGCGGGCAGCTCGACCTCGAGGCGCTCGAGCGAAGCCTCAGCACCGTGGTGGCGCGGCACGAGGCGCTGCGGACGACGTTCGTGGCGGCGGATGGCGAGCCGGTACAGGTGATCCACCCGCCGGCGCCGTGGACGCTGCCCGTGGTCGACCTGAGCGATCGGCCCCCGGCCGAGCGTGACGCCGCCGCCGCCCGCCTGGCCACGGAACAGCGAGCCCGGCCCTTCGACCTCGCGGTCGGCCCGCTGCTGCGCGGGCAGGTGGCGCGGCTCGACCACGACCACCACGCACTGATCCTCACGACCCACCACATCGTGGTCGACGGCTGGGCGGGCGAGCTGCTCGTGCGCGAGCTGGCCGCCGCCTACGCCGCCGAGGTGACCGGACACCCGCCGGCGCTGGCGCCGCTGCCGATCCAGTACGCCGACTTCGCCCTGTGGCAGCGCGAGTGGCTGTCGGGGGAGACGCTGGCCGCCGAGCTCGCGTACTGGCGGCGGCATCTCGAGGGCGCGCCCGCCGCCCTCGACCTGCCGCTCGATCGCCCGCGGGCGGCCGTGCAGACCTTCACGGGGCTCCGCGTCACGCGCGTCGTCGACGCCGACGTGCGGGACGCGCTCCACGCCCTCAGCCGGCGCGAGGGCGCCACGCTCTTCATGACCGTCCTGGCAGTCTTCAAGGCGCTGCTCGCCCGCCACAGCGGGCAGGACGACGTGTGCATCGGCGTGCCGGTGGCCGGTCGTCACCACGCCGAGACGGAGCCGCTCATCGGCGTCTTCATCAACACCCTCGTGCTGCGCACGCGGCTGGATCGGCGCCCGACCTTCCGCGAGCTGCTGCGGCGCGTGCGGGAGACGGCGCTGGGCGCCTACGCTCACGCCGAGCTGCCGTTCGAGAAGCTGGTCGAGGAGCTGCAGCCGGAGCGCGACCTGAGCCGGACGCCCCTCTTCCAGGTGCTGTTCAACATGCTCAACTTCGGCAGCGCCGCCCCGCTGGAGCTCCCCGGCCTCGAGGTCGAGCTGCCGCCGCCCTCGCTGACCGACGTCGTGGCGTCGAAGTTCGATCTCACGCTGTACGTCCGCGACGAGACCGAGGGGCTGCGGCTCACGGTGGTCTACAACGCCGACCTGTTCGCCGAGGCGCGCATCGAGGCGCTCGCCGATCAGATGGTGCGGCTCCTCGGTGCCGTCTCGGTGGATGCCGACGTCGACCTGGCGCGGGTGCCGCTGGTGACGGCGGCGGCGGCGCCCGTCCTGCCCGACCCGACGGCGCCGCTGACGCCGGCGTGGACGGAGTCGGTGATCGCGCGCTTCCGGGCCCACGCCGCCGCCGCGCCGCAGCGGCCGGCCGTGGTCGAGGGGCGACGGGTGTGGACGTACGGCGAGCTGGACGGGCTGAGCAATCAGCTCGCCCGCTACCTCGTCGAGCATGGCGTGGGCCGGGAGGACCGGGTCGCGATCTTCGCCAGCCGGAGCGCGGGGCTGGCGTGGGCGCTGCTCGGCGTGCTGAAGGCGGGCGCGGGCTTCATGTGCCTGGACCCGGCCCACCCGCCGGCCCGGACGGTGGCGTGCCTGGAGATCGCGCCGCCGCGCGCGTGGATCCACCTGGACGGCGCCGGCCTGCTGCCCCCGCCGATCGCCCAGCACCTGGCGACCCTCCCGGGGCTCCTCGCGGTCTCGTGGCCGCCGCGCTCGCCCACCGCCGATGCCTGGATGAGGCGCGCGAAGGAGGCGCCCGGCCGGGACGTCGCGCCCGACGACCTGGCCTACGTCGCCTTCACCTCGGGATCGACGGGCGCGCCGAAGGCGATCGCCGGGACCCATCGGCCGCTGGCGCACTTCTTCGCCTGGCACGCGGCGACGTTCGACCTCGGGGCCGACGACCGGTTCGCGGCGCTGTCGGGGCTGGCCCACGACCCGCTGCTGCGTGACGTGCTGGGCGCGTTCTGGGCCGGCGCCGCCGTGTGCTTGCCCGAGGCCGAGCGCCTGGCCACGCCGGGCTACCTGGCGGAGTGGCTGGCCGCCGAGCGGGTCACCGTCGCGCACCTGACGCCGCCGCTGGCCTCGATGCTGCTCGAGCGCGCGGCCCGCCGCCCCACCTCGACGTTGCCGTCGCTCCGGCACGTCTTCTTCGGCGCCGACGTCCTGACCGGCGACATCGTGGAGCGGATGCGCGCGCTGGCGCCCCAGGCCCGCTACGTGAACTTCTACGGCGCCACCGAGACACCGCAGGCCGTCGGGTGGTATCGCGTGCCCGATCGGCTGGCGGAGGAATCTCCGTCCAGGATTCCCCTGGGCCGTGGCGTTGCGGACGCTCAGCTCCTGGTCGTGAGCGCCGCCGGCGACCTGGCCGGCATCGGCGAGGTCGGCGAGATCCAGGTGCGGACGCCCTACCTGGCCCGTGGCTACGTCGGCGATCCCGGGCTGACGGCCGAGCGCTTCGTCGCCAACCCGTTCACGGGCGACGCCGCCGATCGCGTGTACCGGACGGGCGACCTCGGGCGGTACCGGCCGGACGGCACGGTCGAGTTCCACGGGCGGCGCGACGCGCAGGTGAAGATCCGCGGCTTCCGCGTGGAGCTGGGCGAGGTCGAGGCGGCGCTGCGCCGGTGCCCCGGGGTGAGCGCCGCCGTCGCGCACGTGGTGGCCGACGCCGGCCGCGACGGCCAGCTGGTCGCCTACATCGTGGCCGGCGACGGCGAGAGCCCGACGCCCGAGGATCTGCGCCGCCACGTCGGGGCCGACCTCCCGGGCTACATGGTGCCGTCGATCTTCGTCACCGTGGACCGCCTGCCGCTCACCCCCAACGGCAAGATCGACGTCGCCGCGCTGCCCCGGCCGACGCCGCCGGCGCGCGGCCGGGTGGCGCCGCGGACCTCCACCGAGACGGCGCTGGCCCAGGTCTGGCGCGACGTGCTCGCCGTCGAGGGCCTCGGGATCGAGGACAACTTCTTCGAGCTGGGCGGTCACTCGCTGCTGGCGGTGCGGCTGTTCGCCCGCATCGAGCACGTGTTCGGCCTGACCCTGCCGCTGGCGACGCTGTTCCAGGCGCCGACGATCGAGCGTCAGGCGGAGCTGATCGACCGGCGCGGGCTGGACGGCCCCTGGCGGGCGCTGGTGCCGATCCAGCCCTCGGGATCGCGGCCGCCGGTCTTCGCGATTCCGGGCCTCGGCGGCATCGTGGTCGCCTTCAACAACCTCGCGACGCTGCTCGGCTCCGACCAGCCCTTCTACGGTCTGCAGCCGCGCGGGCTCGACGGGCGGCAACCGCCGTTCGAGACCATCGAAGTGATGGCCGAGCACTACCTCACGGAGGTTCGGGCCGTGCAATCGCACGGGCCGTACTTCCTCATCGGCGTGTGCATGGGCGGCCTGGTGGCCTTCGAGATGGCGCAACGCCTCCGGGCCGACGGCGAGGAGGTGGCGTTCCTGGCCTTGCTCGACGTGCGGCCGCCGCAGCCGCTCCGGCGCTGGCTGCCGGCCGGCCGGCAGCGCCTCGCGGGCGCGATCCTTCGCCTGGTGGCCAGTCGGGTGGCCTCGTACAGCCGCACCGCGTGGCAGCGGCCGTCGCGCAAGCAGGTCCGGGAGATCGCCGACCGGGTGCGGCGCCTCTTCACGATCGCGACGGCCGGCGACCCGCTGCAGGGCGCCCGGGGTGAGCTGTACCGGCAGATCGTGACCGCGGCCAACGCGGCGGCCATGCATCGCTACGTCCCCCGCCGCTACACGGGCTCGCTCGTGCTCGTGCTGGCCGCCGACCGCAAGTACACGAGGGGGACCGATCGGCGCCTCGACTGGCGGCGGCTCGTCGCCGGCGGCGTCGACATCTGCGTCGTGCCGGGCGCCGACTCCGGTCTCACGCTAGTCGATCCCAACGTGCGCACGCTGGCCGAGGAGTTCCGGGCGCGGCTCGAGCGGGCGATGGCGAGGCCGGTCGACGTTGGCGACTGATCCGGCGGGGTCGCCGAAGGTCGCGGTCGCCGCCCCGCCCCTGGAAGCCCTGCGGATCGGTGACGTCCACGTCTGGTACGTCGATCTCGCCGTCGAGACGGAGACCCAGCGTCGCCTCGCCGCCGGCCTGTCCGAGGACGAGCGGACCCGGGCCGCGCGCTTCGTGTTCGCCCGCGACACCCGGCGGTTCGTGGTGGCCCGCAGTGCGCTGCGGGCCGTGCTGGCCGAGTATCTCGAGGTGCCGGCCGCCGCCCTGGCCTTCACGTACGGGCCGCACGGCAAGCCCGCCCTCGACGGCGGTCGGGCGGCGCTCGGCTTCAACCTGTCGCACTCCGGCGAGATCGCGGTGATGGCGGTGGGCTGGGAGCGGGCGCTCGGGATCGACGTCGAGCAGTGGCGGCCGCTGCCCGATCTCGCCGCGCTCGCCGCCCGGTCGTTCGCCCCGCGTGAGCGGGCCGTGCTCGGCGCCTTGCCGGAGAGCCAGCAGCCGGAGGCCTTCTTTTCTTGCTGGACGCGCAAGGAGGCCTTCATCAAGGCCACCGGCGAGGGGCTGGCCCACCCGCTCGACGCCTTCACGGTGTCGCTCGCTCCCGGCGAGCCGGCCCGCTTCCTCGACATCGACGGCGATCCGGCCGCGCTCGCCCGGTGGACGCTGCACGAGCTGCGGCCGCCGGCCGGCTACTCCGGCGCGCTGGTCGTGGAGGGCCCGGCCCGAGCGGTGCAGACGCGCTGGTGGTCGGCCGGGGGCGCCCGGTCATGATCCTGCGGGGCGTGATGGATCGCCGGAGCTGGCTGCTGGCGACGGCCGCCACCGCGGTCGGGCTCGTCAGCGGGGTGGCCAGCGCGGCGCTGATCGCGCTGGTCAACACGACGCTGATGCGCGGCGAGCTCGGCCGCAGCCGACTCGCCGTCGCCTTCGCGGCGCTCCTCGTCGGCAAGGTGCTCGCCAACGCGCTCGCCCGCGTCTGGCTCAACGCCTTCTCGCTACGGATGATCAGTCGCCTGTTCGACGAGCTGACCCGCAAGATCCTGGCGACGCCCCTGCGTCACCTGGAGGCGGTCGGCATCCCCCGCATCCTGACCACCTTGACCGACGACGTGCCCACCATCGGGATGACCCTCAACAACCTCCCGACGCTGGCGATCAACCTGGCCGTCCTCGGGGGCTGTGCCCTCTATCTCGGCTGGCTGTCGTGGCCGATCCTCGTCGCCATCCTGGTCTTCATGACGCTGGGGACGGCCGCCTACCGGATCATGATCCTGCGGGCCTTCCGGCACCTGCGGCGGGTCCGCGACACCCGCGACCTGCTGTTCCGGCACTTCCGGACGCTGACCGAGGGGATGAAGGAGCTCAAGCTCCACGCGGATCGCCGTCACGCCTTCCACACCGAGCGGATCACGGTCGCCGTGGACGCGCTCCGGCGCGACTCCGCCGCCGCCCTCCGGCGTCACGTCCTGGCCACGAGCTGGAGCCAGGCGCTCTTCTACGCCCTCCTCGGCGTCGTGCTCTTCGCGGCGCCCACCCTGCGCGTCACCAGCACGGAGGCGTTGACGGGCTACCTGCTCGTGATCCTCTACATGATGAATCCCATCTGGAGCGTCATCGAGTCGTGGCCGAGCCTCGCCCGGACCCGGATCGCCCTGCAGAAGGTCCAGGAGCTGGGGCTGGCGCTGACGCCGCCCACGGCCGCGCCCGGTGAGGGCTGGCGCGGCCCGGCGGCCGAGGATTTCGCCTCCCTCGACTTCGACGGCGTCACCTTCGGGTACGGCGCCGACGCCGATGGCCCGGGGTTCGTGCTGGGGCCGATCGACCTCTCCCTGCGTCGCGGCGAGCTCGTCTTCGTGGTGGGCGGCAACGGCAGCGGCAAGTCGACCTTCGTGAAGGTGCTCACGGGCCTGTACGCGCCCACGGCGGGCACGATCCGGCTGGACGGCCACGCCATCGACGACAAGAGCCGCGAGTGGTACAGCCAGCACTTCTCGGCGGTGTTCTCGGACTTCTACCTGTTCGACGACCTGCTCGGACTGACCGGCCCCGACCTCGACGCCCGCGCGCGTCACCACCTGACGCGGCTGGAGCTGGATCGCAAGGTGCGGGTGGAGGGCGGCGTGTTCTCCACCACGGCCCTCTCGCAGGGGCAGCGCAAGCGCCTGGCGCTGCTGGTCGCCTTCATGGAGGACCGCCCGATCTACGTCTTCGACGAGTGGGCGGCCGACCAGGACCCCCACTACCGCGAGATCTTCTACCGGGAGCTGCTGCCCGATCTCCGCGCGCGCGGCAAGACCGTCGTCGTCATCAGCCACGACGACCGGTACTACGGCCTCGGCGACCGCATCATCCGACTCGACTACGGTACGATCGCGCGCTGACCGGGGCCGGCCGCCGCCGGCCGCCGCGTATACTTCTCGCCATGTTCCAGCCCGACCTGGAAACGCTCGACCGCGAGGCGCTGGCGCGGCTGCAGGTCGAGCGCATGCAGGCCACGCTGAGGCGCGTGCTCGCCAATCCTGCGTGGGCGCGACGGCTGGGCGACGTCCGGCCCGGCGACGTCAAGACGCTCGAGGACTGGAGCCGGCTGCCGTTCCTGACCAAGGCCGAGCTGCGCGACGCCTATCCCTACGGGCTGGCCTGTGGGGGCGCCGCCGGCTACGTCCGCGTGCACATGTCGAGCGGGACCACCGGGAACCCCATCCTCAATCCGTACACCGCCGCCGACGTCGTCCAGTGGGGCGAGGTGATGGCGCGCTGCCTGGCCGCGGCCGGGGTCACGCGCGAGGACGTGGTGCAGATCACGCCGTCGTTCGGGCTGTTCACCGGCGGCTTCGGCTTCCACTACGGGGCCGAGCGGCTGGGCGCGATGATCGTGCCCGTCGGCGCCGGCCGCACGCTGCTGCAGCTCACGCTCCTGCGCGACCTCGGCGTCACCGTGCTCCCGGCCATCGCCACCTACCCGCTGCGGCTCATCGAGGTCGCGCGCGACAGTGGGTTCGACCTCGGCTCGCTCAAGCTGCGGGTGGCCATCCTCGGCTCCGAGATGTGGTCGGACGAGCTGCGGGCCCGCATCGACCGTGAGCTCCGGCTGACCTCGTACGACATCATGGGCATGACGGAGACGGGTGGCCCCGGCCTCGGCATCGACTGCCCGGCCCGGGCCGGCCTCCACGTCTGGGAAGACCACTATCTCGTCGAGATCGTCGATCCGGTCTCGGGGGCGGTCCGGCCCGACGGCGTCGAGGGCGAGCTGGTCGTGTCCACGCTGACGCGGCAGGGGCTGCCGCTGGTGCGCTACCGCACCCACGATCTCACGCGGGTGGTGGGGCGCACGCGCTGCGACTGCGGCCGCACCATGCTGCGCGTGGACCGCCTGCGCGGCCGCACCGACGACATGGTCATCTACAAGGGCGTGAACTTCTATCCGCGCCAGGTGGAGACGCTGCTGCTGCGCACGGCCGGCCTCGGCCCCGAGTACCAGATCGTGCTCGACTCCGACGGCGGCGGCGAGCGCATGACCGTCGTCGTCGAGACCGAGCCGGGCTGCGACGCCGCCGCCGCCGGGCGCCTGCGGCGCGAGCTGCACGACCTGCTGAGCCTGAGCCCGGAGATCCGGCTGTGCGCGACGGGCACGCTCGAGCGGGCGCCCGGCAAGTCGGTGCGCGTCGTGGACCGGCGGGCGCGGGCGTGAGCGACCTGGCGGCGCTGTTCGCGCCGGCCAGCGTCGCCGTGCTCGGGGTCTCGCGCAATCCGGCCAAGCTCGGCCACCGCCTGCTCCAGAACGTACGCGAGGGCGGTTACGCCGGCGCGGTCCACGCCGTCAACCCGTCCGGCGAGGCGATCCTCGGCTGTCCGACCGTGGCGAAGGTCGAGGCGCTGCCGGCCGGCGTCGATCTCGCGCTGGTGAGCCTGCCGGCGCCGGCGGTGCCGGAGGCGATCGCCGCCCTGGCCGCGCGGGGCGTGCGGGCCGCGGTCATCCTGTCCTCCGGCTTCGGCGAGGTCGACGACGGCGGCCGCGCGACCCAGGCGGAGATGCTGGCCACCGCCCGCGCGGCGGGGCTGCGGCTGGTGGGACCCAACTGCATGGGCGTCTACTCGGCGCCGGCCTCGCTGAACGGCACCTACTTCTGGGATCTGCCTCGCGCCGCCGGCGGGATCTCGATCGTCTCCCAGAGCGGGGCCTACGGCGGGCTGATCTTCCGCCACCTCGGCGGCCGCGGCCTCGGCGTGGCCCGCTTCGTGTCCATCGGCAACCAGGTCGACGTCGAGATCGCCGAGGTGCTGGAGTGGCTGGCCGACGACCCGGCCACCACGCTCGTCGCCTGCTTCGTGGAGGCGCTGCGCGACGGGCCGCGCTTCCTGGCGGCGGCGCGGCGGGCGGCCGCGCGCATGCCGATCGTCATGCTCAAGGGCGGGCGCTCGGAGGCGGGGCGCCGCGCGGCCGGCTCGCACACCGGCTCGCTGGCCGGCGCCTGGGAGGTCTACCGCGCGGCGTGCGCGAGCGCGGGGGTGGTGCTGGCCGAGGAGACCGAGGAGTTCTTCGACGCGATCGAGACGCTGGTGGCGATTCCGCGCGTGCGGCCGGCCGGGCGCGGCGTCGCCGTCGTCACCGTCTCCGGCGGCCCGTCGGTCGTCGCCGCCGACACCGCCGAGCGCGAGGGGCTGCTGGTGCCGGCGCTCGGCGAGGGCGCGCGCCAGGCGCTGCGCGGGCTGCTGCCGCCCTTCGCCGCCGTCGGCAACCCGGTCGACCTCACGCCCCAGGTCGAGCCCGCGCGCATCGCCCCCGCCATCCGGCGCGTCTTCGACGAGCCGGAGGTGGCCGGCGTCGTCGCCGTGAACGTCGGCCTCGACTTCCCGGAGTTCGCCGACGGCGTGGTGGCGGCCGCGCGGGCGACCGGCAAGCCGGCCGTCGCGTTCACCGCCGATGCGCCGGAGATCACGGCGCGGCTGCGGGCCGGGGGTGTGCCGGTGCTGCCGAGCCCCGAGCGCGCCGTGCGCGCGTGGCGTGCGCTCTGGCAGGCGCGCCCGCCGGTGCCGCGCGCCGCCGCGACGGCGCCACCGCTGTCGCCCGAGATCCGGTCGGCGCTGGCGGGGGCGCGCGGGGCGCTGCCGTACGCGCTGGCCCGGCGGCTGCTGGAGACGTGCGGCGTCCGCTTCTGCCGGGAGGCGATCGTGGCGAGCGCCGAGGAGGCGGTGGCGGCGGCCGCGCAGATCGGCTACCCGGTGGTCGTCAAGGCCGACGCCGCCGGCCTCACGCACAAGACCGAGGCGGGCGCCGTCATGCTCGACCTCCGGGACGCCGCCGCCGTGCGGGCGGCCTGCGCGGCGCTGGCCGGGCGGGCCGAGCGGTTCGTCGTGCAGGAGCGGGCAGGGCCGGGCGTCGAGCTGCTGCTGGGCGCGCGCCGCGACGAGGTCTTCGGGCCGGTGGTCGTCCTCGGCGCCGGGGGTGTGCTGGCCGAGGTGCTGCGCGACGTCTCGGTGCGCCTGGCCCCACTCGGCGAGGGCGAGGCGGCGGCCATGCTGACCGAGGGCGCGCGCCCGCGCCTGCTGGCGGGGCCGCGCGGCCTGCGGCCGGTCGAGCCGGCCGCAGTGGTGCGAGCCATCGAGGCGGTTGCCGGCCTGATCGCCGCCACGCCGCGCATCATCGAGATCGACGTCAATCCGCTCATCGCCGCCGGCGCCGACGTGATCGCCGTCGACGCGCTGGTCATCGTCGCGGGGTGATGGCCATCGCCGAGCCCGTCCCGCTGATCGACGAGCTGATGCCGCGCTTCGACTGGTTCGAGCGCCACGCCATCCGCATCGCCGCCGCGCCGGCGGTCGTCTATCCCGCGCTGCGCCGGGTCGACCTGCTGGCCTCGCCGCTCATCCACTGGCTCATCGCGCTCCGCTCGCTGCCGACGGCGCTGGCCCGGCCGCGCGCGCGGGCGACGCGGCGTGCGCTGACCCTGGACCGGATGCTGGAGCACGGCTTCGTCCTGCTCGGCGAGCGGCCCGGCCGCGAGCTGGCCCTCGGCGTGGTGGGGCGGTTCTGGACGCCCGGCGGCGAGCGGGTGCCGGTGGACGCCGAGGGCTTTCGCGCCTTCGATCGCCCGGGCCACGCCAAGGCGGTGTGGGATTTCCGGGTGGCGCCGGAGGGTGACGGGGGCACCCGGCTGTCGACGGAGACACGCATCTGGTGTCAGGACCCGGCCAGCCGCCGGAGCTTCCGGCGCTACTGGTTCGTGGTGAGGCCGTTCAGCGGGCTCATCCGCATCGCCCTGCTGCGGGCCGTCGCGCGAGAGGCTACTCGATGAGCGGGATCTTGGCCTTGGCGTAGGTGAGCTTGCGCGTCACCCGGCCGCCCTCGACGTGGATGATGTCGAGGCCGCGCCAGCCGCCAGGGCCACGCCTGGTCTCGAGCTGGCAGACCCAGCGGATGAGGGCTTTGCCGGCCCCGGCGTCGACGAAGAGGTCTTCGGTCTCGAAGCGCATCTTGCCGAAGTCGCCCCGGAACTGCGGCACGAACGCCGCCCGGATAGCCTCGCGGCCCTGGGTGATCGCCCCGGTGAACTCCTCGTACACGGCGTCGTCGGCCATGAACGCCATGACACCGTCGAGGTCGTTCCGGTTGAAGGCGTCGGTGAAGCGGATGACGAGATCTTCGAGGGTCGCCCGATCCATGGCGCGTCTTATACCATACGGGCCATGCACGACCTCTTCTACCTGACCGACGAGCAGCGGATGATCCGGGACCTGGCCCGCAAGGTGGCGCGCGACCGGGTGGCGCCCCACGCGGCCCGCTACGACGAGGCCGAGGCCTATCCCGAGGACTCCATGCGCGCGGTCAGCGAGGCCGGCCTGTACGCGGTCTGGGTGCCGGAGGCCTACGGCGGCACCGACATGGGCGCCCTGGCCCTGGCCCTCGTGTGCGAGGAGATCGCCTACGCCTGCGCGGCCAGCGGGACCCAGTACCTCGACCAGGCCCTCGGGGGGCTGCCGATCCTCACGGCCGGCACCGAGGCCCAGAAGCAGAAGTACCTGCCGGGGCTGGCCAGCGGCGAGATCCTGAGCGCCTTCTCGCTGTCGGAGCCCGGGGCCGGCTCCGACGCGGCGGGGTTGAAGACCACCGCCATCCGGCGGGGCGATCACTACGTGCTGAACGGCTCCAAGCAATGGTGCACCAACGGCGACCACGCCGACGTCATCACGGTGTTCGCGACGGTCGATCCGTCCAAGCGTGCCCGGGGCGTGACGGCGTTCCTGGTCGAGAAGGACACGCCGGGCTTCGAGGTCGGCAAGAAGGAGCGCAAGCTCGGCATCCGGGCCTCGCCCACGGTGGCGCTGCACTTCAGCGATTGCGCGATCCCGGTCGGCCAGCGGCTGGGCGCCGAGGGCGAGGGGTTCAAGATCGCCATGGCCACGCTGGACATCACGCGCCCGTCGACGGGCGCGCTGGCCGTCGGCATCGCCCAGGCCGCCCTCGACGCCGCCGTCGGCTACGCCAAGGAGCGGCAGCAGTTTGGCCAGCCGATCGCCGCCTTCCAGGGCATCCAGTTCATGCTGGCCGACATGGCCATGCAAACGCACGCCGCCCGGCTGATGATCCACCACGCCGCCCGCCAGGTGGACGCCGGCATCCGCGGCAACACCTACGAGGCCTCGATGGCCAAGTGCTGGGCGGGCGACGCCGCCATGAAGGTGGCCACCGACGCCGTGCAGGTGTTCGGCGGCTACGGCTACACGCGGGAGTTTCCCGTCGAGCGGTTCATGCGCGACGCCAAGATCATGCAGATCTACGAGGGGACCAGCCAGATCCAGCGACTCATCATCGCCAAGGAGCTCCTGGGAGGGTGACGGGCGAGCCGGCGAAGGTCGCGGTCGACGAGGTCACCGTCGCCTTCGCGAGCCACGGGCGATCCGTCGTCGCGCTGGACCGGATCTCGCTGCGGGTCGCGGCCGGCGAGTTCCTGTGCCTGGTGGGGCCGAGCGGCAGCGGCAAGTCGACGCTGCTGCGCGTGGTGGCGGGGCTGCTGCCGCAGACGAGCGGAACCGTGCGGATCGAGCCGAGCCGGCCGGGGACGCCGCCGACCGCGATGGTCTTCCAGGAGCACGCGCTGCTGCCCTGGCGCACCGTGCTGACCAACGTCGCCTTCGGCCTCGAGAACCGCGGCGTGGGCCGGGCCGCCCGCGAGGCCCGGGCCCGCGAGATGCTGGCGCTGGTCGGGCTGGCGCGGTTCGCCGGCCACTACCCGCACCAGCTCTCGGGCGGGATGAAGCAGCGCGTGGGCATCGCCCGCGCGCTCGCCAACGATCCCGAGGTCCTCCTGATGGACGAGCCGTTCGCGGCGCTGGACGCCCAGACGCGCGCGATCATGCAGGAGGAGCTGCTGCGGATCTGGGCTACGCTCGGCACCACGGTCATCTACGTCACCCACTCGCTGGAGGAGGCACTGCTGCTCGGCGACCGGGTGGTGCTGATGACCGCGCGGCCGGGGCGGGTGAGCCAGGTGTTTCCCGTCGAGCTGGGGCGGCCGCGCGGCCTGGAGATCCGCGGCTCGCAGGCCTACGGCGTGCTGCTGGAGAAGATCTGGGCGCAGCTCCGCGAGGAGGTCGTGCGCGCGATGGACGACGACCGACACGCGCCGCTCGCGTGAGCGGATCGAGGGCGCGGCGCCGGCTGGCCGAGCACGGGGTCGCCGTCGCCTCGCCGGTGATCGTGCTGCTCGCCTGGGAGATCGCCGGCGCCACCGGTCTGCTGCGTCCGGCGTTCTTCCCGCGTCCGTCGACCGTGCTGGCCCACCTGGGCCGCCTGGTCGCCGACGGCACGCTGGCCGGCCACGCCGTGGCGACGCTGGCGCGGGTGGCCTGGGCCTTCGCGCTCGCCGCCGTGCTCGGGATCGCCGTCGGCCTGGCCATGGGGCTGTGGCGCCGGCTGCGCGAGGGGCTCGATCCCGTCTTCGCCGTCGTCTACCCGATCCCGAGCGTGCTGTTCCTGCCGCTCGTCAGCTTCATGCTGCCGCGGGGCGAGGCGGCGCTGATCGTCACCGCGGCGGTGACCTCGTTCTTCCTGGTCGCCTTCACGACGCTGGAGGGCGTGCGGCAGATCGATCCGCTCGTGGTCGAGGCGGCGCGCCACTACGGCGCCCGCGGCCGGCGCCTGTTCACGGCCGTCCTGCTGCCGGGGGCGCTGCCGTACGTCTTCACCGGACTCCGGCTCGGCCTCGGCTACGCGCTGATCGTGGTCGTCGCCGTGGAGATCGTCGCCGCCAGCCGCGGACTGGGCGCACTGCTGTGGCTGTCGTGGCAGGTCCTCAAGGTGGAGGACATGTACGCGACCTTCCTCGTGATCGCCGGGCTGGGGGCCGTGCTCTCCTACGGCCTGGCCGCGGTGCGTGCGCGCCTGCTGCCGTGGGCCCAGGACCCGACCGCCCGGTGATGGCCGTCGCCGTCCCCGTCGGGCTGCTCGCGGTGTGGGAGGTGCTGGCCCGGCTGGCCGTCCTGTCCCCGCGCTACTTCCCGCCGCCGACCCGCATCGGCGCGGCGCTGGTGGAGAGCCTGCGCGAGGGCGACCTCGCCGCCGAGACCCTGGTGACGCTCACGCGCCTGGGGCTGGCCTTCGTGCTGGCGGCGGCGCCGGCGGTGCCGCTCGGGCTGCTGATGGGGCTGGCCAGGCCCATCCGCCAGGCGATCGAGCCGTCCATCAACGTGCTGTTCCCGGTACCGAAGATCGCGCTGCTGCCCTTTCTCCTGATCGTGCTCGGGGTGGGGGAGCCGGCTTTCGTCCTGACCGGGGCCATCTCGGCGTTCTTCCAGATCATCATCAGCACGCTGGCCGGCGTGCAGACGATGGATCCGCGGCTGCTCGAGGTCGGGCGGAACTACGGGGCCCACGGGCCGCGTTTGTTCCTCAAGGTGATCCTGCCGGCCGCGCTGCCCGCCATCTTCACCGGCCTGCGGCTGGGCCTCGGGCTTGCTCTGGTGGCGATCGTGGCCGTAGAGTTCATCGCGGCCAGGTCGGGCCTCGGCCACCTGGTCTATCGCCACTGGCAGACACTGAGCACCCCCCAGATGTACGGCGCCTTCGCGCTGGTGGGGGCGCTCGGCCTGCTGCTCACACGGGGGCTGCGGGCCCTGCAGACGCGCACGCTGAGGTGGCAGGACGAGCCGGGACGGCTGTGAACCCTCGAGGAGGAGGAGGACGCTCATGAGATCGGTGCGTGCGCCGGGGCTCGTCGCGCTGCTGGTGGCCCTCGTGCTGTCGGCGGGGGGCGCCGGCGCCCAGGCGCCGACGGTGAAGATCGGCTACATCCCGTCCGACTCCTTCGCCGCGCTCTACATCATGGCCGACCGCTACCTGACACCGGCCGGGATCACGGTGCAGATGGTCCGGCTGCCGGGCGGGGCGGAGATCACCAGCCAGGTGGCCACGGGCCAGCTCCAGGTCGGGGGCTCCGGCATGGGCGCGGCCGGTTTCAACGCCGTCGCCGCCAAGCTGCCGCTGGAGTTCATCGGGCCGCTGCACTTCGGCTATCTCGAGGACTACTTCACCGTCCGCAAGGCCGCGTGGGGGACGGAGATCAAGCGCGTCGCCGACCTCAAGGGCCGTCCGGTCGGGCTGAACACGCGCGGCGCCGCCGTCGAGTGGATGCTCGACCAGGTGCTGCGCCGTGACGGGCTCACGATCAAGGACGTGCAGGTCAAGATCATGCCGTTCCCGGACATGGTGCCGGCCCTGGAGTCGGGGGCGATCGACGCCGGCATCATCACCGAGCCGTTCCCCACCCTGGCCGAGGACAAGGGCGTGGGTGTGCGACCGCTCGTCAAGCCGGCCGGGGCCAAGGCCATCCCGATCACCGCGGCGTTCTGGAACGCGGAGTGGGCCCGGAGCAACGCCGACCTCGCCCACAAGGTGATGCTCGGCTACGTGCGCGCCGTACGCGACCTGGCCGCCGACGGCGGGCGCGGCTGGAGCGAGGACCGCAACGTCGACCTCATGACGAAGTACGCGGCGACGAAGAAGGAGCTGGTCAAGAAGGCGCGGCCCCACGCGGCCGACGCCAACCTGGAGCTGGACCCCGGCACGCTGGACAGCATGCAGAAGCTGAACGCCGACCTCGGCTATCTCAAGTACACGGAGTTCCTCTCGGCCGACAAGCTCTTCACCTTCACCTATCGCGACCGCGCGGTGAAGGAGCTGGGGCGGCGTTGACGCTACGCCGTCGGCTCGCCCTCGGCGTGCTCCTGGCGCTGGCCGGTGTGGGCCCTGCGCAGGGGCAGGAGACCGAGGCCGATCGCCGCTTCGCCGCCGACTTCGTGGCGGCGATCAACAGTCAGAGCCTCGACCGGCGACTCGCACTTGTGCATGCCCGGGCGCGCCCGTGCACGGCCGGGGATGTCGGCGAGTGGTGGCGGGACGCCGTCGCCCGCCAGGCCCGGACGCCGGTGCCCGCGAAATACACGACGGCCATCACACCGGTCACGGAGCCTCGCCCCTTCGGTGACCGGTTCGACTATCCGGTGCAGGCCACCCATCAGCTGCAGATCGACTACTCGCCGGCGTCCTATCAGCTGCGGGCGGTCATCATCTTGCTGGCGAAGGACGGCGCTCGCTGGGCCGAGGTGGTGCCGTGCGCGAAGCCCGACACGGTCATCGCCATCCGGGCCAACCAGCAGGCCCGGGTCCGGGAGGCCGAGCGCGTCAAGGTCCTGGCGGCCGGGACGTCGCCGCAGCTGCGCGAGACGGTGGTCGGGCTGTACAGGGCGGGTCGCACCGTCGAGGCTTACCAGACGTACGCGCGTGAGTCGGGCGAGGAGCTGGCCACGGCGCGGGCCGTGGTAGAACTGCTCGCGGAGGGCGGGCGATGACCATTCGCAGCGACACGGTTGGCAGCCTGCTGCGCCCCGCCTTCCTCGTGCAGGCGCGTGAGGCTCTCGCGGCCGGCCGCCTGACCCCCGCTGACTTCAAGCGCGTCGAGGACCGGGCGGTGGACGAGGCGGTGCGGCTGCAGGAGGACGCCGGGCTCGACGTCGTCAGCGACGGCGAGCTGCGGCGCTACGCATTCTTCGGCCACCTGATCGACGCGCTCGACGGCTTCGACAAGTTCGGTGGCTGGGCCATCCCGTTCCACGACGAGCAGGGGGGCGAGCTGGTGTTCAAGCGGCCCGTCGTCGTCGACAAGCTCCGCTGGCGACGCAGCATGTGCGGCGAGGAATTCGCGTACCTCCGGGCCCGGACGACGCGGCCGGTCAAGGTCGCGCTGATCAGCGCCCAGCAGGCCGCCGCCTACTACGACCCCCAGAAGTCCACCGGCGCCTATGCCACGCGCGATGCGTACCTGGCCGACGTCGTCGACATCACCCGGCGGGAGATCGAGGAGCTGGTGCGGCTGGGCTGCACCTACGTGCAGATCGACGCCCCCCAGTACGCGGCGCTGCTCGACCCCGCCCTGCGCGAGGGCTACCGCCAGCGCGGCAGCGATCCCGACCGGCTCATCGACGCCTGCATCGAGATGGACAACGCCGCCATCGGGCGCCACCCGGGCGTGACGTTCGCGCTGCACATCTGCCGCGGCAACAACCAGTCGATGTTCTACGCCAGCGGCGGCTACGAGCCGATCGCCCGCGTGTTCGGCCGCAGCCGGTTCCAGCGCTTCCTGCTCGAGTACGACGACGAGCGCTCGGGCGGCTTCGAGCCGCTGCGGGCGATGCCCCCCGACCGCGAGGTGGTGCTGGGGCTGGTGACCAGCAAGAAGCCCCGCCTGGAATCCGTCGACGAGCTGCGCCGGCGCATCGACGAGGCGGCCAAGATCGTGCCGCTGGATCGGCTGGCGCTCAGCCCGCAGTGCGGCTTCGCCTCGACCATGGAGGGCAACCGCCTGACACCGGAGGACCAGCGCGCCAAGCTCCACCGCGTGGTGGAGACGGCGCGCCTGGTGTGGGGCGGCTGAGCGTGCGGCGCTGGGTTCGGCGCGCCCTCCCGATCCTGCTCCTCGTGGCCGTCCACACGCCGGCGGCCGCCGACGCCATCGACGACTACCTCCGCGCCGAGATGCAGCGGCGCCAGATCCCCGGCCTGGGCTCGCTGGAGCGCCACGGTGAACGGGTCAGCCGCGTCTGCCACTACCGCCTGGTCAACGCCACCGCGACGTACTACTACTCGTTCTGGCTCGCGGGCGACGGGCGTATTGCCGACTTCTGGTCCTCGACCGAGTAACCCAATCCGATGAACCGGAGGAGATCCCGATGAGACTGCTGGCCTTGCTCGTCCTGGCCCTGCTCGCCCTGCCGCTGCCGGCCTGGGCCCAGGCCGTGAAGATCGGCGCCGTGGTGCCGCTGACCGGGCGCTACGGTCCCGGCGGCGCCCAGGTGCGCGCCGGCTACGAGATCGCCGTGGAGCAGATCAACGCCGCCGGCGGCGTCACCGTGGGCGGCAAGAAGGTGCCGCTGGAGCTGGTGCTGCTCGACGACGAGTCCGACGCGACCAAGACGGTGAGCCGGCTGGAGACGCTGGCCGCCCAGGGCGTGGTCGGCTACCTCGGCGGCTTCGGCTCCGACCTGCACGCGGCCGCCGCCTCGGTGGCCGAGAAGAACAAGACGCCGTACCTCGGCATCGCCTTCGCGCTGAACAAGATCCACCAGCAGGGGTTCAAGTACCTGTTCTCGCCGTTCTGGAAATCACCCGACGTCGGCAAGTTCACGCAGGGGCTGCTGTCCCTCATCCCGGCCGCCGAGCGGCCCAAGACCGTCGCGATCTTCCAGGAGAAGACCGACTGGGGCCAGGAGATGAGCGCGTCCTGGACCGAGGCCGGCAAGGCCGCCGGCTACCAGGTCGTGGTGCTCGGTGAGTACGCGCCCGGCGCCAAGGACTTCTCGGACCTCATCCTCAAGGCCAAGTCGGCCAATGCCGACGCGGTCTTCGCGATTCCCACGCCGCCCGACGGCATGACGATGGTCAAGCAGATGAAGGAGCTGGGCTACACGCCCAAGCTCAACATCATGATCCGCGCCTCCGACTCGCCGCCGTGGACGAAGAACCTCGGCAAGGACGGCGACTGGACCGTGCTGGCCGCGGGCTGGCACAACGCGATCAAGGCGCCCGGCGTCAACGAGCTGAACGCGGCCCACGAGAAGAAGTTCGGCCGTCCGGCCGATCCCATCGTGGGGCCCGCCTACGCCTGCGTGCAAATCCTGGCCGCCGCCGTCTCGAAGGCGGGCGCCGCCGACCGCGAGAAGCTGCGCGACGCGATCGCCGCCACCGACATGACGACGGTCATCGGGCCCGTGAAGTTCCGGCCCGACGGCACCGGGATCGTGCAGGGAGCGTTCGCGCAGTGGCAGAACGGCAAGCAGGAGCTGGTGTGGCCCAAGGAATTCGCCACGGCTCCGCTCGCGTATCCGGCGCCGCCGTTCGCCAAGCGTTGAGGGCCCGGTAGCGCCGTCCGATGCCCCTGCTCGAGGTCCAGCACGTCAGCAAGGGCTTCGGCGGCGTCCGGGCCGTCCACGACGTGAGCTTCGCCCTCGACGAGGGCGAGCTGATCGGCATCATGGGCCCGAACGGATCGGGCAAGACCACGCTCTTCAACGTGATCGCCGGCGCCCTGGCTCCCGACGCCGGCCACGTGCGCCTGGGCGGGCGCGCGATCCAGGGGCTGGCCTCGCATCGCGTGTGCGCCCACGGCATCGCCCGGACCTTCCAGCTCGTGCGCCCCTTCGCCGGCCTGACCGCGCTGGAGAACGTCCTGGTCGGCCGCCTGTTCGGGCGCCACGACGGCTCCCGCGCGGGCCACGCCGCCGAGGCCGAGCGGCTGCTGGCGCTCGTCGGGCTCGAGGGCCGGGCCGAGGTGCCCGCCGCCAGGCTCACGCTGATCGACCGCAAGCGGCTGGAGCTGGCCCGCGCGCTGGCGACCGCGCCCCGGCTCTTGCTGCTCGACGAGTTCCTGGCCGGGCTCAACCCGACCGAGACGGCGACGGCGATGGCGCTCATCCGGACGCTGGTGGCCGGCGGCACCACCGTGCTGATGGTCGAGCACATCGTGTGGGCGCTGATGGAGCTCTCGCAGCGCATCATCGTGCTGAGCGCCGGTGAGAAGATTGCCGAGGGCCCGCCCGACGCCGTCGCGGCCGATCCCAACGTGATCGATGTCTATCTCGGCACCGAGCGGGGGAGCCCCATGCGTGCTTGAGATCCGCGACCTCGAAGCCGCCTACGGCGACATCCGGGTCCTGGCCGGCGTGACGCTCACGGTGGGGCCCGGCGAGATCGTGGCCCTGCTCGGCCCCAATGGCGCCGGCAAGAGCACGCTCCTGAACTCCATCGCCGGCCTCCTGCGCCCGCGCGCCGGTGCCGTCACCTTCGAGGGCGAGGACCTGGGGCGCCTGCACGCCCACCTCATCGTCGATCGAGGGGTGGCGCTGGTGCCGGAGGGCCGGCGCCTGTTCGGCGGCATGACGGTCGAGGAGAACCTGGAGCTGGGCGCCTTCGCCAGTCGCGCCCGCGCCACCAAGGCGGCCGGGCTCCAGCGCGTGTTCGCGCTCTTCCCCGACCTGCGCGAGCGCCGCCGCCAGCTCGTGCGGTCGCTGTCCGGCGGCCAGCAGCAGATGGTCGCCGTCGGCCGCGCCCTGATGACCAATCCCAAGCTGCTCATGCTCGACGAGCCGTCGCTCGGCATCGCGCCCCGCCTGGTGCGCGCCATCATGGACGCGCTGGCGGAGATCAACCGGAGCGGCGTCGCCGTCTTCCTGGTCGAGCAGAACGTGCAGGCCGCCCTCGGCCTCGCCCACCGTGCCTACGTGCTGGAGTCCGGCCGCATCGCGCTCCAGGGCCCGGCCGCCGACCTGCTGCGCAATCCGCACGTGCGCCGCGCCTATCTCGGCCCGCTGGCGGTGCGGGAGTGAGCGTGCTGGCCCAGCAGCTCCTGCTCGGCCTGCTCATCGGCGGCCTCTACGGGCTGGCGGCGGCGGGGCTGTCGCTGGTGTTCGGCGTGCTCAAGGTGCTCGACGTGGCCCACGGCGAGCTCATCATGCTGGGCGGCTACATGGCGTTCTTCGTCGTCGCCCTCGTCGGCCTCGACCCGTTCGTCTCGCTGGTGCTGGTGATCCCGCTCTCGCTGCTGCTGGGCGTGGCCCTCTACTGGGGGCTGTTCGGCTTCGTGGTGCGCGCCGACGAGGAGACGCGCGTGAAGAACTCGCTGCTGATCGGCTTCGGCCTCGCCCTGGCCCTGCACGCCCTGGCCGTGCGGCTGTGGACGGCCGACGAGCGGTCGATCATCACGCCCTACGGCGGCACCGTGCTCAGCGTCGGCGGCCTGTCGATTCCGGTCGTGCGGCTCGTCAGCCTGGCCATCGCCTTCGCGCTGATCGGCGGCCTGCACCTGCTGCTGGCGCGGTGGCGGTGGGGCAAGGCCATCCGGGCCACCGCCGAGGACTGGCAGGCGGCGCTGCTGACCGGCATCGACGTGCGCCGCGCCTATCTGCTGGCCTTCGCCATCGGCACCGCGCTGGCCGGCGCCGCCGGCACGCTCGTCACCATCGGTTACTCGGTCAGCCCCTCGATCGGCCTCGAATGGACGCTCAAGGCGCTGATCGTCGTCGTGCTGGCCGGGCTCGGCTCGATGATCGGCACCTTCGTGGGCGGCCTGCTCCTCGGCGTGGCCGAGGCGGCCAGCGCGGCGACGTTCGGCGGCGCCTACCGCGAGGTGGTCGGGCTGGTCATCTTCGTGGTCGTGCTGGTCGTGCGCCCGCGCGGGCTGTTCGGCCGGTGAGGGATCTCGCGGGCCGCGCCGAGCGCCGCTGGGCGGCGGCGATCCTGGCCGCCTTCGCCGGCCTGGCGGTGTTGCCGCTGGTGGTCCGCCGCGACGACGTCCTCAACTTCGTCTTCCTGATCCTGCTCTCGATCACGCTGGCCGAGAGCTGGAACATCGTGGCCGGCTACGCCGGGCAGGTGAACCTGGGCCACGCGGCCTTCTTCGGCCTCGGCGCCCTGGTGGCGCGCACGCTGTGGATCGGCGGCACCCCGATCGCGGCCGGCCTGGTCGCCGGCGCCGTGATCGCCACCCTGTTCGCGCTGCTGATCGGCGTGGCCGCCTTCCGGCTGCGCGGCGCCTACTTCGCGATCGGCACGCTGGCGCTGGGCGAGATCCTCCGCACCACCGTCAACAACGCGCTGCCCGAGATCTCCACGCTGCCGGCCCGCACGATCGCCACCTACCGGCTCACCGAGCGCTACTACCTGGCGCTGGCCCTGGCCGCGCTGTCGGTGCTCGCGGTGGCGGCGCTGGCCGGCTCGCGCCTCGGTCTCGGCATGCGGGCCATCCGCGAGGACGAGGAGGCGGCGGAGGCGTCCGGCGTGGGCGCGCTCCGGCTCAAGCTGACGGCGCTGGCCCTGTCCACGGGGCTGGCCGGGCTGGCCGGCGGGTTGTTCGCCTTCTATCACATCAGCTATTACCCCTCGCACCCGTTCGGGCCGCACTGGACCTTCGACGCCCTCCTGATGACCTTCATCGGGGGCGTCGGCACCTTGCACGGACCCGTTCTGGGCGCGGTGCTGTACGTGGTACTCAAGGAGTACGTGGCGCTGCGCTGGGTGGACTTCCACCTGCTGATCTTCGGCGGGCTCTTCATCGCCATCGTGCTGCTGCTGCCGGGCGGCCTGGTGCAGGCGGCCGCGCGGGTGCGGCGGCTGGTGAGGCGGTGAGCGCGGCCGAGACCGGTTGTCGGAGAGAGGGAATGATGGGTGGTGTGAGGAAGGCCGCGCTTCTCGTCGGACTCGTGCTCACGCTGTCGGCGGTTCCCGCCCGGGCCCAGGACGCGGACCGGGCGGTCCAGAAGCGACCGGACGGCTCGCTCATCGGCCGGCTCGGGGGCAGCGCGCTCGAGCTCGGCACCTACCACGCGCTGCTGATCGGCATCAACGACTACCAGAACACCGATTTCGCGCCGAAGCTGCGGACGGCCGTCAACGACGTGCAGACCCTGGGCCGGCTGCTCATCGACGACTACGGCTTCAAGAACGTCAAGCTGCTGCTCGACCGCCAGGCCACCCGGGCCGGGGTGCTGCGGGCGCTGGCCGAGTTTCGCGACATGCCGCTCGGCCCCGCCGACAACCTGCTCATCTACTACGCGGGCCACGGTCACCAGCGCGCCGACACCCAGGACGGGTTCTGGATCCCGGCCGACGGGACCGCCGACGAGTTCACGTGGATCTCGGTGGCGGACATCCGGCGCATCTTGAAGAACGTCAAGGCCCGGCACACGCTGCTGGTCTCCGACAGCTGCTTCTCGGGGACGCTCTCGCGAGCGACGGTGACGCTGCCGTCCCACGACCGGTTCCTGCGCGAGGTGTTCCTCAAGGACTCCTACCAGGTCATCAGCTCGGGCGGGCTGGAGCCGGTGGCCGACGGAGGTCGCGACGGGCTCTCGCTGTTCGCGTACAGCTTCGTCGGCTACCTGCGCCAGCAGACGCGCCCCTACGTGACGGCCGCCCAGCTCTACAGCGACGTGGCTCCAGTGGTGCCAACGCCTCCGGTCGCGGCAGACGCCGGAGCCGGTGCCGCCGTGTGAAACATTGAACAGTGAAAACGGATGAGCCCACGTATAATCCGCCTACCCGCTCGAAGGAGGCCTCGATGACCACGCGTCTCACTCGCCGCACCTTCCTCACCACCGCCGCCGCCGGCGCCGCCGTCCTCGGCATGCCGCTGACGCCCCGCGCCCAGGCCAAGACCTTCAAGATCGGCGCGGTGCACCCGGTCACCGGTCCCCTGGCCGAGCCCGGCCAGGCGTGCCGACTCGGCGCCCAGATGGCGGTGGAGGCGGTGAACGCGGCGGGCGGGATCAAGAGCAAGGGTGGGCTCAAGCTCGAGCTGATCGTCGGCGACACCCAGACCAAGCCGGAGAACGGGCGCGTCGAGGCCGAGCGCGTGGTCACCCAGGGTGCCCAGATGCTGGTCGGGTCGTTCGACTCCGGCAGCACGGCCGCGATGGTCTCGGTCGCCCAGCAGCGAAGGGTGCCGTTCGTCGTCGACATCGCCGCCGCCGATCCGATCACGGCCAACGTCGCGAAGTCGGTGAAGGAGGGGCAGCAGAAGCTCCAGTATGTCTATCGCAACTTCCCGACCGGCTCGTCGTTCGGGCGCAAGGCGGTGCAGTACTTCACGGAGATCTTCGCCGAGGCCAAGGTGACGCCCAAGCGCGTCGTCCTCATGTACTGCAACGACCTGTTCGGCCAGAACCAGTCGCGCGGGTTCCTGGCCGCCTACAAGGCCGCCAAGCCGGCGTGGACGCTGCTGGAGGAGGATGCCATCGCGTGGCCGGAGCCCCCCTCCGACCTCTCGACGGAGGTCTCCAAGGCCAAGTCGCTCAAGCCCGACGTGATCGCGCCCATCACGCGCCCGGCCAGCGCCCAGCTCCTGCTGCCGGAGATCCGCAAGCAGCGGCTGGACATCCTCGGCATCGTCGGCCCCGGCAGCCCCGGCTTCTACGAGGCGGGCCAGATCGCCATCCTCAAGGAGGACGTCGAGGGCGTGATGGTCAGCAACCCGTGGGCGAACTTCAAGAATCCCAAGACCAACCAGGTGGCCGACGAGTACAAGAAGCGCTCGAACGGCAAGACGTTCGACACCAACTCCGGCTACTCCTACGACGCCATCCTGGTCGTGGCCGACGTGCTGGAGCGGGCCGCCAGCCTCGACGACCCCGACGGGATCGTGGAGGCGATCAAGAAGACGAACTTCGGCGGGGGCCTCATGCAGTACGCGGGGCCGGTCATCTTCAACGAGCTGGGCGACAATCCCAACGCGGTGACGACGATGACCCAGATCCTCGGCCAGAAGCCGGTGGCGGTGTGGCCCAAGGAAGCGGCGCTGCAGAAGTTCGTGTTCCCGCGCCCGAAGGCCTAGCCTCTGGACCTCACGCTCGTCGCGCAGGGGCTGCTCAGCGGTCTGCTGTTCGGCGGCGTCTACAGCCTCATGGCCGTCGGCCTCACGCTCATCTTCGGCGTGATGCGCGTGGTCAACTTCGCCCACGGCGACATGATGGTGTGGGGGATGTACCTGGCTTTCGTGTTCGCCACCCGCCTGGGTGTCGATCCCTACCTGTCGTTCCCGGTGTGCGCGGCCGCGCTGTTCCTGCTGGGCGTGGTGGTGCAGCGCGGCCTCGTCGATCCCATCATCGCCGCCCCCCACGAGATGCAGATCCTCCTCATGCTGGGCGTGGCCCTCGTGCTGGAGAACATGGCGCTGCTGGTCTTCGGGCCGGAGCCGGCCCGGGTGCGCTCGCCGCTGGCCCGCCTGACCTGGGACCTGGGCCCGCTCTACGTGGACGTGGCCCGGCTGGTGACCTTCGCGGTCGCGGTCGTGCTCACGCTGGCGCTCTGGCTGTTCCTGTACCGGACCGATCTCGGCCGGCTGATCCGCGCCTCCGCCGACAACCACTACGGGGCACTGGTGATCGGCGCCGACGTGCGCCGCATCTACGCCACCGCCTTCGGCATCGGTGCCGCCTGCGTGGGGGCGGCCGGCGCGCTGGTCTCGCCGATCCTGCCGTTTCAGCCGCCGACCGGGCTGTCGCTCTCGGTGACCTCGTTCAACATCGTCATCATCGGTGGGATGGGCAGCCTGATGGGCGCCTTCATCGGCGGCCTGCTCGTCTCCGTCGCCGAATCGCTGGGCGCGGTGTTCCTGCGGCCGTCCCTCAAGGAGCTGTTCAGCTTCTCGCTGTTGATCGTCATCCTGCTCTTTCGGCCGGCCGGGCTGTTCGGCAAGCGCCAGCCGTGAGGTGGGCAATGGGACTGGCGGTGGCCGTGCTGCTGGCGCTGCCGGCGGTGCTGAGCGGCTATGCCGTCACCATCTTCGTGCTCATCTTCTTCTACGCGTTCCTGGCCCAGGCCTGGAACATCGTGGGTGGCTACGCCGGCCAGCTCTCGGCCGGTCACGCGGCCTTCGTCGGCATCGGCGGCTACACGGCCGCGCTGCTGTTCGAGAAGGGCGTGACGCCGTGGATCGGCATGTTCGCCGGCGGCGCCATGGCCGCCGTCCTCGGTGGGGTCGTCGGCTACCTCGGCTTCCGCTTCGGCCTGCGCGGCTTCTACTTCGTGCTGCTGACCGTGGCCTTCGCCGAGATCTGCCGCATCCTGGCCTCCAACGTGGAGGCGGTGGGCGGGGCCGTCGGCCTCTACATCACGTTCACCGGCAACCCCCGCCAGTTCCAGTTCCAGGACCAGCGCGCCTACTACTACATCGCGCTGGTCATGATGCTGATGGCCACCGGCGTGGCCGCGCTCATCGAGCGACGGCGGTTCGGGATCTACCTGACGGCCATCCGCGAGGACGAGACGGCCTGCCAGGCCCTCGGCGTGGACGTCCTCAAGTACAAGCTGCTGGCCATGGTGGTGTCCTCGTTCCTGGCCGGGATGGGCGGGACGTTCTACGCGTTCCAGAACTTCTCGCTGCAGCCCGGCGCCGTCTTCGGCATCCCGCTGTCGGTCGAGATCGTCATCCGGCCGATCATCGGCGGCGCCGGCACCCTGCTGGGCCCCATCCTGGGCTCGTTCATCCTCACCCCGCTCGGCGAGGTCTCGCGCTCGTACTTCGGCCAGAGCGGGCTGCACGGCGCCCACCTCATCGTCTACGGCGTCCTGCTCATCACCGTCGTCCTCTTCATGCCCCAGGGCGCCTACCCGTTCCTCAAACAGCTGTTCAAGCGCGCATGACGGACACCGACAGTACGGATCGACCATGGCACGGGGGTACGGAAAGACCACCGGGCAGTACGGAAAGACCCACCGGGCAGTACGGGTAGACCACACATGACGGAGCCGAAACCCATCTCGAACAGGCCACCCACGCTTCAAGCCGGGCAAGCGCTCCTTTCAATAACCGCGCTCAGCAAGCGCTTCGGCGGCCTGCAGGCCGTCAACGACCTGTCGTTCACCGTCGGCGAGGGCGAGATCGTCGCGCTCATCGGTCCCAACGGCGCCGGCAAGACCACGGCCTTCGCGCTCGTCTCCGGCTTCCTGACCCCCGACGCCGGCCGCGTCGTCTTCGGCGGCCGTGATCTGCGCGGGCTGCTGCCCCACCAGGTGAACGCGCTCGGCATGGCCCGCACCTTCCAGATCATGCGCCCGTTCCCGCGGCTCACCGTCGTGCGCAACGTGATGATCGCCACGCTCGGGCGCCACGCCGATCCCCGCGAGGCCGAGCGTCGGGCGCGCGCCATCCTGGACGAGATCGGCCTGGCCGCCAAGGCCGATCGGCCCGCCGGCGGCCTCACGCTGGCCGAGCGCAAGCGGCTGGAGCTGGCCCGGGCGCTCGGTACCGAGCCGCGGCTGCTGCTGCTCGACGAGGTGATGTCGGGGCTGACCGAGGCCGAGACCGAGCGGATCGTGGAGCTGGTCCGGACGATCAACCGGCGCGGCGTGGCGATCTTGCTGATCGAGCACGTGATGCGCGCGGTGATGTCGCTGGCCCAGCGGATCGTGGTGCTGAACTACGGCGAGCGCATTGCCGAGGGGCGGCCGGAGGCGGTGGCCAACGATCCCCGGGTGATCGAGGCCTACCTGGGCGACGAGGACATCACGCGTGCTCCGGCTTGACGGGATCGAGGCCGGCTACGGCGACGTGGTGGCAGTGCGGGCGGTCTCGCTGGAGGTGCGGGCGGGGGAGATCGTCGCGCTCATCGGCGGCAACGGCGCCGGCAAGACGACCACGCTGCGAGCCATCTCGGGGCTGCTGCCGCTGCGGCAGGGCCACGTCGAGCTCGACGGCCGGCGCATCAGCGGGCTCGGCTCGCCGGCCATCGTCGCCGCCGGGATCGCCCACGTGCCGGAGGGCCGCCAGCTCTTCCCGACCATGACCGTGCTGGAGAACCTGGAGCTGGGCGCCCGCACGCCCGAGAGCCGGGCCCGGCGCGCCGAGACGCTGACCCGGACCTTCGAGCTGTTCCCGCGGCTGGCCGAGCGGCAGCGCCAGCTGGCCGGCACGCTGTCGGGTGGCGAGCAGCAGATGGTCGCCATCGGCCGCGCGCTCATGGCCCGGCCCCGCCTGCTGATGCTGGACGAGCCCTCGCTCGGCCTGGCCCCGGTCGTGGTCGCCTCGATCTTCGCCAACCTCACGGCCATCAACCGCGACGGGCTCACGATCCTGCTCGTCGAGCAGAACGTCCTGCGCGCGCTCCGCCTCTGCCACCGGGCCTACGTCATCGAGAACGGCACCGTGACCCTGAGCGGGCCCGGCGCCACCCTCCTCACCGACGAGCGGATCAAGCGCGCGTACCTGGGCCGGTAAGCGTCGGGTTTGTCGCTCCGGCCGAAGGCCTGTTACCCTCGGAGCATGAGTGCCGATCCACCCGCCTCCGAGCCCGGCGCGGCGTCCACCGCGCGCCCCACGCCGGCCGAACGCCCCGGGCTGTTCCTGCGCGTGCGCGGCCACCTGTCGCTGTCGCGTGTGCAGGCGATCTTCGGCCTCGTCGCCGCGCTCCTCTCGATCGGCGGCGCCCTCTACGGCTACTTCCGCCCCGGCCGCGCGCCACACACCGGCGAGCTGCTCGCCCTCGTCCAGGAGGCGCGCTCTGGCAAGGCCATCACCGACGCCACCGTGGAGCTCCTCACCCCCAAGGACGCGCTGGTGACGACGCTGGGGGCGGCCACCGGGGAGGCGCGCAGCCAGATGAAGGAAGGACCCTACCGCCTGCGCGTCTCGCACCCCCGCTTCGGCACCGAGGTGCGCCAGATCCAGGTGATCGCCGGGCAGACGACCGAGGTCCACGTCCGTCTCGCCCCTCGGGCCGCGCCGCCGTCCGTCCTGAGCCCCGCCGAGCGCGCCGTCAACGAGGGCGTCGACGCCATCAAGAAGCGGGTCCTCCGCTAGAAGGCGAACACACCCTTGCCGGTCGTCTGGCGGTCGAAGAGCTGATAGGCCTCGTCGGCCTGATCCAGCCGCCAGCGGTGGGTGAGGAGCCTGGCCAGCGGGACCTTGCGCTCGGCGACGAAGCGGGCGCATTCCTCCTGGCCGGTGTTGGAAAACGTCCACGAGGCGTGCAGGGTGATCTGGCGGCGGAGCAGGTCGCGGCTCACGTCGAGGGTCACGTTGCCGCCCTCGCCCACGAAGGCCACGCGGCCCCAGGTGTCAGCGCTGCGCACGGCCTGGGCTCGCGCCTCCGAGTTGCCGGAGCAGTCCAGCGTCGTCTCGGCGCCGTCGCCGTCGGTGAGCTCGTGGATGGCCTTCACCGGGTCGGTCTGGCGCGGGTCGATGACGTGCTCGGCGCCGAGCTCGCGGGCCAGGGCCAGCCGCTCGGGCGAGACGTCGACGGCGATGACCCGGGCGCCCATGGCACGGCCGAGCATGGTGGCGCTGAGGCCGACCGGGCCCTGGCCGAAGACGGCCAGGGTGTCGCGGCCGGAGACGTCCAGGCGCTTGAGGGCGCCGTAGGCGGTGCCGGTGCCGCATGAGATCGCCGCCCCCTCCTCGAACGTGATCGACTCCGGCATCGGCACCAGGGTGAAGGCCGGGACCTTCATGAACGGGGCGTGGGCGCCGTGGCCCGTCATGCCATAGACGGTGATGCCGGCCCGGCAGAGCTGCGACCAGCCCACCCGGCAGTGCTTGCACCGCCCGCAACCCTTGTAGTGATGGTTCATCACGCGCTGGCCGACCAGGCCCGCGTCGACGCCGGCGCCGACGGCCGCCACCACGCCGCACGGCTCGTGGCCGCCGATCACCGGCGTGCCGGCCCCGCCCAGCCCGAGCCCGCCCGCCGCGTTGCCGGTCGCCCGGTACGGGTGCAGGTCGCTGCCGCACATCCCCGAGGCCTTGATGGCCAGCACCACCTCGCCCGGCCCCGGCGTCGGATCCGGAAACTCCTGCACCTCGAGCTTGCGATTGCCCAGGAACACGATTCCCCGCATGACGTGGCCTCCTCCCTGGTCGGCCCGACTCTATCGCACGCGGAGACCCTCCCGCGCGCTTTCGGGTTGCCGGGAACCGAGTACACTAGGGCCCACTTTCGAGCGCCGGCAAGGGGGGCGCCGCCCCCCTCCGAGGAAGCCATGACATCTCCCATCATCACGGAGTCGGTCCGGCGGCTGATCGATCGTCGCGACCTGTCGCGCATCGAGGCGGCAGCGGCGATGGACGCCATCATGTCGGGGGCGGCCACCAACGCCCAGATCGCGGCGTTCCTGACCGCGCTGCGCATGAAGGGCGAGACCGTCGAGGAGCTGATCGGCTTCGCCCAGGTCATGCGCCAGAAGGTCGTGCGCATCCGCACCCGGGGCGACGAGGTGGCCGCGCTCACCGGCACCGATCGCGAGATGCTCATCGACACCTGCGGCACCGGCGGCGACGCCACCGGGACCTTCAACGTCTCCACGGCCACGGCGTTCGTGGTGGCGGGGGCGGGGCTGCGCGTGGCCAAGCACGGCAACCGCTCGGTGTCCTCGCTGTGCGGCTCCGCCGACGTGGTCGAGGCCCTCGGCATCAACCTGGAGCTGACGCCGCCGAAGGTGGCCCGCTGCGTGGACGAGGTCGGCGTGGGGTTCCTGTACGCCCCGCTGCTGCACACGGCGATGAAGCACGTGATGCCGGCCCGTCGCGAGATGGGCATCCGGACCGTGTTCAACATGCTGGGCCCCCTCACCAACCCGGCCGGCGCCAACGCCCAGATCATCGGTGTCTACGCGGCCAGCCTCACCGAGCCCCTCGCCCACGTCCTGGCCGAGCTGGGCACGGTGCGGGCGTTCGTCGTCCACGGGGCCGACAGCCTGGACGAGATCTCGAACACCGGCGAGAGCCGGCTGTCCGAGGTGCGTGACGGGGTGGTGCGGACCTTCGCGGTGCGCCCGGAGGACTTCGGCATGCCGCGGGCGTCCATCGCCGATCTGCGGGGCGGCGACCGCGAGCAGAACGCCCAGATCATCCGGGCCCTGCTCGACGGCGAGCTCGGCCCCCGGCGCGACATCGTGCTGATGAACGCCGCCGCCGCGCTGGTGGCGGGTGGGCGGGCGCGCGAGCTGAAAGAAGGCGTGGGGCTGGCCGGGCAGGCGATCGACAGCGGGGCCGCCGGGGGCAAGCTGAAGGCGCTGGTGGCGCTCAGCCAGAAGCTCGCCGAGGAAAGGTGACCGAATATTGACAGGCGGCGCGAGTTGGAGATAATCCCTTACCTTCTCGTCCAGGTCATCCTGTCTGCAGTGAAGCGGAGGGCTCAATGACGCGACCGCTCTGGAGCATGCTCCTCGTCATCGTGGCGGTATTTTCACTGATGACGCCGGCATTTCCAGCCACGGCCGCCCCCGACGGCACGCTCACGTGGGGGGTCCACATCTCCCTGGCCCCGACCTTCTTCGACCCCGCCGAGACGCCCGGGCTCATCACCCCCTTCATGGTGCTCTACGCCATTCACGACGCGGTCGCCAAGCCGATGCCAGGGCAGGCCCAGGCGCCAAGCCTGGCCGAGTCGTGGAGCCAGTCCAAGGACGGGCTGGTCTGGGAGTTCGTGCTCCGGAAGAACGTCCGCTTTCACAACGGCGAGCTGATGACGGCCGAGGACGTGAAGTTCTCGTTCGACCGCTACCGCGGGGCCTCGGCCAAGCTGCTCAAGGACAAGGTCGCGTCGATCGAGATCGTCGATCCCCACCGCCTGCGCTTCCGCCTGAAGCAGCCGTGGCCGGACTTCATGACCTTCTACGCCACCCCGGCCACCGGGGCGGCCTGGGTGGTGCCGAAGAAGTACGTCGAGAAGGTGGGCGACGAGGGGTTCAAGAAGGCGCCGGTGGGCGCCGGGCCCTACAAGTTCGTCGCGTTCCGGCCGGGGGTGGAGCTGGTACTGGAGGCCCACGAGGGCTACTGGCGCAAGGTGCCCAACGTCAAGACGCTCGTGCTGCGGGTGATTCCGGACGAGGCCACGCGACTGGCCGCGCTCAAGCGGGGCGAGGTCGACATCGCCTACAGCATCACCGGCCCGCTGGCCGAGGAATTGAAGCGCACGGCGGGGCTGACGCTGAAGCCGACCTACATGCCCTTCACCTCGTGGATCGCGCCGGTCGACCAGTGGGACCCGAAGTCGCCATGGGCTGATCGGCGGGTACGGCTGGCCGCCAACCTGGCCATCGACCGCGACAGCATCAACCAGGCGTCGTACCTCGGCCTGGCCAAGGTCTCCAACAGCGTCGTCCCCAGCCAGATGGAATACTTCTGGCCCGCCCCGGCGCCCCGCTACGACGCCGCCCAGGCCCGCAAGCTGCTGGCCGAGGCCGGCTACGCCAACGGGTTCGACGCCGGCGAGCTGAACGGCGAGATGATCTACGGCGCGGCCATCGGCGAGCCGGCCCTGAACTACCTGAACGCGGTCGGCATCCGCGTGCGGCTGCGGCTCATGGAGCGCGCCGGCTACTACACCGAGTACGCCGAGAAGAAGCTGCGCGGGCTCATGCACACGGGCAGCGCGGCCTTCGGTAACGCAGCCACGCGCCTGGAGGCCTACGTGATCGGCGGCGGTCGGTACGTGTACGGCAGCCATCCGGACATGGACGGGCTGTTCAGCGAGCAAGTGAACGAGACGAATCCCCGGGTGCGCCAGCAGATCCTGCACAAGATCCAGCAGTTGGCGCACGAGCGAGTGTTGCTCATCCCGATCATGGAGCCCGCGTTCCTGAACGGGGTCGGCTCGCGCGTCGAGACGCACGGGCTGAACGTGATACCGGGCTTCGCCTACTCTTCCCCGTACGAGGACCTGCAGGTCAAGAAGAAGTAAGAGGAGGCGCGACGATGCGTCGATTCGTCCTCCGCCGTGTAGCCTATGCCGGCGTGTCGTTGTTTCTGCTGTCCGTCACCATCTTCTTGTTCGTGCGGGTCACCGGCGATCCCACCGTGCTGCTCGTCGAGCCGGGGGCGAGCAAGGCCGACCTCGACGCCCTGCGCCACGAGCTGGGGCTGGACCGGTCGCTGGTCGTGCAGTACGGCACCTTCGTGCGCGACCTCGTACGCGGCGACTTCGGTCGCTCGTTCTACTACCGCACGCCGGTGCTCGAGCTGTACATCTCGCGGCTGCCGAACTCGCTGATGCTGGCCGTCGCGGCCATGGCGTTCTCGCTGCTCATCGGCATTCCGAGCGGGATCATGGCCGCGGTCCGGGTGGGGGGCTGGTGGGATCGCGCCGGCAAGATCTTTGCCCTGCTCGGCCTGTCGATGCCGTCCTTCTGGGTGGGGCTGCTGCTGATCCTCTTCTTCTCGGTCTATCTGGGCTGGCTGCCCTCGTCGGGCTCCGGCACCCCGCTGCACGTCATCATGCCGGCCTTCGCGCTCGGCTGGTACTTCGCCGCCGCCCACATGCGGCTGGCCCGCTCCTCGATGCTGGAGGTGCTGGGCTCCGAGTACGTGAAGCTGGCCCGCCTCAAGGGGCTGTCGGAGGCGCGCGTGATCGCCAAGCACGCCTTCAAGAACGCCCTCATCCCCGTGCTCACGCTGGCCGGCATCAACCTGGTGCTCATGGTCAACGTGGCCGTCGTGGTCGAGACCGTCTTCGCGTGGCCGGGCATCGGCCGGCTACTCTACGAGGGCATCGCGTTCCGCGACTTCCCGGTCGTGCAGGCCACCGTCATCCTGGGCGGCTCCATGATCGTCGTCGTCAACCTGGTGATCGACCTCCTCTACGCCGTCATCGACCCGAGGATCCGCTATGAGCGTTAGCCCGGCCCCAGCGAGTCCGAGTCCCGTCGCGGCGCTGCCCGTTGCCCGGCGCGTCCCCGCCTTCCGCACGGAAGGCTTTCCGATGCTGCCGATCGCAATCTTGGTGACGCTGGCCCTGCTGGCGATCTTCGCCGAGCTGATCGCCCCCCACAATCCGGAGATCGGCTCGCTCGGGCAGCGCTTCAAGCCGCCGGCGTGGATCGCGGGCGGCAGCACCCAGCACCTGCTCGGCACCGATCACATCGGTCGCGACGTCCTGTCCCGGCTGATCTTCGGGGCCCGGGTCTCGATGATGGTCGGCTTCATGGCCGTGATCATCGCGGGCGTGCTGGGCAGTGCCCTCGGCATCCTGTCCGGCTACCTCGGGGGCTGGGTCGACCAGGTCATCATGCGGCTCACCGACACCTGGCTGGCCCTGCCCGCGCTCACCTTCGCCATCTTCCTGGCGGCGATCGTGGGGCCGAGCGAGTGGAACATCGTCATCATCCTCGGCGCCGTCTACTGGACCCGCTACGCGCGGGTCATCCGCGGCGAGGTCCTCTCGCTGAAGGAGCGCGACTTCGTCCGGCTGGCCATCGTGGCCGGCTGCTCGAAGTGGACGATCATGCGCCGGCACCTGCTGCCCAACGTGGCCAACACGGCCATCGTGCTGGCCACGCTCATGCTGGGCGTGGTCATCGTCAGCGAGGCCGCCCTGTCGTTCCTGGGCGTGGGAGTGCCGCCGCCCAAGCCCGCGTGGGGGCTGATGCTCGCCGACGGCAAGAAGGGGCTGATGGCGGGCTACTGGTGGCTGACCGTGTTCCCCGGCGTCTGCATCGTGCTGATGGTGCTCGCCGCCAACCTCCTCGGCGACTGGCTTCGCGTGAAGCTGGACCCACAGCTGCGCCAGCTCTGAGAGCAGACCACTGATGAGTGACGCTCCGCTCCTCGAGCTGGACCGGCTGTCCGCCCACTACGTGACGGGGCGGGGCAGCCGGGTCGTGAAGGCCGTCGACGAGGTCTCGCTCTCGCTGCGGGCGGGCGAGACGCTCGGGGTCGTCGGCGAGTCGGGCTCGGGCAAGACGACGCTGGCCCTGGCCATCCTGCGCCTGCTGCCGACGGCGGCCAACATCGTCAGCGGCGCCATGCGCTTCGACGGCGAGGACCTGCTGGCCAAGTCGCCGGCCGAGATGCGCCGGATCCGCGGCAAGCGCATCGCCATGATCCTGCAGGACCCGATGGCCTCGCTGAACCCGCTCTTCAGCGTCGGCGACCAGGTGGGCGAGCCCCTGCGGGTGCACGAGCACGCCTCCCGCCGCAGCGCCTGGGAGCGGGCGGGGGCCCTGCTGCGGTCGGTCAAGATCCCGGCGGCGGCCCAGCGGCTGCGCGAGTACCCCCACCAGATGTCGGGTGGCATGCGCCAGCGCATCGTCGGCGCCATCGCGATCTCGTGCGAGCCGCGGCTGCTCATCGCCGACGAGCCGACCACCAGCCTGGACGTGACGATCCAGGCCCAGTACCTGAAATTGCTGCGGGACATCCAGCGGGAGCACGGGCTGGCCCTGATCTTCATCACCCACAACCTCGGGATCGTGGCGCGTATGTGCGACAGCGTGGCGGTCATGTACGCCGGGCGGGTGATCGAGTCGGGCCCCGTGCGCCGGATCTTCAACTCGCCGATCCACCCCTACACGCGGGCCCTGATCGAGTCGATTCCCCGGCTGGGGGAGGGACCGGAGCGACTGACCGCCATCGACGGCCAGCCACCCGATCTGGCCTCGCTGCCCGTCGGCTGCTCGTTCCAGGCGCGCTGCCCGCGCGTGATGGATCACTGTCGGGAGGAGGCGCCGCCGGCCTTCGACATCGCCACCGACCACAACGCCCGCTGCTGGCTGGCCCGGCCATGACGATCCTGCTCGAGGCCGACAAGCTCACCAAGCACTTCGCGCTGCGCCGGGGCCTGTTCAGCTCCGACCCCGGCGCCGTGCGGGCGGTCGACGGGGTGTCGTTCTCGATCGAGGCCGGGCGCACGCTGGGCGTGGTCGGTGAGTCGGGGTGCGGCAAGTCCACCACCGCCAAGCTCGTGCTGAAGCTCGAGGAGCCCACGGCCGGCGAGATCCGCTTCGAGGGCCGCGGGCTGCAGACGCTGGACGCCGACGGGCTGCGCCAGTACCGCCGCTCGGTCCAGGCGGTCTTCCAGGACCCGTTCGCCTCGCTGAACCCGCGCATGCGGGTCGGCTCGATCATCGCCGAGCCGCTCGTCACCAACGAGAAGATCGACAAGCGCCAGGCCCGCGACCGGGTGGGCAAGCTGCTCGACATGGTGGGGCTGCCGGCGCGGTCGGCCGATCTTTTCCCCCACGAGTTCTCGGGCGGCCAGCGCCAGCGCATCGCCATCGCCCGCGCGCTGGCGCTGTCGCCCAAGCTGGTCGTGCTGGACGAGCCGGTGTCCGCGCTCGACGTCTCGATCCGCGCCCAGATCCTCAACCTGCTGGTCGACCTGCAGCGCGACCTCGGGCTGGCCTACCTGTTCATCGCCCATGACCTGGCCGCGGTGGCTCACATGAGCCACACGATCGCGGTCATGTACCTGGGCCAGCTCGTGGAGTACGGCGCGGCCAAGACGGTGGCCAGCGACCCCAAGCACCCCTACACGCAGGCCCTGTTCTCGGCCGCGCTGCCCTCGCATCCCGACGAGTCCCGCGACGAGATCATCCTGACCGGCGAGGTGCCGAGCCCGGTCAACCCGCCCTCGGGCTGCCGCTTCCACCCCCGCTGCCCGCACGTGATGCCGCGCTGTGCTCCCGAGGTGCCCAAGCTGCGCACGGCCTTCGGCCGGGAGACCGCCTGCCACCTGTACGAGTAGCCGAACTGACCCCTCGGCCCGGGCCGGGGGCGCGCTTGCGCATCGCAGCGCCGCGGACTTACAATGACCGCGGTCGTAGTCGTCGCGCCCACGTCCTTTTCGGCGTAGTCCTGAGTGGTTCCGAGTTCGGCACTGGTGGCGGTGGCGCTGGCGGCCGAGAGTTCTAGAACACCGACAGAGGAGTCGAGTGAACGGACGCGTCCCCCGGTATCACCGCATCGCCGAATCGCTGCGCGGGCGCATCCGCGGCGGCGAGTGGCCGGCCGGAGCTCCGCTGCCCAACCAGCGCCGGCTCGCGCGGGACTTCGGGGTGACGCTGATGACGCTGCGGCAGGCGCTGGAGCTGCTGGAGCGCGACCACCTCATCACGCGGCGACACGGTCTCGGCACCTTCGTCGCTGCGCCGACCATCGACTACGAGATCCTCAAGCTCCGCCGGTTCGCCGGCGAGCTGTCGGCCCAGGGCGAGTCGGTGACCACGCGCGTGCTCGACGCCCGGCCGGCGGTGGCCGACCGTCGCGCGAGTGCCGCGCTGGGGCTGCCGCTGCGGGCCCGGGTGGTCGTGGTCGAGCGGCTCCGGCTGGTCGACGATCACCCCATGAGCCTGCAGCGCTCGTTCCTGCCGGCCCGTATCGGCGAGGAGGTGCTGACCTCCGATCTCGCCGAGACGCCGCTGAGCCAGGTGCTCGAGTTCAAGCTCGGCATCGTCGTGGCCCGCGCCCACGAGGCCGTCTCGGCCGTGCGGCTGGGACCACGGGAGGCACGCGAGCTGGCCTGCGCCTCCGGCGCGCCCGCCTTCGAGTCGGAGCGTGTGTCCTTCGACGCCGGCGGCCGCCCCGTCGTGTTCGATCGCGTCTTCATCCCGGGGGATCGGTTCCGGATCACCCGTGAACTTCACTACGACTCCGCGCCGACCGAGCCGGAGGACGTCCGAGGAGCCACCACGTCATGAAGATCCTGGTCATGGTCAAGCAGGTTCCCGACACCGCCACCCAGGTGAAGATCGGGAGCGACGGCAAGCAGATCGACACCGCCGGCATCACGTGGATCGTCTCGCCCTACGACGAGTTCGCCGTGGAAGAGGGGCTGCGCATCAAGGAGAAGCGAGGGCAGGGCGAGGTCGTGGCCGTCGCGCTGGGGCCCGATCGGGTCAAGGAGGCGCTGCGCTCGGCGCTGGCCATGGGCTGCGACCGTGCCGTCCACGTCAACGATCCGGCCCTGGCCGCCGCCGACACGCTGACGACGGCGCGGGCCCTGGCCGCGGTCATCAAGCAGGAGGCGCCGCAGCTCGTGCTGTGCGGGCGCCAGGCCATCGACGACGACATGGGGGCGGTGGGCGCCCAGCTGGCCGAGATCCTGGGCTGGCCGTGCGCGTCGTGGATCATGGAGGAAACGGTCGACGCCGACGCCAAGACCGTGAAGGTGGGGCGCCAGGTCGAGGGCGGCCTGGAAGTGTTCGAGCTGCCGCTGCCGGCCGTGCTCTCCGCCCAGAAGGGCATGAACGAGCCGCGCTACCCGACGCTGAAGGGGATCATGGGCGCCAAGAAGAAGGAGATCAAGGACGTGAAGGCCGCCGACCTCGGCCTGGCCTCCGTCACGCCGGAGCTGAGCATCACCGCGCTCGAGGCGCTGCCCGCGCGGCCGCCCGGGCGCGTCATCGCCGGAGAGACCAAGGACGCCGTGAAAGAGCTCGTCCGCGCCCTGCGCGAGGACGCCAAGGCTATCTAAGGACCGGGGGAGTCCGAGGGGGGCGTGAGCCACCCTCGGTCGAGGAGATCACTATGGCGGGCGCGTTCTGGTGCGTGGTCGAGGACGATCGCAAGGGACTGCCGAAGAAGGTGATGGCCGAGGTCATCGGCGAGGCCGCGCGCCTCGGCGGCCCGGTCGAGGCGGTGTGGCTCACCGACAAGGCGACCGACGAGGGGCTGCAACAGCTGGCCGGCTGGGGCGCCGGCAAGGTGTGGCTGCTCGAGAACGCCGCCCTGGCGCCGTACCGGGGCGAGGTGTGGGTGCCGCCGGTCGCCGAGCTGGCCGCCAAGGAATCGCCCAAGGCGATCCTGGCCCCGGTGACGAGCCGCCAGCGCGAGTTCATGGCGCGGCTGGCCGCCAAGCTGGGCGTGGGGCTCTCGGCCGACTCCGTCGCGCTGACGATGAACGGCGACGCGCTGGTGGCGACCCGGCCCATCTACGCCGGCAAGCTGCTGTCGAAGGTGACGTGGGCCAAGCAGCCGTGGATGGCGACGCTGCGGCCCAACGTGTTCAAGCCGGCCGAGAGCCAGGCCGGCAAGAGCGCGCCGGTCGAGCGGACGTCGCTGGCGATGCCGGCCGCGCAGATGAAGTTCGTGGAGCGCCGCGAGGAGGCGTCCACCGGCCTGCCGGAGCTGACCGAGGCCGAGATCGTGCTCTCGGGCGGCCGCGGCATGAAGGGGCCGGAGAACTACGTGATCCTCGAGGAGCTGGGCGGCGTGATCGGCGCCGCCGTCGGCGCCTCGCGGGCGGCGGTGGACGCCGGCTGGCGGCCGCACCGCTTCCAGATCGGCCAGACGGGCCGGACCATCTCGCCCAAGCTCTACATGGGCTTCGGCGTCTCCGGCGCCATCCAGCACCTGGCCGGCATGCGGACCTCGAAGGTCATCGTGGCCATCAACAAGGACCCGGAGGCGCCGATCTTCAAGATCGCCGACTACGGCATCGTGGGCGACCTGTTCGAGGTGGTGCCCGAGCTGACCAAGGAGTTCAAGCGGCTCCTGGAGAAGTAGCCGCGAGAGGCGGGCGATGAATCTGCAGCTGACCGACGAGCAGTCGATGATCCAGGCGATGGCGCGGGAGTTCGCCCAGGCGCACGTGGCGCCCATCGCCGCCGAGATCGACCGCGACGCCCGCTTCCCCCACGAGACGGTCAAGCGCATGGGCGAGCTCGGGCTCATGGGCATCGCGGTGCCGGAGCGGTGGGGCGGCGCCGGCGCCGACGTCGGTGTCGTACGTGGTCGCGCTGGAGGAGATCAGCCGGGCCTGCGCCTCCCACGCGGTCGTCATGTCGGTCAACAACTCGCTCTACGGCGATCCGGTGCTGCAGTTCGGGACCGACGCAGCAGCGGGCGCGCTTCCTGACGCCCGTCGCCTCCGGCCACGCCCTCGGCTGCTTCGCGCTGACCGAGCCCCAGGCCGGCTCCGACGCCTCCAACCAGGCCACCACGGCCCGGCGCGACGGCGACCACTACGTCGTCACCGGCCGCAAGCTGTTCATCACCAACGGCCGCGAGTCGGCCTTCGCGCTGGTGTTCGCCCAGACCGACCCGGCCAAGGGCCACCGGGGCATCAGCGCGTTCGTGATCGAGAAGGGCACGCCGGGCTTCACCGTCTCCAAGACCGAGGACAAGCTCGGCATCCGCGCCTCCGACACCGCCGAGCTGGTGTTCGAGGAGTGCCGGGTGCCGGTCGCCAGCCGCATCGGCGAGGAGGGGCAGGGGTTCCGCGTCGCCCTCACCGCCATCGACGGCGGCCGCATCGGCATCGCGGCCCAGGCCGTCGGCATCGCCGCCGCCGCCTACGAGCGGGCGGTGGCCTACGCGCGCGAGCGCAAGGCCTTCGGCGTGCCCATCGGCCACCACCAGATGGTGCAGTGGATGCTGGCCGACATGGCGACGGCCATCGACGGCGGCCGGCTGCTCTGCCTGCAGGCGGCCACCCTGAAGGATCGCGGCCTGCCGTTCACGAAGCAGGCGGCGATGGCCAAGCTGTTCTGCGCCGAGATGGCCATGAAGGTGACGACCGACGCCGTCCAGGTCCACGGCGGCTACGGCTTCATCAAGGACTACGAGGTCGAGCGCCACTTCCGCGACGCCAAGATCACCGCCCTCTACGAGGGCACCTCGCAGATCCAGAAGCTGGTGATCGCGCGCGAGGTGCTGGGCGCGTGATCACGAGCGGCCCCGCCTTCACCGACTACTTCGACGGCGTGCGCCGGCGCACGCGCGACTTCTTCGGCGTCATCCCGGCCGAACGCGTCGACTGGGCGCCGCGGGCCGGGGAGTATACCTGCGGCGACGTCGTGCGCCACGTCGCCGCCGCCGAGGCGATGTTCGTCGGCGCGGTCGTGGACGGCCGCTGGCACTATCCCGGCCACGAGCGGGCGGGGGCGCCGACGCTGGCCGTCGCGCTGGCCCGGCTCGACGCCGGCCACGCCGAGGCGGCGGCCCGGCTGCGCGGGCTGACCGCCGGCGCCCTCGACGAGACACGGCCGGCGCTGGAGCCGGACGCCCGGCCGGTGCGGGCCTGGCGGCTGCTGCTGGCCATGGTCGAGCACGAGGTGCATCACCGCAGCCAGCTCGCGTCGTACCTGACATGGATGGGACTCGAGGCGCCCGACATCTTCGGGTTGGGGGTCGAAGACGTCGAGCGGTTGACGGCCGCGGCGGCGGGGAGACGCTGATGAGCGCCGAGAGGCCGCCCCGGTTCGAATCGCTGTCGGGCATCCCGGTCGAGCCGCTGTACACGCCGGAGAGCCTGGGCGACTGGTCCTACGACGACAAGCTCGGCCGGCCGGGCGAGTACCCGTTCACGCGCGGCGTCTACCCGACGATGTACCGCGGGCGGCTGTGGACCATGCGGATGTTCGCCGGCTTCGGGCGGCCCGAGGACACCAACGAGCGCTTCAAATATTTGCTCGCGCAAGGGCAAACAGGCCTGTCCACGGCCTTCGATATGCCCGCGCTCATGGGGTATGACGCCGACCATCCTCGGGCGCGAGGTGAAGTCGGCAAGGAAGGCGTGTCGATCTCCACGCTGGACGATTTTCAGAGGCTGTTCGCCGACATCCCGCTCGGCGACGTGACGACGTCGATGACGATCAACTGCACGGCCTCGGTGGCGCTGGCCATGTACCTGGCCATCGCCGACCAGCAGGGCGTGGCCTGGGACCGCATCGGCGGCACCATGCAGAACGACATGCTCAAGGAGTTCATCGCCCAGAAGGAATGGATCTGTCCGCCCGATCCGGCCGTCCGCATCGTGACCGACATGATCGAGTTCACCTCCCAGCACGTGCCGCGCTTCAATCCCGTCTCGATCTCCGGCTACCACATCCGGGAGGCGGGGTCGACGGCCGTGCAGGAGCTGGCCTTCACGCTGGCCGACGGCCTCGGCTACGTGGAGGCGGCGCTGGCCCGGGGGCTCGACATCGACGCCTTCGCGCCGCGGCTGTCGTTCTTCTTCGACATCCACAACGACTTCTTCGAGGAGATCGCCAAGCTGCGGGCGGCCCGTCGCATCTGGGCCCGCTTCATGAAGGAGCGCTTCGGCGCCCGCAAGCCGGAGTCGATGCGGCTGCGCACCCACACCCAGACGGCCGGGGTCTCGGCCACCGCCCAGCAGCCGCTGAACAACGTGGCCCGGGTGGCCCTGCAGGCGCTGGCGGCGGTGCTGGGCGGCGCCCAGTCGCTGCACACCAACTCCTACGACGAGACGTGGGCGCTGCCCACCGAGGAGGCGGTGACGGTCGCGCTGCGCACGCAGCAGGTCATCGCCGAGGAGACCGGGGTGCCGCTGACCGCCGACCCGCTGGGCGGCTCCTACTATCTGGAGCGCATGACCGACCAGATGGAGGCGGCCGCCCTCGAGTACATCGCGCGGATCGACGCCATGGGCGGCATGGTGCGGGCGATCGACGAGGGCTATCCGCAGAAGGAGATCGCGGATGCCGCCTACCGCTACCAGCTCATGGACGACCGCGGCGAGAAGATCACGGTCGGCGTGAACAAGTACGTCATGCAGGACCAGAAGGGGATCAACTACCTGCGCATCGACGAGTCCGTCGAGCTCGAGCAGATCGAGCGGGTGGGGCGCTTCAAGGCGGCCCGCGACATGGCCCGGGTCGAGCGCCGGCTGGCCCAGCTGGCCGACGCCTGCCGCGGCGGCGCCAACGTGATGCCGGTGCTGATCGACGCCGTCAAGGACTATGCGAGCCTCGGCGAGATCTCCGACGTCTATCGCCAGGTCTTCGGCCTGTACCGAGAGCCGATCATTTTTTAGGGGGCAGAGATGAGTGAGCCGATCCGGATCCAGAAGACGACGACGAAGAAGGAACGGCCGAAGGACAAGGACCTGGCCTTCGGGAACGTGTTCACCGACCACATGTTCGTGGCGGACTTCGAGGAGGAGAAGGGCTGGTACGACCCGCGGGTCGAGCCGTACGGGCCGTTCTCGCTCGACCCCGCCACCGCCGTGCTGCACTACGGCCAGTCGCTCTTCGAGGGGCTGAAGGCGTTCCGCGGCGCCGACGGCAAGATCCGGCTGTTCCGGCCCCAGAAGCACGTCGACCGGCTCAATCGCACCGCCCAGCGGATGTGCATCCCCCCGATCGATCCCGACCTGATCCTGAAATCGTGGACGACCGTGGTCGGCGTCGACCGGGACTGGGTGCCGTCGGCGGTCGGCACCTCGCTCTACATCCGTCCGACCGTGATCGCCAGCGAGCCGTTTCTCGGCGTGCGGCCGGCCCGGCAGTACCTCTACTACGTGATCCTGTCGCCGGTCGGGCCCTATTACCCGGAGGGGCTCGCCCCCACCAGGATCAAGGTGATCGACAACTACGTGCGGGCGGTGGCCGGCGGCCTCGGCGAGGCCAAGACCTCGGCCAACTACGCGGCCAGCCTGTACGCGGCCGAGGAGGCCAAGCACGAGGGCTTCACGCAGGTGCTGTGGCTGGACGGCGTGCAGCACAAGTACATCGAGGAGGTCGGGACCTCGAACATCATGCTGCAGATCGGCGACGAGGTGATCACGCCGCCGCTCGGTGGCACCATCCTGGCCGGCGTCACTCGCGACACCGCGCTGGCGCTGCTGCGCGGCTGGGGCGTGCGGGTGTCCGAGCGGCAGATCACGATCGACGAGGTCGTGGCCGCCGCCGACAACGGCACCCTGCGCGAGGTGTGGGCCACCGGCACCGCCGCCGTCATCTCGCCGGTGGGCGAGCTGGCCTACAAGGGCCGGCGCCTCGTGGTCAACGGCGGCCGCATCGGCGACCTCGCCCAGAAGCTGTACGACACCATCGTGGCGATCCAGTATGGCGCCGCCCCCGATCCCCACGGCTGGACCGTGGTGGTGTGAGGCGAACGGCATGGCGACCGACTGCGTATTCTGCAAGATCCGCGACGGCGAGCTGCCCTCGATGCGCGTGCACGAGGACGACCGCACGCTGACCATCATGGACATCAACCCGGTGAACTCCGGCCATTGCCTGGTGATCGTCAAGAACCACGCGCCCACGCTGTGGGACGCCGACCCCGCCGACCTCCAGGCCGCCATCGCCGCCGCCCAGACGGTCGCGACGGCCCTGCGGACCGCGGTGAAGCCCGACGGCCTCAACATGCTGCAGGCCAACGGGGCCGCCGCCTTCCAGTCGGTGCCGCATTACCACCTGCACCTGATCCCGCGCTGGCACAACGACGGCAAGGGCTTCGACTGGTCGCTGGTGCCGGGCGACCGCGCCCAGATCCAGGCCATCGGCGAGCGGCTGCGGGAGGCGATCGGGTGACGAGCGAGCGGCCCGTCCGCATCGTCGTCGCCAAGCCGGGGCTGGACGGCCACGACCGCGGCGCCAAGATCGTGGCGCGGGCGCTGCGGGACGCCGGCTTCGAGGTCATCTACACGGGCCTGCACCAGACGCCCGAGCAGGTGGTGGCCACGGCGCTGCAGGAGGACGCCGACGCCATCGGGCTCAGCGTGCTGTCGGGCGCCCACAACTACCTCTTCAAGCGCGTGCTGGACCTGCTCCGCGAGAAGGGCGCCGACGACGTGGCGGTGTTCGGCGGCGGCATCATCCCGCCCGAGGACATCGGCGCCCTCAAGGCCATCGGCGTGAAGGAGATCTTCACGCCCGGCACCTCCACCCAGGACATCGTGCGGTTCGTGCGCGACAACATCCGCGCCGCCGTCTGAGCGGGACACCTGTGCTGAGCCGCCGCACCGCGCTCGGCTTGCTGGCGACGGTGTGTCTGGCGCCGGCGTCGGTCTCCGCGCAGCGCGACAGCTCGGTGCGGGTCGGCATTCTCAGCATGACGTCGGGTGCCGAATCGGTGCCGATGCGCACGCTGAAGGCGCGGCTCGCCGACCTCGGCTACGTCGAGGGTCGTTCCCTCACGATCGACTTCGTCGGCGCCGAGGGCCGCGTCGATCGGCTCCCCGCCCTGGCGGCCGACATGGTCGCCCGCCGGCCGGCCGTCATTCTGGCCATCGGAGGGGCGGAGCCGGTCTTCGCCGCCCGCAAGGCCACCTCGGCCATCCCCGTCGTGTTCACCATTGCCACCGATCCCGTCGCCGACGGCCTCGTCGCGTCCCTCGCCCGTCCGGGCGGGAACGTCACCGGGGTGTCGTCGCTCAACGCCGAGCTCGACGCCAAGCGTCTCGAGCTGATCAAGGAGATCCTGCCGGCCGCCCGGCGGGTCGCCGTGATCGTCAACTCGGCGGATCGGACCTCCACGGCGGCACGGAAGCGGGCGGAGACTGCCGCCCGGCGACTCGGTCTCCAGCTGGAGGCCGTCGAGATCACGGCTCCCGCCGAGATCGACGCGGTGATCGGGCGGGCCCGGGCGACCGCCGAGGCGGCGTTGCTGCTCGGGACCCCGTTCTTCTATCCCCATCTGCAGCAGGTCGGGGCCCTGGCGGCGAAGCATCGGCTCCCCCTCATCGCGCCGTGGCGCGAGCTGCCCGCGGCCGGGGGCCTGATGAGCTACGGGACCAACATCCAGGAGATCTTTCGCCGCGCCGCCGACATGGCCGACCGCATCCTGAAAGGCGCCCGGCCCGGCGACATGCCGGTCGAGCAACCGACGACGTTCGAATTCGTATTCAACGCGAGGGCCGCCGAGGCTCTCGGCATCACGGTGAGCCCCGCGCTGCTGACCCGCGCCGACACCGTGCTCCGATGACGGGAGAACGGAGACGATGAACTTCGAGCTGACCGACGACCAGCGGCGCATCCGCGACGCCGCCCGCGAGTTCGCCGACGCCGAGCTGGGCGACAAGATCGCCCCCTACGACGCGGCCCACGAGTTCCCCCACGCCATCGTGGCCAAGCTCGGGCCCCTGGGCTTCATGGGCGTGCTGGTGCCCGAGGAGTACGGCGGCGCCGCCCTCGACTACGTCTCCTACGCGCTGATCGTGGAGGAGCTGAACCGCGGCGACGCCTCGGTGGGCATCACCATGTGGGCCCACAACTCGCTGTGCACGAACCACGTGGCGCTGTTCGGCTCGACCGAGCAGAAGCAACGCTGGCTGCCGCGGCTGGCCAGCGGCGAGGTGCTGGGGGCGTGGGGCCTGACCGAGCCCGGCTCCGGCTCCGACGCCGCCGCGCTGCGCACCAGGGCGGAGGCGCGCGACGGCGGCTGGGTCCTCAACGGCAGCAAGGCGTTCATCACCAACGCCTCGGTGGGCGAGATGGCCGTCGTCATGGCCCGCACCGACCCCGGCAAGAAGGCCCGGGGCATCTCGGCCCTGGTCGTCGAGAAGGGCACGCCCGGCTTCACCGCCGGCCGGCCCTACCGCAAGCTGGGGCTGCACGCCTCCGACACGGCCGAGCTGATCTTCGAGGATGCGCGGGTGCCGGCCGACCACCTGCTCGGCGAGCCGGGGCAGGGGTTCGTGCAGGCCATGCAGGTGCTGGAGGGCGGCCGCATCGCGATGGCCGCCATGGCGGTCGGCATCGCCCAGGCCGCGGTGGACCAGGCGGCCAAGTACATGAAGCAGCGCTCGGCGTTCGGCAAGACGCTGGCCGAGTTCAACGGGCTGCAGGGGATGCTGGCCGACATCGCCACCGACGTCGAGGTGGCCCGGCTGCTCACGCTGCGGGCGGCGTGGCTGAAGGACGCCGGACGCCCGGCCATGCACGCCGCCGCCATGGCCAAGGTCTTCGCCTCCGAGGCGGCGATGAAGGCCGCCAGCAAGGCCGTGCAGGTCCACGGCGGGGCCGGCTACATCACGGAGTTCCCCGTCGAGCGCATCTTCCGCGACGCCAAGCTCACCGAGATCGGTGAGGGCACCTCGGAGATCCAGCGCATGGTGATCGCCCGGGAGATCCTCCAGCTGTCGTGAGCGACCTGATCGCCGTCGATCGGGTCGGCAAGCGCTACCGGACGAGCGCCGGCCCCGTCGAGGCCCTGCGCGACGTCTCCCTCGGCGTCGGCGCCGGCGAGTTCTGCACGGTGATCGGCCCGTCCGGCTGCGGCAAGTCGACGCTGCTCGGCATGATCGGCGGCCTGGTCACGCCCGACGCCGGCCGCATCGAGGTCGACGGCCGCGCCGTGACCGGACCCGATCCCCGCCGGGTGGCGACCGTCTTCCAGGACCCCGGACTCTTCCCCTGGCGGACCACCCTCGAGAACGTCGAGTTCGGCCTCGAGCTGCAGGGCGTGGCCCGCGAGCGTCGCCGCGCCATCGCCACCGACCTGCTCGGTCCGCTCGGCCTGCGCGACTTCGCCGCCCGCTATCCTCGCGAGCTCTCGGGCGGCATGCGCCAGCGGGTGGCCATCGGCCGCGCCCTGGCCATCGACACGCCCATCGTCCTGATGGACGAGCCCTTCGGCGCCCTCGACGAGCAGACGCGCCTGCTCATGGGCGAGTGGCTCCTCGACATCTGGCGCCGGCTGCGCAAGACGGTCGTCTTCGTCACCCACAGCCTGCACGAGGCCCTCGCGCTCTCGACCCGCGTCGTCGTCATGACCGCCCGCCCCGGCCGCATCAAGAGCGTGCTCGACCTGCCGATGCCGTACCCGCGCGCGATGGAATCGACGGAGATGGCCACGCTCCGCGCCCGGCTCTGGAGCGAGATCCGCGACGAGTCCCTGCGCGCCATGGGCGAGCGCTGACATGCGGATCCTCGCGCTCCGCGCGGCGATCCTCGTCGTGACGCTGGCCGCGTGGGAGATCGGCGCCCGCGCCGCCAACCCGTTGCTGTACGTACCGCCGTCGGCGGTGGTGCCGGCGCTCGGCCGCCTGCTCGCGCTGGACTCCTACCCCGACCTGCCGGCCAGCCTGGCCCTGACGCTGCGCGAGATCGTCGTCGCCTACCTGCTGGCGATCGCGGCCGGCGTCGGCGTGGGGGCGGCCCTCGGGCTGAACCGCCTCGTCGGGCGGGCGTACGGGCCGATCGTGGCCGCGCTCTACGCGGTGCCGGCCGTGGTCTGGTACCCGTCGCTGATGCTCTTCTTCGGCCTCGACGCAGCGTCCAAGATCGCCTTCGGCTTCCTGCTCGGCTTCTTTCCCATCACGCTGGCGGTGCTGGCCGGCATCCGCCAGGCCAATCCCCACATGATCGCGGTGGCGCGAGCGTTCGGGGCGGGCCCGGCGACCGTGTTCGGGAAGGTCATGCTCCCGGCCATGCTGTTCACCCTCGTCGGCGGACTGCGCACCGGGCTGGCCCTGACCGTCGTCGGCGTCATCGTCGGCGAGATCCTGGGGGCCCGGGCGGGGATGGGCACGCTGATCAACCACGCCTACGGCCTGTTCCGGACCGCCGACTACGTCGCGCTGGTCTGCGTCACCCTCGTGGTGGTCGTCGGCTCCGACGCGGTGGCCGGACTCGTCGAGCGCCGCGCACGGCGGTGGACGGAGTAGTGGCCGGCCGCGGGCGCGTGCTCGCCGTGCAGGTGGCCAGCGTGCTGGCGCTGCTGGCCGCGTGGGAGGCGGTATCGCGCGCCGGCTGGGTCGACCCGCTGTTCGTCCCGGCTCCGAGCGCGGTGGCCCGGGCCTTCGGGCGGATCGGGGGCGGGGCGCTGGCCGCGCTCGGCGACACCCTGGTGAAGACCGCCATCGCCTACGTGCTGTCGGTCGTGTTTGGCGTCGGCCTCGGCCTGGCCTTCGGCTCCGTGCGCGTCCTGCGCGAGGTCCTGAACCCCTTCGTGGTGGCCCTGTACGGGATGCCGAAGATCCTGGTGCTGCCGTGGATCGTGCTCCTGCTCGGCTTCGGGACCACCCCGGCGATCCTGTACGGCACCATCCACGGGCTCTTCCCGATCCTGGTGCTGGTGGCGGGAGGTGTCCGCGACGTCGATCGCACGCTGATCAGCGTGGCCCGCGCCTTCGGCGCCAGCCGCTGGCAGCTCTACTGGAAGGTGGTGCTGCCGGCCATCGTGCCCACCGTGCTGGCCGGCATGCGGCTGGGGATCGTCTTCTGCCTGCTCGGCGTGCTCGTCGTCGAGATGTTCGCGGGGATCCGCGGCATGGGCCACGTGCTCAACTCGCTCGCCAACGGCTTCCAGGCGCCCGAGCTGTTCGCGGCCACCGCGCTGGTCTCGGCCGCGTCGATCGCCATCGTGCTGGGGCTCGACGCCGTCAACGAGCGCCTGTCCCGCTGGCGTAGCTCCTAGCCCCTCGGACCGGACAGTTCCTGCCCGGCGCCTCCGCCAGGGCCGTCTCAAGACTGACCGGATTCGTCACCAGGCCACGGTGTATCCAGCTGAAATCATTGAATCGAGGCCCGGTGGGAGGGCTGGAACGTCGATTGCTATTTTGTCCGGCCGACATGCTGACCTGGACCGAGCTCACCGCGTACCTGTCCGTCGTCGCCATGCTGTGTGGCGGTGGGGTCGCCCTCTGCTGGGCGTACCTGTGGCGGGAGTAGGCGGCAGCGAAGCGGACGGTCACACGCGGAGGATGACGATGGCTACGCTCCCGATCACCAAGACTCCCACGACGCCGCGCTCGGCGATTCCGCCGGTGACGACCGTGCACCGCGCGCCCGACGGGTCACTGCACCACACCCGCTGCGCGCGCCGGCTGGAGTTCATGGGGGGCCGGGCCGGGCTCGAGCTGGACTTCTACTGCTACACCTGCTGCGAGCACATCACCCTGAACCCGTACGTCGTCATGCGTCTGCCCGAGCCCGTCACCGGGGAGCTCACGGCGACTCGGGGGCGTTGAGGCGCGCCCGCGTCACCCGGGCCTGGACGTCGAGGACGACGTTGCGCTCGAGCTCGATGACGACCTCGTGCTTCTCGACGTCCCAGTGGGCGACGGTGGCCAGCCACCCGAATGCCCGCCGCCGCCGCGGCACCACCCGCCGGCCCCGGTAGACGAGCTGGCGCCGCTCGGGCGCCGTCCGCTGCGACTGCTCCTCGACGTCGGGACCGCACAGGCGCAGGACCTCGTCGTAGGTCGTCACGCCGGGGACGAGCTGGTCGATGGTCTCCTGCTCGAGCACCGTGCCCTGCTGCTTGACCTGGGGCCGGTCGTCGGCCCGCCAGAACAGCACCCGCCCTATCCACCGCTTGCTCAGCCGCTCGGCCACGTTGCGCACGAGCACGCCAGCCACGTTCCCGAGCAGGAAGAACATGAACGGGATGAGCACCGGCGCCCACGACTGTAGCCCCGTGAAGTAGCCGAACTGCACGCTCAGTACCTGGGGCGTCAGCCCCTCGGAGCGGTCGAGGAACAGCGAGATGGTGTCGGTGCTCTCCAGCGTCTCGCTCAGCTGGCGCCGGGCCGACTGCGGTGACATCTCGTCGATCTTCAGGTGGTCGGCGTCGGCGAAGTTGATGGTGAGCTGGGCCGGCTCGTCGCTCAGGCGGATGACGCGGTCGCGGTGCTGGAAGTACATCGGGAAGACGGCCCGGTGGCGGGTCTCGGCGAACGACAGGGCCAGCCGCTGTCGGGCTCCCCAGAACGTCTTCTCGACCCACGTCGCCGGCTTGGTCTTGATCATCCCACGCGTGGTCAGCCTGAGGTTCATCAGGTACACGCGGTTGACGAAGCGGGGGTTCCACGGGATCCGGATCCAGGTGGCCGGAGCCGACAGCCCCACCGCCTTGTCGTCACGCACGAAGGTAGCGAACGGCGCCCCGCCCGGGATCGTCTCGGCGCCGGCGCCGTCGCCGCCCTCACCGCGATAGAGGTTGCGGCTGGTCAGCACGACGCGACCACTATCGATCACGTCGAAGCCGCGCTCGCCCAGGTACTTGTCGAGCGCCGGATCGGGGGGCCCGCTCGCGCGATCGGCCACCACCGCGCTCGGCCACAGCAGGTAAAGATCCTGGGCGATGTCGCCGACACTGCGGCCGGCCGGCACGTCCACCGAGAAGAGCACGTCGACGACGACCGGGCCCAGCTCGGGCGTGACCGAGGCCCGCACGAACAGCGGTCCGATCCCGAACGCGGGGTCGGGCCGCGTGGCCAGGAACAGCTGGGCGTGGGCGACGCCCGGGGCGGCCAGCAGCAGCAGCGCCGCCAGCGCCCAGCTGGCGCCGGGCCTAGACCTTGACAGGCGTGAACTCCCGGGCGACGTGCTCCTCCACCGGCAGCCTTTTCTTGATGACGCCGTGCTCGAGCACCGTGTCCTGCATGGAGCGCAGCGCCTCCAGGCTCATGGTGCCGTCGTGGGACATGAGCGCGCCGGAGACCTTGTGGGCGGCCTGCACCGCCTCCGCACTCCAGCCGATCTTCTTGGAGACGATCTCGGCGGCCTCGGCGGTCTGGTCGTTCATGAAGCGGATGGCGGCGAACACGCCCCGCATCACCTTGCGGATGTCGTCGCCCTGCTTGCGGATCGCGTCCTCCGAGGTGTACTGGATCTGGCTGATCCACCGGGTCGTGACCTTGTCCATGCGCATGAGGATCTTCGACTTGCCGGCCAGCTGGGTGACGGCGCCACCGTCGCCCCACACGAAGGCGTGGATCTCCTTGCGGGCGAGGGCGGCCAGCTGGGCGTCGAGGCCGCCGAGGGAGACGATCTTGACGTCGCGGTCGGCGTCCCACCCCTGCTGCTTGGCGACCATGCGAGCGAAGATCCAGGTGGTGGAGCCGACCGCGGTGACGCCGATCGACTTGCCCTTGAGGTCGCCGAGGCCGGAGACGTCGGGGGCGACGTTGAGCGTGAAGTGGTTGCCCTCGGTGTGGGTGGCCACCATCTTGATCGGCATCCCCGCCTCGCGGAAGACCAGGATGTCGGTGCTGCCGGTGGCGCCGAGCAGCACGTCGCCGGCGATCACCGCCTTGACGAGGTTCGGACCCCCGCGGAAGGGCACGAACTCCACGTTGATGTTCTCCGTGCGGAAGAAGCCCTTGTCGACGGCCACGATGAACGGGCCGGCCAGGGCGTAGTCACCCAGCACGGCGGTCCCGATCTTCACCGACGTCTGGGCGTGGACAAAGGCCGGGGCCAGGGCCCCGGCCGCGAGGGCGCCCGAGGTGGAGACGAGAAAGCGGCGCCGGCTGATCGATGGCATTCACTGCCTCCTTGGCTGCGCGCGCCGAGGGGCGCCTCGCTTGACATCCTGCCGATCATTCCATACTTTAGGCCGCACTCTGGATGAGTGACGGCCGACACCCGCGATCGTACAACCTCCCGCGCGCCGTCCACAATCGACGATGACCCAGCGCCCCGTGAGCTATCGGGCGGCCGACGGCGTGGCGTGGATCACGCTGGATCGCCCGGCCGTCCTCAACGCGCTCGACACCGAGCTGGCGGCGACCCTGGCCGAGCACGCCGAGACTGCCGCCACCGACCCCGAGGTGGGTGCCGTCGTCCTGCGGGGTGCCGGGCGGGCCTTCTGCTCGGGCATGGACCGCACGGCCATGGCCGCGGGGTCGATCGGTGAGGCGTTCTACCGCCACTGGGTCCGGGCGCTGAACTGGCTGGAGGACATGCCCAAGGTCTCCCTGGCCGTGCTGCACGGCTACTCGATCGGCGGCGGCCTGCAGCTCGGCCTGGCCTGCGACGTGCGGCTGGCCGCCGACGACGCCGTGCTCGGCCTCGGCGCCTCCCGTCACGGCATCATCCCCGACGGCGCGGTCCTGCGCCTGGCTCGTATCATCGGCCTGGGCCGGGCCAAGGAGCTGGCGCTGTTCAACGAGGACGTGACACCGGCGGAGGCCCGCGCCATGGGGCTCGTGAACTGGGTGTGTCCGGCCGCCGAGGTCGACGCCACCGTGGCTCGCCTGCTGGAGCGGCTGCGCCACCAGGCCCCGACCGCCAACGCGCACATCAAGCGATTGCTGCACGAGTCCTTCCACCGCGATCCACGCGCGAGCATCGAGGACGTGATGGCCGCCCAGCACGACTGCATGGAATCGTGGGAGGCGGCCGAGGCCAACCGCGCCTGGCGGGACAAGGGCGAACCGATTTTCTCGCCGAGGCCGGGGCGCACCTCGAACAGGCCACTCACGTCGTGAGCCAGGCCAGCGCAGCTACCGACGTCATCCTGGAGACCCGGGGGCTGACGAAGGAGTTCCGCGGCTTCGTCGCGGTCCGGAACGTCGATCTCAAGGTGCGGCGCTCCACCATCCACGCGCTCATCGGACCCAACGGCGCCGGCAAGACCACCTGCTTCAACCTGCTGACGCACTTTCTCACGCCGACCGCGGGCCGCATCACGTTCAACGGGCGCGACATCACCGGCAGCCGCCCGGCCGACATCGCCCGGCTGGGGCTCGTGCGCTCCTTCCAGATCTCCGCGGTGTTCCCGCACCTCACGGTGCGCGAGAACGTGCGGGTCGCGCTGCAGCGCCGGCGCGGCCGCTCGTTCGACTTCTGGCGCTCCGAGCGCGTGCTGGACGACCTCAACGATCGCGCGGGCGAGCTGCTGGAGGCGGTCGGCCTCGGCCCCTTCGCCGGCACCCTGGCCGTGGAGCTGCCCTACGGCCGCAAGCGCGCGCTGGAGATCGCCACCACGCTGGCGCTCGATCCCGAGATGATGCTGCTCGACGAGCCCACGGCCGGGATGGCCCACGAGGACGTCGGCCGGATCTCCGCGCTCATCAAGAAGGTCGCGGTCAACCGCACGGTGCTCATGGTGGAGCACAACCTGAGCGTGGTGGAAAACCTTTCGAACACCATCACCGTCCTCGCGCGCGGGGAGGTCCTCGCCGAGGGCGACTACCAGAGCGTCTCCCGCGATCCCCAGGTGATCCAGGCCTACATGGGCGGCGGGCGTGGCTGAGCCGCTGCTCGCCGTGCGTGACCTTCACGCCTGGTACGGCGAGTCGCACGTCCTGCACGGCGTCGACTTCGACGTCTTCCCGGGTGAGGTGGTGACGCTGCTCGGCCGTAACGGCGCCGGCAAGACGACGACGCTCAAGGCCGTCATGGGCATCGTGCGCAAGCGGACCGGCTCCGTGCGGTTCGGCGCCGTCGAGCTGATCGGGCTGCCCTCCAACGCCATCGCCCGGCAGGGCATCGCGTTCTGTCCGGAGGAGCGCGGGATCTTCGCCAGCCTCAGCGTCGAGGAGAACCTCCTGCTGCCGCCCCGGGTGCGGCCGGGCGGGCTCGACGTCGACGCCGTCTTCGAGCTGTTCCCGAACCTCAAGGAGCGGCTGCGCAGCCAGGGGACCAAGCTCTCGGGCGGCGAGCAGCAGATGCTGGCCATCGGCCGCATCCTCCGCACCGGCGCCCGCCTGCTCCTGCTCGACGAGCCCACCGAGGGACTGGCCCCCGTCATCGTCGAGCAGATCGGCCGCACGATCGCCCGGCTCAAGCGGGACGGGTTCACGATCCTGCTCGTCGAGCAGAACTTCCGCTTCGCCGCCACCGTGGCCGACCGCCACTACGTCGTCGAGCACGGCCGCGTCGTGGACCTCGTCCCCAACGACCAGCTGGCCGCCAGCATGGACAAGCTGCACGAGTACCTCGGCGTCTAGTCCGCCGACCCATCCCACACAAGGAGCCATCTCATGGTCATCGCACGCGCACTCGCACTCACGCTGGTCGCCCTCCTCGCGGCCGGGGCGGCATCCGCCCAGGTCTCGGACGGCGTCGTCAAGATCGGCGTCCTCAACGACCAGTCCAGCCTCTACGCCGACCTGGCCGGCCCCGGGTCGGTCGTCGCGGCCCGCCTGGCCGTCGAGGATTTCGGCGCCGACAAGAAGGGGATCAAGGTCGAGATCATCTCCGCCGACCATCAGAACAAGCCCGACGTCGGCTCCCAGATCGCCCGCCAGTGGTACGACTCCGACAAGGTCGACATGATCGTCGACGTCCCCAACTCCGGCGTGGCGCTGGCCGTCAACCAGATCACCCGCGACAAGGGCAAGGCCTTCGTCGTTTCCTCGGCGGCGTCCTCCGATCTCACCGGCAAGGCCTGCTCGCCCAACACGGTGCACTGGACGTACGACACCTGGGCCCTGGCCAACGGCACCGGCAACGCGGTCGTGAAGACGGGCGGTGACACCTGGTTCTTCATCACCGCCGACTACGCCTTCGGCCACGCGCTCGAGCGCGACGTCGAGGCGGTGGTCCTCAAGAACGGCGGCAAGGTGCTGGGCAAGGTGCGCCACCCGCTCAACACCCAGGACTTCTCGTCCTTCCTGCTCCAGGCCCAGGCCTCCAAGGCCAAGGTGATCGGCCTCGCCAACGCCGGCGGCGACACCACCAACGCGATCAAGCAGGGGGCGGAGTTCGGCATCGTCAAGGGCGGCCAGAACTTCGCCGGCCTGCTGGTGTTCCTCACCGACGTCCACGCCCTCGGCCTGGAGAAGGCCCAGGGGCTGATCTTCACCGAGACCTTCTACTGGGACATGAACGACAATACCCGCGCGTTCGCCAAGCGCTTCGCCGAGCGAAACCGCGGCATTCATCCCACCATGATCCACGCCGGCGTCTACGCGGGCGTGCTGCACTACCTCAAGGCGGTCGAGGCGCTGAAGGCCGACGACGGCACCAAGGTCATCGCCAAGATGAAGGAGCTCGGCACCGACGATCCGCTGTTCGGCAAGGGGACCATCCGGGCCGACGGCCGCAAGATCCACCCTGCCTACCTGGTCGAGGTGAAGAAGCCGGCCGAGTCCAAGTACGCCTGGGACTACTACAAGATCCGCGCGACGATCCCGGCCGAGCAGGCGTTTCGCCCCCTCGACCAGGGCGACTGCCCGCTGGTGATGAAGAAGTAGAACGCGCAGGAATCCTGACCATCTTCGGCGTACCGACCCAGGCCCTGTTCGGTCAGCTCCTCATCGGGCTGATCAACGGGGCCTTCTACGCCTTGCTGAGCCTGGGGCTGTCGGTCATCTTCGGGCTCCTCAACATCATCAACTTCGCCCACGGCGCCCAGTACATGATGGGCGCCTTCGTGGCGTACTTCTGCCTGCAGTGGGTCGGGCTCGGCTACTGGTGGGCGCTGCTGATCGCGCCGATCGTGGTGGGCGTGATCGGCATCGTCCTCGAGCGCACCATGCTCAAGCAGCTCTACCACCTCGACCATCTCTACGGCCTGCTCCTGACCTTCGGCGTGGCCCTCGTCATCCAGGGCGTGTTCCGCCACCAGTACGGCTCCTCGGGATTGCCGTACGGCATTCCCGCCCAGCTGGCCGGCGGCCACAACCTCGGCTTCATGTTCCTGCCCAACTACCGCGGCTGGGTGATCGTGTTCTCGCTGGTGGTGTGCCTGGCCACCTGGTACGTCATCGAGCGGACGAAGCTCGGGGCCTATCTGCGGGCGGCCACCGAGAACCCGACGCTGGTGCAGGCGTTCGGCATCAACGTGCCCCGCATGATCACGCTCACCTACGGCTTCGGGGTGGGGCTGGCCGCGCTGGCGGGGGCGCTGGCGGCGCCGATCTACCAGGTGAACCCGCTCATGGGCGCCGACCTGATCATCGTCGTCTTCGCCGTCGTGGTGATCGGCGGCCTCGGCTCCATCATGGGCTCGATCGTCACCGGCTTCACGCTGGGCGTGGTGGAGGGGTTCACCAAGGTCTTCTATCCGGAGGCCTCGAACACGGTGATCTTCGTCATCATGGCCCTCGTCCTGCTCGTCCGTCCGGCCGGGCTGTTCGGGCGGACCCCGTGAGTGAGCCCCGGGCGGGCGAGGCGGGGGCCCCGGCCTTGCCGGCGCGCCCGGCCGCGGCACCGGCGACGTCGACGCTGCCCGCGGTCGGGCGGGTCCCGCGTCACCAGGTGGTGGCCTTCGTGGTCATGGTGGCCGGGCTGGTCGCCGCGCCCTTCTTCGTCTATCCGGTGTTCCTCATGAAGGCGCTGTGCTTCGCCCTCTTCGCGTGCGCGTTCAACCTGCTGATCGGCTACGTGGGGCTGCTCTCGTTCGGCCACGCCGCCTTCCTGGGCGGCGCCGGCTACGCCTCCGCCCACGCCGCCAAGGTGTGGGGGCTGCCGCCCGAGGCCGCCATCGTCTTCGGCACGCTGGTGGCGGCGCTGCTCGGCATCCTCATCGGCGCCCTCACCATCCGCAGCCGCGGGATCTACTTCGCCAACATCACGCTGGCCTTCGCCCAGATGATCTTCTTCTTCTCGGTGCAGGCGAAGTTCACGGGCGGCGAGGACGGCATCCAGGCGGTGCCGCGGGGGACCCTGCTCGGCGTGCTCGACCTCCGCCAGACCCTGCCGATGTACTTCACGGTGCTCGCCATCTTCCTGCTCGGCTTCCTGATCGTCTACCGCGCGATCCACTCGCCGTTCGGCCAGGTGCTCAAGGCCATCCGCGAGAACGAGCCGCGCGCGGTCTCGCTCGGCTACCGCGCCGAGCACTACAAGCTGATCGCCTTCGTGCTGTCGGCGACGCTGTCGGGACTGGCCGGCGCCACCAAGGCCATCGTGTTCCAGCTCGCCTCGCTCACCGACGTGCACTGGACGATGTCGGGTGAGGTCGTGCTGATGACGTTGCTGGGCGGCCTCGGCACCATCTTCGGCCCCGTCGTCGGCGCCTTCATCGTGATCGGCCTGGAGAACTACCTGGCCCAGCTCGGCGCCTGGGTGACGATCGTGCAGGGCGCCATCTTCGTGGTCTGCGTGCTGACCTTCCGCCGCGGCGTGGTCGGCGAGCTGGGCCGCCTGCTCCGCCGGCCGCTGTAGGGACGGGCGGCGTGGCCGGCCCCTTCGACCAGGACCTCGACCGGCGGCCGGCCAACTTCGCGTCGCTCACGCCGCTGTCGTTCCTGGCCTGGGCCGCCCAGGTCTATCCGGGCAAGACGGCGGTCGTCCACGGCGACCGCGCCTTCACCTACGCCGAGCTCTACGCGCGCTGCCGCCGGCTGGCCTCGGCCCTGGCCCGCCGCGGCATCGGCCGCGGCGATACGGTGGCGATCGTGGCACCGAACGTCCCCGCCATGCTGGAGGCCCACTACGGCGTCCCCATGGCCGGCGCCGTCCTCAACCCGCTGAACTATCGCCTGGACGCGCGCACCATCGCCTTCATCCTCGACCACGGCGAGGCGAAGCTCCTCATCACGGACCGCGAGTTCTCGCCCACCGTCGAGGAGGCGCTGCGCTTGCTCGGGCGGCCGATCCCCGTGATCGACGTCGACGATCCGCAGTACGAGGGCGGGCGGCTGCTCGGCGAGAAGGACTACGAGGCCTTGCTGGCCGAGGGCGATCCCGAAGCGGCGTGGCAGCCGCCCGCCGACGAGTGGCAGGCGATCTGCCTGCTCTACACCTCGGGCACGACGGGCGATCCCAAGGGCGTCGTCTATCACCATCGCGGCGCCTACCTCAACGCGCTCGGCAACGCGCTGACCTTCGGCCTGTCGCCCCGCACGGTCTATCTGTGGACGCTGCCGATGTTCCACTGCAGCGGCTGGACCTACACGTGGGCGGTGACCGCGGTGGGCGGCACGCACGTGTGCCTGCGGCGGGTCGATCCGGCGTTGATCTTCCCGGCCATCGCCCGCCACGGCGTCACCCACATGTGCGGGGCGCCGATCGTCATGACGATGCTCATCCACGCCCCGGCCGAGGTGAAGCAGACCTTCGCCCACACCGTGGAGATCGCCACCGGCGGCGCCGCGCCGCCCTCGACCGTCATCACCGCCATGGAGGCCATGGGCTTCCGCGTCACCCATCTCTACGGCCTCACCGAGTCCTACGGTCCCGCCTCGTTCTGCGCCTGGCAGGAGGCGTGGGAGGAGCTGCCGCTCGCCGAGCGGGCCGGCCGCATGGCCCGGCAGGGAGTCGGCTACCCGACGGCGGCGGGCCTGATGGTGGCCGATCCCGCGACGCTGGCGCCGGTGCCGCGCGACGGCGTCACGCTGGGCGAGGTGATGCTGCGCGGCAACACGCTCATGAAGGGCTACCTCAAGAACCCGCGCGCGACGGAGAGCGCCTTCGCGGGCGGCTGGTTCCACACGGGCGACCTCGCCGTCTGGCATCCGGACGGCTACATCGAGATCAAGGACCGCAGCAAGGACATCATCATCTCCGGCGGCGAGAACATCTCGTCGCTGGAGGTCGAGGAGGCGCTCTACCGGCACCCGGCCGTGATGGAGGCCGCGGTGGTGGCGAAGCCCGATGCGCGCTGGGGCGAGACGCCCTGCGCGTTCGTGACCCTCAAGCCGGGTGCCGGCGCCAGCGCCGAGGAGATCGTCGCCTTCCTGCGCGACGCCATCGCCCACTTCAAGGTGCCGCGCCACGTCGTCTTCGGGCCCCTGCCCAAGACCTCCACCGGGAAGATCCAGAAGTTCGTGCTGCGCGAGCGGGCCCGGGAGACCGACTGAGATGGCCGCCGGAGCTCTCGAGCGGTGGTTTCACCTGCGTGCGCGCGGCACCGACGCCCTCACCGAGGTGCGGGCGGGCGTGGCCACGTTCATGGTGATGGCCTACATCATCTTCGTGAACCCCATCGTGCTCGGCTACGTCGGCGTGCCCGGCCTCGACGGCAAGGGGCTGCCGTTCGCGGCGACGCTGACGGTGACGTGCCTGACCGCCGGCCTGCTCTCCATCGCGATGGGCGCGTGGACGAACTATCCGTTCGCGCTGGCGCCCGGCATGGGGCTCAACGCCGTGGTGGCCTTCGAGCTGGTGGCCGGACGGGGACTGAGCTGGCCCCAGGCGATGACCATCGTGGTGCTGGAGGGGCTCGTCATCACCGTGCTGGTGGTCACGCGGTTCCGGGAGGCGATGCTGGAGGCGGTGCCGGTCGGCCTCAAGCGCGCCATCAGCGTCGGCATCGGCCTGTTCATCGCGTTCATCGGCTTCTTCACGGCGGGATTCGTGGTGAAGCCGGACAAGGGACCGTTGCCGGTCGGGCTCGGCGCGCTGGGCGGGCTCCCCAGCGTCGTCTTCGTGCTCGGCTTCGTGCTGACGGCCTGGCTCATGGCCCGCCGGGTGCGCGGTGCGCTGCTCCTGGGCATCGTGCTCACCACCATCCTGGCCATCGGGCTGAACGGAACGCTGGCCGGCTGGAAGGGCTTCTCGACGCCGGGGGCGGCCCAGCTGCCCGCCGCCATCGTGCAGCTGCCCGACTTCTCCACGTTCGGCCGGCTCGACTTCGGCGTGATCGCCCGGCTCGGCGTCGTCGCCACCGTGCTGGTGACGTTCTCGATCATGCTCAGCGACTTCTTCGACACGGTCGGGACGATCATCGGCGTCGGGGGCAAGGGCGGATTCCTGGATCCGGACGGGCGACTGCCGGGTTCCAATCGCGTGCTCCTGGTGGACTCGCTGGGCGCGGCGCTGGGCGGCGTGGCCAACAGCAGCAGCAACACCACCTACATCGAGAGCGCGGCCGGCGTCGCCGAGGGCGGCCGCACCGGGCTCGTCGCCGTGGTGACGGGGCTCCTGTTCCTCGTCGCCATGTGGTTCTCGCCGCTGGCCAGCGTGATCCCGGCCCAGGCCACGGCGCCGGCGCTCATCATCGTCGGCTTCTACATGATGAGTGTGGCCCGCGAGATCGCCTGGGACGACTTCGAGGAGGCGATCCCGGCCTTCGTCATCATGCTGGTGATGCCGTTCACGTGGTCGATCACCAACGGGATCGGGGCCGGCTTCGTGACGTACGTGGCCATCAAGGTGCTGAGCGGGCGGGGTGGCCGCGTCCACTGGATGCTGTATCTGGCCGCCGCCGCCTTCGTCGTCTATTTCATCTTGCCGCTGGTGGAGCGGCGCCTGACCTGAACGAGGAGATCGGCGCATGCAGGCGCGGCTAGGCCGCTCCAGGTCCCCCAGGGGCTGATTGTGTAGATTTTTCATGGGGGTGGGCGCCCCCGAGCCCCCGTGTGACGTGCGATTCCGTGTCGCGGATCCGGGGATGCCCTCGGCTATGCTGGACACTATGGGTAACGAACCTGCACGGCTGACAAAGGTGCTGGGAGCTGGGATCGCGGTGGCCGTCCTCGTGACCGGGGCCCTGGCCCAGGACCGGCCGCTCGCCTTCGGGGTCCTCAACCAGCAGAGCCCGACCCGGACCGCCGAGCGCTGGAACCCCCTCCTGCACTACGTCACCGCCCAGACCGGCGTTCCGCTGCATCTCCGCATGGGCCCGACGGTGCAGGACACCAACGCGCTGATGGCCAAGGGCGAGCTCGATTTCGTTTTCACCAACCACGTCTTCCAGACCGAGTTCGACTCGCTCGGCTACCGGGTGATCGCCCGCTGGGCCGGCGACCCCATCCGCGGCGTCATCGCCGTGCCCGCCGACAGCGTCGTGAAGGGCCTGAAGGACCTCGACGGTCGCCGCGTGGCCTTCCCATCGATCGACGCCTTCGTCGGCTACGCGGTCCCCGTGCTGGCCCTGCGCCAGGCCGGGGTCAAGGTCGAGGAGGTCTTCGCCGGTAACCAGGAGGGGGTGCTGGCCCAGCTCAAGGCTCGACGCGTCGATGGCGGGGCCGTGAACTCGCGGTTCCTCGCCCAGTACGCCGAGCGCGAGGGGCTGGTCTTCCGCGAGATCTTCGTCTCCCAGGGCTACCCGGACCTCGCGGTGATCGCCCACTCGCGCCTGCCCGCTCCCGTCGTCGAGAAGGTGCGCAACGCGCTGATCGGCATGAAGAGTGACCCGGCTGCGGCGCCGATCCTGACCCGGGCGGCGTCGCGCGGGTTCGAGCCGGCCACCGACCGCGACTACGACAGCGTCCGGCACGTATATCGCCTGATCGGTCAGTGAGGCTCCGCCTCCGCACGCTCCTGCTCGGCCTGACGGGCGTCGCGATCCTGGCCGTCACCCTGGGCGAGCTGGTCGTGACCCTGAGCGAGCGGAGCCAGGCGGCCGAAGCCCGCCTCGCCGCCGAGACCACCCGCCTGATGGCCGCCGGCACGCCGCTGTTGCTCAACGCCCTCATCGTTGGCGACCTGGCGACGGCCGAGCAGACCCTGCGCGAGCTGAACGCGGACCTGGTGTGGGCGCGCGTGGCGCTCTACGAGCCCGACGGTCGGCGCCTCATGCTGGACGCCTCCCCGGCCCGGTTGCCCGAGTCCGCCGCCCCCCGGATCATTCGCTACGCCCTGGGCCTGCAGCGGGCCGAGCACCGCGCGCGCCTGGCTTCCGAGCCGGTCGTCTACGCCGTGCTGGCGGTCACCCCCGCCTCGCACCGCCTGGAGAGCGAGGTGTGGGCCGAGATCCGCTCCGACATCGTGATGCAGGGCATCCTGCTCGTGGTGCTGCTCGTGCTCATGTACGTGATCCTCGGCCGCGGCCTGCGCCCGGTGCGCGAGCTGGCCGCGAGCGCCGCCCGCTTCGGCGCCGGCGACCTGGCGGCCCGGATGCCGGTGACCCGCTTCGTGGAGATCGCGCCCACGGTGGCGGCGTTCAACACCATGGCCGGCAACCTCGAGCAGCGCGAGGTCGAGCGGCGTGAGGCCGAGCGGCGCCAGGCCGCGCGGTTCGCGGTGACGCGCATCCTGGCCGACGCCGACGACCCCGGCAAGGCGCTGGCCCGCGTCGTCGAGGCCCTGGGCGAGACGCTGGGCTGGGACCGGGGTGAGTGCTGGCTGGTCGATCCGGACGCCGGCGCCCTGCGCTGCGCGGGGACCTGGCGCGCCGACGGCCTGGCCCTGGCCGAGCAGGTCATCAGCGGTGGCGACCTGACCGTGGCGCGAGGCGTGGGGCTGGTGGGCCGGGCGTGGACGACCGGGCAGGCGCAGTGGAGCTCGACGGACGCGGTGGCCTCGCTGGCCGTGCCGCTGCGCGGCACCCGGGACGTGCTGGGCGTGGTCGTTCTCGCGACCGAGGGACGCGAGGTCGACGAGGATCTGCGCGCCACCGTGGCCGACGCCGCCGGCCGCATCGGCCTCTTCCTGGAACGGCGGGAGGCCGACGAGGCGCTCGGGCGCGCCGAGGAGCAGCTGCGACAGGCGCTGAAGATGGAGGCGGTCGGCAAGCTGGCCGGCGGCGTCGCCCACGACTTCAACAACCTCCTCACGGTCATCCTCGGGCGGTGCGCGATCCTGCTGCCCCGCATGGCGGAGGGCACTCCGACCCACCGCGGCGTGGCGCTCATCCAGGAGACGGCCCAGCGCGCCGCCGGCCTCACCCGCCAGCTGCTGGCCTTCAGCCGCAAGCAGGTGCTCAAGCCGCAGGCCCTCGACCTCACGGCCGTCGTCGACGGCATCACGCCGATGCTGCGGCGGCTGATCGGCGAGAACGTGGAGCTGGCCACACGGCTGACCGCCGTGCGCCGGGTCCGGGCCGACCTCTCCCAGATCGAGCAGGTGATCGTCAATCTCGCGGTCAACGCGCGCGACGCCATGCCGCGCGGCGGCCGCCTGACCCTGGAGACGGCCGAGGTGGTGCTCGACGCCGCCCACGCCCGGCGCCTCGAGGGCGCACCCGTCGGCCTCCACGTGCAGCTCACCGTGAGCGACACCGGCGTCGGCATGGACGCGGGGACGGCGTCCCGGATCTTCGAGCCGTTCTTCACGACCAAGGCGCCGGGGCAGGGCACCGGGCTCGGGCTGTCGACCGTGTACGGCATCGTGCGCCAGAGCGGCGGGATCGTGTGGGTCGAGAGCCAGCCGGGCCGGGGGGCCACCTTTCGCGTGGGCCTGCCGGTCTTCGACGAACCGATGGGGTCCCCGGTCGAGGAGCCGCCGCTGCCGCCGGTGGCACCGGGCTGGGAGACGGTCCTGGTCGTGGAGGACGAGGCGGAGGTGCGCGTGCTGGCCTGCGAGATCCTGCGTGAGCGCGGCTACTCGGTGCTGGCGGCCTCCGGAGCCGACGAGGCCATGCAGGTGGCGGCGGCCCACCCGGGCGTGATCCAGCTGCTGCTGACCGACGTCGTCATGCCGGGCGGCAGCGGCCGCGACCTCGCCGACCGGCTGTCACCGCTCCGCGGCGACATGAAGATCCTCTACATGTCCGGGTATACCGATCACGCGATCGTTCACCACGGCGTGCTCGACACCGGCCTGGCCTACATGGCCAAGCCGTTCACCCCCGACGAGCTCGCCCGCAAGGTGCGCGCCGTGCTCGACGGCGAGCCGGTCGCCTGAGGATCCGGCTCGCCCGCGTCGTAAGTCCTCGTCATACCGACCCAATTGCTTGACAGCCCCCCGGGGGCTTGGCTACACTCTCGCCACTCGCGAGCCCGCCAGAGCCGGGAGTCCTCGACCGTCAACGCAGCGCGGAGGTTCACACAAGAGACGATGAGCAGTGCGGCCTCGTCGCTCGACACGTTCCCCAAGCTCGTCGTCGCCAACGCCGAGCAGCGGCCGCACCGGGTGGCGATCCGCGAGAAGGACCTCGGCATCTGGCAGGCCTACACCTGGCGCGACTATCTCGAACGTAGTCGCCGGATCGCGCTGGGGCTGGCCTCGCTGGGCTTCGCTCGGGGCGACGCGACGGCGATCATCGGCGACAACCGGCCCGAGCTGTACTGGGCGGTCCTCGCCACCCAGGCCCTCGGCGGCATTCCCGTCCCCCTCTACCAGGACTCGATCGAGAAGGAGCTGGTCTACATCCTCGACCACTCGGAGGCGCGCTTCGCCGTGGCCGAGGACCAGGAGCAGGTCGACAAGCTCCTGAATGTCCGCGCGCGCTGCCCGCGGCTCGAGTTCATCGTGTACGTCGACGCCCGCGGCCTGCGGGGCTACTCCGAGCCGGGGCTCCTGAGCCTGGCCGAGCTGGAGGAGCGCGGCGAGAAGTTTGCGCTCGGCCATCCGACGCACTTCGACGACGAGGTCGCGCGGGGCGGCGCCGAGGACACCGCGGTCATCTGCTACACCTCGGGGACCACCGGCACCCCCAAGGGCGCGATGCTGTCCCACCGCAACCTGATCGTGACGGCGCGCAGCGCGACCGAGCGCGAGGGGCTGCGCCCCGACGACGAGGCGCTGGCCTACCTGCCGATGGCCTGGGTCGGCGACCACATGCTGTCCTACGCGCAGGCCATCGTGGCCGGGTTCGCCATCAACTGTCCGGAGAGCGCCGCCACCGTCCTGCACGACCTCAAGGAGATCGGGCCGACCTACTTCTTCGCGCCCCCGCGCATCTGGGAAAATCTCCTGACCAGCGTGCTGATCCGCATCGAGGACGCCGCGTGGCCCAAGCGCGCCCTGACCCATGCCTTCCTGGGCCTGGCCCAGGATCTCGAGCGCCGCCGGCTCAACCGGCAGCCGCTGCCGCTGCTGCCGCGGCTGCTGGCGCCCCTGGGTCGCCTGCTCGTCTGCGGGCCGCTGCGCGACAACCTGGGGATGCGGCGCATCCGCATCGCCTACACGGCCGGCGAGGCCCTCGGCCCCGAGATCTTCGTCTTCTTCCGCGCGCTCGGCATCAACGTCAAGCAGCTCTACGGCATGACCGAGGCCAGCGTGTTCGTGGCCGTGCAGCGGGACGGTGACGTCCGGCTCGACACGGTCGGCACCCCGATGCCGGGGGTGGAGATCAAGATCTCGGAGGCGGGCGAGGTGCTGTTCCGCAGCCCCGGCGTCTTCCAGGGTTACTTCAAGAACCCCGAGGCGACGCGGCAGACGGTCGAGGACGGCTGGATCCACTCGGGCGACGCCGGCTTCCTCGACCAGGCCGGGCACCTGAAGATCATCGACCGCGCCCGGGATCTGGGGCGGCTGGCCGACGGCACCGTGTTCGCGCCCAAGTACCTCGAGAACAAGCTGAAGTTCTCCCCCTACGTCAAGGAGGCGGTCACGCTGGGCCCGGGCCGACCCTACGTCACCGTGCTGATCAACATCGACCTGGGGTCGGTCGGGAACTGGGCCGAGCGGCGGGGGATTGCCTATACGAGCTACACCGACCTCAGCCAGAAGCCCGAGGTCTACGAGCTCATCGGGCAGGAGGTCGCGCGCGTGAACCGGAGCCTGGCCACCGAGGACGAGGTACTGCGGGGAGCGCAGATCCGCAAGTTCCTCATCCTGCACAAGGAGCTCGATCCCGACGACGAGGAGATCACGCGCACCCGCAAGGTGCGGCGGGGCTACATCGCCGAAAAATACGCGCCGCTCATCGAGGCGCTGTACGGCGACCGGGACCGGGTGACGGTGGAGGCCCGGGTCACCTACGAGGACGGGCGGACGGGCACCATCCGCGCCGACGTCGCCATCCGGGAGTGCCCGTCCCGGTGACCGAGACCGCCGGCCCCTTGCTGGAGGTCGACGGCATCAGCGTCCGCTTCGGAGCGCTTCTCGCCCTCAACCGCGTCAGCCTCACGATCCCGCGAGGCGAGATCGCCGCCATCATCGGCCCCAACGGCGCCGGCAAGACGACGCTGCTCAACTGCATCAGCGGCTTCTACCATCCCTTCGAGGGCCGCATCCGCTTCGCCGGCCGCGATCGCACGCACCTGGCGCCGCCCGACGTCGCCGCCCTCGGCATCGCCCGCACCTTCCAGAACGTCGCCCTGTTCCGGGGCATGACCGTGCTCGACAACATCATGACCGGGCGGATCATGAAGATGCGCGGCAGCTTCCTGCTCGACGCCGTGTGGTGGGGGCCGGCCCGGCGCCAGGAGCTCGAGCACCGCGCGTTCGTCGAGCGGATCATCGACTTCCTGGAGATCCAGGCCATCCGCAAGACGTCGGCGGGGCGGCTGCCGTACGGCCTGCAGAAGCGGGTAGAGCTGGCCCGGGCGCTGGCGGCCGAGCCGCAGCTCCTGCTGCTCGACGAGCCGATGGCGGGGATGAACGTCGAGGAGAAGGAAGACATGTGCCGCTTCATCCTCGACGTCAACGGTGAGTTCGGCACCACCATCGCGCTGATCGAGCACGACATGGGCGTGGTCATGGACATCTCCGACCACGTGGTCGTCCTCGACTACGGCCGTACGATCGCCGACGGGCCTCCCGAGCTGGTCCGCAAGGACGCGGCCGTCCTCGACGCCTACCTGGGCGTCGCCCACGACGAGAAGACGGCCTGACCGTGGACGCCATCGCCGCCGTCTTCGTCGCTCCCTTCAAGGACATGGCCGGCTCGCCGGCTTTCCTGGTGGAGGTGGTGCTGGGCGGGATCTTCGCCGGGCTCCTCTACTCGCTCGTCGCCCTCGGCTTCGTCCTCATCTACAAGGCCTCCGGCGTCTTCAACTTCGCCCAGGGGGTGATGGTGCTGTTCGCGGCGCTGACGCTGGTCGGTCTGCTCGAGCGCGGGGTGCCGGTGCCGGTGGCGCTCGTGCTGACGACGGGCGTGATGATCGCGCTGGCCTTCGCCATCGAGCGGCTGGTGCTGCGCCCGCTCGTCAACCAGGCGCACATCATCCTGTTCATGGCCACGATCGGGCTGAACTTCTTCCTGGAGGGGTTCGGCGAGATGATCTGGGGAGCCAACGTCAAGCGGCTCGACGTCGGCATCCCCGACAAGTCCTTCCTGGTCAAGGGCGTACAGATCAACCAGCTCGAGCTGTTCGCCGCGATCACCGCCGCCATCCTGGTCTCGGTCCTGGCCGTCTTCTTTCAGCGCACGCGGATCGGCCGGGCCCTGCGGGCGGTGGCCGACGACCACGAGGCCGCGCTGTCCATCGGCATCCCGCTCAAGACGATCTGGGTGGTGGTGTGGTCGGTGGCCGGCATCGTGGCCCTGGTGGCCGGCATCATGTGGGGCGCCAAGAGCGGCGTGCAGTTCAGCCTCTCGCTCATCGCCCTCAAGGCCCTGCCGGTGCTGATCCTGGGCGGCTTCGAGTCCGTGCCCGGGGCCATCGTGGGCGGCCTCATCATCGGCGTCGGCGAGAAGCTCGGCGAGGTCTACTGGGGCCCCCTCGTCGGCGGCGCCATCGAGAACTGGTTCGCCTACGTCCTGGCGCTCGGCTTTCTTTTGATCCGGCCCCAGGGCTTGTTCGGCGAAAAGATCATCGAGCGGGTCTGACGGACGGCGTGAAAACGGCCCATCTGCGTCGTTGCCGACTCGCTCCTCCCTGCGGCGTGGGCGGCCCAGGCCTCAGTCGTCGCTCGTCGGCGCCTAGCATCTGGGCCGTTTTGATCGCCGTCGGACCCGCTGATTCGCCCGAGAATAGCGCGTGATCTACCGCGAGGCGGGGCAGTTCAAGTCGAGCTATGGGGCGGATCAGGCGATCTTTCCGATCCTCCAGGATCGGATCGTCGTGGGGCTGGCGGCGGTGGCGGCGTTCGTGGCGGTGCCGCTGGCGGCCACCGAGTACTGGCTGCAGGCGGTGCTGATCCCGTTCCTGATCTACGCGCTGGCCGCGCTGGGGCTCAATCTGCTGACCGGCTACGCCGGCCAGCTCTCGCTCGGCACCGGCGGCTTCATGGCCGTCGGTGCCTACGCCGGCTTCAAGCTCACCACCGCCTTCCCGGCCCTCAACGTCCTGGCGGTGTTCCTGCTGGCCGGGGTGGCGGCGGCCCTGGTCGGCGTCCTGTTCGGCATCCCCAGCCTGCGCATCAAGGGGTTCTACCTGGCGGTGGCCACGCTGGCCTCGCAGTTCTTCCTGATCTGGCTGTTCAACAAGGTGGGCTGGTTCGTGAACTACGCGCCGTCGGGCACCGCCACCGCGCCGCCCCGGACGGTGCTGGGCGTGATGGTCACCGGGCCCCAGGCCACGGCGCCGGTGCGGTACCTGGTCGCGCTCACGATGGTGGTTGGCCTGGCCTTCGTCGCCAAGAACCTCGTGCGGGGCCGGGTGGGTCGCTCGTGGATGGCCATCCGCGACCGCGACATCGCCGCCGAGATCATCGGCATCCGGCCGCTGCCGACCAAGCTCCTGGCCTTCGCCATCTCGTCGTTCTACTGTGGCGTGGCCGGGGCCGAGCTGCTCTTCCTGTATCTCGGCAGCGTGGAGACGCTGGCCTTCGACATCAACCTGTCGTTCCTCGTGCTGTTCATGGTCATCATCGGTGGGCTCGGCAGCGTGCTGGGCTCGTTCCTGGGCGCGGCCTTCATCGTGCTGGTGCCGATCTTCCTCACCAACGTCCCCCGTTTCCTCGGCCTGGCGCTGCCGACCGACACCCAGAAGCAGATCGAGCTGATGACCTTCGGAGGCCTGATCGTCTTCTTCCTGATCGTCGAGCCCAACGGCCTGGCCCGGCTGTGGTCGATCACCAAGGAAAAACTGAGGCTGTGGCCGTTCCCTCACTAACCCGGACGGAGGAGAGACCCATGATGAGACGCAGACTGCTGATCGCGCTGCTGGCGGTGGCGGTGGCCGGCGGGCCGCTGGCCAGCGCCGTGTCCGCCCAGGACAAGACCCTCTACATTCCGCTGCTGGTCTATCGCACCGGCCCCTACGCGCCGAGCGGCACCCCGCTGGCCAACGGGCTGCGCGACTACCTGACGCTCCTCAACGAGCGTGACGGCGGCATCAACGGCGTGAAGATCACCGTCGAAGAGTGCGAGACCCAGTACGACACCAAGCAGGGCGTGGAGTGCTACGAGCGACTGAAGGGCAAGAACCCGCTCGTGATCAACCCCTACAGCACCGGCATCACCTACCAGCTCATTCCCAAGGCCGCCGTCGACAAGATCCCCGTGCACTCCATGGGCTACGGCATGACGGCCGCCGCCGACGGCCGCTGGTTTCCGTGGGTCTTCAACTTCCCCACCACGTACTGGAGCCAGGCCTCGGCCTTCGTGAAGTACGTCGGCCAGCAGGAGGGTGGGCTCGACAAGCTCAAGGGCAAGAAGATCGTCCACGTCTTCCACAACAGCCCCTACGGCAAGGAGGCCAATCCGACCCTGGAGGACCTGGCCCGCAAGTACGCCTTCGAGCTGACCCTGCTGCCGGTCGATCACCCAGGCCAGGAGCAGAAGTCGACCTGGCTGCAGGTGCGGCGCATCAATCCCCACTGGATCTACGTCTCCGGCTGGGGCGTGATGAACCAGGTGGCGGTGAAGGAAGTGGCCGCCATCAACTACCCGATGGACCACGTCGTCGGCAACTGGTGGACGGGCAGCGAGGCCGACGTGATCCCGACCGGCGAGGCCGCCAAGGGCTACAAGTCGACGGCGTTCACCGCCCCCGGGCAGAACTTCAAGGTGATCCAGGACATCCTCAAGCACGTCTACGACAAGGGCAAGGGCGCCGGCGACAAGGCCACCGTCGGCGAGGTGCTCTACAACCGGGGCGTGGTCAACATGATGTTCGACACCGAGGCCATCCGGGCCGCCATGACCAACTTCAAGACCCAGTCGCCGACCGGCGAGCAGGTGCGGTGGGGCTTCGAGCACCTCAACGTGACCGAGAAGCGGCTGGAGGAGCTGGGCATGAAGGGCTTCACGCGGTCGGTCAAGATGTCGTGCGAGGACCACGAGGGCAATGGCCCCGTGATGATCCAGCAGTGGGACGGCAAGAAGTGGGGCGTCGTCTCCGACTGGATCGAGCCCATGCGCGACGTGGTCCGGCCCAAGCTGGAGGCGGCGGCGGTGGAGGAGGGCAAGAAGCTCGGCTACACCGTCCGGGACTGCGCAAAGGAGAAGTAGCGGCCGTGGGGGATCCGGGCGAGCTGTCCCGACCGCTGCTGGCGGTCAGCAACATCGAGGTGATCTACGATCACGTCATCCTCGTGTTGCGGGGTGTCTCGCTCCGGGTCCCCGAGGGCGGCATCGTGGCCCTGCTCGGCGCCAACGGCGCCGGCAAGTCCACGACCTTGAAGGCGATCTCCGGGCTCCTGCGGACCGAGCGCGGCGACATCACCAAGGGGACGGTCGAGCTCGGGGGGGCGCCCATCCAGCGCCGGAGCGCCGCCGAGATCGTCACCCGGGGCGTGGTGCAGGTGATGGAGGGGCGCCACGTGTTCGAGCATCTCACGGTGGAGGAGAACCTCCTGGCCGGCGGCTACACCCGCCGCCACGGCGACTCTCTCAAACGCGACCTCGACTTGGTGTATACCTACTTCCCCCGGCTGACCCAACGCCGGGGGACCAAGGCCGGCTACGTCTCGGGCGGCGAGCAGCAGATGCTCGCCATCGGCCGGGCCCTCATGGCTCACCCGCGGCTGATGCTGCTGGACGAGCCGTCGATGGGGCTGGCGCCCATGCTGGTGGCGGAGATCTTCGAGATCGTGAGCCGGCTCAACCGCGAGGAGAAGGTGGCGGTCCTGCTGGCCGAGCAGAACGCCACGGTTGCGCTGCGCTATGCCCAGCATGGCTACGTGATGGAGACCGGGCGCATCGTGCTGGACGGCGACGCCCGCACGATCAGCGAGAACGAGGACATCAAGGAGTTTTACCTGGGATTGACCGGCGTTGGACAGCGCAAGAGCTATCGCGACGTCAAACATTACCGCCGGCGTAAACGGTGGCTGTCATGAGCGCATTGCTGCAGATCCAGGAGATTTCCAAGGCCTTCGGGGGCGTGCAGGCCGTCAACCGGGTCTCCCTCGACGTCAACGAGGGCGACCTGCTGTCGGTCATCGGCCCCAACGGGGCCGGCAAGACGTCGCTGCTGAACATGATCAGCGGCTTCTACCACCCCGACAGCGGCCGCATCGTGCTGGAGGGGGCCGACCTCACCCACGCCGCCCCCTCCCGCATCGCCGAGCGCGGGGTGGCGCGCACCTTCCAGAACATCGCGCTCTTCCGCGGCATGACCGTGCTCGACAACCTCATGCTCGGCCGCCACGTGCACATGAAGACGGGCGTGCTGGGCGCCTTCGTCTACTGGGGCCTGGCCCAGCGCGAGGAGGTCACCCACCGCAAGCGGGTGGAGGACATCATCGACTTCCTCCGCATCCAGGATCTGCGGAAGCGGCCGACCGGCTCCCTGGCCTACGGCCTGCAGAAGCGGGTCGAGCTGGGACGGGCGCTGGCCCTCGATCCCAAGATCCTGCTGCTCGACGAGCCGATGGGCGGCTGCAACCACGAGGAGAAGGAGGACATGGCGCGCTTCATCCTCGACGTCAACGAGGAGTGGGGCACGACCGTCATCCTGATCGAGCACGACATGGGGGTGGTCATGGACATCTCCGACCGGGTGGCGGTGCTCGACATGGGCACCAAGATCGCCGACGGCACACCCGACGAGGTCCGCGCCAATCCGCAGGTGATCAAGGCCTATCTCGGCGACCCCAAGGGCGCGCCGGCGGAGCGACGCCGTGGCTGAGCTGCCGACGCTGCCCCGCTACCTGCTCCGCAACGCCCAGCAGTACGCCGACCGGCCGGCCATCCGCGAGAAGGACCGGGGCATCTGGCAGACCTTCACGTGGCGCGACTACCACGCCCACGTGCGCGACATCGCGCTCGGCCTGGTCTCGCTCGGCTTCGCCCGCGGCGACAAGCTGTCGGTCATCGGCGACAACCGGCCCCGGCTCTACTGGGCGCAGGTGGCCGCCATGTGCGTGGGCGGTGTCTCGGTGCCGGTCTACCAGGACGCGATCGCCAACGAGCTGGCCTACGTCCTCAACCACGCCGAGGTCTCGGTGATCGTCGCCGAGGATCAGGAGCAGGTCGACAAGATCCTGGCGCTGAAGGACCAGCTGACGAATCTCCGCCTGCTGCTCTACGAGGACTCGCGCGGGATGTCGCAGTACTCGTTCCCGTGGCTGCGACCGCTGACCGAGATCGAGGAGCTGGGGCGGCGCTTCGGCGCCGAGCAACCGGGCCGCTTCGAGTCCGAGATCAACACCGGCCGGGCCGACGAGCTGGCCCTGATCGCCTATACCTCGGGCACCACCGGCCACCCCAAGGGCGCCATGCTGACGCACGCCAACATGGTCGGCACCGGGCAGACACTCATCAAGGCCGAGGACATCCGGCTCGAGGACAACTGGCTGGCCTACCTGCCCATGGCCTGGGTGGGGGACTCGCTCTACACGCTGGTCATCAACCTCATGGTCGGCTTCGCGGTCAACTGCCCGGAGAGCCCGGAGACGGTGCAGCGCGACCTGCGCGAGCTGGGGCCCACCTCGGTGCTGGCGCCGCCCCGCATCTGGGAGAACATGCTCACCAGCGTGCAGGTCCGCGCCGCCGACGCCGGCGGCCTCAAGCGGTGGGTGTTCGAGACGTTCCGGGCCGTCGCCGAGCGGGCCGAGATTCTCCGGTCGGAGGGCAAGCCGGTGCCGTCCGGCCTGCGCCTGCTGGTCAAGCTCGGCGAGTTCTTCGTCTACGGCCCCGTGCGTGACCAGCTGGGGCTGCGCCGGGCCCGGTGGGCGTACACGGGCGGGGCCCCGCTGGGCCCCGACACCTTCCGCTTCTTCCGCGCCTTCGGCGTCAACCTCAAGCAGGTGTATGGCTCGACCGAGTCGACCGGGCTGGTGTCGCTGCAGCCCGACGCCGAGGCCAACCCGACCACGGCCGGCCGTCCGTGTCCGGGTATCGACGTCAAGATCGGCGACCGGGGCGAGGTGCTGGTCAAGAGCCCGGGGATCTTCAAGGGCTACTTCAAGAACGACGAGGCCACCCGCGAGGTCATCGATCCCGAGGGCTGGTTCCACACCGGCGACGCCGGCTTCGTCGATCCCCGCGGCCACCTGGTCATCATCGACCGGGCCAAGGACGTGGGGGCGCTGCGCGACGGCACCGCCTTCGCGCCGCAGTTCATCGAGAACAAGCTGAAGTTCAGCCCCTACATCCGGGAGGCGGTCGCCTTCGGCCACGAGCGGCCGTTCGTCACCGCGATGATCGCCATCGACCCCAACACGGTGGGCAGCTGGGCCGAGCGGCGCAGCGTCGCCTACACCTCCTACACGGACCTGAGCCAGAAGGCCGAGGTCCGTGCGCTCGTTCGCGAGGAGATCCGCCGGGGCAACGAGACGCTGCCGGAGGCCCAGCGGATCCAGCGCTTCCTCCTGCTGACCAAGGACCTCGACGCCGACGACGCCGAGGTCACCCGCACCCGCAAGGTCCGGCGCCGCTACGTGGCCGAGAAGTACGCGCCGGTCGTCGACGCGTTCTACGCCGGGCACGATACGGTGGAGCTCACCACGGCCATCACCTACGAGGACGGCCGCCAGGGCACGACCCGCTCCACCGTGCACATCGAGGACGTGGTGGAGGTCCCCGCGCATGGGTGACGAGTGGCACTTCACGCTCCTGTTGCTGTCCAACGGCGTGCTCATCGGGCTGATGTACTCCCTGATCGCGCTGGGCTTCGTGCTCGTCTACAAGGCGACCGACGCCATGAACTTCGCCCAGGGCGAGTTCGTGATGATCGCCGGGCTCATCGTGGTCGGGCTATTCGGGCTCCTCAAGGCGCCGCTGTGGCTGTCCATCGTGGCCGCGCTGGTCGGGATGGTGCTCTTCGGCTTCGCCCTCGAGCGGGTCATGCTGCGTAAGCTGATCGGCCGGCCCGTCATCGCCGTGGTCATGGCGACCATCGGGCTGGCGGCCATCCTGCGCGGCCTGGGGCCGTTCACCATCGGGGCCGGGACCAAGTCGCTGCCGCTGCCGATCCCCGACGAGCCCATTGCGGTCGGGCCGTTCCTGTTCCCGCCCATCCAGCTCCTCGGGGCGCTGATCAGCCTCATCTTCCTGGCCGGCTTCGGCCTGTTCTTCCTGAAGTCGCGCAAGGGCATCGCCATGCGGGCGGTGGCTGACAACCAGCAGGTGGCCATGGCCATGGGCATCAACGTCGAGCGGTACTTCGGGGTGGCGTGGGCCATGACCGGCATCGTCTCCGCCCTGGGCGGCGTGCTGTGGGGCAACCTGCTCGGCGTCGACGTCAACCTGGCCCTGGTGGGCTTCAAGGTGTTTCCGGTCGTGATCCTGGGCGGGCTGGACTCGATCCCGGGGGCGATCATCGGCGGCCTCATCGTCGGCATCGTCGAGAACGTCGCCGCCGGCTACGTCGACCCCTACGTCGGCGGCGGCACCAAGGACTTCGCCCCCTACGTCCTGATGATCCTGGCGCTGATGATTCGCCCCTACGGCATCTTCGGCAAACGCATCATCGAGAGGATCTAGGGCGATGATAACGGCGCATCTGCTTCGTTGCCGCGACCTGCCGCGGCGCCTCGCATCTGCACCGTTCTCATCGCCCTCACCGTTGGGCATCGAGAGGATTCAGGGGCGATGATTCATCGTGAGTGCGGGGTGCTGAAGACGTCGTACGAGGCGGACATGGCGCTGTATCCGCTGCCGATCGCGCGGTGGACGGTGGCGGCGGTGGCCGTGCTCTTCTTTCTCGTCATCCCGCTGACCCTGCACGAGTACTACCTGTCGATCGGGAATCTGGTGTGGATCGCCATCATCGGCGCCATCGGCCTCAACATCCTGGTCGGCTACACCGGGCTGGTCTCCATCGGCCACGGCGCCTTCATGTCGGTGGGCGCTTACACGGCCGCCAACTTCGCCAACCGCCTCGACTCGCCGTGGCCGGTCAACCTCCTGGCCGGGGGCCTCATGGCCGCGCTCATCGGGGCCATCGTCGGCATCCCGTCCCTGCGCATCAAGGGACTGTACCTGGCCATCGCCACCCTGGCCGGGCAGCTGATCATCGAGTGGACCATCAACCACGTCACCTTCATCAGCGGCGGCGTGCAGGCCTCGATCGACGTGGCCCGGCCGCGGCTGGGCCCGATCGTCCTCGACACCCAGCGCGACCTGTACTACTTCCTGCTGGTCTTCGTCGTGCTGGCCATCGTGGGCTGCATGAACCTCATGCGGACCCGGATCGGGCGGGCCTTCATTGCCATCCGCGACCAGGACATCGCCGCCGAGATCATCGGCATCAACATCTTCCGGTACAAGGTCCTGGCCTTCGCGATCTCGTCGTTCTACGCGGGCGTGACCGGCGTGCTCTACACGTACTACCTGGGCATCGCCAACTACGAGCAGTTCCAGATCGGCGTGTCGATCGACTACCTGGCCATGATCATCATCGGCGGGCTGGGCTCGGTGCTGGGCTCGATCTTCGGCGCCGCCTTCGTGACCTTGCTGCCCATCGTCATCCGCTACGCCATGGAGGCGTTCGGCGGCATGTTCTTCTCCCAGCAGACCGTGCTCAACCTGATTCCGAACCTCCGCCTGATGCTGTTCGGCTCCCTCATCATCTTCTTCCTGATCGTGGAGCCCGAGGGGCTGAATCGCCTGTGGCGGAACATCCGCAGCTATTTCCGTGTCTGGCCGTTCGCGTACTGAAGATACGCGAGGAAGGAGAGCTCTCATGAGACAGGTCCTGGCTCTCGCAACAGCGCTGTTAATGGCCGCCGGGGGGTTGCTGTCGCCGGCCCTCGCCCAGCAGTTCAAGGGCGAGGTCGTCATCGGGATGCAGTGCGACCGTACGGGGGCGACCCAGATCGTCGGCGTCGTGCTGTGCCCGGGGACGCACGACTACATCGCGCTCGTGAACTCCAAGGGCGGCGTCGAGGGGTTCAAGATCAGGGCGCTGGAGATCGACCACGAGTACAAGGTGCCGCCGTCCATCGAGGCCTACGAGCGCCACAAGAAGGACGGCGCCGTCAGCATCATGGTCTACGGCACGCCGCACATCTATGCGCTGGCCGCCAAGCTGACGGAAGACCGGCTGCCCGGTACCTCGCCCGGCTTCGGCAGCGCCGCCGCCGCCGACGGCCAGCGCTACCCGTACATCTTCCCGATCGCGGCCACCTACTGGTCGCAGGCGGCGGCCGCCGTCGACTACGCCAAGAAGCAGCTCGGCGGCAGCCTCAAGGGCAAGAAGATCGGCTACCTCTTCTACGACAACCCGGCCGGCCGGGAGCCGATCGAGGTCCTCGAGGACATCGCGGCCCTGGAGGGGTTCACGCTCAAGACCTTCGCGGTGCCGCCGCCGGCCGTCGAGATGGGCGCCCAGGCCCTCGACATCGCCCAGCGCTTCCGGCCCGACTTCGTCGTCGCCCACCTGTTCGGGGCGGGGCCGTCGGTGTCGATCAAGGAGCTGAAGCGCAACGGCTACCCGCTGCGCAAGGTGGTGGCCATGGTGTGGGGCTCGGCCGAGGACAACATCAACGGGGCCGGCGGGTTCGCAGTGGCCGAGGGTTACACCACGATGCAGTTTGCCGGCGTGGGCAGCGACTACCCCGTCCTCAACGAGATCCGCGAGATGTACAAGAAGCAGGGTAAGGAGCCGCCCAAGGAGATGGCCTCCACGGTTTTTTACAACCGGGGGGTGCTGGTCGGCGCCATCCACGTCGAGGCCATTCGCCACGCGCTGAAGGCCAAGCCCGACGGCAAGATCACCGGCGCCGATGTCAAGGCCGGCTTCGAGAAGATCAGCAACTTCACGCTGAACGGGCTGTTCCCGCCGCTCAAGATCACGCCCCAGGACCACGAGGGTGGCGGGCTCGTCCAGCTGTGGCAGGTCAAGGACGGCAAGATGGTGAAGGTGACGGACTGGTACGCGGCCTACCAGAACATCGTGGCCAAGCACATCAAGGAGTCGGGCGCCAAGAAGTAGCATGCTCGTCCTCAACAACATCGAGGTCATCTACGAGGGCGTGATCCTCGTCCTCAAGGGCGTGTCGCTCAACGTCCACGAGGGGGGGATCACGACCCTGCTCGGCGCCAACGGCGCCGGCAAGACGACCACGCTGAAGGCGATCTCGGGCGTGCTCCACTCCGAGCGTGGCGAGATCACCAAGGGCACGATCGAGCTGGGCGGCAAGCGGATGGACCGCTTGCCGCCCTACGAGGTCGTCAAGCGCGGGGTCGTGCAGGTGTTCGAGGGGCGGCGGGTGTTCGAGCACCTGACCGCGGAGGAGAACCTGATCGCCGGCGGCCATACCCGGGCCGATCGGGGCCAGGTGCGCGAGGGCATCGAGCGCGTCTACGAGTATTTCCCCCGGCTGGGTGACCGCCGCCACGTGCAGTCCGGCTATCTCTCGGGCGGCGAGCAGCAGATGCTGGTCATCGGCCGCGCGCTGATGTCCGGCCCCCGCGTCATCCTGCTCGACGAGCCGTCGCTGGGGCTGGCCCCCATGCTGGTCGAGGAGATCTTCGAGATCGTGCAGCGGATGAACCGGCAGGAGAAGCTCACGGTGCTGCTGGTCGAGCAGAACGCCACCCTGGCCCTGACCATCGCCGACCACGGCTACGTGATGGAGAACGGGCGCATCGTGCTGGAGGGCAGCGCCGAGGCCCTGCGGGAGAACGCCGACATCAAGGAGTTCTACCTCGGCCTCACCGAGGTCGGCGCCCGCAAGTCCTACCGCGAGGTGAAGCACTACAAGCGCCGCAAACGCTGGCTCAGCTAGTGAGCCATCAGAGGAGACCCAGGACGATGAGACGGATGCTGGGGTGGGGCGGGTTGGTGATTCTGCTGGTGGTGAACCTGGCGGCGTGCGCGAGCATGGGGTCGGACGCGCCGAGCGCGCCCTCGCTGTACAAGCGGCTGGGCGGGCGCGAGGGCATCTCGCTCGTGGTGACCGACTTCACGACCATCATGGTCGCCGACACCCGGGTGAACGAGCGGTTCAAGGGCATGAAGGGTCCCGAGGTCGAGAAGTTCAAATCCAACCTCGCCGACCAGATCTGTGATGCTACCGGCGGCCCCTGCACCTACCTGGGCAAGGACATGAAGGCGGCCCACGCCGGGATGAAGATCACCGAGGCCGAGTGGAACGCCACCGTCGAGAATCTCGTCAAGGCCCTGGACAAGAACAACGTGCCGGCCGGGGCCAAGCAGGAGCTGCTGGGCGCGCTGGGGCCGATGAAGGGCGACATCGTCGGCCGCTGACGCCGTCATGGCCGTCCACGGCTTCACCCTCTACGACATGATCGGGCGGGGGGCGTCGCTCTACGGCGACGCCCCCGCCGTCCTCCAGGGCGACCGCGCGTGGTCTTTCCGGGAGTTCCACCATCGGGTCGACGCGCTGGCCGGTGGGCTGGCCGGGCTCGGCGTCGGCCGCGGCGACCGCGTGTGCATCCTCGCCCAGAACGACGTCGCCTACCTCGAGCTGTACGGGGCGTGCGCGCGCCAGGGCATCGTCGCCTATCCCATCAACTGGCGCCTCACCGCCGCCGAGGTGGAGCGGGTGGTGGAGCGGGCGGCTCCCGTGATGTTCGTGGCCGACGCGGCCGCCCTCGCCACGGTCGGCGGCTGGCCGGCCGCCCGGCCGGCCGTCCGGCACTGGTACCAGCTGGGCGAGTCGGCCGCACCCGGGTTCACGCCGCTCGCCGCGCTCTACCGGGAGGGCGCGCCGCCGTCGCCCGCGGTCGCCCCCGACGACGCCTTCGCCGCCATCTCGACGGCGGCGGTCGATGTGGTCCCGCGCGGCGCCGTCCTCACCCACGCCAACATCGTGGCCGCCAACCTCACGGCCATCGCCGCCTTCGGCTACACGCCGGCCGATCGCTATCTGCTCGCGCTGCCGCTCTTCCACATCACCGCGCTCGGCACCGCGCTCGCCCACATGCACGCCGGCGCCGCCAGCGTGGTGGTGTCGCGCTTCGACGCCGACGAGGTGGTGCGGCTGATCGACCGCCACCGCATCACCCACCTGTCGGACTTCCCGCCGGTGCTCAGCTCGCTCCTCGACGCCGCCGACAAGCTCGGGAGCCGGCTGCCGAGCCTCCGGGACGTCGCCGGCCTCGACGCGCCCCCGACCATCCAGCGCCTGCACGAGACGACCGGGGCAAAGTTCTGGACCGGGTTCGGCCAGTCGGAGACCAGCGGCTTCGTGAGCCTGCAGCGCGTGCTCGACCGTCCCGGCGCCGCCGGCCGCCCGGTGCCGACCGCGCTGATCGGCCTGGTGGACGACTACGACCGCGCGGTGCCGATCGGCACGCCGGGCGAGATCGTCGTGCGCGGCCCCCTCGTCTTCCAGGGGTACTTCGGCCAGCCGGACGTGACCGCCTACACCTTCCGCAACGGCTGGCACCACACCGGCGACGTGGGCCGCTTCGACGCCGACGGCTACCTGCACTACGTCGGGCGGAAGCCCGAGAAGGAGCTGATCAAGCCGGGCGGCGAGAACGTGTACCCGGCCGAGGTGGAGACGGTCATCGTGCAGATGGACGGCGTCACCGGCGCCTGCGTCTACGGGGTGCCCGACGTCCGCTGGGGCGAGGCCGTCAAGGCCGTCGTGGAGGTCCGCCCGGCCGGCCGTTATACCGCCCAGCAGGTGACCGACCACGTCGGCGCCACCATCGCGCGATTCAAGCGGCCCCACGTCGTGGTGTTCACCGACGCCCTGCCCCGCACTCGCGACGGCGCCGTGGACCGTGAGGCCGTGAAGACGACGTGGGGTACGGCGGCCGACGAGACCCGATGAGATCGCGCACCATCGTCGTCTTCGGCATCCTGGGACGCTCGCCTTACGCCGGCGTCGCCTGGCAGGGTCTGCACTACTTGGAGGGCCTCCGGCGCCTGGGCCACGATGTGTGGTACGTCGAAGACACCGGGGACTGGCCGTTCGATCTCGAACAGAACACCGTCACCGAGGATCCAGGCTACACCCTGCGATTTCTCGAACGGACGCTGGCCTGGGCCGGGTTCGCCGATCGGTGGGCGTACCGTGCCGCATCACGTGACGGCCACGTCTACGGACCGGCCGCGCCGAAGCTCGCGTCGCTGCTCGCGCGCGCGGACGCGTTGCTGAACGTCACCGGCGCCACGCTGCTCCGGGACGAGCATCGGCGTGTACCCGTTCGCCTTTACCTCGAGACCGATCCGGTCCTCGCTGAGCTCGAGGTGGCGCAGGGCCAACGTTCGACCATCGACGCCCTGGCCTCGCACACGCATCACTTCACGTTTGGAGAGAACCTCGGGTCGGCCGAGTGCTGGATTCCCGTCGAACCCTTCCACTACCGGCCGACGCGACAGCCGGTGGTCATGGACTGGTGGAGCAGCAAGAACACGCCGGCGGCCGGCGGTGCGAATCCACTCCGGTTGACCACGGTCACGACCTGGCGCCAGACCGCGAAGGACATCCAGTGGCAGGGGCAGACCCTGCGCTGGAGCAAGCACGAGCAATTCCTGAAGTTCATCGACCTTCCGCGCCGCTCGGGCCACGTCTGCGAGCTGGCGCTGACGGAGGCGGACGCCGACACGCTCGCGCTCCTCACCGAGAATGGATGGCGGCTACGCGACGCCATCCCGCTGACCATGGACATTCTCCCGTATCGCGACTACCTCCGCGGATCGGGCGCCGAATTCACGGTGGCCAAGGAACAGTACGTCGCACCGCGCACCGGCTGGTTCAGCGATCGCAGCGCCTCCTACCTGGCGGCGGGCCGGCCCGTCATCACCCAGGACACGGGCTTTGGCCGGGTGCTTCCGACGGGTCGCGGGCTGTTCGCGTTCCACACCGTGGAGGACGCCCTTGGGGCCATCGACGCGATCGCGACGGACTACGACACCCACGCCCGGGCCGCCCGCGAGATTGCCGCCGAGTACTTCGCGGCGGAGATCGTGCTGGCCCGGTTGCTCGCCGCGGCAGGCCTGTAGCGCCGACGAGAGTGTGAGACGTTGGCACCGATCCGAATCGTCATGGCCGGCGGGTTTCTCGCACGATACCTCGAGGGCGGCGGGCACTGGACCGTGTTCCTGCAGTATCTCCTCGGGCTGCGCGCGATCGGTCACGACGCCTGGTGGCTCGAGGTTCTCGAGACGAGCGGCGACCCGGCCCGTGATCGCCGGCGCATCGAGGAGTTCTTCTCGCGCTTCTCCGAATACGACCTCGCCGATCGATGTGCCCTCGTGCTCGTACCCGATGGCGTGCCGCCCGCGCTACGGTCGGTGGAGGTGTACGGCCTTGATCGCAGGTCGCTGGAGGAGCTTGCCCGCAGCGCCGACCTGGTCTGGAACTTCGCCGGCTGGCTGCGACCGCCCCTGCTCGAGCTCTTTCGCCACCGGGTGCTGATCGATCTCGACCCCGGCCATCTGCACGTGTCTGCGCTCACGGTCGACTTCGCGATCGAGGCGCACCACGCGTTCCTGACCGTGGGCACGAAGCTACACGATCCTGATTGCGGCGTCCCGACACTGGACCGGCGCTGGCAGCGGTTCGTCCCGTTCGTCCACCTGCCCATGTGGACCTCCGCGTCCGATCCTGGCCCGGCGGCGCCCCTGACGTCGATCACCCAGTGGACGTGGGAGCAACTCTGGTGGGGCGAGCGAATCCTCAGCGTCTCCAAGCGCGAAGCCTACCTCCGCTACGTGACCATGCCGACCCGCGTCCGGCGCCCCTTCGAACTCGCGGCCAATATCCATCCAGATGATCACACCGGAGATCGCGACCTGCTTCGACGGTACGGATGGCGCCTCGTCCATCCGCACGATGTCGCGGCGTCACCGGCCGCCTACGGCGACTATCTCCGTCGCTCTCGCGCGGAGTTCGCGTGTCCGAAGCCGATCCATCGGGAGCTTCGAACCGGCTGGTTCAGCGACCGCAGCGCCTGCTACCTCGCCAGCGGCCGGCCGGTCCTCTTCGAGGACACCGGGATCGGCGAGCGGCTACCGGCCGGCGCTGGTCTGCTGCTCTTCCGCGATCTCGAGGAGGCGGTGGCGGCGGTGACCGAGGTCGATCGCGAGTGGCCCCGCCACAGCCGCGCTGCCCGGGCGCTCGCGGAGGAGTTTCTCGACGCGCGTCGGTGCCTGCCGGCGATGCTGGAGGCGTCGGCGACAAGTCCCCTCGCCGCTGGGTCGTCGGCGGGTCCGTCGGAATGACTGCGCCTCCTCGTGTCCTGCTGACCGGGACGATCGCCGCCCGACCCTACGCCGGCGGCTGGGCCTCGAAACCTTCTTCGTGGAGGAGATCCAGCCCGAGCACATCGTCGACGACGACAGCCGGCCGACCCGCCTGGCCACGAGTGTGGCGCGGAGCCGGAACCCCCGCTGACTACCGCGACTACGTCCTCGGCTCGCGAGGGGAGTTCACCTGCGTGAAGGGTATGTGTGCGGCGGACTGCCTGCTACCTCGCCGGCGGCCGCCCCGCGATCGTGCAGTCGACCGGGATCGAGCGCTACCTGCCCACTGGCGAAGGGCTCCTCACCTCGGCCGTCTGATGCGCCTCGTCGGCTTGTAGCGGCTAGACAAGGCCCCTCGCCTCGGGGCACACTCACTGCGCGGAGGCGCTTCCAAGGCACGCCGATGAAGATCTTCAACGAGCAGCACGCGATGTTCCGGGCCACGGTGCGCGCATTCGTCGACAAGGAGATCGCCCCCCACGTCGAGGAGTGGGAGGCGGCCGGCCGGATGCCGCGGTGGATCTGGCCGCGCATGGGCGAGCTGGGGCTGCTCGGCGTGGAGTACGACGACAAGTACGGCGGCGCCGGCGCCGACGTCCTCACCTCGGCCGTGCTGCACGAGGAGTGCGCGCGATCGCGCTCCGGCTCGTTCGCCATGGCGGTCGGCGTGCACTGCGACATGGCCTCGCCCCACCTCTACTGGACCGGCAGCGAGGCGCTCAAGGAGCGGTACCTGCCGGGCATCTGCCGGGGCGAGACGCTCACCGCGATCGCGGTGACCGAGCCGGGGGGCGGCAGCGACGTGGCGGCGATCCGGACCCGGGCCGCCCGCGACGGCGATCACTACGTGATCAACGGCGCCAAGATGTTCATCACCAACGGCGCCACCGCCGACGTCTTCTTCGTGGCCGCGCGGGTGGAGTCGGGTGACACCGGCAAGCGCCACCGGGGGATCTCGATGTTCCTGGTCGAGCGCGCCACCCCCGGCTTCACGGTGAGCCGCACGCTCGACAAGATGGGCATGCGCGCCTCCGACACCGCCGAGCTGTCCTTCCAGGACGTGCGGGTGCCGGCCGGCCACCTGCTGGGCCGCGAGGGCGTGGGCTTCTACGAGGTCATGCGCGTGTTCCAGCGCGAGCGGCTGGTGGCGGGCCTGCATTCCGTCGCCATGGCCGACCGCGCGCTGGAGGACACCATCGCCTACGTGCGCGAGCGACAGGCCTTCGGGGGGCCGCTCAGCGACAAGCAGGTGATCCGCCACAAGCTGGCCGACCTCGCCACCCAGATCGAGGCCGGCCGGTGGCTGACCTACGCCGCCTGCGCGAAGTTCGCCGCCGGCGAGGAGTGCGTGCGCGAGGTCTCGATGGTGAAGCTCTACACGGCCGAGATGGTCAACCGCGTGGCCTACGACTGCGTGCAGCTCCACGGCGGCTACGGCTACATGCGCGAATACGCGGTCGAGCGGTTCGCCCGCGACGCCCGGCTCATGACGATCGGCGGCGGCACCAGCGAGATCATGCGCGACATCATCGCCAAGGCCATCCTGCCGTGAGGCTGCCCGAGAAGATCGCGATCGTCACCGGGGCCGCCAGCGGCATCGGCCGCGCCATCGCGCTGGCCGTGGCCGCCGAAGGCGCCCGGGTGGCTGTGCTCGACCTCAACGCCGACGGCGCCGCCGCCGCGGCCCGCGAGATCGGTGACGCCGCCCACGCCTGGCCCGTCGACGTGGCCGACGCCGGCCGGGTGGCCGCCGTGGTCGGCGAGGTCGTCGCCCGCTGGGGCACCGTGCACGTGCTGGTCAACTGCGCCGGCTGGGACAAGCCGATCCCGTTCGTAGAGACGACGCCGGACTTCTGGGACCGGATCCTGGCCATCAACCTCAGGGGGCCCATCGCCTGCACCCACGCGGTGCTGCGGCCGATGATCGCCCAGGGCTACGGCAAGATCGTCTCGATCGCCTCCGACGCGGGCCGGGTCGGCTCCACCGGCGAGGCCGTCTACTCGGCCGCCAAGGGCGGTCTCATCGCCTTCACCAAGACCATCGCGCGGGAGACGGCGCGCCACCGCATCAACGTCAACTGCGTGTGCCCGGGGCCGTCCGACACGCCGTTGTTCCAGAAGGAGTTCGCCGGCCCCAGCCCCAAGCTCGCCGAGAGCCTCAAGCGCGTCATCCCCTGGGGCCGCCTCGGCACTCCGGAGGACATTGCCCCCGCCGTCGTGTTCCTCGCCTCCGACGACGCCGGCTACATCACCGGCCAGACGCTGAGCGTCTCCGGTGGTCTAACAATGATCTGAGGCGGAGCGACGATAACGGCACATCTGCTTCGTTGGCTCGTCGTTCCCTCCCTGCGGCGTAGGCGGCCTACGCCTCAGTCGGGAACTCCTCACCGCCTCGCATCTGCACCGTTCTCGTCGCTCCGGCCATCCGTGTGAGCGCGCCGGATTTCGTTGCGGTCGGCCATGTCACGCTCGATCACTTTGGCGGGGTGACGCGTCCGGGGGGCGCCGCTCTCTATGCGGCGGTCACGGCGCATCGGCTGGGGTTGACGGCGGCGATCCTGACCAGTCACGGGGCGGACTTTCCGCTGGACGCGGTGCCGAGCCAGATCGAGGTGGTGGGGCTGGAGGCGCCGGCGACGACGGCCTTCGAGCACCGCGGGAGCAAGGCGGGACGGGCTCTGCGCGTGCTCGGCGCCGCCCGGCCGCTGGGCCTCGCCGACCTGCCGGAGGATTGGCACCCGGCCCCGCTGGCCCTGCTGGCGCCGGTGCTGCAGGAGGTCGATCCGGTGCTGGCCGCCGCCTTCCCCGACGCCGGTGTCGGCGCCGAGCTGCAGGGGTGGCTGCGCGCGGTCGGCGCCGACGGCACCGTCAGCCCCACCGCGTGGCTCTCGCCGGAGCCCACGCTGGCCCGCCTGCAGGCCATCTTCGTGAGCGGCCAGGACGTGCGCGGGCAGGAGGCACAGGTGGTCGAGTGGGTGCAGCGGGTCCCGCTGGCCGTGGTCACCGCCGGCGCCGCCGGTGCCGTGCTCTACGTCAACGGCGACCGCTACGAGGTGCGGCCGCGCCGGACCCGTGAGGTCGACCCCACCGGCGCCGGCGACGTCTTCGCCGCCGCCTTCCTCATCCACTACGACCGCCACGGCGATGCCTGGGAGGCCGCCGAGGCCGCCGCCTGCGCCGCCTCGCTCTCGGTGGAGGGAGAGGGCTGGTCGACCGTGCCGGACGCGGCTACGCTAGCCGCGGCGCTGGAGGCGTACCGCGCCCGCCGCCGCTGAGCCCCGCCGCGGAGGTTGACGTGTCGGAGACGAAACGCCAGACTGTGCTGTTCGATCTCGCGAGGAGGCCAGGATGCCCAATCCCCTGACAGAGCTTCAGCGGTACGGCCAGTCCGTGTGGCTCGACTACATCAGGCGGAGCCTGATCACGGGCGGCGAGCTGCGGAGGCTCCTGGACGAGGACGGGCTGCGCGGCGTCACCTCCAACCCCGCCATCTTCGAGAAGGCCATCGCCGGCTCCACCGACTACGAGGGCCAGCTCAAGGACCTGACGAAGCGGCGCGACCTCGACGCCAAGGGGGCCTACGAGATCCTGGCCATCCACGACATCCAGGACGTGGCCGACATCCTGCGCCCGATCTACGAGTCGAGCGGCAAGCGCGACGGCTACGTGAGCCTGGAGGTCTCGCCCGATCTCGCCCACGACACCCAGGGCACCCTCGACGAGGCCCGTCGTCTCTGGAAGGCCGTCGATCGCGTCAACGTGATGATCAAGGTGCCGGCCACGCCGGCCGGCATCCCGGCCATCAAGGCGCTCATCGGCGACGGCATCAACGTCAACGTCACGCTGCTGTTCGCGCTGGAGGCCTACGAGGCGGTGGCCGAGGCGTACATCGCGGGGCTGGAGGCGTTCGCCGCCAAGGGCGGTGATCCGAGCCGGGTCGAGAGCGTGGCCAGCTTCTTCATCAGCCGCATCGACAGCGCCGTGGACGCCCTCATCGACGCGCGGCTGAAGGCCACCGAGAGCACGCTGGAGCAGGGGATGCTCAAGGGGTTGCTGGGCCGGGTCGCCATCGCCAACGCGAAGCTGACCTACCAGCGGTACAAGGAGATCTACACCGGCCCCCGGTGGGCGGCGCTGGGCAATCGCGGCGCTCGCACCCAGCGCCTGCTGTGGGCCAGCACCAGCACCAAGAACCCGAATTTCCGCGACGTCATCTACGTGGAGGAGCTGATCGGGGCCGACACCGTCAACACGATCCCGCCCGCCACCTATGACGCGTTCCGCGACCACGGTCGCCCTCAGCCCAGCCTGGAGGACGATCTCGAGGACGCCCATCACACGATGGACACGCTGGCCGAGGTCGGCATCGCCTTCAAGCCGATCGCCGACCAGCTCCTCGCCGACGGCGTGAAGATCTTCGTCGACGCCTTCGCCAAGCTGCTGGGCGCCGTCACCAAGCGCCTGCGCACGCCCTCGGAGGCGATCAAGCGCCAGACGTGGACGCTGCCGGAGCCGCTCACGGCCGAGGTCCGCGCCGTGCTCAAGGAGTGGGCGGATGGCGCCAAGGTGCACCGGCTGTGGGCGCGCGATGCCACCCTGTGGACCGGTGCCGACGAGAGTCGCCGGCTCGGCTGGCTGGGCGCCACCGACGACCAGCTCGCCCACGTCGACCACCTGCGCCAGGCCGCCGAGAACGTGCGCGCGGCCGGCTTCACCCACGCCGTGCTGCTCGGCATGGGCGGCACCGTTCTCGGTGCCGACGCGCTGGCCCGCACGCTCGGCAAGGCGGCCGGCTTCCCGGAGCTGCGCGTCCTCGACTCGACCGATCCCGCCCAGATCCGGGCGGTGGAGAAGGGCCTCGACCTCACCAAGACGCTCTTCATCGTCTCCAGCAAGTCGGGCAGCACGCTGGAGCCGAATGCCCTCAAGCGGCACTTCTTCGAGGCCGTGAAGGCGGCGGTGGGGCCGGCCGAGGTCGGGCGGCGCTTCATCGCCATCACCGACCCCGAGTCGAAGATGCAGTACGTGGCCGAGGCCGACCGGTTCCGGCGGATCTTCTTCGGCCTGCCCTCGCTGGGCGGGCGGTTCTCCGCGCTCAGCGATTTCGGGATCGTGCCCGGCGCGATGATCGGGCTGGACATCGCCAGGCTCCTCGGCCAGGCCGACGAGATGGTGCACAGCTGCGCAGCAGCGGTGCCGGTCGAGGAGAACCCCGGCGCGGTGCTCGGCATCGTGATCGGCGTGCTGGCCAAGCGGGGCCGCGACAAGGTCACGCTCGTCGTCTCCCCGGCCATCCAGGCGCTCGGCACCTGGGTCGAGCAGCTGCTCACCGCCTCGCTCGGCAAGCTCGGCCGCGGCGTGCTGGTGGTGGACGGCGAGCCGCTGGGGGACCCGGCCGTCTACGGCGCCGACCGGCTGTTCGTCCACCTGCGGCTGGAGTCGGCGCCCGACGCCGGCCAGGACGCCGCCGTGGCCGCGCTGCAGGGCGCCGGGCAGCCGGTGGTCCGCATCGCCATCAACGACGCCTACGACCTCGGCGGCGAGTTCTTCCGCTGGCAGTTCGCCGCCGCGGTGGCGGGCGCCGTCCTCGGCATCAACCCGTTCGATCAGCCCGACATCGAGGGCGCCAAGATCGCCGCCCGCAAGCTCACCGGCGAGTACGGCAGGACGGGCGCGCTCGCCGCCCAGACGCCGTTCCGGGAGGGCGACGGCCTCACGCTCTACGCCGACGCCCGTAACGCCGCCGCGCTGGGCAGCGGAACGTCGGTGGCCGACGCGCTCCGCGCCCACCTGGGCCGGGCCAAGGTCGGCGACTACGTGGCCCTGCTGCCCTTCCTCGAGATGAACGCCGCCAACGAGGCCGAGGTCCAGGCGCTGCGCGTGGCCATCCGCGACCGGCTCAAGGTCGCGACCTCGGTCGGCTTCGGCCCCCGCTACCTGCACTCGAGCGGGCAAGCCTACAAGGGCGGCGCCAACACCGGCGTCTTCCTGCAGATCACCGCCGACGACACCGCGGATGTGCCGGTGCCCGGCCAGACGTACACGTTCGGCGTGGTCAAGGCGGCCCAGGCCCGCGGAGATCTGCAAGTGCTGGGCGATCGCGACCGCCGGGCGCTGCGCGTGCACCTGGGCCGCGACGTGAAGACGGGACTGACGGCGCTGCGCAAGGCCGTCGAGCAGGCCCTGCGGTAGCCGTTGATGGCGCGCCCGATCCGCATCACGGCCGGCTCGGTGACCGTCGATGCCGAGCTGAACGACTCCCGCACGGCGACCGCCATCGCGGCCCGGCTGCCCATCGAGGCCAAGGCCGAGACCTGGGGCGACGAGATCTACTTCGGCATCGGGCAGACGCTGGCCGGGGAGTCACCGCGCGAGGTCGTGGAGCTGGGCGACCTCGGCTACTGGCCGCCCGGCCAGGCCTTCTGCATCTTCTTCGGGCCCACGCCGATGAGCCAGGGCGACGAGATCCGCCCGGCCAGCCCGGTGAACGTCGTCGGCCGCGTGGTCGGCGATGCCCGGGCCTTCACCAAGGTCCGCGCGGGAAGTCGCGTTAGGATAGAGGCGGTCTGATTCTGTCGACAGGGGGGCACGCATGAAGATTTTTCTCGACACCGCGAACGTCGCCGAGATCAAGGAAGGGGTGGCGATCGGCGTGGTCGACGGCGTCACCACCAACCCATCGCTCATCGCCAGGGAGAAGCGTCCCTTCCGGCCGCTCGTCGAGGAGATCTGCTCGATCGTCCCCGGCGACGTCAGCCTGGAGGTCGTGGCCACCGATTTCGAGGGCATGATCAAGGAGGGCCAGGAGCTGGCCCAGGTGGCCCCCAACGCCGTCGTGAAGGTGCCGCTCACCCAGGACGGCCTCAAGGCCGTGAAGTACCTGTCCGGCAAGGGCATCCGCCTCAACCAGACGCTGTGCTTCTCGGCGCCGCAGGCGCTGCTGAGCGCCAAGGCGGGCGCGACCTACATCAGCCCGTTCCTGGGCCGCCTGGACGACATCGCGGCCGTCGGCATGGACCTGATCCGCGACATCTGCGAGATCTACCGCAACTACGGCTTCAAGACGCAGGTGCTGGCGGCCTCCATCCGTAACCCGTTGCACGTCGTCGACGCCGCCAAGGCGGGCGCCCACGTGTGCACGATGCCGTTCAACGTGCTGCAGCAGCTGATGAAGCACCCGCTCACCGACATCGGCCTCAAGAAGTTCCTCGACGACTGGGCCAAGTCGGGCGCCAAGCTGTAGCCGCGACGACGGCCGGCTACAGGCGCGCGCGCACCTCGGTGGCGAAGCGCTCGTAGACGTCCGTCATCTCGGCGACGTCGCGCATCCGTGTTTCCAGGATCACGTGGGCGACGCCGAGATCGCTCAGCGCGCGCAGCTCGGCCAGCAGATCGTCGGCGGGGCGCTTGGCCGAGAGGCCGAGCCGCGCGCTGATCGTGAGCGCCGCCGGGTCGCGGCCGACCTTCTGGCAGGCGGCGCGAAGCCGGGCGATGCCCTCCCCGAGCGCCGCCGGCGTGGGGAACGCCGCGTGCCAGCCGTCACCCAGCGTCGCGACGCGCTTCAGCGCCCGGTCGGTGTGGCCGCCGATCCAGATCGGAATCGTCCCGTTGGCGGGGCGCGGCCGGCAGCCCAGGTTCTCGAAGCTGAAGAACTCGCCCCGGTGGGAGACGCGGTCGTCGCGCCAGCAGGCGCGCATGACCGCGATGGCCTCGTCGGTCCAGGCCCCGCGGCGCCCGTAGGGCACGCCGAACAGCTCGATCTCCTCGCGCATCCAGCCGACGCCGGCGCCCAGGATCACCCGGCCCGGAGCCAGGTGGTCGAGCGTGGCCAGCATCTTGGCGGTGAGCACGGGGTGGCGGTGGGGCAGCACCAGCACGCTGGTGCCGAGGCGCACGCGCGAGGTCACCGCGGCGGCCAGCGTGAGCGCGGTCAGCGGCTCCAGGAAATCGGTGGCGGGCGACAGCGGGAAGTCGCCGGTGGCGTTGTAGGGGTAGCGCGAGCGGATCTCCCACGGGATCACCACGTGATCGCTCACCCACAGCGAGTCGAAACCCAGCGCCTCGACCCGCCGCGCGACGAGCGTGATGCCCTCGCGGGTGGCCGCTGCGCCGTAGACCGGCAGGTGAGCGCCGATCTCCATCACGAGTGGACCAGCGCCGCGCGCAGCTCGTCGGCCTGGATCATCTGGGCCAGCCGCGAGCGTTGCAGCTTGCCGCTGGAGGTCTTGGGGATGGTGCCGGAGCGGACGAGCAGCACGCGGGCCGGTCGGTGTCCGCGGGCCTGGTGCACCTGGCTGACGATCTCGCGGACGAGAGCGCGATACTCCGCCTCGTTGCCGGACTCGTTGCGCACCTCGGCCACGACGTGCAGCCGCTGGGTGCCGGACCGCTCGCTGTCGAGGCCGACCGCCGCCGAGTAGCGCACGCCCGGCACGTGGTCCACGACCTCCTCGATGTCGGCGGGCAGGACGTTCTCGCCGCCCAGGATGATCACGTCCTTGATGCGGCCGGTGATGAACAGGTAGCCCTCGTCGTCCACGAAGCCGAGGTCCCCGGTGCGCAGCCAGCCGTCCGCGCGCAGCACCTGCGCCGTCGCCTCCGGGTTCTTGTAGTAGCCTTTCATCACGCCGGGGCTCTTCACGCACACCTCGCCCTCGACGCCGGCGGCCAGGATCGCCTCGCCGGTGGCGCCGTCGCCCACCGGCTCCATGATCCGCACCGACACGCCCCGACAGGGCCGTCCCACCGAGAGGAACCGCCCGCTGGCGTCCGTGCGCAGCGGGGTGTTGCGCGGCCAGATGGCCACGGCCAGCGTCGCCTCGGCCAGGCCGTAGCAGGGGCAGATCACCCGCTTGAGGCCGAAGTGGCGCTCGAACGACTCGATGGTGGACTGCCGGACCGGCTCGGCGCCGGACAGCGCCGCCTTCAGCGACGTCAGGTCGAGGTCGGCGGTGTCGCGCACGTGGCGCACGCAGTTGCGGTAGCCGAAGTCGGGCGAGACGGTGAAGGTGGCCTTGATCCGCGTCACCAGCTCCAGCCACACGCGCGGGTTGCGGAGGTCGGGCGGCAGCAGCCACAGCGGGGTGGCGGTGAGCGGCGGCGTGAAGGCGCAGCCGATCAGCCCCATGTCGTGATAGAGCGGCAGCCACGACACCACCCGGTCCTCCACGGTGATGGCGGCGGCCTCCGACATGAAGCGGCACGTGGCCATGACGTTGGCGTGCGTGAGCATCACGCCGCGCGGCTGGCCGGTGCTGCCCGAGGTGTACTGGATGAAGGCGAGGTCGTCGGGACCGGCCGGATGGTCGGGCGGCGCCGGCGCCTCCACGTCGAGGTCGGTGGGATCGACGATTCCGCGCACGTTGGGGGCCAGCGCCACGCTCTCGTCCACGCCGGGCCGGAACCACCCGACGGTGGCGACGACCACCGCGTCCGAGTTGCGCAGGACGCCGCCGGTGGCCTCGACGCCGAGCGTCGGGTAGAGGGGCACCGGCACCGCCCCCAGCCGCGTGCAGCCGAAGAACGTGTAGAAGAACTCGGCGCAGGTCGGATAGATCAGCGCGACCTTGTCGCCGACCCGCACGCCGGCCCGGGCCAGCCCGGCCGCGTAGCGCCCGGCCTGGGCCCACAGGCGCCCGTAGGTCACCGTCTCGTCGAACAGCGAGAAGTACTGCGTCTCGGGCGAGGCGGCGGCGCGCCGGCGCATCATCTCGCCGAGCGTGGCGGCGTCTCGCGGTTCCTGGTCGGCCATGCCGGGTCCTCTCAGGGGCGGGCGTCCAGCGTCGCCGCCGTGTCGTGTTCGAGGCCGTCGCGGAGATAGCGGAGGCGGACCTGATCGCCGCTCCGGTGGGTGCGCAGCGCGGCCAGCAGGTCCTCGAGGCCGTTCAGCGCGCGCTCGTCGATGCGCACGAGCACGTCGCCCTCCCGCAGCCCGGCCCGGGCGGCGGCGCTGTCGGGCACGATGCGGGACAGCCGTAGCCCGTCCGCCTCGCTGCCGCCCTCGCCGCCCACGCCGAGGAAGACGGGCGCCGCGGCTCCCGCCTCACGCCGCTCGCGCCCGCGGGCCGGCCGCGTCAGCGTCACGTAGGCCGGGCGGTCACCCGCGGCCAGCCGCTCGGCGACGCGCGCGCCCACCGCGGCCACCCGGGCCATGCCGGCGGCGTCGAGCTTGTCGGCGGTGTCGCCGGGGCGGTGGTAGTCGGCGTGGGTGCCGGTGTGGAAGAACAGGGCCGGCGTCCCCGCGTCGTAGAAGCGGGTGTGGTCGGAGGGGCCGAACGGCGAGTCGCGCAGGTTCACGCCCACCGCGAGCGCGCGGGCCGCCTCGGCGACGATGTCGCGGAGACCGCGGCCGCTCTCGACGCCGCCGACCGTGAGCTTGCCGTCGCCCAGGCGTCCCACCATGTCGAAGTTCAGCATGGCCACCGTGTGGTCGATCGGGACCGTCGGCTGGCGCACGTAGTGGCCGGAGCCGACGAGGCCGATCTCCTCGGCGCCGAACAGCGCGAAGACCAGCGTGCGGTCGAGCGGGCCGGCGGCGACGAAGGCCCGGGCGAGGCCGACGACGACGGCGGTGCCGGAGGCGTTGTCGTCGGCGCCGGGGTGGAGCGCGCCGCCCACCACCCCGAGGTGATCGTAGTGGGCACCCAGCACGACGGCCTCGGCCGCGCGCGCGGGATCGCGGCCGGGCAGCACGCCGACCACGTTGACGGCGGTGCGGTCGGCCGCCTCCAGCGCCACCCGGACCTCGGCAGTGACGCCGAGGGCCAGCGAGGCCGGCGCCCGCCGCTCGGCGATCGACTGGGCCAGCCGCGCGGTGGTGACGCCGGCCGGGGCCAGCAGTGTGTCGGCGGCGGTCGGCGTGAGCGCGCCGGAGACGAGGCGCACGGCGGTGGCGGTCGCGACCAGCGACGGCAACCGGTCGGCGACGATCAGCAGCGCCCCGGCGCCGGCGCGGCGGGCGGCGATGAGCTTGTCGAGCCGACCGGGGCGGGGCCCGACCAGGTGCGGCGGCGCGCCCTCCAGCGCGACCGCGATGCGCCCGCGCGCGTCCACGCCGGCCCAGTCGTCGTAGCCGGCTTCGGGGGCGCTGATCCCGTAGCCGACGAACAGGACCTCGCCGGTGACGGTGTCGCGCAGCGAGCCGCCGTGCGGTGTCCAGTCGCGCCCGGTCTCGATCGGCGGCGCTCCGGCGGCCAGCGATCGCAGCGAGGTCCCGGCCGCGATGCGCGCGCCGGTGGCGACGACGAACGGCTGGAAGAACGACTCGCCCTCACCGCCCGGCCGCAGGCCCGCCGCCTTCAGCCAGTCGGCGAGCTGGCGGGCGGCGAGGTCGCCGCCCGGCGTGCCGGAGCGGCGTCCCTCCATGCCGGGTCCGGTGAGGGTGTCGGCGGCCGCCTTCAGCTCACCCGCGCCGGGCGGGACGAGAGCCGGACCGGCGGCGGCGACGGAGGCGAGGAGCGCGAGGGCGACGAGGAGCAGCGCGATGCTGCGGCGGCTCACGGGGCCATTCTACCGTGAGCCCGGGGGGGCCGGAACGTTCAGGCCACGGTGGCCACGCGCCCGCCCGTCATGGTCACGAGGTCGGCCGGCCGCAGCCGGAACACCATGTTGGGATGGCCGGCCGCGGCCCAGATCTCCTCGAAGGTCAGCAGGTGCTCGTCGATGAGCGTCACCACCGGCTTGACGTGGCCAAGCGGCGCCACCCCGCCGATCGCGAAGCCCGTCTCCGCCCGCACGAAGTCGGCGTCGGCGCGGTCGAGCGGCTCGCCGACGAGCGCGGCGACTCGCGCCTCGTTCACCCGGTGGGTGCCGCTGGTGACGACCAGCAGCGCGCGCCCCGACTCGCGCAGGCGGAAGACGAGCGACTTGGCGATCTGGTCGACCCGGCAGCCGACCGCGCCGGCGGCGTCAGCGGCCGTGCGGGCCGAGAGCCCGAGGTCGACGATCTCGTGGCCCAGCCCCAGCGCCTGCAGCGCGGCCTGCACCCGCCGCACGGTCGGGCTGGCGAACTCCGCCATCAGCGCGGGCCCAGCGCGGTCGCCCGCGCTCGCGCCATCTGGGCGAGGTGCTCGACGTCGTGGTCGGCGACGTGGGTCGCGTACTGCAGCAGCGTCATCGGTCCGAAGAAGCCGGAGACGGCGGGGCGCGCGCCGGCGCCCGCCGGCAGCGCGCGCAGGAAGGCGATGGTCTCGGCCCGCGCGCGCTCGAAGGCGGCCAGCGAGTCGTCGAACGGCGACAGGCCGTGATCGCGCTCGCGCGCCCACGCCTCGGGGCTGAAGGGCGCGAAGGTCGGGCAGTCCTCGCCGGCGATGCGTCGCAGGCGCGGCAGGAACAGCTCGGTCTCGACGTGGAGCAGGTGGGCCATCACCTCGTTCAGACCCCACTCGCCTGGAGCCGGACGCTGGCGGCGCTGCGTTTCGTCGAGGCCGGCCGCCACCGCGCGCAGCCGGCCCGCCGCCACCGTCAGCGCCGCGACCAGCTCGGGCACGGCCAGCGGCGCCCGCGCCTCGCAGCGCTTGGGCCGCAGGCCGAGCCGGGCCCGCGCCTCGTGGATCTGCCGCAGGTGCTCGGTGTCGTGGGCATCGGTGCTGTGCGCGTAGCCCTCGACGGTGAGGACGCCGCGGCTGGGGCTCACGCCCTCGCGCCGCCAGCCGGCCGCGTCGAGACCGCCGAGGATCTTCAGCACTTCCGCGCGCGCCGAGCCGTGCGCGGCCACGAGCGTGGCCACGTCGCTGGTGTCGCCGGCGTCGCTGGCCCTCGGCGCGAAGACGGGGCGCGTCTCGGCCAGCATCCGCCGCAGGCGCGGCAGCAGCGTGTCGCGGTCGCCCTCGACGAGGTGTCGTACGACCTCGAGCACCGACCACTCGCCGGGCGCCGGCGGCCGCGCCGCCTGCTCGGCCGTCACGTCGCTGGTCAGCTCGCGCAGCATCGTGGAGGTGGTCGCCAGCCGGGCCAGCATCAGCGCCTGCTCGGTCACGGCGAGCCTAGAGCGCGCGCACGGCGCGCAGGACCTCGGCGGCATCGGGACGCACCTGGAAGTTGGTGGTGACCGAGAACCAGCGCACCACGCCGTCGCGGTCGAGCACCACCGTGGCCGGGCGCGGCACGTCCTGCCCCTCCGAGCCGCCGCGCGGGTGCACCAGCCCGTAGCGACGGGTCACCGCCAGGTCGCGATCGGAGACGAACCGGTAGGCCAGGCGCAGCCCCTCGGCGAGGCGCTGGCTGTGCTCGTTGGGATCGGGCGACAGTGCGATGACCTCGACCCCGGCCTTCTCCGCCTCCGACAGTGCCGCTCCAAGACCTTGGAGCTCCGCCACGCAGAATGGTCACCAGGCGCCGCGGTAGAAGACGAGGACCACCGGCTTTTTGCTGCGGAAGTCGCTGAGCGTGACGGACCGGCCGGCCGCGTCGGACAGCGTGAAGTCCGGCGCCGGCTCGCCCACCTTCAGGGCCGTCGGCGTCGTCGGGCACGCGGGCGGCGACGAAGTTGAAGAAGACGCTGCCCGCCAGCAGGACGACCGTCACCCCCAGCCCCAGCCACGTGAACCAGCGGCGCGCGCGGGCCAGGGCCACCGCCGCCAGGGCCGTGGCCAGCGCCATGGCGACGACGTAGCCCTCGGGGTGGTTGCGCACGGCGGCCACCCGGAACAGCAGGACGTAGGCGCCGATGCCGCCGGCGGCGAGCCCGAGGCTGAGCGCCACCAGGCCTCCCGGGGTGAGCTTCACGGCAGCACGATGTGGTCGAACCCCTCGGCGTGGGCGAAGCCCTTGGCCTGGCCGATCTCGCCGGAGCGCTCGCGCACGCGCTTCTCGACCGCCTTGAAGTCGGCGAACTGGCTGGCGTGGCAGGCCAGCGCGCGCAGCTTGAGGTCGATGACGTCGGAGATGTCGACGACGAGCTGCGGGCTCTGCCACTGCATCACGTAGACCTGCCGCACCTTGTGCGGCTCGAACTCGGGCATCAGCTCGGGGAAGGCCATGTGATCGCGGGCGAGGGGATAGACGCAGTCGAGCGCCACGCCCCCCACGGTGCGATGGTCGCGGTGGGAGGCGCCCAGGTTGTAGGTCCGGGCGGGGCTCTGGCAGATGAGCAGGTCCGGTCGCCACCGACGGATGTGCCGCGTGACCTCGCGGCGGACCTCGCGCGTGTCCTCGACCTCGCCGTCCGGGTAGCCCAGGAACTCCACCCGGGCCACGCCCAGGGTGCGGGCGGCGTTGCGCTGCTCCTCGGCCCGGATGGCGGCCAGGCGCTCCGGCGTCATCGTGCGGTCGCTGGAGCCCTTGTTGCCGTTGGTGACGATGACGTAGGTGATCTCGCAGCCGTCCTTGGCGAGCTTGGCGATGGTGCCGCCCGCGCCGAACTCCGAGTCGTCGGGGTGCGCCGTCACCACGAGCACGCGCTGGATCGTATCGGCCATGCACGCTCCTCTCAGCCGTCTGTTTGAGACGTCGACTGCCAGCATACCGATTCGGGGAAGCCCCCCGCGTTATAATCCCGCCCGATGTCAGTGCCTCGCCGGCGTCGGACGGCGATCCTCGTCCTGCTCGTCCTGCTCGCCGGCGCTCCGTTGCTGGCCCTCGCGCCCGCCGCTCCCGGGGCCGTCCGCCTGGCCGGCGTCAGCCTGCTCTGGTGGTACGTGGGCCTCGTGGCGCCGGTGCTGGCGACGGGCATCGCCATTGCCGTCCTCGTGCGCGGCGAATGACCGCGCTCGCCGCCGCCGCGGTCTGGCTGCAGCCCGTGCTGCTGACGGCCGTGGTCCTGCGCGTGGCCGCCGGCGACGCCGAGGCGCCGTGGCTGGCGCTCGGTGCGCTCGTGGCGCCGCTCGTCGCGCTGCTCGCCGCCACCCGCCGGCCGCTCGGCGCGAATCCCGTCACCGCCGCCGCCGCCGTGCTCGCCGTCACCCTTGGGCTGGCCGCCGACTTCGCGGTCGCCGGCGATGCCGCCGGGCTGCTCGGCGTGGGCCCGTGGGTGGGCGTGGGGCTGGCCGCTGCCCTGGCCGTGCTGGTGCCGCTGCTGCCGGGCGCGCGGCGCGTCGGGCCCGCGGTGCTCGTGCTCGCCGCGCTCGGGCTCGTCCTGCCGCTCGCCGCCGTGGCCTCGCGCACGGTGGCCGCGCCGTGGACCGCGTGGAGCCACGGCGGCCGGCCGGCCGCGCTCACGTTTCCCGAGGCGAGCGGGTGGGTGCAGGCGGGCGAGCGGTTCCCGCGCCCGGCCCGGCTGAGCTTCACCGAGGGACAGCGCGTGACCGTGCTCACGGCCGGCCTCTATCGCGTCGTCGAGCGCGATGCGACGCCGCCGACGGTGCGCCAATGGCGGCTGGGCGCCGGCGAGACGCTCACGCTGCGCCCCGGTGACGAGCTCGCGGTCGAGGCGGGCGCGCGGCTGCGCTTCGAGGCCGGGCGCCGCGTGCCGAGTGCGCCGGCCACCGGCGTGGCGTGGGCCGACGCGCCGACCCGTGGTCCGTGGATGCTGCCCGCCGCGCTCGGCGCCCTCGTCACGCTCGTCGGCGGCGCGGTGGCGCTCGTCCCGCCGCTGGATCGCCGGGGCCGCCCGGCGGCGGCAGGGCCGCTCGTGCTGATGGCCACGGTGACCGCCGCCGTCGGCTGGGGCGTGTACGCGGGGGCGGCGGCCCCCGACCTCGCCCTCGGCGGCTCCACGCTGGCGCCGCTGCTCCGCCTGCCGCCGCGCGCCCTCGGCGTGCATCCGGGCGCCGTGATGGCCGCGTTCGTACTCGCCGCGCTGTGCGTGCTGCTGGTGACGGCGGCCATCGGCCTGCGCGGACGGCTGGCCGTCACCGCCGGGCCCCGCCCCGCGCTGTGGGCGGCCGCAGTCGCCGGGGCCACCGCGCTCGCCGCCTGGTCGCCGGACCCCTGGCGGCTGCTCCTGCTCGGCCTCGGGCTGGCGGCGGCGGCGTGGACGCCGGCGCTGCTGGCCGGTGGCCGGTCGGCTGCCCTGGCCGGGTCCGGCGTCGGCGCTGCCGTGTTCGTGGCGCTGGCGGCGCTGCCGGTGCTGGCGCCCAGCGGCGGGATCTGGCTGGAAACGCTGGCGCGGTACCCGGCCCTGGTCGCGCTCCCCCTCGGGCTGGCCGCGACCCGGGTTCTCGACGACGGCAGGCCCGGAAAGGAGGGGCGCCGCACAGCCTGATGCATTGTGGCCCCTGGGCACCGGCCGCATAATAATCAGATATGGCCAGCGATCGCATCGTCGTCCGGGGCGCTCGCGAGCACAACCTCAAGGACATCGACGTCGAGATCCCCCGCGACCAGCTGGTCGTGATCACCGGGCTGTCGGGGTCGGGCAAGTCCTCGCTCGCATTCGACACGATCTACGCCGAGGGGCAGCGCCGCTACGTCGAGTCGTTGTCGGCGTACGCGCGCCAGTTCCTCGAGCAGATGGAGAAGCCCGAGGTCGACTCGATCGAGGGGCTGTCGCCCGCCATCTCGATCGAGCAGAAGACGACCTCGAAGAACCCGCGCTCGACCGTCGGCACCGTCACCGAGATCTACGACTACCTGCGCGTGCTCTTCGCGCGGGTCGGCGTGCCGCACTGCCCGAAGTGCGGCCGCGTGATTTCCGCCCAGACCGTGCAGCAGATGGTCGACCGCGTGCTGACGCTGCCGGCCGGCACCCGCCTGCTCGTGCTGGCCCCGGTCATCCGCGGCCGCAAGGGCGAGTACAAGAAGCTCTTCTACGACTTCCAGCGCCAGGGCTACTCGCGCGTCCGCGTCAACGGCACCATCCGCGAGCTCGGCGAGGACATCGACCTCGACAAGAACCGCAAGCACACCATCGAGGTCGTGATCGACCGCCTCATCGTCCGCGACAACCTGGGCCCCCGACTCGCCGACTCGCTCGAGACCGCCCTCCGCCTCGCCGACGGCATCGTGCAGGTCGAACCCATCGCCGGCGGCGACCCCGACGGAAGAACCGACGGCAGTACGGGTGGCGACAATTCCGGTCGTCGTGGTGCAACGGGGTCCGGCGAATTCGGCAGTACGGCTCGCCGTGACGTCGCGCGAGCCGGGGGGTCTGGGGGGAGCGGTACGGTCCCCCCAGTAAAACAATCAAGGGCGTCGTTCAACCGCCCAACCTCAGGCGCCGAGCCCATGGTCTTCTCCGAGCGCCTGGCCTGCGCCGACTGCGGCATCTCCTTCCCCGAGGTCTCGCCGCGGATGTTCTCCTTCAACAATCCCTACGGCGCCTGCCCGGAGTGCGGCGGCATCGGCACTCGCTGGGAGATCGACCCCGAGCGGCTGGTGCCGAACACGGCCCGCTCGCTCAAGGCGGGGGCGCTGTCACCGTGGGCGGGCACGCGGGAGACGACCTACTTCCGGCAGACGCTGCAGGCGCTCGCCAAGCGCCACAAGTTCTCGCTCGACGAGCCGTGGTCGAAGCTCCGCAAGGGCGCGCGCGACGTGATCCTGTTCGGCGACCGCGAGGGCGGCTTCGAGGGCGTGGTCAAGGTGCTCGAGCGCCGCTACCGGGAGACGCAGTCCGACGACGCCCGCGGCGAGATCGAGACGTTCATGGCCGAGCGGTCGTGTCCGGCCTGCGGCGGCTCCCGCCTGCGGCCGGAGTCGCTCGGGCTCAAGATCGCCGGCCGCTCCATCGCCGACGTGGTGCGCTACACGATCAAGGACGCATCCGCCTTCTTCGCCACGCTGACGCTCGGCGAGCGCGAAGCGGCCATCGCCCGCCGCGTGCTCAAGGAGATCGGCGAGCGCCTTGGCTTCCTGATGAACGTGGGGCTGGAATACCTCACGCTGGACCGGCCGGCCGGCACCCTGTCGGGCGGCGAGGGCCAGCGCATCCGCCTGGCCACCCAGATCGGCTCCAGCCTGGTCGGCGTGCTCTACATCCTCGACGAGCCGTCGATCGGCCTCCACCAGCGCGACAATCGGCGACTGCTCGACACCCTCAAGCGCCTGCGCGACCTCGGCAACACCGTCCTGGTGGTCGAGCACGACGAGGACACGATCCGCGCCGCCGACTACGTGCTCGACCTCGGCCCCGGCGCCGGCGAGCTGGGCGGCCACCTCGTCGCGGTCGGCACGCCCGACGAGATCGTCGCCAATCCCCGCTCGCTGACCGGCCAGTACCTGTCGGGGGCCCGTCGCATCGAGGTGCCGGTCAACCGGCGGCGAGGCAGCGGCCAGTTCCTCACGATCCACGAGCCCCGCGAGCACAACCTGAAATCGGACGCGGTGCGCATCCCGCTGGGGACCTTCACCTGCGTGACGGGGGTGTCGGGCTCCGGCAAGTCGACGCTCGTGAACGACATCCTGTACCGGGCGCTGGCCCAGATGCTGTACCGGGCCCAGGAGCGGCCGGGCGCCCACACCCGCATCGAGGGCGCCCAGAACGTCGACAAGGTGGTCGACATCGATCAGTCGCCCATCGGGCGCACGCCCCGCTCGAACCCGGCCACCTACACCGGCGTCTTCACGTTCATCCGCTCGCTCTTCGCGCGCACGCCCGAGGCGCGCATGCGCGGCTACCAGCCCGGCCGGTTCTCCTTCAACGTCAAGGGCGGGCGGTGCGAGGCCTGCCAGGGCGACGGCCTCGTGAAGATCGAGATGCACTTCCTGCCCGACGTCTACGTCACCTGCGACGTGTGCAAGGGCAAGCGCTACAACCGGGAGACGATGGAGGTCCGTTACAAGGGCTCCAGCATCGCGGAGGTGCTCGACATGACGGTGCGGGAGGCGCTGGGATTCTTCGACGCCGTGCCGGTCATCAAGAGCAAGCTGCAGACCCTCGACGACGTCGGCCTCGACTACATCCGGCTCGGGCAGTCGGCCACCACGCTGTCGGGGGGCGAGGCCCAGCGCGTGAAGCTGGCCACCGAGCTGTCTCGCCGCGCCACCGGCCGCACCCTCTACATCCTGGACGAGCCGACGACCGGCCTGCACTTCGCGGACATCGAGAAGCTGCTGGAGGTGCTCAACCGGCTGGTCGAGCAGGGCAACACCGTCGTGATCATCGAGCACAACCTGGACGTCATCAAGACCGCCGACTGGGTGATCGACCTCGGCCCCGAGGGCGGCGAGGCGGGCGGGCGCGTGGTCGCCACCGGCACGCCGGAGGCGGTCGCCCAGCAGACCCGGTCCTACACCGGCCAGTTCCTCAAGCCGGTGCTGAAGGGCGCATGACGGCCGGGAGCGACGTGCGGAGCCGGCGGATGCGGCGCACGAAGATCGTGTGCACCATCGGGCCCGCCTCCTCCAGCGTCGAGCAGCTCGACCGGCTGGTCGCGGCCGGCATGGACGTCGCCCGCCTCAACTTCTCGCACGGCACCCACGCCGAGCACGCCGAGGTCGTCGCGCGCATCCGCGAGGGGGAGACGCGGTGGGGCCGGCCGGTGGCCATCCTGCAAGACCTCCAGGGGCCCAAGATCCGCCTCGGCACCTTCGGCGAGGGGGGCGGCCGCCGCGTCGACCTCGAGCCGGGCCGCGCGTTCGCGCTGTCGCGTCGCCCCTGCGTGGGCACCGTGGAGCGCGCCTACGTGGCGCCCCCCGAGACGCTGCGCGAGGTCAAGGTCGGCGACCAGGTGCTGATGGACGACGGCATGATCCAGCTCCGCGTGGAGGAGACGACGCCGGACGAGGTCCGCTGCCGCGTGGTGCAGGGCGGGCGCATCAGCGATCACAAGGGGCTCTCGCTGCCGCGGGTGGCGTTGCCGGTCTCGTGCCTGAGCGACAAGGACCGCGACGACCTCCGCTTCGGCATCGAGCAGGGCGTGGACTTCGTGGCCATCTCGTTCGTGCGCTCGGCCGCCGACATCGCCGAGGTGCGGCGTTTCCTGGCCGAGCAGGGCGCGGGGCTGCCGATCGTGGCCAAGCTCGAGCGCCAGGAGGTCATGGAGAACCTGCCCGGCATCCTGACCACCGTCGACGCCGTCATGGTGGCGCGCGGGGACCTCGGCGTCGACGTGCCGCTCGAGGACGTGCCGCACCTCCAGAAGGAGATCGTCCGCCAGGCCCGGGCGGCCAAGATCCCGGTGATCGTCGCCACCCAGATGCTGGAGTCGATGGTCACCCACCTGCGGCCTACCCGGGCCGAGGTCTCCGACGTCGCCACCGCGATCTTCGACGGCGCCGACGCCGTCATGCTCTCGGCGGAGTCGGCCACCGGCCGCTATCCCGCCGAGACGGTGGAGATGATGGCCCGCATCGCCGCCCGGGCCGAGCAGGCCGTCATGGAGCAGGAGCCGATCCGTCGCCGCCGGAGCAACGCGCAGGTCGGTTTCCCGGAGGCGGTCTCCGATGCCGCCGCCATGGCCGCCACCGCGCTCCACGCGCGGGCCATCGTCGCCTTCACGCAGTCGGGGTTCTCGGCGCGGCTGATCTCCCACCAGCGGCCCGACGTGCCCATCATCGCCTTCACGCCGTCGGTCGAGGTCCGGCGCCGGCTGACGCTGTCGTGGGGCGTGTCCTCGCGGCTGATCCGCAAGTTCGAGACGACCGACGACATGATCGTGGAGATCGAGCGCGCGCTCCTCGGCGATGGCTCGGTGGGCATCAACGACGTCATCGTGATCATCTCGGGGGCCCCGATGTGGGTGGCCGGCACCACCAACCTCATGAAGCTGCATCGCATCGGGGAGCGTCGCTGAGCCGGCGGCGGGGGACGTCCGGACCCGAGATCGAGCGGCGCAGCCGCGAGCTGGAGGCGCTCCACGCCGCCGCGGTCACCATGGGCTCGAAGGGCGACCTCGCCACCACCGCCGAGCAGACCCTCGACGTGGTGCTGGCGGTGGCCGGCCTCCGCGTCGGCATGGTGTACCGGCTGGACCCGGCCGGCGAGCGGTTGATCCTGATCGCCAGCCGGGGCCTCGGTGTCGAGCAGGCCAACCGGCTGCGCGAGCGCCGCGTGGACGCCTCGCACACCGGCGAGGCGGTCCGCAGCGGCCGCTTCGTCGTCACCGACCTCACGACCTCGCCCTTCATACGGGACCCGGTGCTGCGCGGGGCGATCAGCGGCGGACAGTTTCACACTCAGCTCGCGCTGCCGATCTTCGCCGAGGGCCGGGTCTGGGGCGTGCTGGCCCTGGTCACGTCCGAGCGGCGCGAGTTCGACGCCGACCTGCTGACCCTGCTGCAGGGCGTGGCCCTGCAGGTGGGGCTCGCCGTCGGTCGGGCCGCGCTGGTCGCCGAGACGCAGGAGAAGAGCCGGCGGCTGGAAACGCTGGCCCGGCTGGCCCAGGGGCTGACGGCGACGCTGTCGGGCGATCAGGTCCTCGAGCGCATCGTCGAGGCCGCCGTCGAGCTGCTCGGCTGCCGCGTCGCGCGCCTGTGGCTGCTCGACGAGGACGGCCGGCAGCTGACGATGGGCGCCTCGGCGGGGCTGGTCACCACGCCCGAGGAGGTGCGCACGCTGCCGGTGGGCGAGGGGCTGGTCGGCCTCGTCGTCGCCCAGCGGGCGCCGGTGACGATCCCCGACCTCCAGGGCGATCCGCGCGTGCGCAACACCGCGCGGTTGCTCGCCCGGGGCATCGCGTCGGCGGCGGGGGTGCCGCTGATGGTCGGCACCCGGGTGATCGGTGCCCTCGTCATCGGCACCCACGACCGGCGTCCGTACTCCGACGAGGAGGTGGCGCTGCTGCAATCGCTGGCCGATCAGGCGGCCATCGCCATCGAGAATGCGCGGCTGTTCTTCGACGAGCAGACGCGCCGTGCCTACCTGAACGCGCTGCTGGAGATCAACACCAAGATCGGCGCGATGGCGCCGACCGAGACGCTGCTGACCTCCATCGCCGAGGAGGCGGCCCGGCTGCTCGCCGTCGACAACGCGGGCTTCCGCCTGCTCGAGGGCGACGATCTCGTCGTGGCCGGGCTGGCCGGCACCGCCGTCGAGACGATGCTCCGGCCGCGCCTGCGCATCGACGAGAGCCTCAGCGGCCGCGTGATGATGGCCGGGCGCCCGCTCGTCCTCGACCTCGACGCCGAGGCCGGCGCCGTCGCCGAGCACCTGGCCGCCGACCTCCGGCTGGGCTACACCACCTTCCTCGGCGTCCCGCTCAAGCTGGGCGATCGGACGATCGGCGTGCTCACCTTCCGCGCCCGGCGGCCCTTCACGCCCCGCGATCAGGACCTGGCCGAGGCGTTCGCCGGCCAGGCCGCGGTCGCCCTCGAGCACGCGCGGCTGTACCGGGAGGCGCGCCAGCAGGCCACGCGCATGCGCGCGCTGGCCGACCTCGGCCGCGTGCTGTCCGAGACGCTCGACCCCGACCTCGTCGGCCAGCGCGTTGCCGACAGCATCTGCACGCTGCTGGGCGCGCGGTCGTCGGCCCTCTACCGGATCGCGGAGGGTGGCCGCATGGTCGCGCTCAGCGTCTCTCGGGGCAGCACCTACGAGTGGGCGCGCGAGCTGCCGCCCGGCACCGGCCTGGCCGGCTTTGCCGCCGCCGAGCGGCGCACCCACGCCAGCCTGGACTGCCTGCTCGACCCGCTCATCCGCTATGACGAGCACGTGCGCGAGACGCTGGCCGCGAGCCCGGACCGCGCGGTCATGGGGGTGCCGCTGATCGTTCGCGACCGGGTCGTGGGCGCCCTCGCCGTGGGCGACCGGACCGGCCGCGTGTTCGCCGCCGAGGACACGCGGCTGGCCGAGGCCTTCGCCGACCAGGCGGCGCTGGCCCTCGAGAACGCCGGCCTCTACGCCGAGACGACGCGCCGGCGGCGCGAGGCCGAGCAGCTGGCCCGCCTGGCCCAGACGCTGACCGAGAGCCTGGACGTGACCGACGTGGTGTCGCGCACGGTCGAGAGCGTGCTGCCCCTGTTCGGCGCGCAGTCCTCCGTCCTGCGGCTGAGCCAGCCCGACGGCTCGCTGGTGGCGCTGGGGCTGGGCGGGTCGAGCGGCGGCTTCGACCCCGGGCACGTGCTGCGGCCCGGCCTCGGCATCCTCGGCCGGGCTGTCGCCGAGGGGCGTCCGCTCTGGTCGCCCGACGTCCTCACCGATCCGAGCGTGACCCTGACCGAGGACCTGCGCGAGGTGCTGCGCGCCTCCGGCGAGCGGGCCGCCCTGGCGGTGCCGCTGCGCGTGAAGGCCATGGTGATCGGCGGCCTCGGCGTGTCCGACGCCTCCGGCCGGTCCTTCACCGAGGAGGACGCGCGGCTGCTGCAGGCCTTCGCCGACCAGGCGGCGCTGGCCCTGGAGAACGCGCGGCTCTTCTCGCTGGAGCGGGCCCGGCGCCGGCAGGCCGCCGCCCTGGCCGAGATCGAGCGCGAGTTCGCCGCCGAGCTGGACACCGAGCGGCTCCTCGACCTCATCGTCGAGCGCTCGGCCCGGCTGTTCGACGCCGACGCCGCGCTCTACCTCGTGGACACCGACGAGCGCCTCGTGCGGCGAGCCTGGACCGGCGAGGGCCCGACCAGCGTGGTGGCGGTGCCGGGGACCGGGCTCATCGGCGCCGCCGTGAGCGAGAAGCGCGGGATGATCGCCAACGACTATCCGCGCTCGCCCTTCGCCCGGCCCGACTTCGTCGCTCTCGGCGTCCGCCACGCGATCGTGCAGCCGGTCGTCATCGCCGGCCGCGTGCACGCCGCCATCGCGATGAGCCGCAACGACGGCGCCGAGCCGTTCCTGACCGACGACCTCGGCCTGCTGGAGAGCTTCGCCGCCCAGGCCGGCATCGCGCTGGAGAACTCGCGGCTCTACCACGCGGCGGAGACGCGGGCCACGCGGCTGCGGACGCTGGCCCGGCTCAACCACCTCGTCACCTCCTCGCTCGACACCGCCGACGTGCTGACCTCGATCGCCCAGGCCGCCGTGCAGATCATGAGCGCGCCGTTCGTGGGGTTCTGGCTCGCCGACGAGGGCACGCGCACCCTGCGCCTGCAGGCCTCGTCCGACTCGGGGCTGATCGACGGCGCCACCCAGAACGTGAGCGACCTCCGCTTCGGCGAGGGCGCGGTGGGCTGGGTCGCCGAGGAGCGACAGCCGCTCACCATCGACGACCTCGTCGCCGACGGCCGTTTCGTCGCCCAGGACTGGGCGCGCGAGCGCGGCTTGCGCAGCCTGTTCTGCACGCCCATCCTCGATCGGGAACGACTGCTCGGCGTGCTCGTTCTCCTCCGCGAGCATCCCTTCCGGTTCGGCCCCGACGACGAGGACCTGCTGCAGTCGTTCTCCGCCCAGGCCGCCGCGGCCGTCCGCAACGCGCGGCTGTACGAGGAGACGCGCCACTACGCCGAGCGGCTGCGGGCCCTGGAGGAGGTCAACCGGCTGGTGTCCTCCTCGCTGAATGTCGAGGAGGTGCTGCAGAACCTGGCCCGGGCCATCGCCCAGTTCTTCGACGCGCCCTACGTCAGCATCTGGGCCTTCGACGTCGCCACCCAGCGCCTGCGCCGGGCGCTGACCTTCGGCGGCCAGGAGGTGGCGGTGCTGCTGCGCGACGAGCTGGCGCTGGGCGAGGGGGCCGTCGGCTGGGTCGCGCAGCACCGGGAGCCCATCCTGTGGACGGAGGCCGTCAGCGACCCCCGGTTCCTCGACGGCGACGCGATGCGCCAGCACGGGCTGAACTGGATGACCGCCTACCCGATCGCGATCGGCGACCGCGTGCTCGGCGCCTTCGCCGTCCACCGCGCCTCGGCGCTACCGGTCACCCCGGAGACCTCCACGCTGATGGGCTCGCTGGCCGCCCAGGCCGCCATCGCGCTGGAGAACGCCAACCTCTACTCGGAGACGAGCCGGCGCCTGACCGAGACGCGCGCGCTGCTCGAGGTGGCCGAGATCCTGTCGGCGACGCTCGACTCGCGCCGGCTGCTCAAGCGGGTGGCGCTGAAGGTCGCCCAGGTCTGCCGCGTCGACCGCTGCACGCTCGAGCTGTGGGACGGCGACCGCGTGGTGCCGCTGATGTCGCAGTTCGCCGACGGCCGCCGGACGCCGCGCATGTGGGAGCAGTTCCAGTCGCTGCCGGCGGAGCCCCCGGCCGCGATCCCCGCCAACGCGCAGGTGATCGAGACCCGGCAGCCGCTGCTCATCGAGGACTGCGCGACCTCGACGCTGATCCCGGCCGCCTGGGTCGCGGCCTTCGGGCTGCGCGCCTGCCTCATCGTGCCCATGCTCCGCCAGGACCGGATCATCGGCGTGCTGACGCTCGACTACTGCGACCGGCCGGGGCGGTTCCAGGACTGGCAGCGCGATCTCGCCCTGGCCATCGCCGGCCAGATCGCGCTGGCCCTCGAGAACTCGCGGCTGTTCAACGAGGCCCAGGAGCGGCTGCGCGAGACTCGCACGCTGCTCGCCGTGGGCCAGACGCTGTCGCAGCCGGGTCCGACCGACCTGCTCCTGCGCGCGGTGGCGGCCGAGGTGGGGCACGCCTTCGGGGCCGACATGGTCGGCGTGTACCTCGTGGACGAGCGTCGGGAGTCGCTGGTGCCGGCGGCCGGTTACCACGTCCCCCGGGATCTGCTCGACTTCTTCCTGCACAACCCGCTCGTGCTCGACCGGGCGCCGGCCCTGACCGCGGCCTTCCGGGGCGCCCAGCCGGTAGCCAGCACCGACGTGCATGGCGACCCCGGGTACGACGCCGAGTGGATCCGCGGGCTGCCGCCGTTCTCGATGCTGTTCGCGCCGACCCTGGCCCACGGCCAGGCCGTGGGCGCGCTGTTCCTGGTGTGGTGGCACACCGGCCGCACCTTCGCTCCGGCCGAGCTGCGGCTGCTGGACGGCATCGCCTCGCAGGTGGGGCTGGCCATGGAGAACGTGGAGCTGGCCCGGCAGACGCAGAGCAAGCTCTCGGAGACGGAGACGCTGCTCTCGGTCAGCCGGGCCGTCTCCTCCACGCTCGACGTCCAGAGCCTGGTGCGGCTCTTCCTGCGCCAGGTCGCCACGACGTTCGGAGCCGACACCGTCGGCCTCTGGATGGTCGACGAGACCGGCCAGTGGCTGACGCCGCTGGCCGGCTACCGGGTGCCGCCGGCCCAGCTGGCCGCCCTGCGCGACGTGCGGCTGTCGCTCGTGGATCACGCGATCTACGCCGAGGCCGCCCGGACCCGGCGCCCCGTGTTCGCCGCCGACGCCGCCAACGATCCGCGGATGCCACCGATCATCCGGGAGCGGGCGCCCCACCGCAGCCACCTGTTCGTGCCGGTCGTGACCAAGGACCGGATGCTCGGCGGCTTCGCGGTGGTGTGGTGGGAGCGACGGCGCGACTTCAGCCCGGGCGAGCTGGCCCTGGTGGAGGCCATCGCCAGCCAGGCCGGCGTGGCCATCGAGAACGCGCGCCTGTTCGAGGAGAACCGGCAGCGGGTCGAGGAGCTGTCGGTGCTGCACGAGCTGTCGCGCGCGGTCACCGGCGAGCTGGAGCGCGCCGCGCTGCTGGAAGCGCTCCGCGTCCAGCTCGGCCGCGTCGTCGACATCCGCAACATGGTGGTGGTCCTGCGAGTGGAAGAGGGCGACGAGATGGAGGTCGCCCTGCGCCTGATCGACGGCGAGCGCGACGACAGCGAGCCCCGGCGCTACGCCGCCCCCGGGGTGGGGCTCATGACCGCGGTGCTGGAGTCGGGCCAGCCCCTGCGCACCGACGACTACGCCGCCGAGTGCGCGCGCCGGGGCGTGAAGCCGGTTCCCGCCTCGCTGCGGATGCCCTTCTGGCTCGGGGTGCCGCTGAGCGCCCGCGACCGGGTGCTGGGCATGCTGGCCCTGCGCAGCGCCGAGCGGCCCTTCACCGAGGCCGAGGAGCGGCTGCTGCTGAACACCGGCCACCTGGCCGCGCTGGCCCTGTCCAGCGTGCGCCTGTACGAGGACCGCACGCGGGCCTACGGCGAGCTGTCGGCCGCGCAGGACCAGCTCGTCCGCACCGAGAAGCTGCGCGCGCTGGGCGAGATGGCCTCCGGCGTGGCCCACGACTTCAATAACCTGCTGGCCTCGGTGCTGGGGCGCGCCCAGCTCCTGCTGCGCCGGGTGCAGGAGCCGCAGCTGCGCCAGTGGCTGCAGGTGATCGAGCGCTCCGCCCTCGACGGGGCCCAGACGGTGAAACGGCTGCAGGACTTCACGCGCATCCGCCGCGACCAGCCGCTGGTCCCGCTCGACATCAACCTGGTCGTCCGCGACGCCCTCGAGATCACGCAATCGCGCTGGAAGGAGGAGCCGACCAGCCGCGGCATCGTGGTCGAGGTGCGCACGCAGCTGGTCGAGGTGCCGGCGGTGCTCGGGGACGGCTCCGAGCTGCGGGAGGCGATGACCAACCTCATCCTGAACGCGCTCGACGCCATGCCGCAGGGCGGCACCCTGACGCTGGCGACCGCGCTGGTCGACGAGCGGATCGAGATCGTGGTGAGCGACAGCGGCGTGGGGATGCCGCTGGAGGTGCGCGAGAAGGTCTTCGATCCGTTCTTCACGACCAAGGGGCCGCAGGGCACCGGGCTGGGGCTGTCCATGACCTACGGCATCATCTCTCGCCACGGCGGGTCGATCGCGGTCGAGAGCGAGCCGGGCCAGGGCTCGACCTTCCGGCTGTCGCTGCCGCGCGGGGCCGACGTGCAGCCGGAGGCGCCGGCGCCGACCCCGACCGCGGCCGCGCCGCCGCCGGTCCGGGGGCTGCGCTGCCTGGTCGTCGACGACGAGCCGCCGGTGCGGGCCGTGATCGGCGACATCCTGGAGTCGGCCGGCCACGTCGTGGAGACCTTCAGCGACGGCGGCGAGGCCATCGCCCGCTTCGCGACCGAGCCGTTCGACCTCGTGGTCACCGACCTCGCCATGCCGCGCGTCTCCGGCTGGCAGGTGGCCCGCGCCGTCAAGCAGGTCGCCCCCCAGGTGCCCGTGTTCCTCGTCACCGGCTTCGGCGTCGAGCTGTCGGCCGAGGAGCGGCGCGCCCACGGCGTCGATCTGGTCCTCGTCAAGCCGCTGCAGATCCAGGAGATCCTCGACGCCGTGGCCGACGTCGCGCGCGCGCGCGGCGGGCTCGGCTGATCGCGCACCCGTACCCCGGAGGAATCCCGATGGCCTACCAGCACGTGACCGTCGAGCGGGCGGCGAACGTCGCCACGCTCACCCTGAACCGCCCCGACGCCTACAACGCCCTCAACCTGCCGCTGGGCCGCGAGCTGTTCACCGCCGCCATCGAGCTCGACGAGGATCCCGACGTCCGCTGCGTCGTCGTGACCGGCAGCGGCCGGGCCTTCTGCGCGGGCGGCGACGTCAAGGACTTCGTCGAGAACCTCCCCCGCATCGGCGCCCACATCAAGGAGTTGACCACCTACCTGCACGGGGCCATCTCGCGCTTCGCCCGCACCGACAAGCCGGTGATCATGGCCGTGAACGGCGTGGCCGCCGGCGGCGGCTTCAGCCTGGCCCTGTCCGGCGACCTCGTGGTGGCCACCGAGTCGGCGAAGTTCACGATGGCGTACTCGAAGATCGCCGCCAGCCCCGACGGCTCGTCGTCGTACTTCCTGCCGCGGCTCGTCGGCCTCCGGCGGGCGATGGAGCTGTACTTCACCAACCGCGTGCTCACCGCGCGCGAAGCCGTCGAGTGGGGGATGGTCACCCGGGCCGTGCCCGACGCGGAGTTCAAGGGCGCGGTCGACGCGCTGGCCCGCGAGCTGGCCCAGGGGCCGTCGAAGTCGTTCGGGATCGCCAAGCGGCTGCTCCACCAGTCGACGTGGGAAAGCCTGGAGACGCAGATGGAGCTGGAGGCCCAGGGCATCGCCGCCTGCGGCCACACCGAGGACTTCCGGGCCGGCGTCACCGCCTTCGCCGAGAAGAAGGCGGCACCCACGTTCCGCGGGCGCTGAGCCCGCTCGCCGGGTACTCTTGCAGCGGGGGAGGACCACCATGAAGCCGCGCCTGTACTACCGCCCGGGCTGATCGTCCTGCGCCAAGACGAAGGAGCTGCTCACGTCTTGGGGGATCGAGTTCGATCCCGTCGACATCCAGGCCGATCCGTCCGGCGTCGAGGACCTCAAGCGCTTCGGCATTCCCCGCGTGCCCGCCGTCTCCGTCGGCGACCAGGCCGTCCACGGCTGGAACCCGGCCGGCTACGCCGCCCTGCTGGGGGTGCCGTACACCGAGAACGCCCAGCTACCGCCGCGGGAGCTGGCCCGGCGCATGGACCGTATCCTCGAATCCGCGCAGGGGCTGGTGGCCCGGCTCGACGCCGGCCAGCTCGACGTCGTCCCGCCCGAGCGCAAGCGCTCCATCCGCGATCTGGCCTTCCACATCTTCCGGGTCGGCCTCTCGTTCGTCGACACCATGGACCGGGGCGGCATGCCGGACACGTGGTTCGAGGAGCGGGCGCCGGTCGACATGCGGGACGGCGGCGACGTCGCCCGCTGGGGCGCGCTCGTGCGCGGGCGCATCACCGGCTGGTTCGAGGGCGCCGGCGAGGACGAGTTCACCCGCGTCCTGCAGATCTACTACGGTCCGCAGGGCGCCCACGACCTGCTCGAGCGCACGGCGTGGCACTGCGGCCAGCACCTCCGCCAGCTCTACGTGCTGGCCGAGCGACTGGGCGTGACGGCGCCGGCGCCGCTGCCGACCGACGCCTTCAAGGGACTGCCGATGCCGGACGCCCTCTGGTAGCGGCGTGCTGAGCGCGGCCGACAACGAGCTGCTCACCCGTACCGGGGCCGGCACGGCGATGGGCGAGCTCTTCCGCCGGTTCTGGCTGCCGGTGCTGCTGTCCCAGGAGGTGCCCGATCCGGACGGCCCGCCCGTCCGCGTGAAGGTCCTGGGCGAAGACCTCGTGGCCTTCCGCGACACCGACGGCCGCGTCGGCCTGCTCGATCCCCGCTGTCCGCACCGGGGCGCCAACCTGTTCTTCGGCCGCAACGAGGCGTGCGGCCTCCGCTGCGCGTACCACGGCTGGAAGTTCGACGTCGACGGACGCTGCGTGGACATGCCCACGATGGCGCCCGAGAGCAGTTTCCGCGAGCGTGTCCGGGCCGGCGCCTATCCCACCCGCGAGTGGGGCGATTTCGTCTGGGCCTACCTCGGCCCGCCCGCTCTCACGCCGCCGCTGCCCGACCTGGAGTTCGCGCGGCTGCCGGCCGCCCACCGGTTCGTGTCGAAGAAGCTCCAGCAGTGCAACTGGGCGCAGGCCTGCGAGGGCGCGCTCGACACCGCCCACTTCTCGTTCCTGCACATGCCGGTGTGGTCGGCCGACGACGCGGTCGACGCCGCCGTCAGCCGCTCCTCGGTCGACCGCCAGCGGACGCGCTGGATGCGGGACGACCCCCGCCCGGAGTTCGAGGTGGTCGGCCACGACGTCGGGTTCGTCGCCGGGGCCGCCCGCGCGGCCGACGGCGACGCCCGCTACTGGCGCATCGCGCAGTTCATGCTGCCCAATCACGCCCTGACCCCCAACGCCTTCCCCGGCGAGAACATCCACGGGCAGACGTGGGTGCCGATCACCGACGAGGCGGCGTGGGTCTTCTGCTACACGTGGAATCCTGACCGGCCGCTGACCGAGGAGGAGCGCCGGGCCTACCGGGCCGGCCGCACCGTGCACGCCGAGGTCGACGCGCGCTTCATCCCGCTGCGCAACCGCGACAACGACTACCTCATCGATCGCGACGCCCAGAAGCGGCGGACCTTCACGGGCATCCAGGGCGTGTCCGAGCAGGACGCGATGATCCAGGACAGCCAGGGATGGATCGCCGACCGCACCCGTGAGCACCTCGGCCCCACCGACGCCGCCATCATCGAGTTCCGGCGGCTGCTGCTGCGGGGCGCCCGCGACCTGCGCGCCGGCGTCGAGCCGGCGGCCGCGCGCGACGCCGCCGGCTACCGTCTGCGCGGCGGCAGCATCGTGGCCGATCGCGGCCTGTCGTTCGCCGAGGTCATGCTCAAGCGCTTCGGCCATCCGGTCGGCCGCGTCGACGGCTGACCGACCGCCGCCGCCGAGCGCGGCTACTCTTCTTCGACCCAGGCCTGCGGTGAGCCGACGAGCGAGCGTGCGGTGTCCCTTGAAGTAGTAGGCGAGCATGACGGCGGCGGCGAGGATGTTGCCGACGAAGATGGTCCAGCCGGCGATCTCGTCGAGGATCCAGCTGGCCATGATGATGACGGCGCCGAAGAAGAAGATCTCGAAGGCCGTGAACAGGATCACCAGCGCGAAGACCAGCAGCGGCTGCTGCTCGGCGCCCTCGATGAGCAGCGCGCCCACGATGCCGAAGACGACGAAGGCCAGTCCGTGCAGCACGGTGTAGACGAGCATCGCCGCCGTCGGGTCGCCGGCGCCCCGCAGCAGGGCGGCCCCCAGCAGGTGCGGCGTGCGCAACGCCTCGCCCCGGATGGCGTCGATGCCGAAGAACCACAGGGCGACGACGGCGGCGCCGAGCAGCCCCGCGATCACGCCCTCGCGCAGGACGCCGCCCCAGGAGCCGATCAGCGAGCGCGGCAGCGCGCGGTGGGCGCGGAAGAGAAACCACAGCATGGCGATCGACGCCAGCAGGTTGCCGACCAGCACCGCCCACCACACCAGCGCCGCCTGCATGGCCGGGCCCACGATGCTCAGCACGCCGAAGAAGAAGACCTCGAAGGCGGCGAACAGGATGACGAAGGCGACGAACAGCGACGGCTCGCGCTCGCTCATCGCCATCATGGTGGCGGCGACGATGCCGAAGGCCACGAAGGCCAGGCCGTGCAGGACCGTGTAGCCGAGGATCGGGCCCACCGCCGGCGCCAGGCCGGCCGGCGTGTTGACGCCGAAGAAGACGAACGAGCCGAGCAGGGTGGGCGTCAGGAAGGGTCGGCCGCGCAGGAAATCGAAGACAAAAAACCAGATCGCAACGACGGCGGCGCCGATCAGGCCGGCGACGATGCCCTCCCGGAGTACCGAGCGCTCGGCCGGGTTCATGGGCTGGGCTCCGGCGTCATAGTAGCAGGTTTGGCGGGCCCCCCGCGGGCCAGCCGCACCCCGTAGTCCGAATAGCGCAGGTGCGGCGGCAGCGACGAGCGGTGGGCGACCGGGCTCCACGGATCGGCGTGGCGCCACGCCCCGCCGCGGCTCACGCGCCGGGTGCCCGCGACCGGGCCGCGCGGATCGCCCGGCGGCGACACCGCGTAATAGCCCTCGTCGTGCCAGTCGGCGCACCACTCGTGGCAGACGCCCGACAGGTCGTGCAGGCCGAGCGGATTGGCCGGGGTGGTGCGCACCGTCGGCGGCGCCGCGAAGCGCCGAGCCGGCGGTGGTGCATCGCCCCACGGGTAGCGGGCGCCCGCGCGCCCGCCCCGCGCGGCTTTCTCCCACTCGGCCTCGGTGGGCAGCCGGGCCCCGGCCCACGCCGCGAACGCCGCCGCCTCGTCCCACGAGACCCCGACGACGGGCTGGTCCGCCGCGTCGAAGCCGGCCGCGCGCCAGAAGGCCGGCGGTGGCGCGCCGGTGGCGGCGAGCCAGGCCGCCCACTCGGCGTTGGTGACCGGCGTCGTGGCGATGGCGAAGGCGTCCAGCCACACCTCGTGCGGCGGCCGCTCGCCGGGATGCCCGGCCGCCCAGCCCATCGTGAACGGCCCCGCCGGCGACCTCGACGAAGTCCACGAGGCTATAATGCGTTCTCATTCCCCGAGGAGGCGAGCAATGAAGGTCGCGGAACGGATGAGTCGGCTGGGCACCGAGTCGGCGTTCGAGGTCCTGGCCCGGGCCCGGGCGCTGGAGCGGCAGGGACGCGAGATCGTCCACCTGGAGATCGGCGAGCCGGACTTCGACACGCCGGCCCACATCAAGGAGGCCGCCAAGCGCGCGCTCGACGCCAACGCGACCCACTACGGGCCGTCGGCCGGCCTGCCCGAGCTGCGGGAGGCCATCGCCAAGCACACCGCCGAGACGCGCGGGGTGCCGGTGTCGCCCGAGCAGGTGGTCGTCACGCCCGGCGCCAAGCCGATCATGTTCTTCACGATCATGGCGATGGTCGATCGCGGCGACGAGGTCATCTACCCGAACCCCGGCTTCCCCATCTACGAGTCGGTCATCAACTTCGTGGGCGGTGTCCCGGTGCCCATCCCGCTGCGCGAGGAGAGCGACTTCGGCTTCGACCTGGACCTGTTCGAGCGGCGGCTGTCGCCGAAGACGAAGCTCATCATCATCAATTCGCCGGAGAACCCGACCGGCGGCGTGCTCGATCGCAGCCAGATCGAGGCCATCGCCCGCCTCGCCACCGAGCGCAACATCCCGGTGATGACCGACGAGATCTACCGGCAGTTCCTCTACGAGGGCGAGTTCGTGTCGTTCTACGCCCAGCCCGGCCAGCACACCCGCTCGATCCTCCTCGACGGGTTCTCGAAGTCGTACGCGATGACCGGCTGGCGGCTGGGCTACGGCGTGATGCCGACCGAGCTGGCCGAGCACGTGACCCGCCTGATGGTGAACTCCAACTCGTGCACCGCCTCGTTCGTGCAGCTGGCCGGCGTGGCGGCGCTGCAGGGCGACCACACCCCCGTCACGCGGATGGTCGCCGAGTTCAAGCGCCGTCGCGACCTGGTGGTGGACGGTCTCAACCGTCTGCCCGGCGTCACCTGCCGGCGCCCGCGCGGCGCCTTCTACGTGTTCCCCAACATCACCGGCACCCGCCGCCCCTCGGCCGAGGTCGCCGATCGGTTGCTGCAGGAGGCGGGCGTCGCGGTCCTGTCGGGCGCGGCGTTCGGCGCCCACGGCGAGGGTTATCTGAGAATCTCTTACGCCAACTCCGAGGCCAACCTGACCAAGGCGCTGGAGCGCATGCGGCCGCTGTTCGAGTCCTGGTCACGCTGAGGTCCCGGCCGCGGCGGGGGTGATGGCCCGCACCACCGTCGCCGACGTCCTGATCGACGGGCTGGCGCGCGCGGGTGCTGTCCGGGTGTTCGTCGCACCCGACGCGCCGGCGGCCCTGCGAGCCGCCGCCGGCCGGCGACCGCTCGAGATCGTCGAGGCGCCCGACGCCACCGCGGTCGGCGTGCTGGCGGCGGTGACCGGCGAGCTGGGCGACGGACCCGGCGCCGCTCTGGCCGGGCTCGCCGACCCGACCGGGCTCGTGCGTGGCCTGGCCCACGCCCAGCGCGACCGCGCGCCGCTGATCCTCGTCACCGATGCCGGCGCCGACGCCGCGCTGCTGGCGCCGGTGGTCAAGGGCAGCGTGACCGTCGAAGCCGGCTCGGCCGGCCACTGGATCGCCCACGCCGCTCAGCTTGCGATGGCCGATCCGCGCGGGCCCGTGCACCTCCTCGTTGCCCCCGGCGTCAGCGACGCGTCGACCGTGCCCGTGGCCGCGATCTGCCGCCCCGCGCCGCTGCCGCCGCCCACCCCCGAGAGCCTGGACGCCTTCGGCGCCGCGCTCGCCGCCGCCACCCGGCCGCTGCTCGTCACCGGGCTCGAGTGCGGCCCGGACGATGCGCGCTGGATCCGCTCGTTCGCCGAGACCCTGCCGGCGCCCGTGCTGGCCACGAGGAAGGGCAAGGGCGCGCTGGCCGATCCGCATCCGCTCGCGCTCGGCGCGCTGGTCGCCGACCACGCGGCGCTGGCGCGTGCCGATCTCGTGATCCTGCTCGGGGTCGACGCCGGTGAGCTGCCGCCCGGCCTGGCGCCATCCGGCGCGCGGATCGCGCGCATCGGCCGGGCACCGTGGCCGAACGGAGGCTTCGTGGCGGAGGCGGTCGGCGACCTAGCCCTCGTGATCGAGGAGCTGGCGCCCTACGTGCGGGCGCGGCCGGCGGCCGACTGGGACGTGGCCGAGCTCGATCGCGTCAAACGGGCCATCGGGCGCGACGCCGGGGCGACGCCGGCCGCTCGACTGGTGGCGCTGGCCCGCGAGGCGACACCGGCCGGCACGCTGGCCACCGGCGATGTGTCGGCGCTGGCCGCGTGGCAGGCGGTGGGGCCGCGCGAGGCGCTGTCGCCCATCGGCGCGACGCCGGGCTACGCGGTGCTGGCCGCGCTCGCCGCCCAGCTGGCGCATCGCGATCGACGCGTGGTGGCGTTCACGACCGCCAGCGGGCTTGGCGCCGGGGCGGCGGCGCTGGGCCGGGCCGTGGCTCTCTCGCTGCCGCTCCTGGTGGTCGCGTTCGGCTCGCTCGACCAGGGGCTGGCGTCGCGGCTGGAGCGAGAGGGCATCGCGGCTCGCGACTGCCACGGCGAGTCGGGTTTCGCGCTGGAGTTCTCGCGCGCATTCCTGGCCAACCGGCCGGCCGTCATCGCGGCCCTGCTGAGGTCACACCCGTGAAGGTTCTTGGCGCGATCTTAGTGCTCCTGGTCCTCCTCCTCGGGGGACTTCTCATTGCCACCCAGCTCGGCGGCGGGTTCGCGATTGGGAGAGATGATCTGTGGGACGGATGGCGCAGATAGGAAGCGCGGGTCCATCGCTCGGCTCGTTCGACGTAAACTGGAGCCTCGGCCGGAAGAGGCCGAACGTGGAGGCTGCGGCATGACGGCAGTGGCGTTCCAGCAGGTCGACGTGTTCACGGCGGTGCCCTTCAAGGGCAACCCCGTCGCGGTCATCCTGGAGGGCGGCGCCCTGTCGACCGCCCAGATGCAGGCGATCGCCGGCTGGACGAACCTCTCGGAGACGACGTTCGTGTGCCCGGCCACGGATCCGGCCGCCGACTACCGCCTGCGGATCTTCACCCCGACCGCCGAGCTGCCGTTCGCTGGCCATCCCACGATCGGCTCGGCCCACGCGCTCCTCCGCCACGGCCTCGTGCCCCGGCGCGCCGGCCGCCTCGTCCAGGAGTGCGGCAAGGGGCTGGTGGAGCTGAGGATCGAGGGCGATCGGTTGTTCCTGGCGCTGCCGGCGCCCGCCTTCCGGACCCCCGACTCCGACCAGCGAGCCCGGGCGGCCGCCGCGCTCGGCGTCGCCGCTGGCGACATCGGGCACGCAGCCATCGTCGATGTCGGCCCGGTGTGGTTCACCGTCGAGCTGCGCGACGGCGCCACCGTGGCCAAGCTCGAGCCGGACATGGCCGCGATCGCGGCGCTCACCGGCCGCTCGATGACCGGGCTCAACGTGTTCGGCTTCTACGCGGGCGGTGAGCCGGCCGACCTGGAAGTCCGCTCGTTCGCGCCGGCCCACAACGTGCCCGAGGATCCGGTCTGCGGCAGCGGCAACGGCTGCGTGGCCGCGGTCATCCAGCGCGAGAAGCTGCTCGACCGCGCCGCCTACGTCTCCAGCCAGGGCCGGCGGATGAATCGCGACGGTCGGGTCGAGGTGCGGTTCGCGGAGGATGGCGGGATCTGGCTCGGCGGCCACGCCGTCACCTGCATCGAGGGCACGCTCATCGACGTCGCCTCTTCCCCGTGACCTGTAACGGCTGCGGCTTCGAAGCGCCCGCCGACTTCGCCTTCTGCCCCAAGTGCGGGGCCAGGCTCGCCGCCGCCGCGCCGGCACCACCACCACCGCCGCCGCCGCCCACCGCGCCCGAAGGTGACCGCCGGCCGGTCACCGTGCTCTTCGCCGACCTGGCCGGGTTCACCGCGCTCAGCGAAGGGCTCGATCCCGAGGACGTGCGGGCGATCCAGAGCGATCTCTTCCACGAGATGTCCGCGTCGATCGACCGCTACGAGGGCTTCGTCGAGAAGTTCGTGGGCGACGCGGTCATGGCCGTCTTCGGCGCGCCGCGGGCCCACGAGGACGATCCCGAGCGCGGCCTGCGCGCCGCCCTCCTGATGCGCGAGCGGATGGACGCGCTCAATCGCCGCTGGGAGCGCCGGGTGGGTCGGCCGCTCGCGCTGCACATCGGGGTGAACACGGGCCCGGTGGTGGCGGGGCGGATCGGCTCCGCCGCCGACGCGGCCTACGCGGTGACGGGCGACACCGTCAACACGGCCTCTCGCCTGCAGAGTGCCGCGCCCGCGGGCGAGATCTTCATATCCGACGCCACGTATCAGCTCACGCATCACGCCTTCGCGTTCGCTCCGCGCGAGGAGCTCCGGCTCAAGGGCAAGAGCGAGCTGGTGGCCGTGCATCGTCTGCTGAGCTCGCTCGCCGCGCCCCGCTCGGCCCGCGGCCTCGAGGGGCTCGGACTGGCGGCGCCGCTGGTGGGCCGCGAGCCCGAGCTGCGCCGGATGCAAGCGGCCTTCGAGTACATGCGGGCGGGGCGCGCCCAGCTGGTGAGCCTCATCGGCGAGCCCGGGGCGGGGAAGTCGCGACTGCAGCGGGAGTTCTTCGCGCGCCTCGAGGCGGCCGGGAGCCTCGAGGGCGTCACGGTCCGGCACGCGGCGTGCTCGGCGCTGGGGGAGCAGACGTACGGCGCGGTGGCCGCCCTCCTGCGCGACGCCTACGGGGTGGAGCACGGCGATTCCGTCGAGATCGCGCGGAGCAAGCTCGCCACCGGCCTCACCACGCTCGGGGTCGGCGAGGAGGATCGCGCCGCGATGGTGGCCGCGCTCGCCCGGGTGCTCGGCCTCGAGCGTGACGACGCGCGCCTGCGCCATCTGGAGCCCGAGCAGCTCAAGCGCCAGATCTTCCTGGCGACCCGCGTCCTGGTGGAGCGGCGGCTCGCCGCCGGCCCGCTGGTGCTGGTCGTCGAGGATCTGCACTGGGCCGACGCCGCCTCCATCGAGCTGCTGGGCGCGGTGGCGGATCGGCTCGCCGACCGTCCGCTCCTGCTCCTGCTGATGTATCGGCCGACGCTCGAGCCGGATGCCCTGGGCACCAGCCACGCTCCCCACACCGCGATCGAGGTGATGCCGCTGTCGCAGTCCAACAGCCTCGACCTGCTGGCCGCGTGGTTCGGCGACCCGACGCGTCTCTTCCCGGAGCACTTGCGGGCGCTGATCCTGGAGCGGGCCGGCGGCAACCCGCTGTACCTCGAGGAAGTGGTGCGCGCGCTGATCGCCGCGGGGGTGCTGGTCCGCGAGGGCGAGGGGTGGCGCTCGACGGAAGGGGCCGCGACCGCGCAGGTGCCCTCGACGCTGCACGGGCTGCTGCTCTCGAACCTGGATCGGCTCGACGCCGTGGAGCGTCGGATCATTCAGGCCGCCGCGGTGATCGGCCCCCGCTTCGAGGTGCCGCTACTCAAGGAGGTCTCGGCCGAGCCGGCCGCGGTCGACTCGGCGCTCGACGCGCTGGCGCGCGCCGATCTGGTGACGGCGGGGCCGGAGCGTCGGTTCCGCCATGGGCTCTTGCAGGAGATCGTGTACCAGAACATCCTCGTGACCCGCCGCACGGAGCTCCACACCCGGGTGGGCACGGCCCTCGAGGCCGAGAACGCCGGCGAACCCGGGAGCCTCGAGCGGCTGGTGGCGCTCGGTCACCACTGGGCTCTCGGCGCCGACAAGGGCCGGGGCGCGCGCTACCTGATGGCGGCCGGCGACTGGGCGGGCGGCATGTACGCCAACGCCGACGCGATCCAGCACTATCAGCGGGCGCTCGACGCGCTCGAGCAGTGCGACGCGGTCGAGCCGGAGCGGCTCGTGGCCCGAGAGCGCATGGCCGACCTGCTCGGCCCGACCGGCCGGCGGGGGGCGGCGCTCGGCGAGTACGAGATCGTCGAGGCCGGATACCGCGCGGCGGCGGATGCGCCCGCCCGGGCGCGGATCCTTCGCAAGATGGGGGCCCTGCACTGGGACGCCGGCGCCCGGGCGCGAGCGCTCCGGTGCTTCGAGGCCGGGCTCGCCTTGCTCGACGCCACGCGCGAGCACATCGAGCAGGCGCACCTCTACCAGGAGATGGGCCGGCTGGCCTTCCGCAGCGGCGACAGCCAGCGGGCCATCGACTGGGCGGAGCAGGCCCGGCTCCACGCCGAGCGGCTCGCCGCCGACCCCTCGCTCGGTGCGGACGGGCGGGCGGACGCCGTGACCGCCGCCGCGCAGAGCCACAACACGCTCGGCGTGGCCCTGGCGCGCCTGAACCGGCTGGACGAGGCGGTCGAGCACATCGAGCGCAGCGTGGCGCTCTCCCAGGAGAACGGACTGCTGCAGGCGGCCTGTCGCGGACTCGCCAACCTGAGCGTGCTCTACAGCACCCTCGATCCGGCCCGAGCCATCGAGACCTGTGCGGCCGGCCTGGAGACGGCCAAGAAGATCGGCGATCTCGGCTTCCAGTCGCGCCTCTACACGAACCTCGCGGTGGCCTACTGCGCGCTCACCAACCGCTGCGACGAGCAGGGCGTCGGCGCGGCGCACGCCGCGATCGATCTCGACCGGCGCCTCGGGCAGCTGGATCACCTGGCGGTGCCGCTCATCGTGCTCGGGCAGATCTACCAGTGTCACGGCGATCCGACCCGGGCGATCGCGCACTACCGGGAAGCGCTCGCACTCGCCGAGGAGGCCGACGAGCCCCAGCTGCTGTTTCCCTGTTACGATGGCCTCGCCACCGTCCACCTGGACCTGGGCGACGACGTCCAGGCGGAAGAGTTCATGCAGAAGGCCCAGGCGGTCTGCGAGCGGGCCGGGCTCGAGCCCGACGCCCTCGTGGTGCTGCCGTTCCTGGATTGACTCGAACACAACTCGAACAGGAGAATATTCGTCATGGCGTTCACTCCCCCTCGGATTGGTGATCCCGCGCCCCCCTTCGAACTGCCCGCGGTCAATCGAGAGGGCAGGATCTCGCTCGACGACTATCGCGGTCGCGCTCCGCTCCTGGTGGGCCTGTTCCGCGGGCTGCACTGCCCCTTCTGCCGGCGTCAGATCGTGCAGCTGGGCACCACCCAGGACAAGCTGAAGGCGATGGGTATCGAGACGATGGCGGTGGTCAACACCCCGGTAGAGCGCGCGCGGCTCTACTTCAAGTATCGGCCCGCGCGCGTGCTGCTGGCCGCGGACCCGGACGTGGCGACGCACCAGTCGTTCGGGCTGCCCAAAGGCACGCCGATCGAGGACGAATCGTCAACCTCGTGGGCCCAGGGCACGTTCACGATCGGCCAGATGCAGGCGATCCGGATCAATCCCACCGGAGACCTGCCCGAGCCGCAGAATCCCTTCGTGGCGATGGAGACCCTGAACCAGCGGGAGGGGTTCGAGCTGACCGAGGTCGACAAGCAGATCGCGGCCGCGCACGGCTTTCAGCTGGCCGGGCACGTCCTCCTCGACCGGGACGGGATCATCCGGTGGCGGCACATCGAGGGCATCGAGCAGATGACCGACCTCGGCAAGCAGCCCAGCGACGAGGAGATTCTCGAGGCGGCCCGCGCCCTCTAGGCGCGGATCTCGGAGTCGTCTACTCCCAGTCCCGGTAGCTCAGCGGCGACAGCTCGTCGGCGCTCCGGCCGGCCCAGTCGAACTGCTTCATGCGCGGCCACATCCGCTCGCCGCCCGCCTGCAGGTCGGCCAGGATCTTCGCCTCGTCGGCGGCGAGGACGCGTCCCTTGTCGACCACCAGGCGACCGCCGACGTAGACGCGATCGACGTCCTCGGCCGTCGCGTTGTAGACGATGTTCTTGATCGGGTCGCGCAGCGGCGTCATCGTCCACGACGCGGCCTTCCACAGCACCAGATCGGCGGTGGCGCCGACCGCGATGCGGCCGAGGTCGTCGCGGCCGAGCGCGCGGGCGCCGCCCAGCGTGGCGGCGTCGAAGGCATGGGCGGCGGTCGTCGCCTCGGTGTTGCGCTCGACGACCTTCGAGCACACCGCGGCCCACCGCATGGCCTCGATCACCGACTGGGGATTGGTGTCGGTGCCCAGCGCCACGTTGATGCCGGCCGTCCGATAGAGCGCGAACGACTCCATCAGCACGCCGCGGCGGGCGAAGACCCACACCGCGTGGGCGACCGAGCAACCCGACTCGGCCATGATGGCCACGTCACCGGCCGGGTAGTTGGTCCACGACGAGCCGCCCACGATGATGGCGTGGCCGAGCACGGTGTTGTCGCCGAGCACGCCGAGGTCGTTCAGCCAGGCCACCGGCGTCTTGCCGTGGCGCTGCAGCATCTCGTTGAACTCGACGACCGACTGCGAGGTGTGGACCGTGTAGGGTCGGCCGGCCTCGTCGGCGCGGCGCTTGGCCTCCTGCAGCAGCTCGGGCGTGCAGGTGTCGACCTGGGCCGGCGAGAAGTAGCAGCGCACGAGGCCGCCGTGGGCGCCGTCGTGCTTCTCGAAGAAGTCGACGGCGCGGCGCAGCCCCCGGCGGCCGGCCTCCTCGTCCCACTCCCACACCACCCGGCGCCCGTCGCGGGTGAGCCACTGCCCGGAGCGGAACGTCAGCCCCATGTAGACCCGCAGGCCGTAGTGCGCGGCCCGCTCGACCACGTACTCGCCGAGGCCGCCGATCTCCATGCACGTCGTCACGCCGCCGCGCAGCAGCTCGGCCATCGAGAAATCGACGCAGGCCCGCCCCGCCTCGTCGTCCTGTGCGCCGCCGCGGACCGGCAGCATCTCGAACAGCCCCGAGTACCAGAACTGCGGGCTGCCGCGGTCCTCGATGAACGAGCGGTCGAGGGGCGAGCCCCCGATGTGGGCGTGGGTGGTGATGAGCCCCGGCGTCAGCACCCGGTCGCGGGCGTCGACCGTCTCGTCGACGGTGCCGTCGAACGTCCGGCCCACGTGGACGATGCGCTCGCCCTCCACGACCACCACCCCGTCGCGGAGGAGGCGGTGCCCGTCGCCGTCGAAGGCGACGATCCAGCCGGCCCGGATGGCGACGCGGCGGCTCGGGCTCATCGAGCCACGATGGCGGGATCGAGGCGCAGCACCACGTAGCCGCCGACGGCGCCGGCGCCGAAGCCGGGGGCGAACAGCCGCATCGGGCGGTCGATGACGCCGTCGGTGACCGCGTCGTGGATGGCCAGCGGGATCGACGCCGACGAGGTGTTGCCGACCCGGTCGATGTTGAAGTAGAGGCGCTCGGGCGCGATGCCGGCCGCCTTCGCGTAGTGGACCACCATCGTCTTGTTGGCCTGATGAGGGACGATCAGGTCGATGGCCTCGAGCAGCGAGCCGGCGCCATCGGGGTGGGGCAGCGCCCCCAGCTCCTGGATCATCTGGGTGAGATAGCGCTTCACCAGCGCGCGCACCTCGGGGCCGTGCACCGTGATGTTGTTGTCGAACTCCGGGTTGGGCCACACGATCGAGTCGACCTCGCTCATGGGACCGCTGGCGTAGGTCTGGTAGTACTCGACGTCGGGCGGCGCGCCGGCGGGCGCCGGCCCCACGACCAGCGCGGCGGCGCCGTCGCCGAAGATCATCCGCGAGGTCCGTACGGTGCCGATCTTGTCGGAGAACTTCTCGGCGCAGACCAGCAGCACCGGCCGCCCCACCTCCTGGAGCTGACGGATCGCCTCGCTGAGGCCGTAGGGCAGGCCGGCGCAGGCAGCCACGATGTCGGCGGAGAAGTGGGTCTGGAACATGCCGAGCTGACCCGACAGCCAGGTGGCCAGCGAGGGCATCATCTTGCTGCTCGTGCACGAGCAGAAGATGACGGCGCCGATCTCCTCGGGCCGGCGGCCGGCTTTCGCCAGCGCGGCCTGGGCCGCCAGCAGCGAGATGTGGTCGAGATCCAGGGCGGTGTAGAGGCGCTGGCGGATGCCCGTTTTCTCCTCGATGTCGACCGCCGTCATCGGCGACCACGAGTAGGCGGCGTTGCGGATCAGGTCGTCGTTGGTGCACGGCGTCTCGCCCTTGTAGACGGCCAGCGCCTCCAGCCGCGGCGGCACCGCGAAGCGCGCGCGGACGTCGACCGGCGGATAGGGCTCGATCGGCGGGCGCGCCGCCGCCGGGACCGGCCGGGCGGGCCGGACGCGGCGACCGCCCTTCACGCGACGGATGAACTGCCCGACGTCGTCGTTGCGCGGGCGGTACGCCACCACGAAATCGTCGTCGTGGAGCTTGCCGACCTCGATCACGCGCATCTTGGCCCGGTCCCAGCGGTACTCGTTGTGCAGGATCATCGTCTGGCGCATGAGGGCCTCGAGCTCGGGGACCCCGTGCCAGTACTCGACGATGTCGTCCCACCCATAGCCCGGGTAGTCCGGGTCCCAGGCGAGCAGGTGATAGGTGAGGTTGCGAGGGTTCGAGAGGATCTCGCTCACCGTCGGCTTGATCGGCGACAGCTCCGCGCCCGCGCCCTTCTTGTGGCGGAAGACGTCGAGCAGGATACGGAAGATCTTGTTCTCGGTGCCCTCGTCCCAGCTCGGAACCAGGTTGCGGTAGCCGGTCTCGATCGCCGCCGTGGGCTCGGCACCCTCCCAGGGCTTGAAGATGGGCAGGAAGATGTCCTCGCGCTGGCGGGGGACGTCGCGCCAGCGCATCGGCTGCTTGTCGTACATGGTGAACGGGTAGCGATTGACCCAGAACAGGTCGAGCGCGAGGTCGCGGAGCAGCTCGTAGCGGCCCTTGTAGCCGCCGGCCTCGAGGCGGGCCACGATGTCGGCCTCGGCCGGCGCCTTCTCCTCGAAGTCGCGGCGGATGACCGCGGCAAACTGCTCGAGCGTCTCGAAGACGGAGAAGTCGAGGGCCGGGAAGAAGTTGAACGGGAAGACGATCCGCCCGTAGCGATTGACCACGAAGGGCTTCATGACGGCCTCCCGGCGCTCACCGTAAGCCCCGACGGCGCCTTGTGCAAGTCGCTATACTCCAGTCATGCCCATGTTGACCGCGCGCGATCAGGAAGCCGTCCGCAAGGAGTTCGAGCGTATCCAGGGTCCCGTCAAGCTGGTGGTCTTCTCGCAGGAGCTGGTGGCCGGCGAGCTGTGCCGGCAGAACGAGGCGCTGGTCCGCGAGGTGGCCGAGCTCGACGACCGGATCTCGGTCGAGGTCCTGAACCCGGCCATCGACCGCGAGCGGGCCGAGGCGTACGGTGTCGCCGAGGTGCCGGCCATCGTGGTCGAGGGGGCGCGCGACTACGGGCTGCGCTTCCTCGGGATCCCGTCCGGCTACGAGTTCAGCAACCTGATCGACTCCATCATCGTCGCCTCCAGCGGCGAGGTCGGGCTGTCCGACGACACCAAGGCTGCGCTGGCCGGGCTGACCGGGGACGTCGACATCAAGGTCTTCTCCACCCCTACCTGACCCTACTGCCCCCGGGCCGTGCGCCTGGCGCAGCACATGGCAGTGGCCTCCGATCGGGTGACCGCGACGGCCATCGAGGCCACCGAGTTCTCCGACCTGTCCCGCCGGTACCGCGTGATGGCCGTGCCCAAGATCGTCATCAACGATCGGGTCGAGTTCGAGGGCGCGCTGCCGGAGGCGCAGTTCCTGGCCCAGGTGCTGAGCGCCGTGCCGCCGGCCGAGCCCTGATGCGAGCCCTGGTGCTGGCGGCTGGCCTGGTGCTCGCCGCGGGCCTGGCCGGCGCCGCCGACCAGACACCGCTGGCGGCCGGGGTGGCGGCGCCCGAGACCGCGCTCGTCGATCAGCGCGGCCAGCCCGTCCGGCTCGCCGATCTCCTCAAGCAGCACGACTTCGTGGTCGTCGCCTTCTACGTGAAGGCGTTCACCGGTGGCTGAGACCTCGAATTCTCCCGGTTCCGGGATGACCACGCGAAGTACACGGCCCTGAACGCGGAGATCGTCGGCGTCTCCGCCGATCCACCCGAGCGCAACCTGGCCTGGACCCGTCAGCTCAACCTGCCGTTCCGGCTGCTGAGCGATCCCGACGGCACCGTGGCCCGGCGGTGGGGCGTCTGGGACGACACCTGGAACCTCACCAAGCGGGTGACGTTCGTGGTCGACCGGCGCGGCGCCATCCGCTACGTCGAGGTGGGCGGCCTCGCCATCCAGACCGACCGCACGCTGGAGGCGCTGACGCGGCTTGCCCGCGCGAAGTGAGACGCTCCTGTTCGCCTACGGCACGCTGATGCGGGGCTACGGCCTGCACGCGGTGCTGGCTCGCCGCGCGACGGCGGTCGGCGAGGGGACGGCACGGGGCCGCCTGCTCGATCTCGGCCGCTACCCTGGGCTCGTCGACGGTACCGGCCGCGTGCGCGGCGAGGTCTACCGGCTCGACGACGCCGAACTTCTCCCGGTGCTGGACCGCGAGGAGGGGTACAATTTCGTGCGGTGTCGGGCGATCGTCACGCTCGCCGGCGGCCGCCGGGTACGAGCCTGGCTCTACCGCTATCGCGGCCCGCGCGAGCGCTCGATCCCGATCCACGACGGCGATTACCGCCGCGCCCGGCCTCCGGTCGCGCGGCCCGCGACGAGCTCTATACCCGGGAGGACGCAATGGCGCTGACCGCCGCCGAACTCATCAAGGCCGACCAGGATCACCTGATCCATCCGCTTCATCACCCGATCGACAACGCCGAGCCGGTCATCTACGTGCGCGGCCGCGGCTCCATGATCGAGGACATCGGCGGCCGCCAGATGATCGACGGCCTGTCGGGGCTGTGGAACGTCAACGTCGGTCACGGCCGCACCGAGCTGGCCGATGCCGCCGCCACCCAGATGAAGGAGATGGCCTACTTCTCGGGGTACGTCGGCTCGTCCAGCATCCCGGCCATCACGCTGGCCTCCAAGCTGATCGAGCTCGCGCCCGACATGCACGGGGTCTTCTTCTCCACCGGCGGGGCCGAGGCCAACGAGTCGGCGTTCAAGACGGCGCGGTTCTACTGGAAGGCCAAGGGCAAGCCGGACAAGATCAAGGTCATCGCCCGCCAGCAGGCCTACCACGGCGTCACCCAGCAGGCGATGAGCGCCACCGGCATGGCCGCCTACTGGAAGATGTTCGAGCCGCGCATGCCCGGCTTCGTGCACATCCCGACCTGCTACCCGTACCGCGTGCAGGAGGGCAAGCCGGGTGAGACGGCCGGCCAGACGGCCGCCCGCCAGCTCGAGGAGGCGATCGTGCGCGAGGGGCCCGGCACGGTCGCGGCGTTCATCGCCGAGCCGATCCACGGCGGCGGTGGCGTCATCTATCCGACCGACGACTACTTCCCGCTGGTCCGCCAGATCTGTGACCGTCACGAGGTCCTGTTCATCGCCGACGAGGTCATCACCGGCTTCTGCCGGACGGGCAAGTGGTTCGCAACCTCGCACTGGAACGTCAAGCCCGACATCCGCTCGTTCGCCAAGGGCGTGACGTCCGGCTATCTCCCGCTGGGCGGCATCATGGTCAGCCGGGCCATCAAGGAGACGATCGACGGCGTCAAGCCCGAGGACCGCTGGATGCACGCCTACACGTACTCCGGCCATCCCACCTGCTGCGCGGTCGGTCTCAAGAACATCGAGATCATGGAGCGCGAGCGGCTGTGGGAGAACGCGGCCAAGATGGGTGATCGCCTCTTCGCCGGTCTGCAGCAGGCCTTCAAGGATCACCCGAATGCCGGCGACGTCCGGGGCGGCAAGGGGCTGCTGGCCGCCGTCGAGCTGGTCGAGGATCGGCCGACGAAGCGGAACCTCCCGGCCGACAAGAAGGTCGCACCCCGGGTGCAGGCCGAGATGATGAAGCGCGGCGTCATCACGCGGGTGCGGCCCGTGGCCGGCGCCCATCCGTCGCCGGGCGACTCCATCTACTTCGCGCCGCCGCTGGTGGTGACCGCCCAGGAGGTCGACCGCCTGGTGTCGGTGACGGCCGAGTCGGTGAAGGCCGTGCTCGGCGTCTGAGCGCGTGAGGCTCATCACCGCGCACCGGATCCTGATCCTGTGCGGCATCGCGTTCTTCGTGGTGTACGCGGTGATCCGGACGCAGAAGTACCTCGCGCGCGGCGACACGCTCGACCTCGTCCAGGCCGTGGTGGCGCTGCTGGTGGCGTTCGGCTTCCAGGTCTACTTCCGATCGCTGGCGCGATGGGGCAAGCGCTAGCGCCGGCGACGCTGATCTACGACGCCGAGTGCGCGATGTGCCGGGCGAGCGCGCTGTGGATCATGCGCCGGGCGCTCTCGCGCGGCGCCCTCGAGATCCTGCCGTGCCGGTCCGGCGCCACCCGCCAGCGCTTTCCTCAGGTGACCGAGGCCGCCTGCCTGACCGCCATGCAGCTCGTCCTTCCCGGCGGTCGCGTGCTCAGCGGCGCCGACGCGGTGCCCGAGCTGCTCCGGCGCATCCGCGGCTGGGGCTGGGTGGTCGGCGTCTTTGCGCTGCCCGGCGTGCGGCCGCTGGCCCGCCGGCTCTACGCGTGGATCGCCAGCAACCGCATGCGTATCTCGTGTGCGCTCGAGCGCCGGCCGTGAGTGACCTGGCCGCGCCCTTCGACGAGTACCGCGACGTCGTCCGCCCCGAGTGGATCGATCACAACGGCCACATGAACATGGGGTACTACGTCGTCGTCTTCGACTACGCCACCGACGCCTTCCTGGCCTGGGTGGGGCTCGACGAGGCGCACCGGCGCGCGAACCAGGTGACGACCTTCTGCCTGGAGGCCCACGTGACCTATCACCGCGAGGTGGGTCACGCCGACCCCCTGCGCTTCACGACGGTGCTGCTGGGTCACGACGCCAAGCGCGTGCACTACATCCACGCCATGTACCACGCCACCGAGGGCTACCTGGCCGCCACCAACGAGCTGATGTCGCTGCACGTGCACCTGGCCACGCGGCGAGGTGGGCCGATGGCGGCCGAGGTCGTGGCGCGACTGGCCAGCATCCAGGCCGCCCACGACGCGCTGCCGAGGCCGCTACAGGCCGGTCGCCGCATCGCCCTGACCGCCCGCTCCACCACGGACTGATCGCGCGCTGCCACGAGAACCGGCAAGCTCGGTGGCCGGGTGCCGCCAAATGCGGCAGCGGGTCGTCCGACCGCGCGCCGCGATCCGCGCAAGTCCGCGCTTCGTCTGTCGTCGGCCGGCCTTCGGCCGTGGCACGGCCGCTGCACTCCATCGCGCGCGGGCGAGAGGCCGCCGAGCCGTGAGTGATGGACCGTTCGTATCCTTCGTGGGCGCCGGACCGGGCGAGGCCGACTTGATCACCCTCAAGGGGCTGCGTCGCGTGCGCGAGGCCGCGGTCATCGTCCACGACCGTCTCGTCGCGCCCGAGCTGCTCGAGCACGCGCGCCCCGACGCCGAGGTCATCGATGCCGGCAAGGGGCCGGGCCGCCACGGCCTCGGCCAGCCGGAGATCAACCGCGTGCTCGTCGACCGCGCTCGCCGGCGAGGCCGCGTCGTCCGGCTGGAGACCGGCGACCCCGGGGTGTTCGCGCGCCTGGCCGAGGAGGTCGAGGCGGTCCGGGCGGCCGGGGTCGGCTTCGAGGTCGTGCCCGGTGTCAGCGCGGCGTTCGCCGCCGCCGCCCGGGTGGGGATCTCGCTGGCCGAGCGCGGCCGCGCGTCCACCCTCGTGCTGGCCGCGGGCACTGACGCGCCCGGCGCCGTGCCCGCGCTGGACTGGGATCTGCTGGCCCGGACCGAGGGCACGCTGGTCTTCTACGTCGGGGTCGACGCCCTGGGCCCGATCACGGCGACGCTGACGGCGCTGGGCCGTGACGCGCGGGAGCCGGCGCTGATCGTCGAGCGCTGCGGTTTGCCCGGAGAGCGGATCGTCGCCGCGCGCCTCGGAGATGTGGCCGCGCGCGCCCGCCAGACGAACCTCACGCCGCCAACCGTGCTGATGATCGGTCCCACGGTCGGCGCCGCCTCCGCGCCCCTCGCGCTCGCCCGGCGGATCGGCGTCGGCGACGGCGCGAAACCGGCGTCGCCAGCCTCCCCGCGCATGAGGCCCGCCGTCGAGGCGGTCGCGCTCGCCGCGAGCCATGCCTGGCGGGAACAGCGAGCCGAAGGATCATAGCCGCCGTCCGGCCGTGAGGTCGATCGCCAGCGCCAGGGCGAGGGCGGCGGCGCCGAGACCGAAGAGCATCGCGTAGTCGCCGGTCCGCGCGTACACGAACGACAGCCCGTAGCCGGCGGCGGCCTGGCCGAGCGCGAACGATGCGGTGGCCCGGCTCCAGGCGGTCGTGCGCGCGGGCCCGTGGGGTCCGACGAGCTCGTGGACGCGTCCCAGCGTGAGCGGCACCATGCCGGGCACCATGGCGCCGATCACGAGGCTGGAGGCGAGCAGCCAGCCGGGCGCGGCCGTCACCGCCAGGATCCCGATGAGGACGGCCTGGACCGCGAACGCGGCCCGGATCGCCGCGCCGAAGCCGATGCGATCACCGAGGGCGCCGGCCAGCACCGGCCCCACCAGCGCGCCGGCGCCGAACACGACCCAGTAGGTCCCGCCGGTATCGAGACCGCGGCCGAGGCCGCGGGCGACGAAGTCGACCAGGAAGACCATGTGGGGCACCAGGCCGAACGCGTTGAGCCCGTACGCGACGTAGAGCGCCTTCAGCGGACGCCCCGTCGGCGCCGGACCGCCCGCGTCGGCCGCCGGGCGATCGCCGGGCGTCGGCGCGGTCGGCCACGCGTTCCACGCCGCCGCGGTGAGCACGGTCGCCACCACGCCGAGCCCGACCCACGTCTGCACGAGGCCCCAGCGCAGCAGGAGCGGCACCAGCGTGCCGGAGGCGGCGATGCCCAGGCCGACGCCGGTGAAGATCACGCCGCCGGCGACGCCGCGGCGCTCGGGCGGCACGTGGGGCAGGATGGTGGGCGCGGCCAGGACCATCAGGACGCCCCCGGCCACGCCGGCCGCGAGGCGCCAGACGAAGTACCAGGCGAACGACAGCGGCGTCGCGCACGCGAAGAGCGAGGCCGTGGCCAGCGCCATGGTGGCGCGCAGCGAGGCGGTGGCGCCGGCGCGCGAGGCCAGCCGCCGGGCCAGCAGCGCGCCGGCCAGATAGCCGGCGAGGTTGGCGGCGCCCAGATAGGCCGCGCTCGACGGCGCGAACCAGCCGGCCCCGATCAGCGCCGGCAGCAGCGGCGTGTAGGCGAAGCGCGCCAGGCCGACGCCGACCAGGGTCGCGCACAGCCCGGCCAGGGTCGCGCGGGCGGCGTTCAGAAGATGGCGATCGGGTGCGCGGGCGCGCCCGTCGAGCCCACCAGCCGGATCGGCATGGCGGTGAAGAGGAACTCGTAGCGCCCTTCTCACGCACGCGGGCAGCGCTCGGGGTTGGTGTTGTCGACCAGGCTAGCGGCTTGCGCAGGCTGAAAGAGCAGATGACGGCGAAGTGGGACATGCCAGGGATCGTAGCAGCGTCTGTGAGAGGCGATAGGCGCCACGAGGTTGAAGCCGGCGAGCAGGAAGTGACGATGGCGCTCCCAGGAGAACTCGCGTGCGAAGTGCCGCAGCTCGCGCGTCGTGAGCGGACGTTCGAACGGCGAGACATCCGGCGACTGCCAAGGGATCATGCGGCGGACCACCCGCAGCATCGCGGAGTGCGCGTGGGCTCGCTGAAGATCGCGAGACCACCCGGCTTGAGCACGCGCCACACCTCGCTTGCAGCCAGCTCCAGATCCAGGTGATGGAGGATCGCCGTGCCGAACACGACGTCGACGTGGTTGTCGGCGAGCGGAATCTCGTGACAGGACCCCACCACGAACTCGGCCTGCAACTCGTGCAGGGCGACCCGACGATTGGCCAGCGCGATCAACTCCGGTGAGAGGTCGAGGCCCACCACCGAGGCACCGCGCGCCGCGAGCGGGGTCGTGTTTTCCCCGGCGCCGCAGCCGTAGTCGAGGACGCGCTTGCCGCGCACGTCGCCGAGCAGCCAGTAACAGTACTCGAGCGGGTACAGCGTGTCCTCCGGCGGGTCCAGGTACCGTGCGAGGTCGCGATCAACAGGTTGTCGGGCGGTGCGCGGCGTCGGCGGCGCTGCGTTCGACCTCGACCGCTTCCCAATGCCGGATGTCCGCCATATGCTCCCCTCAGGGTGCTCGCGTTACAGGTCCACGCGCTCGCGTTGATCGGCAGCGGCTGGGCGCTCTCCGTGTAGCGTCTCGACGTCGGCGGATAGATGACTAAACGGCGTTTTTCAGAGGGGGGCGGGCGTGCCTCGACGCCCCGACTGGCGGCTCTGATCACGCGTATCGGTAAGCGCGCTCACAGTCCCATGAAGTGACCGACCCCGGAGCCGCGCGCGCCGCCCAACCCAGCTCACAGCCGAAGGCATAACCCCGCGGCCTCCGCCGTGTCAAGGCTGTGGGCTGGCGTTTAGACGATTAGTCAGGTGTCTCCGTGAAGAGGTCTGCGGCGGAGGCATCAGAAGATGGCGATCGGGTGCGCGGGCGCGCCGGTCGAGCCCACCAGCCGGATCGGCATGGCGGTGAACAGGAACTCGTAGCGTCCTTCCTCCACGCACGCCTGGGCCAGCCGCTCGGGGTTGGTGTTGTCGACCAGCACGAGGCCCAGGAAGGGGATGGCCAGGTGCGTGCTCATCGCGAAGCCGGGATAGGTGGTGGGCCGCTCGTCCATCATGTCCCACGAGATGGCGGCGATGTCCTTCTCCCGGAACCACTCCAGACACGAGATGTGCATGCCGGGGTGCGGCGACACGCGCGGCACCCAGTCGGGGTGCGCCTTGCGGAACGGCTCGTCGCCGTTGCGCACGACCACGACGTCGCCCGGCTCGACCCTCACGCCCTGGCGGGCGGCGACGGCGTCGAGCTCCTTGCCGGTGACCGGCTGGCCGACGGTCACGTAGCCCTCGGGCCGGCCGGCGGCCACGTCGAGCAGGACGCCGCGCGAGGTGATGCCGTCGAAGTAGGCGTCGATCGGGCACCAGGTGGCGCCGGCCGCGGTCAGGCTGTCCTTGAACGAGCGGCCGTTGAACAGCTCGCCGTCCCAGGCCACGTGGCAGAGCGCGTCGATGTGGGTGATCGAGAAGCCGTGATAGACGAGGTCGAAGCGGTCGAGCACCACGTCGGCGCGCTCGCGCGGGGAGGGGAAGGTGACGTTGTACATGATGGCCGGCTGGGGCCCGATGTCGCGGGAGAGCGAGACGGTGCGACCCGTGCGGACCAGCGCCTGGGCCTGGGCGCGCTTGGCGGCCGTGATGAGGTTGGCGGTGCCGCGCTGGTCCTCGTTGCCCCAGCGGCCCCAATTGTTGAGCTCCTTGAAGTATCCTTCGAGGCGGTCCTGCGTGGGCGGCGTCCAGTCGGGCATCGCGGCGGCTCCTCTCGAACGGGGTGCGCAGCGCCCCCACGGTAGTCGCTCCTCGGGGGCCGGTCAAACGATGCTGACGCCCGTACCGTTAGAACTTGACCTGCATTCCAAGCTCGACGACCTGGTCGGGGGGGAGGCCAAAGAACTGCGTGGCCGGCCGTGCATTGCGGGCGAGGAAGGCGAACAGCAGCTTGCGCCACTTCATCATGCGCGTTCCGCCGGTCGCGATGAGCGTTGGCCGCCCAAGGTAGTAGCTCACGCCCTCGTGGGCGGATTCCAGCTCCCGGCAACAGTGGGCCACCACCGTCGCGACGTTTGGCGTTTCCATGAAGCCGTAACGCGCCGTCACCCGGTAGAACCCGAAGGGGTGCGGCTCCACCTTGACGCGCTCGGGCTCAGGCACTTCCGGAATGTCGTCCGCCACCACGGACAGGAAAATGACCTGCTCATGAAGCGCCTGGTTGTGCCGAAGATGGTGGACGAGCACCTCGGGCGTCCCGCTCGTGTGCGCGGTGAGAAACACGGCGGTGCCGGGGACGCGGACGGGTCGGCGCTGCTCCAGCTCGGTGAAGAAACGATCGAGCGGGAGGGAGCGGCGGGTGAGCATGCGCGTGAGGACGAATGTCCCTCGACGCCAGGTCGTCATGACGAGGAACAGGCCGGCCGCGATCACCAGCGGCACCCAACCGCCATGGGTCACCTTCAGTAAGTTCGCAGCCAGGAAGACGAGCTCGACGGCAAGGAAAACCCCGGTCACCGCCAGCACGTACCACCGCGGCCATCGCCAGCGCGAGCGGGCCACCCGGTAGAACAGGAGAGTGGTTATCACCATCGTTCCTGTCACCGCGATGCCGTAGGCCGCCCCGAGGGCGCTGGAGGAACGGAACCCGAGGACGACGGCCAGGCACCCCACCGCGAGGAGCGCGTTGACCTCCGGAATATAGATCTGCCCGAACTCCGAGCGCGACGTGTGGATGATCGTCAGCCGCGGGAAGTAGCCGAGCTGGATCGACTGCTGGGCGAGGGAGAACGCACCGGAGATGAGAGCCTGCGAGGCGACGATGGCGGCCAGCGTCGCGATGATCAGCAGGGGGTACAGGAGGAAGCCCGGGGCGAGGTGGTAGAACGGGTTCTGCACAGCCTCGGGCATTCGGAGGACGAGCGCGCCCTGCCCGAAGTAATTGAGGAGGAGGGCCGGCAGTACGACGGCAAACCAGGCGACGCGGATCGGCCGGCGCCCAAAATGCCCCATGTCGGCGTAGAGTGCCTCGGCGCCGGTCACGGCGAGGACCACGGCCCCGAGCACGGTGAAGGCTCCGTGCGGATCCGCGACCACGAAGCGGGCGGCGTACCAGGGGTTGCCGGCCAGGACGATCCCTGGGCTCCGCAGAATCTCCGCTGCCCCGAGAACCGAGATCGCTATGAACCAGAGCAGGGTGATGGGACCGAACATCTTGCCCATGCGGGCGGTGCCCCATCTCTGAGCCACGAAAAGCAGGGTGAGGATCGCGACGGTAAAGGGCACGACGTACGGAGCGAATCCCGGCGCGACGAGCTCGAGACCCTCGGCGGCGCCGAGTACGGAGATGGCCGGCGTGATGACGCCGTCACCATAGAGGAGCGCGGCCCCGAAGAGTCCGCACATCACGAGCACGGCGCGGTCGCGCGGCAGGAGCGCCAGCAGCGCGAGAATGCCCCCTTCGCCACGATTGTCCGCGCGCATCACGAGAGCGATGTACTTGATGCTGACGATGAGGATGAGCGACCAGACGATCATCGAGAGGATGCCGTAGACCGCCTCGACCGTCGGCACGACGCCGTGCGCGGGATGAAACGCCTCCCGGAAGGCGTAGAGCGGGCTGGTGCCGATGTCGCCATAGACGACGCCGAGCGCGGTGAAGGACAGTACGGCAAGCCGACGACCCTTCGGCGCCACATGCGTGGTCGGACGGGTGCGAGTCGGCCGGGGGCCTGTCTCGCTGGAGGCCTTCGGCTCACCTGGCCCCACGCTCAGGCTCTCCTTCAGAAAGAAATCGGTGGCGGTCCATGCCGGGACGGTAGGGCGGATGAGGGGAAAGATCAACCGGCCGACTGCGCTACTGTAGGGATCGTGATGTCGACGCGTGACTTCGTCGAGGCGCTGCCGAAGGCCGAGCTGCACCTGCACCTGGAAGGGGCGGTGCCGTGGCCCCTGGTGCGTGCGCACGGCGGCGAGACCCTGGCGGCCCGCCCGCCGTGGTGGGCCGACGGCTTCCGGTTCGAGGACTTCATGGAGTTCCGCGGCGCCGTGCAGACCTGCATGGCCTGCCTCGTCGACGCGCCCGCCTATGGCGCCGTCGCCGCCGCGATCTTCCAGGGGCTGCGCGCCCAGAACGTCCGCTACGCCGAGATCTCCTTCGACATCGTGCGCGTGCTGGACCGGGGGCTGCCCATCGCCGACGTCGCCGCCGCCGTCGCGGCCGCCGCTCCGCCGGGGCTAGTCGCGCGCGTCTTCGCCGCCTTCTCCCAGCACAAGCCGGAGCGGACGCCCCCGGCCGTGGTGCGGGAGGTGCTCGACGCGCCCGCGCTGGCCGGCATCAGCCTGCACGGCGACGAGACGGCGCAGACCACGGGGGTGTTCACGGACGCCTTCGCCGAGGCGCGGCGGCGCGGGCTCGCGACCAAGGCCCACGCGGGCGAGCTGATGGGGCCGGCCTCGGTCGTCACCGTGCTCGATCAGCTGGGCGTGCGACGGATCGAGCACGGCGTGCGCGCGATCGAGGACCCGGCCGTGGTCGCCCGCCTGCTCGACGAGGGCGTCACCCTCGACGTGTGCCCGTGGTCCAACGTGCGGCTGCGAGTCGTGCCCGACCTGGCCACCCACCCCATCCGCCGGCTCCACGAGCGCGGCGTGCGGCTGACGGTGAACACCGACGACCCCACCGTGTTCGGGCGCTCGCTGACCGAGGAGCTGGTCTCGCTGGTGGACGATCTTCACTTCTCGCCGGCCGAGGTGGCGGCGATGCAGGCGACGGCCTTCGGGGTGGCCGTGCTGCCCGCGGCCACCCGGGCGGCGATCCTGGGCGAGATCGACGCGCTCGTCCGGCAGGCCGGGGCCGGGAAGGCGTAGAATCGGGCAGTCCGAGGAGGGCAGGGATGACGACGATCGGGTTGCTGCATCCGGGCGAGATGGGCGCGTCGGTCGGGGCCTCCGGCCGCGCCAACGGTCACCGCGTGCTGTGGACCTCCGAGGGGCGCGGCGGCGAGACGCAGGCCCGGGCCAAGACCGCCGGCCTCGAGGACGCCGGCACGCTGAACGCGCTCGTCGCGGCCAGCGAGGTGATCCTGTCGGTCTGCCCGCCCCACGCCGCCCTCGACGTCGCCGGCGCGGTCGCCGCCCGGCACTTCCGCGGCGTCTACGTCGACGGCAACGCCGTGTCGCCCGCCACCGCCCGCTCGCTCGCCCGCATCGTCCAGGCGGCCGGCGCGACGTACGTGGACGGCGGCATCATCGGGCCACCGCCCGACAAGCCCGGCACCACGCGCCTGTACCTGTCGGGGCCCGACGCCGCGCGGGTGCGGCCGCTGTTCGCGGCCGGGCCGCTGGAGGCGGTCGTCCTCTCCGGCGAACTGACCGCCGCCTCGGCCATCAAGATGGCCTACGCCGCGTGGACGAAGGGCTCGCAGGCGCTCCTCATGGCGGTGCGAGCGCTGGCCACCGCCGAGGGCGTGGACGAGCCGCTGGTGGCCGAGTGGCTGCGCTCGCAGCCCGACCTGCCCAAGCGCTCGGAGAACGCCGCCAAGGGCACCGCCCGCAAGGCGTGGCGGTGGGTCGGCGAGATGGACGAGATCGCGGCCACGTTCGCCGGGGCCGCCCTGCCTGACGGCTTCCACCGCGCGGCCAGCGAGCTGTACCGCCGCATGGCGATCTACAAGGACGCGCCGGCGCCCCCGTCGATCGAGGACGTCGCCAAGACCCTGCTCCAGGAGCGTCGCGCATGAGCGTGACGAGCGCCCGGCCGATCGCGGGTCCGATGGTGTGGCAGGGTGAGGATCTCGCCCGCTCGACCGACTGGATCCGCATCGTCACGCCGGCCGAGGTCGACGAGCTCGACGCCGCGCTGCGGGCCGTGCAGCGGCGCGGCCTGGGCTGGCGCGCGGTGACACGCGAGGATTTCGCCATCCCCGGCCTCGCCCGCAGCCTGGCCGAGGTGGCGCGCGAGCTGGAGGACGGCCGGGGGCTGGTGCTGCTGCGTGGCCTGCCGGTCGAGCGGTACGGCGACGACGAGCTGCGCATCATCTACTGGGGGCTCGGCCAGCACCTGGGCACGCCGCGCTACCAGAACGCCCAGGGCGAGCTGATCGGCGACGTCCGCGACGAGAACCGCCTGTACGGCGAGGTGCGGGAGATCGATCCTGCCCGCGCCGGGGAGCGGCGGACGTCGCGCAACAAGGCGCGCTCGGCCGGCCCCCTGCGCTTCCACACCGACCGCACCGACGTCGTCACCCTGCTGTGCGTGCGGCCGGCCCTGCGGGGCGGGCTCAGCAAGGTCGTCGCCGGCCCCGCCGTGCACAACGCGATCCTCGAGCGGCGGCCCGACCTGCACGCGCTGCTGTGCGCGCCGTACTACCACAGCCGCGAGGGCGAGGCCGGGGGCCGCCAGCGGTACTACGCGATGCCGATCTTCGGCATGCGCGACGGCCGCTTCACCAGCCAGTACTCACGCACGTTCGTGGAGAACGCCCAGGGCATTCCCGGCGTGCCGCCGCTGACGGCGGCCCAGAACGAGGCGCTCGACCTGTGGGCGGTGGTCTGCGAGGAGCTCTGCTACGGGATGGAGATGCGGGCGGGCGACCTGCAGCTGCTGAACAACCACGTCGTCTACCACGCGCGCACCACCTACGAGGACGATCCGCGCCCCGACCACGATCGGTTCCTCATGCGGCTGTGGCTGTCGATGCCCAACAGCCGCGCGTTGCCCGCGGGGTTCGAGGCGCTGTGGGGCAGCATCGAGCCGGGCGCGCTGCGCGGCGGCATCACCCAGGCCGTGGGAGGCATGGCATGAATCGCAAGCGGGTCGGCATCCTGATCTTCCCCGACGTCGAGGTCCTCGACTTCTGCGGGCCCTTCGAGGTCTTCTCGGTCACGCGGCTGAACGAGGAGTTGCGCCGCGAGGACGTCTCGCCGTTCGAGGTGCTGGTCGTCGCCGAGAAGGCGGGGACGGTGGTGACCACCGGCGGCCTGAAGGTGACCCCGGATCACACCCTCGACACCTGCCCGCCGCTCGACATCCTGGTGGTGCCGGGCGGGTGGGGGACGCGGGCCGAGGTGAAGAACGAGCGGCTGCTGGCGTGGATCAAGGCGCGGGCCGCCCAGGTCGAGACGCTGACGTCCGTCTGCACGGGCTCGATGCTGCTCGGCCAGGTCGGCCTCCTCGACGGCCGCCACGCCACCACGCACTGGCGCTCGCTGCAGCGGATGCGCGAGGCGTTCCCGGCGGTGACCGTGGAGGAGAAGCTGCACGTGGTCGAGGACGGCAACGTGCTGACCTCGGCGGGGATCTCGGCCGGGATCGACATGGCGCTGCGGGTGGTCGCTCGCTACCACGGCGAGACGGTGGCGCGGAACACGGCGCGGAACATGGAGTACCGGTACCCGGACGACAACTCGCGGCGCGTCTAGTCGAGCTTCAGAGCGTCGACGTCGAGCCAGTAGCTGAACCACTACCGGCCGTCGCCGTCACGATAGAGGCACCTAGGCGCCTTCTTCCGGAGGCCGCGGCCGATAGAGCGCGTTCGGGACCCAGTACTCCTCCAGCACCTGCAGGGCGAAGTCGCGGTGCCGCGACCGCTCGTCGAAGGCCAGCACGTCCAGCACCGCGACCACGATCTCCTCCTGCTCGGCCGACAGCGACGCCAGTCGGGGCGGCTCGCGGTCGGGCGGCCGGAGCGAGGCCAGCAGGCCGTCGATGACCATCGGCCCCGCCTCGTGGAGGTTTCGGAGCGCGTAGTCGATCAGACGGGGCAGGTAGTGCCGCCACGAGGCGGCGTCGAGGTGGGGCAGGGCCCAGAAGGCATAGCGCTCCAGGTAGGCGTCGTCGGGGGTGTCAAGGGCAGGGTCCGAGACCGGTGGCAGGTCGTAGGAATCGACGGCGTCGGCGCCTCGCAGCGTGAGGGCCGGCGCGGCGGCCGCGTCGGCGGCGAACGCCGCGTGGGCGCGGGAGGCGAGATCGGGCGTCACCACTTACGGGCGCCCTTCACGACGTAATAGAGGCTGCCCTGAAATTGCTTGAGGCGAGCCACCCCTTCATAGGCAGCAAGGTACTCGTGGAAGGCTCGCGCATAACCGTCCCAGTCAGGGTAGCCGTCGGCAATGACGATCCCATCCTCGGCGACGTAGGGGAACAGGGCGCGTAGACACGTCATCGTCCCTGCGTGCCAGTCGCAGTCGATGCGCAAGACCGCGATCGGGGACGGGGGCGTGAAGGTCGCAAGGGTGTCGTCCAACCATCCCTTGATGAGCCGATAGTGCTTGGCGCCCGATTTCCGCATGGCAGCGTCCGCTTCCTCAGGACCCACGACGCCGTTGTTGAAATACCACGGCCCGTTCTTGTCGGCCTGCCAGGCGAGCGCAGCGGGGCCATCGATCGGCTGAGGATCGACGTGGCCCTGAAAACTATCGAACAGAAAATACTCGCGATCCGGTCCGAGCACCTCCGCCATCCCGGCGCTGCTCCCACCTTTCCAGACGCCGCACTCGATCACGCAGCCGGGGGCCGTCACTGACGCGGCCAGCGCGAGGTTGGTCATGTACGCCTCGCGACCGAGCATCGTGTTGTCTTTGTACTTTAGGTAGAGCTCCTCGAGACGTGTCGAAGCGCTGGGGCCGCGGGGCATACGGCTGACCTGGAGGCCAATCAGGTTGAAGGCTTTGGAGAGGAGGCGCCCGGCCGCACTCTTGACCGTCATGATCGCTCCTCACGCCGTTCCTTGGTCTTCAGCCGGAAGACAAAGATCGGCTCGTCCCCAGTGGGGGTGTGCCAGATGACCTTTTGCTCGCAGACGAACCCGGCCGCGTAGAAAAGCCCCAGCCAGCTCGGTCTCGGTGTGGGTGCTGACCCAGCCGAGCCGGGCCCGTCCGGAGACGCTCTCGCAGCCTGTTGAGGCTCCACGCGCCCGTCTCGGCGCACTCGTACGATGCGATGCAGGTCGTGACGTGGCGGGCCAACCATCGTGCGATCGGTTCGAGGCTCACGAGGTATTCCAGCACACCGCCGAAGATCGCGACATCGACCTTGAGCGGCGAGAGGTCCGGGAGGGGGCGAGCGTTCAGATCCCACACCAAGGTGCCCGGCCCGCGATCGACCACGTCCGAGGCCAAGTAGGTGCAGCTAGGATCGAGGTGATGCGCCATCTTGCGCGATCCCGCCCCGAACTCGATGACGCGGCTGCCCATGGGGACCAGGCGCGCCATGATCCGCGTCCGTTCCTCCCATTCCTCCTCAAAGCTCGACTCACGCTCCCATCGGGAGACGTCTGGTCGTCTCCCGAGCATTCCGCCGAGGGAACTCAGCAAGACCCGACGCTCGCTCGGACGTCATCGCGTGGCGCCTTGTCGCTGCTGGACCAGATCGTAGACGCGCCGATAGGCCACGTGACCGAGCTGGATCTGTCGAGCGGCCGCGTCCAGCAACCTGGGCCGGACTTGCTCAGCCTCTCTCCAGGCTCCGTCGATGGCCGCCACAAGCCGATCAGCGATGCCGGGCTCCTCCAGGATCACGAGGTCGCAGCCGCCACCGAACTGGTCAGCGAGCCCGAGGAACTTGTCGATGTAGTACGTGGATCGGGCAAGCGCGACGACCGGGATGCCCGACGCCAGCGCGAAGACTCCGGCGTGATAGCTGCCAGTCACCATGACGCGACAGCCGCGAATACGCTCGAGGAGCGCCGGGAGGGGCACCGGCACTGGGCCGGTCCCGTGATCGTGTTCTCCCACGAGCCGGGCTATGGTCAGAGCGTCCTCCTCGCCGGGCACGTGCGAGATAGGCACGGACACGAGGGGCGCGCCATGGCGTCGCGCGCTCTCGGCGAGACCGTCTCGCACCGGGTCGACGAGCTCGGCGCCGACCTCGGAGTAGAAGGCGGATCGAAGATTGACGCCGACGGCCTTGCCGAACGTCGTCGCGGCGCCACGGTATGCGATCTCGATGGCGTCATCGCCGGTCGTGAAGATCCTGTCCCCTGCGACACCGAGGTCGTGCAGGAGCGGAGAGCTCGACCGCGCCTCGCGAAGGGCGATGAGGTCAACGTGGGGGAGAACCGATCCGGCGAAACGCCGTAAGCTCTCGTCGCGCAAGGGGCCGATCCCTTGTCCCATCATTGCGGTCGGGACGCCGGCGCGCGTCGCAAGCTCGAGCGTCTTGAGTAGGCCGTTAGCATAGTCCGGAAAAACGTCGGTGATACCTCCCATGCCTGACACCAGCACCAGGGACGCGCTCGAAAGGAGCTGCACGAAGTCACGCGCCTGAATCCGCGCGTGGCGCTCGCTCTGACGGCGCCTACTGCCAGCCGGCGAGAGGTTACTGGCGATACTCCGCAAGACGATCGACGGTGAGCGGGCGTCGCGGCGTGCCGCCGGGGATCGCCGCTCCCGTGAGCCAGGCACTGCGGCCACCACCATCGAGGGGCCGTACACCGCTGGAGTACCTCGGAAGTTCATCCGGCGCGGCGGTCAATACGAAGATCGATGCGCCCGGCCAGAGGCTGGCGACGCGGGTGACGGCGACCTCTTGCATCGCCATGTCCCCAGCGTTCCGAAGCACATAGTCGCTCGGCTCTATCAGGATGTGCATGGGTGTACTCGACGGATCCCGGACCTCGGCGTCAGACCGGTGGGCCAACCCGGGATGCCTACGGTGACGACGGCGGTACCGGAATGTCGGTGTCCCATCTGAGACGAGGGCGGATGGCTCCCGGCCACTTGTCATACCAACCGCCGCGGCCCTCGACCGAGTCCTGGATATCGAACACGAGTGCCTCCGCGTGCCTGATGATCGGGACATTGTCCCGCAGGATTGTCACGGCGACTCGGTGGCGGCCGTCGTTGAGCAGGTCTCCGGGAATGTGACAGACCGTCCGGAGCAGCCCCGGCGGCGAGGGGCGCTGGGCCCACTCGGGCTCGATGGGTGGGCCGACGTTGAACAGCAACAGGTCCTTCTCGTCGTAGAGCTCGAGATGGACCCGGAGAGCCCCGGCGGGGTGATCGTTCTGGTACTCACACTCGAGCACGAACGGAGTATTGACGGCGAGGCGATCCGATGGAATCCCGTCGGATGGCCGCACGCAGACTCGATGCAGCCGAACGCCGTCCGCGGCCGGCGCTTGGGCAGGAGCGGGCCAGGATCGCTCGGTCACCCAGGTGGAGGTGCTGCGCACGTACTGGGAGACGACCAGGCTCGCCTCGCCGTCTTGCCAGATCCGCCCGTCCTCGAGCCACAGTGCGCGCCCGCACAGCGTCTCGACGGCGACCAGGTTGTGGCTCACGAACAGCACGGTGCGATCTTGCCGCGCCACCTCGCCGATCTTGCCGAGGCACTTCTTCTGAAAGGCGGCATCGCCGACCGCCAGGACCTCGTCGACCAGGAGAATCTCCGGCTCGAGATGCGCGGCGACGGCGAAGGCCAGGCGAAGATACATCCCGCTCGAGTAGCGCTTGACCGGAGTGTCGATGAACCGTTCGATCTCGGCGAAGGCGACGATCTCGTCGAACTTCTTGGCGATCTCCCGCCGCCGCATCCCCAGGATCGCGCCGCTCAGAAAGATGTTCTCGCGGCCCGTCAGCTCCCCGTGGAAGCCGGTGCCGACCTCGAGGAGAGAGCCGACGCGACCGCGAATCCACCCGAACCCGGTGGTCGGCTCCGTGATCCGGGAGAGGATCTTGAGCAGGGTGCTCTTGCCGGCGCCGTTGCGGCCGATGACCCCGACCACCTCGCCACGACGCACTTCGAAGGAGACATCACGCAGCGCCCAGATCGTATCGTCGGCCGAGCGGCCCTCGCCGCGCCCGCGAAGAAACCGAACGACGTCGCGGGCGCCACTGGTCAGGGTGTCGCGCAGGGTGTCGTGAACCGCGGGCCCATGGCCGAGCACGTACTGCTTTCCCAGGTTCTCGGCGTGAACCACCGCATCCCCGCTCATGGGGTCCTATACGACATCGGCGAAGATCCTCTCCATCCGGCGAAAGTACAACGCCCCGGTGAAGAGGATCCCGAGCGTCACCGCCACCGAAACCGCGATGGTGGGTCCCGGCCCGGTGTCGACGCCGAGCAGGGACCAACGGAATCCGTCAATGGCTCCCACCATGGGGTTGAGGCCATACAGGGGGCGCCAGGCCTCTGGCACGACGCTGCTGGGATAGGCGATGGGCGTGGCAAAGAGCCATAACTGGCTGAGAAAGGGTATGAGGTGGCGCACATCGCGGTATCGAGCGCTGAGCGCGGCGAGCCAGAGTCCAATGGCGAGCGACGCCGCGAGCGCGAGAAGGATGAACAACGGAAGCCACAGGGTCCGCAGGCTCGGGAGGACACCGTAAAAGGGCATCATGGCGATCAGGATCGAGAAGCCGAAAAGGAAGTCGACCACGCCCGTGCCGACGGCGGCGATGGGGATCACCAGGCGGGGGAAGTACACCTTCTGGATCAATTCTTCACTTCCCACCACGCTGTTGGCCGCCTGGTTCATCCCCTGCGAGAAGAGGGCCCACGGCACCAGAGCGGCGAGGGCGAAGATGGGATACGGCACACCGTCCGAGGGCATTCCGGCCAGTCGGCCAAAGAACAGCGCAAAGACGAGCATGCTGGCCAATGGCTGGATGACGGCCCACGCCACGCCGAGGACGGTCTGCTTGTACCGGACCTTGACGTCCCTCCAGATCAGGAAGTACCCGAGCTCACGGTAGCGCCAGAGGTCGACCAGGTTGAGCGTCGGCCGTCCCGTGGACGACCGGATCCAGGTCAGCGGCTCGTCCCCGCCCTGCGGAGTGGGAGTCATCACTCACCCCCTCTGACGGCGCCATTGACAAGCGTGACGGCCGGCGAAATACTCCCGTGACCACCCATCGGCGACTCATTATGGCCCGCAACCTACCTTTGCGGCGAGAACGATGATCCTCTCAACGAGGCTGGGGAGGTACTCCGATCAACGGCGCTGATCACCACCAGCCGCCCTCCAGCAGGCCCCGCGTCAGCGTCATCATCCCCACGGTGGATCGTCCGGAGTTCCTGGGGGCCGCGCTCCGGAGCGTCCTGAGCCAGACTGTCGGGGACTTCGAGGTGCTGGTCATCGACGACGGGTCGACCATCGACCTCCTGCCGGTGCTGGAGAAGTTTGCCGACGACCGGATCCGCTACTTCCGGCACGAATCACGTCGTGGCGAGGCCGCGGCGCGCAACCTGGGGATCCGCAACGCGCGCGGTGCGTACGTGGCTTTCCTCGACGACGACGACGAATGGCTGCCGGACAAGCTCCGGCTGCAGCTGGCACTGTTCAGCGGGTGCCCCGACACCGTCGGCTGCGTGTATGGAGGCCACGTGACGATTCGAGCGCGAGATGGCCAGGAGCTCGCGCGCGAAATTCCCGTGAAACGGGGCGACCTCTCGAGTGATTTGCTGGACCGAAACATCCTGGGCCCACCGTCAACCGTCATGCTGAAGCGAGAGTGCCTCGAGCGCGTGGGGCTGTTCGACGAATCCATCGCCTTCGGCGTCGACTACGATCTCTGGCTACGGATTGCGCAGGAATACCACTTCGACTTTGTTCCCGACATCGTGGCCCGATACACGATCCATCCGGGCCAGATGTCCAATGATCCGTTCATCATTGCCAAAGGTCGTGCTGACATCCAGCGGAAGTATGGTCCGCGATTGCAGCGGGATCGCGGGCGTGACAGCCGGTTCTACTTCTCGCTCGGACGGGACATGGCCTCGCTCGGATACCGGCGAGAGGCCCGCCGCGCTTTCTGAAATCCCTGAGCCTCGACCCGCTACGGCTCCGCGCGTACATCTATCTCGCGCTGTCTCTCGCTGGGTCCAAGAAGCTTCTCGATTCTTCGACGGCTGCTGGGCAGACTGAGGGGCGGCGACCCTGTCGATCCTAGTACGGCGTACGGCCGCGTCCGCTCCGCGGCTCGGTGACTGATGGCAACGACCGGGAGAAGTGACCAAGCCGAAGGAGTGTCTGTGCCAGCGTCACTGGTAAGCATCGTGATCCCGACCCGCAACTATGCCGATTACGTCGTCCAGGCGATCCGCAGTGGGTTGCGCCAAGGATATCAGCCGATCGAGATCGTCGTCGTCGATGATGGATCGAGCGACGACACGCCGGCCGTGCTACGGGAGTTCGAGGGCGCGATCCAGGTCGTGCGGCTCGAGGGCCTTGGCGTGTCGGCGGCCCGGAACGCCGGGCTGGCTCGGGCCCGCGGTGAATATGTCGTGTTTCTCGACGCGGACGATCTCCTGGTGTCTGGTGGTTTGGCGGCGCAGGTCGCGCAGTTCGACCGTCACCCGGACATCGATGCCGTGTTCGGCGAGTGGTACACGTACGACGTCCAGGCGGGGACGATCAGTCGGAATCACAGCTTTCTGAAGGATGACGACGTCCTGTCTCATCTTCTACGGACGAACATCGTGGCGACGCCGTCGGCCATGATGTTGCGACGCACGGCGGTGAGCGCGCTCGGAGGCTTCGATACGAGCCTCAGCTTCGCGGCGGATTGGGAGATGTGGTTGCGTCTGGCGAAACAGGGCTGCCGGTTCGCGCGAGTGACAGCGCCGGTGGCGACGTACCGCATCCACGGACGAAGCATGACGTCGGATCTGGATCGGGCGATCGGCGACGTGACCGCGCTGCTGGATCGCTGCTTCAGACGACCCCTCGCTCTCGCCAAGCGATGCGCGCGGCGGAGCCTGAGTCGCGGTTCGGGGCGATGATGTACTTGGCCGGGCTGTGTCTTCAGCAGGGCGACGAGCAGCGCGGGAAGGAGTGCTTGCGACGGGCGCTACGCTGGAACCCGCGGGCCGTCGACACGTTCGACTTCTACCGGAGCATGGCGGAGGCGATTTCGCGAGCTCGACAACCTAGGTAGTCGCCGGGTCGTGGACGTGGTGCAGTCGATGCTCGCTCTGTGCGCAGAACTCGACGACGGAGAGAGCGGGCGGCGGAGGCGGCGTCAGGCGCTGCGACACCTGGCGGCCGGGCTGATCGCTCGGAACGCCGGTGACCGGCGGGCTCAGACTGGAATAGCCTTCGGATGGCCGTCAGCGAGTCGTGGCGCACGGTGCTGCTGCCGCCGCAGCTGAGCTGGAGTGTTCGACTGCTGTTTCGCCCGGGGCTGATCCAGGCTGCGCGGAGAATCGTCGCCACGATCGGATTCGTCCCGCGCGCCAGCGTGCCGGCGGCAGTGCAGGCCGTGGTCATCGCGGCTTGCGAATCTGGTCTGAGACCGGGGCGCCGTGCTGAGGCGGGGCGTGGCGGTGGAGCCCTGCCGTGAGGTTTTTGGGTGGCGCCCGACCACGGCGAGCTCTGGCGCGGGTACGAGCCTGGCTCGCGCCGCCTGGGCTCGTGCTCATGTACCATCGCATCGCCTCGCCGAGGACGGATCCCTGGCAGCTGGCCGTCACCCCGTCGCATTTCGCCGAGCATCTCGAGGTCATTCGGCGGCATGGTCGACCGCTCTCGGTTCGAGATCTGACGCGCGCGCTGGCGGCCGGCCGCACTCCCCGCCGCGCCATCGTGGTCACGTTCGACGATGGGTACGCTGACAACCTTCACAACGCCCTACCGCTGCTGGAGCGACATGACATGCCCGCCACCATGTTCATCGCGGCGGGGTGTGTGGGGCGCCTCGATGGCTTCTGGTGGGACCAGCTGGAGCGGCTGATCCTGACGCCGGGCGACCTGCCACCGACACTTCGTCTGGAGATCCGCGGGCAGAGACATGAGTACCGGGTCGACGCGACGCCCCTCGACCTGCACGACGAGGAGACGGTACCGGTGGCTGGCAGGCATCGGATGACGCCGCCGACGGCGCGCCATGAGTTCTTCCTGACGCTGTACCGCCTGCTGCGGCCGCTGAGTGATCCCGAGCGGCGACGGGCGTTGGCCGACCTTACGGCTTGGAGGGGCGGGGCGCCGCCAGCCGACTCCAGCGCCTCCGCTCTCAGCGTATCGGAGCTTCAGACGCTAGCGAGCAGGACTCTCATCGAGATCGGAGCCCACACCCTGACGCACCCGCAGCTCTCGACGCTGAACGATGACGACCAGCGGGACGAGATCCAGCGAAGCCGGGTCGTGCTCGAAGAGACCACTGGCGTAAGGGTTGTGAGCTTTGCATACCCGTACGGCGGACGCTCGGACTACACGGCGGACACGGTGCGACTGGTCAGGGACTGCCGGGTTCTCGAGCGCGTGTTCGAGTTTTCCCGGAATCGTGAGGCGGTCTACCGCCCGGTTCGAGGTGCCGCGGTTTCATGTGGAGGATTGTGACGGTGACGGACTCGCCCGGCAGCTCGCGGCCTGGAGGGCCACCGGAGCCTGAGCGGCTCGACCTGGCTCGCCCGATCGCTCGCGGCCCCGATGGTATGCTTCGCCAGTGACACGAGCGGAGGGCGCGCCCGCCGTCTCCGTGGTGATTACCTGCCACAACCACGGGCGCTTCCTGCGTGACGCCGTGGAGAGCGTTCACCGGCAAACGTTCAAGGACTTCGAGATCATCGTGATCGACGACGGCTCGGTGGACGACACACCGACCATCGCCGCGAAGCTCGAAGGCATCCGCTGCGTCCGCCAGGCCAATCAAGGACTGTCGGCGGCGCGCAATGCGGGATGGCGCGCAAGTCGGGGGCGCTACGTGGTGTTCCTCGACGCCGACGATCGGCTCCTGCCGGAGGCGCTGCAGTCCGGCGTCGCCGCCGCCCTGGCCTCTCCCGAGGCGGCCTTCGTTTCCGGGCACTACGTCATGATCGACGCCGACGGCGTTCAGGGAATGATCAACCATCGGCCGTGCGTGACGTCCGATCACTATGGCGCTCTGCTGCGGTCAAACTACATCGGCATGCATGCCACGGTCGTCTACCGGCGAGACACGTTGAGCCGAATTGGAGGGTTCGACCCCTCGCTGCGTGCTTGTGAAGACTACGATGTGTTCCTGCGCATCGCTCGGGCGGCGACGGTCGCCTGTCACCCCGACGTCGTCGCCGAGTATCGGTGGCATGGGGCGAACATGAGCAGGAACAATTCCCTGATGCTGAGCACCGCATTGCGCGTCCTTCGCCGGCAACGGCCGCACGTGCGAGGACATGCTGCGTACGAGGTCGCCTATCGCGAGGGCATGGCGTTCTGGCAAGGCTTCTTCGGCGAGCCACTCCTCGACGACGTCGCCGCGCGCGTGTACGGCGGTGCTTCGTGGGGCCCGACCATCCGGATGCTGACGGTCCTGCTGCGGTATTACCCTCGGGGGATGGGCCGCCGGGTGGCGAGGGTTGCGAGGCGGCTGGCGCGGACAGGTCGACTCCAATGAGCGCGGTTAACGGGCCGCCGCTCGTGTCCGTCGTCGTCCCGTGCTTCAATCAGGCCCGCTTCCTGACCGACGCACTCGCCTCGGTGGCGCGCCAGACCTACGCGCATCGCGAGGTTGTCGTCGTCGATGACGGATCGACCGACGACCCCGGTGGGATCGCGGCCGGATTTCCTGGCGTTCGCTGCTTCCGGCAGGACAATCGAGGCACCGCCATGGCGAGAAACCGCGGTTTCCGCGAGAGTCGAGGCGCCTATGTGGTGTTCCTCGACGCCGACGACTGTCTGCTTCCGGATGCCCTGGCCGCTGGCGTGGCCGGGTTCGAGCAGCATCAGGAGGCCGGCCTCATCTACGGCCACGTTCGCTTGCTCTCGGACGACGGCACCGTCTGTGGATGCCCACCGCAGAGCGCTGTTCCCCAGGATCACTACCGTGAGCTCCTCAGGGGGAACTACATCTGGACACCAGGCGCGGTGATGTACCGGAGAGCGGTGATCGACGCGGTTGGCGGCTTCGATGCGCGCGCCGGCGGTTCTGCCGACTTCGACCTCAACATCCGAATTGCGCGGCAGTGGCCGATTCACTGCCACGGTCAACTCGTCCTCGAGTACCGGGAACACCCGGAGAGCCAGAGCAGTGATCCGGCGTACATGCTGCGCTCGGCGGTATCCGTCCGACGGCGTCACCGGCGTCATGTGAGATCGAGCCGGACCGAGCGGGCGGCGCTCGCGCAGGGAATCCGGATCGTGCAGGGAGACTACGGAGAGCGACTCCTCGATCGGCTGGCGCTCCACGTCAAAGCCGGTGACTGGCGTTTGGTGTTGCGCTGCCTTCCGACGCTCCTTCGCCACCACCCCATAGGCCTCCTTCGACGGATCGTTCGGCGGCCGCGCTGACGATGCCAGATCCCGAGGTCTCCGTCATCGTCCCATTCTTCAATGCGGGACGGTTCCTGGAAGAGTGCATCGCAAGCGTCGTTGCCCAGACCTACACGAGCTGGGAGCTCGTGCTAGTCGATGATGGCTCTACGGATAACAGCACCGCCATCGCGCGCGCCCACGTGGCGGGCGATCCGTCCCGGGTGCGCTACTTTCAGCATCCCGGAGCCGAGCGGCGGGGCGCCAGCGCCGCCCGGAACCTCGGGATCCGGCGGGCGACGGGACGATACATTGCCTTCCTCGACGCTGATGACGTCTGGCTGCCGGGCAAACTGGCGGCACAGGTCGCCATCCTCGAGGCGCATCCCGAGGCGGCCATGGCCTACAACCGTACGCAATTCTGGTACGGCTGGACCGGCGACGTGGAGGATCGCCGCCGAGACTACATGGAGCGCCTCGGCGTGGCACCGAACACGCTGATCACGCCGCCGACCCTGCTCAGTCTCATCCTGCGCGAAGAGTCACCGGTGCCGTGCACCTGCAGCGTACTGATCCGGCGGGAGGCCGTGGAGCGGGTGGGGGGCTTCGAGGAGAGCTTCTTCGATCTCTTTACCGACCAGGCGTTCTACGCGAAAGTCTTCTTTCATCTGCCGGTGTTCGCGGCCGACGGCTGCTGGGACCGGTATCGTCAGCATCCTGATCAGAGTTGTGCCACCGCGGAGCGCACTGGCCGGATCCGGCGGTCCCGTCGGGCCTTTCTCGAGTGGCTCGAACGATACCTCGACGATCACCACGCGCGTGGCACGGATGTCTGGGAAGCTCTTCAGCACGCCCTCGAGGCGTTCCGGAGGCCGACCAGCCAACACGATGCGTTGACGCGGTGGCTACGGCCGGTCGTCACGCGCGTGCTACCGGCCCCGGTCCAGGATTGGTTGCGGCGGCGCTGGCGCGGCCAGGCGTACGCACCACCGGTCGGACGGATTCGGTTCGGTGACCTCAGACGGACGACGCCGGTGACGCGCACCTGGGGATACGAGCGTGGCCTGCCCGTCGACCGCTACTACATCGAGCATTTCCTGGCCCGCAATGCCGGAGACATCCGCGGGAGCGTTCTGGAAGTCGGCGACGATCGCTATACGGTGCGGTTCGGCTTCCCTAACGTCACCTCCAGCGATGTGCTCAACGTGGCGGCCGGCGACCCGCAGACCACCATCGTGGCGGACCTGGCTCGTCCCGAACAACTTCCCGCCGAACGCTTCGACTGCGTCATCATCACCCAGACCCTGCAGCTCATCGACGATGTGCGGAGCGCCATCGGGGGACTCCACCGGATGCTGCGCCCCGGCGGCGTCGTCCTGGCCACGCTCCCCGGGATCAGCCAGACGCATCACGGGGACTGGGGCGCACACTGGCGCTGGAACTTCACCGCGCTCTCGGCGCGGACGCTGTTCGAGTCAGCCTTCGCCCCAGGCAACGTCACGGTGGAGACCCGCGGGAATGTCCTGGCGGCGACCGCGTTCCTCCAGGGCCTCGCCGCGGAGGATCTCCGCCGGGACGAGCTCGATCACGAGGACCGCGACTACCAGGTATCGATCCTGGTGCGCGCGGTGAAGGCCTAGCACCGGGCTACCAGTACTCGAGGAGCATCACCCGGCTGGTGAGCACGCCGAGCTCGGTCCGGCACGACACCGCGAGCGCCGGCGAGACCGCCACCCGCACGTGGTACATGTCGCCCTCGACGTATTCCTTGCAGCCCCGATAGACGCCGTCCCGCGCGGCGAACTCGACCGACAGCGTCGCGTCGCCGCGGTCGGGCAGCCGCACCACCCGGGCCCCGCCCGGCCGCAGGATGCCGACGGTCACGACGCTGTCCTTGACGTACAGCCGAACGTCCGTCAGCAGGTCCGCGGAGTCGTTCTGCACGCGGGCGGTCGACCAGGCCAGGTGCTGGAGCTGGGCCGCGATCGCCGCCACCACGACGAGCATGACGAGCCTGATCACCCACCGCAGGGGGTTGGGGGGCGCGGTCACCGGCTCGATGGGGCTCACTCAGCGCTCCTTCATCGACCGCTCGTCCCACAGGCGGAGCAGGTAGCCGTCGGGATCGACCAGCTCGGCCCCGTAGCCCCAGTACGACTTGCGCGGCTCGTGTGCGAACCGGACGCCCCGCGCCGACCACGCGGCGAAGGTGGCGTCGACGTCCGCCACCTGGAACCACAGGGCGCAGCCGCCCGGCGTGAGGGTGTCCGCCGCCTCCTGCAGGAAGATCGTGAAGCCCTCGCTGTCTTGCAGCGCCACCGTGTTCCGATCGGGCACCTCGAACTCGAGCGTCAGCCCGAGCGTGCCGATGTACCACTCACGGGAGCGGGCCAGATCGGTGACCGGGATCCGGAGGTGGTCGAACTTGAGCATGGCCGTCTCCTCACCGGGGGTCCGTGAGCTCCAGGACGTGGGTGCAGTGGGCGACGTCGGCGCGCGGGCGAAAGCCCAGCCGCTCGTACAGCCGCGCGGCCGCGGGGTTCTGGGTGCGTAGCTGGAGGCGATCGAACCGTCCCCGCGCAGCCTCGATGATCTCGGTGACGAGCTGCTCGCCGATGCCGGCGCGCCGGCACGGCTCCAGGACGTACACGTGGCGCACCCGGCCGACCCCGGGCGCCGCCGCGTACGGGTCAACGTTGAGGCCGCCGATCGCGACGAGCTCGCGTCCGATCCGGGCCCCGAACAGCACCTCACCGGGCCCGGCGAACCGGTTGGCCCCGCTGGCCCACTCGTCGGCCAGGCGACGCAGCAAGCGCAGCCCCGCCTTCTCGCTCTCGGCCAGGAGCACGATGAAGCCGGCCGCCGGCAGGTCGTGGAGGCGCTCGATGCGCGCGCGACCGGTGGTCACCGGCCCTCAGCCCCGCCCCCGCTCCAGCAGGAGCATCATGAGCAGGGCGAGGACGGCAAGCGTCTCCTCCTCCGGCGCCAGCGGCTGGCTCGACTCGATCGCGTAGCGGCTCTCGAAGAACGCAGGCTGCTTCACCGCCCGCAGCACCGGGGTGTCGGTGCGGACCCGGCACATGCGGTAGGCGGGGTGCAGCACGTACCCGGTGAAGAGGCCGAGGATCGGGATCTGACCGAGCAGGCCGTCGAGCACCTTCACCCAGGGGTTCTCCTCGCGGATCGTGAAGACGGGCACGCCGCCCCGGTGGATCTCGTAGTGGGCCCGCCACAGGGAGCGCATGCCCTGCCGGCGCAACGTCCCCAGCGGCATCCCCCCCTCGTCGTCGATGCGGTAGTTGGCGGAGATGTCGAGGATCCGGTCGGCCGCGATCTTGTACAGGGGACGCGTCTGCGCGGTGTCGCGGAAGACGGTGACCGATTCCTTCAGCTTGAACGCCTTCTGCTTGACGTGCAGCAGCAGCTCGCCGGCGGCGTCGACGACGGAGATCTGGGGCGCCACGGCGAAGAGCTTGAACCGGAGGTCGAGCGGGAACCTCATCGGCCTGGGCTAGTCGGTCACCCCAGGAGCTTGTCTTCCTGCAGCCGCACGATCGAGCGGTCGAAGGCGTCGACGATCTGGTCGATGTCCTTGTCGGTGAGCGCGCCGTTCATCCAGCCGTGGGCGTTGGCGCGGCTGTAGTCGACGCCGTTGATCAGCATGGCCAGGTGCAGCGGCCCGGCCAGCGGGCCCATGCCGCGGTCGAGGCGGGCGGCGTCCATGGTCCAGTTGTCGAGCCCCAGCTCGGCGGCGTCGGCCCCCAGGAAGATGCGGAACACCGACGAGGCACCGTACACGCAGCCGCGCACGCCGCGCGTCTTCAGCGCCTGGTTCATGCCGGCCCGCAAGATATCGCCCTGCCGGTTCAGCTCGCGCTGGACCTCGCCGGTCTTGAGGATCTCGAGCTGGGCGACGGCGGCGGCGGCGACCAGCGGGGTGCCGCTGTAGGTGCCCTGGTCGGCCACCCGCTTGGTCCGGTCGCGCTTGGCGTCGCCGCTGAACGCGATGCTGTCCATGAGGTCGGCACGGCCGACCAGCGCCGCTCCGGGCAGGCCACCGGCGACGGCCTTGGCCAGGCACGTCAGGTCGGCGGTGACGCCGAAGTACTCCTGGGCGCCGCCCGGGGCCAGGCGGAAGCCCGTCACCACCTCGTCGAAGATCAGGATGACGCCGCGCTTCTTCGTCTCCTCGCGGAGCGCCTTGAGGAAGGCGGGGTTGGTCGGCACCGTCATCGAGCGGCCGCCGGCCGGCTCCAGGATGATCGCCGCCACCGGGTGCTCGTCGAGCAGCTCGCGCACGTGGGCGATGTCGTTGCAGCGGGCGACCAGCGTGGTGGAGAGCGTGCTGGCCGGCACCCCGGCCGAGGACGGGATCTCGAACGGATCCTTGACGGCGGCCACGAACATGTCGTGCACGCCGTGGAAGTGGCTCTCGAACTTGATGATGTGGTCGCGCCCGGTGAACGCCCGGGCCACCCGCACGGCCAGCGAGGTCGTCTCGGTGCCGGTCAGCGTGAAGCGCACGCGCTCGGCGCCCGGCACGATCGCGCGGATCAGCTCGGCCCAGCGCACCTCCAGCTCCGAGCAGGCGCTGTAGTGCAGCCCCTTGGCGGCCTGCTCGGTGATGGCCTTCACGACGGCCGGGTGATTGTGGCCCAGCATGAGGGCGCCGTGGCCGCTCCAGCAGTCGATGTACTCGTGGCCGTCGACGTCCCACTTGCGGGCCCCCTGGGCGCGCTCCACGTAGAACGGAAACGGCGCGAAGACGCGGCCGTCGTGGGCGGCCCCGTTGGGCATGGCCGCGCGGGCGCGCTCGGACAGGGCCTTCGACTTCGGACGGGCGGCGGCGTACTCCTGCTCGAGGGTCGGGCGTGAGGTCGTCATGGGCGGTAGGATAGCACCCATGAAAATTACCGGCATCGAGACCGTGGTGCTCCACGTGCCCTGCCCCAGGCCCATGTCGCTGGAGTTCAAGGACCACCGGATGGTGGCCGCCTTCGTCGACACCGACGAGGGGGTCCGTGGCTTTGGCTACACGCTGGCCTTCGGCGGCGGGGGGGCCGAGGCAATCCAGGTCTACCTGGAGACCCGGCTCAAGCCCCTGCTGCTCGGCGAGGACCCCCGGATGGTCGCGCGGCTGTGGGAGAAGATGTTCCGGGCCGACCGCGGCATCCGCCGGGTGGGGCTGGCCGGCTACGCGGTCGCCGCCCTCGACATCGCGCTGTGGGACCTGACCGGCAAGGTGGCCGGCCAGCCGCTGTTCCGCATGTGGGGCGCGGCCACCGACCGGGTGGAGGCCTACGGCAGCGGCGGCTGGGCCAACTACGCAGTCGAGGACATCATCGAGGAGGCGCGGTTCTACGTCGGCCACGGCTGCCGCTACTACAAGATGAAGATCCACGATCCCGACCCGCGCGCCAACCGCCGGCGGCTGGAGGCCGTGCGCACGGCGCTGGGCGACGGCGTGCGGCTGATGGTCGACGTCAACCAGAAGCTCGACATCCTGGCCAGCATCCGCCAGGCCCAGATGCTCGAGGACCTCGACCTCGTCTGGTACGAGGAGCCGGTGCTGGCCGACGACTACGCCGGGCTGGCCGAGGTGGCGCGGTCCATCAAGATCCCCGTCGCCACCGGCGAGAACCACTACACGCGCTTCGAGTTCCGCGAGCTGTGCGAGCGGCGGGCCGCGCGCTACCTCATGCCGGACGTCTGCCGGGCCAACGGCTTCAGCGAGACGCTGCGCATCGGCCACCTGGCCGCCGCCCACGGGCTCATGGTCTCGCCCCACGTGGTCCACGAGATTTCCCTGCACGTGGCCGGGGCGCTGCCCAACGCGTTCCTGGTCGAGTACATGAACTGGGCGCCGGCCGATCTGTTCGTCGACCTGCCCAAGTGTGAGAACGGCTGGTTCCGGGTGCCCGAGCGCCCGGGCCACGGCCTGGCCCTGACGCCCGACGCCGTCAAGAAGTACCGCGCGAAGTGACCGCGACGGCGCCGCGCTACAATCGGAGCCCACGAGAGGAGACGCCGTGAGCCACGACCACGATCACGAGCATCACCACCATCACCACGATGACGACGACGACGTCCAGGAGCACCGCGAGCACGGCGCTCCGCTGTCGGCCGTCGAGCTACGGGTGCGCGCGCTGGAATCGCTGCTGGTCGACAAGGGCCTGGTCGATCCGGCCGCGCTCGATCAGCTGATCGACACCTACGAGACCAAGGTGGGCCCTCGCAACGGCGCCCGCATCGTGGCCCGGGCGTGGGTCGATCCTGCCTTCAAGCGGCGGCTGCTGGAGGACGGTACCGCGGCGGTGGCCGAGCACGGCTTCGTCGGGCGCCAGTCCGAGAAGCTGGTGGTGATCGAGAACACGCGCGACGTCCACAACATGGTCGTCTGCACGCTCTGCTCCTGCTACCCGTGGGCGGTGCTGGGGCTGCCGCCGGTCTGGTACAAGTCGGCGCCGTACCGCTCGCGTGCGGTCATCGATCCGCGCGGGGTGCTGAGCGAGCTCGGCGCGCCGGTGCCGGCCGAGCGCGAGGTGCGCGTGTGGGACAGCACCGCCGAGATCCGCTACATGGTGCTGCCCGAGCGCCCGGCCGGGACCGAGGGGATGAGCGAGGAGCAGCTCGCCGAGCTGGTCACCCGCGACGCGATGATCGGCGTGGCCACGGTGCCGGCCCCGGGGCGGCGATGAACGGCGCCCACGACCTGGGCGGCATGCACGGCTTCGGGCCCGTCGAGATCGAGCCCGACGAGCCGGTCTTCCACCACGAGTGGGAGAAGCGCGCCTTCGCCCTCACGCTGGCCTCCGGCTTCCTCGGCAAGTGGAACATCGACCAGGGCCGCTTCGCCCGCGAGCAGATGCCGCCCGCCGAGTACCTGGCCACCACCTACTACGAGCACTGGCTGTTCGGCCTGGAGAAGCTCCTGCACGACCTGAAGCTGGTCGACCGGACCGAGACGACCGCGCGCGAGAAGGACCCGGCCGCCCCGGCCGCGCCGGTGACGGGATTCCGCGTGCTGGCCGCGCGCGACGTCGAAAAGGCGCTGCGCTCGACCCGCACGTCCAAGGCCGACGAGGACGTGGCGCCGCGCTACAAGGTGGGCGATCACGTCGTCACCAAGAACGTCCACCCGCTCGGCCACACGCGGCTGCCGCGCTACGCGCGCGGCAAGCGCGGCGTGGTCAGCCTCGACCACGGCGTGTGGGTATTCCCCGACACCGCCGGCAACGGCCTCGGCCGCAACCCCCAGCACTGCTACGCCGTCCGCTTCGAGGCCCGCGAGCTGTGGGGCGAGGCGGCGACGTCACGGGACGCCATCTACGTCGATCTGTGGGACGACCACCTGGTGCCGGCATGAGCGCCCCCGACATCTCCGTCCTCCCCGCCATCCCCCGCGACGAGGAGGGACCGGTGTTCCGGGCGCCGTGGGAGGCCCAGGCCTTCGCCATGGCTGTCATGCTCCACGAGCGCGGCCACTTCGCGTGGACGGAATGGGCGGCCCGCCTGGCCGACGAGATCGCCGCCGCCAAGGCCAGTGGCGAGAGCGACGACGGCAAGCGCTACTACCACTACTGGCTCGCCGCCCTCGAGAAGCTCGTCGCCGCCAAGCGCATCGTCCTCACCGACGAGCTACACGCGCGCCGCGACGCCTGGGAGGAGGCGGCGAGGAACACGCCGCACGGGCAGCCGATCGTCCTGCCGGGACGGTAGCGCGCGGCGGCCAGGTCATGACGATCAAGAGATTGGACCACGTCAGCGTCGTCGTCGACGACCTTGCAGCCGCTATCGCTTTTTTCACCGCGCTCGGCATGACGCTCGAAGGCGAGATGCCGATCGAGGGCCCGTGGGTGGACCGCGTCAACGGGCTCGAAAATGTTCAAGTCGACATCGTCATGATGCGGACCCCAGATGGGCACGGGCGGCTCGAGCTGACGAAGTTTCGCAATCCAAAACTGGTCGAGATCGAACCGGCGATCGCACCGCCGAACACGCTGGGCCTCCGGAGCGTCATGTTTACAGTCGAAAGCGTCGACGACACTGTCGCTCGCCTGCGCGCCAACGGCGCCGAACTCGTCGGCGAGGTGGCCCAGTACGAGGACAAGTACAGACTCTGCTACATGCGAGGCCCTGCGGGCATCATCGTCGCGCTGGCCGAGGAACTCTTCTGAAGCCTGACGTCCAAGCGGTCATTGCTGGAGGCGCTGGGGCGCGATCTCGAAGGTCTTGCCGCCGTGCGCGATCCCGACGCGCAGGTTGCCCGGCGTGCGCACGCCGACCTCGACCGTACCCTGGTAGGTTCCGGGCGTGGAGGTCGAGCTGAGCCGCGCCTCCATGTCGCTGCCGTCCGGCATCCAGGCGTGAAGCGATACCTCGGCATTCGGCAGCGGATCGCCGCTGGCATCCCAGACGCGCGCGGTGTAGGTGATGCGCCGCTCGTTGCCCTTCCCCTGCGGGTCCGTTTCGAGCACGACGCGTGGCGCGCCCGGTGCCGCGGCTGTGGCGGCCGCCTCGCCCGGCGCCGTCGGCTCTTCGCTCGCCGGTCTCGAGTCGCGCCGGCGGATCGGGACCGAGGCCACCGCAGGCCGTGACGCCGGCGCGCGCGACGTCGCGGACGGTTGCGGCGTCGGGTTCAGCGGCGGCGCGGCGGGCGTGCGGCGCGTGAGCGGCTCGGCCGACGCTGGCGGGAGGTCCGCCGGCGCGCTCGCGACTCGCGCGGGCGTCGGCGTGCTGGCGACGAAGGCCGCCGAACGGGCCTCGGGCTCGGGCAGGGCAACCACCGGCGCTGGAGGGGGCTCGACCGTTGGCGGGCTCGTCACCATGGCGGTCGGGATGGGTGCGCTGGCCACGCGGGACTCCTCGGCGGGCAGGACTACCGCCCGCTCTGCGCGAATCGAGTATTGCGCAGCCACGAGGCCGGCCGACACCGCGAGCGCCCCGAGGACTCCCGCCAGCTTCACGACGGTCCTGGTCGCCGGACGGGCTTGCCACAACGATCGCGATCGCTCGCCTGCCCATCCAGCCGCGGACTTCCAGAGCAGGGCGGCCTTGCGCGACGCCGGAGGCGTCTCCGGAGTGGCCACGTTCCCGTTCTCGTCGAGAATCACGAAGCCGTGGGTCTTCAGAGCCTCGTCGACCGCGGAGTGCGTCCGGCGCTCCACGCCCAAGGGAGCGCCTCCAGACGCAGGCTCCGCCCGACGGCGATCGACAAAAACCTCAATCGGATCAGGCCCTTCGAGTTCGCGCGCGAGGGCCACGAACAGATAGCCGTGCACCATGGGCGCGCCGTGAGCAACGATGCATCGACGTTTCATCCAGCCCTGCCTTCGACCGGCCGGCCCTCTCAAACGGCGGAGGTCCGCGCAGGCTGCACCATCTTACCCCCACGCGACCCAGGGAATCGGCCGCACGCTCCGTCAGCGGCCAACGAATGGAGGACGTCGATCGCCCCGCCCACGTCCAGTCGCTTCCCCAGCCAGCGCGGCGTCGCCGTCCGCGCGTGCAGGCGGAATCCCGCCGCATCGTGCCGCATGCGGATGATCGCCACCGGATCGGCGGTCACGTCCGGAGGAGGTGGGACGTCGGGCAACAGCCGCTCGTCCGGGCGGTGGAATCGAAGTGCGCCATCGGCCCGCCGCTCGACGGATAGCCCCTGGCGGCCCGCCTGGCAGCGCGCATCGCCGTTCGCGCGCGACCGTGCCGGCTTGCTGTCAGCCCTGCGCCGACCGCACCGCCAACGGATGCAGGACGTCGATCGCCCAGCCGACGTCCAGCGACTCCCCCAGCCAGCCTGGCAGCGCCGTGCGCGCGTGTAGCTGCAGCCCCGCCGCCTCGTGCCGTGCCCGAAGGCTCTCCACCGGCTCGCCTGGCACCTCCGGCGGACGTGGGACCGCGGGCACGAGCCGTCCGTTCGGATCGCGGAATTGGAGCTCGCCGTCGGGCAGCCGCTCGACCCCGTAACCTTCTTCGTGAACCGCACGGTGGTGCCGCCGGCACAGCAGCGCGAGATTCGACAGCGTGGTGGGGCCGCCCTGGGCCCAGTGACGGATGTGATGGCCCTGACCGACCCGGACACCGCAGCCCGGGAAGCGGCAGCCGTGGTCGCGGTGGTGCAGCGCGCGCCGGATGGCGGGAGGAATCGTCCGGGTCCGGGCGCCGACCTCCACGATCCGGCCGTCGGGGTCGTGTCGCATCACGACCCGGCTGGCGTCGCAGGCCAGACGCTGGGACGTTCCCGCGGGAACGCGCGCACCGTCTTCAAGGACCGACTGGCCGGGCTGCTCGGCGTCCGCGAGCACCTCGGCGTCGACGTGGACGACGACCTGGTAGCGCTCGCCGGGGGCGCCGGGATCGAGGCGGTGGTGCAGCGCCGTCTCCGCGAGTAGCACGAGCGCGTCGGCCTGCTGCTGGACCAGCGTCGGCGTCTCCACGGGAACGTGCTCCGGGCCGTCGCCGTCGGCCGCCCGAGGCGTCGGCGGGTACAGGGTCTCGCGCGCGGCGGCCAGCGCCTTGAGAAGGACAGCGCCGACCTCCGGCGTCAGCCGCCCGCGCAGCATGACCGTGCCGTCCGTGTCGGGATAGACGTGCAGCGCCCGACCCGCGTGCTGCAGGGCGGCCTCGCGGGCTTCGGCCTGCCGGTCCACCCGCCGCCAGCCGCGCACGATGCGCTCGACGTGCTCCGCGGTGCCGGCCCGGCCGACCGCCAGCAGGCGCTCCTCGGTCTCGGGCGTGGCCACGCGCGTGAGGGCGCGGACCTTGGCGTAGGACAGCTCGCCGCGGGCGAGGGCCTGAGCGAGCAGGGGCAGCGTGGCCAGGGCGCGCGCGACCCGCACGTGCTCGCGGGCGGCACCAGGTGCGAACCCGACGCGCCAGGTCAGCCACGCGGCGCAGGAGGCGAAGCCGGAGTTCCAGCCGCCCCGGGCATCGAACTCGCGGATGAGATCGAGCAGGCGCGCGGTGGCGGCGTCGAGGTGCGCGGCCAGCTCGGCGATCTCGTTACCCAGGCGGTCCAGCTCGGCGGTGGGCTCCAGCGCGACGGAACGCTCGGCGAATCAATCGACATGGCGACGGCCCCCTTGTGGGCCGACTCTACACCGCGAATTCACGGCCTCCAGGAGGCGCCCGTGACACGCGATCGACAGACGACGGCGAATTTCGCGGATCGGCAATCGGGTGCGTTGCGTGGGGCCCGCACGGCCCTCGAGAGACCTATCGGGGGGCGACTCTCGAGGTCCGGCCCACTCGCCGGAGCGAGCCTGTCAAGAGTGGAAAATCTTAGACAGCAGCAGCCGTGGCCCGAAGCTGGCGCGGCGCGCGGTCGCCGCTGCCCTCGCCGTCGCTAAAATCTGTTCAGGTCGTTGGCCGCCGCCGCGCGTCAGTAGTCGCCGGAAACTGCTCCGCGCGCCCGCCGCTGCCGCGCGCCCGTCGTCGCCAAAATCTGTTCAGCTCATCGGCTGCCGCGACCCCCATCGCTCGCGCGCCCCGCCGCGTCGTCGTCGCCACAATCTCCTCAGCTCGCCGGCCGCCGCCGCGCCTCCCACTCGTCGAGCGTCTTCGGCCAGTCGGCGTGCAGCAGGCGCGAGAGGGAGCGGTCGGCGAGCATCCGGCCGCCGGTCTGGCAGCGCGCGCAGTAGTTCGTCTCGTTGTCGGCGTAGACGATGCGCTGGACCGGCGCGGCGCAGATGGGGCACGGCTTGCCGTAGCGCCCGTGCACGGCCATGTCGGGGCGGAATGCCGTCACCCCCTCCGGGAAGCCCTCGCCGGTCTCGCGCCGGAGCCGCTCGATCCACTCGGTCAGGACGACGCGCGTGGCCTCGTGCAGCCGCGCGAGCTCGGCGTCGTCCAGCGCCTGGCTCAGCTTCACGGGCGACAGCCGCGCGCGGTGCAGGATCTCGTCGGAGTAGGCGTTGCCGATGCCGCTGAAGACGCGGGGGTCGGTGAGCACGCGCTTGAGCGTGTGGTTCTCGGCGGTGAGGGCGGCGCCAAACGTCGCCAGGTCGGCGGCGAGGACGTCGATGCCGCCGGGGTCGTGGGCCCGCAGCGCCGTCTCCCCGCGGACCACGTCGAGCGAGGCGCGCTTCTTGGTTCCCGCCTCGGTCATCGTCAGCGTGCCGGTCGAGAAGTCGAACGCGGCCAGGCCGATCTTGCCGGGCGGCTTGGCGCCGGCCGGCTTCCAGTGCAGGCGGCCGGCGATCATCAGGTGGATGACGAGGAACAGCTCGTCCTCCAGCGCGATGACCAGTCGCTTGCCGAGCCGGCGAAGGCCGACGACGGTCTTGCCGACCACGGCGCTCAGCGGGGGATCCACGGAGCGCAGCAGGAACGGCGTGAGCAAGCGGACGCGCTCGAGGCGGGCGCCCCGGATGCGGCCATCGAGCGCCTCGAGGTAGACGGTGACGTCGGGGAGCTCGGGCACGTCAGGGCCGGACGAGGGCGTAGAGCAGGCGGTCGCCGAGGCGCCCGTCCTTGACGACGCCGAGGCGGGCCCGGCCCTCCAGCACGTAGCCGTTCTTCTCCAGCACGCGGGCCGAGGCCGGGTTCCACTCGAACACGCCGGCCTCGAGCCGGCAGATGTCGAAGTGCGCGAAGGCGTACTCGGTCATGGCGCGCAGGGCCTCGGTGGCGATGCCGCGGCCCCAGAACGGCTCGCCAAGCCAGTAGCCGATCTCGGCCGAGCGGCGGAACACGTCGGCGCCGAGATCGATCCCGACGCCGCCCACCACGCCGTCGTCGATCACGATGGCGAAGGTCGTCGGCGGGCTCTGGGTCCCGGCCCGCTCGATCCAGTACTCCGCGTCGGCGGCGGTGTAGGGGAAGGGAAACCGGTCCTTGAGGTTGCGGGACACGTTGCGGTTGTTCGCGTAGCGAACCAGCGCGACCTCGTCGCCGTGCCGCCACGCGCGCAGCACGCCGCCCGGCGCGCTCAGACGGCCTCCACCTCCACGCGAGCGTCGAAGGCGGCCTGGCCCCCCGAGAAGCCGAGCGCGTGGAAGGCGTCGACGGCGGCGTCGGCCACGACGGGCGTGCCCGAGGTGAGGTCGTTCAGGCCGGCCCAGCCGTCGTGCATCCAGACGACGCCGGCCTGGATCTTCTCCGTCACCCGCGCCCGCGCGTGCATCTGACCGCGGCCGTTGTGGATGCGGATCGCCCCGCCGTCCTTCACCCCGCGGGCGCCGGCGTCGTGAGGCGAGATCCACAGGACCGGCTCGGGCTCGGCCCGGGCCAGCATGGGCAGCGCGCGGCCGTGGTCGTAGAACCCGTGGAAGTGCGTGAGCGTGCGCCCTTGCTGCAGCGTCAGCGGGAAGGGCGAGACGGCCGGCGCCTCGTGCACGGGCAGCGGCGGCAGGCCGAGGCCGAGGGCGCGCTCGGAGAAGAGCTCGATCTTGCCCGACGGCGTCGGGAACTTCAGATCGGGGTGGGCGACGGACGAGACGGACAGCGCCCGCATCCCGCCCTCGGCCGTGAGCGCCGCCACCGAGGCGTGGCCGGTGGCCGGATGATCGAGGATCGCGTCGAGCGGACCGCTGTCGGCCTCCCACGGGTAGAAGTCGCCGAGGCCCAGCCGGCCCGCCAGCTCGCGCAGCACCCAGACGATGGGCCGGGTGGCGGCCGGCGCCTCGATCACCTTCGGCATCAGGTACAGGTGCGTGTTCGTGGCCTTGCACCCGAGCTCTTCCAGCCAGGCGGTGGCCGGCAGCACCACGTCGGCGAAGCGCCGGGCGGTGTCGTTGAGGAAGAGATCGTAGGCCACGACGAGATCGGTGCGGGCCAGGCCCGCGGCCACGCGGGTGGCGTCGGCGAAGGACGACAGCATGTCGGTGCCGAGCAGCAGCATCACGCGCACGTCACCGTCGAGCATCGCGTCGGTGATGCGCTCCATCTGGTTGGGGATCCGCCCCTCGGTCGGGCGCCGCTCGTCGGCGCCGATGTTGGCGAGGCCCTGGCCGTGGGAGGCGCCGCCATGGCGAGGTCCGAAGCCGCCGCCGGGAATCCCGACGTTGCCGGTGAGGGCGGGCAGGCAGCCGATGGCCCGGCCGGCCGTCCAGGTGCCGGCACCCTTGTGCATGCTGCTGCCGCCCATCAGGATCATGGCCGGGCGCGTCGTGGCGTAGCGGCGGGCCAGCGCCACGATGCGCTCGGCCGGCACCCCGGTGATCGGCGCCGCCCACGCCGGCGAATGGTGGGCCACGTGCGCGGCCAGCGCCTCGAAGCCGACCGTGTGGCGCTCGACGAAGTCGCGGTCCCACAGCTTCTCGGCGACGATCACGTGCAGGAGCGCCAGGGCCAGAGCGGCGTCGGAGCCCGGGCGCACCAGCAGGGTGTCGTCGGACTGGGCGGCGGCCTCCGTCTCGCGGACGTCGATGGTCACCACGTGGGCGCCGCGGCGGCGGGCGGCGACGAGGTGGCGCCCGGTGTTCGGCTGGGAGGCGAGGTTGGCGCCCCAGAGAACGATCATCTCCGCGTGAGCGGCCATGTCCTCCTTCGTGTTGGTCTCGACGATGCCGGTGAGTGCCAGGCCGTAGGCGCCGAGCCCCCAGCAGATCATCGTCGGGCTCCACCACTGGGCGCCGTACAGGTTGGTGAAGCGGCGCAGCAGGTGCGAGGCCACGCGAGTGCCGTAGTTGTTGGCGAACAGCCCGTGCCCCGACCAGGCGCCGACGGCGGCGGGGCCGGCAGCCTGCATGCGCGCCACGATGAGATCGAGCGCCTCCTCCCACGTCGCCTGGCGCCACTCCTCGCGGCCGCGCGCCACCCGGATCAGCGGGTGGAGCAGACGCTTGGGGTTGTCGAGGATCTCGCGCGAGGCCTGACCGCGGATGCACAGGAAGCCCTGGCTGTCGGGGTTGTCGGGGTCGCCGCGCACGCCGGTGACGCGGCCGTCCTCGACGTCGACCAGCATGCCGCACAGGGTCGGGTGGCAGTTCATCGGGCACATCGTGCGGAAGACGGTCATGGGGTCAGGCTCCGAGCCTCACGCGGTTCGCTTCGTCAGGAGCGCGACGATCGCGTCGACCACGCGCTCGGCCTTGCCACGTAGCTCGTCGTCCGAGTTGCCCGCGATCGGGTGGGGGACCGTGACGAACGGGTACTCGGGTAGTCCCTGGACCGCGGCCAGCTCGCGGGCGGTCGCCACGAAGCGGTCGGTCATGATCCCGACCGCCGGGATGCCCCGCCGCTCGGCGGAGAGGGCGTCGTGCAGACTGCACGACGAGCAGCTCCCTCAATCGCCGATGCCGGAGACGAGGGCGTCGGCGGCGGCCAGCTCGTCGAGCAGCTCGCGCGGCGCCGGGCGCGACAGGTCCGGCTTCCGCCGGCGCACGATCTCGCGCACGCCGTGGGCCCGCAGCAGCGGCTCCAGGTGGTTGTAGAAGCCGGCCGTGCCGATCTTCGTGTTGTCGAGCAGCGCGATCGTCGCGCCCTCGAGCGAGCTCACCGCCGGCGCCAGCGCCAGCGGCTCGCCCTCGGGATCGAGCCTGGGATCGAGCACCCGGATCGTCATGTCGTCTCTCCTCGCGTGGGGACGGGCACCGTCACCGCCAGCGATTTTTCGGCGTACCACGGCGGCACGACCGCGCCGAACCCGCCGGCGGGGCCGCCGGCGGCGACGACCAGCAGGTCGTCGGGGGACCGCAGGGCCGGATGCACGTCGTCGCCCTTGCGTCCCACGACGGCGGCCTTGCCGACGGCGCGCCACTCGCCCCGCGTCACCCGGGCGCGCTCGTGCACGAACTCGCGGATGTCGCGCTTCGACCAGCCGGCCGCCACCAGCGTGTCGCGGTGCTGGCGGCCGATGACGAGCGCGTAGTTTCCCGGCCAGATCGAGTAGGTGAGGAGATTGGCCCGGATCGTCGCGGCGTACGTCTCCAGCAGCTGGCGGGGGTCGCGCGTCCACTCGTTCATGAGCTGGTGCGGGGAGCCGCCGGCCAGCACCGTCACGGCCGACTGGCCGGCCGGCACGCCGCGCTCGGAGGCCAGCGGCGCCCACGGGTTGTCCTCCTCGTCCTCGGCCACGCAGAACGTGAACTTCCCGGGGTGCCCCAGCGTCGAGCGGTCGAGCCGGCCCGGCGCCCCGCCGAGCACGTTGAGGATGAGCAGGCGCGGCACCCGGCCGATCGTCGCGTTGGCCCGGCTGGCGTTGGCGAGGGCGTTGTGGGTGGCGTTCATGCCGAGGGCGCGCCGGACCGGACCGTTGACGACGATGAACTGCGCGCTGCCGCCGGTGGAGGCGGTGGTGCCGTGCAGGCCGAACTCGGGCACGCACATCGCCCGTACCACCGCGAGGACGACCGGCATGTACTCCGGCCGGCCGCCTGCCATGACGGCGGCGATGGCGACCTTCTCGGCGGTGATCCGCCGGCGCCGCACTGGCTCGACACCGATCACGTCGCCGGGCGCCATCGGTACCGCGTCGAGGAACGCGCGCACGAGCTTCTCGGTCGGCGGCACGATGGGCAGCCCGTCGGTCCAGCCGTTGTCCTGGTAGAGCTCGTTGGCCGCGAAGAAGTCGTCGGCGTCGTAGCCGGCCGAGGCGAGCGGCGCGGGCGGGTGCTCGGTCATCGCGTGGCCGCTTGCGGCAGCGGCCGTGGCAGCCGCAACCGGAAGGTGGCGCCGCGGCCGGCGCCGGCGCTCTCGACGGTGACGGTGCCGCCGTGCAGCTCGGTGAGGTTCTTGACGAGGGCGAGGCCGATACCCAGCCCACCCTGCCGGCGGGTGCTGGTGCTGTCGGCCTGGCGGAACCGATCGAACACGAACGGCAGCAGCTCGGGGTCGATGCCCTGGCCGGTGTCGCGCACGGCGATCTCGACGTAGTCACCGTCGAGCGCCACGCACACATCGACGGCCCCGCCCGCCTCGGTGAACTTGATCGCGTTGGTGAGCAGGTTGAGGACCACCTGGTGCAGGCGGTCGGCGTCGCCGTACACCGCGGCCGCCGCGGCGTCGAAGCGAAGCGCGAGGGAGATCGACTTCGCCTGCCCGGCCGGCCGCACCGCGTCCAGCGCCCCCTCGACGACCTGGCGCAGGTCGACCATCCGGACGTGCAGGTGGAGCCGGCCGGTGGCGATGCGCGAGATGTCGAGCAGGTCCTCGATGAGCTGGCTCTGGGCGCGAGCGTTGCGCTCGATCACCTCCAGGGCGCGGGCGGCGGTCTCCTCGTCCAGCTGGGCGGTGCGCAGCGTCACCGCCCAGCCGAGCACGGCGTTGAGCGGGGTGCGCAGCTCGTGCGACAGCATGGCCAGGAAGTCGTCCTTCATCCGGTTGGCCGCCTCGGCCACCTCGCGGGCCTGCTGCTCGCGGGCCAGGAGCTGGGCGTTGCGCAGCGCGATGGCCGCGTGGTCGGCGAGCTGGCCCAGTGTCGCCTCGTCCGCGTCGGTGAAGGGCCGCGCCGCACGGTTGTCGACGTAGAGGAGCCCCTCGATGCGCGTGGCGATCACGATGGGCACGACCATGAGAGTGACGATCCGCTCGCTCGCCACGGCGGCCAGGTAGCCGGCGTCGTCGGCGAAGCGGGGATCGTGGGGGGCGTCGTCGCTGCGCACGGCCCGGCCGGACGCCAGCACGAGCCCGCCGGCACCCCGGCCCGGCACCACGACCCGGCGCTGCCTGTCGTCGAACCGGTCGCCGGCCCGATACCGGAAGACCATGCTGCTGTCGGCCGGGTCACGCAGCGCGATGGCCGACAGGTCACTGCGGCAGAGCTCGCGGGCCCCCTCGGCGACCGTCTGGAGGATGGTGTCGAGGTCGAGCGAGGCGTTGATCGAGCGGGCCAGCTCGCCGAGCAGCACCGCCACCGGCCGGGCCGGCGCGCGTCGAGCGCGGGGGCCGGGCGGGCGTCGCCGGGGCCGAGCGGGGCGTCGGATAGCCATGGCGAGATTGAGGATAGCGCGTCGCCGGGGCCGCTACCACACCAGCGCCTTGAGATAGACGTACTGCGCGTGCCCACGAGGATAGTCGGGGATCGTGGCGTGCCTGACGTACCCCAGCCGCTCGTAGAAGGCGGGTGCCTGGAAGCTGTGGGTCAGGAGGAGCGCCTGCGTGCACCCACGGCGGACCGCCTCGGCCTCGGCCGACTGGAGCAGGGCCCGACCCAGTCCCTGCCCACGCCTCGATTCGTGGACCCACAGGTGCGCGATGTAGCAGGACCCACCCCAGGTGTGGCCGTTGACCGCAGCCACGACATTGGCGGAGTCGTCCTTGATGACGCCGGCGAAGGGCCGGCCGTCGCCGAGCCCGGTGGACTGGACGTTGACCTCGTAGATCCGCTCGTCGAGAAACGCGTTGAGCTCGGCGTCGGATTCACGATCTGGCTCGATGATGTGAGGGCTCATCCGTCGGCACTCATGAGTGTAGGCCGCCCTTGACACGGCGGCGAGGGGGGTGGTACCAACGCGCCGTCATGACTATCGATCCCGGCAACATCCAAGCCCTCACTTTCGACGTGTTCGGCACGGTCGTGGACTGGCGGAGCAGCATCATCCGCGAGGGCGAGGCCGTGGGCCGCGCCAAGGGGCTGCAGGTGGACTGGGCCCAGTTCGCCGACGGCTGGCGGGGGCTGTACCAGCCCAACCTGGACAAGGTGCGCAGCGGCGCCATCCCGTGGACGAAGCTCGACGACCTGCACCGGATGGCGCTCGATCAGCTCCTGGTCGACTTCAAGATCACCGGCCTCAGCGAGGCGGAGATCGACCACCTCAACCGGGCCTGGCACCGGCTCGACCCGTGGCCGGACACGGTCCCCGGCCTCACGCGGCTCAAGCGGAAGTTCATCCTGGCCACGCTGTCCAACGGCAACGTCGCCCTCATCGTCAACATGGCCAGGCGGGCCGGGCTGCCGTGGGACGCCGTCCTCGGCGCCGAGGTGGCCAGGCACTACAAGCCACAGCGCGAGGCGTACCTGACGACGGCGGCGCTGCTGGGGCTGCCGCCGTCCCAGTGCCTCATGGTGGCCGCCCACAACGGCGACCTTGCCAAGGCGAGCGAGGCCGGGCTGCGCACGGCCTTCGTGCCACGGCCGCTGGAGCACGGCCCGTCCGGCAAGGCCGACGTCAAGCCGGCCCGCGAGTGGGACGTGATCGCCGACAGCTTCGAGGATCTCGCCACCCGCCTCGGCTGCTGACGTCTCGCGTAGAATTGCTGCCCATGGACGCCTACCGGGCGATCGTGGACAAGCGTGACCAGCGGGCGTTCCTGCCCCGGCCGATCCCGGAGGACGCGCTGCGGCGTATCTTACAAGCCGGCCGCATGACCGGCAGCTCCAAGAACAGCGAGCCCAACCGGTTCGTGGTGGTGCGCGACCGCGAGCGGGCCGCCGCCATCGGGGCGCTGGGCGCCCACGCGCGGTGGCTGGCCCGGGCCGCCGTCATCGTGGTGATCGTGCAGACGCAGCAGCACGAGTACGACGCCGGCCGCTGCGCGCAGAACATGATGGTGGCCGCCTGGGCCGACGGGATCGGCTCCTGTCCGGCCCACGTGCCGGAGGCGGAGCTGGGCCGGCTGCTCGGCATCCCGGCCGGCCTGCACATCAACCGGGTCATGGGCTTCGGCTACATCGACCCCGCCCGGGCGGCGGCGCCGGCCTCGGTGGCCCGCCGGCGCCTGCCGATCGAGGAGCTCACCCACTGGGAGGGATGGCGCCCATGACGACGCTGACGACCGCGGGCCCGACGCCCGCCCTCATGAAGGACATCAACGCCGCGTTCAACAGCCGCGACGTCGATCGCATCATGGCGTTCTTCGCCGAGGACTGCACGTTCCTGATGGCGCGGGGGCCGGAGCCGCAGGGCCGGCGCGTCCACGGCAAGGCGGCCGTGCGCAAGGTGCTGGAGGACCGGTTCAAGGTCATCGACGGCATGCGGTGGGAGCACGTCGACCTGATCATCACCGGCGACCGCGCGATCACCGTGTGGATGGTGACCGGGCGCAGCCGCGACGGAGAGGTCCTGAACTATCGCGGCTGCGACATCTACGAGTTCCGCGGCGGCAAGATCCTCAACAAGGACACCTACTGGAAGCTGGTCGAGCAGGCGGATCGCCTGTAGTGCCGCAGCCGCCCGTCGCCAGGAAGATTCCCAAGACGGACGTCATCCACGCTGACGTGCGGCAGGACGACTACTTCTGGCTGCGTGACAAGGACGCCCCGGAGGTCACCGCCTACCTCGAGGCCGAGAACGCCTACGCCGACGCCGCCCTGAAGCCGACCGAGACGTTCCAGGCCGACCTCTACCGCGAGATGCTGGCCCGCATCAAGGAAGACGACCAGAGCGTGCCGTACCCCTACGGCGACTGGCTCTACTACGCGCGGACGGAGACGGGCAAGCAGTACTCGATCCACTGCCGGCGGCGGGCGCCCGACGGCCCCGAGGAGGTCGTCCTCGACCTCAACGCGCTGGCCGAGGGGCACGAGTTCCTCGCGCTCGGCGCCTACGCCGTCAGCGACGACGGCCGCCGGCTGGCCTACACCCTCGACTTCACCGGCTTCCGCGACTACACGCTGTACGTGAAGGACCTCGTCACCGGCGAGCTGGCGCCGGAGCGGATCGACAAGGTCTCGTCGGTGGCGTGGGCGACCGACTCGACGACGATGTTCTACGTCCTCGAGGACGAGGCCAAGCGCCCCTATCGCCTGTGGCGCCACCGGCTGGGGGCCCCGGTGGCCGACGACCCGCTGCTGTACGAGGAGTCCGACGCGCTCTTCCGGCTCGGCGTGTGGCGCTCGCGCAGCCGGGCGCTGCTGTTCGCCGGCTCCGGCAGCTTCACGACCACGGAGATCCGCTGGCTGCCGGCCGGCGAGCCCACCGGCGACTGGCGCCTGGTCCTGGCCCGCGAGAAGGAGCACGAGTACTCGGTCGACCACGGCGTGGGACCGGACGGCGACGTGTTCTACATCCGCACCAACGCCGGCGGCCGCCGCAACTTCCGCCTGGTGGTGACGCCGATGGCCGACGTGCGGCCGGAGCGCTGGCGGGAGCTGATCGCCCACCGCGAGGACGTCATGCTGGAGGACGTCGACGTCTTCGCCGGGTTCTACGTCGTGCACGAGCGGGCCGAGGGGCTGCTGCGCCTGCGCATCACCGAGCTCGGCGGCGAGGTCACCCATCACGTCGAGTTCCCGGAGCCGGCCTACGAGGTCTCCTCCGACGTCAACGCCGAGTTCGCGACGCCACGCTACCGGCTGCGCTACCAGTCGTTCGTGACGCCGGCCTCGGTCTACGACTACGAGGTCGGCGACCGGCGGCTGGTGCTGCTGAAGCGGCAGCCGGTACTGGGCGACTTCGACCCCACCCGCTACCGCTCCGAGCGCATTCACGCGACGGCGGCCGACGGCGTCCGGGTGCCGATCTCGCTCGTGTACCCCGTCGGCACCGCCCGCGACGGCTCCAGCCCGATGCTGCTGACCGGCTACGGCGCCTACGGCATCGTGTACCCGGTCACGTTCTCGTCGAGCCGGCTGAGCCTGCTCGACCGCGGGCTGACGGTGGCCATCGCTCACGTGCGGGGCGGCGGCGAGCTGGGCAAGCGGTGGCACGACGACGGCAAGATGCTCGGCAAGCGCCACACGTTCAGCGACTTCGTCGCCTGCGCGGACGCGCTGGTCGGGCAGGGGTACACCGCGCACGACCGGCTCGTGATCGAGGGCGGCAGCGCCGGCGGCCTGCTGATCGGCGCCGTGCTGAATCTGCGGCCCGACCTCGCCCACGGCGCCCTCCTGCGGGTGCCGTTCGTGGACGTGATCAACACGATGCTCGACGAGTCGCTGCCGCTGACGGTCGGTGAGTTCGAGGAGTGGGGCAACCCCAAGATCGGCGAGCACTACGAGTACATGAAGACGTACTGCCCGTACACCAACCTGGCCGCCCGGCCCTTCCAGAACATCCTGGTCCGCACCTCGCTCAACGACAGCCAGGTGATGTACTGGGAGCCGGCCAAGTGGGTGGCCCGGCTCCGCGCGCTGAATGGCGGCCATCCGCCCCTGCTGTTCAAGATCAACATGGCGGCCGGCCACGGCGGCTCCTCGGGGCGCTACGACGCCCTGCACGAGCTGTCGCTCGACTACGCGTGGATCCTGACCGTGCTGGGCCGAGGGGGATCGTGATGAAGATCGACCGGGTGGAGCACCTGCACGCCGACGCCGGCCAGCGCAACTTCGACTTCCTGAAGCTCACCACCGACGACGGGCTGGTGGGCTGGAGCGAGTACAACGAGTCGTTCGGCGGCCTCGGCGTCTCGGCGGCCATCGACGGCCTCGCCGCCCAGGTGATCGGGCGCGACCCGCGGGCCTACGAGGCCATCGTCACCCAGCTCTACGCGATCCGTCGCCAGGCCAGCGGCGGCGTCATCCAGCAGGCGATCGGCGCCATCGAGAACGCGCTGCTCGACCTCAAGGCCAAGGCGCTGGGGGTGCCGGTCTACGAGCTGCTCGGCGGCCCGGTGCGCGACCGCATCCGCCTGTACTGGTCGCACTGCGGGACGTATCGCCTGCAGTGGTCGAAGGAGATGCAGATCCCGCCGCTGCGCACGCTGCAGGACGTCGTCAACGCCGGCAAGGAGGTCGTGAGCCGCGGCTACACCGCGCTCAAGACCAACGTGTTCGTGCTGGGCGCCGATCCCTACCTGCACTCGCCCGGCTTCGCGCGGCGCGGCCCCGGCTTCCCCGAGCTGAACGCCGACCGTCACGTCCTGAAGGCCATGCGCGACGAGCTGGCGGCCTTCCGGGAAGGGACGGGGCCGGACGTCGACATCCTGGTCGACCTGAACTTCAACTTCAAGACGGAGGGGTTCCTGAAGGTGGCCCGGGCCATCGAGCCCTTCGACATCTTCTGGATCGAGATCGACACCCGCGACGCCCGGGCCCTGCACTACATCCGGTCCCGCACGACGATCCCGGTCGCCTCCTGCGAGTGCCTGTTCGGGCGGCGCGACTACCGGCCCTACTTCGAGCAGCAGTCGGTCGACGTCGCCATCATCGACACCCCGTGGAACGGCGTGGCCGAGTCGGCCAAGATCGCGGCCATGGCCGACGCCTACGAGGTGAACGTGGCCCCCCACAACTTCTACGGCCACCTGGCCACGCTGATGAACGCGCACTTCTGCGCGGTGGTGCCCAATCTCCGCATCATGGAGATCGATCCCGACGTCGTGCCCTGGTACGACGACCTCGTCACCCACAAGCCCGACATCAAGGACGGCCACCTGATCCTGCCGACGCGCCCGGGCTGGGGCGCCGACGTCAACGAGGAGGCCGTCCGCGCCCATCCGCCCCGGAAGCGGTGACGCCGGCCGACCTCGGCGCCCGGGCTCGGCTCGACGCGGCCTTCGCGCTCGAGGAGCGGCGCGGCCTGATGCTGGCCGCGGCCGCCCGGTCGGTGGCGGTGGTCTGATCATCGGCTGGATGACGCTGGTGAACCCCGAGCAGGGCCTCGCCTACGCCTGGATCGTCACCACCGCCTCGCTGTTCCTGCTCACCGGTCTCGCCCAGTTCGTGCTCTACCGGCGCCGCCTCGGCACCGCGCCGCCTGCCGTACGTGTTCGTCGCGATCGACTGCCTGGCGCTGGCCGCGGTGCTGACCGTGCCCAACCCGTTCGCCTCGGTCGTGGTGCCGGCCCCGCTGCCGTTCCGCTTCGCGAACTTCCTCTTCTTCTTCGTGCTTCCTCATGCAGATGACCTTCTCGTTCCGTCCCACGCTGCTGCTGTGGACCGGTGTCTGCGGCGCCGGCGCCTGGACGCTGGCCTTCCTGTGGGTGCGCCGCCAGCCCGGCGTCGTCACCAATCCCTCCGACCGGCCCGACGCCACGCTCACGCTCACCGCCTACTTCAACCCGAACTACCTGTCGGTCCTCAAGTACGGCTACGAGGTCGTCATCTTCCTGCTCGTCAGCGCCGGCCTGGCCGTGCTGGTGTGGCGCTCGCGCGGCCTGGTGGCCGAGCGGGCCGAGGCCGAGCGGGCGCGCGGCAATCTCGCCCGCTACTTCTCGCCCAAGGTCGTCGACGTGCTGGCCGAGCGGGACGAGCCGCTGGGCCGCGTGCGCCGGCAGACGGTCGGGGTGCTCTTCGCCGACCTGGTCGGCTTCACCACGCTGGCCGAGGACATGGCCCCGGAGGAGGTCATGGCCATGCTGCGCGCCTTCCACGGCCGCATGGAGGACGAGGTGTTCCGCCACGGCGGCTGCCTGGAGAAGTTCATCGGCGACGCCCTGCTGGCGACGTTCGGCGTGCCCGACGTCGGCGCCCGTGACGCCACCGACGCCCTGGCCTGCGCGCGCGGCATGCTGGCCGCGCTGGCTGCCTGGAACCGCGAGCGGGCCGCCGAGGGGCTGCCGCCGCTCGCCATGGGCGTGGGGCTGCACCACGGCCAGGTCGTGCTCGGCGACATCGGCAGCGCGCGCAGCATGGCCTTCGCCACCGTCGGCGACACCATCAACGTCGCCAGCCGCCTGCAAGCGCTCACCCGCGACCTCGGCGCCACCGCCGCCTGCAGGCCCTCACCCGCGATCTCGGCGCCACGCTGGTGGCCAGCGGCGCCCTCGTGACCGCGGTCGAGCGCGAGGCCGTCGACGTCGCGCTGCTCGCCGGACTGGGCAGCCGGGGAGCGCACACGCTCCGGGGCCGCGACACGCCGATCGAGGTGTGGGCAGCGTAGCCGGGCGCGACCACACAGAACTTTACAATCCGCACACACGCGCTTCACCCGCGGCGGCGATCCTCGTGCGCAGAGGCCGGCCCAAGCCGGCCCGCAAGGAGGACGACATGCTGAGTCGACGGACGATCCTGGGTTCGGTGGCGGTGCTGGGGCTGGGGCTGGTGACCGTGGTGGCCGCCTTCGGGCAGGGCATGGGCCACGGGCGCCCGGCCATGATGAAGCGCGTGGCCACGGCGATGATCGACGAGGCGCTGGAGCCCGCCCACGTGACGGCGGATCAACGCGCGAAGATCTACGCCGCCCGCGACCGCGTGTTCACCACGATGGCGGCGCACCACCAGACGCGCGGCGCCCACATGGGCGAGGCGCTGGCCCTGTTCGAGTCCGACACGGTCGATCCCGGTCGCGTGGCCGCCTTCCGGGCCCAGCGCGAGGCCGAGCACCGGCAGGTGGCCGACGCCATCAGCCAGGCCATCACCGACGTGCACGACGTGCTGACCCCGGCCCAGCGCAAGGCGGTGGCCGACTGGATCCGCGCCAACCGGCCGGGCCACGGAGGCTGATCGCGGTACTGTAGCCGGCATGGCGAGCCGCCGGCAGGCCGCGCTCCTCATCGAGGACGACGCCCGGCTGGGCGCGATGGTGGCCGAGTACCTCGGCCGCCACGACCTGGACGTCACCGTCGCCCCCGACGGCGAGCGCGGCCTGACGGCGCTGCGCCGCGGACGCTTCGACGTCGTGCTGCTCGACGTCATGTTGCCGGGCATCGACGGCCTCGAGGTGTGTCGCCGTCTCCGGGCGACCCCCGAGTGGTCGGCGCTGCCCATCCTGATGCTCACCGCTCGCGGCGAGGACATCGACAAGATCGTCGGCCTCGAGCTGGGCGCCGACGACTACCTGGCCAAACCCTTCAACCCGCGCGAGCTGCTGGCCCGCATCCGCGCGGTCCTGCGCCGCGGCACCGAGGCGTCGCGTCCCCGCTTCGCCGCCGGCGACCTCACCATCGACTACGAGGCCCGCGAGGTGACGGTGAACGACCGCCGCGTGGTGCTGACCCATCACGAGTTCGAGCTGCTGGCCGCGCTGGCCCGCGCCAACGGCCGCGTGCTCTCGCGCGAGCAGCTCATGGACGCCCTGCGCGGCCAGGAGTACGAGGCGTTCGACCGCTCGATCGACGTGCACGTCTCCAAGCTGCGGGCCAAGCTCGAGAAGGACCCGCGGGCGCCGCGCTACGTCAAGACCGTGCGCGGCGTCGGCTACGCGCTGGTGCGGCCGGGCCCGCCCCGATGAGGCTGCACTCCCGGGTCTACCTGCACTCGCTGGCTGTCCTGCTCGTGGTGGGGGCGGCGACCAGCCTCGTCTTCACCGTCGTCGATCGCGGCGGCATGTTCCGCGAGATGGGCGAGCGCATGGCGCGCCACGCCGCCGGGCTGGCGGCCGAGGGCGTGCACGATCCCGCCGTGCTGGCCCGCCGGGTCGGCGACCTGCATCGCACGCTCGATCTCGACGTCGCCGTCCGCGACCTCGACGGGCGCGAGCTGGCCGCCGCCGGGGCGGTGGTGCCGCCGCCGCCGGCCGACCTCGTGACCGCCGCCCGCGCCGGGCGCGTGATGGCCCACGCGCGGCCGGCCGTACGCGCTGGCGCCGGTGCGCGACCCGGCCTCGGGGGCGGTCGTCGCCACCGTGCAGGTGTCGGCCCAGCGTCGCTTCGGCGCGCCCGCGCTCCTGCGCCCGCTGCTGTTCGTGACCATCGTGCTGGTCGTGGTGGCGCTGGCCACGCGGCCGCTGGCGCGACGGCTGTCGCGGCCGCTCGAGCGCCTGACCGCCGCCGCCCGCCAGCTGGGCGGCGGCGACCTCGCGGCCCGGGCGCCGGCGCCGGCGGGCCGGGCGCGCTGGTGGCGCCGCCGGCACGCCGCCGCCGACGAGATCGCCGAGCTGACGCGCGCGTTCAACGAGATGGCCGAGCGGGTGGAGCGGCTCGTGCGCGGCCAGAAGGAGCTGCTCGCCAACGTCTCTCACGAGCTGCGCTCCCCGCTGGCGCGCCTGCGCATGGCGCTGGCGCTGCTGCCCCGCGAGGGTGCCACCGAGGCGCGGCTGGCCGATGCCGAGCGCGATCTGGCCGAGCTCGACCGGCTGATCGACGACGTGCTGGCCACCGCGCGCCTGGAGGCGACCGGGCTGCCGACGCGGCTGGCCGAGGTGGACGTCGGCGCGCTGCTGGACGGGCTGGTCGAGCGCGCGCGCCACGATCCCGCCGTCGCCGGCCGGACCGTGCGCGTCGGCGAGGGGCCGCGGCTGACGCTGGTGGCCGACGAGGCGCTGCTGCGCCGGGCGCTATGGAACCTGATCGACAACGCGGCCAAGTACGGCGCACCGCCGATCACCCTGACGGCGGCGAGCGCCGGCGAGCAGGTGAGGCTGAGCGTTGCCGACGAGGGCCCCGGCATTCCCGCCGAGGCGCGCGAGCGTGTGCTCGATCCCTTCTACCGGCTCGACGCCGCCCGCACGCCAGGGGCGACGGCGCCGGCCGGCGTGGGGCTCGGCCTCACGTTCGCGCGCCGGGTGGCCGAGGTCCACGGCGGCGCCATCACCGTGGCGGCCGCCGACGGGACGCGCGGCTGCCGGGTGACCATCGCGCTTCCGGTCGGCGACGCCCTGCGGTAGCATCCGGGCCCATGGCCGACGACCTGCTCGAAGCGCTCGAGGTGGAGACCGCGCCCTCGCCGGGCGCGGCGGTGATCTGGATGCACGGGCTCGGCGCCGACGGCTACGACTTCGTCGACATCCCGCCGGTGCTGGGGCTGCCGGCGGGCCTGGCCGTGCGCTTCGTGTTCCCCCACGCGCCGATGCAGCCGGTGACGATCAACGGCGGCATGGTCATGCGCGCCTGGTACGACGTCCGCCACGACGCCGGGACGCGACGCGAGGACGAGGAGGGCGTGCGGGCCTCGCAGCGGAGCATCGAGGCTCTCATCGCGCGCGAGGCCGCGCGCGGCGTGCCGGCCTCGCGGCTCGTGCTGGCCGGCTTCTCCCAGGGCGGGGCGATGGCCCTGCACACGGGGCTGCGCCACGGCGCGCGGCTGGCCGGGGTCATGGCCCTGTCGTGCTTCCTGCCCCTGGCCGATCGTCTCGGCGCCGAGGCCAGCCCGGCCAACCGCGACGCGCCGGTCTTCCTCGTGCACGGCACCCACGATCCCGTCATCCCGCTGGCCCGGGCCCGGCAGGCCCACGAGGTGCTGACCGGGCTCGGCTACCCGGTGGAGTGGCACGAGTACCCCATGCCACACTCGGTCTGCGACGCGGAGATCCGCGACATCGGGGGCTGGCTGGCGCGGATCTTGGCTTGAGGACCGGGCCAATCGCTCACTTGACGCCGTCCCCCGCGGCACGGCACAGTCCATAGACCATGAAGACTGAACACCCGAGCGTCTGTCCCCTCGATTGCCCCGACACCTGCAGCTTGACGGTCACCGTGGAGGCCGAGCGGGTCGTCAACATCCGCGGCTCCCGCGCCAACCCGTACACCGACGGCGTGCTGTGCGCCAAGGTGCCGCGCGCGTACCCGGAGTTCGTGCACGGCGAGCGCCGGCTCCTGACGCCGCTCCGGCGTCTGGGCGCCCGGGGCGAGGGGAAGTTCGCGCGCATCTCGTGGACGGAGGCGCTCGACGAGATCCACCACCGGGTCAGCGCGGTCATCGCCGAGCACGGCCCGCAGGCGGTGATGCCGTTCAACTACGCGGGACCGCACGGCTTGCTGGCGGGCGGCTCGATGGACCTGCGCTTCTTCCATCGCATGGGCGCCACCATGCTCGACCGCAAGCCGCTGTGCGGCGGCATCCGCACCGAGGCGTGGGTGGGGACGTTCGGGACCATCCCGGGCATCCGGCCCGAGCAGGTCGAGCAGTCGAAGCTGATCGTGGCGTGGGGCAACAACGTCACCTGGTCGAACCTGCACCTGATGCCGCTCATCAACCGGGCCCGCCGGGCCGGGGCCAAGCTGGTCGTGGTCGATCCCCGGCGCGTGAAGGTGGCCGAGCAGGCCGACCTGCACCTGGCCCTGCGCCCGGGCACCGACGTTGTGCTGGCGTGGGCCATCGCGGCCGAGCTGGAGCGTCGCGGCGCCTTCGATCAGGCGTTCATCGCGCGATGGGTGGAGGGCTTCGACGACTTCATGGCGCTGGCCCGGCCGTGGACGATCAAGCGGGCGGCCGAGACGTGCGGGCTGCCCGAGGCCGACGTGACGCGCTTCGCCGAGTGGTACGCGACCATCACGCCGTCGTCGATCAGCGTGGGCAACGGCCTGGAGCGCAACCGCAACGGCGGCAGCGGTATCCGCGCCGTGCTGGCGCTGCCGGCGCTGACCGGGCGGTTCGCGGTCGCCGGCGGTGGTCTCGTCAACGGTGCCGGGTTCGCGTTTCCCAAGACGCCGCAGAAGCTGGCCCGGCCGGACCTGGCGCCGGCCGGCACTCGCACGCTGAACATCGTCGACATCGGTCGCCACCTGACCGAGGGCACGCTGGCGCCGCCGCTCAAGGCACTGTTCATTTACAACCACAACCCGGTCGTGGTGCACCCCGACCAGAACCGCATGCGCCGGGGGCTCGCGCGCGAGGACGTCGTCACCGTCGGGATCGAGGTCGCCATGACCGACAGCATGCGGTATTGCGACATCGTGCTGCCGGCCTCGACCAGCTTCGAGTATCCCGACCTCTACGCCGCCTACGGCCAGCAGTGGCTGCAGCGGGCCGAGCCGGTCATCCCGCCCCAGGGCGAGTCGCTGCCGAACACCGAGATCTTCCGCCGGCTGGCCCGGCGCTTCGGCTACACCGAGCCGATCTTCACGGCCACCGACGCCGAGCTGATGGACGACGCCATCGACCCGGCCGATCCCCGCCTGGGCGGCGTGCGGCCCAGCCGCATCCCGCTCGACCGGGCCATGCCCATGACGGTGAATGGCGCCGACGCGATGATGTTCACCAACGTCTTCCCGAAGACGCCGTCGGGCAAGGTCGAGCTGGCCTCGTCGTACCTCGAGCAGAAGTACGGCGCCCGGTTGCCGACATACCGGACGCTGGAATCGACCTATCCGCTGATGCTGATTTCACCGGCCTCCGACCAGCGCATCACGTCCACGTTCGGCGGCACCAGCACGAGTGACGATGTCGCGCCGCTGGAGATCCACCCCGACGACGCCCGGCCGCGCGGCCTGCGCGACGGCCAGTCGGTGCGGGTGTGGAACGAGCTGGGCGAGGTGCGGCTGCCGGTCCGGATCACCGACGACGTCCCGCGCGGCGTGGTGTCGTCCCTGAAGGGCACGTGGTTCCGTACGAGCGACAACAACCAGACGGTCTCGGCCCTGGCCCCCGCCACCCACGCCGACATCTGCGGCGGCGCCTGCTACAACGACGCCCGGGTGGAGGTGGCGGCGGCCGCGTCCTAAGAGGAGCGATCCCCCGATGGCCTCCCCGGTCGATCCCAACGGCGTCCTCATGACGGGCGAGAACTCGTTCATCCGGCTCAGCCACGACGGCGGCACCACGCTGGCGAGCCGCTTCAGCCACTGGCGCGTGCTGTGGTGCGCGGCCGGCTCCGGCCACGCGCTGTTCGCCCAGAGCGATCTCACTGACGGCAAGGTCCGCATCTACAGCGACAACCCGGCAGTGGCCCGCTGGCTGCAGAAGTCGATCGAGTCGTTGCTGTTCCCGGCCTTCGCCGACACCAGCATCCCCGTGATCGGGGCCGCCTTCGCCCGCAGCGGCGAGGCCCACTCGGCCGCCGTCGAGTCGATCGACTCGGCCTCCGACCGCATCCGCATGTCGTGGTGGGACACGCTCGAGCCGTTCGTGCTGACCATGGCGCCCGGCACCAACAATCGGCCCATTGGCGTGTTCAGCACGTTCTTCCCGGCCCGCTCGGCCCAGGTGGAGCTGAACGGCCGCTTCGCCACCGGCCAGGTCTGGGCCGAGAAGCGGGGCGACCGCGACTCCTCCAGCGCGTGTCTGGCGTGGTCGGAGACGTGGGTGAAGCCGCGGCCCTGACCGCGCCGGCGCTCGATCGCGCGACGATCGAGCGGACGGCCGCGGTCATCCGGCCGCACGTCCGCGTCACACCCGTCCTCGAGCTGAGCGGGGCCGACGCCGGCCTGGCGCCGGTCCCGCTCGCGCTCAAGCTGGAGCTCCTCCAGCACGCCGGCTCCTTCAAGACCCGCGGCGCCTTCGCCAATCTGCTCCTGCGCGCCGTTCCACCGGCCGGGGTGGTGGCGGCCTCGGGCGGCAATCACGGCGCCGCCGTGGCCTACGCCGCCATGCGGCTCGGCGTGCGCGCGCGGATCTTCGTCCCCACCGTGTCGTCGCCGGCCAAGATCGCGCGCATCCGGAGCTACGGCGCCGAGCTGGTCGTGGGCGGTGAGCGCTACGCCGATGCGCTGACCGCCAGCCAGGCCTATCTCGAGGAGTCGGGCGCGCTGGCGGTGCACGCGTTCGATCAGGCCGAGACGCTGCTGGGGCAGGGCACGCTCGGTCTCGAGCTGGAACGGCAGGGGCCGGCCCTCGACACGCTGCTGGTGGCGGTGGGCGGCGGCGGCCTCATCGGCGGCATCGCGGCCTGGTACGCCGGGCGGGTGACCGTGATCGGTGTGGAGCCGGAGGCGGCGCCGACGCTGTCGGAGGCGCTGCGGGTGGGCGCGCCGGTCGACGCGCCGGCCGGCGGCGTGGCCGCTGACTCGCTGGCGCCCCGGCAGGTGGGCGCGCTGATGTTTCCGATCGCGCAGGCCCACGTGGCTCGCGTGGTGCTGGTCAGCGACGAGGCGATCCGGGCGGGCCAGCAGCGGCTGTGGGAGACGGTCCGGATCGTGGCGGAGCCGGGCGGCGCCGCCGCCTTCGCCGCGCTGGTGAGCGGCGCCTACGTGCCGGCTCCGGGCGAGCGCGTCGGCGTCGTCGTCAGCGGCGGCAATACGATCGCCGTCGACTTCTCGCGCTGACCGCCTCTCGGCGGTGGGACAATTCATGGCATGAGCAAGGTCAGCGTCCGCTACATCGTCACCGACGTCGACGCAGCGATCCCGTTCTATACCGAGAGGCTCGGCTTCCATCTCGACATCCACCCCGCGCCGGGCTTCGCCCGCCTGTCTCGCGGGGATCTGTATCTGCTGCTCAACCGTCCGGGCGCCGGCGGGGCGGGGCAGGCGACCCCCGCCGGCGTGACGCCCGCGCCCGGCGGCTGGAACCGGATCCAGATCGAGGTCGAGGATCTGGCGAGCGTGGTCGAGCGGTTGCGGACGGCGGGGTGCCGGTTCCGGAGCGACATCGTGACTGGCAACGGCGGCCGGCAGATCCTCGTCGAGGATCCCTCCGGTAACCCGGTCGAGCTCTTCGAGGCGTTCAGCCCAGACGCGCCATCACCTGCTCGGCGAACGTCCGGAGGATCGCCTCCCGCTCGATGAATCCGCGGCCGGGGTTCTGCGGCAGCAGGATGATGCGCGCGATCTCCGGCACCGTCATCACGCGCTTCACCTGCGCGCGCACCTCGTCGGGGGTGCCGGCCAGCGCCATCATGTCCACGAAGCGATCGGGGACGAGCTCGCGGTGGCGCGAGGCCGCCGTCGCGTGCTGGTAGGAGTCGTAGGCCGCCCGAAGCTGCCGCACCGCCGCCTCGTCCTCCGGCCCCAGCGCGACCGGCAGGGGATGGCGCATCGCCGAGGCCACGCGGCCGCGTACGTGATCGCGCGCGCGGGCGCCGTCGGCGTCGACCGCGGTCGGCGCCCACAGGAGCACGGGTCGATCGGCCGGGCTCCGTCCCTGGGTGGCGGCGCCGCGCGCGACGTGCTCGATCCCCGCGCGCAGGATCGCAGGGTCGGTGCCCGCGTACATGATCACGCCGTCGCCGAGCCGGCCGGCCGCCTCCAGCATCTTTGGACCGGAGCCGGCGACGAACAGCGGCACGCGCGGGGCGCCGTCCAGCCAGGCTAGCCGGCTGTCGACGCCACTGTCGAGGCGGATGGTGCCGCCCGACAGCAGGGCGCGGATCGACGTCGTCATGGTCTCGAGCGTCGCGATGCGGGCCGCGCGCTGCACGCTCATGCCCATCGTCTCCGCACTGCTGCCGCCGGTGCCGATGCCGAGCACGATCCGTCCCGGCGCCATCTCGGCCAGCGTGGCAATGGCGGAGGCCGTGACCGACCAGTGGCGCGTGTGGGGCACCGTCACCCCCGGCCCGAGCTTGATCCGCGTCGTACCGAGCGCGCACGCCGCCAGCGTCACCCACAGCTCGCGGCACACGAGGTGCGAGTCGGTGATCCACACGGTGTCGTAGCCGAGCGACTCGGCGAGCTGGGCCTGGCGGACGACATCGGCCACCGGCTGGTTGTTCATGAGACCGACGTCGAACTTCATCGTGCGGCTGAGAAGCGTCGTCGCTTCAGCGACGGGTAGAGTCTACGCTGGCCGGGCGGGATCTCGAGGAGCGCCCCGGCCTCGCCGGGGCGCTCCGAACGCGGGGGGGTATGGGGGGCCATTTCGGGGCCCCCCATTTTCCTAGACATGTACGGGCTTGTACGTGGGCGTCCGCCACTCCGGGTGGCGGGTGTCGACGCCGCGGACGAGATCGAGGTACGCGGACGAGATGCGCTTGGTGACGGGACCGACGTCGCCGGTGCCGAGGCCGAAGCGGTCGATCGACAGGATCGGCGTGACCTCGTAGCCGCTGCCGCAGAAGAACGCCTCCTCGGCCACGTACAGCTCGGTGCGGTCGATGTCGCGCTCCACGACCTCCATGCCGAGCACCTGGGGGGCGACGTACTCGATCAGCGTCGTGCGGGTGATCGACTCCAGGATGTCGCTGCTGGTGCCGGGAGTGACGATGCGGCCCTTGCGGACCATGAAGAACGTCGCCCCGCTACCCTCGGCCACCTTGCCCAGCCGGTTCAGGAAGATCGGCTGGTCGTAGCCGTCGGCCCTGGACTGCAGCGTGGCCAGCCGGCCGTTCTGGTAGTTGGAGCCGGACTTCAGCCGGATCGGGATCGCGTTGTCGGAGGTGCGCGTCCACGACGACACGTTGCACTTCAGGCCGTTGCCTTCCATCACGCGCGGCCGCTTGCGCGGGTTGATGTAGAGCCCGGTCTGGGTGGTGGCATCCAGCCCCGGCGCCCCGACGTAGGCCACCATGTGCATGTGGATGTCCTCGCGGAGCTCGTTGCCGGCCAGCACCGTGCGCACGGCCTCGAACAGGTCGTCGTCGCTGTACGGCACCGTGAAGCGCATCATCTTCATCGACTCACGCAGCCGCGCGAAGTGGTCGGCCAGGCGGAAGCCGTACATCTCGCCGTCGCGCTCGCTCCAGTAGGCGCGGATGCCCTCGAAGACGTTGGTGGCGTAGAAGACCGCCGCGCTGTTGACCGGCAGGACTGCCTGCTCTTGAGGCACCAGCCGCCCGTTCATCCAGATATTGAAGGTCCCCATGTCCGCTCCTCTGCGATTCGGCGTGATTGACGCTGTCGCAGCCGACACTAGACGAGGCCCGGGCGCGAGTCAAATCGGATTGACCACCGGGCGCCACGCCCGGTAACTGACCACTGAACAGAACACCTGACCCGATCGGGCTCCGGGAGGTCCGACTCCCAAGCTATCGACTTGTTGGAGATTTTGGGCTCTCAGGGTCTGGCATCCGAGTTGCCTCGTGGCTGGCCATGGACCACGACCTGAACGATCGGGGCGCGGAGCAGGGCGGGACGAGCGCGGCGCTATACCTCTCAGCGGTGGACGCGGCGCTGGCCGCCGGGGATGTGCCGGGGGCCCTCCGCGCGTGGCACGAGGCCTACGGGGCGGCGCTGGGAGGCCGCCGCTGGGAGGGCTTCGCGGAGGCCGGCGACGCCTACCTGCGCATCGCCCGGGCCTCGGGCTCGCCGGCCGGCGGGATCTCGCGGGCGCGCGATCTCTACCTGTCGGCGCTGTTCCGGGCCAGCGGCGCCGGCTCGCTCGACGGGGTGCTGCGGCTGGCCTCGGCCTTCGTGGAGCTCGGCGACGACGAGGTCGTCACCCACTCGCTGCGCATCGCCCGCCGGCTGGCCGGCGCCAACCCGGACCCGGACGTTCGCGCGCGCCTCGATACGCTGCAGGGCCGCTAGCGGCCGATCAGGCGACGGCGGGAGCGGACGAAGTCGACGACGACGTACTCGCCCAGCCGCTCGGGCGCGGCCATGAAGGCCCGGCCGTGGTTGATGCGGGCCATCTGCTCGACGAAGCCCACCAGCCACGAGCTGCGCTCGAGCATGAACGTGTTGATGGTGATGCCCTCGCGCGTGCAGCGCTGCACTTCCTTGAGCGTCTCCTCCACCGTGCGGGCGCTGGGCGGGTAGGAGAAGTCGGCCACGCCGTCCTCGAGGTGGGCGGTGGGCTCGCCGTCGGTCACCATGAGGATCTGCTTGTTGCCGCTCTTGTGCTTGCCGAGCAGCCGGCGCGACAGCGCGAACCCCGCGTGCATGTTGGTGCCGATGTTCCACTCGCTCCACGACAGCGAGGGCAGCTGCTCGGCCGTGAACGTGCGGGCGTAGAGCGAGAAGCCCACGATGTACAGCGCGTCCCGCGGGAACTGGCCCTTGATGAGGGCGTGCAGGGCGAGGGCGACCTTCTTGGCCGGCAGGAAGTAGCCGTTGTTCAGCATCGAGCGGCTCATGTCGAGCATGACCACGGTGGCGGCCTGGGTGCGGAGCTCGGTGCGGTAGACCTCGAAGTCGCCCGGCTCGAGCCGCACCGGTGTGCCCGGGCCCCGCCGGCCGACGGCGTTCATCACCGTCTCCTTGAGGTCGAGCAGGAACGGGTCACCGAACTCGTAGTCCTTCGTCTCGTCGGTCTGGTCGCCGCCGGCGCCCCGGCGCTCGATGGCGTGGCCGCCGATGCGGTCGCGCTTGAGCACGGCGAAGACGTCGCGCAGGGCCTGGTCGGCGATCTTGCGGATGGCCCGGGCGGTCAGCGACAGGTCGTCGCCCTCGCGCTCCAGGTAGCCGGCCTCCTCGAGCTGCTTGGTCAGCTCCTGCAGCTTCTGGAGGTCCTCGGCCGCCTCCGGTCCCAGCAGCCGCTCGACCCGCTCGCGGTCGACGTTCTCGAGATCCTCCAGCGCGCGGACCCCGCGGATCTCGCGGTCCAGCTCGTCCATCTCCTGCATCTCTTGCATCAGCCGCATGGCTTCCTGCATCGAGAGCTCCTCGTCGCCCTTGAACGGATAGCGGCGGGCCATCTCGTCGAGGGGGAGGAACTCCGAGAGGTTCATGGCGAGCTGGCGCATCTGGGCTTCCAGCCGCTCGTCCTGCATCATGAGCCCGCGCATCATCTCGTCGAGCTGGCCGCGCTGCTCGGGGGTGAGGCTCTGCATGAGCGACTGCATGGCCGCCATCTGGCGGCCGAGCTGCTCGATGAGCTGGTCGAGATTCTCGACGCCGGGGAAGTTCTGGCCCCACTTGGCCATGAACGCGTCGAAGTCGGGCTCGTCGCCGTCGGCCTTCTGCCGCAGCATGCGGTTGAGGTCCTGCATCATCTCCCGCGTGCGGGCCAGGTCCTGGGGGCTCATGTTCTTGAGCGCCTGCTGCATGTTGTTGAACATGGGCTGCATCATCTGCTGGCGCAGGGAGGCGAGCAGCTCGTCGAACTTCTGCTTGGCCTCGGGGCTCACGAAGTCGTACTTCTGCAGATCGCGCAGGCGGCCGGCCGGGTCGGGCGGGATGGCGTCGAGCTTCTGCTCGCGCTGGGCGCGCTGGGTCCCCTCGGGCGTCGTGTCCTTGATGCCCTGCCGCTCGGTCTGCACGACGTCGTCCAGCTTCTTCTTGATGTCCTCGAGGCTGGAGCCGAGGTCGTAGCGGTCCAGGCGCTGCTGCTTCTGGCGGCGCAGGCGGTCGAGCATGTCCTTGAGGCCGGGCATGCGCTGGCCGTCGGGCGTGCGGGCCCCCTGCTGCATGAGCCGGCGCAGCGCGCGCCAGGGATCGCCGTCGGCGAGGAGATCGTCGGCCATGGCCGACAGGAGCTGGTCGGCGTCGAGGTCGACCTTCTGCGTGCCGTCCCAGCGGGAGTACCGGTAGAGCGGCATCGCTCAGCTCCGGTAGCGGTAACGGCCGGCCTGAACGTCCTTGTTCAGCTTCTTGGAGAGGTGCAGTCCCTCCAGCACGAACTCGATGGCGGCGGCCAGCGCGGCCGGCTCGGTGGCGCCCAGCTTGGCCGCGCTCGCCCGCAGCCCCGGCATCTGGTCGACCTGCTTGATGTACTCGGTCGAGGGCATCGTGTCGGAGGCCTGCACGACGGTGCCGCCCTCGAAGCCCTTCACCACCTCGGCCAGCTCGGGCTGGCTGAACGAGCGGTTGAAGACGTTGAGCACCGCCTTGTGCATGAGGCGGGTCAGCACCTTGTCCTCGCCGCCGTCGCTCACCGTCTCCATCTCGATCTTGCCGGTGGTGGAGGCCACCAGGGCGCCGAGGTCGCTGACCCGCGGCACCGCCAGCCGCTCGTCGAGCCGGATGGCCCGCTTGAGCGCGCTCGACAGGAGGTTCTCGTAGTTGCAGATCGACACCCGCACCGACACGCCGGAGCGCTGGCTGATCTCGGAGGACTGCCGGGCCAGGTGGGTGAGCTCGGCCACCACCTGCTTCATGTACTCCGGGCTCGCCGTCTTCACGCCGTCGACGGGGAAGGCCGTCCGCTCGGCGTCCATGATGGCGATCTCGTCGGCCAGCTTCTTGGGATAGTGCGTGCGGACCTGGGAGCCGAAGCGGTCCTTCAGCGGCGTGATGATGCGGCCGCGGTTGGTGTAGTCCTCGGGGTTGGCGCTGGCCACCACGTAGAGATCGAGGGGCAGCCGCACCTTGTAGCCGCGGATCTGGACGTCGCGCTCCTCCATGATGTTGAGGAGACCCACCTGGATGCGCTCGGCGAGGTCGGGCAGCTCGTTGATCGCGAAGATGCCCCGGTGGGTACGCGGCAGCATGCCGTAGTGGATCGTCAGCTCGTCGGAGAGATAGCGCCCCTCGGCCACCTTGATCGGATCGACCTCGCCGATGAGGTCGGCGATGGTGATGTCGGGGGTGGCCAGCTTCTCGCCGTAGCGGCGATCGCGGGGAATCCACACGACGGGCGCGGCCTCACCCTGCTTGGCCACCAGGTCGCGGCACCCCTGGCAGATGGGCGCCAGCGGGTCGTCGTTGATCTCGCAGCCGGCCAGCGCCGGGATCGCCTCGTCGAGCAGGCCGATCAGCAGGCGGGCCATGCGCGTCTTGGCCTGGCCGCGCTCGCCGAGGAAGATCAGATCCTGACCGCTGAGGACGGCGTTCTCGATCTGGGGGACGACCGTGTCCTCGTAGCCGACGATGCCGGGCAGGAACGCCTCACCCCGCCGCAATCGGGCCACGAGGTTGTCGCGCAGCTCCTGCTTGACCGACTTGCGTTGCCACCCGCTGTCCTTGAGCTCTTTGACGGTCTGTGCATTTGACATAGGTGATGCCGGCCACTATGCGGCGGGGCCCGGGGCCTGTCAACCTCCGTGGGCGGTGTCCGGGGCAGTCGCCGAAGGCGTTTCTCGGTCCCGGGGTTCGGGACCGCTATAACGGGGAGGGGGGTGGCGATGAGCGCAGCGGGCCTGCTGGTGGGCGTGGCACTCGCGGTGTCGGTGGCCGGCGTCGCCGTTCTCGTGCTGGCGGTCAGCCGCCGATGGTTCGCGCGGTTCCGACACGGCTTCCGGTGGAGCCTCATGGTCGCGCTCGCCGGCACCGGCCTGGCCATCGCCGCCGTCCTCGGCGTGTGGGCGTACACGGAGGCGGGCGCGACGCTGCGGGGCCAGATCGTCTCCGAGATGAGGCACATCGCCCAGATCGAGCAGAACGAGATCAAGGAGGACATCGCCGACGCTCAGACCTCGCTGCAATTCTTCGCCTCCCGGATGGCCGAGGACGCGCGCCGCAACCCCGCCGCCGTCCGCGAGCGGCTGCGCGAGCTGCAGGCCTTCGACCCGCGCTTCCTGCAGGTGAACCTCATGGACGCCGAGGGACGCGCCCTGGTCTCCAGCAGCGTGACCGGCGACGTGGAGCCGCCCAACCGCATCGGGGTCGCCTACACGCTGGAGGGCAAGCCGTTCGTGTCGGACATCTACGTGTCGCCGCTCTTCAAGCGGTGGGTCATCTACATCAGCGCCCCGGTGAAGGGCTCCGGCGGCGTCGTCACCGGAGCGGTCAGCGCGCGCTTCGACATGCAGGAAGACCTCAAGGCGTTCGTGCGCACGGTGCGGTTCGGCGACCACGGGTACACCATGGTGGCCAATGCCGAGGGGCGCATCATCGGCCACCCCGATCAGGCCCGGCTCAACACCGACGTGAGCGCCTATCCGGTCGTGCGGGCCGCGCTGCAAGGCCAGACGACCAGCGCCATCAGCGTCAACCTGGCCGGCACCGAGATGCTGATGGTCGGCCAGCCGCTCGAGAGCCCGGCCACGCTGCATCCCAGGCCGTGGGTGCTGGTCTCGGAGACGGCCACCGTCGAGGCGCTGGCCCCGGTGCGCGCCCTGCGGGTGAAGTTCGCGCTGGCGGCGCTGATCGCGGGGGCGGCCTGTCTGGCCGTGGCCGGCCTGCTGTCGCGCTCGGTGACGCGGCCGCTTCACGACGTGCTCGACGTCGTCCAGAAGATCCGCGGCGGCGACCTCACCGCGCGCTCGGCCGTGGCCGGTCGCGACGAGATCGGCCACCTGGGCGAGGCGGTCAACGAGATGGCCAAGGGCCTGGAGGACCGCGACCGCATCAAGGAGATCTTCGGACGCTACGTCACCACCCAGGTCTCGCAGGAGCTGCTCGACAAGCAGATCACGCTCGGCGGCGAGCGCCGCCGGGTGACCATGCTCTTCTCCGACATCCGGAACTTCACGACCATGTCGGAGGCGATGGCCCCCGAGCAGATCATCACCTTCCTCAACGACTACTTCTCCGAGATGGTGGACGCGGTCTTCGAGCACCACGGCGTCCTCGACAAGTTCCTCGGCGACGGCATGCTGGCCGTCTTCGGCTCCCTCGACGAGACCCACGCCCACGAGCGGCGGGCCGTCCTCGCCGGCCTCCGCATGAAGGCGCTGCTCGCCAAGATCAACGGCGAGCGGTCCATGATCGGGCAGCCGCCCATCGCGATCGGCATCGGCATCCACACCGACGAGGTCATCGTCGGCAACATCGGCTCCCGCAAGCGCCTGGAGTACACCGTCATCGGCGACGGCGTGAACACGTGCTCGCGCGTGGAGGGGCTGAACAAGGAGTTCGGGACGACCATCCTGATCACCGACGCGACCTACGAGGCCGTGCGCGACGAGTTCGAGTGCCGGCCGATGCCGGAGGCCCCGCTGAAGGGGAAGACGAAGGTGCCGAGAGTATTCGAAGTGGTCAGCGCGAAGAGGGTCGAGCCGGCCCGCCGGGGCGAGTAGGGCCGGGCGTTCCCGCGGGACTCAGAAGAAGGTCCGAACCAGCGCGATCACCGCCAGCACCAGCGCCAGCATCGAGCAGCCCAGCGCGAACCGGATGCGCACGGCCAGGCGGCGCAGGGCCTCGCTGACTTCCTTGATCTGACCGGCCAGCTCCTGCGTGAGCTCCGCCTGTGACTCGCCCGCCCTCTCCAGGGCGTCCAGCCGAATCATCAGCGTCGCGTCGTCGACGGGCAACGATGGGGCGGGCTCGGGCAGTCCTCGTCGCCGATCGGCCAGCCGCGTGGCCAGCTCGCCCGACGCCCTGAGAATGATCGGCGCCGCCTTGAGCAGATCCTTCCAGGGAAGTCGCAGAGCCGCGAGTGCCAGTCGGGTTGCCGCCATGTCGCCTCCGTGTGGGATGACCTACCGTGACAATGTATGGGGTGACTCGGGGCGGTACAATCAAGCCCTCAAAGGAGGCCGCCATGTTCGGTCGCAAGAAGACCCTGATCCCGACCCCCGAAGAGGCCCTGCCGGGCCGTACCCAGCGGATGCCGGTGCCCGAAGGCCATCACGTGAGCAGGGCCCGCCTGGCGCCGCCGTTCCCGGAGGGCACCGAGCTGGCGATGTTCGGGCTGGGCTGCTTCTGGGGGGCGGAGAAGGGATTCTGGAGCATCCCCGGCGTGTACTCGACCTCGGTCGGCTACGCGGGGGGCCACACCCCGAACCCGACCTACGAAGAGGTGTGCACGGGCCTGACCGGCCACAACGAGGTCGTGCGCGTCGTGTTCGATCCCAAGGCCGTGTCGTACGCGGATCTGCTGCGGGCGTTCTGGGAGAGCCACGATCCCACCCAGGGGATGCGGCAGGGCAACGACGTCGGCACCCAGTACCGCTCGGGGATCTACGTGACCTCCGCCGAGCAGCGGCGGGCGGCCGAGGCCTCGCGCGACGCCTACCAGAAGGTGCTGGCCAAGGCCGGCTACGGGCCGATCACCACCGAGATCCTCGACGCGCCGGAGTTCTACTACGCCGAGGACTATCACCAGCAGTACCTGTCGAAGAACCCGTGGGGCTATTGCGGCCACGGCGGCACCGGGGTGGCGTGTCCGGTCGGCCTGGCCGAGGCGGCGCCGCGCTGAGGGGCGGTCGCCGTCACTACCGTCCCGTCGCCGCCTCGCCGCGCAGGGTCATGCAGGTGCTGACGGCGTAGGCGGCCGCCTTGCCGTCCTCGGTCATCACGTCGCACTCGACGAGGCCGACCGTGCGACCGGCGTTGCGCACGCGTGCCCGGGCCGACAGCCGCCCGGCCCGCACCGGCCGCAGGAAGTTGGTCTTGATCTCGAGCGTCGTGTAGGACTCGCCGTCGCCGAGCGTGGTCATGTACGCCCAGCCCATCGCCGCGTCCGCGATGGCGGCCAGGATGCCGCCCTGCACGGTGCCCATGGGGTTGGCGTGCGTCGCGTCGGCGTCCAGCTCGACCACCGCCTCGCCCGGCGTGAACGACGCCAGCCGCATGCCGATCTTCGTCGCCGCCGGCGGCGGGGGAATCTCGCCGCGCAGCAGCCGCTCCATGCCGTCGAGCATCCGCGCCATCGTGGTCTCCTTGATCCTGGTTCGCCGTCGGGCCGTATAGTCGCACTTCCCATGCACCGCGAGTGGACGATCCGTCCGGAGCGCGCCGATGACGCGGCCGCCGTGAGCGCCGTGAACACGGCGGCGTTCGGGCGCCCGGACGAGGCCCGGCTGGTCGAGCGCCTGCGGGCACACGCTCGCCCCTACCTCGGCCTCGTCGTCACCGTGGCCGACGGTATCGTCGGCCACATCCTCTTCACGCCGGTGCCGCTGCAGGGGGACGCGCCGTCCATCCTCATGGCGCTGGCGCCCATGTCCGTCCGGCCGGCCTGGCAGCGCCGCGGCGTCGGCTCGGCGCTGGTGCGCGCCGGGCTCGCCGCCTGCCGCGCCGCCGGCCACGACGTCGTGCTCGTCGTCGGCCATCCCGACTACTACCCGCGCTTCGGCTTCGTCCGGGCGCTCCCCCTGGGGCTGACGTCGGATCCGCCGTTCCCCGACGCCGCCTTCATGGTGGCCGAGCTGACCCCCGGCGCACTCCGGGGCCGCCACGGGATCGTCGTCTACGGCGAGGAGTTCAGGGGGTAGCGGCCCGATCAGGGCGCGGCGTCGGCGATCAGGCGCAGGTCGTCGCGCAGCATCGCGTAGAGACGCGCCTGCTCGGCGTCGTCCTGTCCGCGCAGCACGGCCGAGGGGTGCAGCGTGGCGATCGACTTCGGCGACCACGGCGTCGCCATGAACTGGCCGTGCTGGCGCATCAGCCGGAATTCTGGACCGAAGAGGGCTCGCGCGGCGGTGGCGCCGAGGGCGCCGAGCACGGATGGCTTGATGACGTCGAGCTCGGCCTGAAGCCACGGCCGGCACGCGGCCACCTCGGAGGCGCGCGGCGTCTGGTGGATGCGGCGCTTGCCGCGCATCACGAAGCTGAAGTGCTTGACCGCGTTGGTGACGTAGACCCGCTGGCGGTCGATGCCGACCTCGGCCAGCGCGCGGTCCAGCACCTCGCCCGCCGGCCCCACGAACGGCGCGCCCTTGAGATCTTCCTGATCGCCGGGCTGCTCGCCCACCAGCATGATGCGGGCGTCGGCGGGACCGCGGCCGAACACCATCTGGGTGGCGTGGCGGTACAGCTCGCAGCCCTGGCAGCGGGCGGCGGCCGCGCGCAGCTCCTCGAGCGAGGCGCCGGCGGGGACGAAGCTGGCGGCGCCGGGTGGCTCGAGGCCGGTGCTCGCCGGCGGCGGGGCGGCCCGCCGGCCCTGGGCGGCGAGGGCGGCGAGCCGGCGCACGTCGGCGTCGCCCGCGACGGCGAGCAGGTCTCGGCGCTCGTGGACGAGCCGGAAGAGCACGGTGTAGAGCGCCGCCCAGCGCGCGGGATCGGCCGCGCCGGCCGCCTCCCGGGCGAGATCGAGGAATTGACGGGGGACGCGGGCGCCAGCGGGGGCAGGCGGAGGCGGGGCGAGCGGCGCGCCGGCCGCCTCGCGCCAGACGATCTCGGCCGGCGACACGTCCTCGTGCAGGAGCGCCCGGGCCGCCGCCTGCCACGCCTCGAACGTCGGCTGGATCTCGACCGTCCTCACGTCCTCAGCGTGCCACGGGCGGCCGCCCGCGGCGAGGTCAGCGGATCAGCGGTCGTTCGGTCCGGCGCCGGCGGGACGGTCGTGGCGGTGGAACTCACCGGCCGGGGTGATGGCCAGCCGGATCGACGGACGGTCGCCGGCCGGACGGATGTGGTGGTAGTGCTTGGCCGGGGCGAAGACGATGTCGCCGGCCCGCGCGCGCACGACCTCGGTGTGGCCCTCGATCTCCCAGTCGATCTCGCCGTCCATCACGACCCACCACTCGTCGACCAGGTGATAGTGACGGTCGGTGGCGTGGCCAGGCGGCTGGCAGATCAGCGTGCCGACGACCTGGTCGTTCACGACCACCTTCTCCACCCACGGCGCCGGACCCTTGGTTCGCTTCAGATCCTCGACGCGCGCGTGCAGCTTGTCGGTGCCGAGCAGCCCCTTCACAACGGTCGTGGCCATGGACGCCCTCCGTCCGTACTATACTTCGAGTCCCATGCCCCGTCCGCTCGTCCGCCTGACCGCCGCGCTGGCCTTCTGCGTCGTCGTCGCCGCTCTCGCCCACGCCGCCGGGCCGGCGGCGCCCGCGCCCGGCAAGCCGGGCGGCGTGCTGAACCTGCTGCAGCGCGAGGAGACGACGACCGGCTTCGCCATCCACGAGACCGCGACCATCGCCACCGTGTGGCCGGCCTCGCCGTGCTTCTCGAACCTGGTCGTCTTCGATCCGTTCAAGCCGCGCGAGACGGCGGACTCGATCGTCGGTGAGCTGGCCGAGCGCTGGTCGTGGCAGGACGGCTACCGCAACCTGGTCTTCTTCCTGCGCCGCGACGTCCGCTGGCACGACGGCCAGCCGTTCACGTCGAAGGACGTGAAGTACACCTTCGACCTGGTGCGGGAGGCGCCCGAGCAGCCGGCCCGCCTGCGCCTGAACCCCCGCAAGGACTGGTACGCCAACGTCGAGGCGATCGAGGCCCCCGACCCGACCACGGTCGTGTTCCGGCTCAAGAAGCCGCAGCCGTCGATCCTGATCATGCTGGCCTCGGGCCAGTCGCCGGTCTATCCCGCCCACATCCCGTCCGCCGAGATGCGCAGCCGCTGCGTCGGCACCGGGCCGTTCAAGCTCAAGGAGTGGCGGCGCGGCGAGCTGATCGATTACGTCCGCAACCCCGACTATTTCGAGAAGGGCCGCCCGTACCTCGACGGCCTGCGCTACTACATCGTGGCCGATCGCGGCCGCCAGGCCAGCGCGCTGCAGGCCGGACGCGTCGACGTCTCGTTTCCCGGCGACACCACCCGGCCGATCGCCGACCAGCTGCGGGCGGCGGTGCCGGGGCTGGTCATCACGGAGGTCGCCAACAACACCTCGCCCAACCTGCTCGTGAACATGACGCGACCGCCGTTCGCCGACGTCCGGGTGCGGCTGGCCCTCAGCCACGCGATGGACCGGCGCGCGTTCATCCAGGCCGTGCGCCAGGGCGCCGGCGTCCTCGGCGCCGGCATGCTGTCGCCGCCGCGCGGGAGCTGGGGCCTCAGCGGGCCCGAGCTGGAGCGGCTGCCCGGCTACGGTAAGGTGGCCGACGAGCGGGCCAAGGCCAAGCGACTGCTGGCCGAGGCGGGCTTCACCGCCACCAACCCGCTCAAGCTCGAGATCACCACCCGGGCCATCGCGTCCTACCTCGACTTCTCGGCGTTCGCCGTCAGCGAGCTCAAGCGGGTGGGCGTGGAGGCCACGCTCAAGCAGGTGGACACGGTGCAGTGGTACTCGGTCACCACCCGCAAGGAGTTCCAGCTCGGCGCCAACGTGAGCGGCTTCGGCATCGACGACCCCGACGCGATCTTCTACGAGAACTACGGCTGCGGCTCCATCCGCAACTACACCGGCTACTGCAACGAGCTGGTGACCAAGCTCATCGACCAGCAGTCGCAGGAGCTCGACCCCAAGAAGCGGGCCGCGCTGGTGCGCCAGATCCTGATCAAGCTGGAGGAGGACGGCGCCCGGCCCACGATGGGGTGGTCGCTCGACGCCTTCACCCACTGGCCCCACGTCCGCAATCTCGTGCCCCACCACGGCATCTACAACTGGGGGCGGCTCACGCACGTCTGGCTCGACCGGTAGCGCCTCTCGCGTGACGGGGCGCCCGGCGGGGTTGTCCCGCCGGGCGCTGTCCGCCGGCCGCCGTCAGCGCGCCGGGCGAGGGCGCGCCAGCTTGAGCGCGCTCGCCCGGGCCTGATACCGGCCCGTGCGCGTGATGCCGCCGAGCGCGGCGACGCCGCCGGCTCGCCGCGGCCCGAGCGCGTTCACCCTCCGACCCTTCGCGGTCGCCAGGTACTTCGCGAGGATGCCCTCCTCGGGGCGGCTCGGCTTCGGGCGGTCGTAGGCCTCGCGCCGCGCCTTGGCGACGATGCCGCCGCCGTTCTTGTGGCCGAAGATCATCGTGAACTCGAGTGTCACCGGATCGACGACGCCCAGGTGGCAACCGGGCATGACGCCGAACGACGGGACGCCGACGCCCAGGAAGTCGTTGCGCGTCCCCTTGGCGTCGCCGGGACGGAAGTAGGTCGGCGTGACGAAGTCGGATACCGCCACCCCGTCGATCGTGTATGACATGCGCTCGACGGCGTCGCACACCTCGTAGGTGTGCCAGTACCACCGGTTCGGATCGTCGGGCGCCTCGGGATCGGGGCCGGGCACGAAGACGTTGACGTTGGGGTCGAGGATCAGCTCCAGGGCCTCGTGCGACAGCGTGGTCGTCCAGTCGCCGCCGGCCTCGGTGAACACGAAGCCCACCGGGATCTCGGCGGTGTTCATGTCGTGATAGCCGAGGGCGCCCTCCAGCGTGGACTCGTTGATCAGGTACAGCACGCTGTCGGCCTGCACGCGCTCCTGGTCGAGGTGACCGCTGGGGTCGACCTGGGAGGCGTAGAGCTGGAGCTCTCGCCCCTGGCCCCAGATGGGCATGAAATCCTCCCCGATCTGCCGGTTCACCGCGCGGATCGCCCGCTGCACCTCCGGATCCGGGCGACTGGAAAAGTTGATGACCGCGATGCTGGGCTGCGCCATTGGCGCGCCTCCTCTCGGTTCGAACGTGCACGGCTCGCTCCCCCGACCCCACGGTCGTCGCCGGCCGCGACGACGGACAGGCGTCAGAGCAGCGCACGTGCCAGAACCGACGATCGAGATATCAATAGGTTCTGAGTGAGCAGTGGTGATCAGTGCTGCTCAATGCTCAGGGCATCCGGGTGGTCGGATCGGATCGCGCCCGGAGCGACGCGATGCGGTCACGGGCGACCACGTCGCGGTTCTGGATGGCCAGGGCCATCGCCACGTCGAAGGCGCGCTCGGCTACCGCATGATCGCCGAGCGCGGCGAAGGCCTCGCCCGCGCGCGCGACGGCGTGGGCATCCCGGCGCTCGCGCGCCTGGAACAAGGCCGTGAGGTAGATGCGTCGCGCCCGGGCCACGGCTGCCCGCCGGTCGGTGCCGGTCGCTCCGATCCGAAGATAGGCATGGCCGACCTCGAGCATCACGTCGGGCTCGCGTGTCTGCATCGCCGCCTGGTAGGCCTCATCCAACGCCTGCCGGGCGCCGCGCGCGTCGCTGGCGGCGAGGGCGGCGTCGGCGCGCCGGAGGGCCCCGCGCCCGGCGGCCGTCGGCGAGCGTGTGGCGTCACTGCCGATCAGCGAGGACAGGACCGCCAGGCTGGCGATCGAGCAGGCGAGCCCATAGGCGGCGATTCGCGCCTGGCCCGCGCGGTTCATCGCTGCCCATCGGCGTGCTTCTCCAGCTCCATCCGGTACGCGTGCCAGTCCCGCAGGGCCTGTTCGTAGCGGCCGAGGACCTCGGAGCGCTGCCGGTCGTACCACATCCGATCGATCACGACGCCCGCCAGCATCCCCATCCCGATCAGGTACGCGCCGAGACCGAGACTGATCAGAGCCTTCCTCCACCTATTCACCGCGGACCTCCTCGATGTGTGGTCGACGACGCGCAGGAGCAGAGCAGGGCGCATGCCACACCTGAATGTCCTGGTTCCGCGAACTTACGAGGGTGGTCAGGTGGTCAGCTGCCGGGCGGTAGTCCGCGGGACCGGCGAAATCGGACCAGGCGACGACGGCGGTTCGGTGAAAAAGTCGCCGGGCGGTGGCGGCGGGCTCCGTGCTACCGTTCCGGCCCGGAGGTGCCGCGATGGCTCTCGATCCGCAGGTGAAGGCCGTGCTCGAGCTGGTCGCCAAGGCGGGGCGCCCCGCCTATCACACGCTCTCGCCCAAGGAGGCGCGCCAGCTCTTCATCGAGACGCGCCCGGCCTCGACGCCCACGCCGCCCGAGATCGGCAGCGTGAAGAACGTCGCCGCCGCGGCGCCGCACGGCCCGATCCCGCTGCGTGTCTACCGCCCCGCTGGCGTTGCCGATGCGACGCCGCTGCCGGCCTACGTCTACTTCCACGGCGGCGGCTGGGTGATCGGCGACCTGAACACCCACGACGTGCTGTGCCGCCAGCTGACGGCGGCCTCGGGCGCCAGCGTGGTCTCGGTCGACTATCGCCTGGCGCCGGAGCAGAAGTTCCCGGCGGCCGCCGACGACGCGTGGGCGGCCACGACGTGGGTCGTCGGCCACGCGGCCGAGCTGGGGCTGGACGCCACCCGGCTGGCGGTCGGCGGCGACAGCGCCGGCGCCAACCTGGCTGCGGTGGTGGCGCTGATGGCGCGCGACGCCGGCGGCCCGGCCATCGCGCTGCAAGTCCTGATCTATCCGGTCACCGACGTCTTGCGGGAGACGCGCTCGTACACCGACTTCGCCGACGGGTACATGCTCACGCGCGACAGCATGCGCTGGTTCATCGCCCACTACCTGGCCTCGAAGGAGGACGCCCACGACTGGCGGGTGTCACCGCTGCGGGCGCCCTCGCTGGCCGGGCTGCCGCCGGCGCTGATCATCACCGCCGGCTTCGATCCGCTGCGCGACGAGGGCGAGGCCTACGCGGGACGGCTGCGCGACGCCGGCAACATGGTCGACTACGTCTGCTACGGCGGCATGGTTCACGGCTTCATGGGCATGGGCAAGCTGCTCGACACCACCGGGCGCGCCATCGCCCACGTCGGCGGCTCGCTGCGGCAGGCGTTCACGCCGGGCCGCTGACCGCCCGCGGCACCCGGCCGGCGACGGCGCGCACCCGGCGGGGCGCCGCCCGCCAGATGGCCAGCGACGACAGCGCGCAGCAGGCGATGCAGATCCAGAACGCCACCGCGTAGCTGCCGGTGGCGTCGTAGAGCGCGCCGGCCACCCAGGGGCCGGCGGCGCCGCCGCCGATGGCGGCCAGCATCAGGGTGCCGAAGATGACGCCGTAGTGCCGGCCCTGAAAGATCTCGGCCGGGATGGCGCCGATCACCGAGGTCAGCCCGTAGCCGAGCATGCCCTGCGCGAGCACCATCACCCACAGCAGCCCCGGCGTCGGGTCGGCGCGCCGTCTCCTCCGACCAGGGCAAGCGCATCCTCAACATCGATATCGGCGGCGGCACCACCAAGCTCGCGCTGGTCGAGAACGGCCGGGTGATCGCGACCGCGGCCATCCATGTCGGCGGACGGCTGCAGGTTGTCGACGACAAGAACAACATCGTCCGGCTCGACCCGGCCGGCCAGCACCACGCCGCGCAGGCGGGATTTCGCTGGAGCAAGGGCGACCATGCCGATCCGGCCGCACTCGACAAGGTTGCCGACTTCATGGCCGATGCTCTCATCGCCGCGATCCGGATGCGGCCATTGCCGCCGCCGCTGCAGGCTCTCTATCTGACCGAACCGATCGCCGAACTCGGGCGCATCGACGGCATCATGGTTTCCGGCGGCGTCGGCGAATACGTGTATGGTCGCGAGGACCGCGACTTCGGCGACATGGGTCGCCGGCTCGGACACGCGATGCGAAAGCGCCTCGACGCCGGCGCGCTGCCCTGGCCGCTGCTGCCCGCCGGCGAATGCATCCGCGCGACCGCGCTCGGCGCCTCGGAATACAGCGTGCAGCTTTCCGGCAACACCAGCACCATCACCAACCCGGCCGCGCTCCTTCCGCGCCGCAATCTGCAGGTGCTGCAGGCGCCCTATGTCTGCGAGGAAATCATCGACCCCGAAAAGCTCGCAGCCGCGATTCGCGGGCATTTCACGGCCTTCGACCTCACCGAAGGTGAGATCGAGATCGCACTGGCGCTGCGCTGGCTGGGCGCGCCATCCCATCAGCGCATCTTTGCGTTTGCCCAAGGCATCGTGCGCGGGATGGCGCAGACCATTGCCCAAGGAAAGCCGCTCTACGTCATGCTCGACGGCGACGTGGCGCAAACGCTCGGCTCAATTCTGCGCGAGGAGCTCGATGTCCAGAGCGACATCCTGTGCATCGATGGCGTCGTGCTGTGGGATTTCGACTATATCGATCTCGGCCGTATCCGGCTGCCCTCGATGACGGTCCCCGTGACCATCAAGTCCCTGGTGTTCAGCGAGGATCCGCGGCTGCCGCGCGGACAGGCGCATCTGCATCGCCACGATCACGACCATGACCACGCTCATGGCCACGATCATGGACGTGGTCGCCATCATGACCACCGTTGAGCGGTGATCTATCCTTGCGGCACCGCTCACAAAGCGCCATTTCGGGAGGATCGTCTTCAATGACAGCATGGTCCAAGAGCTGGGTCGCAGCCGTGGCCTTCGCCGGTCGGCAGCACGCCCGAGGAGTTCGCCGCGCATCTGCGCCGGCAGTCGGAGGATTACAGTCGCGTGATCCGGGACGCCAATATCAAAGGCGAATAGGACCGGGGGGCGCCATGGCTCAAGTGACGCCGACCAGCATCGCCCGAACGCCTTGGTCTTTCAGCAGATCATCGAAATAACCGATCGTTGTTTTCAGACCGTCGTGCAACGGCGTGCGCGGCGACCACTTCAACACCTCCTGCGCCTTGGAAATATCGGGTCGCCGCTGCCGCGGATCGTCCTGCGGCTTTGGCCGATGCACGATCTTCGAGCGCGAGCCGGTCATCTCGACGACCAATGAAGCGAGTTGCAGGATCGTGAATTCCGTCGGATTGCCGATATTGATCGGGCCGGTGACGAAGTCCGGCGTTGCCATCAGCCTGATCATGCCATCGATGAGATCGTCGACGTAGCAAAACGAGCGCGTCTGCGAGCCGTCGCCGTAAACCGTGATGTCATGGCCGAGCAGCGCCTGGATGATGAAGTTCGACACCACGCGTCCATCATTCGGATGCATGCGCGGCCCGTAGGTATTGAAGATGCGCATCACCTTGATCGGCATGTTGTGCTGCCGCCGATAGTCGAAGAACAGAGTTTCCGCGCAACGCTTGCCTTCATCGTAGCAGGAGCGCGGGCCGATCGGATTGACGTTGCCCCAGTAGTCCTCGGTCTGGGGATGAACGTTCGGGTCGCCGTAAACCTCCGAGGTCGAGGCTTGCAGAATCTTGGCCTTCACCCGTTTCGCCAGCCCCAGCATGTTGATCGCGCCATGCACGCTCGTCTTCGTGGTCTGCACCGGATCCCGCTGATAATGGATGGGCGATGCCGGGCAAGCGAGATTGTAGATCTCGATCGACCTCGACGTAGAGCGGAAAGGTCACGTCGTGGCGGATCAGTTCGAAACCGCTTGTTGCCCAAGCAGATGCTCGACGTTGCCGCGCGTTCCGCTGAAGAAATTGTCGACGCAGATGACGTTGGCTCCGCCCGCGAGCAGGCGCTCGCAGAGATGCGAGCCGAGAAAGCCCGGCGCCGCCGGTCACCAAGATTCGCTGTTCAAGGTGCATCTGGTTTCCCCGTGACTCCGATTAACGCGGTCAGCGCCGACACGCAACGAGTTTACAGGAGAACACGCTGATTGGCCTATCGAATAGACGCCGTCCGCTCGTCGTGTCAGTTCGGACCCTTGTCTCCATTGACACGCCAGATTGGTCTGAAAAACTGCCCCCCGGCAAAGATGCCGCCGCCAATGGCCGAGGGGCTCCGGGACAAATGCCAGATCTGTCTTCGTCATGACTGAACGCGTTGCATTGATCACCGGCATCACCGGCCAGGACGGCGCCTATCTTGCCGAGTTGCTGCTCGACAAGGGCTATGTGGTGCACGGCATCAAGCGCCGTTCGTCGTCCTTCAACACCGGCCGCGTCGAGCACCTCTATCAGGACCCGCACGAGAAGAATTTGCGTTTCATCATGCACTACGGCGACATGACCGATGCGACCAACCTGATCCGCATCGTGCAGGAAACGCAGCCGGACGAGATCTACAATCTGGCGGCCCAAAGCCACGTGCAGGTGCTCTTCGAGACGCCGGAATACACCGCCAATGCCGATGCGCTCGGAACGCTGCGGCTGCTCGAGGCGATCCGCATTCTTGGGCTCGACGAAGACGCGTGCGCTTCTATCAGGCCTCCACCTCCGAGCTGTACGGCAAGGTTCAGGAGACGCCGCAAAGCGAGACAACGCCCTTCTATCCGCGCTCGCCCTACGCGGCCGCGAAGCTCTATGCCTATTGGATCACGGTCAATTACCGCGAGGCCTATGGCATGCATGCCTCGAACGGCATTCTGTTCAATCACGAAGGGCCCGACCCGCGGCGAAACCTTCGTCACGCGCAAGATCACCCGCGCCGTCGCCGCGATCATGCTTGGCAAGCAGGACAAGCTCTATCTCGGCAATCTCGACGCCGAGCGCGATTGGGGCCATGCGCGCGATTATGTCGAGGGCATGTGGCTGATGCTGCAGCAGGCCGAAGCCCGACGATTACGTGCTGGCGACGGGCGAAACGCCATTCCGTGCGCGAATTCGTCGAAAAGGCCTTTGCCCGCGTCGGCCGCGCGCATCGAATGGCGGGGGAAGGGGCGTGACGAAGTCGGGCGTCGAAGCCGGCAGCGATCGTGTGCTGGTCGAGATCGATCCGCGCTATTTCCGCCCGACCGAAGTGGAGCTACTGCTCGGCGATCCGACCAAGGCACGCCAGAAGCTCGGTTGGCGCCATCGTGTGAGTTTCCAGACTCTTGTTGACGAGATGGTGGATTCAGACCTCGCCGGCCTTCGCGACGTACAATCACGTAGCGACTGAGTGAAACAATGAGCCCCCCGCTCTTGTTCGATTTTAACGGCCGCCGGGTTGCTGTTTGCGGGCACAAGGGCATGGCCGGCTCGGCGATCCTGCGCCGGCTCGCCTCCGAACGTTGTGAAATCATTACCGCCGAACGGGCGAGTGTCGATCTGACCCACGAAGAGCCGACCGCCGCGTGGCTGGCGCGCACCAAACCCGACGCTTTGTTTCTCGCCGCGGCCCGGGTCGGCGGCATTCACGCCAACAGCAAGTATCCCGCCGATTTCATCGCCGACAATCTCGCCATCGAGCTCAACGTGATGCGGAGCGCTCTGGCGGCGGGAGTGAAAAAATTATTGTTCCTGGGTTCGTCATGCATCTATCCCAAGTTTGCGCCACAACCCATCAAGGAGAACGCACTGCTGACCGGGGCGCTTGAGCCCACAAACGAATGGTATTCGCTCGCCAAGATCAGCGGCATCAAGCTTGCTTTGGCCTATCGCCGGCAATACGGCGCTGATTTCATTTCAATCATGCCGACGAACCTTTACGGTCCCGGCGACAATTACCATCCGGAAGACAGTCACGTCCCCGCCGCGTTGATCCGCCGGTTCCACGAAGCGAAAATCTCTGGGCAGTCGAGCGCGATGGTTTGGGGCAGCGGCCAGGTTCGGCGCGAATTCATGGCCGCTGACGATCTCGGCGATGCGTGCGTGTTCGTCATGAAGCACTATTCCGGCGACGATTTCCTCAACGCTGGAACGGGCGAGGACATCACCATCGCCGATTTCGCCCGCCTGGTGGCTGAGGTTGTCGGCTTTGAGGGCACCCTGACATTCGACACCTCGCGGCCGGATGGGCCGCCGCAAAAACTCCTGGACGTGTCTCGCCTGACCGCGCTTGGCTGGAAAGCGAGAACGCCGCTCCGCAAGGGGCTTGTTGAGGCTTACGCGGATTTTCTGGGCGGTGGCGGTCGCGGCCGGACGTAGATCAGGCCATGCAGGCCAGCGCCGCGCGGCGGACGCGGTCCTTGATGGCGACGCCGTCCTTCTCCGGCAGCACGCGCGGCGGATCGTCCGGCGTGATGCGGACACGGGCGAACAGCGTCGCTTCGCAATCGGCAAGCAGTCCAGCCAGCTCCTTCAAGCCCGCCTCGTCTTCGACATCCATCACGCGCTCGATGCCGCAGCCGCGCGCAACCTCGAGCAGAGATCGACGCCGCCGCTGGTGTGGCTCGCCTGCATGCCGGTCTCGCCATAGAGGCCGTTGTCGAACACCACGATGGCGAGGTTGTTCGGCTTCTGCACGCCGATGGTGGCGAGGCTGCCCAGCCCCATCAGCATCTCGCCGTCGCCGGTGATGACGGCGACGCGCGCGTTGGGCTTCGCCAGCGCAAGGCCGAGCCCGATCATCGCCGCGCCGCCCATCGCGCCCCAGAGATAGAAGTTGCGGTCGTCGTCGCCGGCCGCGAACGCATCCCAGGTGCAGGAGCCGAGCCCCGGCACGACGAACAGATTCTTCGGCCGGTCGGCCAGCAGCGTCGTCATCGCGGCGCGGCGTTCGAACATCATTTCACCCACACCTTGCGGCCGATCAGCTTCTGCGACAGCAGCACCGCGGCGGCGCGGTCGTCGCCGAACGCAAGCTGCAGCGCGTTCTGCACCGCCGGCACCACCTGCTCCGGCGTCTCGACCTTGGCGACGTGCGGTGTCGCAGAGCTTCAGCGTCGGCTCGACGATCGAGCCCATCGGCACCTGCCAGGGATTGAACTCCTCCCACTCGCCGCGCATCGTCACCAGCATCAGCATCGGAAAGCGGCAGGCGCGGATCAGCGACAGCATGTTGACGCAATTGCCGACGCCGCTCGACTGCATCAGCAGCGCCGAACGCTGGCCGCCGAGCCAGGCGCCGGCGGCCAGCGCGATGCCCTCCTCCTCGGTGGTCAGCGCGACGTCGCGGATGTCCGGGATCGGCCTTGCAGCGCGCGATCAGCCGCGAATGGCCGGCGTCGGGCACGTAGCCGACCTGGCGGATGTCGGCGCCCTTGAGCACCTCGAACAACTGGTCCTGCCAGGGCTTCGGCTCGCGGTCTGATGTGTCGTTCAACGGGCGTCTCCCTGCGCCATTCCATAGCGGGCTCGTTTCAGCTTCGCCAGGGCAGATCGGCGGCATTCTCGACGAACAGCCATGCGCCGGCGCCAAGCTCGGCCGGAAACGGCACGACCAGCGCCGCGCCGAGCCGGCGCATCGGTCATGCCGCTCCTGTTGCAGCAGCGCTTCGGCCGCGGCGAGCGACTGCACGCGGATCGCATAGGCGCCGATGAACGGCAGGCGCGGGATCGCGATCTCCGGAAACATCGCCGCGAACGCGTCCTCGGAGAACAACTGCACCTGGCCGCGATCGAGCGCGATGGCCGCCTGCCCGAACGTCGTGGGCTTGCGCCTTGCGGCCGGTGAAACGCTCGAAGCGGTCAGCCGCTTCCGCAACGTCGGCGCTGGCCACCACCAGATCGATCAGTCCCAGCGCGCCGTTCGGATGCGTCAGCCAGCGCTTCTGCCACACCGTGTCCTCGGTGCGATGCGCGAGAATCTGGATGCGGCCCTTCCGCCATCGCGCCGCGCTCGAGCCGGACCACCGTGAAGGCCGCGACGTCCGGCCCGGTCACGGTCTCGACCGGCCGCTGGAACTGCACCAGCGGCCGCATGGCAAAGCCCGCCTCGGTCAGGCGGCGGTGCGCGCCTTCGGCGTCGGCAACCGAGAACGCCGCGAGATGCACGCCGGCATGGCCCGCCAGCGCCGCGTCGAACTCGCGGCCGAGCGGCGTGTCGGCGGTCTTGAACAGCACCTCGATATAGCCGCGGCTGAACATCGCGGTGACGTTGCCGGTGCCGGTCGGCGTGCCGTCGGGATTGGCCTGCACCGACACCGGCGTCGGCGCAAAGCCCGCGCGCGCCAGCGCCCGGCTCGCGGCCTGCGCGTCGCGGACGAAATGGCCGACGTGGTCGAGAAAGATCTCGCTCGCCAACCGGCAGCTGGCGGTCGATTTCTGCTGCCGATGCGCGATTTGCAGTCACCGCCTGCTCCGTCTTGTCGCGGTTGTTTTCCGGACCGCTCTGTTAGCATATGGAGAATGGCACACGCAGTCGCAGCCCGAGGATAACGCATGAATCGACGCGATTTCCTCAAGTACGGACTTGGCCTCGCTTGCGGCCGCGGCGCTGCCGCGTCCCGGCATTCGGCCTTTCCGGATCGGCCGATCCGGCTGATCGTGCCGTTCTCGCCGGGCGGCGCGACCGACGTGGTCGGCCGGCTCTGGGCCGAGCGGATGAAGGCCGAAGTTCGGCACCGTCGTCACCGAGAACAAGGGCGGCGGCGGCGGCGTGATCGGCGCGGCCGAAGTGGCGCGCTCGACGCCCGACGGCCAGACCTTCCTGTTCGGCAACACCAGCACGCAGGTGCTCATCCCGGCGATCGCCGACAAGCCGCCCTACGATCCGGTGAAGGATTTCCAGGCGGTCTACATCATGGCGATCTCGCCGACCTCGATCGTGGTGCACGAGTCGGTGCCGGCGCAAGACGCTGAAGGAGTTCATCGACTACGCCAAGGCCAATCCGACCAAGCTGTCCTACGGCTCGGCCGGCGCCGGCACCATGACCAATCTCGCCGGCGAGCTGTTCAAGCAGCTGATCGGCGTGCCGGACATCACGCACATTCCCTACAAGGGCTCGGCGCCGGGCGTCGACCGATCTCGCCGCCGGCCACATCCCGATGATGACGCCGAACGTCGGCGGGCCGCTGCTGCAATTCCACCGCACCGGCAAGGTCCGCATCCTGGCGGTCGCCGCGAACAAGCGGCTGCAGGCCGCGCCCGACATTCCGACCGCGATCGAGGCCGGATTGCCCGGCATGGTGGCCGCGAACTTCAACGGCCTGTTCGCGCCGGCCGGCGTGCCGAAGGACATCATCGAGCAGCTCGCCGACGAGACCCGCGCCGCGATGGCCGATCCGGAGGTGCAGGAGCCGATGATCACGTCGGGCTTCGAGCCGGTGCTCGATTCCGGGCCGGAGCCGGCGCAGCAGGAGGTCGCCGAGCGAGTACGCGCGCTGGACGCCGATCATCAAGACGATCGGCTTCAAGGTGCAGTGACGCGCGCAGACACTCGCAGCGCATGAACCGCCGCGACGTTCTGAAGCTCGGCCTGGCCGCATCGGCCGCGGCGCTGCGCCGCTCCCGGCGCGTTCGCGCAGGCCGTCATTCCCGAGCCGGCCGATCAAGCTCGTGGTGCCGTTCTCGGCCGGCGGCGTGAACGACATCGTCGGCCGGCAATGGGCCGAGCGGATGAAGCCGCTGCTCGGCATCGGTCTACGTCGAGAACCTCGGCGGCGCCGGCGGCACGCTCGGCGTCATGGAGGTGAAGCGCGCCGAGCCCGGACGGCCACACCATCGCTGCTCGGCAGCACCAGCACCATGGTGCTCAACACCATGACCATGAGCAAGGTGACCTACGATCCCGATCAAGGACTTCGTGCCGATCGCGATCTTCTGCGTCAGCACCACGTCGATCGCCGTGCATCCGTCGGTGCCGGCGAAGAACGTCAAGGAGCTCGTCGCCTACGTGAAGGCCAATCCCGGCAAGCTGTCGCTACGGCTCGGCCGGCACCGGCACGATGAGCCATCTCTCCGGCGAACTGTTCAAGCAGCTCGACCGGACATGACCGACGTCGTGCACGTGCCCTACAAGGGCGCCGGGCCCGGCATCGCCGATCTGGTCAGCGGCCACATCCCGATCATGTCGCCGAACATCACCGGCCAGGTGCTCGAATTCCACAAGACCGGCAAGATCCGCATCCTCGCGGTCAATGCGCCGGAGCGGCTGAAGGCCGCGCCGGACATTCCGACCGCCATCGAGCAGGGCGTGCCGAACATGATCGGGCAGCTGTTCCTCGGCATCTACGCGCCGGCCGCGACGCCCGCAGCCGCCGTCGATGCGATCTGCCGACGGCCACGCAGAAGGCGCTGGCGACAACCGGAATTCGAGAAGGTCGCTGATCGCATTCCGGCTTCGAGACCGTGTCCTATTTCCGGCGAATTCGGCGCTGCAGATACATGGCCGAGGAGTTCGACGCGCTGGAAGCCGGTGGTCGACGCCATCGGGCTGAAGACGAACTGATCAGCGACGCGGCTGCGGCCGCCACGCGCTCCTGCGCGAGCTTGCGCAGCGCGTCGCGATCGACCTTGTTGGTCGAGGCGAGCGGCAATTCGTCGACGAACCAGACGAAGCGCGGGTGCTGATAGGCCGGCGCGTTCTCCAGCGCGTATTTCTTGATCGTCGTCCTCGGTCGGCTCGTGGCCGGCCTTCGGGATGACGAAGGCGACGGGCTTGGTGCCCTTGATGTCGTCGTCGACCGGGATCACCACGGCCTGCGCGACATCGGGATGCTTCTCCAGCATGCGCTCGACATCGGTCGGATAGATGTTCTCGCCGCCGGAGACGAACATGTCGTCGGTGCGGCCGACGAAATAGTGAAAGCCGTTGTCGTCGCGGCGGAACACATCGCCGGTGATGTAGAAGCCGTCCGCGGTGAACGGCGGCTGCACGTCCGGCCGGTTGTGATAGCCGTTCATCAGCGCCGGGCATTTCATCTCCAGCACGCCCTGCTCGGCATCGCGGTTGTCGCCGTCGACCAGGCGCAGCTGCACCTTCGGATGCGGATAGCCGACCGAATTGTCCGGCTGCGGCAGGCCCTTCGGATGCGGGCCGAACACCACCGGCCCGGCTTCGGTCGTGCCATAGGCGTTGGTGACCTTGGCCTTGCGGCAACGCGCGGTGGATCGCACTCCATCAGGCTCGCGCTGACCGGCGCCGAGCCCATGCGGATGAATTCGACGCTGGACAGATCGGTCTGCGCCAGCGTCTCGCGCTCGCGCAGCATCATGGCGATCATCGGCGGCACCGCCGTGAGCCAGGTCGGGCGGTACTGGCCGATCGCCTCGATATAGGCCTTCGCCTCGAACCGCGGCAGCAGCACGATGGTGGCGTGCGCCGCGCAGGCGAGCTTGGCCAGCGCCAGCGCGTTCATGTGATAGAGCGGCGCCGCGATCAGATAGCGATGGCGCTCGAGATCGGGCGAAAGCCGCGTCTCCACCACCCAGATATGGCTCTGGTGCGAGAGCACGACGCCCTTCGGCACGCCGGTCGAGCCCGACGTGTAGAGGAACATCGCGGGCTCGCGCGGCTTCGGGATCACGGTCTCGAACTCGCCGGGATCGACGAAACGGTCGAAGCCCTCGCCGCCCTCCTCGCCGAACACCACGGCCGGCAGATCCTCCGGGCAATTCTCGCGGCTCGCGCGATCGCAGAACACGAGCTTGGCGCCGGCATCCTGGATGATGAAATGGATGGTCTTCTTCGGGAACCGGTAGTTCACCGGCACCGCGACCAGGCCCGCGCGCATGATGCCGAAATAGGCGGCGATGAATTCGACGCGGTTGGCCGAAACGATGGCGATGCGGTCGCCGCGCGCAAAGCCGCGCTTGGCCAGCGCCGCGCGCGACGCCCGATCGTCATGGCGTCGAGCTCGGCATAGCAGTATTCGCACGGCGACTCCTCGCCGCCGAGATCGATGATCGCGAGCTTGGTCATGATCGCGGTCGCGATTGATCAGGTCGCCGAGGTTCTTGAACTGCGCCATCAGGGATCGAGCGAGCCCAGATAGGCCGACGAGCGCGATCATGTCGTCGTCGGTCGAGCTTCTCGACCACCTGCTTCATCAGCTCGACCCAGCCGCCCTTGCGGTTGCCGGTCTTCATGTCGTTGAGCTGGCGGAAGATGTAGGTCGCCGGCCGGCCGGTGATGCGCGGGACTTCGCCCAGGCCCTTCAGCGTCGGGCCATGACAGATGGTGCAGGCAACGGTCTTGCCGTCGCCGCCGGCCATCAGCCGCGCGCCTCTCACGAGGCTGCCCTTCGGCACGTAGTCGATGAAGCCGGATTTGGGATCGCGCAGGTGCGCGCGCGCCGGATCCTGCGGCAGCACGATGATGCGGTTGCCGATCGGCTCGGTGCCGCCATCGGGCGTCGCGAATCGCATGCCGCCCGCGCCGACGTAGCTTTTCGCCACGGTGTCGGTCTCGACCACCTTGTTGAAACCCGCGGCGCGGCTTCAGCGACGCGAAATAATCCGCGGCCGATTTCACCTCTTCATCCGAAAGCAGCTTGGCAATTCGTGACCATCGTGTTGGCGCGGACGCCCTTGCGGTCGCCGTCCTTGAACGCCTGCATCTGCCGGACGATGTAGTTGGCCGGCAGACCCGGCGATGCTCGCCGATTCCGGATGGCCGTCGCCCGACGTCAGATGACATTGCGCGCAGGCGGTCCGCGGCCGCGTGCCGCCGCTCGCGACGATCGGCGGCAGCGGCGGATGCTCGTTCGGGAACCAGTCCGGCGGATTGAACACATCGTCGATCTGCGCCTGGGTGTATTGCTTGCGTGCTGCCCGGCAGCGATTTCAGGACCACGTTGTCCTGTGGCTGCGGCGGCGGCGTGACCGGATAGGCCCAGTCCGGATTGTCGGCAGCGAACGCGACGCGCCGGCAGCAAGGCGAAGAGTCATGCGCAGCAATGATCTTCGTCATAACGTCCCCCGAGTTTCGATGTCACGCCTTCGGCGGCGGTGGCGGCGCGGTGAAATAGGTGCCGCGGCCGCTGGCGAGCAGCTTGCCCTGCGCGTCGAAGATCGACGCCTCGGCGGTCGAGAACTGGCCGCCCATGCGGACCACCTTGCCCTTGATGGTGAGGTCGCCCGGCAGCGCGACCGCGTGATAGTCGACGCGCATGTCGATGGTCGGCACGCCGCGGCCGAGCTTGCGCACCATCGCCCAGTCGGCGCCGAGGTCGATCAGCGCCGCCAGGATGCCGCCGTGGGTGAAGCGGCGTTCGATGTTGACCACCCATTCCTCGCGCCAGGTGGCTTTGAGCTCGATGCCGTCGTCGTGGACGGCGATGACCTTGAGCCCGAGCCATTTGTGATACGGCGCGCGGGTGACGATCGCCTCGACCTGCTCCAAGCGTCAGTTGTTCGCTCATGGCTGTTTGGTTCACTTTTTCTTGGATGCTTCATCCACCAGGTCGGCCAGCACGATCTCGTCGTACTTCATCTTTTCCTTGATGTTGCCGAGCTTGACCAGCGTATCGACGGTGAAATCCCAGGTCTCATGCGCAAGCATGCCGGTCGGATGCCAGAACCTCTTCTTGGCGAAGTCGGCCGCGGCATATTCCGCCTCGCCCGCCGGCAGGTCGGGCAACACCTTGCGGCTGATGGCGCCGGCCTCGCCCGGATTGTCCATTGCCCAACGGCAGCCCTTGGCGGTCGCGGCGACGAACGCCACCATCTGCTGGCGCTTCTTCTGGGCGGCGTCCGCCGAGCAGACGTCCCAGGTGTACATGAAATACGGCAGGTCCTTCAGCGCATCGCCGATGACGTGGAGGTAATCGTATTTCAGCGCGCGCACCGCGAACACCGAATTCATCGGCGCGCCGTCGACGCGCTTGGCGATGACGGATTGCAGGCGCGCGGCGGAGGCGCCGACGCTGACCCACTGCACCTTGCTCTGGTCGCCGCCCTTGCCTTCGATCATCAGGCGCGGCACGAGCTGCGACACCGCGCCGACCTGCGACACCGCCACCGATTGGCCCTCGAAGCCCTTGAGGCTCTGGATGCTCTTCTGCCCCACCACGAGGTAATCGAGCTTCGGCGTGAAGCACGACAGCACGCGAAGCTTCGAGCCCGCGCCGACCGCCTGCAAGGTCGAGATGCCGCCGCACCAGGCCACATCGCCTTCGTTGGCCAGCAGCGCGCGCAACGCCATGGTCTCGGCGCCGATCGGCTTGACCTCGACGTCGAGACCCTGCTCTTTGTAGAAGCCTTGCTCCTGGGCGTAATAATAATAGTGACAGGCCGGATCGGGCGGCGCCGTGCCGAGCAGAACGCTCATCCTGCTGGCCTGGCCGAGCGCGAGCCTTGGCGCGGCAACGACGGTTGCGGCGCCGGCGACCCCTCCCAGGAATTTTCGACGGTCCATGGTCATTCCCCTGTCATTCTTCCAGGACGACGGCCCGAATGGGCGACGCTTCCACCCCGATCATCTTGAGCGGCAATGCAATCAGCGTCACGCGTTTTTTGCCGATGGCGCCTAGATTCTTCAAGTACGGCATGGTCACCACGCCAGCCTTCTGGAACCGCAGCGAGGTGTTGAAAACGACCGGGGAATCCGGCGCGTCGGCGCCGTGGTACATGTCGAAGCCGACGATGACGGTGCGGCGCTCGAGGCACCAGTCAATCGCGTCGTTGGTCAGATAGGGCGAGCGCTTCTGCCATTCCATCGAGCCGTCGTAGTCGACGTTGCAGTCGGTGCGGAGCAAGAGCCGTTCGCCGGGCTGCAGGTCGGCGCCCGCGGCCTTGTCGAGATCGGCCGCGGTGATGCCACCGCCCGGCATGCGATGGCGAACGTCGGCGATCACCGCCGGGCCGTAGAATGTCTCCAGCGGCAGCTCATGAATCTGCTTGCCGCCCTTGACGAAATGCTCCGGTGCATCGACGTGGCTGCCGGCATGAAGCCGCATGTGCACGCCGCGCACGATTTGGCCCGCACCGCCCGCGGCGTCGAAATCCTTGATGACTTCGACCTCGAACTGCATATCGCGCTTGAAGCCCGCCGGCGTCCGCATGTGAAAGTTGCGGGCGTCGAGTTCCAGGCTGATGTCGATCATTTTTTGCATATTTGTATTCTCCAGTTCGGGCACTCACGTCCCCACGTCATGCCCGCCCTGAGCCGGGCGTCCACGCCTCGCTTGGCAAAGAAGAAAGACGTGGATGGCCGGGACAAGCCCGGCCATGACGTTGAAAGGTTGCACCTCAACTTGCCCTCTCCGTCTCCTTCCACGGCGCCAGCCGCCGCTCCAGCCAGCGCACGCTTTCGGTCAGGCTGACGCCGAGCAACGCCAGCACGATGATGACGACGAACAGTTTGTCGGTCTTGAACGCATTGCCATAGTTCATGATGGATGCCGCCGAGGCCCGACAGCGCGGTGAAAAGCTCGGCCACCACCATGGCCACCACGGCGCGGCCCATGGCCAGCCGCATGCCGGTGATGATGAACGGCAGCGAGGCCGGGATGACGATCTTGGTGAAGATCTGCGCCTCGTTGGCGCCTTCGGCGAGCGCCATCTCGACCATGCCGCGGCCGACGTTGCGCACGCCGGCGTAGGTGTTGACGATGATCGGGAAGAACCCGGCGAGGAAGATGATGACGATTTTCGACAGCAGGCCCAGCCCGAACCACAGGATCAACAGCGGAATCGAGCGCGACGTTCGGCGTCGCATAGAGCGCGTTGATTTGCAGGTCGAGGATCTGGTCGGCCAGCCGGTAGCGGCCCATCAGCAGCCCGATCAACGTGCCGAAGACGATGGCGAGCGCAAGACCGACGGCAAGGCCGGTCACGCTCGACAGGAACGCGCGCGGCAATTCGCCGGAGGCGATCATGGCCGGGACGGCCTCCACGATCGCGGTCGGATAGGACATGAACACCGGGTCGACACCGCGGCCGTACCATTCCCAGATGGCGAGGGTGACCGTGAGCGAGACAATGCGAACGAGCGTGCCGTACTGGCCGGCGCGGACCTCCTGCCAGAACGAAGCGCGGCGGCGGGGTTGCAATATCGTCATCACGCCGCCGCCGGATTCTGATCGCGCAAGGTTTCGCGCACCTGACGCCGCAACTCGTCGAACCGCGCCGACGATTTCACGTCGCTGTCGCTCCGCGGCCGCGGCAGGCCGGTTTCGATGTCGGCCTTGATGCGGCCCGGGTGCGCGCCCATCACCAGCACGCGGTCGCCGAGATAGATCGCCTCCTCGATGCTGTGGGTGACGAACAGCACGGTGGTCTTGGTCGTCGTTCCAGATCCGCAGCAGCTCGTCCTGCAGCATCTCGCGGGTCTGCGCGTCGAGCGCGCGCGAACGGCTCGTCCATCAGCAGGACTCGCGGGTTCTTGGAGAAGCGCGCGCGCGAGGCCGACGCGCTGCTGCATGCCGCCGGAAATCTCGTGCGGGTAGTGCCGCTCGAAGCCGGTGAGGCCGACGCAGGTCGATGTGGCGCTGCGCGACCGCGCGGCGCTTCGCCTTGGCAACGCCGCGCATCTCGAGGCCGAACTCGACGTTCCCCATCACCGTGCGCCAGGGCAGCAGCCCGTAGTTCTGGAACACCATGCAGCGGTCCTGGCCCGGGCCCGTGACCGGCCTGCCGTCGACGCTGATCGTCGCCGCCGTCGGCCTCGGTCAGGCCGGCGACGATCCGCAGCAGCGTGGTCTTGCCGCAGCCGCTGGCGCCGAGCAGGCAGACGAACTGGTTCTGCGGCACGTTGAAGCTGATCGCGTCGAGCACGAGGTTGGGCGCAACGCCGCCCTCGCCGCCGTAAACCTTGGTCAATGATGCAATTTCAAGCATCGGATCGATCGTCCAGA
>CAVTGC010000009.1:0-582079 GCA_963734175.1 uncultured Candidatus Rokubacteria bacterium
CAGCTAGTGGCCTGTTTCAGCGCTTCAACGAAAATCGGCTACGCAGGCCAGACACGGTGTTTGACCGAGTCGAATCGCTTCGCGAGCGCCAGGAATTCGTCGCCCCACCCGCTGTTGATACTGACCTCCTGGATGGGGCCGGTCGGCGCGAACAGAATCGAGACGTCCGACTGCGGTTGCCAATCGCCATCAGACAGACGCAGGATGAGCGTGTCGAGATCGCGCCGAGCTTCCTCCGCGTTCGCCCACCCCGACCACGCGAAGTCGTTGCCCGGCCGTGCGAGGAGCCGCTTGGCGGCTTCGAGCACTCCGAGGAGCTGCCGGCGGGCGTCGTCCTGACCACCTCCGCCCGTGGCCCGTTCACTGGGTGCGAACAGCGCTCTTCTGTCGACGCGCATTCCTCGCGCTGCTTTCGGGCGTCCGGGACCATATGACGGATCTGACGACAAGCCCGCCCAGGCCGAAATGGAGCATGGCCATGCCGACCTGCATCGTCCTTGGAACCTTCACCGACCTGCCACCACGCCAGGCCGCGACCGCCGCGCCTGGCGAACGATGAAGCATCAGAGCGCCGCTCTGAGACGGGCGCAGGCCGTCTGCACGACTTTTATCCGCGCGTAGTACTTGTCGTTGGCTTCGACGAGCGTCCACGAGGCTCGCGGCGTGCTCGTCCGCTCGACCATGTCGTTCACGGCCAGCTCGTATGCGCCCCATCTCGCGCGGTTGCGCCAGTCTTCCTTCGTGATCTTCCAACTCTTGAACGAGGATTGCTCGCGCTCCTTGAAGCGCCGCAACTGCTCGTCTGGCGTGATGTGCAGCCAGAACTTCACGAGCACGATGCCATGGTCGCTGAGATCCTCCTCGAACTGGTTGATTTCCGTGTAGGCTCGCAGCCACTCGGCCGGGGTCGCGAAGCCCTCCACCCGCTCGACGAGCACTCGGCCGTACCAGCTTCGATCGAAGATCGTCAGACGGCCAGCACGCGGTAAATGACGCCAGAAGCGCCAGAGATAGTGATGGGCGCGCTCTTCGTCGGTTGGCGCGGCGATGGGAATCACCTGATACTGGCGGGCGTCGAGCGCTGCGGTCACTCGCCGAATCGCACCTCCCTTTCCGGCTGCGTCCCATCCTTCGAAGAGCAGGATGGTCGAGATCCCCTGTTCTGCGGCACGGCGCGTCAGCAGGTGTAGCTGCCCCTGGTATCTCAGCAGGTCGCCCAAGAACGATGTCTTGTCGAGCCGCTTCGACATGTCGAGCGAAGCGAGGATCGTTCGGGTCGCGGCCGGTCCGAGGGTTTTACCGGCCCGGCCATCTTTGCCGACCTGCTGTCGACGACTATCGCCGTCGTCGTGTACACGCGCCGTGGGGCCGGCCAGGTGCATGACCGCCGTGCGTCGCCGTTTACGCTGCTCGGCCAGGCGTTGACCAGCGGCCTCGCACAACGCCTCGCCGACGGTCAGACTGCGATAGTTTTCGTCGCCGCCCTCGACAATCATCCATGGGGCCTGTCCGGTGCTGGTGCTGCGGATTGCCTGTTCGGCCGCGGCGATGAACCTCTCGTACATCTTCCAGTGTTTCCAGTGAGTCTTGGTGACGCGCCAACGTGTCAGGGGATCCTGCTCGAGCGTCTCGAGTCGCCGGCGCTGAGCCTTCTTGTCAAGGTGCATCCAGAATTTGCAAATGAGCGCCCCATCGTCAGCCAGCGTCCGCTCGAACTGAACGATGCGCGCGAGCTCGTGCTCGAATCCTACAGTGCTCATGCGTCGATACGCGCGATCGAGCACGGGCTGCGAGTACCACGAGCTGAGGAACAAGCCGATCCGGCCGCGCGGCGGGAGCTCCCGCCAGAACCGCCGGTACCTCCGGGCGCTCGCGCTCCTCGTCGGAGGGTGCACCAAATCCGCGCGTCACGATCCACCGCGGGTCCATCCACGCGTTGAGCAGGTTGATGGTCTCGCCCTTTCCCGCGCCGTCTACGCCGGCAAAGACGACGATGACCGGAAACCCCGCGCCGCGGAGCTGCTGCTGCAACTCGAGGAGCCGGGTCCGCAGCTTTGGCACACGCCGCTTGTATTCCGCTTTTGACACATGCTGTCCGAGCTCCGCCGCTTCGAACATGCTGCCTCCCGCGACACTCACTCGTTCGCCCCCAGGTCCGCCGGTCGGTTCGCCCTCGCCGCTCAGAACGTCAGACGTCCTTGGAGCTGCAGCCAGCGCGGCGTGTTCCACTGTTGCGTCATCACCACGCCGAAGTTTGAGTTGGTGGGATCGGTGTTCGGCCGATCCCAGGCTCTCGGAGACCGCGAGCGCGGTCTGACGACGGATCTTCTGTAAACTGATAAGGGATTTCTGTAAACTCGCTCTCGCGGCACAGCGTTAATACGACTATCCTCGTTATGGCCACGCTGACGCTGGCCGCGTCGGTCGTCTTCTACGCAGGCTCGTGCCGGCGATGAACCTTGCGAACGACTCATCCGTTCGTTCACCCCGTGGGCATGTCAGTTGCTCATGCGCGGCCAGGTCACAGGTAACGTTCGGAGGTGGGTATGGTGCGGTGCCTATCAAGGACCCTTGCGTTCACACTGACGGCAGTTCTCGCGTTCGCATCTTCGGCCGCGGCGGACCCGATACAGATCACCTCGGGTTTTCTGACGGTCTCCGGAGTGCAGGACCTGTTCTCACGCGGATTCCTGCGCGCGATCCAGTACGACTTCTCCGCCGACGAATTGTTCACGCTGACGTGGTCTGACTCGGACGGGTTCCGTCAGTCGGTCGTCTCGCCGATGCTCTCGATCCCGTCCAACTACGCTCCCTGGGGAGGCGGCACGCAACTCGCCAGGCCGACCGCTAACTGGGTCTTCGACGCGACACCGTCGCTGACTGTGACGCCGTTCACGATGTCAGGGACGCTGTCGATCGTCGACCTGCAGGGCGCCCCGCTCTTCAACGACGGCGTCTTCGGGTCCGGCACGGCCACGTGGCAATTCGTCACGCCGCCGGGCGGTACGCCCATCGTCTCGGGCGTGACCTATCAGTTTGCCGACAGTGCGTCGGTCCCCGAACCGGCGACCATTGTGCTCCTGGGCACCGGGCTGGCCGGCCTCGTCGCCGCTCGACGGCGTCGAACGCGCTGACACCACCCTACAGCACCACCGCTGACTCCGACACGACGATCGACTCGCCGTGCTGGCTGGGGTCGAGGACCTTGTCTCGCCAACGGCGACACCGAGCGCGCCGTCATCGCCCGCGACCGTCTCGATGAGTGGATGGACTTTGCGATAGCCACACCAGGCGCGATGACGTCGCCCTTGGGGAGGCCTTCGAACACGACGAGCATCAGGTCACTCCTGATGGGCGTAACTGATGATCCGGGTGATCGTCCATTCGTTGTCGATGCGGTGCCAGACGTGAATGAATCTGGCCTCACTACTCAACTTCTCCTGCTGTCCTTTCTCGGTCGCGTAGAAACGATGGACACCCATCTCGACCGCACCATAGTCCTTGATCGGATACACCTCCAAGCTACCCGCCACAAGTTCCCTCCTTACCAATCGCTCACCTGCGAATGCCTTCCCGAAGGCCTCCATGTTCTCTGCATAGCGAGTGACACCGCCGAGGTCGTGATAGAACTCGAGATCTTCGGAGAACATCGTCCTCAGCTTGCTCAGGTTCCGGTGATTAAATGCCTCGAAAACGACGCTGTCCATCTGGGCGATGGTGTCGTAGAGCTTCTCTGACGACGGTAGACGAGGCTGCAATTGCCCATCCAGGTCAGTGCTCGATGTCAAGCGAGTGCTGATGAGGAACGCACAGGCGAAAGCGAGAATGCTGATCCTGGAACTGCGCATAGCTTGCTCCTTGTGTGATCGTTCAATCGAGCTGAGCGTCCAACCATTGGACGTCTCATTGGCGCTCGCCGTTCGAGCCTCCGCTCGTGGTGTCCCTCTGCGCTCCCGACCGGACGAGTGTGGAAGCTAGTGGAATGTATCGGTCATTTGTAAAGCGCCTCTCGGGCGGGGGCATCCCGCCCGGTGTTATGCCGCGAATCACGGTTACGGGACGCTAGGTGCAGTCGTCGCAACTTCGCGCTCTACGACCGAAGCCGAGGACGTTCGTGCTCAACATCATCGCTGAGCCGAAGGACTACCTGAAGGCGACGCAACTCGTCTGGCGCGACGCGCAACGGCGGGCTTGATGGAACTGCCGGTCGTCACCGGCCGACCGCCCGCCCCTTCCTCGGAGCCGTGACGAACAGGATCGTGGCGACCAGCACCATCATGCCGCCGCCGATCGCGAAACCGATGCCGAGCCACCAGGCGACGCCGATGCTGGCGGCGATGCCGGCGAGGTAGCTCGCGCGCGTGCCCGAGGCGACCTCGATCGCCTCGAGGCCCCCCGACGCCGTGCGCGCGTGCACGACGACGGCCTCGCCGGCCACCAGGCCGGTGTAGCGCGTCTCGAGGCCCTTCGAGCGGTCCGACCACGTGGTCGTCGCCCCCCAGAGACCGTAGCCGTAGTTGACGACGCGGACCGCGTCGTCGTCGGTCACGATGATGCGCAGCGGCGGCGCCTGGCGGTCCCGCACCTTCCACTCCCGGCGATCGTTGTCGCGGCGGTCGCGCTCCTCCTCTTCCTTGCTGAAGGCGACGAAGTCGCGGAACAACACTGGCTGATCGGGGGCGATGCGGCCGTCGACGAGCACTTCCTGGTTCGGCGGCATGTCGGTGAGCGCCGCCACGCTCGGCGCCGACAGCGCCTGCATCCGCGCGTGCCGCGCGGCGATAGCGCCGGGCGAGTAAGTGACGATCAGCGCGCCGGCGATCGCGAAGACCAGACCGATGCCGCCGACGATCAGGCCGGCGACCCGGAGCCCCGAACGAGGGGAAAAGGTTGCCACTGGCCGCCGACTCTATAGCCCTCCGCCCAGGGCGTTCAACCACCGGGCCCGCGCGAACCGACAGGTGGGCTCGATCCGCTTCTCGTGGACATCAGCAGAAGGTGGATACGATTCCGGTCACGGTCGGCGCGACGGTGATGCGGTGCCCCTTATCCCTGGTACGCGTCTGCTCACCGTAGCCGGCGCCCAGACGGCTCAGGAAGCCGTCGGCTCGGCATCAGAGTGAGGTGATGCAATCAGGCAGATACGCCCACCATCGCCGGACTCCAGCCGTTCCTTGGAGCCGGCCCCAGCGTGACAAGTCTGTACTCCAGTGTTGAGTGCACACCGGGACCCGCGGGCCCGTGCATCTGGAGGCGACTGCCCGGACAAGCGGATCGCGCGGTCGGCCGAGTAGACGGGCAGAACCGTGTCCGGGCTCAGCGGCCGCTCTCCGGTAGCCGCGCATTGGCCGCCTGAATGACGAGAACTCGCGCGCGAAATCCAGAATGTCCGTGGATCACTCCGCTCATGGCAGCGGATTTCTTGCACGACGGAGACTTGGACCGTCCGCGCGCGCCGAATCCCGCGGTTCCCGCGGCGGCCGTGCGCGGGTGCCCGTCATTCCTCCACGTCCTCCGCGCCAGCGGCTCCCATCGACATGTCTGGTTCTAGCGCGCGACGGCCACTCGACCGCGCGCGCCCACTCGCGCTCTTTCGCTCCAGCAGATTTCGCAGCGTCCGCAGGTCGTTCATCAGCCGCCGGCTGCTCGTCACGTGCGATGAGAGCTTCGTCAGGGTGTAGGCGACCAGCTGCCACGCGTCGGCCCGCCGCTCGAGGTGGTCGTCGCTGCAGGCGCGACGCTCCGCGCGCGCCGCCTCGAGCGCCTCGTCTATCGCTTCCGCCAGCAGCGCGAGAAACTCCTGCGCGCTCTCGACCGTGCTGAACGGGCGATCGTCGCTGCTCATGGATGCCCTTCCGCGGCTACCGCATTAACACGTGCTTTCGGTCACGTCGGTCACCAGCGAGACAACTTCTCCAGGAAGGAGATCCGTCAGCAGCTCGCGCAGCTCGAAGGACACGGGACGATCACCAAACCCAGCGCTGTAAGCCACGTACACGACGGCCACGCCGTCCGTGTGCCACCGTCCCAGGGTTCCGCGGCCGACGTTCATTCCCTTGCCAAGCCGACATCGCGGCGGAGACAGACCTGATCGAGGGCGCAGCAATGGAAGGTCTGGCCGTGGGCCGCGCGAAGCACGACTGGTTCCCCCGGGACGTCACTCCATGGGCATCATCGGTGTTGACGGTTGAGTGGAGCGGCCGTCGAAATCTTGTCGCAGCGAAGCACAAGGCGGTCTGCGCCTCCTGGCTCTCGCACCCACAGACCGCGATGTCGCGTTGAGGCGAGAGTCGTCGCGACGTTCGTCGCTTCACTGGCGTCCTGCGTCAGCATCACCACGCGGGTGCCGAGCGACACCGACCACGCATGGCGCGCTCCGGGCTCGTGGCGCTCCAGCAGGACATCGTGGAACGGGTCGAACATTGGGGGGTCGTTGCTCAAGCCGCCGGGCAGAGTGCACGCCTCATGCCAGCGCCGCTAGGCCTTCAAGCCAGCCCCGAGCGATGAAAGTCCGCGCGTTTGGAGGTCGAAAGTCGCGCAACTGCGGAACCAGGAAGGCACGGGGATCGCTTCGGCGACAGCGGAAACCCAAACGGATCGGGCCGATTGAGATCCTCCACGCAAGGGGCTGAACGGGTGATGAGCGCCGCGGATCGCCTAGGCAGACAGCATTGGTGGTGGTTCCCAACCTCGCGCGATGAAGTCCGCCTTCACCGTTTCGAATTCGGCGCGGAATTCGTCGGCGGTGCGAGGCGTACGACTTCAAATGAGCTGCGAGTCCACTTCGAGCATCAACTCAATGCCGATCGGATTGCGGCCTCGTCCCTATTGGAAATCCGGTTGTTGTCCCTACCAGAAATCCGGTACTTGTTGTGAACGTTGGCGTTGCTGGTCGGGACTGATACCGTCCGTCGGGAGCATGCCCGCGCTGCTCGCCTTGCTCACCGCCCTCCGGTCCTTCGCTCGGTCGCGTCTCGAGCTCGAGGCCGAGATCCTCGCGCTCCGGCATCAACTCGCCGTCCTCCAAGCCAGACGCGGAGGCGACCCCGGCTTGGTCCTGGAAATCACGACCACGACGGGCCGTCCGGCAGTGGGCGCCGACATCCGCGCACTGATCCGTCAGGTGCACGCGGTGAACCCGCTCTGGGGCGCCCCCCGCATCCACGGCGAGTTGCACTAGCTCGGGACAGGTCGGTTTCTGGTAGGCAATCGGGCTAACACCGGGGTAACGCAGAGTGCACTCCGAAGGTCTTGACCCCGGAACTTTCGGAGCGACAGAGAGGCGCTGGCGGCCAATACCTGATACACTCGGCGCTGGTCTACACGCCGCTTCTACGCTGAGCCTGAACTGCATTCGCCTCGCCCACCTCCCAGTGGGCTGCACGAACCCCTTCTGGACCACGCAGACGAGTCGGAAACAATGGCGCGGGATTCTCCGTGCCTCGGTCCGAGAGGCGTTTTTCAGTTCAGATGAACTGGGAGTTTCACATGTCATCCAAGGGCACCATCAAGCGTATCGTCTCGGACAAGGGCTTCGGCTTCGTCGCCGACGAGTCGGGCCAGGAGTACTTCTTCCATCAGTCGGCGTGCCAGTCGTTCGACTCGCTCCGTGAGGGGCAGGCCGTGACGTTCCAGACCGGGCAGGGCCCCAAGGGTCCGCGCGCCGAGAACGTCCGCGAATCCTAACCGCATCGGCACTATTTCGTGGGAGGGCGCCAATGGCGCCCTCTCCTCGAATCCCGGGCTGTCCCGGCGTTGCAAGTTGTTCGCGTCATTCAGCGCGACGACGTCGAACAGGCTCGTGACCTCGGATAGACGTTTCCGCCAAGAACTCACGCTGCGACACCGAACGTTGTCGTCTCCGAGACGATGTCCCCCTCCTGCCAGCGCCGGCGCATCACCGTGCGATAGTTGAGAGCCGAGAGCACATGGCGCCCCGGCCGAAACTGGTTGCCGACCCACGGTCGCCGCTATGAACATCCAGGCGGTCCGCACGGCGCCGCGCTCGCCCTGGCAGAATGCCTACGTCGAACGGGTCATCGGCTCGAGCAGTTGCTCTCTTCTCAAGCCGCCGACCCCGAACCCTCACACTCTCCGCCGCCGGTGTCGAGCCGTCCGGGACGCATCACGGGCGTGAGCGTCCGCTGAACGCAGCCTGAATCAGGCTCGATAGACTTTGTGACAGCCACACCACAGTCTCAAGCCGACAGGGCCGCCCGGTGTACGCTGGCTGAGAGAGAGAGCGGGATCGAGGCGTCCGGCCGCACAGATCGCACTATGATTTGCGTGCCTCAGGCGGTCAGACCCTGATGAACTTCTTCGCCGATCTCGCGCTCGTGCTGGTGGCGGCCCTGTCGGGCGGCCTGCTGGCGCAGCGCCTGGGACAGCCGCTCATCGTCGGCTACATCCTTGCCGGCATCGTCGTCGGCCCCTTCACTGTCGGGCCGACGGTCGACAACGTCGCGAACATCGAGCAACTGGCGGAGCTGGGCGTCGTCCTTCTCCTCTTCTCGCTCGGCCTCGAGCTCTCGTTCCGCGAGCTCGCCCCGGTCCGCTCGGTCGCGCTGGCGGGCGCTGCCATCCAGATCATCCTCACCATCCTGCTCGGCCTGGCGATCGGTCTCGCGCTGGGCTGGGCCTGGCGGCCGGCGCTGTGGCTCGGCGCCCTCGTGTCGCTGTCCAGCACGATGGTCGCGCTGAAGACGATTCAGGCCCAGGGGCGACTCGGGACGTTGTCGAGTCGTGTGATGCTCGGCATCCTGGTGGTTCAGGACCTGGCGGTTATCCCGCTGATGATCGTCCTGCCGGAACTGAGCAACCCTCAGGCCGACTTCATGAAGGTAATCACGGCCATGGGGCGCGCCGCCCTCCTGCTCAGCGCGATCGTTCTCTTCTCGACGCGTGTCGTGCCGCGCCTGATGGCGTTCGTCGCGCGATGGAATTCTCGCGAGCTGTTCTTCCTGGCGACGCTGACGCTGGCCGTCGGCGTGGGATACGTCGCACACATATTCGGTCTCTCAATGGCGCTCGGCGCCTTCGTGGCTGGTCTCGTCGTCAACGAGTCGGAGTATTCACACCAGGCGTTGAGCGATGTGGTACCGCTGCGAGACCTGTTCGGCATGCTGTTCTTCGTCTCCGTCGGCATGCTCCTCGATCCGATGGAGGTGTGGCGGCAGCTCGGCGCGGTCACCTTCGTGGTCGCAGCGGTGGCCCTCGGCAAAGCGGCGATCCTGGCCGCCGTCGTCAGGGCGTTCGGCTACTGGAACGTCGTGCCGCTTGCCGTCGCGCTGACGCTCTTCCAGGTCGGGGAGTTCGCGTTTGTCCTGGCGCGGGTGGGATTGTCCATGGGAGCGCTGGCCGACGACGTCTACCGGCTGGCGTTGAATGTCGCCATCGTCACGATGGTCCTGACGCCGATGGTCTCCAGCCTTGTTCCGATCGTGTACGCGCGTTTCTGGCCTCGTCGTGCGAAGGAGGTCTACGAAGCGATCAACGTGCCCTCTGACGGGCTGTCGGGCCACGTGATCATCACCGGCTTCGGTCGGGTCGGCCGCAGCGTGGCCGAGGCCCTCTCGCAACCGGTCTGCCGTTCGTGCTGATCGAATCGGACGACCGCCGCGTGCAGCAGGCGCGCAAGGCGGGCTTCCCGGTCATCTACGGCGACGCCAGCCAGGCGGTCGTTCTCGGCGCAGCCGGCGTCATTAGGGCGAGAGCGCTTCTGGTCACCGTTCCGGCCTTCGCCGACGTGCGGAGCATCGTCGAGGCCGGCCGCCGCCTCCAGCCTGCGCTCCCGATCATTGCCCGGGCTGACAGCGGCGATGCGGTGCGGGCCCTGTACGCGTTGGGCATTCAGGAAGTCACATCGCCCGAGTTCGAGGCGGCCATCGAAATGACACGGCAGGCACTGCTGCACTTCAACGTTCCCGCGCACGACATCCTGCACGTGGCGAGCGCCGTCAGGCACGAACAATACGGCGACGCGGACGCGACGCGCGAGCGCGACATCGGAGGGATGTCGCGTATCGGCGAGATCGCCCGTCAGCTCGATCTGGCATGGGTCAGGGTGCCAGACGACAGCCCGTTCGAGGAGCGCACGCTGCGAGAGCTCGACGTCCGCTCCTCGACTGGCGCGTCAATCGTCGGCATCATCCGCGGCGGCTCTCTCCTGGCGAACCCGGACGGCGGCGCCCGCCTGGAGGCGTCGATCTCGTGGCCGTGCTCGGGACGCGCGATCAGATCGCCCGCTTCGAGCGTGCCATGAGCGTCGATGTCGGCTTGACCGCGTGAGGCGGCCGTACGTCCGCGGTCACAAGATTCTGCGACGGCGCGATCGCCCCGCTGGGCCTCCTGCTGGGTGCGCTCGTCCCGACGTGCCTGGCGATCCTCGCATCCGCATGTTCTGCCTCCGGGTCGGGCTATCTGCCCGGGCGAACCGCGTAGGTGTGGCAATCCTCGCTGCTCAAAAGGGCGCCTCTGGAGTGGCAACATAGCCCTGCACCCAGTCGCCTGTGCGGAAGGACCAGAGACGTCGCCCGGCCGCGAGGGCATAGGCATGCCCGACACCTGCATCGCCTGAGAGGGTCCTGCTGATAGAGCAGCCCCCCGCTCACGAGGATGCCTGTAGGGTGTGGAAATTGGTCACGCCGCCCGGAGCCTGGACGACCGGATGAAGGACGTACGTCACCCGCTGAATCCGTGATCGCGCGCGAAGACGATCGCCTGCGCGCGCGACCACACACCGAGCTTGTCGAACAGATTCGACGCGTGATTGCGGACCGTCTTTTCGCTGATGTTCAAGCGATTGGCAATGTCGGCGTTGCTCAAGCCGTCGGCGATGAGCGCCAGCACTTGACGCTCGCGAGCTGATAACGCCGCGAACGGCGAATCGCTCGCTCCGTGTCCGGTCTGCAGGAACGCGAGCACTTCATCGCAGAACCGCCTCCACGCCGGTTCGTGCTCGAGCAGAATGTGGTTGCGCGAGTCGAGCTCGACGAACTCGGAACCAGGAATGCCGCTCGCGAGCAGGCGTCCTTCCGCGATCGGGACCACCTCGTCGTCACGCGCATGCAGGATGAGCGTCGGCGTCGTCACGCGGCCGAGGTCCGCGGTGACGTCGACCGCGCCGCGGGCTTCCTGGATGCGAGCCGCCATCTCGCCGGGGGTCGTTTTCTGACACAGATCGTTGAACCACTGCAGCTGCTCGTGGCTGCCGCCGGGAATGAATCGCGACGTGAACACTTGTCGGAACGTCGGATTGTCTTTGCCCCAGGCCAGGCGCATCAGATCGACCATGGCCTGATACATCTCCTGGCTCGCCGGCGTCCCGCGCCGTTTCCACCCCCGCGCGAACCCGCCATACAGAATCATTCGCGCGACGCGTTCCGGATGTCGGAGCGCGTACTGAATGCACGTGCCCGCGCCCTGTGAGATCCCCAGCAGCGTCACCGGCGCTTCGGGTCGAGCGGCCTCGATGACCGATCCCAGATCGGCAACCCACTGATCGAGCGACAGCGTGCCGCCCTGCCAGTCGCTCATGCCGCAGCCGCGTTCGTCGTAGCGCACGAACCGCCAGTGCGTGGAAAAGAACTGGATCCAGTGCCGCCAGACGGGGCTTTCCCATTCGTATTCGAGATGGCTCAGCCAGTTGGCGGCCTTCGCGAGCATCGGGCCGGCACCCGATTCAGCCCATGCCAGCTGGGTTCCGCCCGGCACGGTGATGTACCGAACGTGCTGGCGGATCTTCGGAGACGTCCTCATCTGGCCGACCGGGACATTTGTCTCACGTTCGGGCCCGCAATTCCACTCGGACCGGGACAAAGCGCCGATGGCCTGCCGCGCGCGAGTGGGCGCATTCTCGCTGGACAACAGGAGGGAATGATGACCAAACGCCTGACGTTTTTTGCCTACGGTGCCGCGGCGTATCTGCTCTTTCTCGCCACATTTCTGTACGCGATCGCCTTCGTCGGCGGCTTCGCCATGCCGCGCACGCTCGACGGCCCCGTCGAATCATCCCTGCCGACGGCGCTGGCGATCGATTGCGGGCTGCTGACGATCTTTGCCCTTCAGCACAGCGTGATGGCGAGACGCTGGTTCAAGGAGCGCTGGACGCAGGTTATTCCATGGGCGATCGAGCGCTCTACGTACGTGTTGTGCGCGAGCCTCGCGCTGCTGCTGCTGTTCTGGCAGTGGCGTCCGATCGGTATCGAGATCTGGTCCGTCGAGAGCGCGGCCGCGCGCGTCGCGCTGTGGACGCTGTTTGCCGCCGGATGGGCGACCGTTCTCATCGTGACGTTCCTCATCAACCACTTCGATCTGTTCGGACTGCGCCAGGTGTGGCTGCCGCTGATTGGCCGGCCGTATACGCCTCTCGCATTCCGCACGCCGCTGCCGTACCGATTCGTCCGGCATCCGTTGTACTTCGGATTTCTGCTCGCATTCTGGATGACCCCGACGATGACGCTGGCGCATCTCGTGTTTGCGTTGGCCACGACCGCATACATCATCCTGGCGATTCAATTCGAGGAGCGCGATCTCTTGCACGCGCACCCGGAGTACGCCGCGTATCGTCGCCGCGTGCCGATGATTGTGCCCGGCTTGCGGCCGCGTGTCGCGGCGGCCGATCCGGCCCGTGCCGCCCGCACCGTGGTCGGCGCGCTGGTGCTCGCGATGTGCGTGCCGTCGAGCCCGCGCGCGCAGGATCACGCGAGCCATGCGGCGGCGAGCACGTCGAATGCGCTCGTCAAGGTTGTGCGCGAAGCGACCGAACGCTTCAAAGATGTTGCGGTGGCCGAGCGCGAAGGGTACGGCCTGCTCTTCGGCTGCGTGAGCGGCGGCGACTGGGGCGCCATGGGGCTGCACTTCGTGAACCTGCCCCGCGTCATCGACGGCGAGCTGGACCCGGCGCATCCCGAGATCGTGATCTACGAGCCGGCGCCGAACGGACGCCTGCGGATCACGGGCGCCGATTATCTGGTGTTCGCGGCCGATTGGGATGCGAAGCATCCGGGCGAGCCCCCGCAGCTCATGGGTCAGCTGCTGCATCTTTTCGAGGCGCCGAATCGGTTCGGGCTGCCGGCGTTCTACACGCTGCATGTGTGGGCGTGGAAGGAGAATCCGGCCGGGACGTTCGTGAACTGGCACCCGAAGGTGTCGTGTGACGGCTTCAACGGGCAGTAATCCTTCTTCGCGGGTGTTAGAAGGAGGACGGTCTTCCGACTGTTGTTCCTACTGAAAAGGCCGTTCTTCAGCTCGCACGCAGCGCCACTGAACCTCTACGGTCGCAACGGAACCTCCACGGCCGGCCTGCGTCAGATCCGGGTATGAGCTACTCTGCCACGCACTCGATGGCCCAGCCGGCGAGTTCGTCGCTGGTGGGCTGGACGCAGGTCATCTACGCCCTGCACGCGGTCAGCATCCTGACCGGCCTCCTCGGCGCTGCCACCGTGATCGGTGCCTTCCTGATCGGTTGGCCGTCGATCATCGCCGTCATCCTCAACTACATCAAGCGCGGCGAAGCGCGCGGCACCTGGCTGGACTCGCACTTCCGCTGGCAGATCCGCACCTTCTGGTACGGCCTGCTCTGGACGGTCCTGTGCCTCGGGTTCGTGGTGTTCACGCTCGGCATCGGCGTCCTCGTGGTGTGGATCCCGCTCGCGATCCTCACGATCTGGTTCGTCTATCGCGTCGGTCGCGGCTGGTCCGCGCTCTCGGCGAACCGGCCGATGTACACCTAGCCGCAAGCCCAGGAGCGACGCGCCCTCGTCAGCCGGGTACGCGTAGCTGGGCGTCCCGCTTGGCGGATCATTGAAACCGATGGCGAGACCAAGCGTGAGGACGATCCGGACGTGAAACGGGCCCTCGACCAGAGGGATCGCGACGAGCCATCCGTCCGTGCCGCCCGCTCTGGGGCGACACGCGGCTCCCTCGGTTCGCTCAACGGCAACGATTGATCGTTCGTCGACGACTACCACCGCTCGCAGCGCATCGTCCGCGGGCGATCCAAGGCGCACGATCCAAGACGTGGTTTACCGGAAAGATTCGTCCAGCGTCCGCGTGAGTTCGATCGGCTCTTGCACACGCCAGTTACTAGCACATTGCAGCTTGTCCGGTGGCCTCAGGGTTCGGCGGCAGTATATATTCCCGAAGCACACTGGCGGCCACCCGTCTCTGACGGCTGCCGATTGCCCGCATTCGAGGAGGAAGGCCATGAAACTCCGGCAAGAGCAATTCTCGCTCCTTCTCGCCCTAGGCTTTCTGCTGTTGCTCTCGTCGACTACGGCAGACGCCCAGGTGACGACGGCCGATTTGGTCGGGACGATCAAAGACAGTTCCGGCGCCGTCGTGCCCGGCGTCACGGTCGCGCTGACCAACGAAGCCACCGGCGTCAGCCGCTCGGCCACGACCGGTGACGGCGGCACTTACATCTTCACATCGCTGCAGCCAGGTCGCTACAGGCTCACCGCCGAAGTTCCTGGCTTTCGCAAGGTCGAGCGCACGGGCGTGGAATTGCAGGTCAATCAGCGCGCGCAGGTCGACTTGGAGCTGGAAGTCGGCGCTGGTCGGCGAGACCGTCCTGATCGAGGGCACCGCACCGCTGCTCGAAAGCCAGTCGTCCGTGCTCGGCAGCGTGATTCAGGAGAAGCAGGTGCAGGAGTTGCCGCTCAACGGACGCAACTTCGTGCAACTCGCCACGCTCAGCTCCCGGCGTGTCGGGCGCAGGCTCCGGCATGCGCGGCACGATCATGAGCGGGACGCGGCCCGACGACCTGCGGCCCGGCACCGAGCTGTTCGTGAACGGCAACAGGGAAAACTCGAACAACTATCTCTACGACGGCATCGACAACAACACCCGGCTGACGCTGGTCATCGTCATGCGCCCGAACGTGGAAGCGATCAAGGAGTTCAAGGTTCAGACCAACCTGTTCTCCGCCGAGCAGGGGCGCAATCCCGGCGGACAGGTCAATGTCGTCACCAAGTCCGGCGGCAACACGATTCACGGCGCGGCCTACGAGTTCCTGCGCAACGACCGGTTCGACGCCAACAACTTCTTCTCCAACCGCGCCGGGCAGGAGAAACCGCCGTTCGAGCAGAATCAATTCGGCGGCGCGATTGGCGGGCCGATTGTCAAGAACAAGACGTTCTTCTTCGCCGATTACGACGGGTTCCGTCAGGAGCTGGGCCGCGTGTTCGTCAACACCGTGCCGACCGCTGAAGATGCGGCAGGGGGACTTCAGCGAGCTGCCGGTGGCGATCTACGACCCGCTGACGACGGTTGCGCTCCCCGGCGGGGGTTTCACGCGCCAGCCCTTCCCCGGCAATGTCATTCCGCAAAGCCGCTGGGACCCGGTGACGGCCAAGTTGATGAACGCCTATCCGCTGCCGACCACTTCGGCATTGTCCAACAACCTGGTCACGTCGCCGACGCGCACACAGGACTGGAATCAGTTCGACGTGCGCGTCGATCACACGCAGAGCGAACGGAACAACTTCCTCGGCCGCTATTCCTGGTCGAAGACGGCGACCATCAACCCGTACACGTTCGCTCCCGTCCAGCTTCCCGGCTTGTCGAAAGCCGTCGGCCTCGGCAATGAGGACACCTTCGCGGGCCCTTCGGCGCTGCGCGCGCGAGCACGCCGTGTTCGGCTGGGTGCACGTGTTCTCGCCGCGCCTGGTTCTGGATTCGCGCGCCGGCTACAACCGCTTCAATCTCGATTTCACGCAAGCCGACGTCGCGCCTGGCGATCAGCTCGGCGAACAGCTCGGCGTGCCCAACGCCAACCAGCAGGATGAGCAGAACGGCATCCCGATCTTCAGCCCGGCGGGCTATACGGGCATCGGTCATAGCCGCTCGCTGCCGATTCTGCGGCACGAAAACACGTTTCAATACGTGGCCAATCTGACCTTTGCCGGCGACAAGCACACGATCAAGACCGGCTTCGACGTGCGCCGCCGGCACATGAGCGAGTTTCAGACCAACCGCGGCAACGGCCGTTTCAACTTCTCGCCGAACATCACCAACAACCCGGCGAACAACACGGGCGGCCACGTGATGGCCTCGTTTCTGCTCGGCGCGCCGAGCTTGATCGAGCAGGACTACCTGCTGGCCTGATGTGGGCATTCGCGGCACTGAGTACAGCGCCTATGTCGCCGATGACTGGCGCGCGACGCAAAAGCTGACGTTGAACATCGGGCTGCGCTACGAGCTCGACACGCCGTTCAGCGAAGTAGTCGAATCTGTGGGCCAGCTTCGATCCGGCAGACGGCCACGGTCCTGGTCGCAGGCCGCAACGGCGTGAGCGAGACCGCGGGCGTCAAGACCTTCAAGAAGGCCTTTGCGCCGCGTCTCGGCTTCGCCTACCAGCTTGGCGCAACACACCGTCGTGCGCGGCGGAGCGGGTATCTTCTGGAACACGCCGGGGAACGGCGGCGCCGCCTTGCGGTTGCACCGCCACGTGCCGTTCGGGCCGATCTACAGCTTCAACCCCGGCAACCAATTCGTCACGCGGCGCGTCAGCGACGGCTTCCCAACGATTCCGCCGCTCGATCTGGCGCTTGCCGACAATCCCAGCGGCAGCGTGATCGGCGTCGATCCGAACTATCAGCCCGGTTATGCCGAACAGTTCAATCTGACGGTCGAACACGAATTGCCCTGGTCCTTGTTGCTCAAGGCTTCGTATGTCGGCAACCTGGGCCGGCACCTCGACACCACCTACAACCTCAATCAGGCGGTGCCGGGATCGGGAGCCGGTCAACAACCGCACGGCCGTTTTTCGCCGTGCGTCCCGCGCTGGCCGATGTGACCTGGGCCGTGTCCGACGGCATGGCCGCGTATCACGCGTTTCAATTCAGCGCCCAGAAGCGGTTGACGCACGGGTTGAGCGGCTTGCTCTCGTATACCTGGGGCCATTCGATCGACACGGTGGGCCAGAGCTTCGGCGGCGGCGCGGACGGGCCGTTGCCGCAGGATCCGCGCAATCGCCTCGCCGATCGCGGCAATTCGCCGTTCGACATCCGCCATCGTCTGACCATCGCCTGGAACTATGCGCTGCCTTTCGGCAAGGGGCGTAGATGGCTGAGCGGCGGCGGCCCGGCTGAATACGTGCTGGGCGGCTGGCAGGTCAACGGCATCAACACGTTTCAGACCGGTTTGCCGTTCACGCCGACGCTCAATGCGGCGACGGTCAATACCGGCACGGGCAGCCGTCCTGATCGCATCGGCGACGGCACGTTGTCGAACCCGACCGTCGACCGCTGGTTCGACACGTCGGCGTTTGCGACGCCGGCGCAGTTCACCTATGGCAATTCGGGCCGGAATATCCTGTACGGGCCGGGCCGCGTGAATTTCGACTTCTCGCTGTTCAAGGAGTTCCGCATCACCGAGGGCTTGAAGCTGCAATTCCGCACCGAGTGTTTCAATCTCTTCAACACGCCGCAATTCGATCTGCCGAACGCAGCCATCGGCGCGGGCAATGCCGGAACGATCACCAGCATCGTCGGCACGCCGCGCCAGATTCAGTTCGGCGTGAAAGCCGTCTTCTGATCCCGCACTGGAGCAGTACCGATTCACTCGACTCGTCCTGATACATGCGTCGTTGCCTGACGCACCGGCTCGATTCGCGCCGCACGCCGAGTAGAGCGGGCTTGGCTGACAGCGTGGCTCCCCCGTCGCCTCCGCGACCGCCCAGCGGCTTCGCAACGCCGGTTCGGAGATTGAGGGCCCCCGGCTATCTCCTGGCGACGGCCTCCTTCACCGTCGCCAACAACTTCTGGAACATCCTCCCTGCGGCGTGTTTCATTACGATTGTTTGTCGACTCTCGTACCGCTTCGTTGACGACGGACTGATCTCGCCGTTGCTTCTCTGCGGATCTCCGCGATGTTGTTCGTCTAGATGTCCGGCATCGGCCGAACCGGCCCGTGACCAGCGTATACCGTCTTCGCTCCACGGTCGCGCAGGGTGCGCCAGCTCGCCATCACCACATCAGGATCTTCTGGCCCAATCAGTCTGGGGTCCGTGAGATCTCCGGTGAATGCTTCGCCGGTCTCGAGCAAGAGCGTTACGCTGTCATCGGAATGCCCCGGCGTGTGAATGAGCTCACCGGTGATGCCCAGGGTCGCGAGTAGCGCGCGGCCGTCGGCGGGTGCAATCACGAGGTTGTCGCGTGTGTCGATCTCAGTGTAGCCGGGCATCTTTCTTCCCCACTTCATCATCGCCGGCACCGCCGCGACCTGCTCCTGCATGACGAGAAGCCGCATCCCCTTGTTCTTGAGGTCCTGCGCCGCGCCGGCGTGGTCCATGTGGTAATGCGTGGCAAAACCGTGTGTGATCTCCGTGAGGGGAATGTTCTTCCGCCGCAGTTGCGCTTCGAGCGTGCCAAAGAGCCCGGGCCAGCCGAGGTCTACGAGCAAGCGCGAGCAGCCCGCGCTCACCACCCAAAAGTTAGTGGAGCGGTAGCCGACGTTGACGATCGTCATCGACACGGCAGTCGTTGCCTCCGAACAGGTGCTTCGGCCACCAAATTATCGCGCGTTCATGCGAGGTCGCGCGCCTCTCGCTCGGCATGCCGCGACCACCGCTAGTCGCACAGGCAACCCCGAAGGGCGCCGCACGCGACACGACACCCGGAACACGTGCGCGACACACGAGTTCGCGCGCAATGCAGGCGTGGTTCGACGCCGGAGTGGGTCAGCGATCTGGTCGTGCAGAATCAACGGCCTGGAGTTGGTGAGCCGGTGGGAATCGAGCCCGAAGGGCGAGGCCGCAGGCCGAAGCCTGAGCGCCTGAGAATCAGTGGGCGAAGCCACGTCGAGCGAGGCGAGACATGGTGAGCCAGGATACCTCGCAGTCCTACATCGCGCGCATCAAGGGCGCCAAGGTGCGCCCCTGGCCGGATGCGCTGGGGCGATTGGCGGCCGTTGCTCCTCACAGCCCGCTGGGGCTGGGCGCGACTACGACTACGACCTATACGGCTGGTCGCCCAGGACCGGCATGCCCACTCGACAGGCTCGCGCCACCGCCCCGTTCAGGAACTGCATTGGCAGGTGCAGGCGCAGCCCCCATGCGGTCTCGTCGTGCTCGGCCCTGGGGAAGCACAGGTGCAGGAGGTTCACGCCGTATCGCCACCCGCGCGAGACCAGCGCCATCGCCATCGCCATCGTGACTTCGTAGTTGTCGCCGGGCCAGCCACTGTCCAGGTAGAAGGCAACGTCGCGCTCCGGTTCCCTCAGGACTCGCTCGATGAGGTCGTCCCGGTGCGAGAAGGTGCTCGACATGCACACCGCCACACCGAAGACGTCGGGATGCTGCCACACGCTATAGAAGGAGACCACGCCGCCGAGCGAGGAGCCCCAGACCGAGCGATGGCGCCGGCTGTTGCCGATGCGCAGCCGCCGTTCCGCCTCGGGGACGATCTCCTCGGCGAGCGAGCGGGCATACGCCTCATAGCCCGGGCGAGGTGTACTCCCGCATCCGATCGCCCGAGTGGATCCCGATGATGACGAAATCCTCGACCGCGCTCATCGCCCTCAGCGTCTCGCTGGTCTCACCGACCTCCCAGTCGTGCCCCATGAAGGCTTCATCCGGGAAGAACAGGTTCTGCCCGTCCTGCATGAACGCCACGGGATAGGTCGCGAGCGTGTTCTCGTCGTACCCGGGCGGCACGTGGACGCGGAGGCGGTGCTGCCGACCGAGGATTGCGGACGGGAACTCCACGAGCGGGGAAAAACGGCCGCGCTCGGCGTCAGGAAGTACGGATAGGACACACGCTGGTCGTCCTCGGCCATCAGCAGGAGCTTGTTCGGCCCCACCGACCAGTGGCGTCCCTGGTCGCCCGACCAGGCATGCCTTGAAGTAGAGGAAGGGCTGATCGGCGCGTACGGTGAACGTCGACGTGTTGCGGTCGTCGCTGACGGTGTCCGGCTCGATGTCCCGTTCCCAGTCCAGTTCGGTGCGGAGCACGACCCGCCCGCTGCCGGCCGGATAGGCGACCCGCAGCGTCCGCTCGAGCGTGGTGCCAGTCCGGTAAATCTCTCGGTTGTCATTGCGGTTGATGTTCAGAGGCTCGGTACATGATGGTCGGTGATCTGGCGCACAGTCGAATTGGTTCGTCGGAGTGTTGGTGGTGAAAATCAATCAGACTCGTCGTGATCGTGGCAACGTCGTCGTTCCCGATCCGAACGATCCGACGCAGTCGATCCTCGTCGACGCCCAGCGCAGCACAGGCCGCGTTCACGCTCCTCGTGGCCTGGTCGAAGAATGCTGGTGCTGGATTGACCTTCGCTAGTCGTGTCTGAACGTGACCATCGGATCCACGCGAGCGGCCCGCATGGCAGGCACCCACGTGGCCAGGGCCGCGACGAGCGCCATCAGCGCGGAGGTCGACGCGAAGGCCGCCAGGTCAAATGGCTTGATGCCGATCAGCGCGACCGCCAGCAGCTTCGCGAACACAAGTCCGCCGCCGAGGCCGATTGCCACTCCGACAGCCACCAGGCGCAGACTGGATCCAAACACCGTCCGCATCACATCGCCGCTCATGGCGCCCAGCGCCATCCGGATCGCGATCTCGCGTGTTCGCTGGCTGACCATCAATGAGACGACGCCATAGAGCCCCACGGAGGCCAACACCAGAGTCAGCGCGGCGATGAGCCCGGCTGCAGCGGCAAGAAAGCGAAACGGCGCATAGGTCTGCTCCAGCGACGCTTCAATCGCGCGTACCGGCGCTCTCAACGCCGGATGAACGCCAGCCGCTGCGGTTCGCAATGTCGACTCGGCCATGGAGACCGACCAGGACGGCGCACGGAAAATCGCGTAGGCGGGCTTGGAGCCAATCGGACGATAGACATACGCGTCTTCCGGCCGCCAGAGAAGGCCGACTCTCGCGTTGCTGACCACGCCAACGACCTGCCGGGGCACGTCATCGTCAGCGAGCTGGATCGTTTTCCCCAGCGCCTCTTCGGCGGGCCAGATGCGAGACGCGACGCCTTCGCTGACGATGGCGACTGGCGCGTTCGTCGTGGCTTCGGCCTCCGTGAAGTCCCGGCCTCGCAGCAGAGGAATACCAACTGTCCGGAAGTACCGCGGACCCACGTTGTTGTACGCCACGCGCAGCGCGGCACTCTTGAGGTTCGCCTGAGGAGACATCCCGCTCAGAGGCAGCTTGTGGCAGGTGCTCAGCGATTCGATCTCCGGAAGGTCGGCCAGCCGCGCCAGGAATTGTGCGGCAGCGCTGCGGTCCAGCAATGGATTGGATTCGCCAGTCAGACCGGGCGAGGCGGAGTAGAGATGCGCGGTCTGGAAACCGGGATCCATGGCCTCGACGAACCACATACTGCGGAGCAGAAGGCTCGATCCCACCAGCAGCGCAAGACAGATCCCGACCTGCGCCACCACCAGGGCGTCGCGGAAGCGCGATCGCACGTTCGTCACGGTGGCCCTTGCCGAATTGAGTGCCGGCGCGAGCCCGAACAGCACCGCGGCGGCGAGGGAAATTGCGAAAACGAAGGCAAAGACGCGCCAATCCGGGTTCAGGTGGATCGTGAACGCATCCCGGAATCCCGACGGCAGCGGGACTCGCGATAGAACGGCCGGATAGCCCAATCGAATCGCCACGTGAGACGCGGTCAGCCCCGCAATCCCGCCCAACACGCCGAGAACCGCGCTTTCGGTGATCAGCTGCCGGACCAGGCGGCGATACGACGATCCGACGGCCAGACGGATCTCGATCTCCCGCCGTCTTCCCACCGCGCGCGCGAGAAGAAGATTCGCGACGTTCGCACACGCGATCACCAGCACCAGGCCGACCGCGAGGCTCATCGGCACGACGAGCGGCATGAACTCCCTCAGATTGACGAACGTCGACGCGTCGGTGATGCTGATTCGCGCGGTCCCAGTTTCTCCTTCGCCGATGCTCGCTGCCGGCACGTTGATCGCAGCGGCAGCCTGTGCCGGCGGACACATGGGGCTTCAGGCGTCCGTAGAGTGCAACGGACCTGTACCCACGCTCGTTGTACAGCTGATCCCCTGGATCGCCGTGCAATTGCCCCCGCATGGCCAGGGGAACCCAAAAGTCCGGCACGTTCGGCTGAGTGCCGACGAACTCCTTGGCGGCGATCCCGACGACCTCGTAGGGATGGCCGTTGAAGCGAATGTTCCGACCGACGAGCGTCGGGTCGCCGCCGAATCGCCTGCGCCAGAAGCTCTCGCTCAGGACAACGACCGCGTGCGCCCGCGGCGTGAGGTCATCCTCCGGCGTCAGGAGCCGTCCGAGCGCAGGCTGACCGCCAAGCACCGTGAAATAGTTGCCGGAAACCGTCAACCCGAAGGCGAACTGATAGCCTGCGGGAATGATGTCGTAGTCTGTGGCCGCCCGCCCGGCGACGGCGTCACCGAGCGAAACAGGGAGCGGAGCGAGCGCGATCACGCCTGCGAAGACATCGTTGCGGTCGCGGATGTCGCGATACTCGGCGATGGAGAAGTTGTGAGTCCGTCCGTTGCGATCCAGCGCATTCAGCCTCACCAGTGTTTCCGGCTCACGAACAGGCAACGGACGCAGCACGAAGGCGTTGAAGAACGTGAACGCTGCGGTGTTGATGCCCATGCCCAACGCCAACGTCGCGATCGCGATGGCGGAGAAGGCCGGATTTCTGCGAAGAAGACGCAGAGTGAATCGGATGTCCTGAGTCAAGGCGCTTCTCCGATGGTCAGCAAGTCGGATAGCCTGACGCGCAGGCTACTGTAGACAGGTACTACGCAGGATGATTGGTTCGGTTAACCGGCGGCAGCGGCCCAGCGCGTGGTGGTTCTTCACTCGCAACGCAGGGCGACCGTCGGCAGAGACATCGATGCACGCCGGCGGGCAGGTTGTGCGCGTCGGCTCTTCCAGGTCCCGAAGAGGCGGAAGCCGCGGCGGTGCCAGGCGACGATCGTCGATCGCCGTTCACGGTGGGTGACGGTAGAATCGGATCGTTCGAGTCGCCCCACGCTGGACCGCTATCCATGAGTGAACCTCCCGGCTCGTCGTCGCCCGTCGGGCTGTCGTCCGAGGACCGGCTGGATTCCTGGAAGGACATCGCCGCGTATCTCAAAAGGGACGTCACCCCGGTGCAGCGATGGGAGAGGCGCGAAGGCATGCCCGTGCATCGTCACGTGCACGACAAGGTCGGCTCTGTGTACACGTTCCGGTTGCCAGACTTTACGGGGTTCTGATTTGTGTGCGGTCGATCACCGCGCTGCCGCTGGGCGGGAAGTTGACGCTATTTCAAGATACAAGGAGAGCGAAATTGCCGAGGAAGACGAAGGCTGACGGCGGGGCGCTCGGGGACATCGCGGAGTCCCTGGGCACATTCTTGGGACACGCGGAGGCCAAGTGGCGCTCCTGGCACGGCGAGCGCGAGGCCATGGTCAAGGCGGTCACGGCCGTCCGGGACCGTGCGACGGCGCTGCTCCACGAGATGGGCGAGAGCGGCGTGCCGAAGGCGGCCAAGGCCGCGAGGGCGGTGGCGTCCGCCGCCGGCGGCGCGGTGAAGGCAGCCAAGAAAATCGGGCGCCGCTCCTTTACGCCCGCGCAGAGGGCCGAGGCCGCGGCGCGCATGAAAAAGTCCTGGGTGGACCGGCGAAAGAGGGAAAGCAAGGGGAAGTAGCCCCTGGATTGGCTCGCGCCCGAGGTCACGGTTTTCGCCATTCTCGCGGCGCTCGTGTGCCTCGGGCTGTGGCTCCGGCGGTCGGGCTGGGCACATGGCAGCACCGCGTCTGTACCGCGCTTGCGCTGATACTGCGCTGGCGACACGGCGCGGCGCCATATTGCCCATCGAGAAATACGGCGAGCCGCCAGGGCGAACTTCTGGCTTCTGAGGCCGTTCCAGCCTTGGGACGGCTCTATCTGCGTACAAAAAAGCAAAGAGTCGTTTTTGATCGTTGCAGGGACCAGTCGAGACGTCGCGCACCTGCGATGCGTCTTGACCCGCCTATCTCACCTACGATCACAGCTCGTGTCCCGCTCGATCGACTGTCTTGTGATGGTCGACCGTGAAGAAGTCCATCGAGACCAGGGCCGTCGCGGATTCAGCCACAGCATCAACCGACGGGGCAGACCGATTGCGTTGTGGCGAAGCACCGGCTGATTATCGACGATGCGAAAGCGAGATTCGACGCCGCGTCGATCGAGAACGGGTTCACGGGCTTCCGCGGGCCGGAATACACGGTGGTCGATGGATTCAACGTGTTCTGAATCGATGAACCTGTGAATCTGTCAACGACACGGCCGCCGCCGTGTGCATCAGCCCATCACCTATGTCGAATTCCTCACGCATCAATACGACGACAATCGCCGTCGAATCAACCGGCTCATCGGGCGTCAGCCAGTGAACCCGGACGTTGTAGCGAGTCGGCCCTGCTTCGCGCGCTTCCACTTGCCCATTGCCATTGGCCACATTGTAGTACGAGGGATCGGACCCGGTGTCGCCGCGCTGCGTTCGGACAGATCGTCCTTGCATTTCTCCAAACACGGGAGGTCCAATGCTGACCCACTTTCCACAAGCCGTTCCCGAGATTCCGGTGAGCAACGTTGACAAAGCCGCGGAGTACTACGTGAATGTGCTCGGATTCAGTTTCGACTGGGGAAACGATGACGGCGGGATTGGAGGCATCTCGCAGGGGGATTGCCGAATGTTCCTCACGAACGCGCCGTTCCGCGCCGTCCACGGGCCGAAAAGCCCAGTGATCGTCTGGCTGAATCTCAACAGCAAACAGGAAGTCGACGAACTGTTCGAGCGCTGGAAAGATACTGGGGCGAAGATTGTCGAGGCAGTGGAGGACAAACCGTGGAACCTGCGTGAGTTCAGGGTCGCGGATCTGGACGGCAATCAGCTGCGTGTGTTCTACGACTTTAACTGGGAAATGAGCGAGGAGCGCCGATTAGAGCGGCATCGTCGAGCAGGCCGAGGAGCCACTGAGTGATTCTCCGGGGAGTCGCGCCGGTGCAAAGAAGTGGAGCGAGGGCTCGACGCTCGAGATGTGAAGCACGGGGCGTGCGAACCAGTCGGTCATGGCGTCGATGCTACTGCGCCTGCCGCGTGCGCCGACACAGCTGCGACATGGGCACCACCGGACTACTCCGTTGACTCTCGCATTTGCGAGCTTGCGGCCGGAGAGACGGCGGCCTGTCGCCACGGGCTAGAGGCTAGTCTGATGGCACAGCCAGGTTCCACCGAAGTACGCTTACGATCGGCCGGTGATCGGACCCGAAGTCGTTATTCAGACGTCGCGTCTCACTCCTCCAACCAGGTGGCAAGCGAAAGAAGATGTAGTCCAATTGCCCGTGAGCTGAGGAATCGGCCTTCCAACTGCTTCGCGTTTGAGGAAACACCGCTGCGATCCGTTTCCACGCACTCTCCCAGCGCCCGAGGCACCAGGTATTGAGGTCGGCGCCAAGGACGGCGGCTTCCAAATGACCGACGGCTTCGACCACCGCGTCAGCTTGGGAACCTCGCCACCCGGTCGCGAACAACCACAGTCGCCCCGGCCCTGCGAGCGCGTCCAGATGCACGACGAAGAGTCGCAAACGCCACGCGGCGCTCGATATGTGATGACCTCGAATGCCTGCGCCGATCGCCACGCGTCGTTGGCGTGTGTAGGGCAATTCGATCGCCGTCATCTCCTCGAGCGGAAGGCTCGACACGATCGCGTTGCCGCGATCTTCCCACGGCGGGCCCATGCCATTACGCATCGAGGGCACATAGTACAGGGCGAGCTTGAGTTGTCGAGCAACAGACACGATGTCTTGACGTGCGCGGCCCTTGGTGGTGGGCGCGATTCGGTCAGGCACGCCAATGCCTGGCTCAACGATGGCAGGAATCCCTCCCTCGGCGCGGTAGGCCTCTTGAAGCAGCAAGACATAGTGCTGGACAGGCATGCCGGTGAGCGCCCCTGACTCCAGGCGATTCACCAGTTCGAAGATATCTCCGCCACCAACGTGCACGTTCCAGTTGACGATGGTGAGGGTGTCGGTGTCGAAGGCGCGACGAGTGGTAGCAAGGGCAGGCTGGGCCCGCACGATCACTGGCCCGAGGGTGTCACATTGACGATCCAGCGCGTGGCGCTCCTCCCGGTCCATTCTGGATATCCACGTCACCGCGACTTGTGCCGGCAGCCCGTGCTCGTCGATCGGCGCGGTGCAGGCCCCGATAGCACGCACCGCCTCCGACCCGCGACGCGAAGACTTGACGGAGCACGACGAGAGTTGCGTCGCGATCAGCAGAACCGTGACGGCCATCCACGTACACGAACCAGAGACACACGGTGAAGTACCTGACAAGCGCGCGATTCGGTAGTGGGCTCCTTTGAAGTACGACTGCGTAAGCGGTTGGGTCATGAGGCGCCCGACCGACCCACGATAAAGCCAGCGACCAGACCAAAAACGACGCCGGTTGCCATGATCGGAACGTAAGCCTTTGTGATGATGGCGTCCGGTAGGCTCGTCACGATGCCCACGACGAGCCCGGTCATCATCGGTGACAACGGCAACTGGACCACAGAGGAGAAAAACCCGAGTGAGAACCTGGCGCAGAATGCGCCCAGAAGCGCCGCCCGTTTATCAGGGAATGACAATGGCAACATAAGCAGCACATCCACCGCGCCGATCGCTAGACCTAGCACCACACCGAGCATCACCCGCGTCATGGGTCAATCCCCCGCTGGCCCATTCTGCCACGACGGCGCGGGCCTTCGTGGCCTCTGCTGACTCCGATTCGACAAGCAAGTTCACAGATCCATCACGTCGAACAGCCGCGTTGCAACGCCGGCGGACATCGCTGACGACATCCGCAGAGTCATGTGGATCTTGATGAAGTTGTAGGCGACGTCGTTCAGCGACACCGCTGCCATGTGGTTCTCGATCTTGCGGCTGAAGCCGTTCGACAACTGCGTCTAGCGGCGCATCGTGGTACGCGTAGGCCAGTTCTGGGAGTCGCGATGGCGGTCGGCCCCTTGTCTAGATTGAGTAACCACCAAAGCAGCGTCCGGAAAGCCAGCGGCGCGAGGGGCCTATTCGCCGACGGACTCGCGTGACGGGTGGGGCTGTCCATCAGTCGCCCCCGCCGCTCTGAATGACGAGAACGCGCAGTCCAGAATGTCCGCGAATCGCCCGTTCCGGTGCGTCGCGCCCCTTCCACCGCGATGGCTGCTAAAACATTCCGTGGGCGGTGTACCAGGCCCGGACGCGCGACAGCACCTCGGGATCGGTGGCGACCTCGGCGTGACGGAGGCGGCGATAGAGATGGCCCTCATGGGGTGCGGTGAGGACGGAGTCGAAGCGTCTGTCGAGGAGGAACGGGACGGCGTAGTCCAGGAGGCCGTGGTGCCACTGATACGGAGCCTGGATGCGCCGGGCCTGCGCGACGCTCGGGGCCGGCATGCCCTCGCGGTGGATGGCATCCAGCAGGACACCGCCGGACGTGTGTGACGCGACGCGGACGTCGGCGGGATAGGCGGCGACGAACGCCGTGGTGACGAAGGCTCCCATGCTGTGACCGTGCGCGGCGACGCGCCGGACGTCGACGTAGCGGAGGCGCGCCAGGACTGTGACCGCCGCGTGCGCGCGAAACGCGTTCGCCGGGCTCGCACCTTGCTGGAGCAGCGTCCCCGGGGCGCCAAGGGGCGCCCCGCGGGCGTGGGTGTAATTGACCGCGATACAGACCAGCCCCCACGTGCGCATCACGCTTCCGAGCGCGCGGCCATACGACTGGGCGTTGCCGCCGGCGCCGTGACTGAGCACGACCGCGGGGAATGGTCCGCGGCCGCGCGGCTTCAGCAGGATGCCCTGGAGATCGACGGTCGTACCGTCCAGCGTGCCGACGAGCGTCCACGTCGCCCCGGACGCGGACTCGGGATTGCCGGCGATCGAGAGAGCGGGGTCGCCGGGGGCGCTCGCCGGCACAGTGGTGGGGGCGTGACGATGGCACGCCGCCAGCGCACACAGCAGGGAGGCGATCAGGGCGGTCCGGAGCACGCGCACCATGATCCATTGGACCACGGCGCGCAACGCCCATGCCGCGGCCTAGCAGCCATCGTGGTGAGCGTCGTCCTGAGCCGACAGGGACGGGTCAGCAAGTGAAGCAAGCAATCGTGGTGGCACACGTTGCGGAATGGCGAGACCGAGGGGCGAGCAAGTCATGACGTGTCGAAGCACGCGCGGGCGAGTTGGTCCGCACTGAGGATCGAACTGACGGCGCCAGACGGCCGACAGGACCACGTTGGGCTTGGATGGGGACGCCTTCAACGACGAGCGCTGTCGGAGTAATCGTCGGGAAAGCGTGGGTCGCGCCGTTCGACAGCGGATTTGCGAGGAACCCCAACTGTATGTGGCTGGGGAAGAACCTGGGGATCTCGAAGGGCTGGAGTGTGACTATCCGGCGTAGTCGCTCGCCGAGGCGACGAGCAGCACCTCCACGCCTTCGTCGGTCCACAGCCTCGCCGTGATCGCTGTCGCCCTCCGCGTGGTGGAAGTCGCCCGCCCGCAGGACCCGGCCTTCGACGATCAGCGAGCCGCTGATCACGTAGCACTCCTCCGGCCCGGAGTGCCGATGGGCGGGATACCGGGCGCCCGGCTCGCCCTTGAGCAGCATCGTGACCCGATCCCGCGCCCGGTCGATCGCGAGGATCTTCATCCGCACGCCGGGCACCGCGGTCTCGACCCATTCCCCGTCGGTGGAGGTGATCGTGTGGTTGGACGGCGCGGCAACCCTGGCGAGCAGTGCGTCCCGAACCCCTGGAGACGGCTCCTCGCCGCTCGCGCTCGCCGCGATCTCCACGCTCGCGTCGTACAGGTGAGCCACCTCCGCGCGCACGCTGGGCGGCAGGGCGGCCAGGCGGGCCTCCAGGTCCCGGCGCTCGTCCGGGTCGAGCGCGCCGATCGCGTCGGCAAGGGCCAGGGCCTGAATGTCGTCCGGGATCATACGGCGTGCTCCAGCCGTTGGCGCATGGCGATCATGCCCGCACGGATGCGCGTCTTCACCGTCCCCAGCGGCAGTCCGAAGCGTTGCGCGAGCTCGCTGTGAGTATACCCCTCGAAAAAGGCCGCTTCGATGAGCTGCCGCTGTTCCGCCGGGAGGCCGGCCAGCGCGTCGGTCAGCGTCCGCCGCCTCTCAGCATCCAATACGGCTGCCTCCGGCGTCTGGATGCCCGTGGCGGGCGCTGCGGCCTCGACTGCGGCCACGTCGATCGCGGGCGCGTCCACGGTGGCGCGGACCCGCCGGGCCCGCAGGCGATCGATCGCGCAGTTGCGCGCCACGCGCACGATCCACGGCAGCGGTCCGCCCATCCGCGCGTCGTATATCTCGGCTCGCGTCCACACCCGGACGAACGCCTCCTGCAGGATCTCCTCCGCCTCCCCGCGATCGCGGACGATGCGCAGGATGAGACCGAAGAGCAGCCGGCTGTGGCGATCGTACAGCTCCGCCAGTGCGGCGGTATCGCGCGCGGCGATGCGCTGCAGGAGGCTGAGGTCAGTGGGATCGCTGGCGTGCATCATGCGAGTGCCGCGACAATTCTTTCACATAACTCCCATGATCCAGCTCGAGCGAAGGCGTTCACGGAAAGGCTAAAAGAGGGAAAGGTAAGGATAGCGGTGGCTCGGCCATCGTGCGCACCTCGTCAGTGAAACCGGGACCTGTCTCCGCCAGTGCCGCGGTATCGCGCGCGTTAGCGATGGTGCCGTAGGATGCAGGTCGACCGTGGGTGTCGGTGAATGCCGATTTCGCAAAACCTCTTCTGCGTGAATGATGGAACTCGCGGTGATCAACCCACTCACTTGCGTGGCAGCTTCCGATCGAGGAAGTCGAGCATGAGCGCGGCGATCTCGTCGCCCTTGTCCTCCAGCGCGAAGTGGCCGGTGTCGAGCAGGTGCAGTTCCGCGTCGGGCAGATCGCGCAGGTACGCACGCGCGCCGTCGGCCGGAAAAATCACGTCGTTCTTTCCCCAGACGATGAGGGTCGGCGGCCGGCGCGAGCGGAAGAATGCCTGGAACTGCGGATACAGCGCGACGTTGCTGCCGTAGTCCTTGAACAGGTCGAGCATGATCTCGTCGATGCCGGGCCGGTCGAGCAGCGCCTGATCGTGCAGCCAGGCGTCCGGTGCGACCCGCGACGGATCGCGCACCCCGTCGAGGTACTGGGATTTCGTCGCGGCCAGGGTCAGCCCCGCACGCAGGGCTGCGCGATGCGCGTCGGAACCATCGGCCCAGTAGGCCTTGATCGGATTCCAGAATTCCTTGAGTCCCTCCTCATAGGCGTTGCCGTTCTGTACCACGAGTGCCGTGATGCGCTCGGGATGCCTGAGCGCCAGACGGAAACCGACCGGTGCGCCGTAGTCCTGCACGTACAGCGCGTAGCGCTCGACGCCGAGCTGGTTCAACAGGCCGTCCATCAGCTCGGCGAAGCGCGCGAAGCTGTACGTGAACGCGCGACGGTCCGGCGTGCCGCTCTGACCGAACGCCGGATAGTCGGGCGCGATCACGCGGTAGCGATGCGCGAGCACCGGAATCAGGTTGCGGAACATGTGCGACGAGGTGGGAAAGCCGTGCAGCAACAGGATCGCCGGCGCATCCGCCACGCCCGCCTCGCGATAGAAGATGTCTATCCCATCGACTTTGGCCGTGCGATAGCGGGTGACGGCCGAGTCCGCCCGCACTGGCCGCGGCTGCGCCTCCGCGAGGGCTGCCGGCGGAATGGCCGCCGACAGCGCGCCAACCATGACGAGCATCGATATCGCCGGGTAACGAGCTCTGAATGGCATGGGCTTCTCCCGTGGCAGAGTGGAAACGAGTCCGTTCATGTAACCTCCTAAAGACGTATTTTGCAAGTTACGCAGTCTGGGCGTAACTTGTCAAGAGACTGTTTTCTGGTTACGATGGCTCCCGGAGCCCCATGAAGCCCTTGTTCCTCGGAAGCCATCCGGCGATGGACTTCCTCAACACTCGCCCGACGCCGCGAGGCGCGCCCATCGAGCTGATCGGCGACGGGACGTCGTATGCCGCGTGGCTCGAAGGAGCGCAGCTGCTGCACGCCACGACCGCACGAAGCTCAGGCGTCGCTTCGGCGCAGCGGCGCTGGACGCGGCTGCCGCCGAAGCCAGGGAGCTACGGGGATGGGCCCGCGACTGGATCGCGCGCTGGCGGGATGCCCCCGGCGGTGCCTACAGCGCGGAGCTCCGCCGCCTGAACCACCTGATGGCGCGAGCAACGTGCTATCCCGAAATGGTCACCACGAAGGACGGGTTTCAGGTCACCGAGCGATGGCGCATCGATTCCGCGGATGAGTTGATCGCGGTCGTCGCTGCACAGATCGCGTCGCTGGTCGCGACCGAGCAGCCCGCGCTCGTGAAGCGCTGTGCCGGCCCCGGGTGCACGCTGTGGTTCGTCGATCGCACGAAAGCGCACAGCCGAGTGTTCTGCAGCGCAACGGCGTGCGGGAACCGAGCGAAGGTTGCGGCGTTCCGCGAACGCCAACGAGGTACTGGCGACTAACGTCCTGCCCCATCGGTTCGCGACATTAAGTTCCGCCATCTGACCTTCAGTCGTGCGGCGGGCGAAGCGCGCCATGCTCGCGAGGATCCGGTCGGCGGTCTCGGTCCAGGCGAACGGCTTGGAATTGTCCTCACTAGCTCGGCGAACAGCTCCCCCGCGAGATCCAGCACGACGCGTACGAACTGTCTCCTGAGCGACCGGGCGGCTGCGGTGACCTCACGCGCGGAACCAATCCAAGAAGAACGGTCGGACGTACTCAGGATCGCGGTCGGTTGATCTGTCCACGATCGCCAATGACCCACTTCACAGGAGACTCAGCGTGATCCGACTGACACCGGTCGAGGATGCCCCATCGTCGCAGGACGTGCGAGGGAGGTTCGAGGCGATCGACAAGGCACCTGGCGGCGTCGCCAGCATCGGGCGAACGATGGCGCGCGCGCCGCTGTGCTTGAGAGCCCGCCTCATTGCCGCAACCGCGCTTGCGGTTCTTGCCTTAGTCCAACTTGCAAGTGCGCAACCTGAGAGCCGAATCAGCGGCGTCGTTCGCGATGCGACAACGGCCGGTATCCCAGGGGTGACTGTGACGGCCACAAACCTTACGACCAAGGAATCGCGAACCGCGACAACGGGCGACGATGGCAGCTATTCAATCTCAGTGCTACCTAGCACGTACTCGGTAAGTGCCGCCGTCCAGGGATTCCGCCGCGTCGTACAGGAAGTCGACGTCTCGGCCGGCGCACCGAAGCCTCTCGACTTCCTGCTCGACACAGAGCTGACCGAAGAGGTGACGGTCACCGCTACCAAGCGCGAGCAGGGGATTTTTGACGTTCCGTTCTCGGTCGCGGCGCCTACTGAAGAAACACTGAACGAAGTAAGTACGCACAACAACGCATCGAGCCCTGATGGCGGGCGGACTGATAGCGACTATGACGTCCACGTTGGCGCGCACAAGATCGGCGGCGAGACCAGGCAGGCGGTCGGGGCTGCCCTCCGCAAAGCGGGGTTCAACTAGGAGGTTCTTGCCTTCGACCTACCGAAGTTCATGCAGGCGCCGGCTCAAATCCGCAGTGATTCCGAAGCCAGGTTGAGGAGTGATTGGTACCGGCACTGTCGGCGCGAGGATCCCGACCCGCGCCATCTTCCCCGCCGTCTGGGCCTCGGCGGCGAGCGGCGCGGCGAGGAGGCCACCAGTCAAGGTCCCGAGGAACGCCCGCCGGTCCATCACTCGATCACCTGATCCGCCCGCTGCAGGAGCGACGGCGGGATCGTCAGGCCGAGGGCCTTCGCGGTCTTGAGGTTGATGACCAGCTCGAACTTCGTGGGCTGCTCGACGGGCAGGTCGCCGGGCTTGGCGCCCTTGAGGATCTTGTCCACGTAGGTCGGCGGCGCGCCGATACATGCTCCGCGAAGTTCGGCTCCATAGGTCATGAGGCCGCCGGCCTCGACGAACTGCCGATGGCCCGAACATCGCCGGCAGCCGGTGCTTCGCAGCGAGATCGACGATCGGCGTCGCTGCGCTCGAAGAGTCAGGACGTCCGGCAGCACGAACAGCGCCTCGGCACGCTGCCTGCGCCATCGCGCGAAGGCCGCTGTCGAACTCCTCCGGCGTCTCGCACCTCGAGCAGTTGCAGCTCAACGCCCAGGGCCGCGGCCGCCGCCTCGCAGCTGCCTGCAGTCTCGAGCGCGTCGGCCGGTTGGCCGGATTCCAGAGGACCGCCACGCGGGACGCCTCGGGAACAGCTTCCTTGAGAAGCTCCAGCCGCTTCGCCGACCAGCTCGGCATCGAGCATGCGACGCCCGTGACGTTCCCGCCCGGCCGCGCAAGGCTGGCGACGAGCCCGGCTGCCTACGGATCGGCAATGCCGGCCAAGACGATGGGGATCGTCCTGGTCGCCTGCTTGCGCGGCCAGCGACCGCTGGCGTAGCTGGACGCGACGATGACGTCCGACCTTCGACGGACCAGCTCGGCCGCAAGCTCAGGCAGCCGCTCGTACCTTCCCGTCGGCCCATCGGACTTCGATGACGACGTTCTGGCCCTCGACGTAGCCGAGCTCGCGCAAGCCCTGCCGGAATGCGTCGAGGTCTGCCGACGGGTCCGGCGAGCGCGCCGAAGCAGGAAACCGATCCGGTAGACCTTCCCCGCCTGCTGCGCCTCGGCGGCGAGCGGCGCGGCGAGGAGACCGCCCGCCAAGCGCCGAGGAACGCCCGCCGGTCCATCACTCGATCACCTGATCCGCCCGCTGCAGGAGCGACGGCGGGATCGTCAGGCCGAGGGCCTTGGCGGTCTTGAGGTTGATGACCAGCTCGAACTTGGTCGGCTGCTCGATCGGGCAGGTCGCCGGGCTTCGCGCCCTTGAGGATCTTGTCGACGTAGCGTGGCCGCGCGCCGAAGTATCGTCCGTGACGTTCGGCGCCGTACGACATGAGGCCCCCGACATCAACGAACTCGCTGCCAACCGTACATCGCCGGCAGGCGTTGCTGCGCGGCGAGTTCAACGATGCTGGTCGCGGTGCACGAACGCGAAGGCATGAGCGAATACGAGCAGCGCGTCAGCTCGCTCGCGTGTGCTCGCCCCGAAGAGCGCGCTCGAGGTCCTCCGGATTGCGGACCCGAGCGGTTGCAGCGTTACGCTCGATCGTGCGGGCAGCGGCCTCGCGTCTGCCGTAGTTCCGGCACCGTCGACACCGGTCAGCTGGAAGGTCCAGAGGACTGCGACGCGCGTGACTCGCGGGAACGTCTCCTTCAGCAGCTCAAGCCTCTTGGCGGCCAGCTCGCTCGACATGAACGACAAGCCTGTGATGTTCCCCCCGGGCCGCGCTAGGCTCGCGACCATGGCCAGTCCCCACGGGATCTCCGCTCGACGCAATGACAATCGGAATGGTGCGTTGCTTGTCGTTTCGCCGCCCATACCGAGGCCCCGACGTCGACGATCACGTCGACCTTGCGCGCGACCAGTTCAGCAGCGAGCGCGGGCAGCCGCTCCTGGCGTCCGTCGGCCCACCGGTACTCGATGACGAGATTCTGCCCCTCGACGTAGCCGAGTTCGCGAAGCCCTCGCGAAACTCGCCGACGCGCGCATCCTGTGGCCGTGTCTGGATCGAGGATAGCCGATCGCGTGGTACCTTCCCGGCCTGCTGCGCCTCGGCGGCGAGCGGCGCGGCGAGGAGGCCGCCAGTCAAGGTGCCGATGAACGCTCGCCGGTCCATCACTCGATCACCTGATCCGCCCGCTGCAGGAGCGACGGCGGGATCGTGAGGCCGAGGGCTTTCGCGGTCTTCAGGTTGATCACAAGCTCGAACTTCGTCGGATGTTCGACCGGCAGGTCGGCGGGCTTGGCGCCTTTGAGGATCTTGTCCACGTAGTGGGCCGCGCGTCGGCAACACCTCGCGGACGTTCGGCCCATAGAACAAGAGTCTTCCAGCCTCCGCAGCATGGTTTCACCCGAGAGAGAAGGTAGCCGGTTCCTGAGGGGCGAGCTCCGCTATTCGAACACGGTTCAGCCCGAAAAATGGGCCCTGAGTCGACATGACGGCCTGAGCGCCGCCCCGTACCGCCGTCTGAAAGGCAGCGGAGAGGTCTTCGGCGCGCTGCACTTCGATGACCTGTAGCCGGACCCCGAGTTGAACGGCCGCCTTCTCCAGCTCCTCCACCATGGGGTGGTTGGAAGGGCCTGGTACCCGAAAGGCAGCAACTCGGGAGGCTGCCGGCACCGCCTCTCGGAGGAGCTGCAGGCGCTTGGCCATCAGCCCAGCACTGAACAAAGCCACACCGGTAACGTTGCCGCCGGGACGGGCCAAGCTGGCGATGAGCCCCTGCTCGACTGGATAGACGCCGATGGCCATGACGATCGGGATGGTGCCTGTCGCCTGCTTCGCTGCGTCCGTCGCAGGGCCCGTGAAAGTCACGATGAGGTCGGGCTTGGTCTTGACGAGATCGGGTGCCAGCCGAGAAAAATTGCCGCGTCCTTCCGCCCATCGGACCTCCAGTGAATACGTCTGTCCTTCGGTGTAGCCGAGTTCACTGAAGCCGCCGCGTAGTACCTTTAGACAGCTGTCATTGTCGGGATGGTTGCCCGAAAGCACGCCGATGCGGGGAGCTTTCCCTACCTGCTGCGCCTGGGCGGCGAGCGGCGCGGCGAGGAGGCCGGCCGCCAAGGTGCCGAGAAACGCTCGTCGGGTCACCACCGCGTCAGTTCACCGGCAGCGTGAAGGTGAAGGAGGACCCCCGGCCCAGCCCGCTCTCGACCCAGATCGGGCCCCCGTGCAGCGCGATGAACTTCTTGACCAGTGTCAGTCCGAGGCCCGTCCCCTCCTGTGTCCGCGCATCATCGCTCTCCACTTGACGAAACTCCTCACAGATTGCAGGCACTCCGCACTCCTCGCCGAACTTCATACTGGCGGTGTTGTCGTTGTGTCGTCGGGGATGGGTTCGCCCTCCCGCTCCGGGGGCGGTTCCAGAGAATCCAGGAGCTCTCTCGCGACTTTGAGATCTGCGGTGTCGAAGCCTTCGGTGAACCAGCCGTAGACCTCGCCGAGAATCCGTCGTGCCTCCTCACGGTGCCCGTGCTGCGCAAGCAGGCGGCTCAGGCTCGTCGCAGCTCGAAGCTCGAGCGAGCGATGACCGCCACGACGGGCCACCTCGACTGCGCTCCGGAAACAGGTCTCTGCCTCGGACGCGTGGGCGTCGCCTTGGCCCAGAAGCAGCTCGCCCCGCCAGCGATGGACCTCGGGCGCGTACACGGTTTCGAGGGCCTGCTCGGGAATCTCCGCCAGCGCCGCGAGGCCCCTGTCCGGCATGCCGGCCCTGGCATACGCCTCGGCGAGGAGACAGAAGACGAACGAATTGAACCAGAGCCACCAGGGCGGCCGCGCTGCTTGATGCAGCCGCGCGAGCTCGGATTCCTCCAGCGCTCCCTCGAGCCCGAGACGCACCAGGAGGGTGGGGCGGTCCGTCTGGAGCCCGTGAGCGCTCGCAGTGTCTAGCGCCGCCTCGGCTTTCGCGACGGCTGCCCGGTGTTCTCCACGCTGGCGGTGCACGAGGGCCGCGTAGTACAGCGCGATAGTCGTCGACCGGGGATCGGAGAGCTGGCCGGCGAGCCGCAGCGCTTCCTGGCTAATACCGGAGCGCCCGGTCGGGATATCCGCGCGTCCACGCGTTGACGGCCGCGAAATTCAGGCAACAGACGCCGGTGTCGTGCCCGCCGTAGACCGATGCATAGGCACGGTGGCGCTGAGGGATCGTACTGTGCGAGGCCCTCTTGGAGATGGAGCTCCGCGGTCTCGAGGTCGCCGCTGCCGTACAGGGTCGTCCACAACGAGTGGTGGGCCTCGAGGAGAAGCACCGGGTCCCCGAGCTCCCTGGCCAAGCTGAGGCAGCTCCTCCCCGCGGTCTCGCGCCTCCCGATAGAGCCCCCGGTTGAAACTCACGTGCCACAGGCCCCAGAGGGCGGGGAAGAGCCGAGGCCGGTCGTCGAGCCGGAGACACAGCTCCCGGGCGGCGACGTATGAGGCTTCGTATTCGCGCGCGCCGGTCCGTGGACCGACCCGAGGCAGGGACCGAGAGCGATGCGGATGTCGAGGGCCTCACTGAGCGTCTCCGGACTCTCGGACAGCCTGAAGCGCGGCCAAGGCCTGCTCGAAGAGCTCGATCGCCTCTCGGTTGGCCGAGCGCGCCACGGCCTTCTCTCCCGCCTGGCGCAGGTATCGCACCGCGCGCTCCCACATCGCCGCGCGCACCGCATGGTGGGCCAGCCGCTCCACGTGCTCGGTCAGCCGGTCCGGATAGGAGCGTTCGATAGCGCCGACGATGCGGGCGTGCAGGGCCTTGCGCCGTTCCTGGAGCAGGGTCCCGTAGGTGACTTCATGGGTGAGCGCATGCTTGAAGGTGTACTCGGGATCGGGAAAGAGCCGCGTCTCGTACAGAAACTCCGCCGCCTGCAGATGCGCGAGCCCCCGATGCACCGCATCCTCCGTCAGCTCCGCCACAGCGTGGAGCAGCACGAAGGGCACGTCCTTGCCGATGACGGAGGCCGTCTGGAGCAGCTGCTTGTCGTCCGCCGGGAGCCGGTCGATCCGGGCCGCCAGGATCACCTGCACGGTCGCCGGGACCTCGATCGCCTGGATCGGTCGGGTCAGACGATAGGCGCCGCGCTCCCCGGCGAGCGCTCGCGTCTCCACGAGCGTCCGGATGCTCTCCTCGATGAAGAAGGGGTTGCCGCGCTTGACCAGCAGGCGCTTGAGGGGTTCCAGCGCCGGGTCGTCGCCCAGGAGGGCGCTCAGGAGCTCCCCCGCGCTCTCGGGCGGGAGCGCGTCGAGCCGCAGCTGGCTGTAGTAGGTCTTGCCGTCCCCAGCCGTGCTGGTACTCAGGCCGGTAGTTGACGAGCAGGAGGAGCCGGGCGGTGGGCAGACTCTCGACCAGGCCGTCGAGCAGGGCCTGCGTCTCGGCATCGATCCAGTGCAGGTCCTCGAAGACCACGAGGACTGGTTGCCCCTGGCTCTCCCGGAGCAGGAGGTGCTTGACGGCGTCGAGGGTGCGCTGCCGGCGCTGGGCGGGATCGAGCGCCTGCCACTGGGCGTCCTCGACGGGCACGTCGAGCAGGGCCAGCAAGGCCGGCAGGGTCGGCTCGAGGGTCCGATCCAGCGTGAGGAGCTTGCCGGTCACCTTCTCGCGGATCTCGCGGTGGGTTTCGCGATCGTGCACCTTGAAGTAGGCCTTGAGGAGGTCGATGACCGGCAGGTAGCTGGTCGCCTTGCCGTAGGACACGGAGCCGGCTTCCAGGATGAGCCAGTCCTGGGTGCGGTGGGAGTGGGTGAACTCGTAGACGAGGCGGGACTTCCCCACGCCGGGTTCCCCCACGACGGCGACGAGCTGGCCGTGGCCATCCTGCGCGAGGGCCAGCGCCCGGCGGATCTGCTCGATCTCGGCGTCGCGGCCGACGAACCGCGTCAGTCCCCGCGCGGCGGCCGCGTGGAGCCGGGTCCGCTGCGCGCTCGCTCCGGTGAGCGCGTAGATCTCCACGGGGTCCGGCAGGCCCTTGACCGCGACCGGTCCCCGGGCCGCGACCTGCACGTAGCCTTCGGCGAGCTGCAGCGTGGCGGGAGCGAGCAGGATCGTGCCGGGCGTCGCCATCTGCTCCATGCGGGCGGCCAGGTGCGTCGTCTGGCCGACCGCCGTGTAGTCCATGTGCAGATCCGACCCGATTGCGCGGACGACCACCTCGCCGGAGTTGAGCCCCACGCGGATCTGGATGGGCACGCCGTGCGAGCGGAAGACACCCTCCGCGTACTGCGCGACTGACTCCTGCATCCGCAGCGCCGCGTAGCACGCCCGGACCGCGTGATCCTCATGGGCGAGCGGGGCGCCGAAGAGCGCCATGATCCCGTCGCCCATCACCTGGTTGACGGTGCCCTCGTAGCGGTGGACGGCCTCCATCATGCGCTCGAGGACCGGGTCGAGGAGCTTCCGCGCCTCCTCGGGATCACGGTCGGCGAGCAGCTCCATGGAGCCCTTGAGGTCGGCGAACAGGACGGTGACCTGCTTGCGCTCGCCTTCCAGGGCGGCCTTTGAGGTGAGGATCTTCTCGGCGAGATGCTTAGGGGTGTAGGACTGTGGTGCAGCGAAGCGGGGCTCGCGCGGGCCCGGCGGCTAGCCGAGTGTGCGCACTCGGGACAGAACTTAGCGGTGGGTGAGAGCTGGGTGCCGCAGTTCGCGCAGGTCCGAGCCAGCGGAGCGGCGCACTCCTCGCAGAACTTGGCTTTCGGCGTGTTCTCATGCTGGCACCGGGGACACTGCATGCCGGGGGCCTCCCAGCGAGCCGGGACAGGTCAGACGGGTGGCCCGAGGGTAGTCTGCGGAGTCAGAGGGGTCAAGGACCCGGAGCGGAGCGGGTTTAGGGGCGGGGCTGAGCCGCGGCTTTCGTTTCCCGGGAGTTACCCAGGGCTTCGCTTGGTGGGCAGCGTGTCCACGTACATCGTCCAGCAGTCTGGGGGCCGTCCTTGAGCCACAGGAGAACGAAGGGCCCTCTCGGGGGCGAAGGACTCCAGCGTGCTCGGCATGCGACATGTCCTCCGCCCGAGAGCGGTCGCTTCCACTGCCCAGTAAACGCATGATCCCTGCGGTCCGCGCCTCGCCTCTGCTGTTAAACTCGCGAGGAGGACCTAGGCCTAGACCGCGCCACCACTTGACCACTACCAAGATCGCTGGCTGCGGCAACAGCGCGCCGCGGGAACAAGGCAGCGTCTCGACGAGCTGATGACCTCATTCGGAGTCCTACCACAGACGTTGCGCTCACGCGAACCTGGAAGTCAGCGAGCGGCCATGGCCAAGAATTGAGGATGCGATGTTTCAACTCGACCTGCTGAAGGGCAAGCGCATTCTGGTGACTGGTGGCGGCACGGGACTCGGCCGCTCGATGAGCCACCGCTTCCTCGAGCTCGGCGCGAACGTTGTGATCTGTGGCCGGCGCGAGGACGTGCTTGAGCAGACGGCCGAGGAACTGACCAAGGAGACCGGTGCTGAGATCGAGACCGTAAGGTGCGACGTGCGCCTGCCGGACGCGGTCGAAGCGATGATGGACCGCATCTGGCAGAAGCGCCCGCTCGACATCCTCGTGAACAACGCCGCAGGCCAGATCCTGGCCCCGACGCACAAGATGTCCTCACGCGCCATCGACGCGGTGCTCGGCATCGTGCTGCACGGCTCGGCCTATTGCACGGTGGCCGCCGGCCGGCGCTGGATCGACGCGGGCGAGCGCAACAAGGTCGTGATGTCGATCCTCACCGTATCGGCGCTGATGGGCGCGCCCTTCACCGTGCCGTCGGCGATGGCCAAGGCGGGCGTGCTCGCCATGACCAAGAGCCTCGCCGTCGAATGGGGGCCCAGAGGAATCCGCACCTGCGCCATCGTGCCCGGCCTCTTCCCCACGGAGGGAGCGTGGAGTCGGCTGATGCCCAAGGAACGCGGCGGCGACGAGGAGCTCGTGAAGACGATCCCGCTGCGCCGCGTGGGCGAGCACATCGAGCTCGCGAACCTTGCGGCCTTCCTCGTGAGCGACGGGGCGGCCTACATCAACGGCGACGCCGTGGTGATCGATGGCGGCAAGATGCAGTCGGGCGGCGGCGGTGCCAGCACGCAGTCGATGCTCGACTGGACCGACGAGCAATGGGAGGCGATCCGGCCGAAGAAGAAGTGAGTATCGTGATGTTCGGGCGCTTCTAACTTCTAATTGCGCGCCTGATCGATTGAGGCGGCTGTCCGTAGATGCGGATGAATGCCCGCCTCATGTTTTCGGCGTCACCGAAGCCGACCGCGTCCGCGATGCGTTCGACAGGTTCGGCAGTCGTCTCTATGCGGCCTCGGGCCAGATCGGCGCGGAGCCGTTCCACCACACGCGCGGGTGTGGTGCCAGTCTGTGCCCGGAATGCGCGGCTGAACTGGCGCAGGCTCATGCCAACCGCCTCCGCCAAACGCTCGACGGTGAGCGCCTCGGCGATGTGATCACGAGCATGGCCAATGGCCGCGGCAATCCGGTCATTCTCTGGCGCCAGATCGACGGAAGCTGCGAATTGGGATTGTCCGCCATAGCGGCGATGGTAGACAACGAGGTGCTGTGCCACGCCTTTGGCGATGGCAAAACCATGGTCCTCCTCGATCAAAGCCAGCGCGAGATCGATGCCGGCCGTGATGCCAGCTGACGTCCATACGTTGCCGTCCCGACAGAAGATGCGATCTGCCTCAACCCGGATGGATGGGTACTCTCGCTGAAGGCGCGCTGCATATCGCCAGTGCGTCGTCGCTCGACGCCCGTCCAACAATCCAGCCGCCGCGAGGGCGAATGCACCGGTGCAGACGCTCACAACGCGCCGGCATCGGCGCGATGTCTCCACAATACGGCTCAGCGTGCCCGCGGATAAGAGCGGATCGATCTGTCCGCCGGTGACGACGAGCGTATCGAGCACGGCATCATCGAGCGACGCACCAGTAATAGCCACGCCAAGGCTGCTTGTCACGGCACCCTTATCAGCCGCAAGGACATGGAGTCGATAGGCGGGACTTTCGAGGCGGTCATTTGCCGCTTCGAAGGCGCCGGCCGGACCGGCGAGGTCGAGCATCTGAAAGCCTGGGGCAACGTAGAAGCCGACTGTCCTCATGGCCGAATGATAGGGAAGTATGGCCTTGCGGTCAAATAGTCCCGGCCTTAGCTTGTCCCCAAGGAGGATCGGCGATGTCACAGCCAATCAGCGTAGTAGTGCCGGTGTACGAGGGCGTGACCCAGCTCGACTTCACTGGGCCGCACCAGTTTCTCTCGCGTACACCCGACCTGCATGTCCGGGTGGCTTCGCTGGGAGGTGAACCGGTTACGGCGGACCGCCTCACCTTTTCGAACCTGGACGACCTGGCTGCGATCGAGTCGTGCGACGTGCTCCTGGTGCCAGGCGGCGGTGGCTGCCTCGCTGCGATCGAGAATGACCTCTTCGTCAAAGAGATCGCCCGGCTCGGAGCAACCGCGCGCTATCTGACTTCGGTGTGCACCGGGTCGCTCATTTTGGGCGCGGCCGGCTTTCTCCGCGGCCGCCGTGCGGCCTGCCACTGGGCATGGCGGGAGTTGCTTCCTGTCTTCGGTGCCATCGTCGATGAGGGCCGCATCGTCAGGGACGGCAATATCCTGTCCGGGGGCGGCGTCACGGCAGGCATCGATTTCGTGCTGGCCCTTATCGCGGAGCTGCGCGGGCCGCGCGCGGCGGAAATGGTCCAGCTCGGCTTGGAATATGCGCCTGAACCGCCCTTCAACTCCGGCCGCCCGGACACGGCGCCGGCAGAAGTACTGGAGGCGGTGAACGCGCGCACGGCAGCGAGCCGCGCTGAACGTCGTGTGCGTCTCGACGCCTGGGCCGCCGCTCATTGCGCTGGTCACCATGCCTGAGGTCCCAGAGCGAGATATGAGCGGCAAGCGAAAGGCCTAGCTTCAGCGGTGCGCTGGCCGTCGGCCGGAAGTTGGATCTGCCTCTACCCGACAGTCCCGCCGTTCGGGACGCCTACGCCCACGCAGAAGCGGAATCGCAGCCTTGGCTTTTCAACCATGTGATGCGCTCGTGGCTCTATGGCGCGAAGCTGGCACAGAGTCGCGGGCTTGCTCCGGATGCCGAACTGGTCGCGGTGGCGGTGCTTCTGCACGATCTCGGCCTTGCGCGCGGTGGCGCTCCCGATCGTCGCTTCGAGGTTGTGGGAGCGGACATCGGCCGCGCCTTTGCCCTTTCGCATGATATGGGGGAGCGCCGCGCAGAAGTAGTTTGGGACTCGATCGCGCTCCACACCACTCCGTCGATTGCGCAGCATAAGGGCGCCGACGTGGCCTGCTGTCAGAACGGCATCGCGTGTGACTACGGCGGACTCGGTTACCAGGAGCTGAGTGATGACGACAAGAAAGTCATCCTGTCAGCCTATCCTCGTCTTGACATGAAGAACATGCTGACGACGTGCCTTTGCGGCATAGCCAAAAATCATCCGAGTACGACAAGGGACAATTTCATCGCAGACTTCGGCATCAAATACATTCCAGGATATACGCGCGTGTCCTCGGTTGACTTGCTACATCAAGCCCCCTTTGCCGAGTAGGCAATCAAGACGTTGGCGAGAAGCAAGCTCGATCCCATGACGGATACGAAAAGAGAAGCACCCGCATCGCTGGAGAAGCGGGCAGCCGCACTGGAAATCGTGCTCAGGCGGAAGGCCGACATGCCGAAGAACTTTGTTGCCGAGTTCACTGAGCATGCCGACGATGCCTGGATTACCGCGAACGGCGCCCAGATGGTGGCTCGCGCATGGACTGACCCCGAATATCGCGCGCGCATGCTTGTTGACGGCACGGCGGCCGCCCGCGAGCTAGGATTTGAGTTTCCGGAGCACCATCGAAACCTTGTTGTACTCGAGAACACGGCCACCGTTCACAACGTGATCGTGTGCACTCTGTGCTCTTGCACGGCTTATACAATCATCGGGGCGGCGCCGGATTGGTACAAGGACCTGGACTATCGGGCGCGGGTCGTTCGCAAGTCCCGCACGGTGCTGCGCGAGATGGGACTCGACCTACCCGCGAGTACTGAGATCCGGGTTTGGGATACGACGGCAGACACTCGCTACATGGTCTTGCCGATGCAGCCACCCGCGACGATTGACTGGCCCGTGCAACAGTTGGCGACAATCGTGACGCAAGACTCGATGATTGGTGTTACGCGCCTCGAACAGGTGAAAGGCTGAGATCGTGGACGGTATGCACGACCTAGGTGGCAAGCAGGGCTTTGGTCGAGTGAAGTATCCGTCGGCTCCCCACAATGAGAGTTGGAGGCCGGCTCGTTCGAGCGCTGCAGGCATTCGTCATTGAGGCCCACATCTGCAACATGGATGAGTTTCGCCATGCCATAGAGCGGATGACGCCGCGACATTACATCAGCGCACCCTATTTCGAGCGCCACCTGACCGCGATAGCCACATTGCTTATAGAGAAGGGAATCGCGACGCTGGAGGAACTCGAGTCGCTGGTCGATGGAGAGTTCCCATTGTCGGGTCCGTTGGGACCCGGCCGACTTCCTTTTGCTCCCCAATCCTTTGCAATCGGCGAGACAGTTCGCGTCAGGAACGAGTTTGTGTCCGGTCACGTTCGGGTACCCGCTTACATTCGCGGAAAGACGGGCACGATCGTGCACGTCTCGACACCAACCCCGTTTCCCGACGCAAGCGGACACAACATGCAGGCTGAGATGGAGCCAACTTACGATGTCCGCTTCCGCGCGAGCGATCTTTGGCCTGATACTTCTGACGAGGCGTTGAATCATGTAGCCGTATTTCAAAGCTATTTGGAGAAAGCCGAAAGTGCGTAACGAACTCATCAATCCGGCCCGTTTCGGGTCAGCTTGGAGCCCGAGGGAAATGCCAGTACTCATGCAATCACCGAAATCGCGTCGGCAACCTGAAGCCCGATGGCCCCAGCGGCGCGACCAGTAGAGCGTAGCCAACTAGGCCCGTACCCATGACGTAATCGGCCAGACTCGGACGCGGCCGCCCCAGGAGCCAGGAGCCGCTGTCACAGCAGCTGCGGAGTCAGCGGCGGCGAGCCGCCGCGACGATGATGTCCGCCGCCTCGTCGGCCGTCAACGCGTCCGTGTTGATGACCAGATCGTAGTGCGTCGGCAGCTCCTGCTCGATGCGATAGAACCGCTCGAAGTAGTCCGCGCGGCCCGCGTCGTTGTCTCTGATGAACCGCGCGGCGTCGGTCGGGCCGTGCCGCCCGTCGCGCGAGACACGCTTGACTCGCACATTGAACGACGCGGTGATCAGCGCCCGGAGGACGTCAGCGCGGCCGGCCAGGGGGATCGGACGCCGCGTGTGACGCGATCACGGCCTGCCCTCGCCGGGCCATGTCCTGAAAGGCTTCGACGATCACCGTACGAAGATGCTCACTGCGGGGGCGCCATGCCTCCGGCACCAGGACGCCGGTGCCGGCGACGCCGACGTCCACCGGCCCCTCCGTCAGGCCGGAGAAGAGGCGGGCCCGGAAGCCCTTGCGCCGCTCCGTGTCGGCGACGAGCTCGGCGTCGACTCCTTCCCTCTCAGCGGCGAGCGTGATGATCTCCTCGTCGATGTAACGGAAGCCGAGACGATCCGCGACCGTGTGGCCGATCGTTTCGCCTTCGGCGCCAGTCGTGTGCGAGATCGTCACCACCCGGGTCGGCATTCGTCGTCCTCCTGGACGCAGCGGGTCGCGGTTTACGCGGCCGAGATTATACCTCGGTGGACAGCCGCGTCAGCCACGATCACGGCCCCTTGCCGCCGGCGCTGTGACCACGACCTTCCCGACCATCAAGGGGTGGAGCGTGCAGAAGTACTGATAGACGCCGGGCTTCGTGAACTTGTATGAGTAGGTCTCGTCAGTGTCGAGACCTGGTGACCTGAAGGCCCCGGTCGTGGAGACCACGGTGTGCACGTCCTCGTCCTGGTTCACCCACGTGACGGTCCCTCCGACCTGGACCGTCACGGTCGGCAGGATGAACTTGTGCTTCATGATCGAGATCTTGGGGTTAGTGGGGCTTGCGGCCGCTGGGGCCTCAAGGCCGGCCTTCGTCGGGGCGCCATTCTGGTGCGATCCGGCCGCCGCCCATACAGGTGTGGCCAGCACCGCGCACATCGCAATGCCTGCGGCCGCCGGCTTCCATCCAGAACACATCCGACTCGATGGATGATGAATCCTCATTGGATCGTCCTCCCTCCAGGGCTCAGTGGTTCTGCTCACCTCTGCTAACGCGGCGACTCCAGCCCCGTTCCTCACGGTTGCCCCCCTGGAGCGGCCTGATCACGCCGCCTCCGGGTGGCGGTGCATACCGGTGGACGACATTGAGCGACCGGATCACAGTGTCTTGCCGAAGAGCACGGTGGGCTGCGGTGTACGCAGCCAACCCGGCCACTGCGATAAACGCGAGCAAGAAGCTGCTGACGCTGAACCCCACGAGTCTGCCCATAGACGACCTCCGCGAGTCGACTTCAGTCACCCTTGCCAACGTCACGGCGAGCGATCGGTTCCGTTCCGCCACAAACACACCCGCGGAAGAGCTGCGCGTTCTAACGCCTGCGTAGAGTGCTGGACAACCAGGACAGATGCGGTTGGCCTCGAGTACCTTGCCCGGGTGACGCGCAGGACGAGACCGGGTTGGTCACGCCATCAAGCTCTGCGAAACGCTGGACCCATGCGAGGAGTCGTGAGCAGGGAATATGCGGCCGTTTGGTCGAAGTGCTGGTCCTTCACCGGTCTGACCATCCCGGCGAGCGCGGTGAAGGTAGAGGATGCGATGGGGGTAGTCCCGTCGCATCCTCTACCGGCCTACCTCTATTCGCTCCCACCTACTCCAGACAACCCCCTGCTCGTGACCACGAGCGTCCTTTGCTCCTGCGCTTCTAGCGCCCGCCAGAGCCGAGTGAGGTGTCGACGACAGCCAGGGCGTTCTTGCCCGCGACGTAGCTCACATCGCGGACACCCAGCATGCCGGACAGCTCTTCCACCGGCACTTTGAGCGGACCGGGGCCAGGTCCGACGCCCGGCGCCGGCTGCGGGAAGGCGGTGGACCGCGCGGTGTGGAACGTGATGTTGCCCTCGACCTTCTGCATGATCTGGTGGATGTGGCCGTTCAGCACCGTGACGGATCCGAAACGTTTGAGATACCCCAGGGCCTGCGCCCCGTCGTCGGTGACCCAGCCCCACTTCGGGTAGACGGACCAGAGCGGGACGTGGGCGTACACCACGACGGGCGTACTGCTCGAGAGCCCGGCCACATCGCGCTCGAGCCACGCGAGCTGCTCGGGGCCGAGGTTGCCGAGCCCGCCCGCCTTGAAGTTCAGCACATTGACGAGACCGACGAAGTGAACGCCTTGATAGTCGAAGCTCTGCCAGCCGTGGCCCGGCCGACCGGCGGCGAACCGGTTGAGGTACTCGGTGCCGCCGTCGGCGAAGACGTCGTTCTCACCCGGGATGTAGAACGTCCGCTCGACGCTCGCGCCCTTGAGCGCCTCGGTCACGATGTCGAATGCGCCCGGCTTCTGCGTGTGCGTGATGTCGCCGGTGTGGATGATGAAGGCGGGCTTCAGGTCCAGCGCCTTGATGCGGGCGATCGCCGCTTCGAAACTGCCCATGACGTCCCGGTTGGCCTCGCCCTTGAAGCCGATGTGGGTGTCGCTGATCTGGACGAAGTTGAAGCTGGCCGACGGAGTCTGGGCCTCGGCCGCGCCCCCGCCGAGCGTGCGGGAGGAGAGGACCCCGCCCGTCACGGACCAGAGGAGACCCGTCCCTGCCCACGTCATGCACTGCAGGAAGCCGCGCCGATCGACCCTGTGCTCGTCACTCATCTATTTCCCCCCTTGGTTGTGGGTTCTTGCCGATTCACCACTGCAAACGTCCCGCGCGTCCGTCCGTTCCGTCGGGAGAAAGGGCGAAGGTCTGGAACGAATTGGCCCGGCCAACGTTGGTTAGAGGAGACGAGCGGCATGAAGCCTCTGCCATGCCTGCCGGTGACGGCGGCCCAGGAAAGAGAGCATGACCGCGACGGCGAGCGCATTGGCCACCGCGATGCTCCACCACGCCAGCGCCTCGAACAGCCACTCAGCGAGGATGGCAACCAGGGCTAGGACGAACACCTCGAAGCAGCAGACCAGCATGACGAAGACGAACAGCAAGGTCGGCTGGCGGTCGGCCCGGGCCAGCAACGCGGCGGCGGCAACGCCGAACAGGGCGAAGGCCGCCCAGTGAAGCAACGAGTACCCGAGCACGAGCGGCCAGGAGATGCTAACGGCCGACACGTCCCGAAGCCCATGAAACAGCACCGCGCCCAGCAGCGCCGGGGTGAAATACGGCCGGCCCTGGGCGGCGTCGTAGAGCAGGAACCACGCCGCCACCGCGGTGGCCCCGAGAGCGCCCGCGGTGATACCTTCAGTCACGATCCTCTTCATGTCGATGTCCTCCTCTCTTCGTTGAGCCGCTCGCGCGGGCGGGCTCACTCCTCCCTGCCAACGCCGCGGCCGGCAGCTCGTTCCCCGCAGCCGACGTGTCCGCGGGGAACGAATCCGCCCGGACCCCGTTGCGCTGACTGAAGGGTGCGCGGGCCGGGCCATGGGTCGGGACCAGCAGACGGCGAAGCAACGTGAGGAGGCCGGGGTGGCGCAGGTGGTGGGCTTCCCGCCTGGCGCGGGCCGCGCTGCGCGAGACACTCAAGGACTACAAGAGGTAGAGACGATGACCTGTGATGACGTGCACGGCCTGCTCCTGGATGCTCAGCGAGGACGACTCGCGCCGGATGTGCGAGCGCAGGTGGATGCCCACGTCCAGACGTGCGCCGCCTGCCTCCATGAGGAAGCGGCCGAGCAGCTCCTGACCGAGACGCTCGAGAGCCGGCTACCCCAGCACGCAGCGCCCGTGGCCTTGAAGCGGAGGCTCGCGGCCGAGTGGCCGGGCCTGGTTGCCCCCGGACCGAGTGCCTGGCAGCGCTGGAGTTGCTCGCTTGTACCGGCGCTGGCCGTGACCGTGGCGCTGCTGATGGTGGTGCCGCTCTACGACCAGCCCGCGAGCGAGCGCGGCTCCATCATGGTGGCCGAGGCCGTCAACGACCATCTCCGCATTCTCTCGAGCCAGCATCCGCTCGGCATCGAGAACGGCGGCATGCACCAGGTGAAGCCGTGGTTCGAAGGCCGCCTGGACTTCTCGCCGGTGGTACGCTTCCTTGGCGACCCGGACGTCCCACTATGGGGCGGCGCGGCAGATATAGCCGCTCGGACGCGCCTGATCGCGAGGGAGGCAGGACATGGAGGATCGCAGGGAGCCTGAGGCGGACGGGTCTCGCGAGGCGACGGACCGGGGACAGAACCGCGAGCGGCCCCTCGCCGGCGTCCACGACTCTCTGCAGCAGTACAGCACGTTGTTGGCGATCAACAACGCCATCATCTCGAACCTCACGCAGGAATCCCTGTTCCACTCGATCAGCGAGGCCCTGCGCAAAGTGGTCCCGTTCGATCGCGCGCTGCTCTACGTCGCGGAGAAAGATGTGCTTCGCACGATCGCGTTGGAGGGGCGGGAGTTGTCGGGGCACTCTCACGGTGCGCACAGGGAGATCAGCCCTCAGGGCACGGCCGCAGGTTGGGCGTTTGAACACCAGCAGCCGCGCCTCAGCCACAATCTCGCGATCGAGCCCCGACTCCCGGGGGACGAGATCTTGTTTTCCGGGGGAGTACGCTCGTACCTCATTGTTCCGCTCATCGCGCGGGACCGGGCTATCGGGGCAGTATTGCTCGCGAGCTTCGAAACAGATCGGTACGCGCTCGAGGACGTTCCATTCCTGGAGGGCGTTGCGAGACAGATTGCCCTTGCCGTCGAGAACATGCGGGCCTATGAGGAGATCGCGCGGCTGCGGGCCCGCTTGGAAGAGGAGAGTCGCTATCTGCAGGAGGAGATCAAGACCGAGCACAACTTCGAGGAGATCACGGGGCAGAGCCCCGGGATGAAGCAAGTGTTCACGATGATCGAGACCGTCGCCCCGACCGATGCGACGGTGCTGATCGTCGGCGAAACGGGAACCGGCAAGGAGCTAGTGGCGCGGGCACTGCACAACCTGAGCTCACGACGGCATCAGGCGCTCGTCAAGGTCAACTGTGCCGCCCTGCCCGCCGGCTTGATCGAGAGTGAACTGTTCGGACACGAGAAGGGCGCCTTCACTGGCGCGTTGACCCGCCGGATTGGACGGTTCGAGCTCGCTCACGAGGGCACGCTCTTCCTGGACGAGATCGGGGACTTGCCGTTGGAGCTGCAACCCAAGCTGCTCCGCGTCCTCCAGGAGGGCGAGTTCGAGCGGGTCGGCGGCTCCCATACGATCCGGGTGGACGTGCGGGTGATCGCCGCAACAAACCGGGACCTGGAGCAGGCCATTCAAGCGAGTCGGTTCCGTGCCGACCTTTATTACCGTTTGAGCGTCTTCCCAATTCGCTTGCCACCGCTCCGGGAGCGAGCGGAGGACATTCCACTCCTGGTCGGGTACTTCGCCCAGAAGTATGGCAGGCGGTTGGGGAAGCGTATCCCGAGCATCTTGCCCGCGACGCTGCAGGGGTTGGAGGCCTATCTGTGGCCCGGGAACGTCCGGGAACTTGAGAATGTCGTCGAACGCGCCTTGATTCTCAGCCAGGGTGCGCACATGGATCTCGGCGGATGGCTTCCACGCTCGAGCACAGCCCCTCGCGAGCGGGCGACGCAGACCCTCGAAGAGCTTGAACGCGAACACATCCTGGCGGTGCTCGAGGGGACGGGCTGGCGAGTCAGCGGGGACGGCGGTGCGGCCAGGCTCTTGGGCATGAAACCGACCACCTTAGAAGCCCGGATGAAAAAGCTCGGAATTACGCGCCGGAGGTGAAGCGCCCCAATTTCTGGTGACGCTCGAGGCGGCGTATGCTGTCGGGGTCTCTTTGGCCTCCGTGACATGCCGGCTGCACCGGGGTCGGGGCGGGGCCGCTCCTCTGTCGCGTCGCTATAGCGTGATGGGATTGCTACTGAAGAAATAGAGCGATGAAGTCAACCAGAGTCCAACCAAGATCGCGAACAAGAGACCCCCTGCGGCGGGCAGCACCCATCCGGGGAACCCTCCTGAGCGCACCAGGATCACTTTGACCAGGAATGCTCCATAGAATCCGGCTCCCAGGACCGAGTGGACCGCGACCCGCGGGCTCGTGGTGTCAAACCCCAGCAGGAAGATGCAATGGTAGGCGACTGGCACCGTGAGGAGGATGGCCAGATATCCGGATATGCGATGCATCCTGCCCCAGAAACGCCCGGATGGCGCACAGTGGAACAACTCGAATAGCCGTGCCGCGCTCAGGACCTGAAAGAGGGCGAGCGTGATGGCTCCCGTGGCCAGCCACGCTTTCATATGGATCGTGTCGCTGAAGAATAAGTGAAAGAAAGGCGGGGAGGGGTAGCCCTCGGCGCTGCTGCCGGCAAGCAGGCGGATCGTCAGGGAAGACAGCACGAAGAACGCCAGAAGCGCTGCAACCCGGGTCCAGGTCCGTGGCTTGGATGTCGACCGTCCGCTAGCCTTGATCATGGTTGCCTCGTTCTTCCCAGTTCAGAACTACTCGCCCACCTTGAGCATTCCTGCCATGCCCAGCGGGCCGTGGAACTTGCACGAAAAGGTCAGTGTTCCCGAGGCGGGAAAGGTGACGTCCAGCTGCACCTTGCCCTTGGGCGGGATGTCCTTGTCGATGCCGAGCGCCGGAATCGCGATGTTGTGCAGGGTGCCGACCTCGTTTTCGATGATCAGCGTCAGCTTCTGGCCGGGGTTGCCCCGCAGGAAGGTGGGCCCGAAATAGTAGTCGTCGGCCTCCAGCTCGATCTTCGACAGCTTCCGCACGTCCTTGGTCCCGTGGTCGGCGTAGGTGACGCCGTTCAGCGTGACGGTCTTGCTCTTCTTGCCGGCGGCGGCCGTCGCGGTGGCGGGGCTCGCGGCGGCCGCGGTGGCGCCCGGCTGCACCGCGATCTTGCGCGGCGCGTTGCCCAGCGTGATCGTGGCCAGCACCCGGCGCCCGGCCAGGTCCACCACCGAGACGTCGTTGGTGGCCTCGTTGGTCACGTAGGCGGTGCGACCGTCGGAGCTAGACGTGCTCCAGTGCGGGGCTTTGCCTACCGGGACCGCCGCGGCCACCGTGTTGGTCGCGGTATCCAGGATCGCCAGCTCGCCCGGCCCCTGGACCACCGCGAGGGCCCAGCGGCCGTCGGGGGTGAAGGGCGCGAAGTGAGGCGACGCTCCCACCGGGATCTGCGCGACGACTCTGATTGCTGGTGGTGTCGAGCACCTGGATCGAGTCGATCCCGGCCAGCGTGAAGAACACGCGCTTGCCGTCGGGGCTCAGCTCGAGGCCCCGCGGCGTCTTGTCGAGCGCCACCCGGGCCGTCTCCTTCCCGGCCGTCAGGTCGAGCCGGACCAGCGCGGTGGCGCCCTGCTGCTGCGCGCCCACCCACGCGGTGCTCCCGTCGCGGCTCATCGTGCCGTTGTGGGGCTGCGCCACCGGCACCTCGGTGATCACCCGGTCGGTCGCGGTGTCGATGGCCAAAACCCGGTTCGTGCCCCAGCCCATGACGAGGACCCGCCGCCCGTCCCCGGAGACCGCGAGGCCGTGGGGATTCGCCCCCACCTCGATGGTGGCGGTCACCCGGTCACTGGCGGTGTCGATGACGCTGACGGTGGAGGCGCCGTCGCTACTCACGTACACCTTCCGGCCGTTCGGCGTGATGACGAGCCCGTGCGGGCCCTTGGGGACCGGGATGGTGCCGACGACCTTGTTCTGGGCGGTGTCGATCACCGCCACCGCATCGTCCTTGAACACGCCCACGTACGCCTTGGGGGCGTCGGCCGCCACGCCCGGGCCCGTCCAGAACAACCACCCCGCGATCAGGGCCGAGATCCCCACCGTCATCGCCACGCGCTTGCGCATGCTGGCCTCCCTGGAGGTTTCGAAGTCTTCTGCTGCTGTTATCCGAGATGTTGACCGAGGTCGTTCCCGCGCCGCACGGACCGTGCGCGAACCGTCTCTGTGAGTGTGGTCACCGCACCCTCGCTCCATCGGCGGGACTCGCGATCAGGTCCGGTGCCAAGTCCTCGATCATGATCGCCTCGTCCTTGCTAACGTCCTGTCCCCCCGTTGGTTCCAGCGGCCCGCGGAATGCGTGGGCACCGTCGTGTCCCAGGGGCGGGACCCAGGCTTCACGGAGCGACGAGATTCACGCGCCGGAGTGGGTCGACATTGAGAAGGGAGGTGGAGGGCCCGCGAGTGTAGGCGGCCCGGCGATGCGGCAGGTGTTCAAGTCCATCTCGTGGCGCCGACCGACGCGACGTGGCTCACGAGGAAGTGAGCACTCCCAACATATCGTGATAGTCCCAAGATTTTGGGCTCCCGGCGGCGGTCGTCACTCGAGATCCCTCGCACCATTCCACTGATTTTCCGTCGTTCTGACGGCCCCTTGCACCCGCTCCGGCACGAGCACCTCGCGATGGTATGGCCCTTGCCCCTTCGTCAGACCATGTTGCGCGTTACGGAGGTCGTGGATAGCGGTACCGAGACCACACTGCACATAGAAGGGCGGATCGTGTCGGAGTGGGTCGGTGTGCTGCAGGAGGAGTGCTGGCGGGTGCTTCAGCAGTCGAGCCGACGACTCCGGCTGGACTTGGGGGCGGTGACGTTCATCGATCCTCGCGGGGTACTGGCACTGCGGTGGCTCACGACGGAAGGCGTCGCCCTCGTCAACTCCCCGGCGTTTATCGACACCCTGCTCAAAGGCGACGGCTAATCGTGGGCACAGTAGTGGTCGAGCCTCGCTGGGAAGCGGCGAAGCTGGGACGCGAGGCCCTCGCCTACGCCGACACCCTCTACAACCTGGCACGGTATCTGACGCGGAACGCGACGGATGCCGAGGATCTAGTCCAGGAGACCTATACTCGCGCGCTGCGGGCGGCCTCGCAGTTCACGCCCGGGACCAACCTCAAAGCCTGGCTCTTCCGGATTCTCCGAAACACGTTCATCAGCCTCTACCGTCGGCAGCGTCATGACCCGACCGTCGGAGGGCTCGATACCGTGAACCCGGACCAGCACGACACGACCGACGGCGAGTGGCTACGAGGCGATCGCGAGCTGGATTGCCTCCGCGCGGTCGTGCGCGAGGAGATCGAACAGGCGCTGATGAGCTTATCTGAAGATGCGCGCACGGTCGTCCTGCTTGACCTCGAGAACCTGAGCGAGCAAGAGATCGCCAGTGTGGTGGGCTGTGCGGTGGGCACCGTGAAGTCGCGGCTTTCGCGGGCGCGAAGGGCGCTCCGCCGTCAGCTCTCGGACTACGGGAAAACCGACACTCCGTGATTGCGGGCCCCCGCAACCATGAACGACGAGGGGTTAGCGGACGCAGCAGCCGCTAACCGCTTTGGTTTACCCAGACTTCACCCAGGAATTAGTTGAGGACCTGCTTACCGAGACGGCGTCGACGCGCGAATTCTCTCGGCCAGGCGATCCTTGACCCGCTGAGGACCCTCAAGCTACGCCCGGTCGGCAAACCCGATCGACGTGGCGCGGAGGGTCCGGGCAGATGAAGTCCAGGGCGGTCCGAGGGTGTCACGTTGACTCGAGGGCGGGCAGTCTGATGATGAATTCGGCGCTGCCTTCCTGCTGGATGTATTCGAGGCTGCCACCGAGCCATCTCAGCGTTCTGTTGTAGAGGTCGAGTCGACGCTGGCCGAATGCACCCGGATCGATTCGCTCCCGGCTCGAAAGTCGAATATCCACCCAGCCCGGGGTCACTCGAGTGCCAAGGCTGAGGTGCTTCGCGCCGGTTCCGGCCATCCCTTCCATCAAGCTGGTCAAGATGTCATCGAGTCGTTTCGCTCCGACGTTCGCCCTCGTGCCCTGCGGGGCAGGCGAAAACTCGCACTGCGATCTCGCGCAACGGCGAGTTGGCCGCCAGTCGGCGCGTGAGCGCCTGCAGAAAAGCCTGGTCATCGTCGACCGCATCCAGCAGATCATCGGATGCCGTCATCGTGTCGCGGTTCATCCGCGCGAGGAGCTCCGCGATCACCTCGTTGACGGGTCCCGGTTCCTCGGTCTGGAGGAACTGCAAGCCACGCACCACGCTCAGGAAGTCCTGCATCCGTCGCTGGGCCCGGTCGACGAGCGAGACATCCAGGAGCTGCTGCAGGTCCTCGGCGGCCAGGACCTTTTGCAGTGATGTGACGACCTGCACGCCCTTGAGCACCACGGTCCACTCGGCCGTGGCGCTGGTCTGGAAGGCTTCCGCGACGCGGCGAAAGTCGGAGAGGATGCGGTCGATCTCGTCGATGTCCAGGGCCGCCAGAACCCGGCTCGCCGCGCTGTCCTCCTCCAGCAGGGACAGGTAGTACGACAGCGTGTACAGGCGCCCGGAGAAGATCGTGAGCAGCGCGGCCGTTTCCTCCAGCAGCTCATCCACGTACGTCTTCAGCGCGCTGACGCGCTCGGCATCCATGAGGGGGACCGCACTCAGACTGGACGCGTCGGCCGCCATCAGCCGGAGCTTTTCCCGCATGCTGGGCGCCGGCACGCAGTGTCCGTGCCCGGGGCAACACGCGGTGATGTCCTGCGTGTCCAGGAGCCAGCCCACGTTGCTGAGCGTTTGCAAGAGATCGGCGTGGCTCCAGCCGTCGAGGCCACAGACGCCAGGGTTGGCGGCAAAGGGCAGATCCCCGAGCAGGAGCAGCGGTCCCAGTCGCATCACGATGCTGCACGGGGAATGGCCGGGGGCGTGATAGATCTCGAGCCGGTTGCCGGCACCGAGGGAGAGCCACTGGCGCTGGAGCGTCGTGCCATCGGGCATCGCGATCGGCGCCGTGTTCAGCCCGAGACCGGCGTCGGCAAGCTCGGGGGCGGGCGTAGCGGAGGCCGGGATCGAGGCAAAGAGGACGCCCTCGAACGGTGCCGTGCAGATCTCGGGATGCCACGGGTAGAGATACGCCACCGTCAGGTTGCGGTCACGGGTCTTCAGCGCCTCGACGCCCGCCCGATGCGCGAAGCGCGTGATCGGCACGCCGGTCGGAACGTCGAAGCCGCCCGCCTCCTGTGAGTGGTCCTGGTGGCAATGAGTGAGAAACACGAGGACAGGACGGGGCGACACGGCGAGGGCCGCGGTCAAGAGCCGGCTGATCTGTCGCGTCTGCTCGGCGGTGGCGCCCGGGTCGACGACGACGAGCGCAGCGGGGGCGGAAAGGATGTAACAATTCGAGGACACGGCGGTAGCCCTGGGGATGATCGGGAAGAGCTCGACAGACGCCGTGCCAGGAACTGTCTGCCAGATGTTGGCTTCGATCTTCATGCTATCTCGAGCGTGCGGAGTCGGCGCTCCTCGGCCGGGCCGGCGGCATCAGGGTCCGATGTCGATGAACGTCGTGAAGCCGGAGAGAGTCAGGACGTTGAGGATATGGGGCGGGACGTTGAGAAGCTTCAGGCGCTCGCCGCGCTTTCGCAGCGCCTTGGCCGCCAGCAGCAGGGTCCGCAGGCCAGCACTGCTCATGTAGGACACTCCCGCCACATCGAGCGCGACGCCCCCGGTGGGGGCTTCCGCCGCCCGTAAGAGAGGCTCCTGGAGCTGCGCGGCCGTACGACTGTCCACCCGACCCGTGGCATGCAGCACGACCGCCGATTCCGAATGACGCACGGTGATTTCCAGGTCCACCATATCTGCTCGCTGACGAGAGAGACGTCGCCCGGTGTCGGGTACGCGGCCTGGACTCTACCACGGCACATCGGCCGCCGTCCCGCCTCCGTGGTCCCGGGCCCGGCGGTAGAATCGGTCTCGCCATGTCGGTCAGGACGGGGTCTGCTCATCATCTGCGCCGCGGTCTTCGTCCTCGTCGCCGGGAGCCTGTACGTCGTGTCGCGCGCGCTGGACACGCAGCACGACATCGCGCAGGCGGAGGTCCGACGCTACCACTCGTACAAGCTCGCCGACGGGCTGCGCCAGACCGCGGACGATCTGACCCGGATGACGCGGCTGTACGTCGCGACGCGCGACACGCGCTACCGGACGTACTTCGACCAGATCCTCGCCATCCGGGACGGCAAGGCGCCACGCCCGCTGGACTACTACGGGAACGTGTACTGGGACTTCGTGGTGGCGTGGGGGAAGCCTCCGCGAGGCGACGGCAAGGCCATCGCCCTCGAGCAGCTGATGCTCGACGCCCACTTCACGGACGACGAGCTGGCGTTCCTGCGGCAGGCCAAGAGCCGATCCGACGCCCTGTCCGCCCTGGAATCGCGGGCCATGCACGCGGTCCAGGGGCGCTTTCTGGACGATCGCGGTCAGCTCACGCGCACAGGCCCGCCGGACCTGGAGCTCGCGCGCCGTCTCGTGAACGGTCCGGAGTACCACCAGGCCAAGGCCGAGATCATGACGCCGATCCAGGATTTCCTCGACCGCGTCGAGTCGCGCACCGCGGCCGAGGTCCTCCGGCTCAGACGTCGTAGCGAGCGCCTGCATCTCGTGGCCATCGTCGGACTGGGCACGGCCGTCGTCCTTGGTCTCGTATCGTTCGCGTTGCTGGCGCGCCCTCGCGTGATGGCGCTATTCCGCCTGGCGCGGCCGGTTTCCGGCGCCGCGTCGATGGCCCGGGGTCAGGGGCGACCGCCCGGTCAGGCCCTGTGGACGGCGTGGCCGCTTCTCGCCGCGGCCGCCACGGCCTGCGCGTCGGTGCTCATCCTCTCCTGGTGGCTGAGCGAGAGCATCGAGGAGCGGGTCCGCGGAGATGTCCGGAACGCGCTGGAGACGGTGCACCAGAGCACCGCACGGTCCGTCGACGACTGGCTGTCCAAGATCACCCACGAGGTCGGCGCCTGGGCCCGGTCCCCGCTGGTCCGGGACGTCGTGATGGCGCCGGGGACGGGCCGGAAGGGCGGCGAGCTGCTGACGCCTCTGAGCAGCTTGCCGAGCTTCGCGGGCTATCTCGTCCTCGATCCCGCCGGCCGGATCGTGATCAGCGATGACAGGAGTCTCCTGACGCGCACGGTGGCGCGCGAGCTCGGCGAGGGGCTGGGTGCGGCCGTGGGCCGATCGCCCGACCACGCCATCGTCGTGCTTCCCGATGATCGCCCGCCAGAGCCCGGCGGGGCGGTCACGTTTCCTCGCGACCTCGTCGTGGCGGCGGTGGTGCGAGATGACCGGAACCGGGTCGCCGGCCTGCTTCTCCTACGAGTCGATCCACGTCTCGACCTGAGCCGCATCCTCGACCGGGGGCGGCTCGGCGAATCCGGGCAGAGCTACGCCTTCGACGGCACGGGTCGACAGCTCGTCGAGAGTCGATTCGCGCGGCCCGTCGGGCCGGAAGGCCAGCCGCCCTCGACGCGGATAGCGCGCGCGTCGCTGGCTGGGCGCTCGGGGCTGGACGTGAACGGCTACCGCGACTACCGCGGTGTGCCGGTGATCGGCGCGTGGACGTGGAACGAGCGCTACGGCATCGGCATCGCCACCGAGGTCGGGCTGGACGAGGCGTACGGCGCCCTGGCCGGCTACCAGCGCCAGACGCGGCTGGGCACGGGCCTCGCCGTGCTGCTCATCGCGGCCCTGAGCGGGCTCTTCGTGTGGAACCGGCTCGCCATGGCGGCAGCGTCCGCCAGGCTCGAGAGCGCGCACGCGATCATCCGCGGCCACAAGGAGCGCATGGAAGAGGAGCTGCGCGTCGGCCACGAGCTGCAGCTCAGCATGGTGCCCCGTACCTTCCCCGCCTTCCCCAACCGTGACGACGTCTCCGTGCACGCGACGCTCCGGCCCGCCCGCGAGCTGGGCGGCGACTTCTACGACTTCTTCTTCGTGGACGCCGGCCACCTCTTCTTCTGCGTCGGGGACGTCTCGGACAAGGGTGTGCCGGCGGCGCTCTTCATGGCCGCGGCCAAGACCCTGATCAGGGCGCGGAGCGCCGACGATCCCTCGCCGGCGAGCCTCGTGACGTACGTCAACGCCGAGCTCGCCCGGGACAACGACGCGTGCATGTTCGTCACGCTCTTCGCGGGCCGGCTGGATACCACGAACGGAGACCTCGTGTACACCAACGCGGGCCACGACCCGCCGTTCGTGCGGGGCGTCGACGGCTCGCTGCGGCGCCTGGAAGAGCGCCACGGCCCGCTGGCGGGGGCGGTCCCGGGTGTCGTCTACGGCGAATCGCGGCGGCGACTCGCCCCGGGCGATGTGCTCGTCGCCTTCACCGATGGCGTGACAGAAGCCAGCGACGCCGGCGCCCGCCTCTTCTCGGAGCAGCGGGCGGCCGAGGCCCTCCGGGCCGCGGGCGTCATCTCGGCGGCCGCCGCGGTGGACCGGCTCGTCTCGGCGGTCGAGGCGTTCGCGGGACAAGCGGCCCAGGCGGACGACATCACGATCCTCGCCCTGCAGTTCCGGCCGCCGTCTCACGGTGCCGGGCTCGACGGGACTCTGCCGGTCGAGACCGTGGTGATTCACAATCGCCCGGCCGACCTGGACGCGATCGAGGCCCTCCTGGATCGGCTGGCCGCGCGAGCGCGGCTGCCGTCGGATACCATGTCGCAGATCCGGATCGTTTGCGACGAGGTCCTCGCCAACGTCATCGCGCATGGCTTTCCGGACGAGGGCGAGCACGAGATCGAGATGAGCGTCGAGATGGCGGGGCGGCGGCTGGTGCTGACGGTGTCAGACGACGGAGTTCCGTTCGATCCGCTGGCCGTCGCACCGCCGGATACGAGCCAGCCCCTCGAGCAACGGCCGATCGGGGGTCTGGGCATCCACTTGGTTCGCCATCTCGTCGACGAGGCGACCTACGAGCGACGCGGCGATCGGAACGTCCTGACTCTGGTGAAAGCTGTCGACCGTCGACCGCCCGGCCTCGAGGCAGGGCCGGGGGCGAACGTCACGGCCCCTGACACCGGGACATCCGGAGCGCGCGACACCGATGGGAGAGGAGACGCGCATATGGAGCTCCGCACGCGACGCATGGGCGATGTGCTGATCGCGGACATGGTTGGCCGGCTCGACTCCCGCACCGCGGGGCCCGCCTCCACCGAGCTGAACCAGATCGCTCAAGGCGGGCACAGCAAGCTCATCCTCAACGTGCACGGCCTGGAGTACGTCAGCAGCGCGGGTCTCCGGGCGATCCTCGTGGCGGCCAAGCTGGTGCAGGTGCACGGCGGCGCTATCAAGATCTGCGACGCCAATGCCACGGTCAAGCAGGTCATGGAAGTCTCGGGGATGAGCAGCTTGCTCCACCTGTACGCCACCGAGAAGGACGCGCTCGCGGCCTTCTCGTGACGGGGCAGAGCGGGAGCGTACCGACTGGCGTCGCCGACTCGACCGCGGTGACGCTCGCCCGGGCGTGTCCGTTATGGCGGCGTCGTCTTTCCAACGACGCGCCGGACGTTATCCTCGAGGTCTTCTGGCAAGCACGGCTTGGTCAGAAACACATCGGCACCCGCCTCCATCGCACCCTGTTGGATTGCCTGCATGGCGTGCCCAGTGAGCAGGATCACGGGAATGCGGCCGGTGCTCCGGCTTTCCTTGAGACGGCGAATGGCGCTGACGCCATCGAGGCGGGGCATAGCGAGGTCCATGACGATCACGTCGGGCTTAAGGTTATGGGCCATGGGTATCGACACCTCGCCATCCGGAGCGGTGACGGTCCAGAATCCGCGAAAGTTCAGGTACTCAGAATAGATCCGCCGCGTGTCCTCTGAGTCATCCACGATGAGCACGAGTCCTGCGCCGCGCGTACGGGCCGAGCGCTTGGCGCTCTTGTGAGACAGAGGAAGACCGAAGAGTGGGTGCGACGCGGCTGCGAGGGCGGTCAGTTGCAAGTCCCCGAGGTTAGGCTGCACGCGAGGGTCGGGATCGTCGCAATCGCGGTGCATAGGCTCCCCCTTCGGAGTTAGACACGCAAGTCTTGAACCATCGGGCCGCTTAACCCTTGTTGCTCTATAGGAAAAGCCTACCGTTCCTTCGGCACGGCCTATGCAGTTTAAAGGCGCGCATGGCCGACTTACAAAACGATGCGGAAGGGAGCAGTGGCCGTACGAGTGGTCGCGTCCGCAAGACGGCCTGCCTGCATCCGAGCTATCGTACCGTCAGGTTCTTCATGTCATACGCCGAGGCAAACTCGGCCCGCCTTCGGTTCGCCGAGGCGTCTCCTCGCCGAGTCGCTTTATCAGGGCTACTCCGGATCGACGGCGGGTGGGCCTTTAGCCGTTGTGAGCGATGCCTCCCTGGGCAGGACGGCAACGAGCGAAGATCCGCGTAGGGTCACGAATGAATACGGCGAGGGGGTTCTGGTGTCTTCAGCCGACCACGAGATTCACGACCTGCCCCGGCACGTAGACGAACTTCCGCACCGTCTGCCCGGCCAGGCGCGCCGCGATCCCATCCGCGGCTAGCGCCGCCGCGCGCGCGGCCGCCTCGGAGGCGTCGCGAGCGAGCTGAACGCGTCCGCGCACCTTGCCGTTCACCTGGACGGGGAGCTCGATCACGTCGTCGACCGCGAGGGCCTCGTCCGACGCTGGCCAGGGCTCGTACGCGAGCGATGCCGCGTGGCCGAGATGTTGCCACAGCTCCTCGGCGACGTGCGGCGCGAACGGCGAGACGAGCAGGACCAACGCCCGCACCGCCTCGCGCGGCATCGCGGAGAGGCGGGCGAGGTGGTTCACGAAGACCATGAGGGCCGAGATGGCCGTATTGAAGGCCATGGCGTCGATGTCGGTGCTGACCTTCTTGATGGTCCGGTGGAGCAGCCGGCGCGTGGCGTCGTCCATCGCCTCCACGAGGGGCTGGCGACAGACCGCGTGGAGCCGGTCGCGGAAGCGAACCACGCCCTGGATCTGCGAGGTCTGCCACGGCTTCACGGCCTCGAGCGGCCCCATGAACATCTCGTAGAGCCGGAGCGCGTCGGCGCCGTACTCCCGCACGATGTCGTCGGGATTCACGACGTTGCCCCGCGACTTCGACATCCGTTCGTTGTCCTCACCCAGGATCGTCCCCTGGTGCACGAGCTTCATGAACGGCTCGGGGTGCCGGACGTGCCCGAGATCGAAGAGCACCTTGTGCCAGAAGCGAGCGTAGAGGAGGTGGAGCACCGCGTGCTCGGCGCCGCCAACGTAGAGGTCGACGGGCATCCACGCGTCGTACGCGTCCATCGCCCAGGGCTTGTCGTCGTCGTCCGGGTCGAGAAACCGCAGGTAGTACCAGCACGAGCCGGCCCATTGCGGCATGGTGTTGGTCTCGCGTGCGAACCAGCGACTGTCGCGCTGGAAGAAGCGCCAGTCGGCGACGCGCGCGAGCGGGCCGGCTGGGTCCTCGCCCGGGTTGTAATCGGCGAGCTCGGGCAGGCGCAGCGGCAGCTCGGACTCGTCGACCGCGAGCGGCTGGTCATAGCGGATCGTGTGCGCGGCCCCTCGCCGAGGGTCGCCGGTCGGGTCAGCGAGCTCGACCGGAAAGTAGATCGGGATGGGCTCGCCCCAGTAGCGCTGACGCGAGAAGACCCAGTCGCGCAGCCGGTAGCTGACCGTGCCGCGGCCGCGGCCGAGCGCCTCGAGTCGGCGGACGACCGCGCGCTTGGCCTCGGGCGTCGCCAGACCGTCGAACTCGCCGCTGCGGACGTTGACGCCGTCGTCGACATACGCGGCCTCGAGCGCGTCGTGCAGTCTCCCGTCCGGGCTCACGACCTCGACGATCGGAAGACCGAAGGCGGTCGCGAACTCGAAGTCGCGCTGATCGTGCCCGGGAACGGCCATGACGGCGCCGGTCCCGTAGCCGCCAAGCACGTAGTCAGCCACCCAGATCGGCAGGCGAGCTCCGGTGATCGGGCGGCTGGCCACGGCGCCTGTCGGCACACCGGTCTTCGTCTTGGTGAGCGCGACACGGTCCAGCTCACTCTTGCGGGCGGCCGCCTCGACGTACGCGACGACGGCCTCGCGCCGAGCCGGCGTTGCCAACGTGCGCGTCAGTTCATGCTCGGGCGCGAGCACGACGTAGGTCGCACCCATGAGGGTATCGGGCCGCGTCGTGAAGACGGCGATGCGCGCGTCCGGGTGACCGTCGACACCGAAGACGATCTCGGCGCCCTCCGAACGGCCGATCCAGCGGCGCTGCGCGGTAAGCGTGCCCTCGGGCCAGTCGACGAGCGCGAGGTCCTCGGCGAGCCGATCGGCATAAGCGGTGATCTTCAGCATCCACTGTCGGAGCGGCGTGCGATAGACGGGATGGCCGCCGCGCTCGCTCTTGCCATCGACGACTTCCTCGTTGGCGAGCACGGTGCCGAGCGCGGGACACCAGTTGACTGGCACCGTCGCCTGGTAGGCGAGCCCGCGCCGGAACAGCTGCAGGAAGATCCACTGCGTCCAGCGTACGTAGCCCGGATCCGTGGTGTCGATCTCCCGCGACCAGTCGTAGCTGAAGCCGAGGATCTTGAGCTGGCGCTTGAACGTCGCGATGTTGTTCGCCGTCGTCCCCGCGGGATGCTGCCCGGTCTCGATCGCGTGCTGCTCGGCCGGCAGGCCGAACGCGTCCCAGCCCATCGGGTGCAGCACGTCGTAGCCGCGCATGCGCCAGGCGCGCGCCATGATGTCGGTGGCGGTGTACCCCTCGGGATGACCGACATGCAGACCGACGCCGGACGGGTAGGGGAACATGTCGAGGACGTAGCGCTTGGGCCGGCCGCTCCGGCGCGTGGCGCGGAACGTCCCGTGCTCGTCCCAGTAGCGCTGCCAACGGGTCTCGATCTCGAGGTGGTCGTAGGCCATGTCCTGTTGTACCCCGTTGCGACGGTGGCTGTCCTTCGCCAAAGCGTTGTCTGGGCCGCTGGCAAGCGCTTCGGGCTGACGTGACCAGCTTCACCGAGGAATTACCCAGGAAGTTGCTCCAAACGAGGGCAAAGGCGACGACGTGAGAAGCGATACGACGAGGGCTCACACGGGCCTGCGTGCTATATTTTCCCCACGTCAATCCGGTAGAAGGGGGCGGTCATGGGATTCGCGATGTGGACGCGTCTTGCCCTCGTTCTGAGCTTGGCACTTGTGCTGGCCGGGGTGGGAGCCGAGCGGAACGCTTCGGCGCAAGAAGTGCTTACCAACGACAGCGTCATCGGCCTCATGAAGGCAGGCCTGCCGGAGTCGGTGGTCATACAGAAGATCCGCTCCACGGCGGCCGCTGAGCGCAAGTTCGACACGTCGACGGACGGGCTGATCAAGCTCAAGAAGGCCGGCGTTCCGGACAAGGTGATCGAGGCCATGGTCAGCGCACCCGGGACTCCGGGGGCGGCCGCTCCGGGCGATCCAACCATCGCCCACGTCAAGGGTGGCGGCCAGACCGCCCTCAAGCCGATCCACGGCAGCAAGGAGATGAGCGCCGCGCCCTTCGTGGGCTCCCGTCAGGAGGTGGTCCTGCCCGCCTCGAAGGCGGACTACCGCATCACCGAGAAGGAGCCTGTGTTCTCCACGATGCTGCCCGCCGAGCAGTGGATCCTCGCCAAGCTGAAGCCCGGCAAACGGGATCGCAACCTCCCGATGAGCAAGAACGATGGCTGGGGCTGGGGCGGAGTCAAGTTCCGTGACGGCGTGGACCCCAAGTATGCGATCAAGCTCCTCTCGGAGCCTGGGCCGGATGGCACCAATAGATTGCGGCCCGAACAGCCGCTTGGGCCGGGCGAGTACGGATTTGTCGCCGTGACTCGCGGTCAGCCGAACATGGTCGAGGTCTTCGACTTCGGCATCGACTGAGACATCGGCGATGGTAACTAGCCTTCTGGCAACCCAGCCTTGCGGGCTCCCTCGACAATCCGCTGGAATTCCTTGCGGAAGGCTGGATTGTCGGAGGTTCCTGATCCTTCCTGGGCCAGGGCCTGCAGGGTGAACCCGGGTCTCAGCTTCAGGAGCTCCGCAACTGCGGCCGCCGCCTCTGCGTTCTGCCCCCGCCAGGCGTACGCAGAGGCGAGATCGACGTAGGCGAAATAGAACGTCTTACCGGTCGCAAGCGACTTGAGACACCATTCGATGGCCTGAGTGTCGCGCGCCAAATGCGTGTTGGCGTGGCAGAGGACGAAATACCAGATATACAATTCAGGATCGCGCGGACTTAGACGAATCGCCCTCTCGACGGGCGCCAATGCTTCCGCGGCCCGACCAATCACATTCAAGTTCCGCGCCCGCCCAACGTATGCCGCTGCATGGTTACGATCAAGAGCGATGGCCCTGTCGTACGCCGCAAGCGCAGCATCAAACCGGTTGGATAGTCCGAGAACCTCGGCCTTCACGTAGTGCGCATGGGCATAGTTGGGCGCGACGGCGATGGCCCGCGTGGCTGCTTCGTCGGCGCGCGCCAACACCTTGGCGGGTTCGGGATCCCAGCGATTGCGGTAGACGGAAGTGAGGGCTTGAGCGAGCCCGACTCTGGCCTGACTATTCTCGGGATCGATTCGCAGAGCATCCTCGAACAGTCCGACGGACCTCTGCACATCCTCCTTGTTCGGGCCTCCATTCAAGACGGACCAGCCACGCATGGTGAGGTCCATCGCATCCGGGTCAGTGCGCTGCGGCCGGCGGCCTTCAGCGTTGACGAGTTCAACACTGAGCATCCTGGCCAGTCGGTTCGCGATGCCGAAGTTGTCCTGGAGAGCCAGTGCGCTTTGGTCGACGTCCATCTGTTCGACCCACAGATGCGCGCCGGTGGCGGCGTCGATGAGCTGCGCGTTGACGCGGACGGTGCCTCCCAACCGGCGTACGCTCCCCTCGAGCACATACCGAACACCCAACTCACGGCCAATCTGCCGGACATCGACGGCTCTACCCTTGAGTGTGAAGGCAGTGTTCCTGGAGATAACGAAGCTTCCGGCAATGCGGGACAGATCACTTGTCAGGTCTTCAGTTATGCCATCGGCAAAGTAGTCCTGGCTCGGATCGCCACTGAGGTTGCTGAAAGGCAGCACGAGGATTGAGAGCCGCGGAGCCTCTGTTCTGCCGGCGGCCAGATTTCCAAAAGGGAGCAAGCCCACCCACCACAGTCCGCCCGCTCCGACAAGAATCAGGAACGCCGCCAGGCCCCACAGAAGCAAACGCTTGCGATCCGCTGAGGCGGGGCGTCGGGCGAGCGAGGGTACGGGCGTGACGGATGCGCTGGGGCTGTGGAGTTGGTACATTCGCACGGGCTGCTCGATGTTCTTGAGCTGCCGCTCGCCCACATCCTCGAATGTGAGTGGAAGTTTGCCGCGGACCTGATCGTAGACGGTACTGGAAACGAGTACGCCACCCGGCGGGGCCAGCGCTTCGAGCCGCGCCGCGATGTTGATGCCGTCACCGTAGATCCGGGTCTCGTCGTGGATCACATCTCCCAGGTTGATCCCGATGCGAAACCGCATGCGGCGAGTCTCGGGCACCCGCTGGTTGCGCTCGGCCATCACGGTCTGGATGTCGACCGCACACTCGGTGGCGCCGATGACGCTGGGGAACTCGGCCATGATGCCATCGCCGGCGGTGTCGATGATCCGCCCACCGTGCCGGCCGATCAGCGGCAGGATCACGCTCTGATGGGCCTTGAGGTCGCGCACGGTGGCCGGCTCGTCCTCATGCATGAGCCGGCTGTAACCCGCGATATCGGCGGCAAGAATGGCGGCGAGCCGGCGCTGCATCGGGGACTGTTCGTCCATGACGTGGTCTCTGCGCTCGCCCAGGCGAGCAGCCGGTAGTGTTGCACATCGGCAGACGGATCGCGAGGACGCCGCCCTGTGCATCACCTTCGACGGCGGTGACATCACCGCCGGCGAGCTCCTCAGGTACGAGCGCGTGCGAGAGGCCTACCGGAGCTAGGTGCACCTGGAAGGGTGCGATTGGGCGCGGCCCGAGCCGCCCGCTGCTCTCGACTGGGCGTTCGAACCGGCGCTATTTCGGTCCGAAGACGTCGATGGCGATACGGCCAGCGTTGACTGCGCAGGGCCAGCCAGCATAGAACGCCACGTGGGTGATCAGCCCCTTCAACTCGGTCTCCGTTACCCCATTGTCGAGTGCCCTCTGCATGTGCCCCCGCATCTCGTCGGTCCGGTAGAGCGCAGCCAGCATAGCCACCGTGATCAGGCTGCGGTCACGCTTGCTGAGGTCGGGATGCTCCCATACGTCGCCGAACAGCACGTCGTCGCGGAGTTGCCCCAGCTTGGGAATGAACTCGTACACCGTTGGCTTTTTCGGAGGCATATGTCGATCTCCTCGTGCATGGGTCGCGTTGGCGAAAGCGGATCGCCGGAATACTCGATAGCCAGGTCAGAGAGTAGGCTGCCGGAGGAGAGTGGTCAAGGAAGCCCCGAGGTCGCCACTCTTCGGGGGTTCGCTCAACCTCGACGTGGTCGGGATGACCCGATGCCACGTCGAGGCGGTATTCTCTTAGATCACGCCAGGTCGTATCGATCGAGGTTCATCACCTTGGTCCACACCGCGACGAAGTCCTGGACGAACGTTGCCTGCGCATCCGAGCTTCCGTAGACCTCCGCCAGGGCCCGGAGCACGGAGTTCGAGCCGAAGAGGAGATCGACGCGCGTGCCGGTCCACTTGAGCGCGCCCGTCTTGCGATCGCGCCCCTCGAACACGTCCTTGGCGTCCGATGCCGCCTTCCACTCCGTACCCATGTCGAGCAGGTTCACGAAGAAGTCGTTGGTCAGCGCTTCCGGTCGCTTGGTGAAGACGCCGTGCTTCGTCCCTCCCACGTTGGTGTTCAAGACGCGCATGCCACCGATGAGCACCGTCATCTCGGGCGCGGTCAGCGTCAGCAGCTGCGCCCGATCGACCAGTAGCTCCTCGGCCGGCACGGGGTACTTGCCCCCGAGGTAGTTCCGGAAGCCATCCGCGAGCGGCTCGAGGACGGCGAACGAGTGCACATCGGTCTGCTCCGCCGAAGCATCCATGCGCCCCGGCGCGAAGGGCACCGTCACGTCGTGCCCGGCGGTCTTCGCCGCCTGCTCGACGCCGGCGCAGCCGGCCAGCACGATCAGGTCGGCGAGCGAGACCTTCTTGCCGCCGGACTGCGCGCGGTTGAACTCGCTCTGGATGCCCTCTAGCGTCTTGAGCACCTTCGCCAGCTGGGCCGGCTGGTTGACGTCCCACCCGTTCTGCGGCGCCAGGCGAATGCGCGCGCCGTTCGCGCCGCCGCGCTTGTCGGAGCCTCGGAACGTGGACGCCGACGCCCATGCGGTCGAAATCAGCTCCGAGACGGACGGCCCCGCCGCCAGGATCTTGCTCTTGAGCGCGGCGATGTCCTGCGCGTCGATCAACTTGTGGTCGACCGCGGGGATGGGGTCCTGCCAGATGAGCTCTTCGGCGGGCACCTCGGGGCCGAGGTAGCGGGCCCGCGGGCCCATATCGCGGTGAGTCAGCTTGAACCACGCTCGAGCGAATGCGTCGGCGAACTGATCGGGGTTCTGGTAGAAGCGCCTCGAGATCTTTTCGTACGCCGGGTCGAGTCGCAGGGAGAGGTCCGTGGTCAGCATGGCCGGCGCGTGACGCTTGGTCTTGTCGTGGGCATCAGGTACCGTGCCGGCGCCTGCGCCCCCCTTCGGTCTCCACTGATGCGCGCCCGCCGGGCTCTTCGTCAGCTCCCACTCGTAGCTGAACAGGTTCTTGAAGTAGTCATTGCTCCACTTCGTGGGCGTGGTGGTCCACGTGACCTCCAGGCCGCTGGTGATCGAGTCACCGCCCATGCCCGTGCCGAAGGTGCTCCTCCAGCCCAGCCCTTGCGCCTCGAGGCTGCACCCTTCGGGCTCCGGCCCCATATAGGACTCGAGGCCGGCGCCGTGGGTCTTGCCGAAGGTGTGGCCGCCGGCGATGAGCGCCACCGTCTCCTCGTCGTTCATGGCCATGCGCGCGAACGTCTCACGGATGTCCCGGGCTGCCGCGATCGGGTCCGGATTGCCGTTCGGGCCTTGCGGGTTGACGTAGATGAGCCCCATCTGAACGGCGCCGAGCGGATTCTCGAGATCCCGGACGCCGGAGTACCGCTTGTCCCCCAGCCACTTGTCCTCGGAGCCCCAGTAGACCTCATCCGGCTCCCAGACGTCCGGCCGCCCGCCGGCGAAGCCGAAGGTCTTGAAACCCATCGATTCCAGCGCGACGTTCCCGGCCAGGATCATGAGGTCGGCCCATGAGAGCTTCCGGCCGTACTTCTGCTTGATCGGCCACAACAGTCGGCGCGCCTTGTCGAGGTTCCCGTTGTCGGGCCAACTGTTGAGGGGCGCGAAGCGCTGTTGTCCGGCGCCGGCGCCGCCGCGGCCGTCGGCGATGCGGTACGTACCGGCGCTGTGCCAGGCCATGCGGATGAACAACGGTCCGTAGTGGCCGAAATCGGCCGGCCACCAGGGCTGCGAGTCGGTCATCAGCGCCGTGAGATCCTTCTTCACCGCTGCCAGGTCGAGGCGCTTGAACTCCTTGGCGTAGTTGAAGTCCTTGCCCATGGGATCGGACAGGGACAGCATCGTGAGGTTCAGCTGAGTCGGCCACCAGTCGCGGTTCGACCTGACGCTGCTAGCCGTGTGCGTGAACGGGCACTTTGCTTCACTCGACATCGCTTCTCTCCTTTGGTCTGTGGGCCCCCGACATCACCTACGTCATCCAACGCTCGCTCTGTCCAGGGCCGCCAGTACACCGTTGGGCGCCGGCTCCTCACGGGGATGGTGCGCTCGGAACCCGGCGGCGGTCAAGGGCGGCGGGAGTTCCGCCGACGCTTGCCCGGTCGCTCAGGCGAGTTGGTCCCGCACATGCCCTATCGGCGCCATCCAACGCCGGTTGAATCAAGAGATGCCCGAGTGGTAGTTTGCGCTGCAGTTGATGAACCGATTCCGACGCGAGCAAGGCGGGGGGCGAGCGCGGCGATGACGAGAATGCACCTGATGTGGTTCTGCGCGTTCAGCCCGCACGCGGGGTTCGGCCTCGACGGCTGGGCGGGTCCCCGGACGGCCGGCTACGAGTGGACACGGCCGGAGCTGTGGCAGGACATGGCGGTGGCGCTCGAGCGCGCCAAGTTCGATCTGATAATGCTCGGGGACAGCCTCGCCGTGCCGGGGAGCTACCAGGGACGGATGGACGCCTATCTCCGCTATGCCGAGCACGCGCCCTTCCACGACCCGAGTCCCCTTGTCGCCATCATGGCGGCAGCGACGCGCCGCATCGGCCTCGCGGCCACGCTGTCGACGACCTTCTACCCGCCATTCCTGCTCGCCCGCCTCATGACGACGCTCGACCACCTGAGCCGGGGGCGCATCGCGTGGAACGTGGTGACGTCCTACAAGATCGAGGAGGCCCTGAACTTCGGGTACGAGGAGCTGCTCGACCACGACCAGCGCTACGACCGGGCCGACGAGTACATGGAGCTGTGCTATCGGCTCTGGTCGAGCTGGGATCCGGACGCGGTCGTCATGGACCAGCGCACCGACACCTTCGCCGATCCCGCGAAGGTGCGGGCGATCGACTTCGAGGGCACGTACTACCGCTCGCGCGGCCCCCTCAACGCCACCCCGTCGCCGCAGGGGCGTCCCGTCATCATCCAGGCCGGCGCCTCGGACCGGGGGCAGGACTTCGCGGCCCGCCACGCCGAGGCCGTCATCGTTTCCCGGGAGACGGTGGACGAGATGAAGCAGTACTACGATGCGTTCAAGGCCCGGGTGAAGAAGCAGGGGCGCGACCCCGACGAGTGCAAGGTCTTCTTCCTCACCAAGCCGATCATCGGCGATACCGACGAGGCGGCCCAGCGGCGCGCCGACGAGCTGTACGCCAACGCGCCGGTGGAGGCCGGGCTGGCGTCGCTGTCGACCATGCTCCAGATGGACCTGTCGACCTACGACCTCGACAAGCCTCTGCCCGCCGCGATCCAGACCCGAGCCATCCAGGGCATCCGCAGCCAGCTCGATCGCTTCTACATGTCGGGGCGAACGCCGACACTGCGGGACATCGCCACCCGCAAGGTCAGCATCGACTCCAAGCCCTACATCGGCACGCCGGAGCGCGTCGCCGACGAGCTGGCGCGTACCATCGACGCGGTGGGGGGCGACGGCTTCGCCATCCGGCAGGGCATCTGGCCGGGCTACGTCGGGCCCTTCGTGGAGAAGGTCATCCCGCTGCTTCAGCAGCGAGGCGCCGTGCGCACCGAGTACACGGGCACGACGCTGCGGGAGCACCTGCGGGAGTTCTAGCCTACCCTCGCTTCTGCGACGTCGCGATCGCCGCGATCGCATTGCACACGAGCCGGGCCGCGGTCAGCGCGCTAATGCCCGTGGTATCCCGCGACGGCATGAATTCGACGAGATCGAATCCCACGATGCGACACTTCGCGGCGAGACCAGCGAGCAGCTCGAGCACCTGCCAGTAGAGCAGACCGCCCGGCGCGCGCGCGAGGACGGCGGGCAGGATCGACGGGTCGATCCCGTCGCAGTCGAGCGTCACCAGGCAGCTGGCGTCAGCGTCCACCATATCGAGAACAGGGGCGATGCCGTGTCGATGCACGTCTGCCGCCGGAACGAGGCGCGATCCCCACGTGCGAGCATCCGCTACCTCCTCCGCGCGGGCGCTGCCGACCCCACGCAGGCCTACCTGCACCATGCGCCGGATCCACGGCATCTCGGACGCGCGGCGCATCGGGCTGCTCCAACCGTATCTCTCACCGCGGACCTCGTCGCGCCAGTCGAGATGGGCGTCGATCTGCACGACGGTCAGCGGTCCGCGCCCCTCGAATGCGCTGAACATCGGGATCGGGACCGAGTCGTCACCGCCGAGCACGACTGGGATCGCGTCGGCGTCGAGCAAGGCGCGGACGGCCGCCGTGATCGCGGCGCGGTTGCCCGGTGGATCTGCGGGATCTCCGGGCACGTCGCCACAATCGACGACGTGGTCGGGCCGCACGCTACCGATGTCGAAGTCGTAGTGGTCGGCGAGCCGGCCGTAGCCGGTGAGCGCCGCGCGAAGTGCGGCGGGCGCGCCGGCGGAATGACTCGGTTTTCCCGTCTCGTATGGCGTCGCGTGGTCGATGCCGAGCACGGCGATCTGGCCGGGCTGCGCGACTGTGGCATGTGGCAGGCCTGCGAATGTAACCGATGGGCTAAGCATGGCGGAATGGTAGCCCGGATGGAGCGGCGACGTCGACGAGGCGGCGCCGCCGGGGATGCTTGACACCGTCCGCGCGACGCAGTCTCATGGCTCCCACCGCTCGGAGGTGTCGATGCGCTCGGATCGAGTGATCGCCACGACAGACTTTCACACAGCCGGTATGGGTCGAGGGGCGCCCGGCCATCCATGAAGACGCTCGTCCTCGGTGGAGGGGTCGTGGGCGTCACCACCGCGTACTTCCTGGCTCGAGCGGGCCACGAGGTCACCGTAGTCGAAGAGAAGGACGGCCTGGGCCTGGAGGCCACCGCGGGGAACGCGGGGATCATCGCGCCCGGCCACTCCTTCGCATGGGCGTCGCCGCGGGCGCCGCGCATGCTCTGGCAGTCGTTGCGCGGTGCGGAGACGGCGATCCGGGTGCGGCTCACGGCCGATCCGCGGTTCTTTGCGTGGGGGCTGCGGTTTCTGCGCGAGTGCACGTCCGCGCGGGCTCGCCGCAACACCCTGATCAAGCTCCGGCTCTGCCAGTACAGCCAGTCCGCGCTCAACGAGCTCGCCCGGGCCGAGGGCATCGAGTACCAGGCGATCCACAAGGGCGCGCTCTACCTCCATCGCGATCCGGCCGAACTGGAGGCGGGGATCAAGAAGATGGCCTTGCTGGCCGAACACGGGCAGAAGCAGGAGATCCTCGACGCCAGCGCGGTGGCCCGGCTCGAGCCGGCCTTCGAGCCGGTGAAGGACAAGATTGCCGGTGCGATCCGCGACCTCGGCGACTCGAGCGGCGACTCCCGGGTGTTCGTCGAGGAGCTGGCCCGGGTGTGCCGGGACAAACACGGGGTGACCATCAAGCTGGGAACGCGGGTGCTCGCGTTGCGCGCGGATCGTGAGCGGATCGACGGCGTCCTGACCAGCAGCGGCCTGCTCAGCGCGGACAATTACGTGCTGGCGCTCGGCGTGGGCGCGCCGATCGTGGCGCGCACGGCCGGGGTGAGCCTGCCCATCTATCCGGCCAAGGGCTATTCGTCGACGTTCCCGCTCAAGACGGGCGGGCTGGCCCCGACGATCTCCGGCGTCGATGAGCAGTGGCTGGTTGGCTGGTCCCGCCTGGGCGACCGCCTGCGGCTCACCTCGACGGCCGAGTTCGCCGGTTACGACTGGAGCTGGACTCCGCGTGACTTCAACAACGTTCTGCGCCTTGCCCGCGACCTCTTCCCCGACGCCGCCGACTACGACCGGGGCCAGTATCGCGCGTGCCTGAGACCGATGACCCCTGACGGTCCACCCATCCTGGGCCTTGGGCGCCACCGCAACCTCTTCTTCAACTGTGGCCACGGCCACATGGGCTGGACGATGGCCTGCGGCACCGCCCGCATCGTCGCCGACCTCATGACCGGCCGCATGCCCGACCTCGACGTCGAGGGGCTGACCGTCCGGAGCTGAGTCGGGCGGGCGGACGGCTCGGGAGGCGGCCGCCCTGCCTATTGCTGGGCAGCGCACACATCCGGACATTCCGGTCGCGACGATTTCACCGCAACGATTGGCCTGCTTCGTCCCTCCTACGAGTGGGCAATGGCTCTGTTGCGCCTCCGACGGCGGTGGCAAGGTAGCCATGGTGGGCGGGGGGTGCAACCCGTTCCGAGGCCGCCACACCGGACGTCGCCGCACGTCCGGACGTAGCAGCAAGAGAGGTGCAGCCATGGCGAAGATGAAGGTCGTCCAGGTGCCGAAGGCCGGCGGTGATTTCGAGCTGGTCGAGCGCGAGATTCCTCAGCCGCCGCCCGGTCACGTGCGCGTCCGCGTGCTGGCCTCCGGCATCTGCCACAGCGACGTGCTGACCAAGGACGGCGGCTACCCCGGCCTCACGTTCCCCCGCACGCCCGGCCACGAGATCGCCGGCGTGATCGACGAGGTCGGGGCTGGCGTGACGACGTGGACGAAGGGCCAGCGCGTGGGTGTGGGCTGGCACGGCGGCCAGGACGGCACCTGCCTGGCGTGTCGGCGCGGCGACTTCGTGAACTGCGACAACGCGCTGGTCACCGGGGTCACCTTCGACGGCGGCTACGCCGAGTACATGATCGCGCCCTCTGCCGCGGTGGCGCGCATGCCCGAGTCGCTCGACCCGGCCGAGGCCGCGCCGCTGCTCTGCGCGGGAGTCACCACCTTCAACTCGCTGCGCAACAGCGGGGCCGTGGCCGGCGACCTCGTGGCCGTCCAGGGCATCGGCGGGCTGGGCCACCTCGGCATCCAGTTCGCGCAGAAGCTCGGCTATCGCGTGGCCGCCATCGGCCGCGGCGCCGACAACGGCGCGCTGGCGCGGAAGCTCGGCGCCCACGTCTACATCGACAGCGCCGCCACCAACGCGGCCGCCGAGCTGCAGAAGCTTGGCGGTGCCCGGGCCATCCTCTCGACGGCACCCAGTGGCAAGGCGATGTCCGCGCTCATCGACGGCCTCGCCGCCAATGGCGTGCTGCTGGTCGTCGGCGCCGGCCCGGACGCGATCGAGGTGTCGCCGATCCAGCTCATCCGCGGCAAGAAGCGCATCCAGGGCTGGTACTCGGGCGCGGCCACCGACTCCGAGGACACGCTGCGCTTTGCGGAGATCTCGGGCGTGCGGCCGATGATCGAGAAGATGCCGCTCGAGAAGGCAGCGGAGGGCTACGCGCGGATGATGAGCGGCCAGGCGCGCTTCCGCGTCGTGCTCACGATGTAGTCGAGCTCACGACAGCGCGGTGAGGTCGGCGGCACCGCGAGCGGCCGCCGGCCTCACCGCGACGACGGTGCGTTGGTTCAGGCATTCGTCCCGCCATCCACGGTGAGATTGGCGCCGGTAATATAGGAGGACTCTGGACCGGCGACGAACGCCACCAATGCGGCGACCTCATCAACATGCCCGTAGCGGTCGAGTGCTGTGGCGGCCTTCTGAGGCACCGCCCACTCGCCCGCCGCGGGATTCAGATCCGTGTCGATCGGCCCTGGCTGGATGTTATTGACCGTGATACCCCGGCTCGCGACTTCCCTGGACAACCCCTGACTGAACATCTTCACCGCGCCCTTGGTGGCCGAGTAGGCCACCAGCCCGGGCGCCAGGACACGTTCGCCCACGGACGAGCCGATCATGATGATGCGACCGCCAGGCTTCATGTGCTTGAGCGCTGCCTGCGTCGTGACCAGCGCCCCGCGGACGTTGATGTCGATCACGCGATCTATCTCGTGAAGCGTGGTCTCCTCGAAGGTCTTTGGAATGGCAGTGCCGGCGTTGTTCACGAGCACATCAAGTCGGTTGAAGGCCGCGACGGTCTTTTCGACCGCGCCTTTGACAGCTTCGATGTCGGCAGCGTCCGCCTGGATCGCGATGGCCTTTCCGCCGCCAAGCTCAATTGCTCTGACCACAGCGAAAGCCGCGCTGGCCTCCTTCGCGTACGTGATGGCCACGCTCGCTCCAGCCGCAGCCAGACGTCTCGCGATCGCTGCGCCAATGCCCCGCGAACCGCCGGTTATGAGTGCCACCTTGTTGCTCAACTTGGACATGGGATCTCCTTTACTTCTCTGCGAACGGTTCACGACTGCCAGCCGCGGGTATGGAAACCGAGGGCGGCATGATCAGGCAGCGGTCTTGCCGCCGTCGGCGGCGAGGACGTGACCGGTCACGAATGACGCCTGGTCGGACGCAAGGAACACGATGACCCGAGCAATCTCGTCCGGCTCGCCCACGCGTCCCAGCGGCACTCCCGCCGCCAGCGCCGCCTTCCTCTCGGCGGTTCCGGTGAAGCGGTCAAGCATTGCGGTCTCGGTCGGGCCGGGCGCCACGGCGTTGACGCGCACGCCGAAGCGCGCGGCTTCGAGCGCCGCGGACTTCGTCATCCCTTCGACGGCATGCTTGCTGGCCGCGTAGATCGATGCGCCGGCCGCTCCTTCGTGACCATACGTCGAGGAGATATTGACGATGCTGCCGCCCCCTTGAGCCTGCATGACGCGCAGTTCATGTTTCATGCTCAGCAGCGTGCCGAGCACATTGGTGTCGAAGGTGGCGGTATAGGTGTCGGCGGTCTGCTGCGTCACTGGACCGGGCTGACCCTCGGTGCCGGCGTTGTTGACCGCTGCGTCCAGGCGACCGAAGCGCGCGACGGTACGATCGACCAGGTTCCGCACCTCATCATCGTGGCGCACATCCGTGCGAATGAACTCCGCTTCGGCGCCGAGTGCGCGCAGCTCAGTCACGAGTCTCTGGCCGGCTTCCTCGTGGCGCCCGGCAACAACGGTGCGGTGACCTTCCCGCGCAAACGCAACAGCCGCTGCGCGCCCGATTCCAGTAAGCGCGCCGGTGATCAGGACAACCGGGGTGCCCATATCTCTGCTCCTTCCGTTTTGGGGCTGCCGATGAAGTCCGTCTGTATGCCTTGGGATGGTGCGAATTGAGTTCGGGTGCGCAGCCTTCCAATACTTTGTAGGCTGGGCCCATACCTCGGAGGCATGGAGGCGCCTATGGAGCTGCGACATCTCCGGTTTTTCGTGGCCGTCGCCGAGGAGGGAAGTCTGACGGTGGCTGCCCGGCGGAGACTGCACACGGCGCAGCCTTCGCTCAGCCGTCAGATCCGGGATCTCGAGTACGAGGTCGGCGCCCAACTCATGACTCGCAGTGCTCGCGGCATCGAGTTGACCGCCGCGGGTCGGGTCTTTCTGGACCATGCACGACTGGCGCTGGCTCAGGTCGATGCGGCTGGCGAAGCGGCGCGGCGCGCCGCTCAGCCCGCCAAGCCGTCGTTCGCTCTGGGCTTCCTGACCGGCCACGAAATAGATTGGCTTCCTGAAGCTATGCGCCTCCTTCGAGACGAACTTCCCAATGTAGAGGTCACCATCTCCAGCCAGTATTCTCCGGACCTCGCGAGTGCTCTGGTGAGGGGCAAGCTCGACGTGGCTTTTCTCCGACCAGAAACTCAGACAACCAATCTGGCGTTCAAGCTCATAACCAGGGAACGGCTCGTGGTCGTCTTACCAGGCGATCACCGCCTCGCGCCGCAAGAGGCGATCCATCCACAGGACATCGCGGGCGAGACATTCATCAGCGTGTCGAATACGGCCCCAGTGTTGCGGTTGGTGATCGGCGACTACCTGAGCCGGTCCGGCCTCGACATCAAGCCCGATCACGAAGTGGACCATCTGGCGATGGCGGTCTCCTTGGTCGCATCAACGGGCGGCGTGGCGCTGCTACCTGCCTACGCAGAGAAGATGCTTCCGAGGTCCCTGGTCAGCCGCCCCCTGCGGGGCGAGGTACCCACGATTGATCTGGTTGTCGGCTACAGCAGGACGAATATGTCACCGATCCTGAAGCTGTTCCTCTCGAGGATCGATGACTTGATAGCGCGAGTGTCGAAGAGGACCCCTTGAATGGAGGCTCCGAGAGTGGGTAATTCAACCGTGGGCGACGCAGCAATCGCCGTAGTTCGCCGGAACACCGAGGAAGTACAGGGCCAAGGCAACTGGCGCGTGTTCGAGGAGCTGTTTGCCGATGACTTTGTCGACCACACGCCGCAGCCGGGCACGACAGCCGACAAGGACGGGGTAAGGGTGTTGTACAAGCGTCTGCGGGCCGCATTCCCCGACTTTCGTCCCGAGATCCACTGGCAAGTGGCCGCCGGCGACCTCGTGACCACCTACAAGACCTATCACGGCACCCACCGCGGAGAATTCCTGGGTATTCCGGCCACGGGGAAGAAGATCAGTTTCTACACCGTCGACGCCATGCGGGTCGTCGACGGCAAGATCACCGAGCACTGGGGCGTCGCCACGCTGCTCGACCTGATGCAGCAGCTCGGTGTCGTCCCTGCTCTGGGAGGTCAGCGATGACGACGCGAGCCTGAGCCGCCGCCGTTCGCGAGATGGTGGCCGGGGGCGCCACTCGTTACAACACGCCCTCGGTCTTCAGCTTCGCGACCTCCTCGGCCGGGATACCGAGCCAGCCGCCCAGCACCTCGGCGTTGTGCTGGCCGAGGAGCGGCGACGGTGTGACCCGCGGAGGCATGCCGTCGACGCGGACCGGCCAGGCCGGCATCTTGAACGGGCCGCTCGGATGGTCCATCACCTGCATGATGCCGCGCTTCTCGAAGCTCGGATCGTTCTGCAGCTCCATCGTGTCAAAGACCGCGCCCGCCGGCACGCCGACCCCGCTGATCAGGGTCATCGCCTCTTCCTTGGTGTGCTGGCGGGTCCACTCGGTGACGATCGCGTCGACCTCCGCCTCGTGCTCGATCCGAGCGGGGCCGGTCGCGTAGCGCGGATCCTCGATGAGGTCCTCGCGTCCGAACAGCTTCATCAGCCGCGCCCAGTGTTCGGGGTTGGCGCGGCTCGTCATCACGTAGATCCAGTCGTTCGGACCGGACGGCTTGCACTGATAGAGGCCGGAGGGCGCGTTGGCGCCCATGACGGTCTTTCCGCCGCGCCGCGCCGCCGCCTTCCCCGTGCGCGCCTGCACCGCGAAGCAGGTGCGCATGTAGTGGAGCATCGCGTCCTGCATCGCGACCTGCAACCGGCGCCCCCGGCCGGTGCGCTGGCGCTCGTAGAGCGCGCCGAGGATCGTGATCGCCATCAGCATTCCGGTGCCGGTGTCGCCGAAGCTCGGCCCGGGCTTGACCGGCGGCCGGCCGGCCTCGCCGGTCACGCTGATCATGCCGCCGGCGGCCTGCGCGATCATGTCGAACGCGAGGCCCTTCTCGTACGGGCTGCCGGTGCCGAACCCCTGGACCGAGCAGTAGATGATGCCGGGGTTGAGCGCTTTCACCACGTCGTAGCCGAGCCCGAGGCGCTCGATCGTGCCGGGGGCCATGTTCTCCACGGTGACGTCGGCCTTGCGCAGGAGCGCCTTGACCAGCTCGAGCCCGCGCGGCGACTTGAGATCGAGCGTCAGCGACTTCTTGTTCGCGTTGAACATGTGGAAGTACCAGGGGTCATCGGGAGCTTTACCGGGCAGGACCCGGCGGGCCGGATCGCCCGTCTTGGGGTTCTCGATCTTGACGACCTCGGCGCCGAGCCAGGCCAGCGCCTCGGTGCAGGAGGGCCCGGCCTCGAACTGGGTGAAGTCGACGACCCGGATACCGGCGAGACACTCGAGGTCCTGGCTGCTGTCGTTCATGGTGACTGTCCTCCCACGGGCACGGCGATATGTTACACAATCTCGCGCTACTGGCCGGGCGGCACCGATTCACCCGGCGTGGAGTATCCTTCGGGAGGCGGCGGGCGTCATCCCGATCTATCTTGGCATCCAAGGAATCGACCCGGAGATCCCGGAGTACTACCATGTCAGCCTCCACCGAAGCGCCGCGCCCCAAGGCGGTGCTCGTCAGCGTGCAGCTTTCGGGCGTCACCGACGCTGAACAGCAGTCGTCGCTGAAGGAGCTCAAGCGCCTGTGCCAGACCCTCGGCTTCGAGGTCGTCGGCGAGGTGACGCAGAAGCGCCAGGGCCTCGGCGCGGCCACGCTGCTCGGCAAGGGCAAGCTGAGAGAGCTGGCCGCCTGGACCGGCGGCACGGGTGTCGTCCCCAAGGGGCCGCCCGGCAAGACGAAAGCGACTGAAGAAGACGAAGAGGAAGAGGACACCGAACCGCTGCCGCTCGAGGGGACGCCCACACCCACCGGGGAGCGCGCCACCGTCATTGTCATCGACCACGAGCTGTCGCCTCGCCAGCTCCGCAACATCGAGCGCGCGACCTCCGTGGAGGTCCTGGATCGTACCGGCGTCATCATCGAGATCTTCCACCGGCACGCGTCGAGCCGACCGGCGCGGCTGCAGGTCGAGATCGCGCGGCTCACCTATGTGGCCCCCCGCTTGCGCGAGACCGGCGGCGCTGCGCGCCAGCGCGGCGGCGTTGGGCAGCGGGGCGCGGGGGAGTCCTCGGTGGAGCTCGATCGCCGCAAGATCCGCGACCGTATCTCCGAGCTCAAGGCGGAGCTGGCCGCCATCGACGACGAGTCGAAGACGCGACGGGCGAAGCGTCAGGAGGCGCTCCGCGTCGCGCTCGTCGGATACACCAACGCGGGCAAGTCATCACTGATGCGCGCGCTCACGGGCTCGCCCGTGTTCATCGCCGACAAGCTGTTCGCGACCCTCGACACCACCGTCCGGGCGCTGTGGCCCGAAAGTCAGCCGCGCATCTTGGTGTCGGACACGGTTGGCTTCATCAAGAAGCTCCCGCACGACCTGGTCGCGAGCTTCCGCTCGACGCTCGACGAGGCGCTCGAAGCGTCGATGTTGCTACAGGTCGTCGATGCGGCCGACCCTGTCTTCCGCGCCCAGATGCAGGTCACCCGCGAGGTGCTGGACGAGATCGGCGCCGGCGACGTGCCGTGGATCCTCGTCCTCAACAAGATCGACAAGGTCTCTCCGCTCGAGCGGGAGAAGCTGTCGAAGGAGTTCCCGGCCGCACGCCTCGTCTCGGCCAAGGACCCGGCCGACGTCCGCCGCCTGCGAGACGGGATCATCGGTGCCTTCGAGGCAGACATGACCGAGGTCGACCTCGTCGTTCCGTACGCCGCCGGCAGCGCGATCGGCGAGGTCCACAAGGTCCACGTGCTCTCGGAGTCCTACGAACAGGATGGCGTGCACTACCGAGTGAGGGCCCCGGAGTCCGCGCTCGCGCGAATACGGGCGATGCTGAGCTAGCGCGGCGTGCATGGTCACGCGTGACGCCTGGGTCCCTCGAACGATGGAACCCCGGATCAGCTCAGGCCGTAGAAGCCGAGGGCGCCACCGGCGAGCACCTGGTGCTTCGCCGCCGGGGACAGCCGCCCGAGCCGCTCCCTCAGCATCTGCGGCGCGCCCGGGAAGAAGCCGTCCGAGTGCGGATAGTCGGTGGCCCACATGATCTTGTGCGGCCCGATATAGTCGGCCAGCACCGCGATGCTGCTTTCGACCGGCTCGAACGAGATCCAGCAATTGCGCTGGAACAGCTCGCTCGGCCTCGTCTTCGGCGCCGACTCGTTGAAGCCCTGGTCGTCGAAGTGCCGGTCCATGCGGTCGAGCCACGGCGCGATCCAGCCGCCGCCCGACTCGAGAAACGCGACGCGCAAGCGAGGATGACGGTCGACGACCCCACCCCAGATCACGCTCAGCGCGACCAGCATCATCTCCATGGTGTGCGAGACCATGTGGCGTGCCGCGCGGTCCTCCTCGAAGCGGTCGACGCCGACGGTCGGCATCGCGTTGGTCGATCCTTCGTGAAAGCCGATGGAGAAGTCGAGCTCCTCGGCCATCTTCCAGAACGGCTCGTACATCGGGTCGCTGATCATCTTCTTGCCGTGATACGGATTGGGCCGGAGGAACCCGCCGCGCATGCCGAGCTGTTCGCGGGCGTGGCGCATCTCGTCGACCGCCAGATCGACCGACTGCATCGGCAGCATCGCGACCCCGAACAGGCGCTCGGGATACGGCGCGCAGTAGTCGGCGAGCCAGCGGTTGTAGGCGCGGCACATGGCGGCGGCCAGGCCCGGGTCCTCGACGGCGCCGGCGAACAGGCCGAGACTGGGATAGAGGAAGGCGGCATCGATGCCGTCGGCATCCATGTCGACGATGCGCGCGTGCGGGTCGAACCCGCCCTTGCGCCCCTCGGCATACTTCAGAGTGTTGGCCTTGACGATCCCCTGGCGGACGCCCACGGAGCCGAGGCTGCCGATGCCCCGCGGATTGCCCAGCAGCTTGCCTTCGACGCTGAGGCGTTCCTTCCCGTTTTCGTCGATGACAAACCGTGGCCGGCGCTCGTGGAACTTCGGATCGATATACCTGTCCCACAGGTCGAGTGGCTCGAGGATGTGGCCGTCCGCGTCGACCACGTTGTACGTGCGCGCCATTGGCATCCCCTCCGAAGGAAATCAAGCCCGCCACATACTATCGCAAAGCCGTGCCGGGGGTACGACGACTAGCCCTTCTTCGGAGACCAGCCATACGCCTTGGCGCACGCACCGCCCATCAGCATCGTCCGTTCACTGTTGCTCAGGCGGTCGGTCTGACGGAAGGGTTCGACGGCCTGTTCGTAGTTGACGACCGCAAAGGCGCGAGTCCAGTCGGTGCCCCACAGGCAGCGTTCGAAACCCCAGGCATCGAACACCCGGGCGAGCGGGTCCCAGATGTCCGGGAAGGGGTACGGTTCCTGGGACAGCGTGCAGGCCCCGCTGACCTTGATCACCGCGTTCGGGCGCCGGGCGAGATCGAGGACCTTCGGCAGGTCGGCCCAGGGCTGCGGCGGGGCGGGCGGCGTCCGGGGCTGCATGATGGCCAGATGGTCGATGATGAATCGCGTGTCGGGATGGCGGTCGATCAGCGCCGCGCCCGCGTCGACGTTGCCCCAGCACAGCATGTTGACGGGAAAGTCGTACCGAACGGCCGCGCGCAAGATGCGGTCGAGGCCGGGATCGTTCGGATCGCGCCCCGCTTCCTTCGTCATCATGATCCGGATGCCGACCGTGCCCGGCGTCTTCTTCCAGTCGGCGACGACATCGGCCACCGCCGGATCATCCGGATCGACCGGCTTCACGAGAGCGAACCGGCCGGGATGAGCCCGTTGCACTTCCACGGCATAGCTCGCATCGTAGCGATACATGGAAAAGGCGGAGATGAAGATGGCGCCGTCGACGCCGACCGTGTCCATGGCCGCCACCATCTCGTCGCCGGTGGCGTGATCAGGCCAGTTCGGGACACTGTGCCAGGGCCGGGTCGGGGTGTTCGCCGCATAGCAGTGGACTTGGGAATCGATGATCGCCATCGGGAGGTTCCTCCGTGCCAAGTGGGTTCATCGTACGGGGACATCGAATATACCGCGAAGGTGGCAAGCGGCCCGGTTCTCTGCGCCCGCTGGTGAAGCGGGATGCACTCCGCGGTCATCCAAAGAGCAGGTCGCGCTGCGCGGCCGGGTGGCCGGTGACACGGAAGACCGAGACTGGCGATGCCGGTCGCGGAGCCGACCAGAAAGCAGGTACATGATGAAGCGCACGCTGGTGGTCGCTCTGGGCCTCATGGCCGCCGCGCTGAGCGGCTGCGCAACATCTCTTGAAACGAATACCAACGCGGCCCCGGCAGATGGCCTCGCGTCTCCGACGACATTGCCGCCGCCGTTGCCTGGCAACGTCTTCTTCCCGTCGCCGGGGCCTCACTATCACGGATCGATGGGGCCCTGAAGAGCTCAGGGCCAGATCCGTCAGCACCTGGCGGCCCTGCGCGAGACGGGGAGCGGGGTCTGGGAGCCGTATTTCCTGGGCTGCTGGCCGATGTTTACGCGCAAGAGGGGCAGGTCGAAGTGGGGCTTGCCACCCTGGACGAGGCACTCGCCGCGCAGGCCACGGGACAACGCCTGGTGGAGGCGGAGCTGTATCGTCTCCGCGGGTGCTTGCTCCTGCAGACGGGGACACCGCAGGCGGAGGCGGAGACCTGGTTGCAGCGGGCGTTGGACGTCGCCCGCCGGCAGGAGGCAAAGTCGCTGCAGCTGCGGGCCGCCATGAGTCTGAGCAGGCTCCGGCAACAGCAGGGAAAACGGAAAGAGGCGCACGACCTGCTGGCTGAGACCTACGCGTGGTTCACCGAGGGCTTTGACACCGCCGATCTCCAGGACGCCAAGGCGTTGCTCGAGGAGCTAGCGTAAAGACCTCACTCGGCTGGCACGAGGATGGGAGCCCCCTTGCCCTTCAGCAGCACCACGACAAACCTGGCCGGCTCCGTCTTGCTGGCGTTGCGCCCCACGACGTGAACATCGGTGGGACCCTCGTAGTACGTCTGCCCTGCCTTGAGCGTGACGGCAGCTTTGCCCTTCAACTGCATGACGATCTGACCTTCGAGCACGTACACGAAGGCATGGGCGTTGTGCCGATGGGCCATGTCTTGTGCGCCCGGCGGATACGACACCTCGATCATGCGACCCTCCTTGCCCGGATAGTCCGCGAGGTCGATCGCAAACAGTTCCTTCACGTCTGCGGCTTCGGCCGGCGCGGCTGCGAGCATCGGGAGTGCCGCTAGCAGGACCCACGCAACGAGTTTGGTCGTCATGGTCGCCTCTTTCGTTCGTACCGGATCAGGCTTTTGCTTTTGAGCGGCGGATCCACTCGTCGAGACCGATGCGGCCGAGGCGCGCGTCGCCCAGCGGCACCAGCGAGCGCTCCTCGACGCGGCCGCCGTAGTATCGGGCGTCGGGGTCGCTCACGACCGTACGCGGGTCGCCGATCGCCTTCAGATAGCGGGCGATGATTTCGCTGAGCGGTGCTCGTTCCGGGCCGGCGATCTCGACGATGCCGTTTCGCGGCGCTGCCAGCGCGACATCGGCGGTGAGAGCCGCAACGTCATCCGACGCGATGGGCTGGAACAGGCCGGGCGAAGCCCTGACCACGTTTCCATCCGTAGTCGACGCGGCGATGCCGCCGATGAATTCCATGAACTGGGTCGAGCGGATGATGGTGTAGGGGATGCTGGACTTCTCGATCACTTTCTCCTGGGCGACCTTGGCGCGGAAATAGCCGTTCTCGGGCATGCGATCCGTGCCAACGATGGAGACCGCGACATGGTGCCGGACGCCCGCGGCGGCCTCCGCCGCGAAAAGGTTGCGGCCAGAGACCTCGAAGAACTCCAGCACCACCTTGTCTTCCCATGAGGGCGAGTTGGCCAGGTCGATCACCACCTGCGTGCCGGCCATGGCCTCTTTGAGGCCCTCGCCGGTGATGGTGTTGACGCCGGTATTGGGCGAGGCGGCGATGACCTCGTGGCCCCCCTGGCGCAGAATCGGGGCTGTCTTCGAGCCGATCAGGCCGGTGCCACCGATGATGACGATCTTCATTGCAAACCTCCTGGTTCGGAGCCCGCCCGCCGCGGTTTGCGATGCTTGTGCGGCAAGCGGGGTCAGCGGGTGTGTTCCACTACGAGAGAACGGACGGCGTCGTTTCCAGAGCACGCACCCTGTCGGTGACGACCGTTCAAGGCGGATTCACCCGAGTCCAAGCGCTTGGCGAGCGCCAACCCGAGAGGCCGTGGTGCAGGCGGCGGAAGAATATCACGTGCAGATCTGCCTCGCCAGCAGGTGGGCGTGACGTCCTCGTCGGTGCCGGTGATCCGTCGCCGCTGGTGTGTCTGATATCGTTGCCTCACACACGCCGGGAGGCGGTCATGACTGTGCGGCTGGAATCGGTGACGTTCACGAGCGCGGACGGGGAGACGAACGTCCCGTCGTACCTGGCCACCCCGGATCGCCCCGGGCCCCATCCGATCGTGTTGATCCTGCGGGGTGTGGCGGGGCCGGACGACGGGTACACGGAGATCGCTCTCAGGATCGCCGAGTGGGGCTACCTCGCCCTGCTACACGGCTGGAAGATCCGCGGGTCCGACCCGGCGGACGGACCCGTGTACGCCGATCTACAGGGGGCGATGACCTTCCTGAGGTCGGTCGGCCAGGCTGACCTGACGAGACTGGCCGTCTTCGGCTTCTGCCGCGGGGGGGTGCACGCGGTCATGGCGGCCCGCGCTCACCCGGAGATCCGTCTGATCGTCGTCTTCCACGGCTTCGCCCTCCGGCCGTCGGGCGCTCAGCCCGGGGCCGAGCCGTACGACCTCGCCGAGGGCGTGAACGTCCCCATGCTGGTCCTGCACGGTACGGAGGACGAGCGGGCGCCCGCGGCGGACATGCGTCGGATGCAGGCGCGGATGCGGGATCTCGGCAAGGCCGGCACGTTCACGTTCTACGAGGGCGCCCGCCACGGCTTCGCCGTGCGCACCCATCCCGGCTATGCCCAGGATGCGGCGAGGCAGAGCTTCGACGAGGCCAGGCGCTTCCTGGCGACACACTTGCGCGCGTGAGAGGAGACGGGCACGAATGGCGACCAGCCGGCGGCAGCAGATCCAGTTGAGCCCCGAGGAGCAGGCGGCGTTCTTCCGGGAACGCAGGAAAGCGGCCCTGGCCACCATCGACAAGGATGGCTTCCCCCACGTCGTGGCCATGAACTACGTCGCGGCGGACGGCGCCTTCTACATGACCTCGTACGGCAAGGCGCAGAAGGTCGTCAACATTCGCCGCAATCCCAGGGTGGCCCTGATGATCGAGGCCGGCGACGAGTACGCCGAGCTGCGGGGCGTGATGATCCGAGGGCGCTGCGAGATCCTCGAGGACGAGGCCAGCGTCAGGGCGACGTTCGAGGCGCGGGCGGGGGCCCAGGCGAGTGCGTCACCGGTGCAGCCGGGCGCGGTGGCCAGTGCGCCGAAGCGGGTGGTGCTGAAGATCGTGCCAGACCGGGTGGTCAGCTGGGACCACCGCAAGCTGGGCGGACGATACTGACCGGGGCGCGTGGCAGGCGGCCCCGCCGACTTGACCTGGCTCGCGGCGCAGAGCATAGTCACCCTCACTTCAAGAAGATTTGCTTAGAGCCGGCCATGAGCCCGCCACGCCCCGCCCGTGACGATGGAGGATGATCGATGGCACGCTCCGCGACCCGTCGTACCCGCCGCGAATTCTTGAGAGAATCGGCCACCCTGGTCGCCGGCGCCGGCGCCGCCCTGTCCTTTCCGGCGCCCGCCTTGGCCCAGAAGCCCAAGCTCGTCTACTGGTGCTACCAGTTCCTGAAGTCGAGCGACGACGCCCGGGCGAACTTCGCCCAGGAGTGGGCGAAGAAAAACAACGTCGACCTGCAGATCTCCATGGTGCCGCTCAAGGAGTTCCTGCCCAAGATCACGGCCGCCATCGAGGCCAAGGCCACGCCGGACATCATCGAGTCCGACGCGGTCGAGCTGCGGGCTCGCGGGCAGCTCCTCGAGGTCACCGACATCTACAAGAAGCTGGAGAAGACGTACGGCGGATGGGTCGGCAACTCGCCCAAGATCATGCTGGAGCCCGACGGACGGGTCCATCACATCATGTACGGCTTCCAGGGCTTCATGCTGATGTCCCGCGACGACCTCGTGAAGGAGGCCGGCCTCACGCCGCCGCCGGCCACCTGGGTCGACATGCTGGCCTACGCCAAGAAGGCCCAGAAGCTTCCGCGGGTCTTCGGGATGGGGATTCCCGTCAGCAACCAGACCGACTCTCAGGTCTGGGAAGACATGATGAAGAGCTACGGGGCGCGGCTGGCCGACGACAAGGGCAAGCGGATCATCCTCGGCGACTACAAGAAAGAGGTCTGGGAGTTCCTCGACTTCTTCACCGAGGTCTGGAAGGCCGGCGTGCTGCCGCCCGGGGTGGCGACCTGGGACAACACGATGAACAACTCCACTTACCAGTCCGGCAAGGCCGTGTTCATCCTCAATCCGATCACGCTCTCGCTGTGGCTGGAGGAGAACAATCCCGAGCTCCTGGCGAAGACGGGGCACTACACGTATCCCAAGGGCCCCAAGGGACTCATCCAGCCGGTCACGTTCGGGTCCCGCGCGATCATGAAGTACACGAAGGTCCCGGATCTGGCGAAGCAATTCCTCTGGGACTCGATGGAGCCGGGCAAGATGGAGCGCGAGCACAACGTCAGCCAGTGGGGTCCGGTGCTCAAGGGGTACCTCGGGTTCGACGTGTGGAAGAAGAAGCCGTTCATGAAGGGCCTGATCGACCTGTCGGTCCGCGGCGAGCCCCAGGGCTATCCCGACGTCTTCAACGACGCGTGGCGGGAGCAGCACACCAACACGACGATCTCGCGGATGCTCCAGCGGCTCGTCATCGACAACTGGACGCGTGACAAGGCCTTCGCCGAAACGCTGGACGTCCTCGGCAAGATCTACACGAAGTACGCCGTGTAGGGGAGCGCGGTATGGCGGTCCGCCATCGTTCCGTCTCGGTCGCGCTTCCCACTCCGGCGAGACCGGCGCGCTGGCCGTCCGTGCGCACGCGCGAGTCGCTCGGCGGCATGTTGCTGCTGGCGCCGACCCTGCTGCTCTTGCTCGGGCTCGTGTTGTACCCGTTCTTCTACGCGATCTATCTGGCGTTCTGCGACAAGACCGTGGGCTCGCCCGCGCAGTACGTCGGGCTGCGCAACTTCGTCTACGTGCTCGCCTGGCCGCAGTTCAGCGCTGCCGTCCAGAACACGATCGTCTTCACCGTGTGCGCGGTGGCCATCAAGTTCGTGCTCGGTATGGCGGTCGCCCTCGTGCTCAACCAGCGGATCCGCGGGCGGAACTTCTTCCGCGCCTTCCTGCTGCTGCCCTGGGTCATGCCGGCGTTCGTCGTCTATCTCGTCTGGCGCTGGCTCTACGACCCCCTGGCCGGGTTGTTCAACTACGCGCTGCTCGACATGGGATTGATCGCGAGCCCGATCGCCTTCCTGTCCGATCGCAGCACGGCCATGGGCTCCGTCATCGTCGCCCACGCCTGGCGAAACTTCCCGTTCTACGCGATCTCGTTCCTGGCCGGCATGCAGACCATTTCGCAGGAGCTCTACGACTCCGCCCGGGTCGACGGCGCCTCGCGGGCCCAGCAGTTCCGCTTCATCACGCTGCCCGGGCTCTACCACATCATCGGCGTGGTCCTGCTCCTGACGACGATCCAGACCGCGAACGCGTTCGAGCCAATCTACCTGCTGACCGGCGGCGGCCCGTCGGACGCCACCATGGTCTACACGATGCTCGTGTACGTGATGGGAATCATGAATCTCCGCCTCGGCGAGGCGGCCGCGGTCTCCACGCTGTTCCTGCCGCTGCTGGTCGGCTTGGTGCTGGTGGTGACCATGCTCCTGCAGAAGAAAGCCAACGCTTGAGGAGGCGAGCGCCCCATGCGTGAGTCGCTCTCGATCCGGGCCACGACCTACGCGCTGCTGGGGATCTTCGTTTTCCTGGTGGCGGTGCCGCTCTTCTGGATGGTGACGACCGCCCTCAAGTCGAACAAGGATCTCTACGAAGACTTCAGTTATTTCCCGACCAAGCCCACCTTCCAGCACTTCGTCCGCGTCATCGCGCGCGACGATCTCCTGACCAACATCCGGAACAGCCTGGTGGTGGCGTCGACGACGACCGTGGTCACGGTGGTGGTGAGCGCGTTCGCCGCCTTCAGCATCGTCCGGTACCGGTACTGGGGACGGGAGTGGGTGGGGCGGCTCATCCTGTTCAAGTATCTGCTGCCGACGGCGATGCTGTTCGTCCCGCTCTACACGATCGTGGTCGCGCTGGGCCTCGGCAACACGCTGCAGTCGCTCATGCTGACCTATCTCTCGTTCACGGTGCCCTTCTGCACCTGGATGCTGATGGGCTACTTCCGGAGCATCCCGCCCGAGCTGGAAGAGCACGCCATGGTCGACGGCTGCACCAAGATCGGCGCGCTGTTCCGCATCCTGTTCCCGCTGTCGGCGCCGGGCATCGTGGCGTCCGCGATCTTCTCGTTCACGCTGGCCTGGAACGAGTTTCTGCTGGCCCTGGTTTTCACGAGCGACCACACCACGATGACGATCCCCATCAAGCTGTCGATGATGGTGGTGGGCGACCAGTACATCTGGGGTCAGCTCATGGCCGGTGCAGTCCTGGCCTCGGTGCCGATCGCCATCCTGTACTTCCTGGCCCAGCGCTTCGTGGTCGAGGGGCTGGCCGCCGGAGCCGTGAAGGGCTGATCGCGCGCAGGCCGGTGTCGAAACGCGCCCGGGCGTCGTGACGAAACCGCACATTCACCTGGCGCAGTTTCTTTGCCACGGACCCACCTACCACAGCCTGGCGATGTGGCGGCACCCGCGCACCGCGGCGGCGGGGTACGACTGGGCGCGGCCCGAGCTGTACCAGCACATCGCCCGCGTGTGCGAGCGCGGGAAGTTCGACATGGTGTTCTTCGCCGACCTGAACTACATCTCCGACACGTATCGCGGGACGATGGATCCCGCGATCCGCTACGCTACCCAGGCGCCCGAGCACGATCCGGTCCCCCTGCTGTCGTTCATGGGCGCGGTCACGACGCGCATCGGGCTTGGCGCGACCTTCTCCATCAGCCACCAGCACCCGTTCTACGCCGCGCGCCTGTGGGCCACGCTGGACCACCTCACGCGAGGGCGGGCGGCCTGGAACGTGGTGACCTCGCTCAACCACAACCAGGCGGCGAACCATGGGGAGGAGCGTGGGCCGACCGACGAGCGCTACGACCGCGCGCACGAGTTCATGGAGGTGTGCCGCAAGCTCTGGGACAGCTGGCGGCCCGATGCCGTCGTGATGGATCGCGAGGCCGGGGTCTTCGCCGATCCGGCCAAGGTGCACCGCATCGAGCACGTGGGGCGGTTCTTCAAGTCGCGCGGTCCGCTCAATGTCGTCCGCTCACCGCAGAACGGGCCGGCGATCCTCCAGGCGGGGACGTCGCCCAAGGGCCGCACGTTCGCCGCGCGCTACGCGGACGCCATCTTCGCCATCCAGCCGAACATCGCGGGCGCCAAGGCCTACTACGCGGACATCAAGCGGGAGACGGTCCGGGAGGGCCGCCAGCCGGAGGCGTGCAGGATCCTGTTCGGCATCCAGCCGATTCTCGGCCAGACCTCGTCGGAAGCGCGCGAGAAGCAGGCGATCCACAACGCACTCGTGCCGCTCGAAGGCGGCCTGGCCATTCTCTCGGGGCACCTCGACTTCGACCTGTCACAGATTGATCTGCACGAGCTGATGGCGCACCGGACCGAGCCGCAGCTCCAGCGAATGCAGACCCGGTACCGCACGTTGACGGGCGAGCTGCTCACGCTGCGGGAGGTGGCCCAGCGCCACGGGCAGAGCGTGGGACTGCTGCAGATGGTCGGCACGCCGGCCGAGGTGGCCGATCAGATGGAGGACTACATCGACCAGGTCGGCGGCGACGGATTCATGCTGTCGCCGATCTACACTCCGGGCGCGATCGAGGAGTTCGTGGACCTCGTGGTGCCGGAGCTGCAGCGGCGAGGCCGCTACCGGCAGGACTACGCCGGCACCACCCAGCGCGATCACCTGATGCAGGAGCGTTGAGAGCCATGTCCAAGGCGTTCACCGACGAAGAGACGCCGGTTCCGGACGGCGGGGAGGCGCTGCCGCCGCGCGAGCGCGATCTGCCGATCACGCGCGCGGGGCTCGCGCGGCTCCGAGCCGAGCTGGCCGAGCTGGTGGCCGCCGGGGCGTCGGAGAGCGGCGCGCGCCGGGCTCGCGTGCTCGTCCAGGTGCTGAAGTCGGTCTATGTGCAGGAGCCCTCGCTGGTCGACGGGCGAGTCGGGTTCGGAACGAGCGTGAGCGTCGAGGAGGCGAACGGCCGCCGGACCTCCTATGAGATCGTCGGCCCCGACGAGGTCGAGCCGGCCCGGCGGCAGATCAGCGTGGCGTCGCCAGTCGCGCGGGCTCTGCTCGGAAAGCGCGCGGGAGACCTGGTCGTGCTTCGGCGCCCACGTGGCGATATCGAGGTCACCGTCGTGTCGGTGACGGTGGCACCCGATGACGTCGCCCCGCCGCCGGCGACTGTCGAGACCCAGAGTGATGACGCCGACCCGCCGTGAGCGCTGACGGCGAGGCGCCTGTGAGGCCAGCGATATCAGCAAAGACAGGGAGGGTGTGACCGTGGACGCTTCGAACCGGGAGCTGCAGCAGTACCTGTTCGATCTTCAAGGCTATCTGGTGATCCACAACGTCCTGGGGTCGGCGGAGGTGGCCGAGCTGAATCGATTGATCGATGCGCAGCAGCTCCCCAGCCCTCGCGAACGTATTCGCTTTGGCTCCGCCGCCGGCGTGCACGGACCGGATCATGGCTTCCTCAACTGGGGCGAGCCGTTCTGTCGCCTGCTGGATCATGAGGCGATCTTGCCAATGCTTCGCCTTCGGCTCGGGGACTGCTTCCGGCTGGACCGTCTCTACGGGATCCGCATGGACAAGGGGCAGACCATGGGGGCCATGCACGCGGACTACGGCGCTTCGGCGCGCAACTCCTTCACGAAGCCGGGAGAGCGCTTTGCCTTTGCTCCTAACGGCATCTACGAGGGGTTCGTGGTCGCCGCCTGGAGTCTTGCCGATGCCGGGCCGGCCTACGGCGGATTCTGGTGCATTCCTGGGAGTCACAAGAGCAACTTCAAGTTGCCGCGGCAAATCCACGAGGCCCCGGAGAAGGCCGCCTGCGTGGTCATTCCGGCGATACCGGCGGGGTCGGTCGTGCTGTTCACCGAGGCGGTGATGCACGGAACAGCGCCATGGAGAGCCGACCACGAGCGGCGAACGCTGCTCTACAAGTATTGCGTCTCCCACATGGCGTGGTCGCGGGCGCGGGTGCTGGCGCCGCCCGATGTCCCGCTCACCCCGCGGCAGCAAGCGCTCCTCACGGAGCCGGCCGACCCGCATACGTTCGTTCCGTCACTCTTCAGCGACGGACCGGGCGCGGAGCGGTAGAACGCCGGGCCGCGCGGGCGCGGCCCCTACTTGGGGGCCGCGCCACCCATCGTCGTGCGATGCATCAAACGGCGCTGGGGCATGTCGTAGTCCTGGATCGCCCGATGCTGGACCGTGCAGTTGTCCCACATCAGCAGGTCGCCCGGGCGCCATTGATGGCGATACACGAACGCGGGCTTCACAATGTGATCCGCCAGGGCGGCGATCAGCGCCTCCGCGTGGTCGGGCTGCATCCCGTCGATGCCGGTGCAGTCGTCGCGCATCACGTAGAGGCACTTGCGACCGGTCGACGGGTGGTGCCGCACGAGTGGATGGCGAACGGGAGGGTTGCGGTCGATTTCCGCCTGAGTCGGCGGAAAGGACCGCTTGCGTCCCCGAAAATCGAACACGGCCTGTCGTCCCTCGAGGGTGCGCTGCATCGCGTCCGGCAACGCATCCCAGGCCGCCGCCGCGCTGGCGAACTCCGTGTCTCCCAGCGCGAGCCCGTGCAACTCGGGGATCTCGATGGCGTACAGGACGGTCCCGCGCGGGGGTCTGGCCGTGTAACACATGTCGCTGTGCCAGTTCTCGCCGGCGCGCCGAACGCCGGTCGGCTGGCCATTTTCCGTGATGTTGGACAGGACGACGATCTCCGGGGTCCCGGGCACGCTCCAGCGTTCACCGAAGATGTTGAATTCGATCTCGCCAAAGCGGCGCGTGAACGCCACCTGGTGGGCGGGCGTGATCGACTGCCCCCGGAAGAAGATGACACCGTATTCGTTGTAGGCGCGCTCGATTGCGGCAAACGTGGCGTCGTCGATGCTCTGGGAGAGATCGACGCCGCGGATCTCGGCGCCGAGCACGGCTGCGGTCGGAATGACTTTCATGGGCGTTGACCATCCCTGTGCTGGTCGTGCGTCATCGTGCGCTCAGGTGTACCACAACTGAGCTAGAGAGGACCTCAGGAGCGGACGGCCCTATTCGGGGTGCGCCAGCGCTGCTCGTTCTCGAGCACTCGCTGGACGGCGAGCCTGAACAGATGGAAGGCAAAGGCCGGTGAACCAACCAAAGGGTAAGTCTGCCTAGCGGCCGAGAGGGACCGCGAGCACCGCCGCGGGCCGCCGTCCCACCGTGTAGATGTCCAGCGGGGTCAGCGCCCCGGTCTCACCGTCGGCCCGGTACGAGGCGAGACGTCCGGACGCCGTTCCGGCGGCGAACAGGAACGTCCCCCTCGAATCGAGACCGAACGCGGTGGGGACCGCCTCGGTCGGCGTATGCCCGGCGGGCGTCAGGTGCCCGGTCGCCGCGTCGACGGCGAACCCGGCGATGCTGTTGTGGCCACGGTTGCCGACATAGAGGAACCGGCCCGATGGCGTCAGATGGATCTGCGAACAGGTATTGCGCACGGTCACCCCGGCCGGCAGCGAGCGGACCGTGTCCACGGCGGCGAGGGTGCCGGCGGCGCGATCGACGCGGTAGGCCGTCACACTGCACCCCTGCTCGTCGGAGAAATACGCGAGATCGAGCGTGGGATGAAAGCAATAGTGCCGTGGCCCGATCGGCCCGGGCGGATCGAGCTTGAACGGCGAATTGGGGCTCAGCCGTCCGGTGGCCGCGTCGAACCGAAATTGCGCGATGAAATTCGGGCCGGGGATGTCTTTCGGAGGCTCCAGGACGTTATCGTTCTGCCGGGCGATGTGCGGCACGAAGGCGAAGCGATTCGACGGGTCGGTCAGGATCGCGTGCGCTCCCGGCGCGGTGTTCTGCCGGTCGAGCGCCGGCCCACTCACCGCACCGTCGCTTCCGAGCGGATGCACGGCCGCGTACCCGCCCTGGTAGTAGGCCGACAGGAGATATCGGCCGGTGCGGTCGGTGGCGAGATAGGTCGGCGGATGCTCGGTCGAGACGCGCCCCAGCGATGTCAGCGCGCCGCTGGACAGGTCGATGCGACAGCTCTCGATGGCCGGCGTACCGCGATAACCGACAAACAGCACGCGCCGGTCCAGGCTGACCGCGAAGACAGACGGCGCGCCGGCGGCCGGCGTCTCGCCACCCGGCACAAGCTTGCCGGCGCCGTCGATACCGAAGCGCACGATCTTGTCGTCATCCTGCAGGCCGACGTACACCACGTCTGGCATGTCGTTTCTCCTGTATCGCTTCTCGGGATCGTGTCGGGAGATTACACTATCGGCGGCGCCGACAGTTCGACCAGGGAGGGGCCGCGTGATGCGCGAGAGAGGCGGACAGGGATGCACTGCGGCGTGATGGTGACCGGCTACAACCAGGGAGACTGGGAGCGCCTCCTGGCGGAGGACTACAGCCGCCCGCCCGCGGTGTCGGACGCCGCGAACATGGACGACACGCTCGCGCTGGGCGAGCTCGTCGAGCCGCTCGGGTTCGACTCCATCTGGGCCACCGAGCACTACGGCTCCGCCTATTCCATGCAGCCGAACCCGCTTCAGTACCTCGCGTACTGGGCCGGACGCACGCGTCGGGTCGATGTGGGAACGGCGGTCATCGTGGCCCCATGGTGGAATCCCGTGCGGCTGGCCAGCGAGATCTCCATGCTGGACATCCTGCTCAAGGGGCGCCGCCTTCACCTCGGGATCGGGCGCGGGATCTCGCCCCACGAGTACGCCTCGCTCGGATACCCGATCGGAGAATCGCACGCGTACTTCTACGACGTGATCGGCGCGCTCCGGGCGTCAGACGGGGCGGAGCGCTTCACCTTCGACGGCAAGGTCTACAAGATTCCGCCGACCACCATTCGCCCCCAGGCGCGGCACAAAGGCGATCTCACCACGCGCATCAAGGCGGCGTTCACCACCGAGGCCTCCGCGCGGATGGCCGCCGAGAACGGGCTGGGGCAGATGTTCGTCGCCGGCGCGGGCCTCGAGGAGATGACGGCGCAGGTGCGGCGGTTCAACACGATCCGGGCCGGGATGGGGTTACCGCCGGACCAGCCCACCACGCTGTTGTGGATGTACTGCGCGGAGACCGCCTCGGAGGCCGAGGAGGGCTGGGAGTACTTCCACAACCAGCTCCTGGCGGCTCAGCACCACTACTTCGAGTGGAACAACCCGGGCTACGCAGGCATTCCCGGCTACGAGGAGTACCTCAAGCGCCAGACCGCCGACGTCGGTGTGGCCGACGCGGGCCTGGCGGCGCGCCGCGCGACCCAGCCGATCGGGACGCCCGACGAGATCATCGAGAAGATCAGGGCACTGCAGCACGCCCTCAGCCTCGAGATGGTGGTCATCCACATGTTCTACGGGGGAATGCCGCGAGCCAAGGCAGAGAAGAGCCTGCGGCTGTTCGCGGAGAAGGTTCTTCCCGCCGTGCAGGCGATGCCGACGCCGATCAACCCGGCGTCATGACCGTCCACCGCAACGTTCCCCTGCTGGCCGGCGCGCAGGCGCTTTACTGGACCGGGCAGGTGATCGCCATCATCGTGGCCGCGCTGGTCGGCCAGACGCTGGCGCCCCACCGACTGCTGGCCACGCTGCCGCTGGCCTGCATCACGCTCGGCAACATCGCGGTCACCCGCACGCTGTCGCGGATCATGCAGGAGCGGGGGCGGCGGGCGGGATTCACGCTGGGATCGCTGGCCGGGCTGATCGGCGGCGCCCTCAACGTCGCCGCGATCGCGTGGGGGAGCTTTCCGCTCTTCTGCGCGGGATGCGCGGTGCTCGGTCTCTACCAGGCGTCCGCCCAGTACTATCGACTCGCGGCCACCGACAGCGTGGACGCCGCCAATCGAGGTCGGGCCGTGTCCCTGGTGCTGGCCGGCAGCATCGTGGCCGCGATCGTGGGCAAGCCGGTGGCCGACTGGGCCAAGGACCTCGTCCCGTCGCTGAGCTTCGCCGGCTCCTATCTGATCTTCTCGGCCTGCGCGCTCGGCACCCTGCTGCTGTTCCCCTTGATGCGCTTCGCGCCGCTCTCGCCGGCGGTCACGGCTGGCACCGCAGCGGCCGGACGTCCGATGAGCGAGATCCTGCGCCTTCCGCTGTTCCGCACCGCTCTGGCCAACGCGGCGATCGGCCAGGGCATCATGGTGATGGTGATGCAGTCGACGCCGCTGGCGATTGCCGCGTCTGGTCATCACGTCACCGCAGGGTCGTGGGTGATCCAGTGGCACGTGCTCGGCATGTTCGTCCCCTCGTTCTTCACCGGGCGCCTGATCGATCGTCACGGGGCGGCCGTGGTGGCCCTGGGAGGGGTCGCGGCGTTCGCGGCCAGCGGGATCGTCGCCACCATCGGTACGGACTTCTTCTACTTCCTGATCAGCTCCTGCCTCCTCGGCATCGGCTGGAACTTCACCTACATCGCGGGGACCACCCAGATCACCGCGTCGCACCGTCCCGAGGAGCGCGGCCGGGTCCAGGGGACGGCGGAGTTCGTCATCGCGTGCGTGGGCGCCGGCGCCTCGTTCGCGGCGGGCGGCCTGCTGCACCTCGTGGGATGGACGGCGGTGAACGTGGGCATCCTGCCCCTGATCGTCGTCGCCGGCGTCATGAACCTGGCGCTCCTGCGACGCCAGCGAAGCACCGCGCTGCCCGCGCCCGCCTGAGCGTCGCTCAGCTTACCCCGCGTACTCGCCACTGCCGCCCGCCTGGCGGTGGGCGAAGTTGAGAGTCAGCAAGTGCTGAGTGAAGGCGCCGTAGGTGGTCGGCTCGTATCGGGGCGGGTTGTCGGGGCCGACGCAGCTTGGGACCGGCTCGACGACGACGTCGTGGTTCGGTCCGAGGAAGAACGGGCAGGCGTAGCGTGAGCGGTCGTTGCGATTGATGACGCGGTGAGGCGTCGCCCGAAAGCGGTCGTTCGAGTAGCGCGCCAGCATCGCGCCGGTATTGACGACGAACGTGCCCGGCACCGCCGGCGGCCTGATCCAGTCGCCCTCGGCGGTGCGCACTTCGAGGCCCGGGAGCTTCGACTGCGCCAGGAACGTGATGAAGTTGTTGTCGGTGTGCGGTGCGAAGCCGAACTCGTTGTCCTCGGGCGACGGGTGGGGCGGGTAGTGGATCAGACGAATCGTGCAGTTCGGCTCGGCGAAGGCCGGGGCGAAATAGTCGGCGGGCAGGTCGAGCGCCAGCGCGAACAGCGGAACCAGCCGCGTCGTCATCGCCTCCATCGCCCGGTAATACGCGGTCGTCGCGGCGCGGAGCTCGGGCATGTCCTCGGGCCAGCGGTTCAATCCGACCAGCGGCTTGTTGTTGACGATGTCGGGGTGGTCGGGGGCGTGGTCGCGGGTGATGTAGAAGCTCTCGCTGAAATTCGGCTTGGTGTTCTTGTTGACTGGCGAATGGCGCACGACTTGCCCGCCGAACGGCAGGTAGCCGATGTTGTACTTGCCGATCTTGAGCGCGAGCTTGTCCGGTTCGGGGCGCGCGAAGAATTGCTGGGCGACGGTGAAGGTGTCGTCGACCAGATGCTGCGGCACGCCGTGATTGGCGACGACGAGAAACCCGGTGTCTTCACACGTGCGGGCGATGGCACGCGCCAGCGGCGCCGCCGACCCCGCTTCGCCGGCGAGATAGGCGCCGACATCAAGCACCGGGATACGGCCGTGGCCCGACGGCTCGGTCTGAGCGGCAGCGAGACTCATGTCGCGGGCTAGTTTATCGCGAACCTTCACCGGGATGTTGTGAGTTGACCAGGCCGGCCCATCGGCGTATACGACGATGACCGATCGAGACCGGAGAGACGCAATGGCAAAGTTCGACCTGATTGTCCGCGGCGGCCGCGTGATCGATCCCGCCTCGGGTATCGATGGCGTCCACGACGTCGCCGTGAAGGACGGAGCGATTGCGCAGGTGGCGCCGCGGATCGCGGGCGGGGGCGCCCGCACGGTCGACGCGCGCGGCCGGCTCGTGGTCCCCGGCCTGGTCGACACGCACAGCCACATCTACCAGCACGTCACCGGCGACTTCGGGATGAACCCGGACGAGGTCGGCGTGCGCTCGGGCGTGACCGCCGTCGTCGACCAGGGCGGCGCCGCCCCGCTGACCATCCAGGGCTTCCGGAAATTCATCAAGGACCCGGCCGCCACGCGCGTCTATGCCTTCGTCTCGAACTACCTCGTGGGCGGGCTCCTCGGGCATCGCCATGTCGGCCTCTATGGCCCCCACGGCATCAACGTCAAGGAAACGATCAACGCCATCGAGAAGAACCGCGACATCGTCAAGGGCATCAAGTGTCACGCGGAGGTCGGTGGCTACTCGCGCTGGGGCATCGAGACGTTGCGGCTGGCCAAGGAGGCCTCGCGCGCGACCCGAGTGCCGGTCTACGTCCACCTCGGCCGCCTCTGGGCAGAGGAGAACGGGACGGCGATCGATCCCGACAGCGTCATCGACGACGCGTTGCCGCTCCTCGAGCCCGGTGACATCCTCGCGCATCCGTTCACGAAGCATCCCGGCGCGTTCGTGTCGCGCGAGGGCAAGGTGCATCCGTTGATCTTCGAAGCCATGGCGCGCGGCGTACGTATCGACGTCGGCCGCGGCGGCCACATGAGCTTCAACGCTGCCCGCATCGCTCTCGACGCCGGCGTCATCCCGTTCACCGTCGGCGGTGACATCCACGGCTACACGATCCGGCGCCGGGACGAGAGCCGTGTCTGGGGCCCGGGCGCGTTCGGCGGCGAGCAGGGTCCGCTGACGACCATCGGGGGCACCGGGGCCTTCTCGCTCGTTCAGGTGATGAACGAGCTCATCGCGCTGGGCGTCGGGCTCACCGACGTCATCCGCATGGTGACGGTCAACGCGGCGACCATGCTCGGCTTGACGGACGAGCTGGGCTCGCTGGCGCCGGGACGGGTGGCGGACGTGTCGGTCCTCGCCATCGACGAGGACGACTGGACGCTTCAGGACAGCCTGGGCATACGCATCAAGACCGACAAGCGCCTCCGGCCCCTGCTCGCGCTGCGCGCAGGCAAGGTGCATAGGTCGCAGTCGCCGTTGCTGAGAGAGCAGGTCCCCGAGGCGGCGTGAATGGTCTAAACTCTTGCAAACTGCGGCGAGGGGGGCCCGACGATGGAAGCGACGAAGAGGGGGAGGTTCAGCGCCGGTCGGTTGACCTTCGCCGTCCGCCACGAATTGTGGGATGGCAACATCCAGGATCATCCAGATCAGGGCGTCGTGATCCTGGTCATGGCGGACGTTGCCGACAAGGAGACAACGCTGCTGCGGTTCAATTGCTTCGACTTCGAAAGAAGCTACATCTACGGCCCGGAAAATGCGGACTTGCGTGTTGAAGGGCCAGCCATGCTCGGCGCCGCGGCCACGACCAACCTCTACCGCATGGACTCGACCGTCGACGGCAACCCGATCGGCTGGACCATCCGCACCTTGGGGACGAAGCTGCAGAAAATGCTGGGCCGCGCCGGCTATCCGCACATAGCCGAGATCGTCGATATGGCGGCGGTGACGAAGGTCCTGCCGGATGTCGAAGCCTGTGCCCGCGAATTGCGCGCGACGAAGCGCAACACCGTCAAGCACAACCGCGGCACCCACATCTTCGAGGCGGGTAACATCCGGTTCGGGCTCGAAATGCGGCGGCAGGCGATGGGCGATGGCGGTCTCGCGATCCATGTGCTGGCCGATCTCGGCGGGACGCCAGGCAAGAAGTACACGGAAGAAACCGAGCTCCTGGCCTTCGATCACTTCTGGAACGGTGCACACTACCACTACGGCCCGCGCAACAAGAACCATCGCATCTACTGGGATCGGACCCTGGTCGAGGACCCGCTCGCGTGGACGCTGGAGCAGTTCGAGAAGGGGAAGCTGCCGGCGATGATCGAGCGAGCCGGGTATCCGGGCGTGGCGGCGGATCTGGACATCGAGAAGATTGCCTCGGTATTTCCGGCGATGAAGAAGCAGGCGCTCGAGATGTGGGAGGAAGGGCGGCGGCTGACCGGTCACCCCGGGCTACCGCTGGAGCCGACTCCGAACCTCGCGGCCGCCGAATAACAGGAACTGGTAAAGGGCCCCGCGCGCGGCTCGGCCCCGATCGGTGTCGTCGGGGCCCGCCCGCGGGGCCAGCGCAAGATCGATCCACGGTTGGTGAGGATGACGCCCGGTTGGGACGGGCGAGCCGACCATGCATACGCCATCAACTCGCGTAACCGTTAAGACGGCGCCCCGCGCGCGGCTCGGCCCCGATCGGTGTCGTCGGGGCCCGCCCGCGGGGCCAGCGCAAGATCGATCCACGGCTGGGGACGGGCGAGGCCGACCACATGCATACGGCCGTCGACTCGCGCAACCGGTGCGATAGCGCTGGGACGGATCAGCCAGTCAGTCCCGTCTCCACGATCGAGCAGATCTCGCCCACGGTCTTGCCGGCCAGGCCCAGCTGCGCGAGATTCCGTCCCTCCGAACGGAAGTCGCGCCGGAGCATCGTCGAGGTCAGTGTGATGAGGCCGTCGATGACCGACGTCGCCACGCCGGCGGCCCGCCCGAGCTCCGACATGGCAACGAGCCCGCACGGCACGTCCTCCATCACATACTTGTGCTGTAGCGACGGCGGCGTCGGCGTCCACTGGTAGGGTCCCGTGGGTTCGTGAGTCAGACGATGGAAGGTCTCGCCGAGCGAGTCGCCGCCGAGTCCGTACGTGTTGAGCAGCCACTGGTGGATTCCGGGGACCTGCGCGCCGTACGCCCTGGCCACGGCCAGCCGCTCGGCATCGAGCGCTTCCAGCAGCGTGATGAGGCTCGGCGTGTAACCCTCGGCGTAAAATCGATACGCGTTGCCGCTGCCCTCGAGGCGGCCGATGTTGCCCACCATGTTCGCCACGTGCAGGGTCGCGTTCATGTTGGTGAGTCCGGTGGTGAGGGTGCTCGGCGCGGCCACTGCCTGCGGGAAGGCGGCGCGCAGCGGGCCCAGGACCTTCTCGACCCGCGAGGCCGGCAGCGACGCGACCTGCAGGAAGCGCTTCACGATCGTCAGCTTCACGCGCGTGGGCTCGGGCCAGCCGAGCGAGTAGGGGTAGTTGTCCATCTCGCTCACGTCGACGTCGGCGCGACAGCCGGCGGCGCGTAGCTCGCGGCGCACGAGGAGGGAGCCGCCGGTGCCGCCCTGGATGAGCAGGATCGACTGACCGTCGCGAAGCACGGGGGCCAGGCTACGGGCGACGTCGGCGTGGAAGTGACTGCCGGTGACGACAACGATGACGTCGGCGCCGTCCACCGCCGGCGCGGGGTGGGGCGTCACGAGCTCGAGCGGCGCGAAGCCCGTGGCCAGGCCTTCGACATCGAGCCCACCGCGCTCGCGCACCCGTGCGATGCGTGCCTCATCGCGATCGTGCAGGCGGAGGCGATAGCCTAGCAGGCCCAGGTTGGCCACGAGCGCGATGCCGCCCAGGCCCGCGCCGATGATCGTCACCGTGGTCGCCTTCGCCGGGTGGCTCATGCGCGGCAGTCTACAACGTTCGCCCGTGCTACGACCCGGGGTGGTGGCGTCGCGGACAGATACCACGCCCACTGGAGTTCGTGATGACGTCAACAGCCGCTCGAGGATATCGGTAGAATCGGGTCACGGGAGGACGACATGACTGACCGGCTCATCTCCTGCGACGACCACATGGACCTCAGCCAATTGCCCGCGGATCTGTGGACCACGCGGCTGCCGGCGTCGCTGCTCGATCGCGCGCCGCATGTCGAGGAGCGAGACGGACAGGCGGTGTGGGTGTGCGACGGGAAGGTGTGGGGCCGCTGGGACGGTAAACCGCCGGCGACGGGTTCAGCGCGGCCGATCAAGCCGCTCTACAACGCCTTCGACCGCGCCGGCATCCACGACCCCAGCACGCGCCGCCCGGCCGTCGCCGAGTTGCGTCTGGCCGACATGGATCGGGACGGCGTCGCGACGCAGGTGATCTTCGGCCCGATCTTCCAGATCTCGACCGACGATCCCATGCTCCGCACCGCCTGCTATCGCGTCTACAACGACTGGCTACTCGACTTCTGCAAGGCTGCGCCCGACCGGTTGATCGGCCTGCCGATGCTGCCGGAAACGCCCGAGGGCGCGCTCGCCGAGCTCGAGCGGGTGAAGGCCAAGGGCGGGGTGCGCCAGGTGAATCTCATGATTGCGAACGTCAACCCCAAGCTCGACGACCCGAGCTGGGAGCCGCTCTGGCAGGCGCTCGAGGAAAGCGGGACCATTCTCTCCTGGCACATCACGGTGTTCGTCGGCAAGCCGGGCGATCGTGTCGCCGGCAAGGCGGCCAGCGTGTTCGAGAACACCAAGTTCTTCCTCGCGAACTTCCTCGAGCCATTCGTCGACCTCTTTGCCTGGGGCATCCTCGAGCGCCATCCGAGATTGCGCATGGTCATGGCCGAGGCCGGCACGGGATGGCTCCCCTGGCTTGTCGAGGAGCTCGACTACCGCCACTGGCGACTCTGGGAGGCGAAGGAGTTCTGGGCCGACAAGGGCGGCAGCGCCCTCGTGACGAAGCCGAGCGAGCTCTTCAAGCGACAGATCTACGCGACGTTCCAGGAAGACCACGTGGCGATGTCGCTCATCCCCTTCTTTGGCGATGGCCACCTGCTGTGGGCCTCCGACTATCCTCATCCCGACAGCGTGTGGCCCAACTCCCGGCAAGCGATCGAGCGACAGATGCGGGACCTGTCGCCAGATATGCGCCGCAAGTTGACTCACGACAATGCGGCCGCGCTCTACGGGCTGAGCGGAGCGTAGGCCGCGGGCTCGTCGAACTCGATGTCGTCGTCGAGGTGAGCGGAAACGAGGAGCGCCTCGCCCCGCGGCCGCCCTATCCCGCGGTATCGGTGACCACCACGCGGATCGGCGTGGGGTTGAACCCGTTGCATGGGTTGTGCACCTGCGGGCAGTTCGAGACCACGGCGAGGACACGCGTCTCGGCGCGGAGCTCCACGGAATCTCCCGGCTTCGACTTGCCGTCCACGATGCCCATGGTGCCGTCGGCCAGTACGGGCACATTCATGAAGAAGTTGATGTTGGCGACGATGTCTTTCTCGCCCATGCCGTGTCGGGCCAGGGCCCGCAGGAAGTTGGCGTAGCAGCTCGGGGTATCCGGCACCTTGTAGCGGAACATGTTGCTGGCGGCGCTGCAGCACCCGCCGATCGTGTCGTGACCGCCCCCCATGGTATCCGCTACGATCGTGAAGAGCTTGGTCGCGCGAACCGTATAGATGCCGTGGCCCGCGCCCAGGTACACGTTCTTGTTGTACTTCATCGTGTCGGCCGCGTTGTAGCGATCGGCGGGATCGTCGGCGTTGTAGCAGAGGAAGTCGACAGCCTGTTTCCCCTCGAGGTCCACGATGCGCAAGACCTGTCCCGGGGTGAGGACCGCTGACCAGTTCTCATCGGGTGCGACCACCACGTCCTGCACAACCTTGTTCTCCACGTTGGCCTCCTTGGAAAGCGTCGCCCCCGGCGCCAAATCAGTGGCCGAGAGCCTTGCGCATGTCCTCACCCTGGGACTTCCACCACTGGTGCAGGACGGTGATATCGGTGCCGACCGAGAAGTGGCGGACGCCCATGTCGAGGAAGTACTTCGCCTGATCCGCGGTGGCGATCTCGGCGCGGGGCGGCACGCCCATCTTGATGGCCGTTTCGAACACGCGGCGCTCCACCACGCGTAGCTCGGGCGAATAGCGCTCGCCGGGTCGTCCCATGCCCATCGAGTAGTCGGAGCCGCCCCACTGCACCATGTCGACACCTTTGACGGCGAGGACGTCGTCGAGCGTGTCGACCGTCCCCGGCTTCTCGATCATGATGGCCACGACGATGTCGCGCAGGGCCTGGACGTACTCCTTGGTGCCGCCATACCCCATGTAGGTGAACCGACGGGTGGCCACCCCGTAGGTTCCTCCGTCCTCCGGCGTCTCGGCGCGCACGATGCGCACGCACTCCTGCACGTCGGCGGCGGAGCGACAGTCGGCGAACAGGATGCTGTGGAAGCCGGACCCGATCGCCCGCTGGGCGAGGAAGCCCCGCGGCTCCTGGTCGACCTTGAGCTGCATCGACATGTTGTAGATGTCGCCGGCGCGAGCGAGGTTGTCGAGGTCGTGCAGGTCGAAGGGGCCGTACTCGCCGACGAACTCGACATAGTCGTAGAGGCCGGTGTGCCCGATGGCTTCCACGACGGACGGCCACGTGGTGTGAATGTGGGTGGACAGCGTGGGCTTGTTGGTCTTCAGGAGCTCGCGCAGCTTGTTGGCTCTCATGTCGTCTCTCCTATCGTTTCCAGGCCAGCCAGTCACAGACCGCCCGGCCCATGACCAGCTCGAGGTCGCGGCCCTTCAGCCAGGGCAGCTCTTCGGTGAACAGCGTCACGCACTGACGCCACGGGCAGGGCATGCGCGTGATGTCGGTGCCCCAGAACCAGCGCGCGGGGCCGAAGGCGTCGTAGAGGCGGCGCAGGTTGTCGTGGATGTCGCGAAACGGGTAGGGCTGATCGGAGTAGCTCGGCGCGCCGGTCGCCTTCATGGCGACGTTGGGATATCTCGCGAGCGCGAGCACGTCCTGCAGATTCGCCCACCGCTCACTCGGGCTGGCGTCCCCCCGCGGGCGACCGAGGTGATCGAGGATCAGCTTGAGGTTCGGGTGCCGCTGGGCGACCTCGCCGACCTTCGGCAGAAAGCTCGCCGCCATCATCGCGATCGGCAGGCCGGCACGCTCTGCGGCCGGCCACAGCCAGTCGACGGTGCCGTCCGTCGGCCACGTGCTCTGCTCCGGCCCGATGAAGGTGAAGCGGCAGCCGAGCATGCCCGGGCGCTCCTTCCACGTGTCGACCAGCGCACGGCTCTCCGGCTTGTCGAGGGGGAAGTTGCCGAGGATCGCGAACCGGTCGGGATGCGCGCGCACGGCCTCGATGCAGAGCTCGTTCGCGTTTGGATCCCACGGCGTGTGGGGCGTGAGGATGGCGGCGTCGACACCGCCGGCGTCCATCTCCTTCAGGGCATCTTCTTTGAGATAGGCGGGGATCTGCCGGTGCCACGGGCTGGTGGGGTTGCCCGCATTCCAGAGATGAATCTGCGCGTCGACGATCAGCATGGTCGGCTCCTTTGCCGGCAGGGGCGTGGCTCGGTAGTGTAGCGCCTCGAGCCACACCGTGCCGGGGAACGGCTGCCGATCACGCTCGGGTCAGCCATTCCGTGCGCAGCAGGCCGTACATCACGACGCTGCGGAACTCCTCCGCGACGCAGAGCCAGTCGCGCAGCGTGCCCTCTTCGGCGAAGCCGAGCTTCGCCGCCAGCCGTCGTGACGACAGGTTCTCCGGCTCGATTCTGCGCTTCGATCCGATGCACGTTCAGGTGCTCGAAGCAGTGCGAGATCACGGGCGGCGCCGCCTCTGTGGCGAGGCCTTGACGCCAGCACGACGGCACCACGATCCATCCGACCGCGAGTCGCCGGTGCTGTTCGTTGTGCGCGTGATAGTTGATCGCACCCACGAACCGGCCCGCATGAGTCTGGATCGCCCACATGCCATGCCAGCGTGGGTCGGCTTCAGCGGACATGCAGATGCGCTCAGCCGTCTGCGACACGTCCCGCGATGGAGGGAGGTCCCAGTGCCGCATGGCATCGGCATCGCCGTACGCCTCGTGCAGTCCCTCGGCGTCGTGCTCGGTGATGGACCGCAGCGTCAGCCGCGGTGTCTCGAACACGGGCAGCGTCATGTCTCAGGGAAAGCTGACGTCGCCGTACGGGTAGAACTTCGAGATGTCGACGGTCCGATAAGGCAGCGCCTCGAGCCGCACCGTGCCGAGGAACGGCTGCTCCGGCTCCACCAGCAAGATCGTCTTCGCGAAGCCCGAATCGTCGAAGCCCCGACGGAAGTGCACCCGCGACTTGATCGCAAAAACCTTGAACTGATCGATGGTGAATCCAGGGCCCATCAGGTCGAGCGGGTCCATGAGCTGGGTGAGATACTCGCTGATCACCACGACGTTGCCTCGCCCGAAGGCGACGCTCACCCAGTCCCTGCCGGCGATGTGCGCCACGCCCGCGATCGTGCCCTTGATCCGCACCGGCTGGCCGGCGGACTCGTCGGCCAGGCCGCCAACGTCCATGTCGAACGGATCGCCGGCCTTCAGATCCCTGGCCACGACCGCCTCGACGGCGGCGCGGTCGGCGATGGTGGCAAACAGCACGTCGGAAAGATCCTGCGCGATCACCTCCTGCAGCACCCACGTCGCCGAGCCAGAGCGGTCGGAGTGGTCGGCCAGCACCACGGGCCAGGCGCCGCGCGCGACCGCTTCCTTGCCGAGCTTCACCCCGTGGGCGATGGGATGCACCGTCGCCGTCTTCAGCAGTGCCTGGCGCCGGCGCCAAACCCAGGCCGCGACGTCCTCCGCAGCCTTGCGCGCAAGCTCGGGCTTGCCGTTGGCCATCGCCTGGACCGTCATGCCGACATCCGGCACGTCGGCGAAGGGGAAGCCGAAGAAGACATTCAAGTAGAGGTCGGGCTCGCGCGCTTCCCAGGTGAGGGCGCGCTGGACCAGGTCCATCCACGGTGAGGCGCCAGTCCATTGCAGCACCGTCGCGGTCAGGATCGGTACCTTCACCGTGGCGGTGGCGGGGGTGTAGTCGCCGCGGATGGCGCGGATCAGCATGCGAGCCGCGCGCTCGCCCTGCAGGCGGCTGTCGTAGTGCGGAAAGTATTTCGCGCAGAACGCGAAGTCGGCCTGGCGGAGGAACTCGGCGTCCTCGTTGCCATGCGGATCGAAGGTGCCGGCGATGAAGGCGTCGCGGCCCACGACCTCGCGCACGCGGCGGGCGATGTCGGCCTCGGGCCGCGCCACGCCGCGCACGCCCATCGCGCCATGCAGGGCGAGATAGACGCCGTGCCATGTCCCGCCGCGCTGGAGCTCGTCGAGCATGCGGCCGAGAAAGTGCTCGTAGGCCTCGTTCGTGATCCAGCCCGAACCGGTACCGGTCCGGGGCCAGAGCGGCGATTCGATGCCGACCAGCTCGACGCCGGTATGCTCGCGCGCCACCTTCACGAAGCCGCCCATGTAGGACCGCGGCTCCCAGGCCAGCAGCGCCTCGCCTCTGGCCGGCGAACCGTCATGGACGAAGTCGTCGAGCGTGGTGTCGTTCGGCAGGAACGTCACCGTCTCATGGACGAAGTTCAGGACGGCGATGCGGATGGCCTCAGTCATCGGGCTTCCTCAGGATGTTGGCACCGCTGGTGGCGGTCGCGATCGAGCCGCTGCAATACTACCGCAGCTGCCGCCAGCCGGCGCGTGAGCTCTCCTCCGCTCAGGGGGGTGCGGCAAGCGCCCACACAGGATACTCTCGGGGCCTGATGCGTATCGTGGATGCTCAGATCCATCTCTGGGGCAAGGGTCTGCCCAGCAACATGGCCCATCGCCAGGTCACCTCGTTTACCACCGAGGAGGCCGTGGGCCTCATGGACGAGGGTGGTGTCGACGCTGCGGTGATCCACCCGCCGGGCTGGGACCCCAACTCGACCGAGATGGCCTTCAAGGCCGTGCGCGACTTTCCCGGCCGGTTCGCCATCCTCGGCGCCTTCCCGCTGAGCTCGGCGGACAAGCGCCCCCTCGTCGAGACGTGGCGGAACCAGCCGGGCATGCTGGGCCTGCGCTATGGATTCCTTCAGGAGCCGATGCGGGGTTGGCTGGCCGATGGGACGCTCGATTGGTTGTGGGCCGCCGCCGAGCGGGCCGGCGTCCCGATCGCCATGCTGGCGACAGACTCGCTGCCACACATCGGCCGGATCGCCGAGCGTCATCCGGGCCTGCGGCTGACCATCGACCATCTGGGCGGTCGGGGGGGCAACACCACCCTGAAGGACGACGCGGCGATGGAGCACATGCCGGCGCTCATCGAGCTGGCCCGGCATCCCAATGTCGCCGTCAAGGCGACCGGCGCGCCGGGCTATTGCAGCGGGCCGTATCCGTTCACCAGCATGCACACGTACTTGCGCCAGATCTACGACGCCTTCGGGCCGGCGCGCATGTTCTGGGGAACCGACATCACGAAGATGCCGTGTTCCTGGCGGCAGTGCGTGACGATGTTCACCGAGGAGCTCCCCTGGCTGCCAGAGCGTGACAAGCCTCTCGTCATGGGCCAGGCTGTGTGCGCCTGGTGGGGCTGGAACTAGTCGACGACCTGGAGGATTGGCCATGAGCCCGCGAATGACGACCGAATCCGTTTTGTACCACCGGCACGACGGCATCGTGACACTCACGCTCAACCGTCCCGACACCCTGAACGCCATGAACGAGGCGATGATGGGCGAGCTCGAGCGCGTCCTCATCGAGCTCGAGGTCGACACCGCGGCGAGAGTGGTGGTCCTCACCGGCGCTGGACGGGCGTTCTCGTCCGGCGGTGATCAGAAGCGCGGCGGCGCCGAAGTCCCGCCGGCGTTCTTCGACGGCGATCCGGGCGGCGCGCTCATCGAGCGCCTGAACCGCTGTGTCCTGCGCATGCAGCGGCTCCGCAAGCCTATCGTCGGCAGCATCAACGGAGTGGCGGCCGGCGCCGGCTTGAACATCGCTCTGGCCACCGATCTGCGCATCGCGGCCGACACGGCGCGTTTCGGCGAGGTCTTCGCGCGCGTGGGTCTGGTGCCGGACGGCGGGGGAACGTACTTCCTCCCGCGCCTCCTCGGCACCGCCAAGGCCATGGAGATGATCCTGCTCGCCGACATCATCGACGCGCAGGAGGCGTTGCGGATCGGTCTCGTGAACCGCGTGGTCCCCGCGGAGCAGCTCGAGCAAGAGACGCTGAAGCTTGCCGAGCGGCTGGCCCAGGGGCCGACCGTGGCATACGGGCTGGCCAAGACGGGACTCTACCAGGGGCTCGGCATGTCGCTCGAGGACGTCCTGAACATGGAGGCGCGCAACCAGGCCATTGCCGCCCGCACCCCGGACCGCGCGGAAGGCGTGGCCGCCTTTCTCGAGAAGCGGCCGCCGCGCTTCACGGGGCGTGCAGGGTCCAATCCTGCCCGGGCGTGACCACCCTTCAGCACAAGGAGAGAGACCTATGTACGCGGTCCCTGACGTCGATGAAGTCGTGGCGGTGGCCAAGGGTCTGGGCATCCACCTGAGTTCGGAGGAGGCCGTCCTGTACCGAAAGCACCTCATCGAACAGCTCGGCCAGTTGGATGCCTTCGTGCAAGCGCGGATGGAGGAGCCCGGGCCGCCGATGGTCTCGGCCGGCCGGAAACCTGGCTGGCGGCCGAGCTCGGAAGAAGACCCCCTCAATGCCTGGATGTGGAAGTGCCGGATCGAGGGAGCCGCCGACGGCCTGCTGAAGGGTAAGACGATCAGCTTCAAGGACCACATCGCGATCGCCGGAATGCCGATGAGCTTCGGCTCCTTCGCCCTCGACGGCTTCATCCCCGACTTCGACGCCACCGTGGTCACCCGCGTGTTGCAGGCGGGCGGCACCATTATCGGCAAGAACGTGATGAATGGGCTGAGTGGCGGTTTCGGCACCGGCGGCGCCATCGGCGACTTCGGCCGTCCCCTCAATCCGCACAATCACGAGCACGTGACCGGCGGATCGTCGTCGGGTTCCGGCGCGGCCGTGGCCGCTCGCCAGGTCGACATCTCCTTTGGCGGCGACCAGGGCGGCTCCATTCGCATCCCGGCGGCGTTCTGCGGGATCATCGGCCACAAGCCCACCTTCGGGCTCGTGTCGCACTTCGGAATCGGGTTCGGTTCGGACCAGTCCATCGACTACACCGGTCCGATGGCCCGCACGGTGGAGGACGCGGCGGCGGCGCTCCAGGCGACGGCTGGCTACGACCCTTACGATCCTCGCTCGACGCGCGATGTCCCCACGCGCATGGACGTACTCAGCCGGCTGGCCGACGGCGTCGCCGGGCTCCGCATCGGTGTGCTCCAGGAGGGATTCGACGAGGCGCAGAACGACGTGCGCGACCTCGTCCTGGCCGCGGTCGACGTTCTCGCCAAGGCAGGTGCCGGTGTGGCCAAGGTCTCCATCCCCGCGCACCATGCCATCCGGACGGCCCAGGCCGCGCTCTCGGGCGAGGGCGCGCTGGCGTTGTTCAAGACCGGCTTCTTCGGCGCCTTTACGAGGACCTACTACCCCGCCTCTGTCATCGCGGCCATCAACAAGCTGTGGGCCTCCCAGGCCGACCTGCTCGCGCCGCGCACCAAGCTGTCGCTCATCGCGGCCGAGCTCAGCCGCCGCAACTATCATGGCGGCGTGTACGCCAAGGCCCAGAACGTGCGGCCGACCTTCATCAAGGCCTACGACGCCGTGCTGGCGGACGTCGACGTGCTCGTGATGCCCACCTGCATCATGACCGCCCCCAAGAACCACAGGCCGGGCAACTACCTCGAGGCCGTCGAGGACAACCTCCTGTCGGCGAGCAGGGGTGGCAGCCGCAACACCCAGCCCTTCAACTACACCGGCCACCCGGCGCTCGCCCTCCCCGTGGGCAAGTCGTCGGCGGGTCTCCCGGTCAGCATGCAGCTCGTGGGGCGCTTCTTCGAGGATCCACTCCTGATGCGCGTCGCGTACGCCTACCAGCACGCGGCCGACTGGGACAAGATCATCGGCGTCCACGCCTGAGCCGACGAGGGTGGCCGCTGACGAGCTCAGGTCCTGAGCGCGACGACGAGGTCGGAGAGGCGCGGCAGCTCATCGAGTCGGTCGACGAGCTCCTCCATGCGGGTGACGGCGCCGGGGCTGAGCACCACCCGCGCGAGCTCACGAAACTTCGCCCGAACTTCGTCCTCTCGATAGGGATCCTGGAAGTCGCCGCGAGCGCTCTCTCGCAGTCGGGTGACTCGACGCCCATCGGTGAGGGTGACGGTGACCCGGGCCGGCTTGAGTCGCGGCACGCTGACGTTGAGCGCCGGATCCTCGCGAACCGTGACTCTCCGGCGGAGGGCCGCGATCGCCGGATCGCGGACCGCTTCGTCGGTGAACGCGTGATACCCGGCGTTCCCTCGCAGGATCAAGGCCGCCACCGCGTGCGGTAGCGAGTACCTCGCCGCGAAGTTGTTGATCGGGTCGGGCTCCCGCATGTTGGCGGCGAAACGATAGGTCTGGACGTCCACGTGCGCGACGCTGTCGGGACGCAGCCGGTCCTCGGCCAGGATGTCCTCGAGGGCGTCGAGCGCCGAATAGATGGGATTGCAGCAGGCGCGCAGCCGGAAGTAGTTCCGCGTGATCTCCCAGCGCTGGCCGAGCTCTTCCGTCACTCGCTCGGGGCGGAAGCCGTCGCCGACCAGCTGCCCGAACGCCTCTTCGATCGCGTTCGGCTGCGCGGCGACACCGGCCAGCGCCAGCTCCGGCGCCAATGTTCCCGCGAGGCCGCTCATGCCCCCGGCGACGTTCAGCGCGGTGGCGCCGGCGACCGCGTTCGTATAGCCGGGGGTGAGGATCAGGATCGCGCCGATCCTGAGCGCCAGGCTGGCCTGGTCGCCGTTCAATCCGTGCACCCGGGCGCCGGCGGCCACCGCGCCCAGCAAAGGCGCCTGGCCATTCTGGTGCGCGAGAGGGCGCGCCGTCAGTCCCGCGCCGAGTCGGGCCGCGACCTCGTACCCGAAGATGAGCCCGGCCAGAGTCTCCCGGCCGGATCGTTGCAGCCATTCGGCGCAGGCCAACGCTGTCGGCAACGCCTGCACGGCACCCTGACAGGCGACGTAGCGATGGCCTTCGCACAGCTCGATGGAGCGTCCGGCCAGGCCGTTGAGAAACGACGCCGTGCGCGGATCTGACGTCGGCGCTCCGGGCGCGTAGATCGTTGCGCCATGGCCGCCGGTCGTGGTCAGTCGCGCCCGGACCCCAGCGACTTCGGGCTGGACCGAGCCGGCAAGAATCACACCGACCGTGTCGAGCAATACGAGCTTGGCATGCTCACGGACAGGCGTGGGGATCGCCTCCCACGGTGTACCGGCGATGAAGTGCGCGAGTTCTTCGATGGCTTGGCCCATCGTGATCGGCAGAGTAGCAGGCGCCCGGAGCCGCCGCTGGCCTCTTTCGGTTCCCCGACACCCTCCTGCGTCTCGTTCGCGAACGGACCGCGCCGCCGCTAACCGGCGAGGCGGCCTGTCGGAGGCGGAGGTAGACTCCGACGCGTGACGTCGTGGCCGTGAGTTAGACTACGCCGACTCGTTGAGGGAGGAGCATCTGCCGATGAGCGAGGGACGATTCACCACGTTGACGATCGAGACCATGACGCCGGAGCAGAAGCGCGTGGCGGAGGCGATCCAGTCGGGCCCGCGGGGCGCCGGCCTCCGCGGGCCCTTCAACGCGCTGCTGCGAAGTCCGGAGCTGTGCGATCTGGTCCAGCGGGTCGGCGCCTTCGTGCGGTTCGGCACGTCGATCCCCGCGCGGGTCAACGAGATGGCCATCATCATGGCCGGGCGGAAGTGGACGGCGCAGTACGAGTTCTACGCGCATCGACGGCTCGCCATCGAGGCCGGCCTCAAGCCCGCCATTGCCGACGCCATCGCGGTTGGCACGCGCCCGAGCGGCATGGCCGAGGACGAAGCGATCGCGTACGACTTCGTCTCCGAGCTGCTCGCGACTGGCCAGGTATCGGACTCCGCCTTTGCGCGCGTGAAGGCGGCCTTTGGTGAGCGCGGCGTGATGGACCTGGTGGGCGCGGTCGGCTACTACAGCCTCGTCTCGATGGTGCTGAACGTCGCGCGCGTCCCGCTGCCCGCCGGCGTCGAGCCCCCGTTGAAGTAGCTGGTCCCGAACGACGACCGCGGGGGCAGAGAGCCATGCGCACCAATACGACCAAGGCGAAACTGGCCGCGGGCCAGGTGGTCTTCGGCGCCATCATCAGCCGCCCGGCGCCGGACCAGGTCGAACTGTTCGGAGCGATCGGCTACGACTTCGTCATGATCGACTGCGAGCACGGCCCGATGAGCCTGGACGAGGTCGAGCACATGGTCCGGGCCGCCGAGGTGTTCGGCATCACCCCCATTACCCGCATTCCCAATCATGAAGACTCCACGATCCTGCGTTTTCTGGATCGCGGTGTGCAGGGCATCATCGTGCCGCACGTCAACACCCGCGGGGTGGCCGAGGCCGTGGCCAGGGCCGCCCGCTACTGGCCGGATGGCCATCGTGGGATGGCCGGGGGACGCGCCCACGACTACGGCGTCGGAGTATCTCGGGACGAATCGACCCGCTGGATCAACGCCGAGCTCCTGGTGATTCCCATGATCGAAGAGACCGAGGCCGTGGACAACCTGGATGCGATCCTCACCGTGCCCGGGGTCGACGTGCTGCATGTCGCGTCCGGCGATCTCGGCCAGAGCATGGGCAACCCCGGCGCGGCGGCGGTTCGCCAGGTCATGCGCCAGGTCATCCCCCGGATCAGGGCGGGCGGCAAGCTGGTCGGCGTGGGCGGCAATTCGCCCGCCGACGCCGCGGGGATCGCGGAGTTCATCAAGCTCGGCGCCAACCTCGTGACCATCTCGGCCCTGGGCCTCCTGCGCCTCGGGGCCGACGACTTTCGCCGGCGGGTGCAAGCCGCGCTGTAGCCCGTCGCCGGGTCGGGGCGTGGAGTACCATCTTCGGTGCTGGGCGACGCGGGCGCTGGCGTGGCGGCGGGGCTCACCGACCTGTCCCGCTCTCGACTGGAGGATGAGGCGATGGAGTTCGGGATCTTCAATCTGATGGGGGCGCGCGAGGCGGACAAGCCGACCGCGCAGGTGTTTGGCGAGGTCGCCGAGCAGACGAGGCTGGCCGACGAGCTCGGCTACACGATTGCCTGGTTTGCCGAGCACCACTTCTCGAACTACTGTCTGTGCGCGTCGCCGTTGATGATGGTGGCGCACTGCGCCTCGATCACCAGGCAGATCCGGCTGGGCACGGCGGTGGTGGTGTTGCCCCTGTACAACCCGGCGCGTCTCGCCGCCGAGATCGCCACGGCCGACGCCTTGTCGAACGGCCGACTGATGCTCGGCATCGGCGCCGGCTATCAGCCGTACGAGTTCGAGCGGTTCGGCACCGACATTGCCCAGAACCTCGAGATGACCGAGGAGTTCTGCGACATCCTCGACCTGGCCTTCAGCCGGGACTTCTTCAGCTACCAGGGCAAGCACTACCGGATACCGGACACCCACATCCCCGCCCGCCCGGTCCAGAACCCGCTGCCGATCTACGTCGCCGGCCATACCCAGGCGATGTTCCGGACCGCCGCGCGGCATGGCTATCGGGTGCTCTCGTCGGGCCGGGTGGGCGGCGCCGCCCTGCTGGCCGAGCAGTATGCCGACATCGTCGCCGCGTTCGCCGCCGAGAAGGCGCCTGTCTCGCGGGCCCACATCACCATCAACCGCTTTGCTCACATCACCAACAGCCGCGAGGAGGGGATGCGCTTCGCCGAGAACGCGCGCTATCAGACGCGGCTGGCGTCGAGCCTCCGGCGACGCCAGGAAGTCATGCAAGGCACCGTGCTGGTCGATGTCCCGTTCCCCGACGAGCCGCCGCTCGAGACCATCTACGACAATCTGCTGATCGGTGATGTCGACACGGTCGCCGAGAAGCTCGTCGCCGAGATCCACGCGACCCACCCCGTGCATGTGTGCTTCTCGTTCAAGGTCGGCAACACGCCGCACAAGGCGGCGATGCGCTCGATGGAGCTGATGATCGGCGAGGTCAAGCCGAAGGTCGACAAGGCCCTCGGGGCACGCGCTACTTCTTAGCGCAGCGAGCGTCGGCCTGCTGGAGGGCCTTGATGGCCTGATCGTTGAACGGGATCGGGTCGCATCCATGGCCCTTCTCGCAGACGAAATCGAACCTGGACGCCGGTTGATGACAGCTCAGGCACGTCTTGCCTTGGGACAGATTGACGACGCTGTCGCCGCGGTCGCGGATCTTCGTGCCGGCCGCGGAGATGTCCAGCGCGAAGAATTCCCAGCCGTTGGTTTTCGGGAACTTTTCACGCGGATGCTTCACCATGGCTTCGAACGGAACCAGCTGAAGGATGGTGCCGACGGGATACTCCGTGTTGGGGACGCTGTCCCTGAAGATCCGCATGGCCTCCGCCAGCTGCTGGGGATCCGCGTGATTGATCCGCGTGTTTCGGACCTGGGGCCAGTCGAGGATGCACCCGAAGGTCTGCTCGGACACGGAGACGTCAGCCGAGGACGCGACGGAGAGCATCCCGAAGACGAGCCCGACTACGAGCAGGCTCCACTTGAACATAACGCCTCCCTTGTGCGCGGTGCGCCCCCATCCGCATCCTCGGTTCGATGTGGTTGGGATGGTTGGGGGCCGCCGACGGTTACAAAGAGCGCGATGATTGGAGGTGTTCAGGTTAAAGCGGGCGCTCGCCAGGCTGGACGACGCGCCGGCCAAGACGGCAGCGAAAGGGGAGACGGCCGGCGGCCACCCTCTAGACTAGGGGCCGAGCGAGTCGGCTTCGCGTGAGCGATCGCTCACTACCGTGACGTCTCGAGAGCCGGTATCGCCGGCACGGCGAGATCGCAGACGGGAAAGCTCAGCGCCATCCACCGCGCCAGGCCTCCGTGGAGCGGCCGGACACGCGTGACGCCTCGGCGCTTGAGCCGAAGCGCCACCCGGGCGCTCGTGGCCTCGTTGGGTCAGGAGCAGTAGAGGACCAGTTCGCGGTCCCGGGGAATGTCCGACAGGCGGTCGTCCAGATCCTCGGCGGCGATCCAGCGACTGCCGGGGATGGCATAGGGAACAGCGGCGACGTCGAGCGCGGAGCGAAGATCGAGGATGGCCACATCCTCACCGGCCTCGAGCTTCCGCCTGAGGTCCTCCGGGGAGATCCGGGCGATCCGGAGACGTCGCAGAAATATCCAGCGGCGCAGATACTTGAGCACGACATAGCCGATGAGCGCCGCTCCGATCACCAGAGCCGCCGCGCGGCCAAGGCCCGCGACGCGGACGAGCACCTGTTCGATGGCGCTACTGAAGACGTAGCCGAGGCCTGTCCAGAAACCGGCCCACAGGAGGCTGCCCGCGATGTCGTAGAGGGCGAATCTGAGGCGCGACACGCCGACCACGCCCGCCAGGGGTGGCAGGACCGTCGTCAGACCCGGCAGAAACTTCGCGACGAGGAGCGTGCGGACGCCGTGGCGAATGAAGAGGTTCTGCGTCCGCCGCACGCAGACATCTGGCTCGAGCGTCAGCCGGCACAAGCCGGAGAGCACCCGGGCTCCGCGCCGGCGCCCCAGCTCGTACCAGACGAGATCTACGGGCAACGTCACCACGACGATTGCACCGATCACGAGCCAGAGGTTGACGCGTCCCGTTGCGGCGAGAGCCCCCGTCGCCAGCAGGGCCGGGACCGCCGGCAGCGGAATTCCCAGCTGCTCGAGCACGGCCAGGGCCGGCAGGACGATCACGGCGTACCGCTCCAGCCATTGCACGCCGTCGGTCATGCGGTGGTGGCGTCGTCCACGATCCAGCCCCTCCCTACATCGTCGACCTCATCTGATCGGCGCTTGAGCCTGGCCCGACCACTCCGCATCCGTCACGCTCCACCCGCCACCGAGCGCCTTGTAGAGCTGCACGTAGGCGAGGAGCCGATTGCGGCGAATCTGGGCGAGGGTGTTCTGCGCCGGGTAGAGCTGCTGCTGAGCTTCGAGCACCTCGTAGTAGCTGGCCAGCCCCTGCCGGTAGCGATCCGTCGCATGCCCGACGGCTGCCTCCAGCGCCTTCACCGACCTGTCCTGTCCTGTCTCGGCCTCGTTCAGCTTGCCCAGCGCCGTGAGAGCGTCCGAGACTTCCCGGAGCGCGATGAGGACCGCCTGCTCGTACTGGGCCCGCGCCTGCTCCCACTGCGCGATGGAGGCGCGGTAGGTGCCCAGCGTGCGGCCCGCGTTGAGGAGGGGGCCGCTGAACATGCCGGCGACCGCCCAGATCGTCGCGGTGCCGCCCGTGAGGGCCGACACCTCGGGACTGGCCGTCCCGAACAGCGCCGTGAGGCTCAGCTTCGGGAAGAACTCGGCCTTGGCGATGCCGATTCGCGCATTGGCGCTGACGAGCTGCTGCTCGACCTGGCGGAGGTCGGGACGCCGCTCGAGGAGGGCCGACGGCAATCCGGCGGGCACCGCCGGCACCACCGGCTGCTCGTACATCGGCTTCCCGCGCGAGATCGGGCCGGGGATTCTTCCGAGCAGAATGCTGATCTGGTTTTCCTTGGCGGTGATATCGCTCTCGAGCTGCGGGATGTTGGCCTGGGCGTCGCCGAGAGCGCCCTCGGCCCGAGACGTCTCGAGCTTCGAGGCCACCCCGAGCTGGAAGCGATCCAGGAACAGGTCGTAGGTGCGCTGGTACGCATCCGTGGTGTCCCGGGCGATCTGGAGGCGCACGTCGAGGGCCAGCAGCTCGAAGTAGGCCTGGCCCAGGTCGCTGACCAGCGTCAACCAGACGCCACGCCGGGCATCCTCGGTGGCGAAGAGCGTGGCCCGCGCCGCCTCGTTCGAGCGACGGATGCGGCCCCAGATGTCGAGCTCCCACGACATCGAGAGCGTGCCGTAGTAGAAGTTGCTCGCCTCGGGGGCCTGTCGGCCGGGGCCCCCCTGGATGCCGGGCGTGATTCTGCTTCTTGACACACCGCCGGCGTAGTCGAGCGATGGGTAAAGGTCCGAACGGCTGACGACGAAGTTTGCGCGAGCCTCCTGCACGCGCGCGGCGGCGATCCGCACGTCGTAGTTGTTGCGCAAGGCCTCATGGATCAGCGCGTTCAGGCTGGGATCCTGGAACACGTCCCACCAGGGCGCATCGGCCAACGAGGCGGCCTCCGCGGTCGCCTGGCCCCGGAACGTCGAGGGCTCGGCCACGGAGGGGCGCTTGTAGTCCGGGCCGATCGCACAGCCGCCCAGCAATGCGATCGCAACGACACTGGAGATGATCCTCGTCGAGCGTGTCATGGATGTGTCCCGCCGGCCGGAGGCTCGCCGCCGGCCCCCCCGCTGATCGGAGCCAGCGCGGCGTCGGTTCGCGGGGCGACGCGTGTCTCTCGTCGGAACCGCTCACTCACGTAGAACGTGACCGGGATGACAAAGATGGCGATGAGCGTCGCCGCCAGCATGCCCCCGAGGACCGTCGCGCCGAGGATCTGTCGAGAGTTGGCGCCGGCCCCGGTCGAGATCACGAGGGGAAGCACGCCGAGAATGAAGGCGAAGGCGGTCATGAGAATGGGGCGCAGCCGGACGCGCGCGCCGGCGAGCGCGGCGTCGACGAGCGAGGCGCCGCGCTCGCGCTCGTCCTTGGCGAACTCGACGATGAGAATGGCGTTCTTGGCCGCCAGGCCGATCACCATGACCAGGCCGATCTGGGAGAACACGTCCAGCTCGAACCGGCCCAGCCAGAGCGCCGCCACGGCGCCCAGGATGGCGATGGGCGTGCCGAGCAGGACGCCGAAGGGCAGCGTCCAGCTCTCGTACTGAGCCGCCAGGAGCAGGAACACCAGGAGCAGCGAGAACCCGAAGACGGCGGTCGGCGGGATGCCTTCCTCCGCCACCTTTTCCTGGAACGACATCCCCGAGTAGTCGAAGCCCATGTCGCGGGACATGGTTTGCGCGAACACCTCTTCGAGCGCCCGCATCCCCTGCCGGGTGCTGTAGCCGGGCGCGAGCGATCCGTTGATCTGCGCCGCCCGATACTCGTTGAACCGCGTGGTGAACTCCGGGCCGTTGACCTGTCGCATGGTGACCAGCGTGGACAGCGGTACCGGGTGGCCGGCGGCGTTGCGCACGTAGAACTGACCGACGTTCTCGGCCTTGGTTCTGAACTCGCCCTCGGCCTGGACGTACACCTGCCAGACCCGTCCGTACTGGTTGAAGTAGTTCACGAAGGCGCCGCCCAGGAACGCCTGCAGGGCCTGGTAGACCGAGGCGAGGGTGATGCCTTGCTTGAGGACCTTGTCCCGATCCACCTCGGCAAAGAACTGCGGCGCGCTCGGCAGCAGGGTGGTGAAGAGCCGGGCAAACTCCGGTCGCTTCCGCGCGGCGGCGAGGAACGTGGCGGTGTTCTCGGCCAGGAAGGCGGGATCCCGGCCCGCCCGATCCTCCAGCATGAACGTGACGCCCCCGGACGTCCCGATGCCCGGGATGGCGGGGGGCGCGAACGCGAAGGCCTGAGCCTCGGCCACGCCGGCCAGCCGGCGATTCAGCTCGCGGATCATCACCTCGGCCGTGAGCCCCTTCTTGTCCCGCGTGTCCCAGTCGTCCAGGGTGATGAAATAGAAGCTGTTGTACGTGGTCGTCACCAGGCTGAGCAGACTGAAGCCGGCCACGCCCGTGTAGTACTTGATGCCGGGGGTTGTCTTGAAGATGGCGTCGAGCTTGTCGTTCACGGCCGCCGTGCGCTCCAGCGACGCGGCCAGCGGAAGCTGGACGTTGACGTAGAAGTACCCCTGATCCTCGTCAGGAACGAACCCGCCGGCCAGGCGGGAGCCGATGAGGCCGGCGAAGACGGCGACGACGAGGAGGAGGACCATCGAGACGGCCGATTTGCGGATCAGATGGCCGCAGGCGCCGACGTAGCCGTCGGTGGCACGTGCGAACAAGCGGTTGAACCCTCGGAAGAAGGCCCCCAGCGGGCCTCGCGTCTCCCGCCGCGGCCGCAGGAGCAGCGCTGAGAGCGCCGGGCTCAACGTCAGGGCGTTGAACGCCGAGATCAAGACCGAGACGGCGATCGTCACCGCGAACTGCTGATACATCCGCCCGGTGATGCCCGGGATGAACGCCGTCGGCACGAACACGGCCGCCAGGATGAGCGCGATCGCCACCACCGGTCCCGAGACCTGCTCCATGGCCTTGAAGGCGGCGTCGCGGGGTGAGAGCCCCAGCTCGATGTGGTGCTCGACCGCCTCGACCACCACGATGGCGTCGTCCACGACGAGGCCGATGGCCAGCACGAGGCCGAAGAGGGACAGCGTGTTGATCGAGAAGCCCAGGAGCGGAAAGATCATGAAAGCGCCGACGAGCGCCACCGGCACCGCGAGGAGAGGAATGAGAGTCGCCCGGAAGCCCTGGAGGAAGATGAACACCACGATGACGACCAGGATCAGGGCCTCGACCAGGGTCTTGACGATCTCCCGGATTCCGGCCGTCACGGCCAGGGTCGTGTCCAGCGACGTCACGTAGTCGAGATCGGCCGGGAATCGCGCCTTGATCTCCTCCATCAACTTCGTGGCGCCCCGCATCGTGTCGATCGCGTTCGAGCCCGGGAGCTGGTAGACGGCGATGAGCGCGGCCGGCTGGCCGTTCAGGCGGCCCCGCCGGATGTAGTTCTGGGCGCCGAGCTCCACGCGGGCGACGTCCTTCACCCGGACCAGCGCGCCGTCAGGCCTCGCCCGGACCACGACGTTCTCGAAGTCGGCGATGCTCGCCAGGCGTCCCTGAGCCGTTACCGTGTACGTGAACTCCTGGCCGCGGGGTATCGGGTCGCCGCCCAGCTGGCCGGCCGGGTTGACGGTGTTCTGGGCCTGCAGGGCACTGGCGATCTCGTTGACCGTGATGTCGAGCTTGGCCAGCGTGTCGGGATTGACCCACAGCCGGATGGCGTACTGGGCGGCGCCGAAGATCTGCACCTGGCCGATACCGGGCACACGCGTCATCGGGTCGTTGACGTTGACGTAGGCGTAGTTGGCGAGGAACAGCGGGTCGTAGGTGCCCTTCGGTGAGTACAGCACGAAAATCCCCAGCGGGCTCGTGACGGACTTCGTGACGCTGACGCCCTGGTTCACCACATCGGGGGGCAGCTGGGAGGCGGCCTGCGAATACCTCAGATTTGCGAGCACCTGGTCGACGCTGGGATCGGTGGTGACGTCGAAGTTCACCCGCAGCTGCATCTGGCTGCCACTGCCCTGGTTGAGCGAGTACATGTAGATCATGTTGTCCACGCCGCTCATCTGCTGCTCGATCGGCGTGGCCACCGACTGCTCGAGCGTCACCGCGTCGGCGCCCGGGTAGCGCGCGGTCAGGAGGATCTCCGGCGGCGCGATGTTGGGATAGAGCGCGATGGGCAACTGCACCATCGCGACGAGGCCGATGATCACCATGAGGATGGAGATCACGATGGCGACGATGGGCCGGTTGATGAAGAACTTCGCCATGGCGGCCTACTTCGAAGGAGCGGCCGGTGAGGGTGCGGTCGCCTCGAGCCGGACCTTCTGGCCGGCTCGCACCCGATCGGCTCCCTCGACGATGACCCGTTCGCCGGGCTTGAGCCCCTCGGCAACGATCCAGAGCGAGCCGACGCGCGCGTCGACCTTCACCGAGCGCACGTCAACGGTCTCGTCCGCCCGGACCACCGCGACCTGGTGAACGCCCTGGACGTCCTGGACGGCCCGCTGGGGGATCATGAGCGCCCCCTTCTTCACCTCGACCACGGCCCGGACCTTCCCGTACTGGCCGGGTCGCAGCACGTTCCCCGGATTCGGGAAGACCCCCCGCGCCAGCACGGTCCCCGTGGTCACGTCGACCTGTCGATCCAGGGCGGCGGCCCGCCCCCGTGCGGGATAGACGCTGCCGTCAGCCAGGATCAACTCCAGCTCGATGTCCCGGGGCGCGCGTGGATCGGCGTCCCAGCGGCGAAACACGGCGAGGGCCCGCTGCTCGCTGATGGGGAACTCCGCGTAGATGGGATCGGCCTGCGAGACCGTCGTCAGGGGCGTGGCGTCATTCGGGCCGACGTAGTCCCCGATGTTCGCCACGCGGAACCCCGCGATGCCCGAGATCGGCGACAGCACCCTCGTATAACCGAGGTTGAGCCGGGCATCGGCGAGCGCCGCCCGGGCTCCGGCGATATTGGCGTCTTGGGTCTTCACGTCCGCCTGCGCCTTCTCGAGCGCCGCCTGCGCCTGGGTGACGCTGGCCTGCGAGTTGAGCACAGCCGCCCGCGTTGCTGCCACCGCCGCCAGGTTGGCGAGGTTGGTCTGGACCGCGTTGTCGAGCTCTTGCTGGCTCACCGATCCCCGCTGGGCTAGCGGCGTGTAGCGGGCGACATCGAGCTCCGTCTGGCGCTGGGTGGCCTCCGCCCGCTTGACCTGAGCCTCGGACTGGACGACCGTGGCCATGGCCTGTTCGATCTGCGCGCGGCTCGCGCTCACCTGGGCCTTGGCCTGGCTCAGCTGTGACTCCGCCAGGCTGACCTTGGCCTCGGCCTGCTCGGCGGCGGTCTGAAACGGTCGCGGATCGACCTGGAACAGGAGGTCGCCAGTCTTCACGAGCGAGCCCTCCTTGTAGTTCTGACTCACCAGGTGCCCCCCGACGCGGGCGCGGATCTGCGCGTTGATGTAGCCGACCAGGGTGCCCACGTACTCGAATGCGATGGGCACGTCCCGCTGGACCACCGGCTCGACCTTGACCACGGGGATGGGGGGCGGTCCGGCGGCTCGGGAGGCGTCGCCGCAGCCTGTGGCGGCCGCTGCGATCACGCTGATCAGGAAGGCCAGGAACGACAGGCCGTGGAGGAGCCGCTCCGAACTGACAGCTACACCAGGCGGTGACGCCGTGAGATTGCGCTGTCTCATTGCGTGTCCCCTCGGCTCATCGAGCCGGGTCGAGCGGCCAGGTTCGCCAGAACGCCCGCGGCTGCTACTCGGTCGCGTCGTGCGCCACCGCATTTGGCGCGCTTTTGATGCTCAAGGACGGCGCGAGGTTGCGCGGGTCTCTCGTGCTCGTCCCCAGCGCCCAGCCGCTGGCTAGTGTCGAACCTCGGGCACACCGTCCAGCCGTCCCCATGCTGCCGGATCCTGCCATAGGAGGGTGTTGAGATAAAGTGAGACGTCGTGCGCCGGGTACTGCCTGGCGATCGCGGCGGCGGCCGCGGCAATCTTCTCGGGATCCGGTGCGACGGTATCGCCCTCGATCAACCCGTTCTCGTGCTCGATGCCAACCGCGTCGAGAAATGCGCTCATCATCGGGCGCTGTTCGGCCACGTGATACAGAACGAGCATCCGAGCGGCGAGGTCCTCGGGCAGATCTGGGATGCTGGCAAGATAGCGCGCCTTGCGATCGCCGGCGAGGCCAGCCACCGTCTTGGGCCGGAACTTGATCTGCTTCGCGATGAGCAGCGCCGCCTGCATCTGGTCGCTGGTCGCTTGATCGTCGCGCCAGAGCGCGGACGCGGCGCGAAGCCGCTGCTCCGACGTCATCTGTTTCCACAAGCGTGCCGGCGTGATCGTCGTGTCAGTCATCGTCGCTATTCTGGCGGAGCAACACCTGGACCCCGTTCACCGCTTCCCGTAGTCCGTGAAAACGTAGTCTCTGTTCTTCACGATCGTGTGGCACGCGAGTCCGCACTTGGCGTCGTTGCCCTGCGGCGGCTGGTCAGCCGTGGTGGCGGGCGTGAACGTATCGGACGCGGCGTCATACTTGAACGCGGCCCATCCCCATCCGCCGCTGTCCGCGAACCTCTTGCTATCCTTCACCATGAAGTCGACGTCGTGCAGGCTTGCCGGCACCGTCGCCGTGGGAAGCGTCTCGAGCTTTTTCGGGTTCCAATGGATCTTCGCCATCTTGGAGCCGTCGGGGAACGGCTTGCCGTTGCCGGGGATGCCGGACTGATAGGCCTTGATGATCACGGGATCCCCGAGGATCACAGCCATCACCTTGTCGTTGTGACTGATGGAGATAGTCTGCCAGCCTTCGTATCCTCTGAACTCGGAGAACGCGAGCCCATTCGGCACTCGCACGGTGTACTTGGCCTGGCCAGTGTCCTGCGCGGAAATGGCCCCGCCGCCCAGGACGGCGAGCACTGAGACGGCGAGTGAGACCACAACGATCACAACCGCCGGGATCCGTTTGCTCTTCATCGCCGCTCTCCTTGTTTCTGCTGGTTGCCTGTGAGCTCGACTTTCTGCTTGAACATGATGGCGTTTAGGTCACGACAAGCATGAGGACAAGCGAGTGTGAGTGTACGCCTTCGGTCATCAGGACGACACGAAGGAGGGCTCAAGACCGCCGGCCGCCGAAGTGATCCGCCCCCCGGTGGATGATACAACACGGTCCGTGGTGAGAAATGCGCCGGCCGATGGCGCGGCAGCGGAGTCGCCATCGCACTCGGCACCGTCCTGCCCGTCCCAGGTCGGCCCCATCGGCATCGACCCGGAGGTAAGCTGTAGACATCTGGAGGACGGCGTGAGCACAGCGAGCGTGGTGGTGGCTGCATCGTTCATCGCGACGCTGACGAGCGGCTGTGCGCTTCTCGCACAGGCGCAGAGTGGTCAGCCTCAGGGCACGACCCCGACCGACGCTCAGCGTAGAGAATGCGAGCGCAACGGCGGGTACTGGACCACGGCAGCGGGGTTCTGCCGAATCGGGGCGTAACCACGCGGTCGCGGTCCCGCTGAAGACGGTTAGATCACGCCTTCGCGCTTCATCTCCGCCACCGCCTGGGCCGTCAGCCCCAGCCACTCGCTCAGCACCTGGTCCGCGTGCTCGCCGAGCATGGGGGACGAGGTGATGCGCACGGCCTTCCCGTCGACGCGCACCGGCCAGCCCGGCATCTTGAACGGTCGGTGCACGGGATGGATCATCGTCTGCATGACTCCGCGCTGCTCGAACGTGACGTCCTTGTTCAGCTCATCCGTGTCCAGCACCGCCCCGGCCGGAAGGCCGGCATCGCCCAGCAGCTTCATGGCATCGAGCTTGGTGTGCTTGCGGGTCCACACGGAGATGACCTCATCCACCTCGGCTTCCCGCTCGATACGGTCGGCGGGAGTCAGGTAGCGCTGGTCGCCGATCAGATCCTGCCGATCGATCAGCTTCAGCAGACGGTCCCAGTGGTCCGGGTTCGCTCGACTGGTCATGATGTAGACGTAGTCGTTCGGCCCGCCCGGCGCACACGGATACAGCCCCATCGGCGCGTTGCTCACGCCGGGCACCTTGCTGCCGCCGCGCTGGGCCGGCTTCCCGGTCAGGCCCTGCGTCGCAAAGTTGATGCGCATGTAGTGCAGCATCGCGTCCTGCATGGCGACTTGCAGGCGATGGCCCTCGCCCGTCTCGCGGCGCTTGTACAGCGCGCCCAGGATCGTGATCGCCATCAGCATGCCGGTGCCGGTATCACCGATCGAGATGCCGGGCCGGGTCGGCGGGCCGTTCTTGTCTCCGGTGACGCTGAAGGTGCCGCCGCACGCCTGGGCAATCATGTCGAAGGCGAGGTTGTGCTCGAACGGGCTGCCTTCGCCGAAGCCCTTGACCTGGGCGTAGATGATGCCCGGATTGATCGCCTTCACGACGTCATAGGACAGGCCCAGCCGCTCGATGGCGCCGGGGGCAAAGTTCTCGATCATCACGTCCGCCTTGCCAATCATGTCCTTGACGAGCTCGAGCCCCTGGGGGGACTTGAGATTGACCGCGATCGACCTCTTGTTGGCGTTGAAGGCGTGAAAATAGTAGGGATCGGTGTCGGGCTGGCCGGGGCGAAGACGACGACCGGGGTCGCCCATCTTCGGGTTCTCGATCTTCACGACATCGGCACCAAGCCAGCCAAGGGCCTCGGTACAGGACGGACCGGCCTCGAACTGGGTGAAATCGACGACCTTCACGCCCTTCAGGAAGGTGAAGTCGCAGACACTGGCGGACATGGAAGCTCCTTTCACTGAGCCCGGACGAACGCCGGCAGGGTCACACCCTCCTTCGTCCGTTCGAAGGTGACCTGGACGGGCAAGCCGATGCGCATCGCGTCCGGCGTCACCCCGCGCATCTGCGCGTTCATGCGGACGCCTTCCTCGAGATCGACGATGGCGACGATGTAGGGCAGCTCCTCCTTGAAACCGGGGTGGAACGGGTGGTGCGCCACGGTCCAGCTATGCACGCGGCCCCGCCCGGAGGCCTCGATCCAGGCCACCTCCATCGAGTAGCAGGCGTCGCAGACCGGGCGCGGATAGTGGCGGATCCTCATGCAGGCCGCGCATTGCTGGAGCAGCAGGCGTCCCTCGTTCAGGCCGTCCCAGTACGGCTTCGAATCGCGCGTCGGCTCGGGCAGGGGCTTCCCGGCCGCCTCGGTCGCCATCGCGTCAGCCTCGCCGCATGATGGCCAGGGAGCCGTCGCCCATGTCGCCATACCCGGTGACGAGGCCGATCTCGGCGTCCGGGACCTGCGTCGCTCCGCCCTCGCGGCGCAGCTGCCGCACGAGCTCGACGACGTGGTTCAGGCCCGCCATGTGCGCCTGGGACAGGAGCCCGCCGTGCGTGTTGATGGGGAGCCGGCCGCCCAGCGCGATCGCTCCGCCCTCGACGAAGGGGCCGCCCTCGCCCTTCCGGCAGAACCCGAGGTCCTCGATCTGGCAGAGGACGTTGAAGGTGAAGCAATCGTAGATCTCGGCGACGTCGATGTCGGCCGGCCCGACGCCGGCCATCGCGAACGCGCGCGGCGCCGCCTTGGCGAGGCCCAGCGTCGTGAGGTCCGGACGCTGCGAGATGACACTCGGCGAATCGGGATGGCCCTCGGCGGCGCCCATCACGTACACCGGCCGCCGCGCCAGGTCCCGGGCGCGCTCCGCCGCGCTGACGACGACGGCGGCGGCGCCGTCGCTCTCGAGGCTGCAGTCGAGCAGCCGGAGGGGGTCGGCGATCATGCGCGAGGCCTGATGGTCCTCGAGCGTGATGGGCGCGGTCATGATGGCGTTGCCGTGGAGCGCCGCGTGCCGGCGGGTCGCCACGGCGATCTCGCCGAACTGGCGACTGGTGGTCCCGTAGAGCTCCATGTGACGACGGGCCATGGGCGCGTAGAGCTGCACCGGCGCCAGCGCCCCCACCGGCATCTCGAACTCGCCGACCACGCGGAACTGCGGCATCTCGCGGACACGGGCGCCGATCCGGCTGCCCGAGGCCCCGTTGCGGCCGAGGGGGATCAGGACGTGACGGCAGACGCCGGTGGCGACCACCGCCAGGGCGCATTGCACGGCGGCGACCGCGCTGGCGCCGCCCATGGGGGTCGTCGCCGAGAACCGGAGGTCGGGGATGCCGAAGTTGGTGACGAAGTCCTCCGCGACCACGCCGCTGGGCGCGTAGGCGATGATGCCGTCGATGTCCGTCGGCGCCAGCCCGGCATCGGCGATCGCCGCCAGCGAGGCCTCCATCTGGAGCGCCACCACGCTCTTGCCGGAGTTGCGGCTATAGGCCGTCTCCCCGATTCCGGTGATCGCGCCCCGCTCCTTGAGACTCATGACCCCGGCCTCCGTCCCAATGGCTATCGCGCCGGCGCGGGCACGGGCGGCAGCCCGAAGTGGTCACGCAGCGTCGTGCCCTCATACTCTCGCCGGAACAACCCGCGCGCCTGAAGCTCCGGCACGACCAGGTCGACGAAGTCGATCAGCGCGCCGGGGAAGTATGGGGGAAGCACGTTGAAACCGTCCGCGGCTTCCTCGACGAACCATTCCTCCAGCGTATCGGCGATGCGCTTGGGGGTTCCGCAGAGGACCCAGTGGCCGCGGGCCGCCGCCGTGAGGTTGTAGAGATCGCGCAGGGTCATGTTCTCTCGCCGCGCCGTCTCGTAGAGGACCCGCGAGAAGGTCTGGCTGCTCGCGTCCGCGGGAGGTGCCGGCACGGGCCCGTCGAGGGGGAAGCCGGTCACGTCGTACCCGATCCGGCTGGTCACCAGCGTGAGGGCGTTGGTCGGTGTGAGCCAGCTCTGGAGCAGGGAGAGCTTGTCGCGGGCCTCCGCCTCGGTGCTTCCGATGATCGGCATCACGCCCGGCAGAACCGTGACCTGATCCGGCCTGCGGCCCTACTTCGCCATGCGCCCTTTGAGATCGCGATAGGCACGCTGCGCGGCCGACAGCTCCTGGACCACCGAGAACACGACGTCGGCCGTCCGCGCGGCGAGCTCGAGCCCGGCCTCCGAGCCGCCCGCCTGGATGATGACCGGATGACCCTGAGGGCAACGGGCCATGTTGATGGGGCCCTTCACCTGGAAGAACCGGCCACGATGGTCGAGCGGGCGGACCTTCGACGGATCGATGAAGACGCCCGTCGCCTTGTCGGCGACGATCGCCCCGTCCTCCCAGCAGTCCCAGAGGCCCTTGACGACGTCGACGAACTCCTGCGCGACCTCGTAGCGCAGGTCGTGCTCCATGTGGGCTTCGCGGCTGAAGTTGAGGGCGGCCTTGCCGGCCGAGCTCGTCACCACGTTCCAGGCGGCCCGGCCGCTGGTGATGTGGTCCAGCGAGCCGAAGGTCCGGGCCACGTGGTAGGGCTCGCCGAAGCTGGTCGACACGGTGGCGCCGAGGCCGATGTGCCGCGTCGAGGCGCTCAGGGCCGAGATGAGCGTGGTCGGCTCGAACCGGCACAGAAACGACGGGTGATCGCCAGGGTCCATGACGAGCCCGTCGGACACGAACAGGAGGTCGAACTTGCCACGCTCGGCGTGGTGGGCGATCTCCTGGATGACCGACAGGTCGTTGTTGCTGGTCGCCGCGCCGTCGTAGCGCCATCCGGCGGAGTGATTGCCGGTGCCGAGCACGAACACGCCGAAGTGCATCTCGCGCCGCTTCCCAGACATGCGCCCTCTCCTGTCCGCTGGCGACACTATATCCCCGGATCTCGACGCTCGCCTGCCGTATGGCCCGCACCATGGTACGACTGGGCGCGAAGGAAGAACGCGTCCGAGGAGCTACTCGCGATGCGCGAGCGGGCCCTTGATCACTTCGCCGGGGAAGGTTCCGGTGGACTCGCCGTTTTCCAGCGTCACCACGCCGTTGACGATCGTCGCTCGGATGCCCTCGGCTTTCTGCACGAGGCGGCGGGCGCCGCCCGGCAGGTCGGTCTCGATCTTCGGCAGGTGCGGACGTACGCGATCGGCCTCGAAGAGCACGAGGTCCGCGTAGTACCCGTCCTTGACGAGGCCGCGGCCCGGGAGCGCGAAGGCCTGCGCGTTGTCGTGCGTCATCTTGCGGATCGCCTGCTCGAGCGTGAACGCCCCGCGCCGGTTCACCCAGTAGTGGAGGAAGTGGGTCTGGAGCGACGAGCCCATCTCCTGCGCCTGATGCGCGCCCGAATCGGAGAAGGTGGCCAGGGTGAAGTCATGCGTGAGCATCCCGAGCACGTCCTCGGGTCTCTCGTTCACCACCGGCTGCACGTACACCTGGTCGGGATTCTCCAGCGAGAGGTCGATGATGGTCTCGACCGGGTGCGTCCCCCGCGCGCGGGAGATCTCCTCGACGGTGGGATCGTTCCAGTCGACACCCTGGAGCACGAAGAGGTTGGCGTAGTCGGGCTTGCGCGCGTCGGTGGTGGCGGCGCCGCCTCCCTGAATCTTGTTGTCCTTCGGCTTCATCCGGGCCTCGGCCGCCACGAGCTGCCGGCGCCGGGCGGGATCTCGCAGCAGCGTCTTCTGCTCCTCGAGCGGCAGGCGGCGTACGGCCTGCCACTCGGGCAGAACGTCGAACGGGAGGTAGGACTTCAGAGAAAAGATGGCGTTGATCGAGCGGGTGGTGCCCTGGCCGAACATGCGGCCGCCGGCGTCGTTCACGTCCTTGATGATCTTGGCCTGCGTCTGCCAGGACACCGGGTCGTCGCCTTGCCGCGTGCCGACGATCCCGAACATCACGGTCTGCTTGTAGGCGAGCGCGAGCTGCTTCATGCGCTCGAGGAAGGCCAGGTTAGCCTTCTGCGTGAGGAGCTCCTGCCCGATCTGGAAGATGCCGGTACCGAGCTCAGCCATGGCAGCAAAAATGGCCTCGACTTCCTTCCAGGCGGCCTGGCGGCTCGCCACCGGCGAGCCCTCGGGTGTCATGTGGGTGTGGGTGCGCGAGGTCGAGACACCGACCGCGCCCGCGCGGAGCGCTTCCTGGATGAGCCGCGTGATCGCGCGGATCTCGTCGTCGGTGGCCTCGTCGGTCAGCGCCCGGCGGCCCATCACGTACATGCGCAGCGCCGAGTGCCCGATGTACATCGCGTGGTTGAGGGCCTTCGGCCGCCGCTCGACCGCCGCCAGGTATTCCGGGAACGTCTCCCAGGTCCAGTCGATGCCGGCCGCCATGGCGGCCGCGGGGATGTCTTCGACGTAGGAGAGGCAGCTCGCGTACCACTCGCGGTCGGCGGGCTTGCACGGCGCCAGCGTGAAGCCGCAGTTGCTCATCACCACCGTGGTCACGCCGTGGTAGCAAGAGCAGGTCCCCAGGGGGTCCCACATCACCTGGGCATCCATGTGGGTGTGGCCGTCGATGAATCCGGGGGCGACGACCAACCCGTGGGCCTCGATGACCCGCCGGGCCGGGGCGCTGACGCGGCCGACCGAGACGATGCGCCCGCCCGAGACGCCGACGTCGGCCACAAAGCGCTTCGCCCCCGAGCCATCGACCACCGTGCCGCCCTTGATCAGAAGATCCAGCATGTCAGGCTCCTCATTTTGTCTAGGGGAGTCTGTATCGCGATTGGCGGGCGATAGCAATCTGGAAGGATCGGCGCCGAGGTGCGGATTGACGCAAACTAGGGAATACTCTCCACGACAGTGGCCGGTCCCACGATGGCGAAAGGAAACGAGATGAACGACAATCGGATCGTGCCGGTGTTCCAGATCCTGGCCGAGGACATCCATGCCCTGGGGATCCGCACCGTGTTCGGACTCATGAGTGACGACACGGCAGTCTTCGCGGTGACGCTCGATGGCCTCGGCGTCAAGTTCGTCGGAGCGCGGCACGAGAACAATGCCATCGCCATGGCCGAGGGCTATGCCTACTCCACCGGACAGCTCGGCGTGGCGATCATCGGTCGTGGCCCAGCCACGGCGAACGGCCTTCACGCCGCCGTGGCGGCCAGTCGCATGGGATCGAAGGTGCTGGTGATCTATGGTGACGCCGCCGTGGGGAGCGGAGCCGTCAACGGTATCGGTCCCGACTACAAGGGTTTCGACGCCCAGGCCGTGCTGGGTGCGGCAGGGTTGACCTGTTTCACGGCCGCCAGCGCGGCCACCGCGCGCCAGACCTTGGCCGATGCCGTGGCCGCCGCCAGCCACGGAGCTCTGGCCGCCCTGCTCCTGCCCACCAACGTCCAGATGATGAATGTGGAGGTCTGGGGGGCGACGCAGCCGAAGCTCACTCCGGCCAGCCAGCCAGCGGGCGCACGCAAGCAATCCGTTGACGCCGCCGTGGCGCTCCTGAGCAAGAGCCGGCGCCCCGTGATCGTGGCGGGCATGGGTGCTCATCGAGCCGGAGCGAAGGTGGCGTTGCAGGCCCTGGCGGAGAAGACCGGCGCCTTGCTGATGACCTCGGCGCGCGGCAAGGACATGTTCCACGGCCATCCGTACAACCTGGGCATCCTGGGATCGTTCTCCCACGCCATGGGACGGCGCATGATGGACCAGGCCGATTGCGTACTGGTGTTCGGCGCCGGGCTGAACTTTCTCACCATGAGCTTCGGCGCCTCCGTGCCCCAGGTGCCCATCGTCCAGGTCGATTGCGTGCGAGCCCACATCGGGCGGTGGACCACGGCGGACGTGGCGGTGGTGGGCGATGCCCGGCTGGTGGCCGAGCAACTGCTGGCGGCGCTGCCGGCCCGGACCGGACCCGACAAGCCCTTTCACACCGCGGAGAACCTGGCCCGCATCGCAGGGTTCGACGTCGCCCACGATTTCGAGCCGGCGCCCACACCCCGTACCGTGGATCCTCGTGCGCTGGGCGTCGAGCTCGACAAGCTGCTTCCCCGCGAGCGCAACATGGTGTACGACGCCGGCAACTTCCTCGGCATCCTGCCCTACATCACCGTTCCCACGCCCGGACACTTGAAGATGACGAGCGAGTTCGCCTCCATCGGTCTGGGTTTTGGCACGGCGCTGGGGGTGGCGAAGGGGCGCCCGGACGTCCCCACGGTGCTGGTGATTGGCGATGGCGGCTTCCTCATGACCATGAGCGAGCTGGAGACGGTGATCCGGGAGGACATCCCGTTGATCATCGTCCTGATGAACGATTGCGCGTATGGGGCCGAGCTGCACTTTCTGGCGTTGCGCAAGCTCCCCGTCGCGAAATCAGTGTTCCCGGACGTGGACTTCGCGACGGTGGCGGAGGCCTTCGGGTTTCAGGCGTACACCATCCGCACCCTGGACGAGTTGCGCGCTCTCGGGGCCGTGCTGAGCAAGCCGGAAGGCCCCATTCTCCTGGACTGCAAGGTCAACGCCGATATCGCCGCGCCCTTCATGGGAGAGTTCGCCGAATTCGAAGCTCGACACCAATCCACGTAGCCCCGCCGAAGGGGAGGGCTACAAACGCGACGCGCCTGCGGGCCCCACCAGGCGGTTTGACTTCGGTCGTGCCGCGGGCATACGCTCACCCCCGATCGCACTTCACCTTCTCGGGGAGGAGCCAGATGAGCGCCCACCATACGCCTGAAGAGATCCGCAAGGGGCTCACGCATCCCGTCATCGATGGCGACGGGCACTGGGTCGAGTACGCCCCGGTCTTCGCCGAGAAGATCCGCAAAGTCACGGGCGACCTCGGCGCCAACGGCTTCCTGCAGTCGCAGCGGCGCGGGCCGGATTCGCTCAGCATGACCCCCGCGCAGCGCGCCGAACGCGGCGTCGCGATGGAGGGGTTCTGGGGCCGGCAATCGACCAACACCCGCGACCGGGCGACGGCCATGATGCCCCGGATGCTGTACGACCGCGCGGACGAGCTCGGGATCGACTTCGGGATCGTCTACCCGACCGCCGGGCTCGGTCTCCCGCGCATCGCCGACGACGCGACGCGGCGCGCGGTGATCCGCGGCTTCAACGTCGTCACCCACGAGTACTTCAAGGACCTCGGCGACAAGCTGACCCCGGCGGCGGTGATCCCGGTGCACACGCCGGACGAGGCGATCGAGGAACTGACGTTCGTCACCAAGCAGCTGGGGGCCAAGGTCTGCATGTTCGGCAGCGCCGTGCGCCGGCCGATCCCGCACGCGAAGGGCGCCCCCGCCGACCTCGCCCGCTACGCGCAGAGCTTCGATCAGCTCGGCCTCGACAGCGAGTATGACTACGACCCGCTGTGGCAGAAGTGCCGCGAATTGGGAATCGCGCCGACCTTCCATACTGGCGGACGCTCCTATGGCGAGCGCAACAGCCCGACCAACTTCACCTTCAACCACATCGGTCACTTCGCCAATGCCGGCCACAATGTCGCCAAGGCGCTGTTCCTCGGCGGCGTGACCCGGCGCTTCCCCGATCTGCGCTTCGCGTTCCTCGAGGGCGGTGTCGGCTGGGGCTGCCAGCTGTTCTGTGACCTGATCGAGCACTGGGAGCGGCGCGGCGCCAAGGGCATGGCGAACATGGACCCGACCAAGCTCAATCGCCCGCTGCTACGCGAGCTGGTCGACAAGTACGGCTACGCCGATATCGCCGCCGAGCTCGACAAGCGCGACGGCTGGCCGCTCGAAGAGGACTTCCTCACCGGCGGGATGCCGCCCGACGACTACATCCACTGCAGCATCACCCAGAAGCAGGACTGGATCGACCTCTACGCCACGCCGTACTACTTCGGCTGCGAGGCCGACGACCGGATGAACGCGGTGGCCTTCGGCAAGGCGATGCCGCTGGGCGCGCGGATCAACGCCATCTACAGCTCCGATATCGGCCATTTCGACGTCGTCGACATGCGCGACCCGCTGCCCGAGGCGTTCGAGCTGGTCGAGGACGGCCACATCACTGAAAGCGATTTTCACGACTTCGTCTTCGGCAATGCCGTGCGGCTGTGGGGCACGCAGAACCCGCGCTTCTTCGAGGGTACGGCGGTGGCCAAGGAAGCGGCGGCGTTGTTGAAGCGCGGCGCCCCGACCCGCACCCAACCATGACATCCCCGCAGAGTCGCCGCGACGTGTTGAAGGGGACCGCCGCTCTGGCCGTCGCCGCCACTGTCGGCACCGCCACGCCCACCCGGCGCGCTCACGCCCAGGCCGGTCGGGGCGCGCGCATCGACAGTGTCCTGAAGCAGGCGGTGGACGCCAAGGATGTGCCCGGTGTCGTGGCGATGGCGGCGACCGACAAGGGCGTGCTGTACGAGGGCGCCTTCGGTCCGCGTGCGCTCGACCAGGCCGCCGCCATGACGCCCGACACCGTCTTCCGCATCGCCTCGATGACGAAGGCCATCGCCACCGTCGCGGCCATGCAGCTCGTGGAGCAGGGCAAGCTCACGCTCGAGGGCCCGGTACCCAACATCGACCCCACGCTCGGCTCGCCCACGGTCCTCGAAGGCTTCGACGCCGCCGGCGCGCCGAAGGTGCGCCCGGCCAACGGACCGATCACGCTGCGCCAGCTTCTAACCCACACCGCCGGGTTCAGCTACGACATCTGGGACCCGGACACCGGGCGCTACATCAAGGCCACGGGCATGCCGGGCCGGGCCACAGGTAAGGTGGCTTCGCTTCGCCAGCCGCTGGTGTTCGACCCGGGCGCCCGCTGGCTGTACGGGATCAACATCGAGTGGACGGGCCGGCTGATCGAGACGATCAGCGGCGTGGCGCTCGAGGACTACTTCCGCGAGAAGATCTTCGGGCCACTCGGCATGAAGGACAGCGGCTACGTCACGAGCCAGGAACAGCGTGCGCGCCAGGCGCGGCTGCACACCCGCCAGCCCGACGGCTCGCTCGCGGTGCAACCGCTGGAGCCGGTGCCGGTGAAGGGCGAGTTCTGGCCGGCGGGCGGCCCGCTCTACTCGACGGCGCGCGACTACATGGTGTTCCTGCAGATGCTGCTGAACGGCGGTAGCCTCAACGGCGCGCGGATCCTCAAGCCGGAGACCGTCGCGTTGATGAACCAGAATCACACGGGCAACATTCCGTGCGGCGTGCTCAAGACCGCGATGCCCGCCCTGTCGAACGACGTCAATTTCTTCCCCGGCTCGGACATTCGCTGGGGCCTCGGCTACATGATGAACCTCCAGGCCGCGCCCAACGGTCGGAGCGCCGGCACGTTCAGCTGGGGCGGGCTCTACAACACGTATTACTGGCTCGATCCGGCGAAGAAGGTTACCGGACTGATCATGACGCAGATCCTGCCGTTCGCCGACGCGAAGGCCGTGAAGCTCTACGGCCAGCTCGAGGCCGGTGTGTACGACACGCTGAAGTCGGCCTGACGCGATCCGGGCGCCCCGCTCCGGCAGCGGGGCGTCCGATGTCTTCCGGCGCCGACGGTAGCACCCGACCCGATCATCGCCTCACGCCCTCATCACGTACGCCACACCGAGCGCTACCAGAGCGGTTGAGAGGACCAGCTCGTATCGCAGTTGCAGCGGAGGCGCCAGCTTGTAGACGAGGACGACGATGCCGAGGATCACTGCCCACCACAGACTGGACATCCCGAGAAGGACCATGGCCACCATCAGGGCCGCGCTGCATCCAAGGCAACTGAGGCCGTAGCGCGCGCCCACGACAGCGGCGCTCCGTATCAGGTTGAAGGGAAGCGGCCCATGGAGCGCGCACAGCTCACGGCAGCGAGCCTGGCTCGCTCGCTTGATGGGGCTGACGGAGTAGACGCCGGCCAGAACGAGAGCCAGCCCCACCACCCGGGCCTGGTTGGGCCAGGGCATGTTCACGGCGGTGTAGATCACGTAGCTCACCACGCCGAATATCAGCCACACGCCCAGGTACGTGACGGCCAGCACTCCCGTGGCCACCGGCCACCTCCTTCGGCGTTCGGCGGTTCGCGCGAACTCGAGGACCACCGGGATCGCGGAGGGCAACATCATCGCCGCCATCATCACGACCCAGGTCGCGGCGAAGGACTCGATCGGGCCGAGGCCCATGTCCATTCCATCCATCTCGGCCATGGAGCGCGAGTGCTGGATCATGGCCACCCAGGCAACGCCGGCGACCGCGAGGACGACCAATGCGGCGACCAGAGGTCTGGCCACTTCCCGACTGGCGTCGCGGGCCTTCATCAGTACTCGGCACGCCGGACAGAAGCCGCCCGGCCTCGCGAGCCTGACCAGCCCGATCGTCGTGAGGAGCCGGCTGCCGTCCATCAGTCTTGATACTCGTCGCGACGGCGAACCCACGCGCCCGCGCCTTCCTCGCCCTCATCTCGCCCCTTCGGGACGAGATCCATGTAGTGGTAGGCGACGTTGAGCATGTCGACGCCACGCTCATAGGTGGAGTAGGTGTGGTAGATGTGCCCGCCATCTTTCAGGAACACGCTGATGCCGGGCGCCTCAGTCACCCCCCAGGGGCGGAGCCGGTAGTTGTAGTCGACCTTCTGGGTCTTGAGCTCCTCAGCGGTGAACGAAACGCGATAGTCGAGGTTGAAGTCGCTTCCTAGCGATGACCACCACGGAAAGCCCCAGCCCATTCGTTGCTTGTAGGCGGCAAGCTTCGGGTACGGAGCCCGTGAGACCGCGGCCATCGTGATGTCGCGGTGGTTCAGGTGGATCGTGATGCCGTTGAAGTTGTCCATCCAGAAGGAGCACACGTAGCATGGTGCGTCCGCCGTCCACGGCGTGTGGGGCTCCGCGGTGTCAGGACTGAACATCGCGTGATAGATGACCAGCTGGCCGCGTCCCTCGAAGAGGTCGCTGAGTGTCTGCCTGCCGTGCTCGCCCTCGAAGGTATATGGCTTTTCGACCAGCTCCCAGGGCAGGTCGCGCCGCTCCCGGCTCAGCTGGTCGCGCATCCGGGTGAACTCCTTCTCCTTCGCCAGATGCTTCTTGCGTGCCGTGAGCCACTCGTCGTGCTTCACCACCTTGTGGACTGGCATGTGATCCCCCTTGCGACCAGGGTGCTGACAGACGGCGGGGGCGTCAAGGCAAAGGACGAGGGGTCTGATAGCATCAGCTGGTGAGGCGTCTGCTTCATCCGTTCGTGCTCGTGGTGAGCGCGATCCTCGTGGTCGGCTACGCGTACATCGCCATTCGATTGACGCCGACGGCGCTGGTCCGGGTGGCGCTGGCGGTGCCGTTCATCATGGTATGGATCCTGCCGGCCATCTACTGGTTCGGCGATCGGGACCGCCCGGGCCGGCTGCACGAGGGGGTTCAGGCGCTGAGCTTCGTCTGCATGGGATGGCTCAGCTTCCTTCTCGTGCTGACGGTGGCACGCGACGCGCTGTTGCTGGCGACGGCCGCGCTACCACCGCTGGCAGCTGTGCACACGCTACTCGCTGAGTCGGGCGCTGCGTGGGTGCCGGTGGCCGCGCTGGCTTCGGTCGGTGTCGGCGCACTGGCCGCGCTGCGGGGTCCCTACGTCCGTCGCGTCGATATTCCCGTGGAGGGGCTGGCGCCGGATCTCGACGGATTCCGGATTGTGCAGATCAGCGACCTGCACGCCGGGCCGACGATGCGGGTTGCATATGTCCAGCGGGTCGTCGACATGACGAAGGAGCTCGCGCCGGATCTCATCGCGCTCACCGGCGACATCGTGGACGGGTCGGTGTCTCGGCTGGCGTCCCGGGTGGCGCCGCTCCAGGCGCTGGCGTCCGGGGGCCGGGCGTTCTTCGTGCTCGGCAACCACGACTACTACTCGGGGGCGGCGCCGTGGACGGCGCACTTCGAGGCGATGGGTTTTCGGGTGCTCCGTAACGCCCACGTCACCATCGCTCGGGGCGCGGCGCGCCTTCTGATCGGCGGCGTCATCGATTTCGCCGCGCGAATGTCCGATCCCGACGCGCGGCCGCGTCCAGACCTCGCGACCGACGACGACGCCCGGCCGGCCTTCCGCCTGCTCCTGGCGCACAACCCGAAGATCGCGCCACTGGCCGAGCAGGCCGGCTTCGACCTGCAACTGTCCGGACACACGCACGCCGGCCAGTTCTTTCCGTGGACGTTCGTGATTCATTGGGTCCACGGGCCGCACGCGGCCGGGCTCTCGCGCCGCGGCCGCTTGTGGGTCTACGTGAGTGCCGGCACGGGGACCTGGGGTCCCCCCGTGCGCCTCGGCACGACGCCGGAGCTCACCCTCCTGCGTCTCGTGGCCGCGACGCCTCGCCGCTAGCCGGCGGCTGTCTGCCGCAGGTCGGTCGGGCGCGAGAGTCTAACTGTTCCAGCTGCTCGACCAGGGGTGGGAAGCGGGTGTGGTCATTGACAGTTCGGCGAGGGGGGCACTACTATCCAGGCCCATGAAGGCCCCTTACAGTGCTCTCGCGACGGAGACGCCCGGCGTCGGCGAACTGCCTCCGGGCACGACGATCTGCGGAATTCAATATACGTCGCCCCGGAGCGTCAGTGACGCGATCCTTTCTCTAGGGCGCACAGAAGACGTCGCCTTTTCGCCGAGTAAGCGGCGCCTGGCCCTGGCCGGGTTCGCGCGAAACCGGATCGGCGTCTTCGACATCGACATCGTGTCATCCCGAGGCGGCACGCAGGTTGCGCTGACGGGCGGCGTGGAACTGTCATCGCCGGCGTTGCAGGAGCCGCATGGTGTGGACTTCATCGACGACGACACCCTGATCGTCAGCAGTCGCGGAAGTGGCGTAGGCCTCTTCGGGTTGCCATCGGGTGACCGGGACGTTCAGTCGCACGAGGTGCTCCCGGCGGCGAGCTGGCCTGCGGGCGGGACGACTCTCCTCAATGTGCCGGGTTCCGTGTCAGTCAGTCGCGTCGACGAAAACGTGTGTGAGATTCTCATCTGCAACAACGATGGACATAGCGTCACCAGGCATCTGCTGGATGGGGGTGCAGGTGGTGTGATCAGACACGGCGAGGTCTTGTTGCAGAAGCGCCTCGACCTTCCGGACGGTGTGAGGAGGAGTCCGGATCGGCGGTGGATCGCCGTCAGTAACCACAACACCCACAGTGTGCTGCTGTATGAGAGCTCGCCCGCCCTGAACGCGGATACGGAGCCCGAGGGCATATTGCGTTGCGTGTACTATCCACACGGATTGTGCTTCAGCGCGGATGGTCGCTATCTGTTCGTCGCCGACGCCGGAGCGCCCTACATCCACATCTACGAGCAAGATCGTGACGAGTGGCGGGGCGTGCGCCATCCGGTCGCTAGCGTGAGAGTCATGGATGAAGCGGTCTTCCGGAGGGGCAGCTCCGGCCCGGGGCTCGGCGGACCCAAAGGGGTTGACATCGATGCCGGTGCCAACGTCATCGTGGTCACCTCTGAATGTCAGCCGCTTGAATTTTTCGACGTGTCGGCCCTGTTGCAGCAGGCGCTCGCGGACAGTTCGGTGCGCGAGCAGCGGATTCTCGACACCAGATACGAACGGTGGCTCCTGCAAGGGAGGCATCAGATGGCGACGCGGGTCACCGAGGAAATAGAGACCTTCCGGAACAGCAGGTCGTGGCGGATCACCGCACCATTGCGGGGCCTCCATTCCACCTTGCGTCGGCACAGATCGCCACGCGAGTTGTAACCGGGACGATCGACCTGAGCTGACTGCTCCTATTCGATGATCCACAGGGTGGCCGTGCCGAGGCTCCCCAGGGCCAGGCCATTCGTCGGTGCGTACAGGGTCAGCACGACCGATTCGGTCCCCTCGGCCAGCGCGTCCGCCGCCGTGGTGACGGTGAACGTCTTCGTCATCTCACCGGCCTGGAAGGTGAGGGTGCCGGCGGTGCCGGTGTAGTCGGGGTGAGTCGTGGCGGTGCCGTTACTCGTCAGGAAGCTCACGGCCACGGGTCCGGCAGTGCCGGTCCGGGTGACGGTGATGGCGACCGTGCCCCCCTCGGCCACCGTGTAGTCGAGCTGGCTGAACTGCACGACGCCAGCCGGGTCGTTGTCGAGGATCGTCACCGTGGCCACGCTCGGCGTACCCAGGATGGCGCCGCCCGTCGGGGTCGAGAGAGTCACGGTGAACGTCTCGGGACCCTCCGCGATCGTGTCGCCGACGATCGGGACCACGATGGTCCGGCTGGCGATGCCGACCGGGAAGGTCAGCACTCCGCTCGTGCCGACGAAGTCATCGCCTCCGGTCGCGGTCACGCCGGCCAGCGCGTACTGCACGGTGTTCTCGGTGGTCGTCGGCCCCACCCGCTGCACGGTCAGGGTGACCGACGTCGTCGACTCGGCGACCGTGGAGGTCGCCGTGGTGAACTGAAGGCGGGGCGTGTCATCGTCTACGATCGTCACGACCGCCGCCGCCGGCGTGCCCAGCGCCGCGCCGCCGCCCGGGTTCGAGAGCGTCACCGTGAACGTCTCGGCCCCTTCGAGCGACGTGTCGGCCTTCGTCGGCACCGTGATGGTCTGGCTCGTCACCCCACTGAGGAAGGTGAGCGTCCCCACCGTCGTCGTGTAGTCCGCCTCGACGGCGGTGGGCGCGCCGCCGCCCCCGTTGCTGGTCGCGTACTGGACGGTGACGGCGCCGGTGCTTCCGCCCGTCCGGGTGACGATCAGCGAGGCCATCGCCCCCTCGGTCACCGAGTAGGTGGCGCTGGCGAGCTGCAGCGAGCCGAAGGCGTCGTTGTCGTTGATGGTCACCGTTGCCGCGGCGGGCGAACCCAGGCTGACCGACGCCGCCGGGCTCGGGCTCGAGAGCGCCACCGTGAAGGTCTCCGGACCCTCCACCAGGGTGTCGTTGATGGTCGGCACCGTGATGGTCTGGCTCGTCACGCCGGGGCCGAAGGTCAAGGTGCCGATCCGGGCCGTGTAGTCGGTGCCGCTAGTGGCGGAGCCAGGGCCTGTCGTGTAGCTCACGATGGCGGTGCCGAGAGTTCCGCCCGTTCGCGTCACCGTGAGCGTGGCGACGGCGCCCTCGCTCACCGAGTAGCTCGCGGACGCGAGCTGGACGGTCGCGTCGTCTTCGAGAATCGTCAGCGTCGCGGCCCGCGGCACGCCCAGACTCAAGCCGGCACTCGGACTCGACAGCGTCAGGTTCACGGCCCGGCTTCCGGCGATGGTGGTGTTGTCGAGGATCGTGACCGGCACGGTCACGCTGGCCTGGGTCCCGCTGAACGTCACCAGCTGATTGCTGATCGGCGCGAAATCGATGCCACCGACGGCCGTCTCCGGACTGGCGCTGAAGAGCACCGTCTGGTTGGGGGCCGTGCTACCGGTACGCGTGATCGTGACGTTGGCCACGCCGCCCACGACATTCTCGGCGACGGTGTAGGCCACGGCGCCGAACTGGACGGTGGCGCCGGTTTCGTTGTCCATGATCGTCAGCACCGCCTGGGGGTACGCCCCCAGCACGGCGCCACCGGTCGGATTCGTCAGGAGCAGGCGTACCGTCTCGTTGCCCTCGCGCACGCCATCGTCCCCGATGGGGATCGCCAGGGTCTTGCTCGTCTCTCCCGCGCCGAACGACAGGGTCTGCGATACCGCGGTGTAGTCCGCGGGCGCCGTGGCACTCCCGTCAGCCGTCGTGAACTGCACGGTGACGCCGTGAGCCCCACCCGTACGGTTGACGGCGATCAGGACGAGGCCGGCGGTCTCCAGCACCGTGTAGGTAGGCGCACTGAACGTGATGGATCCCGGTACGTCGTTGTCGGTGATCGTGAGGATGGCGGTGCTCGGCGTCCCCAGGGTGGCGCCGCCGGTCGGGTTTGACAGCGCCAGGTGTAGCGTCTCTGCCGGCTCGTCCTCGGTGTCGTTGAGGATCGGGATCGTGAAGGTCTTGCTCGTCTGGCCGGCGCTGAAGGTCAGCGTACCCGACGTCGTGAGATAGTCCACGCCGGCCGTGGCGGTGCCGCCGGGGACGGTTGCGTAATCGACGGTCACGGCGCTGGCCGTGGCGCCCGCAGTCCGCTGGACGGTGATGGTCGCCGCGGCCATCCCCTCGGCGATGGTGAACGTGGCGGCGCTGAACCGCACGGCGCCCGGTGGGTCGTTGTCCACGATGCTGATCATCGCGGCATCGAGCGAGCCGAGGTGCGCGCCCCCACCGGGATTCTTCAGTCGGAGCCCCACCGACTCCGCCGCCTCGAACAGCGTGTCGTTGTTGATCGGCACCGTGAAGGTCCGGCTGGTGATGCCGGGGCCGAAGGTGAGGGTCCCGCTGACGCTGGTGTAGTCGGCGCCGAGGGTGGCGGAGGCGGGGGCGCTGGCGTAGTCCACCGTCACCGTGCCGACCGCGGGGCCGGTCCGGACCACGGGGATGGTCACCGTCGGCGTGGCCTCGTTGGCGACGTACACGGGCGCGCTGAACTGCAGCCCCTGCTCGTTGTCCTGGATGGTCAGCACGGCCGTCCGGATAGCCCCCAGCGCGGCCCCCGAGGATGGATTGGACAGCGTCAGGACGACCGTCTCGTTCCCCTCGGCCACGGCGTCGTCGACGATCGTGATGGGCACGTCCTTGAACGCCTCACCCGCCGCGAACGTGAGGACCCGGGTCGCGTCGGCGTAGTCGGCGGGGGCCGTTGCCGTGCCGTTCGTCGTCGCGAACTGCACGGTGACGTTGCTGGCGAGGTTGGTGCCGGCGCGCGTGACGCGGACGGTCGCCGGCCCGGCGTTCTCGGTCACGCCGTAGGTCGCCGCGCTGAACTGCATCGTGCCGCCCGTGTCGTTGTCTGTGATCGTGACCGTGGCGGTGTCGGGCGTGCCGACGGCGCCGTGGCTCGGATTGACGAGCTTGAGGACGATCTTCTCGCTGCCCTCGGCCAGGGTGTCCTGGAGCGTCGGGATCACGATCGACTGGCTGGTGATCCCCACGCCGAAGGTCACGGTGCCATCGGTCAGCGTGTAGTCTTGGCCGCCGGTGGCTGTGCTGCTGCCCTGCACCGCGTAGTCAACGGTCACCGCGCTGCCGAGGCCGTTGGCGCGGAGCACCGTCACCGTGAGGGCGGTGCCCTCCGCGACCGTGTAGGTCGCCGATCCGAACCTGAACGTCGGCGCGTCGTTGTCATGGATGGTCAGAACCGCGGTGCTCTGGGCACCGAGGATCAGCCCGCCGGTGGGGTTGATCAGCTCGAGGTTCACGGTCTCGTCGCCGTCGACGATGGTGTCGTTCACGATGGCGACCGTGAAGGTCTTGCTGATCTCGTTGACACCGAAGCTCAGGGTGCCCGGCCCCCGCGTGTAGTCCACGCCGCCCCCGGTGGCAGTGCCGGGATCGCCGTCCTTCACGCGGTACTGGACGGTCACGCCGCTGGCGGTGCCGCCGGTACGAGTGACGGTGATCGTCGCGGTGGCGGTGCCTTCGGTGACCTCGTAGGTCGGGGCGCTGAACTGCGCGGTACCCGGGAGGTCGTCATTGACGATCGTCAGCGTGGCCGCGCTGGGGCTGCCGATCACGGTGCCGGCTCCGACCCCGGTGATGTGCAGGCCCACCGTCTTGTTGGGGGCGGCCAGCGTGTCGTTGACGATCGCGATCGGGAAGGTGGCGGTAGCGGCGCCGGCGGCGAAGGTCACCGCCTTGTTCGTCAGCGGCGTGTAGTCGGTACCGGGGAGGGCGGTCCCGCCTCCGGTCGACACCAGGGCGGTGGCGATGGCCGAGAGGCTGCCGATTCTCCGGAGCGCGATCGTTGCGGAACCAGCGGCCTCGTTGACGCTGAAGATATGACCGTCGAAGGCCACGGTGGGTACCACCTTGAAGCCGTCCACCGGGGTGACGGTGATGACGTCAACGCTTGTCACATTCCCGATGTCCATGGCGAGCGGCGCCGAGATGAAATCTCCATCGGCGGCCAGGCGAAACACCATGCTGTAGCCTTCGTCACCGACGAGGATGCTGTAGCCCGATGGGTCCGACGCCGTGGGTTCCACGGCCACGCCAAATGGAATCAACCAGTTCGCGCCGAGGCCGATGTTCTGCCACACCACGGAACCGTCGGCGGTGGTGCCTCCCGGCGTGTCGCTCCAGGCCGGCGTGGAGATCTGGGAGATACCGGCGGTCACGACCCGGTGCACATAGTTCAGTCCCTGGTCGTGGATGACGCTACCGACGGCGTAGGTGTGATCTGGCACCCACGGTGGCGCGTTGGTGTTGACGACCGTCTGAACGTTGTTCGTCAGATCGAGTCGAAAGATCCCGGGCGGTGCGCAGCCATAATACGTTCCGGCGGGCGGGGGAACAGTGGGCGTCGACGGGACCGGATACGTGAAGGCCGTCGTCAGGATGTTGCCGTTGGGCTCGACCGCGACACCCATGGGACAGGCCAGGGGCGACGACTGCGCGACTTGTGGCGGTGGCGACGCCGACGCCGGACCCCACACGAGCGCCTGGGCGCCGCCGGGCACCGGCTGGATCCGGATGATCGCGCCTTGGCCGTTGAACGAGCCCATATCCGCCACGACGAGCGTGGCCGGAACGCTCGTGTAGTCGATCGCGATGCCATACGGATGGGCCAGGTACGATCCGGCCGACGTCGTGTTCTGGCAGGCGACGCCGGACGGGAAGAGGTGGCACGGGCTTCCCGACGCGATGATCTCCTGGGCACCGGAGGCGGGATCCACTCGTATGATCTTGCCCGCTTCGTTGATCTGGGGTCTGTCGTTGTCGTAGCCGCTGTCGGCGACGTATATGTGGCCGGTGTTGCGGTCGATGGCGATCGCCCATGGATCGCGGAAGTGCCCGCCTTGGGACTGGACACTCTGGACACCCGTGGCGGGATTCACACGGATCAGCCCGCCCGTCCGATGAACGACGATGACGTCGCCGTCCGGGGCAAACGCCGCCCCGACGGTCTTGTGGTCGAAGGGCAGCAGGCCACCCTGGGCGATGACGGTCTTCATCCCAGTCGCGGGATCGATGACGCTGATACTGGCCGTGTCAGGTTCCGCAACCAGGATGTCGCCCAGCTTGAGGACTGCGCTGGCGGCTGCTCCGGTCGGCACGCCGGTCAGCATCACGATCATCGTGATGAGCAAGCGCGAAAGTCGGCTGGTGGTCATTCTCGTCCTCGCGAAGTGCCTGCACGTGTATCCGCCCGTTCGCGGGCGTCGATCGACTATGGCCGAGTCTCTAAGGGCGGGGCGCTCACGAAGGGACGAACGGACAAGCACGGGCTTGCCGGTATCGACTGGTGACCGAGGACGTGGTCTCGTGTCGGGTCATCGGCCTTGCCAAGTAGCACGACACGTGCCGCGACGAAGCCCCGATATTTCGAGGAGTTACGACGGAGGGCTGGAACGGCCGTCGAGCGAAGAGGCGAGTACTGCGCGCACAATCTTCGTGGGGGGCGTGTCGCCGCGGCCACGAGTGGTCATGGGCGGGAGGCCGGGCGGCGCCGCTGGCTCAGTTCCGCGGACTCACATTGGTAGCGCCGCCGGCTAGACGGTGGCCGGTGCGACCTCGACGCCATTCACCGTGTCGGTCGTCTTGTAGTGACCGGGCGCGGTGATCTCGAGGAGCTCGACGTCCTCCGACCAGCCGGTCACCGTGTGCGACAGCCCCGGCGGGATGATGTGGCAGTCGCCGGCCTTCAGCTTGTGCTCGCCGTGACCGTGGTAGTGGAAGCTCATCCAGCCCTTGAGGACATAGACGAAGAGAAAGTCGAGCTCGGTGTGCTTGTGCTCGGCAATCGGCGGCTTGGAGCCAGGAACACCCTGGATCACGTGGGCGTCGTAGGCGCCGCCGGTGGCCTCCTCCACGCCGAGCCTCCGGTAGAGGAACTGCGGCCGCGGCGCGCCGTTGTTCGCCTCCAGCGCCTCGAACGTCGTGTCCTCGTAGTGCTTGACGAGCAGCGACTGCCTGAACTCGGACTTCTGCATGGCCTGCCTCCGGATGGAGTGACGTGGCGACCGCACTATCCTACTCCCACCGCGAGCGCCACGCCGGGCTCCCGGTCGGCGACGTGGCTCTCGGCTAGCCGAGCTCCAGCTGGCGGTAGCCGCCCGCGGCCACGCGGTCGCACCACTCGCGGTACTCCGGCGCCGTCCCGCTGTAGCGGGCGATGATGCGGACGTTCTTTCCCTCGACGTTCTGGTTGACGCCCGTCATCCAGGAATCGACCTCGTTGGCGAGCAGGCCCTCGCCCTTCTTCTTGACGAAGGCGGTCCACTCCTCCACGGCGTCGCGGCGGGCATCGGCCACGCGGAGACCGTGGCGCTCGAGGTAGGCGAGGAGATCGCGGATCCATTCGACGTTGTACTCGATGCTGCGCGGGATGTTGCCAAGCGCGGTATGCGGCCCCATGACCATGAAGAGGTTGGGGAACCCGTCCACCATGACGCCCATGAAGGTCTCGAGGCCGCCCCGCCATCGCTCCTTGAGCTTCTCGCCGCCGGCGCCGCGGATGTCGATGCGGTCGAGGCTGCCGGTGATGGCGTCGAAGCCGGTGGCGAAGACGATGATGTCGAAGGCGAACTCGCGCTCGGTCGTCCGGAGGCCCGTCGGCGTGATGCGCTCGATGGGGGTGTCCAGGATGCTGACCAGCTCGACGTTGGGTTGGTTGTAGACCTCGTAGTAGCCGCTCTCCTGCGGCACCCGGCGCGTGCCGAACCCATGATCCTTCGGGATCAGCAGCTCGGCGACCCTCGGATCCTTCACCCGCTGGCGGATCTTGTCCGCCACGAAAGCCGAGAAGAGCGCGTTCGCCTCCCGGTCGATCAGCATGTCGCGGAAGTTGCCGAGCCAGATGGCGAAGCCGGGCGAGGAGTAGAGCATCTCCCAGAAGGCCTGTCGCTCCTCCGGGCTCACCTCGAACGTGCCGCGCGGGTCGGTGGTGTGCAGAAAGCAGGCCGCCGTCTCCCGGCAGCGCTCGAAGATCGCCGGATAGCCGTGGCGGATCTCGGCCATCTCCGCCCTGGTGATGGGCCGATTGTGAAGCGGCGTGCACCAGTTGGGGCGGCGCTGGAAGACCGTCAGGTGGCCCGCCGTCTTCGCGATCTCGGTGATGGCCTGCACGCCGGTGGCGCCGGTGCCGATGACGGCCACGCGCTTGCCCACGAAGGAGACGGGATGCTTGGGCCAGAGCCCCGTGTGGTACGCCTCGCCCTGGAAGTCCTCGACGCCCGGGATTCGCGGCAGCGTGGGAGCGGAGAGCGGGCCAACGGCGGTGACGAGATAGCGCGAGCGGTAGCGGGCGCCGTCTTCCAGCGCGATCTCCCACGCTCGACGGTCCTCGTCCCAGATCGCGGCCTTCACCCGACTTCGGAACTGGATGTCCCGGCGCAGGTCGAACTTGTCGGCGACGTAGTTGAGGTAGCGCTCGGTCTCCGGCTGGGCAGCGAAGTGCTCGGTCCAATCCCACTCGTCGAGCAACTCCTGGCTGAACGAGTAGCCGTAGGAGTAGCTCTCGGAGTCGAAGCGACAGCCGGGGTAGCGGTTCCAGTACCAGGTACCTCCGACGCCGGTGCCCGCCTCGAACACGCGAACCTTCTGCCCCATCTCGCGAAGCCGGTAGAGCTGGTAGAGGCCGGAGATCCCGGCGCCGATGATGATCGTGTCGAAGTCCAGGTCCGGAGCAGTCTGGGGCGGGCCTGCTGCTCGGATGGGGTGGGCATCGACGGTATCGTACACCGAGGATAGCGTCGTGCGGCGGTTCAACCGATGTCCGCGGCCCGCTAGGGCTTCCAGAATCCTTGCGATGGGATGCGGAACGCCCGGTTGAAGCGCGAGGATGCGTTCTCCCACGCGATGATCATCGTCATCTCCGCGATGGTATCGTCGTCGTAGTGCTGTCGCATTCGCGCGAACAACTCGTCGTCGACGTCGCGGCGCGTGTCCGTGATGGCGTCGGCGTATTCGAGCGCCACCTTCTCGGCGTCGCTGTAGTGCGGGCTCTTCGCGTGGTCGTTGAGCGCCTCGATCTTCTCCGTCGAGACGCCGTTCCGGCTGCCCACGGCAGCGTTGACATCCTGTCAGAACTCGCAGCCGTTCCACCAGGCAACGCGACGGTTGAGCAGCGCCCTGAGCGCAGCGGGTACGCGCTTGGTCTCTTGTTGGAGCGCGGCCCACATCTCCTTCGCGGCGCGGAAGTACGCCGGGTTGCGCGCGTAGAACAGGTAGGGATAGAGCGGCGCGCCCCGGAGCGTGCGCTGTTCCTCGAGCGTCTCGCGGAGGTCGTCCGGAAGCGTGTCGATGTCGACGGGCGGAATACGCGTTATCCCTTGCAGCATGGTCACCTCCTCCACGTCCGATGCATGCTCGGCGGCATCGGTGGCGATCTTACATCTGAATGGTCAAGACGCGGCGGAGGGCACTTCGACGGCGATCGAAGGGACGAGTGCTAGCGCGGCCTGGGTTCACCTGGTTCGAACGCGTCGATCCCGAAGGTCTTCTGAAAGCCCCGGCGGCCCAACGGGGTGACGATGACGGCGTGGCTGCGCGGCGTCCTTTCGAGCCAGCCGAGCGCGAAGCAGCGCGTGGCGAGCGCGACGCCTACCGCGCCGGCAATGTGTGGACGCCGCTCGGTCCAATCGAGGCACAGTCGGCAGAAGCGGCGGCGAGGCGAACGCCGGGTGGGAAGCTCGATCCCGAACTCGGTGAGAAAACGGGTGCCGGCTGTCGTGATCTCAGCGCCTTCGTCGTCGAGCACGATGTATTCGTGGGCGACGAACGAATCTGTGAGATCGACGCTGAGCCGGCCGGCCAGGTGATCGTAGCAAATGCGGGCCGCGCTGAGCGCGCGAGCTTGACGGGTTAGCGGGCGGTATTGCGGTCTCTTGGCAAGAGCGACGGCGACGATGCCGTCGATCATGTCGGCCACGGCCGGCAAGGCGAGGCGGAAATAGCGGTGCCGCCCGCTCCGGACCACCGACAGTACGCCCGCCTCGGTCAGCTTCGCGAGATGCGTGCTGGCAGTCTGAGGCGTGATTCGCGCCGAAGAGGCAAGCTCGCTGGCGGTCAGGGCGCGGCCGTCCAGAAGCGCCGACACCATCGTCGCTCTCGCCGGGTCTCCGACCAGCGCCGCGATCTCGGCGATGATGGGGCCGGTGATCATCCTCGGCTACTGGACCCTCTCGTAGGTGGAGGTGTTACGTGTCTTGGGTGAGTAGAGGAGCAGCTTCGTTCGTCCCGGGTCGATGGTGTACGTGACCGGGACCTCGCGCCCCTGAAAGGTGTAAACGGCCCTCACCTCTCGCTCGGTCACGCCATACGCCCCGGGAGTCCGTCGGCCGGTCGGCGAGATGCTGACCGTTCGGCCGTCGGCCGTGAACTCGACCCAGTCCTTCGCATCGCCATCCGGCGCGTGCGTCAGCTCCCAGCGGCCGACGAGCCAGGCGTGGTCCGCTCCGTGGACGGGGAGCATCGAGACAAGGACCAGGATCGCGACGAGCAGCGTGGTCATCCTGGAGCACAGCGTACAGGCGACGCCAGAACAGGGTGAAAGCTTTTTGACCACCTCGGCGCCGTGGGCGCCGTGGACAGGCCGTTTCAACGGATGGTTGAATTGGGGCCGGCCGGCTTGGCTGGGCGGCGCCGGCACCCGGCGAACCCAACTCCGGGGATCGGGAAAGAGAAGACGATGAGCTCTCCCTCGGACGCCGAGGTGATGGGCCGCTCGCGGGGCGAGCCCGAGGCCTTCGGGCTGATCTACGACCGCCACGCGGCCACCCTGCTGCGCTTCCTGGGCCGTCGGGTGGGCGTTCAAATCGCCGAGGGGCTGGTCGGCGAGCTGTTCCGGATCGCGTTCGAGCGGCGCAAGACGTTCGACGCGTCGCGCGTGAGCGCGCTCCCGTGGCTGTACGGCATCGGCTCGAATCTGTTGCTGAAGCACCGGCGTGCCGAGGCCCGGCGGCTACGCGCGAGCGCCCGGATGGCCGCGGGTGGCGGGGCGGCGGAAAGGCGCACGAGCGCGGCGGCGCTCGACGCGCGGGTGCTGTTCCCGCGCGTGGCCGGCGCCATCGAGGCGTTGCCGGACCCCGAACGGGAGGCGCTCCTGCTCTTCGCGTGGGAGGAGCTCTCGTACCAGGGCGTGGCCGAGGCTCTCGATCTGCCGATTGGCACGGTGCGGTCACGGCTCAACCGCGCCCGCGCGCACTTGCGCGAACTGCTCGGGCCGGGCGGGAAAGATAGGGAGAGGTCGAGATGAAGCCGGTCGACCTGGTCAGGAAGCTGCGGCGCGAAGCCGCGTTCGAGGCGACGGCGCTCGACCGAGGAAAGGCAGTGCTCATGGCCGCAATCCGGCGGGAGGTCCAGCCAATGCGACGACCAAGGATCGTTCCGCGACTTCCGTATGAGGACGTCGGAGCCGCCCTCTCGTTCCTGGAGCGCGCGTTCGGGTTCCGCGAGGTCCCGGCCGCGCGGGGCGTGCGCGCGGACGGCGCCATCGACCACACGATGGTCGAGTTCGGCGACGGCATGATCGGGCTCGGCGCGCAGGGCGCCCATGGCGCGTTCAGCCCCAAGAGGGCCGGCACCGCGACCCAGTACATCACCGTGCACGTCGACGATATCGACGCGCACCACCAGCAGGCCCTCGCCTCGGGCGCCGAGATCGTGAGCCGATTGCACGATCACTTGCGGGAGTATCGCGTCTACGAGGCGCTCGACCTCGAGGGCCACCGCTGGCGTTTCCTCCAGTGGCTGCGCGAGGCAACATGACCCTGGCGCACGGCACCGACCGGCTGGAGTCGGCTCGCCTCGTGCTGCGGCGGCTCGGGCCGGACGATCTGCCGTTCTTCACTCGCCTCCACGCACTCCCCGAAGTCGCCCAGCATCTGTACCCCGGAGGCCGGCCGCGTTCGCCCGAAGAGACGGCCGCATGGCTGGAGTACACGCTGGCGAGCTATGAGCAGCTCGCTCTCGGCTATCTTGCGGTCCTGCGCAAGGAAGACGGAGCGCTGATCGGGCGCTGTGGCTTGATGGACCTCGTTGTCGAGTCCACGGCACCCGAGCACGGGATTCGCAGAGGATGGTTCGGGCGGGAAGAGGCACCCGCTGGCGTCGCCCTGACGTTCGAGACGGAGCTCGGCTACACGCTCGATCCCGCCGTCTGGGGCCAAGGTCTTGCGACTGAGGCGGCGCGGTGCGTTCGCGACTACGCGCGCGACGTTCTGCGGCTGGCGTACACGATCTCGGCCATCCTTCCGCCGAACGCCCGTTCGCGGCGCGTGGCCGAACGGTCGGGCGCGCGAGCCACTGGTCAGATGGCCGTGGTCGGCCTCACCTGGGATCGCTACGTGTGGCCGCTCACGACCGATGGTGGGAGCGGGAGCCCAGGTCGGTGAACAAGAACATCAAGCTCCTCTACGGGTTCTCGTTCTTCGATCCGTTCATGATCCTCATCCCCTTGTGGGTTCCCTATCTCGCGACGCAGGGGATCAGCATGCGGCAGTTCATGGAGCTGCAGGCCGTGTTCGCGGTGGTGATCCTCTGCGGCGAGGTGCCATCCGGGCTGCTCTCGGATCTGTGGGGAAGGAAGAAGACACTGCTGCTGGGCGCGACGCTCAAGGCGGTCAGCTTCTCCCTCCTGCCGCTGTGGAGCAGTTACGAGGGGTTCCTCTTCTACCACCTCACGATGGGGATCGCCCTCAGCCTGATCTCGGGGGGCGATGTGGCGCTCCTCTATGACTGGTACCTCGCGGCCGGCGGCGAGCGGTCCCGGGGAACGGCCGTCCTCGGAAACATGCAGCTCGCCGGGCAAACGGGGACGGCCATCAGCGCCCTGCTGGGCGGCGCCGTTGTCACCCTGTCCTACGGGCATCTGCTGTGGACGAACGCGATCCTGAGCTGGATCCCGATGCTGCTCGTGCTGGGCGTCGCCGAGCCGCCCAAGGTCGTGGACACGGAGAAGAAACGATCGGAAGAGCTCAAGGAGGTACTCTCCGCCACCCTGGTACGGGACGCCGCCACGCGGCTCGTCTTCCTCAATATCGTCGCCTGGGGGGTCGGCGGGCTGGTGATGGTGTGGGCGAACCAGAAGTACTGGCAGGACAGCGGGGTGCCGCTGGCCTATTTCGGAGTCCTGTGGGCGGGCTACAACCTGATCGACGGGTTCGCCGGGAGATTGGTGGCTGTCGGGACGGCGAGATACGGCCGGCGACCCGTGCTCGCCGCGGCCGGTGTCTTGCCGATCATCGCCTATTTCGGCATGGCGTCTTTCCTCGGCTGGGGCGGGATCGTGCTCGGAACTCTGGTCAAGGTGGGCCGCGGCATGGGCCAGGTGCTCTTCATGAATGCCCTCAACGAGAAGATCCCCTCCGCGTTCCGCGCGACCGTGATCTCGATGACGCAGCTGGGCATCCGCGCCTCCTTCTGTCTCCTGGGCCCCCTCGTGGGCTATGGGATCGACGCCTGGGGACTTCCATCCGTCTTGTCGGCGCTCGGCATCCTGTTCTCGATCGTCGTCGTATTCCTGCTACTGCCGCTGGTCCTGCGGGAAACGACGCCGAGGCCCGCCGACGTGCTCGCCGGCAGAGAGGTCATGCCGCGACGGTGACCACGGCGGCCTTCGAGATCTGCCCGATGGGCCCGGGGGATGTCGAAGACTGCACCGCGGTCTTCTCCCGCGCGGCCGCGGCGCTGCGGTCCGGTCAGGGAATGCCTGCCCACACCCGACCACCCGTGGCCACCGCGGCCCGGATCGCCTATCTGCAACAGCACGATCCCGCCGGCTCCTGGATCGCCCGAGATGGTGGTGCCGCCATCGGCTTCGCGCAGGCGGCGCTGCGGGAGGACGTGTGGGTGCTGGCTCACCTGTTCGTTGCGCCGGAGCACCAGGCCCACGGCGTCGGCACCGCCCTGCTGCAGGTGGCGCACGAATACGGCCTCGGCGTGCCGTTCGGCATCATCAGCTCGTCCGCCGATCCGCGCGCGATCGGTCGCTACGCTCGCCTCCCCGGATTTTGTGTCTACCCCGCGCTCAGGTGCTTCGGGGATGTTCGGGGCGTGGACGGTGATCGCCCGCCCGGAATCAGGCCGGGCGGCGTCGCCGACCTCGACCACGCCAACCGGATCGACCGATCGATCCTCGGCAGCTCCCGAGGCGACGATCTGGCCCATCTCCTCGCCGGCGATGCCGAGCTGCTGCTGGCCGACGACGGCTACGTGATCGCGACGCCCGTCGGACCGGCGGTCCTCGCCGCCCTCGACGAGGGCACCGCCTCGCGACTGCTCGTCGCCGCCTTGGCGCACGTTCCCGCCGGCACCCACGTCGAGTTCGGTCGGATCACGGGCGAGCAGCAATGGGCGATCCGGCCTCTCCTCGAGCGCGGGCTCCGCCTGCGACCGCAGGGGCCACTCGTGCTGCGGGGGCGCACACCACCCACGCCCTATCTCCCGCACCCGGCCTTCTCCTGAGGCGCCGCTAGCCCTGGACCGGAACGATCACCTGCGTGCGTGAGCGGACGTGCGGCGCGAACTGATACCACCCACGCATGGCGCGGAACTCGCGGGTGGCGACCGCGTCGGGGCTGTCGAGCTCGTAGATCGTCGTGTAGATTCGCTTCGGCGTCCGCTCGGTCTGGCCGCCCGCGCTCTCCGATATCTCGCCCGAGGAGACATAGCGTCGGCCGCGCCGCACCCCGGGGCATCTCAGCGCGTCCGGGAGGTGCACCGTGTCGTACCACCGATTCCACTCGGCCTCGACGGCGGCGTCGACCTCGACGGTCACGATCAGCAGGCACTCAGGGAAGTCGGACATTGCGCTCTCCTCGGGGGCGTCGTGTGGGCACCATCGGCCGGGTAGCGCCCCGCTACCCCGGGATCTCCGCTTCGATCAGTTGCGCAAGAAGGACGAGCGATTCCTGCCAGCCGAGATAGCAGGCCTCCGCTGGTATGGCCTCCGGTATCCCTTCTTGCACGATGCTCACCTCGGTACCGACCGACACCGCCTTCAGGGACACCGTCGTCTGCATTTCTCCGGAGAGGGCGGCATCGTCGAACCTGTCCGTGTGCCGGATGCGTTCATGCGGCACCAGCTCGAGATATTTCCCGCCGAAGGAGTGGCTGTGGCCGGTGGTGAAGTTCGTGAAGGACATCCGGTAGGTCCCGCCGACTTTCGCGTCGAGATGGTGGACCTTGCCCGTGAAGCCGTTCGGCGGAAGCCATTTGGCCATGGCGTCCGCATCGAGGAATGCCCGGTAGACCTTCTCGGGCGCTGCTCGGAGCACTCGGTGAAGCCGGATGGTGCTGCTCGACATGACTTCTTCTCCTTTCGATGCGCTGAGGAACTCCTCGACCAGCCGCGCGGTGAGCTCGGGGTACCGCGTTAGCTTCTGCGCCATGACGGCCTCGCCGAGATAGTCCCCGTGGCCACCGGGCAGGACGAGCAGGCGTGCCCCCGAGATCAGCCGGGTCACCTCGATGGCATGTTCGAGCCTCACGATGTCCTGGTCGCCGACCACGATCAACGTCGGCGCCCGGACGGACCGCAGCGAGTCGTCGGGGACGTCCTTGAAGGTCTGCATGCGTGCGAGGTCCTTGTCGTGCATGGTCTTGAGCCGCTGCACGTCCGGGTTCACCCGGAGGAACGCGTCCTTGAGCGGCTGCGGCATGTTCGAGAAGTCCGCCTGCTTGATGAATTCCCAGAGCTGGGGGTGCGCGCCGGCCCGCTTGGTGAACGATGAGGCGAAGACCATTCTTCGCACGAGGTGCGGGTGTCGTATGGCGACCTGCAGGGCGACGCTGGCGCCGTTGCTGAACCCCAGGATGTCCGCCTGGTCGACGGCCAGATGCCGAAGGAGAGCCGCGACATCGTCCGCGGAAGACTCGAAGGCGACAGCCGCGTCACGGTCGGTCGTGCGGCCATGCCCTTGCTCCTCCAGGGCGATGACCCGGCGGCGGCCGGCGAAGAGCGGGAGGACCTGGCTGAACGTGACCTCGATGGTGGAGCCACCGCCGTGCAGCAGGACGAGCGGCACGCCGCCGTTGTGACCGTGCACTTCGTAGTACATCTCAATGCCGTTGACCGGGGCATGGCCGCTCTCGATCGGTTGCGATGGCAGAGTTGGCACGTTGTCTCTTACTCCGTCCTTGAGTCGAATGGAGCCCTCAAGATCGACACGCGGGACTCACTTCGATGGGTGCTCAGCCTGGCCGCAGCCGATCCACGAAGTCTCGAGCTCGCATGACATTCTACGCGTCCGCAACCATCGACGACGTGGGAAGGGCGACCGGGGCCCTGTATCGCGCTACGGGCGGCGAAGGCGGGGCCTTCGAATGCGACCGCATGCGACATCGATCCCCGCGGCGCAATTCGGGTAGTATCGGCGGTACGAACTCAGAGGAGGCCTCCATCATGAATGACGCGAGCACGCCCATTGGACAGCCGGCCGCCGTGAACCCCCCCGGCAAGCTGGCGTACGCGACGCCGACCACGGCGCCCCTCGTGGCGGGCCGGCGCTCCTTTTTCAAGTACCGCGACCTCGGCGTCACGGCTGCGAGCAGCGGGAAGATCCGCGCCCAGGTGACGATCGGGGCCGAGGGCATGACGCAGCCGACGGGGTGGCACTACCACGTCTGCGAGGGCCAGTTCGTGTACATGCTCAGCGGATGGGTCGACCTGGAGTTCGAAGACGGCCAGAAACTCCGTATCCAGGCGGGCGAGTCGCTCTACATCCCGGGCGGCCTTCGGCACAACGAGACGGCGGCCTCCGCCGACCTGGAGCTCCTGGAGGTTTCCGTTCCCGCGGACATGGGCACCGTGGCCTGCGATCCGCCCGAGCGGTGATCCGAGCGCGGGTACCCCGCGCTCAATGCCAGCAGCCATGGACGAGGGGTTAGCGGACGTCGCCGCCGCTAACCCCTTTCGTCTATCCAGACTTCGAAGACGTCGCGCGGTTGGTCGAGGGTGGCGAGCCCGACGCGGTCATGCGCTGGCCCGGCGGGAGGCGGTCGGCTCGTGCACGTACAGCTGCGTGCGGCTCGGCTTGCCGGCGAGCGGCTGCCGCGGCCGCAGGGCGTACTGCACCGGGCGCTCGTGGTCGCCCGACTGCCGGGCGGCGTTGTACACGGAGGCGAACTTCCACATCATCCGTACGTAGTTCGTCTGGCCGCGGGCCAGCGCCCGCACCGCGGGGACGCCGTAGCGGCGGACGGCGCCCCAGCCGAGATGCTTGCGATTGAGCACCGCCTGCGTGTTGACCAGCTCCTCATAGAACCGGGCCAGTGGCAGCCGCGTCGGTAGCACCGCGTGCTGGACGTCGAACAGGCGGTAGTCGTGGCTGGTGAGCGCCCGCGACTCGGTGAGCCACGTCTCCGTGCCCGGGTAGGGCGTGGCCACGGTGAGATGGACGATCTCGGGGACGCTGAGCGCCCATTCCCGCACGATCGCGAACCGCCGCTCGTCCCAGTCCGGGTCGGCGATGATGTTGATGGCGGCCGTGAAACCGAGGCGCCGCGCCACCTCCAGCGCCTGCTCGTTCTCGCCCCACGTCACCCGCTTGCGGTGGCGCTGGAGGCCCTCCTCGTCGAGCGCCTCCACACCGAGGAACATGTAGTAGAGACCCAGCCGCCGCCAGTAGGCGAAGACCTCCTGGTTCTTGAGCAGCACGTCGCAACGCGTCTCCAGGTAGTACTGCTTGCGAAGGCCGCGCCGCTCGATCTCCCGCCCGATCGCGAAGCCATGCTCGGCCTGGATGAAGGCGACGTCGTCGACGAGGAACACGTTGGGCTCGCGGATGCTGGCCAGGTCCTCGGCCGCGGCCTCCGGCGAGACTTTGCGATAGCTCCGCCCGTAGAAGGTCCACGCACTGCAGAACGAGCAGTCCCACGGGCAGCCGCGGGTGAGCTCGGCCGAAGCGCACGGGTCGAGCACGCCCAGGAAGTAGCGGTGGCGGCGGCGGCCAAGGTCGCGCGCCGGCGGATGACGGTCGAGATCGTCGAGCAGGGTGGGAGTGGGCCCGGCCCCCTCGAGCGTCACCACGCCGGGCAGCCGCTCGATCCCGCGCTCACCGATGCCCTCCAGCAGGCGGGGCGTGATCACCTCACCCTCACCGCGCACGACCGCATCGATGGCGCCGGCCCCGTGCTCGAGGAGCTCGCTCGCGATGAAGGACGCGCTGTGGCCACCCACGAAGACGAAGACGTCGGGCCAGCGCGCCCGGGTGGCTTTCGCCAGGTCGATGACCTCTGGCACGTTGGCCAGATAGTTGAGCGAGAAGCCGACCGCCCGCGGACGGAACTCGGCGAGCTCGCGCGCATAGTCGGTGTGATGGAACACCTGGAGGTCAAGCAGGCGGATCTCGTGACCCGCCGCCCGGACGGCGGCGGCGACGCGCTCGAGCCCGAGCGGCTCCAGGCGCAGGTACAGTTCGGAGTACAGCAGCGGACTTGGATGAACGAGCAGGACGCGCATGAGGAGCCTCCTGATCTTGGAACGGGCCGTGCCGGTTGACGGCTTCATCGTAAGTTCGGCACGGGCTCGCGTCCATTGGATGTGGGCGCCGCCGTGTAAGCCTTACTACCGGGTGGCGGCCGACTTCACCTCGGCCCGAGTCGCCTGGCCCCCTTGCGGAACAGGGCGACGCCCTGAGGATCGAACTGGAACGCGGCGAGGAAGTCGGCGACGCCGTAGCGCGGAAGCCGGCCGTGCAACGCGGTGGCGTGGGCGCGCGCGTCGGGCAGCCGACCGGCCAGGGCCAGGCAGTAGGTGGCGATCGCCAGGATGTGTGGGTGCGCGTTGGGGCGGGCGGCCGCCTTCACAGCCCAGTCCGCGGCTTCCTCGAACTGGCCCAGTCGTACCAGCGCCATGGCGCGGGCGCCGAGCATGCCGAACAGCAGCGGGTCGAAGGGACTGAGGTGGCGGGAGTAGTCCGAGGACGAGATGGCGGCGCGCGGATCGCCGGCCTGCGAGTGGACGAACGCGAGGGTGTAGTGGCCGAGGGCGAAGTTGGGGCTGAGGTCGATGGACCGCTCCAGCTCGACGATGGACTGCTCGTGCTGGCCGCGTAGCCAGAGGGCTCGGCCCATGGCCCAGTGGGCCGCGGGATCGCGATCGTCGACCATGAGGCTCTGGCCGGCGGTGGCGAAGGCGCGATCGACCTCCGCCGGACGCTTCGCCCAGCCCTGGAAGGCGTTCTGGAAGTGCGTGAACGACAGGCCGGCGTAGGCCCGCGCGAAGGTCGGATCGAGGTGCACCGCGGTCTCGAAGAAGTGCCGGGCTCGCTCGTTGTCGGCCTTGCTGAACCGGTACATGTGCCACAGGCCGCAGTGATGCGCCTCCCACGCGTCCAGCGAGCTTGGCGGCTTCAGGATGGCGCGGTTGCGCTCGATCATCTCGATCTCGCCGGCGATCGAGGCGACGATCCGGTTCCCGATCTCATCGAGGACCGCGAACGTGTCGTCGGCCGTACGGTTGAAGATCTCCGCCCAGACGATCCGGGCCGTCCGCGTCTCGGCCAGCTCGACCGTCACCGTGAGTCGCCGACCCTGACGCCGTACCGATCCGCTGACGACGTAGTCGACGTTGAGCATGCGCCCGGCCTCTTCGGATCCGATGTGGCGCTCGTGCAGGGCGAACACGGTGCCCTGGGCGATGACGAACAGGCTGCGCAGCTGGGCCAGCCGGGTGATCACGTCGTGCGCGAGGGCATCGCCGGCCCCGCCGCCGGCGCCGTCGGCGGCGGCCCCGTCGACGAACGGCATCACCGCCAGGGAGGCGCGCCGAGCGGGGGCGGCGGCGATGGGGTCGGCGCCGGGGCTCACGGAGACCGTCACCGAGGGCGCCGGCGCCCGGGCTGATCGCCAGGCGTCCCGGAGCGCGCCAGAATCGAGGCCCTCGGCCTCGAACAGCCGGATCGTGGCGGCGAGGTGGTCCTCGCCGTCCCGGATGCGGCCGCGCCGAGCCAGCGCGGCGAGCAGGACCGCGTGCACGTGGGGGTCGAAGGGCGCCAGCTGGAGCCACCTCTCCAGGTGCGTGAAGGCCTCGTCGCCCGGCACGCCCTTGACGAGGTGCTCCAGCAGGGCGGCGTGACACGCCCGGAATCGCCGCCGCTGAGCGGTCAGCCAGCCGTTGAAGGCCAGGCTGCCGTCGATATCCAGCCCCTCCAGGAAGTCTCCGTTGAAGAGGGTGGACAGCGTCTGCAGCCGGTCGGGCGGGAGCGTCGTGATGCCGGCCTGGGCCGCGCGGGCGACCTCGGCGGCATCGACGAAGCAATCGGCCAGGTCGAGCTCGACGGTGTCCTCGCGCGTGTGGATCCGGCGGCGGCCGGGCTCGTCGACGACGCTGCGGACCTTGCTGAGGCACCAGCGGAGCTCGCCGCGGGGATCGTTGGGCACATCCCAGAGCAGCTCGCACAGGTGGGTCCGCGTCACCGCGAGCGGCGCCAGGGCGAGATAGGCGAAGAGCGCTCGCACCTTGCGCGACGCGGGTAACGGCAGCACGCGACCGGCCCGCGAGATCGTCAGTGGGCCGAGGAGGCGCACCTCGATCGACGCCATCTGAGCTACCGATCGATGCCGCACAGGCAAATCGCCACGAATGCGAACGATTATGCCAGCCCGGCGAGGGGTCCGCCATGCGCGGGCTCGGCGCTGACCCGCCCGACCGAGCGCTGCCGAAGGCGGCCGCCCGGTCGTCCGCCCGACACGATTCCACGGTCATTCCCACGCCGGCTCCCACGGTCGGAGCGCAACATCGGCGCCGTCGGTGAGGCGCCGCGGACGTTGCGGAACCAAGCCGCCAGGAGGAAGGGGAGCCATGGAGACAGCCGTAGCCACGAGTGGTACCAGCCGTGAGGCCGGTCAGTCCGATTTCGAAACGGTCAAGGCGCGCCAGCGGGTCGCGTGGTCGTCGGGGGACTACGCCGTCATCGGGACCACGCTGCAGATCGTCGGCGAGGAGCTGTGCGAGTCGCTCGCCCTCGACGTCCGGGCCGGCCAGAAGGTGCTCGACGTCGCCGCCGGCAACGGCAACGCCTCGCTGGCGGCCGCCCGGCGCTGGTGCGAGGTGGTCGCCACGGACTACGTGCCCGCGCTGCTCGAGCGCGCCCGCGAGCGGGCCGAGGCCGAGCGGCTCACCATCGAGTTTCGCGAGGCTGACGTGGAGGCGTTGCCGTTCGCGGACGGGTCGTTCGACGTGGTGGTCTCGACGTTCGGGGTCATGTTCGCCCCCGACCAGGCCCGGGCCGCGGCCGAGATGCTCCGCGTCGTCAAGCCCGGCGGCAAGATCGGCCTGGCCAACTGGACCCCCGAGGGCTTCATCGGGCGGCTCTTCAAGACCATCGGCAAGCACGTCCCGCCGCCGCCGGGCGTCAAGTCGCCCGCCCTCTGGGGCACCCAGGCGCGAATCGTCGAGCTGTTCGAAGCGCACGCGAGCTCGATCACGACGGCGCAGCGAAGCTTCGTCTTCCGGTATCGCTCACCGGAGCACTGGCTGGAGATCTTCAAGACGTACTACGGCCCGGTGCTCAAGGCCTTCGCCACGCTCGCACCCTCGGCCCAGGCGGCCCTGGAGCGCGATCTCCTGGCGCTGGTCGACGAGGGCAACCGTGCAACGGACGGCAGCATGGTCGTGCCGAGCGAGTACCTCCAGATCGTGATCGTACGGGACTGACGCTCTCAGTGCACCACACCCACACACCGGAAAGGATCGAGCCATGAAGCACGCGATGTCCTGGAATACCGCGGGTCGTCTGGTCGCCCTGACTCTCGGCCTCGTCGCCGCGTTCGGCACGACGGCAGCGTCGCTGGATGCCGCCGAGATGCACCACACCGTGGTTCGCGCCGACGCCATCCAGTGGGGCGCGGCCCCACCGTCGCTGCCACCAGGCGCCCAGGCTGCCGTCCTGATGGGTAATCCGGCCAAGGAAGGGCCGTTCGTCCTCCGTCTCCGCTTCCCGGCCGGCTTCATCGTGCCGCCGCATCGTCACTCGAAGGACGAGCTCGTCACCGTCATCTCGGGGGCGTTCGCGGTCACGTCCGGTGAGAAGGTCGACCGGTCAGCCCTGCAGCCCCTGCCGGCGGCGAGCTTCGTCCACCTGCCGGCCGGCATGCCGCACTACGCTCTCGCCGAGGCGGAGTCGGTCGTGCAGATCAACGGAACCGGCCCCTTCGACGTGATGTACGTCAATCCCGCCGACGACCCCCGCAAGAAGTAGACGCCGAGGGCCGAGGGCGGCCCGGCCGCCCTCGGCCTCCGATGGATCGGGGTGTGCAGAGCCTCGATCTTGAGTGCTGTCAGAAGCCTTTACAGATGCGCGCCGATACCGGCTTTGTCGTTGACAAGATCGTGAGCGCGGGACACTCTCGCCGGACGCAACGACGCGCGTACCCTTCCCCGGCGAGGAGCTCGCATGGTCTGGTGCTGGTTCATGAGTATCCTCACCGTCGCGCTCCTCCTGCCCGCATCCGTGGCCGCGCACGGCGATCTGCACGAACAGATCGCGGCGATCACCCGACGGATCGATGAAGCGCCGTCGCGCGCTGAGCTGTACGTCCGCCGCGGCCAGCTGCATCGCGTTCACGGCGAGTGGGAGGCCGCGCTCGCCGACTACGATCGGGCCGCCCGTCTCGACCCCGATCTGCTCGTGATCGACTTTGTCCGGGCCGTGGCGCTGCTCGACGCCGGGCGGCCGGCCGACGCGTGCGCCGTCCTCGACCGATTCCTCGCTCGGCAGCCCGATCACGCGGAGGCGCACGCCACGCGTGCGCGGGCGCGGCTCGGCCTCGGGCATCACCTGGCGGCCGGCCAGGATTTCTCGCGAGCTATCGCGCTTCTGCCGCAACCACGGCCGGAGTACTACATCGAGCGCGCCCGGGCGCTGGCCGCCGCCGGTGACACCCACCTGGCCGAGGCGCTGCGCGGGCTCGACGAGGGGATCGACCGGCTGGGGCCGCTGGCGACGCTGCAGCTGTACGCCGTCGACCTCGAGCTGGCGCGGGCGCGCCCGGCCGCCGCGCTGGGTCGCCTCGACCGGATGCTGGAGCGGTTCGGCAGCAATCCCACGTGGCTCGTGCAGCGCGCCGAGATCCTCGAGCGGGCGGGGCGCCCCGGTGAAGCCCGGGCGGCCTACGCCTCGTCGCTGGCGGCGCTCGAGGGCCTGGCCCCGAGCCGGCGAGCGAGCAGGGCAGTGGACGAGCTGACGGCCAGGGTGCGCATCGCGCTCGAGCGCCTGGAGGCGGCCCGATGACCGGGCTGCTGGTCTTCCTCATTGCTCTGCTGGTGCCGGCCGTCGCCAGCGCCCAGACGGTGCTCGTTCCCGCCGGGTCGGTCTGGCGCTATCTCGACAACGGCTCCAACCAGGGCACCGCCTGGCGGGCCCCCGCCTTCAACGATGGGGCCTGGGCCTCGGGCCCCGCCCAGCTGGGTTACGGCGACGGGGGCGAGGCCACGGTCGTCGGCTACGGCCCCAACGCCTCGAACAAGTACATCACCACGTACTTCCGCCGGTCGTTCAACGTCGTCGACCGTTCGGCCTTCAGCGGGCTCACGCTCCGCCTCCTGCGAGACGACGGCGCGGTCGTCTACCTGAACGGCGTGGAGATCGTGCGCAGCAACATGCCGTCGGGCACGATCGCGTACCGCACGCTGGCCAGCACCGCCATCAGCGGCACCGGCGAGAGCACGTTCGTGTCGGCGACCCTCGGCATCGGGGCGCTGGTGAACGGCACCAACGTCCTCGCGGTCGAGGTGCACCAGTCGGGCGCCACCAGCTCGGACCTCAGCTTCGACCTCGAGCTGATCGGTACCACCTCCGCGCTGGCCGTCACCCGGGGGCCCTATCTGCAGATGGGCTCACCCACCGACGTCGTGGTGCGGTGGCGGACCAACCAGCCGAGTGCCAGCCGCGTCCGGTACGGCCCTGATCCGGCCACGCTCACCGGTGTCGTCGATCTGCCGGCCAGCACCACCGAGCACGAGGTCCGGGTGAGCGGCCTCGCTCCTGACACGCGCTACTACTACGCGATCGGCACCCCGACGGCGACCCTGGCCGGCGGTGACCTCACGCACTTCTTCGTGACCTCGCCGGTCCGGGGGACGCCCAAGCCGACGCGAGTGTGGGTCATCGGCGACTCGGGCACCGCCGACGCCAACGCCCGGGCGGTCCGCGACGCCTACCTGGCCTACACGGGCTCACGGCACACCGATCTGTGGCTGATGCTCGGCGACAACGCGTACGAGGACGGCACCGACGCCGAGTACCAGGCGGCGGTCTTCGACATGTACCCGACCCTGCTGCGGAAGTCCGTGCTGTGGCCGACCTACGGCAACCACGACGGGCAGGCCGCCAACTCGTCGACGCAGACCGGCCCCTACTACGACATCTTCTCCCTGCCCACCCAGGCGCAGGCGGGCGGCATTCCCACCGGCACCGAGGCGTACTACTCGTTCGACTACGGAAACATCCACTTCATCTCGCTGGAGTCCTTCGAGACCGATCGCTCGTCGGCCGGGCCGATGATGACCTGGCTGCGCAACGACCTGGCCGCGACCACCCAGCCCTGGATCGTCGCGTTCTGGCACCATCCGCCCTACAGCAAGGGCGCGCACAATTCCGACGTCGACGTCGAGTCGGTGCAGATGCGCCAGACCGCGCTGCCCATCCTGGAGGCGGCGGGAGTGGACCTGGTTCTCACCGGGCACAGCCATTCTTACGAGCGCTCGTTCCTGCTCGACGGCCACTACGGCGGCTCCACCACGCTGACCCCAGCCATGATCCTGGATGGCGGCAACGGGCGGGAGAGCGGCAGCGGCGCCTATCAGAAGCCGGCGGCGGTGAAGGTGCCACACGAGGGGGCCGTGTACGCGGTAGCCGGGAGCTCGGGCGAGACTGCCGGTGGCCCCTTGAACCACCCGGCGATGTTCATCTCGCTCAACACGCTGGGCTCCATGGTTCTCGACATCAACGGTGGCCGCCTGGATGCCGTGTTCCTGGACAGTACGGGTGTGGTGCGGGACTCCTTCACGATCGTCAAGAGCACCATCGACGTCACGCCGCCGGTGCGCTCGAACGGGCAGCCGGCCGGCGTGCTCCCGGCCGGCACCACCGGCGCGCCGATCTCGCTCGTGACCGACGAAGCGGCAACCTGCCGCTACGCCACGGCCGCCGGCGTGGCGTATGGCGCCATGACGACGACCTTCACGGCCACGGGGGGGACCTCGCACTCCGTCGTCATCAACGGCCTCGTGGACGGCAGCAATTACAGCTTCTTCGTGCGCTGCCAGGATCTCGCCGGCAACCCCAACACCAGCGATTTCGCCATCGCGTTCTCCGTCGCCCAGCCGACTGACACCACGCCGCCCGTGCGCTCGAGCGGCGCACCCTCGGGCACGCTGGCCGCCGGTACCAGCCAGGCCTCGCTGAGCCTTGCCACCAACGAGAACGCGACGTGCCGTTACGCCACCACCGCCGGCGTGGCGTACACCGCCATGCCCAGCGCGTTCTCCGCCACCGGCGGGACCGCGCACTCCACCAGCGTCAGTGGGCTCACCAACGGCGGCAGTTACAGCTTCTTCGTCCGTTGCCAGGATCTCGCCGGCAACCCGAACACCAGCGATTTCGCCATCGCGTTCTCCGTCGCTCAGCCGACTGACACCACTCCGCCCGTGCGCTCGAGCGGCGCGCCCTCGGGCGCGCTGGCCGCCGGCACCACCCAGGCCTCGCTGAGCCTCGCCACCAACGAGAACGCAACCTGCCGTTACGCCACCACCGCCGGCGTGGTCTACACCGCCATGCCCAGCACGTTCTCCACCACCGGTGGGACGACGCACTCCACCACGGTCGGCGGCCTCGCCAACGGCGGCAGTTACAGCTTCTTCGTCCGTTGTCAGGACGGCGCCGCCAACGCCAATCCCGACGACTTCGCCATCGCGTTCTCCGTCGCTCAGCCGACTGACACCACTCCGCCCGTGCGCTCGAGCGGCGCGCCCACGGGCACGCTGGCCGCCGGCACCACCCAGGCCTCGCTGAGCCTCGCCACCAACGAGAACGCGACCTGCCGGTACGCCACCACCGCCGGCGTGGCGTACGGCGCCATGCCCAGCGCGTTCTCCACCACCGGTGGGACGGCGCACTCCACCACGGTCGGGGGCCTCGCCAACGGCGGTAGTTACAGCTTCTTCGTCCGTTGTCAGGACGTCGCCGGCAACGCCAATACCAACGACTTCACGATTGCCTTCTCGGTGGCCCCGGTCACGACCGCCGGCCTGGTGGCCGCCTTCGGCTTCAACGAGGGGAGCGGGAACAGTACGGCCGATGCCACCGGCAACGGCCACACCGGCGCGGTCTCCGGCGCCGCCTGGACCACCCAGGGCCGATTCGGAAATGCGCTCGCCTTCGACGGCGTGAACGACTGGGTCACGGTGAACTCGACGGCGCTGCTCGCCCTCAGCACCGGCATGACGCTCGAGGCCTGGGTCTTCCCGACCGCCCACTCGCCGAACTGGAACAACGTCATCATCAAGGAGCGCCCCAACGGCGAGGTGTACAACCTCTACTCCAACATCGACACCAGCGTCCCCACCGTGTACGTCGTGCGAGCCACGGCCCCCACGACGCCGCTCGATGCCCGGGGGACGTCGCAGCTGCCGCTCAACGTCTGGACGCACCTGGCCGCCACCTATGACGGCACCACGCTGCGGCTGTTCGTCAACGGCGCCCAGGTCGGCAGCCGGGCGCTCACCGGCGCGCTGGTGACCTCGACGGGCGCGCTCCGGGTCGGCGGCAACGGGATCTGGGGCGAGTTCTTCCAGGGCAGGATCGACGAGATCCGGATCTACAACCGGGCGCTCAGTCCGGTCGAGATCCAGGCCGACATGGCGGCGCCGATCGCGCCGTAGCGCTGCCGTTCGATCAGTCGAGTCCGCCCATCTTGCTGATGATCCGCCACTCGGCCTCCGACACTGGCTGGACCGACAGGCGGGGGAGCCGGGTCAACACCATGCCGGCCAGGCGCGGGTCAGCCTTGATCCGGTCGAGGCCCACCGGCGTCGGCAGCTTCCGCACCGCGGCGACGTCGATGGCGCGCCAGGCGGCGTCGGTCGAATCCGGGTGCGCCTCCGCGATCACCCTGACGATGCCGACGATCGCGCGCTCCTTGCCGGTGTGGTAGAAGAACGCCTGCTCACCCTTCTTCATGGCGCGCAGGTGATTCTGGGCCGAGTGGTTGCGGATGCCGGTCCACTCCGCGCCCTCACGCCCCTTCGCGACCTGCGCGGCCCACGACCAATCGTCAGGCTCGGACTTCAGGAGCCAGTGCGCCATGGCCTACGATCCGGTCGTGGCCGCGGGTTCACCGAGCGAGAGCATCAGGCGATTGGCCCAGTTGAAGAAGGCGGCGGCGTGGATGACGTCGGCGATGGCCAGGTCGTCGAGCCCCGAGCGGCGCAGGCGGTCGACGTGCTCCGGCGCGAACGCGCTCGGCGTCGCGGTCAGCGCCACCGAGGCCGCGACGATGGCATTCCAGCGTTCGCCGAGATCGGCGGCGACGCCGGCGTCGAGCAGGCGCTGAACATCAGCCTCGCGCTTCGAATAGGTCGCCGCATGGCGGGCATGCACGGAGGCGCAGTAGAGGCACCCGTTGAAGCGGGAGGTGGCGGCGGCGGCCAGCTCACGCTCGGCCCGGGGCAGGCCGGCGTCGGGGTTGTAGAAGATGTCCTTGTCCGTCCGCGTCCTGGCCTCCAGGGCGTCCGGGTCCCGGGCGAGGAGGCGGAAGTAGGGCGATTTCACGCGGGCGGCGTCCACGAGACTGGCCAGATGGCGCTCGGTCATCGCATCGATGGCGAGCGGCTCGAGCCAGGGGAGCCAGTCGAGCTGAGCCCGGGTGAACGCGGTCGGAACCGTGTGGGCCGGGGGAACGAGAACGGTATCGCTCATGTCAGGACCTCACCTCAGGAATGGCCGGCCAGGATGCGCAATCCGGCGACCACCCGGATCTGGAAGGACATGAAAGCGACGATCTGGGAGAGCGTCACGATGTCGGTCGTGGACCAGCCGGCGTCCAGCAGCGCCTGCAGCGCCGCCGGCGTGGCGTCGCGCGGGTGGAAGACGAGCATGTGCACGTGCTCGAATGCCGCCGCGAGGCGCGGACCGAGCGTCCGGCGGCTCGCGGCTCCCACCCGATAGCTCGAGCCGGCGGTGTCTTCGCGGCTCAACGGCCCCGCCGGGTAGCGGCCATAGGGACCGCTGGTCCGGGCCTCCGCGATGGTCGCGTCGACGGCTTCCTTCAGCGCCGCCGGGGCTCCGGTCTCGGCGAGGCGCGAGGCATAGCTGGTCGCGATCGCCGTGGCGCCATGCAGGCCGGCGACGAACTGGCCCACGGCGAAACGCTCCGACGGGGAGACGCCGCCGGGCGTCGCGGGGGCGAACAGCGCCCGGTACGTCGCCTGCGCGTGCGCGCGCGCCTCCGGTCTCCGGGCGCGAATCGCGTCCAGGGGAGATCCCGGTGTGATCCCGACCAGCGCATCGATGACGTCGGCGTCTGTTCCTGACATCTTCACCGCCCTCTTGGCTGGATGGTCACCACGCGGGATCCGGCCGCATCACGCCCCCAGCCGAGTGCCGGCGCCACCACCTCGGCGACCAGCTCGATCGACCTGAGGATGAAGGGGTGCGGCGGATCGATCGAATGCACCTGAACCGCGAGCTCGGTCGCCCGGGCGAGCGCGCTGTCCGTCTTGAGCGAGGCGATCACCTCGTCTGGCGTGCCCAGGTGAACATCCATCGCGCCGATCATCGCATCGAGCGATCCGTCTCCGGTGGCCCGGCCCAATCTGGTCAGGCGTGCGCGATGCCGCCCCAGCCCGGTCTCGGCGAGACGCAGGGCTTCCTGGCCGTCATCGGCCACGAACACGGTGCGGGAGGCGAGGATACGGGGATTGCGGCCCGCGGGCAGCGCCTCCAGGTACGCGTCGATCATCGGGTTCTGGATCTCGGCCAGCGACAGGTCGGGAGTGCTGGCCGGCCTCGGCTGCGTGCGCGACAGCATGAGCCCGTCGCCGGCGGCGCCGGCCCGCCGGGCACCCTCCACCGAGAACGTCGCCTGCCACACCCGCTCGACCAGGCTTGGATTCGTTGGATACAGCCGGTCCGCGCCTCCGGGCAGCGATCGCCCCGCCCAGGCGTCGCGCAGCACTTGAAGGTGTCTGACCAGCACCGCGGTGCGCTCGGCGCTGTCCTGGCCGAACGCCGCGTACGAGGAAAGGTTGCCCCCGCCGCCGATGCCCACTTCGAGGCGGCCGCCGCACATCAGGTCGAGCACCGCGGAGTCCTCGGCCACCCGGATCGGCAGCTCCAGCGGCAAGGTCACGATCCCCGTTCCGAGGCGGATCCGCGTCGTCTGGGCCGCGACCTGGGCGAGGAAGACGAACGGCGCCGGCAGGCCGCCCTCGTCCTCATGGAAATGGTGCTGGGCGATCCAGGCCGTATCGAAGCCGAGCCGCTCGGCGTGGACGATCTGCGCGGTCGCCAGCCGGTACCGCTCGGCGGGGCTGGCCTGATCGAGCAGGCGGGTGAAGAAACCCAGGCGTTTCGGGAGCGGCGCGCTCGTCATGTGCGGGCCATTATGCACCATCGAGATCACGACCGAGACCGGCTGGATCGCCGCGCGAATCGTTTCCTCTGAGCCACCATCCTAAGGTGGACATGAGAGCTATCCTGCCGTTTCTGCTCCTCGGTGCCATTGCCGGTCCCGGCCTTGCCGGCGCGGCGAGTGACATGCCCGCTTTCAACGCTGAGCGCTGGGTGAACTCGTCGCCGCTCACGGCCGAGGGACTGCGCGGCAAGGTCGTCCTGGTCGACTTCTGGGAGTACACCTGCATCAACTGGATCCGGACTGCGCCCTACGTCAAGGCGTGGGACCGCGACTACGCCAAGCTCGGCCTGGTCGTGGTCGGCGTGCATGCGCCCGAGTTCGAATTCGGCAAGCGCGCCGAGAACATCGACCGTGGGATCCGCGACCATGGGCTCACGTATCCGATCGCACTCGACAACGAGTTTGCGATCTGGCGGGCCCTAGGCAACAACGCCTGGCCGGCGAAATATCTCTTCGACGCGCAGGGGAAGCTGGTGAAGCGGTGGGTAGGCGAGGGGAGCTACGACAAGATCGAGGCGGAGATCCGTCGCCTCCTGGTTGCAGCCAGGCCCGAGACCAAGCTGCCGGCGGTCAGCCCCGAGGCGACGGCGTTTGCGAGGACCGGGATGCCCTCCTACGCCGGGATCACCGAGGAGACGTACGTCGGAGCCGAGCGACGCGAACCGGGCACGGTCAGGCTGGAGGGTGATTGGCAAAGCGAACGCCAGTACCTCGAGCTCCAGAAGGGCACCGGCAAGATCATTCTTCCGTTCATGGCTGGTGAGGTGAACCTGGTCGTGCAACCGGGACCGCTGGGGACAGCGGCGATCATGGTGCTGCTCGACGGCAAGCCGATCGGCGAGGCGCGCGGGGCCGACGTCGACCCGGCCGGGGTGGCACGCGTCGATCGATCAGGGATGATTCGCCTGGTTGCCCGGGCACCGCGGGGAAAGCACGTGCTGACCCTGATCGCCAGCGATCCTGGCTTTCGAGCGTTCGTCTTTACCTTCGGTCCCTGACGATTCGGATCACTGCGCCAGCCCGAGAGAGTGGGAGACCAGCATGAACGCAAGCTCGAAAGGCACCGCGCTGATCACGGGCGCTTCTTCCGGCATCGGCGCCGTCTACGCCGATCGGCTGGTACACCGCGGCCATGATCTGATCCTGGTCGCCCGCAATCGGGAACGGCTCGAGGCGCTGGCGGCGCGTCTGACCCGTGACACCGGCCGTTCCGTCGACGTCATCGTCGCCGACCTGGGCAACCGGGCCGACCTGGCTCGGGTCGAACAGGTGCTGGGCACGGACGCCGGGATCACCGTGCTCGTCAACAACGCGGGTATCGCCATGAGCGGTGACCTGGCCAGCGCCGATCCCGAGCGTCTCGAGAGCATGATTCACCTCAACGTGCTGGCGCCGTCACTGCTGGCGCGCGCGGCGATTCCCGGATTCGTCGCCCGTGGCAGCGGCACCGTCATCAACATCAGCTCGGTCCTGGCCCTCGCGCCGGAAAGGTTCAACGGCAGCTACAGCGGCACCAAGGCCTATCTGCTCAATCTGAGCCTGCGGCTGCAGCAGGAAGTCGCCGGCAAGGGTGTGCGCGTGCAGGTCGTGTTGCCAGGCGCTACCCGGACCGCGATCTGGGAAGCGGCCGGCACGGACATCGAGACCTTGCCGCCGGACATGGTGATGGACGTGGACGACATGGTCGACGCTGCGCTCGTCGGACTCGACCGCGGTGAGCACGTGACCATTCCCGCGCTACCCGATATCGCCGACTGGGAGGCCTATGAGGCGGCACGGCAGCATATGGTGCCGAAGCTGTCACGCCGTTCTCCCGCAGTGCGCTATGGCGCCACGGCTCTAGATCCAGTCGGAGACAGCAAAGTGTGATCGACGTCGACGGTTACTGAGGGGACGGCGGTCCGGGGTCCACTTCGGCGGCGTAGCAGACGGGGGAGGCGAGGGCGCTGGGCTCTCCAGCAGCGGGTTCGCCAAGGAACACCAGCCCCTCTGGATCGCGTCGGTAGATGCCGCGCTCGGTCACGACCCAGTCCATCGGGATATCCCAGCTTTGCGGCCGGATGGTCTTCATCCTGGCCAGCTCGTAGCTGACGCCGACGACAACGGGCTTCTTCGCCAGGCTGGCCAGGGTGCGGTCGAAGAAACCGCCTCCGTAGCCGAGGCGGTAGCCGGCTTCGTCCCACCCGTTCATCGGTAACAGCACGGCGGTGGGAGCGACGGGATCAGACCCCACCGGATAGGGGATGCCGAGCGGGCCGGAGGCCAGGGCCACGCCGGGGTGCCATTCGTGGAAGACGAGGGGCTGCCTGGGCGCTACGACGACGGGCAGGGCGGTCACCGCACCGCGCTCGCGCAGCCTCTGGGCGAGGTGCCGGGCGTCGTATTCCTTCCGGATCGGCCAGCAGAAGGCGAGCTTCGCGGCCGCGAGGCCCAGGAAACGAGCGCCAGAGAAGAGCGTCCATGCGTTGGCGGAAACGGTCGAGCGTCGCCGCATCGAGACTCTCACGCGCCGCGATCAGCCGGGCGCGCTCGGCTTTCCTCCAGGATCTCAGTTCCTCGGCGGTCAGTTGAGCGACTCCGCCAACCGCTCGCAGGACTCGATGTTGGCGAGGTGGCGTGTCTTCATCTCTTCGAGGAAGCCGCCGACTGACGCCGGGAGGGTTTCGCCGAGAAGACCATCCAGTCGTTTCACGACCCATCCTTGCCCCCGGTTCAGGAACCGAAGCCGGGCGGCGAGGGTGGGCTCATTCATCACCTTGTCCGCGAAGTCTCCCTTCTTGTCGGAGATCGCCCCGCCCATCGCCTTGATGGAGCGGACGAGACCCGCGCAGGACCAGGCCTCGTCGTCGCGGACCTCCTCGAAGAGCTTCTGCATCTCGGGGCTGCGGGCCTCGGGAAACAGGCGGGACAGCGTGTCCACGCCCGCCCGCTCTGCCTCGAGGAGCTCATTCAACCGGTCAATCGCCGTCACGCCAATGTCCTCCGCGGCTCCAGCATACGACCGGGGTCGTCTCGGTGGAAGTCGAAGGCTCCTGACTGAACGGCCGCGACCGGGGTATAGTCGCCTCCATGCCCGTCGAGATCGTCGGCATGATCGGCGTGAAGCCGGAAGGCGCGGACGGCGCGGCCGTGCACGTGATCGGAGGCGCCGTCGATACCCAGTGGGTGCGCGGCTTTGCCCAGGCTCACGAGAAGGCCGACTTCGACCGCGTGCTCGTGGGCTACACTTCGACGTCGGCCGAAGGGTTCGCGGTGACGGGGTACGCGGCCGCGCACACCGAGCGGCTGAGCTACCTGATCGCCCACCGGCCCGGCTTCGTGGCGCCCACCCTCAGCGCGCGCGCGGCGGCCACGCTGGACCACGTGACGAACGGCCGTGTCGCGCTGCACATCATCACGGGCGGCAGCGATGCCGAGCAGACGCGGGATGGCGACTGGCTCGATCACGACACGCGCTACCGCCGCACCGACGAGTATCTGGACGTGCTGCGCCGCATGTGGACAGCGCCCGAGCCCTTCGATCACGAGGGTGAGTTCTACCGGTTCGCCAAGGCCTTCTCCGAGGTCAAGCCGCTCCAGCCCGGCGGGATCCCGCTCTACTTCGGCGGCGCCTCGGGGGCGGCCGCCGCGGTGGCGGCCCGACACTGCGACGTGTACGCGCTCTGGGGTGAGCCACTGGCCGCCGTCAAGCGGCGCATCGCCGACATCCACGAGCAGGCCGCGGCCTTCGGGCGCCGCCCACGCATCAGCGTCTCCCTGCGTCCGATCATCGCGCCCACCGAGCCACAGGCGTGGGAGCGGGCGCGACGCATCCTGGCCAAGGTGACGGAGGCGCGACCGAGCGTGGTGGGCGAGGGGGCGGGCATGCGCCCGCAGGCGGTGGGGGCCCGGCGGCTCGTGGACTTCGCGCGTGAGGCCGAGGTGCACGACAAGCGCCTGTGGACACCGATCGCCGCCGCCATGGGCGGGGCCGGCAACACCACCGCGCTCGTCGGTACCCCGGAGCAGGTGGCCGAGGCCCTGCTCGACTACTACGACATCGGCTGCACGACCCTGCTCATCCGCGGCTTCGACCCGCTGAACGACGCGCTCGACTACGGGCGCGAGCTGATCCCGCTGGTGCGCTCCGAGGTGGCCCGCCGCGATCGCGCGGCCATGGTGAGGGCGTGATTACCTTTCTCGCCGTCGTCGGCAGCGTGACCCCGCCCGGTCGGTTGAACGCGGCGATCGCCACGGCGGTGGAGGTGGCGGCGGCGCGGCCCGGCGTGTCGGCGTCGCTGCTCAACCTGGCCGATCACCGCGTCTCGTTCGCCGACGGCCGCCCTCCCGAGAAATTCGGCGACGACACCGGCACCGTCGTGGGGGCCGTGGCCGGGGCCGACTGCGTGCTGCTGGCCAGCCCCGTCTACCGCGGGACCTTCACGGGTGCGCTCAAGAACCTGCTCGACCTGACACCCATCGAGGCGCTGCGCGCCAAGCCCGTGGGCATCGTGGCCATGGGTGCGACGCCGCATCACTACCTGGGCGTCGACTGGCAGCTCCGCGCGGTACTGGCCTGGTTCGGCGCGCGGGTGGTGCCGACCAGCGTGTACCTGGAAGCCGCGCATTTCCGGGAGGGCGTGCTGGCCGATCAGCCGTCGCGGGCGGCGCTGGCCGATCTCGTCAACGCGCTGCTGGACATGCCGACCACGGTTGGCGGCGCGTTCGGGCCGCCGCCGCTGGCGGCCGGGCGCGGCTAGCCCTCGCGATCAGCCGGCCTTCTCAGGGATGCGGTCCCCACGGGGCCGCGGTCAGCAGCTTGACCTCCTGGGAGACCAGCAACGGGCGGAACTTCACGGCGAAGCCTTCGACGAAATCCTTGTTGGCAGAGACCGACGCCCAGTGGGCGCGACGATCGGCGTCGTCGTCGAACTTCCACAGGTGAACGAGCTGATTGATCGTGCCGGTGTCGCTCTGGAAGTAGCCGATGAGCTTCTTGTCCTGGCCGCCCTTCTGGAGCGCGGGGTAACCGAACTCGGAATAGAGCTTCACGGCTTCGCCCATCTTGCCGACCTGAAGCGTGTAGGTCCGCATCTCATACACCGTCATGCCGATCCTCCCGCATCCTGATTGGTGTTCGTTCAGTGGGCCGGGTTGAAGGTGACGAGAGCGTAGTCCGGTGGCCCGGGGGCGGTCAACCGGGTAGGGGTGGACAGAATCGCGGAGACGCCCGAGGATAGGGCACCGGAGGAAGCCATGAAAGGCGTCGTGTTTCTCGGAGATCGCAAGCTGGAGATCAGGGAGTTCGCCGACCCGACACCAGGCGCCCGGGACGTGATCCTCGAGATCAAGGCCTCGGGCATGTGCGGGAGCGACCTGCACAACTATCGCGCCCCGGCCCATCAGCCGGGGACCGTGACCGGTGGCATCAAGCGGGAGGCCGGAATGATCGCCGGCCACGAGCCCTGCGGCGTCGTCGCCGCGGTGGGCGCCGGGGTCGCCGAGAAGGAGGCCCGGGTCGGCCAGCGCGTGATGGACCACCACTACGACGGCTGCGGTAACTGCAAGCATTGCCGGGCGGGGTGGACGCAGATGTGTCTGGCGGGCACGGTGGTCTACGGCTCCGGCGGGCACGGCGGCCACGCCCGGTACATGAAGGTGCCGGTGTCGACGCTGGTGCCGCTGCCCGACGCGCTCTCCTTCGTGACGGGCGCGGCGATCTCCTGCGGCACCGGTACCGCCTGGGGCGCCCTGAGGCGAGTCAACCTGCAGGGCGGCGAGACGATCGCCATCTTCGGGCAGGGGCCGGTGGGCCTGTCGGCGACGCAGCTGGCGGTCGAGATGGGGGCACGCGTCATCGCCATCGACGTGGCCCCCGAGCGACGCAAGCTCGCCCAGGCATTCGGCGCCCACGAGGTGATCGACGGCAAGGCGGGCGACGTGGTGGCGGCGATCCGCGAGCTCACCCACGGCGAGGGCGCCCACAAGACGCTGGACGCCTCCTCGGCGCCGGATGCCCGCGCCGCCGCCGTGCGCGCGGTGCGTTCCTGGGGCACGGCCTGCTTCGTCGGCGAGCGCGGCCAGGTGACCCTGGACGTCAGCCCCGATCTCTTGCGTCGGCAGGTGACGCTGGTGGGATCCTGGACGTTCTCGAAGCAAGGCCAGGCCGAATGCGCCGAGTTCGTGGCCGATCGGAAGGTCGACGTGGAGAAGCTCTTCACGCACCGCTGGAAGCTCGACCAGGCCGAGGAAGCCTACAAGCTCTTCGACACGCAGACGACCGGCAAGGCGGTCATCCTGCCGTCCTGAGCACGCCGCCGGGCATCCCTCTGCCCGGGGCTTGACTCTGGGTCCGGGGGGCGCGATCTTGGCTCGGGCCCAGGCGGGAAAGAGGAGAGGGGCTCCGGACGATCCCATTCTGACAGGAGAGAACCCATGGCCGAAGTCGACGGCGCAACCCTAGTAGCGAGGAGCCTCAAGAAGCAGGGCGTGCAGTACATGTTCGGGATCGTCGGATTCCCGGTGGGCCCGATCGCCACCGCCGCCCAGGCGGAAGGGATCACCTACGTCGGGATGCGCAACGAGCAGTCCGCCTCGTATGCCGCCCAGGCCGTCGGCTATCTGACCGGACGCCCCGGCGCCTGCCTCGTCGTGTCGGGCCCCGGCGTGGTCCACGCCCTCGCCGGCCTCGCCAACGCCCAGCAGAACGGCTGGCCGATGATCCTCATCGGCGGCGCCTCGGAGTCGTGGCGCAACGGCATGGGCGCCTTCCAGGAAGAGCGGCAGGTGCTGATCGCCACGCCGTTCTGCAAGTTCGCCCACGCGGTCGAGCATGTCCACCGCATCCCGTTCTACGTCGAGATGGCGGTGCGCAACGCGATCTACGGCCGGCCCGGCGCCAGCTATCTCGACATGCCGGACGACATCATCACCGGCAAGGTCGACGAGGCGCAGGTGGACGAGCCGGCGCGCTGCCCGGACCCGCCCCGCACCCAGGCCATCCCGGAGAACGTCGAGCAGGCGCTGGACGTGCTCCGCTCGGCCGAGCGGCCGCTCGTCATCGTCGGCAAGGGCATGGCTTACGCGCGCGCCGAGGACGAGGTCCGCAAGTTCATCGAGCGCACCAAGGTGCCGTTCCTGGCCTCGCCGATGGGCAAGGGCGTGATGCCCGACGCCCATCCACTGTCGGTCGGCGCCGCCCGCAGCCACGCGCTCCAGAATGCCGACGTCGTCTTCCTGATGGGCGCGCGGCTCAACTGGATCATGCATTTCGGCCTGCCCCCGCGCTTCAACAAGAACGTGCGCATCATCCAGCTCGACATCGCGCCGGAGACGATCGGCCAGAACGCGCCGACCGAGGTCGCCCTGGTCGGCGACGGCAAGGCCATCGTCGGGCAGCTCAACAAGGCGCTCGAGAAGCGCGAGTGGGTCTATCCCAAAGATTCGCCCTGGCACGGCGCGATCGCCGAGAAGGCGGCGGCGAACGCGGCGCAGATCGCCCCCCAGCTGGTCGACGACACGGCGCCGGCCAACTACTACCGCGCGCTGAAGGACGTGGCCGCGTGGGCGCCGGAGGACGCCATCATCATCGGCGAGGGCGCCAGCACGATGGACATCGGCCGCACCCAGCTGTTCAACGCCAAGCCTCGGCACCGGCTCGATGCCGGCAGCTACGGCACCATGGGCATCGGCATGGGCTTCGTCGTCGCCGCCGCCGTGGTGCATCCCGACAAGCCGATCATCTCGGTCTCGGGTGACTCGGCGATCGGCTTCTCCGGCATGGAGATGGAGACGGTCTGCCGCTATCAGCTGCCGGTCAAGATCGTCGTCTTCAACAACGGCGGCATCGGGCCCGGCCACGCCAAGCATCCGGACAACCCGCTGCAGAACATGCGGCCGAACGCGCTGATCTACGGCGCCCGCTACGACAAGATGATGGAGGCCTTCGGCGGCAAGGGCTGGTTCGTCGAGAATCCCAAGGATTTGAAGTCGGCGCTGGAGCAGGCGACGGCGCACAAGGGCCCGGCGCTGGTCAACGTGGTGATCTCCCAGGAGTCCGCCCGCAAGCCGCAGCAATTCAAGTGGCACAGCTGATCGGCTGAGGCCGCACGGCAAGGGCCGCTCCGGAAGGGGCGGCCCTTTTCTCGTTGAGTCGAGGTTATCGGGTTGATGGCTTCGGCCCGGGCAGCGGTGGCGCGCGGCGAATGAGGCTGCGGCCCGGGTAGTCGCGCCGGCAATACCCTACCAGCTCGTCGGCAAACCGCTGAGCGTAGGCGGGCAACGATCGCTGAGGGTCCCAGGCGATGGTCAACCATCTCCCGATCGAGGCCTGGCGCTGGACCAGCGCCACGGCACGCACGCCGGGGGGGATCAGCACGGTGGAGGGAACCACCGCGATACCGTAACCCACCTCGGTCAATGCAATGAGCGTGTGGGGGGCCGCGCTCTCCAGAAGCACCCGCGGTCGAATGTGCGCGACGTGGCATGCCGAGTCGAACCACTCGCGCGATCCGAAGCTGCGGTGGAGCAGCAGCAGTGGCTCCTCGGCCAGGTCGGCGACGTCGAGCACACGACGCCGACCCAATGGGTGCTTGCTCGAGAGGACGGCCAGGTTGTGGACGGGATACAACAGCCGGCTCTGGAAACGGTCGCTGGGCACGACAAGGGCCAGTTGAACGTCTCCGTGCTCGAGGCGGCTCAGCAGACGCAGTCCGCCATCTTCGACGAAGTGCACCTCGACACCGGGATGACGGCGCCGGTACTGGCTCAGAAACACCGCGAGCGTGTGCTGGATCACCATCGGGGTTGCGCCAACGCGCAGGATACCGGTGTGGCCGCCCTTGAGGGCCCGGGCTCGGGCATCGAGCGAGTCGGCTTCCATGAGAAGCCGACGGCTCTGCCGAAGCAGGTCTTCACCGTCCGACGTCAATCGAAGGCGGCGACCAATCCGGTCGAAGAGGCGCACACCCAGCTCGTCCTCGAGCGCGAGAATCTGGCGCGAGGCGGCCGGCTGGCTCACATTCAGCCGAGCGCCTGCCCGAGCAATGCTGCCGGCTTCGGCCGTGCGAACGAAGGTCTGGAGGTAGCGCAGGTTCACCGTTTTCTTGTCTCGATTCTCGCATGAAGAACCGGAACGTATATGCATTGGACACAATAGCGACCGCGCCCTACTTTCGCGCCAGCGCATCATGTCGCTGCGCGAAGGGAGGCTCGCCATGGACAAGACCAGAGCACTGGGCGCGCTCGTGGGGTGTGCGGTCATCTTCGCTCTCGAGCTGGCGCGACCGAGCATGGCCCAGCCACCGATCCGGATCGGCGCCACGATGTCGCAGACGGGGCCCTATGACACGCAGGGCGTGCCCGCGCGCAACGGCTACCTGCTCTGTCAAAAGCACGTCAACGAGAAGGGCGGCGTCCTGGGTCGAAAGATCGAGTTCCTGATCTACGATGACCGATCCGATACCAAGACGGCGCCCGCCCTCTACGAGAAGCTGATCGTCGAGGACAAGGTCGACGCGGTGCTGGGCCCCTACGGCTCGCCGCTCACCGAAGCGGTGGCGCCCGTGACCGAAAAGCACCGCCGGGTGATGCTCGCCCCGCTCGCCGCGACCTCATCGATCTGGGAGCAGGGTCGGCGCTATCTGTTCATGCAGCTCGGACCCTCCGAGCTGTTCCTGGTGGGACTGATCGACGTCGGAGCTCGGAACGGGCTCAAGACCGTCGCCCTGATCACCGAGGACACGCTGTTCCCCAAGTCGGTCGCCAAGGGGACCACCGGGTTCGCGAAGACGAAGGGCATGGAGGTCGTGTTACACGAGGAATACGCCAAGGGTAGCAAGGACTTCTCGGTCCTGCTGGCCAAGGTCAAAGCGGCGAGACCCGACGTGTTGGGCATCTCCAGCGCCAACCTGAGCGACTTCGTCGTCTTCGCACGGCAGATGAGAGAGCACGACGTCAACGTCAAGATGTTCGGGACCACGACCGCGGTCGCAGAGTTCCAGACAGAGCTCGGGAAGGCAGCCGAGTTCGCGTATGGCGCGTCTCCCTGGGAGCCGAGCCTTCCGTATCCCGGCGTCAAAGAGTTCGTCGAGGCGTTTCAGAGAGAGTTCAACAAGGCTCCGAGCTTGCACGCGGCGGGTGCCTATGCTGGTTGCCAGCTCTTCATGGAGGCCGCACGGCAAGCTGGCAGTCTGGACTCTGAGAAGCTTCGCGAACAGCTGCTGAAGCTCAGGACGAAGACCATCTTCGCCGACTATGCCGTCGACGAGCGGGGATACCAGACTGCCAACAAGGGCCTCTTCGTGCAGTGGCAAGATGGTGTGAAGGTGGTGGTCTGGCCCGAGCAATTCGCAACCGCGAGGCCTCGGTTTCCCACTCCGGCCTGGAGCCAGCGGTAGGATCAGCTAGATGCACGGGAGGCCGCCCTTCGGAGCGGCCCCACCCAGCCTCAGATCCTCGGCGTCGGCGCGGCCTCGGCGATCAAGCCGCTGCCCTTCAACTCCGCCCAGAGCGCGCCGGGGATCGGAAGCTCGACCATGCGCACGTTGTCCTCGACCTCCTGGATCGACCGCGCGCCCGGAATCACGGAGACGATGGCCGGATGCGCGAGGATGAACTGCAACGCCGCCGCCTTCAACGGCACGCCGTGGCGCGCGCACACCTCGCCGATCCGCGCGGCCCTGTCCATCATCTCCGGGGCGGCGGCGCGGTAGTTGAACGTGGCGCCGGGCCGGGCGCCCACCGCGAGGATGCCGCTGTTGTACGGACCGCCCGCGACGACCGCGATCCCGCGCTCGACGCAGTACGGCAGGAACTCGGAGAGCGCGGTCTGGTCCAGGAGCGTGTACCGCCCGGCGAGCAGGAAGCAGTCGCAGTGGCCCTCCCGCGCGAACGCCAGCTCCATCTGCCACTGGTTCATGCCGGCGCCGATGGCCCGGACCACACCAGCGGCGCGGAGCTCGACGAGAACGGGGAAGGCTTCCTTCAGGGCTTGCTCGTAGTGGTCATCGGGATCATGGACGAACACGATGTCGACGCGCTCGAGTCCGAGGCGCTCGAGCGAGGCCTTGAACGACTCGCGGACGCCCCCGGCGCTGAAGTCGAACGCCCACGTGGCCTTCGCCGACCCCGGCGCCGGTGGCTGGAGAACGCGGCCCACCTTGGTCGACAGCACGTAGCCTCCGCGAGGGACGCCGCGCAGGGCTTCGCCGTAGCGTGCCTCACTCTCGCCCACGCCGTACATCGGGGCGGTATCGAGGTAGTTGACGCCCAGGGCCAGGCTGCGCTGGATCAGCGCCACGGCCTCCCTCTCCGCGGTGGCCCGTTCGGGGTCCGTGGCGGGCGGCGCGCCCGACAGGGCGACGCCCCCGAGTCCGAGGCGCGTGACACGAAGCCCGGTTCGGCCGATCTCGACGGTGTCGGTGGCGCGCATGTGGTGTTCCTCGTGAAGCGGTGGGAGGTTTCGGTCGGCCTTCTGGACCCCGCGAGTATAGGAGCGGGCATCGGAGAGGACAAGGTGAACACCGACCATTGCACTGATGGCGGATTTCGCCGAACATGCGGCCGGACGCGCTGACCGACGGGTCGAGGAGTCACATGGAGCACGCCGCCTATCTGAAGGAAATCGTTGACGCGTACCAGGGCGAGGTCCGGGGCGAGGCCATGTTCTCGACGCTTGCAGGACCACGTGAGCAGCGTGGACGAGCGCGAGATCTGGAAGACGCTGGCACGCCTCGAGTCGACGACCCGTGAACGATTGATACCCTTGCTGCAGCGGCACGGGCTCGATACGACTCCGGACTCGGAGCAGTGGCGTCTCGGCCAGGAGCGCGGCCGGGCGCGCGCTGCCGCAGGATTCGCCGCGGCGATCCAATCCATGACCGAGGCCCTTCCGCCGTACCTGACCCTCTATGCCCGGCTGGAAGCCGAAGGCCCCGCCGGGGACCGGAGCGAGCTCGAATTCCTCAACGCCCACGAGATCGCGCTCCATGAATTCGCCCTGCGCGCCGTGGCCGGCGGCGGGCGGGATTCGCTGGCGCCCATATGGGCCCTCCTCGACCGGTGAGCCGGAGTGGGCCCGGGCTCTAGTTCTTCGGCCGGATCGCGTCCGCCGTGCCCTGGATGAAGGCCTTGATCTTCTCGAGCTGCTCCGGCGAGATCTTCCCGGTGAAGTCCGGCATGCCGACGCCGGTGGCCGGGCCCCGATAGACCCACTTGTTCATGTTGGCGATCACGTCGGCCGAGGAATAGCCGAGGTTCGTCACGTTGCCGCCGCGGTCCACCCCGGGGACGCCGTGGCAGAAGACGCAGTTGCTCACGTAGAGGAGCGTGCCCTCCTTCACGTGGGCGGGATCGTAGGGGACGCCCTGGACGAGGGCGCCCTGCTGGTACTCCACGAAGGCGGGCGGCGGGACGTTGCTGCCGATGGCGAACGTGTAGACGGTGCCCGGTCCGCGTCGGTTGGTGGCCCGATGCATGATGCCGTACACGCCACCCCAGCCCACCGCCACCGAGACGTACTGCCGCCCGTCCACGAAGTAGGTGACCGGGCCCGCCACCACGCCGGTGCCGGTCGGGGTCTCCCAGAGCTTGGTGCCCTTGGTGGCGTCGTAGGCGACAAAACGCCCGTCGGCGGTGCCCTGGAAGACGAGGTTGCCGGCGGTGGTCAGCGTGCCGCCGTTCCACGGCGACACGTGCTCCTGGCGCCACGCTTCCTTCTGGTTCACGGGATCCCACGCGATGAGGCGGCCGAAGGGCGCGCTCTTGGGCGGCTCCACGTTGGCGTACATGGCGAGGTTCCAGCCGAGGCCGCCGTGCGGCTCGCCGGGGGTGTTGCCGCCGAACGTCCAGTTCTTGTTGTCCATCAGGTTGACGCCGATGTTCTGCGCCGGCAGATAGACGAGCCCCGTCATCGGATTGAACGACATGGGGTGCCAGTTGTGGGCGCCGTACGCGCTCGGGATGATCTCGCGCGGCCGGTCCACCACGCGGGCCGCCGGCGTCTCCATCGGGCGCCCGTCCTTGTCGTAGCCCGTCGCCCAGTTCACGTCCACGAAGTTCTTCGCCGAGATGAACTTCCCGTTGGTGCGATCGATGACGAAGAAGAAGCCGTTCTTGGGCGCGTGGAGGATGACCTTGCGTGCGGCCCCGGCGATCTTGAGGTCGGCCAGGATCATCGGCTGCGTCGAGGTGAAGTCCCAGTTGTCGCCCGGCGTCTCCTGGTAGTGCCAGACATACTTCCCGGTGTCGGGGTTGAGGGCGACGATGGAGGCGAGATAGAGATTGTCGCCGCCGGCCGGGCTCCGCTTGCTGCGTGCCCACGGCGAGCCATTGCCGGTGCCCACGTACATGAGATTGAGATCGGGATCGAAGGTCATGCTGTCCCACGCCGTCCCGCCGCCGCCGGCCTCCCAGTACTTTCCGCTCGGATCCCACGTCTTGGCGGCCCGGGCCATCGAGGCGTCCTCGAAGGGCTTGGAAGGATCGCCGGGGACGGTGAACCAGCGCCAGCGCTGGGCGCCCGTCTCGGTGTCATAGGCGGTGATATAGCCGCGCACGCCGTACTCGGCGCCACCGTTGCCGATGATCACCTTGCCCTTGTAGACACGCGGGGCGCCCGTGATCGTGTACGACCGCGCGCGGTCGATGATGGTGTCCTTCGTCCACACCACCCGGCCGGTGGCGGCGTCGAGGGCGACCAGGCGGCCGTCGTAGGTGGCGACGAACACCTTGCCCTTGTAGACGGCCACGCCGCGGTTGACCACGTCGCAGCAGCCCTTGTAGCCCGCCTCGCGCGGCACGTCGGGATCGTAGATCCACAGCCGCTTGCCCGTCCGGACGTCGACGGCGTGCACCACGCTCCACGAGGCGCTGACGTACATGACGCCGTCCACCACCACCGGCGTGGCCTCCACCCCGCGCGTGGACTCGAGGTCGTAGGCCCACACCAGGCCGAGCGCCTTGACGTTGTCCGCGTTGATCTGGGCGAGCCGGCTGAATCGCGTCTCCGCGTAGTCCAGGCCGTGCGTCGGCCAGTCGCGCGAGGTACGCGTGTTGGCGCGGATGCCGGCGTCGTCGACCTTGGTGGTCGCGGCGCGGATGCGCTCGGGAGAGATCCTGCCCGCACCACCTTGCGCGAGGGCGCGCTCCGGACGAGCACCACCGATCAGCACGGCGAGCGCGATCGCGGCGAGAGCCAGCCTGGACGTCGCACGCTTCATGGGTTTCCCCCTTTCACTACCCTCCATCGCGCTCAGGATCTTCGCATAGCCCTGCGAATCACGCTCGGTGAGGTCGCGGGGAAGCGCCGCGGGGCGAACCGTTCGCTGGCCCGGCCTGATAGGCTGAAGGCTCACGACAAGAAGCCGCTCCCGGAGGCGATGAGGGCGGCGAAAGGATCGACACCATGCTGACGATCGATGCCCAGGTGCACGCCTACGAGCGCAATCACCCCGGCCGGCCCTGGGCGGCGGTGTTGCACGGCCCCGCGCAGGTCACGGGTGACGACATGGTGGCGGCGATGGATGCCGTCGGAGTGGACGGCGCGTTGCTCGTGTCGCCGTTCACCATGTACCGCTGGGACGCGAGCTATGCGATCGAGGTGCACGGCCGGCATCCCGGTCGGTTTGGATTGATCAAGCCAGTCGATTCCTCCGACCCCGCTGTCGCCGAGACGGTCGCCGACTGGGCGGCCACCCCGGGCACGGTCGGCATCCGCATCATGATGAACCGCGGCGTGTCCGAGGACCCCGCCGATCCCGGGCTCAACCGCGTGCTGGCCGCCGGGGCGCGGCACGGGCTGCCGGTGAACATCCTGTGCTGGGGCCGCCTGGAGCCAGGCGCGGGCACTGGCAGCGCGCAATCCGGATACGGCGATCGTGATCGATCATCTCGGCCTGCAACAGCCGTTCGAGCCGCCGCCGCCGGCCCAGCCCTTCGCCGATCTGCCCGAGGTCCTGAAGCTCGCCGGCCAGCCGAATGTCGCGATCAAGATCACCGGCGCCTGCACGCTCTCGCGCGAGGCCTATCCCTACAAGGACATCTGGGATCCGCTCGCGCGCATCTTCGAGGCCTTCGGCATTGACCGCTGCATGTGGGGCACCGACTGGACTCGCGCGGTCGGGCTGCTGACATACAAGCAGGGCGTCGATGCCTTCCGCGGCACCGAGCGCCTGTCCGAGAGCGACAAGAGCATGCTGATGGGAGGGGCGCTGCAGCGCGTGTACAAGTGGTCGCCGAAGAGAGGGTGACGTGCGGCACGGGGCCGCCCCGCGAAGGGGGCGGCCCCGTTTCCTGCTAGGCCGGTAACCTGAATCCTTGCCGCGCCAGCAGCTTCCAGCTTCCGTTCTGCTTTTGCCAGACCTGCAGGGCGCCGATCCTGGTGGTGGTCGCCTTGCCCTCGAGCTCGGATTCGGCCAGGTAGATGTGGCGCGCGATGGCGGCATCGCCGACCACCGCTACCTTGAGCTCCGGGAAAGCGAGCGACTTGACGACCTGCTTGCGGGTCATCACGGCGTGGATGAATTGCTCCTTGGTCTCGACCCTGCCATCCGAGTGGCCGTAGCTGATCTGACTGGCCGTCACCTGCTCCAGCTTGGTCCGGTCCGCTTCGAGCAACCCCTTGCGCAGGATCTCGACGTTCTCGGTGACCGCCGCCTCGTCGGCGGCTTCGGCGCCGGTGAAGGCGCTGAGCAAGAGGCCGGGAGCGACGACGGCACATGCGCCTGCTACCGCCAGGCCACGACGCGATACGTCCATGGGTTCCTCCTCGACAGGCCGGGTCAACACTCGGTGCGCAGCAGCCTACCCCTGTCCGGCGGCCTTGTCGAAGGGCAATTTGATTCCGGCCAGTGTCTCGTCGAGGACCGGCGCGAGCTCGCTGATGATCGCCTCCAGCGAGAAGACCTCGTCGAGCTGTCCGGTCAGTTCCGGACGCCTGGCGAGGGCGACGTCCCTGAGATGCCGGCGCTCGGTGGCGGCGATGGTGGACCAGTCGTCGACGAGCGCGAGGGCGCTGGCCCGGTCGGTGTCACGTGCGATCACGCGGGCCAGGCGTTCGGAGAACACGAGGCCCTGCAGCGCTTCCAGATTCGCCTTCATGCGCTCGGGGTTCACCACGAGGCCGCCGGCGATCCGCTCGAGGGCGTCGAGTGCGCTGCCGGCCGCGTCCACCAGCTCGGGGATGGTCACGAGCTCGGCCTGCCAGCCGCCGAGCGCCCGCTCGTGCTCGCCGAGGGAGCCCGACAGGAGGGTGGCCATCAGGCCGGGGGCGCGGACGGCGGCGGCCAGGGCCTGCAGACAGGCCACCGGGTTGCGCTTGTGGGGCATGGCGCTCGATCCGCCCACGCCCTTCGCCGGCGGCGACTCCAGCATCTCGCCGACCTCGGCCTGTGAGAGCAGGGCCACATCGCGCGCGATCTTGCCCACGGTCTGGGTGACGATCGCCAGCTCGGCCATCGCCCGCAGCAGCTCGTCCCGCTGGTCCTGCCACGCGCCCGCCTCGCCCAGGCCCAGGCGCCTGGCCAGGCCGTGGCGTACGGCGGCGCGGCTGCTGCCGAGGGCGTCGAGCGTGCCGACGGCTCCGCCGAGCTGGATGCACAGGGCCCGGTCGCGGGCCTCGGCGAGGCGGAGCCGGCAGCGGTGGAGCGCCGCCGCCCATCGCGCGATCTTCAGGCCGGCCGTGATGGGGGTGGCGGGTTGCATGAGCGTCCGGCCGAGCATCACGACGCCGGCGTGGCGCCGCGCGTGGGCGGTCAGGCGGCTCACCGCCGTCCGCCAGCACGCGGTCGGCATCGGTGAGGCACGGCTTCAAGCAGAGGATCAGGGCGGTGTCGAGCACGTCCTGACTCGTCGAGCCGTAGTGCACGAAGGCCGCCGCGCGTGCGTCCGTGCGACCGACCTGCTCGGTGAGCGCCTTCACCAGCGGAACCGCCAGCGAGCCCGACCGCTGGCCTTCGCGAGCGAGCACCTCCGGCACCGGACTCAGATCGGCACAGGCCGAGGCGATGATCCGCGCGGACTCCGGGGGGATGACGCCGGCGTCGCCTTCGGCCTCGGCCAGCGCGCGCTCGAAGTCGAGCATCGCCCGCACGAACGCCTCGGCCGACAGGGCCTGCACAAACGTGTCGCGCGCGAAGCTCCGGCCGACGAGGTTCACGGCGATCGCCGCTCGCGCGTCAGTACTCGAGGAAGACCGCTTCGCCGCTTCCGCGCAGGCGGACGTCCCACCGATAGATCTTGGGATCCTTCGGGTCGCGGATCGCGATCAGCGTGCGGAGCCGATCGGGATCACCGATCGCACGGGCGAGGGGGTCGTCCTTGACCACCTCGAGCGGCGCCAGGAACACGCGCGTGTGCAGGGCCTTGAGGAGTCCGCGCGCGAAGATCGCCACGCTGATCTGGGGTGCGTACGTCTCGCCGGCCGGGCCCCTGAAAGATCCCGGCACGACCGTCTCGATCGCGTAGCGGCCGTCGGTGTCGGTCGAGACGCGGCCGTAGCCGTAGGGCCTGACGCCGTCGTGGCCCGACGGGAAGGCGCCGGTGGGGTCCGCCTGCCAGGTCTCGAACAAGGCGTCGTAGATGGGCGCGCCGTCGCCGTCGACCACGCGGCCGGTCAGCGTGATGCGATCACCTCGACCGGGGAACAACACGGTGCCGCCATCCTTCCACAGCAACTCGCGCGCGAAGAACGGACCGACGGTCTGCGAGGGCGTGGGTCTCGCCATGATCACACCCCCATCGGCGTGGCGCGCGGCCCGCGCAGCACCATGTCCCACCGGTATCCGAGCGCGATGCCCTCGATGCCCTGTTCGAGGTCGAGATCGGCGATGAGCAGCTGACGCCCGCCCTCGGGGACGCTCTGGAAGATCGGATCGATCGCCAGCAGGGGATCGCCGGGGAAGAACATCTGCGTGATGAGTCGCTGGGCGTAGGCGTGTCCGAACAGGGAAAAGTGGATGTGGGCCGGACGCCACCCGAACGCGTGGTTCTGCCAGGGATAGGCCCCGGGCTTGACCGTCACGATCCGATAGCGTCCCTCGTCGTCCGTGAGCACCTGCCCCTTGCCGAGAAAATTCGGATCGAGGGGCGCCTCGTGGTCGTCCACCGGGTGCGGATATTTGCCGGACGCATTGGCTTGCCACACCTCGACCAGCGCCTGGCGCACCGGCCGGCCATCCTCGTCGAGGACGCGGCCGACGAGCACCATTTTCTCGCCGAGCGGCGCGCTCCTGCCCCAGGTCGTGAGGTCGGCCTCACTGTGTCGCGGGAACGTCGGACCCACCGCCTCCAGCGGACTCGGCGCCACGCGGACCAGGGGCTGCGCCGGCGCCCGCAGGCGTGTGCTCTTGTAGCCCGGGTAGAAGTAGGGGGGGTGGACGTCAGCGGCGGGTGTCTCGACCATCGGCATCTCCCCTCCCCGGGAGTCGGGCGATCACGGATAGAGTCTAGTACCACGTTTCAGGATGCCCTCCCACCTCTGCCCGACTATAGTGGCGGCTCGGACGGACCCGAAGGGAGGGGACGGACATGAAGGCGCTCGGTGGGCTGACCGGTATCACCTTTACCGGATGTGATCTGCGGTCAGTCGCGCGAGCCCCGGCGCGCTCGGCGGCGCGAGGCACGGGGCGATCGGGGCCGGCCGAGCGCCGCCCGAGGATGGCCGTGGTCGGCCGCCGCCGCGCGGTGATGGTGGGCGGGCGCCGCGCGAAGACGATCGACGTCCACGCGCATTGCGTGATCCCGGAGGCGTACGCCCTGCTCGGGCTGAGCGTCGACGAGCATCGAGGGCCGGGGATCGACGAGGTCGGGCCGCGACGGATCCGCGAGATGGACGCCCAGGGTATCGACATGGAGGCGCTCAGCATCAACCCGCGGTGGTACCGGGCCGAGCGCGATGTCGTGACCCAGGTGATCAAGCTCCAGAACGAGCGGCTCGCCGAGTTCTGCGCGACGTACCCGGATCGCTTCGTGGCCTTCGCCTCGGTCGCGCTCCAGTTTCCGGACCTGGCGGTGCAGCAGCTCGTGGACGGCGTGAAAAAGCTCCGGCTGCGCGGCGCGGCCGTCGGCGCCAGCGTGGCCGGCGACGAGTTCTCCGACCCGAAGTTTCACCCGTTCTGGGCCAAGGCCGAGGAGCTCGGGGTGCTCATCTTCATTCATCCGCAGAGCACGCCGGACCTCGCCCGGAGACTGAAGGGCAACGGGTGGCTGGAGAACACCATCGGCAACCCGCTCGACACCACCATCGCGCTCTCGCACCTGATCTTCGAGGGGACGCTCGATCGTTTCCCCGGGCTCAAGATCTGCTCGGCCCACGGCGGGGGGTTCCTGCCCTCCTACGGGCCACGCTCCGACCACAGCCTGCGCGTGGCCCCGGACAAGGACACCGGCGTGAAGCTGAAGAGAAAGCCGACCGAGTATCTGCGCCGGATGTACTACGACACGCTCGTCTTCACCTCGGAGGCCTTGCGGCACCTCGCGGCGGAGGTTGGCTCGAACCGGCTCGTCATCGGCACCGACCATCCCATTCCCTGGCAGGACAAGTCGGTGGACCACATCCTCGAGACGCCGGGCTTCACCAACGCGGAGCGAAGGGCGATGCTCGGCGAGACAGCTGCCAAGCTGCTCGGGATCAAGCTCTAGCCGGGCGCCCGTCAGCCTTGCGCACCACCTTCCCGTTGCTTGCGCAGGAAGTCCTGGAGCTCTTGCATCAGCTTTTCGGAGTCGAGCTCTCCGCCCGGTAGTGGTGGCTGGCTCTTCGCCGGCCGCCGCGTCGTATTCCTGCTCCAGCTTCCGCACGTGCTCGCGGGTGGCGCGGTCCCGAGCCACCGCCTGGTCACACTGGGTGCGGAACTCCTGGATGGTCTCGGCGAAGTGCGACATGTCCGGGCTCAGGTTGAGCAGGCGGGCCACATAGCTCACCAGGGTCTGGATCGCCGCCGGATTCTCGGAGTCGGGGAGATAGTGCGGCGCTTGCCCCATGAAGCCGACATGCTGCATGCCCCGTCGCTCCGCCGCGTCCAGGACGATCGTGGAGATGCCGGTCGGGCCTTCGTAGGTCGGGCGACGGTAGATGCCCCACGCTTCGAGCAGCGACCGATCGGCGGGGTCGGTGCAGCGGGCGGTGACACGTACGGGGCGGGTATGAGGAGCGCCCGCCAGGAGCGCCCCCAGCGAGACGATCCGCCTCACCCCGCAGCGTTCGGCCACATCGAGGAACGCCTTCGTGTAGGTCTGCCACCTCTGGTGGGGTTCCGGGCCGTTGAACAGGAGGAGGCCGTCCCGGCCATTCCCTGGGGACCACGCGAAGAACTCGCTCCGGGGCCACTGGATGTCCCGGCCCCCATCTTCCCTCAGCCGCACCTCGGGTCGTTCCTGGGTGAACACGAAGAACTCCTCGGGGTGGATGCGGGCCAACCGCGCGGCCGGGAGGTCGCGGGTCAGGTGGCGCAAGGCGCCCGTGGCGGCCCGGCCGGCATCGATCCATCCCCCGAACGCCATGACCATCGTCGTCAACTTGGCCGGCGGGTCGCGGTCGAACTCTACGTTGTCCATGCGCATCCTCTCGGCAGTCGCGGGCCTCGTCCAGCACGCATACTGTGCAGCACCTGGGCCCGCTCGAGCTTCTGAATCTTCGCATAGCCCCGTGCAGTTGGCGTAGCGGGGCCGACGTCCATCGTCGTCCTCAACGAAGGTTCGCGCCAGGCCCCTTCAGGAAGTCCACCAGCAACTCGCTGACTCGCGCCGCCTGCTCCTGCTGCACCCAGTGCCCGGCGCCCTCGAGCAGGTGACAGCCGGCGAAGCGGGTGCAGGCCGTGTCCTGCATGCGTTCGACCGCGCCCGGCCGCTGGTAGACGCCCCAGTCACTCTGGCCCGAGATGAAGATCGACGGCACGTCGATGGTCCGCCCGGCAAACAGCTGCAGCTCGGACTCGAAGGCGCCGCCGCTACGCGAGCGGTACCAGTTGAGGCCGCCCTGGAACCCGTGGCGCCGATACTCGCCGGCGTAGACGGCCAGCTCGTCGTCCGGAAGCCATCGGCAGGCGGCGATCTCCTGCGGGGACGGCATCTCCTTGGCCACCGCCGCTCGGCATGTCGTCGGCGAGGTCCATGATGTAGTAGGTCGGCATCTTCGCCAGCTCTTCCGCCGACCACGCGGCCAGGCGATGGGGTCGGTTGTCCTTCCAGTCCGCGCTCTTGTGATGGAAGTAGGCGCGGAGGAAGTCGTGGACGCCCTGCCGGCAATGCCACATCTGGGCATTCGCCGACCGGGTCGAGTACCACCACTGGTAATGCTTGCGCGGCCGGGGCAGGGCCGCCAGCGCCTCGTGGATGGTGGGGCTCGCGGGGACCGTCGGCGGCTGGCGCTCGGTGTCGAACGGCAGATCCGGTGGTCCGCCAAAGGGCGCGCTCATCAACGCCACGGACCGGAACACGTCGGGTCGTACCAGGGCGCACCAGGCGGCGATCGACGCGCCGAAATCGTGGCCGACGACCGACGCGACCGAGCGGTAGCCGAGGGCCGCGACCAGCCCCACGGCGTCGCGCACCGCGTTCAGCAGTCGAAACGGCCGGAGATCGTCGTCGTAGTTCGCGCTCCAGCCGGTGGTGCGGCCGTAGCCGCGCTGGTCGGGGGCGATGACGTGGAACCCCGCCGCGGCCAGCGTTGGCATGACCCTGCGCCAGGAATAGGCCAGCTCGGGGAACCCGTGCAGCAGCAGGACCGCGGGCCGGCCCGGCGCCGCCGATCCGGCCTCGAGGACGTGCATGTCCAGGCCATTGATGGCCGAGACGAAGCGTGCGCGGACGCCAGCGGGAAGGACTTCACTGGGCAGCGGCGGCAATTCGGGCATCGGGCTTGGTCCGTAGTGTAACCGGTCGCCGAGCCGTTCAGGAGATCGGTCCGACCCAGTCGCCGGGGCTGATGCATCGCACGGCATGGTTGACCTGGCCGCGCCGGTTTTGCGAGTATTCGGATCGACCTGATCCGCGGGCCGGGGCCGCCAGGGGCCACGACCTCGCCGGGGGGAGGGAACCGCCATGCCACTGAGTCCGACCAACGAGTTCTTCGATGAGAAGGGCTACCGGTACATCGAGACGTCCTTCGAGTGGCGGGAAGCCTGTCGCCCCTTGCCGTGCTTCGCGGCGCTCTGGTGGCCGGACTACGGGACGACGGTCATCGACGAGACGATCGACGGCACGCCCGTGATCATTCAGCTGTGGAAGGGCTGGTGCCAGCAGTTCCTGCACATGAAGAACATGCCGGGCGGCATCGGCGGCGAGGTCGGCGTGTACGGCCGGATGCCCGGGCGCATGATCGCCGACTTGATTCCCGACCTCCCCGACGACTACGTCGGCCCGATCCGCGAGAAGATCGCCGGCCTCGGGGATCGTGAGCTCTGGTGGCCGGTTCCCGGTCTCGTGACCAACATCGAGCTCGAATTCGTCAATCCGTACACCGACGAGGTCGTCTTCCGCAGCGGGCCGCAAGAGACCTACTGGTTGACTCGCTGGATGGACCTTCCGAGCTACCGCAAGTACGTCGACGCCCAGCCCGGCACCTGGCCCTTCGACAAGAAGGTCCCGCCCCTGGCCTGGGACTACACGCTCCGGTACAAGATCAACGGGAGGGCCTTCCCGGACTGGGTCGGCCACCGCTGAGCCGCCGGCCAGGGTGAGAGCCGCCTCTAGCGCGGACCGATCCTGATCGACGCCGGCAGGGCATCGGGCAGCTTGGCCACCAGCCGGGCCGCCGCCTGCATGGCGACGATGTAGCCGTACGGCCCCATGCCGCAGATCACCGACGTCGCGGCGGCCGAGAGCTTGGAATGGCGGTGCAACTCGTCGCGGGCATGGATGTTGGAGATGTGCACCTCGACGATCGGGCCCTCGAAGATCTTCAGGGCGTCGTAGATGGCGACCGAGGTGAAGGAATAGGCCGCCGGGTTGATGATGATCGCGTCGGCGGTGCCGCGCGCCGACTGGATCAGATCGACGATCACCGATTCGTTGTTGGATTGATGGAAGGCCAGCTCGACGCCGAGATAGTCGGCAAACTCCTGGCAGCTCGCCTCGATGGCCCCCAGCGTCGTCGACCCATAGATGTGCGGCTCGCGGATGCCCAGCATGTTCAGGTTCGGGCCATTGATCACCAGCAGGCGCGCCATCGAGTGCTCCTCCTCACCTGAGGTCGGTCTGTCGCCGCGATCACAGGCGGTCGAGGCCGCTCGACCATCGCCGGCAGATGTGATGCGCGATCGCGATGGGCGAGGGCAACGACACCTTCGTGGGATCGTCGGGGCCGGTGACGGCCCGCGCCACCATCTCCCGGATCTCGTCGCGGGAGAACCAGCGGGCCTCGGCGATCTCCTCGGCGTCGACCGTGATCTCCTCCGTCAGCGCCTCGGTGAGAAACCCCATCATCAGGCTCGACGGAAACGGCCACGGCTGGGCGGCCAGGTAGCGCACGCGCCCGCAGCGGACGCCCGCCTCCTCGCGTACCTCCCGGCGCACGGCCTCCTCCGGGCGTCTCGCCCGGCTCGACGAAGCCGGCGAGGCAGGAGAACCGGGCGCCCGGGCGCCGGCGGTTGCGGCCGAGCAGGGCCCGATCGCCTCGGATGGCGAGCATGATCACGACGGGGTCGGTGCGCGGGAAGTGCGACGCCCGGCACGCAGGGCAGTGCCGCTTCCAGCCGGCCGAGGCCATCGTGGTCGGCGATCCGCACTGGGCGCAGAAGCGATGGCGGGCGTGCCAGTCGAGCAGGGAGCGAGCCTCGGCGAGGATCGCCGCCTCGCCGGTGGCGATCGTGGGGGCGAGCGCGCGCACGTCGATCAGCTCGGTGTCGACGTCGGGCGCGACGTCTGCCCCGGCCGCATCGATCGCGAAGTGCGCGCGGCCGTCGCCGAGGCCGAGAAAGATCAGCGGCGCGCCGCCGTCGATCTGGTCGCGCCACTGCGTCACTGGCTGCCAGTCGAGGTCGGGCGCGGCCGTGCCGCGAGTGAACGGCTTCAGGTCGCGCAGCGCCAGGAGGCGCGTCTCGAGGGTCGTCGAGCAGCTTGGCGATCCAGTCGCCGTCATCCCGGCGCTCGCTGGCCCGGTCCAGGGGGTTACCGCCGAAGCAATAGACGTCGTCCATTCGGCTAGGCCTGATAAACCCTCACCATCCGCCCCGTGGACGGGACGGGCATCGAGACCATGGGCTCCTTGCTCTTGCCCGCGTGCACCTGACTCGGGCCGATGTTGAGCCAGCCATCCGGCCTTGGGCGGGCGGGGCGACGGCCGAATTTCCCCTCACACCCCACGGTCGTCGGTCGTTGTCCGCGGGCTGACGGAGAGTATCTCCGATGGGTGGGCTCGATCAAGTGGTCGCCTACGAAAATCGTGCACCAACGACCCGCGCCGATGGACCGACGCGAACAGAGATCGCGGGAGTCCACAGCGAGCACCGGAGATCGAACCCGTTCGGTCTCTTCCTGAACGCCACCGTACGTGTACGGGTAGCACTCCTGGGCAGAGTGCTGGAAAATTCGCCGAAGACGGGAAGGGGTCGAGTGGCGATGGTCCAACTCGACCGATAGGTGCGCCGCCGTCACAGTGCTGCAGCGATGAGGACCACACAGGTGCGAAAGAGCGGACTCGGTGTTCTGGGCGACATGCCGTGGGGGACCCACTGTTGTCACTTCTATCAGACGCAAAGGGAGCTGCTGGAGACGCTGGTCCCCTATTTCAAGGCCGGCTTGGAGAGCAGGGAGTTGTGCTTCTGGCTCGTCCCGGAGCCCCTGACCGAGGCGAAGGCCCGGCGGGCTCTGCATCGGCATCTGCCCAACAGTGATCGATACCTCGCGGACGGGAGCATCGAGATTGTATCCAGCCGGAAGTGGTATCTCCACCGAGGCAAGTTCGCGCGCGCGCGAGTCGCCCGCATATGGAACGAGAAACTGAAGCAAGCATCGGCTCAAGGCTACACGGGGGTGAGAGCCACTGGGAATGCCTTTTGGCTCCACAGAAAGCAGTGGAGGCGCTTTGACGAGTACGAACGAACGCTCAATGACTCCCTCGCCGGGAAGTCCTTGATCGTCTTGTGCAGCTATCCACTCGCCGTGTGCGGAGCGACCGAGGTTCTCGACGTAGCGCGGAATCATCACTTTGCCATCGCAAAGAGAGCAGGGAAATGGAACGTTGTCCAGTGGCGGACGCCGTCCGGCTCGGCGGGGCGCCACGAGGCCCTGACGAGCCGGGAGCAAGATGTGTTTCACTTGGCGGCCGAGGGCCACACCAACCCGGAGATTTCCCAGCGACTATCGATCGGCGTCCGTACCGTCGAGGGGTACCGCGCAAACCTCATGCGAAAGCTTGGCCTGCGCAACCAGACCGACTTGGTCCGGTACGCGCTCCAGCACGGGCTGATGCCCATCGAAACGTGGACCCGCCGGAGGAGAGGCGGTGACTGACCGGCAACCGGGCTTTCGGCTTCTAACCTACGACACCTTCAAGCGTAAGGACGGGTGGGTATTCGTCGGAGCGCTAGCCGGAGCGAGGAGCCGCTGAATTGAGCTACACGACTCCGCGCTCGCGTAGGGCCGTGGCGCGACAGCTTGCCGACGAAGCCGGGGGTGATGCCGCAAACTCCGAAGTCCTGGCGGCAGCGGCGGGGCGGCTGCTCGATCGCCTGTCACAGCGCCTGTCAGTGATCATTGGTCGTACGGGAGTCGACGCGCTCTTTCGGCGGGCCGTGAAGCTGCTCAAACCAGACTTTCCGTTTCTCGACGAGCTCTTTTTCCGCGAGGAGGGCGAGAGCACGGGCGACTCCCTTCGCCGGCGCCTCCAAGGGCAGGACTCCGACGTCATCAAGGAGGTCACGGTGACGCTCTTTGCGACGATGGCTGGCTTGTTGGTCGCCGTCATCGGCGAAAGGCTCGCCTGGAATCTATTGCGGGAGGCCTGGCCCCAGGCACTCCAATCTGGAACCGAACTCCAGGAGGTTGAGGAATGACCGAGCGTCTAGAAGGAGCCTCTCTGCGCAGACTGCCTACCGGAGTGCCGGGCCTGGACGACGTTCTGGGCGGCGGTCTCCCGGAGCTGTCTTTCAACCTTGTCGTCGGCGGGCCGGGCTCGGGCAAGACAACACTCGTCCATCAGATCATGTTCGCCAACGCAACGCCTGAGCGGCCGGGGCTCTACTTCACGATCCTCGGCGAGCCGCCGCTCAAGATGCTCCGGTATCAGCAGCTGTACAGCTTCTTCGACCCCGCGAAGGTCAATGGCACCATTCGCTTCGTCTCGCTCAGCGACGCGGTGCTGCGGCAGGGTCTGACGGCGGTGCTCGACAGCATCGTGCACGAGGTCGAAACCGCCTCGCCCGGCATCGTCGTCGTCGATTCCTTCCGCTCGGTGATGCGAGCCGCTCGGTGGAACCGAGCGGCGGCTCGAGCTGCAGGACTTCGTCCAGCGCCTGGCGCTCCATCTCACGGCATGGGAGGCAACGACCTTCCTGATCGGCGAGTTCACCGCAGCCCGAGGCCCAGGACCATCCGGTGTACACGGTCGCCGACGGCATCCTCGGGCTGTCTCAGCGGGCCGAGCGCAACTCGATCGTGCGGAAGCTCCAGGTCGTGAAGATGCGCGGGCAGGGTGACCTGCCGGGACTGCACACCTTCCGGATCACCGCGCGACGGCGTCAGAGTGTTCCCGCGTATCCCCAAGCCGGAGGAGGAGCCGACGAACGGGCGCGTCGCCGCCCTCGACGCCCGTGGCAGCGCCTCTCGACCGGCGTCGCCGGCGCTCGACGAGATGCTGGATGGCGGCATCCCGAAGGGGTACTCCGTGCTCATTGCCGGCCCCTCCGGCTCGGGGAAGACGGTGCTGACGGCAGAGTTCATCGCCGAGGGAATCAGGCGGGGCGAGCCCGGGAGTGATCGCGATCTTCGAGAAGCGTCCGGCTGGGTACCTGCACGACCACGCTGGCGGGGCCGTGAGCTCGATCAGATGATCCAGCGACGGTCAGTCTGGAGGTCGTGTATCTCCGACCGCTGGATCTCTCCGTCGACGAGACGCTGCTAGGAGCTCCGGGCGGTCGATCAGCGCGCACAGGAGCCACGCGCGTCGTCATCGACTCGCTGTCCGGCTTCGAGCTGGCGGTCTCGCCGGCCTTTCGCGAGGACTTCCGCGAGTCGCTCTACCGGATGGTCGGTGTGCTTGACCGGGCTGGGCGTGACCGTGATGATGACCCTGGAGATCGAGGACTCCTACGCGTGAGCTTCGGCTCGGCCCCCGCGAGAACGCCTTCCTCGCCGATGTCATCATCCTCCAGCGATACGTCGAGATTGAAGGGCGCCTCAAGAGGCTCATGACAGTCGTGAAGATCCGCGGCAGCGAGCACAGTAAGGACTTGCGACTCTATGAGGTCACTTCGGAGGGCCTCGTCGTCGACGCGATGGTTCCGGCGTACCATGGGCTCCTCACCGGGAATCCCGCTCGGAAGTCCGGCGAGGCGCCCGAACTCGAGCGTGCCTCGCGATCGCGCCGATCGGGTCGGAAGTCGTAGGGGTGTTGGATGTCCCCCTCCCAGAATGAGCCGACCCGGGACCCCGAGGCACGGTCATCCGGTGCGCAAGACGAGACAGCGATGGATCGGCAGTCGTTACTGGATCGCCTTCGCGAGGCGAACGAGCAGCTCGTCGTCGGCTCGATGCGCGCCCAGGAGTTGGCCGACCAAGCGGAGGCGGCCCGCGCCGACGCCGAGGCAGCCAACCGTCTGAAGGACGAGTTCCTGGCGAACGTCTCCCATGAGCTGCGAACGCCGCTCAACGCAGTTCTCGGATGGGCGCATCTGCTCGGTGGCGGCCAGCTCGATCCCCAGCGGGCGCTCAACGCGATCCGGACGATCGAGCGGAACGGACGGTTGCTGACGAGCATCATCGACGATCTCCTCGATGCATCACGCATCCTGGGGGGGCGCCTCCGCATCGAGCCGCTGCCCGTCGATCTCGTGGCTGTGGTTCAGGGAGCGCTTGATGAGGTGCGCCTAGCTGCCGAAGTCAAGGGTGTGCACATCACGGTGACGTGTCCGCAGGCACCTGAGCCCGTCGCGGGCGATACCCTGCGGTTACAACAGGTCATCGCGAATCTCTTGTCGAATGCCGTCAAGTTTACGCCGGCCGGCGGGCAGATCAGGATACAGGTGACATCGGTGGGGTCTCACGCCGAAGTTCAGGTCGCCGACACCGGGCAGGGGATCGACCCGGCGTTTCTTCCCCGTATCTTTGATCGCTTCGCCCAAGCAGAATCCTCGACGACGCGGCGGCAGGGGGGGCTCGGTCTCGGCCTCTCGATCGTGCGAGGCCTCGTCGAGCACCACGGAGGAACTGTCCACGCCGGAAGTCCGGGTGTCGGACACGGGGCAACGTTCACCGTCCGGCTTCCAGTTCGCCCGGCGTCTGAAGCATCCGAGACCGGAGCGCCGCCGGTTGCCGCGACGACCGCGGCTGCCCCTGGCCAGTGTCGACTCGACGGTCTCCGCATCGTTCTCGTCGAGGACGATGCTGATGGGCGGCAAGTGCTCGCGCTCCTGCTGGAGCTGGCTGGCGCGAAGGTGAGCTCGTTCGAATCGGTGCGGGACGCTCTCACGCAACTCGACGTACTGCAGCCGCATGTGATCGTGAGCGACGTCGGAATGCCCGGCGAGGACGGCTTCGCGCTGATCCGCCAACTGCGGGCGCACGAAGCGCAGCGCGGCGGCCGCACGCTCCCCGCCATTGCGCTGACCGGGTACGTTGGGTCCGAGTACCGGACTCGGATCCTGGCCGCCGGGTTTCAGGCGCATGTCGGCAAGCCCGTCGAACCCGACGAGATCGTAGCGTTGATCGCCTCGCTGGCGGCTCTCGGGAGCCGGTAGTCGAAAAAAACGGTTGAACGGGGCCAGGGGGTGGGCGGCGTGCGGTTCAACAGGGAGCGGGCCCCCGGCGAGGATGGCTGCCTCGCCGGGCGCGATGGTCGGGGCGAGGGCGCGGCCGAAGCAGTAGACGTCCTCCATACGGCCGCCGTGCTGCCGGCGGACGCTGAGCCAGGTGATGGAGCTCGTGGCCGGCCATGGTGTAGGCGATGGCGCGGACACTGCGGATGGTCCAGTCCGCCGGCGCGCGGCGCTGCCAGGCGGCCTGATCCAGGCCACGCAGGAATGCGACGAACGCGGCCCGTACCGCCGCGTATTCGGCCACCACGTCGCCGAGGGGCCGCGCCTGGTGGTTGGCGGCCGCCGCGTAGTTGGGGAATTCGACCGAGGTCCACATGACGGGATCGGCGCGCGCGATGTGGAGCGCGCGGTATTCGAAGACACGCTCGGTATCGACCAGGTGCCCGACGATCTCGGTGAGGTTCCACTCGCCCGGCGCCTCCCGCCAGAGCGCCTGCTCCGGCGCGAAGGCGGACAGGTACGCGGCGCTGTCGGCGATCTGACGCTCGAGGAGCTTCACGACGTGCCCGTCGGGGACGACATTGATGTACGTGAAGTAGTAGGGCAGGCACTCGTCGGCGTCCGGACGCCCCGGCCCCAGGTCGGTATCGTGCACGCTAGTCGATCCTCACCGACCGGCCCGTGGCGGAGGACCGCTCGATCGCGTCGATCAGCGTGTGGCGCTGAACGGCCAGGCTGAAGTCGACGTCGAACGATCCGCGGCCGCGCAGGGCGTCGGCAGCGCGCGCGTAGGCCTGGGCGACGTTGTAGGGCTGGCCGCTCGGCGTGCCTTCCGGCGCGACCCTGTACTTGGCCGGGACGGGCATCGGCGCCAGGGGCTCCTTGCCCTGGCCCGCCAGCACCTGGCTCGGGCCGATGTTGAGCGAGCCATCCGTCCGGACGACCAGGGCACCCTCGCGCCCATAGATCTCCAGCCGGTTGCCGCTGGGATTCGAGGGAACGGCGGCCACGTTGACCGAGACCTCGGCGCCGCTGGCCAGGCGGCCGACCACGTTGATGCTGTCCGGCGAATCAACCGGGACGGATTTCCCGCTCATGTCCCGCCACTCCGGGATCCGGGTCGACACCCGGGCCGAGAGCTCCGCGAACTCGCCGAGCACGGCGCACATGGCGTCGATGGCGTGGCCGCCGGCGATGGTCATCGTGTTGGCGCCGTTGGTGCGCACGCCCTGCCAGATGCGGCCGGGGCCCCGCTGCAGCACCGCCGGCACCGAGGCGTTCAGGTGAGCCGTGAGCACCTCACCGATGTGGCCGGCCTGGACGAGGTCACGCGCGTACAGGATCGCCGGGTCGCTGCGCGCCTGCAGGCCGACGATGCTCTTGAGCGAGCGCTGGCGGGCGAGCCCGGCCATCTCCTGCGCCTCGGCCAGCGTCGCCCCGAGCGGCCACTCGCAGCACACGGCCTTGCCGGCCTGCAGGCCGGCCATGACCAGCTCCCGGTGGCCGGGCACGCGCACGCAGACGACGATGAGGTCGACCTCCGGAGAGGCCGCCATGTCACTGAAGCGGTGAAAGCCCCGCTCGGCGCCGAACGCCGCGGCCGAGGCCTTGGCGGTGTCCTCGTGCGCGGTGCACACCGCCTTCAGCTCATAGCCCGGCAGGGCCTTCAGGGCGGGAACGTGGGCGTTGGCTCCCCAGCCGCTGCCGCCCTGTGTCACGGTCGCTCCCACGATTCCCACGCGGATCTTGTCTGTCATCGGAGCCTCCGGATCGTGTATGAAGCCAGGTCCCTCATCGCGAGGCGACCCGGTCAGGGGTCGGGTTCAGATCGGGCACGCTGCCGGCCGCGGCGGACAGCAGCGGCGACTTCGTGACCTTGAGCGCCTCGGCCGCCGCCGGGTTCTCGGTGATCTTCGCCATCACGGCCTGCCGCGCGCGATTGAAGTACTCGCGGTTGTTGGCGACGAACTCACGCGACGTTCGCAGGTGGGCGAGATAGCCGTTGATTTCCGGCACCACGTAGCGCGCCACCATGTCCCAGCTGCGCATCGTGTTCTCGGGGTTGGCCCAGTCGTGGACGAAGCCGACGACGGTCCCGAACCCGCCGGAGATCTCGAGCACCGACTTGATGCGCGCCACCAGATCGTCGGGCGTACCGATGGTGGCGACGGCGCCGGGGACGAAGGCGGTCTTGTCCACGGCCTCGTCGGGGTTTCCGTAGGGCCGCGCGCCGGGCCGCTGCAGGGTCGCCGTGATGTACTCGTTGTGATGGCGGAACAGCCCCTCCCGGGCCTCGGCGCGGGCCTTGTCGCGGGTCTCGGCGATGTGCCAGCTCATCAGCACGCGCCAGTTCTGGCGATCGACGGTCTGGCCGTGCTCGGCGGCCGCGGCCTCCGCGAAGCCCCACTGCGTCGGCAGGGCGTTCAGGCCCTCCTCGGACAGTGAGCCGATCGAGATGATACCGATGCCGTGCTTGCCGGCCAGCGTCATGCCCGAGGGGCTGATCTGGGAGGCGACCGCGAAGGGCATGTCTTCCTGCAGCGGCAGCAGCTGCAGGGCGGCGTCCTGCAAGGTGAACCAGTCGGACTTGACGGTCAGGCGCTCGCCGCGCATCAGGCGGCGGATGACGCCGATGGCCTCGTCCTGGCGGTCGCGCAGCAGCATGGGATCGATCCCGAGCGTGTGGGCGTCGGAGGCCAGTGCCCCCGGACCGGAGCCGAAGATCACCCGCCCACCGGTCATGTAGTCGAGCTGCACCATCCGCTGGGCCACGTTGTACGGGTGGTGGTAGGGCAGGGAGACGACCCCGGTGGCGAGCTTGATGCGCTTCGTGCGTTCGCCGGCGGCGGCCAGGAACATCTCGGGCGACCCGATCATCTCCCAGCCGCTGGAGTGATGCTCCCCGCACCAGAACTCGTCGTACCCGAGCTCGTCCAGGCGCTGGACGAGATCGAGATCGCGGCGGAACTGCAGCATCGGATGCTCGCCGATGGGGTGGTGGGGGGCGAGGAACGCACCGAAGCCTAGACGGGGCATGAGCAGGTCTCCTGGTTGGTGATGATCAGCGACAGTACCTCTTGACACCTCCACTTGGCCAGCGGAACATCCCGGTCAATGCCACTGATCGCCGATGACAAGCGTTTGCCCGCCGACGTCGAAGCTCAGCCCCCGGTACGAGCCGCGGCCGCGCTGCGGTCGGTCATCCGCGGCTATCACGACGAGCTCGAGCGCGAGCAGTGCTTGCCGAAGGCGCTGGTTGAACAGTTCCACGCGGCCGGCTTCTACAGGCTCGTGCGACCGCGTGAGCTGGGCGGCCTGCAGGTCGACCCGCTCACCTATCTGCGGACGGTCGAGCTGCTGGCCGAGGGTTCCGGCTCGGTCGGCTGGAACCTCTGCAACAACAATATCGCCCAGCTCGTCACGCTCGGTTTGCCGGACGAGGGTATCCAGGAGATCTTCGGGCCCGGAGGCGACGTTGCCATCGCCGGCACCGCCGTGCAGGGGGGCGGCCAGGCCATGCCTGTCGACGGTGGCTACCGCGTCACCGGTCGCTGGCCATTCGGTACCGGCTGCCAGGAGAGCGCCTGGATGCTGGGTAGCTTCCAGATCCTCGACGGTGACCAGCCACGTCGCAGCCCGGATGGCACCTCGGTCTACTGGCGCGGTGTCTTCCACCGATCCGAAGCGCAGACCGTCGCAGGAAGTTGGGACGTGTCCGGCCTCCGTGCAACCGGCAGCTTCGACTGGACGGTCGACGACGTCTTCTTGCCGGAGCGGCGAACGATGGTCCACGCCGGCGTCCCGCTCGACAACCAGTGGAGCCACTGGCCGGGAATTTCGTACGCCCTGCCGGCCCAGGTCTGGGTCGGTCCCCACCACAGCGCCGTGATCACGGGCATCGCCCGCGCCGGCATCGACGCGCTGATCGACCTGGCGGTCGAGAAGACGCCCCGCGGCCGGACCGCTCGGCTCTGCGAGAATCCTCAAGTGCAGGACGCGGTCGGTCGGGCCGATGCGATCCTGAATGCCGGACGCGCGTACCGGACCTCGACGATCACGGAGGTCTGGAACACCATCGCGGCGGGCGAGGACACCACGCTCGAGCAGCGGGCCCGCTGCCGGCTGGCCGCGGTCCATGCCGCCGACTGCGCCCGTGAGGCGATGGACCTGGTCTACCGGCAGGGTGGCAGCACGTCCTACCGGCGCGAGAGCCGTCTGGCGGAGTGCTGGCGCGATCTCCAGGTCGTCGGCCAGGCGGTCACGATCATGCCCGAGTGGTACCCGATGGGCGGCCGGGTCTTCTTGAAGATGGACCCGGGCCCGCGGCTGCGCTAGCGCGGACCCGTTCGATCCTCTACAGCACGAGGGTTCGTATCTTGGCGGGGGCGCAGAACACCCGCGAACCCCAGAGACTGCGCTCCTGCTCGACGCGGCACCTCTCCTCGGTGTCGTAGCCGCCGATGATGGTCAGGTCCCAGGCATCATCGATCCTGACCAGCAGCCACATGAGCACCAGAAGACGGAGCCACCGCGTCAGTGCTTCGCCTTCAACGATGGTCACCAGACACGCTCCCTCTCGGCGCCAGGTGGGGTCGCCGGCGCCGGTGGAGACCAACAGCACTTGGAATGCCAGGGGTGAGGGAGTCGAAACAACAGTAGCTTGAGCGACGCCGTCGTGCGTCGGAGCGTGTGATTGGAAAGATGGCTGACAGGCGCTCGCGCTCACCTGAGCTCGGGAAGCTCCAGCTGACCGGGACCCATTCGATCCCCGCGGCCGGCCTGACGACCGTGGGGGCGGTGGCGGGGCGCCGAGCGACGGCTGATGCGCGGGGGTGGGAAGCGCAGTCGTAGTCCCGGTGCCTGGATCTGGAAGAGGGTCTCGGCGTCGGGAAGGCCGGGCAGGCGGTGTCGACCGAGGCTCCGGAATCGGACGCCGGTCGGTGCCGGCTCTTCAGCCGCCGTTCTGGTCGCGGCGGACACGACGATCTGCCCCCCATGGGCGGCCGTGCAGAGGCGGGCCGTGGTGTGGACGGCCAGGCCGATGTACCCGACGTCCGTGAGCGTCGGGCGGCCGCTGTGAATCCCGACCCGCACGCGCACCTCCAGAGCATTCGGCCAGGTGCGGGTGCCGAGTGCTCGCTGGACGGCCACCGCGGCCTCGACGGCGGCCGCGGGGCGATCGAAGACCGCGAAGAACTCGTCGGCTCGCGCATCGATCTCGTGGCCGCTCCCTTGCGACACCGCTCTCCGGACGATCGACCTGACGTCGTTCAGCAGCGCGCCGTAGCCGTCGCCGAGCCGGCGGAGCAGGGCGGTGGACGCCTCGATGTCGGTCATGAGGAGCGTGACGAACCCGCTGGGCAGCGCCGCGGCATCGATCGACGTGGCCTGGATCTGACCGTGCAGGCGCTCCTTCTCGACCACGAAGCGCACGGCCGCCAGCACGGTCTCCGAGAGACCCGCGTCGTCGAGGACCTTCGGGTCATGCACCAGCGCCGTCATGGGCCGCCCCTGGCGCTCGAGGTACGTCACGCCGCGGCGGTCGCCCTCCGCTGGCAGCGGGGCTGGCTTGCCGGTGACGTCCACGTACGCCCCCGCCGCGTCGGACCAGTGCAGGACGGCGAGCGTCGGATCACGCAGAACGGTTCGCAGTCGGCGTTCGAGCTCGCCCGGCGCGGGGTTCCGTCCCAGCTCGATGACGAGGCGGCCGGTCGTCGCGTTCCGTTGTTCCGACTGGAGCTGGCCGGTGATGAACCCGACGGGCACGATCCGGAATCGCTTCGCCGCATTGAGCAGCCGGCGGCGCGTCTGCTCCCGCGCGGCGTCGGTCTCGAAGACGACCCGGCTGAACCGGGCGAGGGCGTTCTTCACGTGCGCCTTGTCGTGGACCGGCAACCGGCGCCGGCCGCGAGAGTCGATGTACGCGAAGGCCCTGTCCGGGAGGCGCGCTCGCTTTCTGGTGCTGAGGCGCGACATGCGTCAACGATAGCTCGCTTCCCACGCCGGCGCGAGCACCTCGGGGACGACCGGGCGGGCTAGCTACTCGATCGCGTGGTCGGCGCGGGCCAGGAGTGCGGGCGGGATCGTGAGGCCGAGGGCCCGGGCGGTCTTGAGATTGATGACCAGCTCGAACTTCGTCGGCTGCTCCATCGGGAGATCGGCAGGTCTCGCTCCCTTCAGGACCCGGTCGATGTACTCGGCGGCGCGTCCAAGCATGTCGGGGAGATACGCGCCATACGCCATCAGCACGCCCGCCTCCGCCGACTCCCGGAACGGAGCGATCACGGGCAGCCGGTGCCTGATCGCCGTCTCGGCCAGATCCGCGCGTTGACGGAAGAAGATCGGCGAGGCCAGTCCCAGCAGGGCGCCCGCGTGCCGCTGGGCGGCCGCCTTCATGGGGCCGTCGAAGCGATACGGAGGATCGCGAAACTCGAAGCGTTGTAGCTCGAGGCCGGCAGCCTGGGCGACGGTTCGGGCCTCCTCGAGCTGATCGACGGAGAACGGGTCCCAGAAGACGGCCAGCCGACGGACCTTGGGGACGACTTCCTTGAGAAGCTCGATCCGCTTGGGCGTCAACTCGGGCTGGCGCAGGAACAGGCCGGTGATGTTCCCGCCCGGCCTCGCCAGGCCACCGACGTAGCCGCGGGCGACCGGATCGTAGTCGATCGCCACCACCACGATTGGAATGGTAGCGGTCGCTTCCCTGGCCGCGCGAAGCGACGCCTCGGGGCCGACGGGGAGAATCACGTCGACACCCATCCGTACCAGCTCATCCATCAGTCCGGGGAAGCGCTCGGGTCTGCCCTCGGCACTCCGGAACTCGATGGAGAGATTTCTGCCCTCGACGTAGCCGAGCTCGCCCAGGCGCCGGGCGAACGTCACCCAGTGAGGCGAGGATCGGGGAGCTCCTGCCGATACCGCGCCGATACGATAGACCTTTGATCCCGGCTGGGCCACTGCCGGTGCTGCAGCGGTGAGGGGCATGGCGAGCGCACCGGCAAGCGAGGTCAGGAGGAAGCGACGGCGACGCACCCCGAGATGGTGGGGCAGACACCGTGGCGAGTCAACGAGGATCAGTGACACCTGATCGGGCGTTCTGCCGGTGAGAGCCGCGGGCGGGCTCGACAACACGCGGTGTCTCCGCTGGGCTGTCGTGACACGCGCTGTGCTGCCGGCGCCGACGGCGGATCTGTCTCGACGCTCCAGAGCGGGCAGACGACGCCAGGAGGCGCCGGAAATGATGCGGGTGATGGTTCTCGGAGTTCTCGCCTTGGGGCTTCAGGCGACGTCGCGCTGGCGGGCGGCGTTGTAGTTGGTGTCGTACCACCAGTCGAGGTACGTCGCGTAGCTGATGGGCGGGTAGCGCGGGGGGTTGCCCGGCCCCTGGCACGTGGGCAGGCACGCGATCTCGGTGTCGAGATGAGGCCCCATGAAGTACGGGATCGCGTAGCGTGGACGACCCACCGGCGGCAGCGCGCGATGCGGCGTGGACTTGAAGCGGTGGTTCGTCCACCGCTGCATCATGTCCCCCGAGTTCACGGCGAAGGAGCCGGGGACGTACGGCACGTCGACCCACGCCCCGTCCGGCATCCGCACCTGCAGCCCCGGCACCTCGGTCTGGGCGAGGAAGGTGATGAAGTTGGCGTCCGTGTGGGGGGCGATGCCGAACTGGTTCGCCTCGGGCAGTACCGGCGGATAGTGGGTGAGCCGGAAGCTGAACTGGCTCTCCGCGAAGGCGCCGTCGAAGGCATCCGGAGGCAGGTCGAGGGCCGTCGCGCAGAGGGGCAGGAGCTTCCGGCCCAGGGTGTCGACGGCCTCGGTGTAGGCGAGGACGGTCTCCCGAAAGCCGGGCAGGTCCGCCGGCCACTGGTTGGGCCCGGCGAAGCGCCGTCCGGCCCGCACGAGCGGATCGTCCGGCCCGCGCTCGCGCTTGACGAAGAACGCCTCGTTCAGGTCGGGCTTGTCGTTGGCGTTCACGTCCGAGGTCCACACGGCGTAACGCCCCAGCATCATGTACCCGTTGTTGTGCTCGTTCATGCGCAGGGCGAGCTTGGCGTCCATGGACTGGGCGTGGAAGCGCCGGGCCTCGGCAAAGGTGTCGTCGATGAGCGCCGGCGGAATCCCGTGGTTCACGATCACGAAGAAGCCGACGTCCTGCAGGGCTCGCCCGAGCGCGGCCGCCGTGGCGGCCCCGGCCCCCGGGCGGGCCGCGAGGTAGGGCCCGAGATCGATCACCGGGATCATGACGACGTCCGTCGCCGGGCCGCCCTCGACTCCTTCGTCTTCACCTCGTCCACCGCGGTGCCGTCGGCCGTGAAGACGACGCCATACTCCAGCGCGGCCCCGGCCGCCGTGATCTTGCCGTCGAGCAGGTCGGCGAGCACCGCGGCCGGCTCGCGGTCCAGCGGATCGCCGTAGCCGGCGCCGCCGGCAATGTACTCCCAGAGCTGATCGCCCGGGTGCAGGACGATCATCTTCTTCGACGGCAGCTCCTCACGAGTGCCGTCCGCTCTCTCGATATGCGCGTGGGCCCGGACGCCGGGCGCGCCGCCCTCGAGACCCCACGGCGATGACGCGAAACGCTCGCCGCGATGGGAGACCATCACGTCCGTGGTCGTCGCCTCGTAGACCTTCTCCAGCCCCAGACCGCCGCGGAAGCGCCCGGCGCCGCCCGAGCCCGTCCACAGGCGCGCGCGGGCGATGCGCAGCGGAAAGTTCATCTCCACCGACTCGACCGGGATGTTCATGCAGTTCGACACGTCGGTCTCGATGACGTCGATGCCGTCCTTGTCGGGCCGGGCCCCCATGCCGCCGGCGGCCAGCTCGCTGGCCACGAACGGACGCCCGGTCTCGGGGTCGCGGCCGCCGAAGGCCATCACCAGCAGCGTGCCCGAGTTCGCCGCCGGCATGCGGCCGGGCAGGGCACCGACCAGCGCGCCGAGGATCGTGTCGGCGATGCGCTTGATCGTCGCCGTCCGGCAGCTCACCGGTGCCGGCGGCCGCGGGTTCACGATCGTCCCCTCCGGGAGGATCGCGTCGACGGCGCGGAAGCAGCCACCGTTGTTCGGGACCGAGGCATCCGAGATCGCCCGCACCGCGTAGTACACCGCCGACATCGTCGAGGCCGGCACCGAGTTGAAGGGGCCGCGCACCTGGGGATCGCTGCCCGTGAAGTCGAAGGTCATGGACGAGCCCCGCACGCGCAGGGTCACCGCGATCTTCACGGGCCGGCCGATGTCGACGCCGTCGTCGTCGAGCCAGTCGGCGAACGCATAGTCGCCATCGGGGATGTCGGCGATCTGGGCGCGCGTGAGCCGCTCGGCTCGCGAGAGCAGCTCGTCGACATACGACACCACGGTGGCAACGCCATGGGCCGCGAACAGCTCTTGCAGGCGGATGCCCCCGAGCCGTCCGGCCGCCAGCTGGGCCATGAGGTCGCCGGTGAACACGTCGGGCAGGCGGACGTTGCGGGTGAGCAGGCGGAAGAGGTTCTCGTCCAGCACGCCGGCCCGGAAGAGCTGGGTAGGCGGGATGATCACGCCCTCCTGGTAGAGCTCGGTGGCGTCGGTCGGGACGCTGCCGGGCGTGCGGCCGCCCACGTCCTGGTGGTGGCACATCGTGCACGCCAGCGCCACCACGCGGCCGTCGGCGAGCACCGGTACCGCCAGCGTGATGTCGGGCAGGTGGGTGCCGCCGTCGTAGGGGTCGTTGAGCAAGAAGGCGTCGCCGTCCTGCATGCGCTCGGGAGGAAACGCGCGCACGAGCCGCTGCGCCGCGAACTGCAGGGCGCCCAGGTGGATGGGGATCGCCGCCGCCTGGGCGATGGTCTCGCCCTGGGTGTTGAACAGCGCGGCCGAGGCGTCGAGGCCTTCCTTCACGATCGGTGAGGCCGCGCTCTTGAGGAGCGTCAGCTCCATCTCGTCGGCGATGGCGTCCAGCCGGTTGCGCAGCACCTCGAGCAGGATCGGGTCGATGGCCATCACGCCCTCCGCAGCCGCAGGTTGCCGGCATCGTCGACGAGCGCGGTGACGCCGGGTGGGATCACGGTGGTCGTGTCGCTCTGCTCCACGATGGCCGGGCCGGCCAGGCGCGCTCCGAGCGGCAGGCGGGCCCGCTCGTAGATCGCCGTCGGCACGAAGGCCCCGAAGTACGCACGGCGCTCGCCCAGACGCGCGTCGGCCAGCGAGCCGGTCGCGCGGGCCGCCGGCGTCACCACCGGCCGGGGCAGCGGATAGCTGTGCACCGCGCGGAAGTTCACGAACTCCACCGGTTGCTGCGTACGGGCGTAGCCGTAGACGCGCTCGTGGACCGCGTGGAACGCCGCCAGGATCTCCGGCATCCGTTCGGGCGTGACCGGCACCGCGATCGGCACCTCCAGCTCGTACGCCTGGCCGACGTAGCGCATGTCGGCGGCGTAGGCCACGCGCACATGGTCGGCCGGCACCCCCTCCTCGCCCATGCGGCCGCGCCCGGCCGCGTCGAGCTCGGCCAGGCACCGGTTGACGGCGTCGAGGTCGGCGGCGTCGGTGCGCGCCTGCAGCGTGCGCGCGTGGTGATGCTCGATGGCGGCGGCGAGGAGGCCGAAGGCGGCGAGGACGCCCGGCGCCTCGGGCACGAGCACCTCGGCCATTCCCATCTCGGCGGCCAGGGCGGCGCCGTGGACCGGCCCCGCCCCGCCCAGCACCACCAGCGAGAACTGCCGGGGGTCGTAACCCCGCTTGATCGTGACCAGGCGGATCTGGTCGGCCATCCGCGCATTCACCACGCGATGGATGCCGGCGGCGGCGGTCACGGTGTCCACGCCCAGCCGCCGCCCGACCGTGGCTACCGCGCGCTCGGCCGCCGCGACGTCCAGTGCGAGCGTGCCGCCGGCGAACCGCGCGGGGTTGAGGTAGCCGAGCACGACGCTGGCGTCGGTCACGGTTGCCTCGTCCCCGCCGCGGCCGTAGCAGGCGGGGCCGGGGTCGGCACCGGCGCTGCGCGGGCCCACCCGCAGCCCGCCCGCCGCGTCGATCCAGGCGATGCTCCCGCCGCCGGCGCCGATCGTGTTCACGTCCACCATCGGCGTGCGCACGGGATAGGGACCGATCGCGCCCTCGCTGGCCAGGAGTGGCGTCCCGTCGCGGACCATGGCGACGTCGTTGCTGGTGCCGCCCATGTCGAGAGAGACGAAATCGCGCACGCCCGAGCGCTCGGCGGCGAAGCCGGCGCCGATCACGCCGCCGGCCGGACCGGACAGAAAGAGCGTGACGGGCTGCTGGGCGGCGAGCGCCGCCGACACGATGCCGCCACGCGAGCGCATGATCAGCGGCACGCCGGGGACGCCGAGCCCCCGCAGCGTGTCGGCGAGCCCGGCGAGGTAGCGCTTCACGACCGGGCCGAGGTAGGCATCGAAGGCCGTCACGCACAGGCGCTCGTACTCGCGGAACGTGGGATCGACCTCCGACGAGAGCGAGACGCTGATCTCGGGCGCCAGCTCGGCGACGATCTCGCGCGTGCGCCGCTCGTGGGCGGGGTTCACGAACGAGAACAGGTAGCAGACGGCGATCGCCTGCACGGCCTGGGCGCGGAGCGCCGGCACCGCCGCCCGCACCGCGTCCTCGTCGAGCGGGACGAGGACCTGGCCCCGGGCGTCGAGCCGCTCGCGGATGCCTATCCGGCGCCGGCGGGGGGCGAGGAACGTCGGCACCTCCGGATCCATCGCCAGGTCGTACATGCGCGAGCGCTTCATGCGTCCGAGCTCGAGCACGTCCTCGAATCCCTCGGTGGTGAGGATCGCGGTGACCGCGCCCTTCTGCTCGAGGACGGCGTTGGTGGCAACGGTGGTGCCGTGGATGAAGCGCTCCACGTCGGCCGGCCGGGCCCCGGCCAGCGCCAGCACCTGGGTGACGGCGGCGCCGATGCCCTCCAGAAGATCCTTCGGGGTGCTCGGAACCTTCGCGAGGGCCAGGCGGCCCGCGCGGTCGAGGGCCACGATGTCGGTGAAGGTACCGCCGATGTCGACGCCGATCTGCACCGCGGTTCTCCTTGGCGGGGCCAGGGTATCATACGGCGATGCGCGACCTCCTGGACCGCCTCGACGGCTGGCGCGACGAGCAGATCGAGTTCCTCGCGCGTCTCGTGAACCACGACAGCGGCACCGACGACGTGCTGGACGTCAACCGCGTCGGCGCCATCCTGGTCGAGCGGCTCGAGCGGCTCGGCTTCACCGTCCGCCGCGTCGTCAACGACCGCTTCGGCGATCACCTGGTCGGCGACAAGCCGGGCACCGGGCCCAAGCGCTTCCTGTTCGTCGGCCACTACGACACCGTGTTCCCGTCCGGCACGGCCAAGCAGCGGCCGTTCCGCATCGACGACCAGGGGCGCGCGTGGGGCCCCGGCGTGTACGACATGAAGGGCGGCCTGACCGCCCTCCTGTACGCGCTGCGGGCCCACCAGGAGGCGCGCACGCGCACCTGGGCGGAGACCAACGTCAGCGTCGTGTTCAACGCCGATGAGGAGCGCCTGTCCCCGACCTCGCGCGAGGTCATCGGCGAGGAGGCGCGCCGCGCCCACAGCGTCGGCATCCTGGAGCCGGCGCGGCCCGGCGGCGAGTACGTGATGGCGCGCAAGGGCGCCGGGACGTTCCTCCTGGAGGTCACGGGCACAGCCGCCCACGCCGGGCTCCAGCCCGAGCTGGGCGCCAGCGCCATCTGGGATCTCGCCCAGAAGATCGCCGCGCTGCACGCGCTCACCGATCTCGAGAAGGGCACGACCGTCAACGTCGGCACCGTGCGCGGCGGCGAGCGCCCCAACGTGGTCGCCGACCGGGCGTTCGCCGAGGTCGACCTGCGAGCCTGGAGTCGGGCGGACGCCGAGGCAGCGATCGCGACGATGCAGAAGATCTGCGCCCAGCCGCACGTCCCTGGCACGACCGCCCGCTTCTCGGGCGAGGTGAGCTTCCCGCCGTGGCCCCCCGGACTGCCCGGGACCGAGCGGTTGCTGGAGATCATGGGGGCCGCCGGGCGCGACCTCGGCGTGGAGGTGCGCGCCATCAAGACCGGGGGTGGCTCCGACGGCAACCACACCTCCGCTCTGGCCCCCACGCTCGACGGCATGGGACCGCGCGGCAACCGTGCCCACAGCGCCGAGGAGTTCATCGAGGTCGCCACGCTGCTCGAGCGCACGAAGATGCTGGCGCTCTTCCTCGATCGATGGGCCACGGAGTTCGAGATCGCGCCTTGACGCCAGCGGTGGCGGGCTGCGAGGATACCGGCCCGGGGGATCAGCGCATGCCGAAGCCGACCGTCAATCGTCGTCAATTCCTTCTCGCCGGCGGAGCCGTCCTCGGCGCCTCCATGGTCGGCCCCGGGGTGGCGCGGGCCCAGGCCCGGCGGGGGGAGATCATCGCCGGACTGTCGGAGCGGATGCTCACGCTCGACCCCGCGAATCACTACTCGATCTCGGCGACCTCCGTGCTCCGCCACGTCTACGATCCGCTGCTCGACGTCACCAACGACGACAAGTTCGTGCCGGCCCTGGCCGAGACCTGGCGGCCCGTCAACAACACCACGTGGCGATTCACGCTGCGCAAGGGCGTCACCTTCCACGACGGCAGCCCCTTCACGGCCGACAGCGTGGTCTTCACCCTCAAGCGCGTGCGGGACAACGCCAAGCTCGTCAAGTCGTTCGTCTACCAGGACATCGAGGACGTCCAGAAGGACGGTGACTACGCGGTCACGGTGACGACGAAGCGCCCCTTCGGCTCGCTGCCGGCGCACCTCACGATGCTCGGCATGCTGCCGCCCAGCGTGGCCGGCGCCGAGGAGGCGTTCTTCCAGAAGCCGGTGGGAACGGGCCCGTTCCGGTTCGTCAGCTGGATCCACGGCGACCGCGTGGAGCTGGCGGCCAACCCCAAGTACTGGAAGCCGGGCGTCCCCAAGGTGGAGAAGGTGACCGTCCGCTTCATCCCCGAGCTGTCCACGCGGGCGGCCGCCCTCCGGGCCGGGGAGATCCACGTGATCGATCGGGTGTGGCCGGACATGGTCCAGACCCTCAAGGGCACGCCGGGCGTGAAGGTCCTCGACACGCCGGCACTCGAGGCGCAGCGCTGGCATTTCCAGCTCGCCCGGGACACGGTCAAGGACCCGCGCGTGCGCAAGGCCATCTCGCTGGCCATCGACCGCAACGTCATCATCAAGGACCTGCTGCTGGGCTATGCCCGGCCGGTCGTGAACCCCGTCCCGCCCGGGCTCATCGGCCACACGAATCTCGGGCAGAAGCCGTACGACCCCGACAAGGCCCGCCAGCTGCTCAAGCAGGCCGGTCAGTCGAACCTCGTCATCGACTTCGTGCTGATGAAGGATCTCTATCCCAAGCAGCTGGAGATCGCCCAGGCGGTGGCGGCGATGCTGGGCGACGTCGGGATCAAGGTGAACATCCGAAATCTGGAGATTGCCACCGCCCGCGAGCAGCGGACGGCGGGCAACTACGACCTCTTCTTCTCGGGCTGGGCCCACATGCCGCACGACCCCGACTGGTACTTCGGCCAGTGGTTCACCAAGGCCGGGGCCGAGAAGATGACGCGCTTCGCCGATCCCAAGGTGGAGCAGCTCATCGCGGAGGGCCGGGTGCCCGATCCCAAGGTGCGCCAGCAGAAGTACGAGGAGATCGAGCGGATCCTGTGGGAGGACGAGCCCGAGATCTGGCCGTACTACAGCGTGGCCATCTACGCCATCAGCGACAAGCTGCGCAACTTCGAGGCGCGGCGTGACTACTACGTGCTGCTGCACGAGGTCGGCATCGCCTGATCTCGTCGCCGACGACCTAGGCCGCCGGTGCGCTCCTATCTGCTGAGGCGGCTCGGCCAGTCGGCGGTGACGCTCGCCGGCGTCTCGCTGCTGGTGTTCGTGATCCTGCGCGTGGTGCCGGGCGACCCCGCCAAGATGCTCCTGCCCGAGGGCGCGCCCCAGTCGGCCGTCGATGCGCTCAACCGCGAGCTCGGCCTGCAGGAGCCGCTGTGGGTGCAGTACGGCATCTTCCTGCGCTCGGTGGCGCGCGGCGACTTCGGTCAGTCGTTCCAGTACCGGGCGCCGGCGCTCCGGGTCGTCGTCGAGCGCGTCCCCGCCACGATCCAGCTGGCGCTGGCGGCCATGGTGCTCACGGTCGTCTTCGGGGTATCGATCGGCGTGGTGGCCGCGGTCCGCCGGGGGACCGGCTACGACTACGCCGGCACCGTGCTGGCCGTGCTCGGGCAGTCGCTGCCGAACTTCTGGCTGGGGATCATGCTGATCCTGCTCTTCGGCGTCACCCTGCGCTGGCTGCCGACCTCCGGTTTCCAGGGCTGGCGGTACCTCGTGTTGCCGAGCATCACGCTGGCCGCGTTCCCCACGGCGCTGGTGGCGCGCCTGACCCGCTCGAGCCTGCTGGAGATCCTCGGACAGGAGTACATCCGGACCGGCCGGGCCAAGGGGCTGGGGGAGCGCACGGTGATCTGGCGCCACGCGCTCCGGAACGCGACGATCCCGCTGCTCACGGTGCTCGGGCTGCAGATCGGCACGCTCCTGGGCGGGGCGGTGATCACCGAGTCGATCTTCGCCTGGCCGGGCATGGGCAAGCTCGTCGTCGACGCCATCTTCTTCCGCGACTTCCCGGTGGTGCAGACGGTCCTGATCCTGTCGGCCACGATCTTCATCGTCATCAACCTGGTCATCGACCTGCTCTACACCGTGCTCGACCCTCGCATCCGCTACGGATGAGCCGGCTCCTGCGCCATCCGATGGCCGTCGTGGGCGGCCTCATCCTCGCTGCGGTGATCGTGGCCAGCGTGGCGGCGCCACTGCTGGCATCGTCCGACCCGATCAAGCCGAGCTTCGGCAAGCGGCTGCAGCCCCCCCGGGTGCTCGGCGGCGCCTCGCAGTACGCGCTGGGGACGGACAACCTCGGACGCGACATCCTTGCGCGCCTGCTCTACGGCGGCCGCGTCTCGCTGGCGCTGGCGGCGGGGGCCGTCGTGCTGGCGGCCGGGGTGGGGGTGGCGGTGGGGCTGGCCGCGGGCGTGCTCGGCGGCCGGCTGGACACGCTCGTCATGCGGGCGGCCGACGTGCAGCTGGCCTTTCCCGTCATCATGCTGGCCATTGCGATCGTGGCGGTGGTGGGCACCAGCGCCGGCGCCCTCGTGTCCGTCCTGGCCCTCTCGGGGTGGGTGCTCTACGCGCGGACGGTACGGGCGAGCGTGCTCACGATTCGCCAGCTCGACTACGTGGAGGCCGCTCGCACGCTGGGCGCCAGCGACCTCCGCGTGGTCCTCCTGCACATTCTCCCGAACGCGCTGGCCCCGATCCTGGTCATCGGGTCGAGCCAGTTCGCGACGATGGTCCTGCTCGAGTCGGGCCTGTCCTTCCTGGGGCTGGGTGTGCAGCCGCCGCAGCCCTCGTGGGGCGCGATGCTCGCCGAGGGACGGGACTACCTGTCCAACGCCTGGTGGCTGGCCACGGTGCCGGGCATGGCCATCTCACTGGTGGTGCTCGGCGCCAACCTGCTCGGCGACGGGCTCCGCGATCTCCTCGATCCGCGCCTGCGCCTGTAGCCTCGCGGGACCTAGCTGCTGAACGTCCGCTTGAAGAACTCGCCGATCGTGTTGCCGCTGAACTTGGCGCCCTCGACGATCGTGTAACCGACGCCCGTGAACATCTCCTTGAAGCCCGAGCCGATCTCCCCCTGGCCGATCTGCCGGGCGCCCTGCTGGACCCGCCTGGTCGCCTGATCGACCTTCGACTTGTCGGCGGCATCGGCGGCGCCATAGGACAGCGCCACGATCGCGACGCACGCGGGAACGATCAACCACCGCCGGAAGCTTTGAGTCATGACGCACCTCCTTCGTCGATCAAGCGCACTGGTGCCTTCACCCTACCACCAGAGCGCCGGCGGTCGCGCGTTTCGCGTGACGTCACGATCGCCCCGGGGTGATGTCGCCCCAGACCACGTAGCGGCGATGGGTGCGAGGCTCCAGCCCCTCGTCGACCATCCGCTGCGCCTGGGCCGCCACCAGATCGAGCAGGGGGTCACTGCCCACGTCGACCAGGCCGCGGGCTCGCAGGAGGGCCTCGATCTCTTCCCGGGGTCGGCCGCCGAGGAACGGCAGCCGATCGCCGATCGCGGCGTACTCGGCGCTGGCTCGGGCGCTGCCGGCCGGTGGCGTCGTGAGGGCCGTCGTGTCGAACTGACCGTCCACCACCGCCAGGCGTCCTCCCGGTCGCAGGATCCGGATCCACTCGCCGATCGCCGCCTCCGGATGCGGGAGGGTCCACAGCAGGTGGCGGCTGATGACGAGATCGAAGCTCGCTCGCGCGAAGGGCAGCTGCTCGGCGTCGGCCTCCTCGAACCGGGCCGCGACACCGTGCTCGGCCGCCTTGCGTCGGGCCTGGGCGATCATCGCGGGGGCGAAGTCGACGCCGGTGACTCGATGACCGCGCGCCGCCAGCTCGAAGCTGAGGAAGCCGGTGCCGGAGCCGACGTCGAGGGCGTCGAGCGCGGGCCCGTCGGGGACGACGAGACCGAGGATGCGGTCCCAGGCGGCGCGCTCGCCCGGCGTGCGGATGCTGTGCCCGAAGTCCTCGTCGAAGTGCGAGGCGCGCCGATCCCAGTGGGCGGCGACCTGCTGCTTGACCACGTCACCCGGCGGAATGGCCATGCGGGAACCTCCTTCGGCTACATCCGTACCACGGCGTCACGCGTCCATGCGGCGCTCTTCGAGGTCGAGCTCCCGCTCGAGGTCACGCAGCACCTCGTCGCTGACGTCGCCCTCGGCGCGAAGGCGCAGCAGCGCCTCGCGTTCGGCGCCGATGACCGTGCGCCGGATCTCCCGGTGCTCGATCAGCTCGCGGTCCTCTTCGTCGCCCTCGGCGGCGTCCCGCTGGCGCTCGACGTGCTCGGACCGATGGCGGTACGTCTCGCGCAGCTGATCGAGGAGGGGGCGATGACCCGGCCACACCGGGTCCAGCTCGTCGAGGCGCCGCGTGGCCGCTTCCAGCAGGCGCTGGCGGGCGCGGGCCTCTTCCTCGCGGAGCCCGGGGTCCGTACCGAGGCCGAGGGCCCGGATGAACGAGGGCAGCGTCAGCCCCTGCCCGACCAAAGTGAGCACGATGACGGTGAGCGTCACGATCACCAGGGCCTCGCGACCCGGGAACGGCCGTCCGCCCGACGCGGTCAGCGGGAGCGCCAGCACGGCCGCCAGCGAGACGACGCCGCGCATCCCGGCCCAGGAGAGGACGAGCGAGCAGGCGAGGACGTTCCGCTGCCCCTGGATCCGCTGGGGCAGGAACACGGTCACGAGAATCCACAGGGCCCGGACGAGCACCAGCAGCCCCGTCACCACGACGCCGATGCCGACCAGCCGGATCGCCTCCGCCAGCGTGAGCGTACGGAGGAGCAGCGGGACCTCCAGCCCCATGACGATGAAGACGAAGCCGTTCAGCAGGAAGGTGATCGTCTCCCAGACGGCGCGCCCGGTCAGCCGGGCGTCCGCGCCCATGATGTGGGAGCCGCGGTGGCCCAGGTAGAGACCGGCCGCCACCGTCGCGATGACTCCCGAGGCGCCGAGCCGGTCGGCCGGCAGGAACGCCGCGTACGGCGTGAGCAGCGAGATGGTCATCTCCACCGGGGTGTCCTCGATGCGCGCCCGGATGTGGGCGACGATCCACCCCACGGCGACGCCGATGGCACTACCGCCCAGGATCGCGCCGGCGAACGTGAGGACGGTCCCGGTCGGAGAGAAGACGGCCCCCGCCGCGACCGCGACGGCGATGCTGTAGATGGTCAGGGCCGTGGCGTCGTTCAGCAGGCTCTCGCCTTCGAGGATCGTCACGATCTGGCGCGAGACGGCCAGCCGCCTCGTGACCGCGGTGGCCGCGATCGCGTCGGGGGGCGCGACGATGGCGCCCAGCGCAAAGGCCGCCGACCACGAGATGCCCGGAACGAGGGCGTGGGCCACCACGGCCACCGCGCCCGCCGAGGCGATGACCAGACCGACCGCGAGCGAGCTGATGGTCCCGAGATTCGCGCGCAGGTTCTGGATGGGGGTGTAGAAGGCCGCGATGTAGAGCAGGGGCGGCAGGACGATGAGGAAGATCATCTCGGGGTCGATGTGGATGCGTGGCATCCCCGGCACGAGCCCGAGGATCAGCCCGCCGATGACGAGGAAGATCGGATAGGCGATCTCGAGACGTCGCGCGATGGTGACGAGGGCCGCCACTGCGATCAGGAGTCCCAGGACCAGCTCGGCGGCGCCGTGCATGACCATCAGGCGAAGTGACAGGCCACCTGGCGGCCCTCGACGTCGCGCAGTCTCGGGTCCTCCGCTGCGCAGACGTCCTGGACCAGCGGGCACCGTGTGCGAAAGCGGCAGCCGCTGGGCACGTCGCGGGGGTTGGGCGGCTCGCCCTCCAGCGCGAAGTCGAGGGTGACGCGGCGCCCGCCGATGCGCGGCACCGCCGCCAGCAGCGAGCGCGTGTAGGGATGGCGCGGATGCTCGAAGACGGTCGCCGTGTCGCCCAGCTCGACGATGCGGCCCAGGTACATCACGGCGATGCGGGCGCACATGGCCCGGACGACGGCGAGGTCGTGCGAGATGAAGACGTAGGTGAGCGCGAAGGTCTCTTGCAGGCTGCGGAAGAGCTTGAGGACGCTGGCCTGGACGGACACGTCCAGGCCGGAGGTCGGCTCGTCGAAGATGACCATCCGCGGCCGCAGCGTCAGGATCCGCGCCAGTCCGACCCGGCGCTGCTGGCCGCCGCTCAGCTCGTGCGGGTAGAGGTCCAGATGGGCGCCCGGCAGGCCGACGGCGGCGAGGATCGCCCGCACCTGCTCATCACGCTCGGCCCGGGCCAGCCGCGTATGGATCTTCAGCGGCTCGTGCAGCGAGTGGACGACTTTCCAGCGCGGATCGAGCGAGGCGCCGGGGTCCTGGTAGACGTACTGCAGGTGCTTGGCGATCGCCCGCCGCTCGGGCCGGGGCAGGCGGCCGATCTCGCGGCCGGCGAAGCGGATGTCACCGGCGGTCGGGGCGTGGATGCCCATGACCGTCTTGCCGAGCGTCGATTTGCCGCAGCCGCTCTCGCCCACCAGACCCAGCGTCTCGCCCGGCCACACGGCGAGCGAGACACCGTCGACGGCACGAATCCAGCCCGTGCGCCGGCCGAAGGCGTTGCGGACGGGAAAGTGCCGGGCGAGGTCGACCAGCTCCAGGAGCGGCGGGGGCAAGACGCTCACGCGCCGGCTCCGTCGGCCGGGTGATGGCAGCGGACCTCGTGGTCGCGGGCCAGCGCGCGGGGCGCCGGCCGGCCGGCGCGACACTCCGCCGTGGCGTCCTCACAGCGCGGGTGGAAGCGGCAGCCCGACGGCGGGGCGACGAGGCTCGGGACTTCGCCGGGGATGTCGCGAAGCTCGCCGCTGCCGGTGGGGACGCTGGCCAGGAGCCGCCGGGTGTACGGGTGAGCGGGCCTTCCGAAGAACGCGTCGGCGGGCGCCGCCTCCATCTCCTGGCCGGCGTACATCACGACGATCCGGTCGCAGATCTCGTGGGCGGTGCCGAGATCGTGGGTGGTGAAGAGCACGGAGACGCCGCGCTCCTTCACCAGCTCGCGCAGGAGGCGGAGGATCTGGGCCTGGATCGTCACGTCGAGCGAGGTGGTCGGCTCGTCGGCAATGATCAGATCGGGGCGCGGCAGCAGCGCCATCGCGATCATCAGCCGCTGGCGCTGGCCGCCGGAGAACTCGTGGGGCAGCCGGCGCAGCGCCCGGGCGGGCTCGGGGATCTGGACCGCCCGCAGCGTCTCCACCACGGCGTCGCGGTCGGCGCGGTAGCGCTCGCGTGGGTAGCGCGACCAGGCGGTCCTGGGGCCACCCTCGCTCGTCACCCGCGGCGACTTCCACTTCATGAGGTCCATGATCTGCGTCTCGACGGGAAAGACCGGGCTGAAGGAGGTGGAGGGATCTTGAGGAATGAAGGTGATCGCGCGGCCGCGCACGCGGTCGTTCACCACGGCGGGGTCCTGGCCCAGGAGGTCGGTGCCCTTGAAGCGCACCACGCCCCCGCGAATGCGGGCCGGCCCGCTGGGCAGGATCCCGAGGATGGCGCGGGCCAGCGTGGTCTTGCCGCACCCGCTCTCGCCGACCAGGCCGACGACCTCGCCGGGGCCGACGTCGAGGCTGATGCCGTCGAGCACCTGCGCCACCCCGCCGTCGGTGACGAAGTCGACGCTCAGCCCGCGGACGGAGAGGAGCTCAGCCATCGCGGCCGGCGCGGCTGCGGCGCAGCCGTGGGTCGAGGACGTCGCGCAGGCCGTCGCCGAGCAGGTTGAAGCCCATGACCGTGAGGAAGATGGCCAGCCCCGGCGCCGCCGCGTACCACCACGCGTCCGGCAGGAACTCGCGCGACTCGGCGATCGTCCGCCCCCACTCGGGCGTGGGCGGCGGCGGCCCCAGCCCGAGGAAGCCGAGCGCGGCGGCGGTGAGGATGGTGAACCCCATGCCGATCGAGGCCCGCACGATGATGGGCGAGGCGATGTTGGGCAGCACGTGCAGCACCGTCAGCCGCCAGGGCGAGGCGCCGAGCGCCGTCGTGCTCTCCACGAACACTTCCTTCTGGAGCGCGCGCGTCTCCGCGTAGACCACCCGGGCGAACCACGGCCAGTAGGTGATCGACAGCGCGAGGATGACGTTGGGCAGCGAGGGGCCGAGCGTCTGGGCGATCGCGATGGCCAGCACCACCTGCGGCACCGCCAGGAAGATGTCGGACACGCGCATCAGCAGGTCGCTGAGCCAGCCGTGATGGTATCCGGCCACCAGGCCGACCGGTACACCGACGAGCAGCGAGGCGCCGACCGCGATCACACCGATGAGGATCGTGATGCGGGCCCCGAAGAGCAGGCGGCTGTAGACGTCCGCCCCCATCCGGTCGGTGCCCAACCAGTGAGTGACGCTGGGCGCTCTCAGCCGCTCGGCCGGGTGCAGCTCGAACACGTCGTCCGGATGCGTGGCCAGCACCGGCGCCAGCAGCGCCGAGACGACCAGCGCGGCGATGAGCACGAGCCCGATGCAGCGCCGAGCGGTCGCGCGCCAGTTTCGCCAACACGAACCTTGCCGCGTTCAACCGACCTCCGATTGGTTCACGTCGTGCGCTCCCGGGGATCGACGAGGGTCTGGGCGACGTCGACGAGCAGGTTGACCATGATGAAGACCGCGCCCGCCCAGACCGTGAACCCCATCACCGCGTTGTAGTCCGAGCGGAGGATGGAGCTCACCGCGTAGGTCCCGATGCCGGGCCAGTCGAACACCGCCTCCGTCACCACGGCGCCGGCCAGGAGAATGCCGAAGAGGAGGCCGATCTGGGTCACCGTGGAGGTGAGCGCCGAGCGGAGCATGTACTTCCAGACGATGAGGGCATGCGGCAACCCCATGGCCCGCTGATAGAGGACGAAGTTCGACTGCATCACGTCGAGGACGCCGGCCCGCGTGAAGCGCACGAGCGTGGCCAGCGCCGGGAAGGCGAGGGTGGCGGCGGGCAGGGCCAGGTGCCACAGCGCACCGGCGAACGTCGGCCAGTCGCCGGTGAGCGCGGCGTCGACCAGGTAGAACCCGGTGATCGACCGGGGCGGGAATCCCTGCAGGCGCCCGTTCAGCGGCGTCCAGCCCAGCCGCATCGCGAAGAGGAGCTGCAGCATGATGCCCAGCCAGAAGCTGGCGATGGCCAGCCCGGACACCGTCACCACCCGCAGGGCGTGATCGAGCGGGGAGTTGCGCCAGAGCGCCGAGAGCACGCCGAGCGGGATGCCGATGACGACGGAGACGACCATCGCCACCACGGTCAGCTCGATCGTGGCCGGCAGGCGGTGGGCGAGATCCTCCACGATCGGCCGCCGGGTGAAGATGCTGGTGCCCATGTCGCCCCGGGCCAGTCGCCCGACGTACTGGACGAACTGCACCGGCAACGGCCGGTCGTACCCGAGCTGCCGCCGCAACGCCTCCACCTGCGCCGGCGTGGCCGTCTCCCCCGCCACCAGCGCCACTGGATCGGCCGGGATGACGCGCGAGATGAAGAACGTCACGACGAGCAGTCCGAGGAGCGTCGGCAGGAACCACGCCAGCCGTTGCAGCGCAAGGGCGAGCAGTCTCATCGACGTGGGCCGACGCCCGGGGCGATCTCAGCGCGCCCGGGGCGTCGGCCGATCGCTACTTCGAGTAGTGCAACCAGCGGATCTCCTGCCCGTTGCCGATGGGGCTGAACCGGATGCCCTCGAGGTTCTTCGCCCACGGCCCGAAGTACTTCGTGTTGTAGATCCACACGCCGGCGGCGTCCTCGACCACGATGCGGGCGGCGTCCTGGTAGGCCTTGTCGCGCACCTTGCGGTCGGTGGACTTGAGCGCCGCGTCGAGCAGCTCGTCCACCCGCGGGTTCTTGTAGAAGCTGGAGGCCTTGAACGTCCCCCACTGGCCGGAGTGGAACATCTCGCCGATCCAGTTGTTGGGATCGGCGTAGTAGGTGCTGATCCAGTACACCACCAGGTCGGGCGATGTCTCCGGCTTCTTCATGCGCTCGACCATCGCCGGCCACAGCTCGCTGGTCATCTTGGTCTCGAGGCCGAGCTTGCGCAGGCCGTTGGCCATCACCGTCGCCGCCTGCTCGGTCTGGCTGAACCCCTGGAGGTATCCGACCGTGAGCGGCCGGTCGACCTTGGCGCCGGCCTGGCTCAGCTCCTGCTTGGCCCGCTCCAGGTTGTAGCTGTAGCCCTTCACGTCGCGGGGGACGCCCCACAGGTTATTGGGGATCGGCACCGGGTTGCGCTCGACCGAGCCGCCCAGGATGTCCTTGTTGAAGCCGTCGTAGTCGAACGCGTAGCTGATGGCCCGGCGCACGTGCACGTCGGTGAGCGGGGCCCGCTGGTTGTTGATCTGGAACATCATGATCCGCATCGACTCCTGCTCGAGGATCTTGACGTTGCCGGCCTCGCGCAGGCGCTTGACCTGGTCGTTGGGCAGGTAGCCGCCGGTGCCCTGGTAGTCGCCCTTGATCATGCCGAGCACGCGCGTGTTGTCTTCCTTGACCAGGCGGAACTCGATCTCGTCGATGTACTTGGCCCCCCACGGCAGGAAGTGGCCGGGGAACCGCTTGGCGATGAAGCCGACGGCGGGATCGTAGCGCGAGAGCATGTAGGAGCCGGAGCCGGCATCGTTGCTGGTGAGCCAGGTCGCCCCCCAGTCGCCGTCCTTCTCGTTCTTCTTGAGGAGGGCGGCGTTCACGACGTGCACCTCGGGCACCACGGCCAGGAAGATCGCCGTCGGCTTGAGGAGCGTGAACTGGACCGTGTTCCGATCGACGGCCTTCGTGCTGCCCGGCGCCATCATCGTGGCCAGGAGCGCGGCCGCCCCCTTCTTCAGGGCGAGGATGCGCTCGGCGGAGTAGCGCACGTCCTCGGCCGTGATCTCGGTGCCGTCGTGGAACTTGGCCCCCCGGCGCAGCTTGAACGTGTACGTCAGGCCGTCGGCGGAGATCGTGTGGCTCTCGGCCAGCCACGGCTCGAGCTTGGGCGGATTGTCGAGCCAGCGGTAGAGGCCGTCGTACAGGTTCAGGCGCACCGCCACCCGACCGACGTCGAAGGCCGCGTGCGGGTCCATCGTGTCGTAGGGACTCTCGTTGGCGAACACGAAGCGCGTCTGCCCGACCGCCGTCGACGGCATCGCCGCCGTGAGCGCGAGGGACAGGGCGAGGGCGAGCATCAGCCAGGAGCGGCGGTTGGTCATGGGCGGCCTCCAGGGGCGTTACGGGCCTGCGATGTGGCGGGATTGTACGGTACGGCCGTCGGCGTAGGCAAGCGAGCGGCGGCCGTCACCGGCCCGGTTTCACCAGCGGACCGAAGTAGTCGTTGCGGTGGAACATCCGCACCGGCCCGCGGGGGGCGGCGCGCCGTGCCTCGGAAGCGGGCACGTCGAGCGTCCCCCCGGCGTCGATGACCACGCCGTAGTCGGCGCCGGCGGCGTCGACCGACACGACGCCGGCCAGCACGTCCTGGCGCACGCGGTCGAGCGGCCGGTCGAACGGATGACCCCAGCCCCCGCCCCCGCTGGTGGCCAGCCGGAGCACGTCGCCGCGACGCAGGACGTTGCCGTCGGACATCGGAGCGAGCCGGCGCTCGTCGGTCCGGCCCGGGTTCACGATGCAGGAGCCCGGCCGGCCGGCGTGGCCGCCGTTCACGCCGGCCGGCGGGAACAGGATGTTGTCCTGGCGGATGGCCACCACGGCCTCGTCGGTGGTCAGCTCGAGCTCGCGGATCACGCCGGTCCCGCCCCGGAAGCGGCCGGGCCCGCCCGAATCCTGGTGGAGCGCGTACCGGCGCAGGCGCAGGGGGAACACCATCTCCATGAACTCGGCCGGGTAGTTCTTCTGCGCCACGTAGTAGATGGCGTCGAGGCCGTCGGCGAACGGCCGGGCCCCGTAGCCCACCGCCACCCCGTCGCTGCACAGGAAGAACTCGTTGCGGAGCTTGTCGAAGCCGCGCAGGAAGTAGATGTTGTAGACCGAGTTCGACGCCGCCACGTCACCCCCGGTGGCGAGCGCGAGCAGGGCGAGGACGTTCGACTGGACGCGGGCCAGCGTGTGGGCCCGGTTGCCGAGCGCGGCCGGCCAGTGGGGCTGCAGGATGCTGCCCGGCCGCACGAGCACCTCGTCGATCGCATCCTGGGCCCCGTCGTTGAGCAGCACCGTGGGGTGGCCCGCGAGGAGGTAGATCCCCACGATCAGCTTGGGGACGCTGGGGTGCATGATGAAGTTGATCGGCCCCCGCGCCTGATCGTCGCTCTGGCGGGTGTCGAGGCTGATCCGGCCGCCCTCCTTGGTGAGGCGCATGCGGACGTGGAAGGATCGGCCGCTCATGCCGTCGCCGTCCACCGCGTCCTCGCTCTCGTAGGTCCCGTCGGGAATCCGCGACTCCAGCGTCTTGCGGATGGTGTCGCGGCACTGCTGCTCGAAGAGCGTCCACGCCGCCAGCACGGTCTCGGCACCGAAGCGCTCGAACAGCTCGAGCACGCGCCGCTCGCCCAGGCGGCAGCCGGCCAGCACCGCCCGGATGTCGCCCTGGAGGATGTCCGGGAAGCGCGAGTTGCGCAGGAAGATGCGGAAGGCCTCGTCGTTGAGCACGCCCTCGCGGTAGATGCGGATGGCGGGGACGATGATCCCCTCGTGGAAGATCTCGGTGGCGTCGGGCGAGATGCTGCCCGGGCGGAGGCCGCCGATGTCCCAGAAGTGGCCCCACGTCTGCGAGAAGGCCACGAGCCGGCCGCGGTGGAACACCGGGGCCGCGAAGACCATGTCGGGCGAGTGGGAGACGCCGCCGTGCGAGCCGTGGCAGTCGTTGTACCAGTAGAGGTCGCCGGGACGCATCGTCGCCGGCGGGTACTGCTCGAAGATGATCTGCGTGAGGTTGCCGAAGAGCGGCACCATGGTGCCGCACACCACCCGGCCGCGCGCGTCGAGGATGCCCGCGAAGTAATCGTTCTTCTCGCGAATGAACGGCGACATCGCGGTGCGCTCGATGACTGCCTCCATCTGCGTCTGCGCCGCCCGGAGGGCGCCGCGGATGATCTCCCGCGTCACCGGGTCGGGGGCGAGGGCGCGGCGGCGGCGCCGGGGGGCGGCCGTCTCATCGCGCCCGCCGTCCCGCGCGGATCACCAGATTGCCGGCCCGATCGACGGTGGCCCGCTGCCCGGGCGGCACCACGGTCGTCGCGTCGAGCTGCTCGACGATCGCCGGGCCCGTCACCACGGCGCCCACGCCCAGCCGGTCGCGCTCGATGCACGGACACGCCTTCCAGCCGGCGCCGGCGAAGTAGACGCGGCGCCGGGCCGGCCGCCCGCGCGAGACGGGGCGGCGGTCGAGGGAAGGGACGGTGAAGCGCCGGACGCGGCCGGCGGCGGCCACGCGCAGCGTGACGATCTCGACCGGCGCCTCGGCCAGCGCGTACGTGTAGAGCTGGCGGTGGCGCTCGTGGAAGCGCCTGAGCAACGCGTCCACCGCGAGGTCGCGCTCGGGCCACGGGACCGTCAGCTCGAAGCCCTGGTGGCGGTAGCGCAGGTCGGCCAGGCGCGTGACCCGGCGCCCGGCGGCGGGCACACCCTCGGCGGCCAGCCAGGCCTGGGCCTGGTCCTCGAGGTCGGCGTACACGGCGGCGATGGCGCCGAGGTCGTAGTCGGGGGGCTTCTGCAGATTCGTGCGCGCGTAGTCGTTGCGCACCTCGGTGCCGAGCAGCCCGAACGTCGAGAGCACGCCGGGGTGGCGGGGGACGACGATCGTGGGCATGGCGAGGAGCGCGGCCAGGTCGGCGCCGTGCAGGGGACCGGCGCCCCCGAAGGGCACCAGCACGAAGTCGCGCGGGTCGTAGCCCCGCTCGACCGACACCAGCCGCAGCGCCCCGACCATGTTGTTGTTCACGATGTCGAGGATGCCCTGCGCGGCCGCCTCCAGGCGCAGGCCGAGCGGCCGGGCCACCCGCTCCTCGATCGCCCGCCGCGCGAGGTCGACGTCGAGCGCGATCTCACCGCCCAGCAGGTGCGCCGGAATGCGGCCGAGCACGAGGTGGGCGTCGGTGACGGTGGGCTCCTCGCCGCCGGCGCCGTAGCACACCGGCCCCGGCTGGGCGCCCGCGCTCTCGGGGCCCACCGTCAGCGTGCCGTCCTCGGTGACGCGAGCGATGGACCCGCCGCCGGCGCCGATCGTGTGGATGTCGATCATGGGCACGTGGAGCGGCCAGCTGCCGATGCGGCCCTCGACCGTCACCTCGGCTTCGCCGCCGCGGATGAGGCACACGTCCGCGCTGGTGCCGCCGACGTCGACGGAGATCAGGTCGTCGAACCCGGCCGCCTCGCCGATCCGCCGCGCGCCGATCACGCCGGCCGCCGGGCCCGACAGCGCGGTGTGGATCGCCTGGGTGCGCACGACGTCGGCGCCGATGACACCGCCGTTGGACTTCATGATCGACAGCGGCGCGCTCACGCCCCGCCCGGTGAGCCGTTCGGCCAGGCGCCCGACGTAGCGCCCGACCAGCGGCTGCACGTAGGCGTTGAGCACGGTGCCCATCGACCGCTCGAACTCGCGGAACACCGGCAGCACCTCGCTCGACAGCGACACCGCGCAGCCCGGATGCTCCTCGACGATCAGCGTCCGCGCGCGCCGCTCGTGGCCGGCGTTGGCGTAGCTGTGCAGGAACACGACCGCGATCGAGTCCACCCCGGCCTGGCGAAGCCGGCGGGCCGCCGCCCGCACGCTGGCTTCGTCGAGCGGCTCGATCTCGGTGCCGTCAACGGTGACGCGGCCGCCGATCTCGAAGATGCGCTCGGGCGGGACCGGCCGCCGTGGCTTCACCCAGGCGAACATGTTGGCGCGCCGGGGGATGTCGTGGCGTCCGATCTCGAGCACGTCGCGGAAGCCGGCGGTGGTGAGCAGGCCGGTCGGCGCGCCCTTGTTCTCGAGGATGGCGTTGGTGGCCGTCGTGGTGCCGTGCAGGACGTGGCGCAGCCCCGTCGGCTCGACGCCGGCCAGCCGGAGCGCCTTGTCGATGCCGGCGATGAACCCGGTCGAGGGATCGTCGGGAGTGGTCGGCGTCTTGGTCACCCAGAGCCGGCCGCTGGCCTCGTGCACGAGCGCGACGTCGGTGAACGTGCCCCCGACGTCGAGGGCGATGGCGTAGCCGGCCGAGCGAGCGGTCACAGGACGTTGCGCGGCCGGCCGACGGCACCCTCGGCGAAGCGCGAGAAGCGAAAGCCGGCGATGTCGAGAGACGTCTTGCCGTCCACGACCAGCTCGGCGACGAGGCGGCCGGCGATGGGCCCCATCGCGAAGCCGTGACCGCTGAAGCCGGTGGCGAGCACGAACCCTCGGAGCCGGGGGACCTCGCCGAGCACGGGGACCAGATCGGGCGCGGCGTCGATGTAGCCGGCCCAGCGACGGGTGATGCCAAGGGGCGGCAGCGCGGGCAACACGCGCTGCAGCTCGGCCAGGCTGCGGCGTACCTTGGCCGGATTGGGCTGTGGCTCGCGGCCGCGGTCCCAGACCAGCGGCTGCCGGCGCGCCGCCGAGCCGGGCAGCGCGGCGATCACGCTGGCGAGGAGCGGGCGCCCCACGTGGAAGCGGAACAGCGCCCGGTTCTTCCAGAAGTTCGGCAGGAAGAAGCGGACCTGGCGGAGGGAGTCGAGGGTGACGTCGTGATCGAGGGCGCCGCCGGCGGCGATGGTGAAGCTGCCGTCGCGGCGCTGACGGAACGCCACGCCCGGCCCCCACACCGCGCACGCGGTCACGGCCGGCGCCGGCGTCGTGCGCGCCACGGTCCCGCGCACCCAGCGCTGGGGAAGGTCGAGCCCCAAGGTGCGAGTCAATCGCGCGGACCAGGCGCCGGCGGCGCACACCACCACCGGGGTGCGGATCTCGCCCTGCTCGGTGACGACACCGGCGACGGCGCCGCCCTGGGTCGTCACGGCCTGGACGGCACAGCCCAGGTGCAGCGTCGCGCCGTGGGCGACGGCGGCACGTGCGAAGGCGTCGGTGGTCTTCTCGGGGTCGGCGTGCCCGTCGCCCGGCGTGTGCATGCCGCCGACCCACCCCCCGACCAGGCCGGGAACGACCGCGTCGAGGTCCCGGGCGGGAACGAGCCGCGTCTCGAGCCCGAAGTCGCGCGCGACCGGCAGCCACGCCTCGAACCGCGCCATCCGCGACTCATCAGCGGCCAGGGCGAGGTTGCCGCCCCGGACCCACTCGATGTCGGCCCCCAGCTCGCGCTCGAGGCCCTGCCACAGGCGGTTCGCCTCCACGACGAGCGGCATCTCGAGCGGATCGCGCCCCTGCTGGCGAACGAAGCCCCAGTTCTTTCGCGACTGCTCGCCGGGCACGGGCCCCCGCTCGACGACGACGACGCGCACGCCCCGGCGCGCAAGGAAGTACGCGGTGGCGCAGCCGACGATGCCCGCGCCCACGACGACGACGTCCGCGTCACGCTCCATGGCCGATGCGCATCGTCGGTCAAAGGCCGCGAGGTGTCAATCACTCCCCCGGGCGGACTCAGGTCGACGTGACCGCGAGGAGCCGCCAGTCGCCGGGCCAGAACCTCCTGGGGTCGAGCGGCGGCGGCGATGCGGGCGCCGGTGTGCACGGCGATGCCGCTGACCTTCGATCCGGCGACCTCGCACTCCCCGGTATGAAGCCCGGTCCGTACCTCGAGGCTGGGCTGGTGGACCGCGTCAGAGCACGCGCGGCGGATCGCGCGCGCGTCCGTCGAAGATCGCGAAGAGGCCGTCGCCTAACCCTGGACGACCGGTTTGACGGTCAGGTGTATACGCCGACCGTTCACCGACCAGATTCGCGGGCCGAGGTCGTGACGTGCCGTAAGGTGGATACCGAGCTGGTGGAGCGCTGGGCACTGATCTGGGCCCAGGCGAACCGACTCTAACGGGCCGGCCTACTCGCGATGGCAGGGGGGACTCATGAAGGCGAAGAAGATCCCGAAGAAGAAGAGGGCGAAGGAGACCACGGCCGCGATCAAGCGCGCCCGCAAGAAGGGAACCCGCAAGAAGAAGGCGGCCACCACGCCGGTCGGCGACATCATGCGCAGCGCGGCCGAGGTGATTCAGTCGGTCGCCAAGAATATCCGCCCCTAGGGGCGTCATCGCGCGGGGTGCACGCTCACCCGGATTCCCTCATCTCCGCCTCCGGGCGGCCCTGGGTAGACGGGCGGGCCGCCGGGCCGCCGGCACCCCCACGGTGATGCGGGTTGAACCCTCGCCCGGATGCGCCGAGAATCAGGCGCATGACGGCTCAGCCCACTCGCATGCCCTCCCGCCTCCGGCGGCTCGTCACGGGCCGCGCGTTTGTCATCACGGTCGCGGTGGTGGCGGTCCTGGCCCTGGCCTACACGCTGGCCGGCTTCTTCCTCCTTCCCCGGCTGATCACCACCTACGTGCCCCGCTACGTGCAGGAGCAGCTCAAGCGGCGGGCGGAGGTGGGCGAGGTGCGGGTGAATCCGCTCCTGTTCAAGGTGGAGATCAAGCAGTTCCGCCTCCAGGAGGCCGACGGGCGACCGCTGCTCGGCTTCGATCGCCTCTTCGTCGATTTCGAGCTCTCGAGCCTGTTCCGGCGGGCATGGACGTTTGCCGAGATCCAGCTGGATGCTCCGCGCCTGGACGCGGTGCTCGCCGCCGATGGCCGGCTGAACGTGGCGGACCTGCTCGACGCGTTCCCGAAGAGCGAGGCGCCGGCATCGCCGGCGCCGACGGCGCCACCACGGGTGCTGCTGCAGCATGCGCGGGTGAGCGGGGGCGTCGTGTCCTTCACGGATCTGTCGGGCCGGGCGCCGCAGAAGGCGACCGTGGAGCCGATCAACGTCGAGCTGCGGGAGATCACGACCCTGCCCGGGCGCCGCGGCCCCTACGCCATCGCGGCGACGTTGACCGGCGGCGGGGTCGTGAGCTGGGAAGGCGAGGTCTCGCTCGTCCCGCTCGGTTCCAGCGGCCACCTTGGCCTGCGCGGCTTCCCGCTGGCCACCGCCTGGCGCTTCGTCCAGGACGACGTTGCGCTGGCCGAGCCGGCCGGTCGCCTCGACGCCGAGCTGCGCTATCAGTTCGGCTATCGGGATGGGACGACATCGCTGACGGTGGACGGCATCGACGTCGCGGTGGCCGGTCTCGCCCTCACCGAGCGCGGGGAGAAGGTGCCCATGCTCGCGCTGGAGACCATTCGCCTGGCCGGCGGGCGGGGGGATCTCATCGCGCGCGAGCTGACGGTGCCCGAGATCGGGCTCAGCCGCGGCCGCCTGGCCGCGACCATGGCGCGAGACGGCACCGTGAACTGGCAGAAGCTGATGGTCACGCCGCCCGCCGCCCCCATCGTCGCCGTCACGCCGGCGCCGCCGGTCGTCCAGCCGGCGGCCACCGCGGCGGCGCGTCCCTGGCGCGTGGCCATCAACAAGGTACGGGTCCAGGAGCTCGCGCTGGCCTTCGTCGACCAGAGCCGCGTGGGTCCTCTCGAGGTCACCGTCGGCGACGTCACCGTCGATCTCTCCGCGAAGCTCGAGAGTGGGGCGGACCTGACCGGCACCGTGGACGGCCTGGGCGTGAGACTGGCGCGGGTCGCGGTGGGCGAGGCCACTGCCGCGAAGGCGCGTCTGCTCTCGCTGGACCAGATCTCGGTGGACGGCGGCCGCGTCGATCTGGGCGCGCGTCACGTGGCCGTCGCCCAGGTCGCCGTGACGGGCGGCGCGTCGACGGTGGTCCGTGCCGCCGATGGCTCGATTCCGCTCGTGACGATGCTGGGCTCGGCGGATCAGGGCAAGCCGGCACCTCGCGCGGCCGCCCGGCCCGCGCGCGCGCCCACCCCCGCGCCGGCGCCGGCCTCCAAGGCCTGGACGGTCGCACTGGACAAGTTCGACCTCGTCGAGCACCGCCTCGCCATCACCGACCGGAGCACCAAACCCGCGGTCCAGCTCGACCTGACCGGGATCAAGGTGAGCGCCCGAGAGCTGCGCAGCGACGGCAAGAAGCCGGTCCCGTTCGACGCGAGCTTCCGCATCACCCAGGGTGGCCGCGTCACGGCGAAGGGGCGGGCGGCACCGGACGGCACCACGGCGGATGCGACGCTGACCGTCGCCCAGCTGGCCCTGACCCCGGCGCAGCCCTACATCGCCAGCAACGCCGACGTCCAGCTTCGCTCCGGCGAGGTGTCGACCGCGGGGCGGCTGACCTACCGGGCCGGCCGCGATCGCCCGGCGGTCACGTACACCGGGTCGGCCGACATCGATCGTCTCAACGTGGTCGAGTCGGCGAGCGGTGATCCCGTGGTGTCGTGGAAGGCGCTGCACGTCGACAATCTCCGGTTCGGGCTCGCCCCGGATCGACTGGAGATCGCCGAGGTGAAACTGACCGAGCTGGACGGCAAGCTGGTCATCTTCCAGGACAAGAGCCTGAGCGTGGCCAAGCTGATGAAGCCGGCCGGCGCGCCCGCCGCCGCCCCGGTGGCGAGCCGCCCCCCGGCCGCCACCAGCCCGCCACCGGCAGTGGCCACACCGCCGCCGGCAGCGGCTCCACCGCCGCCGGCGGCGCCCAGCGGGCCGGCCGCGGCGGACAGCGCGGCTGGCCCCGGGTTTCCCGTGGTCGTCGAGCGCGTGCGCATCGAAGAGGGCTCGATGCACTTCGCCGATCTCAGCCTGGTCCTGCCGTTCGCGACCCGCGTGCATGGGCTCAATGGCGTGGTGGTCGGCCTCGGGTCCGACCCGGGCACCCGCGCGACCATGAAGCTCGACGGTCGCGTGGACGAGTTCGGACTCGTCAAGGTCGACGGCGCGCTCGACGCGTTCCGTCCCAAGGTCTTCACCGATCTCACCGTCATCTTCCGCAACGTGCCCATGTCCACCCTCACGCCCTACAGCGCCACGTTCGCGGGGCGGCGCATCGTGGCCGGCACCCTCGACCTCGATCTGCAGTACAAGATCGACCGGAGCGCGCTGGTCGGCGAGAACAGGGTCGTCCTCCAGAAGCTCAAGCTCGGCGAGCGGGTCGAGAGCGTGGGCGCGATGCGGCTGCCGCTCGACCTGGCCATCGCCATCCTGAGCGACTCCGATGGACGGATCGACATCGCGCTGCCCGTGCGGGGTAACGTCGACAGCCCGGAGTTCAGCTACGGCCACGTCATCTGGCAGGCGCTGGTCACCGTGATCACCAAGATCGTGACGTCACCGTTCCGGGCCCTGGCCGGCCTGTTCGGAGGCGAGGCCGACGCCGAGAGCCTGCAGACCATCGTGTTCGAGCCGGGGAGCGATCGCGTGCAGCCGCCCGAGCGCCAGAAGCTGCAGCGCGTGGCCGAGGTGCTGGGCAAGCGCACCCAGCTCAAGCTCACCGTGCACGGCGGGTACGAGACGAAGGTGGATGGCGAGGCCCTGCGCTCGCTTCGCGTCCGTCAGGAGCTGGCCCAGCGACTGGGCGTGGCGGTGAAGCCTGGCGAGGACCCCGGCCCGGTGGCCTTCGACCAGGCCAAGACCCAGCGCACGCTGGAGACGTTGCTGACCGAGCGCGCAGGGGCGAAGGCGATCGAGGAGTTCCAGGCGGGATACGAGAAGGCCACGGGGAAGAAGGGCGAGCGCGCCAACCCGATGCTGGCGCTCGTGGGCCGCGGCAGCGCCGATCGCGGCTTCTACGAGGCGCTCTTCCGGCGGCTGGTGGAGACGGCGCCGCTGACCGAGGCCGAGGTGACCGCCCTCGGTCAGCGCCGGGGCGAGGCGACCGCTCGCGAGTTGAAGGAGCGCGCGGGGCCGGCGGCGGCGCGCGTGGAGGTCGGCGACACGCAGGCCGCCAGCCGCGCCGAACGCAACGCGGTGCCGACCCGGCTCGAGCTCGGCGCGGCCGGATCGTGACCCGCGCCGCTCCGTGAAGATCGGCGTCGTCTTTCCGCAGACGGAGATCGGGCAGGACCCCGCGGTGATCCGCGACTATGCCCAGGCCGTCGAGGCGATGGGGTACACGCACATGCTCGCCTTCGACAGCGTGGTGGGCGCCAACCCCGACCGGCCGGGAGGCTGGGAGAGCCCGTACACCTACCGGCACGCCTTCCACGAGCCGTTCGTGCTCTTCGGCTTCTGCGCCGGGGTCACGCGGAGCATCGAGCTGGTCACGGGTGTCGTCATCCTGCCCCAGCGCCAGACGGCGCTCGTCGCCAAGCAGGCGGCCGAGGTGGACGTCCTCTCGGGCGGACGGCTGCGCCTGGGCATCGGAGTCGGCTGGAACACCGTCGAGTTCGAGGCGCTCGGTGAGGACTTCAGGAATCGCGGCCAGCGGGTGGAGGAACAGCTCGAGGTCATGCGGCTGCTCTGGACCCGCGAGCTGGTGACCTACGAGGGACGGTGGCACCGCGTCCCCGACGCCGGCCTGAGGCCGCTGCCCGTCCAGCAGCCGATTCCCATCTGGATGGGCGGCGATAGCGAGGTGGTCATTCGCCGGGCCGCTCGCCTCGCCGATGGTTGGATCACGCTCCCGCGCTTCCGTCCGGGTCCCGTCGCTCAGCAGACGGTGGACCGTCTCCACGGCCTCGTCCGGGAGGCGGGTCGCGATCCCGCCGCGTTCGGCATCGAGGGGCGCCTGGCCCTGGCCCAGGTGCCCGCGGAGGAGCGCGCGCAGGAGATGGCGGCGTGGCGGGCGATGCGCGGCATCACGCACCTGTGCGTCAACACCATGGGGCTCGGCCTTCCCGGTCCCGAGGATCACGTGAGAACGCTCGAACGTTTCAACCGCGAAGTGCTGAGGTAGCCCGATGGAAACCCACGACAAGGAGCGCTCCATGCCCACGCCGACCGCGCTGATGCCGCAGATCGAGCAGTTCCTCCACGACAATCCCCAGGGTGTCCTCACCTCGTTCAGAGGCAACGGCATGCCGCAGCTCAGCATCGTCACCGTGTACCCGCGTGACGGGGGCGTGGGCATCTCCATCACCGAGACGCGGGCGAAGTTCAAGAACCTGCTGCGGGATCCCCGCTGCTCGGTGCTGGTGTCTCACGTCGACTGGTGGTCGGGCTTCCTGGTGTTCGAGGGCAAGGCGGAGCTCGTTCACTCGGGTAACGCCGATGCCGAGAGGCTGCGCCTGGCCCGTCGCCACATCTTCAGTGCCACCACCCGGCGCCGGAGCGCGGACTGGGAGCACTACGACCGGATCGCGGCGGCCGACAAGCGCGTCGCGATGGTGCTGCGGCCCGATCACGTCTACGGCTCGGCGCTGAGCCGGATGCGCGAGGCGCTGGCCAAGTAGCGCGGACGTCGGCAACGCCCCGGGGGCCCGGCTCCGGGCGCGCTTGACGGGGGAGGCGGCCGGCGCAATGCTGGCGCGCGACCCGGGGCCGAGGCCACGGACTGGCGATCATCCAAGGAGGGACGGCATGTCGGACACGAGCGACCTGTTCGAGGTCATGCAGACGATGCGGGCCATGCGGCGGCTGAAGCCGGACCCGGTGCCCGACGCGCTCATCGCCAAGATCCTCCGGGCCGGTGTGTGCGCGCCGAACGGTGGCAACACTCAGCGGTGGCGGTTCCTGGTCGTCAAGGACGTCAAGATCAAGAAGGCCGTGCAGGCGTACTACAAGCGTGCCTTCGACGAGGTCGTGGGACCGCGCTACCTCAAGAGCACGCCGCCGCCCGGCGTGAGCCGCGAGGCCTACGATCGCCAGCACGCGGCCGTGGAGTATCTGACCGATCACTTTCACGAGGCGCCGGTCTGGATCGTCGCCTGCCTCGAGGAGGGGACGGCGGCGCCGACGCGCTGGTCGGGCGCCTCGATCTATCCCGCGGTGCAGAACATGCTGCTGGCGGCGCGGGCCCTCGGGCTGGGGGCGACGCTGACGACGCGTCACCTGCTCTACGAGAAGGAAGCAGAGGCCGCGCTCGGCCTGCCGCCCGGCGTTCACTCCTACGCCATCCTTCCCATCGGCTACCCCATGGGGAAGTTCGGCCCCGTCGGCCGGGGGCCGCTCGGCGACATCGTCTACCAGGATCGGTGGGGGCAGCCGTACCGGGAAGTCTAGGCATCATCCCCGGCCGACGGGGCACCCGGTCCGCGGGGAGCCCCGGCGGCCGCCGCGGTCGACCTACCAGCCGCGGCGATGCTCGTGGCGGTGACCGTGACCGTGACCGCCGCCGCCGCCGACGGGGAACGGCACCAGCAGGCACCCGGAGACGGTGATGCCGATCACGCTGGCCAGCAGCAACATGAGCGCCACCCGGCGAAATCTGGTCGTCATTGGGCGTCCTCCCTGCGCTGTCTGACGCGCGCGACGCCAGTCGTATTCAGCAGGGAGGCCGTCGCGAGCCGTCGCGGGCGAGGTCAGAGCCCGACGGCGTCGGCGACGAGCGCGCGCAGCTCGCGCTGCAGGCGCTTGAGCGTCTCGGCGTGGGCGGGGTCGCCGATCGCGTTCGTCATCTCGTACGGATCCTGCTCGAGATCGTAGAGCTCGTCGACACCGTTCTTGTGCGTCCAGCGGATGAGCTTGTGGCGCTCCGTCCGGATCGCTTTGTAGCTCATGCCGACGAGCCACGGGAAGGCCGACTCGTTGAAGTACTCGACGAGGAACGACGTGCGCCAGCGGCGGGGGTGGCCCTTCAGGAGCGGCAGGAGCGAGCGGCCCTGCACGTGGGGGCCGGGGGTGCCGCCCGCGACCTCGAGCATGGTCGGGGCGATGTCGATCGCCAGCGCCATGGGCGCCACCGTGGTGCCGGGCTTGACCAGCCGCGGGAAGCGGACGAAGAACGGCGTCCGGATGCCCTCCTCGTAGGCGAAGCGGCGCTCGGCCTCGAGCCCGTGCTCGCCGAAGAAGAAGCCGTTGTCGCCGAGGAACAGGATCAGCGTGTCGTCGGCGAGCGCGCGCCGGTCCAGGGTCTCGAGCAGGGCCCCGACGCCCTCGTCCACCGAGGCCATCATCGCCGCTCGTTTGCGGATCTCCTCCTGGGCGGAGCCGCGCATCGTGCTGGCCAGCGTCTGGTTGGCGCGGTGGGCGTCGCGCTGGGCGAACACCTCCCGCCAGACCGGCTTGTCGGCGACCACCTCGGCGATCGGGCGCACGCTCGGCCGCAGCGGGTAGTGCGCGCCCTGGTAGAGATCGCGGTGGCGGTCGGGCAGCAGGTACCCGCGCATCGTGCTCATGTCGAGCGTGCCGTCCTGCTGCTGCTGCACGTCCGGATGTACCGCCTTGTGCGAGAGGAACAGCGCGAAGGGCCGCGCGCGGGCGCGATCGACGAAGTCGACGGCGCGCTCGGAGAGCAGATCGGTGACGTAGCCGGGCACCGGGCGCTCCTCGCCGTCTTCCCACAGCACGGGATCGACGATCGTGCCCTGGCCACGGAAGCTGATCCACGTGTCATAGCCCGGCCGGGGCCGGGCGTCGTTGCCCATGTGCCACTTGCCGATGTGCGCCGTCTCGTAGCCGAGCCGCTGCAGCTCGCGATGGTAGTTGGGCAGCTGGTGGCTCAGCGCGTCCCGGCCGACGTTGTCGAAGATGCCGTGGCGGGAAGCGTACTGTCCGGTCAGGATCGACGCCCGGTTCGGCGAGCAGAGGGGCGTGGTGTGAAAGGCGTTCAGGAAGGTGGCGCCCTCGGTCGCCAGCCGGTCGATGTGCGGCGTCTTCATGTACGGATGGCCGGTGATACCGGTCTCGTCGAACCGGAGGTCGTCGATCAGGATGACGATGAGGTTCGGGCGGACGGATCGGGTGGCTGGCATGGCGGTACGCTACATCCAACGCCGTGTCGAGGGTAGCCGGATCGAACTACTCCCCGAGCACGCGGTGACGCAGCAGCCGCAGGTCCAGCGGCACCAGCACGGCCAGCATGATCGCCGACAGCACGCCCACGCCGGCCAGCGGCGCCGCTGCCGGGCCGCCGATGAGCACGCCCCGGAAGGCCTGGGCCAGGTGATAGAGCGGGTTGGCGAGATTGATGACCACCAGCACCGGGTGCTCCAGCGGAAAGTACGTCGACGACAGCAGCCCCATGGGCAGCACGAGCAGGAAGACCGGCAGGTTCATGTGATCGATGGTCGGCAGCAGGGCGGTGAAGCAGAGGCCGAGGGCGCCGAACGCACACGCCGCCACGAAGCTCACGGGCAGGAGCGCGGGCAGCCACATCAGCCGCAGCGTCACGAGGCCGGCGGCGTGGAAGCCGGTCAGCACCGCCGCCACCAGGGCCACGTACATCGTGGCGAGCAGGCCCGCCCACATCACCTCGCCCCAGATGACGTGGGCCAGCTCGACCTGGGTGGTGAGCTGGCCCTCCCAGGTGCGCTGGTAGCGCATGCGGATGAAGGCGCCGAAGAGCGACTGGAAGATCGCCGTCATGAACGTGGCGTAGGCGAGCAGGCCGGGCGCCACGTACGTCATGTACGCGACCGGGTGGCCCTGCCAGGTCAGGCTGGCGACGTAGCCGCCGAGCCCGACGCCGAAGGCTAGCAGCATCGTGATCGGCTCCAGGACCGGCGGCAGGAGGGCGGTGTGCCAGTTCCGCATGTACACGCGCAGGTGCCGGCCCACCACGGCCCGGCTCTGCCACTCGACGGCGGCGCCGAGCCAGCTCACGGCTCGAGGGCCAGCTTGAGGAAGAGATCGTCGAGGGTGGGGACGCGCACCTCGTAGCGCAGCGAGGCGAAGGCCCGCGCGAAGTCGGCCAGCTCCTCGCCCGACACCGGCACGTGCCAGGCCCCGAGCACGCCGGCCGGCTCGCCGCGTCCGCGCTCCCGCAGCCACGCCGCCACGCCGGGCGCGGCGGCGGCATCGACCACGATGACGTGCTCGCCCACCAGATCACCGAGCACCACCTTCGCCGTGCCGTGCGCCACCACCCGGCCGCGCGCCAGCACGGTGAGGGAGTCGCTCAGGCGCTCCGCCTCGTCCATGTAGTGCGTGGTGAGGACGATGCCCAGTCCCTCGGTGCGCAGGCCGTCGACGAGATCCCACACGCCCATCCGAGCCTGAGGATCGAGCCCGGTGGTGGGCTCGTCCAGGAAGAGCAGCCGCGGGCGGTGCACCAGCGCTCGCGCGATCATCAGGCGGCGCCGGTAGCCACCCGACAGCGTCTCCGGCTTCTGGCGCGCGTAGGGCGCCAGCTCGAAGCGCTCCAGCAGCTCGGCCACGCGCCGCGTGAGATTCTCCGGCCGCGGCCGGAAGTAGGTGGCGGCGATGGTCAGGTTCTGCTCGACCGTGAAGTCGCCGTCGAAGGTATCGTCCTGCGTGCAGACGCCGATCGAGCGCTTGGCCCGGGCCAGGTCGCGCCCGAGCTCCACCCCGTTCACGTCGATGCGCCCGGCGTCCGGGCGCAGGAAGCCATACAGCATGCGCAGTGTCGTGGTCTTGCCGGCACCGTTGGGGCCGAGCAGCCCGACGACCTGGCCGGCCGCGCAGCGCAGGTCCACGCCGTCCACGACACGCCGGCCACCGAGCTGCTTGACCAGACCGCGTGCCTCGAGCAGCACCGACATAGACCTTGAATTGTACGCGGCCCTTCAACGGCGCCCCTGGTCGCCACCGGGTGGGTGGCGGCCCGGCGGGCCACATGGCATGATGAAGGCTATCCGAGCGTGAACGCGGTGAACAAGTCTCGTTCTGGGCCGTCGAATCCACGTATGAAGGCGTCCGCCGCCGGGGCGCTGGGCGTCGCTGTCCTGCTCGCGATCACGCTGGGTGCGGGGTCGCGGTCGTTCGCATGGTCCCCGGGCGAGGCGGACCTCGAGGTGGCCCCTCCTTCCGGCTCGGCGACGGTTCTGGAGCGCCTGAACGACGTGAGCTCGGCCATCCGCCTCGGCCTCGATGTCGCCCCGCTGCGCCCGCAGCTGGCGCCCCCGCTCGGCGCACTCGGCGGCGTGCTGGGCGGCGAGGGGATCCGACCATTCGACCACGACGCGCGCGGCACCGCGCTCTCCTTCGACCTCACGCTGGCGTGGCCCGGCGCGGCGAAGACGGGGCCGTTCGAGCCGTACGTGGCCGTCGGCCCCGCGCTCTTCGTCGTCGAGCCGGACTACACCGGCCGGCTGCTCGGCACCCGGGTCGATCCCACGCTGCGTCTGGGTGCCAAGGCGGGCGCCGGAGTGAACTGGCGGCTCGGCCGGCACACGACCCTGTTCGGCGCCTACGAGGTCATGACCGTACCGCAGGGCGGGAGCGCATCCCCCGGTGCGAAGGCGCCGGCCGACGGCGTCAGCGGGTACGACTTCACGTACGGGCTTCGGCTGGTTTATTAGGTTGGGGGGCCTCGAAAGGGCCCCCCAAACCCCCCGGGGCGGCTCGGGACGCCCCGGCGAAGCCGTGGCGCCCCTCGATCACCGGCTATTAGGTTGGGGGTTCGAAGGGCCCCCTAGCCCCCGTGCGAGCAACCTGGTTTTGAGACGCGGTTCTTGAGAGGAGAGCGAATGGCACCGGACTCACCGGAGATCCTGCGTGACCGTGGGCGAAGCCTCGAGGACGAGTTCTTCCGCCGTGAGGACAAGCGGCTGATGGCGAAGCTGGCGGAGATGCAGGCGGCGGAGACGACGCGGCAGGCGCTGGCGGTGGCCTCGGGCATCGCCGCCCCCGATGTCCTCGACAAGCTGCTGGGCTTGGGGATCCGGGCCGAGACGCTCGCCGCGCTGTCGATCGTGCCGCTGATCGAGGTGGCCTGGGCCGACGGCTCGCTCGATGCCAAGGAGCGCCAGGCGGTGCTGGACCGCGCGCGGGAGGTCGGGGTGGCGCCGGGCTCGACCGCCCACACGCTACTCGGGGCCTGGCTCGAGCGCCGGCCGGATCCCAAGCTGCTCGACGCGTGGACGCAGATGGTGCGCGGACTTCGCGAACGGCTGGGGCCCGCCGAGGCCGGGCGTCTGGAAGCGAGCTTGCTGGATCATGCGCGCGCGGTGGCCACCGCCAGCGGTGGCGTGCTCGGCATCGGCGCCAAGGTATCGGCGGCGGAGGCCGCGATGCTGGAACGGCTCCGGGCCGCCTTTGCCCCCGGCGCGTGACCGCGCTATCCTACCGCGCCATGGACACCTTGGATCTCGGGCTCAAGGGCAAGATCGCGATCGTGACCGGAGGTAGTGAAGGGATGGGGCGCGCGGCCGTCGAGCGCCTGGCCCGATCGGGGGCGCGCGTCACCATGTGCGCTCGCCGCAAGGACGTGCTGGAGCGCGCCGCCGACGACATCCGCAAGGCGACGGGGGCCGAGTTGCTGCCGTTGGCGGCCGACGTCTCCCGCGCGGCCGAGTGCGAGGCCGTCGTTGCGGCCACGGTACGGCAGTTCGGCGGCGTCGACATCCTGCTCAACAACGCCGGGACCTCGGCCGCGGCGCCGTTCGAGAAGGTCGGCGACGACGCCTGGCAGTTCGACTTCGACCTCAAGGTGATGGGCGCCGTCCGCATGTGCCGGCTGGTCATCCCTCACATGAAACAGCGCGGGGGCGGGCGCATCATCAATGTCACCACGGTGGGCGGCAAGGCGCCGCGCGCGCAGGGGCTGCCCACCAGCGTGTCGCGCGCGGCCGGCATCAACCTGACCAAGTCGCTCGCCAACGAGTACGCCGCCGATCGCATCCTGGTCAATACGATCTGCATTGGCCTCGTGAAGAGCGCCCAGATCGCCCGCCGGGCGAAGGACGGGGACGTCGAGGCCCACTATCGCGAGCTGGCCAAGCGGGTACCGGTGGGACGCGTGGCCGAGGCGAGCGAGTTCGGCGATCTCGTCGCGTTCCTCGCCTCCGAGCGGGCCAGCTACATCACCGGCACGGCCGTCAACTTCGACGGCGGCATGTCCTTCACGGTGTAGCCGCGTCCGGACGACAGACGACAAGGGCCCCGGGAGCGATCCCGGGGCCCTTGGTGTTCGTGCCGATCCCGCCGAAGTCTAGCGGCCTGGCTTCCCTTCTCCGCGCTCGGGACCGCTCTCGCGCCCCTGGGGCGGGCCTTGCTCGCCACGGCCGCGAGGCTCGACGGGGCCCTTGGCCCGAGCGTCGGGCCGGGCGTCCGGGCGGGCGCGTGGGCCGTCCGGTGCTCCGGGGACCTTCGGCATCTGGCGCGTCAGGTTGGGATCGTGCGCCGGCGGCGGCGGAGGTTGCACGACGGCACGCGGGGCGGGCTCTCCACCACTGGGTGCGCGACCTCCGGGCTTCACCTCGGGCGGAACGGCGGCGCGCGGCTTCTTGTCGTCGGGCCCACCGGGTCCACGCGGCTTGTCCTCGGACCCCGGCTGAGGCGGGCGCGCTCCCCCCGGTGTCGCGGGCGCCCCGCCTGGTGCCGCGGGCGCCCCATCTGGAGCACGGCCGGGTCCGGTCACGGCCCGGCGCGCGGCGGGTGTCTCGTCGCGCCGGCCCCTCTCCGCCGGCCCCGCGCCTGGCGTCACCGCCGTTGCGGTGGGCGTCGGAGGCTTCTCTCGCCGGGGTGTGGGTGCTGGCACGATCTGCGGCGCTGCCGGCGCGGTTGCCTCGCGCCCGGCGCCGAGTCCCTGTTCGCGGAGTGCTGGCGAGAAGTCCCGCGGCGCTCGCGTCGCCACTACTTTGCGCTCGCTGATCGCCGCCGGCGGCTTCACCGTCGCGCCGCCGGCCGGCATCACGCTGGCGGCGACGGGCCTCACCTCGAGGGCACCGCGCACCGGTGTGAGCTCACGCACGCGCTCGTTCTCGACCCGGGTCGGCCGGACGCCGCCGTGCCCGAACCGGTCGCCCGGCACCGCGACCACCGCGTTGTGCACGTGCACGTTCTTGTACACGGTGATGTTCGTCACCTGGACGGTGCTCGTGCGGTGGACGACGACGTTGTTGACGACGCGCGGGCCACCCCAGCCACCCCACGTGGCCACCCCCACGAAGCCCGGACGGCCCCACCAGGGAATGATCGGCTCACCCCAGCCAAGCGGCGCCCAGTGCAGGGGCCGCACCCCGACCGTGACCGCGACGGGGCCGCCGAGGAAGACGACGAGGGCGGGGGAGTAGACCGGCCGGACGACGACCGGGCCTGGTGCCCACGCCCAGTAGCTTCCGGCGAAGACCCAGCGGCCGTAGTGATAGGGCGCCCAGCCCCACGGAGCGTCGTCGAGCCACGTCCAGCCGAACCGTGGATCCCAGATCCAGCGGCCGGTGCTGTACGGCACCCAGCCCGGCGCCACGGCCGCCGGCACCCATAGCGGACCGTACGTCTCGTCCGAGCGCCAGGTGCCGTGTTGGGCCAGTGCCTCGGTGCCGTAGACGGTGGCCGGCACGTGCTGCGTGGCCGCCGGCTGGAGCAGGTAGGCGGTGCGCTGGTAGTTCCACTTGTCCCACGTGGTGAGCTGGGGAGCGGAGCCGGTCTCCACGCGCGGGGACTCGGTGCCGGTGACCACGATCTGCTGGTTGGCGGCGATCGGTGTGGCGGTGCCGCCGGCCGGCGTCATCGTGGCGGTGCCACCGCGGTGGGTGCGGAAGGTGGCGGCGGCGTCGCTCAGATCCACGTGGTAGTAGCCGGCCCGCTCGACGGTGAAGGCGGCGTTGGGGGTGTCGATCTCCACCGTGTTGCCGGCCGGCAGCTCGCGCAGGTCGAGGGCGGCGTGACCGGCGATGACGCGGAACTGCACGAAGTCCGGCTCCTGGTTGTCGAGGCCGAGCTGGGTGCCGTTGCCGGCGCGCACGAAGGCGCGGGGACCGAATTGCACTTCCACGGTGCCGTCCGCGCCGGTGTAGAGAACGTCGCCGGGAGCCAGCGGCGTGTTGACCTTGGCCTCCGCCCACTCCTCGCCGCCGGGGCGCCAGAAGGAAACCTGGCCGTGGATGTAGCTCACGCGCGCGGGCGTCGTCTCGGCCGCCTGCGTTGCGGCGGGCGGATCCTGAGCCACGACACGGGTGGGAATGCTCGAGATCAGGGTCAGTGCGACCAGGGCTCCGACGATCCGGCGTGTCCTCATGCTCACTTCGTGTCCCCCTGCCGGGCGGGTCCTGCCACTCCATCGGGCGACGGAGGCGGCGGTGCCGGCCGACGTTCCGATTGTGACCGGACTCGGGGAGGACCGATCAGGGAAATTCGCGCTCGTCCCGGGCGGGAAAACGGCGGAGGGGCGGGAGGTTACCGCACCGCGCTGCCCCGTCGATGGCGGAAGGGCCGGGCCGTGGAATACTGGGCGCGATGCCGTCCCACGGCCGCTCGGCCCGTCGCTCCCCCCTGCTCGTGCGCATCGTCCGTGCGCGCCCGCGCCTGTTCGTGTCGGCGACGGTCGGCGTTCTCGTGAGCGTGACGATGGCGGCGTGGTCCGGCTGGCGTCCCCTGACGGGTGTGCTCGTCGGCTGGGACGTGGGCGTCGCGCTCTACCTGGTGCTCGCCTTCCACATGATGGGACGCGAGGACGTGCACGGCATCCGCCGCCGCGCCGGCGAGGAGGACGAGGGGCAGGCGGCGATCCTGGGGCTGACGGTGGCAGCCGCGCTGGCCAGCGTGGCGGCGATCTTCGCCGAGCTCGGTGGCGCGGCGGGCGGCGGCCGGGCCGCGATCCACGTGGCGCTGGCAGCGTCGACCATCGTGCTGTCGTGGGCCTTCATCCACACGATGTTCGCGCTGCACTACGCGCACGAGTTCTACGACGTGACGGCCGGGGGAGGAATGAGCTTCCCGGGCGGCGATCCCGAGCCCGACTACTGGGACTTCGTCTACTTCTCCTTCGTGATCGGCATGACCTCGCAGGTCTCCGACGTCAGCGTCACCAGCAAGCAGATGCGGCGCCTCGTGGCCGGCCACGGCATCGTGGCCTTCGTCTTCAACGCCGCCCTGCTCGCGCTCACCGTCAATCTCGCCGCCAGCGCGATCTGATCGTCCCGCCGCTCACGGGCGCCACGGACGTGGCCCGTGGTTGGCGCGGCAGCTGATCAGGCGCGGTCGGGATCGACGGGGGCGGGGACCGGGTCGGGGCCGCCGGACGGCAGGTCGGCCAGCGGCGCCAGCGCCTCGATGAACGCGTTGAGGCGATGCGTGACCTCGACGGCGTCCTGGGGCGTGAGCGGAAGGTCGAGCGCCTGGGCCAGCGCGCGCACCTGGTCCTCGGTCAGCTCAGCCATCGTTGCCGACCGTATCTGGCGCGTAGCGATCCGGCAGCGGCGGCCGGCGCCGGTGCCAGTCGGTGGCCTGCTCGTAGGCGTGGCCCACGCAGAGCACAGTGGCGTCGGCGAAGGGGCGCCCGATGATCTGCAGGCTCAGCGGCAGGCCGGCCGTGCTGAAGCCGCACGGCACCGCCAGCGCGGGGGCACCCGCCAGCGCGGCCGGCGTCGTGAACGAGCGCCGCGTGAAGAACCGCGCGGCCGCCTCGCGCGTGCTGGTGATGGGCGCGGTGAAGCTCGCGATGGGCGGGGCCGGGCGGTGAGATGTCGGCGCCACCAGCACGTCGTGCCGCTCGAGCGCGTCGAGCACCTGGTGGCGGATCAGCGCGCGCGCGTGCTGCGCCTTCTGGAGCAGCACGGCGGGCAGCAGGGCGGCGGCCAGCAGTCGGCGGCGCGTACCCTCGTCGTACTCGGCGGCCCGGTGGCGCAGCCAGGGCAGGTGAAGGCCGGCGCCCTCGGAGTCGCAGATGGCCATGAAGGCGGCCCCGGCTCGCGGTATCAGCGGCAGCGACACCTCGGCCACCTCGGCGCCGAGCTTGGCGAGGACGCCCACCGCGGCCCGCACCGCGTCGCGCATCTCCGGGTCGGTCTCGCCGCCCTCGAGGAGCTCCCGGATCACGCCCACGCGAAGGCCGCGCACCTCGCCGGTCAGCGCGGCCCCATAGTCGGGCACCGGGCGGCGCGTCGTCAGGGCGTCGCGCGGGTCCTGGCCGGCGATGACCCCGAGCATGAGCGCGCAGTCCTGCACCGTGCGGCCGAGCGGCCCCGGCGCGTCGTGCGACCAGCTGAGCGGTAGGCAGCCGTGGCGGGAGACGAGCCCCCACGTCGGCCGGTGGCCGGCGACGCCGCACCACGAGGCGGGTGTGCGCACCGAGCCGCCGGTGTCCTCGCCCAGCGAGACCGCGCACAGCGCCGCCGCCACCGCCACCCCGGAGCCGGCCGAGGAGCCGCCGGTATCGTGGTCGGTGTTCCAGGGATTGCGCGGCTGACCGAAGGGGAAGTGGATGGTGCCGCCCAGCGCGAACTCCGTGAGGTTGAGCTTGCCGAGCAGGATGCCACCGGCCGCCGTGAGCCGCGCCACCACGGTGGCATCCTCGTCGGGCACGTTCTCGGCGAGCAGGCGGGAGCCGCCCGTGGTGCGCACCGCGCGCGTCGCGAACTGGTCCTTCACCGCGAACGGCACGCCGTGCAGCGGCCCCAGCGGCGCGCCACGCGCCACCGCCGCCTCCGCCCGGCTCGCGGCCTCGCGGGCTGCTTCGGCGGTGACCGTGATGTAGGCGCGCAGCCGCCCGTCGAGGCGGTCGATGCGGGCCAGATAGGCGTCGACCAGCTCGACGGGCGACACCTGACCCGTCCGCACCAGCGCGGCCAGGCGCGCAGCACCGAGGAAGACGTCGGGGCTCACGGCCCCGGATGCTAGCACGGTGCCCGTCCTCGAAGTTCGGCGTGGCCTTGAGGATTTTCCTCGCGTAGGCTGAGCCGATCCGGGGAGGTGCGGCCTGCGCGAGCTGGAGGTCGTGATCGTGTTGCTCGGCGCGGTGCTGGCTCTCGTGACGCTCGCCAGCCGCGTCCCCATCCCGTACCCGATCTTCCTGGTGCTCGGCGGACTGGCGCTGAGCTTTGCCCCGACCATCGTGCCGGTGCGCCTCGACCCCGACCTGGTGTTCCTGGTCTTCCTGCCGCCCATCCTGTGGGCGGCCGCCTACTTCACCTCGCTGCGCGACTTCCGGGCGAACATCAGGACCATCTCGCTCCTGGCCATCGGGCTGGTGCTGGCCACGACGGCCGCGGTGGCGGCGGTGGCGCGTACGCTCTTCCCGGGCATGAGCTGGCCGGTGGCGCTGGCGCTGGGCGCGATCGTCTCTCCGCCCGACGCGGTGGCGGCGACGGCCATCGCGCGGCGCCTGCGCATCCCCCATCGCGTCATCACCGTGCTCGAGGGCGAGAGCCTGATCAACGACGCCTCGGCGCTGGTGGCCTACCGCACGGCGGTGGCCCTGGCGGTCACCGGCGGCGGCTTCGTGCTGACCGACGCGGTGGCGCAGTTCCTCCTGAGCTCGATCGGCGGCGTGCTCATCGGCCTGGCCGTCGGGGCCCTGACCGTTCTGGCCCTTCGCTTCACCTCCGACAGCCTCGTCGAGACCGCCATCACGCTGCTGGCGCCCTACGCCGCCTGGATCATCGCCGAGCGCGCCCACACCTCGGCGGTGCTCGCCTGCGTCGCCGGGGGCCTCTACCTCGGCCAGCGCCTCAGCGCCCTGGTGGCCCCGGCCACCCGCGTGCAGGCGCTGGCGGTGTGGGGACTGCTCGTCTTCGTGCTCAACGGCGTGATCTTCGTCCTGATCGGCCTGCAGCTCGGGGCCATCCGCGAGGCCGGTCTGCCGGCCAGCCTCACCACCGTCGTCTGGCAGGGCCTCGTCGTCACGGCGACCGCGATCGCCGTCCGGCTGGTCTGGGTGCCGCTGGCCGTGGTCGTGCCGCGACTCGTCAGCCCGTCGCTGCGCCGGCGCGATCCCATCCCCGCCAAGCGGGTCATGGTGCTCGTCGGCTGGATCGCCATGCGCGGCATCGTGTCGCTGGCGGCCGCTCTGGCGCTGCCCGAGACCTTTCCGTTCCGCGACCAGATCATCCTGATGACCTTCGCCGTGATCCTCGCGACCCTGGTGCTCCAGGGGCTGAGCCTGATCCCGCTGATCCGCTGGCTCGATCTCGACGAGGACCGCACGCTGGAGCTGGAGGAGGAGCACGCGCGCGAGGAGGCCTCCCGGTCCGCGCTGGCTCGCCTCGACCAGCTCGTGACCGAGCCCTGGCCCCGCGGCGAGGACGTCGACCGCCTGCGCGCCATCCACACCCAGCGGATCCGGCGGGCCTCGTCGATCGACCTCGGGGACGGCGAGGAGACCGCCCAGGCCCAGGCGGCCCTCCGGCGGCTCCGCCACGAGACCCTCACCGCCGAGCGCCGGACGCTGCTGGAGCTGCGGGACCGCGACGCGATCAGCGACGAGGTGTTCCACCGGCTGGAGCAGGAGCTGGACGTGGAGGCGATGCGCATCGGGCTCGGCGACGTGCGGCTGAGCTAGGCCCAGGTTGACGGCGGGGGCCACCTGTCGCTATAACCGGCACCACTCCTCAGCGAGAGAGGAAGGCCCCCTGGACACGTTCCTGCAGCTCGTGCTGAACGGCCTCGCCGTCGGGTGCATCTACGGCCTGGTCGCGCTAGGCTTCGTGCTCATCTACAAGGCGACCGAGCTGGTGAACTTTGCCCAGGGCGATCTCATGATGCTGGGGGCGTTCACCTGCTACATGTTCGTCGTCTGGTACGGGTTCGGGTACTGGGTGGCCTTCGCGGCGGCCGTCGTCGCCGTCGGCCTGTTCGGCGCCGTCCTCGACTCGACGGTCCTGCGGCGCGTGCTCGGCCAGCCGCAGTTCGCCGTGGTCATGCTGACCATCGGCCTCGGCGCCATCTTCCGCAGCTTCGCCTCCATGACCTGGGGCTCGGAGATCTACACGCTGCCGACGCCGTTCAGCGCCCGCGCCACCCGCGTGGGCGGGGTCACCGTCAGCCACGAGTACGTGTCGATCATCGTCGGCACCGTGGTGCTGTGTGCCGTGCTCTACGCCTTCTTCACGTACACCAAGGTGGGCGTGGCCATGCAGGCCGCCTCCCAGAACCAGCTGGCCGCCTACTACATGGGGATCCCGGTGAAGCGGATGTTCTCGCTCATCTGGGCGATCTCGGCCGGGGTGGCGGCGATCGCCGGCGTGCTGCTGGCGCCGGTCTCGCTCATCGACGTCAACCTCGGCTTCATCGGGCTCAAGGCCTTTGCGGCGGCGGTGCTGGGGGGATTCGGCTCCATCCCCGGTGCGCTTGTCGGCGGCCTCACCATCGGGCTCATCGAGCTGTGCTCGGGCGCTTACCTGCCGCACGGCTTCAAGGACGTGGCCGCGTACGTGGTCCTGCTGGCGGTGCTGGCCGTGCGGCCGCAGGGCATGTTCGGGACCACCGGCCGCAAGAAGGTCTGATCGGCGCATGCGCTTCGTCTTCAAGACGTCGTACGGGCAGGACCTGGGCCTCTTCCGGGACGGTGTGCAGCGCAACTGGTACCTCGGCCTGCTGGCCGGCCTGCTCGTGCTGCCCATGCTGGTGCCGAACTACCTGGTCGACGTGAGCCTGGTGCTCATCTACGGGCTCGCCGGCCTCTCGCTCATGGTGCTGGCCGGCTACACCGGCCTCGTCAGCCTCGGCCACGCCGCCTTCCTGGGCATCGGCGCCTACGCCCACGTGTACTTCGCGCAGAATCTCGGGCTGCCGTGGGTGCTCGCCGTGGTGCTGGCGGCCGTGCTCACCGCGGCGGCCGGCGTGCTGGTCGGCCTCCCGGCGCTGAGGATGACGGGCGTGTACCTGACGATCGCCACGCTGGCTTTCGCGCTCATCATCCAGGAGGTCTTCGTACAGTGGGAGCGGGTGACCGGCGGCCTCAAGGGCAAGCCGGTCGACAAGCCGGTGATCTTCGGCGTGCCGTTCACCAACGACGTGGCCTTCTACTTCCTGTGCGTGGCCGTGCTGGCGGTCGGCCTCTGGCTCACCGGCAATGTTTTGCGCTCGCCGACGGGCCGGGCGTGGGTGGCGATCCGCGACAGCGAGATCGCCGCCCAGTCGATGGGCGTGAACCTGGCCGTCTACAAGACGATGGCCTTCGCCTACTCGGCCGGCCTCATGGGCATCGCCGGCGCGCTGTTCGCCCACAAGGTGGGGTTCCTGGCGCCCGACATCTTCAGCGTGCTGCTGTCCATCCAGTTCCTGCTCATGGTCGTGGTGGGTGGCCTCGGCAGCCTGCATGGCGCCCTGTTCGGGGCGGTGTTCGTGGCGCTGCTGCCGGTGGCCATCTCCCAGGCCCGCGACGTGCTGCCGGCGTGGGCGGGGATGCTCACCCACGTCTTCGGCAAGGGCGTCAGCACGGCCGCCTACGTGGGGGTGGAGCGGTTCGTCAAGCAGCCGGGGCTCGAGCCGGGGATCTTCGGGCTGATCCTGGTGCTCTTCATTCTCTTCGAGCCCCTGGGGATCTACGGCCGCTGGCTGAAGCTCCGGATCTTTTTCTCGACCTTCCCGTTGTACAAGCGGGCGACCTTCAAGCGCCAGAAGACGTACATGCGCTCCGAGCGCCTGCGGTGACCTTCTTCAAGGCCGAGGGGCTCGCTATCAACTTCGGCGGCATCCGGGCCCTCGACGGCGTCAGCTTCGAGGTCGAGCCGGGCCAGGTCTTCACGATCATCGGCCCCAACGGGGCGGGGAAGACGACGATCTTCAACCTGGTCAGCCGCATCTACGACGCCAGCGCCGGCCGGCTGGTCTTCCGCGACGAGGACATCACCCAGGTGGCGCCCCACGAGATCGCCCGGCGGGGCATCGCCCGCACCTTCCAGAACATCGAGCTGTTCGAGCACGCCACCGTGCTGCAGAATCTGCTGCTGGGCCGTCACGCCCACCGGCGCTCGCGCTTCGTGGAGGAGCTGCTGTTCCTGCCCCGGGTGCGGGCGCTCGAGCTGGCGCACCGGGAGGCGGTCGAGAAGGTCATCGACTTCCTCGACCTGCAGCCCCACCGGGACAGCCTGATCGCCAATCTCCCCTATGGCGTCCGCAAGGTGGTGGAGATGGCGCGGGCGCTGTGCACGCAGCCCACGCTGTTGCTGCTCGACGAGCCCTCGTCCGGCCTCAACGTCGAGGAGACGGACGACATGGCGTTCTGGATCCAGGACATCCGCACCCTGCTCGGCATCACGGTGCTGATGGTCGAGCACGACATGCGGCTGGTGAGCGCGGTGTCCGACCGCGTGCTGGCCCTCAACTACGGCCGGTCCATCGCGCTCGGCAGCGCCCGCGAGGTGCAGGAGCACCCCGAGGTCATCAAGGCCTACCTGGGGGGCTGAGGGCATGGCCGACACGCTGCTCGAGGTGAGCAACATCGAGACCTTCTACGGGCCGATCATGGCGATCCGCGGTGTCAGCTTCGCGGTGCCCCGGGGCGGCATCGTGACGATCCTCGGCGCCAACGGCGCCGGCAAGACGACCATTCTCCGGACGGTCTCCGGCGTGATGGACCCTCAGAAGGGCAGCGTGACCTTCGAGGGCCAGCCCATCCACGGCCTCGACCCCGACAAGGTGATGCGGCGGGGGCTGGTCCACGTGCCGGAGGGGCGCGAGGTCTTCCCGCTGCTCACCGTCCGTGAGAACCTCCGGATGGGCGCCTTCACCCGCCACGATACCGCCGGTATCGCCGCCGACCTGGAATCCGTGTTCGAATACTTCCCGGTGTTGCGCGCCCGGGCCGAGCAGCGGGCCGGCTCGCTCTCGGGCGGCGAGCAGCAGATGCTGGCCATCAGCCGGGCCCTGATGGCCCGACCCAGGATGATGCTGCTCGACGAGCCCTCGCTGGGGCTGGCCCCCCGGCTGGTGAAGGAGATCTTCGAGATCATCGGCCGCATCAACCGCGAGCGGGGCGTGACCGTGCTGCTGGTCGAGCAGAACGCCAACATGGCGCTCAACCTGGCCGACTTCGGCTACGTCCTCGAGGTGGGCCGCATCGTGATGGCCGACACCTGCGCGCGCCTGCTCGAGCAGGAGGACGTCAAGGAGTTCTATCTGGGTGTGAAGGACACGGGCGTGCGGGGCACCCGCCGCTGGAAGCGGAAAAAGACATGGCGCTGATCCACGGTCAGGACACGCTGCCCAAGCTCTTCCGCCACGTGGTCCGCGAGCGCGGCGACAAGGTCGCCATGCGCGACAAGATGCTGGGCATCTGGCGGGCCATCAGCTGGCGCGAGTACGGCGAGCGGGCCCGCCACACCGGCCTGGGACTGGTCGCCCTCGGCCTCCGCCCCGGCGACGTGGTGTCGGTCATCGCCGAGAACCGGCCCGAGTGGCTCTACACTGACCTCGGCACCATGACCGTGGCCGGTGTCACCAACGGGATCTACACGACCGACTCCGCTCGCCAGGTCGAGTACATCGTCAACGACAGCGGCAGCCGCTTCTTCTTCGCCGAGAACGAGGAGCAGCTCGACAAGATCCTCGAGGTGCGCACGCAGTGCCCGCAGCTCGTGAAGATCGTCGTCTTCGACATGGACGGCCTGCACGGATTCCAGGACGCGCAGGTGATGTCCTTCGAGGCCCTGCTCGAGCTGGGCGCGCGCTACGAGCGCGAGCATCCCGGCGCCTGGGACGCGATGGTGGAGATCCCGAAGCCCGACGATCTGGCCATTCTCGTGTACACGTCAGGCACCACCGGCCCCCCCAAGGGGGCGATGCTGAGCCACCGCAACATCCTGTTCCAGCTCGACTACGCCGATTTTCTGGCCACCCCGCGCGAGGGCGACCAGCAGCTGTCCTTCCTGCCGCTGGCCCACGTGGCCGAGCGGACCTTCAGCGTCTTCTACCCGCTCCGCACCGGGGCCACCGTGAACTTCGCCGAGAGCATCGACACCGTGCCCGAGAACATCCGCGAGGTCGCCCCCGCGGTGTTCTTCGCCGTCCCGCGCATCTGGGAGAAGTTCTACTCCGGCGTGGCGCTGCGCATGCGGGAGGCCACGTGGCTCGGCCGGCTGGCCTACCGGTGGGCGATCGGGGCCGGCATGCGCCTGGCCGAGGCCCGCATCGCCGGCCGGCGTCCGTCCCTGTCGGCGCGGCTGGGCTATCGGATCGCCGACCTCCTGGTGCTCGACAACGTCAAGCGCTCGCTCGGCCTGCACCGGGCCCGGGGGGCGGCGACCGGCGCCGCCCCCATCGCGCCCGACCTGATCCGGTGGTACATGGCGCTGGGCATCGACATGCGCGAGGTCTACGGGCAGACCGAGAACTGCGGCCTGGCGACGGCCATGCCGGCCCACCGCATCAAGCTCGGCACCGTGGGGGTGGCCCGGCCCGACACCGAGGTGCGGCTGTCGGCGGCCGGCGAGATCCTGCTCAAGGGGCCCCACGTCTTCCTCGGCTACTACAAGAGCCCGGCCAAGACGGCGGAGACGGTCGTCGACGGCTGGCTGCACACCGGGGACGTCGGCGAGATCGATGCCGACGGCTTCGTGCGGATCACCGACCGGATGAAGGACATCATCATCACGGCCGGCGGCAAGAACGTGACGCCGTCGGAGATCGAGAATCAGCTCAAGTTCTCGCCCTACATCTCCGACGCGGTCGTGATCGGCGACCGGCGCAAGTTCCTCTCCTGCCTGGTCATGATCGACCCCGAGACGGTGGCCCAGTTCGCCCAGGAGCGGAGCGTGCCGTTCACCGACTTCACCTCGCTGTGCCGGTCCAAGGAGGTCCAGGACCTCATCTGGGGCGAGATCGAGCGGGTCAACAAGCAGCTGGCCCGGGTCGAGACCATCAAGACGTTCCGGTTGATCGAGCAGATCCTCACGCCGGAGGACGACGAGCTGACCCCGACCATGAAGCTGAAGCGATCGTTCGTGAACCGCAAGTACAAGGACGTCATCGACGCGATGTACGAAAGGAGCGAAAGATGAAGAAGGCACTGGCAGTAGGGGTGGTGGTGGCCGCCGTGGCGGTGGCCGGCGCCGCCATGGCCCAGAAGGACGCCCGCGGGGTGACCGCGGGCGAGATCGTGCTCGGCATGCACACCGACCTCTCGGGCCCGGCCGCCACCTACGGCGTGTCGTCGTCCAACGCGGTCAAGATGCGCTTCGACGAGGCCAACGAGAAGGGCGGCATTCACGGCCGCAAGATCCGGCTGGTCGTCGAGGACACGCAGTACCAGGTGCCCCGGGCCGTGCAGGCCGGCACCAAGCTGATCAACCGCGACCGCATCTTCGCCATGGTGGCGCCGCTCGGCACCCCCATGAACAACGCGCTCTTCAAGGACCAGTTCGAGGCCGGCGTGCCCAACCTGTTCCCGCTGTCGGCCGCCCGCTCGATGTACGAGCCCTTCCACAAGCTGAAGTTCTACGGGGCCGCCTCCTACGTCGACCAGATCCGGGCCGGCATCAACTACTTCGTGACGAAGAAGGGCAAGAAGGCGCTGTGCGCGATGTACCAGGACACCGACTTCGGCAAGGAAGTGCTGGACGGCGTCCACCTGCAGGCCGAGAAGATGAAGCTCAAGATCGTGGAGACCGTCACCCACAAGCCGACCGACCAGGACTTCACCGCGCAGATCACCAAGCTCAAGGGGGCCGGCTGCGACCTCGTTGCGATCGGCACCATCGTGCGCGACTCCATCGTGCCCTACGCGACGGCGCGCAAGATCGGCTGGACCGACGTCGACTTCCTCGGCTCCGCCGCCACCTACGACCTCTTCGTGGCCGCGGCCCAGGGCGGGGTGACCGAGGGGCTGTTCGCGATGGGCCTCACCGACATGCCGTACCGGGACACGCTGAGCCCCACCGCCCAGAACTGGTTCGATCGCTACAAGGAGCGCTACAAGGCCGAGCCGAACATCGGCGCCGTCTACGGCCACGTGGCCGCCGACCTCACCGCCGTCGCCCTCGACCGGGCCGGCAAGGACCTGAACCTCGACAGCTTCGTGAAGGGGCTGGAGTCGATCAAGGGCTACCGCGACATCTTCAATGGCCCCGAGGCGACCTTCGCCGCCGACAAGCACCAGGGCGCCAGCTCCTCGTTCCTGGCCGTGGTCAAGGGCGGCCGCTGGGTCCGCCTCACCGAGCCGCTGACGTTCTGAGCCGCAGGCAGCCGGGGCCGTCATCCGACGGCCCCGGCCCGCTCTCGCCCGTGGGAGTCTCGTGACCGAGCCCGAAGGTGTCCTGACCTACACGTACCAGGGGTGCCGGTTCACGATCCCCGAGGCCCTGGCCGCCCCCAAGAAGGGCTCGCTCTTCTTCTGTCGAAACCTGGTCGTCGCCCCCGGCGAGCGCGTGCTGGAGATCGGCGGCGGCCTCGGCCTGGCCGCGGTGCTGGCCGCCAAGGCGGGCGCCCGGGTCGTCGCCACCGACGTCGTGCCGGAGGCCGTCGAGGCCATCCGCCTCAACGCGCTCGCCAACGGCGTCGAGATCGACGTGCGCCGGGGCGACTGCTACGCGCCGGTGCCGGGCGAACGCTTCGACCTGATCTGCACCAACCCGCCTCAGATGCCCACGCCGCCCGGACGCGAGCGGAGCGATCCCACCGCGCTGGCCGACAACGGCGGCGTGGACGGCTGGTCGATCCTGGACCGCGTCATCACGGGCGCGCCTGAGCACCTGGCCCCGGGCGGGCGTCTCGTCTTCACCATCTTTGGCTTCCTGGGCCGCGCCTCGGCGTTCGCCCGGCTGCAGGCGCAGGGGTTGACGCCCTCGGTGGTCGCGACCGAGACGCAGTCGTTCCCGCGAATCGGCTACGAGCGGCTCGACCACATCCGCGCCCACGATACCGAGAGCACGCTGCCCGGCGCCGGCATGCCGGAGACGGTCCAGCGGCTCGTCATCCAGGGACGGGCCCGCTGAGCGCGGTCGTCGGGATCGATGTCGGAGGCACCACCACGTCGGCGGGACTCGTCACCCGCGAGGGCACCGTGCTCGCCACCGAGGTCGCCCCCACGCACGGCGCCGGCGGCGCCACCGGCACCGTGGCGGCCGTGCTCGAGCGGATGCTGGCCCGGGCGGCCGCCGACGGCGTACGGGTCGGCGCCCTCGGCGTCGGCGTGCCGGGCACCGTCGATCCCGACACCGGCGTGATCGGCGAGTCGCACCACACCGCCGACCTCACCGGGCAACCGCTGGGGCGCATCCTCGGCGATCGCTTCGGCGTCGCCGCCTTCGTCGACAACGACGTCAACGCGCTGGCCCTCGGCGAGTGGATGTTCGGCCCTGGCCGGGGCACTCGATCGCTGGTGGTGCTGGCCGCCGGCACCGGCATCGGGGCCGGCATCGTCCTCGACGGCCGTCTGGTGCGCGGCCACGCCGGCTACGCCGGCGAGTTCGGCCACGCGACGGTGAAGTTCAACGGCCGCCGGTGCTGGTGCGGGGCCGACGGCTGTCTCGTCGTGTACGCGAGCGGACGGGGAATCGCGGAGGCGGCCGGGCGCCCGGCCGCGCGCGTGTTCGAGGCGGCCGCGGCCGGCGACGCGGTGGCGGCGGCCATCGCCGACGAGGCGTGCGACGCGCTCGGTGCGATGATCGGCACCGTCGTGAACGGGCTCAATCCGGAGGTCGTGGTGGTGACGGGTGGCGTCGCCGCCAGCTACGCCGAGCGCGAGGCGCGCGTGCGGGCGGCGGCCGCCCGTCACTCGCTGGCCATCGCGCTGGCCGGGACCCGCATCGTCATCACGCCGGGCGACAAGCGGATGACGGTCCGCGGCGCCGCCGCGCTCGCCTTCTACGAGCTCGAGGCACGGGCCCACTGAGCGCGCCGGTTGCCATCCTCACGCCGGCCGGCCCCCCCGCGCCGCACGGCAATGCCACCACCGTCGAGCGGCTCACGCGCGGCCTGGCCGAGCGCGGCGTCGAGGCGCGCGTGTGGGACGTCGGGGAGCTGGGCGAGGCCGACATCGCCCGCGGCGTCCAGGCCCAGGCGCCACGCCTGGTGCACGCGTTCCACGCATGGCGCACGGGGGCGCTGGCGCTCGGCCTGACCGCCCAGCTTCGCGTCCCGCTGGTCGTCACGCTGACCGGCACCGACGCCAACCACGACCTCCTCGACGCCGCCCGCGCCGCGACGGTGCAGCGGGTGCTCAACGCCGCCGCGGCGGTGACGGTCTTCCACAGCTCGATCACGGCCCGGGTCATCGCGGCGCTGCCCGGGCTGGGCGGGCGCGTGGTGGAGATCCCGCAGGCGGTGCGTTTCGATCGGCGCGAACCGATGCAGTGGCCGGCCGCATTTCCGCTGCCGCCCGACCGTGTGCTGCTGGTGGCCCCGAACGGGATCCGCGCGGTGAAGGACCCGCTGGTCCTGTTGCCCGGCCTGGCGCCCGTGGCGGCCCGCCATCCCGGGCTGCGGCTGGCCTATGCGGGGCCCATCTTGGAGGCGGCCGTGGGAGAGGCGCTGCTGTCCGCCCTGCGCGAGCAGCCATGGGCCCACTATCTGGGCGCGCTGCCCCGCGCCCAGGTGGCCACACTGCTGGAGATGGCCGACGTGGTGGTCAACAGCTCGGTGTCCGAGGGGGGCATGGCCAACTCCGTGCTGGAGGCGCTCTCCCTGGGCCGGGCCGTGCTCGCCTCCGACATCGAGGGGAACCGCTCCCTGATCGACCACGAGCGCACCGGCTTGCTGTTCCGTGATCGGGACGATCTCACGGTGCAAGCGGAACGGCTCGTCGGCGATGCTGCGCTCCGCGCGCGCCTGGGTGCGGCCGGGCGCGCCCGCATCGAGCGCGACTACCCACCGCATCGCGAGATCGACGCCTACGTCGCGCTCTACCGTTCGCTCGGCGTCCGGCCCTCTCGCTGAGCGGTCGCGTCGGTGCGTGTGCGCGCGGCGGGCGCTGCGGCGCGCGTGCGGGATGCGTCAGACGCTCGGCTTCGTCCAGTCGTCGTACAGGTACTCGCGCGTCCGCGGCTCGTCGCCGGTGAGGCGGTCGGCGTGCTTCTGCATGAGGACCTGGTAGAGGCCGATCGAGCTGGTCTCGAAGGCGACGGCGGAGCAGGTGAGGTAGAGCAGCCAGGTCCGGTAGGTCCGCTCGCCGGCGATGCGGCGCGCCTCGTCGGCGCGGGCCCGCAGGCGGTCGGCCCACTGCCGGCAGGTGCGCGCGTAGTGACGGCGCAGGCACTCGACGTCGAGGATCTCGAAGTGCGCCCGCTCCATCTCGGTGATCGTCTCCGAGACTCCGGCGAGATCGCCGTTGGGGAAGACGTAGCGGGTGAGGAACGTCGTGTGACTGGTCGGCTTCCAGTGGAAGCTGTGCTTGATGCCGTGGTTCAGGTAGTAGCCGCCGGGGTTGAGCATCGTGTGGACGCGGCTGAAGAAGGCGGGGTAGTTCGGGATGCCCACGTGCTCGATGACGCCGATGGCGGCGATCTTGTCGTAGCGGGCCGAGGCCGGCACGTCGCGGAAGTCGAGGTACTCCACGCGGCAGCGGTCGGCCAGGCCGAGGCCGGCGATGCGCTCGGCCGCGAAGTCGGCCTGGGCGCGCGACAGGGTGACGCCGTGGGCGCGCACGCCGTGGTGCTGCGCGGCCCAGATGGCGAAGCTGCCCCAGCCGCACCCGATGTCGAGCAGCGTCTCGCCCTTCTGCAGCCTCAGCTTGCGGCAGACCAGCTCCAGCTTGTCGGCCTGGGCCTGCTCGAGGCTACCGTCGGGGTCCCGGTAGTAGGCGCACGTGTAGACCATGAGCGGGTCGAGGAAGAGCGCGTAGAACTCGTTGGAGACGTCGTAGTGGTACGCGATGGCCTGGGCGTCGCGTTGCCTCGGCGTGCTCACGGCACGGCCTCCTCTTTCATGCCAAAGATGGTGTCGAACACGATGCGCCGCCGCGCCACGCCGGTGCCCAGCACCAGGCGCACGGCCGCGCGGGACACGGCGTCGGGAAGACGGGCCAGCCGCCGGCCCAGCCAGCCGGGCTCACCGCGGCCGTAGAGCCGCACGACCTCCTTCTCGTAGCCCTCGAGCGGGCGGCCCTGGCGCAGGAACGCCCCCACGGCCTCGGCGGCCAGTCGCCCGCTCCGGATGGCGGGGCCGATGCCCTCGCCGCTCAGGTCGCGGGCAAGGCCGGCCGCGTCGCCCACCAGGCAGAACCGCGAGCCGGTGAGGCGTCGCGGCGCCTGGCGCCGCACGACGTACGCGTGGCCCTTGAACGGCGCGATCGGCAGCCCGTCGGGCAGCCGGCCCGACGCGCGCAGCGCCTGCACGAGCGCCTCGCGCCGCTGGGGCAGGCTGCCGTCCCCGCCGCCGGTGCAGCCGATGCCGATGTTGACCCAGTCGCCCTTGGGAAAGTACCAGCCGTAGCCGCGCAGGTCGGGCTCGACGTACAGCTCGGGCGCGTCCATGAAGCGTGCGAGCGTGGCGACCTGGGCGGGGGTGAGCTGCGTCTCGCTCTCCTGGGCGACGACGACCTCCTCGCGCTCGGAGATGCCGCCCAGCGCGCGCGCGATGGGGCAGTGGTGGCCGCCGGCGCCGACGACGACCGCGGCCTCGTGCTCGTCGCGCGCGGTCGTCACCCGCACGCCGGTCGCGCTCACGGTGACCCCGCCCACGCGCTCGCCGCAGCGGACATCGGCTCCGGCCTTGGCCGCGCGCTCGAGCAGGTGGTGGTCGAACTCGCGGCGCAGGATGCCGTAGCTGGCCGGGCGCGCCCACCGCGTCTCGTGACGGGTGCCGGCGAAGGCGAGCCGGCAGGCGGTGAAGGGCTGGATGGTGTGGGGGTAGGTCTCGGGCTCGATCTCGACGTCGGCCAGGGCGACCGGGGTCACCCAGCCCGCGCAGATCTTGACGCGCGGGAAGACGGCGGCGTCGAGCAGGAGCGTCCGCACGCCGGCCAGCGCCAGCCGCCACGCGGTGGTGCTCCCCCCGGGACCGCCTCCGACCACGATCGCCTCGTAGGTCACGCCGAATCCGGGCGCCCGGCCGGGCGGAGCGCGGCGGGGCCGATCGACAGCAGCAGGCGCAGTCGCTGGGCCAGCGGCAACCGGACCGCCTCCAGCGCGTTGGCCACGTGCATGGCCGCGTAGAGGTCGCCGTCGATGTCGATGGCGCTCTCCACGAAGGCCTCGCCGAAGGTGAGCGGCGTGGGGTCGCGCATCAGGCGGATGAACGTCTCGGGGGCACGGATGACGACCGTGAAGGCCGGCGCCCCGCTGCCAAAGGGCACCACGGTGCCGTCCCACAGGTGGAAGGCGAAGGCGCCCTGGGCGTCGGCAAACACCTGCCGGAGCACGCCGGCCGCGCGGTGCGAGAGTGGAGGAGCCACGATCCGCATTATCGGTGTGTGGCGCCCGCTGTCAACGATTGTGAGGCCTCCGGGGGCCCCGGCTCGGTCTGATATACGCTGCCTGGGGGGCGGTCGCCCGGCCGGCCCCAGATCGGAGAGCGGATGGCCGTCACGGTCCGGTTCGTCGGCAGCGGTGACTCGTTCGGCAGCGGGGGTCGGTTCCAGACCTGCATCCTGGTGGACGGGCCCAGCTCGCGGGTGGCGATCGACTTCGGGACCTCCTCGCTCATCGCCCTGGCCCAGCAGGGGATCGCCCCCAACTCGATCGATGCCATCCTGCTCACCCACCTGCACGGCGACCACTGCGGCGGCGTGCCGTTCCTGCTCATCGACGCCATGCTGGCGGCCAAGCGCCAGCGGCCCCTGACCATCGCCGGGCCGCGCGACCTGCGGCAGCGGCTGGCGGAGATCCGCGAGGCGCTCTTCCCCGGCTCGCACGTGATGACGCCGAGCTTTCCGCTGGAGTGGATCGAGCTCCCGGAGGGCACGCCGCACCCGGTCCTGGACCTGCGCGTGACCGCGCGGCCGGCCCGACACACGCGGGAGACGAACCCGACCTCGCTGCGCGTGGAGGTCGGCGGCAAGGTCATCGCCTACAGCGGCGACACCGAGTGGACCGACGATCTCGCCAGCCGTCGCTCGGGGCGCCGACCTCTTCATCGCGGAGTGCTACTTCTACGACAAGCCGATCAAGTGGCACCTGACCTATCCGGCCATCGCCGCCCACCGGGCCGAGCTCGGCGACACCCGCGTGATCCTCACCCACATGAGCCGCGAGATGCTGGCCCACGCCGACGCGGTGCCGGAGGAGTGCGCCAGCGACGGCCTCGTGGTCACGCTGTGAGCCACGCCTACGACGCCGACACCCAGGTGGTAGCTGGACACGCTCGCCGTCGCCCAGCACACGGCGACGGTGTGACGGTCAGGCGTGGGGGTGGGGGGGAGTCTGGTAGTGGGCGCGGAGGAGGTCGGTGCCGAAGTTGTTGCGGGGGTCGTGCCACACGGAGTGGATGTGGTTGGCGTCGTTCTGCGAGTTGTCGAACTCGACGAGCAGGGTCGGGCCGTGGATCCGATAGTAGTGAGGGCCGGCGTCGAGCGGTCCGGCCCAGGCGAAGTGGACGCGCTCGAGGCCGGCCTCCTGCAGTCGCCGTAGCTCCTCGCCGGCCACCTCGGCTCGCATGTTGCGCGCGTACTCCTCGACGAGCTTCACGAGCGCCTCGCGCTGGGCCGGCGTCAGCTCCGCGGCCGGAACGCCCGCGGGCGTGGTGAGGCTCTCGCGCCGTCCGGGCCCGGCGACGATGTCGCCGAATGACTGGGCGGCGATGACCATCCGCTTGCGCTGCGCGTCGTCCATGCCCAGGGCCAGGGCTCGGCCCAGGTCCTGCTCGCGCGCGAGCGTGCGCAGCCCCTTGAGAGGGCCCGTGCGGACCTCGGCCGGGTTGGCGCCGAAGAAGGCCGGCGTGACGGCGAGCGGCTTGCCGGGCACGAGGGTGAAGTTCAGCGAGAGGTGGTGCCCCTCGAGGCGCCAGCCCCACGGCGCTCCCACCCCGGGCGTGCCGAACACGCTCACCGCGTAGTTGTCGGGATCGCGCATCAGCCCGCCAAAGGTCTCCAGCTGGCGGAGCACGCCCTCGAGCCGCAGGACGTTGACGGCCTTGTCGTAGCCGGCGGCGCCGAGGCTGGCCTTCATGAGCTCGTGGGCGGCGGCGCGGGCCGGCGCGCCCATGTCCTTGAACGGTATGCCCTCGCGCCGGCGCGGTACGTAGCCCCAGTTCACGCGCTCGGCGTCGGCGAAGGTGAACGTCGCGCGCCGGCGCCCCTCGTTGCCAAGCGCCGCCAGGAAGGCGGTGGCGGCACCGGCCATCGCCGCCCGGCCGCCGTCGGCCACCTGCGCGAGGACCGGACCGGCCCCCGCCCACGTCAGACCGGCGGCCGCCGCGCCGTGCAGCAGGGCGCGGCGGCCGATGCGCGTATCCACCGGTTCGCTCAGGAGTACTTCACGGTGCAGCCGTAGGCGCGGGTGATCGGCGTCTTCACCGGCTGGCCGGCGGCCACGTTCTGCAGCGCCGCCCGGACGTAGTTCTGCGCGCCCTGGACGTCGCTGCGCCGCGTGGTCGGCTTGTCGTCGATTGCGCCGGCGTAGACGAGCGTGCCGGCCTTGTCGATGAGGTACATGTGGGGCGTGTTGGTGGCTCCGTAGAGCTGGCCGACGGCGCCGGTCGGATCGAGCAGCACGGCGGTGGGACCGGCGCTGCGCTTGACGGTCAGCTCGTCGGCCTGGGCCGCGGTCACGTGGCCCTGGGTGCCGGGCGAGGAGGAGATGATCGTGAGCCAGGTCACGCCTTGACCGGTCGCTTCCTTCTGGAGCGCTTGCATGTTGCCGGTCTCGTAGTGCTTCTGCACGTACGGGCACTCGTGATTGGTCCACTCGAGCACGACGAGCTTGCCCTGGAGATCGGCCAGGGTGACGCTCTTGCCGGTGGTGGCGCCGACGGTGAACGCCGGCGCCGGAGCGCCGACCTTGGGGGCCGCCGACGCCGCGCGCGGCGTGAGGAGCCCACGAGGAGCGAGCACCGCGATACCGGTACCAGCCAGGAACACGCGACGGGTCAGTTGACGCTGGGCCATGAGTCCTCCTTGTCGGTGTCGTCGATCAGATTTTCTCAGCCGCGTCGAGCACGAGCCGCTCGCTCAGGATCTGCGGGAGCACGGCCGGGTCGCCCGTGGGGCCGGCGGGATAGAGCAGGTAGAGCGGCACGCCGCTGCGCCCGAACGAGGCGAGGACCCGGGTGATCACGGGATCGCGGGTGGTCCAGTCCGCCTTGAGCGTCACCACGCCCTTGCGGGCGAAGGCGTCGGAGACCGCGGCCGAGCGGAGCGCCACGCGCTCGTTGACGAGACAGGTGATGCACCAGGCGGCGGTGACGTCGACGAAGACCGGCGTGCCGGCCGCGCGCAGCTCGGCCAGGCGGGCGGCGCTGAACGGCTCCCAGCCGGCGCCCGCTCGTGCCGTGCGGGCCTCCCGCGCCGGGTCGAAGGCCGTCGCGCCCGCCGCACCGAGCGCGAGGACCACGGCGACGGCCGCCGCCACGCGCCGCCACCGGGCGCCGGCGCCACCGGCGGCCCGCGCCAGCCAGGCGGCCGCACCGATCGCGACGAGGCCGGCGAGCGCCGCGGCGAGGCCGCCGGGGCCGGCCTGCCGGCTCACGACCCACAGGAGCCACGCAACCGTGGCGAAGAGCGGGATCGCCAGGAGCCGCTCGAGCCGGACCATCCACGGACCGGGGCGGGGGAGCGCGCGGCGCCACGCCGGGACCAGGGTGAGCGCGAGGTAGGGCAGGGCCAGACCGAGGCCGAGCGCCTCGAAGACGAGGAGCGCCGAGAGCCATGGCTGGGTGAGCGCCCAGCCGATGGCCGTCGCCATGAACGGCGCCGTGCACGGCGTCGCCGCGACGGTGGCGAGCGCGCCGGTGAAGAACGACCCCGCAAAGCCGGCGCGACCGGCCAGCGACTGGCCCACGCCCGTCCAGCGGCCACCGAGGACGATCACGCCCGACAGGCCGAGCGCCATCACGAGCAGCACGTCGGCGAGCAGGGTGACGAAGACCGGGGACTGCAGCTGGAAGCCCCAGCCGATCTGCTGGCCGCCGGCCCGGAGGCCGAGCAGCGCCCCCGCCACGACCGCGAACGAGACGAGCACGCCCGCCGTGTAGGCCAGCCCGTGCCCGCGTAGCCGACCGCCGGCGTGGTGGACGAGACCGAGCGCCTTCACCGAGAGCACGGGCAGCACGCACGGCATGAGGTTGAGCACGAGGCCGCCGGCCAGGGCCAGCGCCATCGCGACGAGCAGCGCCGTGGCGGGGCGCTGGGCCGCCCGCGGCTCCGCGCGCACGGCCAGCGCCGTGCGGGAGAGCACACCGTCCAGACGCTCGGTCACCACCAGCACGCCCTCGATCGGCCCCGCCACCGCCTCCGGCAGCGGGCCGCGCGCCATCGCGAGCGTGAGGCCGTCGGCGGCGGCGCGCACCTGCTGGGGCGCGGCATGCTCGATCACGCCCCAGCGCGCCGGATAGAACCACGCCTCGGCCAGACGTTCGGGGGTGAGCCCCGGCGCGGCCACCGAAAGCGTGACGGTGTCTGCCGTGACGGCGAAGGAGGCCGGCCACGGGCTGGCGGTTGGCACCGTCCGGCGCGCGGCGGCGATCGCGGAGGCGCCGCGGGGGTCGGGCGTCGGCGGGCCGGCGGCGACGGTCAGGTCGAGCGCGACGGGTGCGTCCTCCGGCACGCACGTCTTCTCGCAGACGACCCAGCTGGCCTGGCCGCGCAGCGTGACGCGCGCGCCCGGCGCCAGGCCGGCCGGCGCCGTGATCGCGACCGGCAGCACGACCTCGTCCGTGTAGCCGTAGCTCATCGCCGGACCCACGCGCAGGCGCTCGGGATGCGGCCACTGGATCTCGCCGGCGGTGAACCCGCCGGGCAGTGCCCACTCCAGCCGCGGCGTCTCGCCGGAGTCGCCGGGGTTCGTCCAGTAGGTGTGCCAGCCGGGGGTGATCTGCTGGCGCAGGGCGACCCAGAACGTGTCGCCGGGGGCGATGGTGCGGACGGCGCCGAGGAGCTCGACCCGCACCAGCGGCGTGGCCGGGGCCGTCTCGGCGCGCACGGCCGGAACGACCGCGCCGAGCACGACGGTGAGGAGGAGGAGGCGCGCCAGCGTCAGCCGCATGCGCTCCGCATTGTCCCACGGACTTGACAGCCATCGCCTTCCGGAGGATCGTGCGCAGCCATGGCGATTCCTGTCGGGCTCAACGTGTGGTCGCGCCTGGTCGAGACGACTTTCCCGTACCTGGACCGCACGGCGGCCCCGTTCGACTCGTTGTGGCTGCCCGACCACGTCCAGTACGCCGCGAACAAGGTGGCGGAGGGGTGGAGCCTGCTCACGTGGGCGCTGGCTCGCTACCCCGACAAGCAGTGCGGCCACGAAGTGCTCTGCAACAGCTTCCGCAATCCCGCCCACCTGGCCAAGATGGCGGCCACGGTGCAGGCGCTGTCCGGCGGCCGACTCGTGCTCGGCATCGGCGCCGGCTGGAACGCCGAGGAGTACGCCGCCTACGGCTGGCCGCACCCGCCCGCCCGCGTGCGCATCGCCCAGCTGGCCGAGGCGATCGAGCTGATCCGGGCGATGTGGACGCAGGCGCCGGCCCACTACAAGGGCGAGCACTACCGGATCGAGGGCGCCTACTGCGAGCCACGGCCGATGCCGGTGCCGCCCGTCATGGTGGGCGGCCACGGCGAGCGCTACCTGCTCCGGGTCGTCGCCCGCCACGCCGACTGGTGGAACTATCCCTTCCGCGGCCTCGACGTCTACGCCCAGAAGCAGGAAGTCCTGAAGGCGCACTGCCGCGAGGTGGGCCGCGACTACGACGAGATCCAGCAGGTGGTCCGGGTCGGGATCCTCATCGGCGAGAGCGAGCGCGAGGTGGAACGGATCAAGGCCCGGCCGGACACGCGCCCGCTGGCCGACATCCGGCTGGTCGGGACCCCTGAGCAGGTGACGGAGACGCTGCTGGCCATCGTGGCCCAGGGCGCCCACCAGCTCACGGTGAACTTCGCCGACGTGCCGCGGCCGGAGGGCACGTGGCTCTTCGCCGCCGCCGTCCTGCCGCACCTGCGCGGCGCCTGAGAAGGGTCGGGGTCAGTCGTCCAGGCGGGGACAGGTCCAGCAGACCGCCCACGCCCAGCCGCCGAGCTTCCCCGCGTAGACCTCGGAGATGTAGAGGCGGGCGTAGTGGGGGTTGCGGGCCATGAGGTCGCGCTCGTAGCGGGCGTCGTCCTGGCTGCGCCAGCAGTAGAACTCGTGCCGGTTGGGGTGCTCACACAGGTGCCGCGGGCGTGTGGCCACGCCCCCCGGCCAGCGCATGCCCGCCCCGCGGTCCATGACCCTTTGACTCTGCCCTCGGGTGTGCGGCCCGTCAAGGTGGAAGTGAGCCGGCGCTGGTATCGACCGCACCACTGTTGTATTTTTCGACAGGACAAGGGAGGCCAAAGACATGGCGGTCGTCCAGACGGATCTGGCAGGACTGACGCTGCGCGGTCGCGGCAAGGTCCGCGACATCTACGACCTCGGCGAGCACTACCTGATCGTTGCCAGCGACCGCCTGTCCGCATTCGACGTGGTGCTGCCCACGCCCATCCCGAACAAGGGCAAGGTCCTCACCCAGATGTCGGAGTTCTGGTTCGAGCACCTGCGTGACGTGGTGCCCAACCACCTGGTCGCCACCCGGCTGCAGGACTTTCCCCCGGAGGTGCAGCGGCACCGCGAGCAGGTGCAAGGCCGCTCGATGCTCGTGCGCAAGGCGACCGTGTTCCCGGTGGAGTGTGTGGTGCGCGGCTACCTGGCGGGCTCCGGCCTCAAGGACTACCAGGCGACCGGCGCGGTCTGCGGGATCAAGCTGCCGGCCGGCCTGCGCGAGTCCGATCGGCTGCCCGAACCCATCTTCACTCCGGCCACGAAGGCCGAGGTGGGGCTGCACGACGAGAACATCTCCGAGGCGGAGGCGGGCCGCCGCATCGGCGTCGACACCATCCAGCGGCTGAAGGCGCTCTCGCTCGAGATCTACCGGCGGGCCGCCGACTACGCCGCCGGCCGAGGCATCATCGTCTGCGACACCAAGTTCGAGTTCGGCCTCGTCGACGGCCGCATCACGCTGATCGACGAGGTGCTCACGCCCGACTCGTCCCGGTTCTGGCCGGCCGACCAGTACAGTCCCGGCAAGCCGCAACCCTCCTACGACAAGCAGTTCGTGCGTGACTACCTCGAGCAGATCGGCTTCAACAAGCAGCCGCCGGGCCCTGCGCTGCCGGCCGACGTGGTGCGGGCCACCAGCGCCAAGTACGTCGAGGCGCTCACCCAGCTCACTGGCCGGCCGCTGCGCGAGGATGGCTGAGGGAGCCCTGAACAGGCTGACGCGCTTCCCCGGGTATCTGCGCCGCCGTCCCCCGTTCACGCTGGCCCTGGTCGGGCTGGTCGTCCTGCTGACGGGGCTCACCGGCGCCGTCATCGGAGGGCTGGCCTGGCGCGAGCAGCGGACGCGCTCCCGCGCGCTCCTCGACGCGGCCATGGCCCAGGCGGCGCGGCTCACCGCCGCCCACGCCGCCCGCGTCTTCGAGGACGCCGAGGGCATCGTGCGCGTCGGGCCCTTGCTGGCCGAGCAGCGCCAGCTCGACGCCGACGACAGCGCGGCGCTGGAGCGCTACGTCCTGTCGGTGCTCCGCGCCCACCCGCACGTGAGCTGGGTCAGCTACGGCGACCGCCAGAACCGCTTCGTCGGTGCCTGGCGCGACGAGCGCGGCCACGTCTACCTCAACCGCAGCTTCCCGGTCGGCGACCGCATCTCCCTCGAGGAGGACCGCGTGCTGCCCGACGGCCGGCGCGAAGAGGTGCGGCGCTCGGCCGACCACAAGTACCGGCCGTCCGAGCGGCCGTACTTCCGCGCCGCCGAGGCGCGCCGCACCGTCGTGTGGACGGAGCCCTACGAGTTCTACGCCGGCGGTGGCCTCGGCATCACCTGCGCGGCGCCGCTGTTCGACAGCGTCGGGCAGGTGCGGGGGGTCTTCACCGTCGACTTCTCCCTCGACCGGCTCGCCGGCACCCTCGAGGATCTCGAGGTCTCGCCACGGGGCCGCGTGTTCGTCGCCACCGGGCAGGGGACGGTGCTGATCGGGCGCCGGGGCTCGGGGGCCTCGCGGGCGGAGGTGATCGACGCCGAGCTGGCCGCGGCCACCGTGCGGCGGGCGGCGCTGGAGAAGGAGACGACGTTCGAGTTCGATCATCACGACGAGCGCTACCTGGGCCGGGCGGTGCCGCTGGCGGCGGGCGATCTCAAGTGGCTGGTCGAGGTCGTCGTCCCCGAGCGCGACTACACCGAGCAGATCGACGCCCAGGGCCGGCTGGCCGTGATGCTCGGCATCCTCGCCCTCGGCGTCGCGATCGTGGGCGGCATCGCGATGGCCGGCTGGATCGCCCAGCCGCTGCGCGAGCTGGCCCAGCTCGCCCGGCGCATCCGCAACGGCCAGCTCGACGTGACGGCGGTGCCCCGCAGCCGCGACGAGATCGGCGTGCTGACGCGTGCTATGAACGACATGGCTCGAGCCCTGCGAGATCGAGACTTTGTGCGGGAGACTCTCGGTCGTTACGTGAGCCCGGAGCTGGCCGCCCAGGTGCTGCGCGATCGCGAGGCGCTGCAGCTCGGCGGCGAGGTGCGCGAGGTGGCCATGCTCATGTCCGACCTGCGCGGCTTCTCGGAGCTGTCCGAGCGGCTCGGTCCCTCGGCGATGATCGGGCTGCTCAACCGCTACCTGGCCGCCATGACCCCGGTGATCCAGCAGCACCGCGGCGTCATCGACGAGTTCATCGGCGACGCCATCTTCGTGCTGTTCGGCGCACCCTTCGGCCGGCCCGACGACGCCGAGCGGGCGGTGCGGTGCGCGGCCGCGATGCAGGAGGCGCTCACCGCCTTCAACGCGGACAGCCGCGGTCGCGGCCTGCCCGAGCTGGTGATGGGGATCGGGGTGCACGTGGGGCCGGTGGTAGCGGGTAACATCGGCGGCCCGGACCGGGTGAAGTACGGCGTGGTCGGCCCCGCGGTCAACCTCACCTCCCGGATCCAGGGGCTGAGCGCCGGCGGCGAGGTCTTGCTCTCCGAGATCGTGCTGGCGCGCGTGTCGACGATGGTCAGCGTGGCCCCGGCCCGTCTCGAGCGCGTCAAGGGATCGACCGAGCCGATCGCGGTCTATCGCCTCCTCGAGGTCAAGAGCATTCCGGCCGACCCCGCCCCATGAGACTGCTCATCATCCGTCACGCCGCCGCCGTGCCGAGCGGCACGCCGGGTGTGGCCGAGGACGCCCGACCGCTGACCCCGCGCGGCCGTGCACGGTTCCGGCTGGCCGCGCGGGGCCTGGCCCGGATCGCCCACCGCCCCGACGTGCTACTGACGAGCCCGCTGCCGCGCGCCCACGCCACAGCCGAGATCGCCGCCCGCGCCTTCCGGCGCCTGGAGCCCGTGGTCGAGCCGGCGCTGGCTCACGGCAGCGTCGCCGAGGTCGTCGCGGCGCTGGCCAGGCAGCCGGCCGACGCGCTGGTGGCCATCGTCGGCCACGAGCCGGTGGTCTCCGGGCTGCTGGCACGCCTGCTCGGCGCCGCCGACGGCGGGCGACTGCCGTTCAAGAAGGGCGGTGCGGCGCTGGTCGATCTGCCCGACGGCGCTCGTGGCGTCGGGCGACTCGTCTGGTTCCTAAAGCCTCGGATACTCAGGACTCTTGCCGGCTCCTAGGCGGCGGACGTCGGCGTCCGTGTTACCCTTTTCTCCCCGGCCACATGGTCGGGGTCCCACGCCCAGGAGGCGCATCATGGCTCAGACCCGGCCCGCCGAGATTCCTTCGATTGCACGCGCCCGCACGCTGGCCATCGACGTCGGCGGCAGTGGGCTGAAGGCCTCTGTCGTCGACGAGCACGGCCGGCTCCTGACCGATCGTGTGCGCGTCGACACGCCGGTCGGCAGCCCCCCCGGTGGGATCGTCGAGGCGCTGGCCCGGCTGGTGGCGCCGCTGGGGACTTTCGATCGGGTGTCGGTCGGCTTCCCCGGCGTCGTGCGCAACGGGCGCGTGCTGACGGCGCCCAACCTCGACAACAAGGGGTGGAAGGACTTCGACCTGGCCCGCGCCCTCAGTCGGGCGCTCGGCAAGCCCGTGCGCGTGGCCAACGACGCCGACGTGCAGGGGCTGGCGGTGATCCGCGGCCACGGGGTCGAGATGGTCGTGACGCTCGGCACCGGCTTCGGCACCGGACTCTACCTCGACGGTCGGCTGGCGCCGCACCTGGAGCTGTCGCACCACCCGTTCCGCAAGGGCGAGACCTACGACGAGCAGCTCGGCAACGCCGCCCGCAAGCGCGTAGGCAATCGCAGGTGGAACAACCGCGTGCTCAAGGCGATCCGCCGCCTCCGCGCCCTAACCAGCTTCGATCATTTGTATATCGGCGGTGGCAACGCCAAGAAGATCGACTTCGAGCTCGACCCCGACGTGACGCTGGTGTCCAACGACGCCGGCCTCAAGGGCGGCGTCGCGCTCTGGCGCGACTGACCGGCCACCGAGCTCCGTAACGTTCTCGTAATTTGACCCGATGAGACGGAGACGGCAGGATGCCCGCCGGATGCAGGAGCTGGTGGCGGTCGTCGATCTCGGATCGACGGCCGTGCGGATCCTGCTGGCACGCGTGACCCCGGCCGCTCGATTCCAGATCGTCGCCCAGGAGCGCGTACCCACGCGACTGGGCGGCGGGGCACCGGGGACGCTGTCCCGACGGGCCATCGAGGCCACGCTGCGCGCGGTGCGCCGCTTCTTCCGGCGCCACCGGGGTGAGGGCGCCGGGCCCCGGGTGGTGGCGGTGGCCACCTCCGCCGTCCGCGACGCCCGCAATCGCGAGCGCCTGCTGGCGCCGCTGCGCGAGCGGGAGGGGATCGAGGTGCACGTGCTCAGCGCCGGTGCCGAGGCGCGGCTGGGGGTGGCGGCCGCGCTCGCCAGCCTGCCGATGCGCAACGCGGTCGTCGCCGATCTCGGCGGCTCGAGCCTGCAGCTCAGCCGCGTGCGGGGCCGTCGGGTCGTGTCGACGGCGAGCGTCCCGCTGGGCTCGGTGCGCACCACGCGCCGGTTCCTGCATCGCGATCCGCCGTCGGCTCGAGAGCTGCGGGCGCTGCGCGACGAGGTGCGCGCCCACCTGCGCACGGCGTTGCCGGCAGCGGGGCGGGACGAGGTGGTGATCGGGCTGGGGGGGACGGTGCGGACCCTGGCCAGCATCTACCTCAAGAGCCATCCGGGCGAGCGCCGGCACCGCCACGGCCTGCGGCTCGGGCAGGCCGACGTCACGGCCATCCGCGAGCGGCTCGAGCGGGTGTCGCGGCGTCGCCGGCGGAAGATCCGCGGCCTCAAGGCCGAGCGGACCGACATCATCGTGGCCGGGGCCGTCGTGATCGAGGAGGTGCTGGTGTTCGGCGGTTACCGTGAGCTGGTCGTGTGCACGCGCGGCGTCCGCGACGGGCTCCTGCTGCGCGAGACCTTCGCCGGACGCTGGAACGGACGGGGATGAGATGGATGCCAACGCGTTCGTGAATCGCGAGCTGTCGTGGCTCGAGTTCAACCGCCGGGTGCTGGAAGAGGCGCAGGACCCGAGCGTCCCGCTGCTGGAGCGGGTGAAGTTCCTGGCCATCTTCAGCTCGAACCTCGACGAGTTCTTCATGGTGCGGGTGGCCGGCCTCAAGCGACGGCTCCTCACCGGGGAGTCGACGGCGGCGCCCGACGGCCTGAGTGCGGCCGAGACGCTGGCCGCGGTATCGGCGCGGGTGCACGAGCTGGCCGACGAGCAGCACCGGTGCTTCCTGCAGGAGATCCAGCCGCTGCTCGCGGCGGACGGCGTGGTGCTGCTGCGGCCCAAGGAGCTGACCGGCGAGCAGCAACGGTTCCTGGAGGACTACTTCCGGCGCACGGTGCTGCCGGTGCTCACGCCGCTGGCCGTCGATCCCGGGCATCCGTTCCCGTATCTCGGCAATCGCTCGATGTGCCTGGTGGCCTCGATCCGGCCGACGGCGCCCTCGGCCCTGCCCGACAGCGCGCTGGCGATCATCCACATCCCGAGCCAGGTGCTGCCGCGGTTCGTGCCGCTGCCCGACGCCCACGGACGCCACGTCTTCATCCTGCTGGAGGACGTCATCCGCCTGCGGCTGCCCAGTCTCTACAGTGGCTACGACATCCTCTCCAGCCACGCGATCCGGGTCACCCGCGACGCCGACCTCCAGATGGGGGGCCGGCCCGAGGATCTGCTGGCCAGCATCGAGGCCGGGCTGCGCGAGCGGCGCCTGGGCTCGGCGGTGCGGCTGCAGTACGACGCCGACCTGCCGTCGGAGATCCTGGCGACCCTGCTGGAAGAGCTGGAGCTACAGCCCGAGGACCTCTACGAGGGCGAGGGCTTCACGGCGTTCTCCGACCTGCTCCAGCTCTACGCCGCGCTCGACGTGCCCCGCCTCAAGGACGCGCCGCGTCCGCCCCATCCGGTACCGGCCTTCGAGGCCGCCGCCGACATCTGGAGCGCCATCCGCGCCCGCGACGTGCTCGTCCATCACCCGTACCACGGCTTCGACGCGGTCACCCGCTTCGTGCGGGAGGCGGCGGTCGATCCCCGCGTGCTGGCCATCAAGATGACGCTCTATCGCGTCAGCCCGGCCTCGCCGATCGCCCACGCGCTGCACACGGCGGTGGAGAACGGCAAGGAGGTTGCGGTGCTGGTCGAGCTGCAGGCGCGCTTCGACGAGGAGGCCAACATCCGTTGGGCCCGCGCGCTGGAAGAAGTGGGCGCCCACGTCGTGTACGGCCTGGTCGGCTTCAAGACGCACTGCAAGGCCTGCCTGGTAGTGCGCCAGGAGCCCGACGGCATCCGCCGCTACTGCCACGTGGCCACCGGCAACTACAACGTGCGCACCGGCGGCGTCTACGAGGACCTGGGGCTGTTCACCAGCCGCGAGTCGTTCGGCGAGGACCTGACGGCCCTGTTCAACGTGCTCACCGGCTACACGCGCCCGCCCGGCTTCCGCCACCTGCTGCTGGCGCCCACCGGCCTGCGCGACCAGCTGATCGAGCGCATCCGGAGCGAGGCGAGCCGCGCCCGGGCCGGCCGGCCGGCCCGCATCATCGCCAAGCTGAACAACCTGGTCGACCGGCGGATGATCGAGGAGCTCTACGCCGCCAGCGCGGCCGGCGTGCCGATCGATCTGATCGTGCGCGGCATCTGCTGCCTGCGGCCGGAGGTGCCGGGCCTGTCGGACAACATCCGGATCGTGTCCATCGTCGACCGGTATCTCGAGCACGCCCGGATCTTCTTCTTCGAGAACGACGGCAGCCCCGAGTACCTGCTGGCCTCGGCCGACTGGATGCCACGCAACCTCGATCGACGGGTGGAGATCGCCTTCCCCGTGCTCGACCCCGCCCTGCAGGCCCAGGTGCGCCAGATCCTCGAGATCCAGCTCGCCGACACCGTCAAGGCGCGCCGGATCCTGGGCGACGGCTCCTCGGTGCGCGTGCCCGCCGACGGCCGGCCGCGCCTGCGCTCGCAGGAGCGGCTGTACGAGTTGACGGCTCCGGGAGGGCCGCTGGCCTAGAATCCCCGGGTATGGGCGACCCCAACCTGCAGCGACGCCTGGCCTGGGCCGGTGCCTGGTTGTTCGCCATCGGCATGGTGACGGGGATCTGGGCCGCCGTCGTGCTCACCGAGAAGGTCGCCGTGGCGCTGCCCCGTCTGGCCCTGGCCGCCCATCTCAACGCGCTGCTCGGCGGGCTCTGGCTGATCGCGGTGGCGGCGACCCTCGACATGCTCCGCTACGGCGAGACGGGGCGTCGGCGGCTGGCGTGGGTAGTCGTGATCCCGGCCTGGGGCAACTGGCTCATCACGCTGATCGCCTCGATGCTGGGCGTCACCGGACTCGAGTACACGCGGGGCGACCCGGCCAACAACGTGGTGGCCGCCCTGCTGCACTCGGTGGTGGTGCTGCCCTCGCTGATCGGGGCGGGGGCGTGGGCGTGGGGGCTGGGCGGGCGGCGCTGAGCGGCGGTCAGCGACCGGAGCGCAGCGTCTGCCCCGCGCGATCGACCGCGGCCTGCACGCGACTGAGCTCGGCGCCGGCGAGATCACGCAACTGGGCGGCGAGGTCGAGCACGAGCTTCATCTGCCCGAGCTCGACGACGGCGGCCTCGCTTCGTCCCGCGGCCGCCTCCCGGGCCGCCGCCAGGGCGCCGTCCTCCAGCCGCACGCCGGTGGAGGCGCGGGAGAGAGCGGTCATGCCGCGCGCGGCCGCGAACGCCGCCTGGGCGAGGTCGCTCCAGGGGTCGGTGGAGTCGATGGCCGGGCTGGTGACGGCGGCCCCGGCCTGGGCCAGGCCGGCCATGATGGCGCGCTCCAGATAGACGAAGTCGAATGGCTTGGCCACGTAGTCGAGCGCGCCCAGCTTGAGGGTCTCGCGGGCCAGGCCCACGTCCTCGTTGGCGGTGACCATGATCACGGCCACGTCGGGCGCGATCCCCCGCATCCGCCGCAACGTCTCCACCCCGTCGATGCCGGGCATGCGGACGTCGAGCAGGACGAGGTCGGGGGTGCTGCGCTGGACGATGGACAGGGCCTCTTCGCCGCCGCCGGCCGACTCCACGTGGTACCCCTGCTCGACGAAGTATTCGCTCAGGACCTCGCGGACCGAGTCTTCGTCGTCGACGATGAGGATACGTCCGAGGCCGACGGTCGCCATTCCGCTTCGGATTGTAGCAGCACGACCCCGCGGGGTTGACAGCCTTTAGCACGAACGCGGGCCGGTATACTGGGCTCGCGCGAGGGAGGAGCGCGGCCCATGGACGCGGTCAAGGACGCCAGCCATCTCTATGAAGTCGAGCGGCGGGCCCGCCACGCCGAGCGGCCGGGCTTCCGCATCAGCGAGCTGCAGATCTCGCCCACCCAGCAGGTCCCCTGGCACTTCCACACGAATATCCAGGACACGTTCTACGTGCTGGAGGGTGAGCTGCGGATCTTCCTGCGCGAGCCCAAGGAGGAGGTGCGGCTGGCCCCCGGCCAGACGTACGCCGTGCGACCGGGGCGCGCGCACCTGGTCACGAATCCGGGGCAGGGCTCGGCGACGTTCCTGGTCTTGCAGGGTATCGGCGAGTACGACTACGTTCCTCTGACGGCGCGCGGCTGAGACGCCGGGCGTGGGGTCCGGCGGGGGCGCCGCCTGCCGCCCCGGGCCGGGCATGCCGCGGTCGCGCCGGCGGCTCCGCCTGTACCACGCAAGCGGGATTCGCTCGGCCCCCCATCCCCCAGGGGGGGCTCGGGTGCCCGCTGTCCGCCGTCGGCGGCTCGCTCATCCCGCCCCGATAGAACGCGCTCGCCACGGCTCCGCCGCAAAGGCGCGACCGCGACATGCCCGGCCCGGGCCGGCAGGCGGCACCCGCACCGGGCCCGAGACCCGGCGTCACCACACCCGCGCTGTGCCGACGCACCCGCTGTGACCATAGACCTGCTGCGACCGCGGACCTGTTGCGGCCACAGACCTGCTGCGACCGCGGACCTGTTGCGGCCACAGACCTGCTGCGACCGCGGACCTGCTGCGGCCACAGATCTGCTGCGACCGCGGACCTGCTGCGACCAGGGACCTGCTGCAATACGGACCGGCTCTGACCATAGATCCGCAGACCGCAGACGTGCAGTGACTACTGCTCGCGATGGCTGCGCGCGCTGCACGGCGATACGCGCCGTGCGCTTACACGCGGGCGTGACGGGCGGGGGGACCGGGGTTATGAGGGGGGGAGCTTGGGGAGGACTTGTTCGCCGAGGAGGCGGATGGTGCGGAGGACGGTGTCCTGGGGCATGCCGGGCCACTGGGCGCGGACGATCAGGGTGGTGATGCCGAGCTGGTCGCGGTAGCGGGCGATCTCGTCGCGGACGTGGGCGGGGTCGCCGAGCAGGAAGCGGTCGCGGGCCAGCTCGTCGAAGCGCGCGCTCCACTGGTCGTCGGCGGGCAGGGCCTTGTCCTGCTCCCAGCTGCGGTAGGCGCCGTACTTGGCGTCCAGGAACGGTCCGCCGGCGGCCAGCGCCTCGGCGCTCGTGGGCGCCACGCAACACTCGCGGAGCAGCGGCACCTCGCGCGCCGGGGGCCGGCCGGCCGCCCGCCGAGCGTCGTGGAACAGCGCGAGCTGGCGCTGGAGCGCGGCGCCGGTGGTGTGCGGGTTCATGAGCCAGGCATCGCCGAGGCGGGCCGCCCGGAGCACGCCGGGGTCGGTGTTGGCGGCCAGCCAGATCGGCGGGCGGGGCCGCTGGGCGGGCGGCATCGAGATGCGCACGTCCTTCAGCGTGAAGTGCGCGCCCTGGTGGCTGACCGGCTCACCGCTCCACAACCGCTCGACGACGTGCAGCGCCTCGACGAATCGCCCCACGCGCTGGCGCGGGTTCAGGCCGAGCGCCTCGTTCTCGGCGTCCCGGTAGCCGAGACCCACGCCGACGATCAGCCGGCCGCCGCTGATCACGTCGAGCGTGGCCAGCTGCTCGGCGAAATCGACCGGCTGGTGCAGCGGCAGCAGCAGCACCCCGGTGCCGAGCGCCATCCCCTCCGCCTCCGCCGCCATCCTCCCCAGCGTCGGCACCGGCTGAAAGTACGTGAACGGCTCCGACAGATAATGCTGACTCGCCCACACCGACGAAAACCCCACCCCCCGCGCCACCCGCACCTGCTCCACGTGTTCAGCAAATCGCGCACTCTGTGAATCATCCGGCCGATGCTGCACCGACAACGCCAATCCGAGCTTCACGTCCTTCCCCCTACGATTCGACGTCCACTCAGCGAATCGTCCGGCCGATGCTGCACCAACAAGGCAAGCCCCAGCTTCATCCGGTCCTCGCCACGATTCGACGTCCGCTCAGGGCGCTCAAAACAGGCCAGATGCTAGGCGGCTCGGGATTCCCGACTGAGGCGTAGGCCGCCTACGCCGCAGGGAGGGAATCCCGAGCCAACGACGCAGATGGCCTGTTTTCAGCGCCCGCCGGTTAGTTCTTGACGGAGCCAGCGGTAAGGCCCGCGACATAATACTCGACGAAGAACGAGTAGATGATCGCCACCGGCACCGAGCCCAGCAGCGCCCCCGCCATCAGCTGGCCCCAGTAAAAGACGTCGCCGCGGATCAGCTCGGTCACCACGCCGATCGGCACCGTGCGCACGTCGCTCTTGGCCAGGAAGATCAGGGCGTAGAGGAACTCGTTCTGCGAGAGCGTGAACGAGAAGATGGCGGCTGACAGCAGACCGGGCGTGCACAACGGCAGCACGATGCGCGTCATCGCCTGGAAGCGGCTGGCCCCGTCGATGCGTGCGGCTTCCTCCAGCTCGCGGGGCACGCTCTTGAAGTAGCCCATCAGCAGCCACGCGCTGAACGGGATCAGCAGGGTGGGGTAGGTGAGCATCACCGCCGTCAGCGTGTTGCCCAGCTCCAGCCGGTTGATGATGTCCGCCATCGGGATGAACAGCAGCGGCTGCGGCACCAGGTAGGTCGCGGCCACGCCGATGGCGACCACGGCGGCGCCGGGGAACCGCATGCGGGCCAGCGGGTAGGCCATCATGGTGCCGAGCAGCACCGAGATCAGCGTGGTGACGATGGCGACCAGCATGGTGTTGTAGACCCACAGCAGGAAGTTGGTCTCCCACAGCAGGTCGATGTAGTGCTTCAGGGTGGGCTGGTAGACGACCAGCGGCATGATCTTCTGGCTGTACAGCTCGCGGTTCGGCTTGATCGAGGTGATCAGCATCCAGTAGAAGGGGAACAGCATCAGCACGACGAAGGCGGCCAGCGGCAGATACAGCCGCCGCAGCCGCGCCGCAAAATCGCGCCCGCCGACCATGCGCGCGCTACTCGCGCCGCAGGTAGATGGTGAGCCCCACGATGAGCACGGCCAGGGCCGGCAGCATGGCCAGCGCCACCGCGGCGCCCATGCCGAGCTGGCCGGCCGACATGCCGATGTCGAAGGCCCACGTGGAGAACACATGGGTGGCGTTGGCGGGGCCGCCGTGGGTGAGCGCGTAGATCAGCTGGAAGTCGCCGAAGGTGAAGATGACCGAGAACATCGTCACGATGATGAGCACCGGCTTGATGACCGGCAGCGTCACGTAGAGGAACCGCTGGGTGGTGGTGGCGCCGTCGATGGCGGCCGCCTCGTAGAGGTCGGGCGAGATGGTCTGCAGGCCGGCCAGCAGCGTGATCCCGTAGAACGGCATGCCCCGCCAGGTGTTGACGACGACGAGCGACCACATGGCGAGCGAGGCGTTACCCAGGAAGGAATAGCCGCTGCTCATGACGCCGCCGTGGACGAGCAGCCAGTTCACGATGCTGAAGGTCGGATCGAGGATCCACATCCAGGCGATCGTCGACAGCGCCGTCGGCACGATGAAGGGCAGCAGCAGGAAGGCCCGGGCCAGGTTCTTGCCGCGGAACTGCTGGTTCATCACCAGAGCCATGCCGAGGCCGCCCACCAGCTTGAAGACGGTGGTCACGGCCACGTAGAAGAACGTGTTGCGGGTGACCTGCCAGAACACCGCGTCGTGGGCGAGGGTGATGAAGTTGGCGAGGCCGACGAAGACGCCGGTGGTGGCCACCCGGCGATCTTGCAGGCTCAGGAAGATGCCGTAGAAGAACGGGTAGGCGACGAAGGCGAGCAGGAAGAGGACCCCCGGGCTCAGCATGAGCCACGAGAAGACCCCCTCCCGCTCGAGGACGCCGCGCAGCGTGAACGGCCGGCCGGCGACCGGGCGCGCCAGGGATGCCGGCCGGACCGCCATGCTTACTTCGCTTTGTAGATCTGCTTGAGCTGAGCGGCGGCCGTCGCGATGACGTCCTTGGTCGAGTCGCCGCGACACGCCTTGGCGAACATGTCGACGAGCACGTACTTGGCGACGCTCTCCGACATCGCGTGGCCGGGCGGCCCCGGCCACCCATGCAGCCGCGAGGTCTTGAGCGATTCCTTGTAGGGCAGGTAGCGCGGCTCCGCGTTCCACATCGGGTGGTTGTCGTAGGCGGTCAGGTACGGCGCGTAATAGGCGTCGCCGGAGACGAGCCACCGCGAGAGCTGCTTGTCGTCGTAGAGCCAGCGCAGGAACGCCTTGGCGGCGGCCTGGTCGGGGGCGTGGGTCATGATCGCGTGGGACTGCGCGTTGAAGACGTGGAAGCGGCCCTTGGGCCCCTGCGGGTTCAGCGCGTGGTCGGTGACCTTGGCGATGTCGGGGAAGTCGCGCTTGCCCACGACCAGGATGGACGAGGCGTTGTTGGTGCAGGAGATCTGCTCGCCGAAGAACGCCTTGTTGTTGTTGACGTCGGTCCAGCCCAGCACGTCCTCGAACATCGTTTCCTTGTAGAACTTGCGGCAGAAGTCGACGGCCGCGGCCGTCTCGCTGGAGTCGATCAGGACGGTCTTGCCGTCCTTGTCGACCTCGGCGCCGCCGTAGGACCACAGCAGGGGGTAGAGCCAGCCGTGGTTGTCGCCGAAGCCGTGGCCCAGCTCGAAGCCGAACGGGTGGCCGGCCTTCTTGAGCAGGCGGCCGGCGGCCAGCAGGTCCTCCCAGTTGTCGGGGAACTTGTTGACGCCGGCCTGCTTGAACCAGTCGGTGCGGTACACCTCGAGCTGGCCGATGTTGCCCCAGGGCAGCGCCTTCCACTTCTTGTTCACGACCACGGCGTCGAAGATGTTGTCGTGCCAGGGGCCGAGCTTCTTGCCGATCTCGGCGGCGATATCGCTGACGTCGACGAGGCTCTGGTCGAACAGGTGCGGCCAGTTGATGCCGGTGGCGGTGATCTCGGGGCCCGACTTCGTCTCGGCGATGGTGGTGAGCCGCGTGAGCATGCTGCCCACGCTGACCGGCTCGTAGTTGATCTTGATCTTGGTGAGCTTCTCGTACTCCGGCGCCAGCGTCTTCACGAAGAAGTCGTCGAAGGCCTTGATGAACGAGCTCTCGTGCACGACGGTCATGGCCTTGGGCTGGGCACCGGCCCAGCGCGGCGCGAGGGCGGCACCGGTGGCGGCGAGCGTCACGGTCAGGAACTCTCGACGGCTGCTCATGGGGGCCTCCGTGTCGGTAGTCGGTGGCGCGGTGGCGAAGCTGAGGGGGAAAGTAGGCTACCCCCCGCACCCCTGTCAAGGGCGGGACCGCCAACCAGGCGCCGGTTCAGTCTTGAAACCCGAAGAGCCGCCAGCCGGTTGCCTCACGTCTGGCCACTTCCGGCTCGGCCTGCCACGTCAGTACCGTGACCCAGCCCACCAGCGGTAGCCGGCCGGTCACCTCCCCGGTCGTGTACACCCAGGCGCCGGTCCCGACCATCTCCACGCGATCGACGGTCACCCGCGCCCGCAGCTCCGGGTAGAGCGCGAACATCGCGTTGAGCTGCTCGCGGAGGGCGGCCTTCGTCATCCCGCTGCTCCGGTACTGCTCGGACACCGAGGCGAGGATGCCCGCGCGATCCCGGGCCTCGAACTGCTGCCGCGCTCGCTCGACCGCCCCCTGGAGCTCGGTGACGACCGGAGCCGGCGCGGGGGTGGAGACGACGGTCGGGGGCGCCGGCGCGAGGGCGTGACCGGACGCGGGGGCGACACCGCACACCAGCAGCAGCACGGCGAGTCGATGATGAATCCGGGCCATGAGCTCATCATACCGGCAGGCCCGGCGGCTGATCGCGGCTTGACACTCCCGAAGGGCGAGCATAACTTGCCGATCACCCGCAGTTCAGAGACACCGACCGAGGTCCAGCTGTCATGGCCGCCACGAATCTGATCGGCGTCGACGTGGGCGGTACCTTCACCGACCTCATCCTCATGGACGAGGCCACCGGGCAGGTCCGCATCGCCAAGGTGCCGACAACGGTGCGCAATCAGGCCGAAGGGGTGCTGGGCGCCCTGCGCGAGGCCGGCATCGCGGCGGCGGCGATCAAGGTGCTGGTCCACGGCACCACGACGGCGACGAACGCGCTGCTGGAGCGCAAGGGAGCGGTGGCGGGGCTCATCACGACCGGGGGCTTCCGGGACGTGCTGGAGCTGGGACGCCGGACGCGGCCCACCCCCTACGGCCTCAAGGGGACCTTCGAGCCGCTCATCCCGCGCGACCTCCGCCTCGAGGTGGCCGAGCGCATGGACGCCGAGGGGCAGGTGGTCGTGCCGCTCGACGAGGACGCCGTGCGGCGAGCGGCCGAGGCGCTGCGATCGGCCGGAGCCGAAGCGCTCGTGATCCACTTCATCCACTCCTACGTCAACGATCGGCACGAGCGCCGGGCCCGCGAGATCGCCGCCGCCGTGTGGCCGAACGCCTACGTGACCGTCGGGGCCGAGCTGCTGCCCGAGTACCGCGAGTACGAGCGGGGCACGACGGCGGCGATCAACGGCTACGTGCAGCCGGTGATCGATCGATATCTTCGCTCGCTGGCCGGCGAGCTGCGACGCGAGGGGTGTGCCAGCGACCCGCTCATCATGCAGGGCAACGGCGGAACGATGTCGGTCGACCTCGCCGCCCGTCACGCCGTCAACACGCTCATGTCGGGACCGGCGGCCGGGGTCAAGGCGGCCGCCTACACCGCGCTCGCCGCCGGCTATCGCAACGTCATCTCCTGCGACATGGGCGGGACCAGCTTCGACGTGGGCGTGATCCGCGACGGCGTGCCGGCCGTGAGCGCGGACAAGGAGATGGGCTACGGGCTGCCGGTGCGGGTGCCGATGATCGACATCCACACGATCGGCGCCGGGGGCGGCTCGATCGCCCGCGTGAACTCCGCCGGCATTCTCCAGGTGGGGCCCGAGAGCGCCGGCGCCGAGCCGGGACCGATCTGCTATCGCCGTGGCGGCGACGAGCCGACGACCACGGACGCGAACCTCTTGCTCGGCCGCCTCAACCCGGAGGGGCTGCTCGGCGTGGCGGGAACCGCCGAGCTCGACCGGGTGCGGGACATCTTCGACAAGAAGATCGGCGCCCACCTGGGCCTTGGTCCCGACGCGGTCGCCGCTGCCATCGTCCGGGTCGCCAACGACAAGATGGCGGGCGCCATCCGTCTGGTCTCGCTGCAGCGCGGCTACGATCCGCGCGACTTCATTCTCTTCGCGTTCGGCGGCGCCGGGCCCCTCCACGCCGCCGCCCTCGCCCGCGAGCTGGCCATTCCCCGGGTGCTGGTGCCGGCGCGCCCCGGCATCACCTCCGCGCTCGGCTGCCTCGTCGCCGACGTTCGCCACGACTTCGTGCGCACGATCAACCAGGACGTGGGCCGGATGGACGTCGACGAGGCGCGCGCCATCCTGGCCGCGCAGGTGGCGGAGGGCCAGCAACTGCTCGCCTCCGAGGGGGTGGAGGTCGAGACGGTCACCGTGCTGCACCAGGCCGACATGCAGTTCGTCGGGCAGACGCACGTGCTGACCGTCACGATCCCGTCGACCGGGTTCACCCGCGACGACCTCGTCCTCGGCTTCGAGCGCGCCTACTGGGAGCGCTTCGAGGTCGAGCTCAAGCAGATGCGCGCGCTGGTGATGAGCCTGCGCACGGCGGTCATCGGTCGGCGGCCCGCCGTCTCCCTTGGCGGATTGGCGGCGGCACCGGCCCGCGGTACCCTGGCCGACGCGCGGGCGGGGAGCCGTCGGGCCTGGTTCGAGGGGGCGTGGCACGACACCCCGATCTATCGCCGCGAGCGCCTGGCCGCCGGCGTCCGGTTCGAGGGCCCGGCCATCGTGGAGCAGCTCGACTCGACCACGGTGATCGAGCCGGGCGACCGGGTGGAGGTCGACGCCCTCGGCAACCTCATCGTCGCCGTCCGGGGGCTGGCATGACACCGATCGATCCGGTCACGCTTGTCGTCGTCCAGAACGGCCTGCAGCAGGTGGCCAGCGAGATGGACCTCACCTTCGAGCGGGCGGCCTTCTCGCCCGTCATCTCGGAGGGGTTCGACCGCTCCGACGGCATCTACTCGAAGGACAACGGCGAGGTCATCGCCCAGGGCGAGCTGGGGCTGCCCATCTTCGTCGGCGTCATGCAGTTCACGACGCGGGCGGTGATCGAGCACGTCGCCCAGCGCGGCGCCGACAGCCTCAAGCCCGGCGACATCTTCATCGTCAACGACCCCTACGCGGGCGGCACCCACCTGATGGACGTCAAGATGGTGAAGCCGTTCTTCTACCGCGGCCGGCTGTGGGCTTACCTGTCGAACACCGGCCACTGGCCCGACACCGGCGGCTCGGTGCCGGGCGGGTTCTCGTCGCGGGCGACCGAGGTCCAGCAGGAGGGGCTGCGGCTGCCGCCCGTGAAGCTCTTCCGCGAGGGCGTGATGGAGGAGGATCTGCTCGCGGTCATCCTCGCCAACATCCGGGTGCCGGAGGAGCGGATCGGCGACATCAAGGCGCAGGTCGCCGCCCTCACGGTGGGGGAGAAGCGGCTCACGGCGCTGATCGATCGCTACGGCGACGAGACCGTGACCGCGTGCGTGACGGAGCTGCGCGACCGCTCCGAGCAGATGATGCGCGCGCACATCGCCAAGATCCCCGACGGCGTGTACACGGGCGAGGCGTTCCTCGACTCCGACGGCATCGGGCCCGACCCGCTGGCGATCCGGCTGCGCCTGAAGAAGGCGGGCAGCGACCTGCACTTCGACTTCTCGGAGTCGAGCCCGCCCTGCCGGGGGCCGCTGAACAGCGTCATCGCGACGACCAAGGCGGCCGTGTACCTGGCCATCAAGCACATCTTCCCCGACGTGCCGATCAACGCGGGCTGCTTCGAGCCGCTCCACATTGCCGACCCCCACAACACCTTCCTGTACGCCCGCTACCCGCGGCCTGTCTCCGGCTGCGCGGCCGAGGTGAGCTCGCGCATCGCCGAGAGCGTGTTCACGACGCTCTCGCGGGCCATCCCCGACGATCTGTTCGCGGCGCCGGCCGGCACCAGCGGCAACCTCTCGCTGGGCGGCTACGATCCGCTGAAGGAGCGGCACTACATCATGTACGTGTTCTCGGGCGGCGGGTACGGCGGCCACCTCGAGGGCGACGGGCTGACGAACGGCTGCTCCACGATCGGCATCTCCAAGACCCAGCCGACCGAGGTGCTGGAGCAGCACTACCCCTTGCTGTTCGAGCAGTACGCGCTGCGAGAGGGGTCGGGCGGCGCCGGGAAGGCGCGGGGCGGCTTCGGCGTCGACTACCGGATCCGGATCCGCCGGGGCGAAGGGCTGCTGTCCTTCCTGATGGACCACGGCCGGGTGGGGCCGCCCGGCCTCTTCGGCGGCCACGACGGCGCCCCCAACGAGGTCAGCGTGGAGCAGGACGGGCGCACGTACGTGTCGCCCCACTGGTCGAAGGACGAGGACATCCGCGTGACGGCGGGCGCCCTCATCACCGTGCGCACGCCGGGGGGTGGCGGCTACGGCAACCCTCTCGAGCGCGACCCCGCCCTGGTGCGGCGCGACGTCGCCCGCGGGTACTTCTCCGCCGAGGACGCCGAGCGCGACTACGGTGTCGTGCTGCGCGGGGCGCCCGTCGGGATCGACGTCGAGGCGACCGCGCGGCTGCGCGCCACCCGGGCCCGGCGCTGAGTCGGTCGGCCTCGGACGAGCATCTTCACCGCCTGTATCAGCAAAGGAGACGCCGCATGCGACGTTCGCTGGTTGCCCTCACCGCACTCCTGGCGCTGGCCGTGGTCGGCCTCGGCGCCCCGGGAACCGCCCACGCCCAGAAGCCGCTCAAGATCGCCGCGATCGTCCCCGTGTCGGGCCCGGCGGCCGCGTTCGGGCTCGGCGTGCAGCGCGGCCTCGAGATGGCCGCCGACGACATCGGGGTCTTCACCGTGGCCGGCGACAAGTACAAGCTGGAGGTGGTGACGTACGACACCGTCTACGCGCCGGACAAGACGGTGGCCGCCATCAACCGGGCCGTCTACAACGACAACGTCAAGTTCGGCGTCATCATCGGCGCCGGCGTCCATCCGCCGATCCTGCCGATTGTCCGCGAGACCGGCTTCCTCGACTTCGCCTTCGCCGCCGCCGGCCGCCAGATCACGAACCCCGAGAATCCCACCGTGTTCCGGATCATGGCGTCGTCGGATCAGCTCTACCAGACCTTCGCGGTGTCGATCGCCGAGAAGCTCAACGCCAAGCGCGTCGCCTTCTTCGGGCCCAACGACGAGCTCGGCAAGAACGACGCCAAGGCGCTCAAGCTGGAGCTGGACAAGCTCAAGGGCAAGGGCGTGTCGTTCGTCGGCGAGGAGTACTACGAGCGCGGCGCCCGGGACTTCGGGCCGGCGCTGCTCCGCCTGATCGCCCACAAGCCCGACATCATCGACACCAGCGGCTCGCCGACGGGGTCGGTGGCGTTGATCGCCAAGCAGGCCCGGGAGCTCGGGTACAACGGCTACTTCGTGAACACGACGGCCGTGCTCGAGGCCAAGGCCATCGCCGACATCGCCGGCAAGGCCGGCGACAACATCATCGCCGCCCGGATCTGGGCCAATCCGCCGACCAAGCTCTACGGCGAGCTGGCCGAACGGCACCAGAAGAAGTACGGGGAGGCCGCGCCCGGGACCCTGTGGGAGACGTACGGCGCCGCCCGCTGGCTCGTCGAGACCTTCACCAAGGCCGGCACCTTCGATACGAAGAAGGTGGTCGACACGCTGGCCGCCTCCACCTACGCGGGGCATCCCTTCGGCTCGGCGTCGTGGGGTGGGGAGAAGACGTACGGCATCAAGCGGCAGATCGTCATGCCGATCCCGGCGGCCATCCTCAAGGGCGGCAAGTGGGAGCCCTTCGACGTGCGCCCCGGCAACTTCGAGTGAGCCGATCGCCCAGCTCCCGCTCGTGACGCTCGTCACCACGGCGCCCGCGAGGCCGTAGGTGGACATCTACGGCCATCTCGTGCTCCAGGGGCTCGCCATCGGCGTGCTCACGGGGATTCTCTACGTGCTGGTCGCGCTGGGGCTCACGCTGATCTACGGGATCCTGCACATCGTCAACTTCGCCCACGGCGAGATCTACATGCTGGGGGCGATGGGCGTGTTCTACGGGTACGTCGTGCTCAAGCTGCCGTTCGCGGTGACGCTCGTGGCCATCCTCGTGCTCTCGCTCGTGCTGGGGCTCGTGGTCGAGCGCGGGTTCTTTCGGTCGCTGCGCGGCCAGTGGCTGCAGCTGGTGGTGGCGAGCGTGGGCATCTCGCTCATCATCCAGTCGCTCGGGTGGATCGCCTTCGGCATCCAGGAGAAGAACGTTCCGTCGTTCTTCACCGGCGTTGTGGCCGTCGCCGGTGTGCGGCTGCCCATCGAGCGGCTCATCGCGGCCGCCGTCGGCGTGGTCCTGGTCGTCCTCCTCTACCTCCTCGTGTACCGGACGAAGGTCGGCCTGGCCATGCGGGCGATCGAGGAGGACGAGGAGACCGCCCGCATGCTCGGGATCGACGCCGACCGCGTCGCCGCCCTGGCCTGCGCCGTCGGGTTCTCCCTGGCCGCGCTGGCGGGGGCGTTCGTGGCGCCCATCTACTCGCTGAACCCCGGGATGGGGCTCGAGGCCATCCTGATGTCCTTCCTCATCATCATCGTCGGCGGGCTGGGCAGCATCAGCGGCACCGTGCTGGCCGGGCTCCTGGTCGGCATCCTCCAGTCGGTGGGCGGCGTGCTGCTGGGCGCCGAGGCGGCCTACGGCCTGGTGTTCGTCGTGATGATCGTCGTGCTGGTCGTCCGTCCCACCGGACTGCTCGGGAAGGCATGACCCGCGGCCTGCTCGGGCTCCTGATCGCCGCGCTCGTGCTGCTGCCGCCGCTCGGCGAGCCCTACGTCCTGCACGTGGCGATCGTCGTCCTGATCCACGTCGTCTACGCGCAGGCGCTTTACGTGATCATGCGGATGGGGTACCTGTCGTTCGGCCACGCCGGCTACATCGCCCTCGGCGGCTACACCTCCGCACTGCTGGCCACGAAGCTGGGGATCACGCCGTGGATCGGCTTTGTCGCCGGCGGCGCCGTGGCCGCCGCCTTCGCGTGGGCGCTCGGCGCCGTCACCCTGAAGCTCCGGGGCATCTACTTCAGCCTGTCGGTCTTCGCGTTCGCCGAGGTCGTCAACGCCGTCTTCCGGGCCTTCGAGGTCTTCGGCGGTCCCGCCGGCATCGCCGCGGTGCCCCGGCCCGCCCTGTTCGGCACCCGGCTCAACACGCACCTGCAGTTCTACTACGTCGTGCTGGGCGTCGCGCTCGTCTCGCTGTTCTTTCTCTACCGGCTGCAGTGGACGCGCTTCGGGTTCACGCTCCTGGCCCTCCGCACCCGGGAGACAGAGGCGCTGGCCGAGAGCATCGGCATCAACGCCGCTCGCCACAAGACGCTGGCCTTCGTCGTCTCCTGCTTCTTCTGCGGGCTCATGGGCGCCGTCCACGTCCACTACCTCCGCTTCGTCAGCCCGTTCGTCTTCACGTTCTTCCTCTCCAACGACCTGATGATCTACGTCATGGTCGGCGGGCTGGGCAGCTACTGGGGACCGATGCTGGGCACGGTGCTGCTCACGGGCCTCGGCGAGCAGCTCTTCGCGGCCGGCTACTACAAGAGCCTGGTCTACGCCGTCATCCTGCTCGTCGTCATCCTGGCGTTGCCGGGCGGCCTCATCTCGCTGCCGCGGCTGTTCCGCCGGCGGGGAACGGGTGAGGGGCTGGGGCCGGTGGCGGCCGGCGCCGTCGCGGCCCGGGAGCGCTGACGATGCTCGAGCTCCGCGGCATCACCAAGCAGTTCGGGGGGCTCACCGCGCTCCAGGACGTGGCGTTCACGGTGGGGAGCGGCGAGGTGGTCGCCCTCGTGGGGCCCAACGGCGCCGGCAAGTCGACGCTGTTCAACATCATCGCGGGGGCGTTTCCGCCCACGCGGGGCCAGGTGATCTTCGGCGGCCGCGACGTGACCGGGTCCTCGAGTCACGACCTCGCCCGCCTCGGCGTCGCCCGGACGTTCCAGCAGACGACGCTCTTCGGCGAGCAGACGGTGCTGGACAACGTGCTGCACGGCCGCCACCGGCACCTGCCGGCCCGGCTGCTGGCCGGGTTGCTGGCCACGCCGTCCTACCGCGCGGAGCAGCGGGTGGTCGAGCGGCAGGCTCTCGACGTGCTGGAGCTCCTCGGCATCGGGGCCTACCGGGACGCGGTGGCGGCCGACCTGCCCCTCGGCATCCAGAAGCTGCTCACGGTGGCGGTCGCGCTGGCCACGGAGCCCGTCCTGCTCCTGCTGGACGAGCCAGCCGCCGGGCTCTCGCACGACGAGGCCACCCGGATGATGAACCTGGTGGCGTCCGAGATCCGGCAGCGCTGCACCGTCGTCCTCGTCGAGCACAACATGCGGATCGTGGCCGGCTGGTGCGATCGCGCCGTCGTCCTCCACTTCGGCCAGACGATCTACGACGGCGCGCCCGACGGCCTGACCCGGGACCAGCGCGTCGTGGACGCCTACCTGGGCGTGGCGGAGCTGGGATGATCGACGGCGCCCTCCTGGAGGTCGAGGACGTGGAGGTCGCCTACGGCAAGGCGCGCGCGGTGAACGGGGCCACGGTGCGGGTGCCGCGCGGCTCCATCACCGCCATCGTCGGGCCCAACGGCGCCGGCAAGACGACGCTGCTGAAGGCGGTGTGCGGGCTGCAGCCGGTGCGGTCCGGCCAGATCCGCTGGGAAGGCCAGCGCATCGACGGGCGCCCCTCGCGGGAGATCGCCGCCCTCGGCATCGCCCACGTGCCCGAGGGCCGCCGCGTGTTCGGGAAGATGACCGTGCTCGAGAACCTCCGGCTGGGCGCCTACCTTCGCGCCGACGCCGCCGAGGTCGCCCGCACCCTGGAGATGGTGTTCGCGGCGTTCCCGCGCCTCAAGGAGCGGGAGCGGCAGCGCTCCGGCAGCCTGTCGGGTGGCGAGCAGCAGATGCTCGCGATCGGCCGCGCGCTCATGGCCTCGCCGCGGCTCATCATGGCCGACGAGATGTCCCAGGGGCTGGCCCCGGTCATCGTGCAGGAGGTCTATCGGCGCCTGCTGGAGGTGAATCGCCAGGGGGTGACGATCCTGCTCGTGGAGCAGAACGCCCGGCTCGCGTTCAAGATCGCGCGGTTCGTCTACGTGATGGAGCAGGGACGCGTCGTGCTCGAGGGCCCCTCGGCCGAGGTGGCGGCCAGCGAGCACGTCCAGCGGGCGTACCTGGGCGCGAGCTGACGACCAAGAGGAAAGCGACATGCTGAAGATCGCCGGGGTCCAGTTCGGCGGCCATACCGACAAGAACGTCAACATCGCGACCGCCACCCGTCTCGTTCGCGAGGCGGCCCGGCGGGGCGCCCAGATCATCTGCCCGCCCGAGCTCTTCAGCACCATCTACTTCTGCGTGGAGACGCGCCCGGAGTATTTCGACTGGGCGGAGCCGATCCCGGGGCCGACGACCGACCGCATGGCGGCGCTGGCCCGGGAGACGGGCACGGTGCTCATCTGTCCGATCTTCGAGCGGACGGCCGACGGTCTGTTCTACAACGCCGCCGCCGTGCTCGGCCCCGACGGCGGGCTGATCGGCAAGTACCGCAAGTCCAGCATCCCGTTCATGGACCGGGGCCGCAGCGCGGAGCCTCGCGGCAACGAGAAGTTCTACTTCCAGCCCGGCGACCTCGGGTTCCCGACGTTCCCTACCCCGTTCGGAGTCCGGATCGGCATCCTCATCTGCTACGACCGCCATTTTCCGGAGGCGGCGCGGATCCTCGGCCTCGGCGGAGCCGAGATCGTGTTCGTGCCCACGGTGACCAGCGGCATGACGCGGTATCTCTGGGACCTCGAGCTGCGCGCCCACGCGGTGACGAACATCTACTACGTCTGCGGCGTGAACAAGGTCGGCGTCGACGTGGGGGGCTCGACCCGACACCACTTCGGCAGCAGCCTCGTGGCCAATCCGCGGGGGGAGATCATCGCCCAGGCCAACGACACCGGCGAGGATATTGCGCTGGCCGACGTCGACGTCTCCGTCATCCCCGAGCTGCGGGCGATGTGGGGCTACTACCGCGACCGTCGTCCCGATCTCTACGGGCCGCTCGCCGAGATCCCGAGCCCGGTGGCGGCGCCGGCGGGCGGGTGAGGCGCGACGAAGTCGCGTGTACTATCGTCGTACGACAGGACTCTCACGAGGAGCGTGACGGCATGGCGGCTTGGGCCGAGGTCGAGCAGAGCGTAACGCGCGCACTGAGTCTCTCCCGCCGGCCGGTGGCGGTCGCCTTCCGCGACACCGCCCCGGCCGGTGTGACGGCGTTCGCGGGCGCCGCGCCGTCCGGCTGCAGCTTCTGGCGCCTGGCCGCGGCCGGGCGCGCTTTCTACACGGTGCCCGGCGACCACTACAACTGCCCGATCGGCAGTCACACCCACGCGATCCCGCTGCCGGCGGCGCGCGCGCCCGAGCTCCCGCAGACGCTCGGCTTCATGGCCGGCCTCGGCTACGTCCGCATGGAGGAGGTGCCGGGTATCCCTCGGCTGCCGCGCACGCCCGGCGTCGTCGTGTACGCGCCGCTCGGCGAGACCCCGGTGGATCCCGACGTCGTGCTGGTGGCCGGACGCCCGGGCCGCGTGATGTTGCTGATGGAGGCGGCCGGCCACGCCGGAGTGACGACGCAGCCGGGCTTCCTCGGCCGGCCGACGTGCATGGCCCTGCCGGCCGCGCTGGCCGGCGGCACCATCGCCAGCACCGGGTGCATCGGCAACCGCGTCTACACCGACCTCGGCGACGACGAGCTCTACGTCGTCGTCCCCGGCCGGGACATGGCTCGCGTCGCCGCCTCGCTGGACGCGATCATCTCCGCCAACGACACCCTGGCCACCTATCACCGCGACCGGCGTCGCGCGCTGGCCACCGAGTAGGGGGCCCGCCATGCGCCGGCGGGCCATGCTCACGACGATGCTTCTCGGCACGCTGGTGGCCGCCGACGGCGTGGCGGCCGGCGGGCCGGCGGGGCTGTCGGTGCGCGGTCGGTTCTCCGGGGGCGACGCGGCGGTGCTGGCGGTGTGTTCGGCGGCGCCGCGCTGATCTTCGGCGCCGCGGGTGAGGCCTATCGCGGGGACGGCTGGCGGGGCGACTCCACCTTCCTCATCGTGGACGCCATGCCGCCCGACGCCCAGGTGTACCTGGACGGCCGCCGCCTGGGCCTCGCCGGCGAGCTGGTGGCCCGAGCGCTCCCGGTATCGTACGGGCGCCACACCGTCCACGTGGTCGCCCCCGGCTACCGGCCGTGGGCCGCGCAGTTCGTCGCCGACGGCAGCTTTCCGGTTCGCCTCCGCACCGAGCTCACGCGCGAGTAGCGGCGGCCGGGAGGTCAGCGCTCGAGGTCGTCGAGGTGCTGCCGGCGATGCTCGGCTCTGGCCACGTTGAGCGGCCGGCCGGCGGCCACGTTGCGGGCCAGCATGTCGTCCGACAGCGTCTCCACCGTCCGGTCGGCGGCCCTCGCGATGCTGATGGCGAGCTCGGCCGCCTGTCGGGGCGGCAACGCCAGGAACATCGGCTTCGCCGCGTCGTTGATCCAGTCGACGCTGGCGCCGTCTTCGGCGGCGGGCGCGATGCCGTCGGTCTGCCAGCGCTCGAAGAGGATCCGCGCCCGCTCGTCCCAGTACGCGAGGTGGGCGAGGATGCCGGCCACCGTCCAGCCGCCCGGCATCGACCGCCTCAGATCGGCGTCGCTACAGCGGGCGACGAACGTCTCGAGGCGTTCACGCTGGGCGTCGTTCTGCTTCACGTAGCTGCGATCCACGGCCATCGTCTTCCTCCTGTCCAGACTCGAAACGGCGGTCGTCGGCCATCGCGGCTCCGATGGTGCCGGATCGCCGCGGCCACCGCCCGGGCGACCTCGTCGATCCGGGCCGGCTTGCCGACAACGTCGAAGAAGCCGGGGCCGGCCAGCGCGGGACGGGCCGAGATGGCGATCACGGGCGCCCGGGCCCCGGCCGCGCGCAGCGCCTCCAGGACCGGGGCGCCCATCATGCCAGGCATGGCGATGTCCAGCAAGATGACCTCCGGCCGAAAGCCGACCGCGACCGCCACCGCATCGGAGCTGACGAACACCGGGCGGACGTCGTACCCGAGCTCGACGAGGATGTCATCGTCGACGATCAGCACCCGGGCGCGATCGCTCATGGCTGAACCCTCCCGGGCCGGGCGCCGGTCGAGTCAGACGGAGATGGACGGAGGCGGCGCATCACCGCTGGCGACGACGGGCCGCTCGGTGACGCGCAGCACCGGCACCGCCGCCGGGCGCCGCCCGCGCCTGCTATCCCACACCATGTAGGCGATGAGGATCGCGCTGGAGGCCAGCGACACGCTGAGATAGGGCCCGATCGCCGCCAGCGCGACGGCGATCAGGAACAGGCGGTGGGGCCAGGACAGCGCCGTGAACATGTGGCCGGCGACCGCGGCTGACAGCGCGGAGATCCCCACCAGCGCCGAGACGAACACGATGGCGATCATGGCCCAGTCGCCCTTCATGAGCAGCTGGGGCTGGAAGGCGAACAGGAACGGCCCCAGGAACCCGCCGATCCCGAAGCGGGTCGCGTGCCAGCCCGTCGTCATGGGGTTGGCGCCGGCGATCTGGGCGCCGGCGACGGCGGTGACGGCGACCGGCGGTGTCACGTCGGCCAGCACCGCGTAGTAGAAGACGAACAGGTGCGCGGCCAGCAGGTCGATGCCGAGATTCGTCAGCGCCGCCCCGCCGACCGTCACGGCCAGGATGTAGGCCGGCGTGGTCGGGATGCCGGTGCCGAGCACGGAGATCACCAGGAAGACCATGAACAGCGCGATGATCACGTGGCCGCCCGACAGGTTGATGATCGCGCTCGAGAAGGCCAGCGCGAAGCCGGTGCGGCTCATCGAGGCCACGATGAGGCCGGAGGCGGCCAGCACGCTGGCGATGATGACGCCCGAGCGCATCGCCTCGCCCATCGTCTCGAAGATCTTCCGCGGCGTCATCGGCGAGTCGCCGGCGAACCAGGAGACGATCACCGCCGTGAACAGACTGTAGAGCGCGGCCTTCGAGGGTGAGTACCCCGCGTGGAGGAAGTAGACGATGGTAAAGAACGGCAGGAACAGGAGCGAGCGGCGCAGCAGCGAGCCCATCGACGGCAGGTCGGCGTGCATGGTTCCAATCCCATGCTTGAGCGCCTCCCAGTGCACGGTGGCCATGATGCCGGCGTAGTAGAGGATGGCCGGCAGCGCGGCGGCGATGATGATCTGGCTGTAGGGGATGCCGGTCAGCTCGGCCATGATGAAGGCGCCGGCGCCCATGATGGGCGGCATCAGCGGACCGCCGCAGGAGGCGCACGCCTCGATGGCCCCGGCGATCTCCGGCCGGTAGCCGATCCGCTTCATGAGCGGAATGGTGAAGGTGCCCGTCGCGTAGCAGTCGGCCACCGACGAGCCGCTCACGGTGCCGTAGAGCCCGGACGAGACGACGGCGACCTTGGCCGGCCCCCCGCGGAAGCGCCCGGCCAGCGCGATCGAGATGTCCATGAAGAACTGCCCGACCCCGGAATGCAGCATGAACGAGGCGAACAGGATGAAGATCATCAGCATGTTCGCCGAGATCCCGGTGAGCGAGCCCAGCACCCCCTCGTCGGCGTAGAGGTAGAACATCTCGATCAGCTGCGGGTAGGAGAAGGCGCGCGGGGAGCGCAGGAAGCCGGGCAGCCACGGGGCCAGCACCAGGTAGGCCATGAACAGCAGCGTGGTGACGAAGAACCAGAAGCCGACCGACCGCCGCGAGGCCTCCAGCACCGCCGCCACCAGCACGGTGCCGATCACGACCTGGAGCAGCGTGACCGGGTGCACGCCCTCCCAGCGCTCGGTGAGCTCGTGGGCGTTGACGAAGACCCAGCCGCAGGTCAGGAAGGACGCCCCCGCCCACGCCCAGTCCAGCCTCGTGATGCGCGGGCTGGGGTTCTTCTCGCGGCCGGGGAACAGCAGGAAGGCGAGCGGAAGCAGGAAGAGCAGGTGGATGGCGCGCATCTCGCGCGGCTCCCACACCCCGGCGTACGCCGTCCAGATGTGGAACAGCGAGGCGGCGGCGGCCCAGCCGCCGACCGCCCAGCCCAGCGGCCCTTGGAGCTTCCGCACGGGGTCTCCCTACTTCAGCAGGCCCGCTTCCCGGTAGGCGCGCTCGGCGCCGGGATGCAGCGGCACATTGGCGAGCTTCACCGCGTCCTTGGGGTCGAAGTCCTTGAAGGCCGGGTGCACCTTGCGCACGCTATCGAGGTTGCCGACCAGCACCTTCACGAAGTCGTGGACGATGTCGTTCGAGACCTTGGCGTTGGCCACGATCGTGTTGGCCATGGCGATGGTCGGGATGTCGACGTCGTTGTTCACGACGTCCTTGTAGGAGCCCTTGGGGATGACGCCGCGCGCGAGACCCACCCCCTCCATGAACTTGATGAGGTCGTCGTCCATGGGCAGGATCCGCATCTTGCGGCCGAGCGAGGCCTCCTGGATGGCCGCCCCCGGCACCGCCAGGTTGGCGAACAGGATGTCCATGTTGCGATCGCGGTACTGGTTGGCGAGGTCGGTGTAGGAGACCAGGATCACCTTGCCGCCCCGGCTGCGTACGTCGGCGTAGGTGGTCTTGTAGAACTCGAACACCTTGCGCATCACCCACTCGTCGGAGCCGCCGGGCGGCGTGGTCCCGATGGTGATCGGCTTCTTGGACTCGAAGATCTCGCGGATCGACTTGTAGGGTGAGTCGGCCGGCACGCACCACTGGATGTGCACGAAGCCGAGGCCGTTCATGACCAGCCGCATGTCGCCGTGCTTGTCCTTGTAGGGGTCCTGGCCCTGGTAGGAGGCCACGATGAACGGCGGCAGCCCCCAGGCGATCTCGGTCTCGCCCTGCTGCAGCTTGGTCATGTTCTGGATGCCGGCGCCGGGGATGACCTTGATGTTGAACGACGGGTCCTTGGACTTGATCAGCTCGGTGAAGCCGCCAGCCTGGCTGTACCAGCCGCCGCCGACCTGGCCGGCCGTCCAGGTGATGTTGCGCTGCTGGGCCTCGCCGGGCAGCACGACGGCGAATGCCAGCGCGAGGGTGAGCACGACCACGGAGAAGCGTCGCATGGTGACCTCCTTGTGAACGTCAGGCACGTCGGGTCCATTCCTTCAGCGCGGTCTCGTCGACGTCGACACCCAGCCCCGGACCGTCCAGGGCGAGAATGCAACCATCCGCGTAGCGCACCGGCTCCCGGACCACGTCGCCCCGCAGCAGCAGCGGCCCGAACAGCTCGCAGCCCCAGGTGACCGGCGGCGCCGTCAGCGCGGCGTGTAGATAGGCAGCGGTGCCCAGAGAAGTCTCGATCATACAGCCGACGTAGCACCCGAGGCCGGCCGCCTCGGCGATGCGGGCGATGGCCATGGTCGAGGCCAGGCCGGCCGACTTCGTGAGCTTGAGGGCCAGGATCGACACGCCGCCCCGCCGCGCGATGGCCAGCGCGTCCTGGGGCGAGCCGCACGATTCGTCGGCCATGATCGGCACGCTCACGCCGCGGGCGATCTCGGCGAGGCCGTCGAGGTCCCAGCGCGGCACCGGCTGCTCGACGAAGTCGAGGTCGTAGGGCTCCATGGCGCGGATCGCCCGCAGCGCGGTCGGCCGGTCCCAGCCCTGGTTGGCGTCCACGCGCAGCCGCACCTCGGGACCGACCGCCTCGCGGATGGCCCGCACGCGGGCGACGTCCTCGGCGACGGGGTGAGCGGCCGTCTTGATCTTGAAGATGCGGTGGCCGCGCGCGACCTTCTCGCGGGCCTCGGCCACCTCGGCCTCGCCGCTGCCCACGGCCAGCGACCACGACAGCGGCACCCGGTCGCGCACGCGGCCGCCGAGCAGACGATGCACGGGCACCCCGAGGGCGCGGCCGTTGAGGTCCCACAGCGCCATCTCCACCGCGGCTCGGGCGAACGGGTTGCCCTGGACGCGCCTGGCCATCTCCAGGCGCAGCGCCTCGATCCCGGTGGCGTCGCGCCCGACGAGCCAGGGCGCCACGTACGTCCCCAGCGTGGCCGCGATCGACTCCGCCGATTCCTCGCTCCACGTCGGTCCGCCCAGGCACGCCGCCTCGCCCCAGCCGACCAGGCCGTCGCGCGTCTCGATCCGCACGAAGACGAAGTTCACCGTGGTGAGGGTGGTGAACGACATGTGGTGCGGCCGGCTGACCGGAATGTCCGCGACGATCAGCCGCACCTCGCCGATCGTCAGCGGGCTGGTCGTCACGCCCGCGGACTCACTCGGCGTCGGGGCCGCGATCGTGATGGGCGGCGCGGCCGGCGGCGAAACGGCCGGGATCGAACAGCGAGAGGTCGAGCGAGGGCCGGCCGTCCAGCAGCCACTCGGTGACGTAGCGGCCGGTGGCGGGCGAGTGCTGGAAGCCGTGGCCGCCGAACCCGACGGCCAGGAAGAAGCCCTCCACGCCGGGCGCCCAGCCGATGATCGCGTGGTCGTCCGGGGTCAGCGGGCGCAGCCCCGCCCAGCCGCCGGCGATCCGAGCCTTCTCGACGATGGGGATCCGGTGCAGCGCCTTCTCGACCGTCTCGTCGATGCGCGCGCGGTCCACCGGCACGTCGAAGTCCTCACCGATGTCTTCCACGTCGCCCGGCGAGAGCAGGAGCTGCTCCATCTCCTTGCGGAAGTAGAAGCCACTGGCCCGGTCGGTGGTGAGCGGGACGGGGCCGGGAATCTCGGGGAACGGCTCGGTGAAGAAGATGTGGCGCCGGCGCGGGTGGACGGCGACGGTCACGCCGGCCAGACGGCCCACGCGGGCCGCCGCCGGCCCCGCCGCGTTGATCACGATCGGCGCCGACACCGCACCCTGCGACGTGGTCACCCCCCGCACCCGACCCTGCTCGACGTCGATGGCCGTCACGTCCACGCCCTCGACGATCCGGGCGCCCAGCTCGCGCGCGCGCCGGGCGAAGCCGTTGGTGACCTCGGCGGGCCCGGCCATGCCGTCGGTCGGTCCCCACACCGCGGCGATGAGGTCGTCCACGTGGAGGGCGGGCACGATCGCCTTGGCCTCGGCCGGCGAGATCTCGCGGACGTCGACGCCGAGCCGCCGCTGCAGCGCCATGCGCTCGCGGTAGCCGGCCAGATCCTCGGGGTCGGAGATCAGGAACAGGTAGCCGATCCGCCGGTAGCCGATGTCGGCGCCGAACTCTTCCTGGAAGCGCTCGAAGACGCCGATGGCCTCCAGCGAGAAGCGGATCTCCGTCTCGGTCGGGAACTGCGAGCGGATGCCGCCGGCCGCCTTGCTGGTCGTCCCGCTGCCCACGGCCTCGCGCTCGAGCACGAGCACGTCCCGCTGGCCGCGCCGGGCCAGGTGATAGGCGATGCTGCAGCCCACGACGCCGCCGCCGACCACGACCACGCTTGCCGTCCGGGGAATGGCCATGAGGATAGGACCATACCCGACGGCGAACGGCGAGGCAAAGGGCTTCGCAGTCCCCGACCGATCAGGAGGCGCGCGGCGCGAGCGGGCGGTGCGGACCCAGGGCCAGCGTGCCCAGGCGGATCAGGGCCAGCCCGAGCGCCACCCGGACGGGGCGGCGCGGTCGTGCGGCCGCGCGGGCCATCCCCTCCCGTATGGCGGCGATGCGCCGTTCCGCCAGCTGCTGCCGGGCGACGACCTCCATGACGTACGTGTTCAGCTCCATGACAGCGACTCCTGCCCGAGCGTCGCCCGCCGCGGCGGATGCGGCATCGGGACCGCCGGCGTCTGCCGGCTCAGTGCGATTTCGTAACGCGTCTGTCCGAAGACCTCGGCGGCCGTGGCCAGCACGGTCGCCACCACCGCCGGCCGCTCGAACGGCACCGCCACGGTGACCCGCCACGCCCGCTGCCGCCACCGGACGACCGGCGCCACCACCGCGCCGAGCCGCGCGTGCAGGGCGTCGGTCAGCGCGATCTGGCGCAGCACCTCGTCGCGGCGATGGGCCTGCCGCCGCTCGCTCACCATCAGGAGCGCAACCAGGACGCCGATCGGTGCGGCGAACAACACGAGTCCTGCCAGCGTTGCCATGTGAACGCCTCCTTCTGCCCTCTACGACACCGCGGAGGCGACGGCGTGAAACGGAGGGGCGCGCTATTCGGGCAGGGGATGCAGCTCGGGATGGCAGCTGGTACAGGGGGCCAGGCCGAGCGCCTCGGCCTGCTCGCGGCGCGAGAACAGCATGCCGATCGGGCGCCGCAGAATGTTCCCGCACGTCGGCAGGCAGTACTCGCGCGAGGGGTTCGGATCGTAGTGGTAGAGCGCGCCGCGGGCGATCTTGGAGCCGCGCTCGTGCCGCGTCTGCACGCCCTCCATCCCGAGCAGCTGCTCCTTGAGTCCGATCCGGTCGCCGGCGTAGCCGACCAGGTCGCCGCCGGCTCCAACGATGCGATGGCACGGCACCACGATCGGCAGCGGATTATGGCGCAGGGCCTGGGCGACGGCGCGGACCGCCGAGGGCTTGCCCAGCTCCCCGGCGATGCCGGTGTACGAGGACACCGCGCCATAGGGCACCGCCACCGTCGCCTCCATCACGGCGCGCTGGAAGTCGCTGCGGGCACCCCGCAGGTCGAGCGGCCAGTCCAGCCGCGTGCGACGGCCCTCGAGGTACTCGATCAGCTCGCGCTCCAGGCCGGCCAGCTCGGCGGTGTCCTCGTGGGGCTCGATGCCGGCCATCCTGAACAGCCGCGAGGCGGAGACGCCCTCGCGCCCGAGGTACTCCACCAGCGCCACCCCGTGCTCGGAGCGGGCGAGCAAGATGGGGCCCAGGGTGGAGGGCACGACGCAATAGCTGACGATGCGCGTCCGCAGATCGGCCAGGCGCGCGATCAGGCGCTGGCGGGCAGCCTCGGCGTCGCCGGCCGCCGGCGCCGTCGAGCGCAGCGCGCCGACGGCGGTGTCGATGGCGCGGTAGCGCGCGAAGTCGTCGCGGCAGTCACCACAGCCGGCCAGGTGGCTCTCCACGCGCTCGGTCACCGGCGGAGTGGCCTCGCCGGTGGCGGCGGCGACAAGGTCGGGCTCGATCGCGACACACACCCTCGGCTTGCTGGTCATCGGGTGGACTCCGTCAGGGGCTGGATGTGGCCATTGAGGCTCGTGCGGATCTTGCGCAGCGCCTGGAACACGTGGGCGCGGGCGCTCTCCGGGGAGCACTCGAGGCTCTGGCCGATCGCGTCGTAGTCGAGCTCGTGCAGCTTGCGCAGGGTGAAGGCCAGGCGCTGTTTCAGGGGCAGGCGGCGAATGGCCGCCTCCGTCAGCGACTTCATCTCGCCGGCCATGGCCTCCTCCTCGGGTCCGTCCAGCTCCAGCTCACGCCGGGTGGTGCGCACCGTGGCGTGGGCGGCCTGGCGCCGCCGCTCGGAGCGCACGTGGTTGCGAAACACGTTGGTGGCGATGGTGAACAGCCACGCGCGGACGTTGGCCTCCGGCGTCAGGGCCCGCCAGGCCCGGTAGGCGCGCAGGAACGTCTCCTGCGAGAGATCGTCCGCCTCGGCGGCGCGCCACGCCATCCGCCGCAGGTACCGGAAGATCTCCCCGTGGTGCGCCGCCACGACGGTGTCGAAGGCAGTCTCCTCCATCGCCCTATGAAACACCGAAGCCGCCGCGATGTGAAATGGTCGCCGGTGCCAAAAGAATCGACACTCCCGGGGGCGCTGACGAAACCGCGGGCAGCGGGCCCGGCGGCCGCCGCCGCCAAGTCGGCGTCGTCATTGGCGTGAGGGCTGGCAGGGAAGGTGCTAGATGGAGGCCCCCATGCACGACGCCGAGGACTGGTGGGTGACGGTGGACGCCGAGACCCTGCGCTGCCTGACCGACAACGGCCCGATGTCCCCCGCCGACCTGGGCAAGCGGCTCGGGATCTCGGAGGACGGTACCACCTCGCTCATCTCGCACCTGGTGCGGGAGGGCAAGGTCCGCATCTGCCTGGTGGCCTGCGCGGCGTAGCGGCCGTCGATTTGACCGGCCTGCCTCTCTCCTGCGACCATCCGGTCCAGCAGCACCGTCAGCGGGAGGGGAACCCATGGCAGTCGTGGTGGTGCGGGGGGCGGCATCGGGCTTCGCCCAGGAGGTCGTCGCGGAGCCGCACCGGCTGAAGGCGGACGAGCCCGCGGCCGCCGGCGGCACCGACACCGGTCCCTCCCCTTACGAGTACCTGCTGGCCGCGCTCGGCGCCTGCACCTCCATGACCCTGGCGATGTACGCGCGGCGCAAGAAGTGGCCGCTGCAGCACGTCGAGGTGCGGCTGCGTCACTCGAAGGTCCACGCCGTCGACTGCGCAGAGTGCGAGACGCGCGAGGGCATGCTCGATCGCATCGAGCGCGACATCGTGCTGATCGGCCCGCTGGACGGCGACCAGCGCGCCCGCCTGCTGGAGATCGCCGACAAGTGCCCCGTCCACCGCACGCTGACCTCCGAGATCCACATCCAGAGCCGGCTGGTCTGAGGAGACCCATGATCGACCCCATCACCGTGTCGGTCCTGACCCACCGCTTCGAGGCCATCGTGCAGGAGATGGGCGAGGCGATGCTGCGCACCGCCTACTCGCAGATCCTGAACTCCAGCCGCGACTTCTCGACGGCGATCTGCGACAACCAGGCCCGCCTGGTCGCCCAGGCCGAGCACGTGCCGATCCACGTGGGCGCGGTGCCGTGGGCGGTCGCCTCCGTGCGCGACGCCTTCGTGGGGCGGACTCGCCCCGGCGACGTCTTCCTGCTCAACGATCCCTACCACGGCAACAACCACCTGCCCGATCTCACGGCGTTCGTGCCGGTGTTCGTGGAGGGCGAGGTCGCGTTCTGGTCGGTCAACCGCGCCCACCAGAGCGACATCGGCGGCTCGACCCACGGCGCCTACAACCCCGGCGCGACGGAGATCTGGCAGGAGGGCATCCGCATCACGCCGCTCAAGCTCTACGACGCCGGCGAGCTGCGCGACGACGTGCTGCAGATGATCACGACCAACGTGCGCCACCCCCACGATTTCATGGGCGACCTGCGGGCGATGATCGGCTCGGCCCGGGTGGGGGAACGCCGCCTGCTCTCGCTCGTCGCCTCCTACGGCGCCAAGACGGTGATCGACGCCGTCGACGAGATCCTGGACGGCGCCGAGCGGCAGGCCCGGGCCTGCGTGCGGGGCTGGAAGGACGGCGTCTACCGGGGCGAGACCATCCTGGACGACGACGGCCACGGCGCCCGCGACATCCCGATCCGGGCGACGATCACCAAGAAGGGCGACGGCCTCGTCATCGACCTCAGCGACTCGGCGCCCCAGGTCACCGGCTTCGTGAACTCCGCGTTCCCCAACACGATGTCGGCCGTGCACATGGCCTTCGCGTACCTCATCGATCCGCGCACGCCCAAGAACTCGGGGACGTTCCGGCCGGTGAAGGTCATCGCCAAGCCGGGGACGATCGTGAACCCCAACCCGCCGGCGCCGGTGACGCTGTCGACCAACCACTGCGCGCAGGAGATCGCCGAGTCGATCATCAAGGCGTTGACGCCGGCCGCCCCCGAGCGGTCGATCGCCGGCTGGGGCCGGCGCTTCCGCATCGCCATCAAGGGCGTCAACCCGCGCACCAAGCGGCCGTTCATCTGGCACATGTTCCATGCCCGGCCCGGCGGCGGCGCCACCATCGCCGGCGACGGCTGGGAGACGGCCGGGGAGGGCCAGGCGGCCGGCGGCATCAAGTTCGGCAGCGTGGAAGTCGCCGAGGCGCGGTTTCCGCTGACGTTCGAGCACCACGAGTTCCGCGCCGACTCCGGGGGCGACGGCCAGCACCGCGGCGGCGTCGGCGCCGTCCTCCGGCTCCGGGTGGACGTCGAGCAGACGGGAGTCGCCAACACCGCGGGCGACGGCGTGCGCCATGCGCCCTACGGCCTGCTCGGCGGCAAGGACGGCCTGCCTCATCGCTATCGGCTGCTGTCGGGCCGGCGGACGCGCGAGCTGAAGACCAAGGAGGTCGGTGTCCCCGTGGCGCCCGGCGACGTCTTCCTCGTCGAATCCTCGGGCGGTGGCGGCTACGGCCCGCCCGCGCGACGCACGAAGGAGGCGCGAGAGCGCGATCGCGCCAACGGGGTGGTGACGAAGGCACCCCGGCGTGGCTGAGGACCTGCTGGCCAGCGTCCGCGAGCGGGCTCGCGGCAATCTGTTCTGGCAGTACCTCGGCATCGAGGTCGAGGCGGCGGGCGAGGGCTGGGTGAAGCTGCGCGTGCCCATCCGCGACGGGCTGCGCAACGCCGCCGGGGCGCCCGTGCACGGCGGCGTGCTGGCCACGCTGGTGGACGCGGCCGTCGGCGGCGCCCTCGGCACCTACGGCTCGGCGGCGGCCGGCGGCGTCGACCAGGCCACGCTGGACCTGAACGTGAGCTTCGTCGGCGCCGCCCGCGGCGACGCCGTCTTCGCCGAGGGCAAGATCCTCCGCCGCGGCCGCACCATCGCCTTCGGCGAAACCCGCGTGACCGACAGCGCCGGCACCCTCGTCGCCGTGGGTCGGGCCACCTACATGATCATCCCGCCCAAGAAGTAGACCGGCCGCGCCTCGGCCGCACGAGTGCGCGATATCCCCTCAGAGAGGACTCGCGTGTGCTCTGGCGGGATCGGCGGAACGTTGCGGCCTCGCGCGAACCGGGGAGGTATCGGAGGGGGCGTCTCGCCCCCTCCGATGTTCACAGTCAAGGGCACTGATACAGCCAGCGCCCGTTGTCGCTTAGCTCAGCGCCCGATTCCGAACAGGAACAGCAGCAGGATGATGCTGAGCGGAACACCGAGCAGCCAGGCCAGGATATAAAACATTGTCGTCTCCTCTATGCGACGCGGCGCGGACGCTCGAGGTCGAGCTCCCGCCGGCGGTAGTGGCCGAGGGTCATGGGCTCTCCGGACGCCATCCAGCCACCGATCACGCTGCCGACGAGACCCAGCAGCAGAGCGGCGACCGCGGCGACGGCCCCGTTACGAACAGCGGCGGCGATCTCCGGGGTGGTCGGCGGCGTCGCCATCCACGCCGGTGAGGCGATCAGCCCGCCGTACCAGCCGCCCCACATGGCCGTGGCGCCGGCCGCGCCGAGCAGCAGCATCATGGGGATCGTGACCAGCCAGGCGATGACGCCGTGCAGGATCGCCGGCTCCGAGCGCCGGAAGCCGGCCATGGTCCCGGCGACCCAGCCGCCGACGGCGAACGCGAAGAAGGCGCCGGCGACGCTGAAGATCGTGGTGATCAGGTGAACGTTGCGAAAGGTCATGGTGCGCGGCGCCGTCAGCTGATGGGCGCCGATCGCGTAGCCGATGAGGCCGATGATGAGGCCGACGGCGAGGGCCGAGAGGGCCCCGACCCAGACGGCACTCCACACCGGCCACGGACGCCAGCCCGACTCGAGCTCTCGTTCCATCGTCATATCTCCCTGGGATTCGACATCCCTGACGAGGATCAGTGCACAGTGCGTGCCGACGAATTACACTGCGGGCAGCCGGCCTGGCCGGCCTGGGAGGCCCTGCATGACCGCGTTCCGGATGCCCGTGACGACCGAGGCTGAGCTGCGGACACTCATCGGCGGCGAGCCGAGCCCGCTGGCCGTGGCCAAGGAGCAGCGCACGCTCGACGTCCACTGCCAGAACTTCATCGCGCGCTCGCCGTTCGTGCTGGTGGCGACCTCCAACGCCGCCGGCCAGTGCGACGTCTCGCCCAAGGGCGACGGCCCCGGCTTCGTCCTCGTGCTCGACGAGCGCCGGCTGATCATCCCCGACCGGCCGGGCAACAAGCGCCTCGACGGCATGCGCAATCTGCTGCAGAACCCGCACGTGGGCCTCATCTTCCTGATCCCCGGCATGGAGGAGACGCTGCGTGTGAACGGTCGCGGCTTCATCGTCCGCGACGAGGACGCGCTGGCCCGCTGCGAGGTGCGCGGCAAGGTGCCGACCCTCGGCATCGGCGTCGAGGTGGAAGAGGCCTTCATCCACTGCGCCAAGGCCTTCAAGCGCTCGGGGCTGTGGGAGCCGGAGCGGTGGCCGGCGCTGGAGGGGCTGGCCTCGCCGGCCCGGATGCTGTTCGATCACACGCGGCCGCCCGGCACCACCGTCGAGGAGCTCGACCGCGTGCTCCAGGACGGCTATCGCCAGCGGCTCTACTGAGCGATGTACCGGATCGGGATCGACGTCGGCGGCACCTTCACCGACCTGGTGGCCGTCGACGACGCCGGCCACGTGACGGTGGCCAAGGCCGCGTCCACGCCGCACGACCAGTCCGAGGGGCTGATCGAGGGGTTGCGGCTGCTCGCCGCTGACCTGGGCACCGACCTGCCCGGCCTGCTGGCCGCGACCGAGCGCATCGTGCACGGCACCACCGTGGCCACCAACGCCCTGCTGGAGCGCAAGGGGGCGCGCGTCGGCCTGCTGACCACCGAGGGCCATCGGGACGTCATCGAGATGCGCGAGGGGCTCAAGGACGACCGCTACAACTTGAGGATGCCGCCGCCGGTGCCGCTGGTGCCCCGGGCGCTCCGGCTCGGCGTGCGCGAGCGGATGGCCTTCGACGGCACCGTGCGCACCGCGCTCGACCGCCGCTCGGTGGCAGCGGCGCTGAAGACCCTGGAGCGGGCCGGGGTGGAGGCCGTGGCGGTGTGCTACCTGCACGCCTACCGCAATCCGCGCCACGAGGCCGACACCGGCCGCGCGGTCGCGCGCGGGCTGAAGGGCGTGTACATCTCGCTGTCGTCCGAGGTGCTGCCGCAGATCAAGGAGTTCGAGCGCGTGTGGACCACGGTGGTCAACGCGTACGTGGGCCCGGCGCTGGCCCGCTACCTGGCCAGCCTGGCCGCCCGGCTGCGCGCGCACGGCTTCACACGGGACGTCCTCATCATGCAGTCGCACGGCGGAGTGGCTCCCATCAAGGAGTCGGGGCGCCTGGCCGCCGGCGCGGTGCTCTCGGGGCCGGCCGGCGGCATCGCGGCCGGCCGCCACGTGGCCCAGCTGACCGGGCGCGGCGACCTGGTCACGTTCGACATGGGCGGCACCAGCACCGACATCGCCCTGCTGCAGGGCGGCGAGCCGACGCTGACCGGCGAGAAGACCGTGGGCTTCGCGCGGGTGGCGCTGCCCTCGCTCGACATCCACACGCTGGGCGCCGGCGGCGGCTCCATCGCGCGGGTCGACGCCGGCGGCATCCTGCACGTGGGGCCCGAGAGCGCGGGGGCGGATCCCGGCCCGGCCTGCTACGGCCGTGGCGGGACGGCGCCCACCGTGACCGACGCCAACCTCGTGCGCGGCCTGCTCGACCCCGGCAACTTCCTGGGTGGCCGCATCGCCCTCGACGTCGCCGCCGCCCGCCGCGCGGTGGAGACGATCGCCAGGGCGCTGGGGACCGACGCCCTCACGGCGGCCGAGGGCATCACCCAGGTCGTGAACACGAACATGGCCGAGGGCATCAAGCTCGTCTCCGTGCGGCGCGGCGTCGATCCGCGCGGTTTCACGCTCGTCGCGTTCGGCGGCGCCGCCGGCCTGCACGTGACCGAGGTCGCCCGGCTGCTGGAGATCCGGCGCGTCATCGTCCCCAGCGTGGCCGCCGTGCTGTCGGCGTGGGGCATGCTGGCCACCGACCTGCGCTACGAGATGGTGCGCTCGCACGTGAGCGAGGTCGGGCGGCTCACGCCGGCCCGGCTCCGCCGGCTGTTCGCCGCGCTCGAGACCGACGGCCGGCGCCGCCTGGGGCGATTCGACGGCACCGTCGACGTGCGTCACTCGCTCGACATGCGCTACGGCGAGCAGATCTTCGAGATCACGGTGTCGCTCGACGGCGTCGACCTCGCCCGCCCGGACCTCCTGGACGAGGTCGCCGCGCGGTTCCACCGCCGCCACGAGGAGCTGTACGCCTACAGCGCCGCGGGGCAGGAGGTCGTGATCGTGAACGCGCGGGTGGCCGTCGTGGGCCGGCTGCCGGTGCTACCGGCCGACGAGGCGCCGGCGGCGAGCCGGACGCTAGCGCCGCCGACGCGGCGACGCGTGTGGCTGGCCGGCGGCTGGACGGAGGTGCCGGTCTACCGGCTCGAGGGGCTGCCGGCCGGGCAGGCGATCAAGGGGCCGGCGGTGTTCGAGTCGGCGACGACCACGGTGCTGCTACGCGAGGGCGAGCAGGCGATGGTGACGCCGCGCGGCTGGCTCGACATCGAGATCGCCTGACCCCTGGTCGATCACGCCGCGCGCCGGCGCGCGGGCTTCCGCTTGCGGCTGGTACTCTTGCGCGGCCGCTGACTGGTCGGCTTCCGAGCGCGGGATTTGGCCGGCTTGGCCGCCGCCGCCACGCTGCGGCCGAGGCTCTGCACCCCGGCCAGCGCGGTCCGAGCCGCCCCGGTAACGAAGGCCGCCGCGCTCGCGGACACGGTCCTGGCCTGCGCCGCGAGGCTGTCGGTGGTGCTCGGCGGCTCGACGGGTTCGTGGTTGACGGGACAACGCATCTGCGGAGTCGTCATGGCTCTCTCCTATCTCGCTCGGCGCTTGGCCGATGGTTTCTTCCGTCGGGGGGCCCGCATCGACCTGAGCTCGGGGAGGACCTCTTGCGCGTAGAACTCGAAGAAGCCCTTCTGGTCCTTGCCGACCTGGTGGACGCAGATGTGGTCGTAGCCGGCCTTCGCATACTTCCGGATGGCGGCCAGGTGGCGCTCGGGGTCCGGCCCGCAGGTGATGGACTCTGCCACCTGGTCCTCGGTGACGAGCTCGGCCACGGCCTCGAAGTGGGAGGGCAGCGGCAGCTCCCACGAGAGGCTGCTCTCCATCGCGGAGGTGGGCCAGTGCTCCCGGGCGATCCGCCGGGCCGTCGCCTCGTCCTTGGCCCAGCAGACGGTGAGCTCGGCGTAGCGCGGCTTGCCGGCACCGCCGGCACGGTCGAAGGCGGCGAGGAGCGAGGCATCCGGGTCGGTGGCGATGACGCCATCGCCCAGTCGCCCGGCCAGCTCGGCGCTCCGCGGCCCGCCGGCGGCGATGTAGAGCGGCGGCGGCGTGTCCGGCAGCGAGTAGAGTCGAGCGTTCTCCACCGTGAAGTAGCGGCCGTGGTGACTCTGATTGCCGCCCTTCCAGAGCAGGCGGATGACCTCGATGGCTTCCTCGAGCCGGGCCTGGCGGACCTCCGTCTCCGGCCATCCCTGCCCGACGACGTGCTCGTTCAGATTCTCGCCGGTGCCCACCCCGAGGAAGAATCGTCCCGGCATGAGCGCCGCGGTGGTCGCGGCCGCCTGGGCGATGATGGCCGGATGGATCCGCATGGTGGGGCACGTCACCGCCGTACCCACCACGAGGCGCTGCGTGGCCTGCGCGATGGCGCCGAGCACGCTCCATACGAACGGGCTCTGCCCCTGGCGGTCGATCCACGGGTGAAAGTGATCCGAGATCAGGGCAAAGCCGAAGCCGGTGTCCTGGGCCATCTGGGCGTAGCGGACGAGATCGGCGGCCGGGTGTTCCTCACTCGAGAGCTTGTAGCCGAGCGTGATCATTGACGGCCTCTCCTTCGGCGGCGATGGGCTCCCGAGCCCTCGCGACGCGGCCCCGGCGCCGCGACAGCCGCGCCTGGTCGATCGTTCGCATCGCAAGAGCTGTGCCCGGGAGTTCGGCCGAGCGGGGGGCGAGCTGGCGAGTACGCTCGCGGCTGGAGCCGCGTTGCTACAGCTGCCCGAAGAAGACCAGGTACTCCGACTTCAGGAAGCGCTCCAGCAACAGCAGCAGGACCGCGCCCGGCGCCATCAGCACGATCGCGGTGACCGAGGCGATCTGTAGCTCGTACCCCAGACTGGCCGTGTACATGTACACCGGCAGCGTGGTGACGAACGGCGCGCCCACCAGCAAAGTGCCGGTGAACTCGTCGAGCGAATAGAGAAAGACCAGCACGGCGCTGGCCACGATGCCGGGCAAGGCGAGGGGCAGCGACACCCCGACGAAGGCGCGCGTGGTCGAGGCGCCGAGGTTCCAGGCCGCCTCCTCCAGCTCGGGCGCGATCGACCGGAAGACCGCCGTCATCGTCCACACCGCGAAGACCAGCCCGCCGACCAGGTGCACCAGCACGACCCCGGGGATCGTCCCCGCCAGTCCGAATCGGTAGAACTCGCGGGTGGCGCTGGCGAAGACCGGCAGCTGGGGGAAGGCCTGGGGCAGCAGGAAGAGCAGGAGCACGATCGTCCGGCCCGGAAACGCCAGCCGGGCCAGCGCGTAGCCGAGCGGGATGGCCAGCGCCAGCGCGATGAGTGTCACCAGCACGGCGATGACGAGGCCGAGCTGCAGAGGCTCCAGGAAGTCGCCGCTGGCCAGGCGGCGCCAGTAGCGCAGGCCGAAGCGCTGCGGCCACGCGCTTGGATAGGTCCACCGCTCGGCCAGCGACCACACGGCCAGGCTCGTCAGCGGCCCGACGATGACGAAGGCGGCGACCGCCAGCGCCGCGGCGCGCGCGGCCAGACGGCCGGCGCCGCTCACGCCGTGAGCCGCCGGACGTAGACGAGCGCGGCGCCCATCGCGAGCAGGTAGGCGACGACGCCGAGGGCGGAGGCGGTCGCGAAGTCGCCGTGCTGGCCGTAGCGGTAGTAGACGTCGATCATCAGCATCTGGGCGCCGCCGCCCCGGCCCATCATGAGCGGGATCGAGAACGACGCCAGCATCGAGGAGAAGATCAGGATGCCGCTGACGACCAGGGCCGGGACCGACATCGGCACCAGGATGTCCCCGATGAGCCGGCGGCCGGAGGCGCCCACGTCACGGGCGGCCTCGAGGTAGCTCTCGTCGACGCCGCGGAAGGCGCCGAGCAGGAGGAGCGCGGCCAGGCCCAGGTGCTTCCAGGCCAGCGCCAGCGCGATCCCCGCCCACGAGCCGGCCAGGCCGGGGGCGTGAGGGGCCAGAGCGACGCGGAGCGCGTGGCCGACGACCACGAACGGCACGAACAGCGGGACCTTGAGCAGGAACTCCACCGGGCCGAACGCCCGCAGGCGCAGCCAGCCGCAGGCGGGAATGGCCACGGCGAAGGTGAGCGCGGTGCCGGCGGCGGCCACGCCGATCGTGTAGAGCACGTCGCGCGTGTAGAGGCGCCACACCGTCTCGTAGTGGGCGAGCGTGAAGGCGCCATCACGCGTGAAGCTGGCCACGACGGAGGCCCCGAGCGGCCACAGGAAGACGGCGGCGAGCACGGCGAGGGCGGGGGCGCAGAGGGCCCCCCACAGCGCCCGTTCGGCCAGCCTCAGCGCACGATCTCCTCGTACGCCAGCGCGATCAGGTCGTGGTACTCCTTGATCGGCATCTGCCGCGAGTACCTGGCCAGGTCGTCGGCCGACACGCCCTTGAAGAGCAGCTCACGGCTCTTGGCGTTGATCAGCGGCAGCACCTTGTCGGCGTCCACCCCCGGGTACCAGCCGAACTTCTCGACGATGGCCCTGGCCTGGACCTCGGGCGTGGCCACGTAGTCGATGTAGCGCGCGGCCAGCTCGCGGTTGGCGGCCTCGCGCGGCACCACCAGGTAGAGCGGGTAGATCGGCAGCCCGGGCGCCGGCAGCGCCGGCGTGATCGAGGCGTCCATCCGCCCCTCGTTCTTCCAGGCCACGAGCTGGTCGATCCAGACGGCGCCCATCCAGATCTCGCCGCGGTTGAGCGCGTCGAGCGTGCCGGCGTTGCCGTTGGTGATGAGCGCGTTCTTGTTGAAGTCGCGCAGCGCGGTGATGGCCTCGCGGATCGCGCCTTCCTTGCTCTTGTCGAACGGCCCCTGGGTGAGCGCCTTGTACTGGCCCGTCTTCCAGTACACCCAGCCCATCGTGAAGCCCACGCCGCTGACGCCGCCCTTGATGCCGTTGTAGCCGAACTTGCCGGGGTTGGCCTTCGACCACGCCACCAGGTCGTCGAAGGACTTCGGCGCCGCGCTCACCTTGGCCGGGTTGTAGGCGATGGCGATCTGGTTGTGGAACATGGGGACGACGTAGCCGTCGACGTTGACGCCGAAGGCTTCCTTCACCTCGGCGCCCTTCACCAGCGCCGCGTTCTTCAGCTCGGGGACGTAGCGGTGCAGGAGCCCCTCCTTCACCATCTGGGAGGCGACGGCCATGCTGACCAGGGCCACGTCGATGTCCCACGCCTTGCGGCCGGCGTCGGCCTGGGCCTTGAGCTTGGTGTAGATCGCCCGGCTGGCCGGCTCGCCGGTGCCGGTGCCGATCACGTTGAACTCGACGTCCTTGCTCGTCTGCGCGAAGCCGGGGCCGAGGACGGTCTTGTGGACCTCGACGACGTTGACGTCGGCGCCGATCGCCACGTTCATGCGCGTGGCGGCGGACGCGGGAACGGCGACGGCGAGCAGCAGGATCAGCAGGCGGAGCAGCATGGCGTGATCTCCTTGTCCGGGCTCACGATCGGGTCACCTCGAAGACGCGCAGCGCATCGGGCGGGATGATAACGCCGACCGGCCCCGCCGGCACCGGCTCGGCGCCGTCGATCATGACCAGCACGGTACCGAGGCGCACGTAGTGCCGGTAGTGGGTGCCGAGGAAGAGGCTCTCCTCGACCCGTCCGGCCAGGGCGGGCGGACCGGGCGCGGCCAGGCTCAGGTCGGACGCACGCAGCACCACCTCGACGGGACCGCGCAGGGCGCCGGCGTACGGCAGGCTCTGCCCCGCGATCTCCAGACGTCCGGCCTCGGCGCGGCCCGCCAGGCGCGTGGTCACGCCGAGGAAGTCGGCGGCGAAGGCGTGGGCCGGGTGCCGGTAGACCTCCTCCGGCGGGCCGGCCTGCACGACGGTGCCGGCGTTCATCAGCGCGACCTGATCGGCAATGGCCAGGGCCTCCTCCTGATCGTGGGTGACGTAGATCGTGGTGATGCCGACCCGCCGCTGCAGCCGCCGGATCTCCGCCCGCAGCCGCTGGCGCACCTTGGCATCCAGGTTCGACAGGGGCTCGTCGAGCAGGAGCACGCGGGGCTCGATGACGAGCGCGCGGGCCAGGGCCACGCGCTGCTGCTGGCCGCCCGACAGCGCACCCGGCTTGCGGGCCGCGACCGCCTCGACCTCCCCGATCTCGACCAGGGCCAGGGCGGCCAGCACCCGCTCCCGGATCTGCGCGCGCGCCACCCGCCGCAGCCGCAGACCGTAGGCGACGTTGTCGAAGACGGTCATGTGCGGCCACAGCGCGTAGCTCTGGAAGACCATGGCCGTCGCGCGCTCCTGGGGTGGCCGCGCCGTCACCTCCTCGCCGCCGAAGCGGATGTGGCCGGCGTCCACCCGCACGAAGCCGGCGATCGAGCGCAGCAGCGTGGTCTTGCCGCATCCCGAGGGCCCCAGGATGGCGGTGAGCCGGCCGGCCGCGAAGGCGAGCGACACGCCGCCCAGCGCGGTGACGGCTCCGTAGCGCTTGCGCAGATCCTCGACCCGGACGTCGACCCCGCCGGCGCCGCCGCCCCGCGCGGTGCTCAGGCCAGCCACCTCCGCGCCCGCCGGGCGCCGCGAGTGGCCGCCCGCACCGCGCGGACGACGGCTTGCTCGGGCGTGGCGGCGGCGAGGAGCGGCACCCGGCGTCCTTCCGGCTGCCGCAGGCGCCAGGTGCGCAGGCCGACGACCGGGATGCCGAGCTTGAGCGCCAGCGCGATCTCGGACAGGGTGCCGTACATCCCGCCGATGGCGAGGACGGCATCGCACGAGCGGACGAGGAGGACGTTGCGCGCCTGATCCATGCCGGTGACGATCGGGATGGTGACCCAGCGGTTGGCGTCGCTCCGCGAGAAGCCCGGCAGCAGCCCGACCACGACGCCGCCGGCCTCGGCGGCGCCCCGCGAGGCCGCCTCCATGACGCCCCCCAGCCCGCCGCAGAGGAGGACGGCGCCGGCCCGCGCGATCGCCGCGCCGACCCGCTCCGCCTCGCGGGCGACCCGCGTGGAGCAGACGCCTTCCCCGACGACACCGATGTGCAGGGCCATGACGCCGGGGGAGTCTATCACCCGGGGGGCCGGGTGACGTCGCCGCCGGTGGCGCCGCCGATTCCGGTACCGCTGACGGGCCGAAGGGCTCGGACTATACTGACGCCCATGTCCGGGGCCGCCACCTCGTGCGATCGCGCCACCACGGCAATGTCCCGCGCGCCACGGGCGCGCGCTGACCGCGCCACCGCGGTGGGTCGCCGCCCGGAGCTCCGGCCGTGACGACCTCGGGCCCCGCCCGGGTCTTGGGGACGAGCGCGCAGGATGCCGCCCGCATCTTGGCGATCGTGGCGCCGCACCTGCCCCCCGAGCTCGCGTCGACCTTCGACGAGCGGTTCAACCGGTCGAACTCGCTCTATGACGAGTTCGTGTTCCGTCTCACGCTTCGTGTCTTCTGCGACACCGACCTGGCGGCGGCCGTCGCGGATTGGGCCAGCGCCGACGACGTCGTCGGGCGGAGGGGACTCGAGCCCGGCCGCGCGACGGTGCCGGTGAGCTGGATGCTCCGTCACCTCGCGAGCCGAGGCGTGCTGGCCCGCGAGGACGCCGCCGGCGGACCGCGATTTCGCGCCGAACAGACGCTGTCCCCCCTCGACCCGGCCCCGCTGGCCGCCGAGCAGCGGGAGCACGATCCGTCGTCGCTGCCGTCGTACACGCTGGCCGAGACGGCGGCCCGCGACTACCCGGCGTTCCTGCGCGGGGCCGTCACCGGGGAAGAGGTCCTGTTCGCGCCCACGCGTCTGCCGCTGTGGGTCGGCTACTTCTCCAACGACAACGCGCTCTACGCGGTGAACAATCGCGTCGGGGCGGTCGCGGTCGCCGCCTGGATGCCCGCGCGGGTGAACACGATCCTCGAGCTGGGCGGGGGACTGGCGAGCGGGACGCTGGCGCTCCTCGAGCAGCTGGCGAGCGCCGGACGGCTCGGCGACATCGGGACGTACCGGTTCACCGAGCTGGTTCCGGCGTTCATGCGGCGAGGGGAGCGACGCCTCCAGGAGGCGCCCCGGGGTGGTCCGGCGATCAGCGTCGGCGCGCTCGACATCAACCGACCGTTCGCGGAGCAGGCCGTGGCGGCGGAGAGTGCGTCGATCGTGTACGCGGTGAACACGCTCCACGTCGCCCACGATCTCGCCGTCACGCTCGGCGAGATCTGGCGGACCCTCGAGCCGGGCGGGCAGCTCATCGTGTCCGAGTGTATCCGGCCGTGGCCCGCGGACACGCTCTATCCCGAGTTCGTCTTCAACCTGTTGCAGACGTTCCGGGCACCGCGCCTGCACCCCGGCTACCGGCCGAACGGCGGATTCCTCACCCCCGAGCAGTGGACGGACGCCCTGCAGGCGGCCGGGTTCCGGGACGTACGGCTGCTGCCGGACGTCGCCCGCATCCGCGAGGAGTTCTCAGGCTTCCACCTCGCGGCCATCGGGGCCACTCGTCCAGACTGACAGGAGGGTACTGCAATCGCAACGTCGACGCCCCCGCACGGAGTTCTCAGTCATTACTACCGGTCCGAGGACGATCGCGCCTCGTTCGTCTCCACGCTCTTCGATCGCGCGGCCCGCCACTACGATTGGGTCGGACATCTGCTGGCCTTCGGCTCCGGCCCCTACTATCGCCGGCGCACGCTCCGCCGGGCCGGGCTCCGGCCCTCCATGAAGCTGCTCGACGTGGCGACCGGGACTGGTCAGGTGGCCCGGGCGGCCGCCCGCATCCTCGGCGGTCCGGACGGGGTGGTCGGACTCGACCCGAGCGTGGGCATGCTCCGGGAGGCGCGACGGGTGCACACCGGTCCGCTGGTGCAGGGGCGCGCCGAGGCGATCCCGCTGCGTGGCGACACCTTCGACATGCTCAGCATGGGATTCGCCCTGCGTCATGTCACCACGCTCGAGACCGCGTTCACGGAGTACCGCCGTGTCCTGAAGCCGGGCGGCTGCCTGCTCATGCTCGAGATCTCGCGGCCGCCGTCCGCCGTGATCCGGTGGGCGATCCGCGTCTACTTCCAGCGGGTCCTGCCGCTCATCATCCGGATCGGGACCCGCAGCCCGGACGCGCGCCTGCTCATGACGTATTACTGGGACACGATCGACCAGTGTGTGCCGCCGCCGATGATCCTCGCCGCCCTGCAGCAGACCGGCTTTGTCGACGTTCAGTACCGTCTGGTGGGCGGTTGCCTCAGCGAGTACGTCGCTCGCAAGCCGGGGGCGAACGGCGCGCGCTGATCTCCATGGCCGATGGGCCTTCTCCGCAGCCTGCTATCGGATCGCCAGCGGCGCCGGATCGATGCCCCGCAGGCCGTGGCGGCTCAAGAGCCTGAGCAGGCCCCGACTGTAGCGTGACGTCGTCGCCGCGCCCGACGCCTGCAGCCCGATGTGTCGCTCGATGTGGTTCTGCACGGCGGTCTTGAGCCCGCTCGGCCCCCGCTCCATCCAGTCCTGCCCCGCGCGGAACAGGGCGACCATGCGCCCGTCGTAGAGGTAGGCCACCAGGTCCAGCCACGCCGTCAGCATCTGGTGCTGGATCGTGGCGTACGCGCCGAGCGCCGCCGCCAGCGCGGCCGGTGACGCTGTCGCGGTCCGGCGCACGAGCGGCGCCAGGGCGTCGGCGACGAGCTCGGCGGAGCGAAGGGCGAGGAACACGCCGGGCGAGAGCATCGGGTCGACGAAGCCGAACGCGTCGCCCACCATCACCCAGCCCGGACCGACGCCGCGGTGCGAGATGAGCTGATAGTTGGCGTAGGTGCCGACGCTGCTCACGCGCTTGCCCGCCGCGACGATGCCGGTGAGCCAGCCATCGTCGGCGATCGCTCGCTGCAGCCGTTCCTCGGGCGTACGCCCCAGGCGGGCGGCGTCGTCCTGACCCAGCACGATGCCCACCGAGAGCCGGTCCTTGAGCGGAATGCACCAGCTCCAGCCCGCCGCCTGGCGCGCGATGAGCACTTGCCCGGGCGCGTCGTCCCACTGGCAGCCCTCGAAGTGGGCGAAGTGCGCCACGTCCTTCCGTGGTCCGAGCCGGGCGGGGATGGAGAGGACGCGGGCCGCGTGCCTGGCCCGGCCCGTCGCGTCGACGATGAGGTCGGGCTGTCGGCCACCGAGGGCGGGGGCGGCGGCCAGCGTCTCGGGGGCCAGGATCAGCTCCGCGCCCGTCCCGTCGACGGCGCCCGGGAGCAGCTGCGCTCGCGTCACCACCCGGTTGACGCCGGCCGCCGCGGCCGCGGCCACGATGGCGTCGTCGAATTGCGGCCGGGCGATGTTGTACGCGTACGGGAACACGGCGGGGGCGAACCGCGCGAAGGTGAAGCTGAACCGCGTCGTGCCCGGCCAGATGAACGAGACGCCGGGCTTCACGTGCCCGCACGCCGCCATCTCCGCCTCGAGGCCGAGCCGCTGGATGATCGGGACGACGGCCGGGATGAGCGACTCGCCGACGAGCAGCTCCGGGCGCCGGCCGTCGTCGAAGAGCGTGACCTCGGCACCCAGGCGCGTGAGGAAGATCGCCAGGGCCGATCCGGCCGGGCCCGCCCCGATGATGGCCACCCGCATCACGAGCGCTCGGCGGGTACCGCCGACGGGGCCGCGTGCCGGAGGATCTTGCCTCCCGGCGTCCGGGCGACCGCCTCCACGACCGTGAACTCCAGCGGCACCTTGTACGGCGACAACGCGCGGGCGCAGTGGGCCCGGAGCGCGTCGAGGTCGAGGTGGGGCGAGGCGACGACGACCTCGGCGTGGGGCACCTGACCCAGCCGCGCGTGCGGGGTCCCGAACACGCGAGACTCCGTGACGCCGGGGAACTCGTTGATGCACGTCTCGACCTCTTCGGGGAAGAACTTGAGTCCGGCCACGAAGATCACCGTCTTGGTGCGCCCGTGCAGGAACAGCGCCCCGTGGTCGTCCAGCCGCCCGATGTCCCCCGTGAGGAACCACCCGTCCCGGGAGACCTGCTCGCGGAGCACCCAGGGTGTGTAGTACGCCGAGAAGAGCCCGTCGCCACGCACACCGATCTCGCCGGCCGTCCCGGCCGGCCGGCGCTCGCCGTCGTCGGAGAACGTGGCGATCTCGTAGCCGGGGACGACGCGACCGACGGAGCCGATCGGCACGTCATCCGACCCCGGATTGATGCACGGCAGGCCGGCCTCGATGATCCCGTAGGCCTGGCCGACCCGGACCGCGTACCGTGACGTGAATCGCTCGATCGCGGCCGGCGCGATGGGGGCGCTGGTCGAGAGCGCCAGCCGGAGGCTCGCGAGCGGACCCGTCGGCGCGAGATTGCCCATGCGCTCGACGTGGAGCGGAGACGCATAGAACACCGTGGCGCGCAGTCGACGGATCGCCTCGACGATGCGGCCGGGGAAGGTATCGGGGCAGAGCAGGATATGGGCCCCCGCCCGGACGTAGGCGACGATCGTGACCGCGAAGTGGTAGGCCAGTGGCAACACCCAGAGCACCCGATCCTCGTCGGTGAAGCGCAACACCCGATCGGCGGCGTCGACCCGGGCGGCGGTGGCCTCGTGGGACAGCACGACTCCCTTGCGGACGGCCGTCGTTCCGGAGGTGAACCGGATGAAGGCCGGATTGAGGCGACGGAGCGCGTCGGGACCCGCGAGGTCCCGGGCGATCCACTCGAACGTGAACCCGTCGCATTCACCGCCGGCGAGCGTGGCCCGCGCCGCCGACGCCGGCCCGACCTCGGCCCCGGGCCAGGTCAGACAGCCGTTCACCTCGACGTCCCGGAGGATCTGCGCGATCTCGGCCGGCGTGTGGTTGGCCGCGATGGGGACGAGGCAGGCGCCGGTCGCCAGCAGACCGAATGCCGCCGGCAGATACACCGTCGCGTTCGGAGCCAGCAGTCCGATGCGGTGCCCGGGCCCCACGCCCTGACGGATCAGGAAGGTGGCGACGCGCTCCATCTCCCGGTCGAGATCCGCGTAGGTGAGAGCGTGTCCGGAGCGCACGTCGCTCACGGCGGGACGACGGGCGTATGTCCGTGCCGACACGGTGACGAGCGCCGCCAGGTTCACGGTGCGACGCCGGCGGCCAGGCGGGCCGCCGCCAGGCCGACCGCCTCGCCGGTGGCCAGGCAGGTGCCGATGACGCGAGCGGAGCCCAGCGCTTCGTGGGTCGCGCTCATGCAGCGTCCAGCCACGAAGAGATTGTCGACGTCGCGGGCGTGCAGGCTCCGCAGCGGAATGTCGTACGACGTCTGTCCGTCCTCCAGGTACTCGTACGTCGCGCCGAGTTCCCCGTCATGCCAGAGCTCGATGGGCCAGCCTCCCCGCGCCACCGCATCGGCGAAGCGCCGACCCGACAGCACGTCGTCGCGCGTGAGCTGATAGCGTCCGATCACCTGCCGGCTCTCCCGGATCCCCACCTGCGCCGCCACGTGGGAGACGAAGGCGCGCCCGAAGGCCGGCAGGGTCTTGAGGAACTCGGTCACGGCCAGCACGCGCCGGCGGCCTTCCTGCTCGGCCGCGGTCAGGAAGTCGCGCCGGTCGGCGTGCGCGCTCACGAGGGCGCCGAGGGCGAGCTTGCCGATGACCTCCCCGGGCTGCGGCGACGGGGCCAGCGTGACGTTCGCCGCCCCCGGAGGCAGGCGACCGTCGCGCTCGGCCTCGAGCAGCGCGCGCAGGACGGCCACACGGGCCCCGGCGTCGAGCGCCACGGCATCGACCTGCTGCAGGACGAAGATCAGGGATGGCAGCTGCCGGTGCTCGGGCGGAGTCGTCTCGGTGCCGGCGGCGGCGTGGCGGGCGACCACGGCGTCGCCGCTGGTGTCGACGACCACCCGGGCGCGCAGCTCCAGCGACCGTTCCGAGGTCGCGATGCGCAGGGTGTCGATCCGGCGCGGTCCGCCGTCGACGCCGACGAGATACGCGTGGAGGTACACGTCCAGCGGCGCGACCGCCGCGACCAGCTCGTCGGCGAGGCAAGCGAAGGCGAACGGCGTATAGGGCACCACGAAGCTGCGCCCCCGCCGGATCGGCTTCTGGCAGCCGGGCATCGCGCTCAGGCGGCGGGCGAAGTCGTCCGCGAAGCCGTCGTTGATCGGCTCCGGCCCGCCCACCGAGGCACTGCGATAGAGGCCGCAGATGGTGCTCACCATGCCGGCGGTGGCCATGCCGCCGAGGAATCCGTACCGTTCGACCAGCGCTGTCCGCACGCCGGCGCCCCCGGCGGCGACGGCGGCGGCGAGGCCGGCGGCGCCCCCGCCCACCACCACCACGTCGTAGCTCACGGTGTCTCGATCCACCCCATCTCCTCGCGGACGATCTCCACGCTGCGGGTCACGTCGTCCTCGCTCAGGCTGCCGTCGATCCACGCGACGACGAGGTTGTCCAGGTCGGCACAGCGATTGAAGAATACTCCGAGTCCCGGCCGCGGCGGAACCGCGGGGACGTGATAGGCGTTCACGACCCGCCGGCCGAAGCAGCGCGCGAGCGCGGCGGGGAAGTCGCCGACGTCTGCGCAGTTGAAGGAGAACAGGTCGCCGCCGGAAATCGACCGCACGGCGCGGCGGACCATCCAGTCCGGGCGGTACTGCAGGAAGTCCATCGCCACCTCGTTGGCCTCGATCTGTCCCAGCCGAACGGCCTCGACCATCTGGTTGCGCAGCGCGCTGGCCAGGCGCGGCACGTCGCCGGTGTCCGCGGGCCCGAAGCGTGCGAAGTGAAACGCCAGCATGTTGCCGAAGCTCGGGCCGGGCTCGCCCTTGGGGCGCAGGTCCACGGCAATGGGAAGCAGGAAGGGCGCCTCCGGGACCCCGTGCCGGGCCCGCAGCGCGTGCATGGCCTTCCCGACCACGGCCAGGCGCCACCCGATGTCTCGCGTACCACGGTCGCGGCGCGCTTCCTCGCCGCGCTCCACGAAGCTCGCGAGGCGGAACCGCACCGGCCCCGCGCGCCCGTTGCGCGCGGCCACCGCGGGCCCGCGGGAGACGTCGCGCATGTACTGGAGGCTCTTGCGCGCCAGCCGCCCGCGCTCCGCGAAGGAGCGCGTCTCCGGGGGCCGTGTGAAGGCCGGCACCGTGGCGCCCCAGGGCGTGTCACCCGGGTGGTCGTCGACATGGGTGAGGTGCTGGAGGAGGTTCTGCGCGCCACGGGGATCCATCAGGGGATGGAACCAGGTCATGACGAGGACGCTGCGCGGGCCGGAGCCGTCCGCGACCCGGTCGAGGATCAGGAAGCGCAGGGGAGCCTCCCGTCGAGGATCGATCGCCGCGTTGAGCTCGGTCTCCACGGCCTCGTGAAACGCCGCCGGCGTGTGGACGGCGCGCTGGCGCACGGACGGCGGTGCCAGCGCGGCCCGTCGGCCCGCCGCCCAGCTGAGCCGGCCCCAGGGAAACGGCCGCCGCAGCCGTGCGGCCGGCCACGGGCAGACGTCGAGGAGCCGAGCGAGGCTTCGCGTGACGCGCTCGGGGGCGACCGGGCCGTCGCAGTGGACGACCAGGAGGGCATTGTTGCTCGACGTCCCCCTCGAGCCCAGGGCCAGGAGGACGAGGTCGGCGCCCCGCAGGGGCAGCCGGCGTGCTACGAGCGGCTCCGTTGCCGGCAGATGTAGTGCGCGAGCGCGCGCGGAGACCGGAGGTTGTCGGCGACGAGATCCTCGTCGGGCGGCCAGAACCCGAACTCCGCCTCCACGAACAGCAGGATCTTCAGCAACGCCATCGAATCGATGCCGACCGTCTCGAAGTCGTCGTCGGGCAGGATCCGACGACCGCGGGCCATGATGCGCGTGTTGACGTAGGTCGTGAGAGCATCGGCAACGGTGTCGTGGTCGATCGCGGGAACCGCCATCCGACTAAGAAGCTACAATGCCGCGCGATACCAGGTCAACACAGGAGCCCTTCGTGATCAAACGTTCGGTGTGCCTGGCGATCCTGCTCGCCATGCTCGGCGCGGGCTGCGTGTCGGCGCCCCCGCTCGCGGTGGCGCTGCGCGCGCCGATTCCCGAGCCGACGCTCGAGTTCGGCGTCGACACGTTCGCGTTCGCGAACGAGAATCGGGTGAAGTACCGCGGCAAGCCCGACCTCTACGCGAACTGGTGTTTCGTCATGGCCCGCGCCGTCACCCAGTTTCACCGGTTCGCCCGCTTCGCCGCCGCCGCCGACCCCTTGACGCCGGCGGAGTACACCGAGCGCGTCCGCCAGGTCACGGCGCGCCCGCCCTGGCACGCGGCGCTGGCCACCCACGAGCGGGTCGTGTTCCCCGGCTACGGCTCGCTGTACGAGCTCTCGCGTGCCCAGGAGCGGGCGGTCAAGGCGGGACTCACGGGGAGAATCGCGAGCTGGTTGCACTGGACGAACTGGCGGGTGGTCTACCCGATGCCGCGCGCCCAGCAGGAGGCCGTGGCCCGCGAGACCCTGGCCGAGCTGCAGGCGGGACGTCCGGTCCAGTGGCTCGTCACCAACCTGCCGACCATCGACCTGAACCACACCGTCGTCGTCTACGGCTACCGGGCGGACCAGGACGTCATCGACTTCGCCGTCTACGACCCGAACGACCGGGCGGTGCCCGGCACCGTTCGGTTCGACGTGCCGGCGCGGCAGTTCTGGTCCACTCGACTCTACGACGTGAAGGCCGGTCCGATCCGGGCGTTCCGGATGTACTATTCGCCGCTCCTGTGAACGCGGCAACCCACCATCACCTGGCCCAGGCTCACGTCAACCCGCCGTCGACCGACAGCACCTGGCCGGTGACGTAGGCGGCGCGATCCGAGCAGACGAACGCGACGAGCGCGGCGACCTCGTCCGGCGTCCCCGTCCGCCCCAGCGGGATCGCGCGCACGATCTGGGCGCGGACCTCCGGATCGATCCCCTCGGTGAGGGCCGTGTCGACCAGCCCCGCGGAGACGCAGTTGACGGTGACGCCGGCGGCGCCGACCTCGACGGCCAGGGCCTGGGCCAGGCCGATGAGGGCCGCCTTGGCGGCGGCGTAGTTGGCCTGGCCGCGGCGGCCGACGAGCGCGGACGGTGAGACGAGGTAGACGATGCGCCCCCAGCCGCTCGCGCACATCGCGGGCAGCGCGTGGCGCGACGCCAGCCAGCCGCCGGTGAGGTGCACGGCGACGACGTCGTCGAAGTCGCGGTCGGTCATCGTCAGGAGCAGTCGATCGCGGGTGAAGCCGGCGGCGTGAACGACGACGTCGAACGGCTCACGCCGCTCGAACAGGACGGCCACCTCGGGCGCGGACGTCGCGTCGCAGCGGGCGAGGCTGATCGACAGGCGCTCGGCGTCGCGCTGGACCTCGGCGGCGCGCGCGGCGGCTTCGTCGTGGGTCCAGGTGGCGAGCACCTCGAGACCGTCGCGGGCCAGCGCGCGGGCGACCGCCCAGCCGAGTCCGCGGCTGCCCCCGGTCACCAGGGCCCGGCGCGACCGTGGGGCGTCGGGGGCCGTCGGCATGCATCGACTATACTGGCGCCGATGGTCGTCGCGAACACGGCCTCCCCACCGTCCGTCACCGAGGCCCCGCGCTGGTACTGGCACCGGTACAACCGCGTCGTGGCCTATCGGCTCGCCGGGGCGCTCGAGCGCCTGCCCCGTCGATGGCGTCTGGCGCTCGCCCGACGCGTGGGCGCGCTCGCGGTGGCCCGCATGCCGGCGGAGCGGGCGGCCGTGCGCGCGACGCTGGCCACCATCACCGGGGCCTCGGGCGCGCGTCTCGACGTCCTGACGCGCCGGGTCTTCGAGGACTTCGCGGCCTGCTTCAGCGATCTCGTCACCACCAACCGCCGGCCGGCCGAACGGCTGCTGGACTACGTCGCGCGCGTGAGTGAGAGCCCGATCCTCGGGGAGACCACCGGGGTCGTGTCCGTCACCGCGCACGTCGGCAACTGGGAGATGGCCGGGCGCCTGCTGGCGGGCCGGACGCGGCGCCGCACGAATGTCGTCGTCGCGCCGGAGGCGGTGGCCGGGCTCGATCGCTGGGTGCGGCGCGACGGGGAGGGCGTCCGCTTCGTCGCGCGAGGACCCGTCGGGGTCGGCGTCGAGCTGGTGGCGGCACTCCGGCGCGGCGAGGTGGTGGCGATCCAGGGCGACCGCGCCATCGGCACCCAGGGCGATCTCCTCATCCCGTTCTTCGGACGGCCGGCCCCGTTCCCGCTCGGGCCGTACATCCTGGCGCGCGCGGCCGGCGTGCCGGTCGTCGCCGCCTTCTGTCTGCTCGAGCCCGACGACCGCTACGCGATCCGCATCGCGCCGCCCGTCACCGTGGAGCGGGGTGGGGAGGTGGAGGCGGCGCGCCAGTGGGTCGGCGTGCTGGAGGAGATCGTGCGCGAGCATCCGACGCAGTGGTTCAACTTCTTCGACGTGTGGAACCCGTAGGACGCCGGCGGGGCGGTGGTGCTCGTCAACGGCCGGTCGCGCGCCGCGCGCGCGGCCGGGGCGGCCGCCGGCCGGGGCCGAGGGCGCTCTCCAGCCGCGCCAGCCGGCGATCGATCCGGGCCAGCGCGTCGTCGGGCGGCGCCGCGCGCTCGGCGTCGGCCAGGTAGCCGCGCTCGAGCAGGGCGACGAACACGTCGGCGATCTCGGTGGCGGTGCGCTTGCCGTCCGGCCGGTACCACTTGTGGAGCCAGTTACACATCCCGAGCAGGCCGAACACGACGAGCGTGGGCGGCAGATCGCGCAGCCGGCCCTCGGCCACGCCCTCCTGGACCACCCGGGTGATGGCCTGATCGTAGTCCCGCTTGGCCCGGGCCGCCCGCGCCGCCATGGGCGCGGGCAGCCCGCTCTCCTCGCTGAAGAACACGGTCAAGAAGGGCAGGTGCTCGGCCAGCAGCGTGACCTGGTAGTGGACGATGCGTCGCAGCGTGTCGTCGGCCGGGCGCCGCTCGGCGATGATCCGCTTGAGCCCCTCCTGGAAGCGTTCGATGGTCCGCTCCACGACCAGGCTCAGCAGCTCTTCCTTGCTGGAGACGTAGCGATACAGCGTGACCTTCGAGAGCCCCGCCCGCTCGGCGATCACCTCCAGGGTGGCCGTGCGATAGCCGACCTCGCCGAAGGCGGTCGCGGCCGCCCGGACGATCTCGTCCAGCACGGCGGCCCGCGTCGGGGGCAGGGTGGCGTCCCTTGACATGGCTGGCCTCCGGGGCCTAGCATAACGCGTCAGTTCAGGAACTGAACCACTAAGGAAAGGCAGTCGCCATGGCCGTCGAAAGCCACCCCGTCAGCGCCCACCACGCCACCGTGTTCGAGCACGCCTATCCGGTGGAGGCGCCCGACCTCCGCAGTCTCTACGAGAAGGCCAAGCGCGATCAATGGAACGTCTCCAAGGACGTCGACTGGGCCCAGCCCTTCGACATCGAGCAGGGCGTGCTGGCCGACGAGATGATGGACGTCTACGGCACACCGTTCTGGGACCAGCTCAAGCCGGCCGAGCGGGGTGAGCTCAACCTGCGCTTCGCCAACTGGCGCATGGGCGTGCTCCTCTACGGCGAGCACGGGGCCATGCTGCTGTGCAGCCAGCTGGTCGAGTGCGTGTCGGGCACCGACGCCAAGTTCTTCCAGGCCACCCAGGTGGTCGACGAGGCGCGCCACAACGAGGTGCTCAACCGCTACGTCACCGAGCGCCTGGGCGGGCTGCGCTACCCGCTGCCGGACTTCGAGCGCGAGCTGTTCGACACGCTGCTCTCCGACTCGCGGTGGACGGTCAAGACGATCGGTCTGCAGCTGGTGGCCGAGACCTTCGCGGTCGCCCTGTTCCGCATGCTGGCCGAGACCTCCAAGGACCCGCTGCTCCGCCAGATCTGCAAGCTCATCCTCCAGGACGAGTCGCGCCACATGGGCTTCGGCATGCTCAGCCTGCCCGACGTCATCGGCGAGCTGAGCGAGGCCGAGCGGATCGAGCTGGAGGACGTCACCCACTGGGCGCTGGTCAAGACCCTGACCGGACAGTTTCCGGAGCCCGTCTTCCGCGAGCTGGGGTTCGGGGACGCCGAGATCAAGGCGATCCACGCCCACCGGCGCGAGCGGGCGGCCGGGGCCGAGGGCTCCCACTTCCGCAAGCTGTTCCGCAAGGACCTGCACGGCACCCTGCTGGCGAACCTCCAGAAGGTCGGGCTGCTGACCGAGCGGATCCGCCCGCGGCTGGAATCCGTCGGCATCCGCGTGCCCGCCCTGAGCTGACCTTCCCCGTCCGCGGCCGGGAACGGTCCCGGCCGCGGACGGGTTCCTCCCTCGACGCACGGCGCCTTGCTGCACGAGGCGCCGTGCAGTACCATCTGCGCGCAACCCATCGCCATCGCTCACGTAGTGCCTCCAAAGGAGGAGTGCATGGACCGCTCGATCCGCCAGCTCGCCGAGCAGCTCGACGCCAACCAGATCTCTCGCCGTGAGTTCGTGCGCAAGACGGCGGTGATCACCGGCGGCACGGCGGTCGGCTTGAGCGTCATGAACAAGATGGCCCAGGCCCAGGGGCCGAAGATGCGCGTGTGGCTCTTCAAGAGCTACGTCACGGCGGGCAACGACATCCTGGCCAAGCAGGTCGAGGAGTGGGCGAAGGAGCGCAAGGTCCAGGTCGAGTTCGACTGGGCCACCTTCGGCGACCGCGAGCAGAAGTTCGTCGCCTCGATCGAGGCCGGCAACCCGCCCGACATCGCCGAGATGAACTATCAGGGGCCGATGCGCTATCGCCCCGCGCTCCGCGACGTCACCAAGCTCGCCAAGGACCTGGCGGCCTCCCGCGGGGGGCTGCTGCCCTTCGCCGAGCGGGTCGTCCAGCTCGACGGCCAGTACTCCGGCATCGCCCGGCTCGTCTTCGGCGGCGGCCTGCACATCCGCAAGGACCTCCTTGCGGAGAAGGGCCTCAAGATGCCGAAGGTCTACGATCCCGACGTCATCGACATCGCCAAGAAGTGCCAGGACCCGTCCAAGGAGCTGTGGGGGTTCGGTCAGACGCTCAACCGCTCGGATGACGGTAACGGCTTCCTGCAGAACATCCTGTGGGACTGGGGCGGGGGCACCTGGGACAAGGACGGCAAGCCGGCGCTGGCTACCACCTACCTCAAGCAGAATCTCGCAGGCGATCCAGTTCGCCGTCGACAGCATCCAGAAGCACAAGATCCAGCCCCCCGGCGTGATGGCGTGGACCGACGTCCACAACAACGAGTCCTACATGGCCGGCAAGCTCGTCTGCACCAACAACGGCGCCAGCCTCTACTACGCCATGGGCGCCAAGAAGCATCCACTGTACGAGAAGACGCAGGTGATCCTCACCCCGGGCGGGCCGGCCGGCGCCTTCGTGGCGTCCAACCCGTACAACTGGGGTCTCTTCAAGGCCTCCAAGCTCTCCGAGCTGTCCGAGGATCTCGTCCGCTGGGTCGAGGACGAGAAGCGGTTCGAGGAGTACATGAAGGCCTGCAGCGGCCAGGCCGGCCCCGTGTACAAGTCGCGAGCCGAGCACGCGTACTGGAAGAGCGACCCGAACTACGAGGGCATGCTGCAGAACATCCTGCGGGGCGTCTGGATCGGCTACCCCGGCCCCATCACGCCGGCGGCCATCGAGGTCCAGGCCCAGTACATCCTCTGCGACATGGCGGGCCGCATCGTGGTGGGCGGCCTGTCGGCGGAGGCGGCGCTGAAGGAAGCTCACAAGCGGATCGAGGAAATCCACCGCATTCGCAGCCGGGCCTGAGGGGCGCCTGCGGTGGCCGTCCCAGCGGCGCAGGTCGAGCCCAAGGTTGCGCTCGGCCGCCGGCGGTCGGTCGGACTCCGAGGCATCCTCGGGCCCGACTACCGCATGGGCTATCTGTTCGTCACGCCCATCGCGCTGCTGGTGCTGTCGCTCGTCGCCTATCCGTTCTGCTACGCGATCTACCTCTCGATGACCCACAAGCTGGTGGGGATGCCGCCGATCTTCGTCGGCTTCGAGAATTACATCCGGCTCACCTGGGACGGCTTCTTCCAGCGGGCCGTCGTCAACTCGTTCATCTTCACGTTCGGCTCGGTCGGCTTCAAGCTCGTGCTGGGCGTGATCATGGCGCTGGTGCTGACCGCCCCCATCCGGTGGCGCTCGTTCTGGACGGGCGTGCTGCTGATCCCGTGGGTGGCGCCCACGGTCGTGTCGGCGCTGAACTTCCTGTGGATCTTCGACGGCAGCCTCGGCGTGCTCAACTACCTGCTCGTGCGCGTCTTCGGCGTGCTGCCCCAGGGCATCGGCTGGCTCAGCGAGCCGGGCACGGCCATGGCCTCGGTCGTGGCCGTCAACATCTGGCGCGGCTTTCCGTTCTTCGGCATCTCGTTCCTGGCCGGCATGCGGGCCATCCCGGCCGAGCTCTACGAGGCCGCCGCCGTCGACGGCGCCAACGTGCTGCAGCGCTTCCGCCACATCACGCTGCCCGGCATCCGCAACATCATGATCATCGTGGTCCTGCTGTCGACCATCTGGACGTTCAACGACTTCCAGATCATCTACATCCTCACCAAGGGCGGCCCCGGCGGCACCACCATGGTGATGCCGGTGTTGACGTACGAGACCGCCTTCGGCGCCCAGCGCCTCGGTGAGGCGATCGCGGTGGCGCTCTACCTGCTGCCGGCCCTGGCCGTCACCATCATGGTGCTGGCGCGCTACATGCGGAAGGGGAGGAAGCGGTGAAGGGGCGGGGCGCCGGGATCGCCGAGCGCGCGACCGCCTACGCGGTGCTCACGTTCCTGGCGCTGGCGGTCCTGTTCCCGTTCTACTGGATGACGGTCACGTCGTTCAAGACCGAGGAGCAGATGCGCAGCGTCGTCTCCATGTTCTGGCCCAAGCCCTTCGCCATCGAGAACTACCAGCAGCTGCTGGCCAAGACCGACTTCGCGGCGTGGTACGGCAACAGCGTCTTCGTCGCCGTGGCGAGCACGCTGGTGGCCACCGCCGTCGGCACCATCGGCGCCTACGCGCTGGCCCGGCTGAAGTTCCTGGGGCGCGGGTTCATGGCCAGTGCCACCCTCATCACGTACCTGGTCCCGCCCTCGATCCTGTTCATCCCGCTCTACAAGCAGATGCAGGGGCTCGGCATGGCCAACAGCCTGTCCGGCCTCATCGCGGCCTATCCGTCGTTCACGGTGCCGTTCGTCACCTGGCTGCTGATGGGTTACTTCGAGTCGATCCCCGAGGAGCTCGAGGAAGCCGCGATGATCGATGGCGCCACCCGCTTCGGCGCCTTCTACCGGGTGGTGCTGCCGCTGTCGGCGCCCGGCGTCCTCGCCGCCGGCCTCTACGCCTTCACCCAGGCCTGGAACGAGTTCCTCTACGCGCTCGTCTTCATCACCGACGGGCGGCTGCGCACGCTGCCGGTCGGCCTCGCCAGCTTCATCACCGGCGACGTCTACGGCTGGGGCTACCTCATGTCGGGCGCGGTGCTGACCACGCTGCCCGTCATCGCCGCCTACATCTATCTGCAGAAGTACATGGTCGAGGGGTTGACGGCGGGCAGCGTGAAGGGATGATCGCGGTCCTGCTCCTGGCCGTGCTGCTGCTGGTGCCGACGGCGGCCGTCGCCGAGATGCAGCTGCCCCCCGGCTTCACCGCCCGCGTGTACGTCACCGGCGAGGGATTCGACGGCAACCGCGTCGCCGGCGGCATCCCGTCCTCGTCGTCGCTCGCCTTCGACGCGGCTGGCACGCTCTACGCGGCCCGCTCGGGCCGGCGCTACATGGGCGGCGAGGTCGAGGACGTGTGGCCGGTGTTCCGCATCCCGGCCGGCGGCGCCCGCATCACGCGCACCACCGAGGCGCGCTTCCTGTACGGGCCGCCGCTGCCCAACGTGCAGGTGGCGACCACGCGCAACGGCCACGAGCTGCTGGTGACCACCTACGACCGTGATCGCGGTCTCGGCGTGCTCTACCGCATCGTCGACGGCCGCGCCGAGCTGGTGGCCGGCGGCACGCCGCCGGCCGGCACGCCGCCGCTGCTCAAGCAGCCGGAGGGCGTCGCCGTGGATCGTGCCGGCAATCTCCACGTGGCCGATCGCCAGCAGGGCGCCGTGCTGCGCCTCGACGCCGCCGGCCAGGTGCTGGAGCCGCGCTGGCTGACGCTGGCCCGTCCCCGCCTCGTGGTCGCGCACGGCGAGCGGTTCTGGGTCGCCGCCGACGGCGACGCCGAGGCGCCGTGGCAGCGCGGCACCGGCGAGATCTGGAGCTTCGGCCCCGACGGGCGCCGGCTGGCCCTGCGGGGGCCGATCGCCTCGGGCATGGACGTGAGCCCGGGCGGCCATCTCTTCGTCGCCGACCGCCAGGGCGCGCGCATCGTGGCCGTCGGCGCCGACGGCACCTCGACCGACTTCGCGACGTTCACCGACGGCGACGCGCCCCGCACGCTGGCGTGGGCGCCGGTCACCGAGGCCACGCGGCGGGCCGGCATCGCGGGCGACCTCTTCATCGTCCTGATCCGCCGGGGGACGTGGTCGCTGAACGACATCGTCCGCATCTCCGGCCCCTTCGACGAGCTGGTCCGCGCCCGCCTGCCCCGTTGATGTGCGCGAGGGCGTGACGCCCTCGCCGTCACCGACAGAAGAGGAGGACTCTCGATGCGCGCCACGACGAAGCTCCGCCAGCTGCTGACCTCCACCCCGCTCGTCGTGCCCGGCTGCTACGACGCGATGAGCGCCAAGGTCCTCGAGCGCGCCGGCTTCCCGGCCGTCTACATGACCGGCTACGGCACCTCGCTGGCCCTGCTCGGTTTGCCCGACGCCGGGCTGGCGACGATGAGCGAGATGCACCTGAACGCCCGCTACATCGCCAACGCGGTCGGCGTGCCGGTGATCGCCGATGCCGACAACGGCTACGGCAACGCCATCAACGTCATGCGCACGGTGCGCGAGTACATCCAGACCGGCGTGGCCGGCATCCACATCGAGGACCAGGCCATTCCCAAGCGGTGCGGTCACGTGGCCGGGCGGCGGGTGATCCCCCTCGAGGAGGCCGTGGGCAAGTACCGCGCGGCTGCGGCGGTGCGGCGCGACCTCGACCCCGACTTCGTGTTGATCGCCCGTACCGACGCCCGCGGGGCCCACGGCGGCTCGCTCGACGAGGCCATCCGCCGGGCCAATGCCTATCTCGAGGCCGGCGCCGACCTCGCCTTCGTCGAGGGCCCCACCAGCCTGGAGGAGGTCGGGCGGGTGTGCCGGGAGGTCCGCGGTCCGATCTTCTACAACCAGACGGGCGTGTCGCCGCGGCTCACCCCGGAGCAGATGAAGGAGCTGGGGATCGCGGTCACGATCCTGCCCGGGGCCATGCTGCGGGTGGCGCTGCAGGCCATCTGGGACTTCGCGACCGCCCTTCGAAAGGACGGCCCGGCCGCCGAGGCTCGATTCACCGAGCAGTTCCGGAGCCACCCCCTCGGGGATCTCCATACCTTCGCGGGGTTCGACCAGATCCGGGCCTGGGAAGCCGCGTACTTGCCGGCCGAGGAGCTCGAGAAGTACGAGGGGTCAGTCGGGCATCAGCCCACCCGTCGCTGAAAGTGCTTCGCCCCACCCGGGCCCCTGTCTGATTATCAACAGGGGGGAGGGGTGATGACCGACGAGGGAGCGAAGAGCAGGCAGCAGGGGCTGCAGCAAGCCGCGTCAGTCATCTTCGCCCTCGTGGCGGTGGTGCCGCTGCTGATCTTCGCGTGGACGTTGCACGCGCTCGGCGCCATCCGGAGCACGCAGGCCCAGCTGAGCCTTGGGCTGGCCCTGGCCGTGGCCCTCCTCGGCTTCTGGATGTTCCGCTCGCTGCTGGGCCGGATGGCCGAGGTGGTCCGGGTCCTGACGGGCGCCATCGAGCAGGCCACGCGCGTGCGTCGAGGCCCGGTGGCGGCCGCGTCCCCCGAGCCCAGCGCCCATCCCGTCGCGGTCGTGCCGGAGGCCCCGGCCGGCCTGCACGCCGTGCCGACCCCCGTGCTGGGCAAAATGGCCGTGGCCGGCGCCGCCGCGGTACTCACCGCGCCCCCCGTCGCCGCCCGCGTTGCGGCGGAGGCCCCGCAGCGCCCGGCCCACGCCGTCGCCGGCATCGGCAAGATCCGCGAGCTGACCGAGGTCGTGCGCACGATGGATGCGCTGTGGCATCGCGAGGCCACGCACCACCTGAACCATCGCGTGCAGGTCTCGGTGGCGAACGCGCGCGAGCCGCTGATCGGCAAGCTGACCGAGGCGACGGCCGATGGGCTGATCCTCGAGCAGCCGGACGGCCCGGCCGCGATCGCCTACGGCCGCGTCACCGCCATCGATCGCCTGACCGGCTAGCGCACCTCCGCTCTCACGGAGCCGCCGCCTCGATAGTCGTTGAGCCCGCCCGACAAAGCCGGTAGTCTTCCCGTCGCCATGGCCCGCACGATGTTCGACAAGATCTGGGCTCGTCACGTCGTCACCGAGGGACCCGGCGGCCACACGCTGCTCTACGTCGACCGGCACCTCCTGCACGAGGGCTCGGCGGCGGCCTTCGCGCGCCTGGCCCGGGCCGGGCGGCGCGTGCGGCGCCCCGACCTGTGCGCGGCGACGGCGGATCACTACGTGATGACCTCGCCGGGCCTGCCGGCCGCCGACGCCGAGGTCGCCGCGATGATCGAGTCGCTGACCACGCACACGGCGGAGCGGGGGATCGCCCTGTTCGGTCGCGGCGACGCGCGGCGCGGCATCGTGCACGTGATCGGCCCCGAGCAGGGGCTCACGCTGCCCGGCCTGCTGCTCGTCTGCGGCGACAGCCACACCGCCACCCACGGGGCGCTCGGCGCGCTGGCCTTCGGCATCGGCTCCAGCGAGGTCGAGCACGTGCTCGCCACCCAGACCCTGTGGCAGCGCAAGCCGCGCACGATGCGCGTGACCGTCGACGGCCGGCTCGGCCCCGGCGTCGGCGCCAAGGACGTGATCCTGGCCATCATCGCCACCCTCGGGGCCGGGGGCGGGGTGGGCTACGCGCTGGAGTACGCAGGCGAGGTCTTCCGCGCGATGTCGGTCGGCGAGCGGGCCACCGTGTGCAACATGTCGATCGAGGCCGGCGCCCGCTGCGGCATGGTGGCGCCCGACGAGACGACGTTCCGCTACCTCGAGGGCCGCCCGTACGCCCCGCGGGGCGCGACGTGGACGGCGGCGCTGGCCGACTGGCGCTCGCTGCCGAGCGATGCTGACGCCACCTTCGACCGCGAGGTGCGGCTGGACGGCGGCGGCATCGCGCCCACGGTGACGTGGGGCACGAGCCCGCAGGACGCGCTGCCCATCACGGGTCGCGTGCCCGACCCCGCCGCCATCGGTGAGGTCGGCCGTCGCCAGAGCGTGGAGCGCGCGCTCGGCTACATGGGCCTCACGGCCGGCATGGCGCTGACCGACGTCGTGGTCGATCGCGTGTTCATCGGCTCCTGCACGAACAGCCGGCTCGAGGATCTGCGCGCGGCCGCCGCGGTGGCGAAGGGGCGGCGGACCGTCATCCCGGCCTGGGTCGTGCCGGGCTCCGGCCTCGTGAAGCAGGCGGCGGAGGCCGAGGGGCTCGATCGCGTCTTCCTCGACGCCGGCTTCGAGTGGCGCGAGGCCGGCTGCTCGATGTGCGTGGGGATGAACGGCGAGACCGCGCGCGCGGGCGAGCGCGTGGCCTCGACCTCGAACCGCAACTTCGAGGGACGCCAGGGCCAGGGCGCCCGCACGCACCTGATGTCGCCGGCGATGGCGGCCGCCGCCGCGGTCACCGGGCGGCTGACCGACGTGCGGACGCTGGCGGGCTGACCATGCAGGCCTTCACGCGTCTGACCGGCGTCGCCGTCCCGATCGACCTGCCGAACATCGACACCGACCGGGTCATCCCCGCCCGCTTCCTGCGCAAGGCGCAGGGCAGCGCCGGCTACGATCGCTACCTGTTCCACGACGTGCGGTTCAACGCCGACGGCTCGGAGAAGCCCGAGTTCGTCCTCAATCAGGGGGCGTACCGGCCGGCGACGGTCGTGGTGGCCGCCGAGAACTTCGGCTGCGGCTCCTCGCGCGAGGCGGCGGTGTGGGCGCTGATGGCCTACGGCATCCGCGTGGTGATCGCGCCCGAGCCTCGGCGACATCTTCCACCAGAACAGCCTCAAGAACGGCCTGCTCCCCGTGATCCTGCCCGCCGACACCGTGGCCGCGATGCGCGCGCCAGCTCCACGCGCGCCCCGGCTCCACCATCACCGCCGACCTCCCGACCCAGACGCTGACCGCCCCCGACGGCGCCACCCACCACTTCGAGATCGAGCCCTTCGCCAAGCAAATGCTCCTGACCGGCCAGGACGAGATCGCCCTCACCCTCACCTACGAACCTCACATCCACGCCTTCGAAGCCCGCCACGCGCACCGACACCCCCTGGCTGACGCCCCGACCCTAACCGAATAACCGACGCCACCGGGTCCGGCCTCGACGCCAGATCCGCGACTGCCGCTGGAGTCGTCCGCGTGGATGCTGCTCGCCCATGGTGTTCGGGGTGCGGGGGCCGCGGCCGTTGCCCTGCCGCGCACATCCGATGGCTCGCCGTCGGAGCCGTGCTCGCTTCGGGGGTGGCTCGGCGCGCCGCCGACGCTTCTATTGCCGATAACCCAACCCCCTCCGGGGGATGGGGGGCTCGCGCGAGCCACCCCCGAAGCGAGCGTACGGCGACAGGCGAGCCATCGAGGCGCGGCAGGGCACCGGCCGCGGCCCCCGCACCCCGAACAACCACGGGCGAAGGAGCTAGCTCGCCGAGGCCGATCTTCACGCGGCGGTTGTGGCGACCTTTGTTGTCGATCTTGAGAATCTTCAGCGCCCGCGAGCGCGCCGTCGAGGCCAGGTGGGTGCCGCCGCAGGCCTGACGATCGAGGCCGACGATCTCCACGATGCGGATCGTGCCCTGATCGTCGGGCGGCGGCGCCACCGAGCGGCTGCGGATCAGGCCGGCCACGGCCATCGCCTCGGCCAGCGGCACGTAGGTGTAGCGGACCGGCAGGTCCTGCCGCACGAGGTCGTTGAGCGCGGGCTCGAGCGCGCGCAGCCGGTCGTTGTCGGCGTCGGGCAGGTCGAAGTCCATGCGGGCGGTGCCGTCGTCGTTGAGCTGGGCGCCCGTCACCAGCGCGCCGTGGAACTGCTGGTAGACGAGCGCGTTGAGGATGTGGGTCCCGGTGTGCAGCTCGGTCATCATCGTGCGAAACCCGGGCTCGACGACGACCTGCACGGTGCCCACCGGCTCGACCGGCGTGGCGAGCCGATGCCAGAGCCGACCGTCGAGCGTCTCGAAGCCGGCGACGACGGCCTCGCCGCCGCTCCAGCGCAGGACGCCGCGGTCGGCGAGCTGGCCGCCGCCGCCCGGGTGGAACGGTGTCTGCTCCAGCACGACGGCGCCGGGCCGGGCGTCGACCACACGGGTCTCCAGCGTGAGCACCTCCGGGAACTCGTGACAGTAGTAGCGCGACATGGCGCCTCCTCGCGGGCCATCCTACCGCACCGGGCCGGGCCGTCGAGCCGCCCCGGGGGCCGGCGCGGCGGGACTTGCGGCGCTCGCCGGGCGCAGATACCTTTCCCGGGCGGAGGGCGTCGATGAAGAGCGAGTACGAGGCGGCATACACGCGGTCGCTGCGGGACCCGAACGGGTTCTGGGCGGGCGTGGCCGAGGACATCGTGTGGGAGCGGCGATGGGACCGCGTGCTCGACGACTCGCGCCCGCCCTACTACCGCTGGTTCACCGGGGGCGTGCTGAACACCTGCTACAACGCGCTCGACGTGCACGTCGACCGCGGCCGCGGCAAGCAGCGCGCCCTCGTCTACGACAGCCCCGTCACCGACACCGTCCGCTCCTTCACCTACTTCGAGCTGCGCGACGAGGTCGCGCGGGTGGCGGGAGCGCTCCGCCGCCAGGGCATCGCCAAGGGTGACCGGGTCATCATCTACATGCCGATGGTGCCGGAGGCGGTGGTGGCGATGCTGGCCTGCGCGCGCATCGGCGCCGTCCACTCGGTGGTCTTCGGCGGCTTCGCCTCCAACGAGCTGGCCAAGCGCATCGACGACGCCAGGCCCCGGATGATCCTGTCGGCCTCGTGCGGCATCGAGGTGAACCGGGTGATTCCCTACAAGCCGCTGCTCGACGGCGCCATGGCCCTGGCCTCGCACAAGGTCGAGCGGTGCGTGATCCTGCAGCGGCCGCAGCTGAAAGCCGAGCTCGTGCCCGGCCGCGACCTCGACTGGGGCGACTTCGTCAGCGGAGCCGCCCCGGCCGAGTGCGTGCCGCTGGCCGCGACCGATCCGCTCTACATCCTCTACACCTCGGGCACGACCGGCATCCCCAAGGGCGTCGTCCGCGACAACGGCGGCCATGCCGTCGCGCTGAAGTACTCGATGAGCGCGGTGTACGGCATGGGCGCCGGCGAGTGCTTCTGGGCGGCCTCCGACATCGGCTGGGTCGTCGGCCACTCTTACATCGTCTACGCGCCACTGCTCAAGGGCTGCACCACGATCCTGTACGAGGGCAAGCCGGTCGGTACGCCCGACCCCGGCGCCTTCTGGCGCCTCATCGCCCAGCACGGCGTGCACGCCATGTTCACCGCGCCCACGGCGTTCCGGGCGATCAAGAAGGAGGACCCGCGGGGCGAGCACATCGCCCGCCACGACCTCCGGAACTTCCGCACGCTGTTCCTGGCCGGCGAGCGATGCGACCCCGACACCCTGCTGTGGGCGCGCGACCGGCTGCAGGTGCCCGTGATCGACCACTGGTGGCAGACCGAGACCGCGTGGGCGATCGCCGCCAACTGCGTCGGCCTCGGCATGTTGCCGGTCAAGCCCGGCTCGCCGACCAAGGCCGCCCCCGGCTACGACGTGCGCGTGCTGAGCGAGGAGAACACCGAGATGCCGCCCGGCCAGATCGGCTCCATCGCCATCAAGCTGCCGATGCCGCCGGCGTGCCTGCCGACGCTTGTGGAACAACGACGCCGGCTACGAGACGTCGTATCTCGCGAAGCACCCCGGCTTCTACCTGACCGGCGACGCCGGCTACCGGGACGAGGACGACTACCTGTACATCATGAGTCGCGTGGACGACATCATCAACGTGGCGGGCCACCGCCTGTCCACCGGGGCCATGGAGGAAGTGCTCTCGGCCCATCCGGACATCGCGGAGTGCGCGGTCGTCGGCGTGGCCGACGAGATCAAGGGCGAGGTGCCGGTGGGCTTCGTCGTCACCAAGGCGGGGGTGGTGCGGACCGACGGGGAGATCGTGAAGGAGCTGGTCGAGAAGATCCGCCAGCAGATCGGGCCGGTGGCCTCGTTCAGGACGGCGCTGGTGGTCAAGCGCCTGCCCAAGACGCGCTCCGGCAAGATCCTGCGCGGCACGATGAAGCGCATCGCCGAGAGCCAGGAATACACCGCGCCGGCCACGATCGACGACCCGGCCGTCCTGGACGAGATCGCCGAGTCGCTCAAGGGCGTCGGCTACGCGAAAGAGAGGCCCTGAGGCGGGCCTGGCGCGGTTGGCGAAACCCTGGTGTAAACTCGGTGCATTCCGACGGGCGGGGACGCAGCGGAGCATCGCATCGCTCCACTGGGACCCACGGGATCTCGAGGAGGAGAGTCCGACATGCCTCTTTACCTGGACGTCCACAACAGGATCGACGGCCTCACCACCGAGCTGGTTGCCGAAGCCCACAAGAAGGACCTCGCCGTGCAGGGCAAGCACGGCGTGAGCTACATCCGGTACTGGTACGACGAGGGCACCGGGAAGGTGTTCTGTCTCGTCAACGCGCCGAGCAAGGAAGCGGCGGCGGCCGTCCACCGCGAGGCCCATGGCGCCATGGCTGACGAGATCATCGAAGTGAAGGAAGGCTCCTAGGCGCCCGCACGTCCCGGGGATGCGTGGCCGACGTGAGCTGCCCCCAGTGTCGGCAGGACAATCCCCCCGGCGCCAAGTTCTGTAGCGGCTGCGGCGGGCGCCTGGAGTCGGTATGTCCCGCGTGTGGGCATCCCAATCTCCCGGGTGGCCGCTTCTGCAACGAGTGTGGCCAGCCGCTCTCGGCCGCCGTGCCGGCGGCCGTATCTCCGCAGAGTTATACTCCGCGCCACCTCGCCGAGAAGATCCTCACCTCCCGCCACGCCCTCGCCGGGGAGCGCAAGCAGGTGACGGTGCTGTTTGCCGACATCAAGGGCTCGCTCGAGCTGCTCAGCGACCGGGATCCGGAGGAGGCCCGCAAGCTTCTGGACCCTGTCCTCGAGCGCATGATGGAGGCGGTGCACCGCTACGAGGGCACCGTCAATCAGGTCATGGGTGATGGGATCATGGCGCTCTTCGGCGCCCCCCTGGCCCACGAGGACCATGCCGTGCGCGCGTGCTACGCCGCCCTGGCGATGCAGCAGGCCATCCACCGCTACACGGCCGAGGTCCGACGCGACCACGGCATCGAGGTCCAGATCCGAGTGGGACTCAACTCCGGCGAGGTCGTCGTGCGCGCGATCGGGAGCGATCTGCGCATGGACTACTCGGCGGTGGGCCAGACCACGCACCTCGCCGCCCGGATGGAGCAGCTCGCGACCCCGGGCTCGACGCGGCTGACCGGCGAGACGCTACGGCTCGCCGAGGGATTCGTCCAGGTCATCCCGATCGGCCCGGTCCCGGTCAAGGGACTGTCGACTCCGGTCGACGTCTTCGAACTGGCGGGGCCGTCGGCGACGCGCACGCGCCTTCAGGCGGCGGCCGCCCGGGGGCTCACCCGCTTCGTGGGGCGCGGCCAGGAGCTCGTCCATCTTCGCCAGGCGCTCGACAAGGCGGCCGGGGGGCACGGGCAGGTGGTGGCCGTGGTGGGCGAGCCCGGGGTGGGGAAGTCGCGCTTGCTCTGGGAGTTCATCCATTCCCACCGAACCCAGGCCTGGCTCGTGCTGGAGTCGAGCTCGGTCTCGTATGGCAAGGCCAGCGCGTACCTGCCCGTCATCGATCTCTGCAAGAGCTACTTCCGGATCGAGGCGCGTGACGATGCGCGTGGCGTACGGGAGAAGGTCACGGGCAAGCTCCTGACGCTCGACGAGTCGTTCCGCGCATTGGTGCCGGCCTTCCTCTCTCTCCTGGAGACTCCGAGCGACGACGCGGCATGGGATGCTCTCGATTCCGGGCAACGCCGCCGGCGGACCGTGGAAGGCCTGCGACGGATGCTGCTCCGCGAGAGCCAGATCCGTCCGCTGTGCCTGGTGTTCGAGGACCTCCACTGGGTGGATGCCGAGACCCAGGGACTGCTCGACGCACTGGTCGAGGGGCTGCCGACGGCCCGGATCCTCTTGCTGTTCAACTATCGACCCGAATACCGCCACGGCTGGGGCAGCAAGACCTACTACAGCCAGCTCCGGCTCGACCCCCTTCCGCCCGAGAGCGCAGAGGAGCTGCTCCGCTCGATGCTCGGCGCGGACCCCGACCTCGAGCCGCTCGAGCGCCTGCTGGTGAAGCGTACGGAGGGAGTGCCGTTCTTTCTCGAGGAGAGCGTGCGTACGCTCGTGGAGACCGGAGCGCTGGTCGGCGAGCGCGGCGCCTATCGACTCGGACGCCCCCTCGACACCATCCAGGTGCCGGCCACGGTGCAGGCCATCCTCGCCGCGCGGATCGATCGCCTTCCTCTCGAGGACAAGACGCTGCTCCAGACCGCGGCCGTGATCGGCAAGGACGTGCCGTTTGCGATTCTCGAGGCCATCAGTGACACCTCGGAGGAAGCCCTTCGTCATGGTCTCGGACGGCTCCTGGCGTCGGAGTTCCTGTACGAAACCGCCCTCTTCCCCGAGCTGGAGTACACCTTCAAGCACGCGCTCACCCAGGAGGTGGCCTACGGCGGCCTGCTCCAGGAGCGCCGACGCGAACTGCACGCCCGGATCGTTCGGGCCTTCGAGAGCCTGTATCCGGGGCGGGGCGGGGAGCAGGCGAGCTGGCTCATCCTGCACGCCTTCCGGGGAGAGGTGTGGGACCGCGCCGTCGCTTACCTGCGGGGTAGCGATCTGCCGAGCCTGGACGGATTCGTCAGCGGGTTCACGGGCGGGGACAACCCGGGCGCGGCCTGGTGGATGGGCGACCACGAGCATGCGGTCAGGGGGGCCCAGCGGGAGCTGGGCGCGTTCCCCGCCATGTTCGGCTGGAACTTTGCCGTCGGCGTCATCACCAATTTCCGGCTCGGTCAGGCTCACCACTCGCTCGGCCAGTATTCGCGGGCCATGGACCCCCTGCGAAAGAACGTCGAGCTCCTCGCCGGCGACCTGCGACACGACCGTTACAACAACATGGCCGCGTTTCCCTCCGTCCTCTCTCGGGTCTGGCTGGCGCTGTGCCTGGCCGAGCGGGGGGAATTTCCCGAGGGCCTGACGCTGGGCGAGGAGGCGCTCGAGATCGCCGAGACCGCCGAGACCGGGGATTCGGGGTTCAGCTTCGTCCTCGGATGTGCCGGCCTTGGGAGCGTGTGCGTGGCGAAAGGGGACTTCGATCGGGCCATCGCCGTCCTCGAGCGCGGCCTGTCCCGCGAGTCGAACGAGCCCGGGGTAAGAGCGTGGCCGTTCGTCGCCTCCGCTCTGGGAGCGGCCTACGCGCACGTCAATCGCCTCCAGGAGGCGCTGCCGCTGCTCGAGGAGGCGATCGAGCGGGCGGCGATCATGAAGCTGAAGGCCAATCAGTCGATCCGGCTCGTGCGGCTGGCCGAGGCGCACGTCAGGGCCGGGCGGCCCGAGAGTGCGTTCCCGCTCGCCGCCCAAGCCCTCGATCTCGCCCAGGAGCACCGCGAGCGCGGACACGAGGCCCACGCTCTCCGGCAGCTCGCCTCGATCGAGGTCGAGCGCGAGTCGCCGGCTCTGGACCGGGCCGAGGAAGGCTACCGCAAGGCCCTCGCCCTCGCCGAGCAGCTCGGCATGCGACCGCTGCAGGCGCACTGCCACCTCGGTCTCGGTCGTCTGCGTCAGCGAAGGGGCGATCCCGAGTCTTCCGCGGCGGAGACCGCGGCCGCGCGCGATCTCTACCGCGCCATGGACATGACCTTCTGGTTGCACCAGATCGAGTAGGAGGTGAGTTGTGGCGGCACCGATCGCATCCCCGCTCTTGTCCGACACGATGCTCGAGCGTTTCCGGGAGCGCGCACCGAAGATCGTCCACGCCTTCATGCCCCGAGCGAGCGAGGGGTACTCGATCAAGGAGACGTGGGACGTCCTGGGAATGCGCGCCACCGCCAGCCAGGACACCGCGCTCCAGGGGGCCTTCGTGCCCGATCGCTACGTCGCGCGGGTGGTCCCGGCCGGGTTTGCCGGCGCCGATCTGTTCATCCTGGCCATCTTCGCGTGGGCGCTGACCGGCTTCGCGAACGTGTACTCGGGCTCGGCCGCCGCGTGCTCGACCTCACCGTCGACAACCTCAAGACCAAGACCTCGATCACCATCTCCAGCGGCTCGCTGATTCATCATCCCGAGGTGCAGCAGCGGTCGCCGGCATGGTGATCGAGCTGGAGGGCATCGGCCCTCAGTCGACCGCCTCGCTGACGACTGGACGCAGGGAGTGGACAGTGGCGTCGCGTGGCCGGTGAGGATCGTCGCTGCGAAGCACCGGACCGCCGAGGTGGTGTGGAAGGTGGTCGATACCGCGCTGATCTCGCCGGGGGCTACGGCATCTACGCGCCCCGGCATCGAACGCCTCTTCCGCGACGCCAGGCTGAGCCGGATCCATCCCGCCAACTCCGCCTTCACCCACGAGGTCGTCGCCAAGCTGACGCTCGGATCAATCCCGACGCCCAGCCACGTTGGGGCTAACGGGCGGCCTCGCGCCACCTTTGTCATCATCGGCCTCCCCCGGCCACGCCAGGGCTCCGACCCAGGCGCGGTGGGCCGGCGCGCGCAACAAAGGGCGGAGCCCCTGCCGACCGCGAGCAGGAGCACCGGTCGGATGTCGAGCGTCGCGATGTGATCTGCGTAGACGCTCCGGGTGGGGAACGTCGGCGGCCCGGCCACGCCAGGGCTCCGACCCTGGCGCGGCGGGCCGGCGCGCGCAACAAAGGGCGGCGCCCCGCCGCCGACCGCGGCGGAGCACCGGTCCGATGCCGGCGTCGCGCTATGATCGGACGTAGACGCCCCGGTGGGGAACGTCGCGGAGGACGCATGAGGCGCTACCGGTTCATCGTGGCCCGGGATCAGCCGCAGCTCTACGAGCACCTGGTCCGCTCCCTGGCCGACCAGGACGAGGTCGAGGTCATCGTCGATCGACGCGTGGAGCATCGGCGACGCGGTGGTGGCACGCCCCGTCCCGAGCGACGGGTGCAGACGCGAGTGGACGAGGGGCTGCGCGTGTTCGGCTGGGCCTTCGTCAAGATCGAGCGCGACTGACCTCGGGCGTTCGGTTACAATCGCGCCAGGAGGCACCATGACGCCGTCCGTCACCGTCTACACCAACATCGGCTGAGGCCCCTGCCATCGGGCGACAGAGTATCTGTCGCGCAAGGGCGTGCCGTTCACCGAGCGCAACGTGGGCAAGGATCCGACGGCGCGCCAGGAGTTGATGGAGCTCGGCCTGCTGTCGCTACCGGTGATCCTCATCGGGGACAAGCGGTTGACCGGCTTCAACCCCAACGCGATCGACGCCGCGCTGGCCGAGTAAGGGAGAGCAGGACAGGCATGAGCGAGCTCGCGAAGCCCTCGCAGGCCAACATCGACAAGATGTGGACGTACGCCCGCAAGTACGCGGAGAAGTCGGGGACCTCGCTGCATCCCGACGTCAGCGTCACCGAGACGGTCGTCGAGGGGCTCGCCCGCCACATCGAGCAGGTGGGCCGCCCGCTCTGTCCGTGCAACTTCTATCCGGACCCGGCCGCCGAGGCCAAGCTGCGCCGCTGGATCTGCGCGTGCGACGAGATGCAGAAGTACAAGTACTGCCACTGCCTGCTGTTCGTCACCGCCGAGGGCGTGCCCATCACCGAGTACCTGCCCGAGGACCACGAAGGCCGGCAGGCCTACGGCGTCGTCACCGATCCCTCGCCGGGCAAGGGCCGGGCGGTCGCCCGCGTGCTCGAGAAGCAGTCGCAGGAAGGTGAGGGCGCGTAAGCGCTCGTCGGCACGGTCGCGGTCCTCGCACCATCCCACCGGGAGGGAGCTCGTGAGCGCTCATCGTGAGGAATTCATGGTCCCCGGGCTGTCGGAGCCGGTCAGCCACTTCACCCACGTCGTGCGGGCGGGCCGGATCGTATTCGTCTCCGGCTGCGTGGCCACCGACGGAGCCGGTCGCCTGGTCGGCGGCAGCGACGTCGTCGCCCAGACTCGGCAGGTGCACGAGAACATCAAGCGGTGCCTGACCGCCGCCGGCGCGACGTTCGCAGACATCTGCAAGGTGACCGTCTTCCTGCGCAGCATCAACGATCGCGAGAAGGTCAACACCGTCCGCCAGGAATACTTCGGCTCCCACCGGCCGGCCAGCACGCTGGTCGAGATCTCGCGTCTCGTCCGTGACGAGTACCTGGTCGAGATCGAGGCGACGGCGGTGATCCCCGAGCGCCGGCCGTCGACCTCGCGCGCCAAGGCCAAGAAGACGCGGCCCCGCCCGGTCCGGCGCCGGAGGTCCTAGTGCCCACGGTTCGCCTGCGCGACGCCGACGAGTACCCGGAACCCGCACGGCGGGCCTTCGAGCTGAGCAAGCAGTGGTTCAACTACGACTTCGCGCAGCCCGCCGCCATGAGCCGGGTGATGGCGTGGGACCCGCACTTCGGCGGCCCCCACGGCCGGGCCATGAAGCGCGCGATGACGCCGGGGGAGTTCACTCGCGGCGAGAAGGAGATGGTGGCGGCCGTCGTCAGCGGCGTCAACGCCTGCGACTACTGAGTACAGGCGCACACTGCAGCCGGGAAGCTGCAGGGGATGGGCGGTGACGCCGTGTGGTACGAGGCGGCGATGGTGGTCGGCATCACCAACGCGCTCAACGTGGTCGCCGACGGGCTCGGCGCCCTGATGGCGCCGGTGAAGCCAGGGGCGGGTGCGGCCGAGGTCGAGGCGGTCTACGACGACCTCCGGGCCTTCTATGGCGGCACTGCCGAGATCCCGATCCCCTTCGGTCTGGCCGCCCAGGATCCCGGCTACCTGGCCGATCTGTGGGCGGCCGCCAAGCGGGCCTTCGGGGACAACCAGCTGAGCCGGCGGGTCAAGACGGCGCTGGCCTTCGCGGTGTCGTTGACGACGCGCTCGGCCTTCGGCACCAGGTTCCACCTGGCCGAGCTGCGCCGCCTGGGCGTGGGCGAGGCGGGGATCATGGAAGTCGTCGGCGTGACCCAGATGTTCTCGTCGTACACCAAGATCGCCGACACGCTGCAGCTCGAGCCCGACATGGGTGACATCGCCCCCGTCGATCGCACCCCGGCGCCCGGCGGCGGGCCCGCCTGACCGCGCGGGCGGCGTAGCACCGCCGTGGCCTCGCCGCCGCCCGAGAATCTGGGCCGGGCCATCGACCTCTGGCGCGAGGCCTACCGCCACCAGATGGCGGGCGAGCTGGATCGCGCTGTCGCGCTCTACCAGGAGTCGATCCGCATCTGCCCCACCGCCGAGGCCCACACCTTCCTGGGCTGGACGTACTCCTTCCAGGGGCGGCTGGACGAGGCCACCCGCGAGTGCCACCGGGCGATCGAGATCGACCCCGACTTCGGCAACCCGTACAACGACATCGGCGTGTACCTGATGCAGCAGGACCGGCTCGACGAGGCGGTGCCGTGGCTGGAGAAGGCCAAGCAGGCCCGGCGCTACGAGCCCCGGCAATTCCCGTTCATGAATCTCGGCAGGATCTACCTCAAACAGGGCAAATGGTGGGATGCCCTGCGCGAGTTCGAGGCTGCCGTCCGCACCGCGCCCAAGGACGAAGGGGCCGCCAAGGCCCTGCATTCCCTCCGCGGCCGTCTGAATTGACCTGATGGGGGGCCCCGAGATGGCCCCCCAATCCCCCCAGCGCTCGGGTCGGCCCGGCGGACCCGGACCGCCCCTCGACAACCGTTCCTTGGCACCGAGTTCGCTAGTGGTCGTTGGGCGTGACCCCGCGACAGTGGTCGACTCCCGTGCGCACGCGGCCCGGCCGGCCCTATCCGCTCGGCGCCACCTGGGACGGCTCCGGCGTCAACTTCGCCCTGTTCTCGGAGAACGCGCAGGCGGTCGAGCTGTGCCTGTTCGACGATGGCCGCGAGACGCGGGTGCCGGTGACCGAGCAGACCGAGCACGTGTGGCACGTCTACCTGCCGGAGGCGCGGCCGGGGCTGCCGTACGGCTATCGGGTGCAGGGGCCGTGGGATCCGGCCGCCGGCCACCGCTTCAACGCCGCCAAGCTGCTGCTCGACCCCTATGCGCGCGCGCTCGACGGCACTATCAAGTGGGGCGACGCGCTGTTCGGCTACCAGGTCGGTCAGCCCGAGGCCGACCTGGTAGCGGACCCGCGCGACAGCGCGGCCGGGATGCCCAAGTCGGTCGTCGTCGACACCGCCTTCACCTGGGGCAGCGACCGGCCGCCGCGCACGCCGTGGAACCAGACGGTGATCTACGAGATGCACGTCAAGGGGTTCACCGCCCGCCATCCCGGCGTGGCGAAGCACCTGCGGGGGACGTACGCGGGACTGATCGCGCCGGCCGCCCTCGCCCACCTGCGCGATCTCGGCGTGACGGCCGTCGAGCTCATGCCCATCCACCACTTCGTCGGCGACAAGCACCTGCGCGAGCGCGGCCTCACCAACTACTGGGGCTACAACTCGATCGGGTTCTTCGCCCCCGACATCCGCTACGCGGCCACGCGGGCGGCCGGCGGCCACGTCAACGAGTTCAAGACGATGGTGCGGGTGCTCCACGAGGAGGGCATCGAGGTCATCCTCGACGTCGTCTACAACCACACGGCCGAGGGCAACCACCTGGGGCCGACGCTCTGCTTCCGCGGTATCGACAACGCCGCCTACTACCGGCTCACCGATGACCGGCGGTACTACACGGACTTCACCGGGTGCGGCAACACCCTGAACATGACCCATCCGCGCACGCTGCAGCTCATCATGGACAGCCTGCGCTACTGGATCCAGGAGATGCACGTCGACGGCTTCCGGTTCGACCTGGCCTCGGCGCTGGCCCGCGAGCTGAGCGAGGTCGATCGGCTGGGCTCGTTCTTCGACATCATCCACCAGGATCCGGTCATCTCGCAGGTCAAGCTCATCGCCGAGCCGTGGGACCTCGGCGAAGGCGGCTATCAGGTCGGCAACTTCCCGAATCACTGGGCCGAGTGGAACGGCATCTACCGCGATACCGTGCGGGCCTTCTGGAAGGGCGACGAGGGGCAGGTGGCGAGCATGGGTCACCGGCTCACCGGCTCCAGCGATCTCTACGGCCGGGGCGGCCGCCGCCCCTACGCCTCGATCAACTTCGTCACCGCCCACGACGGCTTCACGCTCGAGGACCTCGTCTCGTACAACGACAAGCACAACGAGGCCAACGGCGAGGACAACCGCGACGGTCACGACCACAACCTGTCCTGGAACTGCGGCGTGGAAGGGCCGACCGACGACGTCAAGATCCGGGAGCTGCGCGAGCGGCAGCGGCGCAACTTCCTGGCCACGCTGCTGCTCGCCCAGGGCGTGCCGATGCTGAGCGGCGGCGACGAGATCGGTCGCACCCAGCGCGGCAACAACAACGCGTACTGCCAGGACAACGAGCTGTCCTGGCACGACTGGCGGCTCGACGGCCGGCGGTCCTCGCTGCTGGCCTTCACGCGCCAGCTCATCCGTCTGCGCCGGGACCACCCGGTGCTCCGGCGCCGGCAGTTCTTCTACGGCCGGGCGATCTACTCCGACCTCAAGGACCTGACGTGGTTCCGCCCCGACGGGCGCGAGATGACGGAGACCGACTGGCAGAACGCGGGGACGCGCGCGTTCGCCCTGCGGCTGGCCGGCGACACCATCGAGGAAGTGGACGAGCGCGGCGAGCGGATCGTGGACGACACGCTGCTCATCCTCGTCAACGGCTTCTGGGAGCCGCTGCCCTACGTGCTGCCCGCCCACAAGAGCGGCGTGCGCTGGGAGCCGCTGCTCGACACCCGCGATGCCGACCCGCCAGGCCGTCGCACCCTGCGCGGCGGCCAGACCTACGACATGGTCGCCCGCTCCCTCGCCGTCTTCCGCCTCGCCTGACCCGGGACGCTAGACGCGGGTCGTGCGGCCGGCCCAGTAGGGCTCGCGCAGCAGCCGCTTGACCAGCTTGCCTGCCGTATCGCGCGGGAAGTCCGCATGGAACGAGACCTCGCGGGGCGCCTTGTAATCGGCCAGGTGGCTCCGGCAGAAGGCGATGAGGTCGGCGGCCGTCGCCACGGCGCCAGCCCGCGGCTGCACGGCGGCGTGCACCCGCTCGCCCCACTCGGCGTCGGGGACGCCGAAGACGGCGACGTCGTCGACGGCCGGGTGGCGGTGCAGGACGTCCTCGATCTCGGCCGGGTAGATGTTCACGCCGCCCGAGATGATCATGTCGCGCTTGCGGTCACAGACGAAGACGAACCCCTCGTCGTCGATCCACGCCACGTCCCCGACGCTCAGCCAGTCGCCCCGCGCGGCCTGGGCGGTCGCGGTGGCGTTCTTGTAATAGCCCTCGAACATCGACTCGTTGCGGCGCACGTACAGCTCGCCCGGCTGGCCGGGCGGCAGCGGGTGGCCGGCGTCGTCCAGCACGGCCAGCTCCACCCCGGGCGCGGCCCGCCCGCACGAGTGGGGCTTGCGCAGCATGTCGCGGGGATCGAGCACGGTGTTCACGCCCAGCTCGGTCGAGCCGTAGAACTCGTAGAGCACCGGGCCGAACCAGGCCAGGATCTCCTCCTTCACGCGCATGGGGCAGGGGGCGGCCGCCACGATGATCGAGCGCATGGAGGCGACGTCGTAGCGGCGCCGGACGTCGGCCGGCAGGTCGACGAGGCGCTTGAGCAGGGTGGGGGCCATGAACGTCGTCGTGCACCGGTGGCGGTCGATCGCGAGCAGGGCGGCCTCGGCCTCGAAGCGCGGCATGACGACCACCGTCTGCCCCAGCATGTGCGCGTAGAGGGCGAAGCCGCCCGGAGCCGAGTGGTAGAGCGGGCCGGCCACCAGGTGCACGTCGTCGGGCGCCACGCAGTTGAGCGCGGCGATGCGGGGCAGCAGCGTCGCCGGATCGCTGGCGGCTCGCCGCGCCCCCTTGGGCTTGCCGGTGGTGCCGGCGGTGTAGATCATCGAGCCGCCCATTCCCGGGGCGGCGTCCACCGGCGCCGGGCGCCCCGTCGCCACCAGGTCCTGCAGGTGATGAGCCCACGGCCGTCGCTCGGCGCCCAGCAGCACGACGTGGCGCAGCCGCGGCGCCCGCTCGCGCACGCGCTCCAGCATCGGCACGAACGCGTCGCTGGCGAAGACGGCCACGGCGTCGGAGTCGTCGAGGATGTAGGCGACCTCCTCGGCGGTGAGCCGGTGGTTCATCGGCACCGGGATGACGCCGAGGGCGCGGGCGGCTGCCGAGGCGAGCAGCACCTCGGCCGAGTTGTGGGCATAGAGCACCGCGTGCTCGCCGGCGGTCAGGCCGAGGTCGGCCAGCGCGTTGGCGAGCCGGTTGCGCGCCTGGTGGTACTCGCGCCAGGACAGCCGGCGCTCGCCGTCGATGACCGCCGCGGTGTCGGGGTGGGCCTGGGCGTGACGGGCCATGATGTCCATTCCGGGGAGGGTACAAGAAGATGGCCCGCGACGTGCACTGTCCGGTGTAGCAATGGCCATCCTCGCCCCCCGCCCACCCGCGTCCCCGCGTCGTCGTGGCGACCGGTCTCCGATGGGGCTGATGGTCCCGCTCCTGCGCTTCGCCGGGTTCGTCCTCGTGGTCGCCTGCCTGTACTGGGGCCAGGCGGTGGTCATTCCCGTTGCACTGTCGGTGCTGATCACCTTCCTGCTGGGGCCGGTCGTCAGCCTGTTGCAGCGCTGGCGGGTCCCCCGCGTGGCCGCCGTCGTCACGGTCGTGGTAGCCGCGCTGTTGGTCGTCGCCGGCGTCGGGACCGTGGTGGTGACGCAGGTCGTGAGCCTCGGCGAGCAGATGCCCCAGTACAAGGACAACATCAAGAAGAAGCTCAGCGACATCCGGGGGCTCGGCCGCGGCAGCGGCCTCGAACGCGCGAAAGAGACCGTGAGCCGGGCGGCGGGTGAGGTAGAGCGCGAGGCGGGGCGCGTCGAGGCCGCGGCGCGCCAGGCCCGGCCCACGCCGGTCGTCATCACGGGCGAGAGCGGGCTGTGGCCCACCGCGTTCGTGACGTCGCTGGCGCCCTGGCTGGAGCCGCTCAGCCGTGCGGGTCTCGTCGTGCTGATGGTGCCGTTCATGCTGCTGGCCCGGGAGGAGACGCGCAATCGGCTCATCCGGCTGATCGGCTTCGGCCGCCTCGCCGTGACGACCCGGGCCATGGACGAGGCGGGCGAGCGCGTGACGCGGTACCTGCTCAGCCAGTCGTGCGTCAACATGGTCTTCGGACTCCTCGTCGCCGGCGGCCTGGGGCTGATCGGCGTGCCCTACGCCCTCCTGTTCGGCTTCCTGGCTGGCCTGCTTCGCTTCGTCCCCTACGTCGGCATCTGGATCGGTGCTGGCCTGCCGGTGGCCATGTGCCTGGCCGTGTTCCCGGGCTGGCCGCCGGCGCTGCTGGTCATCGGTCTGTTCGGGGTGCTGGAGCTCTTCACGGGGGGCGTGCTGGAGGTGCGGCTGTACGCGCGCAGCGCCGGCGTGTCGGAGGTGGGGCTGCTCATCGCGATCGCATTCTGGACGTGGCTGTGGGGGCCGATCGGCCTCATCCTGGCCACGCCGCTCACCGTGTGCATCGTGGTCGTCGCCAAGTACGTCCCCGAGCTGGAATTCATCTGGGTTCTCATGGGTGACGAGCCGGCGGTCTCGACCGACATCGCCCTCTACCAGCGCTTCCTGGCCGACGACCAGGACGAGGCGATGGACATCGTGGAGCGCCTGCTGGCCGAGCAGCCGCGCGAGCGCGTACACGAGACGCTGCTGCGGGTGCTGGCGCTGGCCGGGCGCGATCACGCGCACGGCCGCATCGACGGGGACGAGTACGCCGACGTCGTGCAGGCGGTGCGGAGCACGGTCGAGGCGCTGGTGCCGCCGCCGGTCGAGGCCGGGCCGCCAGCCGCGCGAGTGTTCGGCGCTCCCGCCCGGGGCGAGGCCGACGCCGTGGCCTTGCTGATGCTGCGCGACGTGCTGCTGCCCGTGCGGGTGGGACTGGATATCACCTCACCCGAGCTGCTCTCGGCCGAGATGGTGCACGGCGCCCGCGAGCACGGCGCCGACATCGTCGTGGTGAGCGCGCTCCCGCCGGGCGGTGTGGCCCAGGCGCGTTATCTCTGCAAGCGGCTCCGTGCCGGTCTGCCGGAGATCCGCATCGTCGTGGCCCGGCCGGCCGTGGCCGAGGAGGCGCAGGCCGTCCGCGAGGCCCTGCTCGCGGCTGGCGCCGACGCGGTGGGCGCCAGCCTGGTCGAGGCGCGTGACCTCGTCCTGCAGCTCGGTCGCATGCAGGCGGAGACGGCGCCCCAGCAGGTGGCCTGAGCGCGGAGTATCCTGCCGGCGTGCGCCGCTCGACGCGCCGGCTGTGCGCTCTCGTTCTGGCTCTATCGCTGGCCGGGCCGGCGGCTGCCCAGGCCCCGGCCCGGCCGGACTGGCGGGGTGTGGCGATCGTGCTTGCGATCCTGCCGCCGCCGTCCGACCTTCACGCCACCCGCCCGGTGATCGTGCTGGAGCACGAACCGATTCCCGGTCTCATGAAGGAAGCGATGACGATGCCGTTCCTGGTCGCCTCGAGCGCGCTCTTCGCGGGCATCCACACGGGTGACCGGGTCGCGTTCGGGCTCCAGGAAGTGCCCGACGCGCTCCTGGTGATCTCGATCGAGCGCCTGCCGCGCCCGCGCTAGCAGGAACTCGAGGCCGGTCACGCCGCCGCGCGGACGGCCTCGCGGGGCGCCGGCGGCTTCACGGTGAGCACCGGGCACGGCGCGATGCGGACCACGCGCTCGGCCACGCTGCCGATCACGAGACGCTCGAGGCCGGTGCGTCCGTGGGTGCCGACGACGATCAGGTCGGCGCCCTCGTCGGTGGCCGCCTGCCCGATCTCCTCCGCCGGCGTCCCCGTGCGGAGCAGGAACCGCGTAGCCAGGCCGCGCTGCGTCATCGCCTCGGCGCGCTCGGCGAGCTGCTGCTCGGTCCACAGCCGCTGCTCCTCCCACACCTGCTGAACCGTCGTGGCCGCGACCTCGGGGGACATCGGAAGCTCGGTGAACACGTGGACCAGGATCAGCTCGGACCTGTGGATGCGGGCGAGCTCGCCAGCCAGCTCCCAGGCGGCCTCGGCCGTGTCCGAGAAGTCCGTCGCACAGACGATGCGCTTGAACATGGAGATGCCTCCTGCCGAGGGCATCCTGCAGCGGCAGTGCCACCGGAAAGTGTTGTAAGTTTCACAAAAGCGGAAAAACTCTTCCGTCTGCTGGGCCGCGCATGTCAGAATCGCGCGAGCCCATGAAATCGGTTTCACAGCGACTCGCGGCCGCTCTCCTCGTCGCGCTAACTTCGATCGCCGGGTGCGGGAGCGGCCGGGTCGTCCTCCCTTTCGCGATCGACTCGCGCACGCTTTCACCCCCACGCGACACCGCCGGCCTGGCCACGCACGAGGACGCCATCCGTGGGATTGCCGCCATCCTCGCCGTCGACCTCGGGCTCGCGATGCCGCCCGCCTTCACCGCTTACGTGTATTCCGGACGCGAGGGCTTCGAGCGCGGGCTGGTGTTCGACGCCAACGTCGCACCGATCCGCGCGGCCGAGCTGTCGGAGTTCGCGGTCGGAATCGGCAAGCGCCGGCAGCTCCTGCTCAACGACGAGGGCGGCACCGCGCGTGGCCGCGAGTGGTATCGGCTGATCGCCCACGAGCTGGCCCACGTCTCTCAGATCGAGCTCGCCCAGGGTGAGGGCCGGGCCGAGCAGTGGCTGGCCGAGGGCATGGCCGAGTGGGTCGCGTTCAACGTGCTCGAGCGGTTGAATCTCGACACCGTGGCCAACCGGCGAAGGATGGCGGTGGCGGGCATTCGCAATCACGCCGCGCTGGTGGCGGCCCGGCTCGACCTGGAGACGCTCGGCAATCCGCGCGGCTTCACCGTGCGTCATCTGCGCGAGGGCTCGCTGCCGACCTACCAGCTCGCGTTCCTGATGGGTGACTACCTGATCGAGCGTGACGGCTTCCCGCGCGTCGTCGCCTACTTCCGCTCGTTCGAGCGCCGGCAGGACCGGCACGCCAACTTCCGCGAGACCTTCGGCCAGAGCCTCGAGCAGTTCGAGCTCGAAGTGCTGGGCCACCTCAAGAGCGTCGTCCGCTAGTCTCCGCGCCCGCCTCTCACCCGTCGCCCTGGATGGTGAGGGTCAGCTGGCTGGTGGCGCCGATGGTGGCCGCCCCCGGTGCGACGCTCAGGCCGAAGACCACCGTCACGTCGGAGCACTCGCCGTCGCAGCCGCCGATCTCGATCGTGAAGCTCTTGGTCGTCTCGTTGGGACTGAAGGTCACGCTGCCCGACGTGGGACTGAAGGCCTCCGACGTCCCGCCGCTGATCGCCTGCCAGTTGACGGTGAGGATCGTGGCGCCGCCGCCGGTGCGGACGATCGGGATGGTCTTGCTCTCGCCGGGCGTCGCGGTCAGGCTGGCGACGCCGAACTGCACGGTGCCCCCGAAGTCGTTGTCGGTGATCGTCAACAGCTGCGAGGAGACCGGGCCGATGGTGACCGAGCCCTGCGGCTGGGGGTTGGTGAGATGCACCGTGAACGTCTCGGGACCCTCGGCGACGACGTCGGGATTGATGACCAGCGGAATGTACGCCAGTGACTGGCCCGCCTTGAAGGTGAGCGTGCCCCGCTCCAGCGTGTAGTCCTCGCCCGCCGTCGCGGTGCCGTCCTCCGTGAAGAAGTCGACGGTGATCTCGGTGGTGGTCGGGCCGGTGCGGACGACCTCCGGCATGTTGCCGACGAACTTCCGGCTGAACTGCACGACCGACTCGTCGTCGACGATCGTCACGACCGCGCTGGCGGGCGAGCCCAGCACGGCGCCGCCACCGGGCGCGCTCAGCGTGACCAGGAAGGTCTCGTCCCCCTCGGTCAGAGCGTCCGCGACGATCGGGACGACGATGAACGCGGTGGTCTGGTTGGGCGCGAACGTGACCTCGCCGCTCACGGCCCCGTAGTCGGAGGACGGCGTCGCCGGCCTGGTCCCGGTCGGGCTCGTCGCGTAGTGCACCGTGACCTCGCGGAAGACGGCCACGCTGCGCACCACGGTGATGCTGACGTTCCCCGCCCCTTCGCCGACCCGGTAGCTGGCGGCGCTCAGCTTGATCTGGCTGGGGAGATCCTCGTCCTTGATCGTGATGGTCGCCGTCGCCGGCGTGCCCAGGGTGGCGCCGCCGGTCGGAGCGCTGAGCGTGAAGGTGAAGGTCTCGTCAGGATCGACCACGGTGTCGTTGAGGATCGGGATGCTGACGGTCTTGGAGATCTCGCCGGCGTTGAAGGTGAGCACGCCGACCCGGGCGGTGTAGTCGAGGCCGGACAGGGCACTGCCGTTACCGGTGGCGTAGGAGACGGAGACGTTGCCGGCCAGGGTGGTGCCGGTCCGCATGAGGGTGACGACGACCGAGCCCGCAGTCTCGGCGACGGTGTAAGACGCAGCGCTCAGCCTGATGACCCCGCCCTGGTCGTCCTCGCCGATGGAGAGCACCGCACTGTCGCGGGTGCCGAGCTGGGCGCCGCCGGTGGGCGCGCTGAGGCCGAGCATGACGGTACGATTGTCCTGCACGAGAGTGTTGTTGAGGATCGGGACGGTGACCGTCTTGCTGGGCAGGCCGGCGGCGAAGGTCACGAGGGTGGAGACCGGCGTGAAGTCGAGGCCGGGGGTGGCCGTGCCGGCGGTGGCGGTGAAGGCAACGGTGGCCGGGGTGCCGAGGGCGCCGGAGCGCAGGAGCGTGATGACGGCGGCGGTGCCTTCCTTGCCGACGTAGCTGCCGGCGCTGAACTGGATGGCCGACTCGTCGTCGACGATCGTCACGGTGGCCACCGCCGGGACGCCCAGCGTGGCGCCGCCCTGCGCGTTGCTCAAGGTCACCGTGAAGGTCTCGTTCCCCTCCGCCAGCATGTCCTGGATGATGGGCACCACGATCGTGGCACTCGTCTGGCCGGCCCCGAAGCTGAGGGTGCCGGCGGTCCGCCCGTAGTCGACGTCGGCGGCCGCGGTCCCGCTGGCGGTCGCGTAGTCGACCGTCACCGCGCTGGCGGTGCCGCCGGCGCGCACGACGGTGATGCTGACGTTGCCGGCGCCCTCGGTGACGCTGTACGCCGCCGCGCTGAACTTCACCTGGCCGCCGGCGTCGTCGCTCTTGATCGTGATCGTCGCCGACACGGGGCTGCCGAGGCTGGCGCCCCCGGTGGGATTGCTGAGCGTGAACGTGAAGGTCTCGTCCGGCTCCACCAGGGTGTCGTTGAGGATCGGGATGCTGACCGTCTTCGAGATCTCGCCGGCGTTGAAGGTGAGGACGCCGGCCCGGGCGGTGTAGTCGAGACCGGACAGGGCGCTGCCGTTGCCGGTCGCGTACGAGACCGAGACGTTGCCCGCCAGGCCGGTGCCGACTCGCATGACCGTGACGACGACCGAGCCCGCGGTCTCGGCGACGGTGTAGGACGCCGCGCTCAGCTTGACGACGCCGCCCTGATCGTCCTCACCGAGGGTCAGCATGGCCGTGCCCCGAGTGCCGAGCTGGGCGCCGCCGGTCGGCCCGTTGAGGCCGAGCATGACGGTGCGGTTGCCCTGGGCGAGGGTGTTGTTCAGGATCGGGACGGTCACGGTCTTGCTGGCCAGGCCAGCGGTGAAGGTCACGAGCGTGGAGACGGGCGTGAAGTCGAGGCCGGGCGAGGCGCTGCCCGGCGTCGCCGTGAAGGTGACGGTGGCCGGGGTGCCGAGGGCGCCGGACCGCACGAGCGTGATGACGGCGGGGGTGCCTTCCTTGCCGACGTAGCTGCCGGCGCTGAACTGGATGGCCGACTCGTCGTCGACGATCGTCACGGTGGCGACCGAGGGTGTGCCCAGGGTGGCCCCACCCTGCGGGTTGCTGAGCACGACCGTGAACGTCTCGTTGCCCTCCGCCCGCGTGTCCTGAATGATCGGAATGACGATGGTCGCCGACGCGTTGCCGGCGCCGAAGGTGAGGGTGCCGGTGGTGGCCGTGAAATCGTTGAGGCCGGTCGGCGAGCTCGAGATGGCGGTGCCGTCGGCCGTGGCGAAGTTCACCCGGACATCGCTGCTCGTGCTCGGTGTCCGCAGCACCGTGAGGGTGACGCTGCCGGCGCCCTCGTTCACCGAGTAGACGGCGCTCCCGAACTTCAGCGCGCTGACCACCTCGTTGTCGACGATGGTGATGACGGCCGTGGACGGCGTGGCCAGGGTCGCCCCGCCGGTGGGGTTGCTGAGGGTGAACGTGAAGGTCTCGTTGCCCTCGGCCAGCGTGTCGTCGAGGATCGGGATGCGGACGGTCTTCGACGTCTCGCCGCCGTTGAAGGTGACGGTGCCGGTGGTGGCCGTGTAGTCGAGGCCGGACAGTGCGCTGCCGTTGCCGGTGGCGTAGGTGACGGAGACGTTGCCCGCCAGGTTCGTGCCGGTTCGGAGAAGGGTGACGACGACCGAGCCGGCGTTCTCGCTGACCGAGTAGCTGGCACTGCTCAGCTTGACGATTCCGCCCTCGTCGTTGTCGAGGATGGTCAGGGCGGCGACGGGCAGCTGCCCGAGCACCGCGTTACCGGTCGGCGGGCCGAGCGCGAGCAGGACGCTGCGGTTGCCCTGGACCAGCGTGTTGTTGATGATCGGAACGTTGAAGGTTCGGCTGGAGATTCCCGCCGCGAACGTCAGGGTGCCGGACACCGGCGTGAAGTCCTGGCCCGGCACCGCCGTGCCCGCCGAGGCGGTGAAGGGCACCGTGAATGGCGTCGTGGTGGCGCCGCTCCGGACGACCGAGATGACCGCGTTGGCGGTGCCCTCGGTCACCGTGTAGGCCCCCGCGCTGAACTGCACGACGGCCGACGGCGCCTCGGCGGCGGCGGCCTTGGCCATCGAGAACAGGCCGACCCCGGCCGTCTCGCTGTTCTCGGGGTCGACGAGGATGCCGATGCCGATGATGTGCGCCTTGTTGTCGAACATGGTGCCTTCGAGCGTGACCGCCGCCCCCCCGACGAGGAGCCCAGCCCCGACGATGCCGTTGACCCCGGCGACGCCCGAGCCGTCGATCGTGAAGGCGCCCCCGCTTACCGGCACGAGTGAACCGAAGGCATCCACCAGGGTACTGGAAATCACCTGGCCGACCGGACCGACGTTCAGCGTGCCGCGCACCCACGTGCTGGTCGTGGCCGTCGACGGGTCGAAGATCAGCTGGTTGAACGTCCACGCGCCCCCGAGATCTCCGGTGGCGAAAGCCGTCGCCGGCGCCGGCTCCTTCTGCAGCAGGACCAGGCCGCTCTCGACATCGCGGAGGTTGTTCCCGTCGATCGTCCGTACCTCGCCGGCGACGAACTTCTTGTCGGTGGCCATGAGGCCGCTGAAGTTCGCCGCGCTGGGAAAGGGCGTCCCGTCCTCGGTCGTGAGGGTGCCGCCGATGCGGCCCTCGGCGTCGACGAGGAGCTGTCCGTCCCTGATCGTCGTGAGCGAGGAGCCGAACTCGTCGCTGAACAGCGTGATGGCGCCACCGGTGACGAGGCCGCCCGTGGTCACGATGATCGTGCCGAAGCCGTTCTCCGAGATCTGAGTCGGCAGCTCGCCGCCCTGCAGGAGCATGACCCGCCAGGTGCCGATCAGGTCGTTCTGGCTGAAGGCCGTCGCCGCGTCCTTGACGAAGACGCCGAAGCCGAAGCCGGTCGGGTTCGACTGGTTGACGGTGCTCACGGTGACGAAGGCGTCGCCGGCCGGCAGGAAGTTGCCCTGGAAGCCGTAGATGTCCACCGTGCCGGAGAGATTGCCGCTGGCGTCCACGGTCACCTGGCCGCCGCTGAGTGTCGCCGGCGGGATGGCGGGGTTGCACTCGTTGAGGTGGCCTCCGGTGACGCCCCCGATCGTGTTGAACGAGACGTTGCCGCTGCCGCAGATGCTCCCGCGCCCCATGACGCCGGCGGCAGTGCGGAAGCGCCAGGTCCCGGTGAGCCTATCTTGTTGAGCGAAGGCGGGGAGGGTGACGACGAGCAGCGTGAACAGACCCAGCGCGACGCGGAGTGCTCCCAAGGACCCCTCCCGATACCAGCGTGGAACCGCCAACTCCGTGCAGCCGACGTGTCCCCGGCCGTCCCGGGGGGGAGCGCGTGCGCACCGCCGCGCCGCAGTGCAAACGCGTGCACAGAGGTTGCACGAAACCGTCCCTCGGGGTCAAGAGGGTATGCGCACTGTATACTCAGTCGCGAAGGAGCTTCACGGATGAGGAGTGTCAGGGGTTTAGGCGTCAGGATACTTTCCGGTTCCGCGCTGGTGACGGTGCTCCTGAGCCCGGCCTGGGCGGGGGCGCCGACGGACACCCTGCGCGAATACACGGAAGCGGTGCAGAAGGTCCTGGACGATCCGGCCCTGAAGGCGGACGACCGGCGGCACGAGCGCCGGGCGGCGGTGCGCAAACTGGCCATCGAGGCGTTCGACGTCCAGGAGACGGCCCGGCGGGCGCTGGGGCCGCACTGGCAGCAGCGCACGCCCGCCGAGCGCGAGGAGTTCGTGCAGCTCTTCGCCGACCTCCTGGAGCGCACCTACATCGCGAAGATCGACCTCTACGGCGGCGAGCGCCTGCGGTTCACGGACGAGCGGATCGACGGCGACAGCGCGGTGGTGCGGGCCAAGGTGACGACGCGGCAGGGGGCGGAAGTTCCCGTCGAGGGCCGGATGCACAAGCGCGCGGAACGCTGGCTCATCTACGACGTCGCCATCGAGAACATCAGCCTCATCGCCAACTATCGCTCGCAGTTCGATCGCATCATCCGCACGTCCTCCTACGCCGAGCTGGTGAAGCGCCTGCGCAATCGGGGCGAGTTCCTCCAGGACAAGGAACGACGCGCCGGGGGCGCGTGAGCACCCAGACCTCGGTCCCGATCGAGGTGTCCGGCTGGCCGAGCCGCTTCGTGGGCGGCGACGGGGCCAGCCTCCGCGTCTTCGAGGAACCCGCCGGGCCCGGCGCCACCGTGCGCAGCGTGCTGCGCGGCCTGAGCGCGCGCTTTCCCGAGCTGGCCGCCGCCCTCTGGCACGGCAGCGAGCTCGGTGAGCACATCGAGATCCTGGTCAACGACGCGGTCCTTGGTATCGACCACACGCTGGACTCGCCGGTGGGGCCGGGCGACCGGATCGTGCTGCTGGCGCAGTTCATGGGCGGGTGCTGATGGCCAGTTACCGGATCATCGCCTGGAAGGATATTCCGGCGACGGTCGAGGCTCGGGACGCCTCCGATGCCGTCACCCTGCCGCTCTCCGATCGGTTCCAGACGCTCATCGACTCGGTGGCGATGCAGCTGGGCGTCTCGTCCGACGACGCGTACCTCGAGCACTGGGGCGCCATCGACGGGGACCGGCCGGGGACGGCGCGCGAGGTGGGGGCGGCCATCGTCGCCGAGCTCGAGGAACGCTTCCCCGAGTACAGCGCGCGTTCGCTTCGTCGCGCGTGAGTGTGTTCGGCGCCGCGGGCCGGAGGACGGCTCGGCGTGCCCCGGTCGCGCCGCACGGCTCGCCTGACGACGCGAGCGGGGTTCGCTCGGCCCCCCATCCCCCAGGGGGGGCTGGGTGGGGGCCAGTCGGGCGTCGGTGGCTCGCTCACCCCGCCCCGAGGTCTGGCGCGGCGGCACGGCTCGCCGCGAAGGCGCGACCGGGACACGCCGAGCCGTCCCCCGGCCCGCTCCGTCGGCGGACTCGGGCCGGCGAAGGGGTGGCGGGGTTCGGGAAAGCGGCGTCGGGCTCGGGGGCGGGGCGCCGGGCTCGCGCGCCATTCGGCGCGCCTTGCCCGGCGGGACGGCGCCTCGGACGGCGTTCGCGGGGAGCGGGCGGCTGGGCCGCCCGCGAGGGTCGTGGGCGGACGGGCGGGGCGGCGGGCTGGCGCGCCTTTGGCGCGCCGCGCCCGCCGGGAAGCTGGGCGGACTGCGTTTGCGGGGTACGGGCGGCGGGGCCGCCCGTTGGGATGAGGGGGAGGGCTTCTCAGTGATCAGGGCGAAGCTCATCGAGGACGTGGCGAGGGAGTTGATGGCGCGGGCGGCGATCGATATTCCGGCGGACTATCGGGAGGGGGTCGAGAGGGCGCGCGATGCGGAGCGGAATCGGATCGCGCGGTTCGTGCTGGACGAGATGCTGAAGAACTGGGAGATCGCCAGCGCGGAGCGGCGGCCGATGTGTGCGGATACGGGGTTGCCGCGGTATTACGTGCGGGCGGGGAACGAGGCGGTGGTGGAGGGTGGGTTCGTGGCGCTGGAGCGGGCGCTGCGGCGGGCCACGGCGGAGGCGACGGCGGCGATCCCGCTGCGACCCAATCGCGTGCATCCGCTGACGCGGGTCGATCACGACAACAACGTCGGCATCCACGCGCCCGAGGTCACCTACGCGTTCGAGCCGGGGGCGGACTGGATCGACGTCACCACCGTGCACAAGGGCGGGCTCTTCGGCAGCGACTACCGGATGCTGTTCCCGGCCGACGGCATCGGGGGGCTCAAGCGGTTCTTCATCGACACGCTGATCGAGCACGGCAAGCGGGGACTGGCCTGCCAGCCGGCCATCGTGGGCGTCGGCATCGGCGGGGCCAAGGACACGTGCGTGCGCCTCGGCAAGGAGGCGGCGTGCCTGCGCACCGTCGGGAGCCGCAATCCCGACCCGGCCATCGCCGAGCTCGAGGCCGAGCTGACCGCGCTCGGTAACTACATCGGCATCGGGGCCATGGGCTTCGCCGGCACCTCGCTGGTCGTCGCCACCCACGTCGAGGTCGCCTTCTCGCACACGGGCGGCATGCCGGTCGGCATCCACCAGTTCTGTCTGTCGTCGCGGCGGGCCACCGCGCGCCTGCATCCGGGCGGGCGGGTGGAGTTCCGCGCCGACCCCGGCTGGTTCACCGACTACTACCGGCGCGAGGGGCTCGAGTGAGCACCATCAACCGGCTCGACGACGTGCAGATGCGCGAGGTCCACCTGACCATGCCGGTCGCCGACGCCGATCTCGCCGGGCTCGCCCTCGGCGACATCGTGTACCTGAGTGGCGTGCTGTACACGGCGCGGGAGGGCGTCTACCGCAAGGTGGTCGACGAGGGGCACGGGCTGCCGGAGGCGGTGCGCGGGTTGACCAACGTCAACTTCCACTGCTCGCCGGCGGCCAGCGTGCGGCCCGACGGCACCTACGCCGTCGAGGCGGTGACGGCCACGGCCAGCTTCCGCTTCGGCAAGTCGATGAGCCGATGGTTCGAGCGCTCGGGCGCCAAGGTCATCGTGGGCAAGGCGGGGCTGACCGAGCTGGCCTACCGCGAATGGTTCGTGCCCCACGGCGCCGTCTACCTGACCACCGTCGGCTACGGCCTGGGTGCGGCGTACGGCCGGTGCATCCGGCGCGTGATCGACGTGCACTGGCTGCGCGAGCTGGGGATCGCCCAGGCGCTGTGGGTGCTGGAGGTCGACCGGCTGGGTCCGTTCCTCGTGGAGGGCGATCGGCAGGGGCGCAGCCTGTTCGCGCTGGCCAATCGCGAGATCAACCTGCGGCTGGGCGAGGTCTACGCGGGGCTGCCGCCTTACGCGCTGGGCCGCTTCGGCGAGACGACCGCCCGGACCGACGAGGTCGTGTAGGCGGTCGCCACGGCCCTCGCGCCGATTTCACACGGCTGTGACGAACCCGCCGCCCGGGCGGGGCACACTGACGGCGATGCGAGTACGCCTCGGACTGGTGCTCGTCGCGGTTGCGCTGGCGGCGGCGGCCGTGCTGCCGGCCGGCGCCCAGGTGCCGAGAGCGGGCAGCGCGGCACCCGAGGTGACCGGTGGGCCCTGGATCAACAGCCCGCCGCTGTCGCTGGCGGCTCTGCGCGGCCGGGTGGTGCTGGTGGAGTTCTGGACGTACGGCTGAATCAACTGCCGCAACGTGATCCCGCAGTTGCGGGACTGGCACGGCCGCTACGCGACCACCGGCCTCACCATCGTCGGCGTGCACAGCCCGGAGTTCTTCTGGGAGAAGCCGCACGACAAGGTCGTCGAGGCGACCGGGCGGCTCGGCATCGCCTATCCGGTCGTGCAGGACAACGACTTCGCGATCTGGAACCGGTGGGGCGTGCGGGCGTGGCCCACGACCGTGCTGGTCGACAAGCGAGGGACGCTTCGCTACCGTCACATCGGTGAGGGCGCTTACGCGGAGACCGAGCGGATGATCCAGCGGCTACTGGCCGAGGGGAGCTGAGGGACGGTGCGCTCGCCCGGCGCCCGCCTGTCGGCGCTGACCCTGGCCGCCATCGTGGCGCCGGCCGCCATCGTGGCCGTGCTGGGCTGGCTCTCGCTGCGCCAGTGGCAGGTCGCGGCCGAGCTGCTGTTCCGCGAGCAGGCGCGTGACGTCGCCTCGATGGCCGCCCAGAAGGTCGACATGATGCTGCGCCACGCCGAGGAGGCCTTCCTGGACCGCCTGCAGGCCGAGCTGGCCGGCGGTGACGACCGGCCGGCCACCCTCGATCGGCTCGTCGCCGAGTCGGGGTTCGTCGAGCGCCTCTATCTGGTCGAGCGAGACGGTCGGCTGCGCCGCCCGGCCGCCTGGCGCGACCCCGCCGATGCCACCCTCTTCGAGCCGCTGATCCGGGCGCTGCCGCCCGCGGCCTGGGATCGGGGCGGCAAGCGCCAGGTCGTGGCCGGCACCCCGGTCTGCCTGGCGGTCCTCCGCGCGGCCCGGGGCGAGCCGGTGCTGGCCGTCTACACGCGGGACATCCAGCGATTGCGCCGCGACGTCCTGGCCGCCTCGCTGGCGGGGCTGGAGTCGCCCACGATCGTGGCCGTGCTCGACGAGGCCGAGCGCCCCGTGTACAGCCGGGCGTCGATCGAGCACGCCGAGCGGGTCCTGTCGGTCGAGCTGGGCGACGCGCTGCCGGGCTGGCGGGTGGCCGTGTACGCGCCCCCCGGGACCACCCCGCGCGACGTGGTGCGCCGCCAGGTGATGATGTTCACCGGCGCCTTCGCCGTGCTGTTCGCGGTCATCGTGGTCGGCATCGCGCTGACCTGGCGCCTCATGCGCCGCGAGACCGAGATGGCCCGGCTCAAATCGGATTTCGTCGCCAACGTGTCTCACGATCTGAAGACGCCGCTGTCCGTCATCCGGATGTTCGGCGAGACCCTGGAGCTGGGGCGCGTGCCCGACGAGGCACGGCGCCAGGAGTACTACCGCGTGATCACGCGTGAGAGCGAGCGGCTGTCGCGCCTCATCGACAACGTCCTGGACTTCTCGCGGATCGAGGGAGGGCGCCGCCGCTACGAGCGGGTGCCGACCGCCGTCGAGCCGCTGGTGCGCGACACGCTGGAGGCCTTCGCCTATCCGCTCGAGCAGCAGGGGTTCAAGGTAGAGGTCACGATCGCCCCCGATCTGCCCGAGGTGCCGATGGACGCCGAGGCGATCGGTCAGGCCCTGGCCAACCTGATCGACAACGCGATCAAGTACGCGGGCCCCGAGCGGGTGGTGACGATCGACGCCCGTCGCGACGGGGAGCGGCTGGCCCTCGCCGTGACCGATCGCGGGCTCGGCATCCCACCGGCCGAGCACGCGCGGATCTTCGAGAAGTTCTACCGGGTGGGGCGCAGCGAGACTCAGGGGCGGCGCGGCAGCGGGGTGGGGCTGGCGCTGGTCCGCCACGTCGTCGAGGCCCACGGCGGCACCGTGACCGTGCGCAGCGCGCCGGGCGAGGGCAGTCGCTTCACGCTGTGGCTACCGCTGGGGACGGGAGAGGACACATGCCCCGCATCCTGATCGTCGACGACGAGCCGGCCATCGTGCAGGGGCTGGAGGACAACCTCCGGTTCGAGGGGTACGAGACGCTGGCCGCGACCAGCGGCGAGGAGGGGCTGGCCCGCGCGCTCGGGGAGGCGCCCGACCTCGTTCTGCTCGACGTGATGATGCCGACCCGCTCCGGCTGGGATGTCTGCCGGGAGCTGCGCCGCCGCGGGGTGGACGTGCCGATCATCATGCTGACCGCGCGCGGCGAGGAGGCCGATCGCGTCCAAGGCCTCGAGCTGGGCGCCGACGACTACGTCGCCAAGCCGTTCTCGCTGCGCGAGCTGCTGGCCCGCGTGCGGGCCGTCCTGCGCCGGCCCGGCCCCCGCCGCAAGTTCGAGGAGCTGGCCTTCGGCGACGTGCGCGTGCACCAGCGGGGGCGGCGGGTGACGAGGGCCGGCCGCGAGGTGCGGCTCACGCGCAAGGAGTACGACCTGCTCGTCTACCTGGTCGAGCACCAGGGCGATGTCGTCACCCGCGAACGGCTGCTCGACGAGGTGTGGGGCTACGAGCGGTTTCCCACCACGCGCACCGTCGACACCCACGTCCTGCGGCTGCGCCGCAAGCTGGAGACCGATCCCGATCGGCCGCGATTCATCCACACCGTGCACGGGCAGGGCTACCGGTTCGTCACCACGTGAGATGCTGAGCGAAGGGGGAAGGGCATGAGGCTGCGCTATTCGGACGTCACACCGGAGAGGCTGTACCTGAGCCGCCGCGAGCTCATGGCCGGCGCCGCCGCCCTGGCCGTGGTCGGGAGCGGTCGCGATGCCACCGCGGCGACGCCGGCGGGCGCACCGCTGAAGGCAACGCCGAACCCGGCCTACAAGGTGGCCGACACCCCGACCAAGTTCGAGGCGGCGACCACCTACAACAACTTCTACGAGTTCGGCACCGACAAGGACGATCCCTCTCGCCTGGCCGGGACGCTCAAGCCGCGGCCCTGGCGCGTGCAGGTCGAGGGCCTCTGCGCCAAGCCGAGGACGTTCGACATCGAGGAGATCCTCAAGCTGGCGCCGCTCGAGGAGCGCATCTACTCGCTGCGCTGCGTCGAGGCGTGGTCGATGGTGATCCCGTGGATCGGCTACCCGCTGTCGGCGCTGCTCAAGCAGGTCGAGCCGCGGCCCGGCGCCAAGTACGTCGAGTTCGCGACCCTGAAGGACCCCGAGCAGTTCCCGGGCCAGAAGCCGGGCCTCTTCGGCCTCGGCTCGCTCGACTGGCCCTACATCGAGGGGCTGCGGCTGGACGAGGCCATGCACCCGCTGACGCTGCTCACGCTCGGCATGTACGGGCAGGTGCTGCCCAACCAGAACGGCGCGCCGGTGCGGGTGGTCATCCCGTGGAAGTACGGCTTCAAGAGCGCCAAGTCGATCGTCCGCATCCGCCTGACCGACGCCGAGCCCAAGACGGCCTGGAACAAGGCCGCGCCCCAGGAGTACGGCTTCTACTCCAACGTCAACCCGACCGTCGACCATCCCCGCTGGAGCCAGGCCACCGAGCGTCGTATCGGCGAGTTCCGCCGGCGGCAGACGCTGATGTTCAACGGCTACGGGGATCAGGTGGCCTCCCTGTACACGGGGCTGGATCTCAAGAAGAACTACTGAGCGTGACCGTCCGGGGTCGCGTGGCGCTGAAGGTGGTCGTGTGGGCGGTGGCCCTGAGCCCGCTGGCCCGGCTGCTGTACGGCTACTGGACCGACAACCTCACCGTCAACCCGATCGAGTACGTCACCCGCGAGCTGGGGGAGACCGCGCTGCGGCTGCTGCTGGCCAGCCTGGCGCTGACGCCGCTGCGCCTGCTGTTCGGCCTCGGCTGGCTGGTGACGCTGCGCCGCCTGCTCGGCCTCTTCGCGTTCTTCTACGTGTGCCTGCACTTCGCGGTCTGGATCGTGCTCGACCACTTCTTCGACTGGCACACGATGATCGACGACGTCGTCAAGCGCCCGTGGATCACCGTGGGCGTCCTCGCGCTGCTGCTCCTGACCCCGCTGGCGGCGACGTCGACCACCGGGATGATCCGGCGGCTGGGCGGGGTGGCGTGGCGCCGGCTGCACCGGCTCGTCTACGTGGCGGCGGTGCTGGGCGTGCTGCACTACGTGTGGCTGGCCAAGAAGGTGCTGTTCGCCCCGTGGATGTACGCCGCCGTGCTGGGCGTGCTGCTGGCCGTCCGGGCCGTCGACGCGGTCCGCCGGCTCGTCCGGCGTCGGCGCCTGGCGCCGGCCGGCGGTCCTGCGCGGGCGGCGTGATAGGCTCGGGACCGATGACGAGGCCGAGCGCGGCGGTCCTCCTGGTCGTCCTCGCCCTCGCCGGCTGCGCGACGCCGGCGTCGGTCTCGGCCCCGGTGGCGCGCGCCGGCAGCGCAGCCGCTCCCACTCGCGAGGTCCTCCCCAACGGCGTCGTGCTCATCGTGCAGGAGCATCGTGCGGCCGACGTCGTCGCCGTGCAGATGTGGATGCGGGTCGGGGGGCGCGACGAGCAGCCGGACGAGCTGGGGCTGAGCCACTACCTCGAGCACATGCTGTTCAAGGGCACGCCGACGCGACCGCCCGGGTCCATCGACCAGGCCATCGAGGGACTCGGCGGCACCAGCAACGCGTTCACCTCCTACGACTTCACCCACTACGACGTCGTGGTGCCGAGCGCCCACGTCCGGACGGCGCTCGAGATCCTCGCCGACATCGGCGTCAACGCCGCCTTCGTGCCCGAGGAGCTGGAGGCCGAGAAGAAGGTCGTCTTCGAGGAGATGAACCTGACCGAGGACGATCCGGAGAAGTTCCTGGCCCGGCGCCTGGCCGAGCTGGCCTATCGGGCGCATCCTTACGGCCGCCCGATCCTCGGCACCCGCGAGCTCGTGCAGGCGCTCGACCGCACGCGCCTCGACGCGTACTACAAGAAGCACTACGTGCCCGCCAACATGGTGCTGGTGGTCGTGGGGCCGGTGACGGCCGCGCAGGTGCGGCCGCTGGCGGCGGCCACGTTCGGCCGGCTGACGGGTCCGCCGTCGGCCCGGCCCCCGGCGGCCGCGGTGCCGCCGCTCGGCGGCGGCCGCCGTGACGACGTCACGCGGCCGGAGGCGCAGGCCTACCTGGGCCTGGCCTGGCAGGCGGCGGCGACGCGCGTGGCCGCCGAGGATATCTCGGCCGTCGACCTGCTGACCTACATCCTCGGCGATGGGCCCAGCTCGCGGCTGAACCAGGCCGTGCGCGAGCAGAAGAGGCTGGTGCAGTCGATCGAGGCCACCTACGTCACCCGTGAGCGGTCGGGGCTCGTGTCGGTCACCGCCCGCCTGGACCCCAAGGACCTCGACGCCGCCGAGGCGGCGATCGTCGACGTCATCCGGCGCGTGCGGACCGAGGGCGTCACCGAGGCCGAGCGGCAGCGCGCGATCATCACCGCCGAGTCGTTCTACGCCTTCGACATCGAGACCGCCGAGGGGCTGGCCAAATCCTACGGCCAGGCCGAGACCACGTGGACGCTCGACGACGAGCTGCGCTACCTGGAGCGGCTGCGCCAGGTGACCGCGGCTCAGATCCAGGCCGCCGCCCGCAAGTACCTCACCGAGGACGCCGTGGCGCGCGTGCGCTTCGTGCCGGGGGCCCGATGAGCGCGCGGCGCCGGCTGGCGGCGGCGGTCCTGCTGGTGGCGATGCTGGGCACGGTGGCGCCGGCGCCGGCCCAGGCGCCGGCCGAGCGCGTGCGCCTCACGCGCCTGGACAACGGGCTGACGGTGATGGTCCGCGAGAACCCGGTGGCGCCGGTCGTGGCCATCGCGCTGCTGGTGCGGATGGGCTCGCGCTGGGAGACGGCTGACAACGCCGGCATCTCCAACTTCACCCACGCCGTGATGGTCAAGGGCACCGCGAAGCGGAGCGGCGCCGACCTCGCGGAGGCGGTGGCCGGGCTCGGCGGCAAGATCAGCGCGGCGGGCGATATCGACTACTCCGGCATCCAGGCCTCGGGGCTCGCGCGCTTCTGGCGCGAGCTGCTGGATCTCACGGCCGAGCTGGCGCTGCAGCCCACCCTGGCGCCCGAGGAGGTCGACCGCGAGCGCGACTGGCTGCGCTCGCGTCTGCAACGGCGACGCGACAACGCGCCGTCGCGGGCCTTCGACGAGCTGTACGCGGCCGTCTACCGAACGCACCCCTACGCGCTGCCGAGTCTCGGCACGACGGCCTCGCTGGGCCGCATCGATCACGCCGCGCTGGTGGCGTGGTACCGCGCGTTCTATCGGCCCGAGCGCATGACGCTGGCGGTCAGCGGACAGATCTCGGCGGACGAGGTCGTGGCCGAGGCGCGGCGGCTGTTCGGCGCGATGACGGGCGGGGCGGCGCGGCCGGAGCCGGCGCTGGCGGCGCCCAGCGCTCCCGGCGGCCGCGTCGTGCTCGAGCAATCCGCGCAGCAGACCCAGATCCTCGTGGGCGGCCTCGCCCCGTCGCTCGACCACCCCGATCACGCGGCGGTGAAGGTGCTGTCCACGATCCTGGGCGGTGGCATGGCCGGGCGGCTCTTCGTCGAGCTGCGAGACCGGAGCGCGCTGGCGTACACCGCGGCCTCGTACTACGACCCGGTGCGGGAGCCCGGCCTGCTCGTGCTCTACCTGGGCACGGCCCCCGCGAACAGCGTGCAGGCCGAGCAGGCGCTGGGGCGCGAGATGCAGAAGATCCGCGACACGCCGGTGTCGGCCGAGGAGCTGTCGCGCGCGAAGGGTTATCTGCTGGGGAGGTACGCCCTGGACCGGCGCACCAACGAGCGGCTGGCCTGGCATCTGGCCTTCAACGAGGTCGAGGGCGTCGGGCGCGCCTACCCCGATCGCGTGCGCAGTCAGGTCGAGGCCGTCACCGTCGCCGACGTGCAGCGCGTCGCTCGCGCCTACCTCGGCAACCCGACGACCGTCGTGCTCGGTCCGCCGGGCACCCGCTGAGGGTTACGCCTCGTCCTCGGCTCGCCGGGCCCGCGCCTCTTCCGCCGCCCGGATCTCGTCGGCAAAGAGCCCGACGTGGAGCGGGCAGGGCGGCTTGTTCTCCTCGACGTACTGGCAGTCGACCTGGTTGCACTGCACGAAGTAACCCTGGACCCGGCCGAAGCCGCCGTTGCGCTTGAGCCGGATCTGCACCGCCTCCGACACGACTTCGCACCAGAACTCCCGTGCGCGACCTCGACTCACGTGTGCCCCCTCAATCAGCACGTCGGTCCGTGGCTGGCGACCCCACCACCATAGCTCGGGAGGGGGCACGGCACAACGCCCGCGCGCGGTGTAGTCCGCCCGGCCTCAATTTCCACCGACCGCCCCTGCAAGTTCCGCTATATTGGTGCGGTGACGCGCCCCGGCGCGTCAACCTTTCCGATCGAGGGGGATCCGACACGTGGCTGGCCGCGACCGTTTCCATGGCTTCGGCTCGATGTGGGTGCTGGCGGCCGTGCTGGCCGTCGTCTTCAGCGGTTGCGGCACCTTCTCGGGTCTGGCCCGGTCCGACGAGGCACTGACGGCCGGCCTGCCGACCGGCCCGACGCCGACGGTCGAGCCGATCGCGCCCATCGCCGGGCTCGCCGAGACCGTGGCCGTCGATACCGAGCCCGAGGCGGTCGTGACCGAGCAGGCCGACGAAGCCGCGGTGGAGATCGAGGGCGCCCCCACGCTGCTGGGCCTGGTCGAGGAGGGCGACGGCGCGATGACCTTCGCGCTGCTCGACGCCGCCGGCGGCTCCGCGCTGGCGCAGCGAGCCCAGGAGTCGACCGACGCGGTCGACGAGGAGTACGACCCCTGGGAGTCGTTCAACGAGAAGATGTTCGACTTCAACCGCGGCGTCGATCGCTGGGTGTTCAAGCCGGCCGCGCGGGCCTACATGTTCATCATGCCGGAGCCCTTTCAGGTGCTCATCGCCAACGGCTTCGACAACATCAACTTCGTGCCGCGCTTCGTGAACAGCCTGCTGCAGGGCAAGTGGGGCGGGGCGGGCCGGGAGCTGAGCCGGTTCCTCATCAACAGCACCGCCGGTATCGGCGGCCTGTTCGATCCGGCCAAGGACTACTGGGGTATCCAGAAGAGCCGCGAGGACTTCGGACAGACCCTCGGCGTGTGGGGCAGTGGCCCCGGGCCGTACCTGGTGCTGCCGTTCATGGAGCCGCTCACCGTGCGCGACGGCATCGGTAAGTTCGTCGACGGTTTCCTCGATCCGCTCAGCTACGTCCTGCCGTTCTTCTGGGACCGGCTGGGCATGAAGCTCGGTGACGCTATCAACGAGCGCGCGCTCAACTACGATCTCTTTCAGGGATTCGAGGAGAGCGTGATCGACATGTACAGTGCCGTCCGGCACGGCTATCTGCAGCGACGACAGCAGCTGATCAAAGAATAGCGTCACCCGGAGAGGTGTCCCCGCGTTGAGCCCGCGGATGTGGGCGGGCGGCCTTGCCGCCGGCCTGATCGTCCTGGCCGCTCTCGCCTCCGCGCTCTGGACGCGCGCCAGCGCCGTCACGCCTACCCCCTCCCGCGAGCTCGTCAGCGGCCGTCAGCTCTACCTCACCCACTGCGTGGTCTGTCACGGGGAGGGCGGCCGGGGGGACGGTCCGTCGGCGGCGGGCCTGGCCAGCAAGCCGTCCGATCTGACCGACGGCCGACTGATGAACGGCCTGCCCGAGGCCTTCATCGTCAACATCATCCTGCGCGGTGGCCCCGCCGAGGGTCTGTCGCCCGGCATGCCCCCGTTCGGTGCCTACCTGGGGGAGGCGCAGGCGCGTGACATCGCGGTGTTCCTGCGCTCGCTGGCCAATCCCCCGTACCGGCCGGAGACCGCCCGGCGCCTGGTCGAGGTGCCGGGGGCGCCGCGCCAGCCCATCCTGTTCAGTCACCTGATCCACGCCGGGTCGTTCCAGATCGACTGCCAGTACTGCCACGCCGACGCCCGGCGCTCGGAGTACGCGGGGCTGCCGTCGGTGGAGCGGTGCCTGGGCTGCCACAAGATCATCGGCGCCCAGGACAACCCGGAGATCGCCAAGATCGCCCAGTACGCGGCCCGCGGTGAGTCCATCCCGTGGGTGCGTGTGTTCAAGGTGCCGGAGTTCACGCACTTCCCGCACAAGCCGCACGTGCGAGCCGGAGTCGCCTGCCAGAGCTGCCACGGGCCCATCGAGCAGATGCGGGTGGTGGGGGCCCAGACCGGGCCCCGGCTGATGAACGACCTTGCTCACCTCATCGGGCTCAAGCCGCCGCCGCCCCCGCTGTCGATGGGCTGGTGCGTGGAGTGTCACCGCCAGCAGAACGCCACCCGCAACACCCAGGCCCCGCTCGACTGCATCGCCTGCCACCACTGAGGCCCGCGCCCGGGGGTTGTCGAGGCTTCCCGAGGATTTAGCCACCGTCCGCGGCGGCGCTACCGTGGGCGCGAGCCGGTGTGCTAAGTTTGAGCGCACTTTGGAGTCCAGGCGCGAGCCGCCGAATGCAGCGAGGACAGCGTCCATGCACATGGTGAAGGCCCGGTCGGTCGTGATCGGCATCGTCGCCGCGCTGGTCCTGGCGGCCGGGAGCGTGGCGGACGCCCAGATGCGGCCATCGAGCGCGGAGATCGTGCGCGCCACCGGGCGCGTCGAGATCATGCCCAAGGGGCAGACCGTGTGGACACCGGCGGCGGTCGGCGCTCGTCTCGTCGAGGGCGACCAGGTGCGGGCCATGGCGCAGTCAGCGGCCGATCTGACCCTGCCGGACGGCAGCACGATCCTCATCGCCGAGAACACCCGCTTCGCCGTGACCAAGCTCGACTACGACAACGCCAACCGCGACCGTGACGCCTCGTTCCACGTCGTCGCCGGCAAGGTGCGGGCCCAGGTGTCGCAGGCCGCCGTGCAGCTGGTGCGCGCGCGCCAGTCGAACTTCAACATCTCGACGCCCAACGGCGTGGCCGCGATCAGGGGCACGATCGTCGTGATCGTGTTCAACCCGGCCACCCAGGAGACGCAGGCGTTCGTGTTCCCGTCGCCGGGCCAGGCGCCGGGCGCGGCGCGGGCGACGTTCGTGAATCGCAACGGCCAGACGGTGACGGTGACCGGCGGCAACATGGTGCGGCAGGTGGGCAATCAGCCGCCGGGTGCGGCGACGCCCATCACCAACTTGCCGCCGGCCGTGCAGGCGGCGGTGCAGACCGCCCAGAACCAGACGACGCTGGGCGCCAACGAGCTCATCGTCATCAACGTCGTGGTGCCGACCGCGCAGGAGACTCAGAACCTCGCCAACACCGGGATCGGCACCGGCCTCCCCGGCCTGCTGCCGATCAGCAACCCGGCGCCCACCAACCCGCTCACGGGCCAGTGTCCCGGCTGCGGTCGTGACGACAAGGTCAAGAAGGACGAGACCGCAGCAGCGCCTCCCGGGCGGACGTGCGGGCCGAACCAGTCGCCCCCCTGCGAGCCCAGCGACCTCGGCGGCACCCGCCAGTCGTCAGCCCGCCCCCCTTCTGCGCCTCGGAGCCCTGTAACTAGTCGTCTCTCTTTCGCGCGGAACTGCCGCCGCTCCCGCGATCAGACGGCGGACGAGGCGGGCGTAGCGGCGCTCGCGCCGGCGAGTCCGAGAAGCTCGTAGACGACGACCGGCCGCGTCTTGCCCTTCACCTTCACCTCGCCGAGCCGCCGCACCTCGATCGTCTCGCCGGCCGCCTCGTAGGTGCCGTCGCTGATGATGATGTGCTTGTCGGTCTGGTAGTCCTTGTTCAGCGACTCCAGCCGGGCGCCCAGGTTGACCTCGTCGCCGATGACCGTGTAGTCGAAGAGCTGCTCGGAGCCGAGGTTGCCCACGACCATGTTGCCGGTGTTCACGCCGAGGCCGATGCGGAATGGCTCCCGGCCCTCGGCCGTCCACTTCGCGGTCAGCCGCTCCACCTCGGCGGCCATGCGCAGCGCCGCCCGGCAGCCGCGCAGCGCGTGGTCGGGGTACGCGATCGGCGCGCCGAACTCGGCCATCACGGCGTCGCCGATGTACTTGTCGAGGGTGCCGCCCTCCTCGATGACGATACGGGTCATCTCGGTCAGATACTCCCGGAGCATCTGCACGACCAGGTGGGGGTCGTTCTTCTCGGTGAAGGTCGTGAAGTCGCGGATGTCGGAGAAGAGCACGGTCAGGTTGCGCAGCTCCCCACCGAACTGCAGGGCCTGGGGGTTCTGCATGATCCGCTCGACGACCTCGGGGCTCACGTACTGCTGGAACGCGCGCCGGGTGTACTGCCGCTGCCGCTCCTCGAACAGGAAGCGATACACCGTGATCGCGATGAAGGTGAGCAGCAGCGCCAGCGCGGGGTAGACGAGATTCACCCACTGGCCGCGGCGAAACGCATAGTGGGCGGCCCCGAACAGTACGACCGAGATCGCGACGGTCATGGCGATGCTGCGGTAGGGACGCATGGCGGGGACGATGAGGGCGAGGAGCAGCGGGAACAGGACGATGGTCGCCGCCTCCACGAACTCGCCCCACACCGGTCGGACGATGAAGCGACGGTCGAGGATGTTGGCCGCCATGTTGGCGTGCTTCTCCACCCCGGGCATGGTGGTGGAGAAGGGCGTGACGCGGAGATCGTACAGGCCGGGCGCGGTGGCGCCGATGAATACCGCGCGGTCCTTGATGCGCTCCAGCGCCTTGCCCTGCAGCACGTCGACGGCCGGCACGTGGGGGATCGTCCCCTCGGGGCCGGCGTAGTCGATCAGCACCCGGCTGCGAGCATCGGTGGGGATGACGATGTCGGCCAGCTGCACCGAGTCGCCGAACGTCATCGTCAGCGTGGACCGGTCGAGCCCGGCGGCCACGCGTACCGCCTCGATGGCCAGGCTCGGGTAGTAGTACCCGCGCGACTCGACGATCAGCGCCTCGTAGCGGGTCGAGCCGTCGTTCTCCGAGAAGTTGTTGACGTGGCCGATGGCGGCGGCCTCGGCCAGGAGCGGAGCGATCGGAAACATCTCGCGGCTGGCTCGCGGGGGCGGAAAGACGCCGCGCTCGGGGAAGTTCGTGAAGGCGGGTCCTCGATTGACGGGCGGGGGATCGGTGGCCAGGCGGACGCCGATGGCCGACTTCCTCGGCGAGCCTGTCCGCTCGGCCGCGTCGGTCGGCGTGCCGGTGCCGAACTCGAAGTTGCTGGCCATCACCACCCGCCCGCTCTCGCGGATCGCCGCCGCCAGCGCCGCGTCCGGATCCGCCTCCGCGACCATCCTGTCCAGCTCGGCCCCGACGGCGGCGTCGAGGCCGCGGCCGCCGACGCGTTTCCGTAGCCGCTCGACGATCTCGCGCTCGGCTGCGCGCTCCGGCTCGTTCAGGAGCACGTCGAAGGCGATGGCGGCGGCCCCGCCCTCGTCCAGGCGCTGGACGAGCCGGGCCAGAACCGTGCGCGACCACGGCCAGTGCCCCACGGCGGCCAGGCTGGCCTCGTCGATGGTGACGATGGCCACCTGCGGATTGGGAACGCGGCGGCCGCGCAGCCGGAAGTGCTCGTCGTAGAGGTTGAACTCCACGGTGTGCAGGAAGTCGGGGGCGACGTACCAGAGTCCGCCGACCAGCGCGACGACGCCGAGGGCGATCAGCAGATGGGGGCGCCGCGCAGTGCGCGCGCGCGGGGCCATCAGTCGGCGGCTTTGAAGTACTTCGCGCCGGGGTGGTGGAAGACCAGCGCCGAGACCGACGCCTCGGGATCCATCATGTACCCCTCGGTCAGCTGGACGCCGATCTCCTCGGGCCGGAGCAGCCGCCACAGCGTGGCCTGGTCGGCCAGCTCCGGGCAGGCCGGGTAGCCGAACGACACGCGCAGGCCGCGGTAGTGCGCCTTGAGCTTGTCAGCAATGGTCAGCTCGGGCGCGTCGGGGAAGCCCCACAGCGTGCGCAGCCGCGCGTGCAGCCACTCGGCGGTGGCCTCGGCACACTCGATGGCCAGCGCCTGCAGGGCGTGCGAGCGCAGGTAGTCGCCGCGCTCCTTCCAGGCCGTGGCCCGCTCGCGCACGCCGGCCCCGCAGGTGACGGCGAACAGCGCGACCCAGTCGTTTCCGTCGTCACGCACGTAGTCGGTCAGGCACAGCCGGTCGCCGTCGGACTGGCGGGGGAAGGTGAACTCGGCGGCGGGGCGGCCGTCGGCCGCCAGCAGCGCCAGCGTCTCGCCGGTGGCGCGCGCCCGGAACCACTGGTAGACGCCGTGAGCGTGCAGCAGGCCGTCCCGCGTGGCCTCGGTCTTGAGCGTCTCGATCACCTCGCGCAGCTCGAGGGCCTTGGCGTCGCCCTGCTCGAGCAGGCGCGCGACCGGCCCCCGCAGCCCCAGGTGCTTGCCGTACAGCATCTGGAGGTTCAGGTACGGGTAGATGTGGGCGAGCGGCACGTCGCGCACGACGTGGCGCTCGAGATCGGGCGGCGCCGGCGCCTCCACGCGGGGCAGGCCGACCGGCGGCGCCGCCGGCGTGACCGGCCGGGCCGGCGCCGTCTCCACCGCGCCGGCCGTCAGCGCGGCCTGCTCGGTCCGGACGCGCTCGATGAGCGCCTCCCGGGTGACCGCCGAGAAGAGCTGGTTGGCCAGGTCGAGGCCGTCCATCGCGTCCTTGGCGTAGAGCGTCACGCCGCCGTACTCGGCGGCGATGCGCGTCGCGGTGAACTTGCGGGTCAGGGCGGCGCCGCCCACGAAGAGCGGGATGTCCACGCCGGCCTCGCGCAGGTCCTGGGCGGTGACGACCATCTGCTGGGCCGACTTCACGAGCAGCCCCGACAGGCCGAAGGCATCCGGCTTGTGGGTGCGGTAGGCGGCCAGCAATTCCTCGGGCGGGATCTTGATGCCGAGGTTGATCACCCGGTACCCGTTGTTGGACAGGATGATGTCGACGAGGTTCTTGCCGATGTCGTGAACGTCGCCCTTCACGGTGGCCAGCACGATGGTGGCCCGGCTCGCGCTGTCGGCCTTCTCCATGTGCGGCTCCAGGTGGGCGACGGCGGCCTTCATCGCCTCCGCCGACTGGAGCACCTCGGCCACGATGAGCTGGTTGTCGTTGAAGAGCCGCCCGACCTCGTCCATGCCGCGCATGAGCGGGCCGTTGATGATGTCCAGCGGCACCGCCTCGGCCAGCTTCTCGTCGAGGTCGGCGGTGAGGCCGTCGCGGCTGCCCTCGACGATGTAGCGCGCGAGCCGCTCGTCGAGCGTCAGCGTGCTTCGCGCCGCCGGCGTCTTCTTGCGGTCGCGGAAGTGGGCGGCGAAGGCGGCCACCGGATCGGCGCCCCGCCAGTAGATCAGGTCCTCGGCCAGCCGCCGCTCCTCCTCGGGGATCGAGGGGTAGCGCTCCAGCCGCTCGGTGTTGATGATCGCGTAGTCGAGCCCCGCCTTGACGCAGTGGTAGAGGAAGACGCCGTTGAGCACCTCCCGCCCGGCCGGGGGCAGGCCGAACGACACGTTGGAGATGCCCAGGATGATCCGGCACTCGGGGAAGCGCGCCTTGATCGCGCGCACGCCCTCGATCGTCTCCATGGCCGAGCCGATGTAGTTGGCGTCGCCGGTGCCGACGGGGAACACCAGCGGATCGAAGATCAGATCGCGAGCCGGGATCCCGTACTTCTCGGTCAGCAGCTGGTAGGAGCGCTCGGCGACGGCCAGCTTCCGCTCGCGCGTGACCGCCATGCCCTGCTGCTTGTTCTCGTCGATGCAGCCGACGACGACGGCGCCGCCGTACTGCTGGAGCAGCGGGCCCACCTTCTCGAAGCGCTCCTCGCCGTCCTCCAGGTTGATCGAGTTCACGATCGCCTTGCCCTGGCAGTGGCGCAGGGCCAGCTCGATGACGGCGGCGTCGGTGGAGTCGATCATGAGCGGGACCTTGACCCGGCGGGTCAGCTCGCCCATGAAGCGATCCATGTCGCGGGTCTCGTCGCGATCGGGGTTGGCCAGGCAGACGTCCAGCACCTGGGCGCCGGCCTTGACCTGGGCCCGGCCCACCTCGGCGGCGTCGTCGAAGCGCTCGGCCACCACCAGCTCCTTGAACTTGCGGGAGCCGATGACGTTGGTGCGCTCGCCCACGAACAGCGGCCGGGTGTCGTCGGTGGGCGCGATCGCCTCGATGCCGCTCACCGCGGGGGCCATCGCCGTCGCCGGCACCCGGGGCCGTCGCGTCCGGGCCAGCGCGGCGATGGCCGTGATGTGAGCCGGGGTCGTCCCGCAGCAGCCGCCCACGATGTTGACCCAGCCCTCGTCGAGGAAGCGCCGCAGCTTGTAGGCCAGGCTGGTCGGCGTCTCGCCGTACTGACCGCGCTCGTCGGGGAGGCCGGCGTTGGGATAGACGCTGGTGAAGGCCGTCGTCAGCGCCGAGAGCGAGCGCAGGTGATCGGTCATGAACTCGGGACCCGTCGAGCAGTTGAGGCCGAGCGAGAACGGCGCCAGGTGCTCGAGCGAGACGGTCAGCGCCTCCACGCCCTGGCCGGCCAGCATGGTGCCGGTGGGCTCGATGGTCGCGCTGATCATCAGCGGCAGGCTCACGCCGGCTTCCTGCAACGCTTCGCGCACGCCCAGCGCCGCCGCCTTGACGTTCAGCGTGTCCTGGCAGGTCTCGAGCAGCAGCGCGTCGGCGCCGCCGGCGATGAGGCCGGCCGCCTGTACGCGGTAGCCGGCCCGGACGTCGTCGAAGGTGACGTTGCGGGTGACCGTGATCGTGCGGGTGGAGGGCCCCATGGCGCCCACCACGAACGCCTGGCCGGCACCCTCCCGGGCCAGGCGGGCCGCGACCCGGCAGATCTCCCAGGCCCGGTCGGACAGGCCGTACTCGCCGAGCACGTAGGGGGCACAGCCGAAGGTGTTGGTGGACACGCAGTCGGCGCCGGCCTCGACGTAGGCGCGGTGGATCTCGCGGACCACGTCGGGGCGGGTGAGGTTCAGGTGCTCGTTGCAGCCCTCCAGGGCGGGGCCGCCGAAGTCGGCCGCGGTCAAGGCGGCCGCCTGGAGCATCGTACCCATGGCCCCGTCGAGCACGAGAATGCGCTCGCCGAGGGCGGTTTGCAGACGGCTCATGCAATGTATAGTAGCGCATGACCATGACCGCCCCGTCCCTCTCGCTCGATGGTGTTCGGGTGCTCGATCTCTCCCGGGTGCTGGCCGGCCCCTTCTGCGGCATGCTGCTCTCCGACCTCGGTGCCGACGTCGTCAAGATCGAGGACACCGGTACCGGCGACGAGTCGCGCACGTGGCCGCCCCACAAGGACGGCGAGTCGGCCGCCTTCCTCGTCATCAACCGGAACAAGCGCGACATGACGCTCGACCTCAAGACGCCGGAGGGCGTCGCCGTGCTCAAGCGCATGGTGGCCACCGCCGACGTCCTCATCGAGAACTTCCGGACGGGCACGATGGAGTCGTTCGGGCTCGGCTACGACACGCTGGCGGCCATCAACCCCCGCCTGGTCTACGCCTCGGTCTCGGCCTTCGGCCGCACCGGGCCCCGCAAGGACGCCGCCGGCTACGAGGCCTTGATGCAGGCCTTCAGCGGCATCATGTCGATCACCGGCGAGCCGGACGGCGCCCCGTTGCGCTGCGGCGTGTCCTTCCTCGACCTCACGACGGGAATCTTCTGCGCCTTCGGCATCGTCAACGCACTGTTGCACCGCGTGAGCACGGGCCTTGGCCAGCGCGTGGACGGCTCGCTGCTGGAGACGGCGGTGACGCTGCTCAACTACCACGCCGAGGGTTACCTGCTCACTGGCAACCAGCCCAAGCCGCTCGGCTCCTCCCATCCGTCGCTGTCGCCGTACCGCACGTTCAAGTGCGGCGACGGGCAGTGGATCTTCATCGCCGGCGCCAACGACCGCTTCTGGCAGCGGCTGGCCCCCGCGCTCGGCCTGCCCGAGATGGTGACCGATCCGCGCTTCGCCAAGAACATCGAGCGCGTGAAGAACCGCCGCGAGCTGGAGGCCGCGCTGGAGGCCGCCATCGGCCGGCAGGATCGCGAGCCGCTGCTCAAGGTGCTCGAGGACGCCGGCGTACCCGCCACGCCCGTGAACACCGTGCAGCAGGTGATGGAAGACGCCCAGACCACCGCCCGCTCGATGATCGAGCGCGTGGTGCATCCCAAGCTGGGCGAGATCCCGGTGGTCGGCACGCCCATCAAGTTCTCGCGCATGAAGGCGGGCGTTCGCACCGCCGCGCCGCAGCAGGGCCAGCACACCGACGAGATCCTGGCCGAGTACGAGTACTCCGCTGCCGACATCGCCGCCCTGCGCGCGAAGAAGGTGGTCGTGTAGCCGCCCGCCCCGGCGACGTCGACATGCCATCACCGTCGACCCGCCACCGCGCCGCCAGCATCTCGAGCATGGCCGCCACGCTCCGGGCCGGGCTCGTCGCACTCGCGACAATCATCACGCTCGTCTCTCCAGCCTTCGCTCAGCTCTATCGCTGGACCGACGCCGGCGGGACCGTGTACTACACGACCGACCTGGCAACCATCCCGCCGGCGTATCGGGACAGCGCGCGCGACATCGGCGCGCCGACGCCGGGCCCCGTGATGGCGCCGCCGCCGGCCGCGCCGGTCGGGATCGTGATCCCGTACACGGGCGGCCCGCTCGTCGTCGAAGCCTGGCTCAACGGCGTCCCGCTGCGACTCGTGCTCGACACCGGCGCCGACCGCACGCTCATCTCGCCTGCTGCCATGGCCCGGGCCGGCCTGTCGACCACGGGCAGCACGCAGGTCCACATCCGCGGCGTCACCGGCGACGCCGTGGCCACGCTCGTCTCCGTCCCCCGTCTGGACGTGGCCGGAACCAGAGTCGGTCCCTTCGCCGTGGTCGTGCACGCTCTGCCCGGCCAGGGCGCGGACGGCCTGCTCGGCCGCGACGTCCTCGACGCCTTCACACTCACCGTCGACGCCGCCGCCCAGCGCGCCACCCTCATCCCCCGCTAGTTCCGGAGTGTGTGGCGTCCGAGCTCCGTCGTGCCGATCCGGTGCGTTCCCGGCGTGGGATGCGGGCGGCGGGGGGACCGGGTCTCCTGCGGTTCCGTTGGCTTCGATCGTGTCGGGCCTCGCGTAGGACCAGGCTCCGACCAACCCGTCGCGCATCGGGTCGTCTCTCGCGGAACCGCAGGGGACCCGGTCGCCCCGCCGCCCGCATCCCACGCCGCCGCGCACCGGGCAGGGTCGGGCGCGGAGATCGGGCGCCATTCCTGGACAGTCCTCGCCTAACTGGGCAGTTTTCTAACTATCCGCCCGCGGGCTCGCGGAAACACAGGGGATTTCGGGCGCTGCCGGTTCCGGCACCGGAGTTGCTCCTTTCTCCCCCGCGCCCGAGCGAACAGTTCGGGCGACGCCTGGTGAGAGGGGACCGACATGCAGACGACCGCAGCGGCGCCGTGGACGCTGATCCTGGCCGGAGGAGATGGCACACGGCTGCGCCCGCTCACCAGGCAGATCGCGGGGGATGCCCGGCCCAAGCAGTTCTGCCCGCTGCTGGACGGCGAGACGCTGCTCGACCGCACGCGTCGGCGTGCCGATCTGCTGAGCCGGCCCGACCAGCAGGTGGTCGTCGTCACGCGCAGCCACGAGCCCTACTATCGGCCGCTGGTCGCGGATCTCGCGCCCGGCCGCCTGGTGGTGCAGTCGCGCAACCGCGGGACCGCGCCCGGCCTGCTCTATCCCTTGCTGCGCATCGCCGAGCTGGCGGGTGACGTTCCCGTCGCGGTCTTCCCCTCCGATCACTTCGTGGATGACGACGCTGCCTTCGTCGGTGCCGTGCGCAGCGCCGTCGAGGGCGTGCACGCGCGCCCCGACCTGGTCGTCCTCCTCGGCGTCGAGGCGTCCGAGCCCGAGACGGAGTACGGCTGGATCGAGCCCGCCGAGCGGGCCCTGCCGCTCGACGGCGAGCCCGTGTTCCCGATCCGGCGCTTCTGGGAGAAGCCGTCGGCCGAGCTGGCCGCGGATCTGCTGACGCGCGGCTGTCTCTGGAACAGCTTCGTGATGGTCGGCCGGATCGCCGCCTTCATCGATCTGTTCGCCACCGGCTCGCGTGACCTGCTCCAGGCCTTCGAGCCCATCCGCCGCGCCCGCGGCTCCGCGCGCGAGGCCGCCGTCGCCGAGCGCATCTACGCGATGCTCCCGGAGCTGAACTTCTCCGAGCGCGTGCTGGTGCCCGCGGCCGACCGCCTCGGCGTCGTGCGGATCAAGGGCGTGGAGTGGAGCGACTGGGGCAACCCCGAGCGCGTCTTCGCCACCCTGCGCCGCACCGGCTGGCACCCCCGCTGGCTCGACCGCCTCCCCCGCGCCGCCGCCGGCAGCAGCTAGCTGTCCGAGCCGTGGCGTCGCCGATGAGGCGACGCATGGACGCATGGTCGCCGGCGTGCGCGACGTGGGGGCGGGGGTGACAGGGTCTCCTGCGGTTCCGTTGGCTTCGATCGTGTCGGGCCCCACGTAGGACCAGGCTCCGACCACGCCTGGGCGCACCAGGTAGTCTCTCGCGGAACCGCAGGGGACCCTGTCACCCCCGCCCCCACGTCGCGCGCGTCGGCGCCGCCGGCTGGGCGGTCGATTTGACCGCGAGGCCCGGGCCGGATACCGTGACTCCTCGTGGACCAGCTCAAGGGCAAAGTCGCGGTCGTGACGGGCGGGGGCAGCGGGATCGGCCGGGCCCTGGCGCTGGCCCTGGCCCGCGAGGGCGCCCGGGTGGTCGTCGCCGACCTCGACGAGCCCGCGATGGAGGGCGTCACCCGCGAGGCGCGCAGCCACGGCGTCGACGCGCTGGCGGTCCGGACCGACGTGACGGATCTGGGCCAGGTCCAGGCCCTGGCCGAGCGGGCGTGGTCGGCGTTCGGCGCCGTCCACGTGCTCTGCAACAACGCGGGCGTCGCTGCCTGGGGTGGGCTCGAGACGGCCACGCATCGCGACTGGCAGTGGGTGCTCGGCGTCAACCTCTGGGGCGTGATCCACGGCATCGAGGCGTTCGTGCCGCGCATGATCGCCGGCGGCGAGCGCGGCCACATCGTCAACACCGCCTCCATGGCCGGGCTGATCGCCAGCCAGGGGCTCGGCGTCTACAACACCTCCAAGTACGCGGTGGTCGGTCTCTCGGAGACACTCGCCAAGGACCTCAAGCCCCACGGCATCGGCGTGTCCGTCCTGTGCCCGATGGGCGTGGAGACGCGTATCCGCGAGTCGGAGCGCAGCCGGCCCGCCGCGCTCCGCAACGAGGCGGGCACGGCGTCCGCCGCCGTCGAGCTGATCGGCCGCTACCTGCCGCCCGACACCGTGGCGGCCATGGTGCTCGATGCCGTCCGCCGCGGCGAGCTGTACGTGATCACCCACGACGAGGGGCTCGAGCCGCTGCGACGTCGCTTCGAGCGCATGCAGCAGTCGATGCTCAGCCGCCGGAAGGCGTAGCGGCGTCCTGACCGCGCCCGATCTGACCGCCGTCCGCTGGGCCCAGGATCCCGAGGATCTTGCACGCGCCGTGCGCGAGCTCTCGGCCGCGTCGGAGATCGCCCTCGACACCGAGGGCGACAGCCTGCACCACTATCCCGAGCGCCTGTCGCTGATCCAGATCGGCGTGCCCACCGGCGGGGTGTGGCTGGTGGACCCGCTCGCGCTGACGGATCTCAGCCCGCTGGCACCGCTGTTCACCAGCGGCCCCCGGCTGGTGCTCCACGCCGGCGACAACGACCTGGTGCACCTCAAGCGCCGCTACGGCCTGGCCTTCGGATCGGTGTTCGACACCGCGATCGCCGGCCGCTTCCTCGGCGGCCGCGCGCTCGGCCTCGACGTCCTCCTCGAGACCTACCTGGCGGTCACGCTGCCGCCCTCGCGCCAGAAGGACGACTGGTCGGAGCGGCCGCTGAGCCCGTCCCAGGTGCTCTACGCCGCCGCCGACGTGCAGCACCTCTTCGCGCTCAAGGAGAAGCTGATCGAGGAGCTGGAGAAGATCGGGCGCCTGGCGTGGGTCGAGGAGGAGTGCGCGGCGCTGGCGGCCCAGCCCGCTCCCGAGCGCCCTGTCGATCCCGACGTGTGGCTCGGCGTGAAGGGTGCCCGCGACCTGCCGCCCCGGGGCATGGCAATCCTTCGCGAGCTGTGGATGCTACGCGAGCAGCTGGCCCGGGCGGCCGACCGGCCGCCCTTCAAGATCTTCAACGAGGACACGCTGCTCCGCGTGGCCCAGGCCACGCCGCGCGACGCCGCCACGCTGGGCGCCATCGCCGGCATCACGCCGCGCGTGCTCGGGCGCTGGGGCGGCGCCATCCAGGAGGCGGTCGAGCGCGCGCTGGCGCTGGACGAGGGCGATCTGCCCGTGCTGCCGCGACACCGGCGGCCCAGCATCCCGGGTGCGATGAGCCGCCGCATCGACAAGCTGCGCCGGTGGCGAACGGGGGCCACCGAGCAGGTTGGCCTCGAGCCGGGCGTGCTGCTGCCCAATCGGCTCATCACGGCGATCGCCGAGGCGGCTCCGCAGACGCTGAACGACCTGAGCCGGGTCGAGGGCGTGCGGCGCTGGCGGGTCGAGACGCTCGGCGAGTCGATGCTGGCCGCGCTCGCCGCGCCCTGAGAGGAATACGGAAAGGCATGTCCACCACCGAACAGTGGCCCGCCAACCTCGTCGACGACGACGCCGGCCTCACCCGCATCCTGCGCGAGGCGCGCACGGTGGCGGTGCTGGGCGCGAAGGCGAAGCCCGCCGAGCCCGCGTTCTACGTCCCTTCCTATCTCGCCCGCGCCGGCTATCGCGTGCTGCCGGTCAATCCCGTGCTGGTCGGCACCCAGATCCTCGACGAGCCCGTGCGGGGGACACTGTCGGACCTGCCGGGCCCGGTGGACGTGATCGATGTGTTCCGGCGGCCGGAATACCTTGCCGGCCACGCGCGCCGAGATCCTGGCGCTGCCGTGGCGGCCGGCCGCCGTCTGGTTCCAGCTCGGGATTCGCAACGACGTTGCCGCCGAGCGGCTGGCTCGCGCCGGCATCCGCGTCGTGCAGGACCGCTGCATGATGCCCGAGCACCGCCGGCTGCTCGGATGACGTTTCCCGGCGCTCCTGTACAATGGCGGTCTCATGGCCGGTGAATACGCGTTCGTCATGAAGGATCTGCGCAAGGTCGTCCCGCCCAAGCGGGAGATCCTGCGCGGCATCTACCTGTCGTTCTTCCACGGGGCCAAGATCGGCGTGCTCGGCGCCAACGGCGCCGGCAAGTCCTCGCTGCTGCGGATCATGGCCGGTGTCGACGACGACTTCCTGGGCGAGGCGTTTCCGGCCGACGGACTGCGCATCGGCTACCTGCCGCAGGAGCCGGTCGCTCGATCCCACCAAGGACGTGCGCGGCCAACGTCGAGGACGGCGTGGCGGAGACGCGCGCCCTGCTCGCGCGCTTCGAGGAGGTGAGCGGCAAGCTGGGCGAGCCGCTGGACGACGATCAGATGGAGAAGCTCCTCGAGGAGCAGTCGCGCCTGCAAGACCAGATCGACGCCGTGAACGCCTGGGACCTCGACCGCACGGTGGAGCTGGCCATGGACGCCCTCCGGGTGCCACCGGGCGATGCCGACATCGCCAAGATCTCCGGCGGTGAGCGGCGGCGGGTCGCGCTGTGCCGCCTGCTGCTGGCCAAGCCCGCCATGCTGCTGCTGGACGAGCCCACCAACCACCTCGACGCCGAGTCGGTGGCGTGGCTGGAGCGCTTCCTGAAGGAGTACACGGGCACGGTGGTGGCGATCACCCACGACCGGTACTTCCTCGACAACGCGGCCGGCTGGATCCTCGAGCTGGACCGCGGCGCCGGCATCCCGTGGGAGGGCAACTACACCTCCTGGCTGGAGCAGAAGCAGGCGCGCCTGGCCCAGGAGGAGAAGGCCGACCAGGCCCGCCAGCGCACGCTGGAGCGCGAGCTCGAGTGGGTGCGGCTCTCTCCGCGCGCGCGGCAGGCCAAGAGCAAGGCGCGGCTGCAGGCCTACGAGGCGATGGTCGACGCGCCGAACACCGAGCGGGTCGAGCGGCTGGAGATCGCCATCCCGCCGGGCCCGCGGCTGGGCGACCTGGTCGTCGAGGCCGAGGGGCTGGTGAAGGGTTACGGCGACCGGGCGCTGATCGACGGGCTGTCGTTCCAGTCTCCCGCGCGGCGGCATCGTGGGCGTCATCGGTCCCAACGGCGCCGGCAAGACCACGCTGTTCCGCATGATCGCCGGCCAGGAGAAGCCCGACGGCGGCACCCTGCGGGTAGGCGACACCGTCAAGCTCGCCTACGTCGACCAGAGTCGCGACACCCTCGAGGCCGACAAGACCGTGTGGCAAGAGATCTCGGGGGGCGCCGAGATCATGGAAGTCGGAGGACGCAAGCTGCCCTCGCGCGCCTACGTCGCCTCGTTCAACTTCAAGGGGACCGACCAGCAGAAGACGGTCGGCACGCTCTCCGGCGGCGAGCGCAACCGGCTGCACCTGGCCAAGACGCTCCGGAGCGGCGGCAACGTCCTGCTGCTCGACGAGCCCACCAACGACCTCGACGTCGACACGCTACGCGCGCTGGAAGACGCCCTGCTGGAGTTCGCCGGCTGCGCGGTCATCATCAGCCACGACCGCTGGTTCCTCGACCGTCTCGCCACCCACATGCTGGCCTTCGAGGACGAGGGCCGCGTGGTGTGGTTCGAGGGCAACTACGCCGACTACGAGGCCGACCGTCGCCGCCGTCTGGGCGCCGAGGCCGACCGCCCCCACCGCCTGCGCTACAAGCGCCTGCCCGCTCGCTGAGCGGCCGGCGCCAGCGAGCAGCACACCAGCACGTTCTCGCCGTCCCGGCGCACGCGGCGCACGCGGACGTCGGCGAAGTGCGGCCGGAGCGCGGCGGCCACCTGACGCCCGTCGCCGCGCAGGTGGCGGTTGATCACCAGGCGGCCGCCGCGGGCGAGCAGCGGCACCAGCGCCTGGGCCAATGGCAAGCCGACCTCGGGGGGAGCCGCGTAGGCCGCGTCCTCCATGATGAAGTCGAAGCGACGGCCGACCTGGGTGAGCCAGGGCACGATGCGGGTGGCATCCCCGCACAGGAACTCCAGGCCGCCGATCCGGCGCAGCCCGAACCAGTCGCAGGCCACCCGCACGATGACCGGATCGCGCTCGATCACGGTGATCTCGCGGGGCCGGGCCAGCCGCTGCAGCATGTGCACCTGGGTGCCGCCACCCAGCCCGACCAGTAACACGCGCGGGCGTCGCGGCATGCCGACGGCGGCCAGGGCGTGCCACCAGTACTCCTTCTTGAGCCGCTCCCAGTCCTCGTCGAGCGGGTAGATGGACAGGATGTCGCCACTGACGATCAACCGCCGCTCGTTGCGATAGTCGACGACCCGCACTCGCCCCGTCGTCTGCGTGTGCGCCTCGAACACCGTCCGCGACTTCCGCCCATCCGCTCTCCCGAACTCCTCCAGCGCCGTCCTGTCGACCTTCACCTCCCCCATCTCCCTTGAACTTTCTTCACCCGGCGCGCCTGTCGGGTCCTCCCCGCGATCGTGGTCGGGATGGGGCTCGTCAGCGCCAGTGCTCGGTCTTTGCCTGGCGCGTATCCGAGCGGCGGCTTCGTCGCCGCGATCCGGGTCCGTGATTTCGCTCAAGAAGTTGCTGGGGCCGAGGAGTTCGAGCGCGGGCTTTGCCCGCGCAATCCTGTTCTCGGGGGAGGCAGGGAGGAGCGCGCCGAACGGCGCGCGACGACCGTCGGAAGGGGGGCGAAGCCCCCCTCCGAGGGGTTCATCGCGGCTGCATCCGGATCGCGCCGTCCAGCCGGATGGTCTCGCCGTTGAGCATCACGTTGGTGATGATCTGCAGGGCCAGCGAGGCGTACTCGTCGGGCTGGCCGAGCCGCTTGGGGAAGGGGACCTGATTGGCGAGCGAGGCGCGCACCGGATCGGGCAGGGTGCCGAGCAAGGGAGTCTCGAAGATGCCGGGCGCGATCGTCATGACCCGGATGCCCTGCTCGGCGAGGTCGCGCGCCACCGGCAGCGTGAGCCCCACGATGCCGCCCTTGGAGGCCGAGTAGGCGGCCTGGCCGATCTGGCCGTCGAACGCGGCCACCGACGCGGTGTTGATGACGACGCCCCGCTCGCCGTCGGCCGTCGGCGTGTTGCGGGCCATGTGGACGGCGGCCAGCCGGATGCAGTTGAAGGTCCCGATCAGGTTCACCTGGATGACCCGGGTGAATTCCTCGAGCTTGGCCGGGCCGGCTTTGCCGAAGGTCTTCATGGCGGTGCCGATGCCCGCGCAGTTGATCAGCACGTTGATGCCGCCGGTGGCGGCGGCCGCGCGCTCCAGGGCCCCGGCCACCTCGTCGGCGCTCGTCACGTCGGCCGGCGTGAAGACGGCGGCCGGCCCCAGCGCCTTGGCCACCTCGGCGCCGGCCGAGGCCGGTCGATCGAGCAGCGCCACCTGGGCGCCAGCGGCCACGAGGCGCGCCGCGGTCGCGCGGCCCAGCCCCGAAGCGCCGCCGGTGACGACCGCCTTGACCGAGCTCAGCTCCATGGGGATCCTCCTGACCGGCGCATTCTAGCCGATGCCCACGCGCTTTGCCCACGCCCCGGTCGCGATCGTGGGGCGATCCGTGGACGAATACGTTATGCTTGGCCGGATTTCATGCGTACGTCCTATCGATCGACTCACCGGCGGCGCGTCCTGTGCGTGTATCCACGATACGCCCGCTCGTTCGGCACCTTCCAGCACGCCTACGAGTTCTTCGGCGGGCGGGTGCGGGCGTTCATGCCTCCGCAGGGCTTACTCGTGGTGGCCGCCTACCTGCCGGAGACGTGGACGGTGCGCTTCGTCGACGAGAACTCCCGGCCGGCGACGCCGGAGGATTTCGACTGGGCCGACGCGGTGTTCGTCTCCGGCATGCACATCCAGCGGGCCCAGATCCACGACGTGATCGCCCGCGCCCACCGCCACGGCCGGCCCGCCATCGTCGGCGGGCCCTCGGTGTCGGGGTGCCCGGAGTACTACCCGGACGCCGACATGGTGCACGTCGGCGAGATCGGCGACGCCACCGATCGTCTCATCGAGCACCTGGACCGCACGCCGGGCCGCCCGGCCAGCCAGCTGCGGTTCGAGACGACGGAGCGGCTGCCGCTGGCCGACTTCCCCACGCCGGCCTACGAGATGATCCCGCTGCGCGAGTACTTCATCGCCAACATGCAGTTTTCCAGCGGCTGCCCGTACTCGTGCGAGTTCTGCGACATTCCGGCCCTCTACGGGCGCAACCCGCGGCTGAAGTCGGCCGAGCAGGTGCTGCGCGAGCTCGACCTCATCGCGGCGGCCGGGTGCACCAGCGTCTACTTCGTCGACGACAACTTCATCGGCAACCAGAAGGCCGCGCTGGAGCTGTTGCCCCACCTGGTCGAATGGCAGACGCGCAACAAGTTCCCGCTGCGCTTCGCCTGCGAGGCGACGCTCAACATCGCCAAGAACGAGCGGGTGCTGGAGCTGATGCGGGAGGCAGGCTTCATCACGGTCTTCTGCGGCATCGAGACGCCGGAGCCGGCCGCCCTGCACGCCATCTCCAAGGACCAGAACCTGCGCTTGCCGATCCTGGAATCGGTCGAGCGCATCAACAGCTACGGCATCGAGGTGGTCTCCGGCATCATTCTCGGGCTGGACACCGACGGGCCCGACACCGCTGATCGGATCATCGAGTTCATCCACGCCTCCCGCATCCCCATGCTGACCATCAACATCCTGTACGCGCTGCCCAAGACGCCGCTGTGGCGCCGGCTGGAGATCGAGGGACGGCTGCTGAGCGGGGAGGGGCGCGAGTCGAACGTCGAGTTCAAGCTCCCCTACGAGACGGTGCGCGAGATGTGGCGGCGGTGCATCGCGGCGGCCTACGCCCCCGAGGCCGTGTACGCCCGGTTCGCCCACAACATCGCCTACACCTTCGCCCGTCGCCGGAAGTACCCGATGAACGCCCAGCGGGCCTCGTGGGCCAACGTGCGGATGGGGCTCGGGATCCTGGCCCGGCTCGTCTGGCGGTGCGGCGTGCGCAGCGACTACCGGCGCACGTTCTGGCAGCTGGCGTGGCCCGCGCTCAAGGCCGGTGACATCGAGCCGCTCATCCACGCGGCGATCGTCAGCCACCACCTCATCGCGTTCACACGCGATGCCCTGCAGGGCCTGGGCGAGGCCTCGTTCTACGCGCCGACCACCGTGGTTCCGTCGGCGCCGCACGCCGCGACCGCCTGACGCGGTCGGCTCAGGCGGCTTCGGCCGTGTGGGCCCAGAAGTCGTCGTCGCGGTCGTGCTGCGTCAACCGGGGCGGAATCTTCTTCCGATGGAAGAAGTCGCACATGATCCGGTTGGCCACCGCCCAGTCGTCGCCGTACACGCAGTGATGGTGCGGGCACAGCGCTGCGTCTCCGGAGAGTTGTAGACCACACGAAGCGCAAAGGCTCATGGCCTCCTCTCAAGCGAAGGGCGTGCCAGTCCCCCAGGCCGCCACAACCTGCTTGAGTGACCCTCGCACGATGCCGTAAAGTGCGCTGGGCCCATCACCCGATTTCGCTCGAGAGGAGCCAGCGCATGCGGCTGTGGCTGTGGGTCGCCTTCTTCATCGTCGCCAATCTCATGGGTGTCGAGGTCTTCCGGGCCGCGGTGACGCTACCGTGGGACGAGGCGCTCCTGCCCGGGCTGCTCACCTTGCCCCTGGTTGGCATGTCCGCCCTCGGCGCCACCCGCATCATCGCCGAATGGCAGCATCGGGAAGAGTAGAGCAACTTCTACAACTCCGACTTCGTGGCATCCAGCGTGCACTCCTAGTCGCGCGTACGTGATTCCCCGCGTTGACTCTTGAAAGGAGCGTCGCGATGGACATTCTCCTGTGGATCGTCTTCGGCCTGGTCGTAGGCCTCGTCGCCAAGCTGATCATGCCGGGGAACGACCCCGGTGGCGTCATCCTGACGGTGGTGCTCGGCATCATCGGCGCCATGCTGGGTGGGTGGCTGGGGCGTGTGATGGGCCTGTACCGCGAGGGTGAGGCGGCCGGCTTCATCATGGCCGTGGTTGGCGCCATCATCGTGCTCGGCATTTACCGGCTGGTGGCCGGCCGCAGCCGGCTCTAGCCGTGGGGAGCGGAGGGGGCGCCGGCCCCCTCCGCTGTCCGCTCACAGCAGGTCGCGGATGGGGAGGGCCAGCACCTCCAGCAGCCGGGCCCGGATGCCCCGATCCTTCCACGCCTCGTACGTCACCTGCCGCGCGACCTTCATGTCTTCCAGGAATATCCGCTCCAGCTGCTGGGCCACGCCCCGATCGTAGAAGAACAGGTTCAGCTCGTCGTTGAACGCGAAGGACAGGTTGTCGAGGTTGGTACTGCCGATGGTCGCCCACACACCGTCGATCACCATCGTCTTGGCGTGGAGCAGGGCCGGCGTGTACTCGTAGATCTCCACGCCCGCCCGCAGGAGCTCGCCGAACTGGGCCCGGCTGGCCTGGCGCACGAGGTTGTGGTCGATGACGCCGGGCACCAGCACCGCCACTCGCACGCCGCGGCCGACCGTCCGCAGCACGGCGTCCCGCATGCGCTCATCGAGGACGAAGTAGGGGTTGGTGACGAGCACCGAGCGGCGGGCGCCGGAGAGCGCCAGCAGCAGCGTCGTGTACATTGCGGTGCTGCCGCCGGTCGGTGAGCTGCGCGCCACCTGCGCGTACACCTGGCCGCGCGGCTCGATGGGGCGGGGGAAGTAGGCCTCGCCGCCGAGCACCATGCCGGTGGCCTCCAGCCAGTTCTCGACGAAGGCCGCCTGCAGATACTCCACCACCGGCCCCTGCACGCGAACGTCGGTATCGCGCCAGTGGTTCTCGGTACGGCCATTGCCCATCCACTTGCGGCTGACGCCGGCGCCACCCGTGAAGCCGACGCGGCCGTCGACGACGAGGATGCGGCGGTGGTTGCGCTTGTAGTAGGTCCGGAAGACGTACTGGCTGAGCGGCCGGAACCACACGACGTGACAGCCGGAGACGCGCATCAGGTCCAGGTACTCGGTCGGGATGCTGAGGGAGCCGAAGGCGTCCAGGAGGACGTTGACACCGACGCCGGCCCGGCAGCGCTCGGCGAGCGCCTCGGCGACGTCGCGGGCCACCGGCCCTTCCTCATAGTAGTACTGCGCGTAGGTGATCGTGCGCTGGGCGGCGCGGATGGCCTCCAGCAGGGCGGGGAAGATCTGCTCGCCGTTCAAGAGGATCTCGACGGCGTTGCCCCCCACGATGGGGGCGCCGGCGTACGCCTCCAGTGTCGGATAGAACGACGGCTCGCCCAGCGTGACCTGGGGGAGCGCGATGTGGGGCTGCACGCGAGCGCAGCCCACGGTGGCGGTCAGCAGGGTGACGAGGAGTGCAAGGAGGCGGATCGGTGTCATGGCGCCCTCGAATCGTGTCGCCACCAGCCCGAGCGGATGGGTGGCGCATGGTTTGCTCAGATCTGATTTCAGGATACCCCCATGCTCCAGATCCTTCGCGTTGCAGGAATCCCGATCCGGATCGACGCCAGCTGGCTCCTCGTGTTCGCGCTCCTCTCGTGGAGCCTGGCGGTCGGCTACGTCCCCCACGTCCTGCCCGACGTGACGCCGGCGTGGGCGTGGCTGCACGGCGCCACCGCGGCCCTGATGCTGTTCGCCTCGGTGCTCCTGCACGAGCTCGCCCACGCGCTGGTGGCCCGCCGCCACGGCGTCCGCGTCAGCGGCATCCGCCTGCACATCTTCGGCGGCGTCTCCGAGATGGAGTCGGAGCCGCCCACGCCCCGGGCCGAGTTCCTGATCGCCGCCGTGGGACCGCTCACGAGCTTTGCTCTGGCCGCGCTGTTCTACGGTCTGGGCCGGGTGGTGGCCGGCTCCGCCTGGCTGGCTGCCCTCACCGGCTACCTGGCCGCCGTCAACCTGGTCATCGGCATCTTCAACCTCGTGCCCGGCTTCCCGCTGGACGGCGGGCGACTGCTGCGCGCGATGCTGTGGTCGTGGAGCGGCCGGCTCGGCTGGGCCACGCAGTGGGCGAGCCGGGGCGGGTCGGCGTTCGCGCTCCTGCTCATCGTGCTCGGTGGAGTCCGGCTCGTCGCCGGCGAGCTGGTGGGCGGTCTGTGGTTCATCCTGATCGGTCTGTTCCTGCATCAGGCGGCGCGGGCGAGCGCCGGGATGGCGCGTCAACACGAGCACGCCGCGGTCGCGAAGATGGTCGACACCGGACGCCGGGCAGCGTGAAGGCTCTCCTCGTCGCGCTGACGCTGATCGCCGCCGTCATCGGCGGCGCCGGCCTGGCCACGCTGGCGCTCGAGCGGCGCGTGGCCGCGCTGGCGCCCGGCGGCGTGGACGTCGCGACCTTCGACTACAACCCCCTGACCGGACGGCTGGCCCTGGCCGGCGTTCGCGCGCGGGACGCCGCCGGTCGCGAGATGCTCCGGGCCGACCACGTCGTGGCCACCGTCAGTCCGCTTCGCCTGCTGACGCGACCGCTCACGCTCAGCCGCGCGCGGGTCGTGGCCCCGGTGCTGACGCTGCGGGCGGGCGCCGGGCTCGATCTCGCCGAGCTGGCCGCCGGTCTCGGCGCGGCGCCGGCCGCGGCGACCGGCCTGCCCGTGCGCATCGACGACCTCGTGATCGCCGGCGGGCGGCTCGTCGTCGAGGGCGCCAGCGAGGGCGGCGCCGCCGCCCTGGTGGTCCGCGACCTCGACGTGCGTCTGAGCCGGCTCACCACGGCGCCGGCCGAGAGCTCCGACGTCGCCTTCGCGGTGGAGATGGCGGCGTACGGCGCCACCGTATACCTCACTGGCCAGCCGCGCGGTGACGGCTACCTGCTGCAGGTGCGGGCGCACGGCCTGGACGTGCCCGCCCTCGTGCGCGACCTCGGGCCGGGGCCGCTCGACGCCATCCAGCGTGGCCGCGGCAATCTCGACGTCGGCGTGCTGCTGATCGGGGGCCGCTCGCTGGCCTCCGGTCACGCGCGTGTCACCGACGCGGTGGTGACGCTGCCAGTCGAGGGGCGGCCGCGGCTGCGCGCCGCCGCGGTGTCCGTGGTCCTCGACCGTCTCGACCTCGTCGCCGGCACCGGTCGCATCAACCGGCTCGATCTCACCGCGCCCACGCTGGCGCTGCCGGCCGCCACCGCGGCGACCACGCTGGCCATGCTGATGGATCCGCTGCGGGGGCGGCCCGAGCTGCTGCTCCGCCGCGTGCAGGTGGCCGACGGCACCCTGGTCCTGCAAGGGCCCCGGCCCGTGCGCGTGCAGGGGCTGCAGGTCACAGCCCACGCACCCGAGCGCCGAAACGACGGCGCCTGGCTGGTAACCGCGCGCGCCGGACTGGACGGCGGCGCCGAGGCCGCCCTCGACGGTATCGTGGCCCGCGACCTGCGCGGGCTCGACGTGAGCGCGCGGTTGCAGCGCGTGGCCGTCGCGCCGTGGCGTGCGCTGATCGGAGCGCCGCCGGTGGCCGACGCGCGCCTGTCGTTCGACGGGCGTCTGCGGGTCGTGCCGGGTTGGGAGGGGGCGGCTGTCACGCTCGCGGGCCAGGCCATGCTCGCCGACCTGGGTGGGAACGGCCGCGATGCGCTGGCGGCGGCGATGACGACGGTGGGCGGAACGGGGCCGGCAGTGGCGACGCTCGATCGGCTGTTCGGCACGCTGGAGAATACGGCGCGGACGGAGGAGCCACCAGTCGAGTAGAAGGACGGGGGCCTGGAGCCGGCCCCCCGGGCCCTGGCCGCTATCCGCCCTTGACCTCGACACCGAGCTTGGCGCGCGTCTCACTGTCGAGCCGTCCGGTCGCCTTGAGTCCTTCCTTGCTCTGGAAGTTGCGCACGGCCGCCTGAGTCTTGGGACCCATCTTGCCGTCCACCGCCCCGGGATCGTGACCCTTGTCCTTGAGCGCCTGCTGGGCGGCCTTGACCTGCTCGGCGCCGACGCCGGCCGCACGACCGCCGTGCCGGGACTTCATACCGGTGCTGTCCTTGGCCTTCATGTCGCCGCTCGGCGGGGTGGTCTGGGCGATGGCCGGGCCGGCCAGCATCGCGCCGGCCACGAGCAGGGACATCGCGCTCGTCCATGGCTTCATCGCAGCGCCTCCTTTGGTGAGAGATGAGCGGGGTCGCATCACCCGGCCTGGCGATGATCGGCCAGGCCCTTGCGCACCTCGGGCTCGGCGGTCGGCATCGCCTCGGGACGGGCCAGGCGAGGCAAGGTGACCGGCCGGCCGTCGCGGGCCGAGCGGTAGATCGCCTCGACCAGTCGGACGTCCTGCAATCCCTCGATCCCGGACGGCTCGGGGGCACGGTCCTGCAGGATGCAGGTGGAGAAGTAGGCCAGCTCGGCCGCGAAGGGATCGGAGGGCTCCAGGGCCAGCGTCTCGTGATGGCCGCGACGGGTCAGCGTCAGCGTGGCGGTCGCGTCGTGACGATACGCGTTGTCGAGCTCCAGCCAACCGTCCTCGCCGAGGATTCGCAGGGCGGCCCGCGGCTCCTCGCCGAAGCTCGTGTGCAGGTGGGCCAGCCGCTCGTCCGGGAATCGGATGAGGGCGACGGCGCCGTCGTCGGCGTCGCCGCCGTGGCGGCGGCTGGTGCGGGCCGTCATCGCCATCACCTGGGCGGGCTCGGTGCCGAACAGCGCCCGGGCGGCGTGAATGCACGTCACGCCCAGGTCGTACACGCTACCGCCGCCGAGGCGCCGCTGCAGGCGGGGATCGTCGGCTGCCTCGATCCGGATGGTCAGATCGGTGGCGATCGTGCGGGGCGTGCCGATCGCGCCGGCGCGCACGAGCTCGAGCGCTCGGGCGTGGGCGGGATGGAACTGAAGCCGATAGGCGATCATCAGCTTCACCCGGTTGGTCTGCGCGGAGCGAATCATGCGGCGGCATTCGTCGGCCATCACCGCCATCGGCCGCTCGCAGAGCACGTGGACGCCCAGCCGCGCGGCCTCGACCGCGTAGTCGCAGTGCAGGGTGGGCGGCAGGGCCAGGTACACCGCGTTCACGTCGTCGCGCTGCAGGCACTGGCGCAGCTCGTCGGTGTGGTAGGCCACGGCGCGGAACTGCTGGCCGACGGCCTGGGCCTGGCTGCGATCCATTCCAACGACGGCGACGAGACGCGAGTTCTCACCCGCGCGCGCGAAGGCAGGGAGCACGCTCTGCAGCGTGAGGTCGCCCAGCCCCACCACTGCGTATCCGATCTGTTTCGCCATCGTGCCGTCCCTTCGCGGTGTTTTTTGAAAAGAAGTGCAAGCGCGAGGCCACGGAAACGCGGATTTGCCACGAGCCAGACGACGCCGGCGCCGAGGCTCAGGATATTGGGGCTGCTTCGATCACGCCCCACCACATCTGGGCCTTGCAGATATATCAACACCTGAATAGTGTTACGTCATGCTGGTCGATCGGCTCCTCCGCCAGGGGGCGATGACCGAGCTCGTGGGACCGCTGTCTTCGGGGCGCACGAGCGTGCTCACGCTTTGCCTGCGCTCGGTCACGCGGCGTGGGGCGTGGGCCGCGCTGGTCGATGTCGACCACGCCTTCGATCCGGGCTCCGCGGCCGCGGCCGGCGTCGAGCTTCGCCGCATGCTATGGGTGCGCGGCGAGGGGCGTCGCGCCGACGCGCTCAAGGCGGTCGATCTCCTCGCGCGGTGCCCCGGCTTCGCCCTGGTCGTGCTCGACGTCGGTGAGTCGCCTCCCCGGTTGCCGCTGGACGCCGCGTTCCGCCTGCGGCAGGCGGCGCGGCGCTCGGGGGTGGCCGTGCTCGTCCTCGGCGCCCGTCGGGTGGTCGGGGGAGCCGCCGCGCTCTCGGTCCGGACGCGACGTGACCAGCTGGCCTGGTCGGGGCCCGGTCCGGTGCCCCGCCGGCTGGCCGGAATGCGCACAGGGCTGCATGTTGTCCGGAAGCAAGGTGCACCCTGGTCGGCCGAGACCGAGCACCTCTGGTGGACGGCGTGAGCCGCCTGGCGTGCGTGCGCGTGGAGGCGTTCGCGGCCGCAGCGCTCGAGCGTTCGGAGCCCGGGCTGCGCGAGCAGCCGCTCGCCGTGGTCACCGGGACGCCGCCCGCCACACGGATCGTCGAGGCCAACGCACGGGCGCGGGCCGAGGGGGTACGGCCGGGGCTCACCGACGCCGAGGCCGTGGTGCGCTGTCCCACGCTGGTGCGACGCCCGGTCTCCGCGGAGGCCGAGGCGGCGGCGCGCCACGCGTTGCTCGAGGCGTGCCTGTCGGTGTCCCCGCGGCTCGAGGATGCCGCACCCGGGTTCGTGCACGTCGATCTCGCCGGCCTCGAAGGTCTGTTCGGCGACGAGGCCGCGCTCGGCCGCCGCCTGCGCCGCCAGGCGGGGGCGATAGGGCTCGAGGCGCGGGTGGCCATCGCCGGCAGTCGTGCGGCCGCCGGCGTGGCCACGCGCGTGGGGCCGGCGGTTCACGTGCTGGCGCCGGGCAACGAGCGCGTCACGCTGGCGGCGGTGCCGCTGAGCGTCGTGCCGTGGGCGGCCGGGCTGGCCGCGACGTTCACGCGCTGGGGGCTGGTGACGCTCGGCGACCTGGCCGCGTTGCCACGCCACGGGGTGGGGGCGCGACTGGGACCCGCCGGCCTGGCCGCGCACGATCTCGCCACCGGAGTCGATCGCGCCCCGTTCCGGCCGTGGACGCCGCCGCCATTCTGGGCGGAGGCGCAGGGGCTCGACTGGGAGATCGCCACGGTGCCCGCGCTCGCCCCCGTGCTGGAGCGCGTGCTGGGACGGCTGTGCGCGCGGCTGACCGTCGCGCATCTGCTCATCGACGTGCTCGAGGTCCGGCTGGCGCTCGCCTCCGGTGGTCACCACGCGCGCTCGGTGGCGCTGGCCGCGCCGCTCGGCGAGGCCGGGCCCATCGTGGCCCTGCTCGCGCTGGAGATCGAGGCGCATCCGCCTCCCGCCGCCGTCACCGGCGTGGCGCTCAGCGCGCGCGTCGTTCCTCAGCGTGTCGCTCCGGTTGGCCTCTGGCAACCGCCCACGCCGGCGCCGCGCGACCTGGCCACCGTGCTCACGCGTCTGACGCTGCTGGTGGGAGGGGCCAACGTCGGCACTCCGGTCGTGGTCGACTCCCACCGGCCCGACGACTATGCGCTCGCCCCCTTCGACGGCCGCGAGGCGGCGCGTGGCGAGGCTCCCGCCCGTCCCGAGGACGACACGGCCTCGCGCGCCGTCGCCGGCCCGCTGGCGCTCAGGCGGCTGCGTCCTCCTCGCCGGGTCGAGGTCGAGACCCACGACGGCCGCCCCACGCGCGTGCGAGACGCGGCCGGTCTCGATGCCTGCGTGGACACGTGCGCCGGCCCCTGGCGCCTGTCCGGCCACTGGTGGGACACCGACGCCTGGGCCCACGACGAATGGGACGTCGCCCTCTCCGACGCCACCCTCTGGCGCCTCTCTCACGACCGCCTCACCGAGATCTGGTCCCTCACCGCCCTGTATGACTGACGTCGATGACTGACATCGCGGTCTAGTCGTGTTCGTCGAGCTGCACGCGCAGTCGGCGTTCACGTTTCTGGAAGGGGCCGAGCAGCCGGAGACGCTGGCCGCCGAGGCCGCGCGTCTCGGCATGCCGGCGCTTGCGCTCGTCGATCGCGACGGCGTCTACGGTGCCGCGCGATTCCACCGTGCCGCCGAGCACGCCGGCGTCCGCGCGCTGATCGGCAGCGAGCTGACGCTGGCCGACGGCTCGCGACTGCCGGTGCTCGTCGAGGACCGCGACGGCTACCGCAACCTCTGCCGGCTGATCACGCGTCTGAAGCTCGGCGCCCCCAAGGGCGCGGGGCGGATCACGCTCGACGAGCTCGAGGCCCACGCGCGCGGGCTCGTGTGTCTCACCGGCGGCCGCCACGGCCCGCTGGCCGACCCCATCGCGCGGGGCGATCGCGAGGCGGCCGGCCGGATCCTCGATCGGCTGGCCGGGATCTTCGGCCGCGACGGGTGCTTCGTCGAGGTCCAGCGTCACCTCGACCGTGCGCAGGAGCGGGATCTGGCGCGTCTCGTGAGGCTGGCCGAGGCCGCGCGGCTGCCGCTCGTCGCGGCCAACCAGCCGCTCTACGCCCGGGCCGGCGGGCGCGTGGTGACCGACGTCTTCACGTGCATTCGCGAGAAGACCGACCTCGATCACGCCGGCCGGCGGCTCACGGCCAACGGCGAGCGCGAGCTCAAGGGCGGGCTCGAGATGGCCCAGCGCTTCCGCGATCTGCCCGAGGCGCTCGCCAACTCCGGCGAGCTGGCGCTGCGTCTGGCCTTCACGCTCAAGAATCTCGGCTATCGCTTCCCCGAGTTCCCGCTGCCGCCGCGCACCGGAGCGCTCGAGCATCTGCGCGAGCTGGCGCTGGCCGGCGCCCGCGCCCGGTATGGCGAGGGGCCGCTGGCCGACCGCGCCCGCCGCCAGATCGCCCACGAGCTGGACATCATCGGGCGGCTCGACCTCGCCGGGTACTTCCTGATCGTGTGGGACATCGTCGAGTTCTGCCGGGCCAGCGACGTCCTGGTGCAGGGGCGGGGGTCGGCCGCCAACAGCGCGGTGTGCTACGCGCTCGGCATCACCGCCGTCGATCCGGTCGGCATGGACCTGCTGTTCGAGCGGTTCCTCTCGGAGGCGCGCGGGGAGTGGCCGGACATCGACCTCGACCTGCCGAGCGGTGACCGACGGGAGTCGGTGATCCAGTACGTCTATCGGCGCTACGGACGCCACGGCGCCGGCATGACGGCCAACGTCATCACGTACCGCGGGCGCAGCGCGGCCCGCGAGGTGGGCAAGGCGCTCGGCCTGCCCGGCGAGCTGCAGGACCGGCTCGCCCACCTGGTCTCCACCTGGGGCTACCAGGACCCGGCCGACGTCCTCACCCGTCACCTGGCCGAGGCCGGCTGCGACCCGCGCCATCCGCGCATCCGGACGTTCGCCCGGCTGTGGACGCGATTGCAAGACCTGCCGCGCCACCTGGGCCAGCACTCGGGCGGCATGGTGATCGCCGCCGGTCGGCTCGACGACGTCGTACCGCTGGAGCCGGCCACGATGCCCGGCCGGGTGGTGATCCAGTGGGACAAGGACGACTGTGCGGCCCTCGGCATCGTGAAGGTCGATCTGCTCGGTCTGCGGATGATGTCGGTGCTCCAGGACTCGATTGGCCTGGCCCGCGAGACCGGCGCCGAGGTCGACCTCGCCCACCTGCCGCCGGACGATCCCCAGGTGTACGCGGCGCTGCAGGAGGCCGACACCATCGGCGTCTTCCAGGTCGAGAGCCGCGCCCAGATGGCCACGCTGCCGCGGATCCATCCCGAGAAGTTCTACGACCTCGTAGTGCAGGTGGCCATCATCCGGCCGGGCCCGATCGTGGGCGACATGGTGCATCCCTACATCCGCCGCCGGCGCGGGCGCGAGGCCGTCACCTACGCGCACCCGAGCCTGGAGCCGATCCTCGCCCGCACGCTCGGCGTTCCGCTGTTCCAGGAGCAGCTCCTGCGGATGGCCATGGTGGCGGCTGGCTTCAGCGGCACCGAGGCCGAGGAGCTGCGGCGCGCGTTCGGCTTCAAGCGCAGCGAGCGCCGCATGGTGGAGATCGAGGCCAAGCTGCGGGCGGGGATGGCCCGGCAGGGGATCGAGGGCCGCGCGGCCGACGAGATCGTGCGCGCCATCACCGCCTTCGCGCTGTACGGCTTCCCGGAGTCGCACGCTTCCAGCTTCGCGCTGCTCGCCTACGCGAGCGCGTGGCTGAAGGTGCGGCAGCCGGCTCCGTTCTACGCCGCCCTGCTCAACAACCAGCCGATGGGCTTCTACCATCCCGCGACGATCGTGAAGGACGCCCAGCGCCATGGGCTCGCGATCCTGCCCATCGACGTCACCCGCTCGGGGTGGGCGTGCGCGGTGGAGGCGGTGGCGGGCGGCTGGGGGGTGCGGCTCGGGCTGCGCTACGTCCGCGGGCTGCGCGAGACCGCCGGCCACACGCTGGTGGCGGCGCGGGCGATGCGGCCGTTCGCCTCCGTCGCCGATCTCGCCGGCCGGGCCGAGCTGGCCGGCGACGAGGCGCAGACGCTGGCGGCGATCGGCGCGCTGCGCGCGCTCGGCGGCAGCCGGCGACGGGACCTGTGGGCGGCGGCTGTGCCAACCCCGGGGCCGCTCTTCGCCACCGGTGAGGCGGCGCCGGCGCCGACGCCGGCGGGACCGCTGCGCGAGATGACTTCGGACGAGCGGCTGGCTGCCGACTTCGCGGGCACCGGCGTGACGCTCGGCCCACACCCGCTCGCGCTGCGCCGTCGCGGGCTGGCGCGGGCCGGGGTCGTGCGGGCCGCCGATCTCAAGCACCAGCGTGACGGCGCCGATGTGCGCGTGGCCGGCAGCGTGATCGTCCGGCAGCGGCCGGGGACGGCGAAGGGGTTCGTATTTCTCAGTCTCGAGGACGAGACCGGCATCGCCAACGTCATCGTCACCCCCGGGTTGTTCGCGCGGCACCGCCTGGTGCTGGTCACCGCACCTCTACTGCTGGTCGAGGGAATCTTACAATCGCAGGACGGAGTGGTATCGGTGCGTGCGCACGGCGTGACGCCGCTCCCGGTGCGCGGCGACGTGATTCCGTCCCACGATTTCGGCTAGTTCGTTTCTTTTTCGTCGGCGGATCGGGTTCCTCCCGGCGCCGGCCAGGAGTGGCAATACTCTTGCTTCACTCGTTTGCTACATGGCAACCGTGCATCGCCTTCCTCCCCCTGCCCATGAGGACGAGGGTGTCGTGGCGCGCCTGACCCGACTGCTACGCCTCGAGGTCGAGCTCGGGCTCGTCGAGGGGCGGCGCCTGATCTACACGCTGGCCATCGCGGTGGTGACCGTGATCGTGGCCGGCGTCGCCCTGATCTCCTCGCTGGTGATGCTGGTGGCGGCGGCGGTGGCGCCGCTCTTCAACGCGCCCTGGGAGCCGCTCCTGATCGCCGGCGGCGGAGTCGCGCTGCTCTCGCTGGCCGCGCTCGCCTGGAGTGTCTGGCGACTCACGCACGTCTCGTGGCCGACCCAAACCGTGAAGTCCTTCGAGGAGAACTGGCAATGGCTCGCAGCCCAGCTGAGATCCAGGCTGACATTGCACTGACCCGCCGCGTGATCGAGCACCAGCTCGATGCGCTGTCGCGCCGCGTGCCCAATCCGCAGTGGGTGCCGTGGCTGGCCGTGGCCGGCGGTTTCGGCGTGGGGCTGCTGCTGGCGCGGATGCCGTTGCTCCGCGTGGTCAGCGTCGCCGCCCGCACCGCCCAGGCCGCCATCGCCGTGGCCGGCACCGTGGCCGCGATCGACCGCTTCCTGGCCGACCGTCACCAGCGGGAGGCCTGAGCTGCAACGCGTCGCCGACGTCCAGGGGCGTCGCCTCATCCTCACCCATCTCGACGAGGTGATGTGGCCGGAGGACGGCGTCACCAAGGCTGAGCTCCTCGACTACTACACCGAGGTGGCCGATCACCTGCTGCCGTTCGTGGCCAACCGGCCGCTGAGCCTGCAGCGCGCCCCCGATCCCGTCACTGGCGAGTGTATCTACCAGAAGACCGCACCGCCGGGGCTCCCGAGCTGGGTGCCGGTCCGGCGTGTCCGCAGTGAGCAGGCCGCCCTCGGCTACGCCGACCAGGTCGTCGGAGCCGACCTGCCCTCGCTGCTGCACCTGCTGAACCTCGGCTTCATCGCGCTGCACCCGTGGTCGTGCACGGTCGACGCGCTCGATCGACCCGACCAGCTCCTGTTCGACCTCGACCCCACCGAGATCGCCTTCCGCGAGGTGCGCAACGCGGCCCTGCTCCTGCGCGACCTGCTAGGACTGTTCAAGATCCGCGCCTGGGTGAAGACCTCGGGCGGTCGGGGCCTGCACGTCATGGTGCCGCTGGCGCCGGTCCACAGCTTCGAGCAGGTGCGGACCGCGGCCGAGACGATCGTGCGCCTGGCCCGGAACCGGGAGCCGCGCCTCTTCACGCTGGACATGCGGCGCGCGCGCCGTCGCGGCAAGATCCTGATCGACGTCCACCGCAACCACCGGGGCGCGACGCTGATCAGCCCCTACGGTGTGCGCGAGTACACGGGCGCCTCGGTCTCGACGCCGCTCGAGTGGGCCGAGCTGGAGCGCGCGCTCTACCCGGAGGACTTCCACCTGCGCAACGTGCCTGAGCGCCTGCGCACGCTCGGCGACCCGCTGGCCTCGATGAGCCGGCACGCGCAGTCGCTGGCGCCGCTGCTCGAGAGCGGACGCACGCGCCGTCTCCGTCCGATGGCATAGATGTCGCAGCCTCCTCGCCCGAGGAGAACCCACCATGAACGAGCGGCGATCCGAGAGCACGACAGGACAGGTACAGGCGCGCGTGCGCGAGATCGGTGAGGGCGTCGAGCAGCTTACCGGACGATCGATGGATGCGTGGACCCGCGACGCGCGGCACTACGTGCGCGAGCATCCCTTGCAGGCCGTCGCGCTGACGATCGGGCTCGGCTTCGTGCTGGGCAAGATCCTCGGGCGCGACTGAGGCCGGCCGATGACTGGTCGGCTGGGCGTTGCCCTCGCTCTCCTGCTCGCCAGCGCCTCGCCGGCCGCGGCCTTCCTGGTCGAGGTCACGACCTCGGTCGCCGTCGAGGATGCGGGCGATCAGCGCAAGCTGCAGGCGGCGCTGAACAGTGCGGTGGATGGCGTTCTGAAAGAAGCGATCGCGTTCACGCCGACCCTGGTCGTGCTGACCAGCGCCGCCGTGGTCGGCGATCGCCTCTACGTGCGGCTGCTGGTGGCCGACCAGGACGGGGAGCGCACCTTCGACGAGCTGAACGGTCCGCCGAGCGATGCGGAGAACGTCGACCTGAAGATCTGAATCGTTTCGGAGGGTTCGAGTCGCAACGAGCGCCCCGGCCGGCCGGGGCGCTCGTGCGTCCGGGGCTCAGCGCAGCTTGCGGAGGGCCTCGATGCGGTCGCCGGTGGCCGGGTGGGTGGCGAAGAACCCACCGCTGCTGCCACCTTCGGTCTTCATCAGCCACGTCAGGGTGTCGGCCATGGTGCTCGGCGGATAGCCGGCCTTCTGGAGGATCTCCACGCCGTGGCGGTCGGCCGCGAATTCCTCGGTCTGCGTGTAGCGGTTCATCACCAGCTGCCCGGCAATCGGCGCGATGGCGCCCGCCCCCGGGAAGATCTGGTCGAGAATGATCATGCCGATGTTGACGCCCGCCCCCAGGGTCTGGGCCTTGGCGACGTGATTGAGGTCGTCGTGGGCGAGCTCGTGGGCCAGCACGCCGGCCAGCTGCTGGTCGTTGGCCCGCTCGAGCAGGCCGCGCGTGACGTAGAACTCGCCGCCGCCGGCGCTGGCGGCGTTGATGTGGGCGTCGTCCATGACGCCGACCTTGACCTGGTTCAGCGCCAGGGGCCGGTTCATCGACTTGACCAGGGGGGTCATGATCCGCTGGAGGCGCTGGGCCTGCTTGGCGTCGACCGGCCGCGTGCTGGTCGACGGCGCCTTGCTCGACGAGGTCGGAGACGGAGACGGCGAGCCGGAGTCCGAGCCGGACCCACCGATGAGGCCGGCGCAGCCGGCGGCGGCGGCCGACAGCGTCAGAACCGCCCCGAAGCGGACGGCGTGGCGGCTGAGCGTCCCCCCGGCCCTCATGCCGAGTACCTCAGCAACGTGTAGTCGACCCACCGGGCGGGGAGGCGCGCGGCGCCGTCGCCGAAGAAGTCGATATAGAGGTCGACACGGCGGGGTTGATCCGCCTTGTAGAGTAGCTCGTGGATCCGAGCGTTGCCGGGTTCGGCGCTGCGGACGGCTCTGCTGTGGGCCATGGTCTCACTCCCTCGCCTGTGGGATTTCGGACTCGTGCGAGGAGAGTGCACCCGGTGTGCCACGACGAAACCCCGTAGACCGCGAGATCCGCCGCCCCTCTATTGAAATTTATTCCCTCATTGAGGTTGTAGCAGTTGCACCTGGTAAAGCCGTGGCGCCGCTTACGGCCCCGGCGCGTCGTCGAAGAGGGCGCCGGCGCATCGGTTTTCGCCGCTCCCAAGTGTGGCACGACAACTGCCTAGGACTCTCCCGAGCCCGGATGCGGGCGGGGAGGGACAACGACCATGCGTTCCGTCAAACACGATCTCGAAGAACAGCGCTCGGCGCTGAGTAACTCGATCAAGTCGCTGGGCGCCGACCGTCCCGCCGATCACGGCCACGAGGTCGCCAAGGACCCCTACGGATCGGCGTCCCTGACCCACGACGACGAGATCGCCTTCGCGGTGGCCGACCGCCGGGCGCGCCAGCTGGCGGAGGTGACGCGGGCCCTGGAGGAGATCAACGCCGGCCGCTACGGTGTCTGCCGCGAGTGCGGCGAGGCGATCGCCAAGGCTCGGCTCAAGGTCATGCCGTTCGCCACCCGCTGCGTGGCGTGCCAGGCGCGCATCGAAGGGCTCGACCGTGCGGCTTGACAGGAGAGTCTCGATGAGAGTGCTAGCCCGGACCGCCGCGATGCTCCTCGTCCTGGTCATGGCCACGGCCGCGTGCGAGTCGATGACCGGCAAAAGTGCCGGGACGAACTTCGACGACGCGACCATCACGGCCAGCGTGAAGTCCAAGCTGGTGGCCGACCGGGCCGCCAACCTGACGCGGGTGGACGTTGACACGAACAGCGGCACTGTTTACCTTAACGGCACGGTCGATTCGGCCGAGCAGAAGGCGCGGGCCGAGCAGCTCGCGAGGCAGGCCCAGGGCGTGAAGAGCGTCGTCAACAACCTGCAGGTTCAGAAGAAGTAGCCAGACAACCGTGAGCCCAAACAGACGGGACCAGATGAAATCCGGCAAGATCCTCGTCGTCGACGACGAGCCAGCCGAGCGCGACGGGCTGGCCCGTCTCGTCGGGCAATGGGGCTACGAGGTGGAGACCGCCTCCTCCGGCGAGGAGGCGCTCAACCTGGTCGAGAGTCAGCATCCGGCCGTGGTCGTCACCGACCTCGTCCTGCCGGAGATGGACGGCCTCACCCTGCTCCAGCGGCTGAAGGAGACGGGCCGGCCGCCCATCGTCCTGCTCGTCACCGGTCACGGCACCGTCGAGACCGCGGTCGAGGCCATGCGGCACGGGGCCTTCGACTACCTCACCAAGCCGGTCGACACCACCCGGCTGCAGGTGCTGCTGGAGAAGTCGATCGAGCAGGAGTCGCTCTCGCGCGAGGTCAACCTGCTGCGCCATCAGCTCCGCCAGAAGGGGAGCTTCGGCCAGATGGTGGGGCAGTCACGCAGCATGCAGGAGGTCTACCGCTGGGTCGAGCTGGCCGCCACGTCCACGGCGCCCGTGCTCGTGTACGGCGAGAGCGGCACCGGCAAGGAGCTGGTGGCCCGCACGGTCCACGAGCTGTCCAACCGGCGTAACAAGCCGTTCGTCGCCATCAACTGCGCGGCCATCCCGGAGACGCTGATCGAGAGCGAGCTGTTCGGCCACGAGCGGGGTGCCTTCACCGGGGCCACCGAGCGGCGGCTGGGCTGCTTCGAGCTCGCCGACGGCGGCACGCTGTTCCTCGACGAGATCGCCGAGATGGACCCCAACACGCAGGCCAAGCTGCTGCGCGTCCTGCAGGAGGGGAGCTTCCGGCGGGTCGGCGGCGGCAAGGGCGAGATCCAGGTCGACGTGCGCGTGGTGGCGGCCACCAACCAGGTCCCGACCGAGGCCATCACCAACGGCAAGCTGCGGGAAGACCTGTTCTATCGACTCAACGTCTTCTCGATCCACCTGCCGCCGCTGCGGGACCGCCGCGAGGACATCCCGCTGCTGGCGCGCAACTTCATCGAGGAGTTCAACCGCCAGGACAACCGGCAGGTGCGGGGGCTGGCGGCCGAGACCGAGAAGGAGCTGGAGCGCTACCACTGGCCCGGCAACGTGCGCGAGCTGCGCAACGTCATCCAGCGAGCGGTGGTCATCAGCAGTACCGGCCTCATCGGCGCCGAGCACCTGCCGGACAACGTCCTGCGGCCGGCGGCGCCGGCGGCGGCCACCGGCGGCGGTGGATCGGTCACGCCCATCCGGGAGATGGAGCGCGACATGATCCTGCGTGCGCTGGAGGAGACGGGTCAGGACAAGCGGCGCGCGGCCCAGCTGCTCGGCATCAGCCTCAAGACCCTCTACAACAAGCTGGCGAAGTACGGCATCCAGGCGGTGAAGTCGGCCCGTCTGACCTGATGCCCGTCGCGGATGATGCGGGCCGGCGGGCGCTGCTCGCCGGACCTCGGGCGACTGCTCCACGACCTGCGCGGCCCGCTGAACTCGCTCACGATGCATGCCGAGGTGCTCCGGCGCGCCGTGGGGGAGGACGCGGCGGCTGCGGACAGCCTGCGCACGGTACACGAGCAGCTCGCCCGCCTGGCCGAGATGCTGCCGGCCGCCTTCCACGTGGTCTCACTCGAGATCGGCCCGCCGGAGCCCGTCGATCTCGGCGCCGCTGCCGCCTCCGCCCGCGACGCTTCGGGAGGGACGGTGCGGCTAGCCCCGGGCCCGTGGCCGTCGGTGCGGGGCGACGCGGCGCTGTTGACCGAGGCGCTGACCCAGCTCTTTCAGAACGCCGTGGACGCCAGCACGGCGCCTGGCTGCACGCGTCCTCCCGAAGCTGCCGCCGTCGTCGACGGCGACCTGACGCGTGTGACGGTCCGCGACTGGGGGTCCGGCCTTCGCTCGACGAACCCCCGCCTGCTGATCCGCCTGCTCCACTCGACCAAGCCCCACCACCGCGGCCTCGGCCTGGTCATCGTCGACCGCATCGTGCGCCTGCACGACGGCACCCTGACCTTCGACTCCCCCGGCGACGGCACCCTCGTCACCCTGACGCTGCCGACCAGCTCGCCGCGAAGTCCCTAGCCTCCTGGGCAGATCGCCGCGCGCTGCCAGCGATGGCATCATCGTCACCTGACGCTGCCGAACAGCTCGCGGAAAGTCCCTAATCTCCTGGGTGGATCGCCGCGCGCCGTGGCGTCGCGGTGGGCGGGGTGCACGAGGTGGGGGTCTGTGGCACCCGTTTCCCGCCACCCCCGACCGCGCGCCCCCCAGCCCGATGGAGCCCAGCCAAGGCGGCCCCGGGTCGGCTACCGCCGGCGACGCACCATCGTCGCCTGACGCTTCCGAACAGCTCGCGGGAAGTCTCTAGTCTCCTGGGTGGATCGCCGCGCGCCGTGGCGTCGCGGTGGGCGGGGCGCACGAGGTGGGGGTCTGTGGCACCCGTTTCCCGCCGCCCCTGACCGCGCGCCCCCCAGCCGGATGGAGCCCAGCCAAGGCGGCCCCGAGTCGGCCACCGCCCTCGTGGTGCCACAGACCCCCACCTTGTGCGCCCCGCCCACCGCGGCGGCCACGATGCGCGAAGGTTCGAGCTAGGAGGCGAGGAGCTCGAGCGCGTCCTCGGGCTCGGGCGTCTGCCAGACGACGTCGGGCAGGGTCAGCACCGCCAGCTCGGGGTCGCGCTCGATGGCCGCGAGGCCGACGGGCGGCATGCACTCGTAGACGGCCTCGCAGAGCAGCGACTCCTCCGGCCGATCGAACGCGTCGTCCAGCGGCTCCAGCGCCTCCAGCACCTCGGGCAGCGCCCGCGCGGCCACCGACAGCAGCGTGCTGGCCCGGGCCACGAGGATCGAGGTGCTCATGAGCGCGTGGCTGTCAAAGAGGTGTCGGCGCTCGGCCGGCGAGGCGTCGTCCACGAAGCGCTTCACCGCGCGCACCGCGAGCGGCTCGAGGCCTTCCACCGGCTCGCCCGGCTCGATCCAGCCGTCGGCGACCGGTGCGTACGGGTGGGCGCCGATGAGCAGGGGAACGTCGGGGCGCATCGCGACCGCCCACACCGCGCGACTGACGTAGCGCAGGAAGCGCGCGTCGTGATCGACACGCTGGGCGGCCGGCAGCACGATCACGGTGGCTGACGGATCGCGGCGCGCGATCTTCAGCACCGGCAGCAGGACCTCGGCGGCGCGGCCGCGGTAGACCGGCTGCACGACCGGAAGACCCGGGGGGAGCGCGGCGAGCTCACGCCGCCAGGCCGGGGCGTGACGACGCGTCATCACGGTGACCAGCTGGCCGGAGGGAGCCAGGCAGCTCGCGCGCTCCAGCGCCCGCTGCGCGCGTGAAGAGCGCGCCGCCGTCGAGCCGAGCGGCCAGCGCACGGGCCGATGCGGCCTCGGCCGGTGCGCCCGGCCCGCGACGGGAGGGGCGTCGCCGGTGAGCAGGATCGCCCACACGTGCGAGTGAGGGGGGTCGCCCTGAAGCTCAAGCCGTGGAATGAACGGCACGTGCGCGACCATTTGAGGTACCCTCCGTCGTCGAGCTGCGTGATCTCTCGGCGATCATTTGCAGCGGCCGTGCCACGAATTCGGGCTCGCAACGGTTCATTTCCGGCGGTGGCGCGGCGATCCAGGCGGCAAGACCTTCAAAGAGCAGGGCGGCGCTGTAACGTTTACAGGGCACTCGAGGAGGAATCACGTGTTCGACCTCAAGGGCAGGGTGGCCATCGTCACGGGGGGCAACGGGGGCATCGGGCTGGGCATGGCGCGCGGGCTGGCTGGAGCCGGTGCTCGCGTCGTCATCGCCGCCCGCAACGCCGACAAGTCGCGTGCAGCGGTCGAGGATCTCACCGGCCGCGGCGGCGAGGCGCTCGCGGTCGCCACCGACGTGGCCGACGAGGGCTCGGTGGCGCGGCTCGTCCAGGCCACGCTCGATCGGTGGGGACGCCTGGACGTCCTCGTCAACAATGCCGGCATCAACATCCGCAAGCCCGTCCATGAGCTCGCGCTGGACGAGTGGCGCCAGGTGCTCGACACCAACCTGACCTCGGCCTTCCTGTGCTCGAAGGCCGCCTATCCCGCGTTCAAGGCGGCGGGCGGGGGCAAGATCATCAACATCGGCTCGATGATGTCGATCTTCGGGGCGGCTTTCGCCCCCGCCTATGGCTCCAGCAAGGGCGGCATCGTGCAGCTGACCAAGTCGATGGCGGTGGCGTGGGCCCGCGACAACATCCAGGTCAACGCCGTGCTGCCGGGCTGGATCGACACCGACCTCACCCGCAACGCCCGGCGCGAGGTGACGGGGCTGAACGAGTCGGTACTCCGCCGCACGCCGGCCGGCCGCTGGGGCGGCATCGACGACATGGCGGGGGTGGCGGTGTTCCTGGCCGCGCCGGCTTCCGACTTCGTCACCGGTACGGCGATCCCGGTGGACGGCGGCTTCGCGATTCAGGGGTGAGGCCCAACCGGTAGCGTAATTCTTTGGCGCGGGCCACACCGCTTGATAGGATGCGCCCATGACTTTTTCAAAGCTCGCTACCGCGCTGGCCGTGTCCGTGGTGCTGACCGCTTGCGCGAGCAATCCGCCTCGCGCCGTCCGCAGCGAGTTCGAGGACATCCCGGTTCCGAAGGGCCTGACCTACCAGCAGGACGCCTCCACCGTCATCGAGACGCCGAATCTGAAAGCGGGGCGCCACATCTACCGCGGGCGGCTCGAGCTCGACAGCCTGACGACGGCCATCCGCAACACCCTGGAGGCCAACGGGTGGCGCCACGTCAGCAGTACCAAGAGCTCGCAACACGGCACCAATCAGGTCTACGAGAAGGACGGCGACTCGCTGCAGGTCCAGCTGTGGGAGGGCCTCTGGTACACGTACGCCGAGTACACCACCGGGAGGGTGCTGAAGCGCGCCAAGTAGTCTGAAAATTTGACACTCGCGGCGACGGTCCCCTATCATCGCGGTCTACGGGGGACCCTGGTGAGGGACAGGCGTCTGTGGTGGGCGGCGGGCCGGGGACTGATCGCGGCGACGGCCCTGCTCGTGGGACTGGGCTCTGGCGCGGACCCCGCCGCCGCGGTCGACCTCAATGCGGTCTGGCCCGACCTTGGCCTGCCCGGCTTCAAGATCTCCCCGTTCATCTCCGAGCGCGTCGAGTACGAGTCGAACATCTTCCAGGTGCCCAGCCGGTCCGAGGACGACGTCATCTTCAAGACGATCCCGGGCTTCGTGCTGGAGCTGCCGCTGGGCCGCCACAAGATCGACCTCGGCTTCCGGGCCGAGATCCTCCGTTACGTCGACCTCGAGAGCCAGGACACCGAGCACTACTTCGTCATCGGCAACCTCCTGCTCGACTTCCCGGGCGGCCTCAAGTTCAAGCTCAAGGAAGACTTCGCCCGGACCAGCGACCCGCCCGGTACCGAGCTGACCGGCCGGATCAAGAGCACCACCAACGTGCTGTCGCCCGGGGTCGAATACGGTCTCGGCCGGCGCTACGCCATTGGACTCGACTACACCTGGGCCAACATCCGCTTCGACGACGTCGTCAACCAGCTCGACCGGGACGAGCACACGGTGGGGCTGACCGGCTTCTATCGCATCCAGCCCAAGACGGACCTGCTCGTGAACGTCTCCTACGGCGTGAAGGACTTCGATCAGGCCAGCGATCGCGACGTGAACCGCTACATCGGCGCCGTCGGCGTGCGGGGGGAGATCACCAGCAAGCTCAGCTCGACGCTCCGACTCGGCTACGAGGTGCGCGATCCCGACCACGGCCGGGTCGGCGCCTACAGCGGCCTCGTCGTGAGCGGCGACCTCGCCTACAGGCCCACCGAGCGCACGCGCATCACGCTGGTGGCCGAGCGCTCGGTCCAGGAATCGGTGTTCGCCACCAACGTGGCCTACCTGGCCAATCTGGTCACGCTGTCGGCCGAGCACTTCCTGACGCCGAAACTGCTCCTCACCGGCCGGGTGTTCGCCGGCGACGGCGAGTACTTCGAGAAGGCGCGCAAGGCCAACGGCAGCTTCGACTGGCGCACCGACTGGGTCTACGCGTTCTCCCTCGGCGTCGAGTACCAGATCCAGAAGTGGCTGGGCGTCAGCGCCGATTACACGCACGCCCGCCGCGACTCCAACTTCGACAACTTCGATTTCAAGGACGACATCGTCGGCGGCAAGGTGACGCTGTCGTTCTAGTCGTGATTCGCCGTCTTGCCGTCGCCCTCGTCGTCCTGACGGTCCTCGTGGCCGGCGTCACCTCCACCGCGCAGGAGTACACCATCGGCCCCGGCGATATCTTGAAGATCACCGTGTGGGGCCACGACGACCTCTCCAAGGACTACCCGGTCACGCTGGACGGGCGCGTCCCGTTTCCGCTGATCGGCGGGGTGCAGGCGGCGGGGCTGAGCACCAGTGAGCTGGCCCGGCGTCTGCGTGATCTGCTCGAGAAGGACTACCTGGTCAACCCCCAGGTGATCGTCTCGGTGAAGGATTACCTGTCCAGCAAGGTCCACGTGCTCGGCGAGGCCGAGAAGCCGGGGCTGTTCTACCTGACCGGTCCCACCACCTTGCTGGAGATGCTCTCCAAGGCGGGCGGGCTGGCCCGGTCAGCCGGCAAGGACCTGGTCCTGGTTCGCACCGAGGGCGGCAAGCCGGGGGACGCCTCCACCGTGCGCAGCACCGTGCTGCTCCGCTTCGACCTCCGCAAGATCCAGGCGGGCGACGTCAAGGAGAACGTCCTGCTGCAGAACGGCGACATGATGTTCGTACCCAAGGCCTCGGCCTTCTTCGTGCTGGGCGAGGTCAACAAGCCGGGCACCTTCCCGCTCGACAAGGAGATCGCCGCGCTGGAGGCCGTCACCCTGGCCGGTGGCTTCAGCAACACGGCGGCGCCGTCGGGGGCCAAGGTGCTGCGCCGCACGGCCGAGGGCAAGCAGGAGACGATCTCCATCGACCTCTCGGGCGCCGTCCCCCGCGACAAGAATTTCCGGCTGGAGGACGGCGACACCGTCATGGTGCCCAAGGGCAACACCTTCTTCGTCTTCGGGGAGGTGCGCAAGCCGGGCGCCTATCAGCTCGACAAGGAGACGAACGTGCTGGAGGGCATCACCATCGCGGGCGGGTTCACCGACAAGGCCGCGCCCGGCCGCACGCGGGTCATCCGCACCACCGACAAGGGGCAGCAGACGATCGCCGTCGACATGAACGACGTCATCCGGCGCGGCCAGCGGGAGAAGGCCATCCGCCTGCTCGAGAACGACGTCATCGTCGTGCCGGAGAGCTTCTTTTGAGCGCCGCCGAGATGCGCGAGCCCGTCCGCGAGGCCCACCTGCGGGACTACTACCGGACGCTGCGCAAGCACCGGTGGCTGGTGGCCGGCCTGTTCCTCGTCACCGTGTTCAGCGCGACCATCTGGGCCTTCGTGCAGACGCCGGTCTACCAGGCCAGCGCCACCGTGCTGATCGAGCCGGAGCCGCCCAAGATCCTGAACATCCAGGAAGTGACGCCGATGGGCGGGCCGACCCAGGAGTACTACCGCACCCAGTACGAGCTGATGACGAGCCGGCCGATCGTCGACAAGGTCATCGAGACGCTCAACCTCCGGGCGCGGATGCCCGAGCTGCAGCGTTCGGCCGACCCGGCCCGCACGCTGCAGAACGCCATCATCGTCGAGCCCCGCCGCAACACCCGGCTGGTCGCGGTGAAGTTCGAGCACCCCAACCCCCAGCTGGCCGCCGAGGTCACCAACGCGCTGGCCCGCCAGTACGTGAAGCACAACCTCGACATCAAGCTGCGGGGCGCCCAGGAGGCGATGACCTGGCTCAACGAGCAGATGACCAACCTGCGCGGCAAGGTGCAGGAGTCGTCGGTGGCGCTGCAGAACTATCGCGTCAAGGCCGGCATCATGGGGCTGCAGGAGCAGCGGCAGATCACCGCGCAGAAGATCATGGACTTCAACAAGCAGTATCTGGAGTCGCAGGCCCAGCGGCTCTCGGTCGAGGCCAAGCTGAACGAGCTGCAGCGAGTGACCGGCCAGGGCGGGGCCCAGACGATCTTCACGGTGGCCGATAGCCAGCTCATCCAGAAGCTCAAGCAGGAGGCCTCCGAGCTGGAGGTCACCAAGGCCAAGCTGTCCAAGACGTACAAGGACAAGCACCCCGAGATCTTGAAAGTCGACGCCCAGATCGACCAGGTGAGCCAGCGCATCGACGCCGAGATCAAGAACATGATGCGGGCGGTGCAGACGGAGTTCCGGGTGGCCCGGGCCCGCGAGGAGACGCTCCTCGGCAACGTCAACCGGCTGCGCACCGAGGCCCAGGAGCTGAACGAGAAGGAGATCCAGTACCTCAACCTGCAGCGTGACGCCGATTCGAACCAGCAGCTCTACGAGGCGGTGCTCAAGCGCCTCAAGGAGACCGGCATCACCGGCGGGCTCGAGACCAACAACGTGAGCGTGATCGAGGACGCGACCCAGCCGCGGCTGCCGATCCGCCCCCGCAAGGGCGTCACCCTGCTCGTCAGCGTGCTGCTGGGGCTGCTGGTCGGTGCCGGCACCGCGCTGACGATCGAGTACTTCGACACCACGGTGAAGACACCCGACGACGTCGAGCGCTACCTGGGGCTGCCCGTCATCGGCATCGTGCCCCAGTTCTCGGTGAAGCGATGACGGGCAGGCGCGACCGCAAGGCCGCCCCGGGCCCCCCCAGAGCCTCGTCGCCCACGTCGACCCGAAGTCGCCGGCCGCCGAGGCGTACCGGACGCTGCGCACGAGCATCCAGTTCGCCGGTCTCGACCACAAGTGCCGCTCGATCGTGGTGACTTCCTCCAGCCCCGGCGAGGGCAAGTCGACGACGGTGGCCAACTTCGGCGTGGTCCTGGCCCAGACCGGCTCCCGCGTCTGCCTGGTCGACTCCGACCTGCGCCGCCCGACGCTGCACCGCATCTTCGGTCTCGGCAACAGCCGCGGTCTCACGACCGCGCTCCTGGAGGGGCTGCCGCTCTCGCAGATCGCCCAGCCCACCAACATCCCCAACCTGTGGGTCGTCACCAGCGGCCCGCTGCCGCCGAATCCCGCCGAGCTGGTCGGCTCCAACCGGATGCGGGAGGCGCTGGAGGCGGCCGCCGCCGACTACGAGATGGTCCTGCTCGACTCGCCGCCCGTCATCTCGGTGGCCGACGCCGTCGCCCTGGCCACGTTCGCCGACGGCGTGGTGATGGTGGTGCAGACGGGCAAGGTACCGCACGAGGTCATCCGCCGCGCGATCGGGCAGATCCTGGCCGTGAAGGGCCGCATCCTGGGCGTGGTGATGAACGGCGTGAATCTCAAGCGGGACGGCTACTACTACGACTACTACCGCTACGCTCACGCGTACGACGACGGGGGCGAGGCAAGGCAGCGGTAGCCATGCTACCTACGGTCGCCGCCACTTCCCCCCGTCGCGCGCGATGAAGGCATCCGCCTCGGCCGGCCCCCACGAGCCGGCCTCGTACTGCGGCAGCGGGCCCGGTGCGGTCGCCCAGTGGTCGAGAATCGGTTGCGTGAGCCGCCACGCCTGCTCGATCCAGTCGCCACGGGAGTAGAGGGTGGGGTCGCCGTGGATGGCGTCGAGCAGGAGGCGCTCGTAGGCCTCGGGGGGCTCACCGCCGAAGACGTCGTGGTACTTGAACTGCAGGGTCACCGGGCTGATCTTCAGATCCGGTCCCGGCTGCTTGGCCTCGACGATGAGCGAGATGCCCTCGTCGGGCTGGATACGGATGATGAGCAGATTGGGATCCGCGCTGATGTCGCCCCGGCGGAAGATCATGTGGGGCGTGCGGTGGAAGCGGATGACGATCTCGCTGACGCGCTTGGCCAGCCGTTTCCCCGTCTGCAGATAGAACGGCACCCCCGCCCAGCGCCAGTTGTCGATCTGCAGGCGTAGCGCCGCGTAGGTCTCGGTGGAGGAGTCGGGCTTCACGCCCTTCTCCTGCACGTAGCCGGGTACCTGGCGGCTGTCGACGAATCCCGAGGCGTACTGCGCGCGGAGGGCGACCGCGTCGACCTTGTCCGGATCGATCGGCCGGATGGCCTGCATCACCTTGCTCTTCTCGTCGCGTACCGCCTGGGCGTCGAAGGTGACGGGGGGTTCCATGGCCACCAGGCACATCACCTGGAGCAGGTGATTCTGGATCATGTCGCGCAGGGCGCCCGACTCCTCGTAGTAGCCGCCGCGCCCTTCCACGCCAACCGTCTCCGCCACCGTGAACTGCACCTCGGCCACGTGGTTGCGGTTCCACAGCGGCTCCAGGATGCCGTTGGCGAAGCGCAGGGCGAGGACGTTCTGGACCGTCTCCTTGCCGAGGTAGTGATCGATCCGGTAGACCTGATCCTCGCGGAAGACGCTGGTGACGAGCTGGTTCAGCTCCTGGGCCGAGTGCAGGTCGTGGCCGAACGGCTTCTCGATGATGATGCGCGTCCAGCCGCCCTGCTCCTCGGCCAGCCCCGCCTTGCCGAGCTGCACCGTGATGGGCGCGTACAGGCTCGGAGGCGTCGACAGGTAGTAGAGCCGATTGACGGGCCCGCCGTGCCGGCGCTCGGCGACCTCCAGCGTCTCCCGGAGCCGCGCGTAGAGCTCGGGCGCGTTCGGATCCCCCGCCACGTAGGACAGGCTGGAGGCGAAGCGGGACCACACATTGTCGTTGGGGATCTTCAGCCGGGCGAACTGCTTGACACCCTCCCGCATCTTCGTGCGGAACGCCTCGTCGCTCATCTCGGTGCGACCGGTGCCGATGATGGTGAACGGCTCCGGCAACGTGCGCCCGGCGTAGAGGCTCCACAGCGCCGGGATCAGCTTGCGATGGGCCAGATCGCCGGAAGCGCCGAAGATGACCAGCGAGAAGGGCTCGTCGTTGCCAGGCACGTCGGCCGTCTCCGTGAGAGGTGACAGAACTACCGGACCTTGACGGGGGGGAGCAGGGCGGCCGCGGCCTTGTCGAGGAGCCAGACGAGCCGGCCGTTGGTCGGGCGCACCATGGCGGCCGGCAGCGAGCTGTTCGGCTCGCCGAGGACGGCCTTGAGCACCTTGGCCTTCTCGGCGCCTGCTACCAGGAACATCACGTGGGCGGCCGCGTTGATCACGGGGAAGGTGAAGGTGAAGCGCTGGGGGATCGACGCCGCCGCAGCGTGCACCGCGGCGACCGACCGGAAGACTTCCTTGAGGACGGGTGAGCCGGGGAACAGCGAGCCCGTGTGGCCGTCCACGCCCATGCCGAGCAGGACGAGGTCGAAGCGAGGCAGGTCGCCACGCTTGCCCCCGAACACCTCGGCGAGCCGGCGCGCGTACTCGGCCGCGGCCGCCTCGGGGTCATCGGCCTCGCCGCGGATGCGGGCGATCTGCGCCGCCGGGATGGGAACCCTGGACAGCAGCGACTGGTTGGCCATGCGGTAGTTCGACTCGGGATGGTCGGGGGCCACGCCCCGCTCGTCGCCGAAGAAGACCCAGGTGCGGGCCCACGGCATGCGATCCCGCAGCGGGGGCTGGGCGAGCCGCTCGTAGGTGGTGCGGGGTGTGCCGCCGCCGGCCAGGGCGACGACGAAGCGCCCGTTCGTGTCGACCGCTTCCGTCGCCAGGTCGACGATCGCCCGCGCGGCCGTCTCGGCCAGGGCTGCGGGATCGTCGGCGACGGTGATCTCGAGCGCGCCGTCCATGCCGACGATCATACTCTCTCGTCGAGCCGTCTGTGGCGCTCCAACGCGGCCCGATACCGGGCGTGATGGGCGGCATCGGGCGTGTAGACCTCACCCAGTGGGGTGTGGACGGCGGTGACGTCGGGCAACACGCCGAGTGCCTCCAGGGCGAGCAGCGCAGCGCCGCGGCTGGTCGCCTCCCGCTCGGTCGAGGCGTGTACCGGCCGGCCCAGCGCGTCGGCCAGCATCTGGACCCAGCCGCGCGAGTGGCTGATGGCGCCGCCGGAGGCGACGACGAGGTGCCCGGGGGAAGCGTGGGGCGCCAGCAGCCGATAGACCAGCGCCAGCCGCAGGCTGACCGCCTCCAGCGCGGCGTGCACGATGTCGAGCGCGGTGGTGTCCAGGGACAGGCCTGCGATGACCGCGCGCCGGTCGCCGCGCCAGCCGGGCGCTCGCTCGCCGGCCAGGAACGGCAGCACGGTGAGCCCGTGGCTGTCGGGCGGGCGCCGCTGCAGGGCCGACTCGACCGCGGCGTCGTCCGGCAGCCGGAGCACCTCGCGGCACCACGCGTAGACGTTGCCGCCCTCGGAGGTAGCGCCGCCGAGCAGGGCCCGCCGGCGGTCCACGCGATAGCGCCACAGGCCGCGCGGCGGCGCGGTGCCGGCGGGGGTGACGACGCGTAGCGCGGCCGAGGTGCCGACGTTGAGGGCGACGCGGCCGGGGTCCACGCAGTCCGAGCCGACGTTGCTGGCGGCGCCGTCGCCCACCGCCGGAAACCATGGCACGCTACGCAGCGCCGGCCAGCGGCTGGCCCACGGCGCCCGCAGGCCGCGCCGGCCTTCACTCCGGCCGGCCAGCGGGAAGAGCTGTGCGGTCTCGATGCCGGCGGCGGCCAGGGCCTCGGCGTCCCACTGGAGGACGTCCTGGTCGAGCAGCCCGGTGCCCGAGGCCATCGACACGCTCGTGGCGGTCTCGCCGAAGAAGGTCAGCTCCAGGTGCTCGCCGATCGAGCCCCAGCGGGCCACGCGGGCGCTCTGGCCCGGGCGCTCGTGGGCGAGCCAGCGCAGCTTGGCCGGCCAGTACGAGGCGTGCAGGTGGCAGCCGGTGCGCGCGTGCAGCGCGGCCTCGTCGAGGGCGTCGCGTAGCAGGCCGGCGTCGCGCGTACTGCGCGAGTCGGCCCACATGAACACCGGGGTCACCGGGTGATGGGCGGCGTCGAAGCCGAGCAGCCCGTGCCAGAACGTGGTGACGCCGACGCCCTGGATGTCGTCGTGGCGGGCCGCCCGCACGACCGTGTCCAGGCACGCGACGACCGCCTCCAGGAGTGCGGCCGGATCGTGCTCGACGCCGCCGTCGGCCGTCGTGGCCGGGGCGTACGGGACCTGATGGAACCGGCCCTCGACCGCATGGCCGCCGGCGTCGTAGACGGAGGCGCGGACGGACGAGGAGCCGAGATCGAGGGCGATGACCATGGAGCCGCTATTGTAAGGTGCGCGGTGCGCGGGACCAACTCCGCACGTCTGAAAGCAATTTTCGTCACGCCGAACGAGACCCGACGAGAGTACCCTACGAGCCCGGCGAACTAGCGGTCCGGGCGCGGGGTGGCGCAGGCCCGAAGGGACGGGAAGGGGGCACGGACGTGAGGAACACGTGGATCATTGGCACGATCGTCGGCCAGGCGGTGGTGACGCTGGTGTCGATCAGCTACGGACTGTCCGCGCATTCCAGCTGGGAAGCCGAGCGCCAGCGCCGCGTCGCCGGCGAGCGGGCCGCGGTGGCGGAGATGGCCACGGCGATGAAGGGGGCGGGGGACCGGATCGTCACCGTCGAGCAGGAGCTGCAGCGCTGCCAGGTGCGTCTGCGGCGTGCGAATCGTTCCCGAGCATCGTCGGCCGAGCTGGTCGCCCCCGAGTCGGCTCCGCCCGTGGCCGTGAGCCCGGCCGGCCCGTCGCCGGTGTACAGCGCCGAAGCCTTCCGCCTGGTCAGCGGACAGCTCACGTCGACGGCGTCGCCGACCGACGAGTCCCGGCCGGCAACGGTGTCGGCCTCGCCACCGAGCGAGCCTCGGTCGCCGGCCGGCGAGCCCCGATCGCGCCCGCGGCCGGCCCCGGGGGGGCCGTCGTGGTGCGAGGGCGGGTACGAGCTCGGGCGTGGCACGAACTTCGCGCCGTGCCCCAGCCCCGTCCGGTAAGATGCGGTTCTGAGCGCACCGTCACGCCGTCCCAGAAGGAGACACGCATGGCCCGCATCCGAGTCCTGAGCCCCGTCGGCGTCGTCGCCACCCAGTCGATGGCCGTCCCGCCGCTGCCCCGTCAGTGGAGCGGTCGCACCGTCGGCTTCCTCGACAACACCAAGTCGAACTTCGACCGGCTCACCGGCGGCATCGGCGAGCTGTTGCGGGAACGCTACGGGGTCAAGGCGGTGGTGCATCGCCGCAAGGCCAACGCCGCCACCCCGGCCGCTCCGGAGGTGATCGCGGCGCTCAGCAAGGAGTGCGACGTCGTCTTCGCAGGCTCAGCCGACTGAGGGTCGTGCACGTCGTGGAGTCTCCACGACGCAGTCGAGCTGGCGAAGAGTGGCACCGCCGCCGGCCTCATCGCGACGACCGCTTTCCAGGGGCTGGCCGTCAGTGAGCTCGCCGCCCTCGGCGTCTCCGGGCTGCCGCTGCTGATCATCGACCACCCCCTCGGCGGTGAGCGGCCCGACTCGGTCGCCCGCCGCTCGCGCCAGGCCTTCGAGCAGCTCGCCAGCCTGATCGAAGGGGCGGGTGGCGCGCCGAGCCCGGCCGCGCCGGCCGATCACGGCATCGTGGTGAGCGTCGCCGAGCCCGACGCGATGCTCGACGACGATCCGATGGCGCTGCTGGCCGAGTTCACGCAGCGCTCGTGGGGCGACGGACTGCCCATCGTCGCCCCCACGCCCGAGCGCGTCGCCGCCATGCTGGGCCGGCGCGACGGCGGGCGGGTGCTCGGCTCGATGCCGCCGCTGTGGCGGCAGGTCACCCTCGAGAAGCTCGCGATCAACGCGGTCATGGCCGGCTGCGAGCCGGCGGCGTTTCCCATCATCGTCGCCGCGGTCGAGGCCATGCTCGACCCGACCTTCAATCTGTACGGCGTGCAGGCGACGACGCACCCGGTGGCGCCGCTGCTGGTCGTCAACGGCCCCTACGGCCGGCGGATCGGCCTGCACGGGGGCGCCGGTTGCTTCGGTCCCGGCTTCCGCACCAACGCCACCATCGGGCGGGCCATCCGCCTCATCCTGCTCAACGTCGGTGGCGCCTGGCCGGGTCGCTACGACATGGCCACCCAGGGCAGCCCCGCCAAGTTCGCCTACTGCATCGCCGAGAACGAGGCGGCCTCGCCGTGGGCGCCGCTGCGCGAGGGCGACGTGGTCACCGTGTACGGCGGTGAGGGGCCCCACAACGTCAACGACCACGTCTCCACCACGGCCAGCGGCATCCTGGCCAACGTCGCCGACACCGCGGTGTCGCTGGGGTCCAACGTGGGCTGGTACTTCTCGCAGGCGCAGCTCATGGTCGTCTTCGGCCCCGAGCACGCCAAGACGGTCGCCGACGACGGCCTCACCCGGGCCGACGTGCAGCAGTTCGTCTACGAGAACGCCCGCCAGCCACTGAGCCTCATGCGGCTGGGCGGCATGTACGGCATGCAGGACTGGCCGGCGTGGATGAACGCCACCAGCGATCCCGATGCCCGGTTGCCGCGGGTGCCTTCGCCCGACGACATCTTCGTGCTCGTGGCCGGTGGCTCCGGCAAGCACTCGGCCGTCGTGCCCAACTGCACCTTCAGCCGCGCGGTGTCGCGACCCATCGTCACCAGCTAGTGCGGGCGCGGCGTCGGGGCCGGTCGCGGTGAGTCGCCGCCGGCGCGCGCGGGCGTCCGGCCCGCGGGCCGGACGCGCCGCCCCGGCCGCCGCCCCGGTGGCTCCGGCGCCGGCGGAGGAGTGGACGTACGCCACGCTCGTCGCCACCCTGGCCGCCGGCCTGGTGCCGCTCGGCGTCTATCTGGCCACGCTGAGCCCGACCGTCAACGGCGGCGACAGCGGAGAGCTGATCGCTGTCGCCTATCTCGGCGGCGTCGCCCATCCCCCCGGCTACCCGCTGCACGCCTTGCTCGGCAAGCTCATGACGCTGCTGCCGCTCGGCAGCGTGGCCTGGCGGGTCAATCTTCTCTCCGCGCTGTGCGATGCCGGCGCGGCCATGTTGCTCTGCCGGGCGGTCGGGCGGCTCAGCGGCGACCTCGCGGCCGGCCTGCTGGCGGCCGGCCTCTTCGCCTTCTCGCCGCTCGTGTGGCCATACGCGATCACCGCCGAGGTCTTCGCGCTCAACAACCTCTTCGCGGCGGGGCTGCTCTACTGGTCGGCGCGCCTGCTCCGCGAGGCCGACGCCGGCGCCGTGCCGGTGCGCTCGCTGTATATGGCCACGCTCTGGCTGAGCCTGGGGCTGTCCAACCATCACACGCTCATCTTCTTCAGCGTGTCGTGCGGGCTGCTGGTGCTGTTCCTCGCGGGCCGCCGTCTGCTCGACCTCCGTGTCGTCGGTGGCCTGGCGCTGGCGACCGCACTGGGCTTCGCGCCCTACCTCTACCTGGTGCTGGCGGGGATTCGGCCGGCGGCGGTCACGTGGGGCGACACCGCGACGTGGTCGGGCTTCCTCGATCACTTCTTCCGGCGGGAGTACGGCACCTTCCGCCTGGCCGACGAGAGCATCGGCAGCGGCGGCTCGCTGTGGCCGCGCCTTGCGCTGTTCTGGCGCGATGCCGCCCGTGCCACGCTCTTCGCCCTGATCCCCCTCGGTCTCGCCGCTCTTGCCGGGCTGCGCCGGGCCGGCCCGGCGCGCCGTTTCACCGGCTTCTGGCTAGCGGCCCTGCTCTTCTACCTGGTGGTGTTCTGCTACCTGGCCAACGTGCGGCTCGACGATCCGCTGCACGTGTTCATGCAGGAGCGGTTCTGGCAGCAGGGGCTGGTGGTGGTGACGGGACTGCTCGGGCTGGGGCTGGCCGAGCTCGGGCGAACGCTGGGGCCCCGCGTCGGCCCGTGGCTGCGCTGGCCGGTGGCCGCCGTGCTGCCGCTGGCGCTGGTCCTCGCGCACGGCGCCGAGATGCGCGCCCACGCCAACCCGCTCGTGCGCGACTACGGCGAGGCCGTCCTGCGATCGGTGCCGTCGGGGGGCGTGCTGCTGGTGTCGAGCGACGACACGATCGGCAGCGTGCGCTATTTGCAGGCGGTCGAGGGGCTCCGGCCTGACGTGCGGGTGCTGCCGATCGGCGTCGTGCCGCTGCCGTGGTTCCGGAAGGTGGCGGCGCGACACATGCCGGACCTGGTGCTGCCGCCGGGCGCGTTCACCTTCCGCCAGTTCCTCGACGCGAACATCGCTCGTCACCCCGTGGTCGTGTGCAACCGGGCGCCGTGGCTCCGGACGCTGGAGGAGGCGTACGCGCTCTGGCCCCTCGGCCTCGTCGAGCAGGTCCGGCCGCGCGGCCAGGAACCGGACTTCCCGGTGTGGACGCGCGACAACGAGGGCTCGTTCGCACGCTTCGATCCCGCGCGGGCCGAGCCCTATCCGCCGTCGAGCTGGGAGCGCGCGCTCGCGACCGGCTACTGGAAGGAATACGAGCGCTTCGGTCTCGCCCTCGTGCGCCTGGTCGCCCGCCGCCCGGGCGACACCGCGGCCCAGGAGACGACGGTCCGCGTGCTGGAGCGGCTGGCGGCTCGGCCCACCGTCGCGCCCGTCGTCCTCCGCAACCTCGGGGTCGCCTACCAGTTCCTGGCGCAGTCGCGGCCGGACGCGCTGGCGCCGATGGTGCGCCACTGGCGACGTTACCTCGCGCTGGAGCCCCGGGACGACGCCGACCTGCCGAAGATCCGGCTGATCGTCGAGGACGCCGAGCGCAAGCTCGGCCAGCCAGGTCCGTCGCGGTAGGGGCGAGCGAGGTCAGGCCGTCGGGTGCCGGCGGATGCGCCAGGGCTCGACGAGGCCCTCGTAGACGATGTTGGTGGAGAGCTTGGAGTGGCCGAAGCGGCGCTCGACGAAGCGGATGGGGATTTCGCGGATGCGGGCGCCGCGCTGGTGGAAGAGCGTCTTGAGCGCGATGAGCCAGGCGTAGCCGCGGGCCTCGATGCGCTCGAAGGGGACCGTGCGGAGGAAGTCGGTGCGCATGCAGGTGAAGCCGGCGGTGAGGTCACGCACGGGCGTGCCGGTGACGGCGCGCGCGTACCAGTTGCCGCCCAGCGAGAGCAGCCGGCGGCGGGTGCCCCAGTTGTCGATGCCGCCGCCGGTGACGTAGCGCGAGCCGATCACGAGGTCGGCGCTGCCGGCGGCCGCGACCAGGGACGGGACGTAGCGCGGGTCGTGCGAGAAGTCGGCGTCCATCGTGACCACGCAGTCGTCGCGCGCCTCGTCCAGCACGCGTCGCAGGGCGGTCTGGTACGCGGAGGCGAGCCCGAGCTTGCCGGGCCGGGCGAGGAGCTCGACGGCGGGGTCCCGGGCGGCCACGGCCCGCACGAGATCCGCGGTGCCGTCGGGCGAGCCGTCGTCGACCACCAGGATCCGCGCCGCCGGGCCGAGCCGCGCGCGGAGGTCGGCGAGCAGGTCGCCGATGCTCTCGCGCTCCTCGTACGTGGGCAGGATCACCCGCGGTCTCACGCCGTCTCCCGGGTGACGAGCAGCCCCAGCGCGGCGAAGAGCAGCACGGCCCCCGCCACCCCGGCGGCGCCGAGGCGCTCGCCGAAGAGGAAGACCCCGAGCCCGGTGGCGGTGAGCGGCTCCAGCAGCGCGGCGACGCCGGCGCTGGAGGCCGGCACCTCGCGCAGGCCGAGCGTGTAGATCGCGTAGGCGCCGGCCGTCGTGACGGCGCCGAGGTAGAGCAGCCACGCCCAGCCGAGCCCGAGCTGGCGGCCGACGTCGGGGCCGGCCAGCATCGGCAGCAGCACGAGCGCGCCCACACCGAAGCTCGCCGCCGCCAGGGGCAGGGGACCCGTGCGCGCCAGCGCCGCCTTGGCCAGCACGACGTAGAGTGCGTAGGCGAGGCTGGCGCCGAGGGCGAGCAGCACGCCGGCCACGAACCGCGGGGAGACGTCGGCGGCCGTGCGCGGGCCCACGATGAGCAGGGCGGTGCCACCGATGCCGAGCGCCAGGGCGCCGGCGACGCGGGCGGTGAGGCGCTCGCCGAGCAAGGCGGCGGCCAGCCCGGCGATGAGCAGGGGCGCGCAGCAGATCGCGATCAGCGCGGCGACGGCGATGCCGATGAGCGTGACCGCGCTGAAGTAGCACGCCTGGAACGCGGCCATGCACACGCCCAGCACCACGCAGCGCCAGCGATCGGCGCGGGCGACGCGCAGCGAGCCGGTGATGGTGGCGGCGAGGAGGGCGAGGAGAACGGCGGCGATCAGCATGCGCACGGCGCCGATGACCAGCGGTGTCGTGCCCGCCGTCGCCACCAGCACGGTCGTGACCGAGCCCGTCGTCCCCCACGACACCGCGGCCAGTCCGATCAACGCCAGTCCCCGCAGCCGCCCCGTACTTGACGGACCCGACACAGCCCGTGATGATAGCGCGCCGACCCGCGGGGCGGACACAAAGGAGAACGTCATGAACATCGGATTCATCGGCACCGGCACCATGGGGCAGCCGATGCTCGCCAATCTGCTGAAGAAGGGGTTCCCGGTCCTGGCCTACGACGTCGTGCCGGCCGCGCTCGCCGCCGCCGTCAAGCTCGGCGCGACCGGCGCCGCCTCGGTGGCCGAGGTGGTGAAGCGCAGCGAGCTGCTCGTCACCATGCTGCCGTCCTCCTCGCACGTCGAGAGCGTCTACCTGGGCGCGGGCGGTGTCCTGGAGTCGGTGCCGGCGGGCCGGCTGTGCGTGGACATGTCCACGATCGACCCCGGGGTCTCCCGCCGGGTGGCGGCCGCGCTGGCCGGGCGACAGGCACGCTTCATCGACGCGCCGGTGTCAGGGGGCGTGCCGGGCGCGGTCGACGGCACCCTGGCCATCATGGTGGGCGGGGATACCCGTGATCTCGAGGAGGCGCGGCCGGCGCTGGCCGCAATGGGCGCCAACGTCATCCACGTCGGCGCCGTCGGCAGCGGCGAGGCGGCGAAGATCTGCAACAACCTCATCGCCGGCGTGGCCGCCGTCGCCGTCAGCGAGGCGTTCCGGATCGCCGAGGGCTTCGGCGTCGATCCCAAGATCCTCACCGACGTGATCTCGAAGTCGTCGGGCAACACCTGGGTCATGCAACAGGCCCACCCGGTGCCCGGCCTCGTGCCCCGCGCGGCGTCCAGCCGTGACTACGCCCCCGGATTCATGACCGACCTCATGGCCAAGGATCTCGGCCTGGCCGTGAACGCCGCCCGCGAGCTGCGCGTGCCCGCCGTGGTGGCCAGCGCCGCCCAGCAGGTGCTGCGCCTGGCGTCGTCCCACGGCCTCGGCCGCAAGGACTTCACCTCCGTGTACACGTTCATCAAGCCGTCGAGCGATCAGGCGCCGGTGTGAGCCCTCGGAGGGGGGCTTTGCCCCCCTTCCGACGGTCGTCGCACGCCTGGGGGCGTGCTCCTTCCTGCCTCCCCCAAGACCAGGATTGCGCGGGCAAAGCCCGCGCTCGGAGCGCGGTATTCGATCGTGCTCTGGTGGACCTCAGCGCGCGCGTCGATCGTGAATCGCGGTGTTATACTACGCGGCGTTACGGCGGGGACTGGGCCCCACGATTCATATCCATCATCGAGGCGCCGGACAATGCCACGCTCTCGCGGGCGCGGCGACGTGGGCAGCATGAGTGACGGGCGCCACCAGGGGAAGAAGACGCGCGCATGAAAGTGCTCAAGCTGACGCCAGAGCGCTGCACCGGTTGCTTACGCTGCGAGATCGCCTGCTCGTACGTGCAGACCGGCGCCTACCAGCCGGCCAAGTCGGTCATCCGGGTGTCGCCGTTCGAGGGGCATACCTCCTACGCGCCCTACACGTGCACGCAGTGCGACGAGGGATGGTGCATGACGGCCTGCCCGGTGGGCGCCATCACCATCAACGGGGCCGGGGCCAAGGACGTGATCGACGACAAGTGCGTGGGCTGCAAGCTGTGCACGATCGCCTGCCCCTACGGGACGATGTTCTACGACACCTCCACGCGGAAGGCGTTCAAGTGCAACCTGTGCGGCGGCGACCCCGCCTGCGCCCACGCGTGCCCGACGGCGGCCATCGAGTACGAGGACGTCGCGACGGCCGACTGGATCGGCGACTTCGCCCGTGAGCGCGTGAGTCACGTGCTGGCGCTGGAAGGAGCCCGCTGATGCCGGCCCGCCACCTCATCATCGGCGGCGGCACCGCCGGCATGAACGCGATGCGCACGATCCGCGAGGAGGAGCGCGAGCCCTCCGAGATCACGCTGGTCAGCGGCGAGCGCCCGTACTCGCGCATGGTGCTGCCGTACTACCTCGACCGCTCGATCGCCGAGTCCCACGTCTTCACGGCCGTCGGGGCCGACCTGACCCGCTGGAAGGTGAAGGCGCTGATCGGCCGGCGGGCGGCCTCGCTCGACCCGAAGGCCAACGTGTGCACCCTCGACGACGGCAGCAAGGTCGAGTACGACGACTGCCTGATCGCCACCGGCTCCTCGGCCGCGCGGGCCCCGGTGCCGGGCGCCGACGGCCGCGGCGTGCACTCGTTCTGGACGCTGGCCGAGGCGCGGCGCGTGCTCGACGCGGTGACGCCCGGCAGTCACGTGGTCATGGTCGGGGCCGGCTTCATCTCCTTCACGATCCTCAACTCGATCCTCTCGCTGGGGGCCAAGCTCACCGTCGTCGAGCTGGCCCCGCGGATCCTGCCGCGGATGGTCGACGCCACCGGCGCCGAGCTGGTCGAGGGCTGGCTGAAGGCCCACGGCGTCACCGTGCGGACCAACGTCAAGCTGGCGAAGATCGAGGACGCCAAGGACCGCAAGCGGCTGAAGTTCTCGGCGGGGCCGGATCTGCTCGCCGACGTCGTCATCATGGCGACCGGCATCCGCACCAACCTCGAGTGGCTGAAGGACTCCGGCGTCAAGATCGAGCAGGGCATCGTGGTCGACGAGCATCTGCGCTCCAGCGTCCCCAACGTCTATGCGGCCGGCGACGTCGCCCAGGGCCGCGATCTGATCTCGGGCGGCTCGGCCGTGCACGCCATCGAGCCGACCGCCCAGGAGCACGGCCGGGTGGTGGGCGCGAACATGGCGGGGCGGGACGTGCGGTATCGCGGCTCGCTCATCATCAACATCGTGGAGGTGTGTCACCTCGACGCCGCCTCGTTCGGTGCCTGGGACGACGCCAAGGCGGAGGCGATCAGCGGCCTCAAGAAGGATCGCAACGCCTACCGCAAGCTGCTGTTCACGGGCGAGCGGTTGACCGGGGCGATCATCATCGGCCGCTCGAACGATATCTGGACGACCAACGACGTCGGCATGCTGAAGGGGCTGGTGCAGAGCGGGCAGCCGATCGGCCGCTACAAGGACCACCTGCGCCGCAACCCGTTCGACGTGAAGACCGTGTTCATCGCCGCCAAGACCACGAACGCCCTCCTTCCCGAAACCGTCCTGGGGCGCCCGTCGCTGGCGCCCGGTGACAGCCCGGTGGCCGTATGAGCCCAGTGACCGCGAGCGCGCCGAAGAAGTCAGCCAAGGCCCAGCCCGTCATGCCCGGCGGCTTCGCCGGCCAGATTCTCCGGGTCGACCTGTCCAAGCGTCGCTGCTGGGCCGAGCCGTGGGGCAGCCCCGAGGAGATGCGCGATCAGCTCGGCGGCATCGGTCTCGGCTCGCGCATCCTCTACAAGGAGACGCGCAAGGGCAAGGGCAACGTCGCCTGGGATCACCCGGACAACCGGTTGATCCTCGCCACCGGCCCGCTGGCCGGGCTGCCGGTGTGGGGAACCGGAGGACTAACGGTGGTGACCATCGGTGCCGGGACCAACGGCCCGACCTCCACCCAGGCCAACGGCTTCTTCGGCACGAATCTCAAGTACTGCGGCTACGACGCCATCGTGTTCCAGGGCCAGTCCAAGGACTGGGTCTACATCTACATCGACGACGATCGCGTCGAGCTGCGCGACGCCCGTCCCTACCTGGGCAAGGACACCTGGGAGACGCAGGACGCGCTGAGCGAGGACCTCGGCCTGCGCGGTCACCAGCTCTCGGTGTACTCGATCGGGCCGGCCGGCGAGACGCTGGCGCGGTTCGCGGCGATCCAGGGGGACTACGGCCACGTCGCTTCCAAGAACGGCGTGGGCGCCGTGATGGGCAAGAAGAAGGTGAAGGCCGTCGCCATCGTCAAGGGCACCAAGGCCCTGCGGGCGGCCGACCCCCGTGGGCTCGTGCAGGCCGCCGACGAGATCGCCCACGACATCCAGACGGATCCCTCGGCGCGCTCGCTCTACGAGTACGGCACGCTGCCCGGCGTGGTGAACCTCTCCAAGATGGGCGCGCTGCCGATCCGGAACTACACGACCAGCGTCACCGGCGTGGACATGTCGCCGTGGGAAGCGCCCAAGCTGCGCGAGGGCTTCGACCACCGCGGTCACCAGTGCAACTCGTGCGGCATGCACCACTGCCACATGTCGGTGATCCGGCAGGGCGTGCACAAGGGCAAGATCGTCGACGAGCCGGAGTACGAGGGCTGGTCGGGCGCGGGCTGGACGATCGGCGTCACCCGTGACATCGACGGCGTGGCGTGGCTGAACACCCAGCTGGACCGCGCGTGTCTGGACGTGAACGAGTTCGGCTGGCTGTGCGGATGGGTGATGGAGGGCCAGGAGAAGGGCTGGATCACCAAGGAACAGCTCGGCTTCGAGCTCAAGTGGGGTGACATCCAGGGCGCCGACCGGCTGATCAAGATGATCAGCAAGCGCGAAGGGTTCGGCGACCTGCTCGCCGAGGGCGTCAAGCGCGCCTCCGAGAAGCTGGGCGGCGCCGCCGCCGAGGCCGCCATTTACACCGGCAAGGGCGCCTCGCCGCGCGGCCACGATCACCGGGCGCGCTGGGAGGAGATGCTCGACACCACGACGTCGTCGACCGCCACCATGGAGACCGGCAACCCCGTGCACCAGACCGAGCTCGGCATGCCGGCGCGCATCAATCCGTTCGACGGCGTGGAGGTCGCCAAGCTGGTGGCCGGCTGCCGCGGGCGGCGTAACTTCGAGGACTCGCTCGGCATCTGCATCTTCACCACGCGGACCCGGCTGGAGAACGTCTGCCGCGCGCTGTCAGCGGCGACCGGGTGGGCCTACACGGTCGACGAGGCCATGCGCATGGGCCGCCGGACGGCCGCCATCAACCGGGCCGTCGCGTTGCGGTGTGGGCTGACGCCGGCCCTCGAGGTCCCCTCCAAGCGCTACGGCTCCACGCCCCACGACGGGCCCGCCAAGGGCCAGGCCATCAGCGCTCAGTGGGAGACGATGGTCGACACGTGGTACGCCGAGGTCGGTTACGACCGGAAGTCCGGCAAGCCGCTGCCGAAGACGCTCAAGGACCTGGGGCTGGACTGGCTGGCCAAAGAGCTCTGGGGCAGCAAGGACTAGCCGCCGTTCGGATCCGACGGGCCCGGCCGGGCGATGCGTCTGTCATCGCCCGGCTGGCCAACGCGCTCAACCGCCACGAGCGCCTGCCGCAGCGCTTCACGCCCGCCATCGTCCGCCGCGACGCCTTCGGCCGTCGCCGGCGCTTCGGCGTGTGGATCGCCGAGGCCGATCGCCGTGTCGTCGGGTACGCCTCCGTCATCGACGGCTACAACACCGACCTCGCCGCCCCCGAATTGTGGATGCTCGACCTCTTCGTGGTGGCGCGCCGGCGCGGCCACGGCGTCGGCCGGGCGCTGGTGCGAGCCGTCGCGTGCGAGGCGGTACGCCGCGGCGTCAGCAGTCTCGGGTGGGGTGTGCGCGGCTCCAACACGCGCGCCCGCCGTTTCTATCGGCGGCTCGGCGCCCGGATCAGCGACGCTCGGGTGGCCGGATTGAGTGGCCGCGCGCTGGCCGCGCTCGCGGCCGAGCCGTGATCCATCTCCTCGTCAACGCCACCGTCCTCACCCAGGACGACTCGCTGCCGGTTGCCCAGGCCCTGGCCGTGAAGGACGGCCGGATCGTCGAGGTGGGCGGCAGCGACGAGATCCTGTGGCTGCGCGAGGACGCGTACGAGGTGATCGACCTCGCGGGTCGTACGGTCATCCCCGGCTTCGTCGATCCCCACAACCACTTCTCGATCGCCGCCCTGGAGGTCTTCTGGCCCGATTGCCGGACGGCCGACAGCGTGGAGGCACTGCAGGCGCTCCTCGTGGGCGCCGCCGCCGACACGCCGGCCGGCGAGTGGGTCCGAGGTGTCGGCTACGACCACGGGCGGCTGCCCGGCCGCCGGCACCCCACGCGCGCCGACCTCGACGCCGCCGTTGCCGATCGACCGGTGCTGCTGATGCACTACTCCCATCACCAGGCGGTGGCGAACTCGCGCGCGCTGGCCGCCGCCGGCATCACGCGCGCCACGCCCGACCCGCCGGGTGGCGAGATCGCCCGCGACAAGGCCGGCGAGCCCACCGGCCTGCTCTTCGAGCGGGCGATCGGCGCGGTGGAGACGGCCTCCCGCACGGGCTGGGAGACGCGGTTCGTGGACGTCGCGCGGGCGGCCTCGCTGCGCTACGCCGCCCTCGGCCTCACGACGATCCAGGACGCGGCCGTGACCCCCGCGATGGCCCGGCGCTATGCCGAGGCCCGCGCGGCCGGCGCGCTGGCCATCGACGTGGCCGAGGTCCGCGTAGGCTCGACGGGATGGTTCGATCCGCCCGACGATGCGGCCCCGGGGGCGCCGGTCAAGCTCTTCGCGGACGGAGGCTACCGGTGCGCGATGCGGGTCGGGGATCGCGTGAGCGGCTTCCTGTTCTACGAGCGCGATGCGCTGGCCGCTCGCATGGTCGCCGCCTGGCGCAGCGGGCGCGGCGTCGTCTGCCACGCGCTCGGTAACCGGGGCGTGGAGACCGCGGTCGGCGCCATCGAGGACGCGCTCGCGCGCGAGCCGGCCGGACGCGGCCGCGTGCGGGTCGACCACGCGATGTTCCTCGACCGCGCACTGCTCACGCGCCTGGTCGACCTCGGTGTGTGGGTGGTCGTCCAGCCCTCGTTCATCTGGGACCACGGCGGACAGTCACCATCGCCCGAGCTGATGCTGCGTCCGTTCGCCACCGCCCGGGCCGCCGGGCTGCGCCAGGCGTTTTCATCCGACTACCCCTGCGGGGAGAACGCCCCGCTGCTCGGCATCCAGGCGGCCGTCACCCGACGGACCCGGCGGGGCGAGCCCTCCGGGCTGGAGGAGGCTCTCGCGGCCGAGGACGCCCTGCGCGCTTACACCCTGGACGCCGCCCAGGCCGCCGGGCTGGAGGCCGATCGCGGCAGCCTCGTGGTTGGCAAGCGTGCGGATTTCCTCGTGCTATCGGGCAACCCGCTTGACGGTCCGACCGATGTGATCAAGGACGTGAAGGTGCTCCAGACCTGGGTTCAGGGGGTGCCAATCCTGGTTCGACCTTGACCACCTCGATAACTATGTGTTACTTGTCGGCGCTTGGCCGAGGCGAAGAGGATCGGGGGGATTCATGGCTCAAGTTATTGGATTCATTGGCCTGGGGATCATGGGGCGTCCCATGGCGCGCAACCTCCTCAAGGCCGGCTACTCGCTGGTCGTCCACAGCCGCAGCCGCGGTCCTGTCGACGAGATCGTCAAGGCCGGCGCCACCGCCGCGGCCTCGCCGAAGGATGTCGCCGCCCAGTGCGACGTGCTGATCACGATGCTGCCGAACTCGCCCGAGGTCGAGCAGGTGGTCCTGGGTGCCGGCGGCGTGATCGAGGGTGCGCGGCGCGGCATGATCCTGGCCGACATGTCCACGATCTCGCCGATCGTCTCGCAGAAGGTCGGCAAGGCCCTGGAAGCCAAGGGCGTGGCGATGCTCGACGCGCCGGTCTCCGGTGGGGAGAAGGGCGCGATCGACGGCGCGCTGTCGATCATGGTCGGCGGCGACAAGGCCGTGTTCGAGAAGGTCCTGCCGATCTTCCAAGCCATGGGCAAGACCATCACGCTGCTGGGCCCGCTCGGCTTTGGCGGCTTCACCAAGCTCGCCAACCAGATCATCGTGGCCGTGAACCTCACCGCGCTGGCCGAGGCCCTCACGCTCGGCAAGAAAGCCGGGCTCGATCGCGAGCTGCTGCTGACCGCGCTGGCCGGCGGCCTGGCCGGCTCCAAGTGCCTGGACCAGAAGAAGGCCAACTACGTGAGCAACACCTATAACCCGGGGTTCAAGATCGATCTGCACTTCAAGGATCTCGGGCTGATCATGGAATCCGGGCGCGCCCTCGGGGTGCCGCTGCCGACCACCGCCGTCGTCCAGGAGCTCTTCAGCGCGCTGCGCGTGAAGGGCCGCGGCGGCCTCGATCACTCGGGCGTCATCACACTGCTGGAAGATCTCGCGGGCGCCTCGTGAGGGCCACCGTCGATCGGGCGGGGCTGGACCCGCAGGGACGCCTGCCCAAGGTCCAGATCCGGCGGGTCCGCAAGGGTGACCTCTCCAAGGTCCGCGACGTGTTCGAGCAGAGCTTCGGCGACTTCCTCGAGCGCCAGCTGGGAACGCGGCCGCGCCAGGCGTTCAACGGCGCCCAGTACGTGCACCACCGATGGCTGATGGAGCCGTGGGGCTGCTTCGTCGCCGAGGAAGACAACGCCAAGATCGTTGGCGCTGCCCTGGCCGTCACCTGGGGCACGGTGGGGCTGCTCGGCCCGGTGGCGGTGCTCACGAACTACCACAACCAGACGATCGCCCAGCAGCTCATGCGCGCCGTGCAGGAGTTCTTCGAGGAGAACAAGGCCACGCTGCACGGGGCGGTGACCTACCCGCACAGCGCCAAGCACCTGGCCATCTACCACAAGTTCGGCTACCGGCCCAAGCTGCTGACGGCCATCATGAGCCGGGCGCTCGACCGCCCGGGTACCCGCACCGTGCTGCCCAAGCCCCCCAAGGGGGCGCTGAGCGTGCGGCGCTTCTCCGGGCTGGAGGAGACGAAGAAGAAGGCGGCGCTCGGTCGGTTCCACCGGATCACCAACGCCCTCTGCCGCGGGATGGATCTGTCCAAGGAGGTCGAGATCGTCGACGGCCTCGCTCTGGGCGACACGCTGCTGCTCGAGCGTGGCAGCGAGCTGATCGGGTTCGCGATCTATCACACCCCGGGCGTCAGCGAGGCACCGACCGGGGCCGTCTACGTGAAGTACCTGGCCATCGACCCCCGGCACCGCAAGCCCGAGCACCTGGAGCTGTTCGTTTCCAGCGTCGAGGACCTCGCCCAGGAGCACGGCCTGGCTCGCGTCATCCTGCCCGTGTACTTGCGATACTGGCTCGCCTACAGCACTCTGGTGAAGTGCGGCTACCAGGTCGACTTCACCATGGTGCGGATGGAGAAGGGCAAGCCGGAGGACGGCGAGGACTCCGCCGACCTCGTGCTCGACGACTGGCGTTGACCGCGGCGAGGCGCTGGCTCCTGGCGGCGAGCCTGGTGCTCGCCGTCGCGGAGCCCGTCGGCGCCCACTCCCTGCTGCTGGAGTCGGCCCCGGCTGCCGGCGCCACCGTCACCATCCCACTCCCCGAGCTGATGCTGCGCTTCAACAACCGCATCGAGAAGTCGCTGTCGCGCATTCGACTGCTGGACGACGCGGGCGCGGCCCGCCAGCTCGTCGTCGCCGCCGAGGGCGCGGCCGATCGCCTGACGGCCACCGTTCCCGCGCTCGCCCCCGGGCGGTGGCGGGTCGAGTGGCAGGTTCTGTCCAAGGACGGCCACGTCGTGTCCGGCCGCTTCGAGTTCCGCCTGGCGCCCTGAGGCATGGCGGGCTTCCTCGACGTTCTCCTGCGGGGCGCGATCCTCGTCCTGGCAAGCCTGGTCCTCGGCGGCGTCGTCTGGTCGCGGCTGATCCTGCGCGCCGGGCCGGGCCGGGCGCCGGCGGGGCCGACCACGCTGGCCCTGCGCGTGGTGGCCATCGCGGCCGGGCTGGCCGCGCTGGCCCAGACCTCCACGCTGCTGGTCGCGCTCACCGAGCTGCGTACCGCGGCCGGCTGGCCGCTCGCCGAGTTCCTCGAGACCACCTTCGCGGCCACCGCGCTCACGCGGATCGCGCTGGCGCTCGCGGTGGGCTATCTCGCCCGGCGGCTGTCGCGAGGCCCGGCCGGAGCGCTGGCCTGGCACGCGCTGGGCGCGGGGGCCGTGTTGCTGGTCGTGAGCTCGGCGGTGCTGAGCCACGCCGTGGCGCGCGTGGAGGATCGCACGCTGCTGCTGTTGCTCGATGCCGCCCACCAGGTAGCGGCCGCCGTCTGGATCGGCGGACTGGCCCATCTCACGTTGTTTGCTGGATTCCGGGCGCGACAGGTGCGACGGCCGAAGTCTGTTGGAGCGGGGGCCGCTTACTCGGGTAAGGGCGAGGGTGGCCTGATCGAGAAGGATGGTGGATCCGACACGTCGGGTCTTGCCGTTCGCGACAGTGACGTGGTCGGCCGTGATCTCTCGGGGCGACCTGTCGACGACGTGGTCGGTGTTGGTGCTGTCGACGATGCGGTCGTGATCGGAAGGTTCTCGAATCTGGCGTTCGTCTCCGTGCTGGTGCTGGTCGTGGCGGGGGTGACGCTGACGTGGCAGTACGTGGGGGAGTGGGCGGCGCTGGTGGGGACGGCGTATGGCGTGATGGTGCTGAGCAAGGTCGTGCTGCTGGCGGCCGTGATCGTGCTGGCGGCCATGAACCTCCGGGCGGTGCGAGCGGCCAGCGGGGGGAACGGCGTCCGGTTGCTGCGCTTCGTGGAGGTCGAGCTGGGGCTCGGCATCACCGTGCTGTTCGCGGCGGCGTCGCTCACCTCGCTGCCGCCCGCGGTCGATGTCACCGCCGACCGTGCGACCGTGGCCGAGGTGGCCGACCGATTCCGGCCCACCCCGCCGCGCCTCACGAGTCCGCCGGTGGCCGAGCTGATCGCCAAGGCGGAGCCGCTGATGGCGCCGGTCACCCGGCGGGAGCCGGTCGAGCGGGCGTGGTCGGAGTACAACCATCACTGGGCCGGCTTCTTCGTACTCACCATGGGACTGCTGGCTGCGCTGGAGCGGCTCGGCGTGCGGGCGGCGCGCCACTGGCCGCTCGTCCTGCTCGGCCTGGCCGGCTTCCTGTTCCTCCGCAACGACCCGCGCGCGTGGCCGCTGGGGCCGGCCGGCTTCTGGGAGAGCTTCCTGCTGCCGGACGTGCTGCAGCACCGTGCCTTCGTCGTGCTCATCGTGGCCTTCGCGGTGTTCGAGTGGATGGTGCGCACCGGGCGGCTGCCGGTCCGGCCATGGGGCTACGTCTTCCCGCTGCTGTGCGCGGTCGGCGGCGGCCTGCTGCTCACGCATTCGCACGCGATGTTCAACCTGAAGGACGAGTTCCTGAGCGAGGTGACGCACGCGCCGCTCGGCCTGTTCGGCGCGTTCGCAGGGTGGGGGCGGTGGCTGGAGCTGCGGCTACCCGGGGCGGGGCGAGGCCCCGGCTGGCTGTGGACGATCTGCCTGATCGTGGTGGGGCTGATCCTCGTCGTCTATCGCGAGGCCTGACGGCGCGGTCGATAGCATAATGAGCCCCATGATCGGCGGACACGCCACCGCGGAGGGCACCGCCCGGTACCGCGACCGTCTCTCCGGCCGCGTCCCCGCCGAGCACTTCCGCGAGCTCGCCGGCGGCACCCTCGCCGCCTCCATCGGCGTCGGGACGTACCTGGGGCGCGAGGACGACGCCACCGACGCGCTCTACCGCAAGGCCGTCGCCCGCGCCCTCGAGCGCGGCGTGAACGTGCTCGACACCGCGGTGAACTATCGCCATCAGCGCAGCGAGCGGGCGATCGGAGTCGCGGTCGCCGCCGCGCTGCAGTCCGGGGGACTGGCGCGCGACGAGGTCGTGGTGGCGACCAAGGGCGGCTTCCTGCCGTTCGACGGCGAGGTTCCGAGTGATCCCGCCGCCTACTTCCAGTCGACCTATCTGCGACCTGGCATCGTCCAGCCCGGCGACGTCGTGGGCTCGCATTGCATGACCGCGCGCTACCTGGGCGACCAGCTCGACCGCAGCCGGACGAATCTCGGGCTCGAGACCGTCGACGTGTACTACGTCCACAACCCGGAGACCCAGCTCGACGAGGTGCCGCGCCCGGAGTTCCTCAAGCGGGTGCGGGAGGCCTTCGCCGCGCTGGAGGAGGCCGGCCGCGAGGGGCGGCTGCGTCTCTACGGTGTCGCTACCTGGAACGGCTTCCGGGTCGATCCGAGCGAGGCGGGCTATCTGTCGCTGGCCGAGCTGGTCGACGTGGCGCGCGAGGTGGGCGGCGACGACCATCGCTTCCGCGTGATCCAGCTTCCGTACAACCTGGCCATGCCGGAGGCCTTCACGCGGGCCAACCAGAAGGTCGAGGGCGTCTTCGTCAGCACGCTGGAGGCGGCGCGCCGGCTCGGCCTGTACGTGATGGCCTCGGCCTCCGTCTACCAGGGACAGCTCACGCGCGGCCTGCCCGCAGTCGTCACCGACTACCTGCCCGGCCTCACCACCGACGCCCAGCGGGCAATCCAGTTCGTGCGCTCCACGCCGGGGATCGGCACCGCCCTGGTCGGCATGAAGACGCTCGCCCACGTCGACGACAACACCGGTGCCGGGGCGACGCCGCCGATGGCCTGGGAGCAGTTCAAGCGCCTCTTCAACGAGGCGTGAGCGCCTTGCGGACCTCCCGACCGTCGCGTAGTGTGGCCGCCGGGCTCACCCTCGAGCCGGACTGGCAGCGGGCGCTCGGCGTGCGGGTGGCCGCCTCCGCGGTGATCTTCGATCGCCGCGGCCGGTTGCTGCTGCAGCAGCGTTCGGACGGCGGGCAGTGGGGTCTGCCGGGAGGCTCGGTGGAGATCGGCGAGTCGGTCCGCGAGGCCGTGATCCGCGAGGTCCGGGAGGAGACGGGGCTCGAGGTGCGCGTGCGGCGGCTGGTCGGCGTCTACTCCGAGCCGAAGCGGCAGGTCGTGCGCTATCCGGACGGCAACGTGTGGCACTACGTGAGCGTGTGCTTCGAGTGCGCGGTGCGGGGCGGCGAGCTGACGACGTGCGACGAGACGCTGGCCCTGGCCTGGGTGGCGCCCACGCGGCTGCCCGCGACGCTGCTGATCAACCATCGAATTCGGATCCGCGACGCGCGCAGCCGGCGGGCCGCGGCATTCGTCCGCTAGGGGAGGATGCCCAGGTGATGCGGCGGATTCATCACGTCGGAATCGTGGTGGAGCGACTGCGCGACGCCTACCGGTTCTATCGGGACGTCCTCGGGCTGCCCCTGGTGCGCGAGGCGGAGCTCGCCGAGCAGGGTGTGCGGGCCGCGTTGCTGGCGGCCGGCGAGAGCGAGATCGAGTTGCTGGAGCCGCTGGGGCCGGCCACCTCCGTGGGCCGCTTCCTCGCCAAGCGCGGCGAGGGACTGCACCACCTCTGCTTCGAGACGCCGGACGTCACCGCCTCGCTGGCCGATCTCCAGGCGCGGGGAGTGCCGATGATCGACGGCAAGCCGCGGGCCGGCCTGGCCGGGCAGATCGGCTTCCTGCATCCGAGCGCGTGCTCGGGCGTGCTGGTCGAGCTGGCCACGCCTCCCGGACCCGCCGGTGAGGAGCCGGCCTCGCCGCTGCGTCTCAAGCGCCTGGTCATCGGCAGCGAGGACGTCCGCGCCACCGCCGGCACCTTCCAGTCGCTGTTCGGCTTCAGCGAGGTCGCGATGAACGGCGGCGCCCGCACGATGCTGGCGGTGGGGCGCGGCACGCTCCTGGTGGTCCCCGCCCACGAGGTCGGTGGCATCGCCGGCATGGTCGCGCTCTCGTTCGTGGCCGAGGACTTCTTCGCGCTCACCGCGGCGCTACGGCGGGCGGACACGCCGCGCCTGGACGGTACCGGCGAGGTCACGGTGGAGCCGGCCGGCAGCCACGGCGTGCACCTGCACATCAGCCGTTACATGTTCCCGTGACCGAGAGCGCCGGCCGCGCTGGCGACCGCTAGCCTCGTCCGCGCCGCTCGCGCCGCGCTCCTCGCGGCCGTGCTCGCCGCCCCCCTGGCCTCGGGCGGGCAGCACGGCTGGGCGCTGGCCGTCGTCTTCCTGCTGGTGGGCGTGGCCGCGGCCGCCTGGCTCGCCGCCGCGCTGGCCGCCGGCCGCTTCGAGTGGCGCCGGACCCCGCTCGATCTTCCGCTGCTGCTCCTGATGGCGCTGGTCGCCATCCAGCTCGTGGCCGGCAACCGCGCGCTCGTCGACTGGGCGCTGGCGCCGGCCCCACCTGTCACCACGGTGGTCACCACCGTCGTCGCCGACTTTCCGGCGCCGTTCCTCGCCCTCGGCACGGTGGCGCCGCGCGACACCGCGGCCGCGGCCCTGACGTTCGTCGGCTACGCCGCGATGTACTTGCTGGTGGTGCAGACGGTGCGCACGCGCCGCCAGCTCGCCAACGTCGTCCGGCTGCTCGTGGTCGCCGGCGGGGTCGTGGCCTTCCTGGGCCTGGTCGATTACCTCACCGGCGAGTCGGCGCTCATCCGGCTGCGCGGGCACGCGTTCCCGGCCCGGGTGAGCGGGACGTTCGTGAACCCCGATCATTTCGCGGCGTGGCTGGCGATGCTCGTCGCCCTCGGGCTCGGCTGGATGGTCGCGCGCGGGCGCCAGGGGAGCCAGGCCCCCTCGCTGGTCGCGCGGCTATCGGTTCGCGAGCTGCGCGAGCAGTCGGCGCGGCGCGCGTTGCCGCTGGTGGCCATCGTGGCCATGGCCATCGCGCTGGTCTTCACGCTGAGCCGGGGCGGGCTCGTGAACGTCGTCACCGCGCTGCTGGCCTTGCTGCTCCTGCTCTGGGCCGTGCGGCGCGTGCAGCGCAGCCTGGCGGTGACCGGGGCGCTGCTGATCGCCGTCCTCGCCTTCGGCGGCTGGATCGGCTTCGGCCCGGTGCTGGCCCGGCTGTCGGTCGCGCCGGAGGGCATCGCCTATCGCCTGGCGCAGTACGTCGCCTCGCTGCCGCTTCTGCGCGAGTTCCCCGTGTTCGGCGTCGGCCTCGGTGCCTATCGCGAGATCTACTTCCGTCACCAGCCGCTCGCTCATCAGCCCGAGCTCCTCTACTTCCCGTACGCGCACAACGACCTGCTCCAGCTCGTCCTCGAGCTGGGGCCGGCCGGCGCCCTGCTCGGCCTGCTCCTCGTCAAGCGCGTCGTCGCTGACCTCGTCGGCGTGCACCTGATCGGGCGGGGCGCCTGTCCGGTGGACGGCGGCGAGGGCAGCGAGGCCGTGCGCAACGACCGCTACAGCGTGGGCATCGCGGTCGGCGCGCTGGCCGGCCTGGCCGGGCTGATCGCGCACAGCGCGCTCGATTTCTCGGCGCGCATTCCCGCCGTCGGCCTGCTGGCGGCCGCCCTGCTCGGCGTGGCCACCGTCGCACTGCACACCCGGCTGGCGGCCGGCCACGCGCAGCTCCTGAGCGGCACGGTCACGGTGGACGTCGGACGCCCCGTGCGTGCCCTCGCGCTCGCCGTGCTGGCCGCCGCTGCCCTCGGCGGCTGGACGTGGGCGTGGGGACGCACCGGGAGCGTCCGCATGGCCGAGACGGCCTTGCTGGAGGCGCCGCGCGCGGAGGCGCTCGCGCGGGCGGAGGCGGTGCTGGCCCTCGATCCCATCCATCCCGAGGCGCTGGTGACCCGGGCGCGGCTGCGCCAGGCCGAGGCGCTGCGCGTGTGGGAGTCGCCGCCCGCCGCGGGCGTGGATCGGGATCGCCTCGCGCGCGACGGGCTCGAGCAGGCCCGCCGTGACCTGCGCACGGCGCTGACGGCCACGCCCAGCAATCCGTGGCTGCACCTGGACCTGGCCTGGGTGGAAGCCAGCGACGCGGTGGTGCAGGGGCGCAGCGGCCCCCTGGGCCTGGCGGCCGCGCTCACGCACGGCGCCCGGGCGGTGGCGCTGGGGGGCCAGAGCCCGCTGTTCTACGCCGGCCTGGCCCGGCTCGCGTACTCGGTGCCCGAGCTGGGGCTGCGAGCATCGCGAGAGGCCGTGGCGCGCCGCGCCTCGCTGATGCCGGAGATGATCGATCTTTTCCGGCCGCTCGGCCTGGCCGACATCGAGTGGCTGGCGCTGGTGCCCGCCACCGCGGAGGATCGCCTGGAGCTGGCGATCCTGCTCGAGGTTCGGGGGCTCGGGCCCGCGAGCCTGGCCACCTACCGCGTCGCCGCGGCCGCGGCGCCACCGCCGCCGGCGGTCTATCGGTGGGCGCTGGGCGAGGCGCTCGGCCGGGCCGGCGCCGTCGGTGAGGCGGTGGCGGTGCTGCGGGCGGCGCAGGCCGCCGATCCCGGCAACCCCGAAGTGGAGCGCGCGCTCGGAGCGGCGCTGGCCCGTCGAGGCGATCCGGCCGCACTCGATCACCTGCGCGCCGCGGCCGCCGCCGCCGACCGTAAGCCTTTCGCGTCGGCCTCGCCGAGGCTGGCCGGGCTCATCGAGCGGATGGCCGGCGATCTCCGCCGCCCCGCGCGTTACCGGCGGGCACTCGCCGCCTATCTCAACGATCGAGAGCTGTGGGTGCCGGCGCTCGAGCAGTGGCGCGAGCTCGTCGCCGCCGATCCCCGCGACGCCGAGTCACGCTTCGGGCTCGGCATCGCCCGCGAGGCGACCGGCGCCACCGGGGAGGCGCAGGAGGATTTCAAGGCCGCCGTGGCCCTCGACCCGCGCGCGGCGCGCTACCGCCGGCGGCTGGCCCTGCGCCTGTGGCAGAGCGAGCAGTTCTTTCAGGCGATCAACGAGTGGCGCGTGCTCGCCGAGCAGCAGCCGGGCGACGTCGAGGTCCGGCTGGCGCTCGGTCGCGCCTGGGAGCGCGTGGGTCAGCCCGCCGACGCCTACCGCGCGTACCGCGAGGTGCTGCAGCTGGCGCCGGCGCAGCAAGAGGCCACTCGGGCGCTGGCACGCATGGAGGGTCGCGGGCGGTCCTGAGTAGCCTCGCGGGCGGAGCGCGTGTAGGCTGGCGGGACCCATGACGGCCACCGAAGCGCTGCTCTTCCGGGATCTGGCCTACGTGTTCGCCGCCGCGTTGCTCGGCGGCGTGCTGGCCCATGCGGTGCGTCAGCCGCTCATCCTCGGCTACGTCGTCGGCGGGATGGTGATCGGTCCGTTCACGCCGGGCCCCACCGTCTCCGACGTGCACACCTTCGAGGTCCTGGCCGAGATCGGCGTCATCCTGCTCATGTTCTCGATCGGCATCGAGTTCTCGCTGCGCGATCTGCTGCGGGTGAAGTGGGTGGCGATCGTGGGCGGCCCCCTCGGCATCGCGCTGTCGATGCTGCTCGGCGCCGGCATCAGCCATCTCGTCGGCTGGTCCTTGCTGCAGGGCGTGGTGGTGGGCGCCGTCGTCTCGGTGGCGAGCACCATGGTCCTGGCCCGCCTGCTGATCGATCGCGGCGAGCTGCAGGCCGAGCACGGCCGGGTGATGATCGGCATCACGCTGGTCGAGGACCTGGCCGTGGTCGTCCTCACCGTGCTGTTGCCCTCGCTCGGCTCCTTCGAGCGTGGCCGCCTCGTCGTGATCGGCACCGCGCTGCTGGTGGCCGCGGTGATCCTGGTGCCGTTCACGTTCCTGGCCTTCCGGGCGGTGCCGGCCGTGATGAGACGCGTGGCCCGGACGGGGAGCGAGGAGCTGTTCCTGCTGGTTGCCCTCGCCATCGCGCTGGGCACGGCCGCGATCACGCAGGCGGCCGGCCTGTCGCTGGCGCTGGGCGCGTTCCTGGGCGGGCTCATCATCAGCCAGTCCGACCACGCCCACGACGCGCTGGCGCGGCTGCTCCCGGTCCGGGACGCGTTCGTCGCGCTGTTCTTCGTGACAATCGGCACGCTCATCAACCCGGCGGCGGTGGTGGACAACTTCGGGCTCCTGACCACTCTCATCGGGCTCATCGTCCTCGGAAAGTTCGTCGTGTGGACGGCCGTCGTCCGGCTCTTCGCCTATCCGATGACGACGGCCGTGCTGGTCGGGGTCGGGCTCACGCAGATCGGCGAGTTCTCCTTCATCCTGGTGCAGGTGGCCCGCACCGCCGGCCTCGTCGGCGACGACGTCTACAACGCCACGCTGGCCTCGTCGCTCATCACGATCCTGATCAACGCGGCGCTGGTGCGCTACGTCCCCGCCTGGCTGCGGGCGCGCGAGACCGCGCCGGCGGTCCCCGGCTGAGACGACGCGGCCCCGAGTCACCGGCGGGCTGGGGCCCAGTGCGGGGCGCAGTGAATCGAGAGCGTGATCGAGGGGCGCCACGGCTACGCCGGGGCGTCCCGAGTCGCCCGGGGGGTATGGGGGGCCATTTCGTGGCCCGTGAATCGAGAACGTAATCGAGGGGCGCCACAGCTACGCCGGGGCGTCCCGAATCGCCCGGGGGGGTATGGGGGGCCATTTCGTGGCCCGTGAATCGAGAGCGTGATCGAGGGGCGCCACGGCTACGCCGGGGCGTCCCGAATCGCCCCGGGGGGGTATGGGGGGCCATTTCGTGGCCCGTGAATCGAGAGCGTGATCGAGGGGCGCCACGGCTACGCCGGGGCGTCCCGAATCGCCCCGGGGGGGTATGGGGGGCCATTTCGTGGCCCGTGAATCGAGAGCGTGATCGAGGGGCGCCACGGCTACGCCGGGGCGTCCCGAATCGCCCGGGGGGGTATGGGGGGCCATTTCGTGGCCCGTGAATCGAGAGCGTAATCGAGGGGCGCCACGGCTACGCCGGGGCGTCCCGAATCGCCCGGGGGGGTATGGGGGGCCATTTCGTGGCCCGTGAATCGAGAGCGTAATCGAGGGGCGCCACGGCTACGCCGGGGCGTCCCGAATCGCCCCGGGGGGGTATGGGGGGCCATTTCGTGGCCCCCCATCCAATCAGAACGGGTCGGGGGCGGCGGCGATGGCCTCGAGGTCGCGGCGCGTGTAGGAGCCGAGGCTGCGGAAGTCGAGGTCGGTGTAGTTCTTGATCCAGCGCATCGCGATGCGCACCGCCTTGCGATAGCGCTCGCGCTGGACGGTGTCGGCCGGGCGCTTGGCCAGGATGTCGTCCAGCTCCTCGCCGAGCAGTCGCTTGACCAGCGCGAAGTCGTGAGTGGCGGCCGGGCCCTCGGTGGTGCGGGCGGCGTGGCGGACGCGCTGGGCGATCTGGGCGACCGACATGCGTCCCGTCGCCAGATCTTCCATGAGCGCCGGATGCACGCCCGGCTTGCCCTCGAGACTGTCGATGCCCTTGGCCCCGCGGCCGTTGAGCCAGCCCTCGACGTACTCGATCAGCATCCGCGCGTTGCGGCGGGTGCCCTCGATGGTGATGGGGCCGGCCGGCACCTCGATCCGCACCGGGTAGCTGGCCGGGTCGGCCATCGCCGCCGTCGGCTTCCAGCCGGAGGCGATGAGCTGGCGGAACGGATCGGCCGCCGTCTTCATGTGGAAGATGTGGGCGACCCACGCCCGGATGAACCCCTGCGCCGCCTCCCACTCCTTGTCCTTGCGGATCGAATCGGCGGCGGCCTGGTTCACCGCGGGATCGGGGTTGGGTAGCGCGGTGGCCATGCCGCCGATGGGCACGGCGCCGCGCTTGAGGCACACGGCGACGAGGCGGCGGAAGATGTTGGCGATGAACGGCGTGGTCTTCACGTCGACGCCGAACCGGTCGGGCCACACCGATTTGGGGTCGGCCATGACGTACTCGAAGACGGAGGCCTTGAGGTCCCAGCGGGCGGCGTTGAGGCCGGCCGCGTAGGGGCCGAGCTCGTAGAGCATCTCCTCCATCTCGTACACGCACGGCAGTGACTCGACGAGCACGATGGCGCGGATGGTCGCCGAGGCCAGCCACGGCAGCCGGGCCCGGCTGGTATCGAACACGTCGCGATACACGCGCGCCTCGGCGGCGAACTCCAGCTTGGGCAGGTAGAAGTAGATGCCCTGGCCGCGCTCGGCCTGGGCGCGACCGCTGTGGAACAGCGTCAGCGCGGTGCCGAGCAGGGCGGCGTTCACGGGCGCGCCGTCCACGGTGACCTCGGGCTCGGGCAGGTGCAGGCCACGCTCGCGGTGCATGAAGAACGGCAGCTCGCCGGGGGCGATCTTGTACTCGCGGTTGCGCTCGGCATCGCGGAAGTAGAGCTCGCGCTGCACCGCCGCCACCCGGTTGTGGGCGGAGCGCACCGTGTCGATCAGCCGGTGGCCGCCGGAGTCCTCGTCGTCGTCGAGGTCGCCCTCGGCGCGCTCGCCCTCGGGGCCCGGGTTGAGCGCGTTGATGAACATCGAGGTGATCGAGCAGGGCCCCGAGATCTCGATGCCGGGCTTGCGGAGATCTTCCGGCACCGGCGGCACCTTCCAGTCGCCGGTGTTCGCGGGGCCGGCCGGTGGATGGGCCGGCAGCGCGCCCTGGCCGAGCGCGCGGGCCAGCGCCTCGGCGCGTCGGGCCATGAGCGTGGCGATGCGCGGGGCGAGCTGGTCGTGCAGCGCGAGCAGGTAGTCGATGAACGATGGCGTGAAGAGGGCGTCGGCGCCCTCCACGGCCTCGTAGCGGAAGCGCGGGTGCTGGGCCATGAGATCTCCTGGAGCGGTCGGGGGTGGACGACGCCCCTTTTTGCAACGGCGGCGCGCGCCTGTCAATGGGAGAATGCCCGCCCATGAGCATGCCGCGACGCCGGCGCGTGCGAGGCATGGGCCACGGCCGCAAGACGCGCCGGGCCCTCGAGCGCGGAGGCAGCGGCCCGGCCCGCGCGCTCAACACCGTCCTCGGCAACTGGGACGGCGTCCGCATCACCCCGATGTTCGGGCGCTGGGGCTATTTCCGGGGCGACCGGCTGTTCGCCTGCTTCCCGCTGCGCGAGCGGGACCGCGACCTGTGGATCCGGCTGTCGCCGGCCGACCAGGCCCGCGCCCTGCGGGAGCCGGGCGTGCGCCCGCACCGGCGGTTCGCGGCGCGCGGCTGGGTCGAGCTCGTGGTGGAGAGCGACGAGGACGTGCCGCGCGCGCTCGGCTGGTTGCGCCGGGCGCGCGCCGCCGCCGCCCGCGACGACACACCGGAGACCGAGCCGTGAGCGGGCCGATCCGCGATCTCGCCGAGCGCTTCTGGTCGGGCGCGGTGCCGGCCGGCGAGCTGTGGAAGCCGACCGGCCAGGTCGAAGAGATCTCGCCCGGTGTCGTGTTCCTGCACACCTTCGCCAACATGACGGTGGTGCGCACCGGCGAGGGGCTGGTGCTCGTCGATACCTCGAACTACGCGGCGCGGGCGCGGACCTTCGCGCTCGTGCGCGCGGTCGATCCCGGTCCGGTGGCCGCCGCCATCTACACGCACGGCCACGCCGATCACGCTCTGGGGCTGCCACCCTTCCTGGTCGAGGCGCGCGAGCAGGGCCGGCCGCGTCCCCGCATCGTGGGCCACCGCAACGTGGCGTCCCGCTTCGCTCGCTATCGCCGCACCAACGGCTACAACGCGCTCATCAACGCCCGCCAGTTCGGTATCGCCCCGTCGTGGCCCATGGACTACGACGATCCCGATGTCATCTACGACACGACGCTGCCGTTGTCGGTTGGCGAGGTGACGCTCGAGCTGCGCCACGCCCGCGGGGAGACCGACGACCACACGTGGGTGTGGTGGGCCGAGCGCCGCATCCTGTGGACCGGTGATCAGTTCATCTGGGTGGCGCCCAACGCCGGCAACCCGCAGAAGGTCCAGCGGTACGCCGCCGACTGGGCGGTCTCGCTGCGGGCGATGCGCGCGCTCGAGCCCGAGCTGCTCATCCCCGGTCACGGCATGCCGATCTTCGGCCGCGAGCGCGTTGCCCAGGCGCTGGCCGATACCGCCGAGTGGCTGGAGACGCTGGAGCGAGAGACGGTGGCCCGCATGAACGCCGGGGCCACGCTGGACGCCATCGTGGCCGAGGTGCGGCCACCCGCCCGGCTGGCCGCGCGGCCCTATCTGCGCGCGGTCTACGACGAGCCGGAGTACGTCGTCCGCAACGTGTGGCGACTGAACGGCGGCTGGTGGGACGGCATCCCCTCGCACCTGAAGCCGGCCGGCGAGTCGGCGCTGGGGCGCGAGGTGGCGGGGCTGGCCGGGGGCATCGAGCCGCTGGTCGCGCGGGCCCGGGAGCTGGCCGCCGCTGGGGACCTGGTCCTGGCCAGCCACCTGATCGACTGGGCCGTCGCCGCCCAGCCCGACAGCCGTCTCGCCCACGCCGCCCGCGCGGCGATCTACGAGGCGCGGGCCCGGGAGGCCGCCGCGCTCATGACCCGGGGCATCTTCACCGCCGCCGCCCGGGAGTCGGCCGAGCGCGCCGGCCCCGCCTGACGCGGTGGCCGCCCGCCCTGCCCACGCGGGGGAAATCTTTCGCCTCATGCGGGTCGGTTCGAGCAAATCGTTGCGCATATCGGGCCGGCCCGAGGCCCGGCGTGACCGTGGATTCCATTGGATAGCCCACTCCGGCGGGTCTGCGGGTGCGGCGCGACGCTTGCACTGGTGCGGGGCCGGTAGACGACCGTGACGCCAACTCCGGCACCAGAGCCGACCGTAGCGCCGGAAATGATCGCTGACCTGCAGCGGGACGGCTTCCTCGTGGTGGGGGACGTCACGACGCGGGACGACCTCGACCGGATCAGCCGTGTCATGGCCCGCCTCTACCGCCGCTACCGGGGCCTCATCCGGTCGCGCCACGCCTGGGACCTCGGGGCCGGTTCCGCGGAGGGCTCGCCCGAGATCCTCGAGATCAACCAGACGGTCGCACTGGAGCCGGAGCTGGCGACGACGCTGACCTTTCAGCGGTGTCACGCCCTGGCCGAGGTGCTCCTGGGCCAGGCGGTCGAGTACCGCTTCGACCACGCCATCTACAAGCCGGCTTTCAACGGCAGGGCCACGGCCTGGCACCAGGACGAGGCCTACACTCTCGATCCCACCCTGGTGACCGCGCACTTCTGGGTGCCGGTGCAGGACGTCAGCGTCGAGATGGGTTGCATGCAGTTCATCCCGGGAAGCCACCGCGAGCGGGTCCGGCGTCACCACCCGCTCGCGCGTCTGCGCCACGCCCACGCGCTCGAGACCGACGACGTCGACACCAGCCGGGCCGTCGCCTGTCCGCTCCGGGCCGGCGACGTGACCGTGCACTTCCCGCGCACGCTGCACTACACCGGGCCCAACCTGACCGCGGTCCCCCGACTGGCGTGGTCGCTGGAGTTCGGGCCCCGTCGCCGCCTGCCGCTGCGGCTCGTCGCCAAGACGCGTCTGCTCTGCCGCACCCTCGCGCGCGGCCTGCGCCGCTGACCCGCTCCCGGCCTCAGGGGGCCGGCGTCGCCGTGGCGCGGGCCTCGATGGCGTCGATCGGGACCAGCGGCACCAGGAGCCAGATCGCCGCGGTCGTGGCCGTCGAGACCAGCACGAGCGGCACGTAGCCGATCGTGTCGTACAGGTGGCCGCCCGTCCACTGCGCGCCCTGGGCGCCGGCGTTGTAGACCGACATCAGCAGCGCGAAGAACGTGCCCTCGATGTGCGGCGGACACGACTTGGCCGCAAGCTCCAGAAGAGCCAGCGACGTCACCATGTAGACCCACCCGTAGGCGAAGTCGATGATCACCGCCGATACCGGCCCCCGGTAGAGCAGATAGACGAGCGTTGCGATCACACTCAAGCCGATGCTCACGTTGATCCGGCGTCGCAGCGCCCAGCCGCGCGTCATCGCCGGGTAGCTGAGGGCGCCGGCGACGGAGCCGAGCGATTGCAGGGCCGCGAGGTGGCCGATGAACTGCTGGCTGAAGCCCAGCTGATCCGTCTGGTAGTAGAGGAAGCCCGGCCCGAACGACGGACTGAACAGGAAGAGGAAGATGAAGCTGGCCACCGACCAGACCTCGCGGGTGCGCAGGGCGGCCCGGACCGCGAGAACGCGGGCCTTCAGGGCCTCGCGGTCGACTCGAGCCCGGGGCTCGCGCACGCCTCTGGCCACCACGGCCAGTGAGAGCAGCGGGAAGCAGGCGGCCAGCAGCATGGCCACGCCCACGCTTCGCCGCTCGGCCAGCCAGCCGCCCCCGAGGCCGACGAGCACGGAGGAGGTGTAGAGCGACGCCCACTGCACCGACTGGAAGGAGCCGGTCAGGTTGAGGCGGCGGCCGTTCTCGACCATCAGCGCATCGGCGAGCACGTCGGTGAACGCCAGCCCGAAGCCCATCACCGTGAGCAGCACGAGCATGGGCCAGTACTCACGGCTGTCGGCCAGCCCGAGCGCAAAGCCGGCGGCGGCGGCGAGCAACGAGGACAGGACCAGGTAGCTCAGCCGGCGGCGCCCGAAGAGCGGCACGAAGTCGGAGAGCAGGCCGTACACCGGCTTGATCAGCCACGGGGCGCCGCTCACCACGAAGAAGTTGGCCACGAGCCCGGCGCTGAAGCCGGCGTCCTTCAGCACGACGGTGATGACCTGGTTGGGCAGGTACCACATCCCCTGGGCGAAATAGATGATGGCGAAGAGGATGGCGAGCCGACGGCCCTCGGGCGTCGTGAAGGGATGGAGCCGCCGGACGCGAGCCAGCATGGCGGGGCCGACCTAGTCTACTATCTCGATCATGCACTCGGTGTGTCCCCACGACTGTCCGTCGGCGTGCAGTCTCGAGGTGCGGGTGGACGGCGAGCGGCTGACCGCCGTCACCGGCACCGCCGGCCATCCGTTCACCCAGGGCGTGATCTGCGGCAAGGTGCGCGAGTACGCCGAGCGCGTGCACTCGCCGCTGCGGATCACCGAGCCGCTGCGCCGGGTCGGGCCCAAGGGCGCCGGCGAGTTCGCGCCGATCGGCTGGGACGAGGCGGTCGGGGAGATCGCCCGGCGCTGGCGCGCGACCATCGACGCCCACGGCGCCGAGGCGATCCTGCCCTTCTCCTACGCGGGGTCGATGGGCCAGGTGCAGTACTTCGCCGGCCACCCGCTGTTCCACGCGCTCGGGGCCAGCCGCCTGGACCGCACGATCTGCACCGCCACCGCCTACGCGGGCTGGCGCGCCACCGTCGGCGCCGTGACCGGCAACGACTCCGAGCAGATGGTGGGCGCCGACCTCGTGGTCCTGTGGGGCATCAACGCCGCCTACTCGACCATCAACGTCATGACGCTGGTCAAGCAGGCCCGGGCCCGCGGCGCCCACGTGGTCGTCATCGATCCGTACCGGACGCCGACGGCGCAGCAGGCCGACGAGCACCTGATGGTCCGTCCCGGCACCGATGCGGCGCTGGCCCTGGCCATGATGCACGTGCTGATCGCCGAGGACCGCGTCGACCACGCCTACGTGGCCCGGGCGACGCTCGGGTTCGAGCCGCTGGCCCAGCACGTGAAGGACTGGACACCGGCCCGGGTCGCGCCGATCGTCGGACTGCCGGAGGCCACGATCGTGGCCTTCGCGCGCCGCTACGGGGCGACGCCGGCGACCTTCCTGCGCATCGGCATCGGGCTGTCGCGCCACGACAACGGCGCCATGACGTGTCGCACGCTGGCCTGCCTGCCCGCGCTGACCGGCGCCTACGCCGATCCGCACGGTGGCGCGCTGCTGTCCTCGGGGGGCGCCGCCGGCTTCGACTACTCGGTGCTGGAGCGGCCCGACCTGATGCCGGGGCCGCCGACGCGCGTGATCAACATGATCCAGCTCGGCCGCGCGCTCACCGACCCCACGCTGGCGCCGCCGGTCAAGGCGCTCTACGTCTATGGCTCCAACCCTGCCGCCATCTGTCCGAACCAGGCGCTGGTGCTGGCCGGCCTGGCCCGCGAGGACCTGTTCACCGTGGTGCACGAGCAGGTCATGACCGACACCGCGCGCTGGGCGGACCTGGTGCTGCCGGCCACCACGTCGATGGAGCACGAGGACGTCTACCGCTCGTTCGGCCAGCTCTACGTACAGCTCGCCCAGCCGGTGGTGCCGCCGGTGGGCCAGGCCCGGTCCAACTGGGAGACGTTCGGCGCCCTCGCCCGCGCGCTCGGGGTGGCCGAGGCCCACTACGCACGGCCGCCGGCCGCGGTCATCCGCGAGCTGCTCGCCCACGCCGATCATTCCGTGCGGGGCATCACCTACGAGCGTCTGCAGGCCGAGGGGTCGGTGCGTCTCGATCTCCCGCGTCCGTACCGGCCGTTCGCCGACGGCGCCCCCACCACCTCCGGCCGCGTCGAGTTCTACTCCGAGGCGCTGGCTGCGCGCGGCCTGCCGCCGCTGCCGACGTGGGTCCCGCTACGGGAAGGGCCGGCCGAGGACGGGCGGATCTCGGGGCGCTATCCGCTGCAGTGCATCGTGCCGCCCAACCGGTTCTTCCTGAACTCGTCCTTCAGCCAGTCGGAGCTGCTCCGCCGTCGCCAGGGCACACCCACGGTGATGCTGGCGCCGGCCGACGCCCACGTCCGGGGGATTGCCGAAGGCGCCCGCGTGACGGTCGAGAGCGCACGCGGCGCCGCCGAGTTCACCGCTCACGTGACGGACGCCACCCGCGCGGGCGTGGCCGTGATCGAGGGGATCTGGTGGCATCGCTTCCATCCCGGCGGGCGGGGCGTCAACTTCCTGACCGACGACCGTACGACTGACCTCGGCGGCGGGCCGGCGCTGCACTCGAACCTCGTCGAGGTCACTCGCGCTCCGGTCGCGTAACGACGCGTGCGTTGCGGGGTCGCGGCGCGGGTGTCCGAGGGCCGGGTGCGCCGCGATGGCTCCGCCTGAATGACGCAAGCGGGGCTCGACTCGGCCCCCCATCCCCCAGGGGGGGCTGGGGTTGCGGCAGTCGAACGTTGGTGGCTCGCTCGCCCCGCCCCGAGAGAATCCGCCAGGCACGGCTCGCCATAAGCGGCGCAACCAGCCCTCGGACTTCCGCGCCGCGAGCGCGCGCCGCGCGCAGGACGCCATGAGCGGCGCACCCGACCCTCGCACACCCGCGGCGCCGCGAGCCCGCAACGCAGGCAGCGCTCCGTGAGCAACGCCTGACCTTTGGAGGCCCGTCGCGCGGCCCATCGGCCCGGCGGGCGGCTGTGGCTAGGAGTCGCCGCGCTCCAGGGCTGGTTCGGCGGTGGCCTGTCCGGGGTAGGAGATGGGGGAGGAGGGGCGGAGGGCGATGGCGCTGCCGTGGCGGAGGCGGAGGAGGACGGGGAGGACGATCAGGGCGGCGATGAGGCTGGCGGCGCTGCCGAGCGTGAGCAGCAGGCCCATGCCGTAGATGCCGCGGTGGTGGGCGAGCATGAGGGTGCCGAAGCCCGTGATGGTCGTGAGGCCGGAGACCAGCACGCCCATGATGGTGGAGCGGGGGACGAGGGTGCCGCCGTGCTGGCGGGCCTCCATGAAGCGGATCACGATGACGAGGCCGTACTCGGCGGCGGCGCCGAGGATCAGCGGCAGCCCGAACACGTTGCCGAGGTTGAACTTGAGGTTGAAGACGTACATCAGGCCGAGCGTCCAGATCATCCCCAGGGCCAGCGGCAGCAGCGCCAGCAGCGTCTCCCGCACGCGGCGCAGCATCAGGTAGGTAAGGCCGGAGACGAGGATGATGGCGTAGAGCGTGCCCTGCTTGTAGGCACGCTCCATCAGCAAGATCGCCTCGTGGGTGATGATCGGGGTGCCGGTGACCTCGGGGTCGACCGTGCGCAGCTCGGCGACGAAGCGGGCGGCGCCGTCGCGGTCCCAGATGTTGACGGCGGGGTGGATCTGCAGCAGGAACCGTCCCTTGTCGCTGATGAACTTGCGCTTGATCTCCGGCGGCACGTCGGCGAGCCCGACCGTGCGCGGGTTGAGGTTGCTCTGCAGCCGCTGGAAGCTGGTGACGAAGTCGCGGTAGACCTGCCGCTGGAGCAGGGTGAGGGCGGCGGTGGCGCTCTCGGGGTCGGCCTGGCGCAGCTTGATGACCAGCCGGCCGATGTCCTGGGCCAGGCGGTTGACATCGCGCTTGGCATCGCCCTCGGGCGCCTCGCGGGCGGCCACCTCGAACCGGCGCTGCAGCGTCTCCAGCGCGGCCACCAGCCGATCCAGCTCGAGCGGGATGGGGCGGCTGATCCGCACCGGCCCCACGATCGGCGCGAAGTCGGCGATCACCTTGCGCTTCTCGGGCTGCTGGTCGGGGATGAGGAGCAGCGCGGAGTCGACCTCGGAGACGGTCTTGAGCGCGCGGAAGGCGTGCTGCTTGCGCCGCAGCTCGTCGAGGCTGTCGGCCGAGGAGAGCGCGGCGAAGCCCGAGCGGCCCGAGGTCGCCAGGATCTTCTTCTCCCACGTCACCGACTCGGTGCCCTCGGCCTGGAGATTGAGCAGGTTGTAGTCGAACTGCACCGACCGCAGCGCCAGCAGCGAGGCCAGGGTGAGCAGGGCGGCCACCGCCAGCACCTTGCGCGGGTGGCCGGCGATCTTCTCGACCAGCGGGACGTGGATCGCCTCCAGCGCCATGGCGCGGGGCACGTTGCCGCGCGGCCGGTCGGCGTGGCGGCGGTCGATCAGCACCACCAGGGCCGGGAACACCGTCATCATCACGAGCCACGAGAGCAGGATGGCGGTGCCGGAGATGAACCCCAGCTCCTGCACGCCGCGGAAGTCGGTGAGGCACAGCACGTAGAAGGTGGCGGCGGCGGTGACCGCGCTGAGCAGCACGCCGGGGCCGGTCCGGGCCGCCGTGATCTCCAGCGCCTCCCGCAGATTCCGGCCCAGGAACAGCTCCTCCTCGTAGCGGAACAGCAGGTAGACGCCGTAGTCGATGCCGATCCCGATGACGATCGAGATGAAGACCACCGAGAAGAGCGACAGGTGGCCGATGACCAGGGTGGCCACCCCGATCGACCAGCACAGGCTCAGCGTGAGGATGGCCAGCAGCATGACCGGCTTGCCGATGCGCAGGAAGGCGAGCAGCAGCAGCCCCAGGGTGAGGCCGAAGGCCAGGTAGGTGCCCCGCTCGCTGTCGGCGAAGGCGGAGGTCATCTCGTCGTTGGCCAGCGCCGGCTTGCCGGTGACGCCCACGTTGACGTCGGGGAACTCGCGCTTGAGGCTCGCCACCACGCTCCGCACGCCCTCGATGGCCCGGCGGTCCCCGGTGAAGCTGCCGACCTCGCTCTCCGGCTCGGCCAGGATGAACAGCAGGCGCTGGTCGTCGGAGAGGAAGTAGCCGGCCCCGGCGCTGTCGCCGCCGACCGAGAACAGCGCCCCCCACGGCGACTGGTAGGGCGCCGGCCGCTCGGTGCGGGTGGAGATCTGGCCGACCAGGTCGCGAACGAAGCGCAGGTCGAGCGAGCCCTTGCTCTGCTCGGTCAGGCCGAGGTCGAGGAAGCCGCCCATGAACGCGTTGGCGATCTGCGTGGCCACGCCGTCCACCAGCTGGTCGAGCGTGGGCCGGCTGGCGAAGGCCTCCATGAACTCCTGGTAGTCGAAGATGCGCTCGCGGATCTCCTGCAGGCGGTCGAGCGACAGGTAGAGAAGCGCCCGCCCCTCGAACTGCTTGGGGTCGATGCGGTAGGCGACGCGGGCCAGCGGCACCCGCGCCTCCTTCATCTCGCGGACCAGGCGGCCGGCGTACAGGGTCGCCTCCGGGAGCGAGGGGGCCTCCACCACGATGGCGAGGTCGTCGAGCTCGCCGAACTCGCGGTCGTACTGCACGTAGCGCTGGATGTACGGCGCGTTGCGGGGCAGCAGGGCCCGGGTGGAGGTCGCGAAGGTGAGCGTCGTGAGCGCGTAGACGACGGAGACCACCGCCAGGAGGACACCGACCAGCACGGTGAGCCACGGCCGGCGGCAGGAATACCGCACGAGGCGCCGCAGGAGGCGCCCGACCTGCGACGTCGACGTCAACGCTTACTCTTCGCCGGCGATGAACCGCTCCAGGCGGTGGCGGGCGTCGTCGTCCGACCACTGCTCGGGGGGCGATTTCATGAGATACGCGGAGGCGGCGGTGAGGCCGCCCTTGAGCCCACGGTCCAGCGCGATCTTGCAGCAGCGGATCGCGTCGATCACCACCCCGGCCGAGTTCGGCGAGTCCCACACCTCGAGCTTGAGCTCGACGTTGATCGGCTGCTCGCCGAAGCCCCGTCCCTCCAGCCGGATGTGCGCCCACTTGCGGTCCTCGAGCCACGGCACGTAGTCGCTGGGGCCGACGTGCACGGAGTCGGCCGGCAGCTCGTGGGCGAGCTGGGAGCGGACGGAGTCGGTCTTGGAGATCTTCTTGGAGATGAGCCGATCGCGCTCCAGCATGTTGTAGAAGTCGGTGTTGCCGCCGAAGTTGAGCTGGCTGGTGCGTTCCAGGCGGACCCCGCGCTCCATGAACAGGCGGGTCAGCACCCGGTGCACGATGGTGGCCCCGACCTGCGACTTGACGTCGTCACCCACGATGGGCAGCCCGCGCTCCTCGAACCGCCGCCGCCAGTACGCCTCCCGCGCGATGAAGACGGGGATGCAGTTGACGAACGCACAGCCGGCGTCGAGCACCTGCTCGACGTACCACTTGGTCGCCATCTCGCTGCCGACCGGCAGGTAGTTCACGACCACGTCGGTGCGGGTCTCGCGCAGGATGCCGGCGATGTCGGCGGTGGGGCCGGGCGCCTTCGTGATGACCTGGGACAGGTACGTCCCGAGGCCGTCGTGCGTCATCCCGCGGTGCACGGGCACGCCGAGGGGCTTCACCTCGGCGAAGCGGACGGTGTTGTTGGGCGCCTCGAAGATCGCCTCGCCGAGGTCGCGGCCCACCTTGCGAGCGTCGATGTCGAAGGCGGCCGAGAACTCGATGTCGCCGACGTGATAGCCGCCCAGGCGCGTGTGCATCAGGCCGGGGATGAAGGCGTCGGCGGGGGCGTTGCGGTAGAACTGGACACCCTGGACGAGCGAGGACGCGCAGTTGCCAACGCCGATGACGGCGACTCGTACCGATCCCACGGCCGGCCTCCTGGTGCGCGACGGAACGTCCGCCGGAGAACACGCACCGGCGGGAGCGCAATGGTGCCGTCAGTGTAACACGGAGCGTGTATCATTCTGGGCGAGGCGGGCCGTTCGGGGAGGTCAGGCGTGAACGAGGCGACGACGTCGGTGACGGAGACGATGACGCAGGCGCTGGCCGGCGTCGACGTGGAGTCGGTGCGCCGGCGCTACTGGGAGCAGAACGAGTTCGTCCACCTCGATCGCTGGCTGCCGCGGCCGCTCGTGGAGCGGCTGGTCGCCGAGGTCGACCGGGTGCGTCCCGCCATCAACCGCAACTACATCCCGCGCCACAAGAAGGGCGGCAGCGTCAGCTTCTACACGCTGCAGGAGCAGGCGCCGACGATCGTGGCCCTCTACCGGTCGCCGGCCTTCCTGGACTTCCTGGCCGAGCTCACGGGCCGCCGGCTGCAGCCGTGCCCGCCCAGCGACCCGCACTCGTGCGCGCTGTACTTCTACACGGAGCCGGGTGACCACATCGGCTTCCACTTCGACACCTCCTACTACCGCGGCGCCCGCTACACGGTGCTGCTCGGCCTCATCGAGCGCTCGTCCAGCCGCCTGGTCTGCCAGCTCTACAAGAACGATCCGCAGCGCGCGCCGGTCGAGCTGCAGCTGGCCACCGACCCCGGCACCCTCATCCTCTTCAACGGCGACAAGCTGTGGCACGCGGTGACGCCGCTGGGGGAGGGGGAGGAGCGGGTGAGCCTCACGCTGGAGTACGTCACCGATCCCTCGATGCACCCGGTGAAGCGGCTCTTCTCGAACCTGAAGGACGCCTTCGCCTACTTCGGGTTCAAGGCCGTGTTCCGCCGGCCCGCCCGCGCCTGACCAACAGCACCAACCGCGCCAGCCAGTAGGCGTGGCTGCCGACCGCGACGACGACCATCAGCCCCGGCAGCCACGACGGGGCGACCAGCCGCAGAACGATGAAGACCAGGAGCATCGCGTAGAAGCCGTCGCGCGAGGTGAGGGCGTCGAGGAACCCGCGCGGGGTGGCCGTCGGCCGGGCCGGCGGCCATACCTTGCCGACCAGGGCGCTGGCCACCACCCCGAGCGCCGCCACCACGCCGGCGGCGGCGCCGCCGCCCGTGGCGGCCGCGGCCGCCATGCCCAGGGCGAGGACCAGCGCGGTGTGCACGGCGGTGTCGACCGCGATGTCCAGCCATTCGCCGATGGTCGACTCGGTCAGGGTCAACCGCGCCACCTCGCCGTCGGAGTGATCGAGCACGACGGCGGCGAGGTAGAGCAACAGGCCGGCGACGAGCGCGATGGGGTCGCCGTGGGCCATGACGGCGGCGGCGGCCAGCCCAACGACCCCGCTGGCCACGGTGATCGCGTTGGGCGGGATACCGAGGGCCACCGCCGCCCGCGTCACCCCCCGGGAGAGACGCCGATGCAGGGCGGTGTCCAGGCGGGAGTCGATGGCGGAGCCCAGGCCCGCCCACAGGCAGCGCTCGGCTTCGGCGGCGGTGCTCGCGTCAGCGACGCGCACGAACCAGCCCCCGCCGGCCAGGGGGACGAGGGGCCGCACGGGCAGCTTGCGCACGAGCGTTTCGCCCAGGGGCGCGCCGGTGACCAGCGCCGGCCGCAGCACGGCCAGCAAGGCGCGATCGGCGGTGAGCACGGGGGCCTCGCCGGCCTGAGACTCCGCCAGCACCCGACCGGGAGATTCGCGCAGCAGGCGTGCCAGAGCCGGCGCCGGCGCCAGCGCGGCGGCAGGCAGGATCAAGGTGGGCTCGTCGGCGAGGGCATCGGCGGCGTCGAGCCATACCAGCGCGGCCCGGGCGATCGGCGACGTGGCCAGGGCGGCGTCGAGGTCGGGTGAGCGGAGCACGGCGGGCACGACCACGCGCGCGGCGCCGGCGCGGATAGCGGCCAGGATGATGCGGAAGGCGACGGGGCGGCCCGCCACCGGCAGCCGGGCGGCGCGGACGTCGTCGTCGGTGGCGAGGTAGAGGGCGGCCTGTCGGATCACGCGCCGTCGAGACTGGCGACGTGAGGCAGCACGTCCGTCTCGGCGCGGCGCAGGTCCTCGACGAAGTCGATCTCGGTCCAGGGCAGACCGGTCACATCGGCCCACCCCACGTGGCACTGGGGCACCAGCATGTGCAGCGCGTCTTCCCACTCGCCGAGGCCGTGGCTCTCCTCGATGACCTGGGCCAGACAGCGCACCAGCTCGGGCGCGGCCTCGACCCCGCACTTGAAGAACCCCACGCCCTCGCCCACCGCGTCCCACGCCTCCGGCACGACCTTCTTGCCGAGGGCGATCACGCGGTCGCCGCGGGTGTAGATCTTGACCTCCTCGCCGGTGTCGTGGAAGCCCCGGTCGACCAGCAGCGCGCTGGGCGCCGGCAGCGTGAGCAGGCGGGTGAGGAACTCCCGCGGGAACAGGACGTCGGCGTCCATGATCAGGCTGGGCTCCCGCAGGCACTGTCGGGCCGCGTGCAGGGAGATGACCGAGCCCCGCGTGTATTCCGGGTTGTGGATGTAGCGCACCGCCATGCGGCCCACGCGCTCGCCGGCCTGGGCACGGACCTGGTCGGCGCAGTGGCCCACGACCAGCGTCGTCTGGCGGACGCCGGCCGCGTTCAGCGCCTCCAGCATGCGGGCCAGCAGGGGCCGGCCGCCCACGGGCAGCAGCGCCTTGTGGGTGGTGTCGGTCAGCGGCGCCAGCCGGCGCGCGACCCCGGCGATGAGGATGACGGCGTTCACGACGGGGTCCCGGTCGCCAGCTCTTCCTGCTTGCTCTTCATCTTCTTGACCAGCTCCTGGTAGGAGGAGGTCTGGATGATCTTGTTGAACTGGGTGCGGTAGTTGGCGATCAGACTCACGCCCTCGATGATGACGTCGTAGACCAGCCAGCGCTCACCCTTCTTGTGCATGCGGTACTCGATGGGGATGTCGCTGCCGCTCTTGGTCAGCAGCTTCGTCTGCACCTTGGCCTGGGTCTGGTCCTCGATGGTGTCGCCCAGGTACTGGATCTTCTCACCGCCGTACAGCTCGACCTTGGAGATGTACGACCGCTCCAGCAGGTCGCTGAAGAGCTGCACGAACTCGTCGCGCTCGGCCGGCGTGCGCGGCTGCCAGTGCCGGCCCAGGGAGCGACGGGCCGTCTCGCCGAAGTCGAAGATCTCGTTGGCGATCTTGCGGACGGCCGTGCGGCGTTCCTTGGCCCGGCCTTCCTTCTTGAGCTCGGGGTCGTCCAGGGTCTTGAGCACCCGGTCGACCTGGGACTTCAGCTGGTCGCTCGGCGCCCCGGCGGCGGCCGGCAGGACGATGACCGCGCTCAGGACGAGACCCAGCGCGAGCGCGAGGCGGCGGGGCAGCGACCTCATCGACACCTCCTACACCTTCCCAAAGATGTACTTGGACAGCAGCTCTTCGAAGTCTACGGGCGCCTCGACCTCGCGGATCCGCCCGTTGGGCGGGATGATCTTGTCCGACCCGCCGGGGCTGATACGCACGTACTTCTCGCCGATCAGCCCCTTCGTCTTGATCGACGCGATCGAATCCTCCTGCAGCTTCACGTCGCGGTTGAGACGAAGGATCACGCGGGCCTGGTAGTCGGCCAGCCCGATCGATTCGACCCGGCCGATCTCGACACCGGCGATCTCGACGCTCGACCCGGCCTTCAGGCCCCCCACGGACGGGAACTCGACGGTGACCGGATACCCGCTGCTGCCGAGGAGCGAGACGCGCCCGAGTTTAATCGAAAGGTATCCCAATGCCAAGATGCCGAGCACCAGGAACAGTCCTACCGCGACGTTGACACGTCGATCCATCGCCCCTCCTCCTCCGGATAACGCTCAGGCCGGGGGATCGGGCTCGCCCCGGATGAACTGACGGACCACCGGATTCGCCGACTCCTGGATGGCCGCCGGCGGCCCCTGCTCCACGATGCGTCCCTGGTGCAGCATACCGACCCGATCGGCGATCTCGAAGATCTCCGGGATCTCGTGGCTGACCATCACCGCGGTGAACTTCGAGCGGCGATGCAGCTCGAGGATCAGCCGGTGGATCGCGTTGACCAGGACGGGGTCGAGGCCGGTCGTCGGCTCGTCGAAGAAGACGATCTCGGGCTCGGTGACCAGGGCCCGGGCGATCGCCACCCGCTTGCGCATGCCGCCCGAGACCTCCTCCGGGTACTTGTCGCCGATGCCGGCCAGCCCCACGCGGTCCAGGGCGACGTCCACCCGGCGGCGGATCTTGCGCCGGCGTCAGCCTGAACTTCTCCCTGAGGGGGAAGGCCACATTCTCGCGGCAGGTCATCGAATCGAACAGCGCGCCGCCCTGGAAGACGACCCCGTATCGCTTGCGAACCTCGTCCAGCGCTCGCCCGCGCAGGCGGGTGAGGTCCACGCCGTCCACCTCGATCCGGCCGCTGTCGGGCCGCAGCAGCCCCAGCAGATGCTCGCAGGAAGACCGACTTGCCGCCGCCGCTGCGCCCGATGATGATCGTGATCGAGCCGTCCGGCACCTCGAGATCGATCCCGTTGAGCACGGGCTGCCCCTGGAAGGATTTCCGGAGGCCGGCGACCTTAATCATGTGCCGTTCAAGGCAGAATCGACCCGAGGAAGTAGTCCCAGACGAGGATCAGGACCGAGGACAGCACGACGGCCTGGGTGGTGGCCTGGGCCACGCCCTCGGCACCCCGGGAGACGTGAAAGCCCTTGTAGGTGCACACCCACGTCACGATGATCCCGAACGAGATCGACTTCCAGAACCCGGTCATCACGTCCCGCATGTCGACGAAGGTCTGCATCTCGCCGAAGTAGGTCCCCTCGCTCAGGCCGAGCAGCTTCACGCCCACCAGGTAGCCGCCGAAGATGCCGACCACGTCGAACAGCGCGGTCATCAGCGGGAAGGTGAGCACGCCGGCCAGGATGGACGGCGCCACCAGGTAGCGCATGGGCGACAGCGCCATCACCGTGAGCGCGTCGATCTGCTCGGTGATCCGCATGATGCCGAGCTCGGCGGTGAGCGCCGAGCCGGCGCGGCCGGTGACCATCAGCGCCCCCAGCACGGGCCCCAGCTCCCGGATGAGCGTGAGCGCCACCGCCGGCCCCAGGAACGCCTCGGAGCCGAACCGCGACAGGGTGAAGAAGATCTGCAGCCCCAGAACCATGCCGGTGAAGGCCCCGGTGAGCAGGATGATGAGGAGGGACTTGAAGCCGATGTAGTGGATGCGTCCCAGCAGCGGCCACAGCTTGAACGGCGGCGTGACGAGCGCGGCCACGGCCTGACTCAGGAAGCTGCCGAAGCGACCGAGCGACTCGACGATCCCGATCGCCCACCGGCCGAGGCCCTCGAACGGCCGCAGCGCCGGTGTCACGCCCGGCTCAGTCATGCATGCGCGCGGCGATATACGCCCAGAGCCCAGAGCGGGAAGTAGCGGGCGTAGAGGTGGTACTTCAGATAGAAGACCCGCGGGAAGCCGGTGCCGTTCCAGAACGGGTCGTCCCAGGCGCCGTCGGGCTGCTGCGTGCGCAGCAGGTAGGCGATGCCGTGCTCGACGGCGGTGCCGGAGGTGTGGCCGGCGGCGAACAGCGCCAGCAGGGCCCACGCCGTCTGGCTCGGGATCGACGGGCCGTGGCCGGCCAGCTCGGGCTTGGTGTAGCTCTCGCAGGTCTCGCCCCAGCCGCCGTCGGCGTTCTGGCGGCGGGTCAGCCAGCGCACCGCCCGCTGCACGAACTCGTGGCGCTGGTCGACGCCGATGGCCTTGAGCCCGCGCATCACCGACCAGGTCCCGTAGATGTAGTTCACGCCCCAGCGGCCGTACCAGGGGCCGTCGTGGCGCTGACTGTGGCGGATGAAGTCGAGCGCGCGGTCGGCCGGCTCGAAGTCCAGGCCGTAGCCGAGCGTGCCGAGCAGCTCGAGGCCGCGGCCGGTCAGGTCCTCGGTGGACGGGTCGAGCAGCGCCCCGTGGTCGGCGAAGGGGATGTTGTTCAGGAAGATACGGTTGTTGTCGGCGTCGAACGACGCCCAGCCGCCGTCCTGGTTCTGCATCCCGAGGAACCAGCCGAGCCCCTGCTCCTTGGCCAGTCGCGTCCGGTCGGGGTCGACGCCCTGCACCTTCTCGAGCGCCATCAGGACCATGGCCGTGTCGTCGAGGTCGGGGTAGTAGGGGTTGTCGTACTGGAACGCCCAGCCGCCCGGCTGCACGTGAGGCCGCTTCACCTGCCAGTCGCCGGGAAGGGCCACCTGCTTGGCCAGCATCCAGTCGACGGCGCGCACGAGGGAAGGGTGATCTGGGAGGCAGGTCACTCTCGATCAGCGCGTTGACCGCCAGCGAGGTGTCCCACACGGGCGACGGGCAGGGCTGCAGATAGAACTCGTCGTCGCGCTCGACGGCCAGCGCCTCGATCTCCTTGAGCTGGCCGAGGATCAGCGGGTGATCGTCGGGGTAGCCGAGCAGGCGCAGGGCCAGGACCGAGTTGGCCATCGCCGGGTAGATGCCGCCGAGCCCGCCCGGCACCGCCAGCCGCTCCTCCAGCCACAGGCGCGCGGCCTCGATGGCCCGCTTGCGCAGCGGCCGCGGGGAGAAGCGCTCCCAGATCTTCAGGCCGTCGTCGACGGCGATGAAGAAGCTCTTCCAGAAGAGGCCGCGCCACGAGAAGGGCTCGGGCACGCGCGGGAAGCGCAGGCTGGTCGCCTCGCGCGGGGTCGGCCACAGCTCGTCCAGCGACTGCTGGGGCGGCAGCCACTTGATCGGCTTGCGATCCATGATGATCAGCAGCGGGACGATCACGCAGCGCGACCAGTACGAGACCTCGTAGATGTTGAACAGGAAGAACGGGGGCGGCAGCAGCATGATCTCGGCCGGCATGGTCGGGACGCCGTTCCAGTCGTACTCGCCGAACAGCGCCAGCTGGATCTTGGCGAACACGTTGGCCTTGGCCGGCCCGCCCATGGCCAGGATGCACTCGCGGGCCGCGGCCATGACGGGGTCGACGACGGCCACCCCGGCCAGCTTCATGGCGAAGTAGATCTTGATGCTCGCCGACAGGTCGGAGGGGCCGCCCTCGAACAGGCTCCAGCCGCCGTCGGCATTCTGGCGGCGGCGGAAGTAGCGGACGGCCCGCTGCTCGACGGCGCGGTCGGCGCGGTCGATGAGGTGGCAGAGCAGCAGGTACTCGGCCGTGAGCGCGCGATCGGCCTCCAGCTCGCCGACCCAGTGCCCGTCGGGCGCCTGGATCGAGAGGAGATTCGCCTGCGCTCGGGAAATGGCGTCCTGAACGGCCGTCACGAGCGCAAATGGTAACATGCACACTCGGTTCCGGACCATCCTTAGAACATGGATCTCCTGCTCGGCACCTTCATCCTGCGCCCGTACGTCTTCGGGTTCCTGGCAGCGTTCCTGCTGGCCGGGGCCGTGGACCTCGGCTGGCGCCGGACGTTGCTGTTCGGCGCCTGGGTCGGGCCGCTGGCCTGGCTCTCGGAGTTCTCGTCGACGCGGACCGGCATCCCGTTCGGCCTGTACCACTACACCGGCACCACCCGGGGCCAGGAGCTGTTCATCGCCGACGTGCCGCTGATGGATTGCCTGTCGTTCACCTTCCTGGCCTACGCGGCATTCTGTCTCGCCCGGGCGGTGCTGCGGCGCCAGCGGGTGTCGCCGGCGACGCTCGCGCTGGCCTCGGGGGTGCTGATGATGCTGCTGGACGTGGTCATCGACCCGATCGCGGTGCGCGGTGACCGATGGTTCCTGGGGCACATCTTCTACTACCCGCACGGTGGCGTGTACTTCGGCGTGCCGCTGTCGAACTTCGCCGGCTGGATGATCCTGGGGGCCGCCGGCGTGGGCGGCTACCTGCTGTGGAGCCGGGGGACTGACCGTCACCCCGGGCGGCCGGCGCTCGTCGGAACCGTGTCGGTCGCGGCGGCGGGCGGTGGTGGCGCGCCCGTGGTCGGTCGCGGGACCGATCGGTCGCCGGCGGCGGCCCACGGAGGCGAGGCGGGACCGCTTACCGGTTGGGGCGCGACGTCGTTCGACCGCTATGGACGGCGTGTCTGGCCGGGGATCGCGTTATACTACGCCGTGCTCGGCTTCAATCTGGTGGTCACCGGCTGGATCGGTGAATGGCGGTTGCTAATGGTCGGCGCCGTGTTGCACGCGGTGACCGGAGTGGTTCTTCTCAACCTGGGTCTGAGACCCGCCGCCCGGTGGGGTCTGGAGAAGCAGCGCGCATGAGTGTCCCGGTATCCCAGATGTGGACGGTCGCCACGTACGTGCTCGGTCAGAAGCTACGCCGACGCAAGCGCTACCCGCTGGTCCTGATGCTCGAGCCGCTCTTCCGGTGCAACCTCGCCTGCGCCGGGTGCGGCAAGATCCAGTACCCCGCGCATATCCTCAAGAAGCACCTCAGCGTCGAGCAGTGCCTGGCCGCGGTCGAGGAGTGCGGGGCGCCCATGGTGTCGATCCCGGGCGGGGAGCCGCTCATGTACCCCGAGATCGGCCCGCTCGTGCGCGAGCTGGTGGCCCGCCGCAAGTACGTCTACCTGTGCACGAACGCCATCCTCCTCAAGCAGAAGCTGGGCGAGGGGTTGTTCGAGCCGTCCAAGTACCTGTCGTTCAGCGTCCACATGGACGGGCTGCGCGACGAGCACGACGAGGCGGTGTGCCGCGACGGCGTCTTCGACCAGGCGCTGGAGGGCATCCGCGAGGCGCTGAGCCGCGGCTTCCGGGTGACGACCAACACCACGCTGTTCGACGGCGCCAACGCGGCCCGCATGCGCCAGTTCTTCGACGAGATGATGGACCTGGGCGTCGAGGGCATGATGATCTCGCCCGGCTACAGCTACTCCAAGGCGCCCGACCAGGAGCACTTCCTGCGCCGGCAGCGCGCGCACGAGCTGTTCAAGGGCATCCTGCAGGGCGCCAAGCGCCGCTGGAAGTTCAACCAGTCCCCGCTGTTCCTGCAGTTCCTGATGGGCCAGCGCGACTTCGAGTGCACGCCGTGGGGCAACCCCACCTACAACATGTTCGGCTGGCAGCGTCCCTGCTATCTGCTCCAGGAGGGCTACGCGGCCTCCTTCAAGGAGCTGCTGGAGACGACGCGGTGGGAGCAGTACGGGCGCAGCAGCGGCAACGAGAAGTGCCGCGACTGCATGGTCCACTGCGGCCACGAGCCCTCGGCGGTCGACGCCACGTTTGCCTCCTGGCGGGGCTTCCGCGACACCGTCGCCGCCACCGTGACGGGCCGCCTGTAGCCGGCATGAGCGACGACGAGAAGAGCCTGGAGGGCTGGACACCGGAGATCCCGGACGGTGCCGCCCTGGTCGAGGTCCTCGAGCGCGCCTTCGACTACCGGGGCGACGTCACCCTCGACCTGGACGACGGCCGCCGGATCGAGGGCTATCTCTTCAACCGCAACCGCGACGTCACGGAGCCGTTCGTGCAGATGTTCGCCAGCGGCGAGACGGCTCCGTCCACCATCCCCTACGCGCGCATCCGCGCGGTCCGGTTCACCGGCAGGGACACGGCGGCGGGCAACTCCTACGCCGCGTGGCTTCGGCAACGGCAGGCGTCCAAGGCAGCCTCGGGACGCTGAGCGGCCGGGCGTGACCCGCCTGCTGGTCCTCACCGCGGTCGACTTCGAGGCGCGGGGCCTGGCGCGTCACCTGGGTCTGGCGCCCGCCGCCGGCGCCACCTCGTTTCACTTCTCGGGCGGCTCGATCGAGATCCTCGCCGTGGGCATCGCCGCCTGTCACCTCGACGCGCGCACGCAGGGGATCGGCCGGCCCGTGCTGGTGGTCTCCGCGGGCGTGTGCGGAGCGCTCGCGCCCGAGCTCGCCGTCGGCGCCCTCGTCGTCCCCGAGGCGGTGGTGGGGCCGGACGGGCGGCGCCGCGCCACGTCCGGGGTGGCTGGACCCCGCCGTCACGGCACGCTGCTCACCACTGATCACGTGCTCGAGGACGCCGCCGCCAAGTCCCGCCACTGGCTGGAGTCGGGCGCGCTCGCGGTCGACATGGAATCCGCGGCCATCCTGGACTGGGCCGCCGCCCGCGGGCTGCCGGCCATGGTCGTGCGCGGCGTCTCCGACCCCGCCGGCCGGGGCGTCCCCGCCGACCTCGCCCGCGTGGTCCACGACGACGGTCGCGTCCGCCCCATACGCGCCGTCACCGCCATGCTCGCCCGCCCGCGCGCCCTCGCCGACGCCGTCGCCCTCCGCGCCGGCACCACCGCCGCCCTCAAAACCGTCGCCACCACCCTCGCCACCCTCTCAAGAACCATATGACGACGACAAAAAACCCCACGGTGCCAGGACAGGACAGAGCCCGTCCATGCGAGGCGATGCGGCAGCCTTGTCCAACGCGTGGGCGGAGTGCGTCGGAGTCTCAGCCAAGTCAAGAAATGGTTCCACGCCGGTCGACCGGACACGACGGAGCCCGTCCGAACGACGGAATGCGAAAGCCCTTCCAGGCCGGTCGACCAGGCGAGTCGAATCCGCGCCCTTCTATAACAGCCCACCCACGCCCTTACCCGAGCTAACGCCTCCGATCCAATGGACGCCCTCGTCACCGGCGGAACCGGGTTTGTCGGCGCCAACGTCGTGCGCGAGCTGGTGGCGGCGGGCGCGAGCGTGCGCGTGCTGGCCCGGGCCGGCGGGGATCGCCGGGCGCTGGACGGGGTGCGGGTCGAGATCGTGGACGGTGATCTCCTCGACGCCGCCTCGCTGCGACGGGCCGTCGCCGGCGTGCCGACCGTCTACCACGTGGCCGCCGACTATCGGCTGTGGGCGCCCGATCCTTCCGTCCTCTATCGCACCAACGTCGACGGGACCCGCGCGGTGCTGGAGGCCGCTGCCCAGGCCGGCGTGCGCCGCGTCGTGCACACCTCGAGCGTCGGTGCCCTCGGCATTCCCAAGGACGGCAGCCCGGGCACCGAGGAGACGCCGGTGAGCCTGGCCGACATGGTCGGCGACTACAAGCGCTCGAAGTTCCTCTCCGAGCAGGTCGCCCTCGAATACGCGCGCCGCGGCCAGCCGGTCGTGATCGTCAACCCCTCGGCGCCGATCGGTCCCTGGGACATCAAGCCCACCCCGACCGGCCAGATGGTCGTCGACTTCATGCGCGGTCGCATGATCGCCACCGTGGACACGGGGCTCAACGTCGTGCACGTGCGCGACGTCGCCCGCGGTCACCTGCTGGCGGCCGAGCGGGGCAAGCCCGGCGAGCGCTACATCCTCGGCTGCCGCGACCTGCCGCTGGCCGGGATCTTCGCGATCCTGGCCGAGATCACCGGGCGGCGCCCGCCGCGCTTCCGGGTGCCCTACGCGCTGGCCTGGCTGCGGGGCCGCCATGTTCGAGGGGGTGTCTCGCGTGACCGGGCGGGCGCCGGTGGTGCCGCTGACCGCCGTCCAGATGGCGCGCAAGCGGATGTACTTCAGCCCCGCCCGCGCCGTGCGCGAGCTGGGGATGCCGCAGACCGACGTGCGGGAGGCGCTGGCCGACGCCGTTGCCTGGTTCGAGGCCCACGGCTACACGCGCAAGCGGGGTGCGGCGAGCGCATGAGCCTCGGCAGCCTCAGCGCCAGCCTCACCCGCCGCAGCCGCTCGAACTTCTACTACGCCTTCCTCACCCTGCCGCGCAGCCGGCGCGACGCGCTCTACGCCGTCTACGCCTTCTGCCGCACGGTGGACGACGTCGCCGACCTCGGGCGCGACCGCGATGCCCAGCGCGCCGAGCTGGCCCGCTGGCGGCAGGACGTGGCCCGCTGCTTCGAGCCGGGGCCGCCGCCCGAGCACCCGATCGCCCGCCAGCTCGCCGACGCCGTGGGCGCCTATCCGATTCCCCGCGCCGCGCTGGAGGCGATCATCGACGGGTGCGAGATGGACCTCGAGCGCGTGCGGTTCGCGACCGCCGAGGACCTCTATCCGTACTGCTACCGGGTGGCCTCGGCGGTCGGGCTGTGCTGCATCGAGATCTTCGGCTACACCGACCCCCGGGCCCGGGAGTACGCCGTGCAGCTGGGCACGGCGCTGCAGCTCACGAACATCATGCGCGACGTGGGGTCCGACGCTCGCGAGGGCCGCGTGTACCTGCCGCAGCAGGATCTCGAGCGGTTCGGCATCCGCGAGGAGGACCTGGTGGCCGGCCGCTACGACGAGCGGTTCGTGCGGCTGATGGAGCACCAGGCCGCTCGGGCCCGCCAGTTCTACGCGGCGGCGGCCAAGGCCTACCCGGTCGCCGACGCCCGCTCGCTGATCGCGGCCGAGATCATGGGCGGCATCTACTACGCGTTGCTGCAGGAGATCGAGGCCCGGCGCTTCCAGGTCTTCGGCGAGCGGATCACGCTGCCGGCGCGGCGCAAGGTCGCCATCGCGCTGCGGCGGTGGGCGGCCGCGCGGCTGCGGCGCGACCGGAGCGCGGCGTGAGCCGGACGCGCGCGTGAGGGCCGCGGTGCTGCGGGACGACGGCCGGATCGCGCCGGCCGAGTGGCCGCGGCCGTCGGTGGGAGCGGGCGAGCTGCTGTTGCGCGTGCGCGGCTGCGGGCTGTGCGGCTCGGACATCGCGAAGATCGTCCCGGCGCCGGCGCGGACGCCCGCGGTGCTCGGCCACGAGGTCGTCGGCGATGTCGTCGAGACCGGGCCCGGCGTGGCCGGCTTCGGGGTAGGGGATCGGGTGGTGGCGGCGCACCACGTGCCGTGCGGCGAGTGCCACTACTGCCGGCGCGGCAGCGAATCGATGTGCCGTGCGTTCAAGGCCTCGAACCTCGATCCGGGCGGCTTCGCCGAGTACGTGCGAGTCCCGCCCGCCAACGTCCGGCACGCGACGTTCCGCGTTCCCGACCACCTCACCGACGAGGAGGCCTCGTTCGTGGAGCCGCTGGCCTGCTGCGTGCGCGCGATCGACCGCGCGCGCGTGGAGCCCGGCGACACCGTCGTCGTGATCGGCCTCGGCTCGATCGGCTGTCTCTTCGTCCAGCTCGCCCGGCGCGCCGGCGCCGCCGTGCTCGGCGTGGATCCACTGGCCGGCCGGGCGACGCTGGCGCGCGAGCTCGGGGCCCGGATGGCTGGTGAGGCCGAGGCGGTCGCCGCCGCCGTGCACGAGGTCAGCGAGGGGCGGGGCGCCGACCACGTCATCGTCACCGGCGGCGGCGCCGACATCCTGCCGTGGGCGGCGGGCTGCATTCGCGAGGGCGGGACGCTGCACTTCTTCGCCGGCGGCCCCGGTGACGGCCTGCCGCTGCCGCTGGCCACGCTGTACCACCGCGAGCTGACCGTGACCTCGACCTACTCGTCCTCCCCGGCGACGCTGGCCCGCGCGTTCTGGCTGCTGGCGGCCGGCAAGGTCGAGGTCGACCGCCTCATCACCCACCGGCTGCCGCTGGAGCGACTGGCCGAGGGGGTCGATCTCATGCGGCGTCGCGAGGCGCTGAAGGTGTACGTGACCGCGTGAGCACGATGCGCGCGATGGTCTTTCATGGCCCCGGTGACCTGCGCGACGAGCGGGTGCCGATCCCGGCGCCGGCGGCCGGCGAGGTCGTGCTCCGCATCGACGCCGCGCTGACGTGCGGCACCGACGTCAAGACGTTGCGGCGCGGCCATCCGGTGATGATCCCGCGCGTGCCCACCGTCTTCGGCCACGAGTTCGCCGGGCGGGTGGCCGCCGTGGGCGCCGGCGTGCGCGGCGTGCGCGAGGGCGACCACGCGGTCGCCGCCAACTCGGCGCCGTGCGGGAACTGCCCGCTGTGCCGGGCCGGCCGCCCCAACCTGTGCGAGGACCTGCTCTTCGTCAACGGCGCCTACGGCGAGTTCATCGCGCTCCCGGCCCGGCTGGTCGCCGGCAACCTCGTGGGGCTGCGGCCGGCCACGGCGGCGGCGCGGGCGGCCTTCGCGGAGCCGCTGGCCTGCGCGCTGGGCGGCGTGGAGCGAGCGCGGGTCGAGGCGGGCCAGACCGTGGTGGTGTTCGGCCACGGCCCCCTCGGCTGCCTGCTCGCGATGGTGGCGGCCACCCGCAAGGCGCGGGTGATCATGGTCGGCAAGCACGGCTGGCGCCTGGACCGGGTGCGCGGCCTGGGGCTGGCCGAGGTGCTCGACGCCACCGCGACGCCCGACGTGGTCGCCGACCTGCGGGCGGCCACGGCCGGGCGGGGCGCCGACGTGACCATCGACGCCACCGGGCGCCCGGAGGTGTGGGGACACGCCATGGATGCGGTTGGGCGCGGAGGCAGCGTGGTATTCTTTGGAGGATGTGCGCCCGGCACGACGGTCAGTGTCGACACGCGCCGGACGCATTACGAGGAGCTGACGCTCCTCGGCGCGTTCCACCACACGCCCGACCTGATCCGGCGCGCGGTGGAGATGCTCGAGACCAACACCATCGAGCCCGAGGCCCTCATCACGCACCGCAGGGATCTCGGCGGAGTCCGCGAGGCGCTGGATCTGATGGCCACTGGCGAAGCGTTGAAGGTGTTGATCGAGCCATGAGACGCAGTCTGCTCGCGGTCGTCGCCACCCTCCTCGTCCTGGCCGCCGCCCCGGCCGCTCATGCCTTCGACGCCGCCCAGACCTTCCGTCCCGGCACCTTCGTCATCTCACCTGAGGTCGGATACGGCGAGCAGTTCGACCTGGAGGGCAAGCGGGGCTTCACCGGGCTCGAGTTCGTGAACGCCGGCGTTCGGTTCGGTTACCTGCCGTTCGCGCCGGTCGGCCCCGGCCCGCTGCACGGCTCGTTCGAGGTGGGGTTGGAGCCGCTCTACCAGCGCTACTTCGAGCCCGTCGACGCCTTCTTCGCCGGCCTCGGCGCGACGTTCCGCTACCATTTCCTGTCGCTCGGCCGGCTGGTGCCCTATGCCGAGCTGGCGGCGGCGGCGGGCGGCACCGACCTCAAGGTGGCCGAGATCCGCTCGGACTTCACGTTCATGCTGTGGGGCGGGGCCGGCCTGTCCTATTTCGTCACCGACCGGACCGCGCTGTACGGCGGCTACCGCTACCAGCACGTCTCCAACGGCAACACCGAGCGCCCGAACCGCGGCTTCGAGTCGCACACCGGCGTGGCCGGCGTGTCGTTCTTCTTCGAGTGAGGATGTGAGATGAAAGCCCCCATCGCCGAGATTCTCCTGGCCGGGCCACGCGGCTTCTGCGCGGGCGTCGAGCGCGCCATCGACATCGTCGAGGTCGCGCTCTCGGTGTGTCCGCCCCCGGTGTACGTCCGCCGCGAGATCGTCCACAACCGGCTCGTCGTCGAGACCCTGCGCCAGAAGGGCGCCATCTTCGTGGACGAGCTGGACGAGGTGCCCGACGACGCCACCGTCATCTTCAGCGCCCACGGCATCTCGCCGGCGGTGCGGGAGGAGGCGGGCCGGCGGGGCCTGCGGGTCATCGACGCCACCTGTCCGCTGGTGACGAAGGTCCACCTGGAGGCGATCCGCTACGCCAAGGAGGGTTACTCGATCATCCTCATCGGCCACGAGGACCACGACGAGGTCATCGGCACGCTCGGCGAGGCGCCGGAACGGATCGTGGTGGTGGACAGCGTGGAGGAGGTCGAGCGGCTCGAGCTGCCCGACCCCGACAAGGTGGCCTATCTCACCCAGACCACGCTGTCGGTCGACGACACCCGTGACGTGATCGAGGCGTTGCGCCGCAAGTTCCCCAAGATCGTGGGCCCCTCGCGCGATGACATCTGCTACGCCACCCAGAACCGCCAGACGGCGGTGAAGCGGCTGGTCGACGACGTCGACGTCCTGCTGGTGATCGGGGCGGCCAACAGCTCGAACGCCAAGCGGCTCGTCGAGGTGGCCCAGACGGCCGGCACCCGCGCCTACCTCATCAACGACGTGGGCGACATCCGACCCGACTGGCTGCAGGGGGCGTCCCGCGTCGGCATCACGGCCGGGGCCTCGACGCCGGAGATCCTGGTGACCCAGGCCGTGGAGGCGCTTCGCGGCGAGGGCGTGAAGGTGCGCGAGGTCCACGTGGTCGAGGAGGACGTCCGGTTCGCGCTGCCCCAGGAGCTGACGCACTCCGCCCGCGACCGGGGCCTGACGCTGCCGGAGCGGACGGCGATGCGGAGGTCGATTTGAGCCCCGGAGGGGGACTTCGTCCCCCTTCCGGCGGTCGTCGCACGCCTCACGGCGTGCTCCTTCCTGCCTCCCCCTAGACCGCGAAGCAGGATTGCGCCGGCGAAGCCGGCGCTCGAAGAGTCGATTCAGCCTGCCAGGAGGTTTTCTCCATGAAGCATCTCGTTGCGGCTCGACTTGCCATGGCGGTGGCGCTGGCGTTTATCCTGTTGTCACCGGCGCCGGGGCCGTCGGCGCAGGTGGAAGAGCGGAAGGTGCTGGAGAATGACCGGGTGGTGGTGATGGAGTTCGTGTTTCCGCCGGGGTTCCGGGGGGAGGAGCACGAGGCGCCGGTGGACGAGTTCGCGTACGTGCTGGACGGGGAGTTCGCGGTGATCACGAAGGGCAAGGGCAAGCAGCGGGTGCGGGCGGGCGAGATCGAATGGGCGCCCAAGGGCGTCGTGCACTACTCGGTGAACGAGACGAAGAAGCCGGCACGCGTTCTCGTCGTGCTGCTGAAAGGACGGTGAGTCATGCGCCTGGTGACCTATCGCAAGGGATCCTCCAAGCCGCGGGTCGGCGCCCTGGTCGACGACGTGGTGCTCGATCTGGGGGCGCTGGCCGCCGACCTCGCCCGCGAGCGCGGCACCGTGCGGCGCGGCCGCGGCTTCCCCAAGACGATGCTGGAGCTGATCCAGGGCGGCGCCGACGCGCTGGCCCTGGCCCGCGAGGCGATGGCCCATGGCGATGCCGTGGTCAAGCGCGACGGTGTGGCCGCCCTGACCGAGCGCAAGCTGGGAGCGCCGGCGGCCAAGGTGCGGCTGGAGGCGCCGATCCCGCGGCCGGCCCGCAACGTCTTCTGCCTGGGCCGCAACTACAAGGAGCACGCCGCCGAGCGCGGCGCCGAGGCGCCGCCGCATCCCGTCTACTTCACGAAAGCGCCGGAGACCGTCGTGGCGCCGGGCGCCAAGGTCATCCATCACGCGGTCACCAAGGAGCTCGACTACGAGGTCGAGCTGACGGTCGTGATCGGCACCGGCGGCCGTGACATCCCCCGCGAGCAGGCGCTGCAGCACGTGTTCGGCTACACGATCATCAACGACGTCACCGCGCGCGACCTGCAGAAGCGCCACGGCCAGTGGTTCAAGGGCAAGTCGATGGACACCTTCTGCCCGATGGGCCCGGTGCTGGTCACCGCCGACGAGATCCCCGACCCCCAGGCCCTGAACGTCGCCATGCGGATCAACGGCGAGACGCGGCAGTCGAGCAACACCTCGAAGATGATCTTTCCGATCGACGAGTGCATCGCGGTGCTCTCGGCCGGGCTTCACGGTGCTGCCCGGTGACGTCATCGCCACCGGCACCCCGGAGGGCGTGGGGGCGGCGCTCGGCAAGTTCCTCAAGGCGGGCGACAAGATGGAGGCCGAGGTCGAGCGCATCGGCGTCCTCGCCAACCGGGTCGCGGCGCCGTGACGAGCGGGTGGTCGGCGTGAGCTTCGTCAGCCACGTCGAGTGCACGGTGTGTGGCCACCGGCACGACGCCGGGCGGGTGCTGACGGTCTGCGAGCGATGCGGCCAGATGCTGGCCGTGCGCTACGACCTCGCGCGGGTGAAGGGCGCGGTCAGCAAGGAGGCGCTGCGGGGCCGGCCCCCCGGCATGTACCGGTTCCGCGAGCTGACGCCGCTGGCCGACGGCGAGCAGCCGGTGACGCTCGGTGAGGGCGGCACCCCGCTGCTGTCGCTGCCGCGGCTGGCCGCGGACCTGGGTCTGCGGCACGTGTGGGGCAAGGACGAGGGCCAGAACCCGACGGGCTCCTTCAAGGCGCGCGGCCTCGGCATGGCCATCACGCGGGCCCGCACCCTCGGCGCGCGCGGGTTCATCATTCCCTCGGCCGGCAACGCGGGCGGGGCGGCGGCCGTCTACGCGGCGGCGTGCGGGCTGCCGTGCGCGGTGATCGTGCCGCGGGCCACGCCGCCGGCCGCGGTGGCCGAGGCCGCCATCGCGGGGGCGACCGTCTTCACCATCGCCGGCACCATCGCCGACGCCGGGCGTGTCGTGGGGCGGGTGGCTCCCGACCTCGGCTGGTTCGATCTCTCGACGCTGAAGGAGCCGTACCGGCTCGAGGGCAAGAAGACGATGGGGCTCGAGCTGGCCGAGCAGCTCGACTGGAGGCTGCCCGACCTGCTGCTCTACCCGACCGGCGGCGGCACCGGCCTGGTCGGCATCCCCAAGGCCTTCGACGAGCTGACCCAGCTGGGCTGGGTGACCGGTCGCACGCGCTTCGTGGCGGTGCAGGCCGAGGGGTGCGCGCCCGTGGTCAAGGCCTTCCACGCCGGCGCGGAGAACACCACGGCGTGGGAGAACCCGACCACCGACGCCGCCGGCCTGCGCGTGCCCTCGCCGTTCGCGGGGCGCCAGATGCTGCGCGTGCTCCGGGAGTCGGGCGGCAGCGCCGTCGCGGTGAGCGAGCGGGCGATCGTGGAGGCCCAGCACCGGCTGGCCCGGCTGGAGGGGGTGTGGACCTCCCCGGAGGGCGCTGCCCTGGTGGCCGCGCTCGGCATGATGAAGGCCGCCGGGCAGGTGACGGCGGACGCCCGGGTCGTCATCATGCTCACCGGGGCCGGTATCAAGTACACCCCGCCCGAGCTGCCCACGCCGGTCGATCTCGCCGGCGGTGACGAGGAGGTGCGGGCGGCGGTGCGGCGCGCCCTCGGGGCTTAACCCGCCTCCCGTTCGGTGGTAGCATCCCCCCACCGCATCGTCTTTCGAGGAGGTCGGCTCAATGGCACTCGAAACCGGGAAGATCCGCAACGTCGCTGTCGTGGGTCACGGAGGTGTGGGCAAGACCTCGCTGGTGGAGGCGATGCTGTTCGCCGCCGGCGCGGTGACCCGCCTCGGTCGAGTCGACGACGGCAGCACCACCACCGACTTCGATCCCGACGAGATCAAGCGCAAGATATCGATCAACACCTCGATCGCCTATTGCGACGCCAAGGGCCACCACATCAACCTGGTCGACACCCCCGGTTACGGCGACTTCATCGCGGACGCGCGGGCCGGACTGCGGGTGGTCGAGGCGGCCGTGGTGGTCGTCGACGCCGTGGCCGGCGTGCAGGTGCAGACCGAGAAGGTCTGGAAGTTCGCCGCCGAGTTCGACCTGCCCCGGGCCATCGTGGTGAACCGGCTGGACCGCGAGCGCTCGGACTTCTTCCGCACGCTGGAGTCGCTGGGGCGCCGCCTCAAGGGCCGCATCGTCCCCGTGCACATCCCGGTCGGCGAGGAGGGCGGGTTCCGCGGCTTCGTCGACCTGGTGACCCAGCGCGCGACCCTCTTCGCCGACGGCAAGGCCTCCGAGGCCCCCATCCCGCCCGAGGTGGCCGATACCGTGAAGGAGTGGCGAGAGAAGCTGGTCGAGGCCGCGGCCGAGACCGACGACGACCTGCTGGCCAAGTACCTCGAGGAGGGCTCGCTGGAAGAGCCGGAGATGCTCAAGGCGCTGCGGGCGGGGATCAGCGCGGGCAAGATCGTGCCGGTCCTCTGCGCGGCCGCCACCAAGGGCATCGGCAGCCAGGCCCTGCTCGACCTCATCGTGCACGAGTTCCCGTCGCCGGCCGATCGCGGTGAGGTGGGCGGCACCGACCTCAAGGCCAAGCAGGCCGGTGCTCGCGGCCCCGATGCCAAGGCGCCGGTCACCGCGCTGGTATTCAAGACGCTGTCCGATCCGCACATCGGCAAGCTCTCGCTCTTCCGCGTGTACTCCGGCACCCTGCGCGCCGACTCCACCCTGCTCAACATCGGCCGCGGGTCCCGGGAGCGCATGGGCCACGTCTCCTGGCTGCAGGGCAAGACCCAGAAGAACGTCGAGACGCTGGGGCCGGGCGAGATCGGCGTGGCTCAGAAGCTGAAGGAGACGCTGACGGGGGACACGCTGGGCGACGAGGCGCATCCGTTCGAGCTGCCCCGGATCACGTTCCCGGAGCCGGCCATCAACTTCGCGATCCAGCCCAAGACACGCGGCGACGAGGACAAGATCTCGCTGGCGCTGGCCCGCATCGCCGAGGAGGATCCGACCGTCCACCACCACTTCGACCCCGAGACCAAGCAGCTGCTGATCTCGGGCGTCGGCAGCCTCCACGTCGAGATGACGGTCGAGCGGATGAAGCGCAAGTACAACGTCGACGTCTCGCTGCTGCCGCCGCGCATCCCCTACAAGGAGACGGTCCGGGGGCGCGCCGAGGGGCAGGGCAAGTACAAGAAGCAGACGGGCGGGCGCGGGCAGTACGGCGACACCTGGCTGCGCGTCGAGCCGCTGGCCCGCGGCGGCGGGTTCGAGTTCGCCGACGACATCTTCGGCGGCGCCGTGCCCCGCAACTTCATTCCCTCGGTGGAGAAGGGCGTCCGCGAGTGCATGAAGAAGGGCATCCTGGCCGGCTATCCGATCGTCGACATCAAGGTCTCGCTCTACGACGGCTCCTACCACGACGTCGACTCTTCCGACATGGCCTTCCAGATCGCGGCGTCGATGGGACTGCAGAAGGTGTTCATGGACGCCCATCCCATCCTGCTGGAGCCGGTCATGCACGTCGAGGTCACCACGCCGGCCGACGTCGCCGGCGACATCATCGGCGACCTGAACTCGCGGCGGGGACGGATTGCCGGCATGGAGCCGAGCGGCGAGACCGCGGTGGTCCGGGCCTCGGTCCCCATGGCCGAGATGCTGACCTACGAGTCGAGCCTGCGCTCGATGACGGGGGGCCGCGGCGGCTACTCGATGGAGTTCTCGCACTACGAGGAGGTGCCGGCCTTCCACGCCGACAAGATCGTCAAGGACGCCAAGACCGAGAAGGAGAAGGCCGAGAAGCACTGAGGCACGCGGCCCCGCGGGGCGCTAGAATGAGGCCCTCATGATCTTCCAGCAGGTCGTGAACGAGGACTCGGGCTGCCTGTCGTACCTGATCGGCTGCGGGGAGGCCGGGCAGGCCATCGTCGTCGATCCGGGACGGGATCGGGTCGGGGAGTACTTGCGGTTCGCGCGCAAGAAGGGGCTGCGAATCGCCCATGTGCTCGAGACGCACACCCACGCCGACCACATCTCCGGCAACCGCGACCTCGCCGCCGCCACCCAGGCCGCCATCCACGTGCACCAGTCGGCGGGCGTGGCCTTCGAGCACGAGGACCTGCGCGACGGCTCCACGCTGCGCGTCGGTAACGTCGAGCTGCGAGTGGCCCACACACCCGGCCACACCCCCGACTCGATCTCGGTGTTCGTCATCGACCACTCGCGCGGCCCCGAGCCGTGGTTCGTGCTGACGGGCGATCTGCTGTTCGTCGGCTCGGTCGGCCGCCCCGATCTGGGCGGTGCCGGCGCCGCCGAGGACATCTGGGAGAGCCTGCAGCGGGTGCTGCTGCCGCTCGACGACCTCGTCGAGGTCTATCCGGCCCACGGCGCCGGCTCCTCGTGCGGCAAGGCGATGTCGGCCAAGGCGGGCTCGACGATCGGCTTCGAGCGCCGCTTCAACCCGGCGTTCCGCTACGCGGACAAGCGCGCCTTCGTGGACTTCGTCATGGCCGGCATCCCCCCCAAGCCGGCGGCGTTCGACAAGATCGTGGCCAAGAACAAGGGGCTGCTGCCGCTGACCGCGGCCAAGCCCCGGCCGTACTCGGCGCGGGAGGCGCGGGAGGCGATCGCCGCCGGTGCCTTCGTGCTCGACCTGCGCGAGGTGGCCGACTTCGGCGAGGGCCACGTGCCGGGGGCGATCAACGTGTGGATCGACGGACCCCAGTTCGCCGAGCGCGTGGCCGGCCTGGCCCCGGCGGGGACGCCCATCTTGCTGATGGGCGCGCCGTCCGACGTCGACCGTGCCGTGACGACGCTCTCGCGCGTGGGCGTGGACGAGATCGTCGGCTTCCTGCAGTGGGGCATGGTCGAGTGGCGGAGCGAGGGGTTTCCGGTGGCGACGGTCCCCCAGATCACCGTGCACGACCTCGCCGCCTGGCTCGAGCAGGGGCGCGACGTCGCGATCATCGACGTGCGCGAGCCCTCCGAGTGGGACGACGGTCACATCGACGGCGCCGTGCACCTGCCGATGTTCGAGGCGGTGGCCCGCCGGGCCGAGGTGCCCGACGGCCGGCCCAAGGCGGTGCTGTGCGCCGGCGGCCTGCGCTCGAGCGCGGTGATCGGCGCCCTGCAGCGGCACGGGCTCGAAGGCTTCCACAACGTGACCGGTGGCATGTCGGCCTGGGTGAAGGCTGGCTACGGGGTGACCCGCCGGCGGGAGCAGCCGCCGGCGGCCTCGTGACCGGGCCCGCGCTCTCGGCGCAGTACGCCGCCGTCTTCGGTCGCCCGTGGCCCGTGTGGGGCGCGGCCATCCTCGTCGCGACGATCAACGTTTTCCTCTTCGCGTTCGACCGGCCGTGGACCGCCTCCGACGGTCTGCGCAACTGGGGCGACTGGGTCCTGACCGGCCTCGGCCTCGCCCACCGGCCCGATCTCATCGCGCCCTGGTTCTACTCCGGCTCGCTCCTGAATCTCGGCGTGCTCTTCGGCGGGCTGGTCGCCGCGCTGCTGAGCCGCGAGTTCGCGATCCGGGTGCCGCCGCGAGGCGAGCTGGCCAAGGGCGCCGCCGGGGGACTGCTGATGGGGGCCGGGGCCATGCTCGCCTTCGGCTGCAACGTGGGCGGTTTCTTCTCGGCGGTGAGCGCGCTCAGCCTGTCGGGATTCGGCATGATGCTCGGCCTCGGACTCGGCGCCTTCCTGGGGCTGCGCTACCTGCTGTGGGAGCTGGAGCGACACCCGGCGTGGTCGAGCGGCGCCGCCCGCGTGTACGGCCGCGCGGCGGATTCGGCGCCGAGCCGCCAGCCGGTGGCCGGCGTGGTGCTGATCGTTGGCGCTGCTCGTCCTGCCCTTCGTCTACGCGCGGGGCGGCTATCACGCCCAGGGCGTGTTCCTGCTCTTCGGCGTCGTCTTCGGCGTGGTGTTCCAGCGCTCGCGCTTCTGCCTGGTGCGGGCCTTCCGCGAGCCGTTCATGACCGGCGACGCCGAGCACACGCGCGCCGCGGCGCTGGCCCTGGCCGTCAGCACGCTCGGCTTCGCCATCCTCAAGTTCGCCGACCTCAAGGACAAGGGCGACTGGGTGTTCCCGGGTGCCGGCGCCGGCGCGCTGGTGGGCGGCACGCTGTTCGGCGTCGGCATGACGGTGGCCGGGGGGTGCGGGGCCGGCTCGATCTGGCGGGCGGGCGAGGGGCAGGTCAAGCTGTGGGCGGCCCTCGTCACCTTCGCGCTCGGCGCCTCGCTCAGCCGGCTGGCGCTGGTGCAGGCGGGTGCGCTCGGCAAGCTCGGCTGGGCGGTGTTCCTGCCCTCGAGCCTCGGCTGGGGCGCCGCCCTGCTCCTCACCCTGGCCGTGCTGGTGGCGTGGGCGCTGCTGGCGACGTGGAACGAGGACTCGCACGTCGTGAGCGTGCTGGAATAGGCGCGGCGCCGAGACTCTGCTATTTTACCGGCGGTGTTCACGGGGAGGAGACCGCGGATGGCACGGATGACGCGCAGGGAGTTCCTGAGGGCGTCGGGGGTGGGCGCCGGCGCGCTGGCGGTGGCGGGACTGCCGGGCTGCGCGCTGTTCCGGGGCGAGACCGACGCCACCAGCAAGCGGCGCGTGGTCGTCGTCGGCGGCGGCTGGGGCGGCGCCACGGCCGCCAAGTACGTCCGCCTGGCCGATCCCACCATCGACGTGGTGCTGCTGGAGCCGAACCGCAAGTTCGTCTCGTGTCCGTTCAGCAACCTGGTCCTCAGCGGCGCCCGCGGCATCGGCGCGCTCACCTTCGGCTACGGCGGCCTGCGCGAGTACGGCGTGAAGGTCCGCCACGAGGCGGCCACCGCCATCGAGCCCGATGCCAGGCAGGTGCGGGTGGGCGACGGCACGCTGACCTACGACCGGCTCATCGTGGCCCCCGGCGTCGACTTCCTGTTCGACCAGGTCGACGGGTTGGCGGCGGCCGGTGACAAGGTCCTGCACGCGTGGAAGGCCGGCCCCCAGACGGTCGAGCTGGCCCGGCAGCTCCGCGCGATGCCCGACGGCGGCGTGTTCGTGCTGACGGTGCCCCCCGTCGCCTACCGTTGCCCGCCCGGCCCCTACGAGCGCATCTGCCAGGTCGCCTTCTACCTCAAGAACAACAAGCCGAAGGCCAAGCTGATCGTGCTCGACGCCAACCAGAACATCGTCTCCAAGACGGCGCTCTTCCGGGCCGCCTGGCAGGCGTACCCGAACATCGAGTACCGCGCCTCCAACAAGGTGACGCGCGTCGATCCCGGCACCCGCGAGGTCGTCACCGACTTCGGCGACAAGGTGCGCTACGACGTCGTCAACCTCATCCCGCCCCAGCGGGCCGGCGCCATCGCCGTGCAGGCCGACCTCGTCGGCGCCGACAAGCGGTGGTGCGAGGTCGACCACGTCACCTACGAGTCGGTGAAGCACCGCAACGTGCACGTCATCGGCGACTCCACCACCGGCCTGCCGGTGCCGAAGTCGGGGACGATCGCCAACGCCATGGGCAAGATCTGCGCGAACGCGGTGGTGAGCCTCATGAGCGGCCGCCCGGCGCCGTCGGTGCCGCCGCTGAACACCTGCTACTCGTGGGTGAACGATCGCGAGGCGATGGCGGTGGTGAACGCCTACAAGATCGAGAACGGCAAGGTCGTGCAGGTCGAGCAGAAGCTGACGCCGGGGGCGTCGGCGCTCTACGCCAGCAGGCGGAGGGGTGGGCGCGCAGCATATGGACCGACATCCTCGGGTGACCGGGCGATGAAAACCGGCCATCTGCGTCGTTGCCGACTCGCTCCTCCCTGCGGCGTAGGCGGCCTACGCCTCAGTCGTCGCTCGTCGGCGCCTAGCATCTGGCCGGTTTTGATCGCCCTGACAGTCGAAGCGGGGGAGATCGTCGGACAATCGATTGAACCGGCGGTGGGTGTCGGGCCGTCGATCGGAGGGTCGGCATGATGCGCTTGCTGTTGGCGGTGCTGGTCAGTGGCGCGGTGCTGGGTGGTACAGCGGTTCTGGGGGGGGCGGGGCCGCTGGATACGCCGGGGTATGCGAAGACGGTGACGTGTAGTGCGTGTCATGGGTATTCGGGGAACAGCAAGGTGGAGGCGGTGCCGATCCTGGCGGGGATGGCGCCGGAGTATTTCAAGAAGGCGATCGAGGACTACGCGACGGGCAAGCGGCTGTCGCCGGAGATGGAGCCGTTCGCCAAGCAGGTGAAGCTGCTTGGCGTGGACGAGGTCGCGGCGTTCTTCGCGGCCCAGCGCCGCGAGCCGGCCCTGCCGCGGCCGGACCGGGCGGGGGTGGAGCGGGGGCGGGTGGCCGCCACCCAGTGCGCCGCCTGCCACGGGCCCGAGGGGCAGGGCGACGCGGCCAAGCTCGTTCCCCGCATCGCCGGCCAGCCGGCCGTGTACCTGCGCAACCAGCTGGTCCTGTTCAAGGCCGACAAGCGGAGCCCCGGTGACGAAGCGGTGAGTAAGATGAAGGCCGCGCTCAAGGCGGTCCCCGACGAGACGCTGGCCGACCTCGCCGCCTACTACGCGAGCCTGAAGTAGCTCGGCTCGCGTGACCGTCCCGTTCGCCCTCACCCTGACGTCGCTCGGGTTCGCCGGGGCCTTCGTCGCCGGCATGCTCGGCGTCGGCGGCGCCATCGTCATGGTGCCGTTGCTGCTCTACGTGCCGCCGCTGCTGGGGCTGGGGTTGCTCGAGATGAAGGCGGTGAGCGGGATCACGATGGCCCAGGTGCTGGCCGCGGCCGTCTCCGGTGTCATCGCCCATCACCGCATGCGGGTCGTGCACGGCGAGCTGGCCGGTCTCGGGGGCGTGTCGATGGCGGCCGCCTCCTTCGTGGGAGCGCTGGCGTCGACGCTCCTCGGCGACCGCACGCTGCTGCTGGTCTTCGCGCTGATGGCGACGGGGGCGCTGCTCGTGCTGTTCGTGCCGGTGGAGACCGCCGCCGGGCCGGAGCTGACCGAGCAGGTGACGATCTCGCGGCCACGGGCGGTGGCGGTCTGCGCCACCGTCGGGCTGGGGGCGGGGCTGGTCGGCGCCGGCGGCGCGTTCTTGCTGGTGCCGCTGCTGATCGTGGTGGTCGGGGTGCCCATCCGCGTGACCATCGGCAGCTCGCTGGCCATCACCGCGATGTCGGCGGTGACCGGCTTTGCCGGCAAGCTGGCGACCGGGCAGATCCCGTGGGCGCCGGCGTTGCTGGTCGCGCTCGGGGCGCTGCCGGGCGCCCAGCTCGGGGCCCGGGTGAGCCGGCGCCTGTCGGGGCCGCGGCTGCGCCGGGCGCTGTTCGTCATCGTCCTGCTCACTGCGGTGCGGGTGTGGTGGGATCTGCTGCATCCGTGACGACGGGGGGGTGAGGCGGACGTGCGCTACGGCTTCGTGATCGATCACCGACGTTGCATCGGCTGTCACGCCTGCACGGTGGCGTGCAAGGAAGAGAACCGAGTGCCGCTCGGCGCCTTCCGCACCTGGGTGAAGTACGTCGAGAAGGGGACGTTCCCCGACACCCGCCGCTACTTCTCGGTGCTGCGCTGCAATCACTGCGACGACGCGCCGTGCGTGACCATCTGCCCGACCGTGGCGCTCTACCGCCGGCCGGACGGCATCGTCGACTTCGACGGAGCTCGATGTATCGGCTGCAAGTCGTGCATGCAGGCCTGCCCCTACGACGCCCTCTACATCGACCCCACCACCAACACCGCTGCCAAGTGCCACTACTGCGCCCACCGGCTCGAGGTGGGGCTGGAGCCGGCCTGCGTGATCGTGTGCCCCGAGCGCGCGATCATCGCCGGCGACCTCGACGACCCGCGCACGGAGATCGCGCGGATGGTCGCGCGCGAGCAGGTCGAGGTCCGCAAGCCGGAGCAGGGGACGCGGCCCAAGGTGTTCTACGTGGGCGCCGACTCCTCCACGCTGACGCCGCCGCTGCAGCGCCCGGCCTCGACCTTCATGTTCAGCCAGCGCTCGGCCGCCGAGACCGACCTGGTCCAGATGGTCGCCGCGCTCCAGGCCAAGGAGCCGGGCCCCGACGGCACCCTGAGCCGGCCGGTCTACGACGCGCCGCACGCGGTGCGGCCGTGGGGCTGGCGCGTGTCGGCCTACCTGTGGACGAAGTCGATCGCGGCCGGCGCCCTGCTGGTGGCCGCGTTCGGCGGCTGGGAGACGCTCTACACGATCGCCGCGCCCGCCGTGAGCCTGCTGTTCCTGCTGCTCACGACGGCGTTGCTGATCCTGGACCTCAAGCGCCCCGACCGCTTCGCCTACATCCTGCTCAAGCCGAACTGGCGCTCGTGGCTGGTGTGGGGGGCGTGGATCCTGATGGCCTTCGGCGGCGCCGGCGGCCTGTGGCTGCTCGGTGGACTGGGCGGCGCCCACGGCCTGATCAAGCTGATCGCCCTGCCGACCATTCTGCTCGCGCTGGCCGCCGCCGGCTACAGCGCGTTCCTGTTCGGCCAGGCCGAGGGTCGCGACTTCTGGCAGAGCCCGCTCGTGTTGCCGCACCTGGTCGTCGCGGCCATCGTGGCCGGGACCGGCGCCCTGATGGTGACGGCGACGCTGCTCGGCCAGCCGGGCGCCGCCGAGCTGGGCCAGATCCTGGTCGGCGCCCTGGTCGCGCACGCGGCCCTGCTCGCGCTCGAGCTGTTCAGCCGGCATCCCGTGCACGACGTGGCGCTGGCCGCCCGGCTCATCACGGCCGGAGCCCTGCGCGGGCGCTTCTGGGGCGGCGTGGTGACCGCCGGCGTGATCGCCCCCATCGTGCTGCTCGTCGCCGCCGCCTCCCTCGGCGCCGGCGCGGTGTCGACACTGGCGGCGCTGCTCGCGCTGGCCGGACTCTGGCTGTGGGAGGACGTGTGGGTCAAGGCCGGGCAGTCGATACCGCTGAGTTGATCGCGCGCCAGAGCGGGGCGACGAGGCGAGGATCGAGGGGCGCCACGGCTTGGCCGGGGCGGCCCGAGCCGCGCCGGGGGGTTTGGGGGGCCCGGTCGAGGCCCCCCATTGAGGGGAATCGTGTGGGTCAAGGCCGGCCAGTCGATACCGCTGAGTTAGGAGAGTCATGACGCCGACGCCCCCGGAACCGCTGCACCCTGCCGCGCGTGAGCTGCCGCCGCGCGAGGGCGGGCTGGCCTCCTATCCCCCGGTCGAGCGCTGGGGCGACTGGGAAGAGTACGACCCGGTTGCCTGGCCACGCAAGGTCAAGCGGCACTACGAGCTGATCCCGACCATCTGCTTCAACTGCGAGGCGGCGTGCGGGCTGCTGGCCTACGTCGACCGCGAGACGCTGAAGATCCAGAAGTTCGAGGGCAACCCGCTGCACCCGGGCAGCCGCGGCCGTAACTGCGCCAAGGGCCCGGCCACGCTCAACCAGATCGAGGACCCCGAGCGCATCCTCTATCCGCTCCGGCGCCAGGGCGAGCGCGGCGGCGGGCAGTGGGAGCGCGTGACCTGGGACGAGGTGCTCGACGACATCGGCGGGCGCATCCGCAAGGCGCTGGTCGAGGGCCGCCAGAAGGAAGTGATGTACCACCTCGGCCGGCCCGGCCACGAGCTCGTCTACCTGCAGCGCGTCTTCCACGCGTGGGGGATCGACGGCCACAACAGCCACACCAACGTGTGCTCGGCCAGTGCCCGGGCCGGCTACGCCTTCTGGCACGGCATGGACCGGCCCTCGCCCGACCACGCCAATGCGCGGTTCATCCTGCTGCTGTCCTCGCATCTGGAGACCGGGCACTACTTCAATCCGCACGCCCAGCGGATCATCGAGGCCAAGCAGCGGGGAGCCAAGGTGGCGGTGATCGACTCGCGCCTGTCCAACACGGCGTCGATGGCCGACTTCTGGCTGGCGCCGTGGCCGGGTTCGGAGGCCGCGCTGCTGCTGGCCATGGCCCACGTGCTCATCCGCGAGCATCGCTACGACCGGGAGTTCGTGCGGCGCTGGACCAACTGGGAGGAGTACCTGCGCGAGGAGCGGCCGGAGCTGCCGGTGACCTTCGACGCCTTCCATCAGGCCATCGACGAGCTGTACGTGTCGTACACGCCGGAGTTCGCCGCGAAGGAGAGCGGGGTCGACGCCGAGACGATCGTGCAGATCGCCCGCGCGCTCGGCGACGCCGGCTCCGCGCTGGCGACGCATATCTGGCGCAACACGGCGGCCGGTAACCTGGGCGGCTGGCAGGTGGCGCGCGCGCTGGAGTGGCTGGTGGTGCTGGTCGGCGCCGTGGGCACGCCGGGCGGCACCGCGCCCAGCGCGTGGAACAAGGCGATTCCGGCGCCGCCGATGATGCCGCCGCCGGGCAAGGTGTGGAGCGAGCTGCTCATGCCCAAGGAGTACCCGCTGGCCTTCTTCGAGATGAGCTTCCTGCTGCCGCACTTCCTGCGCGAGGGACGCGGCAAGCTGGCGATGTACTTCACGCGGGTCTACAACCCGGTGTGGACCAACCCGGACGGGCTGTCGTGGATCGAGATGCTGACGGACGAGGCGAAGGTCGAGCGCCACGCCTGCCTGACGCCGGTGTGGAGCGAGACGGCGTGGTTCGCCGACTACGTGCTGCCGATGGGCCACGCCTCCGAGCGCCACGACCTCATGTCGCAGGAGACGCACGCCGCGCGCTGGATCGGCTTCCGCCAGCCCGTGCTGCGGGTCGCGCTCGAGAAGCGCGGCCGGACCTTCGATCTCACCTGGCAGGCGCACGAGGCGGCCGGGCTCGGCCAGGTGTGGGAGGAGGACGAGTTCTGGATCGAGCTGTCGTGGCGGATCGATCCCGACGGCAGCCTCGGCATCCGCAAGTACTTCGAGTCGCCCTATCGCGCCGGGCAGAAGCTGCGGATCGAAGAGGTCTATCGCTGGATGTTCGAGAACAGCGTGCCGGGGCTGCCGGCGGCCGCCCAGCGGGAAGGCCTCGCCCCGCTCGAGTACATGCGCAAGTACGGCGCCTTCCTGGTCGAGGACAACGTCTACCGCACCCACGAGCAGGGCCCGCCCGCCAAGGACCTGGACGGCGCCACCGTCGATCCGGTGACGAAGGTCATCAGCAAGGGCGGCGCGGCGGTCGGCGTGGAGATCGACGGGCGCTCGTACGCCGGCTTCCCCACGCCCTCGCGCAAGCTGGAGTTCTTCTCCAAGACGCTGAAGGACTGGAAGTGGCCGGAGCAAGCGGTGCCGGGCTACATCCGCAGCCACGTGCACTGGTCCAACATCGACCGGGCCCGGGGCGAGATGGTGCTGCTGCCGACGTTCCGGCTGCCCACGCTCATCCACACGCGCTCCGGCAACGCCAAGTGGCTCTACGAGATCTCCCACACGAACCCGCTGTGGATCCATCCCGACGACGCCCGGCGGCTGGGGGTGGACACCGGCGCGCTCTTGAAGATCGCCACCGGGATCGGCTTCTTCGTCGACAAGGTGTGGGTGACCGAGGCCATCCGGCCCGGCATCGTCGCCTGCTCGCATCATCTGGGCCGCTGGCGGCTGTCGGAATCGTCGGGCGGCGAGCGCTGGTCGACCGCGCTGGTCGATCTGCAGCGCCTCGGCGCCGGCCAGTGGCGGATGCGCCAGCTGCACGGCGTGCGCCCGTGGAAGAGCGAGGACCCCGACTCCGAGCGCGTGTGGTGGGAGGACGCCGGCGTCCACCAGAACCTGACGTTCCCCGTGCAGCCGGACCCGGTGAGCGGCCAGCACTGCTGGCACCAGAAGGTCACCGTCACCCGGCCGGGGCCCGACGATCGCTACGGCGACGTGTTCGTCGACACCAACCGCTCGTTCGAGCTCTATCGCGAGTGGCTGGCCAAGGCGCGGCCGGCGCCCGGTCCCGGCAACCTGCGGCGGCCGCTGTGGCTGCCGCGCGCGTTCAAGCCGGACGCCAGCGCCTACCGACTGGAGTAGCCGGGGCCGCCGGTCGCCGGGACGTTCGAGCGACCGGCCGCGCGGTCAGGCGAGTCATGACGATTCGCGACCATCTGCAGCACCAGAAGCGATGGTCGTTCGCCCTGGTGTATCTCGGAATCGTCGGCTTCATCGGTGGCGCGACGATCGGCACCTCCGGCAGCGCGTTGATGGTCCTGGGACTGCTCGGCTTCGTGCTCGCCGCGTCCGGCATGCTTGTCCTGGCCTTCCGTGTTCGATGCCCTCAGTGCCGGAGCCGCCTCGGACAGATTCTCAGCAACGTCGGCGGCCCCTTCACGATTCCCCGTCGTCTGCGGTTCTGTCCGTTCTGCGGCGTCGCGCTGGACTCTCCGATGCCGGGCGGAGGATCTGAGAACATGGGTGGGTTTGGGTAGATAATGGCCCGGCGAGGGGACAGGCGATGGCGGAAGAGACAGGGGTGACGCGGCGAGCAGTGCTCGGCACGCTCGGCACCGTCGGACTGGCGGCGGCCTCGGGCGTCACGCTGACGCCGCGGCCGGCGGCGGGACAGGCGCTCGGGCAGAACGAATCGGTCGACGCGGCGCTCAAGCGGGTGTTCGGCGGCAAGGCCATGAAGGACGGCAGCGGCATGATCAAGCTCGACGTGCCGCTCATCGCCGAGAACGGCGCGGTGGTGCCCGTCTCGGTCGAGGTCAACGCGCCGATGACAGCCGCAGAGCTACGTCAAGCACATCTACGTCGTCGCCGACAAGAACCGCATTCCCATCGTCACCCGGGCCGTGCTCACGCCGGAGTCGGGCCAGGCCTACATGGGCGCCAACATCCGTCTGGGCGAGACCGGCGACGTGCGAGCCATCGTCGAGCAGAGCGACGGCACCCTGCTGCAGGTCAAGCGCGAGGTGAAGGTCACCGTCGGCGGGTGCGGGGGTTAGCCATGTCCGACATCGGCAAGGTCCGGCTGCGGCTGCCGTCGAGCATCAAGGCGGGTGACGTGGTGCGCGTGCGCTGCCTGGTCATCCACCCCATGGAGCGCATCGAGCGCGACAAGGCCGGCAAGGTCATCGACAAGAAGTACCAGTACATCGACAAGGTCACGGTGACCTATCTGGGCAAGACGGTGGCGTCGTTCGACACGACCCAGAGCGTCAGCGAGAACCCGTTCTTCGCGTTCTCGTTCAAGGCCACCGACCCCGGCAAGCTGGCCGTGTCGTTCCACGACACCCACGGCGAGACGTACGAGGGCACCGCCGACATCAAGTTCGGGTGACGCCGGCGTGACCCGACGCACCGCGCGGCGGTGGGCCGGACTCGCCCTGCTGACGGCCGGGTGCGCGACCGCGGCCGACCATTCCAATCTTCCCTCGCTGGACCACGCGGGCGACGCCCGAGGCGCGGGGTGACGTGCGCACCGAGCCCGACGGCCGCCGGGTGGCGGTGCGCTATCCCGGCTGGACGACGCGCGACTTCGGCCGCTTCCGCACCTACGCCTACGACGACGTCCGCCCCGATCCGCCCGTGCAGCGCGTCGCGATGCCGGCCGGCGTGCCCGGCGATCCCGCCCGGGGGCGCGCGCTCTTCCTCGATCGGGTGAAGGGCCCGTGCACGGGCTGTCACCTGGTGCCGGGCGACGACGTGTGGCCGGCCGGCAGCGTGGGGCCCGATCTCTCGACGCTGGCCGACCGCAAGCTGCCCGACGCCTATCTCTATCAGCAGCTGTGGGATCCCCGCGTGATCTTCCCGGCCACGGTCATGCCGCCGTGGGGCGCCCAGGGGGTGTTCACGTCCGAGGAGCTCGTACACCTCGTTGCCTATCTGCAGACGCTCCGCGGGCCGGTGGTGGCGGAGAAGGATCCCGATCGCAATCCCTTCACGCGCCACAAGCCGGTCGGCTTCGGTGACAACCTCGACCCGACGAACAACCCGGCCGTGCTCCGCGCCGAATCCGCCGAGGCGCTGTGGGGCGCGGCAGGGCCGGCCGGCAAGGCGTGCGGCGATTGTCACGCCGGCGGTGCCGACCAGAGCATGCGCGGCGTCGCCACGCGCTATCCGAAGCACGTGGCCGCCCACGGCCGCGTGATGGCGCTGGAGGATTTCCTGGAGGTGCACGGGCCGGAGACGACGGGCCGGCCGCTGCCGGTCGAGAGCGCGCCGAACGTCGACCTCACGATGCGGATCAAGATGGCCTCCAACGGGCTGCCGGTGGCGGTCGACACGTCGAGCCCGCGAGCGCGGGCGGCGCTGGCCCGCGGCCGGGCGCTGTTCGAGAAGCGCGTCGGTGAGCGCAACCACTCGTGCGCCGACTGCCACACGCCGGATCGCGGGGCCAACAAGTTCCTGGGCGGGCGCCTGCTCGCCGACGTCACCGTCGGCCTCACCCGCCATTTTCCGACGTGGCGGACGAGTCAGAACGACGCGTGGGACATGCGGCGACGGTTTCAGTGGTGCATGACGCCACTGGGCATGAACATGCTGGCCGCCGACTCCATCGAGTACGCCGAGCTCGAGCTCTACCTCACGCAGTTCGACAACGGCAAACCGATGAGCGTGCCCGGGATCCGGCATTGACCGGATGGAGGTGACGCGGCGCGATCTGCTCAGGATCGCGGGGCTTGCCGCCGCGGTCGGGCTGGGGCCCCGTGCGCTCGTGGAGGCAGCCGACGCGCCGGAGCGGCTCCTCGACTTCGAGGCGCTCGGCAACGTGACGCTGCTGCACCTCACCGATACGCACGCCACGTTGCGGCCGGTCCACTACCGGGAGCCGGACACGTTGCTGGGGGTCGGGGACGAGCGGGGGAAGCCGCCGTACCTGACCGGGGCCGCGCTCCTCGCGCAGTACGGCGTGGCGCCGGGCTCGGCGCTGGCGTACGCGCTCACCCACGTCGATTTCCCGGCCCTGGCCTCGCGCTACGGGCGGATGGGGGGATACGCCCACCTGGCCGCGCTGGTCAAGCGCGTGCGGGCCGAGCGGGCGGGGCGCACGCTGCTGCTCGACGGTGGCGATGCGCTGCAGGGGTCGGCGACGGCGCTGTGGAGCCGGGGCGAGGACATGCTGCGGGCCACGAACCAGCTCGGCGTCGAGGTGTTCACCGGCCACTGGGAGTTCACCTACGGGCTCGAGCGCGTGCGCGAGCTGTTCGGAGACCGCGAGCGGCGGGGTCGGTTCGCCGGCGACTTCGTCGCCCAGAACGTCACGGAGGCGGGGTGGGACGAGCGCGCGTTCCGACCGTACACCCTGCGCGAGGTCGGGGGCGTGCGGGTCGGAATCATCGGGCAGGCCTTCCCGTACACGCCGGTGGCGCATCCGCGGCGCTTCGTGGCCGACGTCACCTTCGGCATCCGCGAGGACCAGCTCCAGCTCCTGGTCGACGAGCTGCGGGGCGAGCGGAAGGCCGAGTGCGTGGTGCTGCTCAGCCACAACGGGAGCGCAGTCGACCTCAAGCTGGCCGGTCGGGTGCACGGCCTCGACGTGATCCTGGGCGGCCACACCCACGACGGCCTGCCGCGGCCGATCCAGGTCGGTCGCACGCTGGTGATCAACTCCGGCTCGCACGGGAAGTTCCTCAGCCGTCTCGACCTCGATGTGCGGGGCGGGCGGGTGGTCGCTCACCGGTATCGCCTGCTGCCCGTGCTGGCCGGCGCGATCCCGGCCGAGCCCGACATGACGCGTCTGATCGAGGAGATCCGTGCCCCCCACGAGGCCCGGCTGGGCGAGCGGCTGGCCGTGTCGGAGTCGCTGCTCTACCGGCGCGGCAACTTCAACGGGACGTTCGACGAGCTGATCCTCGACGCGCTCCTCAAGCGGGCCGACGCCGAGGTGGCGTTCTCGCCGGGCTTCCGGTGGGGAATCACGGTGGTGCCGGGGCAGGCCGTCACGCTGGAGGACGTCTACACGCACACCGCGCTCACCTACGCCGCCACCTGGACGCGTGAGCTCACCGGCCGCGAGATCGTCCACCTGATGGAGGACGTCGCCGACAATCTCTTCCACCCCGATCCGTACTACCGGCAGGGCGGCGACATGGTCCGCGTCGGCGGCCTCACCTACGCGATCGAACCGGCCCGGACGATCGGCCGGCGCATCCGCGACGTGCGCGTGGGGGGCCGGCCGCTGGAGCCGGCCCGACGCTACCGGACGACGGGCTGGGCCTCGGTGGGCGAGGCCGACGGCCCGCCCGCCGGGGACGTCGTCGCCGAGCACCTGCGCGGCCTGAAGCGCATCCGCCTCGATCCACGGCCCCGCGTCCGGGTGCTGTGACAAGGAGCCACGCCATGCCCCGACGAGCGTTCGTGCTGCTCACCACGGTGATGCTGCTGGCAGCGGCGGCCGCGGTGACGAGCGCCTCGCACCTGCCCGCCCAGCCGCGCAAGCACAAGGTCGTCTATCACCTGAGCGAGGCCGGCGTGGACAAGGCGCGCTTCGTGCTGCGTAACGTGCAGAATACGATCGAAGGCGTCGGCGGGCCCGCCAACGTCGAGGCCGTCGAGCTGGTCGTGCACGGTCCCGCGCTGAAGACCTTCGTGACCGCCACCATCGACCCCCAGCTCAAGACCATGCTGGCCGAGCTACAGGGGCAGGGGCTGGCCTTCGGCGCCTGCGGCAACACGATGAAGGGCATGAATCTCACGCTGGAGCAACTCCCCAAGGGCGCCCATCACCTGCCGCAGGGCGGCGTGGTGCGGCTCATGGAGCTGGTCGAGCAGGGCTACGTCTATCTGCGACCGTGATGCGGTAGAGTACGGGGCATGAGAATCGCCCTCGCGCTCGTGCTCCTGCTGATGACCGGTGCCGCTTCCCCGGCGGCGGCCGACAAGGCGCTCGACGAGCTGCTCTTCGACCTGCAGCTGGTGCCGCTCGACGGCCAGACGCCGCCGCCATTCGAGCTGGAGCGGCTCGCCGATGGCAAGAAGGTCTCGCTGGCCGAGCTCCGCGGTCGTCCCGTGATGCTCTACTTCTGGGCGACGTGGTGACCGTACTGCACGAGGGAGTTGCCCTCGACCATCGAGAAGGTGCACCAGGAGTTCAAGGACGCGGGACTGGCAGTGGTGCCCATCAGCATCGAGGAGGGACGCCGCAAGGTGACCGGGTGGGTGCCGTCCAAGTCGCTGACGATGCCGCTGCTCCTCGACCCCGACGGCGACGCCACCAGCGCCTATCGCGTCACCGCCACCCCGACCGTCTTCCTGATCGACCGCAACGGCAAGATGGTCGCCAAGGCGCTCGGCACCAAGGCGTGGACCTCCGAGCAGGGCCGCGCGCTGCTGAAGCACCTCCTGAAGTGACCCGCCGGCGGTGATCGCCGAGCTCGACACCGACGTCCTCATCCTGGGCGCCGGCGGCGCCGGGCTCACGGCTGCCCTGCACGCCACCGACGCCTCGCCGCGGCTGCGCGTGACCGTCGTGGTCAAGGGCCTGCTCGGTCGGGCCGGCTGCACGCGCATGGTGCAGGGCGGTTACAATGCGGTCCTCACCGATCCCGATTCCCTCGACGCCCACCTGCTCGACACGCTGGCCGGCGGCGGCTGGATCAACGACCAGGAGCTGGTGTGGACGCTGGTCACCGAGGCGCCGCGGCGCGTGCTGGAGCTGGAGTCGCGTTACGGCTGTCTGTTCGACCGCACGCCGGCCGGCCGCATCCACCAGAAGCCGTTCGCCGGCCAGAGCCACGACCGCACCATCCACAAGGGCGACCTCACCGGCATCGAGATCATGAATCGCCTGACCGAGCAGGTGATGGCGCGGCCGGCCATCACCGCCCTGGAGGAGTGCCGGGCGGTCGAGCTGCTGCTGGACGCCGAGGGGCGGGCGGCCGGCGCGCTGCTGCTCGACATGCGCACGGGCTCGTTCGTGGCGGCCCGCGCCCGCGCCACGCTGCTGGCGATGGGCGGCGGCCCCACGATGTACCGGGTCTTCGCGTGCTCGGCCGACAAGTCCTCGGACGGCATCGCGCTGGCGTACCGCGCGGGGCTGCCGCTGCGCGACATGGAGATGGTGCAGTTCCATCCCACCGGCCTCGTCATCCCCGGCTCGCTCATGACCGGCGCCCTGCTCGAGGAGGGGCTGCGGGGCGCCGGGGGTCACCTGCGCAACGGCCTCGGCGAGCGCTTCATGGCGCGCTACGACGCCGCCCGCATGGAGCGCTCCACGCGCGACCTCGTCTCGCGCGCGTCGTTCCTGGAGGTCGTCGAGGGGCGCGGCACGCCGAACGGCGGGGTGTGGATCGACGTCTCCCATCTCGGCGCCGAGGTGGTCGAGCGCAACTTCCGCGGCATGGTCAAGCGGTGCCGCGACTTCGGCCGCGACCTGGCCCGGGGCCCGGTCGAGGTGGGGCCGACGGCGCACTTCCTCATGGGCGGTGTCGTGATCGACCCGACCTGTCGTACGACCATCGAGGGGCTGTTCGCCGCCGGCGAGGACACCGGCGGCGTGCACGGCGCCAACCGGCTCGGCGGCAACGGCGTCGCCGAGTCCACGGTGTTCGGCGGCCTGGCCGGCGACACCATCGCCGCGTTCGTCGAGGGGCGGCCGGCCCCGCGGCCGGCGGCGGATCTGAGCGCGACGGTCGCCGCGCTGTCCGCGCCGCTCGGGCGGCCGGCCGGCCCCGCACTCTACGGACTGCTCGACGAGCTACGCGATGTGATGTGGGATGGCGCCGGCCTGGTGCGCGACGGCGAGAGCCTGAGCCGGACGCTGACTGCGCTCGACCGGCTGGAGACCGGGCTGAACGCCGTCGGCGTGACCGGCGACCCCGCGCTGAACACGCCGTGGCAGGACTGGTTGAGCCTGCGCAACCAGGTACTGGCCGCCCGGCTCACCGCGACCTCGGCGCTGGCCCGGCGCGAAAGCCGCGGCGCCCACTTCCGTCGCGACTTCCCGGCGCCGGCGGGAGGCCCGCCGTTCACCGTGCGCGTCCGTCGCGGCGCCGGCGGCCCCGAGGTGACGACGGCCCCGGTGGCCCTCACGCGGATCACGCCGCCCGCGGCGGCGAAGCCGGCCGCCGTCGAGGTGGGCGACTGACCGGGATCGCTGCGGTATCATCCCTCGCCATGGAACGCACGATCCTCAGCGGCGCGATGCTCATCGACGGCACCGGCACCCCGCCGGTGGCCGGCCGCGCGGTCGTGGTGGAGCAGGGACGCATCGCCGCCGTGGTCGACGAGCGGGCCGCGCCGTCGGGCACCGTCCGCCGGCTGGACGGCCTCACGCTGCTGCCCGGGCTGATCAATTGCCACGTGCACCTGTGCTTCGGCGCCGAGGCCGATCCCGCCTCGGCGATGCTCAAGGAGGCGTACGCCGCCACCGTCATCCAGGCGGCGGTGCGCGCGCGACGGACGGTCGAGGCCGGCGTGACCACCGTGCGCGATCTCGGCGGGCGCGACTACGCCGAGCTGAGCGTGCGCGACGCCGTCCGGGCCGGATCGATCCCGGGGCCGCGCATGCTGTGCGCCGGCCGCGGCATCTGCATCACCGGCGGCCACGGCTGGCACCTCGTCGGCCGTGAGGCCGACGGCCCCGACGAGGTGCGCAAGGCCGTGCGCGAGCAGATCAAGGCCGGTGCCGACGTCATCAAGCTCTTCGCGACCGGCGGCGTCATGACGCCCGGCGTGGATCCGAACGCCGCCCAGCTCACGCTCGACGAGGTGCGGGCCGGCATTGAGGAGGCGCGCAAGGCCGGGCGCCGCACCGCCGCCCACGCCGCCGGCACCGACGGCATCGCCAACTGTCTGGAGGGCGGCATCACGACGATCGAGCACGGCATCTACCTGACCGAGGATCTGTGCCGGCGGATGGTGCGCGACGGGGTGGCGCTGGTCCCGACGCTGATCGCCCCCGCCGCGATCGTCGCCGGCGGGGTGGCGGCCGGCATCCCCGAGTTCGCGGTCCGCAAGTCGCAGGTCGTGAGCGATCGCCACGTCGAGAGCTTCCAGATGGCGCTGCGGCTGGGCGTGACCATCGCCGCCGGCAGCGACGCCGGCACGCCCCTGAACGCGCATGGCTCGCTGGTGCCGGAGCTGGCGCTGATGGTGAAGGCGGGCCTGGCGCCGCTGGCGGCCATCCGCGCCGCCACGGTCAGCGCGGCCGGCGCGCTCGGTCTCGAGCAGGAGACGGGACGGGTGGTGCCGGGGCTGGCCGCTGATCTGCTGGCCGTGGCCGGCAATCCGGCTGACCGCATCGAGGCCCTCGACGAGGTCCGGTTCGTGATGGCGCAGGGGCGCGAGATCGTCAACCGCACGTGAGGAGGAGAGCCCATGGCATTCGACGGTGAGCAGTTCGTGACGCGCTTCAACACGGTGTGGAACGGCCACGACCTCGAGGGGATCCTGGCCATGATGACCGACGACGTCATCTTCGAGGCCTCGTTCGGCAAGGATCCGTGGGGCTCGCGAGTCGTCGGCAAGGCCGCGGTGCGCGAGTTCCTGACCGACATGTTCGAGCGGATTCCCGACATCCGCTGGGACGAGAGCCGCCACTTCGCCCACCCCGACCTGGCGGTGGTGGAGTGGGTGACGACGGGGACGCCGCGCGGGGCCGGCCGGTTCGAGACGCACGGCTGCGATGTCCTGGCGCTGCGCGACGGGAAGATCGCCGCCAAGCGCTCCTATCGCAAGGCCACGCTCTGAGCGGAGGCGGGATCGACCGCCGGACGGTCCTGCGCGGGCTCGCGCTGAGCCCGGCCCTGGCCCTGGGGGCCTGCGCGGGCCGGTCGGTCGCGGAGGCGCCGGTGCAGTACGGTCCGGCGGCCTTCGAGGTGACGTCGCGCTCGGCGGTGATCTGGCACCGGCTGGCGCGGCGGGGCCGGCTGCACCTGGAGTACGCCACCGACGCCGACTTCGCCACCGCCGAGGCGACGCCGGCCGTGGAGGTGGGCGAGGCGACCGACTTCACGGCGGCCCAGGCGCTCGGGGGCCTCGCGCCGGGCCGCGAGTACTTCTATCGGGCGGTCGACGAGGGCTCGGGGGCCCGGGGGCCGGTCGGCCGGTTCCGGACGGCGCCGGAGACGGCGGCCGACTTCACGTTCGGCTTCAGCGGCGACCTCGAGGCTGGGCATCAGCCGTTCACGCTCCTCGACCACGTGGCGCGCCACCGGCCGAGCTTCTTCGTCATCCTCGGCGACACCGTCTACGCCGACGTCCCCCGCGACGCCTTCGAGCCGTCCCTGGACTACTACCGGGCCAAGCACCGCGAGAACCGCGACGATCCGCACCTGGCCCGGCTGCTGGCCGCCTGCAGCACCTACGCGATGTGGGACGATCACGAGGTCCAGAACGACTTCGACTCCACCCACCCCAACATTCCCGAGGGGCGGCAGGCTTTCCGCGAGTACTGGCCGGTGCGGGGCGCCGTCGACGACCCGTCGGTGCTCTACCGCCGCTTCGCCTGGGGGCCGGCCGCGGACTTCTTCGTGCTCGACTGCCGGCAGTACCGTAGCTCCCGCCGCGTCCCCGACGGCCCCGGCAAGACGATGCTGGGCGCGCGCCAGAAGGTGTGGCTGAAGGACAGCCTGCGGGCCTCGCGGGCGCCGTTCAAGTTCGTGCTGTCGTCGGTGCCGGTGCACGGACCCTGGGGTGTCGATCGCTGGGCCGGCTTCGCGCACGAGCGCGACGAGTTGCTGGCCTTCGTCCGTGCCGAGCGGATCACCGGCGTGATCGTGCTCAGCGCGGATGTGCACGCGGCGGTCGACGTCGACTTCGCCGACGGGGTGCGGGAGTTCATCGCGGGGCCGGTGGCCGCCTGGACGCTGTGTGCGCTGGTGCCGCTGGCGCGGCGCTACTTGCAGGCCAGCGGCCGGCCGTTCGTGTGCGACGCGTTCAACTGGGCGCGCCTGACCGTGCGGGCGGAGGCGAGCCCGCCCGAGGTCGAGGTGCAGTTCCTCGACCGCACCGACGCCGTGCGCCACCAGGGCCACGTGCGGCTGGGGGCGGGATGAGCGCGCCCCCCGTGCTCCGGCGGGAGTGGACCACGGTCGAGGGCTGGCGCGGTACCCGCAGCGGCATGTGGGCGTGGCTGATCCAGCGGGCCGCCGCCGTCGCCCTGCTCCTGGTCGTGGCGCTGCACCTGGTCAACCCGTTCCGGCGGGGCGTGCAGGCCGCGCTGCTGGCTCTCGTGCTGGTCCACGCACTGCTGGGCGTGCGCTCGCTGCTGCTCGACTTCGGGCTGCCGCTGCGCTGGCACCGCGCGCTGTTCCTGCTGGCCCTCGTCCTCGCCGGGGCGCTGTTTGCCGTCGCGTGGGCGTGGCGCTGGTACTGAGATGGCCCTGACCGCCACCATCTACGCCTTCGACGTCCAGCTCGCCGACGCCGACCGGAGCGTCTACGAGACGCTGGCCCTCCGGGTCGCCCGGCACCCGTCCGAGACCGAGGAGTCGCTGGTGACCCGCGTGCTCGCCTATTGCCTGGAGTACGTCGACGGCATCGCCTTCTCCAACGGACTGGCGGAGCCGGACGAACCGGCGCTGGCGGTGCGGGACCTGACCGGCGGGATGCGCGTGTGGATCGACGTCGGCGCGCCGGCGGCGACCCGGATGCACCGGGCGGGCAAGGCGGCGAAGCGGGTCGTCGTCTACACGCACAAGGACCCCGGCATGGTGCTCCGCCAGTGGGCCGGCGAGCGGATCCACCGGGCGGCCGAGCTGGAGCTCTACAGCCTCGACGCCGCGCTGCTGGCCGGGCTGGTGGCGCGGCTCCAGCGCCGGACGGCCTTCACGCTGTCGGTGACGGGCGGCCACCTGTACGTCACGCTCGGGGACGAGGTCGTCGAGGGCGCCGTCGAGCGGCACCCGGTCCCGACCGGCTGACCGCGCCGTGGCGATGGCCCCCGACCTCCGGCTCGTCCTGGTCGATCCGAACGCGGAGGTCTGCGCCGCCTTCACCGAGCGCTTCGCCGGCCTGCCCGGCGTCACGGTCGTCCAGAACCGGTTCGAGCGGCTGCCCGAGTTCGACTGCATGGTGAGCGCGGCCAACTCGTTCGGGCTCATGGACGGCGGCGTCGACGCCGCCATCACGCAGTTCTTCGGCATTGCCCTGCAGGACCGTGTGCAGCGGCGGATCCTCGAGGAGTTCCTCGGCGAGCAGCCGGTCGGGACCTCGATCATCGTGGAGACGGACCATCCCCGTCATCCGTTCATCGCCCACACGCCGACCATGCGCACGCCCATGACGATCGCCCGGACGGACCACGTCTACGTCGCCATGTGGGCCATGCTGCTGGCCGTGCGCCGGCACAACGGGCGCGCCCCTCGACGGATCGCGATCGTCGCCTGCCCGGGGCTCGGCACGGCGACCGGCCGGGTGCCGCCGCGCGAGGCGGCTCGCCAGATGGCGATGGCCTACGACAATTTCCTGCGGCCGCCGACCGCCCTGGGCTGGGATCTGGCGACGCGCCGCCAGGCCGCCATCCGCTACGGCGGCGACCTGGGGCTGCTGATCGATCCCTGAGCGGGCCGTCAGGCCGGCCGCGACCCCACCACGTCGGCGTAGAGGGCGGTCTGCAGAAAGAAGTGGCGCAGCACGTAGTGCTCGTTGATGTCGTGCTGCTGGTTGTCGCTGTTGGCGGCGGGGATCCACAGCGCGGGAATCCCGAGCGTCTCCGTGAACACCCAGAGGGGCAGCGTGCCGCCCAGCGTCGGCAGAGCCACCGGCTCGTCGCCGCCGTGCTGCTCGAGCAGGCGCAGCAGCCAGCCGAACTCCGGCCGCTGCGGCGAGGTGTAGCTGGCCGGCTGGCTGGCGAAGCGCACGGTGAAGGTGATGCCCGGCGTGCGGTCGCGGTGGTCGGCCATCGTGCGCGTGACGATCTCCTCCATGGCGGCCGGCGGCGTGTCGGGGGTGACCCGGATATCCAGGCGCGCGTGGGCGGTGCGGGGGATGATCGTGCGCCGCGCCGTGGGCGAGGCCCCCTCGCTCATGAAGTGGTTGATGTTCACGGTCGGCTTCAGGAAGGGTTTCCAGACCGCCCGGTCCTCCCACTTGGAGAACAGCTCGGTCGCCTCGCGACGGAACGCGCCGTGGCTGTCGCCGAAGGCGCGCACGCGTGTCTCGATGTCCTCGATGAGCCGGGCCAGCGGCAGCACCGGATTGGGGACGATGTTGCCGTAGTTGCCGGAGTGCAGCGAGGCCTGGCGGCCGTTGTCGGCGACCAGGTCGACGCCGACGAGGCCGCGCACGCCCATGACCAGCGTGGGGGCGTTCTTCTGCTTGGGGCCGTCGGAGCCGATCAGCAGGTCGGCGGCCAGGCGGTCGCGGTGGGCGCGGGCGATGGCGTCGAGGTTGGGGCTGCCGTGCTCCTCCTCGCCATCCAGGATGATCCGCACGCGCCACTGCGCGCGTCCGGCCCGGGCGGCGTCGAGGGCGCCCAGGATGTTGGCCACGTGCTGGCCCTTGTTGTCGGCGCCGCCCCGCGCCACCACGGTGACGTCGTCGAGGGCGCGCGCATCCAGCGTCCGCGGGTCGACGACACGCCCGTCGTGGAAGTACGTCGGCTCGAACGGCCGGCAGGCCACGCCCTCCCAGCGCCAGCGCTCGACGTCGCCGGTGGGCTGGACGTCGTAGTGGCCGTAGAGCAGCAGGGTCGGCGCGCCGGCCGGGCCGGGGATCTCGCCCCACAGCGCCGGGGTGCCACCGCCGCCCGGCACCGGCAGCAGCTCGAGGTCGAGACCGATGTCGCGCCAGAACGCGCGGACGTCCTCGACCATGGCCGGAGTCACCGCGCGGCTGATGGTGGGGATGCGCAGGTAGCGATCGAGCAGGGCGAGACGGTCGTGGCGTGACGACACGGTGGCTCCTCCGTCGCGCCACGGTACCATAGCGCCCGATGGCGACGAGGCTCTCGGTCTACCGCTGGGCGCCGGGCGGGCGCGAGCGCTGGCAGGCCTTTGCGGTCGACGCCGGCCCCGACACCACGGTGCTCGACGCGCTGGTCGAGATCCAGCGGCGTCAGGACCCGAGCCTGGCCTTCCGCTACGCCTGCCGGGTCGGCATGTGTGGCTCGTGCGCCATGGTGGTCAACGGCCGCGAGCGGTGGGCGTGTCGCACGCGCCTGGCCACGCTGGGCACCGGGACGGTGAGCGTGCGCCCGCTCTATCACTTTCCGCTACTGCGTGACCTCGTCGTCGACATGACGCCGTTCGCGTCGAAGCTGCGCGACGTGGGCGCCGCGCTGGTGCCGGCCGCGGCCGCCGACGCCTACGCGCTGATCCCGGCCGGCTCGGCCGAGCGGCGCGACATCGACCCCGCCATCGAGTGCATCGGCTGCGGCATGTGCGTGTCGGCGTGCACGATGGTGGCCCACAACCCGCGCTTCCCCGGCCCGGCCGCGCTCAACCGCGCATACACGCTGGCCCGCGACTCGCGCGATGCCGGCCAGGAGGCACGGTGGGAGGTGCTGCTCTCCGACGACGCGCTGGCCCGGTGCCACGGGCAGGGGAACTGCACAGAGGTCTGTCCAATGGGATTGGCGCCGACTACCTCGATCATCCGGCTGCGCGGGCTGGCGACGCGCACGCTGTTCGGGCTCGCCTGAGCGCCGACCGGTCCAGTATTCCGTAGACCTGCCCGGGGAGGTGCGCTATATAGAGGGCTGTCAAAGCCCCTAACACCACCGGGGGGATATGCCACCGAGAACACCAGCGCGAGTTCCGCAATGGTTTCGACGAATCGGGTTGCTGGTGGTGTTCGGTGTCCTCGGGGCGACGGGCGGGCGCGGGCTCCTCATGGGCGCAGGTTGACACCCGACCTCCGGCGTAGCCACTTCGTCCCCGGCCCCGGCGGCGACCGGGGTGTCGATCACGGCCAGTGTGACGGCGACCTTCAACGAGCCGGTCCAGCCGGAGATCGGCTTCGTGCTCCGCGATGACGCGAACACGGTCGTCCCTACCTCGCGCGTGCGCGGCCCCGATTACGTCTATCCCCCTGGCAGGAGGGCTTGATTGAGGCAAGGTCTGCGTCCGTTTCTGATACTGAGCGGACTGCTGTGTTTCATTCTTGGGCACACACCTGACATCGTTGCGCAGCAGGCAATCTTCTATGTTTCGCCCACGGGCAACGATGCAAACCCGGGGACCGAAGGGCAGCCCTTCCTCACGATTGACAGGGCACGAAGCGTCATTCGTGCCATCAATGCCTCGATGAGCGGCGACATCGTCGTCTATCTGCGGGGAGGGCAATATCAGCTGGCGGACACCGTGACGTTCGACGGGGCTGATTCCGGGACCAACGGGTTCAATGTCGTCTACAGGGCCTACCCTGGTGAAGAGCCGGTCCTGAGCGGCGGACGCACCATCGCCGGTTGGATCCCCGTCGGAGACGGCAGCTACAAAGCCTCGGTCGGCACTCTGCGGTTTCGGCAGCTCTTCGTCAATGGCATCCGGGCCACACGCGCGCGAACTCCGAACGCCGGCAGCTACTTCCAGGTCCGATCCTGGGATACCGGGGCCAAAAGGATCGAGATCGCCGCCAGCGAGATCGCGATCTGGCAGCAATTGAACCGAGTCGAAATGGTGGTCCTGGGCCGAGGGGTGAACCAGGCGAACCTCCGCATCGGGTCGTTCACGATCTCGGGGACGAGTGCGTTCGTCACCCCTCTGGAGCCGGAGCGCACACGCATTTTCGAACAAGTCTATCCGCCGAAGGAGAGTCGGCCGTACTACCTGGAAAACGCGCGCGAATTCCTCGATCTCGAGGGAGAGTGGTATCTCGACACCCAGAATAGCGAAGTGTTCTATCGGCCTCGCGCGGGCGAGGACATGACAACAGCCGTGGCCGTGGTGCCGGTGCTGGAGACGCTCGTTGCGCTCCGAGGCACGCTGGCGGCGCCGGTGCATCACATCCAGTTCTACGGCCTCACCTTCGAGTATTCGACGTGGCTCGTGCCGGAGGGCGAGGGGTTCATCGGGGATCAGGCGAGCATCGTCTTCACCCAGGCCCTCCCGGTCGACCAGATCACCTCCTACCCCGGGCATCGTCTCCCGGCCGGCGTCCATCTCGAGGCCGCCGACCACACGCAGTGGGAGCGGAACATCTTCAGGCACATGGGCGCATCGGCGCTCAACCTCCACGTGGCCACCAGCGACAACGTCGTCGTGGGAAATGTGGTGACCGATGTCTCCGGGAGCGGTATCTCGGTCGACCTCAATCTGGAAGGGAACTCTACCGATCCCCGGAAGGTCTCCCGGCGCAACACCATCCGGAGCAACTACATCTCGAAGGTCGGGCAGGACTATTTTCAGAGCGTCGGTATCATGGCCGGCTACACCGACGCCACGGTCATCGAACACAACGAGCTCACCGACATGCCGTACTCCGGCATCAGTGTCGGCTGGGGGTGGGCGGATCAGGGTACGACCGGCCGCGACAACCTGGTCAGATTCAACAATATCTCCAGCACCAACGTCCTCATGGCCGATGGCGCGGGCATCTACACCTTGTCACGGCAGCCGGGCACTCACCTCTTCGAGAACTACATCCACGACATCGTGCGTCACCCGTGGCTGGGCGGTTACGAGATCAACGGTATTTTTCTCGATGAGGGCAGCAACTTCATCACGGTCGAAAACAACGTCTTCGAGAACATCGACGACGCCGATATCCGGCTCAACGCTGCTGGTAACAACAACGTGTTCATCAACAACGGATCGTCGTCGTCCACGGTGATCGCGAATTCTGGCCTCGAGCCGGCGTATCAGGATATCCGGCCATTGTCGCCTCCCGAAACCTTTCCGCCGACGATTACCATCGTCACCCCGACGGTCTCCCCGACCTATAGCGCTGCGAGCACGCCGCTGACCCTCGCCGGGGCGGCCGGGGACAACGTCGGCGTGACGCAGGTGACGTGGGCGAACGACCGGGGAGGCAGCGGTACGGCCAGCGGGACCACGACCTGGACGGCAAGTGGGATCGCTCTCCAGGCCGGGACCAACGTGCTGACCGTGACGGCTCGCGATGCGGTGGGGAACGTCGGAATCGCAACCCTCAGCGTCACGTACGATCCCCTCGCGCCGACCGTGATCATCACCGTCCCCACCACGGGCGCGACATTTGCGGCGAACAGCAGCCCGCTGGCCCTCGGTGGCACGGCGGCCGACAACCTCGGCGTGACGCAAGTGACGTGGGTGAACAGCGCCGGGGGCGCTGGCGTCGCCTCCGGCACCGCCGCGTGGTCCGCCCCCAGCGTCACGCTGCAGTCCGGGACAAATGTGCTCACCGTCACGGCGCGCGATGCGGCCGGTAACGCAGGAACCGCGACGTTGACGGTAACGTACGACGGCGCCGCCGTCGCACCCACGGTGAGCATCACCGCGCCGGCGGCCGGGGCGACCGTGTCGGGAACGACGCCCGTGAGCGCGACGGCCGCGGTCGGCGTGGTCGGTGTCCAATTCCTGCTCGACGGCGTAGCGCTCGGGGCCGAGCAGGCGGGGCCTGTCTTCTCGGTGTCCTGGAACACCGCGACCACCGTGAACGGCGCGCACACGCTGTCGGCGCGGGCTCGCGACGCCGTGGGCAACACCGCCCTGGCCGCCAACGTTCCGGTGACAGTGGCCAACACGCCGCCCGCCGGGCTCGTGGCGGCCTATGCCTTCAACGAGGGCTCGGGCTCTACCACCGCCGATGCCACTGGAAACAACCATACCGGTACGATCGCCGGCGCCGTCTGGACCACCCAAGGCAAGTTCGGCAACGCACTGACGTTCGACGGCGTCAACGACTGGGTCACCGTCGCCTCCACCTCGCTTCTCAGCCTCACCACGGGTATGACCCTGCAGGCGTGGGTGTTCCCGACGGCTCTCGGTGCGAACTGGCGCAACGTCATCATCAAGGAACGCCCGGGCGGCGAAGTCTACAATCTCTACGCGAACGTCGAGACGAGCGTGCCCGTGGTGTACGTCGTGCGCGCCTCAGCGCCCAGCGTGCCGGAAGGCCTGGGCGGCCTGACCCCGGTACCCCTCAACACATGGTCACATCTGGCCGCCACCTACAATGGCGCGACGCTACGCCTCTTCGTGAACGGCATCGAGGTGGGCAGCCGCGCGCTCACCGGTCCACTGGTGACATCGACTGGCGTCCTCCGGATCGGCGGCAACTCGCTCTGGGGAGAGTTCTTCCAGGGGCGGATCGACGAGATCCGCATTTACAACCGCGCCCTCACGGCCACCGAGATCCAGAGCGACATGAATACCCCCGTGGGCGGCTCACCGTTGCCCGACACCACGCCGCCTGTGCGATCGAATGGGCTGCCGACCGGCACGGTCGCCGCCGGCACGACGCAGACCGCCATCAGCCTGGCGACCAACGAGAACGCGACGTGCCGCTACGCGACGACCGCCGGCGTGGCCTACGCCTCGATGACCACCACGTTCACCACCACCGGCGCCACCGCCCACTCCACCACGGTGACCGGCCTGGCGAACGGCGGCAGCTATAGCTTCTTCGTCCGCTGCCAGGACACGGCGGGCAACCCCAACACCAACGACTTCACCATCGGCTTCTCCGTCGCCCAACCGGCCGACACGACGCCACCGGTCCGGTCCAACGGGCTGCCGACCGGCACGCTCGCCGCCGGCACGACGCAGACCACCATCAGCCTGGCGACCAACGAGAACGCGACGTGCCGCTACGCGACGACCGCCGGCGTGGCCTACGCCTCGATGACCACCACGTTCACCACGACGGGCACGACCGCGCATTCGACCACAGTCACTGGCCTCACCAACGGCGGCAGCTACAGCTTCTTCGTCCGCTGTCGGGACACCGCCGCCAACCCCAACACCAATGACTTCACCATCAGCTTCTCCATCGCCGCCGCCGACACGACGCCGCCGGTGCGGTCCAACGGTCAGCCCACGGGGACGCTGCCCGCCGGCACCACGCAGACGACGCTGAGCCTGACGACCAACGAGAGCGCGACCTGTCGGTACGCGACGACCGCCGGCGTGGTGTACGGCTCGATGACGAGCACGTTCGGCACGACCGGCGCCAGCGCGCACTCGACCCCGGTGACGGGGCTGACCAGCGGCGGCAGCTACAGCTTCTTCGTCCGGTGCCAGGACGCGGCGAGCAACGCCAACCCCAACGACTTCACCATCAGCTTCTCCGTCGCCGCTGCCGACACGACGCCGCCGGTGCGGTCCAACGGCCAGCCGACCGGCACGCTGCCCGCTGGCACCACGCAGACGACGCTGAGCCTGACGACCAACGAGAACGCGACCTGCCGGTATGCGACGACCGCCGGCGTGGTGTACGGCTCGATGACGAGCACGTTCAGCACGACCGGCGCTACCGCGCACTCGACCCCGGTGACGGGGCTGACCAACGGCGGCAGCTACAGCTTCTTCGTCCGGTGCCAGGACGCAGCGAGCAACGCCAGCCCCAACGATTTCACCATCAGCTTCTCCGTCGCGGCGTCGGCCGACGTCGGCCTCGTGGCCGCCTACAGCTTCAACGAAGGTGCCGGCTCGAGCGTCGCCGATGCCTCCGGCAACGGCCACACCGGTGTCGTGACTGGCGCGACCCGGACCACCGCCGGGAGATTCGGTAACGCCCTGTCCTTCGACGGCGTAAACGACTGGGTCACGGTGGCGGACAGCAATCTCTTGGACCTCACGACTGGGATGACGCTATCGGCTTGGGTGTTCCCCACGGCGCAGAGCAGCGCGCTGCGGAACGTCCTCATGAAGGAGCGCGCGGGGGGAGAAGTCTACAGCCTCTACTCCAACGCCAGCTCGAGGGTGCCGAGGGTGTATGTCGTGCGCAGCGCGGCGCCCAGCACGCCGCTGGATGCCCGAGGGACAGCCCAGCTACCGCTGAATACGTGGACCCACCTGGCGGCGACGTTCGACGGCGCGACCCTGCGGCTGTACGTGAACGGCGTGCAGGTGGGGAGCCGGGCGGTGGCGGCGCCCTTGCTGACCTCGACGGGGGCGTTGCGGATCGGCGGCAACAACGTCCGGGGCGAGTTCTTCAAGGGCCGCATCGACGAGGTCCGGATCTACAACCGCGCGCTCACGCAGAGTGAGATCCAGACCGACATGACCGACCGATCACCCCGTAGGGCCCGGGCACCCGCCGCCCCAGCAGGACCAGATCGCGCTCGACCCCGTCGAGCCGCGCCACGCGCGGCAATGTGCCCCACCGCGCGAAGCCGTTGCGCTCGAACAGCGCCAGGCTCGGCGCGTTGTGGCCGAAGACGAAGGCGACCAGCGTGGCCAGGCCGAGCGCCGGCGCGCGCTCGGCGGCGCGGGCCAGCAGCGCACGGCCAACCCCACCGCGGTGGACCGCGGTCGTGACGTACACGCTCACCTCGGCCGTGGCCTCGTAGGCCGGGCGGCCGTAGAACGACTGCAGCGACAGCCAGCCGACGATGCCGCCGTCGCGCTCGGCGACCCAGAGCGGCCGGCGGTCGGGCGTGTGCTCGCGAAACCACCGCACGCGGCTGGCGGCCGAGATCGGCTCGGTGTCGGCGGTGGCCAGCCGCCCCGGGATGGCCTCGTTGTAGATGGCCACGATGCGGCCGAGGTCGGCCTCGCGCGCATCGCGGATGGCCAGGGCCGCCGCGGTCGTCTCAGGCATGTCGCGGCCGGCGCACGGGCTGCCCGGCCACCGCGCGGCCGAGCCGGATCAGCGCGTGGCCGAGCGCGGTGCGCAGCCGCCCCGGCCCCGGGCCGGCCGCCACCCACCGGGCCCTCGCGCGCTCGGCCGCGAGCCGCTCGTGCACCATGCAGTGCAGCAGGTACTCGTTGGCGTCCATCAGGCCCGTCCTCCTCTGGCCACGATGATCGCCCGCGCCCTGTCGGCGGGGAAATCAATTGTCCTGATCCGTCGCATCAGGGAAACTTTGCGCGCCGATGGACATGCAGCTCGGTCATCTCCGCGCACTCCAGACCGTGGCGCGCCTCGGCAGCTTCTCGCGCGCCGCCACCGAGCTGCGCCTGACCCAGCCCGCCGTCAGCATGCAGCTGCGCCAGCTCGAGGACGGTCTCGGCGTGCGCCTGCTCGAGCGGGCCGGCCGGCGCGTGCGGCCCACGGCGGCCGGCGCGCTCCTGCTGGAGCACGCCGACCGCGCGCTCGGCGAGCTGGCGCGGGCGGTGGAGCGCCTGCACGCGCAGCGCGGCGTGGTGGCGGGGCCGGTCCGGCTCGGTACCGGCACCGCGATCAGCATGTACCTGCTGCCGCCCCTGCTGCGCACGCTGCGGGCACGCCATCCGGCGGTCGACCTCATCGTGACCACCGGCACCGCCCCCGAGGTCGTGCGCGCGGTGGCCGAGGCCGATCTCGACGTCGGCGTGGTGGGCTTGCCCGTCCGGGCCCGCGAGCTGGTGGTGGCGCCGTTCGTCGTCGACGAGTTCGTGGCCATTGCGGCGCGACGCCACTGGCGCAGCCGGGGGCCGATCGACGCCGCCGCGCTCCGGGACGAGCGGCTGATCCTCGACCAGCCGGGGGCGACGTCGCGACGGCTGGTCGACGCCTGGCTGCACCGCCGCGGGGTGGTGCCGATCGTCCCGGCCGAGCTCGGAAACACCGAGGCGACCAAGGAGCTGGTCAGTGCCGGGCTGGGCGTGTCCATCGCCTCCTGGTTCTCGGTTCGGCGGGAAGTCGCGGCCCGGCGCCTGGCGTGCCGGCGGCTGCGGCCGGCACTGTCGTATCCGCTGGGTATCGTGCGCCGGCGCGATCCGGCGCCCTCCCCGGCGCTGCAGGGGGTGCTGGCCGGGCTCGACGCCGTCCGGCGCGGCCTGGAGCGCCCGCGCCGTCCTTGACGCTAACAATGCACCGCGTTAGAGTAATTTGTCTTTTACGACGCCTTCCTCCCGGACGGGAGGGAGGCGCTCTTGTGCCCGCGAAAAGAGGGAGGCTCTGATGTCCGTCTCGCACGTGCGCCCGCTCTACGCCTCCATGCCCCAGCGCATCGCTCATGCGCGCCAGAGCTTTGGACGGCCGCTGACCCTCACCGAGAAGATCCTCGCCTCCCACTGCTGGGACTTCGATTCCCAGGTCTGGGAGCGCGGCAAGGCCATCCTCAAGATTCGCGTGGATCGGGTGGGACTGCAGGACGTGACCGGCCAGATGGCGCTCTTCCAGTTCATGATGTCGGGCCGCAAGACCGTCGCGGTACCGTCGTCGCTGCACTGCGACCACCTCATCCGCGCGGAGTCGGGCGCGGCCGAGGACCTGCAGCGCGCCATCAAGGAGAACGAGGAGGTCTACAACTTCCTCCGCTCCACCGCGCTCAAGTACGGCATCGACTTCTGGCGGCCCGGCGCCGGCATCGTCCATCAGGTCGTGCTGGAGAACTACGCGTTCCCGGGCGGGCTCATGATCGGCGCCGACTCGCACACGCCGAACGGTGGCGGCCTCGGTATGGTGGCCATCGGCGTGGGCGGCGCGGACTGCGGGGAGGCGATGGCCGGGCTGCCCTGGGAGGTGCTGCATCCCAAGCTGGTCGGCGTGCACCTCACCGGCAAGCTGGCGGGCTGGACGGCGCCCAAGGACGTCATCACCTACCTGTGCACGCGGCTGACCGTGAAGGGCGGCACCAACAAGGTCATCGAGTACTTCGGGCCGGGCGCGGAGTCGATCAGCGCGACCGGCAAGGGCACGATCTGCAACATGGGTGCGGAGCTGGGCGCCACCACCTCGCTGTTCCCGTTCGACGGGCGCATGGCGGCCTACCTGCGCGCCACCGAGCGCGCCGAGATCGCGACGGCGGCCGAGGAGCAGCGCGAGCATCTCGTCGCCGACCCCCAGGTGCTGGCCTCGCCCGAGAAGTTCTACGACGAGATCGTCGAGATCAACCTCGACACGCTGGAGCCGCACATCGTCGGCCCCCACTCGCCCGACCGGGGCCGGCCGATCTCCAAGCTGGCCGCCGAGGCGCGCGAGAACAAGTGGCCGACCACGATCACCAACGCGCTCATCGGCTCCTGCACGAACTCCTCCTACGAGGATATGCGGCGGGCCGCCCACGTGGCCATGCAGGGGATGAAGGCCGGGCTCAAGGCCAAGTCGAAGTTCCTGGTGACGCCGGGCTCCGAGCGCGTCTTCCAGACGGTCAAGCGCGACGGGCTGGTCGACACGTTCACTCAGATGGGCGGCACCGTGCTGGCCAACGCGTGCGGGCCGTGCATCGGGCAGTGGAAGCGCAGCGACATCGCGGCCGACCAGACCAACACCATCGTCAGCTCGTTCAACCGGAACTTCCCCGGCCGCAACGACGGCAGCGCCTCCACGCTGTCGTTCATCACCAGCCCCGAGATGGTGACGGCGCTGGCCCTGGCCGGCACCCTGGAGTTCAACCCGCTCACCGACACGATCACGGCCCCCGACGGCAGCAAGGTGCGGCTGACGCCGCCCGAGGCCGAGGAGCTGCCGCGCGACGGGTTCGTGCGCGGGACGACCGGGCTGGAGCCGCCGGCCGCCGACCCCGATGCGGTGCGCATCGAGGTCTCCCCGACGAGCGAGCGGCTGCAGTTGCTGGGGCCGTTCCCGGCCTGGGACGGCAAGGACTTCATCGACCTGCCGATCCTGGTCAAGACCAAGGGCAAGACGACGACCGACCACATCTCGCCGGCGGGCCCGTGGCTGCGCTACCGCGGGCACCTCGACAAGATCAGCGACAACATGTTCCTGGGCGCGGTCAACGCCTTCACCGGCACCGCCGGCAAGGGCGTCAACCCACTCACCGGCGAGGCTGACCAGAACTTCTCCAAGACCGCGCGGGCCATGAAGGCAGCCGGCCAGCGGTGGATCGCGATCGGGGACGAGAACTACGGCGAGGGCTCCAGCCGCGAGCACGCGGCGATGTCCCCCCGCTACCTGGGCTGCGCCGTGGTCATGGTGCGCAGCTTTGCCCGGATCGCCGAGACGAACCTCAAGAAGCAGGGGGTCCTGCCGCTGACCTTCCAGGACCCCGCAGACTACGAGCGGTTCGAGCAGAGTGACCGGGTCTCGATCGTCGGTCTCGCCGGGCTCGAGCCCGGCAAGCCGGTGACGGTCCGGATCAAGAAGGCCAACGGACGTACCGAGGAGCTGCAGCTCCGGCACAGCATGACCCGCGAGCAGATCGCGTGGTTCCGGGCCGGCTCGGCGCTCAACGCCGCCCAGGCCACCCGGTGACCGCGCCCGGAAAGGACTTCTGATGGCAGCCCGTCCCAAGATCACCGTCGTGGGCGCCGGCAACGTCGGCGCCACCGCGGCCCAGTACATCGTCGAGAAGGAGCTCGGTGACGTCGTGCTGGTCGACGTCGTCGAGGGCATCCCCCAGGGCAAGGCGCTCGACCTGGCCCAGGCCGGCCCCGTGCACGGCTACGACAGCGCGCTGATCGGCGCCAACGGCTACGACGACACCGCCGACTCGGACATCGTGGTCATCACCGCCGGCATGGCCCGCAAGCCGGGCATGACGCGCGACGACCTGCTGTTCAAGAACGCCGAGATCGTCGGCTCCGTCGTCGAGCAGGTGGCGCGGCGCTCGCCGAATTCCATCCTGATCCTCGTCACCAACCCGCTGGACGCCATGGTCCAGCTGGCCTGGAAGAAGTCGGGGTTCCCGGCCGAGCGCGTCATCGGCATGGCCGGCGTGCTCGACTCCTCGCGCTTCCGGACGTTCATCGCCCGCGAGCTGAACGTGTCGGTCGAGAACGTGACCGCCTTCGTGCTGGGCGGCCACGGTGACACCATGGTCCCGCTGCCGCGGTACTCCACGGTGGCCGGCATCCCGATCACCGATCTGCTGCCCCAGGAGAAGATCGACGCCCTGGTGACGCGCACGGCCAACGGGGGCGCCGAGATCGTGAACTACCTCAAGTCGGGCAGCGCCTACTACGCGCCCGGCGCCTCGGCCGTCGAGATGGTCGAGGCCATCCTGAAGGACAAGAAGAAGATCCTGCCCTGCGCGGCCTACCTGAAGGGACAGTACGGCGTCAACGGCCTGTACGTCGGGGTGCCGGTGAAGCTGGGGCGGGCGGGGGTGGAGCAGATCATCGAGATCACGCTCCGGCCCGACGAGCAGGCCGCGTTCGACAAGTCGGCGGCGTCGGTGCGTGAGCTGGTCGACAAGCTCAAGCTGTAGGAGGAGCAGTCATGGCAAAGCCGATTCCCGATGGTTACCACACCCTCACCCCGGCCTTGACCGTCAAGAACGGCGGCGAGGCGATCGAGTTCTACAAGCGTGCCCTTGGCGCCGAGGAGATCATGCAGTTCCCCGGGCCCGACGGCCGGCTGATGCACGCCGAGATGAAGATCGGTGACTCGCGCTTCATGCTGGGCGAGGAGATGCCGGAGCAGGGGTGCCGGGCGCCCGTCTCGGTGGGCGCGGCGTCGAGCTCGCTGTACGTCTACGTCCACGACGTCGACAAGGCGTTCCGGCGCGCGGTGGAGGGCGGCGCCAAGGCCCTGATGCCGCCGACCGACATGTTCTGGGGCGACCGGTTCGGCCAGGTCGAGGATCCGTCCGGCCACCGCTGGGGGCTGGCCACGCACAAGGAAGACCCGTCGCCGGAGGAGATGGCCCGGCGCCAGAAGGAGTTCTTCGCCCAGATGGGACAGGGCAAGAAGTAGCGGGAGGCGATGATGGCGAAGAAGAGCAAGGCGAAGAAGCGCACACCGGCGCGCGGCAAGGCCAAGGCCGCGGCGCGCCCCCCGGCCAAGAAGGTCTCGGCAGTGCCGGCCGGCTATCACACGGCGACGCCCTACCTGACGGTCCACGACGGCGCCGGCGCGCTGGAGTTCTACAAGCGGGCCCTCGGCGCCCGCGAGGTCATGCGGATGGCGGCCCCGGGCGGCAAGATCGGCCACGCCGAGATCCGCATCGGCGACTCGCACATCATGCTCAGCGACGAGTTCCCGGGCACGAGCACCAAGGCCCCGAAGTCGCTGGGCGGCACCACCGGTTCGATCATGCTGTACGTGCCGAACGTCGACGCCGCCTTCCAGAAGGCCATCGCCGCCGGCTGCATGTCGATCATGGCTCCGACCGACATGTTCTGGGGCGATCGGTTCGGCAAGCTCGAGGACCCCTACGGCAACCAGTGGGGCATGGCGACCCACAAGGAAGACGTGCCGCCCAAGCAGATGGCCGAGCGGGCCAAGGCCGCGATGGCGGCGATGGCCCCGGGGCAGGGCAGCGCCTGATGCGCGACGTCCACGTCAGCGCCATTGCCGACGCCGTCAAGAAGCTCTGCATGGAGGCCAACGTCAGCCTCGAGCCCGACGTGCTGCGCGCCTTCGACCGGGCGCTCGGCACCGAGCGCTCGCCGGCCGGCAAGCAGGTGTTGCAGATCCTCAAGGACAACGCCGAGCTGGCCCGGACCCGGCGCATTCCCTACTGCCAGGACACCGGCATGGTCGTCTGCTTCGTCGAGCTGGGGCAGGACGTGCACGTGACCGGCGGGGGGCTGGAGGACGCCATCAACGAAGGGGTCCGCCAGGGCTACAAGGAAGGCTACCTGCGCGCCTCGATCGTGAAGTCGCCGTTCGACCGCGTGAACACGGGCGACAACACCCCGGCCGTGATCCACACCGAGGTCGCGCCCGGGGCCACGCTCCGCATCATGATCATGGCCAAGGGCGGCGGCTGCGAGAACCGCTCGAAGTACACGATGCTCACGCCGGCGGCCGGGCTGCCGGCGGTGAAGGACTTCATCATCGAGTGCGTGAAGACCGCGGGCCCCGATGCCTGCCCCCCGCTCATCCTCGGCGTGGGCGTCGGCGGCACCTTCGAGAAGGCCGCCATCCTGTCCAAGAAGGCCCTCTTCCGCGAGCTGGGCAGCCCCAACCCCGACGCGATGCTCGATGGCCTCGAGCACGAGCTGCTCGAGCGCGCGAACCGCCTCGGCATCGGGCCGCAGGGCTACGGCGGCGACACCACGTCCCTGGGCATCCACGTGATCGCGTTCCCGTGCCACATCACGTCGTTGCCCGTCGCGGTCACGATCGAATGCCACGCGCATCGCCACAAGGAGGTCACGCTGTGACCGCGGCTCCCGGGAAGATCATCTGGACGGAGATCGACGAAGCGCCCGCCCTCGCCACCTACTCGCTGCTCCCGATCATCCGGAAGTTCACCGCGGGGGCCGGCATCGCCATCGAGACGGCCGACATCTCCCTGGCCGGGAGAATCCTCGCCAACTTCCCGGAGGGCCTGACCCCGGCCCAGCGCGTGCCCGACTGGCTGACGCAGCTGGGCGAGCTGGCCAAGCGGCCCGAAGCCAACATCGTCAAGCTGCCGAACATCAGTGCGTCCATCCCGCAGCTCAAGGAAGCGATCACGGAGCTGCAGGGGCAGGGCTACCAGGTTCCCGACTACCCCGAGAACCCGACGACCCCCGCCGAGCAGGCGATCAAGACGCGCTACGGCAAGGTGCTGGGCAGCGCCGTGAACCCGGTGCTGCGAGAGGGCAACTCCGACCGGCGGGCCGCGGCCGCGGTGAAGGAATACGCCAAGAAGCACCCGCACCGGCTGGGCAAGTGGACGCCGGACTCGAAGGCGCACGTCGCTACCATGAGCCGCGGCGACTTCGCGGCCAACGAGAAGTCGGTGACCATCCCCGAGGCGACCACCGCCCGGATCGAGTTCACCGACACGAGCGGCGCCGTCACGGTCCTGAAGGACAAGCTGGCGCTCAAGGCCGGCGAGGTGCTCGACGGCACGTTCATGAGCCGGGCGGCGCTGGTGACCTTCCTCGAGGCCCAGATGGAGGACGCCAAGACGAAGGGCGTCCTGTTCTCCCTCCACCTCAAGGCCACCATGATGAAGGTGTCCGACCCGATCATCTTCGGGGTGGCCGTGCGGACGTTCTTCCAGCAGGTCTTCGACAAGCACGCGGCGGCCCTCAAGGAGGCCGGCGTCGACCCGAACAACGGCCTGGGGGACCTGTACGGGGCGATCAAGCGGCTGCCGGCGGCCAAGCAGGCCGAGATCGAGGCGGACATCCAGGCGGCCTACGCCAGGCGGCCCCCGCTGGCGATGGTCAACTCCGACAAGGGCATCACCAACCTGCACGTGCCGAGCGACGTGATCATCGACGCCTCGATCCCGCCCATGATCCGCGACTCCGGGCAGATGTGGGGACCGGACGGCAAGCTCCGCGAGGCGAAGGCCGTCATCCCCGACCACAGCTACGCGCCGCTCTACCACGAGGCCATGGAGCACTGCCGGCAGCACGGCGCCTTCGACCCCAAGACGATGGGCACGGTGCCGAACGTCGGGCTGATGGCCCAGCAGGCCGAGGAGTACGGCTCCCACGACAAGACCTTCCAGCTCCCGGCCGCCGGCACCGTGCGCATCGTCGATGCGCAGGGCAAGGTGCTGATCGAGCACGCCGTGGAGGCGGGTGACGTGTGGCGGGCCTGCCAGGTGAAGGACGCGCCGATCCGCGACTGGGTGAAGCTGGCCGTCACCCGCGCCCGGATCACCGGCACCCCGGCCGTCTTCTGGCTCGACAAGAACCGGGCCCACGACGCCCAGCTCATCGAGAAGGTCACGCGGTACCTGAAGGAGCACGACACCAAGGGCCTCGACATCCGCATCATGTCCGTGGCCGAGGCCGCGCGCTTCTCGCTCACGCGCATGCGTGAGGGCCAGGACACGATCTCGGTGACCGGCAACGTCCTGCGCGACTACAACACGGACCTGTTCCCGATCCTCGAGCTCGGCACCAGCGCCAAGATGCTCTCCATCGTGCCGCTGATGGACGGCGGCGCCCTCTTCGAGACCGGGGCCGGCGGCTCCGCCCCCAAGCACGTCGAGCAGTTCGTGGAAGAGGGGCACCTCCGTTGGGATTCCCTCGGCGAGTTCCTGGCCCTGGCGGAGTCGCTCGATCACATGGGCCGCGCGTCGGACAACGCCAAGGCCAAGGTATTCGCCGAGGCGCTCCACAAGGCCAATACCAAGTTCCTGGACACGGACAAGTCGCCGTCGCGCAAGGTGGGCGAGCTGGACACCCGCGGCAGCCACTTCTACCTCGCCCTGTACTGGGCGGAGGCGCTGGCCGCCCAGGGCCAGGACAAGGAGCTGCAGGCGCGCTTCGCCAAGGTGGCCAAGCAGCTCGCGGACAACGAGGCCAAGATCGTCGCCGAGCTGAACGCCGCCCAGGGCCAGCCGGTCGACATCGGCGGCTACTACCGGCCGAACCCCAGCCTGACGTCGAAGGCGATGCGCCCCAGCCCCACGCTCAACGCCATCGTGGACGCCATCGCCTGATGAGCGTCACGACCGCCGCCGACGGCATCAAGGAGATCACGACGCCGCTCAGCGACGCCGACGTCGAGTCGCTGCGGGCGGGGGACCGCGTCCGGTTCACGGGCGTGATCTACACGGCGCGCGATGCCGCCCACGGCCGGCTGTTCCCGCTGATCGAGAAGGGCGAGAGGCTGCCGATCGACGTCAAGGGCGCCATCATCTACTACACGGGTCCCAGCCCGGCCCAGCCGGGCGACGTGGTCGGGGCCATCGGTCCCACGACCGCCAGCCGCATGGACAAGTTCACCCCCGCCCTGCTCAAGCTCGGTCTCAAGGGCACGATGGGCAAGGGCTACCGCGGGCAGGCGGTGAAGGATGCGCTGCGCGAGTATCGGGGCGTGTACTTCGGTGCCATTGGCGGCGCCGGCGCCGTGCTGTCGCGCCACATCCGCAAGCTGGAGATCGTCGCCTACGAGGATCTCGGTACGGAAGCGATCCGGCGGCTCGAGGTCGAGAACTTTCCCGCCATCGTCCTCAACGACTGCCACGGGGGCGACCTGTACCAGGACGGCCAGAAGCAGTTCGCACGGGAGGGATAGGGCAGCCCGCCCGAGGGCGCCCCATCGAGGGAGATCGCATGAGTCGAGTGCTCGAGGCGCGGCCGCCGATCCAGGCGGCGCATCTGCGCAAGGACGCGTGGTGGGCGTTACCGCTGACGGTCGTGATCGTGCTGGGCAGCTTCATCGTCTACTCGACGTGGGCGGCCTTCCAGAACGCCTACTACTGGGCGCCCCCCTACCTGTCCCCGTTCTACTCGCCGTGCCTGTCGGCCAAGTGCCTGCACGTGACCTTCGGCTACGGGCTGCCCGACATCTCGATGCCGATCATCGGCATCCTGTCGCCGGCCTTCCTGATCCTGTGGGGGCCCGGCCTGTTCCGGCTGACCTGCTACTACTACCGCAAGGCCTACTACCGGTCGTTCTGGCTGGCCCCGGCCGCCTGCGCGGTCCGCGACGTCAAGTCGGGCTACAGCGGTGAGACCCGCTTCCCGCTGATCTTCCAGAACATGCACCGCTACGCCTGGTACGTGGCGGTGGTCTTCATCATTCTGCTCACGTGGGACGCCCTGCTGGCCTTCCGGTTCCCGATGCCCGACGGCAGCGTCCGGTTCGGCATCGGCGTCGGCACCCTGGTGATGTGGGCCAACGTCGTCCTGCTGGCCGGCTACACGTTCTCCTGCCACTCCTGCCGGCACGTGTGCGGCGGCCACGTCGACGTCTTCTCGCGGGCCCCGACGCGCTACCGCGTGTGGACCGTCCTCACCCGTCTCAACGAGCGGCATCCGATGTTCGCCTGGCTCTCGCTGTTCAGCGTGGGGCTCACGGACCTCTACATCCGGCTGGTCGCGATGGGGAAGATCACCGACCTGAGGATCCTTTTCTAATGGCCAAGCCAGCGTACGAGACGCACGAGCACGACGTCATCGTCATCGGGGCGGGCGGCGCCGGGCTGCGGGCGGCCATCGAGGCCGCCGCCCAGGGCGTGTCGGTCGGCCTGGTCTGCAAGTCGCTCCTCGGCAAGGCCCACACGGTCATGGCCGAGGGCGGCATCGCGGCCGCCATGGGCAACGTGTGGCCGGAGGACAACTGGCAGGTTCACTTCCGCGACACCATGCGCGGCGGCAAGATGCTGAACAACTGGCGCATGGCCCAGCTGCACGCCCAGGAGGCGCCCGAGCGGGTGCTGGAGCTGGAGCGGTGGGGGGCGCTGTTCGATCGCACCAAGGAAGGGCTGATCTCCCAGCGCGACTTCGGCGGCCATCGCTACGCGCGGCTGGCTCACGTGGGCGACCGGACCGGCCTGGAGATGATCCGCACGCTGCAGTACCACGGCATCCACCAGGGCATCGACGTCTACATGGAGTGCAACATCCAGCGGCTGATCAAGGACGGCGACCGGGTCGGCGGCGCCATCGGCTACTGGCGCAAGAACGGGGAGATGGTGGTCTTCAAGGCCAAGGCCATCGTGCTGGCCACCGGCGGCATCGGCCGGGCCTGGAAGGTGACGTCGAACTCCTGGGAGTACACGGGCGACGGCCACTCGCTGGCCCTGTGGGCCGGCGCCGACCTCATCGACATGGAGTTCGTGCAGTTCCACCCGACCGGCATGGTGTGGCCGCCCTCGGTGCGCGGCATCCTCGTGACCGAGAGCGTGCGCGGCGACGGCGGAACGCTGAAGAACAACACCGGCGAGCAGTTCATGTTCAACTACATCCCCGAGTTCTTCAAGGGCGAGACGGCCGACAACATCGAGGAAGCCGAGCGCTGGTACGCCGACAAGAAGAACAACCGGCGCACGCCCAACCTGCTGCCCCGCGACGAGGTGGCCCGGGCCATCAACTCCGAGATCAAGGCGGGGCGGGGGTCGCCGCACGGCGGCGTCTTCCTCGACATCAACACGCGGCGCTCGGCCGACTACATCAAGAAGCGGCTGCCGTCCATGTACCACCAGTTCAAGGAGCTGGCCGGCGTGGACATCACCAAGGAGCCGATGGAGGTGGGGCCGACCCAGCACTACGTGATGGGCGGCGTGCGCGTGAATGCCGACTCCACCGAGGGCACCGTGCCGGGGCTCTTCGCGGCCGGCGAGGTGGCGGGCGGCATGCACGGCAGCAACCGGCTGGGCGGCAACTCGCTCTCCGACCTGCTGGTGTTCGGACGGCGGGCCGGGCTGCACGCCGCGCTCTACGCCAAGAACCTCGGCGGCCAGATCACGGTCGACGCCGGGTTCGTGGAGTCGGTCGTGCGCGAGGCGCTGGAGCCCTTCGAGCGGACCGGCGGCGAGAACCCCTACGCGATCCAGGCCGACCTGCAGGACACCATGCAGGCCCTGGTGGGCCTCATCCGCACCGAGTCGGAGCTGAAGGAAGCGATCAAGAAGATCGAGATCCTCAAGCAGCGGGCGGCCAAGGTGCGGGTGGAGGGCGGCCGGGTCTACAACGCCGGCTGGCACACCGCGCTGGATCTGCAGTCGCTGCTCACGGTGGCCGAGTGCTCGGCGATGGCCGCCCTGGAGCGTACCGAGAGCCGCGGGGGCCACACCCGCGACGATCATCCCTATACCGACGACACGTGGGGCAAGGTCAACGTGGTGCTGCGGCGGCGCGACGGCCGGATCCAGGTCTCCCGCGAGCCGCTGCCCGAGATGCCGGCCGAGCTCAAGGCGCTGTTCCAGGAGAGGAAATAAATGCCGACCTTCACGATGAAGGTGTTTCGCGGCGGCCCCACCGGAGGCCAGTTCCGCGACTACAAGGTGGACGCCGACGACGGCATGGTCGTGCTGGACGTCATCCACCGCATCCAGGCCACCCAGGCGCCCGACCTGGCCTGTCGGTGGAACTGCAAGGCCGGCAAGTGCGGCTCCTGCAGCGCCGAGATCGACGGCAAGCCCCGGCTGATGTGCATGACGCGCATGGACATATTCGAGCCCGGCGCCACCGTCAGCGTCACCCCGATCCGCACGTTCCCGATCATCCGCGACCTCGTGACCGACGTCTCCTACAACTACGTCAAGGCCAAGCAGATCCCGCCGCTGCGGCTGAAGCCGCCTGACGCCGACGGCAAGTACCGGATGCAGCAGGAGGACGTCGAGCGGGCCCAGGAGTTCCACAAGTGCATCGAGTGCTTCCTGTGCCAGGACGTCTGCCACGTCATCCGTGACCACGAGGAGCACAAGCCGGCCTTCGCCGGCCCCCGCTTCTTCATCAAGGTCGCCGGGCTCGACATGCACCCCCTCGACACCGTCGACCGCTCGGAGTTCGTGGGGGCCCAGGCCGGCATCGGCCTCTGCAACATCACCAAGTGCTGCACCGAGGTGTGCCCCGAGCACATCCACATCACCGACAACGGCATCATCCCCATGAAGGAGCGGATGGCCGACAACTTCGACCCGATCGTGTGGCTGTTGCGCAAGTTCCGGGGCGGCCGGAAAGAACCAGCGTGAACGAGCCCGGGCAACCCTCGCGGGCCGACCGGACGGGTCGGATCCACGCCGCTCCTCGGGTCGACCGGGCATGTCGGATCCACCCCGCTCCTAGGCCAGGCCACCCTCGTCTCTACCCGAGCAAGCGCCACTCGCTACAATGAAAATTCACGAGTATCAGGCGAAGGTGCTCCTGCGCGAGTTCGGCGTGCCCGTCCCCGACGGTGACGTCGCCGACACCCCGGCCCGGGTGCGGGAGATCGCCCAGCGGCTGGGCGGGCGAGTGGTCGTCAAGGCGCAGGTGCACGCGGGCGGGCGCGGCAAGGGGGGCGGCATCAAGGTGGCCGATGACCCGGCGGCGGCCGAGACCGCGGCCAGGCAGATCCTCGGCATGCAGCTGAAGACGCCGCAGACGCCGCCCGAGGGCATCCAGGTCCGCTCGGTGTGGGTCGAGCAGGCCTCGGCCATCGATCGTGAGCTGTACCTGTCGATGACCCTCGATCGCGGCCGCGCGACCCACGTGGTCATGGCTTCCCCGGCCGGGGGGATGGACATCGAGGAGGTCGCCGAGCGCACGCCGGACAAGATCATCCGCGAGTGGACGCACCCCGCCCTCGGCCTCGCCGACTTCCAGGCCCGGCGACTGGCGTTCGGCCTCGGCCTGGCCGGCGACAGCTTCAAGCAGGGCGTGACGCTGATCCGCAACCTGTTCCGGCTCTACCTGGCCAAGGACTGCTCGCTGGTCGAGATCAACCCGCTCGTCGTCACCAAGGACGGCCGGGTCCTGGCCCTCGACGCCAAGCTGAACTTCGACGACAACGCGCTCTTCCGCCACCCGGAGCTGGTCCCGCTGCGCGACGTCCACGAGGAAGACCCGCTCGACGTCGAGGCCTCCAAGTACGGCCTCAACTACATCAAGCTCGACGGCAACGTGGCCTGCATGGTCAACGGGGCCGGCCTCGCCATGGCCACCATGGACATCGTGAAGCTGGCGGGAGGCGAGCCGGCCAACTTCCTGGACGTGGGCGGCAGCGCCTCGCCCGAGCAGATCGAGAACGCCTTCCGCATCCTGTCGTCCGACCCGTCGGTGAAGGCCATCTTCATCAACGTGTTCGGCGGCATCCTGCGGGTCGACCGGCTGGCCGAGGGCATCATCAGCGCCGTGCGCAAGCTGGGGCTGACGCTGCCGGTCGTGCTGCGGGCGGAGGGGACCAACGTCGAGCAGGGCAAGAAGATGCTCGCCGACTCCGGCCTGGCGCTGGTCATGGCCAACGACATGGGCGAGGGGGCGCGCAAGGCCGTCGAGCTGGCCGGGCGGGCGTCGTGAGCATCCTGGTCGATCGGAGCACGCGCGTGGTGGTGCAGGGGATCACCGGCAAGGAGGGCGCCTTCCACGCCGCCCGCTGCAAGGAGTACGGCACCACGGTCGTCGGCGGCGTCACCCCCGGCAAGGGCGGGACGACCCACGAGGGGTTCCCGGTGTGGAACACGGTGGCGGAGTCGGTGCAGCGCGAGGGCGCCAACTGCGCGCTCATCTTCGTGCCGCCGCCGGCCGCCGCCGACGCCATCATGGAGGCGGCCGCCGCCGGCGTGCCGCTGGTCATCTGCATCACCGAGGGCATCCCGGTGCCCGACATGGTGCGCGCCAAGCACTTCCTGGCCGGCACCGCCAGCCGCCTCATCGGACCGAACTGCCCGGGCGTGATCACGCCCGGCCAGGCCAAGATCGGCATCATGCCCGGGCACATCCACAAGGTGGGCGCGGTCGGTGTCGTGTCGCGCAGTGGTACGCTGACCTACGAGGTCGTCGGTCAGCTCAGTGCGCGGAACATCGGCCAGTCGAGCTGCGTGGGCATCGGCGGCGACCCCGTCAACGGCACCTCGTTCGTGGACATCCTGAGGCTGTTCAACTCGGACCCGGAGACGCGCGCCATCATGATGATCGGAGAGATCGGCGGTACCGCCGAGGAGGACGCGGCGGCGTTCATCAAGACCCACGTGAAGAAGCCGGTGGTGGGATTCATCTGCGGGCAGACGGCCCCGCCCGGCCGCCGCATGGGCCACGCCGGGGCGATCATCGCCGGCGGCAAGGGGACGGCGGCCGAGAAGATGAAGGCGCTGGAGGCGGCCGGCGCCACCCTGGTGCGCAGCCCGGCCGACATGGGGGCCACCGTGGCCAAGGTGATCGGCCGATGATCGAGCGCACGCTGGCCATCATCAAGCCCGACGCCGTCGCCAAGGGGGCGGCCGGCCAGATCCTCGCGCGGATCGAGCAGGCCGGCTTCAAGGTCGTGGCGCTCAAGATGGTCCACCTGAGCGAGACGGCCGCCGCCGGCTTCTACGCGGTGCACCGCGAGCGGCCGTTCTTCAAGAGCCTGTGCGCGTTCATGACCCAGGGGCCCGAGCATCCCGATGGTGCTGGAGGCCGACAACGCCATCCAGCGCTGGCGCGACCTGATGGGCGCCACCGATCCGGCCAAGGCCGCCGCCGGCACCATCCGCAAGGACTTCGCCTCCTCGATCGAGGCCAACGCCACGCACGGCTCCGACGCGGCGGCCACGGCCGCCTTCGAGATCTCGTACTTCTTCAGCAACCTGGAGATTCCCTCGCGCTGACCGGTTCCCGCGCGCGCTCCTGAAGGAACGGCGCCGCCCGAGTGGCGCCGACGAAGACGATACGACCCGCGCCCGGCGCCGCCGGTGGAGGACATGATCCGGACGAAGCGCGGGATCGCCCGTGGTATCCGCGGTCTCCTCCTGGCTGTCGGGGGCCGCCCTGCTGGCCTGGCTGATCGCTCGCAACGATCCGGCCGCGGTGCTGGGGGCGATCTCGGGGCTGTCGTGGCGGCTGGCCATCGTGCTCGTCTTCCCGTTCGCGATCGTCGCCGCCTGCGACACGCTGGGCTGGCGGTACGCCTTCCGCGACGACCGCGTCCCGTTCCGGGCGCTGCTGTGGGCGCGGATCGTCGGCGAGGCGGTCAACGTCACCACCCCGACCGCCTCGGTCGGTGGCGAGGCGGTCAAGGCGTGGCTCCTGCGGCCCTACGTCGCCCTGACCGAGGCGCTGTCGTCGGTGATCGTCGCCAAGACGACGATCACGATCGCCCAGGGGCTGATGCTGGCCTTCGGCATCGTGTGCGCCTGGGCCACGCTGCCGGCCGACTCCCGCTGCTCCGCCCGATGGAGTGGCTCCTGCTGGTCGAGGTGGTGGCCGTGGCCGGCTTCGTCGCCGTGCAGCTCGGCGGCGTGATGGGCGCCGGCGGGCGGCTCCTGGCCCGGTTCGGGGTGCCGGTGGCCGCCACCGGGGGCGCCGCGCTCGATGATTCCCTGGCCGGCTTCTATCGTCGGGCACCGTTCCGGCTGGCGCTCTCGATCGCCTTCCACTTCCTGGGCTGGGTGGTGAGCGCGCTCGAGACCTGGCTGATCCTGCGTTTGCTCGGCGTCGAGGTCTCGCTGCCGACCGCGATGGTGATCGAGGCGGCCAGCACGGCCGTCCGCTTCGCGACGTTCATGGTGCCGGGCAGCCTCGGCGTGCTCGAGGGCGGGCACGTCGCGGTCTTCGTCGCGCTCGGCCTGACTGGCGCCGGCGCGCTCGCCTTCAGCCTGGTGCGGCGTATTCGCGAGGCGGCCTGGGTCGGCGTGGGCTTCGTCGTGCTGGCCGTGCTCGGCCGGGTCGCGGCGCCGGCGCCGGCCGACTGACCATGTGCGGGATCGCCGGCTTCCTGGCGCCGCCCGGGGTCGAGGCCGACCGCGCCGTGCTGGAGCGCATGGTGGCGACGCTGCACCACCGCGGGCCCGACGCGATCGGCCACCACGTCGAGGGACGGGTGGCGCTCGGCGTGGCCCGCCTGCGCATCGTCGACCTGGCCACCGGGGATCAGCCACTGGCCAACGAGGACGGCACCGTGCAGGTCGTCCTCAACGGCGAGATCTACAACTTCGAGGCGCTGCGCGAGCGTTTTCTGCGGCGGGGCCATCGCTTCACCAGCCGGAGCGACACCGAGGTGATCGCCCACGCCTGGGAGGAGTACGGCGAGGCCTGTCCCGAGGACCTCGATGGGATGTTCGGGTTCGCGGTGTGGGATCGTCGGCGGCAAACGCTGTTCCTGGCCCGCGACCGCATGGGCGAGAAGCCGCTCTACTACGCCGCCGTCGACGGCTGGCTCGTCTTCGGCTCCGAGCTGCGCGCGGTGCTGCAGCATCCGGCCGTCGGGCGCGACCTCGATCCGGCCGGGGTGGCCCGCTACCTCACGTACGACTTCGTGCCCGATCCCCACACGCTCGTGCGCGGGGTCCGCAAGCTGCCGCCCGCCCACGCGCTCACGGCCGCCGAGGGCAAGGTGACGACCAGCCGCTACTGGGAGATCCCGTACCGGCCCGACGCGCGGGTGGACGAGGCGGGCTGGGCAGCGGCGATCGCGGGGGCGCTCGACGAGGCGGTGCGGGCCCGGTTGATGGGTGACGTGCCGGTGGGATGCCTGCTGAGCGGCGGCATCGACTCCACGGCGATCACCGCAACGGCGGCGCGCCTGGCCCCCGGCATCCGGACCTTCTCGGTGGGCTACGCCGAGGCTCGCCACGACGAGCGGGGCTGGGCGCGCCGCGCCGCCCGCGCGCTCGGGACCGACCACGCCGAGCTGCTGGTGGGACCGGCCGACGCCGCCGAGGTCCTCGGACGACTCGGTACCTTGCTCGACGAGCCCATCGCCGACATGGCGTTCGTCCCGCTCTACCTGCTCTCGCGCTTCGCCCGCGGCTCCGTCACCGTGGCCTTGACCGGCGACGGCGGCGACGAGCTGTTCGGCGGCTATCCCGCGATGGCGGCCGAGTGGTGGCACCGCGCGTTTGCCCGGCTGCCGCGGCCCGCGCGCGCGGCGCTGGCGGCGGTCGGGGGCGGCGGGCTCTCGCCCGGCCCGCTCCGCGAGTTCCTGCAGGGGCTCGGCTATCCGGAGGCCGCCCGCAACCAGGCACTGCTGGGCGGCCTGCCGGTCGGTCGCCAGGCGGCGCTGCTGAGCGCCGACCTCCGCGCCGCGCTGGCGGACGTCGATCCCTACGAGGACGTCGACATCGCGCTGGCCGGCTGTGCGAGCGACGATCCCGGCGCCCGCATCATCCACCGCTACTGCAAGCTGTACCTGGCCGGCCAGAACCTCGCCAACGCCGACCGCGCCAGCATGGCCGTGGGGCTGGAGCTGCGGGCGCCGTTCCTCGATCATCGGTTCGTCGAGCTGGCCGGGCGCATTCCGGCCGCCTTGCGGCTGCAGGGCCTCGGCCGCCTCAAGCGCCTGCTCAAGCGCGCGCTGGCCGATCGGCTGCCGGCCGAGATCCTCGCGCGGGGCAAGCAGGGCTTCGGCGTCCCGCTCGGCGCGTGGTTCCGCGGCCCGCTGGCCGCACCGCTGCGCGCCGCGCTGGCGCCCGACCGCCTTCGCGCCGCCGGCCTGTTCGACGCGCCGATGGTCAGTCGCCTGGTCGACGAGCACGTCGCCGGCCGGCGCGACCACGCGCGCATCCTGTGGTCGCTGCTCGTGTTCGAGCTCTGGCGTTCCGCCCGCCTCACCTAGATTCGCCTGTCGCTCGACCGGGCGTCACCGAGCGGCGCGAGCAATGTGGCTCCAGCCCAACGATCGATCCCGGGAGACTAGCCGTCGAGGTCGAACAACGTTTGCTGGCCGGGATAGGAGACGCGACCGGCGGCGAGGCGAGCGGCCGCCGTGAGCACGTGCGCGTCGGCGCGGGCCGGAGCGACGATGTGGCGGACCTCCACGTCGCGGGCGAGCAGGGCGTCGGCGATGAGCGAGCGGTGACAGTGAGCGGGGACGGCTTCGGCGCACATGATCGCGGTGGGCGTCGCGGCGGCGGCGGCGATCAGGGCGTCGAGGTGATGGGCGAAGTCGGCGGTCTGCATGTAGTCGGCGTAGCCCCGAAAGGTGTCGGGCAGGCCGGTGTTGTCCGAGTGGGGGCGGGCGCGGCGGAAGCCGCCGAGGGCGGGGGCCGGGGTGTAGGCGAGGCCGGCGGCCGGCAGGTCGCGAGCGAGGGCGTCGGCGTCGAACTGGGGATGCCGGCGCGAGCGTGGGAAGCGCCGGACGTCGACCACGTGGGCGACGCCGTGGGCCCGGAGCAGCGCGATCAGGTCGGCGAGCGAGCGCGTGGAGTGGCCGATCGTCCACACGCCGCCAGCATACGGGGCCGTCGACGGCGCGTCGCCGGGCCCATAAAACCATCGCTGCATCAGCTATTTAGCGTGCGCTCCAGAAGGCCGGGAAATCCCATGCCGGCCGGCTCGGCCCCTGACGCTATAACAGGTGATGCCACGCCGGCGGCGGGCACGCCGCGGTGTGATGCCCCCTTCGAGCCAGGTTCCCCGGCTCTTCGAGCCAGACGGTGGCGGTCCGGTCAACCGCTCTGAAGCAGATCAAAGGAAGGCTCCACGATGACGAAGCTCATGGCCATTCCTGGTGTGATCCTCGCGTTCGCCCTGGTGGGGTGCGCCAAGCAGCCGACCATGACGCAGGGATCGGCGCCGTCGCCCGATGGCGCGGTCGCGTTGCGGGTCACCACGCCGGGTGGGATGCAGCAGGGCGGCGGGATGTCGGGTGAGGGACGCGGGGCGACCGGCTCCGGCTCCACGCGACCCTCGCTGGAGGGCTTCCGGGCCGCGCCCGCCCTCACCGACATCCACTTCGAGTTCGACCGGGCCGACATCCGCGAGTCGGACGCGCCGCTGCTGGACGCCAACGCCGGCTGGCTCAAGGAGCACGCCGACCAGCTTCTCGTGATCGAGGGGCACTGCGACGAGCGCGGCACCAGCGAGTACAACACCGCGCTCGGTGACCGCCGCGCCCGGGCCACCAAGAACTACCTGGTGTCGCGCGGCGTGCCGGCCACGCGTATCACCGTGATCAGCTACGGCGAGGAGCGGCCGGCCTGCACGCAGCACGCTGACGAGTGCTGGGCCCAGAACCGCCGCGCCCACTTCCTGGTCAAGGCACGCTGAACGGGGCCGGCGAGTGGACGGCGCCGGCATCCGGCCGGCGCCGCCCGCCGCTAGCCTCGCCGCTTGCGGTCGCGGAGGTCGAGGGCGCCGGCCTGCCGCCGGGGGTCCTCGCCCCGCGCGAAGATCTGAGTCTTCTGCACCTTCTGCGTTCCCGTCGTCGGTAGCGACTCCACGAAGAGCACCCAGCCCGGCGCCTTGAAGTAGGCCAGGCGCGCCCGGCACCAGTCCACCAGCGCCTCGGCCAGCCCGCGGTCGGCCCTCACGCCGGCCATCGGCACCACGCAGGCCATCACTTCCTCCTCGCGAATCTCGTCGGGTACGGCCAGCACCGCTACCTGGGCGACGGCGTCGTGGGCTTGCAGTACCGCCTCGACCTCGGCGGCGGCAATGTTCTCGCCGGCGCGGCGGATGATGTTCTTCTTGCGGTCGACGAAGGCGAGCAGGCCGTCGGCGGCCTGCCGGACCACGTCGCCGGTGTGGAACCAGCCGCCGCGCCACGCCTCGTCGGTGGCCTCGGGGTTCTTGAGATAGCCGGCGAAGAAGCCGTGGCGGTGGCCCTCGGGGCCGCCCCAGCGCACCAGCAGCTCGCCGTCCGTACCCGGGGCCACCTCGCGGTCCTGCTCGTCGACCACGCGGGCCTCGAAGCCGCCGAACGGGCGGCCGAAGGCCCGCGTGTCGACCTGGCGGGGCTCCCGGTGGTCGGCGTAGATGCGACCGGTCTCGGTCATGCCCCACACCTCGACGAGCGGAAAGCCGAACCGTCGCTCGAAGGCCGCGTGCAGCTGGGGCTCCACGCCCGCCCCGAGGCCGAAGCGCACCCGGTGCGCCCGCTCCTCGTCGGCCGGCGGCTGGTTGAGCAGCAGGGGCGGCACCACGCCGAGATAGTGGACGACGGTGGCGCCGGTGGCGACGATGTCGCGCCACCAGCGGCTAGGGCTGAAGCGCTCGGGCAGGACGAGGCAGTTCGCGGTGAGCATGGCGGCCGTCGCCGCCACCGCCTGGCAGTTCATGTGGAACAGTGGCAGCGGGTTGTAGATGCGATCGCGCCCCCACTCCAGGCGGACGAGGCCGCCGAGGTCGCGATACCAGGCGCCGCAGTTCAGGTAGTACAGATTCGTGAGGATGCAGCCCTTCGGTCGCCCGGTCGTGCCGGACGTGTAGAGCAGGCTGCACTCGGTCCCGAGGCCGGGAGCGTCGGTGCGCGGCGGCCGCGCCGGCACCGGTAGCGTCGAAGGCAACGCCTCCGCGTTCACCACCGGCAGCGGCCGGCCGCGCGCCCGTGCCACCGTCTCGAGGTCGGCGACGCGGGCGGCGACGACCACGGCCAGGTCGGCCTCGGAGTGGTCCATCTGGTAGAGCATCTCGTCGTGCCGGTAGTCGGGGTTGATCGGCACGATGCTGCAGCCGAGCGCGTTCAGCGCCAGGTAGTGGAAGAAGAACTCGGGACGATTCTCCAGCAGCAGCGCCACCCGATGGCCGTGGCCGTAGCCGGCCGCGGCGTACCGCTCGCGCAGCCGCAGGCTCTCCGTCTGTGTCCGCGCGTAGCTGTACTCCACGCCGGCCGGGTGATAGGCCCGGCCCGGAGCGGGCGGCGCCGCGAGGAAGGCGTGGTCGGGCGCGGCCCCCGCCGTGGCCGCGAAGGCCTCGAAGACCGTGCGCATCAGCCCCGACGGCGCCACGGCATGGCGCTCAGCGGGTCGGCGGCAGCTCGGCGGTGGTGTCGGGCGCCGTCGGCGTGGTGCTCAGCACCCGCCGCATGAGCGGGCCGTCCACGCTGGCCAGCCCCTCCAGCCGGGCCAGCAGCAGCGCGCTGTCGCACACGTCGTTGATCGCGCGTGGCACCCCGCGGCTTGCCCCGTGGATCAGCGTCACCGCGTCCCGCGTGAACATCGAGGTCTCGGCTCCGGCCACCGAGAGTCGGTAGCGGATGTACTGGGCGGTCTGCTCGCCGTTGAACGGGCCCAGCGTGCAGCGGATGGAGACCCGGCGGTCGAGGTGCTGCACGCGGTGGATGGCCGGGGCCAGCTCGGGCGTGCCGGCCAGCAGCAGGGTGACGAGCGTGCGCTCGTTGGTCTGGATGTTCAGCAGCGAGCTCAGCTCCTCGAACCAGGCGGGGTCATCGGCCTGCTGAGCGTCGTCCACGATGATCAGCGTCTCGCGCCCTCGCTGCAAGTTGCGCACGATGACGTCGTTGAGCGCGTGCAGCAGCTCCGCCCGTGTCGTGTCGGCCGTCTCCACGCCCAGCTCGTAGAGCACGTGCCGCAGCAGCTCGATGCGCCCGCCGTGGGGATTGGTCAGCAGCGCGATCTCGTAGCGGCTGGCCTCCAGCCGCTGCACGACCGCGCGGGTGAGCAGCGTCTTGCCGCATCCCGACTCGCCGGTGAGCACCGCGCAGCCGCGGCGCTGGCGCAGCGCGTAGGTGAGCCGGACCAGCGCGTCGGAGTGCGCCGGCGACAGCCACAGGAAGCGGGGATTCGGCGCGTTCTCGAAGGGAGCCTCGCGCAGCCCCCAGCCGTGCTCCTCGACGGCCTCGGTCACCGCCACCGGGGTCGGCTCGGCGAGCTCGAGCTTCTCCCCACCCGGCGACTCGTACGCGGCCGGCTCGGCGTCGTCGGCGACGGCCATGACCGGCGGCGGCACGAGCAGGCGCGCGGCCCGCTCCAGGCGCAGCTGCTCCTCGAGATGACGGGCGGCCTGCTGGTGCTCCTCCAGCCTCCGGCCGAGCGCGTTGATGCTGCGGGCGAGGCGACCGACCAGCCCGGCGCGCTCGTCGCCGCGTCGCATGCGGGCCCGTACGTCGCCGGCGTTGAGGCTGCGGATCACGCGCAGCAAGCCCTGGGCGGGCCGGGCGACGAGCCGGTCCATGATCAGCGCGCCACACACGAGGCCGGCCAGGCTCAGCAGGCCGAGGCCGGCCAGCTCCAGGGCGAACAGCCGGTCGGCGCCGCGGAACACTACGCGACGCGGCAGCGCGATCACGATCGTGGCGTCGGTGGCCCGAGCGACCTCCCGGGCGAGCGGCTCGAAGAGCACGAGGCTGGCCACGCCGTCGAGCCAGGGCGTGTCCACGAGGCCCGAGACCGGTCGGGTCAGCAGGGGCTTGAGCGGGTCGTCGAGCACCTCGCCGGTCCATCGCTCGGGGTGGGGGTGATGGCTCAGAATCACACCGTTGCCGTCGATCAGCATCATGGCCGCGCCCGTGGGCAGCGGACTCTCGACCACGGCCCGCTCGAGCTGGCCCAGGTCGAGCGCGGCGACCAGCACCGCGCGCACGGTGCCGGCCTCGTCGATCACCGGCCGTGTCAGGGCCACCGTCGGCCGGCGGAGAGCCTGGTCGATCCCGGTCCGGCCGAGGGTCGAGTTGCCGGTCTCGGCGGCGCGGCGCAGGTCGGCCACGTCGGTACCCGCCGGAAGCCGGGTGCCTCCTCGCGCCGAGCAGATCAGCTCGCCCCCGGGGCGAGTCAGGGCGAGGTCGAGGTAGCCGGGAACGGCCTTGAGAATGCCGGCCAGCAGCGTGCTGCACGCCCCGGAGCTGGTGGCGACGATCTCGGGCCGCTGGGAGAGGGCGAGCAGGAGCTGCCGACCGGCGTCGACGAGACGCTCGTGCTCGCGGGCGACGGACTGGGCGACCACGGCAGCACCCCGAGTGGCCTCGCGCTGGGCCTGCCGCCGGGCCTCACCGTGGAGCAGGAGGGTCCAGGCGCCCAGCGCGACCAGACAACCGAGCGCAGCGAGGATGACCCCACGCCAGATCCGCACCCCGTCGGGACGGAGGGCACGAGGTAAAAGGCGATACACCATGAGCATTGCAGAATTAGCACACCCGGTGGGGCCGCCGGAAGCTCTTCATGGGCGCGGACTTCGCCGGGGACCCCTGGTGTAGTATCTCGGGCGGTGGACGCGCTCCCCGCAGCGCTCAACATCGCGTCGTTCTTCGTCGATCGCCACGTGGCCGAGGGCGGCGCCGCCCGCACCGCGTTCCGGGCCGGGGGCCGCACCGTCACCTACGGGGAGGTCGCCGACCGGGTGGCGCGCGCTGGCGGCGCCCTGGCCGAGGCCGGGATCGAGGCCGAGCAGCGCGTTCTGCTGGCCCTCGACGACTCGCCGACCTTCGCCGCCGCCTTCTGGGGGGCAGCCAAGCTCGGCGCGGTCGCCGTACCGGTGAACACGTTGATGGGCGAGGCGGAGTACGAGTTCCTCCTGAACGACAGCCGCGCCCGGGCGGCCATCGTCGAGGCCGCGGTGGCGCCGCGCGTGCTCGCCGCCCGGGCCCGTTGCCCGTGGCTACGGACCGTGCTGGTGGTCGGCGGTCGGGCGGCCGGGGCAATCGACTTCGACGAGGCGCTGGGCCGGGCCAAGCCGCTGGCGGAGGCCGCGCCCACGACCGCCGAGGACATCGTGTACTGGGGCTACACCTCCGGCTCCACAGGGCGGCCCAAGGCGGCGGTCCACACCCACCAGGCCTTCGTGGCGGCCGCCGAGCTGGTCGGCGCCAACGTCTTCGGCATCGGGGCCGACGACCTGATCTTCTCGGCCTCCAAGCTCTACTTCGCCTTCGGTCTCGGCAACGCCCTGTACTTCCCGGCCCGGGCCGGCGCCGCCTCCGTGCTGGTGGCCGAGCGGCTGACGGCCGAGCGCGCGCTGGCGGTGATCGACGCCGAGCGGCCGACGATGTTCTTCGCGGTCCCGACCCTCTACGCCCGGATGCTGGAGGTGCCTGACGTCGAGCGGCGCTTCGACCTGTCCTCGCTTCGCTTCGGCGTGTCCTCCGGCGAGGCGCTGCCGCCGGCGATCTTCGAGGCGTGGGCCGATCGCTTCGGCCTGGAGCTGGTGGAGGTGGTGGGCTCCACCGAGGCCCTGCACGACTTCATCGCCAACCGGCCCGGGGCGGCCCGGCCTGGCGCCGCCGGTACCCTCGTGGAGGGCTTCGAGGCGCGGCTCGTCGACGATGCCGGCGCCGCGGTGCCGGTGGGGGCCACCGGCCACCTGCTGGTGAAGGGTGCCACGACCGCGCCCTGCTACTGGAACCGGCGGGAGCGGACGCGCCAGACCATGCTGGGTGAGTGGCTGCGCACCGGCGACATGTTCCGCCGGGACGCCGAGGGCTGGTTCTACTTCGACGGACGCTCCGACGACATGCTGAAGGTGGCCGGACAGTGGGTGTCGCCGGCCGAGGTGGAGGCGCACCTCGTCGCCCATCCGGCCGTCCTGGAGGCCGGCGTCGTCGGCGACACGGACGGCCGGGGGCTCGTCACCCCACGTGCGTGCGTGGTGCTGAAGTCCGGGCTGGCCGGCTCGCCCGCGCTGGCCGCCGAGCTGCGCGAGCACGTGCGCGGCCGCGCGGCGGGCTACAAGGTGCCGGGCGCGGTCGAGTTCGTCGCCGACCTGCCGCGGACGGCCACCGGCAAGGTCCAGCGCTTCCGCCTGCGCCGGTCGTGAGGGTCCTGCTCCGGGACGTCGGCCACACCTACCGCGATCGCGCGGGCCACGCCGTCGAGGCGCTGGCGGGGGTCACGTTCACCGTCGAGGCCCAGGAGATCGTGGCCGTGGTCGGTCCGTCCGGCTGCGGCAAGTCCACGCTCCTCAGCATGCTGGCCGGGCTGCTGACGCCGAGCGCCGGCAGCGTCGGTTTCGACGGCGAGCTGCCAGCGGGCCGGCCGCCGACGGCGATGGTCTTCCAGGAGTTCGCGCTCTTCCCCTGGCGCACCGTGCAGGCCAACGTCGAGTTCGGCCTCGAGGAGGCCGGCCGGCCGCCGGCCGAGCGCCGGGCGATCGCCGGCCGCTTCATCGAGCTGGCCGGGCTGGGCGGCTTCGAGCGCAAGTACCCGCACCAGCTCTCGGGCGGCATGCGGCAGCGCGTCGGCATCGCGCGGGCGCTCGCCGTCGACCCGGCCGTGCTGCTGATGGACGAGCCGTTCTCGGCGCTCGACGCCCAGACGCGCCAGCTCATGCAGGAGGAGCTGCTGGCGATCTGGGAGCGCACGCGCAAGACGATCCTCTATGTGACCCACAACATCCACGAGGCGGTGTGGCTGGCCGATCGGGTCGTCGTCCTCTCGCGGCGGCCGGGCCGCGTGCTGGAGATCGTGCCGGTCGCCCTGGGCCGCCCGCGGACGGAGGCGATGCTGGGCGAGCGTGTGTTCGTGGACGCCGTCGAGCGCATCTGGGCGCTGGTCAAATCGCAGGCGCGGGCGGCGCTGCGCGAAGGGGTGGCGTGACGACGCGCCCCGTCCCCGACCGCGCCCGCGCGCTGGCGCGGCGCGAGCACCCGGTGGCGCGCGGGCTGGGGCTGGCCGGCTTGCTGGTGCTGTGGGAGTTGCTCACCCGGACGGGGTGGGTGCCCGCGCTGTTCCTACCCTCGCCGCTCGGCGTGCTGGCGGCCGGCTGGGAGATGCTGCGCAGCGGCGAACTGCTGGGCCACGTCGCCACCAGTCTCGGCCGCATCCTGCTCGGCTTCGGCGTGGGCGCGCTGGGCGGCGTGGTGGTCGGCCTCACGGTCGGTGTCTTCGGGCTGGCCGAGGCGGTCGGCACCCCGCTCATCGCCGCCACCTTTCCCATCCCCAAGATCGCGCTGCTGCCGCTGCTGATCCTGTGGCTGGGCATCGGCGAGGCCTCCAAGGTGGCGGTGATCGCGCTCGGCGTGTTCTTTCCGATGGCGATCAACACGGCGGCCGGCGTTCGCCACGCCGACCCCCTGCTGTTGCGGGCGGCGGTGAGCTTCGGGGCGGGGCGGTGGAGCCTGGTCCGCAAGGTGATGCTGCCGGCGGCGCTGCCGATGATCTTCGCGGGGCTCAAGCTCGGCGCCGGCACCGCCCTGCTGCTGCTCGTCGCCGCCGAGATGATCGCGGCCAACTCCGGCATCGGCTACCTGATCCTCAACGCCCAGAACCTCATGGAGACGACCGCGCTGATGGTCGGCATCGTGCTGCTCTCGCTGCTCGGCCTGGCCTCGCACTGGCTGTTGACGCGGCTCGAGCGGCTGGCCCTGCCGTGGAAGGCCGACGGCTGAGATGGCGGGCGGTGACGCCCCAGGCCGGTCTTGGCTGTACCATGTCGGGACGGTGGTACGGGAGGAGAGTCGATGAGAGGTCGGGTCGTGGTCGCGCTCGCGCTGTTCCTGCTCGTCGCCCTCCCGGCCGGCGCCCAGGCGCCGTCGAAGGTGAAGCTGGGCGTCCTCAAGCTGACCTCGTCGGCCGTGCTCTTCCTCGGCGCCGAGAAGGGGTACTTCAAGCAGTTCGGCATCGACCCCGAGTTCGTGTTCTTCCAGGCGGCCCAACCGATCGCGGTGGCGCTGGCCTCGGGCGACATCGAGACGGGCGCCACCGGGCTCACGGCCGGGCTCTACAACATCGTGGCCGGCGGCGTGCGCGTGTGGATCGTGGCCGACAAGGGGCGCGAGTGGCCCGACTACAACCTCACCGCGCTGCTCGTGCGCAAGGACCTCTACGACAACGGCGTCCGCACGATGCGCGAGCTGAAGGGCCGCAAGATCGGCGTCACCCAGATCGGCTCCACCTTCCACTACAACGTGGGCCGCTACCTCGAGAAGGAGGGCATGGCGCCCGGCGACGTCGAGCTGGTGCCGCTGCAGGCGCTACCCGCGCTCAACGACGCGCTGGCCGCCCGGCGCATCGACGCCGTCGCCACCGCCGAGCCGTTCGTCTCCCGCCTGGAGGCCGCCGGGGCCGGGGTGACGATCATGCAGACCGGGGACACCTTCCCGTGGCAGATCGCCACCGTGATGTACTCCGACGCCTTCGCCAAGGACCGCAAGCGGGCGGTGGCGTTCATGAAGGGCTACGTCAAGGCCTCGCGCCACTACTTCGACGCCGTGCTGGCCCGGAAGAGCGGGCCGGCCTTCGACGAGGTCGTGGCCATCACCGCCAAGTACACCGGCGCCACCCCTGACCTGATCCGCAAGGGCTTTCCCTACCAGGATCGCGACGGGCGCCTGATGCCCGGCGACGTCGGCCGCCAGATCGCGTGGTGGCACGCCCAGAAGCTCATGAAGACGCCGCTGGCCGAGAAGGACATCGTGGACGAGAGCTTCCTGCGCGAGGCGCTGAAGGACCTGCGATGACGCCGGAGCGTCCGTGAAGATCAAGAAGCTGCTCGTCGCCAACCGGGGCGAGATCGCGGTGCGCGTCATCCGCGCCTGCCGCGAGCAGGGCATCGCCACCGTGGCGGTCTTCTCGGAGGCCGACCGCGAGGCGCTGCACGTGCTCATGGCCGACGAGGCGTACGCGATCGGACCGCCGCCGGCCGCCCAGAGCTATCTGTCGATCGACACGATCGTCGCCACCGCCCGGGCCGCCGGCGCCGACGCCGTGCATCCCGGCTACGGCTTCCTCGCCGAGAACGCGCACTTCGCCGAGGCGTGCGGGGCTGCCGGGTTGACCTTCGTGGGGCCGCCGCCGGCGGCCATCCGGGCGATGGGCGACAAGACGGCGGCGCGGAAGCTCGCGCGCGAGCTGAAGGTGCCGATGGTGCCGGGCACGCTGGAGCCGGTGCGCTCCGACGACGAGGCCCGCACGCTGGCCCGCGAGGTCGGCTACCCGGTGATGCTCAAGGCCGCCATGGGCGGCGGCGGCAAGGGCATGCGCCTCGTCCGCCAGGAGTCGGAGCTGGCCGAGGCGCTGCGCGGCGCCCGCGCCGAGGCGGGCGCGGCCTTCGGCGACGCCGCCGTCTATCTCGAGCGGGCGGTGATCGAGCCGCGCCACGTCGAGATCCAGGTCCTCGCCGACGCCCACGGCGCGGTCGTGCACCTGGGCGAGCGCGAGTGCTCGATCCAGCGTCGCCACCAGAAGCTGATCGAGGAGAGCCCGTCCCCCATCGTCGACCCCGAGCTCCGCGCCCGCATGGGCGTGGCGGCGTGCCGGCTCGCCCGCGCGGCCGGCTACGTCAATGCCGGCACCGTCGAGTTCCTCCTCGATGCGGACCGGAACTTCTACTTCCTGGAGATGAACACGCGGCTGCAGGTCGAGCATCCGGTGACCGAGCTGGTCACCGGCATCGACCTGGTCCGAGAGCAGCTGCGCATCGCGGCCGGCGAGCCCCTCGGCTACGGGCAACGCGACGTGACGTGGCGCGGGTGGGCGATCGAGTGCCGCATCAATGCCGAGGACCCGTTCGGCGGCTGGATGCCGTCGCCGGGCACGATCACGGGGCTGCGCCCGGCCACCGGGCCGTGGGTACGTGACGACTCCGGTGCCTACGAGGGCTACACGGTGCCGCGCTACTACGACACGCTGCTGGCCAAGCTGATCGTGTGGGACCGCGACCGGGCGGGGGCGGTGGAGCGCATGCTGCGGGCGCTGGCCGAGTACAAGGTGGTGGGCGTCCGCACGACCATCCCCGCGCTGCAGCGGATCGTCGCCCACCCCGACTTCCGGGCCGGCCGGCTCTCGACCGCCTTCCTCGAGCGCGTCCTGCCCGACCTGCGCCCCCACGACAACCGCCTGGCCACCATCGCGACCATCGCCGCCGTCCTCGCCGAGCACGAGCGCAACCGCCAGCCCCCCCCCGCCGCAGAGCCCGAAAACGAACCAAGCCGCTGGCGCTCCTCCACGCACCCCGGATGGACCCGCCAGTGACCGCGACCAAGACTAAAACAAGGTTGCTCCACCACGATCGACCCCACGTGCCGGAGCCACCCCCTTCTAGACCAGGCCACCCGCGCCCTTACGCGAGCAAGCGGCCCCCGCTCCAACAATCCGGCGGTGCGGCCACCCCCCCATCCCCGGTCGACAACACGCGAGCCACCCCGCTCCAACAATATGGCCGTGCGGCCGCCAACCATTCGAACGCCCGTGGCGAACTCGCGCCATGAAATACACCGCGACCCTCGCCGGCACCCCCACCGTCATCGACGTCACCGGCGGCACCGACGGTCGCTATCGCCTGACCATCGGCGACGAGGTCTGGGAGGTCGATGCGCGGCTGACCGCCCAGGGCTTCGCCTCGCTGCTGGTCGGCGGCGTCTCCTACGTGGCCGACGTGGTCGACCGGGACGGCACCTGCCTGGTGGACGTGGGGGGCGAGAGCTACGAGATCCTGGTCGAGGAGCAGACGCGCTGGATCATCCGCACCCGGGGTGGCACGGCCAGCGCCGGCCAGGGCCAGACCCTCACGGCCCCGCTTCCGGGTAAGATCGCTCACGTTGCCGTCAGGCCGGGCGACCCGGTCCGGGCGGGAGACACGCTGGTCGTGATCGAGGCCATGAAGATGGAGAACGAGTTCAAGGCGTCGGCGGCAGGGACGGTGGCCGAGGTCCGGGTGCAGCCCGGCCAGGCGGTGAACCCCGGGGATGTCCTGGTAGTTGTCAAGGCAGTGGCCACGTAGATGCCGCCGGCCATCCAGTTCAGCGGCGTCAACAAGTGGTTCGGCAAGCTCCACGTGCTGCGGGCGATCGACCTGTCCGTCGACACCGGCGAGGTGGTGGTGGTGTGCGGGCCCTCGGGCTCGGGCAAGTCCACGCTGATCCGCACGGTGAACGGCCTCGAGCGGGTCCAGGAGGGCGACATCGTCGTGCTGGGTGACTCGATCACGCGCCGGGGGGTGAACCTGCCCGCCCTGCGCAGCCGGGTGGGGATGGTGTTCCAGTCGTTCAACCTCTTCCCCCACATGACCGCGCTCGAGAACATCATGCTGGCCCCGATGAAGGTCAAGAAGCTGTCGCGCGCCGACGCCGAGCAGGCGGCCCGGGCGCTGCTCGAGCGGGTGGGGCTGCGCGAGAAGGCCGACAACTACCCCGCCAACCTCTCGGGCGGCCAGCAGCAGCGGGTGGCCATCGCCCGCGCGCTGGCCATGCAGCCGAAGATCATGCTGTTCGACGAGCCGACCTCCGCGCTCGACCCCGAGATGATCAACGAGGTGCTCGACGTCATGACCGCGCTCGCCCGCGAGGGCATGACGATGATGTGTGTCACCCACGAGATGGGCTTCGCCCGCCGGGTCGCCCACCGCGTCGTCTTCATGGACGAGGGGCAAGTGGTCGAGCAGGCCAAGCCCGAGGAGTTCTTCACGGCCCCCAAGTCCGACCGGGGGCGGCAGTTCCTGTCCAAGATCCTCACCCACTAGGAGGCAACTCGATGAAGCGTATGCTCGCGTTCGTTCTCACCCTCGCCGTCGCGCTCACGGTGACGCCGGCGCTCGCCCAGGACACGCTGGAGAAGATCAAGTCGTCCGGCACGATGACGATCGGCACCCGGACCGGCTCGCCGCCCTTCGCGTACGTCAACAAGGACAACCAGTGGGTCGGCTTCACGATCGACCTGGTCGAGATGCTGGTCAAGCCGGAGGTCGAGAAGGCCGTCGGCAAGCCGATCAAGGTCGAGAAGAAGGAATCGACGCCGCCCACCCGCATCCCGCTGCTCACCTCCAACTCCGTCGACCTCATCGCCGGCACCATGACCGACACCCCGCAGCGCCGGGAGTCGGTGGACTTCAGCCTGACGTTCTTCTACACCGGCGCCCAGTTCATGGTGAAGAAGGGCAGCCCGATCAAGGGCGTCAACGACATCGCCGGCAAGCGGATCGCCTCTCAGCAGGGCTCGACCAACGCCAAGATCCTGCGCGAGAAGTACCCGCAGGCCCAGCTGCGCGAGTTCCCCGACCAGCCCGCCGCCTTCCAGGCGCTGCTGCAGGGCCAGGTCGACGCCTACACCAACGACGGCATCCAGCTCTACGGCCTGAAGGCCAAGGCGCCGAAGCCGGACGACTGGGACGTCGTCGGCGACTTCTACTCGGAGGAGCCCTACGGCATGGCCATGCGCAAGGGCGACGCCAAGTTCAAGGCCGCCGTGGACGCCGGCATCAAGAACGGGCTCGAGGGCGGCAAGTACTTCGAGATCTACGAGAAGTGGTTCGGGCCCAAGGGCGAGCTGCCGTATCCGATGACGAACCCGGTGAAGGCGTATCTGATGAAGCAGATCGGCAAGTAGCGCCGGCGGGACCCGGGCCGGGCGCGTGAACTACACCTTCAAGTGGTCCGTGCTCTGGACCGGCCAGTCGGGACAATGGCTGCTCCAGGGGCTCATCACCACGCTGGAGCTGTCGGCGCTCGCCTGGATCATCGCCGTCGTCCTCGGCATCCTCTCGGGCGCCCTCCGCACGGTGCCGTTCCGGCCGCTGCGGTGGGGCGCCACCTTCTACGTCGAGTTCTTCCGCAACGTCCCGCTGCTGGTCTGGATGTTCTTCTGGTACTTCGGGGTGACGCCGCTGCTGCCGCGGGGGGCCCAGGACTGGCTCTTCAACCACGGGCTGGAGTTCTGGGCGGGGACGATCGCGCTCGGCGTCTATCACGGGGCCCGCATGTCGGAGGTGATTCGCTCCGGCATCGGAGCCATCCCGCGCACGCAGTTCGAGGCGTCGGTCGCGATGGGGTTGACGACCTTCCAGGCCTACCGGATGGTGATCCTGCCGGTGGCGCTGCGGCTGATCGTGCCGCCCGGCACCAACGAGTCGCTGAACCTGCTCAAGAACTCGTCGGTGGCGCTCACGATCAGCGTGGCCGAGCTGACCTTCCAGACGCGGCAGGTCGAGACCTACACCGCCAAGGCCATCGAGGCGCTGACGGCGGGTACCCTCATCTACCTGGTGCTGTGCCTCTCGATCGCGACCATCATGGCCCGGGTCGAGCGCCACTACGCGATCCCGGGGCTGATCTCCCGGGCCAAGGCCGGCTGAGCCATGGACATCTCGGTCATCGTCAACAACTTCAAGTTCCTGATCGTCCAGGGACTGATCGGCATCGGGCCGTTCGTCGGGGGCACGCTGCGCCTGGCCATTCCGGCCATCCTGCTGGGCTTCGTGCTGGGCATCTTCATCGGGCTGGCCCGGCTGGCCAACGCGCCGTGGATCCGGGTGCCGGCCACGATCTACGTGGAGTTCTTTCGCGGCGTCCCGCTGGTGATGGTGATCTTCTGGATCTGGTTCATCATCCCCCAGCTCCTGCGGCTGCCCATCCCCGAGTACGGCGTCGCCCTGACCGCGTTCGTCATCTTCGAGGCGGCCTACTTCGGCGAGATCGTCCGGGCCGGCGTCCAGTCGGTGGCTCGAGGGCAGGTGGAGGCGGCGACGGCGCTCGGCATGACGGCCACCAAGACGATGGCCTACGTGGTGCTGCCCCAGGCGCTCAAGAACATGGTGCCGTCGCTGGTGACGCAGATGATCGTGCTGTTCAAGGACACCTCGCTGGCCTCCATCATCGGGTACGTCGACCTGACCAAGGCCGCCCAGATCGTCAACAACCGCGAGATCCGCCCCTTCCAGCTCTACCTGTTCATCGCGGTGGTGTACTGGCTGTGCACGTACTCGATGTCGGTCTTCGCCCGCCGTCTGGAGCGCCGCGCCGCCTGACGCCGGGTCACCGCAGGAGGGCCACGCCGATGCACCGACGCGTCGTGATCACCGCCGTCGCCGCCGCCCTGATGCTCCACGCCGCCGGCGCGCTCGCCCACGGTCCCAATCAGCCGCCGCACCAGCAGTACCGGATCGGCGACCTCAAGCTGGAGAGCGGCGAGGTCATCCGGGACTTCGCCATCTCCTACGTCACCCACGGCACCCTGAACACCCAGAAGTCCAACGCCATCCTCATGGTCACCGCCATCAGCGGCAACCACCACCGGCTCGACTTCCTGATCGGGCCCGGCAAGGCGCTGGACACCACCAAGTACTTCATCGTGGCTACCGACGCCATCGGCAACGGCCTGACGACGTCACCGTCCACCAGCACGGCCCAGCCCCGGATGTCGTTCCCGCGCTTCGTGATGCGCGACATGGTGGCCTCCCAGCACAAGCTGATGACCGAGCACCTGCAGATCCCGCGCGTGGTGGCGGTCATCGGCCCTTCGATGGGCGGCATGCAGGCCCTGCAGTGGGGAGTGAGCCATCCGGATTTCATGGACAGCGTGGTGGCGCTGGTGCCGCTGGCCAAGACGCCGGCCTGGAGCGTGGTGGTGATGGAGGCCAGCCGCAAGGCGATCATGCTGGATCCGGCCTGGAACGGCGGCAACTACACGGCGCCGCCGGCCAACGGCATTCGCCTGTGGCGCGACATCCTGGGCTTCCTGGCCGCCCGGGCGCCCGAGATGTACCGCTACCAGTTCCCGAACCAGGCCGACGTGCTGCCCTGGCTCAAGGCCCAGGAGGACGCGCAGATCGCGCTCTTCGACGCCAACGACTGGATCTACCAGACGTGGGCCTACGACGCCCACGACGTCGGCACCACGCCGGGCATGAACGGCGACTACGTGAAGGCCCTGCGGGCGATCAAGGCCAAGACGCTGATCCTGGCCGGGCAGAAGGACCTGCTCAATCCCGAGTGGGAGCCGCTCGAGGCCTCGCGCTACATCCGCGACGTCCGCTTCGTCACCATCCGGCCCGAGGCCATCACCGGTCACGCCGCCGCCGGCGGCGCCTTCCCGGCCGACGTCGATTTCCTCAACACGGAGATCACCGGGTTCCTGGACGTCGTCACCGGGCGCGGCGCCCGCCTGCGCTGAGAGGAGCCAGCCATGGATCTGTCGCGGCGTGACTTCATCGCCTCCGGCACCGCGGTCGCAGCCGGCGGGGCGCTGGCCGGCGGCGCCCACGCCCAGGGGCCGGTCCAGCTGGCCCAGGCCGCCGTGGCCCCGCGCGGGTTCGATCCCGCCGACCCCGCGCTGAAGTACGAGCTGATCGTCGCCAACGGGGACGTGCTCGACCCGAGCCAGAAGTTGCGCGGCAAGCGAGACATCGGCATCCGCTACGGCCAGATCGCCGCCGTCGCTCCGAGCATCCCGGGCGACCGCGGCGTGCAGCGCATCGACGTGGCGGGGCGCCTGGTGACGCCCGGTCTCGTCGATCTGCACACGCACTTCTGTCCGCATCTGGGGCTCGGGCTGCCGCCCGACGAGCTGGTGCCGATCACCGCCACGACCACGGCGGTGTCGGCGGGCGACGCCGGCTGGCACACCTGGGGGGTGTTCCGCCACCTCGCGCTGGCCAGCTCGCGTACGCGCTTGTTCTCGTTCGTTCACATCTCGTCGATCGGCCTGGCCGGTGGGCTGGCGCCGGGCGAGATGCTGAATATCGACTACGCCAACGTCGATGGCTGCGCCAAGGTGGTGGCCGAGAACCCCGACGTCGTCCTCGGTGTGAAGGTGCGGATCACCGACTCGGTGGTCGGCCAGAACGGCCTGGAGCCGCTGCGGCGGGCCCTCCGGGCCGCCGAGCTGGCCGGCAAGGGCGTGCGGGTGATGTGTCACATCGGATCGGCGCCCGGCAATCTCTCCGACCTGCTCGACCTGCTGCGCCCCGGCGACGTCCTCACTCACGCCTACAGTGGTGCCGGTAACAACACCGTGCAGAACGGGACGCTGCTGCCGGCGGCGCGGGCCGCCAAGCAGCGTGGTGTCGTGATCGACGTCGGCCACGGGGGCGGCAGCTTCGACTTCACGGTGTGCGAGCCGGCGATGCAGCAGGGGATGCCGCCCGACACGATCTCCAGCGACATCCACTCGGTCAGCATCAACACGCCGGGTTACCCCACGCTGCCGTGGGTGATGTCGAAGTTCCTCGCCCTCGGCCTGTCGCTGGAGGAGGTCGTGGCCCGGGCGACCGTGGAGCCGGCCAAGGTCATCGGCCGGGTGCCGGGCCTCGGCACGCTGCAGGTGGGCGCGCCGGCCGACCTGGCGATCATGGATCTCGTCGACGGGCCGGTGGAGTTCGTCGACACGCGCAAGAACACGCGGACCGGCCGGCAGAAGCTGGTGCCGTATCTCACGATCCGCGGTGGGCGCCCGTTCGGGCGGCCGCCGCTGCCGACGCCGTTCGTGTACTAGGTGAGGCCCCGACGATGCCCCGAGGCCCGGGTGGCTCGGGGCGCGACGGCAACGGCACGGCGCCGCTCGTGGCGACGTCCGGCTCGACGCTCAGGGCCAGAGCGAGTCGGGGACGAGGGCGAGGTCGGTGAAGGGTGGGAGATGGAGGGCATCGGAGCCCGCGGCAGCCGTGCTCAGGGAGTAACGGTCGCCGTCGAGCGTGAAGACCTCGATCGCCCGGGCGTCGGGATCGACCAGCCAGAGGTACGGGACTTCGTGGCGCGCGTAGAGACGACGCTTCGTGACCCGATCGAGGGTGCGGGTGGATGGCGACAGGATCTCAACGGCCAGGGTCGGCGGCCCCTCGATGCCACGCTGACTGATGAAGTGGAGCCGATCGGGTGCCAGGTACACGATGTCCGGCTGCACGATCGTGGTGTCAGCCAGGATCACGTCCAGGGGAGCGTAGAGCAGCATGCCCGGCGCCACGGCCGGCACGTGTGAGGCAAGGACGCGCACGATATTGATGCTGACGATCTGATGCTGCGGAGTTGGCGCGGGAGTCACCGAGAGCTCGCCATCGTGGATCTCGTACTGGCGGCCGTCGTGCGGCAACGCCTCGTAGTCTCGGTACGTAAGCACCGTTCGCGTCATCGGGGAGCTCCCGGACCTACTATTCGGCCGCGGTGGCAGCGTGTCAATGCCTTCAGCTCGATACAGCGTGTCACACGTGCCTGAGCGCCTCCTTCCCAACGGCGTGCGCCTGCACTGGCGCGAGGCCGGCGATCCGGCGAAGCCGCCGGTCGTGTGGATCCACGGCGGGTCGGTCGAGGACTCGTCGTTCATGGTCGCCGACCTCGAGCCGTTCTTCCCACGCGTGCGGGCGCTGTTCCCCGACACGCGCGGCCACGGGCTGTCCTCGAAGTTCGAGCGGGTGGAGGACTACGGCTACGCGCAGAAGGCCGAGGACCTGCTGCGGTGGCTGGATGCGCTCGGCGTCGAGCGCGCGGTGTGGGGAGGGGCCTCGATGGGCGGCGCGCTGTCGCTGTGGGCGGCGATCCACGCTCCGGCGCGGGTGCGCGCGGTGATCTCGATCAGTGGTCCCCCCTACGAGCCGCCGGCCGAGGACCAGGCGTGGTGGCGCGCGCACCGGCCGCTGGTCGAGGCGGGCCGGGTGGCCGAGTACTTCGACGCCAACGTGCAGCTCCGGATGGGCGAGGCGGCGCTGGCCCGGTTCAAGGCTCGCCCCGAGCGCTACGCGGAGACGATCGAGCGGCTGCGGAGCCATTCGCGGGCCTCGCTGCTGGCCCTGCTCGACGAGACGTACTCCCGGCGCGAGTGGCTGGCCGACTGCGCGCGGATCCGCTGCCCGGTGCTGGTGATCGCCGGATCCGAGGATCACTTCCCGACCGTCGCGCTGTCGTCCCGGGTGGCGGCCACCGTCCCGGGGGCGCGACTGGCCGTGATCGAGGGCGGCGGCCACTTTCCCAATCGCACGCACCGGGCCGAGGTCCAGGCGACAATCGCCGGCTTCCTCGCCGAAATCGGCGTATAAGATGCGCCGGAGCGCGCGGGGGCCCGGCCCAGGGTTGCGGCGCCCGCGCGGCGTCACCGCCGCTGAGGACGGAGCCCGCGCCGGCTCCGCCGGGAGGACAGAATGAAACGGTCACCGATCGTGCTCATCGCCGTGCTCGTCGCGCTCGCGCTTGCCGCGAGCCTCCCCAGCGCCCAGCCGGCGCCGGTCAAGCTCGGTCTCGCCGCCGCCGTCTCGGGCGGCTCGGCCGCCTCCGGCGAGGCCATCAAGCGCGGCCTGCAGATCGCCATGGACGAGGTCAACGGCAAGGGCGGTGTGCTGGGTGGCCGCAAGCTCGAGCTGGTGATCCGAGACGACGAGGGCAACCCGCAGAAGGGCGTGACCATCGCCCGCGAGCTGGTCGAGCGCGAGAAGGTGGCGGCGGTGTTCGGCGGCCTGCACACCACGGTCGCGCTCGCCCAGGTCCCGGTGTGGCACGAGCTGACGACGCCGTACGTCGGCACCTGGGCGGCCGGGACCAACATCACCCGCAACGGCCGCACGCCCAACTTCGTCTTCCGCGTCTCCGCCAACGACGACGAGGTCGACAAGTACCTGGTGCGCTACGCCGCCGAGCAGCTCAAGCGCGGCAAGCCGGGGCTGCTGCTGGAGAACACCGCGTGGGGCCAGTCCAACGAGGCCGGCCTCGGCAAGTGGTTCGCCGAGCGCGGCGTGAAGGCCGTCGGCGTCGAGAAGTTCAACTGGAACGACCCCGACATGAGCCCGCAGCTCCTGCGGCTCAAGCAGGGCGGCGCCGACGTGGTGATGCTGGTGGCCAACGCGCCCGAGGGTGCCCAGGTGGTGAAGTCCCGGGCCAAGGTCGGCTGGGAGGTGCCCATCGTCTCCCACTGGGGCATCTCGGGCGGGCGCTTCGCCGAGCTGACCGGCGAGCTGTCCGACGGCGTGGTCTTCGTGCAGACCTACTCGTTCTTCGGCAAGCAGAACGCGCGCGGCGATGCCGTGCTGAAGGCGCTGCGCGACAAGCACGGTGTGAAGGGGCCGGAGGACGTGTCGTCGCCGGTCGGGACCGCCAACGCCTACGACGCTCTTCACCTGGTGGCGCTGGCCATCGAGCAAGCCCGGTCGACCGACGGCGCCAAGGTGCGCGACGCGCTGGAGGATCTCAAGGCGGAGTACGCCGGGCTCATCAAGACCTACAAGCGGCCGTTCACGGCCGAGCAGCACGACGCGCTGACCGAGCGCGACTACATCATGGTCGTCTGGAAGGGCGGCAAGATCGTCCCGGTCCACTGAGCCCCGTGGGACTGGGTGACACCGGACGGGCGGCGGGCCGTGCCCCGCGCCCGCGCGCATGGCTCGCCGGTCGCCGCTGCTCGTTCGGAGCGGGGCTCGCTGCGACCCCCCATCTCCCGGAGGGGGTGTCGCGAGGGCATCCAGCCGCCGGCGGCTTGCTCGCCCCACTCCGAACGAGCGCGGCGACAACGGCTCGCCATGAAGCGCGGGCGCGGAGCACGGCCCGCCGCCCGTCCGGCGTCACCCAATCCCACGAGCGGCACAGTAGGCCGTGATCGTTCAGCTGGTCGTCAGCGGGTTGGCGCTGGGGAGCATGTATGGGCTCGTCGCGCTCGGGTATCACATCACGTGGGCGACGAGCCGGACGATGAACTTCTCGCAGGGGCATGTCGTGATGGCGGGGGCGGTCGTCGCCTACGCGGCCCACGTCGGGGCGGGGTGGCCGCTGGTGCTCGCGGTGGTGGTCACGCTGGCCGCGACGGCGGCGTTCGGGCTCGTGGTGGAGCGGGTGGCGGTGCGGCCGTTCTTCCGGGCTGGCTCGCCGGTGTGGCTGCTGTCCACGATCGCGCTGGGCATCATTGCCGAGAACGTGGCGATGCTCACCTTCGGCCGCGACGCCCGCGCCTTCCCGTCGACCCTCGCCCTCAAGCCCGTCTTCGTGCTGGGGGCCGGCGTCTATCCCCAGGAGTTGCTGCTGCCGGTGGTGGGGCTCGCGCTCATGGGGGGCGCGCAGCTCTTCTACCACCGGACGTTCTACGGCCGGCAGCTCAAGGCCGTGGCCTACGACAGCGAGGCGGCCGGCCTCATGGGCATCCACGTGCCGCGCGCGGTGGCCACGGCGTACGCGCTGTCCTCGATGCTGGCCGGGGCGGCCGGGCTGCTGCTGGCGCCGCTGCTCAACGTGTCGCCCACGATGGGCACGCTGATCGGGCTCAAGGCCTTCGCGGTGGCGATCATCGGCGGCCTCGACTCGGCGGCGGGCATCGTGGTCGCCGGGCTGCTCTACGGGCTGCTGGAGGCGGCGGTGGCCGGCTACGTGTCGACCGGCGCCCGCGAGATCGTGGGCTTCGCAGTGGTGATCGCGATGCTGGCCGTGCGGCCATGGGGGCTGCTCGGCGCTCGCCCGGCCCGCCGCGTGTGAGACGTGCGCTCGCGTGGGCCGCGGTGGCGGCGGTGACCGCCGCCATCCCGCTGCTCACCGCCAACACCTACTACCTCTACCTGGCGATGACGATCGGCATCCTCGTCGTCGTCACGACCGGGCTCAACGTGCTCGCCGGCCTCACCGGGCAGATCTCGCTCGGCCACGCCGGCCTCTACGCGATCGGCGCCTACGCCGCGGCCCTCGGCGCCACGCGTCTGGGGCTGGGGCTCGTGACGGCGCTGCCGCTGGCGGTCGGGCTGGGAGCGGCCGTGGGGACGGCGCTGGCGCTGGCCGCGCTCCGGCTGTCGGGGCCGTACCTGGCCATGGTCACGATCGCGTTCGGCATCATCGTCGAGGGTGCGCTGGTGGAGTGGGTGGCGCTCACGGGCGGCCCGGGTGGGATCTTCGACATCCCCCGGCCGTCCGTGGCCGGCGTGCCGCTGCCGCTGCGCGGTTACTACTGTGTGGTGGCGCTGGCGGCGGCGGTGGCGCTGGCCCTGACCGCCAACCTGATGCGCTCGGCGTGGGGGCGCGCGTTCCTGGCGGTGAAGGGCTCGGAGCTGGCCGCCGAGTCGCTCGGGCTTTCGGCGTACCGGGTGCGGACGGCGGCCTTCACGCTGTCGGCGGCGTTCGCGGGCGCCGGTGGCGGGCTGTTCGCGTTCCTCAACGGCTACCTGAGCCCGGACAGCTTCACGCTGCAGTCCTCGATCCTGTTCCTGCTGATCGTGCTGCTCGGCGGCCTCGGCACGCTGGCCGGCCCGCTCGTCGGCGCCACCGTGCTGGTGCTGCTGCCCGAGCTGCTGCGCCAGCTCGCCGACTTTCGCCTGATCCTCTACGGCTCCTTGCTCCTGCTCTCCGTCTACTTCTTGCCGCGAGGTGTGGTCGGGGCGCTCACCCCTCGGCTCGGCCGGCCAGAGCACGGAACGGGAGATCCGATCGAGCCCGGGGAGGCTCGTTCGCTCGGTACAGCATTCGCTCGGCGAGCGTTCCCGGGCTCGACCGACTCTCCCGCTCCGCGCTCTGGCCGGGGAGACGGTCGGCCGGGCGAACCGAAACGCTCCATGCCTGTAGCAGACGGAGAGTCGTCGGGTCTCGCGTCGGTCGTGCTGGAGCTGCAGGGGGTGGGGAAGGCGTACGGCGGCGTGGAGGCGGTCGCGGACGTGACCTTCACGGTCCGGGCGGCCACGGTGCATTCGTTGATCGGGCCGAACGGGGCGGGGAAGACCACGATCGTGAATCTGGTGTCGGGATTCGCGGGGCCGGATCGGGGACGGATCGCGCTGTTCGGGGAGCGGGTCGAGGGAACGGCGCCGGCGGCCATCGCGCGGCGGGGGCTGGTGCGCACCTTCCAGACGCCGCAGCTGTTCGACGAGCTGTCGGTCCTCGACAACGTGCGCGTGGGAGCGGCCGGGCATCGTCTTGGCTCGCTGGGGCTGGCGCTCCTCGGCGCCGACCGCCGGGACGCGGACGCGCGAGCGGCCGCGAGCCTGGAGGTGGTCGGGCTCGACGCCTGGGCGGCCGCGCCGGCGGCGGTGTTGCCGTTCGGCCATCGGCGGCGGCTGGAGATCGCGCGGGCGCTGGCGGCGGGCGCGCGTGTACTGGTGCTGGACGAGCCGGCGGCGGGGTTGTCGCCCGCGGAGATCGAGGCCCTCGACGCGCTGCTGGCCCAGCTGCGTGCCGACGGCCTCACGGTGATGCTGGTCGAGCACCACGTGGATCTCGTGATGGCGATCTCCGATCGGGTGACCGTGCTCGACGAGGGGCGCGTGATCGCCGACGGTCCGCCCGCCGCCGTGCAGCGTGACCCCGCCGTGGTCGCGGCCTACCTGGGGACTGGCCCGTGAGCCTGCTCGAGGTGCGCGGCCTCGCGGTGGCCCACGGCGCCCTCGAGGTGCTGCACGACGTCACCCTGGCGGTCGGCGACGGCGAGATCGTCGCCGTGATCGGACCCAACGGAGCCGGCAAGACGACGCTGCTGCGCACGATCGCCGGCGTGCTGCGCCCGGCGCGCGGTGAGATACGGCTGGCCGGCCGTTCCATCGGCGGCGAGCCGGCCTACCGCGTGGTGCGCCAGGGCGTGGCGCTGGTGCCGGAAGGCCGCCGGATCTTCGCCGATCAGACGGTGCGCGCCAACCTCGAGCTGGGCGCGGTGAGCCACGGCGAGCGCCACGACCTGGCCGCCGTGCTCCGCCGCTTCCCGGCCCTGACCACTCGGCTCGACAGCGCCGCCGGCTCGCTGTCGGGCGGCCAGCAGCAGATGCTCGCCATCGCGCGCGGCCTCATGGCTCGGCCGCGCCTGCTGCTCCTCGACGAACCCTCGCTGGGGCTGGCGCCGCGACTCGTGCGCGAGACCTTCGAGGCCGTGCGCGAGATCCGGGCCGAGGGCGTGAGCGTGCTCGTCGTCGAGCAGCTGGCGGCGCTGGCGCTGCAGACGGCCGATCGCGCCTACGTGCTCGATCGGGGCCGCGTCGTCGCCGCCGGTCCGGCCGCCACGCTCGCCGCCGACCCCCGTGTCGCCGACGTCTATCTCGGGCGCCAGCGTGCCGGATTTGGCGGCGGTCCAGCGTAGACTGGCGCTCATGTCTTCGGTCAAGCTCGACTGTCGTGGCGTCGCTGCGCTCGTGAGTCTCGCCGTCGTCGGTGTCCTCCTCGTGATCGGCGCCATCGATCCCGCGCTCGGCGCCCGGCTGGTCGACGAGAACAACGTGGTCGAGTGGCTGCAGGTGCTGCTGTCCGCCGCCGCCGGCGTGCTCGCGTTTCGCCAGGGGCGGGCGGCCCGGCGCGCGGGCCAGCCGGCCACGCTGGAAGTCGCCATCATCGCCGCGATGACCTTGATCTGCATCGGCGAGGTCGACCTCGACCGGTTGCTGTTCGGCACGAAGGTGATCTCCACGCGTTTCTTCGTGAGCCCGAAGTATCCGCTGGCGGCGCGGTTGCCGGCGGCCGTGGTCGTGATCGGAGCGCCGGCCGCGGTCGGAGTCTGGCTGCTCGTGCACGTGCGCCAGCTGTGGCGCGCTTCGCTGGACGGGCTGCGGCAGCCGTGGGGACAGTCGGCGACGTTCGGGCTCGTGCTGTTCATGGCCGTCGAGGTCTTCGAGCGCCCCCTTGGCCACATCCCCTGGCTCCCCCTGCACGCCGGCGAGGAACTACTGGAGCTCGCCTCCGCAGTATTCATCTTCGTCGGACTCCTCGCGCGCGGTCGAGATATCATGGTTCGGATGTCCTCCCGACCCTTGATCCTCATCATCCTGGTCGCCCTGGGGCTGGTGGGCTGCCGAGGTGAGCACCCGGCCGCCGCTCAGGAAGGGCCCAAGGCGCAGGCACCCCCGACCCGCGAGGTCCGCGTGGTCCCGGCCGCCGAGCGGGCGCTTCCCCGGGCGGTGACGACGACCGGCACGCTGGCCGCCGAGGACCAGGTGACCCTGAGCGCCAAGGTGGCCGGCCGGGTCGAGTCGATCGACGTCGACCTGGGCAGTCGCGTACGCCGCGGCCAGCCGATCGCGCGGCTCGACCAGACGGACTTCAAGCTGCGGGTCGAACAGGCCGAAGCGGCGTTGCAGCAGGCCCGGGCCCGGCTGGGACTGCCGCCGGCAGGCAAGGACGAGGTCGTCGAACCCGAGAAGACGTCGATCGTGCGGCAGGCCCGGGCCGTACTCGACGAGGCGCGTCTGACCCGCGACCGAAGTGTAAAGCTTCTCGAACAGCAACTCATCGCCCGGGCGCAGCTTGACACTGCCGAGGCGAACCTCCAGGTGGCCGAGGGGCGATACCAGGACGCGCTCGAGGAGGTCCGCAACCGACAGGCCGTGCTGGCCCAGCGTCGATCCGAGCTGGAGCTGGCCCGCCAGCAGCTCGCCGATACCCTGGTCGTCGCCCCCGTCGACGGCGCCGTGAGCCAGCGGCAGGTCTCGCCCGGCGAGTACCTGGGCGCCGGCGCGCCGATGGCCACGCTGGTGCGCATCCATCCCTTGCGGCTGCGGGTGGCGGTGCCGGAGCGGGAAGCCAGCGGCGTGCGGGTCGGGCAGCTGGTGCGGCTCACCATCGACGGCGACACCACCGTGTACACCGGTCGCGTCGTCCGGCTGGCCCCGATCGTCCAGGAGCTGAACCGCACGCTGACCGTGGAAGCCGAGGTGCCCAACGAGCGCGGTCAGCTGCGGGCCGGCGCCTTCGCCCGTGCCGACATCGTCACCGAGGCGGCCCAGCCCATCATCACGGTGCCGGCCAGCTCGCTGGTGGTGTTCGCCGGCGTCGAGAAGGTGCTGGTGGTGCGCGGTGGCAAGACCGCCGAGGTGCGCGTGCAGACCGGGCGGCGCCTGGGCGAGGAGATCGAGATCCTGGAAGGGCTCAAGCGCGGTGAGTCGGTGGTCGACAAGCCCGGCAACCTCACCGGCGGCCAGGCCGTGAGCGTCAAGCCCTAGGCCATGCAGAAGCTCGCCGAAGTCTGCATCAAGCGCCCGGTCTTCGCCACGATGATCGTCATGGCGCTGGTGGTGGTCGGCGGCGCCTCCTGGTTCCGCCTCGGCGTGGATCGCTTTCCCTCGGTCGACCTGCCCACGGTCACCGTGCGCGTGGAGCTGCCCGGCGCCTCGACCGAGGAGATGGAGACCACGGTCGCCCAGAAGCTCGAGGAGCAGATCAACACCATCCAGGGCATCCAGGAGCTGCGGTCGATCTCCAGCCCCGGCAACGCCATCGTCATCGTCACCTTCGTGCTGAGCCGCCAGATCGACGTGGCCGCCCAGGACGTGCGTGACAAGGTCTCGATCGCCACCCGCAACCTGCCGCGCGACATCCGCCCGCCCGTCATCTCCAAGACCGACAACGACCAGGCGCCGGTCGTCACCATCGCGCTGTCGGGCGACCGCTCGATGCGCGAGCTGACGGAGATCGCCGACAAGACGGTGAAGGTGGCCCTGGAGCGCTCGACCGGTGTCGGCGAGGTCCGTCTGGTCGGGGGGCTCTCGCGCGCGGTGAACATCTGGGTGGACGCCGACCGCATGGCGGCCTACCAGATGCCGATCACCGCCGTCCGCGACGGGTTGACGCGGCAGAACGCCGATCTGCCGGGCGGCAACGTGACGTCGGGGCTCAACGAGGCCTCGCTGCGCACGATGGGACGGGTCGCCGACCCCAAGGGGTTCAACGATCTGGTGGTCGCGACCGTCAACGGCACGCCGATCCGCGTGCGGGACATCGGCTACGCCGAGGACGGGACGAAGGAGCAGCGTTCGGCCGCCCGCCTCAACGGGGCGCCCACGGTGATCCTGGAGGTGCGCCGCCAGTCGGGCGAGAACACGGTGGCGGTCATCGAGGGCGTGAAGGCCAAGCTCGCGGCCCTGCGGACCCAGATGCCGCCCGACGTGACGATGGAGATCATCCGCGACCAGTCGCGCTACATCTACGCGGCCCTCCACGAGATCAACCTGCACCTGATCCTGGGCTCCATCCTGGCCTCGCTGGTGGTGCTGGCCTTCATGCGGTCGTGGCGCTCGACGTTCATCGCGGCGGTCGCCATTCCGACGTCGGTGGTGTCGGCGTTTGGCATGATGTGGGCGCTGAACTTCACCCTGAACAGCGTGACGATGCTGGCCCTGGTGCTCATGGTGGGCATCGTCATCGACGACGCCATCGTCGTGCTGGAGAACGTCTTCCGGTTCGTCGAGGAGAAGAAGATGCGGCCGTTCGAGGCCGCCCGGGAGGCGACGGCCGACATCGGGCTGGCCGTCATGGCGACCACCCTCTCGCTCGTCGTCATCTTCGTGCCGGTGTCGTTCATGTCCTCGATCTCCGGACGCTTCCTCTACCAGTTCGGCATCACCGCCGCCGTCTCCGTGCTGGTGTCGCTGCTGGTGTCGTTCACGCTGACGCCGATGATGTGCGCGCGCCTGCTGCGGACCGAGGACGCCACCGCCGGCGGCGATCACGGCGGGGCGGCGTCCCGGGGCGGCTTCTACGCCTGGCTGGACCGCGGCTACACGTGGTCGCTGCGGCTGGCCATGCAGCACCGGTGGGTCGTGGTCGTCGTCAGCGTCATCGTGCTGGCGTCCACCATTCCGATCTACCGCCAGGTGAAGCAGGAGTACATCCCCAGCGACGTGGACGAGTCCGAGTTCGAGGTGCTCGTGTTCGGCCCCGAGGGCATGAGCCTGGCGGCCATGGACGAGGCCATGCAGGCGCTGGCCAAGGCGGCCCAGGAGACCAAGGGCGTCGCGCTCACTCTGGCCTCGGGGGGCGGCAGCTTCCTGGCCCGCGTCAACCAGGGGTACATGTACGTGCGGACGGTGCCCCACACCGAGCGCACGGTGAGCCTGCACCGGCTCTGGGACGGCCTGCGCCGCGGCGAGCCGCTGAGTGCGTTCCGCGGCAACTACAGCCAGCGCGAGGTGATGCAGGAGCTACGGCGCCGCTTCCGCGCGTTCCGCGACATCCGGACCCAGGTCCGCAACATCGCCGGCTTCAACATCGGCGGCGGCACCTTCGACATCGACCTCGCCCTCCGCGGTCCGGAGCTCGAGAAGCTGGGCGAGTACGGCGCCCTCCTCAAGGAGAAGGCGAAGGCGATTCCCGGCATCGTGGACGCCGACACCACGCTGCAGCTCGACAAGCCCGAGCTGCGGGTGGTCATCGATCGCGACCGCGCGGCCGACCTGCGCGTGGACACCTCGCAGATCGCCACCGCGCTGCGCCTCATGGTCGGCGGCGACGACCAGGTGTCACGGTTCCGGGATCCCACCGTGAACGACGACTACGACGTGCAGATCCGTCTCATGGACGCCTACCGGGGCGATCTGAAGACGATCTCGCGGCTGTACGTGTCGCGGGACTCGGCCTCCAACAACACGGCCACCGGCGCCGCCGCCCAGGTCGGCATGGCGCCGGCCGGCGGGCTGGTCCGGCTCGACAACGTCGTGCGCATCGAGCGGGCGGCGACGGCCTCCCGCATCGACCGCACCGACCGGCAGCGCGAGGTCCGCCTGCGGGCGCAGATCGCGCCCGGCTTCGGCCAGGCCGACCGCATCGACCTGCTGAAGCAGGCGGTGGTCGACATGAACCTCCCGGCCGCCTATACGACCAGCGTGACCGGCAAGGCCAAGGAGATGGAGAAGACCTTCACGGAGTTCCTGTGGGTCTTCCTGCTCTCGTTCGTCTTCATGTACATGATCCTGGCCTCGCAGTTCGAGAGCATGATCCATCCGCTCACGATCTTGTTGTCGCTGCCGCTGTCGGTGCCGTTCGCCATGCTCTCGCTGTGGTACACCGGCAACACGCTCAACCTCTACTCCGCCCTCGGTATCCTGGTGCTGTTCGGGGTGGTGAAGAAGAACGCCATCCTCCAGATCGACCACATGAACAACCTCCGCGCCCACGGGATGAACCGCGCGGAGGCCATCATGCTGGGCAACCGGGACCGGCTCCGCCCGATCTTGATGACGACGCTGGCGCTGGTGGCCGGCATGCTGCCGCTGTGGGTCGGCACCGGCCCCGGGGCCGAGGAGCGCCGGGCGATTGCCGTGGTCGTCATCGGCGGCCAGACCCTCTGCCTGCTGCTGACGCTGCTGGTGACACCGGTCGCCTACTCGCTCTTCGAGGACGCCGCCGGCGCGCTCCGGCTCTCGGCCCCCTCGCTGACCCGCTGGCGCCGTTCGGCCCGCCACGAGGACCGCCGCGCCTGGCGCCAGCGCCTCCGCCGCCCCTGGCGCCGCACCACCCCCGCCCGCGAAATCTCCGGCGGCAAAAACGGCGACCACTAACCCCGAGGCTGCTTTCAGCGGCCTGCAGGTCGTGACCAGCCTGACGATCTAACGACCCGGTGGTCGCCTCGCGGGTAGGGGGGCGCGGGGGCTCAGGAAGGGTCTTCCGCCGTTCCGTTGGCTTCGATCGTGTAGCGCCTCGAGTAGGACAGGCTCCGACCAACCCTTCGCGCCCTCGATCTGTCTCACGCGGAACGGCGGAGGACCCTTCCTGAACCCCCGCGCCCCCCGGGCCGTTAGGCCGCGTGAGAGACGTTGGCGACGATCCAGTCGCGGGCCTGACGGTTGCCCGCATCCTCGGCCTCGCGCTGGTCGGCGTAGCGAAGGTCGCTGACCGGAAGATCGATCGTCTTCTCACCGTTCGGCGACCGGTGCTTGATGGACGCCACCACCGCCCACCCTCCGTCACGCATCCGCTCGGTCACGATGTCGATGCTGTACGCCTCGTCCACGGGGATGCTCTTGCGCTCGATCATGGGGCACCTCGCTTCCCAGCTGTCAGCGCCGGTACCTCCAGTGGGCCATCGCCGGACGATCCGGTCAAGCGAAGGCGCCCTCGGGCGGGCCGTGGGCGGGGAGGAGATGGGCGCCGGTGGCCACAAACTAGCCACCGGCGCCGGCTGGATCGGACGAAGTGGCGGCTACTTGGCCTTGGCGGCCCAGTCCGGGTGGTACTCGATGCCGATGGCCTTCATCTCGGCGAGCTTCTCGCCCCACGCCGCCTTCTGCTTGTCGCGGCCGCGGCGCTCGGTGATCTTCTCCCACTCGCGGGCGGCGTTGTCGAGGGCCTCCTTGGCCGGCTTGCGCTTGGCCAGCGCCTCGGTGATCTCGAACGACAGCTTGCGCTGGTACTCGTCGGCGCCGGGGATGACCGGGTCCGGTACCACCAGCGGGAACGTCTTCTCGATGGCGTCCAGGTACTCGGGGGCGCCCGGGAACGCCTTGCGGAACTTCTCGGAGCGGAAGTGGGTGATGCGCCAGGGGTCCATGATCGTCTTGGGGTCCATGACGATCTTGAGGCTCTGGTCCGGGGTCGAGATGAACTCCAGGACCTTCATGGTCGGCTCGATCTTCTTGGAGTACTTGGACACCGCCATGGCCCGGCCCGGCGTGATGGCCGGCCGGTGGATCATCTTGCCGTCGACCTCGGCGCCCGGCACCAGCCCGAAGCCGGCCTTGCCGACGATGACCGACTCGCGAGCGTCGCCCACGCGCTTGCCGGTGCTCGTCCACGAGTAGAGGAGCGGGATCTCGCCCTTGACCAGCATGGTCTTGGGCTCCTCCGACTCGAAGAGGAGGACGCCGGGCGGGTAGTACGGCATCGTCCGCACCATCTCCTCGAGCGCGCGCAGCGCGGGGGCCGAGTTGATGAGCGGCTTCATGTCGGCGTCGAAGTACTGGCCGCCGTACGAGAAGAAGCGCGACCGCCACCAGTGATAGGAGTAGCCGCTGCCGGAGGGCTTGTAGGAGGCGCCGGCCCCGAACAGCTTGTTGTCGGTGCCGTCCCAGCCCCAGCCGTGGAAGAACTCCGACTGGTCGTCCCACTGCTTCCACGTCTTGGGCGGGACGAGGTCGTAGTTGTACTTGGCCTTGAACTTCTTCTTGTTGTCGGGCCGCTCGAAGGCGACCTTGTTCCAGAACAGCATGTGGACGTCGCCGTCGTAGGGCATGCTGACGATCTTGCCGGCGTGACGCAGCATGAGCTTCTTGTAGACGTCGGCGATGTCGTCGAACTGGAAGTCGAGCTTGAGCTTGGCGATCCACGGGTCCAGCGGCTCGAAGTGGCGCCCGTAGTCCGGCATGTTGCTGGGCCCGAACATGATGAGGTCCCAGGGGCTGCTGCCGCTGTTGAATTCCAGCAGCGTCTTTGGCACGAAGGCGTCGAGCGGGATGACCTCGACGTCCAGCTTGATCCCGAGCTTGTCGTACAGGTCCTTCTCGACCAGCGACAGCGAGTACTTCACGTACTCGGCATTCACCACCGCCCTGATCGTCGTCCCCTCATAGGGCTTCCCCTGCGCCGGCGCCCCCGGCGGCAGGACCCCCACGGCCAGGGCAGCCACGAGCGTGAGCACAAGTCCAACGAGCGCGAGTCGCTTCATGAGCGTTCTCCTTTTGTCTACGGAGCTGCAACGGCGACGCCAGGGCCGATCAAAACCGGCCAGATGCTAGGCGCCGACGCGCGACGACTGAGGCGTGGGCCGCCCACGCCGCAGGGAGGAGCAAGGAGGCAACGACGCAGATGGCCGGTTTTCATCGGCCCGTCTATCCCTTGGTGCCACCGAGCGCGAGGCCCTTGACGAGATACCGCTGCAGCATGAAGGCCACGGCGAACGCCGGGAGGACGCCCAGGACGACCGACGCGGAGGCCTCGCCGTAGAACATGTCGGTGCCGCCGCTCGTGTAGGTGGTGACCAGGACCATCATGGTCTTGGTCTCGATGCCGGTCAGGACGACGGCGAAGAGGAACTCGTTCCAGGTGGCGATGAACGAGAACAGCGCCACCACCGCCATGCCGGGGGCGATGATCGGCACCACCACCCGCACCAGCGCGCCCAGCCGGGAGCAGCCGTCGATCATCGCGGCTTCCTCGATCTCGACCGGGAAATCGCGCAGGAAGCCGACCAGGAGCCACACCGCGAACGGGATGTACACAACCGTATACAGCATGACCAGCCCGAAATACGAGTTGGTCAAGCCCAGCTGCTTGTACATCAGGTACACCGGGATGATGAGGGCGATGGCCGGGAGCATGCGCAGCACGAGCAGGAAGGTGCCGAAGACGGTCCCGCCGAAGCGCCAGCGGGCGATGGCATAGGCGGTGGGCAGGCTGACCAGCAGCGCGGCCACCATGCTCATGGACGAGATGGTCAGGCTGTTCATGAAGTAGCGCAGCCCGCTGGCCCGTGTGAACAGCCCGGTGTAGTGGGCCAGCGACGGATCGCTGGGGATCCACACCGGCGGAAACGCGAAGAAGTCGTTGTTGCCCTTGAGCGAGGTGGTCACGATCCAGAAGAACGGTCCCAGGAAGAACACCAGGGTGACGGCCAGCCCCAGGTAGGTGAGGACGTCGGCCAGCCACCGGCGCGCCCGGTGGCGGTTGACCCGGCGGACGGCGACCGCCGGGCTGGTCCCGACCAGGGTGCTCATGCCGCCCGGGCCTCCCGCCACCGCTGGACCACCTGGAAGAGCAGGGTCAGGACCAGCACCCCGCCGACGATCACGTAGGACAGTGCCGCCGCGTAGCTCATGCGGAAGTCCTTGAAGCCCACCAGGTACGTGTTGAAGGCCACCGTCTCGGTGGCGCCGCCGGGCCCGCCGAACGTCAGCACGAAGATCAGGCCGAAGAGCTTGGTGAGGTCGATCATGCGGATCATCACGCCCACCACCATCGTGAACTTCAGCAGGGGAAGGGTGAGGTGCCAGAAGCTCTGCCAGGAGGAGGCCCCGTCGACCCGGGCGCTCTCGTACAGCTCCTGAGGGATCGACTGCAGCCCGGCCAGCAGCACCAGCATCATGAACGGCGTGTTCTGCCACACCTCGACCAGGACCACCGACACGATCGACATGAACGGGCTGGAGAACCAGTCGAAGTACACGTCGAGGAGGCCGAACTGGCGGCCGAGGTTGTTGATGGCGCCGTACTTGACGCCGAACATCATCCGCCACGCCATGCCGGCCATGACCGGCGAGACCATGGCCGGGATGGCCAGCAGCGCGGTGATGATGGGGCGGCCGTGGGTGACGCGGTTGAGCAGGAGCGCGATGCCGAGCCCCAGGAGCAGCTCGCACACCAGGGCCGGCCCGATGAGCACCACGGTGTTCCAGACGGAGGCGATGAAGCGGTCGTCGCGCAGCAGCGCCTCGGTGTAGTTGCGGGCGCCGACGAACGTCGAGTCCGATCCCACCGACAGGTCGAAGTCCCGCAGCGAGAGGTAGAAGGAGTAGATGAGGGGGAAGATGATGACGACGGCGATGAGGACGAGCGCCGGCGTGGCGAACGCGAACGGTTCCCACTGACGGCGTTTCAGAGCGATCGCGGACAGGCGCACGCGGCCCTCCCGAATCCGGCCCGGTCTGCGATGCCTGGGCCCGCACCGACGTGGCGTGACTTTGACGGTCTCGTCCGGACTTGTCAAGCGGCCAGGGCCCTCGCCGGAGTGCTGCGCGCACACCAGGCAGCATGAAGATCACCGCCATCGAGACCACCAGCATGGATCGCCGGCGGCGGCGCGGGCGGCTGGTCGACGGGGTCTCCTGAGGTTCCGTTGGCTTCGATCGTGTAGGGCCACGGGTAAGACAGGCTCCGACCATGTCTTCGCGCAGGGGGTGGTCTCTCGCGGAACCGAAGGGGACCCTGTCGACCACAGCCGCCCGCGCCGCCCGCCGGCGCCACCCGCTGTCAGGCGCGAGTTTTCTCTTCCGAGCTGAAGGGGGCCCGCCGTATCCTGGCGCCGACGATGAGGGCTACCGAGAACCACGTCCCCCGTCTCCCGCTCGACGTCGAATCACTCCGGCGGGCTCCGCGCCCCCCGGCGCCGGCGGACGATGCGCCGTTCGACGCCGTCATCGGCGTGCTCATCGGGGCGGTCATCGGCGTGGCCCTGTGGGCACTGCTGGCCGCCGCCGTCGTATGGCTCAGCGGGTGAGGGCCGCCGGGGCGGCCCGCCGGCGCTACTTCACGGCGCCGGCGGTGAGCCCGGAGACGTAGTAGTCGAGGAAGAAGACGTAGAGGATCACGATCGGAACCGAGCCCAGCACCGCCCCCGCCATCAGCTGCCCCCAGAAGTAGATGTCCCCCCGGATCAGCTCGCTCGTCACGCCCACGCTGGCCGTGATCTCCTCCGACGACGAGGTGAAGGTGAGCGCATAGATGAACTCGTTCCAGGACAGCGTGAAGGCGAAGAGCGCCGCGCACACCAGTCCCGGCACCGCGATGGGCAGGACGATGCGGAGCAGGGCCTGGATGCGAGTGGCCCCGTCGACCATCGCGCACTCCTCGACCTCCTTGGGCACCGTGCGGAAGTAGCCCATGAGCAGCCACGTGCAGAAGGGGACCAGGAAGGTCGGGTAGGTGACGACCAGCGACCATTTCGAGTCGGCGAGCCCCAGCCAGTTGACGACCTGGGCCAGGGGCAAGAAGAGCAGCGAGGTCGGCACCAGGTAGGTCACGAAGATGCCCGTCCCGAAGCTGCCCACCCCGAAGAACTTCATGCGGGCCAGCGCGTAGGCGGCGGCGGTGCCGATCACGAGCGACACGCTGGTGGCCAGCATCGTCACCAGCAGGCTGTTCTTGGTCCAGGTGAGGAACGAGCTCTCCCAGATCAGCTTCTGGTAGTGCTCGAGGGTCGGCCCCTGGCGGATGAGGAGCGGCACCGCGTTGCGGTCGTACAGCTCCTTGTTCTGCTTCAGCGAGGTCAACGTCATGTGATAGAAGGGGAACAGCGCGAAGATCAGGAACGGCACCAGCATCGCGTGCATGCCGAGCTTCTTGGTGAGCGCCCGCGGCAGCATCAGTAGGCCCGATTCCGCACGAACCGCAGCTGCGCGTAGACCACCATGACCAGGACCGGGAACAGGTAGAGCGAGATCGCCGCACCCTCTCCGAGCCGCCCGGTCTCCAGGCCAACCTGGCGGGCCAGCGTCGCAAAGAGATGGGTGGAGTTGATCGGGCCCCCGTGGGTCAGGACGAACACGATGTTGAAGTCGCTGAACGTGAAGATGGTCGAGAACAGGATCACGATGGCCAGTACCGGGCTCAGCAGCGGCAGCGTCACGTACCAGAAGCGCGCGACCGGGCCGGCGCCGTCGGTGTGGGCGGCCTCGTAGAGCTCCTTGGGGATCGCGACCAGGCCGGCCAGGATCGTGATGGCGAAGAAGGGCAGCCCTCGCCAGACGTTGACGATCACCACCGCCGCCATGGCGTAGTACCTCTGGCCGAGCCAGTTGGGGCCGGGCGGATCCATCAGCCCCATGTTGATGCCGGTCCAGTTCACGACGCTGTAGAGCGAGTTGAACATCCACCACCAGCCGAGCGTGGACAGCGCGGTCGGGATGACCCACGGCAGCAGGACGGCCCCCCGGATGAGCCGCTTGAACCACAGCTGCTCGTTGAGCAGCAGCGCCAGCCAGATGCCCAGGACCACCTTGAAGGCGACGGCGAGGCCGGTGAAGACGAAGGCGTTCTGGAACGTCTGCCGGAAGGCGTCGCTCTGCCAGAGATTGATGAAGTTGCGGAAGCCGATCAGGTGGCTGGGGCGGCCGATGAACGCGTTCGACAGCGAGAGATAGATCGCCATCACGAACGGGTAGGCGACCAGGAACACCAGCAGCAGCAGCGCCGGGGTGACGAAGGCCGGACCCAGGATCGTCTCGCGGTCGAGCCACTCGCCGATCCGGTCGCGGAATCCGGGCCGGTAGGCCGTGGTCGCGACGCGCGCGTTCCCGATAGCCATGGCTCAGCCGGCGACGATCTTCTTCATCTCGTTGTCGGCCCAGGCGATCGCGTCCTTGGTGGAGCTGCCGGTGACCGCCTTGGCGATCATGTTGGGCAGGATGAACGAGTTGGTGATGAGCTGGATCTTGTCGCTGGGCGGGGCCGGCCAGCCGTAGATGTGGTACTGCACGCCCTCGCCCTTGAGGTTGCCGAACTTCGGGTCGGTCTTGAGCACGGCGTGGTCTTGCAGATTCGTGTAGACCGGCAGGTTGAAGGCGTCGCCCGACAGGATGTACTCGTCGTAGACCTCCTTCTTGCCGATCAGGTAGCGGATCCACTCCTTGGAGGCCTCGACGTTCTTGCTGAACTTCCAGATACCGATCGAGCGGGGGACGTCCGTCTCGTGACGGCCGGCCGGCCCGGCCAGGCTCCGGTGATGGTTGATGGTGTCGGCGGTCGGCAGCTTCATGTTGCGGGCCACGATGTAGGCGCTGACGGGGTTGTGGATCCAGCCGGCCTTGCCCTGCTGCAGCGACTCGTTGTTGCTGGAGTCGGTCCAGGACAGGACCTCGGGCTCCATGCAGTCCTTGTACATCTTCTTGTACCACTCGACCATCTGGGCGGCGGCCGCCGAGTTGATCTTGACCGTCTTGCCGTCCTTGTCGACTTCCATCCCGCCGAAGCACCACAGCACGGGTCCGGCCGTCGAGATCGAGTCGTAGTTCTGGCTGATGGGGATCCCGATCGGGTTGCCCATCTTCTTCAGCTCCTTGCCGACCGTGTAGAGGTCCTCCCAGGTGTCCGGCACCTTGAGGCCGGCCTTCTTGAAGAGGTCCTCGCGGTAGGCCGGGGCGAAGTAGGCGTGGTACTGCGGCACCGCCCGCCACACGCCCTTGACCTTGGCCGCCTCGGTGGCCGAGGAGATCACCTTGCCGTACTTCTTCTCCATCTCGCCCACGATGTCCGAGAGGTCGACCAGCTGCGGCTCGTAGAGCCACGGGAAGTGCATCCGCATCTCGACGATGTCGTGGCCGGCCTGGGTCTGGACCTCGGAGGCGTACTTGGCCGCCTGCTGGGGCGCGGCGATGTGGTCGATGCGGATCTTGATGCCCGTGTCCTTGGTGAACCGCGTGCCGATCTCGGAGAGCTTCTTGTCCGAGTTGGGCGCGAAGTTGTTCCAGCACAGGTACGAGACCTCACGGGCCTGGGCGACCGCCGGTGCGGTCTTGGTGGCCAGGATGCCGGCCAGGCCGGTGGCGGTGGTGGCAAGGAACTGACGACGGCTCTGTCGCATGGACGCCTCCTCGACGGTCAGACCGGTCGGGACGGACTGCCTGACAAGCTGTGGCAGGACTTTAGAGGGCGTCGCGCCCACTGTCAAGCCGCCGCCCTGCTGTCAGGCAGAGGTCCGGACCTCCAGTTCGGTGCCAAGGGCCTCGTTGAACCGATTAGTGAAATTCGCCGCCGCGATGCTGAGGGTGAGCTGCACCAGTGCCTCCGGCGACAGCCGTGCCCGCAGGGTCTCGACCAGGTCGCCCTTCACCTGGACGTCGCGGGTCATGGCTTCGGCATAACGCAGGACCAGCCGCTCGAGATCCGAGAACAGCGGGCTGGTCTCCCAGCTGGCGAGGGCCTCCAGCTTCTCCCGGGCCAGGCCGGCCCGTAGCCCGCCGGCCGTGTTGTGGGTGACGCAATAGCTGCACCGATTGAGCTGCGAGGCCCGGACGTAGGCGAGGTAGCGCAGGCCGAGGTCGAGGGCCCCCTCGGCACCTGATCACGATCGAGGTAGGGCAGGCGGGCGGCCATGCTCACGTTCCCTTCGGGGTCCAGTCGCGGAAGCGCTCGCGCAGGACCTTCTTGTCGAACTTGCCCACGCTGGTCTTGGGCACGGCCTCCAGCAGCACGACCTCGTCGGGCAACGCCCACTTGGCCAGCCGGGGCCGCAGGTAGTCGACGATCTCCGCGGGGTCGAGGACGACCCCCGGACGCGGTACCACGCAGGCCAGCGGCCGCTCCATCCACCGGGGGTGCGGGACGGCGATGACGGCGGCCTCCAGCACCTTGGGATGGCCCATGATCATCGTCTCCACGTCGATCGACGAGATCCACTCGCCACCGGACTTGATCAGGTCCTTGGTGCGATCGGTGATCCGCACGTAGCCCTCGGCGTCGACGGTGGCGACGTCGCCGGTGCGGAACCAGCCGTCGGCGGTGAACCGGTCGGCCGACTCCGGGTTGTCGTAATAGGCGCGGATGATCCACGGCCCCCGGACCTGGATCTCGCCCATGGCCTGGCCGTCCCAGGGTTGCTCGTGGCCCGCCTCGTCGACGATCCGCAGGTCGACGCCGACCGAGACGTAGCCCTGCGTCGCCCGGACGGCGTACTGCTGCTCCTCCGGCCACTCGCGCATGTAGCTCTTGAGCCGGCTGAGCGTGCCGAGCGGGCTCATCTCGGTCATGCCCCAGGCGTGCATCATCGAGGCGCCGAACGCCTTGTCGTAGTGCTCGAGCAGGCTGCGCGGCGCCGCCGAGCCGCCGATGGGGATGCAGCGGATCGACGAGATGTCGTAGCCCTCGCGCTCCACCAGCTCCTTGACGGCGATCCACACCGTGGGCACTGCGCCCACGAAGGTGACCTTCTCGGCCTGCACGAGCTGGCAGATGTCGCGGGGCTGGGGATTGGGACCGCCGAAGATCTGGGTGGAGCCGAGCATCGTCCCGCAGAACGGCACGCACCAGGCGTTGGCGTGGAACATGGGGACGATGTGCAGGATCACGTCGTTCTCGGAGAGCGCCATCGAGTCCGTGAGCGCCTGCGCCAGGCAGTGCACGTAGAGGGCCCGGTGCGTGTAGACGACGCCCTTGGGGTGGCCGGTGGTGCCGGAGGTGTAGCACATGGCCACGGCGTCGGTCTCGGCGGCCGGCGGCCACTCGGTCAGCGGCGTCGTCGCCGCCAGCAGCGTCTCGTACTCCGGCAGGTCGGCGGGGACGGGCGCATCGCCGCCGAAGGCGGGGGCGCCGTCCTGCATCACGACGATGGCGCGCACGGCCGGGAGCCGGTCGCGAATGGCGGCCAGCACCGGCCACACGCTGGCGTCCACGAAGATCACGGTGTCGCCCGCGTGATTGATGATGTACGTCAGGTCGGCGGCCGACAGCCGGAAGTTGAGCGTGTGCAGCACGGCACCGCTGAGCGGGATCGCCCAGTAGAGCTCCAGGTGGCGGTGGCTGTTCCAGGCCAGCGTGGCCACCCGGTCGCCCTTGCGCACGCCGAGGTCGCGCAGGACACCGGCCAGCCGGAAGGTCCGCTCGGCGAAGTCGGCGTAGGTGTAACGGAAGAGCGCCTGGCCGGGCCGCCGGGTGGCCAGCGTCTTGCGCGCGAAGAGTCGGCGGCTGCGCTCGAAGAACTGCGTGAGCGTGAGCGGGTAATCCATCATGAGGTCGTGGATCGGCGGCGTCATCAGTAGCCTCCCAGGTCTTCCGAGGTCGCGCAGCGAAAGCCCACGTGGTGATGGCCGGCCGCCGCGCCGCGGCGGTCGTACGAATGCCGGATGGCGACGTGCAGCGAGCCGGCGGGATCGTCGTGGCTGGCGCCGCGCACCACGACCCGGCCGGCGCCGGTGAACGGCTCGCGCCCGTCGTCCGCGCGGTAGGGGTAAGGACGCAGCGCGCTCGCCGTCCACTCGCGCAGGTTGCCGAGCAGGTCCTCCACGCGGTGGGGGCTGGTGCCCTCGGGCCGGGCATCCCCGCGGTCGGTGGCGTTGTAGCCGCGGCCGAAGACGGCCAGGCCCGGCGCCGGCGGCGCCGTCCCCCACGGGTACGGACGCCCGTCGTCGCCGCGCGCGGCCTTCTCCCATTCCGCCTCGGTGGGCAGCCGCCGTTGCTTCCACGCGCAGTAGTCGCGGGCGCCGAACCACGAGACCTCCACGGCCGGATGCCGTTCCCAGCCGGCGTCGGCGACCCAGCCGGCGTGCTGCTCGGCGGCGGGCACCAGGCGGATGCGCGCGTCCGCGTCGTCGGCGTCGTAGCGGCGCTCGCGCTCGAGGGTGCCGATGCCGCGCGCGTTGAGGAACGCCGCGAACTCCGCGTTGGTCACCTTGTGACGCTCGATCCAGTAGGCGCGCAGATACACGCGATGCCGCGGCCCCTCCTCGGCGGGGCCGTCGTCACGGCCCATCCAGAACGCGCCGGCCTGCACGAGCATGATGCCGTCGGCCAGGGCGGGGGGCCGGGCGGCCAGGGCCAGCGCGGCCACGATCCCGAGCGCGAGCCAGCGTGGCATTTCAGCCGTTTGTAACACAGGCCCGCTCGAATACCCCGGGGCGCCCGACCGTCTCATGGGGTGACAGGAGGATGGAGCCAATGGAACGCAATCCCTGGAAGCTCGCGACGATCGGCATGGCCCTGGTGGGGACGACGGCACTCGGCACCGGGCTGACCACCTCGTACATGATGCGGACGCCGGCTCCCGCCGATGCGCAGGAGATTGCGGTGTCCACGCCTCCGGCCCCGGCCCCGCGCGCGCTGGCCGCCCCGCGCGGGCTGGTGGCCACGCACCCCGTGACGAGGGCGGTGACTCCGGCGGCTCCGCCGCGGGTGACGCAGGTCTCGACGGCGGCCGTCCCGACGGACTGTGACACGGGCGGCGAGCGGGCGATGCGGATCGCCAAGCCCGGTCTGCTCGGCGGTCTGCTCGGCGCCGGCCTCGGCGCAGCCGGCGGCGCCATCGCCGACGGCGGCAAGGCGGCCGGCAAGGGCGCGGTGATCGGCGGTCTGGCCGGCGCCGCGCTCGGCGGCGGCTACGGCGCCTACAAGACCAAGCAGGAGTGCGGCACGGTGTTCGGTGACACGTTCAAGGGCCTGACCGGCGCGCTGCCGGCGGGCACCACGCAGGCGTACCGGTAGGCGTCGGTCCTCGATTCCCGACACTCGGAGCGCCCCGGCCTTGCCGGGGCGCTCCTGCAGTCCCGCCCTCCTCGCCCGTCCTCGACTCCGTGATATGGTGGGCGCGATGCGATCGCGCTGGAACGACGCCGAGTCCGCCGCGCTCGAGGGCGTCGACCTTCTCGTGTACGCCTCTCGCCTGGTCGGTGCCGAGACCTCGCTGGTCGTGTGGGGCGGCGGCAACACCTCGGTGAAGGTCGTCGAGCGTGACCACCGCGGGCGCGAGATCCCCGTGCTGCGCGTCAAGGGCAGCGGCTCCGACCTCAAGTCGATCCAGCGCAAGGATTTCCCCGGCGTCCGCATGGACGACATCCACGCGCTGCGCGACCGGCAGGACATGGGCGACGAGGAGATGGTCGCCTATCTCGCCCACGCCCTTCAGGATCCCGGTGGCGTGCGGCCGTCGATCGAGACGCTGCTGCACGGCTTCGTCGACGCCTACGCGGTCGTGCACACCCACGCCGACGCCGTCGTGTCGCTGACCAACAACGACCGTGCCGCCGACGTGCTGGCCGGCGTCTACGGCAAGGACGTCATCGCCCTCGACTATCGCCGGCCCGGCTTCAAGATCTCGCGCGAGGTCGCCGACGCCATCGCCGCCAACCCGCCGGCCCGCGCGCTTCTGCTCTCCAAGCACGGCACGATCACGTGGGGCAAGACCGTCCGCGAGGCCTACGAGGGAACGATCGAGCTGATCACGCGCGCCGAGGACGCCATCGCCGAGCGCAGGCGCGGGCGGCGGGTCTTCGGCGGGCCGCGCGTGACCCCGGTGGAGCCGGCCGCGCGGCGGGCGATCGCGCTCGACCTGGTCCCGCGCCTGCGCGGCAATCTCTCCCGTGAGCGCCGGGTCCTGGTGGCCTTCGACGACACGCCGGCCGTGACCGAGTTCGTCGGCTCGGTGGAGGCGCCGATGGTGAGCCAGGTCGGCCCGGCCACGCCCGATCACACCATCTACACCAAGCGGCTGCCCTGCTTCGTGCCGCTCGACGACGCCCGCGACCCGGCGGCGACATGGGTGGCGGTCGAGCGCGCGGTCGAGGGCTTCGTGCGAGAGTACACCGCCTACGTCGACGCCCATCGCGGTCCCGGTGTCGAGCTGCTCGACCCGCGCCCGCGCGTGGTGCTGGTGCCGGGGCTGGGCATGTTCACGGCCGGGCGCGACGCTCGCACGGCCGGGATCGTGGACGATATCTACCATCACACGATCGCCGTCCTCGGCAACGCCACCGCCTTCGGCGGCTATGTCTCGCTCTCGGCCCGGGATGCCTTCGACGTCGAGTACTGGCCGCTCGAGCTCTACAAGCTCACGCTGGCGCCGCCCGAGAAGGAGCTGGCGCGGCGGATCGCGCTCGTGACCGGCGGCGGCTCCGGCATCGGCCGCGCCGTCGCCCAGCGGCTGGCCGCCGAGGGCGCCCACGTGGCGGTCACCGACGTCGACGCCGACTCCGCGAGGCGGGTCGCCGACGAGGTGACGAAGGCGGTCGGCGGCGGCCGCGCCCTCGGCGTGGCCATGGACGTCACCAGCGAGGCCTCGGTGCGAGCGGCTTTCGAGGCCACGGTGCTGGCCTGGGGCGGGCTCGACATTCTCGTGTCCAACGCCGGCATCGCTCACTCGTCGCCGGTCGACCGCATGGCGCTGGCCGACTGGGAGCGCTCGTTCGCCGTGAACTCGACGGGCCACTTCCTGGTCGCGCGCGAGGCGATGCGCGTGCTCATCCGCCAGGGCATCGGCGGCGCGCTGGTGTTCGTGGCGACGAAGAACGTGATGTCGCCCGGCAAGGACTTCGCCGCGTACTCGGCGGCCAAGGCGGCCGAGGCTCAGCTGGCCAAGGTCCTGGCCCTGGAGGGCGCCCCCCACGGGATCCGCTCGAACATCGTGAACCCGGATGCGATCTTCCAGGACTCGAAGCTCTGGTCCGAGGAGATCCGGCGCGAGCGCGCCGCCGCCCAGGGCATCGCGGTCGAGCAGCTCGAGGACTTCTATCGCAAGCGCAACCTGCTCGGGGCGCGCATCCTGCCCGAGGACGTCGCCCAGGCGGTGCTGTTCCTCGGCTCCGATCGCTCGGCCAAGACGACCGGCTGCACGCTCACGGTGGACGGCGGCGTCAAGGACGCCTTCCCGCGGTGAGCCTGCGCTTCGGCACTTCGCTGTCGCTCAAGCCGCCGGCCGAGCAGTTCGAGCTGGTCCGGCGCGTGGAGACGCTCGGCTTCGAGTCCGTGTGGACGGGCGACCACGTGTCTTTCCACGGCCCCATCCACGAGTCGCTCACGCTGCTGGCGACCTATGTGCCGATCACCAGCCGGATCAAGCTCGGCACCGCGGTCTACCTGCTGGCCCTGCGGGCACCAGCCATCGCCGCCAAGGCCACCGCCACGCTGGATGCGCTGTCGGGCGGCCGCCTGATCTTCGGCGTCGGCGTCGGCGGCGAGAACCCCAAGGAGTTCGAGCTGTGCGGCGTGCCCCACCGCGAGCGGGGCGCTCGCGTGACCGAGGGCATCGACGTGGTGCGCACGCTATGGCGCGACAGCCCGGCCAGCTTCAAGGGGCGCTTCACGCAGTTCGACGGCGTGTCGATCGATCCCAAGCCGGTGCAGCGGCCGGGGCCGCCGATCTGGATCGGCGGCCGCTCCGATGCCGCGCTCACGCGGGCCGGACGGCAGGGTGACGGCTGGATGTCCTACGTCGTCCAGGCCGAGCGCTACGCGCAGAGCGTGGACAAGATCCGGGCGGCGGCCCAGGCGGCCGGCCGCCAGCTCGACGGCTTCGCGTTCGCGCACCTGGCCTTCGTGACGCTCGGTCGCGACTGGGAGTCGGCCAAGACGGTGTGGGCCGAGCATCTCTCCCGCCGCTACGCCCAGGACTTCGAGCCGCTCGCGCGCAAGTACGGCATCATCGGCACGCCCGAGCAGTGCGCCGAGCAGCTCGCGCGGTTCGAGGCGGCCGGCTGCACCGACATCATCGTGAACGTCATCGGCCGGCCCGAGGACGAGCGCGAGCAGCTCGAGCGCATCGCCGCCGACGTCCTGCCCCGCTTCCGCCGCTGAGCGATGCCGGCCAAGCCGGCGGCTTGCCGCGCCCGCGTCGCCGCGGTCCGGGCCCTGGCTCCGGCCATCCTCGAAGCCGATCTCGCCCTGGTCGACCCGCCCGTCCTCGCGTTCGAGGCCGGGCAGTGGGTCTCCGTCCCGTTCGGTCCCAAGATCGTGCGCGCCTACTCCATCGCCTCCACGCCCCGCTCACCGTCCACGCTGACGCTATGCGCCGACGTGGCGCCGGACGGCCTCGGCTCGCGGTGGTTCCGGGCGCTGACCCCGGGCGCCGAGGTCGAATTCAAGGGCCCGCTCGGCGGCTTCGTTCTCGGCGCTGCCGAGACGCGGCGAGCCCTGTTCGTGGCCGAGGAGATCGGCATCGTACCGATCCGCGCGATCCTGGCCGACCTCGTGGAACGCGGCGACGATCGGCCCGGCCTGCTCGTCTACGAGGCGCGTGACGAGGCCGGGCTCGTGTACGACGCCGAGCTGCGCGCTCGGGCCCGGGCCCAGGCGGGCTTCGCGTATCATCCCAGCGTGTCGCGCGAGCCGGGGCTGGCGGCGCTGGTGGACCGGCTGGTGACCGATGTCACCGGGCTGGTGGCCTACGTGGCGGGCGGCGAGACGATGATCGCGAGGGTCCGCGAGGTGCTGATGGCCAAGGGGCTCGAGCGCAAGGCGGTGAAGTGGGAGAAGTTCTGGTGAGCGGCGAGGGCCGGCCATGACCTGGATCGTGGTGCTGGCGGTGGTCCTGCTCGGCTGGGCGGCCCCGGCGGCGGCTGATCTACAGGGCGTGGGCAGCGAGGCCGCCGTGGGTGCCAACGGCACCGGCGAGGCGTGCCGGCTGCGCGTCGTCCAGGACGAAGCCGGCCGCGGCTCCCAGCGGTTGAGCTTCTACTGCGATGGCTGGAGCACGCCCAGCGGCACGCTGTTCCGCTTCCGGGTCTCCCGGGAGTTCACGCCCGAGCGCATCCTCACCGACAGCAGTTTTCAGCGGGGCTACGAGACACGGCTGGGCGGCTGCGGCGCCGTGGAGGCCACGACGCTCGGCGACGGGACGGCGGCAGCGATCCGCCAGTGCACGCGGCTCGACGGCGGCTGGCCGGTGGTGGTGGTCGGCTCGGTGGCGGCCGGCCGCGGCGTCGCGCTGGAGACCTTCCCGACCAACGTGCGCCTGCTCGAGGCCGCGCTCGCCGTGTTCCAGGGCAAGGTGGTGCCGGGGGCCGCGCGCCAGGGGACGCTGTCACCGGCCATCCGGCGCGCGGAGACGATCGTCGGCGCCACCGGAAAGCTGGTCGGCATCCAGGACATCGGCGCCGCCGACGCCCTGTGGCGGCTCGGCCGCCTGCAGTACCGCTCCGGTAACTACGCCGCCGGCGAGGCGGCGTTCGTCCGACTGCTGGAGATCCACGAGCGCGTGCTCGGCGTGGACAAGCCGGGCGGGGCGGCGATCCTCAACGAGCTCGCGCTGACCGTCGGCCACCAGGCGCGCTACGACGAGGCCGACCGGATCTTCGCGCGGTCCGAGATCGCCGCCCAGTCCTCGCTGGCCGACGAGCAGCTCATCCTGTTCGCCTACCGGGCCTCCGTCCACCGCGATCACAAACCAGCCGAGGCGCTGGCCTGGGCCGAGCAGGCGGTGAGGATCGGCGATCGCTACGCCGAGACCTCGCGCGGCAAGGCCTACACGGTGGGAATGCATGCCATCTGCCTGCGCATCAACAAGCGCCAGGCCGAGGCGGAATTGCAGGCGGCGGCGGCGATCCGCATGGCGAGCCTGCCCGGCAACGATCCGCAGTGGCGGTTGTGGTGGGTGGGCGAGATGTACACGTTGCTCGGCACCCTCTATCGCGAACAGGGGCGGTTCGCCGACGCCCGGCGCGAATACGAGCTGGGGCTGGCCCGGCGCGAGCTGCTGTTCGGCGAGGCGGCGCCGCGCTCGATCGAGGCCCGGGCGCTGCTCGCGGTCAACGAGCAGGCCGCCGGCAATCTCCAGGGCGCGCTCGCCCACTTCCGGCGGGCGGCCGAGCTGCAGGTGAAGAACCGGACGGCGCTGGAGGGCGCGCGGCTGCCGAGCGTGCTGCCCTATCTCGACGCGCTGGGGCGGGCCGCCGCCGAGCGCCCGGCCGAGGGGCCGGCGCTGGCCGCCGAGATGTTCACGGCGATCCAGATCCCGCGCGGGAACGAGACGGCCAAGGCGCTGCGCGCGATGTCGGCCCGGGTCGGGAGTGGCGATCCCAGGCTCGCCGCCCTCGGCCGCGACCTGCAGGACGCCGGCCGGCGTCGCGCCGCGGCGCGCGCCGCGCTGGCCGAGGAGTCGATGAAACCGGCCGACCAGCGCGAGGCCAAGGACGACGACCTCAAGCGTCAGCTCCGGGAGGCCGAGGAGAAGATCGAGGCGCTCGAGGGACGGCTGCAGGCCGAGTTCCCACGCTACGCCCAGCTGACGGCCGAGCGCCCGCTGACGGCCGCCGAGGTCCAGGCGCTGTTGCGACCCGACGAGGCGCTGGTGGCGATCCTGCCGGGCAACCAGTCGAGCCACGTCCTGGTGGTACGCGCGGCCGGCGTGCAGGCGCACCGGGCTCGCCTCGGCCGGGCGGCGCTCGACACCGAGGTCAAAGCGCTACGCGCGAGCCTGGACCTGTCCTCGGGCGAGGACCGCGCGTTCGACGTGGACCGGGCTCGTAACCTCTACGCCGCTCTGTTCGGCCCCGCCGACGGCATGCTGGCCGGTGTCCGCCACCTGCTCGCCGTGCCGGCCGGCCCGCTACTCGCGCTGCCACTCGGCGTGCTCGTCACCAACGCGGCGCCGGCCGGGACCGACGTCGAGCGGGTGGCGTTTCTCGCCAACCGGATGGCCATCAGCGTGCTGCCGTCGGTGGCCGCGCTGCGCGAGCTGCGGGCGGTGGCGGCGCGCTCGCCGGCGCCGCAGCCGTTCATCGGCTTCGGGGACCCCGCCTTCAACGGCGGCGGTCGCGACCGGCGCAACGTCAGCGACGTCGCCAACCTGTGCCGCCAGGGTGAGACGATCGATCCCGCGCTCCTGCGCGCGCTGCCGCGGCTGCGCGAGTCGGGCGACGAGGTGCGGCGCATCGCGGCCGCGCTGGGCGCGGGCCCCGACGGCGTGGTGCTCGGCGCCGACGCCACCGAGCGCCGCGTGCGCGCGACCGACCTGTCGCGCTATCGGGTGGTGGAGTTCGCGACGCACGGGCTGCTGCCCGGCGAGCTGCGCTGCCAGGCCGAGCCGGCGCTGGCGCTGACGCCGCCGGCCACGCCGACGAAGGACGAGGACGGCCTGCTCGACGCCAGCGAGGTGGCCACGCTGAAGCTCGACGCCGACTGGGTCGTGCTGTCGGCCTGCAACACGGCCGGGCCCGACGGCAGCCTCGGGGGCGAGAGCCTGTCGGGCCTCACCCGCGCGTTCTTCTACGCGGGCGCCCGCGCGCTGCTCGTCTCGCACTGGGCGGTCGCCTCCGGTCCCACCGTCGATCTCACCACGGCGATGTTCGCCGTCTACGCCCGCGAGCCGGGGCTCGGCAAGGCCGAGGCGCTGCGGCGGGCCCAGGCGGCGGTGCGCGCCAAGGCCGACACGGCGCATCCGTTTTTCTGGGCGCCGTTCGTGCTCGTGGGCGACGGTGGGACCGCCACCGGCCGATGACGGAGACCCCATGGCGGACTTGACGGGCGGGGAGCTGGTTGCGCGGGTCCTCAGGCAGGCCGGGGTGGGGCATGTGTTCACGTTGTGTGGCGGGCACATCCTGCCGATCTACGACGGGTGCGTGAAGGACGGGATCGGGGTGATCGACGTGCGGCACGAGCAGGCGGCGGCGCATGCGGCCGACGCCTACGCGCGGCTCACGCGCAACGTCGGCGTGGCCATCGTCACCGCGGGCCCCGGCGTGACCGACGCGGTGACTGGCGTCGCCAACGCGTACGCCGCCCGCAGCCCGCTGCTGCTGATCGGCGGGGCGGCGCCGCTGGGGTTGCGGGGACTGGGCGCGCTGCAGGAGATGGAGCAGGTGGCCCTGCTGCGGCCGATCACCAAGGGAGCGTGGTCGGTGGCGGAGACGCGCCAGATCCCCGAGGTGCTCACCACCGCGATCCGGGTGGCGCTGTCGGGCCGGCCGGGTCCCGTGTTCGTCGAGATCCCGGTGGACCTGCTGCTCACCACCATCGAGGACCGGCTGGCGCCGATCCCGACCGGCTACGTGCATCGCACGCCGGTGGCCGGCGATCCCGCCGCGATCGCCCGCCTGGCCGAGCTGCTGGCCGGTGCCGAGCGTCCGGTGGTGATGGCGGGCAGCGGCGTGTACTGGGACGACGCCGCGCCGGCGCTGGCGGCCTTCGCCGAGGCCGCCGGCGCGCCCGTGTTCATGAACGGGGCCGGTCGCGGCTCGCTGCCGGCCGACCACCCGCTGGCGTTTGCCCACGCGCGCGGCTTCGCGCTGGGTCAGGCCGACGTCGTCCTGGTGCTGGGCGCCCCGCTCGACTTCCGCCTCGGCTACGGCCGGCCTCCGACCTTCGCCGAGGACGCGCGCGTGTGCATGGTCGACTGTGATCCCGAGGAGCTCGGCCGCAATCGCCCGCTCGCCGTCGGGATCAACGGCCACATCGGCCGCGTGCTGGGGCAGGTGACCGCTGCGCTGCCCGCCGGCACCGCCGACCGCTTCACCGCCTGGCGGGTCCGGGTGGGCGCCCGGGAGCAGGAGGCGCGCGAGCGGCTCGAGGCCCTGTGCGGCGCCGACGACGTGCCGGTCTCGCACTACCGCTGGGCCGCCGAGATCGCCCGGCACGTGACGCCCGACACGATCGTCGTGGGCGACGGCGGCGACGTCGTCGGCTGTGCCGCCAAGATCGTGCGCCTGCAGCGGCCCGGCCAGTGGCTGGATCCCGGTCCCTTCGGGTGCCTCGGCGTCGGGCCGCCGTTCGCGATCGCCGCCAAGCTCCTGCATCCCGGGCGGCGTGTGCTGCTGATCGCCGGCGATGGCGCCTTCGGCCTCAACGGCATGGAGATGGAGACGGCCGTCCGCTTCGGCCTGCCGATCACCTGCATCATCGGCAACGACGCCGGCTGGGGGCAGATCCGCAACCCGCAGCTGTCGTTCTTCGGCGAGGAGCGCGCGGTGGCGACCTCGCTGCCGACGACGCGCTTCGACCGGATGGTCGAGGCGCTCGGCGGGCGTGGTGCCTTCGTGGCGGAGCCCAAGGAGATCGGCCCGGCGCTGGAGCGGGCGCTCGCCTCCGACGAGGTCTGGTGCATCAACGTGCCGCTCGATCCGGCGGCGTATCGGCGGACCGGCCAGGTCTCGATGGCGATTTGACCTGGCCCGCGTGCTCGGGGTGCCTGGCTTGAGGGTGACGTTTCTCGCGCCCCACCTCCGCATCGCCGGGGGCGTGCGGGCGATTCTCACCTACGCCGATCGCCTCGCGGGGCTCGGGCACCAGGTCACCCTCGTGGTGCCGGCGGGGAGCCGGGGAGCGGCGTGGTGGCGGCGCGTGCGCACGGTGGGGCCGGGGTGGATGCCGGGGCTGCGCGCGCGGGTCGCGTGGGTCGCGCGGTGGGCGGCGGACGGGCTACCGGAGGCCGACGCGGTCGTGGCGACCGCGTGGCAGTCGGCCCCGATCGTGGCCGCGGCGCCGGCCCGGTGCGGGGCGAAGTTCTACCTGGTGCAGCACTACGAGAGCCTCTATCACGGCGAGCCGGCGCGCGTCGACGCCACGTACCGGCTGCCGCTGGCCAAGATCGTGATCTCGAGCTGGCTGCGCGAGGTCATGCGGGAGCGGTTCGACAGCGACGCCGAGGTCGTCGTCACGCCGGTCGACCGCGCGCTGTTCCATCGGGTGGCGGTCGAGGCGGGCACCTCGCGGCCGCGCGTGCTGATGCTGCACCACGAGTACGCGTGGAAGGGCGTGGCCGACGGCCTGGCGGCGGTGGCGCGGGTGAAGGCCCGGCTGCCCGGCTTGTGGCTGGTCGGCTTCGGCGTGAAGCCGCCCCGCGCCCGGCTGGCCTACGACGAGTTCCACGCCGACCCGCCCCAGGCCGAGCTGGCCGCGCTCTACAGCGGCGCCGACATCTACCTGTGCCCGTCATGGGACGAGGGGCTGGGGATGCCCGCGATGGAGGCGATGGCGTGCGGGACGGCGCTGGTGACCTACGACAACGGCGGCTGTCGCGACTACGCCCGTGACGGAGAGACCGCGCTGGTGGCGCCGCGCCGTGACGTGGGGGCACTGGCAGAGGCGCTGACCCGGTTGGCCACCGACGCCGCGCTGCGGGCGCGGATCGGTGCCGCCGGCCTGGCCCACGTCACGACAGCGTTCGACTGGGACCGGGCGGTGGCTCGGCTGGCTGGATTGTTCCAGGGAACTCGCGCTGGTGCTGATCGAGCTTGACCGCCAGCGAGTCGATCTCGCGCTCCAGCTGGGTCAGGCGACTGGCCAGCCGGTCACGCTCCTCGCGAAAGGTCTTGGCCAGCGCGACCACCGCCTCGATGAGCCGACGCTCTCGATCCTCGACGGCTGGGATGGCGTTCATCTGGTGACCTCCGCCCACGGGTTCGCGGCTTGGACGCAAACGGGATGCCGCGGCCGGCGGCGCCGGGGGCGCGCACTTGGCGCGACGCCTGTGTCGCCGGCCTGACAGCGTGACGTCCGGACCGCCCGGCCGCTGTCGCGTCAGCGTGGCACGCCGGACCTTTCTCCGCGTGCTAGAATCACGTCCGCGATGCCGATTTACGAGTACGAATGCGGGGATTGTCGGCGCCGCGTCAGCCTGCTTCTGAGGACCTTCTCGGCGGCGGACTCCGCGGCGTGCCCGCGGTGCGGCGGTACCCGGCTCACCCGGCTCATGTCTCGCTTCGCCACCGTCAAGAGCGAGGACGCCCGCCTGGAATCGCTCACGGATTCCGCGTCGTTCGGGGACCTCGACGAGAACGACCCGGCCAGCGTGAGCCGGTTCATGAAGAAGATGGGCAAGGAGTTCGGGGACGACCTGGGTGACGACTTCGAGTCGGCCGTGGACGAGGCGATGACGGAGGGCGAGGGCGGGGAGGGGGGCGGGCCGGGCGACGATCGCACGGAATCCGTCGACACCGCCGGCGGATCAGAACTCTGACCCCGTGAAGACCGACGTCCATGACAGCCTCGAGGCGGTCGGTGCCGACGCCTGGAATGCCCTTCACGCCGAGACCCGGCTGCGCTCGCCCTTTCTCGCCTGGACCTGGCAGCAGCAGTGGGCCGCGGTCTTCGCCGAGGGCCGGCGGGTCGAGGTCCGCTGCGTCGTGGACGACGCCCGGCACCTGGTGGCGCTCCTTCCCCTGGTCGAGACCGCACCCGGCCGCTGGCTGCTCGCCGGTGGCAGCGATGTCTCCGACTACCTCGACCTGATCGCGCTCCGCGACCGCGAGGCCGAGGCGTGGGGCGCGCTGCTCGCCTCCCGTGCCGGTGACGCCGCCGTATGGGAACTGCACGCCGTTCCAGCCGCCTCGCCGACCGTCACCACCATGCCAGCCCTGGCCGCTGCCGCTGGCCTCGAAGCCAGCGCCGTGGTGGAAGAGCGATGTCCGGTCCTGGCGCTACCCGATTCGTGGGATGCGCTGCTCGCCTCGCTCCCGGGCAAGCACCGCCACGAGATCAGCCGCAAGCTCCGCCGTTTCGAGCGCGAGGCGCCCGAGGGGCGGGTCACCTGGGAGAGCACGCCGGCCGGCATCGAGCGCCGCCTCGACGAGTTCCTGGCCCTGCACCGCCGCTCGCGCGAGGGCAAGGCCAAGTTCATGGACGCCCGCATGGAGCGGTTCTTCCGCGGCGCCGTCGCGGCGCTGGCCGCGCAGGGCGGCGCCCGCCTGGCCTTCCTCGACCTGCCCGACGGTCCCATCGCCTCGTTCGTGACGCTCGAGTGGGATGGCACGGTCGGCCTCTACAACTCCGGCTTCCACCCCGAGCGGGCGCCCCTGTCCCCCGGCGTGGTGCTGCTGGCCCACGTGATCCGTGACGCCATCGAGCGGGGCCGCCGCCGGTTCGACTTCCTGCGCGGCGAGGAGCGCTACAAGTACGAGTTCGGCCCCACCCCCGAGGCCGTGCACGCCGTGACGATCGGAGCCCGCCCGTGAGCCTGCGCGTGGCCATGCTGAGCGTGCACACCTGTCCCCTGGCCGTCCTCGGCGGCAAGGAGACGGGCGGGATGAACGTCTACGTGCGGGAGCTGGCCCGCGCGCTGGCTCGCATGCAGGTGAGCGCCGACATCTTCACGCGCTCGCAGAACCCGTCCATCCCGCGCGTGGTCGCGGCGGCCGAGGGCGTGCGGGTCGTGCACCTGGCGGCCGGGCCGCAGGCGCCGATGGCGCGCGAAGCCGTGTACGACCACCTCGACGAGTTCGTCGACGGCGTCGAGGACTTCCGCACTCGCCATGGCATCGACTACGACCTGATCCACGGTCACTACTGGCTCTCGGGGGCGGTCGGCCTGGCGCTCCGCCAGCGGTGGGGCGTGCCGCTGGTGCAGATGTTCCACACGCTGGGGCGCCTCAAGAACGACGCCACCCGCGACGGCGCCGAGTGCGAGCCCGACCTGCGCATTGCCGAGGAGACGCGCATCGTCGGGGCCGCCGATCGGCTGGTCGCGGCCACCGCCATCGAGCGTTCCCACCTCGTGAGCCACTACGGCGCCGATCCGGCCCGCATCGCCGTCATCCCGTGCGGTGTGGACACCGGGCTGTTCACGCCCGGGGACCAGGCGGCGGCCCGCGCCGCGCTCGGTCTCGACGACCGCCCGCGGCTGCTCTACGTGGGGCGGCTGGCTCCGATCAAGGGGCTGACGACGCTGCTCGACGGCATGGCGCGGCTGCGCGCGGCCGGCTCGCCCGCGCACCTGTGCATCGTGGGCGGCGACGCCGACGAGCCGCTGAACGGGCACGAGGGCGCGCTGCGTGCCCGGCTGACCGACCTGGCCCTCGGCGACACGGTGACGTTCGTCGGCCCCCAGCCCCAGGAGCGGCTGCGGACCTGGTACGTCGCGGCCGACGCCACCGTGCTGCCCTCGTACTACGAGTCGTTCGGGATGGTCGCGCTGGAGGCGATGGCGTGCGGGAGCCCGGTGGTGGCCTCCCGGGTGGGGGGGCTGCAGACGACCGTGCGCGACCAGATCACCGGCGTGCTGGTGCCCGACCACGACCCGGTGTCCCTCGCCGACGCGCTCGAGCATCTGCTGGGCGACGCGGCCCTGCGCGCCCGCCTGGGCCGGGCCGGCGTGCGCTGGGCCGAGCAGCACCGCTGGCCGTGCGTGGCCGAGTCCGTCTGCCGCGAGTACGCCGCCCTCGCCGCCGCCGCCGCCCTCTATCTCGACGCCGGCCACTGCCGGTAACTCGGAGGGGGCTGCGCCCCCTGCCGACGGTCGTCGCGCAGGAACCCCCTCGTGGCAGGGAGGAGTGCGCCGTGAGGCGCGCGACGACCGTCAGACGGGGGCGAAGCCCCCCGCCGAGCATGCTACACTCCGCGAACTGTGGCGAAGCTTCTCGAAGTTAAGGACCTACAGACGCACTTTCTGACGCGCGGCGGGGTGGTGCGCGCGGTCGATGGCGTGTCGTGGGACGTCGAGGAGGGCGAGACGGTCGCGCTGGTGGGCGAGTCCGGCTGCGGAAAGTCGGTGACGGCGCTCAGCATCATGCGGCTGGTCTCGCAGCCGGCCGGTCGCATCGTCGGCGGCCACATCGTCTTCAAGGGGCGCGACCTCCTGACGCTCGGTGAGGAGGAGATGCGGCGGGTGCGCGGGCGCGAGATCGGCATGATCTTCCAGGAGCCGATGACCTCGCTCAACCCCGTGCTGACGATCGGGCGCCAGCTCACCGAGGGGCTCGAGATCCACCTCGGGATGTCCGGGGACGAGGCCAAGCGGCGCGCGGCCGAGCTGCTCGGCACGGTCGGCATCCCCGACCCGGCCCGGCGACTGTCGCAGTACCCGCACCAGTTCAGCGGCGGCATGCGCCAGCGGATGATGATCGCCATGGCGCTGGCCTGCGACCCGGCCCTGGTGCTGGCCGACGAGCCGACGACCGCGCTCGACGTGACCATCCAGGCGCAGATCCTCGAGCTCATGAAGGGTCTGGCCCGCCGGCTCGGCGTCGCCATGCTGATCATCACGCACAACCTGGGCGTGGTGGCCCGCTACGCCGATCGCGTGAACGTGATGTACGCGGGGCGGATCATCGAGCGGGGGACCGCGCGCGAATTGTACGGGCAGCCGCGCCATCCCTACACCCTCGGCCTGCTGCGCTCGGTGCCACGGCTCGACGAGCCGCGCCGGGCCCGGCTGGCCCCCATCGAGGGCCAGCCCCCCGACCTCACCCGGCTGCCGCCCGGCTGCGCGTTCGCCCCGCGCTGCGCGTTCCGCGTCGAGCGGTGCGCCACCGAGGTGCCGCCGCTGGAGCCGGTCGGCGACGGCGGTCACGTGAGCGCCTGCTGGGAGTCGGCTCGCCTGCATCGAGAGCATGAGCCCGCGCGCTGAGGGCGCGCCGGTCGCGACCGGCGCCGGCGCCAGCGGCGGCGACGTGCTGCTGGAAGTCCGCCACCTCGTCAAGCACTTCAACGTGAGCAGCGGCATGTTCGGCAGCCGGGCCGGAACCGTGCGGGCCGTCGACGGGGTGAGCTTCACGCTGAAACGCGGCGAGACGCTGGGCCTGGTGGGGGAGTCGGGCTGCGGCAAGACCACGACGGGCCGCTGCATCTTGCAGCTCGAGCGCCCCACCAGCGGGCAGGTGATCTTCGAGGGCCGCGAGCTCAGCGGCCTGTCCGAGGCCGAGCTGCGTCCCATGCGGCGTCGCGTGCAGGTGATCTTCCAGGATCCCTACGCCTCGCTGAACCCACGCATGACAGTCGGGCAGATCCTGGCCGAGCCGCTGGCGGTCCACGGGGTCGTGCCGGACCGCGACGGTCGCCGCCGGCGCGTGCGCGACCTGCTGACGCGGGTCGGGCTGCTCCCGCAACACGCCGATCGCTATCCGCACCAGATGTCGGGTGGCCAGCGGCAGCGGGTCGGCATCGCCCGGGCCCTGGCCGTCGAGCCCGCGCTCATCGTGTGCGACGAGCCCGTCTCGGCCCTCGACGTGTCGATCCAGGCCCAGATCATCAACCTGCTGGAGGATCTGCAGTCGGAGTTCGGCCTCACCTACCTGTTCATCGCCCACGACCTCGCGGTCGTGCGCCACATCTCCGACCGGGTCGCGGTCATGTACCTGGGCAAGATCGTCGAGATCACGGACCGGGCCGAGCTGTACGACAACCCCTTGCATCCCTACACGAAGGCGTTGCTCGCCGCGGTGCCCATTCCCGATCCGGTCCTGGAAGCCCAGCGGCCCCGCACGGTTCTCGCGGGCGAGGTGCCAAGCCCGTTGAACCCGCCATCGGGCTGCGTCTTCCACCCCCGCTGCCCCATCGCCATCGATCGCTGCCGGGGGGAGATTCCGCCTCTGCGGGAGGTCAGCCCCGGTCATTGGGCGGCGTGCCTGCTGGCTTGACAGCGTGGTCTGACCGCGGGTACGTTGCCTGCAACCTTTCGTAGTTGCCGCCCGTTTGACCCGAAACATGTCCGGCCCCCCCTGGGGTCGCGACAGGAGGTGGCGAATGCGTCGTCCCGTTCTCGCCCTACTGTCACTGATCACGACCCTGGTCGTTGCCGGCGCCCTGCTGGCCTCGGCCCAGGACAAGCCCCGTCAGGGAGGTGAGCTGGTCTTCGTGGTCCCCTCCGAGCCTCCGTCCTACGACGGGCACCAGGAAGAGACCTTCGGCGTCACCCACCCGGTCGCGCCTCACTACAACACGCTGTTGCGGGTCGACCCCTTCGACAAGACTGGAACCAAGCCGGTCGGCGACCTGGCCGAGTCGTGGACGGTTTCCAAGGACCAGCTGACCTACACCTTCAAGATCCGCAAGGGTGTCAAGTTTCACGACGGCAGCGAGCTGACCTCGAAGGACGTCAAGGCCAGCTACGACAAGATCCTGAACCCCCCGGCGGGCGTGAAGTCGCTACGCAGGGAGGCCTACGCGTCGGTTGCCTCGATCGATGCCCCCGACGCGAGCACGTTCGTGGTCAAGCTGAAGTACCCCGAGGGCTCGATCCTCCTCAACCTGGCCTCGCCGTGGAACTTCATCTACAAGGCCGACATCCTGGCCAAGGACCCCCACTGGTACGAGAAGAACGTCATGGGGACCGGGCCCTTCAAGTTCGGGGAGCACGTGCGGGGCTCGCACTGGGTCGGCAAGAAGAACCCCGACTACTGGGACAAGGGCAAGCCCTACCTCGATGGCTACCGCGCGATCTTCATCAGCGCCTCGGCCGCGCAGGTGGCGGCGATCCGCGGCGAGCGCGCCATGATCCAGTTCCGGGGCTTCAGCCCGCCCGAGCGCGACAGCCTGGCCCAGGCCCTGGGGCCCAAGCTCGCGGTGCAGGAGAGCCCGTGGGATTGCCTGAACTTCGTCTCGATGCACCACGACAAGAAGCCGTTCGACGACAAGCGCGTGCGGCGTGCCCTCAGCCTGGCCCTGGACCGTTACGAGGGCTCGAAGGCGCTGTCGCGGATCACGCTCGTCAAGGACGTGGGCGGCATCCAGGTGCCCGGCACCCCGTACGCGACGCCCACGGCCGAGCTGGAGAAGCTGGCCGGGTACGGCCGCGACATCGGCAAGAACCGCGCGGAGGCCAAGCGCCTGCTGCGCGAGGCCGGCGTGCCCGACGGCTTCGCCTTCACGTTCAAGAACCGCGGCATCCCCCATCCCTACGAGCACCTGGGGATCTGGCTCATCGACCAGTGGCGGCAGATCGGCCTCAACGTGAAGATGGAGATGGTCGAGGCCTCCGCCTATCACAACCTGCTCAAGCGCGGTGACTTCGACGTCGCCATGGACTTCCAGTGCGGCTTCATCGTGGAGCCCGATCTCGACCTGCCGCGCTTCCTGAGCCACTCGGACGCCAACTACGGCAAGCACAAGGACACGGTCATCGACGACCTGTTCAGCCGGCAGGGGCGGGCGACCGACCCCGAGGAGCGCAAGAAGATCCTGCGCCAGTTCGAGAAGCGGCTGCTCGACGACGAGGCGCACGTCATCTACACGCTGCAGTGGCACCGTATCGTGCCCCACCTGGCCAAGGTCAAGGGCTGGACGATCACGCCCAGCCACTATCTGAACAACCAGCTCGACACGGTGTGGCTCTCGGAATAGCCGCGTGTCCAAATACCTCGTCAAGCGCTTCCTGCTGATGCTGCCCACGCTGTTCGGGGTGGCCCTGGTGACGTTCCTGCTCATCAGGGTCATCCCCGGCGACGTGGTCGAGCTGCGCTACTCCGGCGACCGCGGCGCCGTGTCCCAGGAGATCCTGGACCGGGAGCGGGCGCGCATCGGTCTCGACCAGCCCGTCTGGAAGCAGTTCCTCACCTGGATCACCGGCGTGGTCCGCCTGGACTTCGGCACCTCGATGTGGACGGGGGCGCCGATCTGGGAGGAGATCAAGCTGCGCTTCACGCTCTCGCTGCAGGTGGCCATCATGGCGACCGCGGTGGCCGTGATCCTGGCCATACCACTGGGCGTGCTGTCCGCGCTCAAGCAGGACACGTGGATCGACTACAGCGTGCGCCTGTTCTCGATCGCCGGGCTCGCCATGCCGTCGTTCTGGCTGGGGATCGTGATCATTCTCGTGATGCTGGTCGTGTTCAAGTGGCTGCCGCCCATGGTGTACACCCCGTTCTGGGTCAATCCCGTGCAGAACCTCGCCCAGCTCATCTGGCCGGCGCTGGCCGTCGGCTACCGCTACTCGGCCGTCGCCACTCGCATGACCCGCTCGGCCATGCTGGAGGTGCTGCGCGAGGACTACATCCGCACTGCCCGGGCCAAGGGGCTCATGCAGAAGCTGATCCTGTCGCGGCACGCGCTCAAGAACGCGATGCTGCCGGTGCTCACGGTGGTCGCGCTGGAGTTCGCGTTCCTGATCGGCGGCCTCGTCGTCACCGAGCAGGTGTTCAACCTCAACGGCATCGGCCTGCTCTTCGTGCAGGCCGTCGCCCATCGCGACTACACGCTGCTGCAGGCGCTGATCATGCTCGTGGCCGGGTCGTTCATCATCGTGAACTTCCTGATGGACATCGCCTACGCGTGGCTCGACCCCCGGATCCGCTACCGCTGATGCGAGGCTCGACGAGGAGGCCGGCATGGCGCTGAACCCGCCGTTCGATCGCGCGCTCGAGGCCGACGTTCCCGAGGCGAGTGGGGGCTGGGGCGAGGTCGTCCGCGACTTCTGCCTGCGCCGGCCGCTGGGCGCCATCGGGGCCGGCATCATCCTGCTGATGCTGGTGGTGGCCATCCTGGCCCCACTCATCTCCCGCTACGACCCGGTCGTCAACGACTTCGGCGCCATGCTGGCGCCGCCCTCCCGTGCGCACTGGCTCGGCACCGATGCGTTCGGGCGCGACGTGCTCTCGCGGCTGATCTACGGCTCGCGGACGGCGCTGCTGGTCGGCTTCGGCGCCTCGGTCATGGGCGCCACCCTCGGCGCCGTGCTCGGCGTGGCCAGCGCCTACTTCGGGGGCCGCGTCGACCTGTACCTGCAGCGGGTGATGGACATCTTCCTGTCCTTCCCGCTCATCATCCTGGCCCTGGCCCTGGTGGCCATCCTCGGCAACTCGATCCCCAACCTGATCATGGCCATCATGATCCCGATGATCCCGCGCTCGGCGCTCGTCATCCGCTCCTCGGCGCTGGCCGTCCGGGAGATGCCGTACGTGGACGCCGCCCGGGCGGCCGGCTTCGGCCACACCCGCATCATCCTGCGCCACATGCTGCCCAACGTGATGGCGCCGTACCTGATCATGCTCACCGCGTTCCTGGGACAGGCGATCCTCCTGGAGTCGTCGCTGTCCTTTCTCGGTCTTGGCGTGCAGGAGCCGGTGGCCGCCTGGGGGCTGATGCTGCGGGGGGCGGCGGTTGAGTTCGCGGAGGCGGCACCGTGGATGGCCGTGTTCCCGGGGTTGGCCATCAGCCTGTCGGTGTTCGCGTTCAACCTGTTCGGCGACTCGCTGCGGGACGCGCTCGACCCGCGCCTGCGGACGCAGTAGCGTCGATAACATCTCGAAATGCTTGACACCCTGGGACCGGCGCGATACAAATTGCAGGTCTGATCGGCGCGGGACGCGCGACTGATGAGCGTAGGATATCGGGAGGCCCTAGATGCCTTATGTGATCGCTGAGCCCTGCATTAGCGTCAAGGACAAAGCGTGCGTCGAGGTATGCCCCGTCGACTGCATCTACGAGGGCGAGACGCAGCTCTACATCCATCCGGACGAGTGTATCGACTGCGGGGCGTGCGAGCCGGTGTGTCCGGTGAAGGCGATCTTCGCCGAGGACGAAGTCCCCGACCAGTGGAAGAACTTCACCGAGCTGAACAAGAAGTTCTTCAAGGACAACCCCGGGGTCAAGCCGGCCACCAAGTCGTAGCAGCCTCCGGGCGTTCGAGCGCGGCGAAGGGCCCTCGCGTGAGGGCCCTTCGTTTTGTGCAGCGCCGCCACGCGGACTGGGCACTGCCCGGGCCCGATCCGGCACCATCGCGAGCCATTCTCGCGCGTTTCTACCGTGGCACATCGGTTGCGACCGTCGGCGTCGCCATGAATACGATTCCAGCCCCCACCGCGATGACCACCGCCGCGTCCACGTTTCCGCGCCCGCTCGGTTATCACGGCGCCGTCTCCGACTTCAAGCGCCGGCTGATCGAGACCACGCTGCACCAGATGCGCGGCAACCGCACCCACGCCGCCCGCGTGCTCGGCTTGCAGCGGACGTACCTGCTCCGGCTCATGCGCGAGCTGGGGGTGGCGGTGCCACCCCCGCCGCCGCGTCGGGCCGGCCACCCCGGCTGACGTTGCCGGGTGGGCGGCCGGCCCCGCCGCCACGACCACGAAAGGGGCCCGCGCTCGCCCGGCTCGTTGCATAGAATAGCCACCATGCAGCGGGTGTTCGTGGCCGGGGCCGGCATGACGCGCATCGGGCGCCGGACCGAGCCGCTGCCCGAGCTCATGGCCGACGCCGCCCGCGCCGCGCTGGCCGACGCCGGTCTCGAGGCGCCCGAGGCGATCGTGGTGGCCACCATGAACCCCGAGGAGTTCGTCGGCGCCGGCAACTTCGCCTCGAACGTGGCCACCCACATGGGGTTTTCCGGGGTGCCGGCGCTGCGGATCGAGACGGCGACCTCGTCGGGGGCGGCGGCGGTCTACGCGGGCTTCGCCCAGATCGCCGCCGGGCTGCGTCGCACCGTGCTCGTGGTGGGCGGCGAGAAGATGACGCACCTGGCGACGCCGAGGGTCTCGGAGATCATCGGCCGCTCGATCGATCCCTACGAGCGCACCTACGGCGCCACCATGCCGGCGCTGGCCGGGCTGGTCACCCGCGCCCTGATGACCCGGCACGGAGTGACCGCGCGCGAGATCTCGCAGGTGGCCGTCAAGAACCACGCGAACGCCACCCGCAATCCGCTCGCCCACTTCCAGCAGGCGGTGGCCATCGAGGACGTGCTGGAGAGCCGCATGGTGGCCGATCCGCTGCGCCTGATGCACTGCTGCCCGATCTCCGACGGCGCCGCCGCCGTCGTGCTCGGCGCCGCCCCGACCGCGGTGCGGATCGCCGGCATGGGCCACGGCGCCGACACGCTGGCCGTGCGCCACCGCCGCGAGCTGACCAGCTTCGCGGCCACCCGGGCTGCCGCCCGCGAAGCCTACGCGATGGCCGCCTTCGGCCCCGAGCGCGTCGATCTGGCCGAGGTCCACGACGCCTTCACGCCCTTCGAGCTGATCTCGCTCGAAGACCTGGGGCTGCTGCCGCCGGGCAAGGCCGGACGTGCCACCCTCGACGGCGACACCGCGCTCGACGGCCGGCTGCCCATCAACCCGTCGGGCGGCCTCAAGGCGCGCGGCCATCCGCTGGCCGGCACCGGCGTCGCCCAGATCGTCGAGTGCGTCTGGCAGCTGCGGGGCCGGGCCGAAGGCCGCCAGGTCACGGGTGCCGCCCGTGCGCTGGCCCACTCGATCGGCGGCCTGGCCACCAACAACTGGGTCACGCTGCTGGAGCGGGCCTGATGCGAGTCGAGCGTAGCCAGGTTGAGCGGAGCCGGAGCGTTTCTAGAACAGGCCACCCACGACCCGAGCCGGCCGAGCGGCCGCCGCTCCAACAATCAAACGGGCTCGCATGATCGAGACCATCGCCGCCTCGCGGTGCCCGCGCTGCGACCTGGTGGTGGCGCCGCCGGCGACGTACTGCCCGTATCATCCGGTGGCGATGGCGCCGGCCACGCTGTCGGGCGTGGGCGAGATCGTGTCGTTCACCACGCTGCACACGCCGCCCGAGGGGTTTCGCTCGCCCCTGCACATCGCGCTGGTCGAGCTCGACGGCGGCGGCCGCTTCGTCTGCCACGGGGCCGACACCCGCGGGCTGAAGATCGGAGCGGCGGTGGCCATCGAAGCCGTCGACGACGTCTACTATTTCTCCCACCTGAACGCGATGGAGCGGGCGCGCCTGTTCTGGCGACGCACCGGCCGCGCCGGCGATCGCGTCAACGCGATCGCCCGGAGCCTCGCCAAGCGGGTGTGGAAGTCACGGACGGTGCAAAGGGGCGCGTAGGTGCCCGTCGCCCTCACGTCGTAGCCTCTGCCGCGAGCATCATCGTACGGAACACACCGGAATTGCTCACCCGCCAGCACGAGCCTGAGCACTTGGCGCGCTTGAGCCGGATGGCGGTGTAGCAGGCCGCGCAGATCCGCCGCCCGCCCCTCCACCCCCGCACCAGCGCCGCGGCGTCCACGGGCGTCGCCGTGTCGATCGCCTCCAGCTCGGCCGCCAGCGCATCGCGCCGGGCCAGCTCAGCGCGCAGCCGGCCCTTGATGCTGACGGACAAGGCGGCGTCGCCGTCCCCCAGCGGGTCGAGGAGCGGGCGCTCCCGCGTGGCGATGGTTGCCAGCTCGCCCGCGATCGCCGCCCGCCGGCCCTGCGCTGCATCCTGGCTGGCGTTGAGGAGCGCGACCGCGCCCCGGATCGCCTCAGCCACGACCTCGGGCGCTAGGATGTCCAGACTCGGAATGGTGTTGACACTTCGGCGGCCCCAGAGTGGTGGTGAATGAGCTCACTGCGCGGCCACGCCCCAGACGAGCGCGGCCGGGGTACGACCGCGGACGCGATAGCCTTGGTGAGGCCGTTCGTGGTTGTAGTAGCGCATGAAGCCGTCGAGAGCCCGCTGCAGGGCGGCGCGACGGGTGAAGTAGCGACGGCGGAAGACGATGCGCCAGAGTTCCTGGAGAATCGTGCCCTGCAGGCGTTCGACGAAGCCGTTCGTCCACGCGTGACGCGGTTTGGTCCGCGTGTGCCGCACGCCGAGGTCGCGACAGGCGACATCAAAGGCCGCCTTGAACTCGGGGCCGCCGTCGGTCAGCACGCGCCGCACCGGCCAGCCCGCGCGGTGGAAGTGAGGGACGACCACCTCGCGCAGGAAGGTGGCGGCGGCGGCCGCATCGTGGGCCGGCAGCAGGCCGGCCAGCCCGTAGGAGGTCGCCGCATCGCAGGCCGTGATCTGCCAGACCTTGCCGACGCCCTTGAGGTTGCCGATGTAGAAGGTGTCCAGGCACACGAGCTGGCCCGGCTCGGTGGCTTCGACGTGCCGCGTGCGGCCGTGACGGGCCCGCCAGAGCTTCTCCCGCGTGCGGTCCGTCAGCAGCCCGGCCGTGCGGGCCGCCTGCTGCTCGAGCACGGTCAGGCGCGCTCGGCGCGTGGCCAAGCCGACCCGGCGGAGCAGCCGTTGCACGGTGCTGGGCGCCAGGCGGATCTGCCAGGTGCGCGCCAGGTAGGCCGCGAGGCGGCGGCACCCCCAGGTCGCGGCACTGATCGCGATCCCAAGTACCAGCCGTTCCACCTCCGGCGGGGTCGCCACCGGCCGCCCCGCGCCGGCGCGCTGCCGCCGGGGATGGACCCCCTCGACGCCATAGCGTTCCAGCCGGTGGCGCCAGCGATAGAAGAGCGTCCGGGAAATCCCCAGCTCGCGGCAGACGGCGCTGACGTTGCCGAGCACCTGCGCGCGCTCGATGACGCGCAGGCGCATTCCGTGTACGCTCTCGTCGAGGGTCATCGGTCCGTCCTCCCACAGTGGTTCCCTTGGCCGGGTAAGCACTCTGGGAAAGATAGGGCCGATGGCCTTCTTCTTTGTTCACGCGAAGTGTCAACACTATTACGAGTCCGGACACCTAGGCGAGCCGCCACCGCGTCGATCACAGCGGCGTCGAGGGCCGCCACCTTCACGCGCAGGCCGTTGCCGCACGCCGCCACCCTGCGGCGGTGATAGTTGGCGCACGCGTAGCGGGCGCTGCCGGGCCGGCCGACGACCGGCCCGATCGCCCGTCCGCACCGAGCGCAGACCAGGAGCCCGCTGAGCAGGTGCGTCGGGTTGGCGTCGTCGCCCCGCGGGCGCCCGATCAGCCGGCCGCCGCGCCCACGGAGGAAGCTGGACGCCCGGCCCTCGAGCCGCGCCTGGACGCGCTGGAAGAGCTCCCGGTCAATCTCCCGGGGGCCTGCCACTCGGCTACGGGCCGGCTGCGCTGGTTCTTGGTCCCGCCCGCGTGGCTGGTCATGGTGCGCGCGAACGCCCGCCGGCCCGCGTACGTCTCCCGGCGCAGCATGAGCCGCAGCGGCCCGACCGCCCAGCTCGTACCACCCCACGGCGCCGGCACACCTGCCGCCGTCAGCCGCTTCGCGATCGTGCCCAGGCCGGCGCCCGCGTCGTACCAGGCGAACACGTTGCGCACGACCGCGGCCTCGATGGGGTCCACCTGGCCTTCGGCCGCTTGCCGGAGGCCACGATCGAGTGGTTCCGGCTCAACCCATATCCCGACGTGATTGACTGCTTCGCGGACCTCGGGGAGCAGATGGAGACGATCCGATGATCGGCCGCGCCTACGACCTTGACGGCGCCTGGCGCTACTACGTCTGGTGGCTGCAGCTCGGCGGCGTGACCGACGGGGTGATCGTCGAGCACCACGGCCGCTTGTTCATCTTCATGCATCCCACGGAACCGTGGGGCACGTTTCACGAGCCGCTGACGACGAGCCAGGGGCGCGCACGCCGCGGGACCGCGGAACAAGACACGTTGAGCCCGGCCGTCCGCGCCTACGCCGTCACCCTGGGAGCGCTCGCCGCATGAGTCACAAGATCACCCTGCTCGACAACGGGTGGCGCGTCCACTGCTGCTCGATGGTCAGCGATACGACGGCGCTCCGCGTGTTCTCGTTCTATCACCGGGGCGCGGGATTTAGTCCCTACTCGGAGCAGATCATGCTCGAGGCCTGGCACACGATCGCGCACACGCCGGCTGAGGAGAGCTCAGCGCCGGCGTGACCGAGCACGCGATCAGCATCGGCACGATCGACGAGTGAAAGGGCCCGCGCCGCGATCATGACCCCGCCGGTCACCTGTCTCGTGGCCGCCTCGGGCGCCCCGTGACGTCGTGCGGCACGACCAACCGGCGATCGTGCTCGCCGCCGACAAGCCGATCGAAGCACGCACTGAAACGGTTCAAGCGCCAAGTGGGTCGCCCGGCATGCTCTACGCGCTGCGCAAATGGAGGCGAGCGCTGACCCGGGCGGAGCGACGGTGGGCGAAGGACCCGGCACCGGATGAGCACGGAAATCAGTCCCTGCCGACCTCATCCAACCACTAGCGGCAGGAGATCTGACGCTCCTATGGGTGGTCTCTAAACTACTGACGCCTGCGCTGACGAGAATAGTCAACGTCGCCAAACTATGCAGTAGCAAATGGTCGGAATCAGCGGCCAGTGGCATGCCGTTCGCACCTTCCAGATGCAACATGGCACATTCAGGACAGCGTTGGCCTCTTGAACTCGGCGTGCTGGTCCGTCGTCGCGAAAACCCCGGCGGCGTTGTCGGCGTGATTGTCGGCGCCGTCCTGCGTCCGTCGCACCTGGCGCTCGTACGATGGCGCGAGATGCCGCCGTCTTTCGAAAATCCCGACGAGCTGGTCGAGGTTCATAGCATCATCCTCTAGCAGGCTGCGGAAAAAGCAGGTGAAAGGGGCACAGTCGGCAGGTGTACAGGAGCAACGGCGGGCGCTGGGGTGGGCCGCGACTGGCTGTCGTGTCGCCATCAGCCGCTGGAGCCTCGCGGTGCTCGTCATGACTCATGCGGCCTGCTCCATGAGATTGCGAATCCGCACCAGGTTGTAGACCGCCAAGCTAAACACGAACATCCAGCCGACGCGCCGCCGGCCCCGGTGTCGCGTCTGCCGCATCAAGCCGATCGTCTTCAGCCAGCCGAAGATCTCTTCGATCCGCTTGCGTTTCTGTTGGCTCACCTCGTAGCCGGCGTGGCGCGTGGTGCGCTCATCGATCGCACTCGAGCGATTCGAGGTGTTCTGCGCCACATGCGGGGTCACCTGGAGCAGCCGAAGGGCCTCGACGAAGTCGCGGGTGTCATAGGCTTTGTCGGCGCCCAAGGTCACCCGACGGCGCTCCGCCCACGGGCCAATCATCTCCAGCGCGGCGGCCCGCTCCCCGTAGCCATTGGCAGCGGTCAGGCAGCCGTCGACGGCCAGGCCGTGGCGGTTCTCCATCAGCACGTGGCCCTGGTAGCAGAGCTTCGCTTCGCGCCCGGCGCCCTTGCGATACAGCAAGGCCTGCGGATCGGTCGTCGACGCATGGGTCGCGTTGCGGCGCCGTTCCCCGTGGAAATTCACCGTGGGGTTGCCCGGGTCGTCCGGCGGCGGCGGCGGCGCGTCCTTGCGCTGGAAGCTCTTGAGGCTCGCCCACGCGTCGACCAGCGTGCCATCGACCGTGAAGTGCTCGTCGGACAGCAGCCCCCGTTGCTCGGCCTGCGCGCGGACCTGCGTGAAGAAGGCCCGGGCAATATCGCCTCGGACAGTCGGTCCCGGTTCTTGGTAAACACCGTGGCGTCCCAGATCCGATCGTCCATGGCCAGGCCCACGAACCACCGGAACAGCAGGTTGTAGTCCAGCTGCTCCATGAGCAAGCGCTCGCTGCGGAC
>CAVTGC010000010.1:0-338536 GCA_963734175.1 uncultured Candidatus Rokubacteria bacterium
CGGGGCGACGATCACGGCGACGTCCATGTCGGCCGCGCCGTCCAGGCGCGCGGCGATCGGCACGTAAGGCTGATACGGCGCCAGCTCGGCGCCCTCGTCACCACGCGCAGATCGGCGGTCAGGGGCTCCAGGCCCACCCGCCCCGAAAGCTGCACGTGACCGCCGCCCGGGGGGCGCACGGCCGCGCGCACGCCCAGTGGCCCGCGCACGGGCCACCCGACGCCGGTCACGCTGGCGTCGATGCTGGAGACGGCGAGCGACGCCACGGGCGAGACGGTCTCGTCGCGCCACGTCATCCGGCCATCCTGCACGGCCACCTCGCCGACCTCGACGCCGAGCGGCGGCGTCGCCGGGGCCTGAGCCGGCTCGCCGCCGCGTGATGCGGCCGCGCCCGGCGAGGCGCCCGGGCGACCGGCGAGCGCGCTCAGCGGAAAGTTGCCGGAGCGGTCGCGCTCGACCAGGCCCTGGGGCCCGCTGAGCAGCACGCGCTTGACGACGAGTCGGGTGGGCCAGTGCAGCTCGAGACCGCGCGCCTCCACGCGCCGGGCGCCGAGCAGCTCCCGGCGCCCGTCCGCCACCGACAGCCGATTGATGGCGAGCGAGCCCTGCACGCGTGCCGGCACATCGGCGGCGAGCGGCTCGTTCAGATCGAGGTCCGCCTCGGCGATGCCGGTCACCCGCGCCGCCACCGGCAAGAGCTGCGCCCAGGGCGCGAGATCGAGATTGCTCAGACGCAGGCGCAGCCGGCTCGCGGCGGGAGGAGGCTGGAGCGTGCCCGAGACGGCCAGCGTGCCGCCTCCGGGAACACTGGAGAGAAGGTCGAGCCGGCCGGGCGTTGTCGCCGGCCACGTGAGATCGGACACGCTCGCCCGTATCGTCGCCGGCGGAAAGCGGCCCCGCTGCATCGCGGCGTCGCGGACGCCCCCGTGGCGCCGTCGACCGCGAGCCGTGCCAGCTGCAGGTGGCCGTCGCGGAACCCGAACCCGGCGATCTCGGCCGTCAGCCTCGGCACGACGGCAAGCGGGTCGCCCCCCTCGGGCCGGAGCAGCACGAGATCCTCGAGGCGTCCTGTCGCATCGGCCCGCAGACCCTCCCTCGCGTCCAGCGTGAGCGCGAGGGTGGTGCTCGCGCGACCCTGCGCGATCAGGATCGGTGCGCCGGGGGGGACGTAGACCTGCAGCGGCGTGAGGTCGGCGCCCTCCACGTTGACGGTGGCCTGCAGGTGAATGGGGTAGAGCCGCAGGTTCTTGACCTCGAGCGAGACCGGCGCCCCCACGACCAGCGACCGCCCGACAGCGGTGCCATCGTTCCGACGCGTGGATACGTTGCGCGCCTCGATCGTGATCTGCTCCGAGGCCCACGTCCGCGGCTCGGCCAGGGCCCTGTCCTCGAGCGTGATGGTCCCGCCGGACAGGGCGAAGTGATCCACGGTCACGTCGAGTGGACGGGCGGACGTCGCCCGAGGCCTGGATGAGGTCGGAGAAGTTGAAATCGCCGGCCGGCAACCGCACGACCCGCACGGTCGAGTCGGTCACGACCAGGTCACGGATCCAGATTCGGCCGAGCAGCAGCGAGGGCAGGTGGATCCGGGCCTCCAGCCGGCGGAAGTCGGCGAAGGGCGCCGGCCGGTCACGCTCGTCGAGACGGAACCCGCTCACCGTGAGGCGTCCGCTCAGCGGACTGAGCTGGACAGCCTCGATGGTGACCGGGCGGCCCGTGATGGAATGGATCCGGGCGACGGCGACGCGGCGGACGATGTGGGGCAGTGCGGCCACCGTGGCCCCGCCGACGATCAGGATGAGACCGAGGAGCACAGCGAGCCGCCGGCGACGAGCACGCATGACGCTGTCGCCTGCATCTGTCCTGCCGCTGTACCTGTCCTGCCGCCGAGTCAAAGCTGCCAAACGCCGGCTCCCGCGCCGTCGGAATTAGATCGGCACGGGCGTTGCTGCGTAACCCGCTTCCCGGACATCGGGGGGAGGGGTACACCGATGCGAGTCAAGCACGTCATGACGAAGAACCCCAGCTGCTGCGTGCCTTCCGACATGGCGCCAAAGGCGGCGAGCATCATGCGCGATGAGGACACCGGGATCATTCCCGTGATCGACAACGAGCAGGGCCAGAAGGTGGCCGGCGTCGTCACCGATCGCGATCTCTGCATGAACGTCATCGCGGAGGGTCGTGATCCCCGCCTGGTCGCGGTCGAGGCGTGCATGACGCGCGTCGTGGTGACCTGCTCGCCCAACGACTCGGTGCAGAAGGCGGCGGAGCTCATGCGGGAGAACCAGATCCGGCGCGTGCTCGTCGTCGACGAGCAGGGCAAGCTGCAGGGGGTCCTGTCGATGGCCGATCTGGTCGGCCGCGGCGAGGTCAAGCCGGCGGAGGCGCACGAGACGCTGAGGACGGTCTCGGCGCCGAGCCACGACCCCAGCAAGCCTCGCGCGAAGTCCCGGAGCGCCGCCTAGGGCATTCGCCGCTCGAGACGCCACTAGAAGGACGGCGGCGTATGCCGTATGCTCGCGTCCCATGCGATTCGGCGTGTTCTTCCAGGCGCCGGAGGCCGCCGGCCAGACGCACGCCGAGCGCTACGAGGAGATGTTCGAGCTCATCGCGCTGGCCGAGTCGCTCGGCTTCGACGTGGCCTGGCTGGCCGAGCTGCACTTCGGCGGCGCCTTCTCGCTGCTGGCGAACCCGCTCATGGTGGTGCCGGTCATCGCCGCAGCGGACGCGGCGCATCCGCATCGGGACCGCGGTCACGCCTGCTGCCGCTGCAGCATCCGCTGAGCTGCGCCGAGCAGGCGGCCACCGCCGATGTGCTGTCGGGCGGGCGGCTGGAGTTCGGCGTCGGCCGGGGCTCGATCCCGAGCCAGTTCCACGGCTTCCGCATCCCCGTGGCCGAGAACCGCGCGCGCTTCGACGAGGCGCTGCGAGATCATCCGCCTGGCGTGGACGCAGGAGCGCTTCAGCTATCCACGGGGACGTTCTACCAGGTCGAGGACCTCGCGGTGGTGCCGCGGCCGATGCAGCAGCCGCACCCGCCCATCCGGGTGGCCGTCCACACGCCGGAGAGCTTCGCGCACATCGCGCGACACCGGGCTGCCGATCTACTCGGGCACGACGACCACGCCGCTGCCGCTGCTGCGCGAGTGCATGGCGCTCTACCGCGCGCGGCCTCGCCGCCGCCGGCCATGCGTGGCGCGACGACCAGATGGCGCTGATGTTCCCGATGCACGTCGGCGCCACCGGGCCGCCGCCCGCGACGCCATGCGGCCCGGCGTGCGCAAGTACTACGAGAACATCCGAGACGATCTTCTCGCAGCTGCCCGACTCCTACGCCGACCACCTGCCGCGGCTGAAGATCATCGAGGAGACGCTGGCGAATCTGCCGTACGAGAAGTTCTTCCGCGACCAGGCGGTGTTCGGCGACGCCGCCGAGGTCGTCGATCGGCTGCAGGCCGCCCGCGACGAGTTCGGGCTCTCGCAGATCATCGGCTGGTTCGATCAGGGCTCGATGCTGCCGCGCGACGAGGTCGAGCGCGCGATGCGCCGCTTCGCCGAGCAGGTGATGCCGAAGCTCGCCTGATGCGCACGGGGGCCGAGTACCGCGAGGCCCTGCGGGACGGCCGCCGGGTCTTCGTGATGGGCGAGGGGCTGATCGAGGACGTGACGGTGCATCCCGCCACGCGCGGCGATGGTCGACGAGTACGTCGCCTGGTACGACCGTCATCTCGATCCCGCCTGGGCGGACGTCGTGCTCACGCCGCCCGACGCCGGGGGCGCGCGCACGCCGTGGGCGTTCGCGGTGCCGACGAGCGCGGCCGACCTGCGCGCGATGGGCCGCTGCTACTCGGCGACGATCTTCCCGAGCGCCGGCAACGTGACCCACACGCCCGGCTACGGCAACCTCATCGCGCTCGGCATCCTCGACGCCGTCCGGCAGCGCAAGGTCTCGCCCCGAGCAGATCGCCGACGCCGACGCGACTATCGCGCGCTGATCGCGCGCACCGGCCGGTTCCTGACCTTCTCGGCCGGGGCCGCCACCATCGGCTACCGGCTGCGCGAGGACCCGCGCGAGCGCACCGCGCTGCGCGTCGTCCGCGAGACCGACGCCGGCCTGGTGCTGAGCGGCAAGGTGGGGATGCACACCAGCCCGGCCTACGCCGAGGACGTGTACATCGGCAGCGCATTCCGGCATCGATCACGCCGGTCATCGCGCCACGTTCGTGGTGGCCGTGAACGCGCCCGGCGTCACCGTGCTCTGCCGCAAGGTCTCGGCGCGCCATCCCAACCCGTTCCTGGCGCCGCTGAGCAGCCGCTTCGACGAGCTGGACGGGCAGCTGTGGCTCGACGAGGTGCTGGTGCCGTGGGAGCGCGTCTTCCTCACCGAGCCGTCGCCGGAGCCGATCGCCTCCTGGTGCTTCTGGCACCAGCTCTACTGCTGGCTGGCCAAGGCCGAGTTCACGCTGGGGCTGGCGCTGGCCTGTGCCGACGCGATGGGCCTCAAGGAGCACGAGCCCACGCTCGAGTACCTGATGGACCTCGTCACCGACGTGCAGACGGTGCGGAGCTGCCAGACCGCGGCCGAGCTCGACCCCGAGCCTGGCGAGGCCGGCACCTGCATCCCCGGCCGCGCCCACGTGGCCGCCGGCAGCCTCGCCATGCAGCGGGCGCGCCAGCGCATGGCGGAGATCCTCCGCATCCTGCCCGGCTCCTCGCTGGTGGTGGCGCCGTCGGACAAGGATCTGGCCTCGCCGGAGATCGGGGCGGGGCTCGAGGAATCGTTCGGGGGCGGCGGCTACACGGCGCTGCAGCGCGCCGCGCTGCTGCAGCTCGCCGCCGACCACGTCGCCTCGGCCCTGGACGGCCGCGAGTCGGCCTTCGAGCTGCACGCCAACGGCGGCGTCGTCGCCTGGCGCGCGCGGCTGCGCCGCGCCTTCAGCCGCTACGACGAGCTCGCCAACGGCGTGCTGCGCGCGCTCAGCATCGACATGCCGGCGATCGAGCTGGAGAGCCTTCGCAACACGCCGATGCCGCTGCGCCGACCCGTCACGCCGCCGACCGGCCGTCGGCCCTGATGGAACTGAAGAAGGGGAGGCGCTCGATGAGAGTGGCGCTGATCGTCCTGCTGTTGCTGGCGGCCGTGGCCGGCCCGGCCGCCGCCGCCCCCGAGGGCACGCTGACGTGGGGGCTGCACGTCACCCTGGCCGCCCGCTGGCTCGACCCCGGCGACACCGAGGCGTTCATCAACCCGTTCATGGTGCTGTACGCCATCCACGACGCGGTGGTGAAGCCGATGCCGGCCGGCGACAACACCCCGAGCCTGGCCGAGTCGTGGACGGTCTCGAAGGACGGGCTCACCTACGAGTTCGTCCTCCGCAAGGGCGTCAAGTTCCACAACGGCGACCCGGTGACGGCCGAGGACGTGAAGTTCTCGTTCGACCGCTACAAGGGCGCCGCCGCCGCGCTGCTGAAGGGCCACGTGCGCGAGGTGCAGATCGTCGATCCCGGCCGCATTCGCTTCGTCCTCAAGGAGCCGTGGCCGGACTTCATGACCTTCTACGGCACCTCGGCGACGGGCGCGGCCTGGGTCGTGCCCAAGCGCTACGTGGAGAAGGTCGGCGACGACGGCTTCAAGAAGGCGCCGGTCGGTGCTGGTCCCTATCGCGTCGTCAGCTTCAACCCCGGTGTGGATCTCGTCATGGAGGCGTTCGAGGGGTACTGGCGCAAGACGCCCTCGGTCAAGCGGCTCGTCTTCCGCAGCATGCCGGACGAGACGACGCGGGCGGCGGCGCTCAAGGCCGGCGACGTGGACATCGTCTACCTGCTGAGCGGGCCCACCGCGGAAGAGATCCGGCGGACGCCCGGGTTCAAGCTCGTCGCCGCCAAGCCACCGGGCGTGCCCTATCTCGACCTGCCCGAGCAGTGGGATCCCAAGTCGCCGTGGCACGACCGGCGCGTGCGGATGGCCGCCAGCCTCGCCATCGATCGCGACGCGCTCAACCAGGCGGAGACGCTCGGGATGTCGCGGCCGACCGGCGGCCTCATCCCGCGCGTGCTGGAGTTCTCGCGGGCGTACGATCCGCCGGCCCTACGATCCGGCGGCGGCCAAGCGGCTGCTGGCCGAGGCCGGCTATCCCAACGGCTTCGACGCCGGCGACCTCACGCCGTTCCCGCCGTTCTTCGGCCTCGCCGAGGGGCTCGTGAACTACCTGCAGGCCGTCGGCATCCGCACCCGGCTGCGCACGATGGAGCGGGCCGCGTTTCTCTCGGCGTGGCGCGACAAGAAGCTCAAGGGCGTGATCATGGGGCTGGGCGCGCCGGCCGGCAACGCGGCCACGCGCATCGAGGTCTATGTGACCAAGGGCGGCATCTACTCGTCGGGGGTGGTGCCGGAGATCGAGGACCTCTATCAGCGCCAGGGCCGGGAGCTGGACCGCAAGAAGCGCGAGGCGCTGCTGCACCAGATCCAGGCGATCATGCACGACCGCGTCATGTACGTGCCGATCTACGAGCTGGCCTTCCTGTGGGGCGTTGGCCCCCGGGTGGAGGAGGCCGCCGTCGACCACATCAAGGGCTTCTCCTATTCGGCGCCCTACGAGGATCTGAAGCTCAAGCCTTCGCGCTGAGCAGGCTGGTCCCGGCCGAGCGGAGATCCTCGCACGCGCGGACGACGCGGACGGTCATGCCGGCCTCGGCCGCCTTGCCCCAGGTACGGGGGTCGTAGGCCTTCTTCTCGCCGACGTCGCCGTCCACCTTGAGCACGCCGCTGTAGTTCTTCATCATGTGGTCGACGATGGGCCGGGTGAAGTCGTACTGGGTGTCGGTGTCGATGTTCATCTTCACGACGCCGTAGTCGAGCGTCTCCCGGATCTCCTCCAGCAGCGAGCCGCTCCCGCCGTGGAAGACCAGGTTGAACGGCTTGGCCTTGCCGGTCTTCTTGCCGACGACGTCCTGGATCTGCTTGAGGACCGGCGGCCGCAGCTTGACGGCGCCCGACTGGTAGACGCCGTGCACGTTGCCGAAGGTGGCGGCTAACAGATAGCGGCCGTGCTCGCCGGTGCCGAGCGCCTCGGCGGTGAGCAGCGCGTCCTCCGGCGTCGAGTAGAGCTTCTCGTTGATGGCGCCGACCACGCCATCCTCCTCGCCGCCGACCACGCCGATCTCGACCTCCAGCACGATCTTGGCCTTCTGGCAGGCGGCCAGCAGCTCGCGAGCGATCTGGAGGTTCTCGGTGAGCGAGACGGCCGAGCCGTCCCACATGTGCGACTGGAAGAGCGGCCCCTGGCCGCGGGCGACCCGGTCCTGGCTGAGCTTCACCAGCGGGCGCACGTACTTGTCCAGGTTGTTCTTCGGGCAGTGGTCGGTGTGCAGCGCGATGTGAACCGGATACCGGGCGGCCACCACGTGGGCGTACTCGGCCAGGGCCGTGGCCCCCACCACCATGTCGTTGACCTTGGCGCCGGACAGGTAGGAGGCCCCGCCCGTGGACACCTGGACGATGCCGTCGCTGGCGGCGTCGGCAAAGCCCTTGAGGGCCGCGTTCAGCGTCTGGGAGGAGCTGACGTTGATCGCCGGGTAGGCGAAGGCGCCGGCCTTGGCCCGATCGAGCATCTCGGCGTACACCTCGGGAGTGGCGATCGGCATGTGGCGGCTCCTTTCCCCGGATGGGCTCCATAGATGGTAGCCCGGATGCGTGTTATCGTACCCGAACCTTGCCCCCCGTCCCGGAGGTACTCATGAGATCAGCGTCGATGATGCTCGCGTCCGTCGTCCTCTCCGTCATCCTGGGTCTGGTCGGCCCGGCCGCCGCCCAGGAGAAGCCCCGCAGCGGCGGCGAGCTCATCTTCATCGTCGCCGCCGAGCCGCCGAGCTTCGACGCGCACCGCGAGGAGACGTTCGCGATGCTCCACCCGACGGCGCCGCAATACAACACGCTGATGCGGGTCGATCCCAACGACAAGACCGGCACCAAGTTCGTGGGCGACCTGGCGGAGTCGTGGACCATCTCCACGGACCACCGGACCTACACCTTCAAGGTGCGCCAGGGGGTGAAGTTCCACGACGGCAGCGTGATGACGTCGAAGGACGTGAAGGCCTCCTACGACCACATCATCTTCCCGCCGGCCGGCGTCGTCTCGAGCCGCCAGTCGACCTACGCCTCCGTGCAGTCGGTGGAGGCGCCGACGCCGGACACGATCGTGTTCCGGCTCAAGCACCCGGAGGCCTCGTTCATGGCCCAGGTGGCCTCGCCCTGGAACTACATCTACAAGGCCGACATCCTGGCCAAGGACCCGCACTGGTACGAGAAGAACGTGATGGGCACCGGGCCCTTCAAGTTCGTCGAGTACGTGCGCGGCTCGCACTGGGTCGGCAAGAAGAACCCCGACTACTGGGACAAGGGCAAGCCCTACCTCGACGGCTTCCGGGCCATCTTCATTCCCAGCGCCTCTGCCCAGGTGGCGGCCGTCCGGGGCGAGCGCGCCCACATCCAGTTCCGCGGCTTCACGCCGGCCGACCGCGATTCCCTGGTCGGCGCGCTCGGCAACAAGATCACGGTGCAGGAGAGCCCGTGGAACTGCTCCATTGGCATCACGCCCAACGAGGCGAAGAAGCCGTACGACGACAAGCGCGTGCGGCGCGCGCTGACCCTCGCGCTCGACCGCCACGAGGGGTCCAAGGCGCTCTCCAAGATCGCGCTCATCAAGGAAGTGGCGGGGATCCAGGTGCCGGGCACGCCGTGGGCGACGCCCCCGGCCGAGCTGGAAAAGCTGGCCGGCTACGGCCGTGACATCAACGCGGCGCGGGCCGAGGCGCGGCGGCTGCTCAAGGAGGCCGGCGCCGAGAACCTGTCGTTCACGCTGCTGAACCGCGCGGTGCCGCAGCCCTACGAGCCGTTCGGCATCTGGGTGATCGACCAGTGGCGCCAGATCGGCGTCACCGTCAAGCACAACCCGGTGGAGACGTCGAGCTGGTTCGGGGCGCTGCGGAGCGGCGACTTCGAGGTGGCCGTCACCGCGCCCTGCAACTCGATCGTCGAGCCCGACATGGACATCCACTGGTTCCTGTCGACCTCACCGGTGAACTACGGCAAGCACAAGGACACCGTGATGGACGATCTCTACTCGCGGCAGTCACGGACGCTGGACAACGACGAGCGGCGCCGACTGCTGCGGCAGTTCGAGAAGCGCCTCTACGACGACGAGGTGCACTTCATGATGGGCTTCCAGTGGCACCGGATCATCCCGCACCTGGCCAAGGTGCGCGGGTGGACGATCATGCCGAGCCACTTCCTCAACCAGACGCTCGACACGGTCTGGCTCGCCGAGTAACAGGAGGCCGCGGCCATGGGGCTCGACCTGCGTCGGTTGCATCCCCGTCTCGGGATGGAGATCCTCGGTGTCGACGTCCGCCACGTGAGCGACGGGGTGTTCGCCGAGATCGTCGAGGCCTTCGACGAGCACTCGGTGCTGCTCTTCCGCGGCCAGAGCCTCGGCGACGAGGAGCAGATCGCGTTCAGCCGGCGCTTCGGCCCGCTGGAGACCTCGATCCGGACCATCACCTCCGTCGCGCGCGTGGCCCCCGAGGTTTCCAACCTCGCCAACGTGGATGCCGAGGGCCGGCTCATCCCGGCCGGTGACAAGCGCAACCTGTTCAACGCCGGCAACCAGATGTGGCACAGCGACAGCTCGTTCAAGCGGATCCCGGCCCACGCCTCGCTGCTGTCGGCGCGCGAGGTCCCGCCCGCGGGGGGCGAGACGGAATTTGCCAGCATGCGCGTCGCTTACGCGATGTTGCCGGAGACGACCCAGCGATTCCTCGAGGGCAAGGTGGCCATTCACAGCTTCGTGTACTCCCGTGGCCTGATCGACGACGGGCTGCTGCCGCCCGAGCACGCTGCCCAGGTGCCCCCGGTGCCCCAGGCGCTCGTGCGCGCCAACCCGCGCCACGGCCGCAAGGCCTTCTACGTCGGCTCCCACGCCTGCGAGATCGTCGGCATGGAGACCGACGAGGCGCGCGCGCTGCTGCGCGACCTTCTCGAGCGGGCGACGCGGCCGGAGCTGGTCTACACGCACGCCTGGCGACCGGGCGACCTCGTCATGTGGGACAACCGGTGCGCGCTGCACCGCGGCCGGCCCTGGGACGAGAGCGCCTACCGGCGGGTGATGCACCGCACGACGGTGGCCGGGCAGGAGCCGCCGCTGCCGGAGGTCCCCGGGGTCGAGATCACCCCCGCCCGCGAGGTGGACGTGGCGTTCGGTCGCGGCCAGCTCGAGCTGGTCTGAGCGCCGCCGTGCCTACCATCTGGCGCGTCTACAGCGCTCCCGACGGCCGCTCGCGCATCGAGCAGGTGCCCCTGGCGATGAAGCCCTTCGTCGACGTGGAGGGCGCCCACGGCGAGTCGGCGCCGACCCAGCCGGTCAGCGGTATCACCTTCCGTGTCTCGCCCCCCGGCTACGTCCTCGACTGGCACTGCGCCCCTCGCCGTCAGTACTCGATCTCGCTCTCCGGCCAGGCCGAGATCGAGGTCGGCGACGGCACGATCGCCCGCGTCGGCCCCGGCGACGTCGTGCTCGCCGAGGATCTCACCGGCCAGGGTCACATCACCCGCGTCGTCGGCTCCCAACCCCGCTTCTACGCCGTCGTCCCGCTGACCTCCTAGCACGCTTCCGCCGCCCGCCTCGGATCCGCCTCGGCTGGGCTCCATCCGACTGGAGGCCGCCCGGTCCTGCGCCAGGGAAACGGGTTCACGGACCCCACCGCAGCCCCGGCCCTCCCACCGCCCGCCGGCCGCCCGACCCGAGCGAACCCCGCTTGCGTTGTGCAGGCGAGCCGCGGCGCCGCCGCGGCATGCACGGCGTCCGCCCCCGGTCTCGCGGTCCCGACCGCTAGTTGCCTGACGCGATGCGCGCGGCGTCGCCGGTGAGGCGGACGATGTGCAGCCCGGTGTTCGCGCGGTCGGCGAGGTAGACGAGGCCGCGCTCGTCGGCCTCGACGTTGTTCGTCTGGATCGCGACCTTGCAGCTCCGGGTGCCGTTCGTCACGCATCGCTCGGCCGTGCGCTCGGTCGTCGCCGGGATGAAGAAGCCGGCCTCGCGCGGGGCGTAGGGATCGCGGATGTCGACGGCGCGCACGCCGCCGTTGAAGTAGGCGACGAACACCAGCTTGCGGTAGAAGACCGACGCGAACGACTCGCTGCTCGAGTGCGGACCGAAGCGGCCGCCGCGGCTGCAGAAGCTGCCCTTCGACTCCGGCACCTGGAACGTGGCCACCGAGAACGGTCTCGTCTCCGTGCTGATGTCGACCACGAACGAGGCGTGGCGAAACTCCTTGCACTCGTTGGCGATCGACTCCGACACGAGGAACACGAAGTCGCGCACCTGCCCCTTGGTGTTGGCCTGCCAGTCGGCGATCTTCATGCCCAGCATCGGGAAGGCGGTGTGGCCGCCCCAGTTCGGCGACATCCACAGCCGGCTGACCTCCGGCGCGTTGAGGTTCGCCGCCGTCGGCGCCTTGGGGCCGGTGAGCAGCTTCTGCCGATCGACGATCTGCAGCAAGCCGTTGGCGCTGGTGCCGTACGCGAAGTAGACGCGGTTGCCGAGCACGATGGGCCCGTGGACGCCAGACCCGGCCGGAACCGGCCCCGTCGAGCCCGGCTCCTGGCCGGCCAGGCCGAAGTCGCGGATGAACACCGGCCTGGTGGGATCACCGAGGTCGTAGATCTTCGTCATGCGCGGGGTGCGCCATCCCGAGGGGCCGGGCTGCAGCGGCTCCGCCTTGGCGAGGTCGCCCGACACGAGGTAGGCGGTGCCGGTGTCGCACTCCCAGAAGTCCTTGTGGGTCGAGGTGAGCCCGCTCACGATCGTGGTGACCTTCTGCGGCCCGGCCGGGTCGCTGACGTCCCACATCTCGTGGCCGGAGTTCGGCACGTTGTTGCCGAACGTCCGCAACAGGTACGTCTTGCCCTGGCGATCGCACACGCGAGCCATCTGGGCCCCGCCCTGCTCGGGGCCGCCGGCCGCGCCGGGGACGTGGGCCAGGTACCGTGGCCGCCCGGGATCGGTGACGTCCACGATCGAGGTGCCGTTGTCCTCGTCGCCGCCGGTGAGGGGATTGCGCGCGCGCCCGCCGTGGTGACCCACGTAGGCGATGACGCGACCGCGCTGGGTGTGGATGGTCGGCTGGTAGGCCGAGCGGCCCTGCAGGTCGTCGTGACCGACCAGCTCCATGTCGTGGGCCTCGGCGCCGTGGCCGCGCGCGGGCGTCTGCGAGGACGCGGGCCCGCCGCCGAGCGCGAGCAGGAGCAGGCCGAGGAGCATGGGTGACAGCCGGGGCAGGGGTGTCATGACGAGGTCCTTTCTCCATGGGCTTCGCACGTGGCGAGCCGGGCGGCGAGGAACGAGCGCTCCCGGGCATTGTCGGTGAGCGCGAGCGCCCGGCGATACTCCGCGGACGCCTCCGGCCAGCGCTCGAGCCGGCGCAGGAAGTCGGCCCGCGAGGCCGGCAGCAGGTGATAGCCGCGCAGCGCGGCGGCATCGAGGCCGTCCAGCGCGGCGAGACCGACCGCCGGCCCGTGAGCCAGGCCGATCGCCACCGCGCGGTTCAGCTCGATCACCGGCGACGGCGAGACGACGGCGAGCGCGTCGTAGTGCTCGACGATCCGCGGCCAGTCGGTCACCTCCCAGGCGGCCGCGCGCGCGTGGCAGGCTGCGACGGCCGCCTGCAGCTGGTAGGGGCCGGCGTCGGCGAGCGGACCGGCGCGCTCCAGCCACGCCAGCCCCCGGGCGATGGCGGCCCGGTCCCAGCGCGCGCGATCCTGGTCGGCGAGCAGGACGAGCTCACCGGCGGCGTCGGTGCGCGCCGCTGCCCGCGAGGCCTGCAGCTCCATCAGGGCCAGCAGCCCCAGCACCTCCGGCTCGTCGCCCATCAGCTCGGCCAGCGTGCGGCCGAGGCGGATGGCCTCGTGGCAGAGGTCCTGGCGCACCAGCGCATCACCGGCGTGGGCGGCGTAGCCCTCGTTGAAGATCAGGTAGACGACGGCCAGCACCGCCGGCAGCCGCTCGGTCAGCTCGGCGCCCTCCGGCACCTCGTAGGGCAGAGCGCGCTCGCGGATCGTCCGCTTCGCGCGCACCAGGCGCTGGGCGATCGTGGGCTCGGGGACGAGAAAGGCCCGGGCGATCTCCGCCGTCGACAGCCCGCCCACGAGCCGCAGCGTGAGCGCCACCCGGCTGTCGGCGGGCAGCCCCGGATGACAGCAGGTGAAGATCAGCCGCAGCCGGTCGTCGGGAATCGCGTCGGGATCCGTCACCTCGAGCCCCTCGTCGGGGACAGCCAGCGCCGTCTCGTAGGCGAGCGCGTCGGCGTGGGCGCCGGCGCGGCGGGCGCGCCGCAGGTGGTCGAGCGCCCGGCGCCGGGCCGTCGTCAGCAGCCAGGCGCCCGGCCGATCGGGCGTGCCGCCGGCCGGCCAGTGATCGAGCGCCCGGGCGAACGCCTCCTGGACGATCTCCTCGGCCACGTCGAAGTCGCGCACGATCCGGACCACCGAGGCGACCACGCGCCCGTATTCCTGGCGGAACGCCTCGGCCACGCGCGCCGGGACGCTCCCGTCCGCCGTCGGCCCGCGGGAGGTCGATCCCACGGGCCGATGGTACTCGAAAGCTACATCGGCCAGACCGGGCGGACGTCGACGAAGCTGTCGGCGCGCAGCGGGATCTTGCGAGCCCACTCCAGCGCCTCGTCCTTGGTGGCGCACTCGATCAGGTAGAAGCCGCCCAGGGCTTCCTTGGTCTCGGCGAAGGGCCCGTCGATGACCTGACGCTGTCCGGCCTTCAGCCGGATGCGGCTGGCGTCGGCGTCGGGACGCAGGCGCTCGCCCACGACCATCTTGCCGGAGGTGCGGAGCTCCTCGGCGAAGCGCATGTGGCCCTGGACGATGGCGGCCATCTCGGCCTGGGGCACCGTCGCCTCGACCTTCTCGTCGGAGCAGATCAGCAGCATGTAACGCATGGGAGCCTCCTTCGGGGTCTCATCCTGTACGACGACGATGGGGGCGGAAATCGACACTCCTTGAGCGGGGCGCTGCCGTACGAGGAGATCCGGCTCGAGCGTCTCTAGCCGCCGTAGCCCCAGTTCCAGCACGGCAGGCGCTCTTTCCAGATCCAGTCGTCGAAGAGGGCCTCGTCGCACCGCTGCTGGCATTGCTGCTCGGTCAGGTCGGCGGTGCACTGCAGGACGCCGGGGGCGCGGCAGTAGCACGCGCCCACGAACACCGGCGCCGGCGGCGCCTGGGCCTGACCGAGCACGACCCCGTCGGCGCCCGCGACGGCGACGATCGCGAGGCCCAGAACCCCCACGAGCGCGCTCGACCTCATTGCGACGTTTCCCCCGTCTCCCTATACTCCCTCGCATGCCCGCGCGCCACCTCCGGATCGGCCTGCTCGGCCGAGTCCTCGCGCTGCTCACGCTGACCGTCGTCGCGGCTGTCGCCACCGAGGCGCCGCGGCTGCGCCGCGTGGCCGTGAGTGGCGATCCGGCCCCCGGAGGCGGCGTCTTCGATCGGTTCGGCACGGAGTCGATGCCCGTCGTCGCGCCCGTGAATGGCCGCGGCGACGTCGTGTTCTTCTCCACTCTCGGCCGCGGCGGCACCGACGAGGGGCTCTTCCTGTGGTCGGGCGGGCGCGTCGTCGCCGTCGCTCGCGAGGGCGATCGCGTGGCGGGCGTCGGCCGGCTGTCCGGCTTCGGCAAGCACCCGACGCCGGCGTTGAGCGACGACGGGGCGGTCGTGTTCGCGGCGGCGATCGCGGGCGGCCGGTCCGTCGAGGGCATCTTCGTCGCCCGCAAGGGCGTCGTCCGGCCGGTCGCGCTGAGCGGAGCCGCGGCGCCCGGCATCCCGTCCGGCGTGCTGTCGAGCCTGGACACGCCGGCGATCAATGCCCGGGGCGACGTCGTCTTCCTGGCCACCGTCCGGCGCGGGCGGGAGACGCTGGAGGCCGTGCTGCTGTGGACGCGCGGCCAGCTCCAGAAGGTGGTCGCCCAGGGCGACCCGGCCCCGGCCGGGGGTGCCTTTGCGGCGTTCGGCCCGCCCGCGCTCAACCGCAACGGCGCCGTGGCGTTCGGCGCCGCCGTCGAGGGCCGGGCGGTGCCCGGCGGCATCTTCGTGTCGAGTGGCAACCAGCTGCGGATGGTCCTCGGCGCCGGGCAGGACACGCCCCTCGGCGGCATCTTCGCGAAGTTCTCCGAGCGCGTCGGCTTCAGCGACGGGGGGACGATCGCCTTTCACGGCCAGCTCAAGGCGGCGCCGGTGGCCGCCGGCATCTTCGCCATCGACGACGGCCGCGTGCGGGTGGTCACCCAGCTCGGCGATCCGGCGCCGGGGGGCGGTCATTTTTCGAACTTCGGGCTGTGGCCGGCGGTGAATGCGAGCGGCGCGATTGGCTTCGCGGCCTCCGTCGACGACGGGCCGAGCCCGGTCATCGTCGTCCTGGCGGCGCCCGACGGGCTCCGTCGCGTGGTCGGGGTGGGCGATCAGGTGCCCGGCGGCGCGCGCATCGCGTCGCTCACGCTCCTGCCGGTCGTCAGCGTGGGCGCGGGCGGCGCCGTCTCGTTCGCCGTCGCTCCGACGACCACGGGCGGCGGGCCGGAGGGCGTCTTCCTCGCCGCGCCGGGGCCCTGAGCCGGCTCAGTTCATGTCGTAAGGCGGGTACTCGGCGAAGACGTTGCCGGCGGTCACGAGCTTGTGCGACGTGGCCGTGTACGGCGGCACCGGCTCGCCCCGGAGCATCCGCAGCGCCATAGGGAGCACCTCGTAGCCCACCCGGTCCAGGTAGAACGCGACCGACCCGATCACGATGCTGCTCCGGTTGCTCGGATCGATCTCCTTGCGGTCGTTGGCGCCGCCGTGAATGCTGCGATCGACGCCGTGACTGACGATCGCGGTGTCGCGCACACGTCCGGCCGCGTCCACCGCGGCCTTGGCGGCGAGCGCGGTGGCATCGTCGGTGGCGGCGATCAATATCTTCCGGGACGGCTGGCCGGCCAGGAAACCGCCCAGCAACGGACCGACCTGCGCGGGATTGCCCTGGGTGTCGAGCGTGGTGACGCGCGCGGCCGGCAGGCGCTTGCGCAGTGTCTCGGTCACGCCCTGCACGCGCTCCGGTACCCGGTCGGCGGCATCCGAGACGCGACCGATGACGACGGCGGCCATCGGCTGCCCCGCCCACGACTGCGCGGCGAACTGGGCCAGGGCCTCGCCCGCCATCCGGCCGGCGGCGGCGTTGTCGATGGCGTAGAGCGGCGCCTCGGGCACGGGATAGTTGACCGCCAGCACCGGAATGCCGGCGGCCTTCAGCTTCTGCGCCACGGTGGCGTTGGCCGCCGCGCCCCGGTGGTACTGCACGTAGAGGTCGACCTTGCGGGCGACGGCGGCCTCGGCGTTGGCGACCGCGCGCGCGTCGTTGCGCTGGTTGTCGTAGAAGACGAGCTCGATGGGATGCAGCCGCCCGGCGAGGTTGAAGCTCTCGCGGACGTCGGCGCCGGTGAACCCGGTGCCCTCCAGCGTGACGCCGGGCTCCTCCGTCGCGTTGGCGAAGGCGATGACCCAGCGACGCTGCGCCCACCCCGGCCCCGGCGCGGCCAGCCACCCGGTGAGCAGCAGGGCCACGAGCATCAGGGCGCCGGCTGCCGGTGTGGCCGATCGGTGGAGACGACGACGCCGACGCCCCGGAGGGGACGTCGGCGTCGGATCCATCACGAGGCGCGGCCTACTGGATGCCGTCGATGGCGACGAAGTTGCCCGTCAGCCCGACCGCCTTCGGCACCGTCATGTTGACGAAGAACGTCGCGCGCTTGGTGGCCGCGGCCTCGGCGGCGATCAGGTCCGTGCGCACGTTCTCGATGATATGGATGCCGTTGTCGGTGAGCAGGATGTTGTGGACCGGGAAGGCTTCCTTCGGGTTCTCGGACGGGATGACCTCCACGACCCAGGTGTCCACGCCCACCGCCACGACCTTCTGGGACACCAGCCAGTTCGCCGCGTCCTTGCCGATCCCGGGGGCGCCGCTGTTGTAGACCGTGTTCTGGGCCGGGAACTGCTCGAAGAGATCGCCCCAGCCGGTGTGGATCACGACGATGTCGCCCTCGCGCAGCGTCACGTTGTACATCTTGAGACCGGCCTGCAGGTCCGCGGCCGTGATCACGGTGCCCTTCTCCAGGCACGGCTTCTTGCAGGCGGAGTTGCCCTTGAACTTGTTGGCCGCCTCGAAGACCTTCACCGCGTCGATGACGACGCCGCGGGTGGCGAACGACTTGAGGTGCTCGAGGCCGAGCTTGGTCATGTTGTTCTGGTTGATGAACTTGCCCATCGGGGTCCGGTTGTAATAGCAGTCCCTGCGCCCGATGTGGCCCATCCCGTCCAGGTGGGTCCCGACGTGGCTCTGGCTGAGCCACGTGTCTTCCATGTAGGTCAGCTCGTTCTCGCCGTACGAGCCGCCGGGGGCGAGGCTCGTGGCGGTCAGGATGGTCTTCGTGAAGCGCGAGCCGAAGAGCGGCACGCCGTCCACGAGCGGGTAGGACATGGTGGTGACCTTGCCGGTCTGGATCTCGGCGGCCGCCGCCTTCGTGACCGCCGCGGTGACCCGGTTGGTGGCGCCGGTCTGATCGTTCGGCCCCCACGGTGAGGCGGGCACGATCTTGCTGCAGTCGCTCTGCGCGAAAGCGACCGGGCTGGTGGCCAGCACGGCGAGCGTGACGCTGGCCAACACCAAGGCTGTCCTGAGCATGAGCGAGCTCCTTTCGGCGATGACGATGACTGTCAAGTTCCCCGACGCGGGCGCATCCTATCGCCCGGCCTCCGGACGGTCAAGGGGAGGGAGGCCGTCACGTCGTGTCAACCAGGGTGGTTGACCGCGCCCCGGGCCGCGGTCACACTCCCGAGCGATGTCGAGCGCGCCCACGTGGTTCGTGCCCGTGCTGATGATGGTGATGGTGGCGCTGGCTGGGGCCGCCATCCCGCCGGTCCTCGAGGATCACGTCGAGCCGGGCTTCTGCAGCGCCGACTGCCCGGTCCAGCATCCGGGCCATGGCGCAGCGACTCCGCCACCGCCGATCCCCACGGCGCCGCGCCGGTCACCGGTCGTGGTGGTCGCGGCGGTCTCCGGTGTCCACGCCGACGTCGGTGCCGTGGCCTCGTTCGACGCCCCTCGCGCTCCGCCCTCCGCCTGACACGCCTCGACCCTCGATCGTCCCGCCGGCCCGAGCCGGCGCCGTCGTGCCCCTTCACGAGGCGGAGAATGCCATGCGCAGCTATCGTCGATGGACGCTGGTGCTGCTGCTGTCGTGCCTTGGCCCGGCCACCCCCGTGTGCGCCCAGGACGCGGACACGCTTCGTCGCGAGCTCGAGGCCCTCCGCGGTCAGCTGGCGGCGATCACGCAGTCTTATGAGCAGCGCCTCAAGCAGCTCGGCAATCGCATCGAGCAGCTGGAAGGGGCCCGCTCGGCCGGAGCCGTCGCGCCGGTCCCGGGCACGAACGCCGCCGCCGACCCCCCGGCCGCCCCCTCGCTCAGCGAGCTGGCGGCGCCGCGCCAGCCGTTCGCGCTGGCCCAGCCGGGGCGCGTGCTCCTGTTCGACATCGGCGTGAGCGGCGACTTCGTGGCCAACCTCGCCTCGGCGGCGCGCGAGGAGCGGCGCGACGGAACCTTCGCCGGCCGCGAGAACCGTGTCTTCCCGCGCGAGGTCGAGCTGGCGCTGTTCGGGCGCGTGGACCCCTACGCGAGCGCGGTTGTCCGGATCAGCGCGGGGGAGGAGGCGCCCGAGGATGGCCGCGCCTCCCGCGAGATCGGCGTCCGCCTGGACGAGGCCAACGTCTCGCTGCTGAGCCTGCCGCTCGGCACGACCGCTCGCTTCGGCCTCATGCGCCCCCGCTTCGGCACGCTGAACGCCGTGCACCAGGACGACCTGCCGCAGGTCGATCGCCCCAACGTGCTCTCGCGATTCTTCGGCGAGGAGCAGCTCGATGGCGAGCGCGGCGTCGAGGCCTTCTGGGTGCTGCCGCTGTCCAGCTATCACGAGCTGTCGGTTGGCGTCTTCGACGGCGACAACGAGGTGGCCTTCGGTCGCGGCTCCCTGCGCGACCCCCTCGTGATCGGCCGCTGGCGCGCCTTCTTCGAGCTCGAGGACCTCGGCGGCCTCCAGCTGGACGCCTCGCTCGCCAGCGGCGTGACCGCCGACGACCACCGCAACACCGTGGCGGGCGTCGGGGCCAAGTACAAGTGGATGGCGCCGGGCGTCGGCTTGCCGATCGTCACGCTGGCCGGCGAGGCGCTGGCCGCCTTCCGCCACGTCGGCCCCGACGCCACCGCCTCCAGCGAACGCCGCCTCGACCGCTGGGGCGGCTATCTCTACGCGCAGTACGATCACGACCGCCGGTGGGCGGGCGGCGTGCGGGGCGACTGGACCGAGCTACCGACGGAGCGCGGTCACGAGTGGGCGCTGTCGCCCTACCTGCAGTTCAAGCCGTCGGAGTTCCTCCGCTTCCGCCTGCAGTACAAGCACACGGAGGGGACCGGCACCGTCCGGCGGGTCGCCGACGAGCTCTTCCTGCAGGGCACCTTCATCCTGGGCGCACATCCCACGGAGCGCTTCTAGCCATGGGGCGGTGGACGGCGGCGAGGCCGATGCTTCGTGGCGCCACGGCCGGCGCGCTGGCGCTCCTGGCCATGCTGGCGGCGAGCGAGGCGCCCGCGCAGTCGCGCCTGCGCGTGCTGGCCACCCTGCCCGACCTGTGGGCGATCACCCGCGAGCTCGTGGGCGACCTCGGCGAGGTCCAGGTGGCGACGCGCCCGGGGCAGAACCCCCACGACCTGGAGATCCGGCCGAGCCACATCCTGATGGTGAAGCGCGCCGAGATCCTCGTGCGCAACGGGCTGGAGGAGGACGCCTGGATCGACCCGGTCATCGAGAGCAGCGGCAACCCGCGGCTCCTGCGCGGCGCTCCCAGCGTCATCGAGGCCGTGCGGGGCATCCGCCTGCTCAAGGTGCGCTCGGGCCCCGTCGATCGGTCCCAGGGCGACGTGCATCCCTCGGGCAACCCGCACTTCACGCTCGACCCGACTACCATGCCGATCGTGACCGCCAACATCGTGGCCGGGCTCAGCCGGCTGCGCCCGGACCTGGCCGAGCCCCTGGAGGCGAACCGGAAGAGCTTCCTCGAGGCGGTCGCCGACGCCATGGATCGCTGGACCCGGGCCCTGGCGCCCTACCGCGGCGCGCCGCTGGTGAGCCACCACGACAGCTGGCCGTACTTCTACCGAGCTTTCGGCTTCGAGGAGCTCGGAATGATCGAGGACCGTCCGGGGATCCCGCCGTCCCCGCAGCACGTGGCGGCGCTGGTACGCCAGATGCGCGAGCGGCGCGTGCGCATCGTCCTGCTCGAGAGCTGGTACCCGAGCGACACGGCCGCCGCCGTGGCGCGGGCGGCGGGTGCCCGCGTGCTCGTCGTGCCCCAGAGCCCGGGCGCGACGAAGGGCACCGATCGCTACATCGCCCACATGGACGCGCTGGTCACGGCGGTGGCCGGCGCCCTGGCGGAGTCGCCGGTCAGGTGAAATTGACTTGCCGCGGCAACTCTGCAAGAATTCACGACACTTTCCGAGGACTACCGGGACCCATGGCGCCACGCAAGCGGTCGTTCCATACAGCGTCCGACGCCGAGATCAAAGCCGGCGAGGTCGCCGACGTCTACTTCCAGCGGACGGTCGAGATCCTGGCCGCGCGCGGCGATCGCAAGCGCGTGAAGGCCGAGATCTATCTGAAGTCGCTCCCCGAGGACTGGGACTGGGGCGTGCTGGCCGGCATCGAGGAGGCGGCCGCACTCCTGGAGGGGGTGTCCGTCGACGTCAAGGCGATGGACGAGGGCACCGTCTTCGCGCCCTATCAGCCGATCATGGCCCTGGAGGGCGTGTACGTCGAGTGGGCCCAGTACGAGACGGCCCTGCTCGGCCTGCTCTGCCAGTCCTCGGGCATCGCCACCAAGGCCGCCCGCTGCAAGAAGGCGGCGGGTGAGCGCCAGGTGATCTCGTTCGGGGCGCGCCGCATGCACCCCGCGCTGGCCCCGATGATCGAGCGCAACGCCTTCATCGGAGGCTGCGACGGCGTGGCCGTCACCAAGGCGGCCGAGCTGATCGACGCCGACCCCATGGGCACGATCCCCCACGCCCTCGTCCTCATGGTCGGGGACACCGTGGAGGCGCTGAAGGCCTTCCACGAGGTCATCGAGCCCAAGGTCCGCCGGGTGGCGCTCATCGACACGCTGCAGGACGAGAAGTTCGAGGCCATCCGCGTGGCCGAGGCGCTGGGCAAGGACCTCTTCGCGGTGCGCCTGGACACGCCGTCGTCCCGGCGCGGCGATCTCTACCGGATCGTCGAGGAGGTGCGCTGGGAGCTGAACCTGCGCGGCTTCGACCACGTCAAGATCGTCGCCTCCGGCGGCATCGACGAGTACGAGATCCTCCGCCTCAACCCCGTGGTCGACTCCTACGGCGTCGGCACCTCCATCGCGAACGCGCCCGTGCTCAACTTCGCGCTCGACATCATGGAGATCGAGGGCCGGCCGATGGCCAAGCGGGGCAAGTGGTCGGGCGCCAAGGACGTGCTGCGCAAGCGGGGCACGCTGGAGACCGTGTCGCTGCCGGCCGGCGCGCCCGCCCCCGCCGGCGGCCCCTGGGATCAGATGCTCAAGCCGCTGGTCACCCGGGGCCGGATCGCCCGCGACCTGCCGCCGCCACGCACGATCCGCGACTTCGTGCTCGACCAGCTGTCAGGGGTACCCATGGAGACCATCCGGCGGCAGGGGCTGCGCCGCGACTTCTGAGCGGCAGGTGATGGTCACCATCCTCGAGCGCATCGTCGCCGACAAGCGCGACGAGGTGGCCACGCGCCGGCGCGTCACCCCCCGGACCGAGCTCGAACGCCGCTGCGAGGCCCTGCCACCCGCCCGTGACTTCGAGGCGGCGCTGCGGCCGGCCGGCGCCCCCGTCGCGCTGATCGCCGAGGTCAAGAAGGCCTCGCCCTCGCGTGGCGTGCTGGCCGAGGACCTCGATCCGGTCGCCCTGGCCGAGACGTACGGACGCCACGGCGTGCACGCGATCTCCGTGCTGACCGACGAGAAATACTTCAAGGGCCACCTCGATCTGCTCGCCGCCATCCGCGCCCGGGTGACGGTGCCGCTGCTCCGCAAGGACTTCACCATCGACGAGTGGCAGCTGTGGGAGTCGCGGGCGGCCGGCGCCGACGCCGTCCTCCTGATCGTGTCGATCCTCGAGGGCCCGCTGCTCGGCGATCTGCTGGCCGCCGCCAAGGGGCTCGGGCTCGCCGCCCTGGTCGAGTGCCACACCGCGGCCGAGGTCGATCGCGCGCTCGGGGTCGGCTGCCGCATCCTCGGCATCAACAACCGCGACCTGACCACGTTCGAGACGCGCATCGAGACGACACTGGAGCTGCTGCCGCTGATCCCGCCCGGGCCCGTCGTCGTCAGCGAGAGCGGCTTCTTCACCGGTGCCCAGGTGCGCCGCGTGGTCGACGCCGGCGCCGGGGCCGTGCTGGTCGGCGAGGGGCTGGTGCGCGCGGACGACGTGGCCGCCAAGGTCCGTGAGCTGAGGCTCGGGCCATGACCCGGGTGAAGGTCTGCGGCATCACCAACGTCGACGACGCCCGGCTGGCCGTCAACGCCGGCGCCGATGCCCTCGGCTTCATCTTCGTCGAGAACACCCCGCGCTTCATGACGCCCGAGCAGGTAGCGCCCATCGTGCGCGTGCTGCCGCCGTTCGTGACGCCGGTCGGCGTCTTCTGGGACCACAAGCCGGGCCACGTCAAGGCGATTGCCGAGGCGTGCGGGCTGCGGGCGCTGCAGTTCCACGGCGACGAGACGCCCGAGGACCTGGCCGGCTACGCGCTGCCCGTCATCAAGACGATCAAGCTGCCGCCGGTGTCCACGATCGACGGCCTGCCCGAGTACCGCATCGGCGGCTTCATCGACGCGCTCTACTACCGCAACGTCGTCGCCGCCCTGCTGCTGGACACGGCGGCACGGTGGAGCGAGGGCGAGACGCGGGAGACGCTGGCCTGGCAGCGGATCCGCGCGATGGGCGGCCGCCACGACAACCGGATGCACATCATCCTGTCGGGCGGCCTCACGCCCGAGAACGTCGCGGAGGCGATCGGTATCGTCCGCCCCCACGCGGTGGACGTGAACTCCGGCGTGGAGGCGCGGCCGGGCCGGAAGGACCCCGACAAGGTGCGGCGCTTCGTGGCCGCGGCCAAGGCCGCCTGATGGCCCGGCTGCCCGACGCGCGCGGACACTTCGGGCGGTTCGGCGGCCGCTTCGTGCCCGAGGTCCTGATGGCGCCGCTGCTGGAGCTGGAGAAGGCGTACGCCGCCGCCCGGCGCGACCGGAAGTTCCAGCGCCGCCTCCACGCGCTGCTCGCCGACTACGCCGGCCGCCCCACGCCCCTCTACCACGCGGCCCGGCTCACCGAGCACTGCGGCGGCGCCCGCATCTGGCTCAAGCGCGAGGACCTCTGTCACACCGGCGCCCACAAGATCAACAACGTCCTCGGCCAGGCCCTGCTGGCCGAGCGCATGGGCAAGCGGCGGATCATCGCCGAGACCGGCGCCGGCCAGCACGGGGTGGCCAGCGCGACGGCGGCGGCGCTGCTCGGCCTGGAGTGCGAGGTCTACATGGGCGCCGAGGACGTCGAGCGCCAGGCGCTCAACGTCTTTCGCATGCGGCTGCTCGGCGCCCGCGTGATCCCGGTCGAGTCCGGCAGCCGCACGCTGAAGGACGCGGTCAACGAGGCGCTGCGCGACTGGGTGACCAACGTCCGCACCACCTATTACCTGCTGGGATCCGCGCTGGGCCCGCACCCGTACCCGATGATGGTGCGCGACCTCCACGCGGTCATCGGCCAGGAGACGAAGCGGCAGGCGCGCCGGGCGCTGCGGCGGCTGCCCGACGTGCTGGTCGCCTGCGTCGGCGGGGGCTCGAACGCGATCGGGCTGTTCCATCCGTTCATCGGCGACAAGCGCGTGCGCATCATCGGCGTCGAGCCGGGCGGCGACGGCATCGCCACCGGACGGCACGGTGCCACCATGACGGCCGGCCACGTCGGCGTGCTGCACGGGGCCATGAGCTACCTGCTGCAGAACGACGACGGCCAGGTCGCCGTCGCCCACTCGATCTCGGCCGGCCTCGACTACCCGGGCGTCGGCCCCGAGCACGCCTACTACCGCGACACCGGCCGCTTCGAGTTCGTCTCCATCACCGACGAGGAGGCGCTGGAGGGCTTCCAGGCCCTCACCCGGCTGGAGGGCATCATGCCGGCGCTGGAGTCGGCCCACGCGATCGCCCACGCGATGCGGCTGGCCAAGACGCTGCCGGCCAGCAAGACGATCGTGGTCGGTCTCTCCGGCCGCGGCGACAAGGACGTGCACGTCGTCGCCAAGGCCCTCGGGAAGCGCGTGGAATGACGACCTCCCGCATCGACGCCGACCTTCGAGCAGCTGCGGGCGAAGGGCGAGCGGGCCCTGCTCGCCTACCTGATGGCCGGCGATCCCTCGCTGGCCGAGACCGAGCGGCTGATAATCGAGGCCGAGCGCCGCGGGGCCGATCTGATCGAGCTCGGCGTGCCGTTCTCCGATCCGCTCGCCGACGGCCCCGTGATCCAGCGCGCGGACGTGCGCGCGCTGGCGGCCGGCACCAGCCTGCCCCGCGTGCTGGAGATGGTCGCCTCGCTGCGCGCGCGGGTGCGGCTCCCACTGGTGCTGATGACCTACTACAACCCGATCCTGGCCTTCGGCCTCAAGGGCTTCGCCCGGACTGCCGTCGAGGCGGGCGTCGACGGGGTGATCGTGCCCGACCTGCCCCACGAGGAGGCGGAGCCGCTGCGGGCCGAGGCGGAGCCGGCCGGTCTCGACATGATCCACATGGTGGCGCCGACCTCCACGCCGGCCCGGGTGAAGGCCATCGCACGGCTGAGCCGGGGCTTCATCTACGTGGTCTCGCTCACCGGCGTGACCGGCGCCCGCCGCGAGCTGCCGCCCGACCTCGACGCCCAGCTGCGCACGCTGCGGCTGGTGACGACCAAGCCCTTGTGTGTTGGCTTCGGCGTCTCCACGCCGGAGCAGGTGGCCGTCGTCGGCCGCCTCGCCGACGGCGTCGCCGTGGGCTCGGCCATCGTGCGCACGATCGAGGAGCACGCCGGCACCTCCGCCCTCGTCGAGAAGTTCGGCGACTTCATCGCCTCCCTGAAGGCTCCGCTGCGGGTGAGCTGATGGCCGCCTGGTTCAAGCGGACGCAGCAGGAGACCCAGGGGACGCCCAAGAAGGTCGTCATCGCCGAGGGGCTGTGGATCAAGTGCGAGTCGTGCAAGGAGATCATGTACCGGGTCGAGGTCGAGAAGGCCGGGCGCGTGTGCCCCAAGTGCCACTATCCCTTCCGCATCACCGCCCGCGAGCGCATCGGCCTGCTGTGCGACGCCGGCACCTTCGAGGAGTACCAGGCCTCGCTCGGCAGCATCGACCCGCTCGGCTTCAAGGACACCAAGCGCTACCGCGATCGCATCAAGGCCGCCAAGCAGAAGACCTCCATGCAGGAGGCGGTGATCACCGGGCTCGGCCGCATCGGCGGCTACCCGGCCATGCTGAGCGTCTTCGAGTTTGCGTTTCTCGGCGGCAGCATGGGCTCGGCGGTGGGCGAGAAGCTCACGCGGGCCATCGAGCTGGCCATCGACAAGCAGGTCCCGGTGATCATCGTCTCCGCCTCCGGCGGCGCCCGTATGCAGGAGGGGATCCTGTCGCTGATGCAGATGGCCAAGACCTCGGCGGCGCTGGCCCGGCTGGCCGAGGCGCGGCTGCCCTACCTGTCGGTGCTGACCGATCCCACCACGGGCGGGGTCACGGCCAGCTTCGCCATGCTGGGCGACGTGAACCTGGCCGAGCCGCGCGCCCTCATCGGCTTCGCCGGCCCCCGCGTCATCGCCGAGACGATCCGCCAGCCGCTGCCCGACGGCTTCCAGCGCGCCGAGTTCCTCCTCGAGCACGGCCAGCTCGACCTCATCGTCGAGCGCCGTGAGCTCAAGGACACCCTTCGCAAGCTCCTCGCCTTCTTCGCCGACCAGCCGACGCCGCCCGCATGACCTATGCCGAGGCGGTGGCCCGGCTCCTCGCCCTGCGGGGCGGTGAGTACGCCGGGATGCAGCCGGGGCTCGAGCGGATCGAGGCGCTGCTGGACGCGCTCGGCCACCCCGAGCGCCGCTACACCCTGGCCCAGGTCGGCGGCACCAACGGCAAAGGCTCGATCTCGGCCATGCTGGCCGCCATGCTTCACGCCGAGGGACGGCGGGTGGGTCTGTACACCTCGCCCCACCTCGTGTCGTTCCGCGAGCGGATCCGCGTGGACGGAGAGGCGATCGGCGAGGACGCCGTCGTGGACGGCGTGGAGGCGCTGGGCACGCTGATCGCGCGCGTCGACGCCACCGTCTTCGAGGCGGCCACCGCCCTGGCCTTCGACCACTTCGCTCACGAGCGGGTGGAGGTCGCCGTGCTGGAGGTCGGTCTCGGCGGCCGCGTCGACTCCACGACGGTCGGTCGGCCCGCGGTCGCCGTCCTCGGTCCCATCGACTTCGATCACCAGGAGTTCCTGGGTAACACGCTCACGGCCATCGCGGGCGAGAAGGCCGCGATCTTCCGGTCGGGCACGGCGCTCTCTGCCGCCCAGCCCCCGGAGGCCGAGGCCGTGGTGGTGGCCCGGGCCGCCCGGGCCGGCGTGCCGCTGTTGATGGAGGGCCGCGAGCTGTCCGTCACCCTCCGCGGCCGCGATCTGCACGGCCAGCGGATCGACTGCGCGGGACCGGGCTGGCGTCTCGACGACATGCGGCTGGGGCTGCTGGGCACCTACCAGCCGGCCAACGCGCTGCTGGCGGTGGCCGCGGCCCGCGAGCTCGGGGTCGGTGAGCGGGCGATCCGCGCGGGGTTGGCCCGCGCGCGCTGGCCCGGCCGCTTCGAGCTGCGCGGCCGCGAGGGGGGCTGGCTCGTGCTGGACGGCGCCCACAACCCGGCCGGGGCCCGGGCTCTGGCCGCCTCGCTCGAGACCTACTTCGGCGAGGCGCCGATCACCCTCGTCATCGGGGTGCTGCGCGACAAGGACGCGGCTGGTATCCTGCGCCCGCTGCTCGGTCGGGTCCGGCGGGTGATCCTCACCGCGCCCGGCAGTGCGCGCGCCGCCGCCCCCGAGGATCTCCGGGCGCTGGTGCCGGCCTCGATGCCGGTCGAGGTGGCGCCGACGGTGGGCCAGGCGCTGGCCGCCGCCGAGGAGGGACCGCGCTCGCCCGTCGTGTGCGTCGCCGGCTCGTTGATGCTGATCGGCGACGCGCTCCGGCACCTCGACGGGAGTGAGAAACCTTGCCCGGTGGAAAATTCGGCTGCTAGCATCGACTCGCTTCACTGACGAGGGCTCGCGGACCATTTGAGAACGGCACTTCGCCGGCTGGCGCTGCTCGTGGTCGTCCTGCTGGGACCGGTTGCGCTGACGGGCATCGCCTGGGGCCAGCCCGCCCAGGCCCCCGTCGTCGTCTCCACCCCCGGCGGCGACGTCACGGTGCTGGCCGACCGGCTCGAGGAGGTGGGGCCCGATCGCCTCCTGGTCGCCACCGGCAACGTCGAGATCACCCGCGGCAGGTCGCGGCTGATGGCCGATCGGGTGGAGATCAACCGCGAGACGGGCGACGCGGTGGCCCAGGGCCGGGTGGTGTTCTACGACGGCGAGGATCAGCTGACCGGCCGCCGCATCGACTACAACCTGAGATCCGGCACCGGCGTCGTCTACGACTCCGAGGCGCGGGTGGCCCCGTACTACCGGATCAGCGGCGAGCGCATGGACCGGCTCGGCGAGAGCGTCTACCAGATCCAGCGCGGAGTCTTCACGACGTGCGAGGACGATCCCCCGACGTGGGCCTTCAAGTTCGGCTCGGCCAACGCCGACCTCGAGGACTTCGTCTACGGCACCAATGCCTCGTTCTGGGTCAAGGACCTGCCGCTCATCCCGTTCTTTCCGTTCTTCGCCGCTGCCATCCGGCGCGAGCGGCAGACCGGCTTCCTGTTCCCCAAGCTGGGCCACTCCAGCCGCAAGGGCTACCAGGCCGAGGTGCCGTTCTACTGGGCGCTGTCGGACAGCGCCGACGTCACCATCGCGCCCCTGATGTACTCCGAGCGGGGCTTCGGCCTGACCGCCGAGGCACGCTACGTGGTGTCCAACGAGCAGCGGGGCGGCTTCTCGGGGTTTCTGCTGCAGGAGACCGAGAAGAACGACGCCACCCGCGGGCTCGGCAGCTTCAAGCACGACTGGCAGATCGCGCCCGGCCTCTCGCTGAAGGTCGACGTCAATGCGGTCACCGGCGACACCATTCTCAAAGAGTACGGCGACCGATTGCAGCAGCGCAGCTCCCAGCGCGTGGAGTCCAACGTCTTCCTCACCCGCACCTGGGAGTCCTGGAACTTCGTCGCCAACGCCTTCAGCTACCAGGACCTCACCATCCGGCGTCCGGTCGAGCTGCGCCGGCTGCCCGACCTGAACCTCATCGGCGTGCGGCAGCCGATCCCGGGGCTGCCCGGCTTCCTGTGGGAGATGGAGACCAGCTACGTCAACTTCGTGCGGGACGTCGGCTCCGAGGGCCAGCGTCTGGACCTGCACCCGCGCATCTCCCGGCCGATCCCGGTGGCCGGCCTCCTCACCGTGACCCCGTTCGTGGGCGGCCGCCTGACCGGCTACGACAAGACGGTGACCGGGACCCGCACCACCCGCAGCGTGAGCACGCCGATCGAGATCACCGAGGACGAGCCGCGGCTGCGTCGGCTCTTCGAGGCCGGCACTGACATCGAGACCCAGTTCTCGCGCATCTACCCGGTCGGCGGCACCTGGGGCATCGACGCCCTGCTGCACAGCATCGAACCGCGCGTGAACTACACGTGGATCACCGGCAAGAGCCAGGACCGGATCCCGGTGTGGACGGAGGGCATCGACCGCATCCCCGACACCAGCCGCGTCGAGTACTCGCTGACCAACCGTCTCCGGGCTCGCACGAGCACGCTGGCCGACGGCGAGCCGCGGCGCTGGGAGGCGCTGCGGCTGGCGGTCGGGCACAGCTACGACCTGCGCGACAGCCGGGCCGGCGACGTCACCGGCACCGTCATCGTGCAGCCGGTCGAGCGCCTCCGGCTGCGCGGCGACATCGCCCACAGCGTGCACGGGCAGGGCGTGCAGAGCGCCACCTCGGACGTGATCGTGCGCCTCGACCCGGTGTCGTTCTCGGTCGGCTCCCGGTACAGCGACCCCGGCCGCTTCAACTTCATCACGACCGGCCTCGTCCTCGACGTCTCCCGCTACGTGACCCTGCGCAACACCAACTTCTTCGACGCCCGCACGCTGACGTTCGTGGAGAGCCGCGCCGCGGCCGACATCAAGTTCCAGTGCTGGGCCCTGACCGTGGAGTTCGTGCACCGCGAGCGGCGCGACGACGAGGTGAACTTCGCGGTCAACCTGCTCGGCGTGGGCGGCCCCATCCGGACCTCGGTGGGCCTTGGCGCCCTGGAGGCCACCGGCGAGCGATGATCACCAAGATTCCGTTCCTCGATCTCACCCGGCAGCACCACGCCGTCAAGGCCGAGCTGATGGCCGCGGTCGAGCGGGTGCTGGACTCGAGCCACTTCGTGCTGGGGGGCGAGGGTCGCGCGCTGGAGGGCGAGCTGGCCGCGCAGGCCGGGGTGCGCCACGGTATCGGGCTCGGCTCCGGCACCGACGCCCTGCGCCTGGCCCTCGTCGCCGTGGGGGTGAAGCCGGGCGACGAGGTCGTCACCCCCGCGTTCTCGTTCGTGGCCTCGGCCACGACCATCGTGATGGCGGGGGCCACGCCGGTTTTCGTGGACGTCGAGCCGGTGACCTACGGCCTCGACCCCGAGCGGCTGGAGCGCGCGCTCACGGCCCGCACCCGCGCGATCGTGGTCGTGCACCTCTACGGCCACCCCGCCCGCGTCGACCGCATCGCGGAGATCGCCCGGCGCCACGGTGTCGCGCTGATCGAGGACGCCGCCCAGGCCATCGGCGCCACCTGGGACGGGCGGCCGATCGGCGGCTGGGGCGCCGCCGCCTGCCTGTCCTTCTATCCGACCAAGAACCTCGGCGCCTGCGGCGACGCCGGCCTGCTGCTGACCGACCGCGACGACGTGGCCGAGCACGTGCGGCGGCTGCGGCACCACGGCGACCGGGGCCGCTACGACCACGTGGAGCTGGGCTACTGCAGCCGTCTCGACGAGGTCCAGGCCGCCATCCTGCGTGTGAAGCTGCGCCGCCTGGAGGCGTGGACCGAGGCCCGGCGGCGCCTGGCTGCGCGCTATCGCGCCGGCCTGGCCGGGCTCCCGCTCGGTCTGCCCGCAGAGGACCCGCGGGGCCGCCACATCTACCATCAGTTCGTCGTCCGCCACCCGCGGCGTGACGCCCTCGCCAAGGTGCTGGCCGACCTCGGCGTGGGCACGATGGTGCACTACCCGCGCGCGGTGCCAGACCAGCCGCTCTTCGGCGACGCGGCGGCCACGGCCGAGGCCTCGGCGTGGCCGCAGGCGTGGCGGGCGGCGAGCGAGGTGCTGTCGCTGCCGTGCTATCCGGAGATGACCGACGCCGAGGTCGAGGGCGTGGTGGCCGCCGTGCGGACGGCGGCCGACCGGGTGTGAGCGACGGGACCGTGACCCGGCCGTAGCCCGGCCCGCATGCTGAGCGCCGTCCTCGCCTCGCTGCGACCGCGGCAGTGGGTCAAGAACCTGTTCGTCTTCGGCGGGCTGATCTTCGCCCAGCAGCTGTTCTTTCCCCCGGCCGTGTGGACCGCGCTGGGCGCCTTCGCGATCTTCTGCGGCCTGTCGGGGGCGATCTACCTGCTCAACGACGTCGCCGACCGCGACAAGGACCGGCTGCACCCGGACAAGCGCCTGCGCCCGATCGCCTCCGGCCGGCTGTCGGTGCCGGCAGCGGTGGCGGCGGCCCTGGTGCTGATCGGCGGCGGGCTGGCCGCCGCCCTCTGGCTGTCGCCGCCCTTCGCGGCGGTCGCCCTCGCCTACGTCGTCCTGCTCTCGGCCTACTCGGCCTGGCTCAAGCACATCGTGATCGTCGACGTCCTGGTGGTGGCCCTCGGCTTCGTGCTGCGCGCGGTGGCCGGCGCCCTGGTCATCAGCGTGGCCATCTCCGGCTGGCTGCTGATCTGCACGATCCTCCTGGCGCTCTTCCTGGCCCTCGGCAAGCGCCGGCACGAGGTGCTGGCGCTGGGGGAGGAAGCCGCCCGCCACCGGCCGATCCTGGCCGAGTACAGCGCCGCCCTCCTCGACCAGATGATCGCGGTGGTGACGGCGTCCACGGTCACCGCCTACGCGCTCTACACGATGTCGCCGGAGACGGTGGCCAAGTTCCAGACTCCGCTGCTCCCGGTCACGCTGCCGTTCGTGCTGTACGGCATCTTCCGGTACCTCTATCTGCTGTACCGGCGGCAGCTCGGCGGCAACCCCTCCGACATCGTCCTGCGCGACCGCGCGCTGCTGCTGAACACGCTGCTGTGGCTGGCGGTGGTCCTGGTCATCCTCTACAGGAACTGACCGCACCGGGGCTTCCCCCGGTCCCCGGGGGCGCTCTTCGGCCTGGCGTTCGTCGGGGCGTAGAATGATCGGACATGAGACGGCGGACCGAGGTGGTGCAGGTGGTGCGCGGGCGATGAGCCGGGAGATGCGCGTACGGTTCGCGCCGAGCCCGACCGGCCACCTGCACGTCGGCGGCGCCCGCACGGCGCTGTTCAACTGGCTGTTCGCGCGCCACCACGGCGGCGTCTTCATCCTGCGCATCGAGGACACCGACCGCTCGCGCTCGACCGACGAGAACATCGAGTTCATCGTCGACGCGCTCCGGTGGCTCGGCCTCGACTGGGACGAGGGGCCGCCGGCGCCCGGCTATCGCCAGACCGAGCGCTTCGATCTGTACCGGGCGGCGGCCGCGCGGCTGGTGCAGGCCGGCCGCGCGTACTACTGCGACTGCCCGCCCGAGCAGCTCGACGCCGAGCGCAAGGCGGCCGAGGCGCGCAAGGAGACGTTCCGCTACTCCGGCCGCTGCCGGGACCGCGGGCTCACCGCCGGCGCCCTGCGCCTGCGCATCCCCGACACCGGCGCCACCGTCGTGCACGACCTCATCCACGGCCCCGTCGTGTTCGAGCACCAGCAGCTCGACGACTGGATCCTCGTGCGCACCGACGGCACGCCGACCTACAACTTCTGCGTGGTCGTGGACGACGTCGACGATGCGCATCAGCCACGTCATCCGCGGCAACGACCACCTGTCGAACACGCCCAAGCAGGTGCTGTGCTACGAGGCGCTCGGCTACCCGGTGCCGGCCTTCGCCCACGTCTCGATGATCCTCGGCGCCGACCGGTCCCGCCTGTCCAAGCGGCACGGCGCCACCTCCGTGCAGGCCTACCGCGAGCAGGGGATCCTGCCGGAGGCGCTGGTGAACTACCTGGCCCGGCTCGGCTGGTCGCACGGCGACCAGGAGATCTTCACGCGGGCCGAGCTGGTCGAGCGCTTCGACATCAAGGACGTCGTCCTCGTCGGGCGCCGTGTTCGACCAGGCCAAGCTCGAGTGGCTCTCGCAGGAGTACATCAAGGCCAGCCCCGGCGCCCGGCTGGCCGAGCTGGTGCGACCGCTCCTGGCCGAGGCGGGCCTGCCGGCCCCGGACGACGCGCGCCTGGCCGCCATGCTGGAGACGCTGCGCGAGCGGGCCAAGACGCTGCGCGAGATGGTGGAGGTCGGCCGCTTCTACTTCGAGCGGCCGGCCGGCTACGACGACAAGGCGCGGGCCGAAGCTGTTCACCGCCGACGGCGCCAGGCGCCTGCGCCTCGCTCGATCGAGCGACTGGCGCGCCGTCGAGCCCTTCACCGCGCCCGCGCTCGAGGCGGCTCTACCGGGAGCTGGTCGCCGCCCTCGGCCTCAAGCTCGTCGACCTCGCCCAGCTCACGCGGCTGGCGGTGACGGGGCGCACGGCCTCGCCGCCGCTGTTCGACGTGCTCGCGCTGCTCGGTCGGGAGGAGGTGCTGGCGCGGCTGCGTGCCGCCGTCGAGGCGATGCCGCGATGAGGCTCCTGCTGGCGCGACACGGCGAGTCGCTGTGGAACGCCGAGCGGCGCTTTCAGGGCACGACCGACATCGCGCTGTCGGCGCGGGGTCGGGCCCAGGCGCAGCGCGCTCGGCCGCGGGCTGGGCGGCTATCGCATCCGGGCCGCCTACGTGAGCCCCTTCCGGCGCGCGGTGGAGACCGCCGAGCTGGCGCTGGCCGGCACCGGCATCCCGCTGGTGGTCGTCGAGGAGCTGCGCGAGCTGTCGCTCGGCGCCTGGGAGGGGTGCACGGTCGACGAGGTCCGCGCCCGCGACGGCGATCCCTACGTGGCGTGGGTGCGGGCGCCCCACGACTGCCCGCCCCCCGGCGGCGAGCCGCTGCCGGTGGTCAGCGAGCGCGTGCGCGCGGGGCTGGACCGCATCGCCGGCGCCCACGACCGGGGCGACGACGTGCTGGTCGTGGCCCACGGCGGCGTCATCAGCGTGTACGCCTGTCACCTGCTCGGCTGCTCGTTCAACCAGCTGTGGCGGCTGCGCGTGGACAACGCCTCGCTGACGGTCGTGCGGCCGCCGCGGCTGGTCTCGCTGAACGAGACCGGCCACCTGCCGGCCGAGCTCGCCCCCAGCCCCCTGCAGCGGACGAGCCTGGCCGCCCGCTCGCCGAGCGCGCCGTGACGGTCCTGCTGGCGCTCTTCGGCGGGACCGCGCTGCTGCTGTACGGGATCCGCCTCAGCGGCGACAGCATGCAGCGCGCGCTCGGGGGTCGGCTGCGCCAGATGCTCACCGTGATGTCGCGCTCGCGGCTGAACGCGGTGCTGTCGGGCGCGCTGGTGACCGCCATGCTGCAGTCCTCGGCCGCCACCACGCTCATGCTGATCGGCTTCGTCTCGGCCGGTCTCATGGCGTTCCGGCAGACGCTGGGCGTCATCCTCGGCGCCGACATCGGCACCACGCTGACCGTGCAGCTCATCGCCTTCCGGGTCACCGACTACGCGCTGCTGCTGGTCGGGGTCGGCTTCCTCATCACCTTCATCGCGCGGCGGAACACCCCCAAGGACGTCGGCCAGGCCATCCTCGGCCTCGGGCTCGTGTTCCTCGGCCTCAAGGTCATCCTGGACGGGGCCGCGACGCTGAAGAGCAACGCGCTGGCGCTCGAGCTGCTCCAGGTCGCCACCGACACGCCGATCATCGCGGTGCTGGCCGCGGCCTTCTTCAGCGCGCTGGTGACCTCGTCGGCGGCCACCATCGGCCTGGCCCTGGCCCTGGCCAGCCAGGAGCTGATCACGCTGCCCGGCGCCGTGGCCATCGTGGTCGGGGCCAACATCGGCACCTGCGCCACCGCGCTGGCCTCGTCGATCGGCGCCACCGCCGAGGCCAAGCGGGTGGCCGTCGCCCACATCGCGTTCAAGGTGCTCGGGGCCGCCCTGCTGTTTCCGTTCATCGCCCCCTTCTCGGGGCTGGTGGCGATGACCGCGGCCGACCCCGCCCGGCAGGTCGCCAACGCCCACACCTTCTTCAACCTGGGCATCAGCCTGCTCTTCCTGCCGTTCACGCCGGCAGCCGCGCGGGTCATCGAGATGCTGGTGCCCGACGACCAGCGCGAGGACACGCCGTTCCGGGTGCGCTACCTCGACGAGCGCGCCCTCGACCAGCCCTCGCTGGCCCTGGGCCAGGCCCACCGCGAGGCGCTACGCATGGCCGACGTGGTGCAGGGGATGCTCCGCGACGCGCTGGCCGCCTTCCGCTCCGACAACCTGGCCATGATCGAGAACATCGAGAAGCGCGACGACCAGGTCGACTTCCTGGAGCGGGAGATCAAGCTGTTCCTGGCCCGCCTGGGCCGGGAGGCGATGGGCCCCGAGCTGTCCCGCAAGGAGATCGGCATGATCTCCTTCATCGCCAACCTCGAGAACATCGGCGACATCATCGACAAGAACCTGATGGAGCTGGCCCGCAAGAAGTACTATCAGGGGCGCCGGTTCTCGGAGGCGGGCTGGGTCGAGATCCAGGAGTTCCACGGTCACGTGGCCAAGAATCTCGAATCGGCCATCGCGGCCTTCGCGGCCAGCGACAAGGTGCTGGGCCAGGAGGTGCTGGACCAGCGACCGCTCATGCGCTCGCGGGAGCGCGAGCTGCGCGAATCGCACCTGGGCCGGCTGCGGGCCGGCCTGGCCGAGTCGCTGGACACGTCCGAGATCCACCTGGACATCCTGACGAACCTCAAGCGCATCAGCTCTCACGTGTCGGCGTTGATGTTCCCCATCCTGGACGAGGTGTGAGCCCATGAAGAAGATCGAGGCCATCATCAAGCCGTTCAAGCTCGACGACGTCAAGGAGGCGCTGACCGAGATCGGCGTCATCGGCATGACGGTGACGGAGGTGCGCGGCTTCGGCCGGCAGAAGGGCCACACCGAGCTGTACCGTGGCTCCGAGTACACCGTCGACTTCCTGCCCAAGGTGAAGATCGAGGTGGTGGTGGCCGACCACGTGGTCGACAAGGTCGTGTCGGTGATCGTGGGGGCGGCCAAGACCGGCTCCATCGGCGATGGCAAGGTCTTCGTGCTGCCGATCGACGAGTCGATCCGGATCCGCACCGGGGAAACGGGCGAATCCGCGGTCTGAGCTGGCGCGCGTGGCGCCGGCTGGACGCCGCCGGCGCGGAGGACTGGTCGATGACCCTGCCGCGCCTCGATGGCTCGCCTGTCGCCGGGGGCTCGCTCCGGAGACGGCTCGCGCGAGCCCCCCATCCCCCAGGGGGGGCTGGCGCGCGGCCAGTCGAAACGTCGGCAGCCGCGCCGAGCCGCCTCCGGAGCGAGCGCGGCTCCGACGGCGAGCCATCGAGAATGCGCGGCAGAGTCATCGACCAGCCCTCCACGCCGGCGCGTCCACCAGGACCGCGAGCGGCGCTAACGCGGTGGAGGCAGTGCGCCGCCCCTCGACCCCAGGGCGGAATCGAGATAGTGCTTGCCGATGATCTGCTGAGGTCTTCTTCGGCGAAGGGGCGGGTGCGGGCGCTCAGGCGTTTGGGGTTCGAGAATCCGGGGGCGGCGAGCGCGAATCTGGAGGCGCTGACGCCGACGCCGCGGGATGCGGAGTTGCTGGCGCCGGCGCTGCCGCGGCTGCTCGCGGAGCTGGCGGGGGCGGCCGATCCCGACATGGCGCTCAACAACCTCGAGCGTTATGCCGAAGGCGTCGACCGGGCGGTGTTCTTCCGCACGCTGGCCAATCACCCCGGGGCCGCCCACCTGCTGGCCCGGCTCGGCGGCGGCAGCCAGTTCCTGGCCGATGCGCTCCGGCGACGGCCGGTCGCGCTGGCCTGGCTGCTGGAGCCGCAGACGATGCGAGTGTGGTTCGCCGATGACTTCGCGGCCGACCTCGCCCAGTCGCTGACGCCGTTCCCGGCCCGCGAGGCCCGCATGAACGCGCTGCGGCGCTTCAAGTATCGTCACGTGCTCCGCATCGGCGCCCGCGACCTGCTCGGCGACGCCGACCTCAGCGTGACCACCGAGGAGCTGGCCCGGCTGGCCGACACCTGCCTGGGCGAAGCCTGGCGGATGGCCGAGGCCGAGGTGCGGGCCCGCGTCGGCGCGCCGCTCGACGAGGCGGGGCAGGAGACCGGCGGGGCAGTGATCGGCATGGGCAAGCTGGGCGGCGAGGAGCTGAACTACTCGTCGGACATCGATCTGATGTTCGTCTACGGCGCCGAGGGCGAGACGGCCGGCGGCCCCGAGGGCCGGATCGCCAACGGCGAGTACTTCGCCCGCGTGTGCCGCGATGTGGCGGCCATCATCGAGTCGGTCACCGACGAGGGCTACGTCTTCCGCGTCGACCTGCGGCTGCGCCCCGAGGGGCGCGCGGGCGCCGTCGCGCTGTCGCTCGACGGCTACCGGACCTACCACCGGGAGCGCGCCGAGCCGTGGGAGCGCCAGGCGCTGCTCAAGGCGCGGGTGTCGGCCGGGGACGCGCGCGTGGGCGCGCGCTTCATGGACTTCGCCCGCGACGTCGTCTACCGGCCCGGCGTGGACGAGCGCATCCTGCCGGCCATCCGGACCATGAAGGAGGGCATCGACCGCGAGCTGGGCCGGCGGGGGCAGTCGCGGGACGCCAACGTCAAGCTGGGGCGCGGCGGTATCCGCGAGATCGAGTTCGTCGTGCAGGCGCTGCAGCTCCTCTACGGCGGGCGACGATCCGTGGCTGCGCGAGCGCAACTCGCTCAAGGCGCTGTTCCGGCTCACCGAGCGCGGTTACCTGGCCCCCGACCAGGGGCGCGCGCTCTCCCACGCCCTCGTGCACCTGCGCACCGTCGAGCACCGGCTGCAGCTCCTCGACGAGTTCCAGACTCACACGCTGCCCGACGACCCGCGGGCGCTCGGGCGCCTGGCCCGGCGGCTCGGCGTCGCCGGCTCCCCGGCGGCGGCGGCCCGGACGTTCCGCGCCCGCCACCGGCTGGTGACCACGGCCGTGCACCGGGCGTTCGTGGAGTTCTTCCGCGAGCGGCCGCAGGCGGCTCGGCCCCGGCTGCGGCTGCCCGGCCTCACCGCCCTGCGCGCCACCGGCTTCGCCGATCCCGAGCGCGCCCGCCAGAACCTGCGCCTGATCCTGGAGGGGCGCCCGCTGGTGCCGTACGCCGGCGCGCTGCGGGCGGCACTGGAGCGGCTCTACCCGAGCCTGCTGGACGCGCTGTGGAAGAGCCCGGATCCCGACGAGGCGCTCAATCAGTTCGAGCGCTTCCTGTCGGCGGCGGGCCCGCGCGCCGGCTACATCGAGCTGCTGGCCGGTAACCGGACGCTGCTCGACGGGCTGGTGCGCCTCTGCGCGGGCGGCGATCTCCTCACCCAGCTGCTGATCACCCAGCCCGAGCTGCTGGCCTCGCTGGCCGACGAGGCGGCGCTGGCCCCACGCCGCACACGCGCCGGGCTGCGGGCGGCTCTGGCCCCGGTCTTCGCGCCGGCCACGCCGCCGGCCGAGCGCCGCGATCGGCTGCGGCGCATCAAGCAGGCCGAGGAGCTCACGATCGTGTGGCGCTACCTGCTCGGCATCACCACGATCGAACGCTACGCGGACGAGATGACCGCGCTGGCCGAGGCCACGCTGGACGCCGGCTGGCTGCTGGCGCTGGGCGCCCAGGTCGCGCGCCACGGCGTGCCGCGCGACGCCGGCGGCCGCTTCATCCCCGCCGTGCTGGTCGGCGTCGGCAAGCTGGGGGGGCGCGAGCTGGCGACGGGCTCCGACCTCGACCTGTTCGTGGTCTTCGGCGCGCCCGGCGCCGGCGAGGGAAGGACCGACGGCGAATCGCCGGTGGACGCCCACACGTTCTACAGTGGCGCCGTCGAGCGGCTGGCCGGGGCGCTGGGCGACATCACGCCGGCCGGTGTGGCCTTCGCGGTCGACCTGCGCATCCGCCCCGGCAGCAAGGGCAGCGGCTTCGCGGCCGCGCTCGACGCGGCGCAACGGTACTATGAGGACCACGGCGACCTCTGGGAGCGGCAGACGCTGACGCGGGCGCGACTCGTGCTCGGCGATCGCGGCCTCGGCCGCCGGGTGCGGGCGATGCTGCGGCGGCTCGTGTACGGCGCGCCATTGCCGCGGAGCGCGCTCAAGGAGATCGGGGAGGTGCGGACGCGCATGGAGCTGGAGCTGGGCAAGGAGACGCCGGGGCGCTGGCACGTCAAGCTCGGGCGCGGAGGCCTCGTGGACGTCGAGTTCCTCACGCAGGCCTTGCAGCTCGTCCACGGCGCCGAGCATCCGGAGGTGCGGCGGACCTCGACGGCCGCGGCGCTGGCCGGCCTGGCCCGGGTCGGCGCCCTGCCGGCCGCGACCGCCGCCGCGCTGCGGGAGGACTACCGCTTCCTGCGCCGCGTCTCCACGGCCCTGCGGCTGCTCGGCGCTCGCCCGACCGACACGCTGGAGCTGGCCGGGCCCATGCCGGCCCGCGTGGCCAGCGCGCTGGGGCTGCCCTCGCGCGAGGCGTTCCTGGCCGCCTACCGCGAGCGCACCACGGCGGTGCGGGCGGCCTACGACGAGGTCTTCGCATGAGCCGCTCGCTCTACATCGTCGACGGGCACTCGCACATCTTCCGCGCCTACCATGCGGTCGGCTACCTCTCCACGTCCCGGGGAGTGCCGAGCCACGCGGTGCTCATCCTCAGCACCATGCTGTGGAAGCTGATCCGCGAGGAGCGGCCCGACTTCCTCGGCATCACGCTGGACCCGCCGGGGCCGACCTTCCGCGACGCCATGTTCGCGGAGTACAAGGCCACCCGCACGACCATGCCGGACGACCTCGCCCGCCAGCTGCCCTACGTGCGCCGGCTGTTCGAGGCGCTGCGCACGCCGGTGATCGAGGTGCCGGGCTACGAGGCCGACGACGTGCTGGCCACCCTGGTCGAGCAGGCCCTGCGCGAGCCGGACCTCGACGTGGTCGTGGTCAGCGGCGACAAGGATCTGCTGCAGCTCGTGGGGCCGCGCGTGCGCGTGCTCTCGGTGCTCGGCCGCACCGGCGAGCGGGTGATGTACGACGAGGCCAAGGTGCGCGAGCGGTGGGGCGTGGAGCCGGGCCAGATCGCCGACGTGCTGGCGCTGATGGGCGACTCCATCGACAACATCCCCGGCGTCAAGGGCGTGGGCGAGAAGACCGCCGTCAAGCTGATCAGCCAGTTCGGCTCGGTGCAGGGGCTCTACGAGAACCTCACCCTCGTCGGCGGCAAGCTGCGGGAGACGCTGGCCACCAGTCGCAAGCAGGCCCTGCTCTCGCGCGAGCTGGCCACGCTGGCGCACTCGGCGCCGGCCACGCTCGATCTGGAGGCGTTCCGGCTCGTCGAGCCCGACTGGGTCAAGCTGCGCGGGCTCTGGATGGAGATGGAGTTCACCCGCCTCGTCAAGGAGCTGCCGGCCACCGTGGTCTCGGTGAGCGCCGAGCCGGTGGCGCGACTGGACGACGCCGCCGCGCTGGCCGCCTACCTCGGGCGGGTGCCGGCCGGCGCGCCGCTGGCGATCGACTGGGTCGGCGATGCCCGGCCGCCGGCGCCACGCCTGGACGCGCTCGGGCTGTTCCATCCCGATGCCGGGGCGGCGTGGACGACGCTGCCGCTGGGACCGTGGCTCGACGGGCGCGCCGTGATCGTGCACGACGCCAAGCCGCTGCTGGAGGCGTGCGGGGAAGCCGGCGCGCCACCGCCGAGCGCCGAGGACACCGCGCTGGCCGCGTATCTGCTGAACCCGGCCCGGGCGACGTACAAGCTCGACGAGGTGTGCATGGAGGCCTTCGGCGAGTGCCCGCCCACGCCGCCGGTGCCCGGCCCCGAGGGCCGCGTCGTCGACGACGCGCTCGGCACGGTGCTCGGCGAGCGCGCCCGCTGGCTCGTGCGCTACTGGACGCAGGCGGCGGCCGAGCTGGACGAGCGCGCGCTGCGCGCGATCTACGACGACATCGAGCGTCCGCTGGTCCCGGTGCTGGCCGAGATGGAGCGGCACGGCATCCGGGTGGAGCCGGCCCGCCTCGAGGCCTTCGCCAAGGAGCTGGAGCGCGGGCTCGACAACCTCACCCGGGAGATCTACGAGCTGGCCGGCGAGACGTTCACGATCGCCTCCCCCAAGCAGCTGGCCCAGATCCTGTTCGAGAAGCTGAAGCTGCCGGCGATCCGCCGCACCAAGACCGGGTACTCGACCGACGCCGACGTGCTGACCGAGCTGTCCCTGCAGCACGCGCTGCCCGGCAAGATCCTCGAGCACCGGACGCTGTCCAAGCTCAAGGGCACCTACGCCGACGCGCTGCCCGTGCTCGTGAACCCCCGGACCGGGCGCATCCACACCACGTTCAACCAGCTGGTGGCGGCGACGGGACGGCTGTCGAGCCAGGATCCCAACCTCATGAACATCCCGATCCGCACCGAGCTGGGCCGGCGCATCCGGCAGGCCTTCGTGCCGGAGGAGGGCTGGCGGTTCGTGGCCGCCGACTACTCGCAGATCGAGCTGCGCATCCTCGCCCACCTGTCGGGGGAGGCGGCCATCATCGAGTCGTTCCAGCGCGGCGAGGACATCCACACCCGCACCGCCTGCGAGGTGTTCAAGATCGCGCCGGCGGAGGTCACCTCGCTGCAGCGCACGATCGCCAAGAGCGCGAACTACGCCATCCTGTACGGCGTCTCGGCGTTCGGGCTGTCGCAGGCCACCAAGATCGACCAGAAGGAGGCGGGCCGGTACATCGACGCCTACTTCGCCGCCCACCCGCGCGTGCGGGCCTTCATCGATCGGACGCTGGCCGACGGGCGCGAGCGCGGTTACGTCACCACGCTGCTGGGCCGCCGCCGCTACCTGCCCGACCTGCGCTCCGGCAACCCGGTGGCCCGCAACGCCGCCGAGCGCATGGCCATGAACGCGCCGGTGCAAGGGACCGCCAGCGACATGATCAAGATCGCCATGGTCCGCATGCGGGCGGCCCTGCTCGAGCGCGGGCTGCAGAGCCGCATGCTGCTGCAGGTGCACGACGAGCTGCTGTTCGAGTCGCCGCCGGCCGAGGTCGAGGTGATGAGCGCGCTGGCCCGCGAGATCATGGAGGACGCGCTGCCGCTGGCGGTGCCGATCGTGGTCGACGTCAAGACCGGGCTCGACTGGTCCGAGGCGTGAGCCGGCCCTTCCTGCTGGTCGGGCTCACCGGCGGCCTGGCGACCGGCAAGAGCACGGTGTCGGCCATCCTGCGCTCGCTCGGCTGCGTCATCGTCGACGCCGATGCGCTGGCCCGCGAGGTCGTCGGACCCGGCCAGCCGGCCCTGGCGACGATCGCCGCCGAGTTCGGCGCCGACGTCCTCGGCCCCGACGGCGCGCTCGATCGCAAGCGCCTGGGCGCCCTCGTGTTCGCCGACCCCGCCCGCCGCAAGCGGCTGGAGGCGATCACGCATCCGGCGATCCGCAACCGCTTCCGGGCCCGCCTGGCCGAGCTGGAGGCCCAGGGCTTCGCGGGGATCGTGGTGTGGGACGCGCCGGTGATGATCGAGGCCGGCGGCTACCAGGACATGGACCGGCTCGTGGTCGTGATCACCGATGCGGCCACCCAGCGCCAGCGGGCGCTGGGGCGTGACGGCGATCCGGCCGATGCCGAGCGCAAGATCGCCAGCCAGATGCCGCTGGCTGACAAGGCCAAGCTCGCCGATCACGTCATCGACAACTCCGGCGACCGCGCCGCCACCGAGGCGCGCACTCGCGAGGTTCACGCCGCTCTCCTGGCCGATCTGCGCGCGCGCGATCCATGAGCCAGCTCCAGAACGCGTCGGCCTTGGTGGGGACGCCGACGCAGGCCATCGCCGCCCGGACGGTGCAGGCTCACGAGCTGATCGTCAAGGTGACCTCGGATCTCTCCGACGAGCAGCTGAGGCGCCGCCCGGCCGATGTCGCGCCGTCCGTCTCGCCCTCCATCGCCTGGCATCTCTGGCACATCGCGCGCTGGGCGGACTTCCTCCATGCGAGCCTGCCCGGCATGGCGCCGGAGCTCGAGCGGCATCTGGGTCCGGGTCGGCAGGTCTGGGAGGCCGAGGGGCTGGCCGCTCGCTGGGGACTCGCGGCCGCCGCCGGCTACCAGGGCACCGGCATGGGGCTCGACGACGACGAGTCGGCGCGGCTGCGACTGCCCGACAAGGGCCTCCTCCTCGAATATGGCCGCCGGGCCTTCGCCCGGGCCGACCGCGCCGTGGCCGCCGTGACCGAGGACCTGTTCGTGACGCCGTGCACCGATCTGTACGAGCACCCGACGAGCATCGGCACCGCCGTCATGAGCCACCTCACCCACGCCAATCGCCACCTCGGGATGATGGAGGCCCTGAAGGGCCTGCTCGGCGTGCGCGGCACGGCCACGCTGTGAGGGGTTGACGCCGCGATCCAGTATGGTGGACACTGTGTCCATCATGAAGGATTCGGTCTCGGACCTGAACCAGCGGATCGCCGAGCGCGTGCGCGAGCTGCGCGCCGCCCGCGGCCTCTCGCTCGATGCCGTGGCCGGCCGCAGCGGCGTCAGCCGCTCGATGATCTCGCTCATCGAGCGGGGTGAGAGCAGCCCCACCGCGGTGGTGCTGGAGAAGCTCGCCGCCGGCCTGGGCGTGATGCTGGCCTCCCTGTTCGACGCGCCGGCCGCCGCCGCCCCGGTGGCCAGCAGCCCGCTGGCCCGACGTGACGACCAGCCGCAGTGGCAGGATCCGGCCTCGGGCTATCTCCGGCGCAACGTCTCGCCGCCGGGCGTCCCCCAGCCGATGCAGATCGTCGAGATTCATTTCCCGCCGGGCGGGCGCGTGGCGTTCGAGACGGGCACCCGCGACACCCGCGTGCACCAGCAGGTGTGGGTGCTCGAGGGGGCGATCGACGTCACGCTGGGCGCCGAGCGTCACAAGCTGCGCGAAGGCGACTGCCTGGCGATGCAGCTCGACCGCCCGACGATGTTTCACAACCCCACGCGGAAGCCCGCGCGCTATGCGGTGGTGATGGCCTCCGACACCCCCGCGCGACGATGAGCGCGCCCGGCTGGTCCGTTCGCCGCGTGCAGGGGCTCGATGAGGCCCAGGTCGGCGCCCTCGCCGACGTGCTGATCGACTGCGTGGAAGGCGGAGCGTCGGTGAGCTTCATGCACCCGCTGTCGCGCGACCGCGCCATGGCGTTCTGGCGCCGCGTGGCCCAGGGCGTGGCCGCCGGCGAGCGGGCGCTGCTGGTCGCCAGCGACGAGCACGGCCTGTGCGGCACCGTGCAGCTGGTGCTCGAGCAGCCCGAGAACCAGCCGCACCGGGCCGAGCTGTCGAAGATGCTCGTGCATCGGCGCGCGCGCCGCCACGGGCTGGGCGCGGCGCTGATGCGGGCCGCCGAGGCCACGGCGCGCGAATGCGGCAAGACGCTGCTGGTGCTCGACACCGCCAGCGCCGACGCCGAGCGCCTGTACGAGCGCCTCGGCTGGGTGCGCGTGGGGGTGATCCCCGACTACGCCCTGCTGCCGCAGGGCGGGCTGTGCGGCACGACGGTGTACTACCGCAACCTCGTCGGCTAGTCCGCGCACCCGGCCGGGTCGGTCGGGTGCGCGTGTGACATACTGCCCGCGAGGTGCATGATCGCGTGTCGTCGTTGAGCCGTCGCCGGGCACTCGGCCAGCACTTCCTGCGTGACGCCGCCATCGCGCGCGCCATCGTCGACCTCGTCGCCCCCACGGCGACCGACCTCGTCGTCGAGATCGGGCCCGGGGAGGGCGCGCTGACCCAGGAGCTCGCGCGGCGGGCCGGCCGCGTCGTCGCACTCGAGGTCGATCGCACGCTGCTGGAGCCGTTGCGCCGGCGCTGGCCGACGGTCGAGGTGCTCGAAGCCGACGCCCGCACCTGGGACTACGGAATGCTCGACCGCCCGGCCGGCGGCCGCGTGCTCATCGTCGGCAACCTGCCGTACAGCGTCGGCAAGCCCATCCTGGCCGCCCTCATCGAGGCCCGGAGGGTGATCGACGCGATGGCGCTCATGCTGCAGCGCGAAGTGGCCGAGCGCCTGGCCGCGCCGCCGGGCGGCAAGGTCTACGGTGCCCTGTCGGTCCTCACCCAGGTCGTGTGCGACGTCGAGCTGCTCCTGAGAGTGCCGCCGGGCGCGTTCAAGCCCCCGCCCAAGGTCGACTCCGCCGTGGTCCGGCTCACGCCGCGGGCCGAGCCGCGGGTGCCGGCCGCCCTCGAGACCCGTTTCCGCGACGTGGTGCGGGCGGCGTTCGCGCGCCGGCGCAAGACCCTGGCCAACGCACTGGCCGGCGGTGGGCTGGGCCTGTCGCCGGGCGCGGCCCGGGAAGCGGCCCTGGCCGCCGGGGTGGATCCGGGCCGGCGGGCCGAGACGCTGACGATTGACGAGTTCATCGCGTTGACTGCTCGGCTATCATGACGAGGATGCCGTGGCGGAAGACCCTGCTCGTGCTCCTCGCGGTCGTGCCGCTCGTGGCCACGGCCGTCGTGGTCTTCCGACCGTCTCCACCGCCGCCGGTGGCCCTCGTCCCGCCGCCCTCGCCCGCACCGGAGCCGCCCGCCGCCGAGCCTCCGGCGCCCGAGGTGCGGACGGAGTCGATCACGCTTCGCCGCGGCGACACCCTGGTGAGCGCGCTCGGTCGGCTCGGCGTCGACCGCCGCGCCTCGGCCGACATCGCCGCCGCCCTGCGCGACAACGGCGCCGACCTGCGCCGCATGCGCCCCAACGACGAGCTGGCCATCACGTGGACGCTCGACGGTGATCCAGTCTCGGTGCGGTGGGAGCCGAGCCCGTGGCTGGGCTTCGCCGTGGTGGCCACCGACAGCGGCTGGGAGGTCCGGCGCGAGGAGACCCGGCCCGACGTGCGCGTCGAGGCGGTGGGCGGTGAGGTCCGTCGCTCGCTGTTCGAGGCGGTGGAGGCGCTGGGCGAGTCGCCCCAGCTCGTGCTCGAGCTGGTCGAGATCTTCTCCTCGGACTTCGACTTCACCGCCGACAGCCGGGGGGCGACCGCTTCCGCCTGCTGGTCGAGAAGCGCTACGCCGGTGAGCAGTTCGTGGACTACGGCCAGATCCTGGTCGCGCAGTACCTCAGTGACGGCCGCGTCCTCACCGGTGTGGGCTTCGAGCCGGCCGGCGGCCGCGTGGCGTACTACGATCTCGAAGGCCGCTCGCTGAAGAAGAGCTTCCTGAAGTCGCCGCTGGAGTTCACGCGCATCACCTCGGGCTTCACGTACGCGCGCCCCCATCCGATCCTGGGCGGTATGCGGCCGCACCTGGCCGTCGACTACGGGGCGCCGGTGGGCACGCCGGTGCGCGCGGTCGCCGACGGCACCGTCGCCGCGGCCGGCTGGAACGGCGGTAACGGCATCCAGGTCCAGCTGCGGCATCACGCTGGCTACGAGACGCAGTACAACCACCTGTCGCGCCTGGCCACCGGTGTGCGCGCCGGCGCCCGGGTGACCCAGCGCCAGGTGATCGGCTACGTGGGCTCCACCGGGCTGAGCACGGGCCCGCACCTGGACTACCGCGTGGCGAAGAACGGCCAATTCGTGAATCCGCTGAGCGAGAAGTTCATCCCCGGCCAGCCGCTGGACGGCGCCGAGCACCGCCGCTATCTGAAGGACGCGCGCGCCCTCGTCCGTCGTCTCGAGGATGCGGTGAGCTTTTAGGGCACTCGGAGGGGGGCTTTGCCCCCCTTCCGACGGTCGTCGCGCGCCTGGTGGCGCGCTCCTCCCGGCCTCCCCCCAGAAAGCGTCAAACTGCAGGATTGCGCCGGCGAAGCCGGCGCTCGGAGCGGGCATATAACAGGCCGCGCTGGAACTTCCGGTGACACAAGAAGAGGGTGTATTCGATCGTTCGGGCGCTCACGCGGAGGTGGCGGGCGTGACGGCGGAGCTCGGACAGGTATTGCTCCCATTGCGCGATCGTGAAGCCCTGGCCGCGGGCGTTGGTGGTCACGGAGCGGAGGGAGAAGAGTAGCTGCCAGGCGCGGATGTCGAGCACGCCGTAGCGGCGGGGGTCGATGAGGGTGAGGATGGCGGAGGCGATGGGGATGCCAACGCCGTGCAACCCGGTCAGCAGCTCCATCCGGCGCCGCTCGCTACGCGTGGCCAGCACCGCGCGTGACACCGCGCGGATGCGCGCCGGCGAATTGGTCTCCCACAGGTGGCGCGCCCGCGGGCTCTTCCACCGGCACATCAGCCTGAACTGGGCGCGCGTGAACGCGCCGCGGGCGTAGACACCGGCCAGCGCGCGGATCAGCGCCGCCGTCGGCGGGTGCTCCTCGCCGACCAGCTCACGCCGCAGCAGGGCGGTCAGGGTCGCATTGCGCGGGCGGCGCCCAGGCACGCGACACTGTAGCCGATCCGACGGTCAGCGCGTCGGGACGGCCGTCGGACCCGGGACCCAGCCGCGTGCGACCATGCAGCGCTCGTATCGTTGCTGCTCGTCGAAGCGCTCGAGCGACGCCTGCCGGGGCGCGCGCTCCCAGAGCTTCGGCGGCGGGGTCGAGCGCGGCAGCAGTCGCGGGCCCCCGGCGGGGCCGGGGAGCGCTGACGGCGCCTCCATATCGACCGCGTCGCGGTAGCAGCCCTCGGATTCGCGCGCCAGGACGGGCAGGGTGGCGCCCGGCCGGTCCCAGTACGCATTGGTGCAACCGGCCAGTAAACCTACCAGAACGGTCAGGATAATGGCTCGCATACCCCTGGGACATCCAAGAATCGTGCCCGTAGGAGAACTTCGGGCCGGCGGAGCCCCGGTGCTACGATGACTGCGTCCCGAAAGGAGTTTTGGTTGGAGCCAGCAGTTCGCCTCATTCCCCTCGGCGGGCTCGGTGAGATCGGATTGAACATGATGCTCGTCGAATTCGGGGACGACGTCATCGCCGTGGACTGCGGTCTGATGTTCCCGGACGACGAGTTGCCGGGGATCGACTACGTCATTCCGGACTTCTCTCACGCCCTGGCCCGGGGTGAGCGGTTCCGAGCGGTCGTGCTCACCCACGGGCACGAGGACCACATCGGGGCGGTGCCGTACCTGCTGCGCGCGGCCCCGGTGCCCGTGTACGGCACGCCCCTGACCCTGGCCCTGGTCACCGAGAAGCTGCGCGAGCACGGCCTGCTGGAGGGCGCCGACCTGCGCGTCATGCGCCCGCGCGAGGCGTTCACGGTGGGTCCGTTCCGCATCGAGCCGATCCGCGTGACCCACTCGATCGTCGACGGCATCGGTCTGGCGGTCGACACACCGGCCGGCACCGTGGTGCTCACTGGCGACTTCAAGCTGGATCCCAGCCCGCTCGACGGTGAGCCCTCCGACGACAAGCGGTTCGCCGAGCTGGGCGATCGCGGCGTGCTCGTGCTCTGCTCGGACTCCACCAACGTCGACCGGCCCGGCCACACGCCCTCGGAGCTGGAGGTCGGCGCCGCGCTGGCCGAGCGCTTCGCCGGCGCCACCGGCCGCATCATCCTCGCCACCTTCTCCTCGCACATCCACCGCATCCAGCAGGTGCTCACCAACGCCGCCCGCTTCGACCGCAAGGTGGCGCTGCTGGGCCGCTCGATGGAGCGCAACGTGGCGATAGCCGCCGATCTCGGCTACCTGCGGGTGCCGGCCGGGCTGGTGCTGTCGCTGGAGGAGCTGGTGGACCTGCCGCCCGGGCGCCAGGTGATCCTCTCCACCGGCAGCCAGGGCGAGCCCAACTCGGCGCTGGCCCTCATCGCCGCCGGCGAGCACAAGTACGTGCAGATCGAGCGCGGCGATCTGGTCGTCATCTCGGCCCGCGTGATTCCCGGCAACGAGCGCACGGTGGGACGCGTGATCAACGCGCTCTACCGGGCCGGCGCCGAGGTGCTCTACGACGACAACGCCTTCGTGCACGTCTCCGGGCACGCCAGCCAGGAGGATCTCAAGCGGATGCTCGCGCTCACGCGGCCGCGCTACTTCGTGCCGGTCCACGGCGAGTACCGGCACCTGCTGGGCCACGCCCGCCTGGCCGCGTCGACCGGCATCCCGTCCGAGCGCATCTTCCTCATCGAGGACGGCGCCGGGCTGGAGGCCACCGCGAGCGAGGCCCGCGTGCTCGACGGCTTCCCGGCCGGCCGGGTGCTGGTCGACGGCAAAGGGATCGGCGACGTCGGCGCCGTGGTGCTGCGCGACCGCCAGATCCTGAACGAGGACGGGGTCATCGCCGTGTCGCTGGCCGTCGACCGAAAGGGCGCGCTGGTCGCCGGGCCGGAGATCGCGACCCGCGGTGTCATCTACGTCAAGGAGAACGAGCCGCTGCTGGATGCGCTGCGGGCGGCGGTGATCGCCGCCCTCTCCGAGCGCGCGCCCGACGAGCCGTCCGACCGCGAGGCGATCGGCGCCCGGGTGCGGCTGGCCGTCCGGCAGTTCGTCACCCAGCGATTCCAGCGCAAGCCCGTCGTGCTGCCGATGATTTTGGAGGTCTGATGCCCGCGATCGTCCCCGTCGACACCGACAAGCCCGTCCCGGCCGTCCGGCCGGCCGCCCTCAAGCCGCGCAAGCGGCGTCAGAGCGATCCGCACCGGTGGCTGCGCGAGGCGCGGGGCATCGTGGCGATCGCCCTGGCCGGCTTCGCGGTGACCTCGCTGGCCGTCTTCGATCCCGCGCTGCCGCCGGCCGAGCAGGGCTCGCCGGTGGGGCCGGTGGGCTGGTGGCTGGGCTGGGCGCTGTTCCGTGCGCTCGGCTACGCGGGCTTCCTGCTGCCCCTCCTGCTCGGCGGCTGGGGCGTGGCGGCCTTCGTGCGGCCGCGGGTGGCCAAGGGCTGGGTCCCGCTGGTCGGCCTCGGGGCGTTGCTGCTGACCGCGGCCGGCCTGCTCCAGCAGACCGCCGACACCTTCGTGGCCACGCGCGTGACCCGCGGCGGTATCGTCGCCACCGGGGGCTGGGTCGGGTGGATGCTCACCGAGGCCATGCACGCCACGCTCGGGCAGGTCGGCGCCTGGCTGCTGCTGCTGACGTCGGTGCCGGTCGGCGTGCTGCTCGTCACCCAGGCCTCCTACGCGGCGGTCGCCCGCCTGACCGTGGCCCGGCTCGCCAAGCTGCGTCGTACGCGCCGCGCCATCCGGCCGACCGGGCCCCGCGTGGAGCTCGATCCGCTGGCGACAACCCTGGCGCCGGCGGCGCCGCCCGAGGTCGACGATCTGCCGCTGCCCGTCGTGGTCGAGCCCTCCAAGCCCCGCGGCCGGCTCATGGAGCAGGGGCTGGCCTGGCAGGAGACGTTCGACTTCGGCAAGGGCGGCGCCCAGTCCTTCCAGCTGCCGCCCGTCGGTCTGCTCAAGCCGCCGCCGGCCTCCGAGCTCAAGCGCACGCGCGAGGAGCTGCAGGACAACGCCGAGGTGCTGCGGCGCAAGCTACAGGACTTCGAGGTCGACGGCCGCATCGTGCAGGTGAGCCCGGGGCCGATCATCACCTCCTACGAGTTCGAGCCGGCGCCCGGCATCAAGGTCAGCCAGGTCGTGAACCTGTCGGACGACCTCGCCCTGGCGCTGAAGGCGGCCGCCGTGCGCATCGTGGGGCCTATCCCCGGGCGCGGCACGGTGGCCATCGAGGTTCCCAACGACGACCACGCGACGGTGTACCTGCGCGAGATCTTCGTCTCGCCGGAGTTCGCCGAGTCCAAGGGCAAGCTGCCGCTCGCCCTCGGCAAGGACGTGCAGGGCCAGGCGGTCGTGGCCGATCTCACGGCGATGCCGCACCTGCTCATCGCCGGCGCCACCGGCAGCGGCAAGTCGGTCGGCCTCAACGGGATGATCTGCTCGATCCTCTACAAGGCCACCCCCGCCGACGTCCGCTTCCTGATGATCGATCCCAAGCGGCTGGAGCTGTCCTGCTACGAGGGGATCCCGCACCTGCTGGCGCCGGTAGTCACCGACGCCAAGGAGGCGGCCGCGCGCCTGCGCTGGATCGTCGGCAAGATGGACGAGCGCTACAAGACGCTGCAGCACAAGCAGGTGCGCAACATCGAGGGCTACAACCGTGCGGTCGCGGCCGAGGAGCGGCTGCCCTACTGGGTCGTGGTGGTCGACGAGCTGGCCGACCTCATGATGGTCTCGGCCGGCGAGGTGCAGACCTCGCTCGTGCGGCTGGCCCAGATCGCGCGGGCGGTCGGCATCCACCTGATCATCGCCACCCAGCGGCCGTCCGTCGACGTCGTCACCGGTCTGATCAAGGCCAACTTCCCGACGCGCATCGCCTTCCAGGTGGCCTCCAAGGTCGACTCGCGGACGGTGCTCGACGGCAACGGCGCCGAGCAGCTGCTGGGCCGGGGCGACATGATCTACGTGCCGCCCGGGCGCCAACAAGCAGATGCGCGTGCACGGGGCCTGGGTCGCCGACGACGAGGTCAAGGGCATCTGCGAGTTCCTGCGCAAGCAGGGCACGGCCGTGTACGAGGAGGTCGTGCTGCACACCGACGGCGGGGGTGGCGAGGGGGGCGACGGCGCCGAGCGCGACGATCTGTACTGGGACTGCGTGCGCCTCGTCATCGGCCAGCGGCAGGGGTCGATCTCGTTCCTGCAGCGCCGCATGAGCCTCGGCTATCCCAAGGCCGCGCGGTTCATCGACATGATGGAGCAGGACCGGATCATCGGCCCCGGCCAGGGCGCCAAGCCCCGCGAGATCCTCGTCGGCCCCGAGTTCCTGGCCAAGGCGGGGCGGTAGGGGAGAGCTCGTGCGAGGGTGGCGACGGTGGCCGGGGCTGCTCCTCGTCATCGCGCTGGCGGCTCCGGCGCTGGCCCAGGAAGAGGACGTGATGCGCCCGTGCCGGCGCGCCGACCTCATCGGCTTCTGGCGCGTGGTCCGCTTCGGCTTTGCCAACGGCGCCCCCGTCGACCGTGCCGATCCCACCTACCAGATGCATCAACGCTACGTCTTCAACTCCAACGCCACCATGGCCTACACGGCCTCGGAGGTGCCTCCCACGCCCGAAGAGCACCGGGCACTGCTGCTGGCGCCGGCGCCAGTCACCTGGGCCCTGGACGCTCGCGGCCACCTGATGCGGCAACAGGCGGGCGCCCCCCGGGTGGACCGGAGCGAGTGTCGGGTGGTGACGCGGGCCGTGCGCGATGCGCGCAGCACGGTGCCGGTGCTGGCCGGTGACGTGCTGCTGACCGATCAGGGTGAGGACGAGCGGCCGATCGTCCGGCGGCTGCTCAGGAAGGTAGAGGCGGGCGAGTAGCGGCCGGCAGCGTCAGGCGAAACGCGGCGCCGCCCTCGCGGCGATTGGCCCCGGTGAGGGTGCCGCCCAGCCGCTCGGCGATGCCGGCCGACATCGCCAGGCCGATGCCGGTGCCGGCCGTCTTCGTGGACGAGAACGGCTCGAACAGGCGGGGCAGGACCTCGGGCGGGATCCCGCCGCCGCTGTCGCACACGTCGAGGATCACCCGGTCGCCGTCGGCCCGCCCCGCGATCGCGATCTCCCGCCGTCCGCTCGACTGGCGCACTTCCTCCTGCGCGTTGACGACCAGGTTCAGCAGGGCCTGTTGCAGCTGCATCGAGGTGCCCAGCACGGGTGGCAGCGGATGGGCCAGCTCCACGCGCAGCGTGATGCGCTCGCGCCGGAACTCGACCGCCTTCATCTCGGCCACGCGCTGCACGGCCTCGGCCACCGCGATCGGCTCGCGCTCGGGCTCGGCGGGCTGCGCCACGTCGAGCGTCGTGGACAGGATGCGCATGGCGTTCTCGCACGCCTGCTCGGCCTGGGCCAGATGCTCCAGCGCCGCCTCCGGCAGCGTCGGTCCGCCGCGCCGGGCCAGCCACAGGTGACCGAACACGCCCTGGATCGCGTCGCGCACCTCGTGGGTGACGCCGGCCACCACCTCGCTCAGCACGTAGCGCCGGGTGGCCAGCTGCAGCTGCGTGTTCATCTGCACCGAATGGTCGTGGGCGCGCTCCACCTCCACGTAGAGGGCGGCGAGGCGATCGCGGCTGGCGCGGTAGGCATGGGCGAGCAGCGCGGCCATGCCTCCGACGATGTTGAGGACCAGGAGGTTGAAGGCCGCCATCGTCCACGCGCCCGCCGGGGGTGTCGTCAGGATCGGCAGGACGCCGGCGCTCTGCAATCCGGCCACGAGCAGGTACAGCACCGTCGCGAACGCCGCCATGAGCACACAGGCCAGGCTCGAGAACACGATGGCGGTGTAGACGGGCACGATCGCGTAGATACCGATGAAGGGCGCGGCGGCCAGGCCGCCGGCGCCGTAGAGTCCCGCGGTCGTGAGGCCGACGTCGATGAGCATGCGCAGGTAGGCCTGGATGCGCAGCGAGCGGCCTCCCCGCGCCGCCAGGGCGTACGGCAGGTTCAGGCCGAGGCCGAACAGGGCCGTGAGTCGGATGACCGCGGCCGCCTCGCGGTTGAACGCGAACAGCTCGTTGAACACCAGCACGGCCGTGGCGACGACGGCGCGCACGAGCAGCTCCTGGCGCAGGCGCGCCTGGCGCTTGGCAAGCGATGTCGTACCGAGCCCCGAGGGCACCAGGCTGCTCATCGAATCGATCCGATGTGCAAGGGGGGCACCAGGGTGGGTGCGCCGTAACCACGCGCCGGAGTGGAGCCAGATGCACGGCGCTCAGTCGTCGGTCAGGTTCTATCCAGCACGGTTCGGTCAGGTTTTGTCCACTGTGGAAGGATACGGACGCGCCAGCCGCGTGCGCCGCGTGTATGGTGCCGGCATGGCGACCGTGCGGGGCAAGACGATCCTGATCGTCGACGACGAGCCGGCGATCCGCGAGGTGCTGACCGGCTACTTCGAGCACGCCTACGGCCCGCGCGGCTTCACGGTGGAGACTGCCGCCGACGGCGCCGGCGCGCTGGCCGCGGTGCGGCGCCAGCGGCCGGCGCTCGTGCTGCTCGACATCGACATGCCGGGCATGAGCGGCGTCGAGGCGCTGCGTGGGGTCCGCGCCATCGATCCCAGGATCCCGGTCATCATGGTCACCGGCAACGAGGACGCCCGCGTTGCCGGTGAGGTCATCCGCGACGGCGCCTACTCGTACCTGCCCAAGCCCGTCCGCTTCCAGTACCTCGAGCACATCGCCGCCACCGTCCTCGGCCCCGCCGCCTGACGCGCGTCGGCGGCCTCAGCCGCGGATGCGGACGCGGTAGACGACCTTGGTCGCGCCTTCCTTGGGCACGGCGACCGTGAACCGCAGCGTGTGGGCCTCGGGCTTCTCCCAGGCGTGCGTCGAGGTCATCACCTGCCAGTCGCCGGGCACCGGCTCGATGACGGTCACGCTCTGGTCCTCCTTCTTGTGGTTGCGCAACGCGATCTCCCACTCGACCTCCCACAGGCCGGGGCCGAGCTTGCGCCACTCCTTCTGGGTGCGCTCGGCCACGACGTCGAAGGCCTCGCCCAGCTTGATCTTCACGCGCTCGCCGGCCGGCGTGTGGTCGATCCAGTCCTCGCCGATGAACTGCTGACTGCCGCCGGCGTCCGCCTTGTAGACGCGCACCTTGCCCTTGGGCAGCGGCAGCCCCAGGCGCTGCTCCTTGCTGTTCTTGAGCTCGAGGAGCACCGACACTTTCTGATTCGACAGGGGCGCGCCGTAGGTGGTGCGGTAGTAGTCGGGGGCGCCGTAGTACACGAGCTGCTTGGTGACGGCCACGTCGGCGGCGCTCAGGAGCGCCAGTTGCTTGGTCTGCTGGTTCTTGATGGTGGTGCGGCCGTCGAGCGTGTACAGGTGGTACTCGAAGAAGCCCTCCTCGGCAAAGTCACGGCTGGCCTCGCGTGCGGAGGCCGCCTTGGCGGCCAGCTCCAGCAGGCGCCCGTCGCGGCGGCCGTCGCGAGCGCGATTGACGTCGCCGGCCACCAGCTTGAGGGCGGCGTTGCCGTAGGTGGCGCCGCTCTTGTTGTCGATCGTCACCCAGCCCGTGAGGTCGCTCCGGGTGTCGGTGTCGTTCACGACCATCACGTAGTCGGCCTTCCACGTGATCCCGCCGGTCAGGTACGAGGCCTCCACCCGTTGCACGGCCGCCGTCTGGTTGCGCAGCAGCCAGACCAGCGTCGGCTTGGCCACGAGGTTCTCGGGCAGCGCAGGCAGCACCATCCGGCCCGAGTAGCCGAGGTGGATCTGGCCGTTGATCTCGAACACCGGCCCCGCCGTCGACAGCAGCTTCGCCTCGTGAAAGGTGCCGTCGGACTGGTAGAGCCGCACCGTCTTGCCGACGTACTTCTCGAGCAGTTTGTCGCTGGACAGAAGGTCGTACTCGTAGTTCTGCTCCAGGATGCGAAGCCCGGCCGCATCGCTCAGCGACCGGAGATGGACGGTGGTGGGATCGATCTGGGCGGCGACGTCCATGAACTGCGCCTCGGTGAGGCCGAGCGGCAGCCGCACCTCGCGCACGTCCTTCACGAGACCGAGGTTGCCGTTGTAGATCGTCACCATGACGTCCTTCTGGACCTCGCGGGTGACGGCGAGCGTGGCGGCGGATACGGCGGGTGCCGTCACGAACACGACGAGCAGCAGCAGCGCGGATAGCCGGGTCCTCATGGGCCCCTCCGGGCGGTCGAGTCGACTCCTGCCCGGTTAGACAGGGCGGCGGACGCGAAGTTCCCGGGGGGCTCAGCGCTCCAGCCGGAGCGTGATCCGGAGCACGCCGGCGGCGTCGTCGCGCGAGCGCTCGAGGTAGAGCGGGCCGAGGCCACGCAGCTCGCGCTGCAGCTCGTCCCAGCGCTCGCCGGGCACGGTCAGCGTGAACACCGTCGCCTCCGCCTCCTGGGCGCGGGTGACGACCTGGCCACCGGCGCGGGCCACCAGGGCGCGTACCGCGCGCTCCGCCGCCTCGCGGTCGGTGACCGCCAGGCGGGCCAGCGCATCGGAGCGGACCGCGGCCAGCTGCTGGACCTCGCGAGACTTGGCCGGCGCGGGCGCGGCCGCGCGCGGCGCGGCGCGGCCGCCGGCGTCCTTCTCGGCGTTCTGGCGGAGGCTGCCCGCCGGCGGTGGCTCGACACTCTTGGCGCGTGACTCGGCCGCGGCTCGCGGCGGCTCCGGCTCCGGTGCCGCGTCGCGGGCCGGGGCGGCGGCCTCCTTCCGAAACGCGGTCGGTGCTTCCGTGACGGCATCGGCCTTCTTCTCGTCGGGGAGGCGGAGATCGAGCGTGCGCTCGGGGGTGGCCGGGGCCGCGGGCGGGGCGGGGGACGTCATCGCCTCGGGAGGCGGGGCCGGCGCGCTCGGGGTCGTCAGCCCCGTCGCGGGGGCCGGCGGCGCCGGCACCGCGACCGTCGGCTCGGGGGCACGCGCCGCCTGCTGCAGCTCGGGCGAGCGCTGGAAGATCAGGACGGCCAGCCCCGCCACCATCACGACCGCGGCGGCCTCCAGCGGCACCTTCACCGGCCACGGCAGGAACACGCGGCGCGCCAGGCGCCGGTACCAGGGCTGGGGACGGGCTGCGAGCACCCGGTCGACGAAGCCGATTGGCGCCCGGGCCGGCGCCACCGCGCGCAAGAGGCCGACAGTGTGCGCGAAGCGATCCCACTCGCGCGCGCACTCGGCACACGTGGCCAGATGCGCGTCGACAGTCGCACGCTCCTCGGACGACAGCGCGTCGTCCACGCGCGCCGAGAACAGCTCGCGAATCTCCTGGCACGTCATGGTAGCCATCGCTCCAGCTTGGCCTTGAGGTCCAGCCGCGCCCGGTGCAGACGCGAGCGGACCGTGTTCAGCGGCAGCCCGAGGACCTCGGCGATCTCCTCGTAGGCCAGTCCTTCGAGGTCACGCAGCACGACGACCATCCGTCGGTCCTCCGGCAATCCGGCCACCGCCTCGTGCAGCGCGGCCGCCAGCTCGTCGCGCTCGAGCGCCCCGACCGCGTCGACGCCGTCGGCCGCGGCCTGAGCCAGCGCGGCCTCGTCGCTGCGCTCGTGGCGCCGCGGGCCGGCCGCCAGCCGGTTCAGGCACAGCCGGGACGCGATCGCGTAGAGCCACGTGCCCAGCCGGGCCTCGCCGCGGAACTCCCCGAGCGCGCGGTGGGCCCGCAGGAACGTCTCCTGGGCGACGTCCTCGGCCTCGGCGCGGCTCCCGAGCATGCGGAGCGCCACGCCGAACACCCGGTGCTGGTACGACATCACCAGCTCCTCGAAGGCGCGGTCGTCACCGGCGCGCAACCGTGCGAGCAGGGGGCTGTCGTCGGCGAGACCCTCACGCACGATTAGACCGGGGGCGTGCCGGGAAGTTCCGGCGGCGGGCGGATCTCAGCCGCCTCCGACGGGGTCGAGCAGGGCCTCGACGGGAACCGCGGTCCAGTCGATCAGGGCCGGCAGCCAGTCCACACTCACGGGCGTTGAAGACCGAGGTCGCCGAGCGGCATGACGGTGGCGCCCACGAAGGCGGTTCGGGTCGGCAAGAAAGAAGTTCGTCCCGCGCGTGCTCGGCATGCCGTCGGCGGGCGGCGTCGTCATCGCGAATCGATACTACACCGACGCCCGCCTTGACACCCCGAAAGGGGGCGTGCTATTTGCGCGTATGCCCGAGTCGGTCCTGCTGCGCACCGAGGGCCTGACCCGGGCGTTCGGCAGCCTCATCGCGGTCGATCGCGTCGACGTCGCCATCCGGCGCGGCGAGCTGCGCTCGATCATCGGCCCCAACGGCGCCGGCAAGACCACCTTCTTCCGGCTCATCTCGGGCGAGATGCGGCCGAGCTATGGACGAATCTGGTTCGACGGACGTGACATCACCGGACTGCCCCAGCACGCGGTGGCCCGGCTCGGCGTCGCCAAGTCCTACCAGATCACCAACGTGTTCCCCCACCTCAGCGTGCACGAGAACGTGCGGGTGGCCGTCCAGGGGCCGGCCCGGGCCTTCGACTTCTGGTCGCGGGCCGATCGGCTGGACGACGTGCGGGACCGGGCGACCATGCTGCTGGAGACGGTGGGGCTAGCCGCCAAGGGCGATCGACTGGCCGCGCATCTCTCCCACGGCGAGAAGCGGCACCTGGAGATTGGCATCGCGCTGGCCACCGAGCCCTCGCTCCTCCTGCTCGACGAGCCGACCGCCGGCATGTCGCCCGAGGAGACCGATGAGACGATGCGCCTGATCCGCGAGCTGGCGGTGGGGCGCACGGTGATTCTCGTCGAGCACAAGATGAAGGTCGTGATGAAGATCTCCGACCGGATCACCGTGCTGCACCAGGGGCAGGTGCTGGCCGAGGGGACGCCCGAAGAGATTCGCGCCAACGACCGCGTGCAGCAGACGTACCTCGGGGTCGTCCGCTGACAGCCCGCGTGGACTGCGGCGACGTCGGGGCGCGGGCGCGGCGACCGCGCGCGCGCCGGCATGGCTCGCCTGTCGCCGTAATTCGCTCCGGGCTCGGCTCGCTCGAGCCCCCCATCCCCCAGGGGGGCGGTCGCTCGCCGAGCCCTCCGCTCGAACGGCGACGACGGCTCGCCATGATGGCGCGCTCGCGGTCGCCGCGCCCGCGCCCTGCCGCCGCCGCAGTCCACGAGCGTCACTAGGCGGCCCATGGCTCTGCTGACCGTCGAGGACATTCATACGTATTACGGGGAGGCGCACATTCTTCAGGGGGTGTCGCTGCGGCTGGAGGAGGGGGAGGCGGTGACGCTGATCGGGAGGAATGGGGCGGGGAAGACGACCACGTTGCGATCGATCATGGGGATCGCGCGGCCGACGCGAGGGCGCGTGGTGCTGAGAGGAGCGGACGTCGCGCGGCTGCAGACGCACGAGATCGCGCAGCGGGGGATCGCGTGGATTCCGGAGGAGCGGCGGATCCTGCCGAACCTCACGGTGCTGGAAAATCTACGGCTGGGGATGCTGGGACGGGTCGGCGGCGCCGCCCCCGGGGTGCTCGACGAGGTGTTCGACTACTTTCCGCGGCTGCGCGAGCGCGCGGCCCAGCGGGGGCGCTTCCTGTCGGGGGGCGAGCAGCAGATGCTGGCCATCGCGCGGGGGCTGGTGGCGCGGCCGACCGTGATGCTCGTCGACGAGCCGACCGAGGGGCTGGCGCCGATCGTGGTCCAGAACCTGACCGAGATCCTGGCCCGCATCAACCAGAGCGGCACCACGCTGCTCCTGGTGGAGCAGACGCTGGAGGTCGCCATGCGCCTCTCCCACCGGCTGTACGTCATGGATCAGGGGCGGATCCAGTTCGAGGGGACGCCCGACGCGCTCCGGCAAGACCCGACCATCCAGCAGCGATTCCTCGAAGTCTAGCGGCCGTCAGGCCCCGGCGCCGTCGCTCGGCCCGGCGCTGATGCGGAACATCCCCTCGGTGAGCCCCAGCGCGCTCTTGCCGATCAGCTCGGCCATGCGGTCCATGGTGGGCGGCATGAGCGTGGCCGTGCGGGCGTCGCGGAAGGCGCGCTCCACCGGCAGATCGCGGTAGGCGCCGCGGCCGCCCACGACCTGGATGCACTTGGAGGTGACCTCCAGGCCGACCTCGGTGCCGAGGAACTTGGCGCGATTGGCCAGGGTGCCGCGCTCGGTCACGTCGGCGGCCTCCCAGCCGGCGGCGGCGGCGCGCAGGACCAGGCGGGCAGCGTCGAGGTGCACGAGCAGCCCGCCGAGGTGGCGCTGGACGGTGGGATCCTGGGCGATGGCGACGTTCTCGGGCTTCACCACGCGCTTCCGGGCATAGTCGAGCGTGAAGTCGAGGGCTGCCTCGGCGAGGCCGACGTAGACCGCGGCGTAGCCGAGGCCGAAGGCTCTCGACGACGCCGACCTGGGTGGGCGTGCCCGGCCGCCCGAGCAGCGCGTCGCCCGGGATCTTCACGCCGGTGAACGTCACCGACGGGCTGTACGTCCCCCGCATGCCGAGCGTGTCCCACTTGCCGTCGGTGGCCAGCCCGGCGGCGTCGGCGGGCACCAGGGCCAGGCACAGGGCCTTGCCCATGTCGGCCTCGCCGTCGAGCGCGCACCACACCATGTAGAAGGACGCGCCGAGGGCCATCGTGCAGAAGTACTTCACGCCGTCGACCACGAAGCCGTCGCCGGCGGCGCGGAGCGTCGTCTCCATCAGGAAGGTGCGCGACAGGCTCACGGCCGGCTCGCTGCCCCAGGAGCCGAACATGCGCCCGGGGCCGACGACCTCGGCGAAGTAGCGGCGCTGCTGCTCGGGGGTGCCGAGGGCGGCGATGAAGCGCATCACGGTGGAGTGCATGTGCAGGGTCATCGCCGTGCTGGCGCACCCCTGGGCCAGCGCCCGGATCACCTCCACGTAGGTCGGCATGTCGAGGCCGAGGCCGCCGTGAGCGGTGGGCACGGCGGCGGCGATGAGCTGCTCGGCGTGCAGGTCCCGCCAGCTCTCGACCGGGTTGACGGCCTCGCGGTCGTAGCGCGCGGCCCGTGGAGCCAGCCGCTCGCGGGCCAGGCGCGCGGCCGTCTCGACGATCGCGGCCGGGGCCGGGCTCACGCCATCCGACCGCCCGCGGCCGATCGCCGCGACGTCACGCACCGGCAGGTGTCGACCTGGTGCAGCTCGATCATGTTGCCGAACGGGTCCTTCATGAAGATCTGCTGCGACTGCGGCCCCACCACGCTCTCGGCCACCCAGTACGCCACGCCGAGCCGGTCCAGCTCCTGGCGCGTTTCCTGGATGCTGGCGACGGCGAGCGCCACGTGCGGCGCCGACGGATCCTGCCCGGGCCCCTTGGCGAACTTCGACTGGCCGTTCACGCCCATGAGGTGGATCTGGGCGGTGCCGCCCACGTCCATCCAGAAGCCATCGATGGTCGGGATGGTCGGTCGACCGGGGTCGTGCTCGAGGCCGAGCACGTCGCCGTAGAACTTGCGCGCCTGGGCGACCTCGTCCGGCGAGGGACCGACGCGGATACCGTGGTGATGCAGCTCGAGGACTTTAACGGCCATGGGACCCTCCTGTCAGCGTGCCCCAGATGCCCTTGGGGAGGAACAGCACGAACACCATGAAGATGAGGCCGATCGCCAGCGGCCACGACTCCGTCCGCGCGCTGATGATGTCCTCCAGGACCAGGAAGGTCGCCGGCCCCCACGAACGGGCCGAAGAACGTTCCGGCTCCGCCGAGCAGCGTCATGATGACGACCTGGCCCGATGTCGACCAGTGCAGCGACTCGATCGGCACCACCGTGAGCCTCAGCGCGTCGAGCGCGCCGGCCAGCCCGCAGAAGAGCGCGTAGAAGACGAACGAGAGATGCTTGATGCGGGCGATGTCGTAGCCGCAGGCCGTGGCCCGATCGGTGTTCTCGCGGATCGCCTGCAGCACGGCGCCGAACGGCGAGTCGAGGACGCGCTTGAGCGCGGCCACCGCGAGGCCGACCACCACCAGCGTGAAGTAGTAGAAGACGACCGAGCGGTCCAGCGGCAGCCGGAATCCGAACAGGCCGAGGGCCGGGACCGTGATGCCGCGCAGGCCGTCGTCGCCGCCCGTCCAGTCGGCCAGGTGGAAGCCGACGAAGTAGAGCAGCTGGGCAAAGGCCAGCGTGAGCATCGCGAAGTAGATGCCACGCCGGCGCAGGCAGAAGAAGCCGATCACCACCCCGCCGAGCAGGGCCAGGCCGAGCCCGGCCCCGAGGGCCAGCCACAGCGAGGTGACCTTGAGCTTGGCCAGCGCGATCCCGGTGCCGTAGGCGCCGAGCCCCCAGTAGGCGGCCGAGCCGAACGACAGCAGACCGGTGTAGCCGTAGAGCAGGTTGAAGCCGAGCGCGAACAGGCCGTAGATCAGCACCTGGGTGGCGAGCGCCTTGTACGGCACCACCCACGGAAAGATCGCGAACACCACGAAGAAGCACAGCACGGGGTGCCGGCCGGTCCACGCCGCCAGCGCCCTCATTCGAGCAGCCCGGCCTCGCCGAACAGCCCGCTCGGTCGCAGCAGCAGCACGATCGCCATGGTGATGAACACCACGATCTCGGCCAGCTTCGGCGCGAAGAACGTCGTGAGGCTCACGACCTGGCCGATGAGCAGCCCGGAGACGACCGCGCCGACCAGGCTGCCCATGCCGCCCACGACGACGACCACGAAGGATTCGATGATGATCGTCACGCCCATCTCGGCGTAGGCCCCCCGCATCGGCCCGGCCAGGATGCCGGCCAGCCCGGCCAGCCCGGTGCCGATGCCGAAGACGAGGAACCAGATGCGTCCGACGTCGAAGCCGAGCGCCCGCACCATCAGCGGGTCGCGCGAGCCGGCCCGGATGACGAGGCCGACGTTGGTCTTCTCGAGGAAGAGCCAGAGCGCCACCAGCACCACCGCGGTGACGGCGATGACGAAGAGCCGGTAGGTCGGAAAGTAGGTGAAGCCGAGGTTCACGGCGCCGCCGAGGGCGCGGGGCGGGTCCAGCGTGAGGCCGATCTTGCCCCAGATCAGCCGGGCCACCTCGACGATGACCAGCGACAGCCCGAAGGTGAGCAGCAGCGGGTCGTCGGGGCTCCGGCCGTACAGCGGCCGGATGAGGAATCGCTCGATCAGGAGTCCGAGCGCGCCGACCATGAGCGGGGCCACGATCAGGGCCACCGTGAAGCTGCCCGTGTAGGTGATCAGCAGGAAGCCGAAGTACGCGCCCAGCATGTACAGCGCGCCGTGCGAGAAGTTCACGACCGTCATCAGCCCGAAGATCAGCGACAGCCCGATGGCGAGCAGGACGAAGATCCCGCCCAGCACGAGCCCCGTGAAGACCTGGGCCGCCAGCGCCGCGAGCGACACGTCGCCCATCAACGAGTCTCCTGGACTGCGGCGCCGCCGGCGTGGCGGGCGGGTCCCCGCGCCCGCGGGGTCGAGCGAATCCCGGGTGCGTGATACAGGCGGAGCCGCCGGCGCGACCGCGGCATGCCCGGGGTCGGTCGGGTGACGCCCGGCCGCGGGCACGGGGCCCCGCCCGCCACCCCCGCGCCGGCGTCGCCGCAGTTCACGAGAGCCATGGGATCGGGATCAGCCGATCAGGCGGGGTGGCCCTTCTCGGCGCAGGTGCGGTCCATCTCGTCGCTGGCGGGCACGCGCGCCACGACCTCGAGCAGGCCCCAGTCGCCCTTGGTCTTGCCGGGGCCGCGGCCGCGGACGATCCACATGTCCTGGAAGGACTTGTTGTCGCAGGCCCGCCACCACTGCTTGCCCTTGAAGTGGTTGTAGTTGGGGTTCTTGCGGAGGGCGTCGGCGACCTTCTCGGCGTCGGTCGTCTTGGCCAGCTCCGCTCCGCGTGCGGCTTCCAGGCAGCCGCTGTACGAGTAGGCGCTGTAGTCGCCGGGCGGGATGCCGAACTTCTTCTGGAAGCCGTCCACGAACTTCTTGGCCTCGGGGATGGAGTCCTGCAGCTCCCAGTACCAGTTGATGCCGGCGTAGATGCCGTCGTAGAGCTCGGGGCCGCCCTGCTTGGCTATGGAGATCCAGTGGAGTGGCTGGGCGATCTTCATCTGGCTGCGCATCCCGAAGCTCGACACCTGCTTCAGGAACGCGATGTTGTCCGCCCCCGGCGTGACCGAGACCAGCACCTCCGGCTTGGCCGCCTGGATCTTCGGCAGGTGCGCCGAGAACTCCGCGCTGCCGAGCGGGTAGGGCGTGGAGCCGAGCAGGGTGCCGCCCATCTTCTTGTTGGTCTCGGTCAGCACCTGGTTGTTCTGCTTGCCCCACGCGTAGTCCGCGTAGACGATCCACCACTTCTTGCCGAGGTTCTCCATCACCCACTTGCCCACCACGCGCGAGGTGATGGTCGGGTTCAGCGCCTCGTGAAAGGTGATGGGGCTGGTGTCGGGCTTGGCGCTGATCTCGTCGGACTGGCTGGTCGAGATGAACAGCACCTTGGACTTCTTGGTCTGCTCGTTGATGGCCATCTGCACGTGGGCGGCGAGGCCGCCGATGATGAACTGGCAGTTCTCCTTCTCGATCAGCTCCTGGGTGCGCTGGGCGCCCACCTGCGGCTTGAGCTGGTCGTCGCGGAAGAGCACCTCGACCTTGCGGCCCAGGATGCCGCCCTTGGCGTTGAGCTCGTCGGCGGCCACCTCGGCGCCCTGCTTCATGTCGGTGGCGATGGCGGCGAAGGGGCCGGTGAGCGGCAGCGGCACGCCGATCCGGACCGGGTCCTTGCTCTGCGCGCGCAGGATGATCGGGAAGCCGAGGGTGGTGGCGGCAGCGGTGGCGGTGGTCAGGAACGTGCGGCGATGCATGGCGGCCTCCTCATTCGGGGCGACGGTCGGTCGACGGCGGTGTCCAGCGTGGCGTGGGGGCGAACCTCCCGGTGCAAATCGCGCCGATGATAGGGGCCGCGGCCTGTCCTGTCAATCAGCGGCGGTGTACACTCGCGCCACGCGTTCCCGGGAGGTGTCGACATGGCCGTTCGCTCGCTGCTGCACTACGCGCTCGAGGTCCCCGATCAGACCGTCGGCGAGAAGTTCTATCGCAACTTCGGCCTGGTGGACGAGGCCGGGCGCGACGGCGCCGTGCACCTGCGGCCGGCCCCGCTGGCCCGAGAGACCGTGCGGCTCTACCCCGGCCCCAAGAAGCGGCTGCACCACCTCGCCTTCGGCGCCCCCGGCGACGACTACCAGGCGACGCTGGCGTCGCTCCGCCGGGCCGGGGTGCCGGAGGTCGATCCGCCGCGCGGCGCGCCCGACGGTGGGGTGTGGGTGCGCGACCCCGACGGTAACCTCCTGACGATCCGCGACGAGACGGCGGCGCCACCGCCGGCCGATCCGCCGCTGCGGCTCAACAGTCCCGGCCACGTCGGCCGCCCGATCGACCGTGGCGCCCCCGAGGCGGGCACCACCGCCACCCCGCGCCGGCTCGGCCACGTGCTGCTCTTCACGCCCGAGGTCGAGCGACAGCTCGACTTCTACACGCGCGTGCTGGGCCTGAAGCTCTCCGATCGCTCGCAGAGCATCATCGCGTTCCTGCGCTGCAGCACCGACCATCACAACGTCGCGTTCCTGACCTCCCGGGGGCCGGGCTTCCACCACGCCTCGTTCGAGGTCGGCAGCGTCGACGAGATCGCCATGGGCGCGGTGCGGATGCAGGAGGCGGGCTGGCAACCCGGCTGGGGGCTCGGGCGCCACGTGATCGGCTCGAACTTCTTCTACTACATCCGCGATCCGTGGGGCTCGTTCGCGGAGTACTTCCACGACCTCGACTACATCCCCGAGCAGTGCGCGTGGGAGCCGCGCGACTTTCCCGAGGCCGACGCGCTCTACCGCTGGGGACCGCCGGTGCCCGAGGACTTCGGGCTCAACCGCGAGATCGAGGGCTAGCCGCGTGGCCGCCCGCCGCGTTCTCGTCACCGGGCTCAGCGGGCTCATCGGCGGCGCGCTGCGCCAGCACCTCGAGGGGACGTACACGCTGCGAGCGCTCAACCGGCGGACGGTGCCGGGCATCGACTGCCACCTGGCCGATCTCGGCGACCTCGCCGCCATCCGGCCCGCGTTCGTCGGCGTCGACACCGTGGTGCACCTGGCCGCCGCGGCCGGCGACAACAACGCGCCCGCCGACATCCTGCGCTCCAACGTCGACTGGCGCCTACAACGTGTTCGAGGCGGCGCGGCTGGCCGGCGTGGGCCGCGTGATCTTCGCCAGCAGCGGCGCGACCGTGGCCGGCTGGGAGCGCGACCCGCCGCTCAAGCACCTCGTGGCCGGCGACTACGACAAGCTCGGCGACTGGACGCCGCTGACACACGAGTCGCCGGTGCGTCCGTCCGGGCTCTACGGCGCCAGCAAGGTGTGGGGCGAGGCGCTCGGGCGGCACTACGCCGACGCCCACGGCCTGTCGGTGATCTGCCTGCGGATCGGACGCGTCAAGGCGGAGGACCGACCGACGGGGCCGCGCGATCTGTCGGTGTGGTGCAGCCAGCGCGACGTCGTGCGCATGATCGCCGCGTGCATCGAGGCGCCGCCGACCGTGCGCTTCGACGTGTTCTTCGTCGTCTCCAACAACCGCTGGAACTACCGCGACCTCGAGCACGCGCGGACCGTGCTGGGCTGGACTCCGCTCGACAGCGCCGAGTCCCGGCCGGGGTAGACCCCTACGGCAGATACCGGCCGAAGAACGTCGCGACGTCGCGGATGCTGGCGGCCCAGGCCTCGGGATGACCGCCGGTGGTCGCGCCGCGGCCGGTGGGCGAGCTCGGATTGATGCGGGCCGGCACGTAGCGGATCGGGTTGGGGCTGTCGAACGAGTGGTGCGCCCCCGGGTACACGATCAGCGTGACGGGCGGAGCCGCCGACCCGGCCGCCTCGGCCAGCCGCTGGCAATCGGCCGCCGGTGTCCAGTCGTCGCGATCCCCGATCAGGATCAATAGCGGGGCGACCGGCCGGTACACGCCGGTGGCGTCGCCGCGCGGGCGCCCCGACCGCGTCGCGCAGCGCGGATAGAGCGCCACGGCGGCGGCGAAGCCGGCTCGCCTGTCCGCCACGAGCGGCTCCAGCTGACCGGTGGGCTCCACCATCGCGGCCAGCGTCGTCGTGCCACCGTGCGAGCCCCCCATGAGCCCGACCCGGCGGCCGTCGACATACATCAGCGTGCGGAGGTGCGCGAGCGTGGCGTAGGCGTCGCGTGCGCGGCGCTCGGGGGTGACGTCGACCCCGCGGGTGGAGGCGACGGTGCACACGCCGTCGGCAAATCCGCGCGGCGTGAAGCTGTCCGGCATCGCGACGACGTAACCGCGCCCCACCAGCTCCGTCGCCCACCGCGCCGGTGCGCCGCTCGAGCGGGGGCCGAGGCCGCTGCAGTCGTGCATGACGACGACCGCCGGAAACGGTCCCGGCCCGTCCGGCTTCGACGTGGCGATGGGGATGTCCTCGACGGTAACAGTCCGCGCCGTGCTCGGGACGGACGATCCGGAGCCCGCGGCGGCGCATCCGGCCAGGACGGCAAGGCCGAGGGCCAGCGCCGCCCCCGCCGCCGCCCTCACTGCAGGAGCCCGGCCTCGCGCAGGTACCGTCGGACGCCGGGATGCAGTAGCTCCACCCGCGGCGCCGCCGCCACCGTGTTCGCCGCCGTCGTCTCGGCCGCCTGCGGCAGGCGGCCGGCGAGATCGCGCTCGCCGCGGTGCAGGGCACGGGCGAGCCGGTAGGCGACGTCATCGGCGAGGGTCGGGCGGGCCAGGATGAAGCTCCACGACCCCACTGACGGGATGGCGGCGTCCTGGCCCGGGTACGAGCCCGCCGGAATCGGCAGCGCCTTGAGAAAGCTGTGCTTGGCCTGGATGCGGCGGATCTCGTCGGCGCTCGGCGCGATGAAGCGCGCGCCGCCGGGCGACCTGGCCACGGCCGTGAAGCCGGGCCAGCCGATGCCGCCGCCCCAGAGCGCGGCCACGCGACCGTCGGCCACCATGGCGGGGCCGTCGCCGGCCCGATCGAGGTAGACGGCCTGGAAGTCGCGCTCCTGGTCGAGTCCCACGCCGTCGAGCACGTAGCGGGCGAGGACCACCAGGCCGGAGCCGCGGGCGCCGAAGGCCACCGGCTTGCCGCGCAGGTCGGCGATCGCGCGGGCCGGCGAGTCGGCGCGCACGACGAACATGCCGGGCGTCGAGTACATCGCCGCCAGGATGCGCAGGTCGGCGGGCGGCCGGCCCACCCCGGTGAGGGCCTCGTGCACGACCTCGCCCTGCACGAGGGCCAGGTCGAGCTCACCCCGCTCGAGCAGGGGCACGTTCTCGGTGCTGCCCTTGGTGTTGCGCGGCTGGACGTCGAGCGAGGGATCGATGGCGGCGATCGTCGCGACGAGCGCGTCGCCGTAGACCGGAAAGCCGCCGCCCGGTGTGGCCGTCCCCAGCGATACGACCGTACGGTCGGCCGCCTCCGCCACGGATCCGGTCTTCGGCGGCTTGGGGCCGTCGCACGCGATCAGCACGACGACGAGGGCCAGGAGGACTGCGCGCTGCGCCATCGCGGTTACCCTACCACGGTGCTCCGATGCTAGAGTCGGGCGGTGCTCGAGTTCGTCGCCCGCCGTCTCCTGCACACCGCCCTCGTCACCGTCGGCGTCGTCACCCTGGTCTTCGTCGCGCTGCGGCTCAGCGGCGATCCGGCCGCCTCCATGCTGCCCGGCGACGCCTCCGTCGACGAGCTGCGCGACCTGCGCCACGCCCTCGGCCTGGACCGCTCGGTGCCCGCCCAGTACGTGGCCTTCCTGCGCGACGCCGTGCGCGGCGACTTCGGCGAGTCGATCCGTCACCAGCAGCCGGCGTTCGGGCTGGTGCTCGAGCGGTTGCCCGCCACGCTGGAGCTGGCCTTCGCCGCGCTGGTGCTGGCGGTGGTCGTCGCGCTGCCGCTCGGGATCGTGGCCGCGCTCTATCGGGGGCGGGTGGTCGACGTGGTCGCGATGGGCTTCGCGGTGGTCGGCCAGGCCACGCCGTACTTCTGGATGGGGATCATGCTGATCCTCGTCGTCTCCGTCGAGCTGGCGTGGCTGCCTACCTCGGGGCGGGGCGACTGGCGCCACCTGATCCTGCCCGCGGTCACGCTGGGCACCCATTTCGCCGCCGCCATCGCCCGCCTCACGCGGACGGCGATGCTGGAGGTGCTCGGCCAGCAGTTCGTGACCACCGCCCGCGCCAAGGGGCTGGGCGAGCGGCGGGTCGTCCTCGCTCACGCGCTCAAGAACGCGGCGGTGCCGGTGGTGACGCTGGTCGGCCTGCAGTTCGGCACGCTGCTGGGTGGCGCCGTCGTCACCGAGACCATCTTCGCGTGGCCGGGGGTGGGCCGGCTGGCCGTGCAGTCGATCTTCGTGCGCGACTATCCGGTCGTGCAGGCTGGCGTCCTCGTGCTGGCTCTCGTGTTCGTCGCCATCAACCTGCTCGTCGATCTGCTCTACGGCGCGCTCGACCCGCGCATCCGCCGTGAGTGAGGCGATCGCGGCGGTGGCCCCGGCGCCGCCCCGCGCCCGGCGGATCCCGTGGGGGTTGGTGATCCCGGCGGTGCCGGTCGCCCTCGCCCTGCTGGCCGCGCTGGCCGCGCCGTGGGTCGCGCCGGCCTCGCCGACGGCCGGCGATCTCGCGGCCCGGCTCAAGCCGCCGATGTGGCAGGAGGCGGCGCTGGCCGGCCGGCCGCTCGGCACCGACCTGCTCGGTCGCGACGTGCTGAGCCGGCTCATCTGGGGCGCACGCATCTCGCTGGTGATCGCGGTGGCCGCCACCGCGCTCGGCGCCGCGGTGGGCTCGGTGGTCGGCCTCGTGAGCGGCTACTACCGGGGACGGCTCGACCGTGTGGTGACCAAGGTCATCGACGTCCAGCTCGCGTTCCCGTTCGTGCTGCTGGCCATCGCGGTGATCGCGGTCGCCGGCCCCTCCGTCCCGGTGCTGGTCGTGGTCCTCGCCATCGGGGCGTGGGTGGCCCACGCGCGGATCGTGCGCGGTCTCGTGCTGAGCCTGCGCGAGCGCGACTACGTGCAGGCGGCGGTGGCCCTGGGCGCGCGCACCCCCCGCGTGCTCTTCCGCCACCTGCTGCCGGAGATCCTCTCGGTCATCGTGGTGCTGGCCACCTTCGACGTCGGCCGCATCATCATTCTGGAATCGACGCTGAGCTTCCTGGGACTCGGGGTACAGCCGCCCACGCCCTCGTGGGGCTCCGACCTGCGCGACGCCGCCGTCTACGTCCGCCAGGCCTGGTGGACCGCGACGTTCCCGGGGCTGGCGATCATGATCGTGGTGCTCGGATTGAACCTGGTGGGCGACGCCCTGCGGGACGCGCTCGACCCCCGCACAAGGAGAATGACGCGATGACGAGCTCGTGGAACCGCCGCCGCTTCCTCGCCGCCGCCGGCGCCGGCACGCTGGTCGCCGCCGCCCGGCCGCTCGCCGCCCAGGGCCGCTCCCAGATCGTGATCTCGCAGCCGGCCGACGCCACCACGATGGACCCCGGCCGCTCCACGCAGGTGCTGACCGTCAACTACTTCGCCAACGTCTACGACACGCTCACTCGCTGGGACAACGCCCTGAAGCTGCAGCCGGCGCTGGCCACCGCCTGGAAGGCCGTGAACGAGACGACGTGGGACGTCACCCTGCGGGCCGGCGTGAAGTTCCACGACGGCTCGCCGCTGACGGCCGAGGACGTCAAGGCCTGCTACGACCGCATCCTCACCCCCGGCAAGACGGTCGTCACCGCCGGCTTCGCGACGATCGAGTCCGTGCAGGTGCAGGGGCCCACGGCGCTGCGGCTGGTGACGAAGAAGCCGGACCCGCTCATCCCCGTGCGCATGGCCCAGATGGGCGGCTACGTCTACCCCGCGCGCCTGGCGACCGATGAGGGCGTGAAGGAGCTGGCCCGCAAGCCGATCGGCACCGGGGCCTACCGGTTCGTCGAGTGGGCGAAGGACGACCGGCTGGTGATGGACGCCAACCGGGAGTGGTGGGGGTGGGACGGCAAGCCGCCGGCGGTCGACCGGATCATCTGGAAGCCGATCCCCGACGACTTCGCGCGGCTGTCGGCGCTGCAGCGGGGCGAGGTGGACGTCATCACCAACGTGCCACCCGATCAGATGAAGATCGTGCGCACGCTCACGGTGCCGGCCACCCGCACGGTGGCCTTCGCGATGAACAGCACGCAGGCGCCGCTGGCCGACAAGCGCGTGCGGCAGGCGCTGCACTACGCCATGGACATCCAGTCGATCGTGAAGAACCTCTACGCGGGGCAGGGGCGGGCGATGAGCGGCGGCGTGGCCGACACCGACTTCGGCTACAACCCGGCGCTGAAGGCCTATCCCTACGAGCCCGAGCGCGCGCGCAAGCTGCTGGCCGAGGCCGGCGTCGCCGGCGGCATCGACATCGCGCTCTACGCGGGCAGCGGCACCATGGTGAACGACAAGCAGCTGCTGGAGGCCCTGGCCGACATGTGGTCGAAGGTCGGCATCCGGGCCCGCGTCGAGATGGTCGAGATGGCCTCGCGCCAGAAGATGGTCAACGAGCGCGCGCTGCCCGTCAACAGCCTGCTGCTGATCAACCCGCAGTCCACGCTGCTCGACGCCGACGGCAGCCTGTGGCGGCTGCTCCATCCGACCGGCCTCAACGGCAAGTACTGGATCGGCAGCCAGCCCGGCCAGCGCTTCCACGATCTGATGGAGACCGCGCGCTACACCCTGGACGTCAAGAAGCGCCGCGAGCTCTACGTCGAGGCGACGCGGATCATCCACGAGGACAAGCCGTGGCTGGAGCTGTTCCAGGAGGTCGTCCTCTATGGCGCCAGCAAGCGCGTGACGCTCAAGCCGCGGGCCGACTACCGGCTGCTCGCCTCCGAGCTGACGCTGGCGCGCTGACGTCGACGCCCGGGGAGGCTCGGGCCGTGCTCGACATCTCGGTCGCCCCGACGCCGCCTCCGGCGCGGCTGCCGGCCTGCCGGTTCCGCTTTCCGGATCCGGCCGTCGCCGACGCCGAGGGGCTGCTCGCCCGCGGCGGCGATCTGGCGCCGGCCACGGTGATCGCCGCCTATCGCCAGGGGATCTTCCCGTGGCCCTACGACGAGGGCGAGATGCTCTGGTGGTCGCCGGATCCGCGGGCGGTCCTGCCGCTCGACGGGCTCCACGTCTCGCGCCGGCTCGCCCGCACCCTGCGCGGTGGCGCGTTCCGGGTGACGCTGAACGCCGACTTCGCCGCGGTGATCGACGGCTGCGCCGATCGCGAGGACACGTGGATCACGCCGGCCATGCGCGCGGCCTACGTGCGACTGCACGACCTCGGCTGGGCCCACAGCCTGGAGGTATGGGGGACCGACGGCGGGCTGGCCGGCGGCCTCTACGGCGTGGCCGTGGGCGCGCTCTTCGCCGCCGAGTCGATGTTTCACCGGGTCACCGACGCCTCCAAGGTGGCGGTGGTCGCGCTGGTCCAGCACGCACGACGGGTGGGCACGACGCTGCTCGACGTGCAGGTGCCCTCCGACCACCTCGCCACCCTGGGTGTCCGGGCCGTTCCCCGCCCGGACTACCTGGCGCTCCTGGCCGCGGCCGTCCGGCGGCCGGTGGCCTTCGCGCGATGAAGAGGCGGGCGCCCGCGTTCGTCTATCCCGATGGAGGACCTCATGTACAGTAAGGTCATGCGTTCCACCCTCGCCGCCTTCGTCCTTGGTCTGCTCGCGCTCGGCCCCGTCGGGGCGGCGCGGGCCCAGGCTCCGGCCGCCGGCCCGGCGCCCTCGCTGGACGAGACGGTGCGCAGCGTCGAGGCCGCCTACGGCCGCATCAACGACCTCAAGGCCGAGTTCACTCAGACTGCGTTCAACAAGAGCCTGAACCAGAGCATTCCCGCCCAGGGCACCGTCTACCTCAAGAAGGGCGGCAAGCTGCGGTGGGAGTACGCCGATCCCACGCCCCAGCAGATCGTCTCCGACGGCAAGACCGTGTGGATCTACACCCCGGCCCTCAGCCAGGTGAACGTCGGTCCGGCGCCGGAGGCGCTGGCGGGCCCGGCCGGCTCCTTCCTGACCGGCCTGGGTCGGGTGCGCGAGCATTTCAGCGTCCGCTTCCTGAACCCGGCCGAGCCGCGCGACCGCGACGGCAACGTCGTGCTCGACCTGACCCCCAAGCAGACCCTGCCCACGATGAGCCGGCTCGTCCTCTCCTTCGACCCGCGCTCGTGGGAGGTACGGCGGGCGGTGACCTACGACCAGTTCGAGAACACCGTGACCATGCTGTTCCGCAAGCCGGCCGTGAACAGCGGCCTGGCCGACTCCCTGTTCACCTTCGTGGCGCCCAAGGGGGTGGCCACGGTCCCGTTGCGGTAAACTGGGCGCCATGGCCGCCGAGAACTCCTTCGACGTCGTGTGCAAGATCGACATGCAGGAGGTCACCAACGGGCTCGACCAGGCCCGGCGGGAGATCGACAACCGCTACGACCTCAAGGGCACCAAGAACGAGATCCTGCTCGAGAAGACCGACATCAAGCTGAGCTCGGCCGACGACATGAAGCTCAAGGCCGTGGTCGACATCGTGCAGTCCAAGCTGCACAAGCGGGGCGTGCCGCTCAAGGCGCTGACCTACGGCAAGGTCGAGACCGGCGCCGGCGGCATCCTGCGCCAGACGATCGGCCTGCAGCAGGGCATCCCCATCGAGAAGGCGCGCGAGATCGTGCGGCTGGTGAAGGACAGCAAGATCAAGGTGCAGGCGGCGATCCAGGAGGACCAGATCCGCGTGTCCGGCAAGAGCCTGGACGACCTGCAGCGGGTCATGGGGCTGCTCCGCGACAAGGACTTCGGCATCGCGCTGCAGTTCACCAACCGCCGCAACACCTGACCTCCCGCCCGGCGGGGTATACTCTGCTCGCTCCATGAAGGTTCACCTCACCACGCTGGGCTGTCCCAAGAACCAGGTCGATTCCGAGCTGATGCTCGGGCTCCTCGACGAGGCCGGCTTCGCGCTGACCACGCACGCCGAGGAGGCCGAGTGCCTCATCGTCAACACCTGCGCGTTCATCGACCGGGCCCGCGAGGAGTCGGTGCAGACGATCCTGGAGCTGGCCAAGCTCAAGGAGCGCGGCCGCTGCCGGGCGCTGATCGTCACCGGCTGCCTCACCCAGCGCTACGGGGCCGAGATCATGAAGGAGATGCCGGAGATCGACGGCATCCTCGGCACCTCGAACCTGCCCGCCATCGTCGATCTCGTGCGGCAGGCCGCCAACCGCCACGACTGGGCGACGGCGGCGCCGCCCGGGTATCTCTACGACGCCACCACGCCGCGGCTGCTCACCGCCAAGGTGCCGTACGCGTACGTGAAGATCGCCGAGGGCTGCGACATGGGCTGCACCTTCTGCGCGATCCCCCAGTTCCGCGGCGCCCACCGCAGCCGTCCGCTGACCGATATCGTCCGCGAGGTCGAGGGGCTGGCCGCCCGCGGCGTGCAGGAGGCGATCCTCGTCTCCCAGGACACGCTCGCCTACGGGCGCGACCTGCCCGGTAACGGTGACATCGGCGCGTTGCTCCTGGCGCTCGGTGAGACCCGGATGCCGTGGATCCGCCCGATGTACCTGCACCCGGCCCACGTCAACGACAAGCTGGTGGCCGCGTGGGCCCGCGCGCGCGTGGTGCCCTACCTCGACATGCCGATCCAGCACGCCGACGACGGCGTGTTGAAGTCGATGCGGCGGGCGGTCACCGCCCGGCGCATGAAGGACGTCGTCGCCCAGTTCCGGGCGGCCATCCCCGGCATCACCGTGCGTACCACCGTGCTGGTCGGCTTCCCCGGCGAGACCGACGCCGCCTTCGAGCGGCTGCTGGAGTTCGTGGACGACGTGCGGTTCGATCGGCTCGGCGTCTTCACCTACTCGCCCGAGGACGGCACGCCCTCGCCGGCGTACCCCGGCCAGGTCGATCCCGAGCTGGCTGCCGAGCGCTCCGCGCGCGTGCAGGAGGCGCAGGACGCCATCGCCTGGGAGCGCGCCGCCAAGCTCGTCGGCACCGAGACCGACGTGCTCGTCGACGGCCCCAGCGAGGACGGCGCCTTCCACTGGGAGGGCCGCACGGCCGGGCAGGCGCCGGAGATCGACGGCGTCGTCTACCTGCGCGGCCGCGCCGACTTCCGCCCCGGTCACTTCGCCCGCGTGCGCGTCGTCGAGGTCGACGGCTACGAGCTCGTCGGCGAGCGCGCCTAGCCTCGCCGCTCGCACCCGCCTGGCGGTCGCCATCGCCACCCTGGGCGGCGTGGGCCGTGCACCGGTGGCGCCGGGCACGGTCGCCAGCGCCCTCACCGCCGCCGCCCTCTGGCTCTTGCAGCTCTCCCCGCTGGCCCTCGGCGGGCTCGCGCTCCTGGTCACCGTGGTCGGCACCTGGGCCGCCGACGAGGCCGAGCGGGCGCTCGGCCGCAAGGACCCCGGCGCGATCGTCGTGGACGAGGTGGCCGGGATGATCGTCTCCGTGCTCGGCGTGCCGCTCACGCTGCCGGTGCTGGCCACTGGCTTCCTGCTCTTCCGGGTGTTCGACGTCGTCAAGCCGTTTCCGGCCAACGTCTCCCAGCGGCTGGGGGGCGGTGTCGGCGTGATGATCGACGACCTCATCGCGGGCGTCTACGCGCTGGTGCTGGTGCTCGTGGGGAGGGCGCTGGGATGGCTGTGAGCGCCGGCGTTCGTCTCGTGGCCATCGGCTCGCCGCTGGCCGCCCTCGACGACGACGCGGCGGCGGTGGCGGCGGCGCTGGCCACCGGCGGCGTGAGCCTCGAGAGCCGCACGGTGGTCGACGAGGACGAGGGCGCCCTCGAGCGCGCGCTGACGCCGCCGGCGCCGCTGACCGTCCTGGTGGCGGGGCCCGGCGGCTCCACCGGCGACGTCGTCCGTCGTGTGCTGGCCCGGGTGACCGGCGCTCCGGCTCGCCCTCAACGACCGCATGCTGGCAGCCCTGCAGGAGGTTCACCGGCGCCGCGATCGACCACTGCCGCGCCGGGACGAGCGGCTGGCGCTGCTGCCGCAGGGAGCGGCGGTGTGGCCGCGTCCCGACGGCGAGCCCGCGTGGGCGCTCGAGGGCGACGCCGCCGCCTGGGTCGTGCTGCCCCGCGGCACGCTCACGCCCGACGTCGCCACCCTCGTCATCGACCTCGCCCGTTCGCGCCTCGGCCGCGGCCCCGCGGTCGCCGTCCGCACGCTCCGCACGGCCGGCGTGTCGCTGGCCGACCTGGAAGATCGGCTGGCCGCCTGGCTGGGCCCGGGTGACGGCGGCGCCGACGTCGCCCTGACCCCGTCGGGCGAGGGCGAGGCGTGGGTGCGCCTGCGGGCTCGCGCGGCCACGCCCGAGGCCGCGGCCGAAGCCATGGCCGCCCTCGAGCGGCGCATCGCGGAAGTGCTCGGCGAGGACTGCTACGGCCGCGACGGCGAGACGCTGGAGCAGGCGGTGGGCCGCCGGCTCTCCGCGCGCGGGCTGACGCTGGCCACGGCCGAGTCTTGCACCGGCGGGCTGGTCGGCCACCGGCTTACCGGCGTGGCGGGCTCCTCGGCATTCTTCGAGCGCGGCGTCGTCGTCTACTCCAACCGCGCCAAGGAGGAGCTGCTCGGGGTATCGCCCGACATTCTGCGCACGCACGGCGCCGTCAGCGGGCCGTGCGCGGAGGCGATGGTGCGGGGTATCTGCGAGCGTTCCGGCGCGGCATGCGGTCTGTCGATCACGGGCATCGCCGGTCCCGACGGAGGGACGCCGACCAAGCCGGTCGGGACCGTCTTCATCGGCCTGGCGGTCAACGGGGCGGTGGAGGCGCGACACTTCCGGTTCAGCGGCGGGCGGGCGTCGGTGAAGTGGCAATCGTCGCAGATGGCACTCGATATGCTCCGAAGGTCGCTGGGAGGCCCGCGACCATGATGCGCAAGACTTTGATCACCCTCACGCTCGGCTGCCTCGTCGCCACCACCGGTTGCACGACCACCTCACCCGCGCTCGACCGCGGCATCACGCAGTTCCGCGAGGGGAATTATCTGTTTGCCGCCGACGAGTTCAGCGAGGCGATCCGGCGTGAACCGCGCTCGGTCGACGCCTACGTCAACCGCGGCGTCACGCGCGTGCGGCTCGGCGAGCTCCAGCGGGCGATCGAGGACTACGATCGCGCGCTGCAGCTGGACAACCGCGACCCTGAAATCTATTTCAACCGCGGCAACGCGCTGGTCGCCGCCGGCCAGTACGACCTGGCCGCCCAGGACTTCACGCGCGCCACCGAGCTGGCTCCCAACTTCGCCAGGGCCTGGTTCAACCGCGGCACCGCGCTCACACTGGCCGGTCAGACCGAGGCCGCCCGGCGGGACTGGCTGCACGCCATCGGGATCGAGGCCGACCCGTGGGCCCGGTCCGCCATGCGGCGCAGCGCGGGCCTCGAGCCCGGCCGGAGCGTGGTCGGCGTGCCGACGACCGAAGCCACCGTGGCGCCGCCTCCGGTGCCCGGCACGGCTGACGCGGCGGTGCCGCTGCGGCCGTTCTCGCCGCTGGCCGTCAACCCGTCGGCCTCGCCGCAGTCGATCGACGCGCGCGCCCTGGCCACCCGCGCGCTCAGCCGCGAGGTCGACGGCGACCACGCCGGCGCCGTGCAGGACCTCAACGCCGCCATCGCGGTCGAGACGGATCCCGCGCGGCGGGCGTCGCTGGAGAACCTCCTGCGGAGGCTGGACGCCCGATAGAGACCGTCCGCGCCTTCGTGGCGGTGCTGCTGGCGCCCGCGATCCGCGCGCGCCTGGCCGCGGAAGTCGAGCGCCTGCGGCCGCTGGCGGGCGAGGTGGCCTGGGTCGCGCCGGACAACTTTCACCTGACGCTGAAGTTCCTGGGCAACGTCGAGGCGGCCCGACTCGACGCGGTCGCGGCGGCGCTGGCCGCCGCGACCGGCGCCGCGGCACCCTTCGACCTCGTCGTGCGCGGGCTCGGTGCGTTTCCGTCCCCCCGCCGTCCCCGGGTCCTGTGGGCCGGAATCGACGAGGGCGCCGGCCCCACGGCCGTCCTGGCCCGCCGGGTCGACGACGCGCTGGCGCCCCTCGGCTTCGCGCGCGAGGACCGCGGGTTCTCCGCGCACGTCACGCTCGGACGGATACGCACCCCTCGCGCCAGCCCCGGGCTGCCCGATGCGCTCGGCGGCGGGGCGACCTTCGGCCGGCAGCCGGTCGAGCGTGTCGCGCTCATGCGCAGCCGGCTCTCGCCGCGCGGAGCGCGATACACGGAACTGGTCGCCGTGCCGCTGGCGGCTGGAGCGCCCGGGTAGAATGACGGGCGTGTCGTTGGCGTCACGGGCGCTCAGCATTGTCATTTCTCTCCTCGCGGTGGTGTCCCCGGCGCTGGCGTGCGAGCCGGGCCGCGCCGCTCTCGACGCGCCGGTGGCGCTCGTGCTCTCGGGCGGCGGGGCCAAGGGCGCCTGGGAGGCCGGCGTGGCCTCCGGCCTGATCGAGCGGGGCGTGCCGGTGCGGCTGGTCGCCGGCTCCTCGGCCGGCGCGCTGAACGCCGCCATGCTGGCCGACGGCCGCCTCGACCGGCTGCAGGCGATGTGGCGCTCGGTGACGCGCGAGCAGGTCTACGCCCTCCGCCCGAGCGTGATCTTCGCCGGGTTCCTGCCGGGGTGGGCCACGCTGCTGGCCCTCGATGCCGCCGGCTCGCTGTTCGACCCCTCGCCGCTGCGCGAGCTGATCGCCGCCACGCTGGACTTCGAGCGGGTCCGCGTCTCGCCGCGCCGGCTGGTCGTGGTCACCACCGACCTGGCCCGGCGGGCGCCGCGCCTGTTCGACAACGCCACCGTGAGCGTCGACGTCCTGATGGCGGCCGCCGCCGTGCCGGGCGCCTTCCCACCGGTCAACGTGGACGGCACGCTGCTGGTCGATGGCGGGCTCACCGGGCGGGCGCCGGTGCTGGAGGCGCTGGCCACCGAGGTGCCGATCGGCCGTGCGCTGGTGCTGCTGAGCTACGCCGCCGACGAGCAGGGCCAGGCGCCGACCCGCCTGCGCCGCACGCTCGAGGAGGCGTTCGAGACGGCGATGGTCCACCAGATCCGGCGCGACGCCGAGCTGGCGCGCTTCAAGTACCCGGCCGTCGACGTCCAGGTGCTCACGCCCGGCGCGCCCTTGCAACTGCGGCCGCTCGAGTTCGACCAGGCCGGCATGGCCGCGGCGCTCGACCGCGGGCGCGCCGACGCCCTCGGCTGTCTCGAGCGGTGGCGCGCAGGCCGGCCGTGAGGCCGCGCGCGTGGATGGTGCTCGCCCTCGGCCTGCTGGCCGGGTGCGCGGCCGAGGAGTGGACCTACCACAAGGCCGGGCTCACGCCGGCGCACCTCGATCAGGACCTGGTGGCCTGCCGCCGGCAGGCGCGCCGGCCGCAGTGGTTCGGGATCTCGCGCGATGCCCGGCTGGATCAGGAGACGATCAACCAGTGCATGGAACGCCGTGGCTACACGAGCCAGCGGGATCAGTGAGTCCCGCGCGCGTGCGTGCGCTGTCTGCGATGCGGGACATTGACGCTGTCGTGCGCACGCACCTAGAATGCACGCGTGCAACACCCGCGTGAGCCCCGTTCGACCCTCACCCGAGACAAGGAGCCCATGCATGGCTGAAAGCAAGAACGACCGCCGCCAGGCCCTCGAGCTGGCGATCTCGCAGATCGAGCGACAGTTCGGCAAGGGCTCCGTCATGCGGCTGGGCGCCAACGGCCCGCTGGAGGAGATCGCCGTCATCCCCACCGGCGCGCTGTCGCTCGACGCCGCCCTGGGCATCGGCGGCCTGCCGCGGGGCCGGGTCGTGGAGATCTACGGTCCGGAGTCCTCGGGCAAGACCACGCTGGCCCTGCACTGCATCGCCGAGGCCCAGAACCTGAGCGGCATCGCCGCCTTCATCGACGCCGAGCACGCGCTCGATCCCATCTACGCCCGCAAGCTCGGCGTCAACATCGACGAGCTGCTCATCTCGCAGCCCGACACCGGCGAGCAGGCGCTGGAGATCACCGAGACGCTCGTGCGCTCCAACGCGGTCGACGTCATCGTGATCGACTCGGTCGCCGCCCTGGTGCCGCGGGCCGAGCTCGACGGCGACATGGGCGACTCGCTGCCCGGCCTGCAGGCACGCCTCATGTCGCAGGCCCTGCGCAAGCTCACCGCCGCCATCTCCCGCTCCGGCGCCATCGTCATCTTCATCAACCAGATCCGCGAGAAGATCGGGGTCATGTTCGGGTCGCCGGAGACGACGACCGGCGGTCGCGCCCTCAAGTTCTACGCCTCGGTCCGGCTGGACATCCGCCGCCAGGACGCGATCAAGGTGGGCACGGAGTCGGTCGGCGTGCGCACCAAGGTGAAGGTCGTGAAGAACAAGCTGGCCCCGCCGTTCCGCGAGGCGGAGTTCGACGTCATCTACGGCGAGGGCGTGTCCAAGTGCGGCACCGTGCTCGACGCCGCGGTCGAGCAGAGCCTCGTCGAGAAGTCCGGCACCTGGTACAGCTTCAAGAACGAGCGGATCGGGCAGGGGCGTGAGAACGCCAAGAAATGGCTGCAGGAGAACCCGGTCGCCCTGGCCGACCTCGAGGCCAAGGTCCGCGAGGCGCTCGGCCTGCGGGCCGCCGTCTCGCTCAAGTAACGTCCATCCGCGCGCCACGGCGGGAGCTGGATCTCAAGGCCGCCCGCCTGGCCGCGGGTGATCTGCTCTCGCGCCGGGCCTGGACCCGGGCCGACCTCGCGGCCCGGCTCCAGCGCCGCGGCGCCCCCCCGGACGTCGCGACCGCCGTCGCCGACGATCTCGTCTCCCGCGGCTACCTGGACGACGCCGCCTTCGCCCGCCACTGGGTGGCCACGCGGGTGCCGCGCGGCTACGGCGCCGCCCGCCTGCGAGCCGAGCTGCGGACCCGTGGAGTCGCGCCCGCCCTCATCGAGGCGGCGCTGGCCGTCGTGGACCGCGGGGCCCAGCTCGAGGAGGCCCGCCGCCTCGCCCGCCGCCGCCTGCCCTCACTGACCCGCGCCGCCCCCCAGAAAGCCGCCGCCCGCCTCCGCGACCACCTCCTCCGCCGCGGCTTCCCCGGCGCCCTCGTCGCCCAGGTCGTCCGCGAGTCCCTCCGCCAACCACCCCCAGACTCACCCGCAGACGACTAGCCCCCGGCTGCAGCCCCGCTGGGTGGATGCGGGCTGAGTTCCTTGGCAACGCGCGTTCCCGGCGAACGGGGCGGGTGGACCGGGGCGACCGGGTCCTCTGAGGTTCCGTTGGCTTCGATCGTGTAGGGCCCCGCGTAGGACAGGCTCCGACCTCCCCTTCGCGCACTCGGGCTGTCTCACGCGGAACCGAAGGGGACCCGGTCGCCCCGGTCCGCCCGCCCCGTGCGCCGCCGCATGCAGCGAGGCTGGGGCCAGAAGGTGGGGCCGCCCCCGGGTGGTAAACTAGCGTTCTATGACCGGTAGCGAGATCCGCGAATCCTTTCTCAAGTACTTCGAGCGCAAGGGCCACACCCGGGTGCGGTCCTCCGCGCTCGTGCCTGGTGACGACCCCACCCTGCTGTTCACCAACGCCGGCATGGTGCAGTTCAAGGGCGTGTTCCTGGGCGAGGAGCGGCGCGACTACGTCCGGGCCACGACCTGTCAGAAGTGCGTGCGGGCCGGCGGCAAGCACAACGACCTCGAGAACGTGGGCCGGACAGCCCGCCATCACACCTTCTTCGAGATGCTCGGCAACTTCTCGTTCGGCGACTACTTCAAGGCCGACGCGATCGCCTTCGCCTGGGAGTTCCTCACCGTCGAGCTCGGCATCGACGCCAGTCGGCTCATCGCCACGGTCTACACGGACGACGACGACGCCTTCGCCCTCTGGAAGAAGATCGCCGGGCTGAAGGACGACCGCATCCTGCGCCTGGGTGAGAAGGACAACTTCTGGGCGATGGGCGACACCGGGCCCTGCGGCCCCTGCTCGGAGGTCCACTTCCACCAGGGCGATCACCTGCCGTGCGCCGAGGAGGCAGGCGGGGCGGTCGTGCCTGGGGCCGGCCTGCGAGTGCGACCGGTGGCTGGAGATCTGGAACCTCGTGTTCATGCAGTTCAACCGCGACGCCAGCGGGCGCATGACGCCGCTGCCGCGGCCGTCCATCGACACCGGCATGGGCCTGGAGCGCATCGCCGCGGTCATGCAGGGCAAGCTCTCCAGCTGGGAGACCGACCTGTTCGCGCCGCTCATCGCGCGGGTGGGCGAGCTGACCGGCAAGCGCCCGGGGGCGAACGCGGACGACGACGTCTCCATGCGCGTCATCGCCGATCACGGGCGCACCGCCACCTTCCTCATCGCCGACGGGGTGATGCCCTCCAACGAGTGGCGCGGCTACGTGCTGCGCCGGATCATGCGCCGGGCCATGCGTCACGGCCGCATGCTGGGCCTCACCGAGCCGTTCCTCTGGAAGACCGTGGCCTGGGTCGGCGACGTGATGGGCGCGGCGTTCCCGGAGATCGTCAAGGAGCGGGTGCGCATCGAGGACGCCGTGCGCGGCGAGGAGGAGCGGTTCGCCGAGACCCTCGACAGCGGCATGCGACGCATCGAGGACTACCTGACCGCGGAGGGCGCGGGGCAGGGACGGCCCGTCGACGGGCGCTTCCTGTTCACCCTGTACGACACCTACGGCTTTCCCCGCGATCTCGCCGAGGACGTGCTGCGCGAACGGGGCTGGGTCGTGACGGATGCCACCGAGCGGACGTGGACCGAGGAGATGGAGGCCCAGCGTGTTCGTGCGCGGGCGGGCGGGACATTCAGTGTGTCCGCGGAGCCGGGGGTCTCCGGCATCACCGGTGATCATGTCGGGTTGGCCGACACGGCCGCGCTTTACCAGCGGCTGAGCGGCGAACTGCCGGCGGTCCAGTTCGTGGGCTACGAGTCGCTCACGTCACCGGCCCGGATCCTGGCGATGGTGCGCGGCACGCAGCGCGTCCACGAGGCGGCCGCCGGCGACGAGATCGAGGTGATCCTCGACCGCACGCCCGCCTACGCCGAGTCGGGCGGGCAGATGGGTGACACCGGCACGCTGGCCGGCCGGCAGGGGCGAGGCGAGATCCTCGACACCTACTACCGTGGCTCCAAGCTGATCGTGCACCGGGTGGCCGTGCGCTCGGGCGGCTTCCACGAGAACGAAGATGTGGCGGTCACCGTGGAGACGCCGCGCCGCCTGGGGCTGCGCCAGCACCACACCGGCACCCACCTCCTGCACGCCGCGCTCCGTCGCGTGCTCGGCACCCACGTGGCCCAGGCCGGCTCGCTGGTGGCCCCCGATCATCTGCGCTTCGACTTCTCGCACGGCGGCTCGGTGAAGGACCGCGAGGTCGAGCAGATCGAGGAGCTGGTCAACGAGGAGGTCCAGGCCAACACGCCGGTCACCCACCAGACCATGGACATCAAGGAGGCGCTCGCCTCGGGGGCCATGGCGCTGTTCGGCGAGAAGTACGGTGACCGGGTGCGGGTCGTGCGCATCGGCGACTTCTCCACGGAGCTGTGCGGCGGCACCCACCTGGAGGCCACCGGCCAGATCGGCTTCTTCAAGGTCGACACCGAGGGCGCGGTAGCCTCGGGCGTGCGGCGCATCGAGGCGGTAGCGGGGACGGCGGCGGTGGAGGCGGTCACTCGCCAGCAGCGGGTGCTGCGCGAGATCGGCGATATCTTGAAGATCGCCCCGGCCGAGGCGCCCCAGCGGCTGCGCAAGCTGCTCGACGAGCAGCGCGCGCTGGAGCGCCAGCTGCAGGAGCTGCAGGGCAAGGCCGCCCGCTCGAGGGCCGACGACCTCGTCGCCGGCGCCCGCCAGGTGAACGGCGTGGCGGTGGTGACCGGCCGCATCGACGGCCTCGACCCCGACGGCCTGCGCGCGGTGGCGGATCGCCTGCGCGAGCGGCTCGGCTCCGGCATCGTGCTGGTCGGCAGCGTGGTGGACGGCAAGGTCAACCTGGTCGCCGCCGTCACCAAGGACCTCACGAAGCGCTTCCAGGCCGGCAAGCTGGTGCAGGACGTCGCCCGCGCCGTCGGCGGTAGCGGCGGCGGCCGTCCGGATCTCGCGCAGGCCGGCGGGAAGGAGCCCGCGAAGCTCGACGCAGCCCTCGACGGCGTGTACGACGCCGTCGCTCGCACCGGCGCGTAAGCCGGACACTCGCCGGCCCGCCCGCGGGGCCTCCCGGTGAGCGATGCTCCAGCCGCTCGTTGATTCGGTTGCCGGTACCATCCTCGTCGTCGACGACGACCCCGAGATCCGTGCAGTTCTGGCCGACGCCATGCTCGGCTCCGGTCACGCCGTGCGCACCGCCGCCTCCGCCGAGCAGGCGCTGGTCGTGCTCGAACGGGCCTCGCTCGATCTCGTCGTCACCGACGTGCACATGGGGGCGATGAGCGGGGTGGAGCTGTGCGCGCGCATCAAGTCCGATGCGCGCTGGGCGCTGCTGCCGGTCGTCATCGTCACCGCCGTCAGCGATCTCGACTCGCGGGTGGCGGGGCTGGCCGCCGGCGCCGACGACTTCTTCGCCAAGCCATTCGATTTCGTCGAGCTGAACACCCGGGCGCGGGCGCTGATCCGGGTCAAGACCCTGCTCGACCAGCTCGAGCGGGCCGAGTGCGTGATCACGACGCTGGGCGCCACCATCGAGGCCCGCGACGTGTACACGGGCGGGCACTGCGAGCGACTGGCCGCCTACGCGGTGGCGCTGGGACAGGCCCTCGGCGTGCCGGAGCCGCTGCGCCGGGCCCTGCGGCTGGGCGGCTACCTGCACGACCTCGGCAAGATCGCGGTGCCCGACAGCGTGTTGCTCAAGCCGGGACCGCTGACGCCGGCCGAGCGCCGCGAGGTCAACCGTCATCCCGGCGTCGGCGCCGACCTCGTGCGCGGCATGCGCACGCTGGACGACGTGCGGCCGCTGATCCGGCATCACCACGAGCGGTGGGACGGCTCCGGCTACCCGGACGGGCTGCGCGGAGAGGCGATCCCGCTCGGCGCCCGCATCATGGCGGTCGTGGACGTGTACGACGCGCTGCGGACGGCCCGGCCCTACAAGTCGCCGCTGCCGCTGGCCCGGACGCTGGACGTGCTCAAGGCCGAGCGCGACGCCGGGGCCTGGGACCCGGTCGTCGTCAACGCGTTCCTGGAGGTGCTGCGGGAGGTGGGCGACGGGCCCCTCGGGATCCCGGCGGATGAGTGACCGCTCCGGACCGCTGAAGCATCTGCAGATCCTGCACACCGTCGCCGGCACCGTGAGCCGCTCGCTCGACGTCGATGAGGTCCTGCGCATCGCCGTCGACGCCCTCACCGAGGTGACCGGCCACGAGATCTCCAGCCTGCACCTGCTGTCGGAGGACGGCGCCGCGCTGCGCCTGCGGGGCGACCGCGGCCTGTCGGCGCGGCTGCGCGAGGTCAACCAGGTGCTCACCGTGGGGCAGGGGCTCATCGGTACCGTCGCCGCCACCGGGCAGACACTCAACATGCGCGACGTGACCGAGGCGCCCAACCTGCTGCCGGCGGCCCGGGCCATCGTGCAGGAGGAGGGCATGCGGGCGTTCCTGTGCGTGCCCATCAACAGCCGGGGGCGGCGACTGGGCACCCTGGCGCTCGGGCGCCAGGACGGCCAGCCCTTCGAGACGCGCGACGTCGTGCTGGTCGAGGCGACCGCCGACCAGATCGGGACCGCGCTCGACAACGCCCGCCTGTACTCGGAGACGCGCCGGCAGATCGAGGAGCTGCAGCGCACGCAGGCCCAGCTCGTCCACGCCGAGAAGCTGTCGGCGGTGGGCGAGCTCGCGTCCGGCGTGGCCCACGAGATCAACAACCCGCTCACGACGGTCCTGGGCCAGGCCCATCTGCTCCTCGACCACCCCGACGTCACGCCCCACGTGCGCAACCGGCTGACGATCATCGCGGAGGAGGCCGCGCGCGCGGCCCGCATCGTGCAAAACCTCTTGCTGTTCTCCCGCCACTATCCGCCCGAGCAGCGGCCGTGCCTGCTGAGCGACCAGATCCAGCGGGTGCTCGAGCTGAAGGCCTACCAGCTCGCCCAGGACAGCATCGAGGTGGTCACCGAGCTCGAGCCGTGCCCGGCCGCCTTCGCCGACGAGAACCAGCTGCAGCAGGTCATCCTCAACCTGGTGCAGAATGCCCACCAGGCGATGACCCAGCAGCAAGACGCGCGGGTGCTGACCGTGCGGGTGCGCGCCGCCGACGGCGTGCTCCTGCTCGAGGTTCTCGATACCGGCCACGGAATCGCGCCGGAGTCACTGCCCCGGCTGTTCGATCCGTTCTTCACCACCAAGCCGCCCGGCGAGGGCAGCGGTCTCGGCCTGTCCGTCTCCTACGGCATCGTGGCCGAGCACAAGGGCCGCCTGCGCGGCGAGAACCGCACCGACCGGCGGGGCGCCATCTTCACCGTGGAGCTGCCGGCCGGAGAGACGGCCTGAGCGCGTCGTCCGCCCGCCGCCGCCGGGCCCTGATCGCGCCCGCCCTGCTGCTGGCCACCGCCTGCACCGGCGTGGGCGGGCCGGTGCCCGGCGCTCCCGCCCACCACCGCCAGCACGGCTTCGCCAACGCCAACCCCGACTTCGCGCGGCCGCCCTTCTGGACACGCACCACGTTCTTCGCCCGGCGCATCTGGGCCAGCACCGTCAGCCCGCGCACGGTGACCCTGCCCCGCATGCCCAACGACGGCGCGGCGCTGCGGGCCAACGGCGCCGAGCCGACCGTCACCTGGGTCGGCCACGCCACGCTGCTGATCCAGCTCGACGGCGTCAACGTGCTGACCGATCCCCACTGGTCGGCGCGCGCCAGCCCGGTGAGCTTCGCGGGCCCTCGGCGCCTGACCCCGCCCGGACTGCGCTTCGAGGACCTGCCGCCCATCCACGTCGTGCTCATCTCGCACGATCACTTCGATCACCTGGACGAGGCGACGGTGCGGCGGCTGGCCGCCGTCCACCGGCCACGCTTCTACGTGCCGCTCGGCCTGCGGGGGTGGCTGGCCGGCCTCGGCATCACCGACGTGGTCGAGCTCGACTGGTGGGACAGCCGGACCGAGCGCGGGCTCACGCTGACCTGCGTGCCGGTGCAGCACTGGACCTCGCGCTCGTTCTTCGAGCAGAACGGCCGGCTCTGGAGCGGCTGGGCGGTCGCGGGGCGGGAGCGGCGCCTGTTCTTCGCGGGGGATACCGGCTACTGGCCGCCGTACTTCCAGGCGATCGGCGCCCGCCTCGGCCCCTTCGACGTGGCCGCGGTCTCGATCGGCGCCTACACGCCGGCGGCGATCATGCGGTTCACCCACACGACGCCCGAGGAGTCGCTGCAGATCTTTGCCGACGTCCGGGCCCGTCGCTTCCTGGCCATGCACTGGGGGACCTTCGACCTGGCCGACGAGCCACTCACCGAGCCGCCCGAGCGCCTGCGGGCCGAGGCCGGCCGTCTCGGTCTCGATGCCGAGCGCGTGTGGATCCTGCAGCACGGCGAGACCCGCCGCTGGTAGCGGCGCCGCGCTCACGCCAGCTCGAGGAGCAACCCTTGTAGATATCGCGTCTCGGGGACGGTGAGCAGGACCGGATGGTCGGCGGACTGGGGCAGGTGGTCCAGGAGGCGTAGGCGGACCCCGGCGTCGGTGGCCGCCTCCCGCACGGTCGCCTCGAAGGTCCCCTCGTCCACGTGGTGGGAGCAGGAGAAGGTCGCCAGGCGCCCGCCGGGGGCGAGCAGCCGCAGGGCGCGCAGGTTGATCTCCTTGTAGCCGCGCAGGGCCGCATCGAGGGCCGAGCGGCTGCGTGCGAACGGCGGCGGGTCGAGGACGATCAGGTCGAAGCGGGCGCGCTCGCGGTCGAGGCGACGCAGCTCGTCGAAGGCGTTGACCGCGCGGATCTCGGCGCGCTCGGCCAGACCGTTCAGCTCGAGGTTGCGCCGGGCGCCAGCGATCGCCTCCGCCGAGGACTCCACGCACACCGCTCGGCGGGCGCCGCCGCGGAGGGCGTGGACGGCGAAGCCGGCGGTGTAGGCGAAGACGTCCAGGACGTCGCCGGCGCCGGCCGCGGCCCCCACGCGCACGCGGTTGGCGGCCTGGTCCAGGTACACGCCGGTCTTGTGGCCGCTGCCCGGTCGCACGGCGATCTGCACGCCGTCCTCGGAGACGATCACCTCGTCCGGCCCGGCCCGCCCGATCCAGCCTGACACCGGCTCGAACCCCTCCAGGCCGGCCACGACGGGATCGTCGCTGCCGAGGACCGCGAGATCCCCGAGCCGGGCGCGGAGCGCGGCAACGAGATCGTCGCGCATCCGCCGGATGCCGAGGGTCTGGCACTGCACGACCAGCACCGGGCCGTAGCGATCGACCACGAGGCCCGGCAGGCCGTCCGCCTCGCTCCACACCAGCCGCCCGACCTCCGGCACCGTCTCACCTCGCGCCGCGATGGCGGCGGCGATCCGACGCCCGAGGAGCCGGGCGTCGACGGGCTCGTCCTGCCAGGTCACGATCCGGCAGCACAGCGCCGGCCGCGGATTGAACAGGCCCCGGCCGACGAACCGTCCCCCCGCATCCAGCACGGTGACGATGCTGCCCGGCTCCACCGGGCTGGCGTCGGCGACGTCGCCCTTGAAGATCCACGGGTGCACCCGCGCCCGGGCCTCGCGGTCACGCTTCAGCCGCAGCACGGCCGATCGTCGGGGCATGGGGTTCAGCGTACCGCGTGCAAGGGGCCGCCCGGCCGCGCCGTGCGGCCGGGGGCTACGTGCGGCGAAGGACGACCACCATCAGCAGGGGATGCTTCGACTTCTCGAGCACCTGGTGCGGCTTGAAGCCGAAGAACCACTGCACGAACTCGAAGCCGCCGGCCAGCTCCACCAGGCCGCGCAGCTCCTGCGGGAACACCATGCGCGAGAGGTGCGTCTGCCGGTACACGCGCCGGGTGCCGTTCTCCACGCCTTCGAGGGTCAGGTGCTCCTTGAAGACCTGGCTGACGGGATCGACGTCGTTCAGCGCCGAGAACGAGGCGCGCACGATGAGGCCGCCCCGCCGCCGCGACCACGACCACGACCGGGCCGGGTTGGTCCAGGACGAGGCCATGTAGCGGTCGAAGACGTAGAGCCCGCCGCGCCGGAGATTGCGCGCCACGCTGCGCAGGTGGGCCAGGAGCTGGGCGTTGGTGAGCAGGTGGCCCTGCGAGTCCTGCATGCAGATGGCGGCGTCGACGGGCCGGGCCAGGCGGAAGTCCGTCATGTCGCCCACGACCAGCTCGCCGCCGAGCCCCTTGGCGGCCAGCCGCTCGCCCAGGAACTCGATGTTGCGGCGGGAGAGATCGAGCCCGGCCATGCCGTAGCCGCGCTCGGCCAGGCGGACCAGGTGCGGGCCGGTGCCGCACGCGATGTCGAGCACGCGCCGGACCGGCCGACGGGCGAATCGCTTGAAGCAGTGGACGAGGAAGTCGACCTCGCCCTTGCGGTTCATGTCGAAGGCGATCTCGTAGAGCCGCGGCGCGGTGTACTCGCGTTCCCGCTTCGCCGTCTGGCGCCGCGTCACCGGGCGTCGCCCCACCAGGTCAGCATCGCCTCCCGGATGACCCAGGACGCCGCGATGCCGGTGCGCCCGGTCGGATCCCAGGCGTGGGTGACCTCGACCAGGTCGCCGCCGATCACCTGGCAGTCGCCCAGCATCCGGACGATCTCCAGCAGCTCGGGTACGCGCAGGCCGCCGGGCTCGGGGGAGCCGGTGCCCGGCGCCTCGGAGGGGTCGAGCACGTCGACGTCGATCGTCACGTAGAGGGGGTGATGGCGGAGCTGGGGCATGAGCTGGCGGACGACGTCGACCGGATGGCCGGCCAGCACCGGGTAGAAGTTCGGCCGGCGGTTCAGGTACTCCTCGCGCGAGCCCGTCCGCATGCCGACCTGGAACACCCGGGCCGGCTCCACCACGTCCATCACCCGCGCCATCGCCGAGGCGTAGTTGTACCGCTCGCCCAGGAACTCCTCGCGGGTGTCGGGGTGGGCGTCGAGCTGGAGGATGCGAAGGTCCGGAAAGGAGGGGGCGATCGCCTCGATCACCGGTACGGTGGAGGTATGGTCGCCGCCCAGCATGAACGGGATGAGCCCGGGTCGCCACCAGGCTTCGATCTGCTTGCGGGCCGCGTCGAGCTGCTCGCGCGGGGAGACGTTCCGGGGCAGCTCACAGTCGCCGATGTCGGCCAGCGCCAGGTCTTCCAGGTCGCGCTCGGCCCACGGTGAGTAGGTCTCGATCGAGTCGGAGGCCAGCCGCAGGTCGCGCGGCCCGGTGTCGGCGCCCTTGCGGAGGTTGACGGTGCCCTCGAACGGGATGCCGTAGACGATGATCCGTCCGTCGGCCAGTGACCGCTCGCAGGCGATGAAGCGCGGGGAGGCCGGTCGCATCCCGCCGGGTGCTGCCGCCCGGTCCGGGCTAGACGAGGTCCTCGTCCGCCAGCAGGGTGATCGCGGCCAGCGCGCAGCCGATCCGCTCGACCGTGTGCTCGACGGCGAAGACCGCCCGCTCGCGGATGACCTCGCCGCGGGTCCGGAAGGCCTCCTCCAGCATCAGGTGGATCTGGCGCTCGGCCTCGGCCCGGGTCGCCACCCCGTGGAACTCCATGATGACCCCGTTCTTGGCCGGGTCGTCGGGAACGGCGTAGCCCACGGCGGCCGCCACCGTCTCGCCGGGCGTCTCGCTGGTCATGGCCGCGTAGGCGGTCGGGATCAGGGCGCCGAGCTTGATCTTGGGCAGGTCGATGACCGGCACCTCGGGAGGCAGGATGCTCGACACCTTGATGAGGTTGATGTTGCCGATCCCGGCGGCCAGGAGCGCGTTGTCGAAGGCATTGAGGGTGGTGCCGCCTTCAGCGTGGCCCGCCGTTGCCGCCGCCATCGTCACCGTCTTCGTCATTCGCTCCTCCTCACTCGGGGATCTCGCCTCCAATCAGAGAAATCTTTCGTCACTTTACTGGCCCGTCGAGCCAACGCAAGAGAAAAGTGACGCCAACGCCACGCTCGACCGCCGTCGCGAGCGTCAGCGGCGCCGCCGCGCGGCCGCGGCGACGCGCTCGCGCGCGCTCGGGCCACCGTCGGCGAGAACTTCGGGTGGCGGAGCGCTGGCGTCGGCCGGCGCGGCGGCCGCGCGCCGGCGGGGAGCTCGCTCGGGTCGCGCGGCGGCACACGGCGCGGCGCCGGCACCGGCTCGGGTCGAGTGGCGGTACGCGGAGGAGTGCCGGCGCCGGCGACGAGCGGCGCGGCCGGCGCGGCGGCGGCCACGCGAGGCGCCGGGCGGCGGCGCCACGGTGCGTCGAGCCTCGCGGCGCTCGGCTCCGAGCGCTCAGCGAAGCGGGCGCGGCGACGAAACGGGAGCGAGCCGAGTCGGAAATGGTCGCGAGATGTGTTTTTTTCTTGCAATGGACTGGCACGGACCCTACAGTGAAACAGATTTTGTCACCGGCGAAAAACTTTTTCGCCGTAACAGCGACGCGACCGCAACGTCGCAAGTGAGGTGCGGTAGATGGGCGGACCGATCAAAGGAGGGTCAGTGGATTGAACGCGCTGGGGCGACACCTGCTTCTCGAGTTGTTCGACTGCGATACGGACGCCATCAACAACCTGGAAGCCGTGAAAGGCGCCCTCGTCGAGGCGGCAAAGCGGGCTCAGGCCACGATCGTCGACGTCGTGTTCCACGAGTTCAACCCATTCGGCATCAGCGGAGTGGTCGTGATCGCCGAGTCCCACCTGTCCATCCACACCTGGCCGGAGTACCGGTACGCGGCCGTCGACATCTTCTCGTGCGGCGACGTCCTGCAGCCCGAGGTGGCCGCCAACTACCTGGTCGAGCAGTTCGGCTCCGAGCGGGCCTCGGTCGTGGAGATGCAGCGGGGGATGTTCATCAACGCCCCGTCCCCGATCGTCAACAAGAGCCCGGTCGCAATCAGTTGATCACGCCGCAGTCCTACAAGTGGTTCTTCGAGCCGACCACGGCCATCGAGGGCCACATGCACGCCATCCGGCGGACCATCGTCGAGGCCCAGACGAAGTTCCAGCACGTCGAGATCATGGAAACCCATGCCTACGGCAAGGTCCTGGTCCTCGACGGGCGCATCCAGTCGAGCCAGGCCGAGGACTTCGTCTACCACGAGGCCCTCGTGCACCCCGGCATGCTCGCCTCCGAGCGGGCGCCCGAGTCGGGGCTGGTGATCGGTGGCGGTGAGGGCGCCACCCTGCGCGAGATCCTGCGATATCCCTCGATCCGCCGCGCCGTCATGGTGCGACATCGACGGCGAGGTGGTCGACCTCTGCAAGAAGCACCTGCCCGAGATGCACCAGGGCGCGTTCGAGGACACGCGGTCCGAGCTCCGGCACGAGGACGCCCGGGCCTACCTGGAAAAGACGTCCGAGCGCTTCGACTTCATCACGATCGACCTGGTCGAGCCGCTGGAGGAAGGGCCGGCTTGCCTGCTCTTCACCAAGGAGTTCTACACGCTGGTGCGCGAGCGCCTCACGCCGGGCGGCGCGCTCACCCTGCAGGCGGGCATGACGAAGCTGGGCGAGCTCGACTTCTTCACGTCCATCCACCGCACGCTGCGCGAGGTGTTCCCGGTGGTGGCCGGCTACCAGACGTTCATCTCCTGCTTCGGCACGCCGTGGGGGTTCATCACCGCCACCAAGAAGGTCGACCCCATGCGGCAGGACATCGCCACGGTCGATCGGCTGATCGCCGAGCGGATCAAGGGCCCGATGGTGTACTGGGACGGGCAGACCCACCAGCACGCCTTCCACCTGCCCCGGCACATCCGGGCGGCCATCGACGCGCAGACGCGCGTGGTCACCGACGCCCACCCGCTGATCGTCACGTAGGCCCCGCCGCGGCGCCGTCCCTCGTTCTCGCGTCGGCCTCGCCGAGACGCCGCGAGTTGCTCAGCTCGCTCGGGGCCGACTTCCGCGTCATCCCCAGTGACATCGAGGAGACGCTGGCGCCCGGCCCGCTTCCCGACGCCGTCGCCCGGCTGGCCCTCGACAAGGCACGGACCGTCGCCGCCCGCCTGCCGACCGGGATCGTGCTGGGCGCCGACACGGTGGTGGTGATCGACGGCCGGCCCCTCGGCAAGCCGGTCGACGCCGCCGACGCCCGCGCCATGCTCCGGAGCCTGGGCGGCCGGGTCCACGAGGTGATCACGGGCGTGGCCGTCGTGGACGCGCGCCTCGGGCGCTGGGCGTCGACGGCGGTGGTGAGCCGGGTACGGATGGCCGGGTACGGCGAGGCCGAGATCGACGCCTACGTGGCGACCGGCGAGCCGCTGGACAAGGCGGGCGCCTACGCGATCCAGGGGCGAGGCGCCGGCCTCGTGGCGGCGCTCGACGGCTCCTTCAGCAACGTGGTGGGCCTGCCGCTGGAGGAGACGGCCCGGTTGCTGGCTGCCTTCGGCGTGCCCCTCAGCGCTTCGCCGGGCCGCTGAGGAGACGGCGGAGGGGCTCGACGTGGAGCAACTCCTCCGGCGGTGGCACCCGACTGGTGATCGGCAGCGGCTGGTGGGCGCGGATCAGCGTCAGCGTCTCCCGGAGCTGGTCAGGGGTGACGAGCCCGTCGGGCAGGTAGATTTGCCGGGCGCCCTCCAGCCGGGTGACGACGTCGTCGCCGGCCGCACGGCGCGGCAGGTGTCCGGCCAGCTCGTCGGCCGGAGCGGTGGCGATGCGGGCCTCGGCGGCCAGCACGGCGCGTGCGAACGCGGTCAGATCGCGGTCGCGCGGCCGCCGGTCGGCGCGCGCGAAGACGCCGGCGTTGACCGTCAGCGTGCCGATCGCCTGGGCCACGGCGGCCGGCGTGCGCAGGTCGATGAGCACACGCGCCTGGCCGTCGCTGACCAGCCGCGAGGCGGCCGGCTCGTGGACCAGACCCGAGTGCACGTCGCCGCTCTCCATCGCGGAGACGAGGCCGCGGCTGCCGTAACTCACCACCCACATCTGGGCGATGCTGAGCCCGCTGCGGGCCAGGAGCCAGCCGAACCACATCTGCTCGGGCGCGCCCGGGCTCGAGAGTCCCACGCGCGTGCCCGGCAGGTCGTTCAGCGACTTGACGATCGCGGTCTGACTGGTCGGCACCAGCAGCGCCACCGGCGGTGCGGCCGTGAGCCCGAAGACCAGCCGCGGGCCCTGGTTGGCCGAGCGCGGGCCGAAGCGCAGGATGGAGTCGAGCGTGGTCGCCACCAGGTCGGCCTGGCCCTGCACGAGCGCCTCGGCGGCGCCCGGCTCCGCCCGGGTGGTGCGCAGGGTGACGTCGAGCCCCTCGCGCGTGAACAGCCCCTCGGCCGCGGCCACGCGGAGCGGGAGATACTCGGGTGAGGTCGCCGGGCCGGCGATCGCCAGCACCAGGCTCTGGAGCAGGACAATGACCCCCAGCATCGCCTCAGGCCGCCCCGTGCTGCCCGGCTGGCGCCGGATCCCCGGCCCGCCGCGCGATCCCGTCAAGGCGAGCCTGCTGCGACTCTACCGGGCGCTGCTGGCCCGTCACGGCCCGCAGGGCTGGTGGCCGGCCCGCACACCGTTCGAGGTCGCCGTGGGCGCGATCCTCGTGCAGCACACGGCCTGGCCGGGCGCGGCCCGCGCCGTCGCCGCGCTGCGCGCCCGCCGGCTGCTCACGCCGCGCCGTCTGGCCGGGGTCGATCCCATCGTCCTGCAGGCACTGGTGCGCCCGGCTGGCACCTACCGGCTCAAGACCCGACGGCTGCTCGATTTCACCTCGTGGCTGCTCAGTCGCTTCGACGGCGATTTCCGCGGCCTCCGCCGGGCGCCGCTCGGCGCGCTGCGGCGTGAGATGCTCGCCGTCCACGGTCTGGGCCCGGAGACGACCGATGCGATCCTGCTCTACGCCGCCGGCCGCCCGGTCTTCGTCGCCGACGCCTACACGCGCCGCGTGCTGGTGCGCCACGGACTGCTGCGTCGCGACGCCGGCTACGAGGCGGCGCGGGTGTTCCTGGAATCGCACCTGCCGTCCGATCCCGCACTGTTCAACGAGTTCCACGCCCTGCTGGTGGCCGTCGCCAAGCGTCCCGACCTCTAGCCGACGGCTCACGCGGCGACCTCGAGCAGGAGATCGACGAGGCGGTCGGCGGCGTCGGGGATGGCCAGCGCACGGGCGCGCTCGCCCATCTCCTTGAGCCGGGCCGGCTCGGCCAGCAGGGCGCGGATGCGCTCGAGCAGCAGCGCCGGCGTGAGGGAAGCCTGCGCCATGAGCGCGCAGCCGCCAACCCGCGCCACCAGCCGCGCGTTGGCCGTCTGCTCGTCGCCGCTGGCGCCGGGCATCGGGATGTAGAGGGCCGGCAGCCCGAGCTGGCAGCACTCGTTGACGGTGCCGGCGCCGGAGCGCGCGACCACCAGCGCCACCGCGGCGTAGATGCCGGCCAGCTCCGGCCCGACCCAGGGCTGGACCGTGTAGCGCCTGGCCAGCGCCGGCGGCAGCGCCTCCCGCCGGGCCTGCAGCCACGCCCGGTCACCGGTGACCGCGTTGTCGCCGCACTGATGGACGACCTGCGCGTGCGCGAGCAGCTCGCCGGCGATCTCGCCCACAGCCCGGTTGACCGCGTGGGCCCCGAGCGCCCCGCCGGTGACGTAGACGAGCGGCAGCGTCGGGTCGAGCGCGAAGCGCGCCACGGCGTCGGCCCGGGCGCCGGTCCGCAGCTCCGGCCGGAGTGGATTGCCGGTGACGACCACGCGGGCGGCGGGGAAGTGCCGCCCGCTCTCGGCGAAGGTCACGGCGATGCGACGGGCGGTGCGGGCGGCGATGCGGTTGGCCAGTCCCGGCACCGCGGTCTGCTCGTGGATGACCACGGGTACCCGGGCGACGGCGGCGGCCAGCACCACCGGCAACGCCACGAAGCCGCCGGTGGCGAGCACGACGCGCGGGCGGAGCCGGCGCAGCAGGGTGTGCGCGCCCAGGATGCCGGCCGGCACGTTGACGGCGAGGTCGGTGACGTTACGCCAGGCCCAGTAGCGACGCAGCTTGCCGGTAGCGATCGGGTAGTAGGCGATGCCTTCCTCGACGGCGCGGCGCGCCTCGATGCCGTCCCGGCTGCCGATCCAGGCGTGCTCGACGCCGCGCTCGCGTAGCCGCGCGGCGACGGCGAGTCCGGGGCTGGTGTGGCCGCCGGTGCCGCCCCCCGCGATGATGACCGTCACGCTACGACTTCTCGCGGTGTCGCTCCAGGGCGAGGTCGACCAGTCGCTGGACGAGGTCGGGGTAGGTGAGGCCGGTGGCCTCCCACATGCGGGCATAGCCGCTCGTCGACGTGAAGCCGGGGATCGTGTTGATCTCGTTCACGTAGATCGTGCTGTCCTCGAGGAAGAAGTCCACGCGGGCCATGCCGGCGCAGTCGATGGCGCGGAACGTGGCCACCGCCAGCTCGCGGAAGCGGGCGGTGAGCGCGGGCGTCACGGGAGCGGGGCACACGAGCCGGGCCTGGCCCTCGGCGTACTTGGTGGAGTAGTCGTACCACTCCCCCTCGTAGACGATCTCACCGGGCAGCGAGGCCTCGGGCGTGTCGTTGCCGAGCACGCTCACCTCGATCTCGCGCGCGCGGATGCCGCGCTCGACCACCAGCTTGCGGTCGTGCCGGGCCGCCTCGTCGAGGGCGGCGGCCAGCTCGCCCGCGGCCTTCACCTTGCTGATGCCGACGCTCGAGCCCAGGTTGGACGGCTTGACGAAGCAGGGGAAGCCGATCGCGCCGGCGATCTCACGGGCGACGGCGGCGGGCCGCTCGCGCCAGTCGCGCCGCATGACGACGACGTGCGGCACGATCGGCAGCCCGTGGGCGCGGAAGACCGTCTTCATCGTGGCCTTGTCCATGCCGACGGCCGAGGCCAGCACGCCGGCGCCGACGTACGGGATGTCGGCGACCTCGAGGAGTCCCTGGATGGTGCCGTCCTCGCCATAGGGGCCGTGCAGCGCGATGAACACGACGTCGAGGCCCTGGCGCAGCTCGCTCGGCACGCTGCCGGCAGGCTCGGAGCGGACCAGCGAGGAGGGCGCCTGGCTCAGCACGCCCTCGGCCCGATCGGCCAGCGCCTTCTTCACGGCGCCGGTGTCGTCGCCGCTGGGCAGCGCCACCCGGGCCTGCTCGGCCAGGGCCCGCATGGGGTCACCGCCGACGACCCAGCCGCCGTCACGCGCGATACCGATGGGAACCACGTGGTGGCCGCGGCGCTCGAGGGCGGCGATGACCGAGGCGGCGGAGGCCAGCGACACCTCGTGCTCGCCGGAGCGACCACCGAAGATCACGCCCACGCGCGGCATGACGCGATTGTAGCAGTCCACCCGCGCGACCCATGCACGCGGAAGCGCACCCACCGGCCCGGCGACCCCCGGGCGACGAGCCCGTCGCTAGCTATATGTCGAGCGCCGGGAAGGGGGCCATTTCGTGGCCCCCACAATCCAGCTATTGCAGCCGAGGCGAGGCGGACGGCGACGCCGGCTCGGTCTGGACGTAGCCGTTGGCGATCAGCTTGTCGTCCGGCCGCGGTACCCCGAAGAGCGTCACGCGGTCCCCGCGCCGCAGCGCCTGGATGGTCAGCGGGCTGAGCTGGGAGACGTCGACCGTGCGCGTCTTCCCGTTGTCACTCTGGACGGTCAGGAGCGTGCCTCCCAGGGATTGCACGGTCCCGTCGAGGCGCCACATGGGCTCGGCGGGCGCACTGGGCGCCGTCGGGATGGACGCGATCGCGGCCGACGGAGCCGGTGCGGTCGGGGGCATGGTCAGTCCGAGCGAGGGGGCGTCGCCCGCGCCGAAGACGATGGCCGCCAGCTCGTGCGGGCGGTTGCCCTCGACACCCAGCGCCGTCACTCGCGACCCGGCCGTCACCGAGCTCGCCGCCTGACGCTGGGCGCGAGTGATGTCAGTGTAGTAGAGCCGCCCGTCCTCACCACGGATCACCACGAAGGGCTCGGTGGACAGCGTGGACGGCCACTCCAGGGAACCCTGGACGAGACGGGGATCACCGGGCGCGGCAAAGGCGGCACCGGCCCAGAACGTGAGCACGACGAGGACCATCAGACAGCGCTTCATGAGGCATCTCCTCGCCCTCTGGCGAGGCAAGGCGGGTGCCAGCGAGCGACGCCTTATTTCTGCCTTTCGGCGCGCCAGCGACGCCAGTCGGCCAGACGCCGGCCCAGCTCGGCCTCGAGCCCGCGGTCGACCGGCCGGTAGTACTGGCGTCCCCGGAGCGCCTCCGGCAAGTGTTCCTGCTCCACGCGCGCCTCCGGCGCGTCGTGTGCGTACTGGTAGCCGGCGCCGTAGCCGAGATCGCGCATGAGCCCGGTGGGCGCGTTCCGGATGTGCAGCGGCACCGGCTCGGCCGGCCGCTCCTGCACGTCGGCCTTCGCCTCGTTGAACGCGACGTAGGCGGCGTTGGACTTGGGCGCCAGCGCCAGGAACAGCGTGGCCTGGGCCAGCGCCAGCTCGCCCTCCGGTGAGCCCAGGAACTCGTAGGCGTCCTTGGCGGCCAGCGTGAGGGTCAGCGCCCGCGGGTCGGCGTTGCCGACGTCCTCGGAGGCGAAGCGCACGAGCCGGCGGGCCACGTAGAGCGGGTCCTCGCCGGAGTCGAGCATGCGCGTCATCCAGTAGAGGGCGGCGTCGGCGTCGGAGTCGCGCAGCGACTTGTGCAGGGCCGAGATGAGGTTGTAGTGCTCCTCGCCGCTCTTGTCGTAGAGCAGCGTCTTGCGCTGGGCGGCGTCGCGGATGCCGGCCTCGGTCACCCGCCGACGCCCCTCGGTCGGCGTCGCCAGCTGGACGGCGAGGTCCAGGATGTTCAGCGCCGAGCGGGCGTCGCCGTTGGCCAGGCGCGCGATGAGCCGCAGGGCCTCGTCGTCCACTGCCGGGGTCAGCCGGGCCAGGCCGCGCTCGGCGTCGGCCACCGCGCGCCGCATGATGGTCACCAGATCGTCCTCGGTGAGCGCGTGCAGGACGTAGACGCGGGAGCGCGAGAGCAGGGCTGAGTTCACCTCGAACGACGGGTTCTCGGTGGTGGCCCCGACCAGCACGATGGTGCCCTTCTCGACGTGGGGCAGGAAGGCGTCCTGCTGGCCGCGGTTGAAGCGGTGGATCTCGTCGACGAACACGATCGTCCGGCGGCGACGCCGCGCCCGCTCGGTCTCCGCCTCGGCCACGACCTGACGGATCTCCTTGACGCCGGAGAGCACCGCCGAGAAGGCCACGAAGCGCGCGCCGGCCACCTGGGCCATCAGCGAGGCCAGCGTGGTCTTGCCCGACCCCGGCGGCCCCCACAGGATCATCGAGTGCAGCTCGCCGCTCTCGATCGCCGTCCGCAGCACGCGGCCCGGTCCCAGGAGGTGATCCTGGCCGACGATCTCGTCGAGGCCGCGCGGCCGCATGCGATCGGCCAGCGGTCCGGCCGGCGCCGCCCCGGTGCCCGCCGCGCTCGCCGGCTCCTCGAACAGCTCCACGTCCGTCAGCCCCCGCGCCGGCGAAGCCAGTCGGGCAGGGCGGCGAGGTCGTCGAGGCGAGCGACGGGGCTGATCTTCCAGTGCTCGAGGTCGGCGTCCTTCGCGCGATAGGCGACGAAGGGGATGCCGGCGGCCTGGGCGGCGACGCCGTCCACCCACGAGTCGCCCACCACGACGGCGTCGTGGTGGGGGCCGAAGTGCTCGGCGATCACCCGCCAGCCGTCGGGGTCGGGCTTGAGCGCCCGCATCTCGTCGCGGGTGACGACGAGGTCGAGCACCGGCATCAGCCCGAAGCGCTCGAGCGCGACGCCGGTGACCTCGCGAGCGTTGTTGGTCCACACCGCCGTGGCGAAGCCGGCCGCGCGCGCCCCCTCGATGGCCTCGCGGGCGCCGGCCTGCAGCGTGGCGATGGCCATGGCCTGCCGCTCGTGGTCGAGGGCGATCTCCCAGAGCGGCGGCTCCGTCTCCGGCGCGTGAGTCTGGCACCAGGCGATCAGCTCGCCCACGCGATAGCGCGTCGGCCGGGCGGGTAGCGCGCCGCAGCGCCGCTCCAGCAGGGCGCGCATGTCGAGGGCCATCGCCGCCAGGTCCAGCGGCGTGTGGACCAGGGTGTGATCGAGGTCGAACACGCACAGTCGCACGCCCAGACTGTACTACGGCCGCACGACCGGCGAGCCGCCTCCCCGCAAGGAGTTCGCGGACCTCGCCGTCGGCCGTGCTACGCTCGGTGGCATGAAGCGCTGCCTGGCGATGGTTCCGACCCTCGCTGCGCTCCTCATCCTGATGGTCGCAGTCGCCCCGGTGTCGGCGCTCGACGAAGCCGATCGTCTGTTCATGGTCGGCGAGCGGGCGCTGGCCGATCGCTTCTACCCCGTCGCCCGCCGCGCGCTCGAGCGCTTCGTCGCCCAGTTCCCCAAGGATCCGCGCAACGCGCGCGCCCTGCTGCTGCTGGGCCAGGCGCGTCTGGCGCTCAACGACGCCCAGTCGGCCCTCGAGGCCCTCACGCGGGCGGACAGCGCACTGACGACGCCGGCCGACAAGCTGGAGACCAGGTTCTGGCAGGCCGAGGCCCTGTTCCGGCTCAAGCGCTTCGCCGAGGCCAAGCCCGCATACGACGAGGTCTTCCGCACCGACGCGGCCTCGCCGCGGGCCCCGGAGGCGCTGTACGGCTTCGCGTGGACCGAGCTGGAGCTGCAGCGACCCGAGGCCGCCGCCGCCGCGCTTCGCCAGTTCCTGACGACCTGGCCCGATCACGCGCTGACCCCGGCGGCCACCCTGCAGCTCGCGCGGGCGGAGGTCGAGCTCAAGCGTGTTCCCGAGGCGCTGCCGCTGCTCACCTCGTTCGCCTCGAAGTATCCGAGCTCCAAGCTGGTCCCGGACGCGCAGTACCTGCTCGGCTGGGTGAAGCTCAACAACGGGGACGCTCGCGGCGGCCTCGCCGACCTGCGCGCGTTCGTCGCGGCCTACCCCTCGCACGAGCAGACGCCGGCCGCCCAGAAGCTCATCGGGCAGACGGCCGGCCGGTCGGGCAACACCGCCGACATGGCGGAGCGCTACAAGGCCCTGATGGAACAGAGCCCGGCAACGGCCGAGGGGCTGCACGAGGCGGCGGACATCGCGCGGCGGCTGTCGCGGCCCAAGGACGTCGAGACCGCCTGGCGCCGGCTCAAGAGCGACTTCCCCGATCACGCGCTCACCCGTCAGCTGGCCCTCGTCCTCGCCAAGGGGGCCTTCGAGCGCAAGAGCTGGAAGGACGCCACCGTCTACGGCGCCACCGCGGCGCAGAGCAACGACGACGCGACGCGGGCCGAGGCCTGGCTGCTGGTCGGCGAGTCCGAGCTGAAGCTCAAGCGTCTGCCGCAGGCGGCCAAGGCCTTCGAGGCGGTGGGCGCGGTGAGCGACGTCGAGGCGGGCACGCGGTATCGCGCGCTGGCCGGCCTCGGCCTGGCTCGAGAGGAACAGAAGGAATGGAAGGCGGCGCTGGCCGCCTACGAGGCCGTGGCCGGACGCAGCCCTGACACGAGCCTGCGCGACTGGGCGCGGGAGCGAGTGACAGCGATGAAGAGTCAGCTCAAGGCGAGCCCCACCGCCCCGGCGCCGGGGCGCTCGGAGCCGGCCAAGCCCGCCGACAAGCCCCCGGGGAAGAAGTCGTGAAGCGCGCGCTCGCGCTCGCCGCCGTGTGGCTCGGGCTGGTGGCCGCCACCCCGCGGCCGTACCTGCCGCCGCCACCCGATCTCTCGGCGCTGGTGCCGTTCGTGGCGGCGCCGCTCGACAAGCCGCCGGTGCTCGCCGAGGCGCCGCTGCCGCCCTCGCCGATGGAGCTGCCGCCGCTGCCCCTGGCCGCGCTCAGCGTGCCGGCCGGCGACAAGCCGCTCGCCGTCGTGCCGTCGGCGCGCACGCTGCCGTGCATCGGGGCGTGGACGGGCGTGGCCTCGGAGTCGCTCGAGTGCGGTCGCGCGCGCCTGCAGCGGGGCGAGCTGGACGACGCCGCCAAGGCCCTGGAGAGCGCGGCGCGTCCCGGGGCTGACCGTGACCTGCTCCGCGAGGCGCGCTACTGGCTGGGCGAGACGTACTACCGGCTCAACCGGATGGAGGAGGCCGACTGGCTGTTCCGTCAGGTCGCCCAGGAGAGCCCGCGTGGTGAGTGGGGCGTGTGGGCGCAGCACTCGAGCGGCTGGACGGCGCTGCGCGTCGGCGACGCCGCCCGCGCGCGCGAGGTCTTCACCGCGGTCCTCGCGGGACCGGTGCCCGCGGCCATCGAGGCGTGGGCCCGCCATGGCCTGGGACTCGCCAACTACGGGCTCGGCCGTCACGCGGAGGCCGAGCAGGTGTGGGCGCAGGCGCTGCAGCGGGGGACTCCGGTCCTGCTCGGGCGCGACATCCTGTTCTGGCACGGCGAGGCGCTGGGCCGCATCGGCGAGTTCGGTCGCGCCGAGGCCGATCTCAAGCGGTTCACCGAGGGCGGCGTCCATCCGCTGATGCCGACCGCGCAGCTCCGTCTGGCGTGGTGGGCGCTGGCCGCCCGGCATGCGCCGGAGGCGCTGGCGGGGTTCCGCGCGTATCTGGTTCACCTGCCATCGTTCACCGGCAAGGAGCGCGAGTGGGGCGAGGCCGGCCTCGCGCTGGCGCTGCTGGCCAGCGGAGACCGCGCCGGCGCCCGCGCCGCCGCCGCCGCGCTGACCGCGCGGCGCTCGCCGCTGGCGCTGCCGCTGATGCTTCGCCTGGTGCGGTCGGCGCTCGACACGCCGACCAGCGGCGACGTCGATCCGCTGGTGCAGGACCTGCTGGCGATGAACCTCACGCCCGACGTCCGCGGCTGGGTGCTTCTCGCCAAGGGCGAGATCGACCGCGCCCAGGGCAACCGCGACGAGGCGCGCACCCAGTTCGATCTGGCGCGCCAGGTCGGTTCCGGCACGCCCACCGCCGCCCAGGCCGCGTTCCGGCTCGCCCGCACGAACGTCGAGCTGCGCGAGTTCCAGCAGGCACTGGTCGAGCTGGCCCCGCTGGCCAGCGCGTCCCTGGCGCCCGACCTGCGGATGGCGGTTCTCGTCCTGCAGGGCGAGGCGGCCTACCAGACGGGCGACTACGTCGTCGCCGGGGCCGCATTCCGCCGGGCCCTGGCCGAGTTCCCCACCGCCGCCGAGAGCCCGACGATCCGCCTGGCCATCGCGTGGACGTCGCTGCGCCAGGGCAAGAACGACGTCGCCCGGCGCGAGTTCCTCGACTTCGCGAAGGCAGCGCCCGATCATCCCCAGGCGATCGACGCGCTCGTGATCGCCGCCGAGCTGGCGCTGGCCGCCGGCGAATTGCCGGCCGGGCGGGAGCTGCTCGATCGGATCGTGCAGACCTACCCGACCCACGCCCGTACCGACTTCGCGCGCCTGAACCGCGGCATCGCGATGGTGCGCGCCGGCGACGGCGCCGGGGCCCGCACGGCCCTGAACGACTGGCTGGGCCGCGCGCCGTTCCCCGCGCTGTTCGGCCGTGCCCACGCCGCGCTGGCCGCCGCCTCGCTGTCGCTGGGCGACACGGCCAGCGCCCAGCGCTCGCTCGCGCTGGCGCGCCGCGAGGGGCTCGTCGCCTTCGCGAGCCTCGGCACCGGTGTCGTCGCGCTGCGCCAGCAGCGGTGGGACGAGGCGCGCAAGGCGTTCGCCGACGCGCGGGACGCCGGCACGCCCGACGTCGTGGCCGCCGCCGAGTACGGCCTGGCCGTCGCGGGCTTCCAGACCGGGGCCGTGCGCGATTTCGCCAAGCCCGGGCAGGCCGCGCTGGCGGCGCTGCCGCCGGGTCCGGCCAGCGCCGATCGGGCCGGTGAGCTGCTCTACGCCCTCACCGGCGTCGCGCTCGACGGCCGCGACTGGTCGGGCGCCCTCGCCACCGCGCGCCGGCTGGTGACCGACTACACGGCCCACGAGGCGGGCGACGACGCGCTCGAGCGTGTGGCCGCCGGTGCCGCCGGGGCCAAGGCGTGGCCGATCGCTCTCGACGCCGACACGCTGCTGCGCCAGCGCTACCCGCAGAGCCCGTTCGTGGCGGACGCGCGCGTGCGCGTGGCCGAGGCGCTGTTCGAGACCGGGCGCGTGGCCGAGGCCCGGCAGGAGATCGACCAGGCCGCCACCGCCGCGCCGAACGATCCGCGGATCACGATGATCCTGGCCCGTGTGCGGGAGGCGAGCGGCGACCGGTCGGGCGCTCTGGAGGCGTACTCGCGCGCCGCCCGCGACGGCACCGGGCCGGAGTGGAGCACGCCGGCGCTCTTCGGCCACGCGCGCCTGCTGACCCAGGAGAAGCGCTGGGACCAGGCGCGGGGCGTGCTCGAGCGGCTGCTGAAGAGCGACGAGACCACCGTGGCCTCGGAGGCGGCCCAGGGCATCGGCGACACCTACGCCGGCGAGGGTGACCAGCTCGCCGCCGCCGAGTACTACCTGACCGCGGCCTACGTCGCCCCGGCCTCCGCCCAGGGCCGTCGCTCGTTGCTCGCCGCCGGTCGCGCCTTCGCCTCGCTCAAGCAGGCGGAGGCCGCCGAGCTCGCCTACCGCAAGCTGCTCGCCCAGGGCGACCTGCCGGCCGATCTGGCCGACGAGGCGCGCCGGGGCCTCTCCTCGCTCGGTCGCTGACCGAGTAAGATACGGCGCCATGAAGGGATATGGCGGCCGGATCCTGTTCCTCGACTGCACGACCGGCGTGGCGCGCGTCGAGACGCTGTCCGAGCCCACCGCGCGGGCGTTCCTCGGCGGTAACGGCCTCGCCGCCCGGATCCTCTACGACCTCGTGCCGGCGGGCGTCGACGCGCTCGACCCGGCCAACGCGGTGATCTTCGCGGTCGGCCCCGTGACCGACACCACGGTGGCCGGCAACAGCCGCGCCTGCGCGGTGGCCAAGTCGCCGCTCACCGGTCTGTTCTTCGACTCGACCTTCGGGGGCCGCTGGCCGGCCACGCTCAAGCGCACCGGCTTCGATGCGGTCGTGCTCACCGGCCGGGCGCCGATCCCCAGCTATGTCGTCGTGGACGAGCAGGGCGGCGTGCTGAAGCCGGCGGCCTCCGTGTGGGGGCAGTCGACGCGCGATGCGGTGACGGCGCTGGTGGCCGTCGAGGGCGCCGACGCCGACGCGATCGCCATCGGCCCGGCCGGCGAGCGGGGCGTGCGCTTCGCGGCGATGGCGCACTACTGGAAGAACCGCGAGGCGGTGGCCGGGCGGGGCGGCATCGGCGCCGTGCTCGGCAGCAAGAACGTCAAGGCCGTCGTCGTGCGCGGCGCCCGCAAGACCGAGGTGGCCGATCCGGTGGCGCTCAAGGCGCTGCTCGAGGAGGCGCGCGAGCCGCTCAAGAAGGGCACGGCCGCGCTCACGACGTTCGGCACGCCGTTCCTGGTCGGCCCCATCAACGCGCTGGGCGCGCTCGGCAGCTACAACCTCCGGAGCGAGGTGTTTGCCGAGGCGCGCGCGATCGGCGGCGAGTCGATGAAGGAGCACTACCACGACCGGGACACGACGTGTCTGAAGTGCCCGGTGGCGTGCGGCAAGCAGTACGCGATCAAGGATGGCGAGTTCGCCGGCACCCGCGCCAAGATGCCGGAGTACGAGTCGATCTTCGCGCTGGGCCCCATGCTCGGCATCGCCGAGCCGGAGGCGTTGATCCTCGCCAACGACCTGTGCGACCTGCAAGGGCTCGACACGATTTCGATGGGCGTCACGCTGGCGCTCGTCTGCGAAGCCCTGGAGCGCGGCTGGCTGTCGGCGGCCGAGGTCGGCGTGCCGTTCGGCTGGGGCGACTGGCGGGGCATGCTGCGCCTGGTCGAGATGACCGCGCGCCGCGAGGGCTTCGGAGATCGGCTGGCCGACGGCGCCTGGCGGCTGGCCGAGTCGATCCATCCCGAGGCGACGCGGCTCGTCTACGCGGTCAAGCGCCTGGAGCTGCCCGCCCACTCCGCGCGCGCCCTCAAGGGCCTGTCGATCGGTTACGCGACCGCGACGCGCGGCGGCAGCCACCACGACACGCGCCCGACCCCGCAATACGCGCCGACGTTCGATCGCCGCTCGACCGAGGACAAGCCCGCCTTCGCCGCGCGCAGCCAGCACTTCACCGCCGTCGGCGACTCGCTGGTGATGTGCCGGTTCACCTCCGAGCGCGGCTTCGGCCTGTTCGTGGGCGAGCCGTACGCGCGCATGGTGCGGGCCATCACCGGCTGGGACGTGAGCGTCGAGGAGCTGGAGCGGGTGGGGGAGCGCATCGTCAACCTCGAGCGGCTGTTCAACGTGCGCGAGGGGGTGCGCCGGCGCGAGGACGTGCTGCCGTGGAAGGTCATGCACGAGCCGATCCCCGAGGGGCCATCGGCGGGCATGTACTGCCCACCCGACGAGCTCGCCACGATGCTCGATGCCTACTACGCGCTGCGCGGCTGGGACGCCGACGGCGTGCCCACTCCGGCCCGCCTGGCCTCGCTCGGACTCTGACCCACCTGCTGCTGGTACGCGGCGTGCAGGGTCGTCGGGCTGGAGGAGATCCATGCCGGCCTACGTACTTGCGGCCGCCGTCGCGGCCAGCGCCCTTGGAGCCGTGGTGTTGTGCGCTCTCGTGGTGCTGTACGGCTTCACGCCCGCGGACGAGGACACACCCGCGAAGGCCACGCGTCGGGTGTTCCTGACGCGCGGTGGTCACGCCGTCGCCGCCGCGTGCTTCGCCGCCACCGCCATCCTGATCTCGGTCGTCCTGGCCCAGCCCGTCGCGCCGCCACTGCCGGCCGCGGCGCCGCCGCCCGATCCCCGTGTTGCCGTCCTCCGGGACACGCTCGCGGGACAGGAGAGTCGTCTGGGTGAGACCCAGGCACGAGTGCGAGAGCTGGAAGAGGCGCTGCGCCAGCGCGTGACCGAGGCGCCGGCCCCCTCGCGATCGCGCGAGAGCGCGAGCCGTCCGGCCCCGCGGGTCGTCTCGCGGCCCGTCGAGACCGTGCGCCCGATGCGATCGCTGGACGATGCGCACAGGAGCGAGCCGGCTGCCTCACCGCCGTCGCCGCGAGTGGCGGCTCCGCCACCGCCGGCGCCACCCCCGGTAGCCGCGCCTGTGACCACGTCCCCTGGCCCGCCACCTCCGGCGGTCGAGCCCGTCGTCGCCTCATCCGGGCCGGCCTCGCCTCCTCCCCCGCGCAAGGGGTTTGACCTCTCGAAGAAGTTGCGGGACGACTGGCGAGAGATCCGGCGAGGGGTCGATTCGGCGGGAGACGACTTCCGCAGCGCCTTCGATGGCCTGAAGCGGCGGCTGCAGGGTTCTTACTGAGACTGGGAATCGTCGGCGCGTCTTACTCGCAGATGATTACCCACCCCGGGCCGTACTGCTTCTTGGTGCAGCGCGAGGCCAAGGCGCCAGAGTGCTCCAGGACGGTGCGGAGGTAGCGGTCGGCTTCGGCCTCCGAGATGGGGCGGGTCGGCCGGTTCTCGATGATGGCGGGGATTGCCTGAGGACCGAGGACGACGGTGGACCCTGACGGGGTGCCCGCGGCATCTGCCGGCGCCGGCGTCGGGGCGGTCGCCGTGGGGGCTGCGGCGGGCGCGCCCCCGGCCGGAGCCCCGGTCGCCTCGGGCCGGGCCGCCTGACTCGCGGCATCCGCCGGCGGGCCGGCCAAAACGCCCGGAACACCTCCCATCGGGACACCGCTCGCGGATTGCGCCAGGCAGCCCTCCATCGCGGCCCACGAGGGACTGGCGCCGAGACACCGATTGAAGGCCTCGCGATCAGCACTCGCCCCGGCTCGCGAAACCCGCTCGGCCGCGGCGTTCTCGATGTTGAGGCAGCGCACCTGGAACTGCATCTGCGGGTAGGTGGCCCGGCAGTAGGCCGCGACATCATCGGGCGGCGCGGCCACGGTCGGGGAGCGCAGCGCCAGCAGGGCAACGGTCGCGACGAGACACGCGACCACCGTCTTCATCAGGATGCCAGTGTAGCGCAGGGGTCGGTCGCGGCTGGCGTAGGAAAATCTTTTCACATTCCGATTTTGCCGGCGACAGCCGGCGGGGGGGTGGTAGCCTCGGGGCCTGTCATGACCGTCGCCGACGACGTCCGTGCCCGGGCCCGCCGCTACTACCGCGGGGGTCTGCCCGCGGAATCCTCGTAGCGCTTCGCGGCCTGGCTCGCCTGAGTGTCGTACCAAGGTAAGGACCCTCATCAGCCCCTGCGCGGCGTCCACGTCGTGGTGGTGGACGACCACGAGGACAGCCGCGAGATCCTGATGCACCTGCTGCGCTACTACGGCGCCCTCGTCACCGCCGCCGCGTCGGCTGACGAGGCGCTCGAGCTCGCCGACACCGCCGACGTCCTGCTCACGGACGTGCGGATGCCCGTGCGCGACGGTCTCTGGCTCCTCGAGCGCGTGCGGCAGCTCCCGCGTCGCATCCCCGTCGTCGCCGTCAGTGCCTACTCGGACCTGGACGCCGTGGCGCTTCAGCGGGCCGACTTCGACCGGGTGCTGCGCAAGCCCGTCGAGATGCGCGCGCTCCTGGAGGTGATCACCGGCCTGATTCGCGAGCGCTAGCGAGGCCCCGGCGCTGCTCGAGCGCGTCGTCTCCGAGCTGTACGCCGTTCCGCCGGGCGAGTTCACCCGGGCACGCAACGCGAAGGCGTCGGCGCTCGCGAGGGCCGGACGCGCGGCCGAAGCGCGCGAGGTGCGACAGCTGCGCCGGCCCGCCGCGGCGCTGTGGGCGGTGAACCGCCTCGCGCACGTCGATCCGCGCGGCCTGGCCGACTTCGTCGCCACCGTCGACCGCGTCCGCCGTGCCCAGCTCGGCGATCCGCGCGCGGCCGCCGACGCCGGGCGCCGGCAGCGCGCCGAGCTGGACGCCCTCGTGGAGCGCGCCGGCGCGCTCCTCGACGAGCAGGGCGTTCATGCCACGCCGGCCACGAAGCGGCGGATGTCGGACACGCTCCTGGGCGCCGCCGTGGATGCCGCGCATGCCCGCGAGCTCCGGGCCGGACGTCTGACCGAGGAACTGGCCGCTCCCGGCTTCGAGGTGCTCGCCGGCGCCCCCCGCGGTCGCCCGTTGCGGCTCGTGCCTCGTCCCAGTCGCCCCGATCCACCCGTGCGGGAGCGCGTCGACGCCGAGGCGGAGCGGGAACGGCGCCTCCAGCAGAGTGCCGAGCTGCAGCGCCAGGCAACGGCACGGCAGGCGGAGGCGGACGATCTGGCGCGCGAGGCCCAGGAGCTGGCGCAGAAGCTCACGGCGGCGCGCGCGCGTGTCCGTGAGGCTCGCCGCGCGTCGAAGACCGCCGCGGCCGCCGCTCGCAAGGGCCGCCGCCCTCCCCGCCGGTCGTAGGCCGAGCATTGTGGTGACTGCGGGCGAGGTAGCCTAGCGAGCGGGTGGGGTGGCTCGACGCAGCTCGTCGTCGAGCTTCGGAAGCGACCACGGGGCCGCGTCGGCGGCTTCGACCGGGCGGCCGCACGTGAGTGTCACGCGGTGGTAGCCGGTCGCGTCCCGGCCGAAGGGCATACGCAGGCTCCCGATGCCGACGCGCTCGTACCCGTGCTTGGCGGTCAGCTGGTACTCAAAGTCGGCTCGGGCGGCATTGCAGGCGTCCAGGTCCGGCAGCTTCTCGGCGTGCAGGGTGATCACCCGCGGGTCGCCGTCCGCGCTGGTCGTTACTCGAAATGTGACGTCGGCGGCAGCCGTCGCCGGCGCCAGCAGCAGAACGAGTGTAAGAGCAACGCGGCGCATGCATCGACGCTAGCAACTCGGTGGTCGACGGAGCAAGCCCGGCGGTGTAAAGGTCGCTCGGCAAGGTCGCTCGCGGTATGCTGGCCGGGTCCGGTGCGGCGTAAGTACGCGGGCGGATAGCTCAGTTGGAAGAGCGCAGCCCTTACAAGGCTGATGTCGCAGGTTCGAGCCCTGCTCCGCCCACCATCATTCTTCCCGTGAAATCGCCTCTCCGAGCGCCGCCAGGCCGCCTGGAAAGCGTTGCAACGCCGGCCCCCGCCCTTCCGGTAGACTCGCGCACTGTAGGCGCCCGATCCCCGCCCCCGGCGAAGCAGAAAGCCTGCTCCCCGCGGTGCCGGTGGGCGCTGTGGAAGACGGCACGGCAGGGCCAGGGGCAGGCGCGGCAGGCCGTCGATCGCCGACTGGCCGAGCTGCTGCGTGACGCGCTCTCGCTCCTCGAGGAGGGGCAGAAATGATGGACCGCCGCCGCTTCCTGCTGACCTCGCTGGCCGGGGCCCTCGCAACGCCGCTCGCCGCCGAAGCACAGTCTAGGGTCGGGAAGGTACCACGCGTCGGCATCCTCAATTCAGATACGGCCCAGGACGCGCGCGTAGGCGAGTTTCGCGATGGGCTCCGCGAGCTCGGCTACGTCGAGGGGCAGAATCTCCTGATCATTTACCGGTGGGCCGACGGACACCAGGATCGTCTCCCGGCGCTCGCCGACGACCTCCTCGCGAGCAACGTCGACGTGATCGTCGCCATAGGGGCCTCGGTATGGGCGGCGAAACGGCAAACAAGCACCGTTCCGATCGTCATTGCGTTTAGCGGAGATCCCGTGGGCACTGCCATGGTCTCGAACCTAGCGCGGCCCGGTGGGAACATCACGGGCTTGTCGTTCATGTCGAGCGACTTGGCCGCCAAGAGGCTCGATCTGCTGAAGCAGACGTTCCCGCGAATCGCGCGCGTCGCAGTCCTCTACCTTCCAGCTGAGGTGTCGACGGTGCCGGAACTACGGGAGACGGAGGCCGCGGCCCGCACGATCAGCGTAACGCTGCAACCGCTCGCGGTCCGAGATCCGAAGGACCTCGAGCCGCTCTTCGCGGCGGCCACTCGCGAGCGAGCGGACGCGCTGCTCGTATTCGCTCATGCCTTCGCATTCGTGCACCGCGACCGCATCATTGAACTGGCCGCGCGGCAACGCCTGCCTGCAATGTATGGTTGGCGCGAGTTCGTTGACGTCGGGGGACTCATGTCGTACGGCCCGAACGTCAATGCCATACTTCGGCGAGCGGCAGGCTACGTCGATCGCATCCTCAAGGGGGCGAAGCCCGGCGACCTCCCGATCGAACAACCCACCAAATTCGAGCTGGTCATCAACCTCAAGGCCGCCAGGACGCTCAACCTCACGATCCCGCCGTCGCTGCTGGCGCGGGCGGATCAGGTGATCGAATGATCTATCCTGGCTGTTCTTGGGGCGATTTCGTCGCGCGCTGTGAACAACGAGGCGCCAACGCGACCGCCGCTATCTCGTGAGGCGCTGTGGCAGCAGGGCGTGACAGCAGAGTCGTAAATACGTGCCACTTATAGCCTTGCCGCCACCCTTGCAAGGCTGATGTCGCAGAGCCCTGCTCCGCCTACCATCATTCCTCGTTCGTCCCGTCTGGACACCCCCGGGAAGATTCTGTTGCCTGCGCGGCCGGTCGTGCGGCATGGTGGCCGCATGGCCCACGAGCATCGGATCTGGCTGGTTCGCCACGGCGAGACGGAGTGGAGCAAGAGCGGTCAGCACACCGGCCGGACCGACATCCCGCTCACGGCCACCGGTGAGCAGCAGGGCAAGGCGCTCGGCCGTCACCTGGCGGGTCGCCGCTTCGCGCTGGTGCTGACGAGCCCGCTGTCGCGGGCGCGCGAGACGTGCCGGCTGGCCGGCTATGCCGAGGGTGCCGTGGTGACCGACGACCTGCTCGAGTGGAACTACGGGATCTACGAGGGCCGCAAGACCGGCGACGTGCGGGTGGAGCAGCCAGGCTGGTCGATCTGGACCACGCCGATTCCCCAGGGCGAGACCGTCGAGCAGGTCGGCGCCCGGGCCCACCGCGTGATTGCCCGGGCTGATGCCGTCGAGGGCGATGTCGCGCTGTTCGCCCACGCGCACATGCTACGCATCCTGGCCGCCTGCTGGATGGGGCTGCCGCCGATGGGTGGCCGCAACCTCACACTGGGTACCGCCTCCATCAGCGTGCTCGGCTACGAGCGCGAGACGCGCGTCATCCAGGTCTGGAACCAGGACTGGAGGCTGGCGCCCGAGACCGCCTGAGCCGTCAGGCGGCGGTGCGCCCCGCCTGGCACCCGCGGCGGACCTCGACGTACCCTTCGCTCACACGCGTCTCGAAGCACGGCTGAGGCAGGGTGGCGGGGCCGTCCAGCACGCGACCGTCCTGCAGCGAAAACCGCGAGCCGTGCCAGGGACAGACGATCGCGTCGCCGTCCACCTGGCCCTCGGCCAACGGTCCACCCAGGTGTGAGCAGGTCTCGCCCAGCGCGTGGATGCGGCCGTCCCGGCGCACCAGCACCACGCGCACCCCGTCCACCTCCGCCCGGCGCGGCTGCCCCTCGAGCACCTCGGCCTCGCGGGCCGCGCGCGTGAAGCTGTCGGGCCCCTCGCGCTGGGCATGATCGACACCGAGCCGATCGTGATAGACGAGGCGCGCGCCGAGATACCCGGCCGCGGCCACCACGCCGAAGCCGACTCCGGACAACACGCGGCCGGCGCCGCGCGCGCCCCGCCGCCGCAGGAGCAGCGAGCCGACGTAGAGGCCGAGGGCGAGCGTGTTCAGCGCGGCGTGGGCCACTCCGGTGCGCCGGGGCGGGCCGTCGACGTGCTGCCAGTCGGCGAGGCCGCTCAGCGCGGCGCCGGCGGCCCCGGCGACGCCGACGGCGATGGCGGTGTCGGCCGGCCGCTGCCAGCGGCTGCCGCGGCGCTCGTCGAGCGTGTCGAAGACCAGCGCGGTCGTCCACGCGCCGAGGGGCACGTGGACCAGCGCCGGGTGCAGCGGATGTCCGAGCCAGGTGCCATGCAGGATGTTCTTCACGAGCCGGCCGCCGGCGCCGCCGGCCTGGAAGGCGGCGGCGACGCCACGCTGCGCGGCGTCTTCGATCGGGCTCAGCCACTCCTGACGCGCGAGCCACGTGTTCATCGCCGCCCCCTTTCGTCGTGCGCTACGGCTTGACGCGATCCTGTCGCGGCATGCTGCTGCTTGGCGCCGTCGACGGGCTCGCGGCCGGGGCAGCGTCGCGACGCACCTCGTAGCGCGGCGCGGTGTCGAGCTTCGCCTGGTCGATCATCGCCACCCAGCGATTGCGGTTGGCGGTGTCGGGCTGCATCTTCACATCGGTCCACGGCAGCACGATCTTCTGCTCGCCGACGCCGAGGACGCCGCCGCGGCCGACGACGACGTGGGTGACCTTGCCGTCCGCCGGCTCGAGGATGAGCTGATCGATCTCGCCGACGTCCTTGCCCTGGTCGTTCTTCACCTTCATGCCGATGATCTGCTTCGCCTCGACGGCCGTCGCCGGGGCCGCCCACGCCTGGCGCTGGGTCCTGGTGGTCGTGTCCTTGGTCGTGCTCGTCTGGGCCGAGGCCGTCGCGGCCAGGGTGAGCGCCGCGGCGGAAACGGTCAACACGCGTACGGTTCTGTGCATTGTTCGAGGCCTCCTTGAGGCTCGTAAGGCAGCAACAGGGATGCCGCCGAGTGTCGCCGTCCTTCAGGCGCGCGGGCTCGGTGTGGTACCTTCAAAATCGATGTGGGCTTCGCCGCGGACGTGGAGTCTCGTCGTCGTGCTCGCGCTCGGGCTCGTTCTCGCCGGCGTCTCCGTGCCGCTGGCGCAGGAGGGCTTTCGTATCACCTACGACGTCGATCGCACCCGGCCCGATCGCGCGCGGCTGACCGGGCGCGTGATCAACGAGCGCTCCGACGACGTCTTCGAGGTGAACCTCACCGCGGAGGCGCTCGACGCCCGCGGCAAGGTGCTGGCCCGCGGTATCAGCTATGTCGATTCGCGCATCGCACGCGGGGATGGCCGGCCGTTCTCGATGAGCGTTCCCACCGTGGCCGGCACCACCAGCTTCCGGGTCGTCGTGAGCTCCTTCCGCGCCGGCTCGGCCAACCAGGGCCCATGAGACACCTGCGCGGCAGTCGCGGCTTCACCCTGATCGAGCTGCTGGTGGTCGTCGCCATCCTCGGCATCCTTGCCGCCATCGGCATGGCGCTGTACGTCAACGTCCAGGCGCGCGGTCGCATCGCCCGGGCCAACGCCGACGTGCGCACTCTGACCAGTGCCGTCGGCGCCTACTCCGCACACATGGGCTCGATCCCCACGACCGTCGAGGGGCTGGCCGTCCTCGCCCTGGTCGCGACCAACGCGCAAGGCGAGGCCTCGGGCCCCTTCCTCAACGTCGTCCCGGCTCCGCCCTCCGGGGGTGGACCGGCGTGGCCGGTGGCCTATCTCTATCGTCCGGATACCGCTCCGGGCGGCGGCGGCGCGCCCGGGCGCTACGTCATCTGCGCCAGCGGCGACGGTAGCACCGCTCACAGCGCCTCCGGCACCGCGACCTGTCCGTAGCCTGCCACCCCGCGGCACGTCGCGTGCCAGCGCCCTCGTCGAATTTCAGCGCCGCGGAAAACGGTTTCATGGGTTGTGATGTCCGACCCGGCGCGCCTACGGTGTCCATCGACCAGGATCCAAGATGTAGGGGGAAAGAGCATGGACGGCTGGTGGACCGAGATCGACGACCAGGTGCGGGGCTGCCTGGAGCGAAACGGCGCGATGGCGCCAGGCGAGCTGGCCCGGCAGCTCGGTCTCTCGGAGGGGGCGGTCGTCTCCGTCCTCGCGATGCTCGTTCAGGAGGGCAAGCTGCGGATTGCCCGGGTGGAGCTGCCACCGCGTCCGGACGTTTGACCGTCTCCAGGGTGCGTGATAGCCTTTGCAGGCTGTCACGTCACGGGCTCGTGGTGCAGCCTGGTTAGCACACTGGACTGTCAATCCAGAGGCCGCGGGTTCAAGTCCCGTCGAGCCCGCCATTCCATGCAGTCGCGAGAGGGGCAGCGCCGGCTGCCCCTCTCGCATTTGCCCGCCGTGAAGCCATGGCCGACACCCTCGCGCTGAAGCTCGTCCTCACTCCGGTTCTGATTGCCACCGCCAGCCTGGCCGGGCGCCGCTGGGGCCAGGCCGTCGGCGGCTGGCTCGTCGGCCTGCCGCTCACCTCGGGTCCCGTGGCCTTCTTTCTCGCGCTCGAGCACGGCGCCGGCTTCGCCGCTGCCGTGGCCTTCGGCTCGCTGGCCGGCGCGCTCGCCGAGGTCGCGTTCTGCCTGGCCTACGGCTGGTCGGCGCCGCACGGCTGGCCGGCCGCGCTGCTCGCCGCCGGCGTGGCGTTCGCCGTCGTGGCGGCCGGGCTGCAGCGAGTCGCGCTGCCATTACCGGTGCTGGCGGCGATCGCCCTCGTGGCGCTGCTCGGCGCCCTCGCGCTGATGCCCCGGCGCGTGGCCGCGGTCACGGTGCCACCGCCGCCCCGCTGGGACCTGCCGGCCCGGATGATTCTCACCACGGCGCTGGTCGTGGCGCTGACCGCGCTGGCGCCGCGCCTCGGCCCCCGGCTGAGCGGCGTGCTGGCGACCTTTCCCGTCTACGCGGCCATCCTCACGGTGTTCGCCCACCGCACGGGACCGGCGCCGGCGGTCGAGGTGCTCCGCGGGCTGCTGCTCGGGCTCTTCTCCTTCGCCGCCTTCTTCCTCGTGCTGGGCGGGCTCATCGAGCGGATCGGCGTGGCGGGCGCGTTCGCGGCCGCGGGTGCCGTCGCGCTGGCCATCCAGGCCGGCTCGCTCGCCTTCGTCGTGCGCCCGCGCGTGCCGTGAGCCGCGAGGCCTTCGCTTTCACGCCGGCCGAGCTCCGCGCGCTCCGCGGCCTGGGCACGCCGCACGGCGTGCAGCGGGCGCTCGACGGCATGGCGTACCACCACGCGTCGACCGCATGGTCGCCCCGGCGCGTCCTCCACGAGCGCGCCGCCCACTGCCTGGAGGGCGCGGTGTTCGCGGCGGCCGCGCTCCGCGTGCTCGGCTTCCCGCCGCTGCTGCTGGACCTGGAGGCGGTGCAGGACACCGATCACGTGCTGGCCGTCTACCGGGTGCGCGGCCACTGGGGCGCGATCGCCAAGTCGAACTTCGCCGGCCTGCGTTACCGCGAGCCCGTCTATCGCAGCGTGCGCGAGCTGGTGATGAGCTACTTCGAGGGGTACATCAACCTGCGCGGCGACCGCACGCTGCGTGCCTACTCCGATCCGGTGAACCTCGCCCGCTTCGACCGCAGCCGGCCCGGATGGATGACGACCGACGGGGACCTGTGGTGGGTCGCCGAGCATCTCGTGGGCGTCCGCCACACGCGCCTGCTGGGCCGGGCCATGATCGCCCGGCTGCACCGCGTCGACCGCCGCTCGCTGGACGCCGGCCTCGTGGGCTATCGCGCGCGATGAGTGGCGGCATCGAGGCCGTTCGCGGCGACATCACGCGGCTGGCCGTGGACGCTATCGTGAACGCCGCCAATTCCACGCTGCTCGGCGGGGGTGGGGTGGATGGCGCCATCCACCGCGCCGCCGGCCCCGAGCTGCTGGCCGAGTGCCGCACGCTCGGCGGTTGCCCGCCTGGCCAGTCGCGGCTCACGCGCGGCTATCGGCTCCCCGCCGCCTGGGTGATCCACACCGTGGGCCCGATCTGGCGCGGCGGCGGCGAGCGGGAGGACGAGGTGCTGGCCTCGTGCTACCGGACGGCGCTCGCGCTGGCCGCCGGGCGCCGCTTCGCGCACGTGGCGTTCCCGGCGATCAGCTGCGGCGTGTACGGCTTTCCGGTCCCGCGCGCCTGCCGGATCGCCGTGGCCGAGATCCGGGCCCACCTGGCGGCGGGGCCGTATCCGGCGCGCGTCTCGCTGGTCGCCTTCGACGCCGAGGTCGATGCCGAGTACCGGACCCTCCTCGGCACCGTATAATCGCCGGCCATGAGCGCTCCCACGATCCTCGCCCTGGACTTCGACGGCGTCGTCTGCGATGGCCGCCCTGAGTACTTCGAGACGGCGTGGCAGGCCTACGTCGCCGCCTGGCCGCAGCCGCTGACGACCACGCGCCCGGCCGCCGTGGCCGAGCGGTTCGCCGGGCTGCGGCCGCTGATCGAGAGCGGCTGGGAGATGCCCCTGATGGTGCATGCCCTGCTCGCCGGGGTCGAGGCCCCTACGCTGGCGAGCCGCCACGGCTGGCTGGAGGCCGCCCCGTCGCTCATGAAGACTGCCGGCGTCAGCGCCGAGACGCTGGGGCGGGCGCTCAACCGCGTGCGCGACGAGTGGTTCGCGCGGGACTCGCCCGGCTGGCTCGCTCACCACCGGTTCTACCCGGGCGTGCCCGGCAAGCTCGTGGCGCTGCTCGACGGCCCCACGAAGGCCGTGATCGTCACCACCAAGACCGAGCGCTTCGCCCGCGCGCTGCTGACGGGGGCCGATCCGCGCCTGTCGGCCATGACCGTGATCGGTCGCGAGCCGGGCCAGCCGGTACCCAAGCCGACGATCCTGCGGCGGCTGGCCGATACCCACGGCCTGGGCGCCGACGCCGCCGGCGTGTGGTTCGTCGAGGACATGCTGGAGACGCTGGAGGCGACGGCCAAGCGGGCCGACGTCGCCGGCGCCCGCCTGTTCCTGTGCGACTGGGGCTACAACACGCCGGCCGATCGCGCGCGGGTGACGGCCGGCGACGGCCGCATCCGGCTGCTCTCGCTCGACCGCTTCGCCGGCTCCCTGGAGACCTGGTCGAGCTGATCTGCCCGGCATCACGCTTGCGTAAGACCTCGACGAGCCCAGCTCACGGAGGTCAACACGTGATCAAGAGATTCCTGGCCGGCGCAGTCGTAGGTGGCGTGGTGATGTGGTTCTGGGGCGATCAGATCCGGGATGCCTTCGACGACGCGACGAGCGGCGTCCGGAGCCGGACCGCCGAGCAGCTGCAGGGCGTGGCCGACACGCTACAGTCCGTGGCCGACACTGTCGACCAGGGGCTGAGCGGGGCCCAGCAACCGCGCGTCTCCTGACGTGGCGCGGGGCGGGGAGGCCGACGAAGGCCGCGCGTGGGTGGCGCGCGCCTTCACCCACGTCGAGGACGCGGTCTACCTCGGCGTGGGCCTCCTGCTGGCGCTGAGCGCGATCGCCCTTCTCGTCGACAGCGGCGTCGTCTTCGCCCGCAGCCTGCTCCAGGGCGTCCTCGCCGCCCGCGTCATCGGCATCCTCGACCAGACGTTGCTCGTGTTCATGATCGTGGAGATCCTGTACACGGTGCAGGTCTCCTTCCGCGAGCACGCCCTCGTGCCGGAGCCGTTCCTCATCGTCGGCCTCATTGCCGCCATCCGGAGGCTGCTGGTGCTCACCGCGGAGTTCGGCGAGCTGCTCAGCAAGGGCGGCGACGTGTTCCGCAACGCGATGCTGGAGCTGGGCCTGCTGACGGCCATGGTGGTCGCGCTCGTGATCGCGCTGGTGCTGCTCCGCCACCGGGCCGCGACGGCCCGGGCCGAGAAGGCCTGACGGCCGCCGGGCTCAGGCTCCCGTGGAGCCGAAGCCGCCCTCGCCGCGCGAGCTGCCCGGCAGCTCGGTGACCGGGGTCAGCGCGACGTGCTCGACGCGCTGCACCACGAGCTGGGCGATCCGGTCGCCGCGACCGAGCGTGACGGGCGCCGAGCCGTGGTTCACGAGCAGCACCTTGACCTCCCCCCGGTACCCGGCGTCGATGAGTCCCGGCGTGTTGAGCACGGTCACGCCGTGGCGCAGGGCCAGTCCCGAGCGGGGGAGCACGAAGCCGGCGAACCCGGTGGGAATGGCCACCGCGATCCCCGTCGGCACCAGCGCCCGGTCGCCCGGGGCCAGCGTGACCGACTCGGCCGCGTGCAGGTCGAGACCGGCGTCGTCAGGACGGGCGTAGGCGGGTAGCGGCAGGTCCGCGTCCATCCGGAGGACGGGGACGCGGAGAGGCTCGGTCATCGGGCGACGTGCGAACGCTCCCGGTCCGACTGCACGATCCAGTTCGACAACCGGCGGAGGACCTCGATGGTGAGCTGCGGGCGATTGCGGATGAGCCAGTCCAGCCGCTCGTTCTTGATGATGAGCAGCTCGACCTCGGTCTGAGCGATGAGGTCGGCCGTCCGGGGCGACTCACGGAACAGCGACATCTCGCCGATCAGCTCGCCCTCGCCCATGGTGCCGAGTAGCCGGTGGTCGCCGTCGAACATCCGGCGGACCTCCACGACCCCGGCGTGCACGACGAACGCCTCGCCGCGGGGATCGTCGCCCTCCTTGGCGATGACCTCGCCCGGCTTGAAGTGGCGGCGCTCGAGATCGCCGAGCGTGAGGTTCTTGTAGATCTCGAGGCCGATCGAGGGCAGCGCCGACTTCGACTCCACCGGCAGCCGCGCGTTGGTCCAGCCGCCGAGGCCGCCCTTGAGGATGCGCACGCGCTTGTAGCCGCGCTTCTGCAGGGCGAGGGCGACGGCGGCGCTGGTGGCCTCCTCGGGGCTGGTGCAGTAGGTGACGATCATCTGCTCGGGCGCGACCTCGAGCGTGAAGGTGCCGGCCGCCACCGCCTCCGGATCGAGCCGGACCGCGCCCGGCAGCCGCAGGGGGCTGGTCTCGAAGTCCGTCGTGGTCCGCACGTCGAGCAGGACCGGCGTCTCGCCGCTCTCGATGGCGCCGATGACCTGGCCCGGCAGGATGCGGAAGCGATTGCGCCACCACCGGCGGGCGAACATGCCGCCGTAGACGCCGACGCTCAGCAGCGAGACGCCGAGCGTGGCCCACGCCCACGGGAACGGCCGCGGCGGCGGGTTCTTGACCTTGTCCTCCGCCTCGGCCAGCGCGCGCTTGACGTCGGGCAGGTTGGGCAGGAGGCCGTTGGCCTCGGCGAGCTTGGCGGCGGCGGCCGCCCAGCGCTCGGCCTGCAGGAGCTCGATGCCGGCCGCCCACACGACGTTGAACTTGCTCTCGCCGGGGCGGACGTCGGTGCCCTTCAGGAACGTCCGCGCGTCGCGGGCGGGGATCAGGAAGTTGAAGCCCTGCACGATGGCGCCGCCCTGCGAGAGCGAGACGAACGTGAGCACGCCGACGACGCGCGAGTCGTCGCCGACGGCGGGCCCCCCGCTGTTGCCGTGGGCGGCCGGCGCATCGGTCTGGATCATGTCCTGCCCGATGGCGTCCACCTGGAAGCCGGAGACGGCGCCGTTGGTGACCGACGCCTCGATCGTGGCCGACCGGTTCAGCAGCTCGTGCGTGAGCACCACGCCCGGGAAGCCCAGGATGTGCACGGGGTCGCCGATCTGCGGATCGCGCATCGACAGGTCGAGCGCCGGATAGACACCGTCCTTCACGCGCAGCAGGGCCAGGTCGCGGCCGGAGTCGGGCAGCGCCTTGTTGTTCAGTCCGAGGCCGATCGGCGCGCTGAACTTCTTCACCTCGGCGTCGAGGCTCACACCGTTGGGGAGGAGCACGGTGAGCTTCGGCTGGATCTCGACCTCGGCGCTGCTGAGAGCGCGGGCGCTCGCCTCGCGTCGGATCTGGTCCTCGACGTCGGGCCGCTGGCCGCGCATGAGTCCCTGGGCGCGCAGCGCGGGCTCGACGCACGCCTGGTCGATGGCCTTCTTCTTGAGCTCGTGGGCGACCCAGGGCGGGTTGCGGTGAACGGGGTCCACCACGTGGGCGTTGGTGACGACCCAGCCGCGGCCGTCGACGAACCAGCCGGTGCCGGTCTCGACGAACGGCGCGGGCTTCACGGTGACCGGCCCCTTGCCGCAGTCCATCGTGATCTCGGCGTCGACGCGGGCGGTGACCAGGGCGACGGCGGGCTTGGCGCGCAGGATCGCCTCCTGCACGGACAGTGCGAGGGCGGGGCCGGCGGCCAGAACCGCGGCGAGACCGGCCACGACTGCCGCCATCGCTCTCATGCCTCTCGACCGTATCACGGAGGCGCGCTGCTGTGCATCCCGGCCCGGCGTCGCTGAAATCACGCGCGCAAGCGGGCTACAATGGCGCGGCGATGACCCGCGAGCGCGTGGACTCCCGGACCGAGGCCAACCTGCTCGTCGCACTCGCGGGTGAGGCCGACGCCAACCGCCGCTACCTCGCCTACGGCATCGAGGCCCTCAACGAGGGCCGCCCCGAGATCGCCCAGCTCTTCTTCGAGGCGGCCGGGGCGGAGACGATCCACGCTCTCAATCACCTGCGCACCATGGGCGCCATCGGGACCACCCGCGAGAACCTCCAGACGGCCGCCACCGGCGAGATGATGGAGATCGAGGTCGTGCTGCCGCGCATGATCCGCGACGCCGAGGCCGAGGGGCGCGCGGACGCCGCCGCCTCGTTCCGGCTGGCCCTGGAGCGCGAGCGCCACCACCGCGAGATGTTCCGCTCGGCCCTCGAGACGTTCGACCGTACGCCGTCGGTCCGCATGCCGGCGCGGCCTCCGGCCGCGCCGGCGCCGGCGGTGACGGCCGAGCCGGGGCGGCCGGCCGAGCGCGCGGCCGTGCTGCCGCCGGGGCGACCCGACGAGCTCGCGACCGAGGCCGAGCGCATCGCGCGCCTGTCCTCGATCCGCGAGGTCGTCTTCGGCGCCCAGGACGGCCTGGTGTCGACCTTCGCGGTGGTGGCCGGCCTGGCGGCGGCGGGCATGGACCACCTCGTCGTGCTGCTGGGGGGACTGGTGTCGGCAGTGGCCGGCGTGCTGTCGATGTCGATCGGCACCTTCCTGGCCTCGCGCGCGCAGGGCCAGCTGCACACCGCCGAGCTGGCGCGTGAGCAGCGCGAGATCCGCGATCATCCCGGCGAGGAGGTGGCCGAGCTGATGGCGGCCCTCATCGCGCGCGGCATGTCGCGGACCGACGCGGTGGAGGTGGCCCGGCGCATCGCGCGCCACCCCGACCTGCTGCTCAACACGCTCGCCATCTTCGAGCTGGGGCTGGCGCCCCAGCGGCTCGGGAGCCCGGTGCGCGACGCCTTCGTCATGGCCATGGCGTTCGGCGCCGCCTCGCTGGTCCCGCTGCTGCCGTTCCTGGCCGGTCACCTGCTGCCGGCCCTCGCGCTGTCCGGCGCCGCCACCCTGCTGGCGCTCTTCGGCGTCGGCGTGGTGAAGGCCCGGGTGGTCGGCGTGTCGCCGATCCGCTCCGGGCTCGAGGTCGCCGCGCTGGCGGCCGCGTCCGGCCTGCTCAGCTTCGGCCTCGGCCGACTCGCCTCGCTGGTGCTGGGCGTGAACCTCGGCTGAGGCGGATGGGCGACTGGAGCCTGCGGCTGTTCCGCGATCGACTCGGGGGCGCCCCGCGGGAGCTGCCGCCGGCGATCCGCGTGCTCTACGCGCACACGGGCGACCTCGCGATCACCCACGGCGGCGCCACCTCGACGCTGGCGGCGGACCACGCCTGGCACGGCCCCGGGGGCGTGACCGTCCGCGCCACCGGCGCCGACGCCACCGTGCTGGGCTGGGAGCTGGCGCGGCCGGCGACCGCGCGGGGCGGCGACCTGCTGCTCGAGCAGACCGTCGCGCTCGACGAGGCGGCGGCGTGGCTCGTGCGCTGCGACCGCGTCGACTTCGATCTGGGCGGGGTAGCGCTGCCGCATCGGCATCGCGGCGGCGGCATCCGCTGTCTCGTGACCGGCGCGCTGGAGGTGACGGTCGGCGACGCGCCGCCGCGCGCGGTGCGCCCGGGCGGCGCCTGGTACGAGAGCGGCCGGGAGCCGGTGCTGGCTCGAGCGTCGGCCACCGAGTCCACCAGCTTCATCCGCGTCTCGATCCTGCCCGCCGAGATCCGGGGCCAGAGCTCGATCATGTACGTCGATCCCGCCGACGCCGCTCGCGGTCGCCCGCGGCGCTACACGGTCTGGGTCGACGCGCCGATCGTGCTCGACTGAGCGATGGAGCGCCTCATCCTGGTGGCGGCCGGCGGCGCCATCGGCTCCGCCCTGCGCTACCTCGTCACCATCGCCGCCCTCACGTGGCCGGGGCCGGGCTTTCCGTGGGGCACGCTGGCCGTGAACCTCGTCGGCTCCTTCCTGATCGGCCTCGTGCAAGCGCTGGCGAGCGAGCGCCTCGTGCTCGACGAGGAGGCGCGGCTGTTTCTCGCCACCGGTGTCATGGGCGGACTCACGACGTACTCGGCGTTCAGCTACGAGACGGTGCGTTTGATGGAGCGGGGTGCGTGGGGACCGGCCTGGCTCAACGTGGTGGGGACGACGGTGGCATGCCTGACGCTCTGCTACCTGGGGCTGCTGGTGGGCCGGGTCGTGGCCCCCCGCTGAGGACGGTTACAGGTTCTTGAACTTCTCGTTCAGCTCGAGCAGCTTGCGCTCCCGGTCCGAGCCGGGGCCGGCCGACTCGCGGACCCGCTGCTGACCGGTCTCCCACTCGGCATAGCGAGAGTTGGCGGAGGCCACCCACTTGTCGACGAAGCTGATCCAGGTGGCCACGTCCTCCTCGGCGCTCTCGAACACCAGCATGCTCTGGTACATGTGCACGTGCTTGGGCGTGCAGGTGATGGTGGTGTCCCGGGTCTGTCCGAAGAACTGCCGCCACTCCTTGTCGGGCATGGCGTTGAGCGGGGCCGTCCACGTGACGACGCGACCCTTCACGTCACGCGCCGTCGGGGGGCCGATCCGCTTGATCTCGGTCACGCTCCACGAATAGCAGACCCGACCCGGGGGCCGGCAGCGATTTCTCTCGTCGCCGCCCGCGCCCGTCCCTCAGCGGGCGAGGAACGCCGACAGCGCCGCCCTCTCGCGCTCGCGGAGCGCGACGGCGACCCGCAGCTGCTCCAGGTACTGCTCGAGCGTCTTGCCGCCGAGGTCGATGCGCCGCTCCTGGAAGAAGCGGTGAACGTCGCGCCTCGAGCTCCGGCGTCGCCAGCCCGATGACGCCCTCGGCCATCCGCCGCAGGCCGTGCTTGGGGTAGAGGCGGTCCATCGTGTCCCACTGCTTCTTGACGAAGTCCCACGCCTGCTCGCGTGCGTGCACGAGCATCAGCATCGAGCGCACCACGAACGGGGCGTCCTGGGTGCGGATCTCGCCGTTGACCGTGCGGGCCAGCGTCTGCTCGACCAGCTCCGGCGGCCGGAAGGCCGTCAGCGCATACAGGTAGCGCTGCTCCTCCTGCGGCGTGCGCGGCCGTCCGGAACCGCTCGACGAACTCGTGATAGCGCGCCTCGTCGCCGGCGTGGGCGAGGACGGCGATGAGGGCGGGCAGCACGTTGGGATCGACCGGAGCGGTGCCGCGCTCGTGGGCCGCGTAGACCTCGGCGGCCCGGGCCTGGACCTGGCGGATCGTTGCCGAGCGTGCCGAGCGCGCGGACGAGGTCGCCGCGCAGCTGGCGGGTGAGCTCGTCCTCGCCCGGGCCGGGGCGTCCAGCCGAGCGCGGCCAGCGCCGGGCCCACGCGGTCGCGCACCAGCGCCTCCAGCCGCGGCCGGTCGGCCGGCGTCAGCAGGCGGTTGAGCGTGGTGAAGGAGCCGAGCAGCACCGACCACACGTTCTTGTCGCGCTCGTCGCGGAAGCGCGCGGTCAGCTCCAGGTAGTCGGTGACCGGCATCAGCCCGGCCACCGGTGACCGCCCACGCGTCGTTGACGAGGTTGAAGCGCTCGATGGCGCCCAGCCCGGGCAGCCGGTCCAGCAGCCGCGCGCGCAGGTCGCCGTCGTACCGCACGCGGTAGAAGCCGTGACCGCCCTCGTTGGCGACGACCGACTCGAAGCCGTCGGGCAGCGGCGCGCCGCACCTCGGGCTCGGTGAGGAGCACGCGCTCGACGGTGTCGCGACCGCCGGCCGTCGAGGCGGAGCTGCACGGGCACCTGCCAGCGGCCGGGGGCGGCCGGGGCCGCCGGCGAGGCGCCCCACCAGCGCAGCGGCTCCGGCAGGTAGGTGAAGCGCTGCTGCCGCAGCACGAGCTCGCGCCCCTCGACGCCGACGCTGACGAGCGGATAGCCCGGCGCGAAGATCCAGCCGTCCATCACGGCCGGGATCGGCTGCCCCGAGGCCCGCCCGAGCGCGGCCCACAGGTCGCCGGTGTCGGCGTTGGCGAACTGGTGCGCGCGCAGGTAGTCGCGCACGCCCTGCGCGGAACACCTCGGGCCCCAGGTACTGCTCGAGCATGCGGAGGACCGAGGCGCCCTTCTCGTAGGTGAGCACGTCGAACATCGCGTCGGCCTCGCGCGGGGCGCCGGACCGGGAACTCGATGGGCCGGGTGGCGTGCAGCCCGTCCACGGACGAAGGCGGCGGCGCGGGAGACGCCGAAGGCGATCCAGCGCTGCCACTCCGGCTTCCAGGCGTCGACGGCCAGCATCTCCATGAAGGTGGCGAAGGCCTCGTTGAGCCAGATGCCGTTCCACCAGCTCATCGTCACCAGGTCGCCGAACCACATGTGGGCGTTCTCGTGGGCGACGACGTCGGCCACGCGCTCCAGCTCGGCGTGGGTGGCGGCGCCTGGCGTCGACGAGCAGGGCGGTCTCGCGGAAGGTGATGGCGCCGAGGTTCTCCATGGCGCCGGCCGCGAAGTCGGGGATGGCCAGCAGGTCGAGCTTGTCGCCCGGGTAGGGCAGGCCGTAGTAGTCCTCGAAGATACCGCAGCGAGGCCGCCGCGATCTCCTGGCCGAAGGCGGCCAGCGGCCGCTTGCCGGGCACGCACCACACGCTCAGCGGCGTGTCGCCCGACGCGGCTCGGGCTCCGTGTCGCTCCAGCTCGCCCACCACGAAGGCGACCAGGTACGTCGACATCTTGATGGAGTCGGCGAAGCGGACGATCTTGCGGCCACGCTCGGTCGTCTCCGACAGGATCGCGCGTGTTGGAGACGGCGGTCAGGGCCGGATCGATCGCCAGCGTGACGTCGAACACCGCCTTGAAGGCCGGCTCGTCCCAGCAGGGAAAGGCGCGGCGGGCGTCGGTGGCCTCGAACTGGGTGGCGGCCATCGTGCGGGTGACGCCGCCCGGGTCCTTGTAGACCGCTGCGGTAGAAGCCCGCGCAGCTTGTCGTTGAGAGTGCCGCGGAAGACCAGCCGCAGCCGCCCACCGCCGGTGGCCAGCGGCTCGGCGAACGCCAGCCGGCAGCGCTCGGCGGCCTCGTCGAGCGTGACCGTCGCCCGCTGCTCGCGACCGCGGGCGTCGACGACCAGGGCCTCGTCGACGGCGAGCTCGACGGCGTTCAGCACGATCTCGCGGACCGGCTCCTCGACGGCGACGGCGATCGACTCCTCGCCGCGGAAGGTCAGCGTGGTGAGGTCGGGCTCGAGCCGGATGTCGTAACGGCTCGGGACAACGGCGCGGGATAGTCGGTAGGGATCCACAGGACCTCCGGGTGGGGTCAAAATGCTGCGTTACTGTACCCCGGAACCGCCGGCGTTGAAACTTTGCCGGGCGCGGTCCCGCCCGCCGTCAGTGCTCGAGCGCGCCGAGGCCGGCGCCGACCCCGGCCAGCATGTCCCAGCCCGAGCTGTGACCGAGCGTGACGAGCCGGCGCGCGGCCGCCGCCGCTGCGCCCGGCGTGTCCTCGGCGAGCGCGCCGACGAGGTCGTGCAGCGGCGCCCAGCTCAGGCCGGCCGCGAGATCGCCCAGGAGCGCGGCGCTGATCGGATGGGTGCGGGTGGGCGCGGCGGCCACCACTCGCGCGACCATGTCCCGCCACGCGGACGCGTCGCCGGCCGGGGCGGTGAGGGCCACCGCGCGGACGAAGAACGCGCCGCCGACGTAGTCATCGCCGGAGGGCGTGAGGCCGCCGCCGTGTCCGAGCAGCCTGAGGGCGGCCGTGCCGGCGCCGGCGGCGTCGCCCCGGGCGCAGGCGCGCGCCAGCGCCTCGGCGGCGGAGCGTGCGCCGTCGAGCGGAAACGCCGGCGGCTCGCGGGTGAGCAGGGCGCCGAAGCCGCGTGGCGCGGTCAGCGTCGTCGCGAGGTCTCGCCACCGCGTCGCCAGATTCTCCGGCGTGCTCGGGGCGGGCGCGGAGGGCCGCCACGGGGTCAGGCCACCGACGTCGAGCCGCACGTCGTCGCCGTCGGGCGGCGCGGCCGTCGTGAGGATGGCGCGCGGGTGCAGCGGCGCGCCGGCGCCGGCGAGCCAGACGATCTGCTCGGCGACGGTCAGGTACGTCGCCCCGCCCAGGCGGGCGAGGACGCGGCCGATGCCGCCCGCGCGCAGCACGGCGGCGTGGGCCGTGGTGCCGATGGCCACGGGGGCGAGCCACGACGCGCTCACGGCGGCGCCGGCACCACCAGCGCAATGTTGCCGTCGCTGGGATGCTCGTGGAAGGCGACGGCGAGGCCAGCCGTCCGCGCCTCGTGCTCGATCTCGTCCGGCTGGAAGCGATGCTCGAAATGGATGCGCCCGGTGTCGTGACGCGCGAGGAAGACGTCGCCGTACTCCGGCCGCCAGTCGTTGCGGCTGACCTGCGCGGCCAGCCGGGCCAGCTGCCACGGCAGCCGCCGAGGCGCCGGCGCGCCGAGCGTGTACGAGATGAGGATGCGCCCGCCCGGGGCCAGGCGCTCGCGCACGGTACCGAGCACGGCGGTCCGACGGGCGCGCAGTGGGATGTAGCTGTAGCAGAACCACGAGAAGATCACGACGTCGAAGATCCCGGGCGGCGGCGCCGTGGTGATGTCGGCCACGTGGATCTTGGCGCTCAGGCCGTGGCGGGTCACCCGCGCGCTCGCCAGCGCAGCGCAGGCGGCGACCGGCTCCAGCCCCTCGACGCGATGGCCCTGGGCGAGGAGCGCGACGAGGTCGCGGCCGCTGCCGCAGCCCACCAGGAGCACACGGTCGCCCGGCCGCAGGAAGCGCCCGTAGAAGGTCGTCTCCCACTCGAAGAGTCCCGCGGCGATGTCCGCCTCCGTCTGGGCGAGGCCGAAGTGTTGCCAGTTCTCGGCGGCGTGATCACCCAGCGCGTCGAGGCGCAGCAGCCCGGCGGCGAGGAAGGTGCTGGCGGTGACGCCGCGATCGAGCGCGCGGGCCAGGCCGGTCAGCGCGCCGACGACCACCCCGCGCACCCGGTCACCAGCCGAGCGCGGCGCCGTCGGCGCGCGGGTCGGAGGCGCCGACGAGCCCGTCGGGATCCAGGCGGATCAGCTGCGCGTGGCCCATCAGGTCGCTCCAGTCCTCGACCACCTGCACGTCGTGGCCGCGGCCGCGCAGCTCGTCGGCGACGCCGGGCGCGAAGCGGCCCTCCAGGCGCAGCGAGCGCGAGGCGTCGCCCCACGTGCGGCCGAAGAGCCAGCGCGGCGCCTCGACGGCGGCCTGGGGCGACAGGCCGCGGTCGATCACACGCGTGACCAGCGCCGCCTGCGTCTGGGGCTGACCGTCGCCGCCCATGGTGCCGTAGACGAGACGCGGGCGGCCCTCGACCAGGTACATCGACGGGATCAGCGTGTGGGCGGTGCGCTTGCGCGGCGCCAGGCGATTGGGATGGCGCTCGTCGAGGGAGAAGAAGGCGCCGCGGTTCTGCAGCAGCACGCCGGTGTCGCCGGCCACGACGCCGGCGCCGAACTCGTGGTACAGGCTCTGGATCAGCGCGACGGCGTTGCCGGCGCCGTCGGCGGCCACGATGGCGATCGTGTCGCCGCCGGCCGGCTGCGCCTCGGCCGTCATCGCCGCCCGCCGGGAGATGCGGGCCCGGCGGGCGGCCAGGCGCTCGGGGTCGAGGCACCGCGCGACCGGGACCTCGACGAGCGTGGGATCGGTCAGGTACCGCTCGCGATCCTCGAGCGCGAGCTTGGTCGCCTCCACGGTCAGGTGCACGTGATCGACGTCGTCGAGCGCGCCGACCTCGAAGCCCTCCAGCAGGCCGAGGATCGCCAGCGCGGCGAAGCCCTGCGTCGGAGGCGGGAAGCTGGCCGCCTCGCCGCCGCGGTAGCCGCGGCGCAGCGGCTCCACCCAGTCGGCGCGATGCGCGGCGAGATCGTCGAGGGTCAGCGGGCTGCCGGCCCGCGCGGCGCCGTCGGCGATCCGGCGCGCCAGCTCGCCCCGGTAGAACTCCTCCGGCCCTGCCTCGGCGAGCCGGGCCAGCGTGGCGGCGAGCTCGCGCTGCACGAAGCGCGGCCCCGCGAGACGATCGGGATGATAGATCGGCCACAGGGTGCGCTGCACCTGGACGTCCGAGTGGGCGGCGAAGAGGTCGTGGGCGGCGGCGGTCACCCGGCGCTGTCCGGGCGACACCGCAAATCCGTCGCGCGCGTGAACGACGGCGTCCTCGAGCAGGGCCGCCCACGCCACCGGCGAGCCCATCACCTCCCGGCTATAGGCGTGCGCCGCCCCCCATCCCGACACGACGCCCGGCACCGTCAGCGCCGCGGCGCCGCCCCGCGCGGGAATGGCGGCGCCGAAGCGCGCGCGATAGTCGGCGAGATCGGTCGCGGCCGCCGAGCGTCCGATGGCGTTGAGGGCGTGCAGCTGGCGGCGGCCCGCGTCGTAGATCAGCCACACGTTGTCGCCGCCGATCCCGTTCATGTGGGGATAGACCACGGCGATCGTCGCCGCCGCGGCGATGGCGGCATCGAGCGCGTTGCCACCGCGCTCGAAGGCGCGCCGGCCGGCGGCTGTGGCGAGCGCGTGGGGGGTGGCGACGAGGCCACGCCGCGCGTGTACCTCGGCCCAGCGGGTGTCCGGCGTCACGCCGCGTATCCTACAACGCGCCGTCCGCGCTCAGCCGGGCGGATAGACTTTGACCACTCGTGCCAGGGTGACGATCAGAAGCTGTTCGCCGCCGTCGGCGGCGGCACCGGGCGCCGAGGAGCGCGCGGCCCGCCGAGCCGATGGTGGTCGGCCCTGACCATGCCCAAACGCCAGCTTGGTTCAGTGATATCCGCGCCACTATTCTCGTTGTTGTGAGAAATGCGTGGCGTCTGGAGGCCTTGGCGCGCCCTTTGCCTGGTAGCCGGCCCGGCATGGGAGCCATCGCCGGCAGCCGAGCACAGGCACGAGCCCGCCGGGGCTGGCGCACCGCAGTGGTGGCGGCGTTCGCTGTCCTGGCCTGCGTGGTCCCGGCGGTGAGCGAGGGGGCCATCGTCAACGCGGTCACGAGCGGCACCGCCAGTCTGCCGAACAGCGCGACGCCCACCCAGGTCACGCTCAGCGGCACCGACATCACCAGGGCCTTCGTCCTCTGCTCGACCCGCACGGCCAACAGCTCGGGCGACGCCGGCCTGTTCACCTGCGATCTGAACACGACCGGCGGCACGCCGCGGCTGACGATCACGCCGAGCGTCGCCCCCGGCAATACCACCACGCGCGTGCAGTACTACGTCGCCGAGTTCGAAGCCGGCGTGTCGGTCCAGCGGGGGATCGCCACCTTCAGCGGGACGAGCCTGACCCCCACCGCGACGCCCACGCTGACGGCGGTGGACTGCACCAAGAGCTTCGTCCTGACCTCCGTGCGCAGCACCGACAGCAGCGCCGCGCGCGACGAGGTGTGGACGGTGCGCGCGATCCTCGGCACGGGCGCCGCGCCGTGCACGAGCGGCACCACGACCAGCCTCGAGCTCACGCGCAACGACGGGCAGAGCGGGGAGACGGTGACCGTGGCCTGGCAGGTCGTGACCTTCGAGGGCGCCGCGGTGCAGCGCGGCACCTCCTGCATCGGCGGCAGCAGCGCCACGCCCGCGTGCGCGCTGGCCAGCGGCGGCACCAACGGCCTCACCAACCGGGTGACGCTGGGCACGGCCGTCGATACCAGCAAGTCGTTCATCCTCGTGACCGGTAAGGCCGGCACCGCGGTGGCCGGCGTCGAGGGCGAGTACAACGTGCGGGGCGAGTTCCTGACCTCGGGCACCGCCGTCACCGGCGTGCAGTTCTCGCGCGTGGTGACCACGACCGGCAACAACCGGCAGGTCGACCTGGCCTGGCAGGTCGTGTCGCTCAGCGACGGCAGCACCGTGCAGAACGGGACGACCACCATGACGGGGTCGTCGACCACTGCCACCACGAACATCACGACCGTGGATACCACGCGCACGGCGCTGTTCTTCGCGAACTCGGCGGGCGACTCCGGCTCGACCGGACGCCTGGACGACGTCGCCCTCACCGGCACCATCAACGGGTCCAACGGCTCGACGTCGTCGAGCATCGCCTTCACCCGGCTGGGCAACAGCAATGTCGGCACCATCGCGGCCGCCTGGTTCGCGGTGTCGTTCTTCCGCTGCAACACCGCCAGCGGCGTCACGACCGACACGCTGTGCGCGGTGGCGGCGTCCGCGACCGGCACGACCGCGACCGTGAACTGGTCGGCCGCCAACCCCGTGATCATCGTGGGCGGCATCTCGCCGATCAGCGCGACGCCGAGCAACGGCACGAGCTACACGGCCGGCCAGACCATCGGCAACGGCCTCGTGGTCTACAGCGGCACGGTCGGCTCCGACCCGAGCTACACCGCGGGCAGCCTGAACGTCAACACGACCTACTACTACAAGGTGTGGGCAAAGGCGGGCCCGGTCGGCGCCTGCACGACGACGCCCTGCTACATCGGGGGGGCGACGGGGACGGTGACGCCCCGCGGTGGCCCCGTGCAGTGGACGTCGAACACGGTGGGCGGCGCCGCGCTGAACCCGGCCGTGGCCGGCACCGGCCGCGTGTCGTTCGGCTCCAACGCCGGCAAGCTGCTCTCGGTGAACACGACGACGGGCGCCTGGGCCAGCGTGCCCGGCCACACACTGGGCGGCGTGCAGGGCTACGTCAGCGTGTTCCCGCTCGGCGCCGGCGAATCGGTCGTGGCTGCCGACCAGAGCGGCTGGGCCTACTCGGTCAACCCGGCCACCGGCGTCACCAACTGGACGGTCAAGCTCAACGCCGACGCCGTCCAGGCCTCCGTCAGCACCTACCTGCGCCAGTTCTTCAGCAGCGCGATGACCGCAGCCTATCCCGGCAGCTACGACGTCATCTTCGTCGCGACCATGAACAGCACGGGATCGGGCGGCTTCACGAACAACAAGGTGTTCGCGCTCCGCTCCGACACCGGCGCGGTGCTGTGGACGTTCAGCCCGGCCACCCTCAACACGGCGCCGTGCGTGGGCGGCTGCCCGATGGACCAGGTGCTGGGGCAGCCGTGGGTCGACTACGCCCGGGACCGCCTGTACGTGACGAGCCGCGATGGCAGCGGGGGGACGCAGAACGGGATCTGGATCCTCAACGTCGCCGCCGGCGGCACGCTGCTCGCCCGGTTCTCGGGCGGAGACTTCACCACCGCTCCCAGCGTGCTCTTCGACAATACCAAGCTGCTGGTCGGCGACGAGGCCGGCATCCTGCACATCGTCGATCTGGCCACGCTGACCAAGACGACCAACACGGTCGCCAGCGGTAGCGCGTTCAAGGGGTACGTGTGGGAGGACTTCAACCTCCCCGGCCAGCTGTACTTCGTCACGACGGACGGCAACGTGTGGGCGCTGGCCGGCGCCTCCTCGGCCTCCACGCTGTGGAAGACGAAGCCGGTCAGCGGGGGCACGGTGGCCCAGCTCCTGCCCGGCAACAGCTCGCTGTGGGTCGGCGGCTCCAACGGCGTCCTCTATCAGCTGGACCTGGCCACGGGCGCCGTCACCACGACCCTCACCGTCGGCAGCGGGACGCTGAGCGTAGGGCCGGTGTCGACGGAGACGACCGGCGAACTCTACGTGGGCACCACGGACGGCACCCTCTACAAGATCGGCCTGACGGCCGAGAGCCTGCCGTGACCCGGCGACTGCTCGGCGCGCTCGGCCTATTCCTGATGACGGTGACCGTGACACCGTCCGCCGCGATCGCCGACGGCGACTGCGTGCAACAGCATCGCCGTGTGCGGGTGCCGGGCGGCTTCGCCGACGGGCGCCTGTCGTTCACCGGCCTCGTCGCCGGCGGTGTCACCCGTCTCGGAGTCGAGTTCCCCGGCGCCGAACTGCGCGAGCTGCGCATCGTCGCCACCTGGAACGAGCTGGAGGACGTCCACCACCAGCGGCTGGAGGTCTTCAGTCCCGACGGCTCCCTCTACCAGCGCTACACCGGCGTCTTCACGGCGACCGGCCGGCCCCTGTCGGTCACGACTCGCCTGCCCGTCGGCGGCACCGCGATCGTCGACGCCGGTCTGTACGGCGCCTGGTGCGTGGAGCTGTTCCTGGACGACGAGGAGGCTCCGATCGCCCGTCGCGGGTTCGTGCTGACGGCGCCGTAGAGCCGGCCACGCCCGAGCCCACCCGCAGCCTCGACGCCCTTGCCGCGGACTCCCTGCGGCGCGGCACCACGCTGCGCGTGCTGGCCCGGGGCGACAGCATGCTCCCCTTCCTGCGCGACGGCGACGTGCTCGTCGTCCGGCCGGCGTCCGCCGCCGAGGTCGGGATCGGCGATGTTATATGCTATGAGCCGCCGTCGGGCGGGCTCTGCCTGCACCGCGTGATTGCGCGCGAGGATCGAGGCTTCGTGACGAGGGGGGACGCCCTGGCTTACGTCGAGGTCGTGCCGGACGCCGCCGTGCTGGGCTGGGTGATTGCTCGCGAGCGGCGCGGCCGGCGCACGGCCTTCGAGGCGCCGCGGGCGCGTCGGCGCGGCCGCCTCATCGCCGCGGTGGCGCCAGCCGTGGCCCGACTGTTGCCGCCGGCCCGTTGGCTGTACCGGGCCGTCCGGGCGGTGCGCCGTGGATGAGCTCACCGTCGAGATCGGCGGCGTCCGCACCGCGTTCCTGACCGTCGAGCCGGCCGTGCTCGACGTCGTCGCCGCCCGCTACGAGGGCTTTCTCTCCACGGCCCCGCCCGACTGGCGGATCACGGTCGGCCTCCGCCCCGAGGGTGTCGTCGACCTCGAGGACGTGGTCGTGCGAAGCGCCGGCGGGCTCGGCCGCCTCGCCGTCGAGCGCCACGACTTCGCCGCCGTCCTCGACGTGCCCGCCCGGACCGCCACACTGGCCCTCGGTGCCGTCGACCACGTCGCCGTCGACACCTTCCTGCGCGTGACCTACTCGCTGGCGCTGCTGGAGGCGCGGGCCCTGCTGGTGCACGCGGCCAGCCTCGGCCGTGGCCCTCGCAGCTGGATGTTCCCCGGGCGCTCGGGAAGCGGCAAGACGACGCTCACACGGCTGTCGCCCGACGCCACCCTGCTGAGCGACGAGATCTCCATCGTGCGGCTCGGCGACGACGGCGCCGCCCGCTGCTACGGCTCGCCGTTCTGGGGCGAGCTGGGCGAGGCCGGACGCAACGCCGCGGTCCCGCTGGCGGCGGTCCACTTCCTGCGGCACGCCGAGTGTCACGCGGCCACCCCGCTGACGCCGCGCCAGGCCCTGCAATCGCTGCTGCCCAACGTCCTCTTCTTCGCGGCGGAGCCGGCGCTGGTCGCGCGCGTGCTGGAGGTGGCGGGCGCGCTCGTCGAGCGGGTGCCGTGCTTCGCGCTGGGCTTCCGCCCCGAGGCGTCCGTGTGGGAGACGATCCACGGTGCCTGACGGTTACCCCGTCCAGAATCCACGAGCGGCCTGGCGGGTCTACGAGGGCGAGGTGGTCATCGTCTCGCCCGAGGACAGCACGCTGCACACGCTGAACCCGGTCGGCACCCTGATCTGGGAGGCCGCCGACGGTCGCACCGCGCTGGCCAGCATCGTGGGCCGCGTGTGCGAGGAGTTCGACGTTGACCGCGCGACGGCCGCGCGGGACGCGCTGGCGTTCGTCGAGCAGCTCTGCCGACGCGGTCTGCTGACCGTCCTGGACACGCCCCCGGCGGCGTGACGGAGGAGTCGCATGGGAGAGTCCGAACGCGTGGAGCCCGGCAAGCGCCCCTACGAGGCACCGGCGATCGTGAGCGAGCAGATCTTCGAGACGACCGCGCTGGCCTGCGGCAAGCGGCCCGCCCAGGGCGGCAAGTGCAACGCCCGTCCCAAGGCGTCGTGAGCGGTCGATGAGCGCGCTGAGCGAGCGCGTGGTGGAGCGCACCATGGCGCGCGCCATCCCGCTGTCCGTCCACGTCGACCTCACCATGCGCTGCAACGAGCAGTGCGTGCACTGCTACCGCGTCATCGAGGACCGGCAGGAGCTGACCACGGCCGAGGTCAAGGCGCTCCTGGCCGACCTGGCCCGGGCCGGCACCCTGTACCTGACCTTCAGCGGCGGCGAGATCTTCCTGCGCCGCGACCTCTTCGAGCTGATCGTCGAGGCCAAGCGGCTGCGCTTCGACCTGCGGCTGAAGACCAACGCGCTGCTGATCACCGAGGAGCGCGCCCGCCGCCTGCGCGAGCTGGGCGTGCGCCAGGTCGACGTGAGCATCTACAGCGTCGACCCCGCCCGCCACGACGCCGTCACCAAGATCCCCGGCTCGCTGGCCCGCAGCGTGGCCGGAATCGAGCGGCTGCGCGCGGCCGGCGTCGGCGTCAAGATCAACTGCCCGCTCATGCGTGACACGGTCGGCGGCTACCGCGCCGTGCAGGCGCTGGCCGAGCGCCTGGGGGCGGCCTGCGGCATCGATCCCATGATCACGGCCCGGAACGACGGCGACCTCGGGACGGTGCGACTGCGCATCGGCCGGGCCGACATGCGGCGCGTCCTCGCCGATACCACCCTCAATCCGGATCCGCTGCCGACGGCGGTACCGGCCGAGCGGCCGGACCTCGACGACATCGCGTGCGGGGCCGGTCACAACGCCTGCTACGTGAGCGCCTACGGCGACGTCATGCCGTGCGTGGCGCTGCCGCTGGCCTGCGGCAACGTCCGGCAGACGCCGTTCGCCGAGATCTGGTCGGACTCGCGCTCGATGCGCGAGGTGCGGGCGATCCGCATCCGTGACCTGCACACCTGCGCAGGCTGCGAGGCCGCCACCTTCTGCACGCGCTGTCCGGGCCAGGCGCTGGTCGAGGACGGCGACCTCTACGGGCCGTCGCGCGCGGCCTGCGAGCACGCGCTGGCCGGTGCCGAGCTGGCCGGCGTGGCCGTGGTGCCGGCCTCGCTGGCGCCCCCCGTCCGCCGGAGCCAGTGAGCGCGACGGCCGATCGCGCCTGGCTCGTCGCCTGCGTGGGCGCCATCGGCACCGGGCGCCCGGCGCCGGCGCCGCCGGACGGGATCGATTGGCCGGACGTCCTCATCACCGCGGACGTCGAGGACCTGGCGCCGGCGCTGGCCCACGCGCTGGCCGCCGCCGACTGGCCCGGCGTTCCCCCGGCGGCGCGCCGCCGCCTCACCGACGATCTCGCCACCAGCCGCGCCCGCCACCTGCTGATGAGCCGCGAGCTGTCCGGCGTGCTCCGCCACGCCGCCGCCGCCGGCCTCGAGATCATCGTGCTCAAGGGCCCGGTGCTGGCCGAGCAGGTCTATCCCGATCCGGCGCTGCGTCCGTTCAGCGATCTGGACCTGCTCGTGCGGGCCGCCGACCGCTTCCGGATGGACGCCGCCCTGCGTGGTCTGGGCCATCGCCGCGTGGCCGACGAGCACTCGTGGGACTTCGACATCGCCTACGACGGCGCCACACTCTACGAGACGCCGGGCGGCGTGCGGATCGACCTGCACTGGGCGCTGCTGACCGAGCCGCGGTTCGTCTGGCACGCCGGCGAGACGGAGGTCTGGGAGCGGAGCGTGCCGATCACGGTGGCGGGGGCGGCGGCCCGCGGCCTCGGGCGCGAGGACCTGATGCTGTACCTGGCCGCCCACCTGGCCGTGCACCACACGCTGGCCGGCCTGCTGCGCTACCACGACCTCGCGCGCCTGCTGGGCCGGGAGGCCGACGCGCTCGACTGGGCGACCCTGCTGGCGCGCGCCGCGCGCTGGCGCGTGCGCCGCGCGCTCTTCTTCGCGCTGCTCGGGGCGCGCGCCCTGTTCGAGGCTCCGGTGCCGCCGGCGATCCTGGACGCGCTGCGCCCCCGGGGTCCGCGGGCCCGGCTGCTGGCCGCGCTTGTCCGTCACGGCGACGACCGCCGGCTCGTGCGCCTCGAGCATCTCGTCACGCTGCTGCTGGTCGATCACCCCCGCGACGTGGGCGCCGGGCTGGCGCGCGCCCTGTGGCCGTCGGCGGGATGGATGCGCGCGCGGTACGGGATCGCCGCGGGATCGGCGCCAGCGCTCTATCGGGCCCACGCCCGGCGGCTGGGGGGCGTGGTGCGCGGCGCCGCCGCCGCGCTGGTGCGCCGGCGCCCGGCCCCCGTGCGCTGAGGGACGGACGCGATGCTACGCACGACGATCGCGGGGAGCCTGCCCAAGCCACCGTGGCTGGCCGAGCCGGAGCGGCTGTGGGCGCCGTGGCGGTTGCCGCCGGAGACGCTGGCCGAGGGGCAACGTGATGCCGTGCTGGCAGCGCTCAAGGACCAGGAAGCGGCCGGCATCGACGTGGTGACGGACGGTGAGCAGTCGCGCCAGCACTTCGTCCACGGCTTCCTCGAGCGGATCGAGGGGATCGACTTCGCCCGCCGCGTCACCATCGGCATCCGGGCCGACCGCTACAAGGCCGAGGTGCCCACCGTGACCGGCCCGCTCGCCCGGCGGAGCCCCATCCACGTGGACGAGGTCCGGTGGGCCCGGGCCCACACCGAGCGTCGGCTGAAGTTCACGATCCCGGGGCCGATGACGATCGTCGACACGCTGGCCGACGAGCACTATCGCGACCGCCGGCGGCTGGCGCTGGAGTTCGCGCGGATCATCAACGAGGAGGCGCGCGAGCTGGTGGCGGCCGGGCTCGACGTGCTCCAGCTCGACGAGCCGGCCTTCAACGTGTACATGGACGACGTGGCCGGGTGGGGGATCGAGGCCCTGCACCGGGCCATCGACGGCCTCGGCTGCACCACCGCCGTCCACATCTGCTACGGCTACGGGATCAAGGCCAACATCGACTGGAAGCAGACGCTGGGCGGGGAGTGGCGCCAGTACGAGCAGACGTTCCCGCTACTCGCCCAGAGCCGCATCGACCAGGTCTCGCTCGAGTGCGCCAACTCGCGCGTGCCCCTGTCGCTGCTCGGCCTGCTGGCCGGCAAGGACGTGCTGGTCGGCTGCATCGACGTCGCCTCCACCACCGTCGAGACGCCGGCCGAGGTCGCGGCGACGATCCGGCGCGCCCTCGCGTACGTGCCCGCCGATCGCTTGTACCCGTGCACCAACTGCGGCATGGTGCCATTGCCCCGGGCCGTCGCCCGCGGCAAGCTTCAGGCGCTCGGCGCCGGCGCCCGCCTCGTGCGACGCGAACTCGGCGGCTGAGCGCGCGCGTTCCGGCGGCGTCACCCCGCGGGATTCAGAGGAGAGAGAGATGCTCCAGGTGTTCGCGCTGAAGTATGGCGAGCGGCAGACGACCGCGTGCCAGTTCTTCTTCCGGGAGGCCTCGCACGAGCCGGTCACGCTGCACTTCTTCGTGTGGCTGATCCTGGGCGGGCCGTATCCGGTGCTCGTCGACACCGGCTTCCGGCCTGAGGATGCCGCGGAGCGGGGGATCGCCAACTTCGTGAGCCCGGCGGCGATGGTGGAGAAGCTCGGGGTGAAGGCGGCCGACATCCCGACGGCGCTCATCACGCATCTGCACTGGGATCACTGGGCGGGCCACTCGCTGTTCCCGGCCGCCGAGTTCTGGATCCAGAAGGAGGAGATCGCGTTCTGGACGGGGCCGGTCGCGCGCTACGACGCCTACAAGGTCGTCGCCAGCGCTCCCTCGCTGGCCGCGCTGGTCCGGATGACCTACGCCAATCGCGTCCGCGCCGTCGAGGGCGAGCAGGAGGTGTTCCCCGGCCTCACCGTGCGCTGGCTGGGTGGGCACACGGCCGGGCTGCAGATCGTGACGGTGGAGACGGCGAAGGGCCGGATCGTGCTGACCTCCGACGCCGCCCACTTCTACCGCAACGTCGAGCGCTACCAGCCGGCCCAGCTCTTCACGAGCCTGCCCCAGATGCTGGCCGGCTTCGACACGATCCACGCGCTGGCCGGCGACCGCTCGCGCATCGTCGCCGGCCACGATCCCGAGGTGGCCGAGCGGTTCAAGCTCGTCGAGCCGGGGATCGTGCAGATCGCCTGATGGCCGCCGACGTCGACGGCGCCTGGTTCGCGGACGACGACGGCGCGCTGCCGCTCGGCGCGGCGTTCCGGCCGGGGCTCGATCCGCTCCCGGCCCGGCAGCACGCGTGGGCGGTGATCAAGGACCGCCTCGGCCGGCCCGCCCACGACGAGCCACGGGCCTCGCTCCACCGCGTCACCCTCCCGGTGCCTCGGCCCGGGCCCGACGAGGCCATCGGCTACGTGCTCTACGCCGGGCTGACCTACAACACGATGTTCGCCGCGCGCGGCGTGCCCATCTCTGTCTTCGACCTGCACGATCGCGATCTGCACGTGCCGGGCAGCGGGGCCGTCGTGGTGGTCGCCGCGGTGGGCAGCGAGACGGCGCGCGAGGGCCGCCTCAAGACCGGCGAGCTGCGCGTGCTGTACCCGGGCGTGTCGAACCTCCTGTCGCCGCGGGCGGGCGAAGACCCCATGCACGCCGAGTTCAAGATCCAGGGCTACGAGACACCGGACGGGTCGTTCTGCCAGTTCGTGCGCTGCCAGGCCCCCCAGCTGCTGGCCCACTCCGAGCGGCTCACGCTGCCCGAGGCCTCGTCGTACATGCTGGACCTCGAGACCGTCTACAAGGCCTTGCTCGACGTGGCGCGTGTCGGCGTCGACGAGCGCGTGTTCGTCGAGGGGGCGGCCGGTGGCACCGGGCTCTACGCGGTGGCCTGCGCCGTCCTGCGCGGCGCCTGCGTGACCGGCCTCGTGTCCACCGAGGACAAGGGGCGCCTGGTGCTGGCCCGCGGCGCTCGCGCGTTCGTGAACCGCAAGGACCCGGCCGTGGCCGGGGTCTTCACGCCGGTGCCGCTCGAGCGCAGCGCCCGGGGCGCGTGGACGGCGGCCGGCCGCAAGCTCGGCGACCTCGTGCGCGACGCCAACGACGGGGCGCCGATCGACGTCGTCGTCTCCTCGGTCGGGCGCGATCTGTTCCCGCGGATGATCGACCTGCTCGGCCCCGGCGGGCGGCTGGTCTTCTACGGCGCCACCAGCGGCTACACGCTGACCTTCCTCGGCAAGCCGGGAACGGTCCCGGCTGTCGAGATGCTGGGCCGGGCGGGGCTGCGGCCGACCCACGGTGTGCTCGTCTACTGGCGGGGCGCCGGCGATACGGTCGGCGCCGACGCCGTCGCGACGGCACTGCGGGCCGGCGCCCGCGTGGTGGTCGCCACCCGCACCGACGCCGAGGCGGCGGCGGTGCAGGCGGCCCATCGCGTGCAGGGCGTGGTGAGCCTGGAGACGCTGGCGCGTACGGCGGGACTGCGGTGGCCGGAGGCGATGCCCGACTACGACACCGATCCCGACGGCTACCGCGCCTACCAGGACGCCACGCTCAAGCCCTTCGGCCTGGCGGTGGGCCGGCTGCTCGCCGCTCCCGACAATCCGCGCGGCAATCCCGATCTCGTCGTCGAGCGGGCCGGACAGGACACCCTCGGCGTCAGCACGTTCCTGGCTCGCCCGTTCACCGGCGTGATCGTCTACCTGGAGGACACGGCCGCGGATCGGCTCTCGTTCTACGCGCCCAACGTGTGGATGCACCAGAAGCGCGTGCTCTTCCCGGGCTTCGCCATCCTCGGCAGCCACCTGTCCAACGCCCACCAGGCCGAGGAGGTCGTGCGGCTGATCGAGGCGGGCGCGCTGGCGATCCACCCGCCCGCGGTGCACGCCTGGGACGAGCTGGCCGAGGCGCACCAGGCCATCCACGAGAACCGCCACGCCGGCACGCTGACCGTGCGCGTCGGCGCCACCGCCGCCCTCGACGGCGTGCGCACGGCCCGCACCGTGTACGAGGCGTGGGGCTCGCGCTTCGTCGACGGCAAGGCCGTGCGGGTGCGGATCGATCCGGTGCGGCCGGGGCGGCCCGAGTGCGTGGCGCTGGTGACGATCGACGTGCCGCCCGCCAACGCCCTCAGCGGCGCCACGCTGGACGACCTCGAGCGCGCGCTCGATGCGCTGGAGGCGGAGCCGCACCTCAAGGCCGCCGTCCTCACCGGCGGCGGCAACCTGTTCGTGGCCGGCGCCGACATCCGCCAGCTCCGCGCGTTCGGACGCGCCGAGGAGGTGACCGCGCTGGCCGCGCGCGCCCAGGGGCTGTTCGGACGGATCGCGCGGATGGCGGCGCCGATGATCGCCGCCGTCGACGGCTACGCGCTGGGCGGCGGCAACGAGCTGCAGATGGCGTGCGCGTACCGCGTGGCCTCCCGGCGGGCCGAGCTGGGCCAGCCGGAGATCAACCTGCACGTCATCCCCGGCTTCGGCGGCACCCAGATGCTGCCGCGGCTGGCCGCGCGGCGGGCCCGTGGCGGCGGCCAGATGTTCCCGCTGCTCGTCGACGCCCTCGCGGTGCTGCTCGACGGCCGCCGGCGTTCGGCCGAGCGCATGCTGGCGCTCGGCGTGGTCGACGAGGTGGCGCCGGCCGACGCGCTGGCCCACGCCCTCGGGGTGGCCCGGCGCATCGCCGACGGCACGTTCACCGGCGCCCTGTGGTCGCCGCTGACCGAGGCCGGCACGCTGGCCTTCCCCAACGTCGAGCGCGATCCGGAGATCCAGCGACTGCTCGCTCACCACGAGCGGGTGCCGCGGGCGGCGCCGGCCCGCGCCATCCTGGAGCTGGTGCGGCTGGGATTCGCACAGGGGGTGACGGCCGGCCTCGAGGCCGAGGCGCGCGAGTTCGGTCGGCTCGTCGCCTCCGACGAGGGCCGCGGCGGCCTCGATCGCTTCCTGGCCCGGCGCTCGTTCCCGCTGCCCCTGCGCCACGACGATCGTTGACACCGTCGGGCCGCTGGCCGATCCTCGGCGCCAGGCCTGACGGCAGGAGAGGAGACTCCATGCGGCGGCTCACCGTGGTGCTGCTGATGCTCGCGCTGCTGATCCCCGGCCTGGCGCCGGCGGCCGAGACGCTCAACGCCTACTCGATCTGGCCCGAGAACTGGGCCAAGCCGATGTTCGAGGAGTTCGAGAAGGCGACCGGGATCCACGTGAACTTCGTGCGGTTCTCCTCGGGCGAGGCCCTGGTGCGCGTGATCGCCGAGAAGAACAACCCGCGCGTGGACGTGCTGTTCGGCGGTCCCGTGGAGACCTTCGCGGCCGGCGAGAAGGAGGGCGTGTTCGAGCCCTACAAGCCGCCGGCCTTCGCCGCGCTGCCGGCCCGCTTCCGGCAGGCCGACGGCCTGTGGGTGGCGATGGCCGACGACCCGCTCGTCTTCATGAGCAGCAACAAGTTCCTCAAGGACAAGGGGCTCAAGCCGCCCGCCTCGTGGGAGGACCTGCTCGATCCGGCCTACCGCAACCAGCTGCAGATGGCCGACGCCCGCACCTCCGGCACCGCCGTCACCCGGATCTTCTCGATCCTCGAGGTCAACGGCCGCGACGAGGACAAGGCGTTCGCGTACATGAAGAAGCTGCGGCCCAACGTGCAGGTCTTCACCAAGTCGGGCGGGGGCGGCACCATCCCGGTCGGGCTCGGCCAGGCCGGCGCCGGCATCTTCTTCATCGTCGACGCGCTCAAGACGAAGCAGGAGGGCTACGACGTCTCGATCTCCTTCCCGAAGGAGGGCATCGGCACCGCCGCCGAGGGCATCGCGCTGCTCAAGGGCGCCAAGAATGCGGCGCTCGGCCGCAAGCTGATCGACTGGGCGACGTCGCCGGCCATGCAGACGCTCTACGCCAAGCACAAGATCAACTTCGTGCCCGCTCATCCCGAGGTGAAGGTCGAGGCCGGGCTGGCCGAGGTGCTGAAGGGCGCGAAGATCTTCCCCATCGACGACGCCTACGCGGGAGCCAACCGCAAGCGCGTGGTCGAGCGCTGGGTCCGGGAGATCGCGAACCCCTGACCGCGCGCGGGGTCTGGCGCGATCCGGCCCTGGCGGCGACGCTGCTCGTCCTGTGGGCGCTGCTCGCCCTGTTCGTCGTCTACCCGCTCGGCACGCTGCTGCTGAAGGCCTTCGTCGGAGCCGGCGGCCGGCCCACCCTGGAGCACGTGACGGCCATCTTCGGCGAGGCCCACCAGCGCCGGGCCTTCGCCAACAGCCTGCTGCTGGCCGGGCTGGTCGGCGTGGCCGGCACCGTGCTCGGCTTCGTGTTCGCGTTCGCGGCCGTGCGGGCGGGCCTGCCGCGAGCGTGGTCGCGCGTGCTCGACGCCGCCACCATCCTGCCGCTCATCTCGCCGCCGTTCACCACCGCCATCGCCGTGATCTTCTCGTTCGGGCCCCGCGGGCTCGTCACCTATCACCTGCTCGGGCTGCGGGACGTGAGCGCCTACGGCCTCGGCCCCACGCTGCTGGCCGAGACGCTGACGTACTTCCCGATCGCCTACCTCACGCTCAAGGCCATCCTGGCCGGCATCGACGCCAACGTGGAGGACATGGCCTTCAGCCTCGGCGCCTCGCGGGCGCGCGTGTTCCGCACGGTCACGCTGCCCCTGGCCATCCCCGGCCTGGCCAACGCCTTCCTGCTGCTCTTCGCCGCCTCGCTGGCCGATTTCGCCACGCCGCTGATCCTGGCCGGCAACGCCTTCCCGGTGCTGCCGACCCAGGCCTACCTGCAGATCACCGGGCTGTTCGACTTCACGGGCGGCGCCGTGCTCTCGTTCGCGCTGCTGGTGCCGGCCTTCGGCGTCTACCTGCTGCAGCGGGCGTGGGTGGCCCGGCGCGTGTACGTGACGGTGACCGGCAAGGCCGGCCCCGCCACCACGATCAAGAGCCTGGCGCCGTGGGCGCGATGGCCGCTGCTCGCCGGCTGCCTCGGCGTGTCCACGCTCATCCTGTACTTCTACGCGCTCCTGCTCTACGCCTCGCTCGTGCGCGCCTTCGGCGCCGACGAGACGCTGACGCTGGCCCACTACGCCAACGTCTTCACGGCCGGCCGCAAGGCCATCCACGACACGCTGATCATCGCGGCCATCGGCACACCGCTCGGCGCCCTCTACGGCGTGGTGCTCGGCTGGCTGCTCGCCCGCGGGCGCTTCGCGGGCCGGCGACTGCTGGAGACGCTGTCCATGGTCAACTACGCGCTGCCCGGCACCATCGTCGGCATCGCCTACCTGCTCGCCTTCAACGACCCGCCGCTGGCCCTCACCGGCGGCGCCACCCTGATCATCGCCGCCTACGTGTTCCGCTACAGCCCCACGGGGATCCGCGCGACCGTGGCGCTGCTGCACCAGATCGATCCCTCGATCGAGGAAGCCTCGCGGGGGCTGGGGGCGGGCAGCATCACGACCTTCCGGCGGGTGACGGTGCCGCTGGTGCTGCCGGCCCTGGTGGCCGGCCTCACGTCGTGTTCATCCGCTCGATGACGGCGATCAGCGCCACGATCTTCCTGGTCTCGGTGAGCTGGACGCTCATCACCGTGCGCATCCTCGAGAACATGACGGAGCTGTCGCTCGGCGCCGCCGCCGCCTTCTCGGTCCTCGTGGTGGCGATCGTCTTCGTCGCCCTCGGCGTGGTCGCCCTCGCCCTGCGCCGCCTGCGCACGCCGGGGGCGCCGCTGGCCAGCGTGCTGGGCGGGTAGGGTGGCCACGGCCGGCATCCGGCTGGAGGCGGTCGGCAAGCGCTTCCGCGACCGCGCCCGCGGCGAGGTCACGGCGGTGCGCGAGGTGTCGCTGGCCGTCGAGCCCGGCCGCTTCCTGACGCTGCTCGGTCCGTCCGGCTGCGGCAAGACGACGACGCTGCGGATGATCGCCGGCTTCGAAGCGCCCACCAGCGGCCGCATCTGGATCGGCGACACCGACGTCACCGGACGCCTGGCCAACGAGCGGGACATCGGGTTCGTCTTCCAGAGCTACGCGCTCTTCCCCCACCTCTCCGTCTTCGAGAACGTCGTCTACGGGCTGCGCGTGCGGCGGTGGTCGGGGGCCGAGATCGATCGCGCCGCCGCCGAGGTGCTGGCGCTGGTCGGCCTGACCGGCTACGAGCGGCGGTTCCCCAGCCAGCTCTCGGGCGGTGAGCAGCAGCGGGTGGCGCTGGCTCGGGCCATCGTCATCCGCCCCAAGGTGCTGCTCTTCGACGAGCCGCTGTCGAACCTCGACGCCCGGCTGCGCGTGCACATGCGCGAGGAGATCCGCGAGCTGCAGCGACGGCTGGCCATCACGACGGTCTACGTGACCCACGACCAGGAGGAGGCGATGGCCATCGCCGATCACATCGCGGTGATGGAGCGCGGCGACCTCGTGCAGGTGGGCACCGCCGAGGACCTCTACGCGCGGCCGGCCACGCCGTTCGTGGCGGAGTTCGTCGGCCGGCTCAACCGCGTGCCGGGGCGGGTGGTCGGGGCCGAGGCGGGCATGCTCGTCGTCGACGTGCACGGCCAGCGCGTGCACGCCGGCGGCGCGGGGCTCGCCGGCGCCGTCCTGCTGGCGGTACGGCCGGAGACGATCGACCTGGCTCCGGCCGCGAGCGATCACGACTCGGCCGTGGTCGTCTCCCGCACGTTCCTGGGGGAGAAGATCGAGTACCTCGTGCGCTGGCACGACCTGAGCCTGCTCGTCTGCGGGTGGGATCCGATCCGGCGCGGCACCTTCGCCCCCGGCGACCGCGTGGACGTGCGGTTGCCCGCCCGCGGCGCCCGCGTGCTGGGGCCGGCCCGGTGAGACGCGCCGCCCTCCTCGCGGCGATCGTCCTGTGTGGGAGCGGATCGGCGCTGGCCCAGCCGGCGCCGCTGGTGCACGGCGCCGACGCGATCTTCACCGGCGCCGGCGTGCGCGTGGTGTGGTCGGTGCTGCGCGCGGGCGACGAGGCCTCCACCCTCGTCGTGATCACGGTGAGCGCGCGGGAGCCGTCGGTGGGCGCGGTGGCCGCCGAGGGTGTCGATCCGTTCTCGGGCGCCCGCGTGGCGCGGGCGGCGCCGGTCGCGCTCGCCGGGCCGGCGATGCTGCGCGTGCCGCGCGGCGCCTTCGCCGATCACCCGCGCACCGAGCTGCGGTTGGCGGCCGGCGTCGACGACCTTCGGGCCGGGCGGGCGGCCCGGATCGTGTACTTCACCGGCGTGCCCGACGCCACGCCGGAGTTCACCGACGAGCGCGCGCGGGCGGCATGGGTGGACGGCGTGCTCGACGGGCGGCGATAGATGCGGTGGCTCGTCGACGGCTACAACGTGATCCGGCGCGATCCCGAGCTGCACGCGCGCGAGGCCGAGAGCCTGGAGGCCGGCCGGGCAGCGCTGCTCGCGCTGCTGGCCCGACTGGCCTCCAGAGCGTCGGACGATTTTACGGTGGTGTTCGATGGCGCGCGCCGCGGTGGCGGCTCTCCGAGCCCGGGCCGCGTGCAGGTCGTCTTCTCTCGTCCACCCGAGTCGGCCGACGACGTGCTGCGCCGGCTCGCCACGACGCTGCGCGAGGGCGCCATCGTCGTAACCTCCGATCGGGCCGTGCAAGATTCCGCGCGGCGGAGCGGCGCGGTGGCCGTGGCCGCCGAGGCCTTCGTGGATGCCGCGACGGGCTCCGACCAGCCGGATCCGGACGACGAGGAGGATGTCGAGGAACGTGACACCTCTGCGCGCCGCGGCCCGAGCCGGCGCCCGTCGCGCGAGGTGCGCGACGCCGCGCGCGTGCTGCGCCGCCTCCGTTTTCGTTGACGCTCGCCCCGCAATCCGCTACATAATTATTTCGTGGCCCAACACCTCTTCATCGTCGACCGTGAGCAGCCCGAGCTGTTCACGTACCTGTCCCGCGAGTTCTCGGCCGAGCCGGACGTCACCGTCATCGTCGACCGGCGCCAGGGCGAGCGGCGGGCGCGCGCCCGGAAGCTGGCCCCGCAGGAGCGGCGGCAGACCGATCGTCGTCTGCAGGCGGAGATCGTCGGCCAGCTCTCCACGCTCGGCTACGCGTTCGTTCGCCTCAGCTGATTCCAGTTCTCCGTCGCCTCCGAGACTGTAATTTCTACACTAGATCGGGTAATTTTGTAGCACTTACAGGTGACTGCCGGACGTAAACCAGCGTCAACACGTCGATTCCGTGTGGCACCCCGCCTGCTTCGACCCCGCGTGGAATGACCGATCCAGTTCTGGCGTCTTCGCCTCGCCCGTACGACTACTCGCGCCGTCGGATCGAACACCCACGCGCCCACCGTCTCCCCGAACCGACTCCGCTCGCCTGGCCGTCTGCCTCCAAGCCCTGGCGGGCCCGTCGCGGGCACGGGCTCGTGCTGATCGTCGACGACTCGGTCCACACGCGGGAGATGTACACCGAGTACCTTTCGTTCCGGGGTCTCGGGGTCGTGTCGGCGCCCGACGCGGAGACGGGGATCCGGCTGGCGGAGACACTCCGGCCCGACGTGATCGTCATGGACATCTCGATGCCCGGCCTCAACGGCATCGCCGCGACCCAGCGGCTGCGGCTGAACTCGCGAACGCGCCGGATCCCCGTCATCGTTCTCACCGGCTACGCGTTCCGGGCCATCGAGCAGGGAGCGCTCGAGGCCGGCGCCGATGCGTTCCTCACCAAGCCCTGCCTGCCCGAGGATCTCGAGCTCAGGATCCGCGCCCTGCTCGGACCGCGCGCCACCTGATCTGATCCCTCTGTATCCGTTCGTTGACACCGTCGCCGGGCCCGTGACAGCGTACAGGCGTGCTGCGTGCGCTCGCGCTCGTGTGGCTGGCCCTGCTGCTGGCGCCCACCCCGACCCTCGCCCAGACCGCGGCGCTCACCGAGGGCCTCGTCGTCCGGGTCGTGGACGGTGACACGATCCACGTCCGGCTGGGCGAGCGGCTCGAGAAGGTCCGCTACATCGGCGTCAACACGCCGGAGATCCATCACCCGAGCAAGGGGGAGGAGCCGGGCGGGCGCCAGGCCTACGCGGTGAACCGCCGGCTGGTGGAGGGCAAGCGTGTACGGCTCGAGCTGGACGTGCAGTCGCGGGACCGCTTCGGGCGACTGCTCGCCTACGTGTGGGCGGGGCCGACAATGGTCAACGCCGAGCTGGTGCGGCTCGGTTACGCCCAGGTGATGACGGTGCCGCCCAACGTCCGCCACCAGCCCCTGTTCCTCGAGCTGCAGCGCGGCGCCCGCGAGGCCGGCCGCGGCCTCTGGCAGGGTGCCGGGCTGGGCACCGCGCCCGGCTAGGCCAGCTCGCGCCCGATCAGGGCGATCATCTCGAGGTCCGTCATGTCGAGGACCTGCAGCATGACGCGCCCGATGCCGGCCGCCTGCCAGCGGGCCAGCCCCTCCCGGACCTCGTCGACCACCCCATAGAGGAAGGCCGCCGCCCGCCAGTCGGCCGGGTCGGCGGGCAGGCGGGGGAAGATCTGCAGCGCCCGCGCGTGCCGGGTCTTGACCTCGGCCGGCGTGCGCCCGGTGATCACCGGGACCATCAGCGAGCGACGGATGGCGGCGGGATCGCGGCCCACGTCGCGGCAGTGCGCCTCCAGCACGCGACACTTGGCCGCGTACTCCTCGGGGGTGACGCGCGTGACGTTCCACTCGTCGGCATGCTCGGCCACCACGCGCAGCGTCCGCTTCTCGCCCCGGCCGCCCACGATGAGGGGGACGGCGCCGCCCGGTGGCCGCGGGAAGGACTGGGCCTCGCGCAGCGGATAGTACGGCTGCTCGAGGGTGACGGGCTCGCCCCGCCAGAGCGCGCGGATGACGCGGGCGCCGCACTCGAACCGGTCCATGCGCTCGCGGAGCGGCGGGAAGGGGATGCCGAACATGGCGTGCTCGCCCTCGTGCCAGCCGGCGCCGATGCCGAGGTCGAAGCGCCCGCCCGAGAGCTCGGCGACCGCGGCGGCGCGCTTGGCCAGCAGCGCCGGGTGATAGAAGGTCAGCGGGCACACCATCGGACCGAAGCGGATCCGCCGCGTGTGGCTGGCCAGCCACGTCATCGAGGCCCAGGCATCCAGGGACCCCTGGGCGGCGTTACCGAACAGGCCCGTGAGGTGATCGGAGCGGAAGAGGCCGGCGTAGCCCGTATCCTCGGCCGTCTGCGCCAGGGCCTGCCAGCGCGCCCAGGTGAGCCCTTCCTGCGCCTCGATCATGACCGTGAGCTGGATCGCCATGCGCCCCTCGTGAGTGAATTTGCGCCGATCCGGCGCCGCCCGTATCATACGTCCAGATCGTTCAAATCCGGCCGGAGGGGCCATGCCGATCGCCCACGACTTCTCGCTCGACGCGAAGTACCGTCAAGAGGACGGCACCATCTTCCTCTCGGGGATCCAGGCGCTGGTGCGGCTGCCGCTCGACCAGCACCGGGCCGATCGGCGGCGCGGCCTCAACACGGCCACGCTGATCTCCGGCTACCGCGGCTCGCCGCTCGGCGGGTTCGATCTCACGCTCGAGCGCAATCCGCAAGCTGCTCAGCGATCACAACGTCGTGTTCATCTCCGGCGTCAACGAGGACCTCGGCGCTACCGCCGTGTACGGCAGCCAGCTCGCCAACTATTTCCCTCAGGCCAAGTACGACGGCGTGCTCGGCGTCTGGTACGGCAAGGGCCCCGGCATCGACCGCACCGGTGACATCTTCAAGCACGCGAATTTCGCCGGCACCGGCCAGCACGGTGGCGTGCTGGCGCTGGGCGGGGACGATCCGCTCTCGAAGTCCTCGACGCTGCCGACGCACTCCGAGGTCGCCTTCTACGATGCGCAGTTCCCGGTGCTGTTTCCGGGCAACGTCCAGGAGATCCTCGACCTCGGGCGGCTCGGCTTCGAGCTGTCGCGCTACTCGGGGCTGTGGGTCGGCTTCAAGATCGTGACGAACGTCGCCGACGAGATCGGCACCGCCCAGGTCGGCCCCGGCCGCATCGCGATCGTCGACCCCGGCTTCCAGTACGAGGGCAAGCCGTGGCGTCACACCCAGAACCCGCTGCTGCTGCCGCCCTACGGCCTCGACATGGAGCGCGAGATCCACTACGGGCGGCTGGAGGCGGCCAAGGTCTTCGCCGCCGCCAACGGGATCAACCGGATCACGCTCGACACGCCGGACGCCTGGCTCGGCATCGCCGCTCCCGGCAAGGCCTACTACGACCTGCGCGAGGCGCTGGGTGAGCTGGGGCTGGACGAGGCCGCGCTGCGGCACCACGGCATCCGTCTCCTCAAGGTCGGGATGCTGTTCCCGATGGAGCCCGGCATCGTGCGCCACTTCGCGCGCGGCCTCGAGGAGATCCTGGTCGTCGAGGAGAAGCGCTCGTTCGTCGAGATGTTCGTGCGCGACGTCCTCTACAACGATGCCGTCCACCCGCGCGTGATCGGCAAGCGCGACGAGCAGGGGCGGCCGCTGGTGCCCGCCCACGGCGAGCTGGACGCCGACCGCATCGCCCAGATCGTGGCCACCCGGCTGGAGAAGCGCCTGCAGCTCGAGTCGATCACCGCGCGCGTCGCGCTGCTGGAGGCGCTCCGCGAGCGTCCGGCCCCGCTCACGCTGGCCCGCCAGGCGTACTTCTGCTCGGGCTGCCCGCACAACCGCTCGACCGAGGTGCCGGAGGGCTCCACGGCCGCGGCCGGCATCGGCTGCCACGGCATGGCCCTGACCATGCCGGAGCGGCGCACGGCCGGCGTGACCCACATGGGCGGCGAGGGCGCCCAGTGGGTGGGCATGGCGCCGTTCACGAACACGCCGCACATGTTCCAGAACCTCGGCGACGGCACGTTCTTCCACTCCGGCTCGCTGGCCATCCGCCAGGCGATCGCGGCGGGCACGAACGTGACGTACAAGATCCTCTACAACTCGGCGGTCGCCATGACGGGCGGCCAGGATGCGGCCGGCGCCATGCCGGTACCCGACCTCACGCGCATGCTCGAGGCCGAGGGTGCCAAGCGCATCCTCGTGATGACCGACGAGCCCGACAAGTACGGCGCCGATGCCCGCTGGGCCCAGGGGGTCGAGGTGTGGCATCGCGACCGGCTGGACGAGGCGCAGCGCATGCTGCGCGACACGCCGGGGGTGACGGTGCTGGTCTACGACCAGCGGTGCGCCGCCGAGAAGCGTCGCCTGCGCAAGCGCGGCAAGCTGCCGGACCCGGCCATGCGCGTCGTCATCAACGAGGCGGTGTGCGAGGGGTGCGGCGACTGCGGCGTGAAGTCGAACTGCCTGAGCGTCCAGCCGGTCGAGACGGAGTTCGGGCGCAAGACCCAGATCCACCAGTCGTCCTGCAACAAGGACTACTCGTGCCTGCGCGGCGACTGTCCGTCGTTCCTCACGGTGGTGCCGCTCGGCCCGCCCCGGAAGAAGGCGCGGAAGACGTTCACGGTCGACCGCGAGCTGACCGAGCCGGCCCTGCGCGTCCCCCGCGACGCCAACGTGTTCATGATGGGCATCGGCGGCACCGGCGTGGTGACCGTCAACCAGGTGCTCGGCACCGCCGCCCTGCTCGACGGCAAGCACCTGCGCGGCCTCGACCAGACGGGCCTCAGCCAGAAGGGCGGCCCGGTCGTCTCGCACCTGAAGATCACCGAGCGGCCCGAGGAGCTGTCGAACAAGATCGCGGCCGGGGCCGCCGACTGCTACCTCGGCTTCGACGTGCTGGTGGCGACGGTCCCGTCCAACCTCGACCACGCCCGGACGGACAAGACCATCGCCGTGGTGTCGACCAGCCAGGTGCCGACGGGCGCCATGGTCACCCACACCGACGTGCACTTTCCCGAGAGCGGCGGGCTGCGCATCTCGATCGACCGTGTCACCCGCAAGGACGAGAACGTCTACCTGGACGCCCTCGCGCCTGGCCGAGCGGCTCTTCGACGATCACATGGCGGCGAACATGATCTTGCTGGGGGCCGCCTACCAGGCCGGCGCCATCCCGGTCAGCGCCGCCGCCATCGAGCGGGCGATCACGCTGAACGGCGTCTCCGTCGAGATGAACACGCAGGCCTTCCGGGCCGGCCGCCTCGCGGTCATCGCCCCCGAGTTCCTGGTCGACCACCACCAGCATCGGCTCGGCGCCGTCGATTCGGTGCAACCGCTGCAGCCGGCGGCGGTAGCGCTCGTCGATCGGGCCGGCGCCGACGGCGAGCTGCGGCGCCTGCTGGAGATCCGCGTCCCCGAGCTGATCGACTACCAGGACGAGCGCTACGCGCGCACCTACGTCGACTTCGTGGCCCGCGTGCGGGCCGCCGAGCGGGCGGCGGTGCCGGGGGAGACGCGGCTGAGCGAGGCGGTGGCCCGCTACCTGTTCAAGCTGATGGCCTACAAGGACGAGTACGAGGTGGCGCGCCTGCATCTGAAGGCCGACGTCGCCCGCGGCCTGGCCGAGGAGTTCCCGGGCGGGGTGAAGGTGCAGTACAACCTGCACCCGCCGCTGCTCCGCGCGCTCGGCCTCACCCGTAAGCTGAAGTTCGGCTCGTGGTTCGACGGCGCCTTCCGGACCCTGCGCGGGATGAAGGGGCTGCGCGGCACCGCGCTCGATCCGTTCGGCCGTGCCGCGGTCCGTCGCGTCGAGCGGGCGCTGCCGGGCGAGTACCGCGCGCTGATCGAGCGGATCCTCGGCACGCTGTCGCCGGTTACCTACGAGCGGGCGGTCCGGGCGGCGCGGTTGCCCGACGTCATCCGCGGCTACGAGGACATCAAGCTGCGCAACGTGGAGAAGTACCGCGAGGAGGTTCGCACACTCGGCGTGTAACGGCCGGCCCTGCGTTGCTCCCCACTAACCACGGAGGCGTGTCAGCCATGAAACCTATCGTCCTCGGCTTCGCTCTGGTGGCGGCCCTGACCGTCGCCCCGTCGCTCGCCGTCGCCTGGCATTCGGGTGAGGTCGTCATCGACGGCTATCGCCTGCCGCGCGACCATCGCTTCGAGAGCCCGGACGCCAGCGGCAAGTACAACGTGGTGAACATCAACGACGTTCCCGGCGTCATCAAGGGCGGACGCTTCGTCTTCGATCGCACGGGCAACGTGTGGATCAAGCACCCCAACGGGACGATGAACTCGCAGTACCTGGCGGCCGCCGCCACCGGAGCGCCCGCCGCCACCGGAGCGCCGGCGGCCACCGGTGACTGGGTTGTCATCGGCGATTATCGCCTGCCGCGCGATCATCGCTTCGAGACCCCCGACGGCAGCGGCAAGTACAATGTGGTGAACATCAACGATGTCCCCGGGCTGATCAAGAGCGGACGCTTCGTCTTCGATCGCACGGCCAAGGTGTGGGTCAAGCACCCCAACGGGACGATGAACTCGCAGTACCTCGCCACCGCGGCCGCCCCGGCGGCGACAGCGCCGGCGGCGACAGCGCCGGCGGGCGGCAAGTGGGACCGCGTGCGCGGGACGGTGCAGAGCGTGAGCGGCAAGACCGCCGTCGTGCGCACCGACGAGGGCCGCAACGTCACCGTCGACATGTCGCAGGCGTCGTCGTCCCCGAGCGCCCTCAAGCCCGGCGACCGCGTGGTGGTGGGCGGGTCGATGGACGCCTCCAACCGGGTGGCGGCCCGCTATGTCCGCGACGACCGTCGCGGCGCCCCTGCTCCCGACGAGGGCCAGTGGCAACGCGTCCACGGCCAGGTGCAGGGCGTGCGGGGCTCGGCGCTGACATTCAAGGCCGACGACGGCCGGGTCCTGAGCGTCGACATGTCGGACGTCAGCGCCGACATCCGACGGGCCCTCTCGCCGAACGAGGGAGCCACCGTGATCGGCTTCCCCGGCAAGGGCAACCAGTTCCGGGCCGAGTACATCCAGCAGGACTCGTCGGATGCCGCGCGGGCCAGCCAGACGGCGGCGGCGCCGGCGGCGGTCAAGGAGCCGCCATCGCAGAGGATCCACGGTCAGGTCATGGCCGTGGCTCCCTCGTCGATCGACTTCAAGACCGATGACGGCAGCACCATGGTCGTGGATCTGCGGAAGGTCGATCCTTCCGTCACTCAGTCGCTGAGGAGTGGTGAGAGCGTCACCGTCGTCGGCCACGTCCGCGACAACGGCACCCGATTCGACGCCCGGGACGTCCTCCGGGACGGGTCCCGCTAGTTACTCGTCGGCGTCCGGCCGTCCCCGCGCGCGCTTGAGGGCGGCCCGGTGGCGCTTGACGTCGAGGCGGCGAGCCTCGGCACCGGCGCTCACCCGGGTGGCGATCCGCGCGCGGGGACGGACCAGCGCCGCCGCGATCAGCTGACGCACCTTCTCGCGCGCGTCCTCGATGTTGCGAGCCTGGTTGCGCGTGGCCTGGCTGGTGATCACGAGCCGTCCGGCGGCATCCAGTCGATGGCGGGCCATGGCGTCGAGCCGGGTCCGGGCGGCGTCCGTCAGCCCCTCGATGGCGTCCAGGTCCACGCGCAGGTCCACCTTGGTGGCGACCTTGTTGACGTTCTGCCCACCCGGTCCCGATGCGCGCACGGCCCGCAGGGTGAGAGCCCGTCCAGGGACGCGGACGGCGTCGTTGACGACGATGGCCTCGCTCACGATGACATTGTAGCGGCATAATCGGAGAGAGCATTCCACTCGACGACATGCGGAGGCGCGGATGACGACGCTCGACCAACAGTGGAGCGCGGTGCAGAAGCAGCTCAAGGAGCTGGGCAAGCAGGCCCAGAGCGCGCGGGGCGTGGCGCGCAAGCGGATGAAGCGCCTGGAGCGGCGCACACGGGTCGCGGTGGCCCGCGCGCTGCGCAAGACCGAGCCCCAGCTGCGTCAGGCCGTCGACGAGGCCGCCCGCGTCGGGCGGGGTCTCCGGGCCGGCGTGCGGGCGGGGGCGGCCGCCTACCGGGCCAGCGCGCGGAAGAAGAAGTGACGCGGGTCCCGGCGGCGCTCACCGTCGCGCAGCGCCGCCGGCTCACGGCGGTGGCGCGCGGGGAGGCCCCGGCCGACCTCTACGTGCGCGGCGGCACGCTGCTCAATGTCTACACCGGCGAGATCTATCCCGCCAACGTGGCCGTGGCCGGCGAGCGCATCGCCTACGTCGGCCTGCGCGACGACATGGCCGGGCCCCGCACCGCCAGCCTGGACGCCGGCGGGCGCGTGCTCGTGCCCGGCTACATCGACCCCCACGTGCACCCGGCCCACATGGTCACGCCCTCGGGGCTGGCCCGCCACCTGCTGCCGCTCGGCACCACCACGGTGTTTGCCGACACGCTGCAGATCTGGGAGCTCGGAGGTCTCCGCGCGTTCCGCACCGTGGCCGACGCGCTGGCCCGCTCGCCACTGAAGTTCTACTGGATGATCCGCGTGCACGCTCAGGCCCGCTCCACCGACGAGCGGGACCGGTATCGTCCGGCCGACATCGCGCGCGCGCTGGCGCACCCGTGGAGCTTCGCGGCCGGCGAGGTCACGCGCTGGCCCGACGTCTGGAGCGGCAGCCGCGATCTGATCGGGCGGCTGGACCTCGCCCTGCGCTGCGGCCAGCGCGTCGAGGGGCACACGGCCGGCGCCGCCGCCGACAAGATCGGCGCCCTCGCCGCCGGCGGCCTCACCTCCGACCACGAGCCCATCACCGCGCGCGAGGTGCTGGACCGGGCGCGCCAGGGCATCGCGGTCATGCTGCGGGAGTCCTCGCTGCGGCCCGATCTCGTGGGCCTGCTCGATGCGCTGAAGGAGGCGCCGGCGCTCGTCTCGCGCCTCATGCTGACCGCCGACGGCTCGATGCCGGCCTTCATCCGTGACCACGGTTTCGTCGATCACCTGATCCGGGTGGCGATGAGTCGCGGCATCGCGCCGATCGACGCCTACCGGATGGCCACACTGAACCCGGCGACCTACCTCGGCCGCGACGCCGACCTGGGCGGCATCGCGCCCGGCCGTTACGCCGACCTCTGCGTGCTGCCCGACCTCGCCGAGCCCCGCCCGGTGGCGGTGGTGGCGCGGGGGCGCCTGGTCGCCCGCGACGGCCGCGCGCTCGTGGATGTGCCCGAGCCGGACTGGCGCCGCGCGTTCACCACGCCGGAGGCACGCCTGACCGTGCGCTGGCGCGCCCGCCCCGACGACTTCCGGCTGCCGCCGCGCCCGAGCTACCCGGTCATGCGGCTGGTCAGCGCCGTCATCGCGCGACTGGAGGATCGGCCCCTGGCCGAGGGTGACCTGCACGCCGCCCTGCTCGATCGCGGGGGACGGTGGGTGGCGCCAGGCGTGGTGGCGGGCTTCGGCGACCGCGTCGATGGGCTGGCCTCCACGATCACCACGGATTTCAACATCCTGGTGCTGGGCCGGCGACCCGAGGCGATGGCCCAGGCCGTCAACCGGCTGCTCGACGTCCGCGGCGGTGTCGTGCTGGTCGACGGCGACCGGGTCGCGCTGGAGATGCCGCTGCCGATCGGCGGCGTGATGACCCGCATGACCCTGTCGGAGGCCGGCGCGCAGGAGGACGCGCTGCGTGCCGCGCTGGTCGCGCGCGGCTACCCACACCACGAGCCGCTGTTCACCCTGTTCTTTCTCGCCGCCGACTTCCTGCCGTTCGTGCGGCTGTCGCCGCGCGGCGTGTGGGACGTCAAGCAGGGACGGGTGCTGCTGCCGCGCCGCGCCCGCCGGCCCTGACGTCGCGATGACCGGGCCCGGCCGGCGAGCGGTCGCGGCCATGCTCCTGGCGGCGCTGGGCCTCCTCGGCGCCGCTCCGTCCGGCGGCGCATTCGGTCGAGGCACACTGCAGGGCCGGGCCTACCGTGTGTGGGTGCCGAGCCGACCAGCACCCGAGCGACCCCTCGTGATCGCGCTGCACGGCTGCTGGCAGACGCCGGAGGACTTCGCCCTCGGGACGCGGCTCAACGAGGCCGCCGAGCGGCGCGGCCTCGTGGTCGTCTATCCGGCCCAGGGCCGGCGCGAGAACCCGTACCGGTGCTGGAACTGGTTCGAGGCGGCCCAGCAGACCGCGACGGGGAGCGAGCCGGCCCAGATCATGGCCATCGCCCGCCGCGTGCAGGCCGACCGCGGCATGCGCGAGGGACGAGTGATCGTGCTGGGCTTCTCGGCCGGTGCCTGGATGGCGGTGAATCTGGCCTGCGCGGTGCCCGACGCGGTGATCGGTATCGGCGCCGCCGCCGGCGGTCCCTATCGGTGCGCCGGCGGGCCCGAGGGGGCGATCCAGTGCCTGCGCGGCCCCGCTCGCGACGGCGCCGCCGCCGCGGCCGCGTGCGGGCGGGGCGCGGGCTTGCGTGTCTCGCTATGGCAGGGCGGCCTCGACGCCGTCGTCAGCCCGACCAACCTCGCCGCGCTGGAAGCGATGTTCGTGCGCGTCCTCGGCGCCGGCGGCGGCGCCACCGCGACCACCGAGGGCGCCGTCCACGCCGTCTACCGCGATCCACGCGGCGCGCCCGTGCTGGAGACGTGGCTGCTCCCTGACATGGGCCACGCGTGGAGCGGCGGCGACGGGCGCGCCACCCACGTCTGGCCGCCAGGGCCGTCGGCGACCGAGCGGATGCTCGACTTCCTGCTGGCGGCGCGCTGACGACCATGCCGGGCCAGCGGCGTCTCGCCCTCGGTGCCCTCCTCGGCGCGGCCGCGCTGGCCGCCGCGGCCTTCCCGTTCCAGGCCACGTGGTGGGGCGGTCTCCTGCTGGCGGTGGCCGAGGCCGGCGTCGTGGGAGGTCTGGCCGACTGGTTCGCGGTGACCGCCATCTTCCGGCGGCCGCTCGGGCTGCCGATCCCGCACACCGGTCTCATCCCCCGCAACTGGGAGCGCATGGCCGAGCGCGTGGGGGTGATGGTGGGTGGGCGCGTGCTCACCAAGGACTACGTGCGCGAGGAGATCGCGGGCGTCGACCTGGCGGACCTGGTGGCCCGCGGCGCCGAGCGCCTCTCGCGTCCGACCATCGAGCGGGCCACGCGCCTGGTGGCGGGCTGGGCCGCCGAGCAGATCACGCCGGCGACCGCCGCCGAGCTCCTGGCGCGCGGGCGCCGCGCGCTGGTCGGACAGCCGGTGGCGCCGCTGCTGGCCGCCGCCCTCGGCGTCGTGCGTCGGCAGGGGTGGGACCAGCGGCTGATCGACGGCGCCCTCGCCGTGCTGGCGGAGTCGATGGAGCGGCCGGAGTTCCGGGCGGCGGTGGGCGACGTCGTCGACGACCTGCTGGCGCGCTACCGCGAGCGGCTGGGTGTCTATCCTCGCCTGTGGATGGGGCTGGCCTCGCTGCTGGGCGTGCTCGATCGCGACCGGCTGGTCGCCGCGCTGCACGCGGGGCTGCGCGAGGTGGCCAAGGACCGCGAGCACCCGCTGCGACGGCAGGCCGTGGAGGTGCTGGCCGACCTCGAGCGTCGACTGACCAGCGACGCCGTGCTGGCCTCCCGCGTGGAGGCGGCCAAGGCCGAGCTGCTGGAGGCGCCGGCGGTGGCGGTCCTGCTCGACGAGGCGGCGGCGGCGCTGACGCGCACGCTCCAGACGGAGCTGGCCGACGAGAACTCGGAGCTGCTGGCGTGGCTCGCCGACCGGCTGGACCGTGCGCGCCAGGCGCTGGTCGAGGACGCCGAGCTGCGCCGCGAGCTGGACGGCTGGGCCAAGGCGCGCCTGCAAGACCTGGTCGAGCGACATCACGCGCGCATCGCGGGCTTCATCGAGAACGGGGTGCGCGCGCTCGGGCCCGAAGGCGCCGTCCGCCTGATCGAGGAGCACGCCGGTGACGACCTGCAGTTCATCCGCGTCAACGGCACCGTCGTCGGCGGCCTCGCCGGCGGCGCCATCTACCTCGTGCATCTGCTCGTCGCCGCTCTTCGCTAGCGCTCCGATCGCTTCGTCCATCGCGCGTGAGCGCGCGGCGGGCTCGTGAGGCACGCGACGGAGACCGCGCACGCCGTGGTCGCACCGGTGGCTCGCCTGTAGAACGCAAGCGGGGTTCGGCTCGGGGTCCCCCATCCCCCAGTGGGCGGCTGGGGTGTGGGCTGTCGATCGTTGGCGGCTCGCTCACCCCGCCCCGAGAGAACGCTGGGCGGCTACAGGCGCGCCACAAGGTGCGACCACGGCGTGCCCGGTCTCCGCCGCGCGCCTCACGAGCCCCGTCGCTCCGGCCGGTCGGCATATGAGACCCGCTCGGAGCGTAGGTAGGACCGAGGCTCGGTCGACGCGGTGCGGCAAAGTGGCGTGTTACACTGCGGAAATCCGCAGTTCTTTCCGGAGGAGCGACGATGCGCCCGCGAACGATGACGTTCTTGATCCTGGCTCTGGGGCTGACGGGCGCGTTGATCCTCGGGGGGGCCCCGGCAGTGGGGCAGGCGGCCAAGGGGGGCGGTGTGCTCGCCGTCGCCCAGCGGGAGGACACGCCGCAAGGGTTCGCCATCCACGAGTCCTCGACCGTATCGACGACGTGGCCGGCGATGCCGTGCTTCAGCAACCTCGTGATCTTCCATCCGCTCAAGCAGCAGGAGAGCGTGGACACGGTGGTGGGCGAGCTCGCCGAGAAGTGGTCGTGGCAGGACAACTACCGCAACCTGGTCTTCTTCCTGCGCAAGGGCGTGAAGTGGCACGACGGCCAGCCGTTCACCTCCAAGGACGTGAAGTTCACGTTCGACATGCTGCGCGAGGCTCCCGACGCCGTCGGCAAGCTGCGCATCAACCCGCGCAAGGACTGGTACGCCAACGTCCAGACGATCGAGGCGCCGGACCCGCACACGGTCATCTTCCATCTCAAGCGGCCGCAGCCCTCGCTGCTGCTCATGATGGCCTCCGGCTACACACCCGTCTACGCTGCCCACATCCCGCCCGCGCAGTACCGCACGGCCTGCGTCGGGACCGGCCCCTACAAGCTGAAGGAGTGGCGCAAGGGCGAGTTCATCGAGTACGTGAAGAACCCCGACTACTTCGTGAAGGACCGCCCGCTCCTGGACGGCATCCGGTACATCATCATCAAGGAGCGCGGCACCCGCGTGGCCGCTCTGCAGGCTGGGCAGGTCCAGGTCGCCTTCCCGGGTGACACCAGCAAGACCACCGCCGAGCAGCTCAAGAAGGCGGTGCCGCAGCTCGTCGTCACCCGCGCGGCCGAGAACGTGAACGAGAACGTCATCATGAACACGAAGCGGCCGCCCTTCGATAATCTCAAAGCGCGGCTGGCCGTGGCCCACGTCATCGATCGGCGCGCGCTGAACCAGGCCGTCCACCAGGGCGGCGCCGCCATCGGCGTCTCCATGCCGTCCCGGCCGTGGGGCGTGTGGGGCGTGCTCGACAAGGACATGATCGCCATGCCCGGCTACGGCAAGCCGGCCGACGAGAAGGGCAAGGCCCGCAAGCTCATGGCCGAGCTCGGCTACGGACCCGACAAGCCGGTGAAGGTGGAGATCGTCACCCGGGCCATCGCCGTCTACGTCGACATGGCCTCGTTCATCATCAACGAGCTGAAGCAGATCGGCATCGACGCGACGCTCAAGCAGATCGAGACCGCCCAGTGGCACGCCATGGCCACCCGCGGGGAATATCAGATCGGCGCCAACCTCACCGGCGTGGGCATCGACGATCCCGACGCCAACTACTACGAGAACTTCGCGTGCGGCTCGCCGCGCAACTACACCTTCTACTGCAACGAGCAGATCGGCGCGATGTTCGACAAGCAGTCGGCCGAGATCGATCCCAAGAAGCGGCTGGCCCTGGTGCTGGAGATCCAGAAGAAGCTGGAGGACGAGGCGGTCCGACCCACGCTGACGTGGCGCGTCGACAACTTCACCCACTGGCCGCAGGTGAAGAACCTGGTCCCGCACAACAACTTCTACAACTACGGCCGGATGCAAGAAGTCTGGCTCGACAAGTAGTCCCGACGGCGGCGTGAAGACCTACATCGCTCAGCGGCTCGGCATCGCCGTTCTCACGCTGTTCGGGATGTCGGTGGTCATCTTCGTGCTGCTGCGGCTGGCCCCCGGCGACATCGTCGACGTGCTCTTCTCGGCGGCCGGGTACGTGAACCCCTCCGAGAAGAAGGCCATCCTCCAGGAGCTCGGCCTCGACAAGCCGTACTGGCGGCAGTACCTGGAATGGATCAGCCAGATCTTCGTCGGCGACCTCGGCAAGTCCTACCGCTACGACCTGCCGGCCTGGCAGATCATCAAGCCGCTGGTGCCGGTGACGGTGGAGCTGGCCATCCTCTCCACGATCATCTCGGTGGTGCTGGGGGTGCCGACCGGCGTGATCAGCGCCGTGCGCCAGGACTCCACGCTCGACTATGCCCTGCGCGTGTTCAGCCTGGCCGGGCTCTCGATGCCGTCGTTCTGGCTGGGCATGGTCATCATCCTGTCGCTGGTGACGTGGCTGGCCTGGATCCCGCCCCTCACCTACGTGAGCCCCCGCGAGAACCTGTGGCTGCACGCCGTGCAGTTCATGCTGCCGTCCCTGGCCGTCGGCTACCGCTCCTCGGCCCTCATCATGCGCATCACCCGCTCGGCCATGCTGGAGGTGCTGCGCGAGGACTATGTCCGCACCGCCTGGGCCAAGGGCCAGAACGAGCGGGTGGTGGTGTGGCGGCACGCCCTCAAGAACGCCGTGCTGCCGGTCGTCACCGTCATCGGCATCGAGTTCGCGTTCCTCATCGGCGGCCTGGTGGTGACGGAGACGGTCTTCAACCTGCCCGGCGTCGCCCGCTTCCTGGTCGAGGCGATCTTGTGGCGCGACTACCCGGTCGTGCAGAACCTCGTCATGTTCATCGCCATCGTGGTCATCCTCTCCAACCTGGTCGTCGACCTGCTCTACGGTGTCCTCGACCCGCGCGTGCGCTATGCCAAGTGATCGGGGGGACGGAGCATGTCGGTGAGGCCGATCGGGGCCGAGATCGAGCTGACGGCGCCCGCCCGGGTGGCCCGCCGCGAGTCGCTGGCGGCGACGGTGAGCCGCTTCGTGCGCAAGAAGCCGCTGGGCGCCGCCGGCGGCGTCCTCATGCTGATCATGCTACTGACCGGCGTGTTCGCCGACGTGCTGGCGACCCACGACCCCATCGCCACCGACGCCTCGGCCACCCTGGCCAAGTCGAGCGAGGCTCACTGGCTCGGCACCGATCACCTCGGCCGCGACATCTACTCGCGCATCGTGCACGGTGCCCGCGTCTCGCTGATCGTCGGCATCGGCTCGACGATCCTCGGCTCGGTGCTGGGAGGCATCATCGGTCTGCTGTCGGGCTACGCCGGTGGCAAGACCGATCTGATCGCCCAGCGGCTGCTCGACATCCTGCAGGGGCTGCCGCTGCTGGTGCTGGCGCTCGTGATGTCGGCGTCGCTGGGCCCCTCGATCCCCAACGTCATCATCGCGATCTCGATCCCGATCGTGCCGCGGGCGGCCCGGATCATCCGGGCCAGCGTGCTGTCGATCCGGGAGATGCAGTACATCGAGGCGGCCCGGGCGCTGGGGCTGCGCCACCTGCGCATCGCCTTCCGGCACGTGCTGCCCAACACGATCGGCCCCTTCATCGTGCTGTGCACCGCCCAGCTCGGCGCCGCCATCCTGGTCGAGGCGGCGCTGTCGTTCCTCGGCCTCGGCGTGCCGGAGCCGTATCCGTCGTGGGGTCGCATGCTCTCGGTCTCGGCCGCCGAGTACGCGCAGAAGGCGCCGCACCTGGTGCTGTACCCCGGCTTCGCGATCAGCCTGGCCGTGTTCGGCTCCAACCTGTTCGGCGACGCGTTGCGCGACACGCTCGACCCCCGCCTGCGCGGCGCGTGACCCTCGTCGCGATCCTCACGGTTCGCCGGGCCGCGCTCGAGCAGTTCCGGGCCTTCGAGCGACAGGCCGCCGCGGTGATGCGTGCGCACGGCGGCCGGATCGAGCGGACGGTGGTCGTCCCCGACGACTCGCCGGCGCTGATCCGCGAGGTCCACGTCGTGGCCTTCCCCGATGCGGGGGCCTTCGAGGCGTACCGGGCCGACGCCCGGCTGGCCACGCTGGCCCCGCTCCGGGAGAGCGCCGTCGTACGGACCGAGCTGCTCGTCGGCGAGGACGGCCCCGACTATGGCGCGGCGTGAGCCGGGCGTGCCCCCGCTCCGCGACGCCCGACCGGACGATCAGGCCGCCATCCGGGCCGTGACCCTGGCCGCCTATGCGGAGTACGCGCCGCCGATGGGGGCCCTGTGGGACGGGTATCGGGCCAACATCCTGGCCACGCTGGCCGAACCCGGGCCCGCCGAGCAGATCGTCGCCGTCGACGGGGGCGCCGTCGTCGCCACCGTCCTGCTCTATCCCGCGGGTGTCGCGCGGCCCGGCGCGGGCGGGGAGAGGCCGTGGCCGGAAGTGCGGTTGCTGGCCGTCGGGCCGGCCGGGCGAGGGCGGGGCGTGGGGGCGGCGTTGATGCAGGAGTGCGCGCGCCGGGCCCGGGCGGCCGGGGCGACGGCGCTGACGCTGCACACGACGCCGATGATGGCGGCCGCGCTGCGACTGTACGAGCGGCTCGGCTTCGTGCGGGCGCCCGAGCTCGACCTCCGGGTAGCACCGAGCCTGACCGTGCACGGCTATCGCCTCGAGCTCGGATGATTTGGCGATGCGGCGGCGACGCCCTACCATACGGGCGCGAGCGAGCGGTTCACCCAGGTTCCAGGAGAGATCGATGGCCCGGGAGGAGCGAGCGGACGAGCTGAGCTGGGTGCCGGCCACGGTGCTGGCGGGGATGATCAGGCGCAAGAAGGTCTCGCCGGTCGAGGTCGTCAACACGGCCCTCGCGCGCATCGAGGCGCTCAACCCGATCCTCAACGCGTTCGTCACCGTGACGGCCGACCAGGCGCGCCGGGAGGCCCGCGCCGCCGAGCGGGCGCTGGGCAAGCGCGGAGCCAAGCTGGGGCCTCTGCACGGCGTGCCCTTCTCGGTGAAGGACCTCGTGATCACCCGGGGGGTGCGCACGACGTTCGGCTCACCGCTCTACCGCGACAACGTTCCCACCGAGGATGCGCCGGTGGTGGCGCGCCTCAAGGCAGCGGGCGGCATCATGCTGGGCAAGACGAACACGCCCACGATGGGCTGGATCGGCGCCACCCACAACCTGCTGTTCGGCATCACGCGCAATCCCTGGAACCTCGACCGCACGCCGGGCGGCTCCAGCGGCGGCGCCTCGGCGGCGGCGGCGGCCGGAATGGGCCCGCTGCACGTCGGCACCGACGGCGGTGGATCGATCCGCATCCCCGCCTCCTGTACGGGGATCTTCGGCTTCAAGGCCTCGTACGGCCGCATCCCGATCTATCCGGTCAGCGGGGCCTGGAGCCTCTCTCACGTCGGCCCCATGACGCGGACCGTCGCCGACGCGGCCCTCATGATGAACGTGTGCGCGGGACCGGACGAGCGCGACCCGGGCTCGCTGCCGGCCGAGCGCGTCGACTACGTGAAGTCGCTGCGCGGCTCGCTCAAGGGGTTGCGACTGGCCTGGAGCGACGACCTCGGCTTCGCCGACTGCGTCGATCCCGAGGTGGCGGCGGTGTGCGCGCGGGCGGCCCGCGCGTTCCGCGACCTCGGCTGCCGCGTCGAGGAGGTCACGCCGCGGTGGCCGTCCCCCTTCGAGGCGTGGTCGGAGATCTTCTGCGGCGGCATCGCCACCCGCCTGGCGCCGTACCTCGATCGGCGCGCGGAGATCGACGCCGGCCTGGCCAAGATCATCGACAGCACGCTGCGCAACGCGCCGACGAAGTACGTGCAGGCGTGGTTCGATCGGCTCGCGTGGTGGCAGCACCCGCGTGCGTTCTTCGAGAAGTACGATCTGCTGCTGACGCCGACGATCGCGTGTCCGCCGTTCAAGGTGGGACTCGACAATCCCACCGAGATCGCCGGCCGCCCGGTGGCGCCGTACGCGTGGCTGCCGTTCACGTACCCGTTCAACCTGACGGGACAGCCGGCCGCATCGGTGCCGTGCGGCTTCACCGGGGACGGCCTGCCGGTGGGGTTGCAGATCGTCGGACGCCGCTTCGCAGACGTGGCGGTGCTGCAAGCGGCCGCCGCGTTCGAGCGCCTGCGGCCGTGGGCGGATCGCCGGCCGCCCGGCGTGTAACGCTTTCAATCGACGCCTCGCGGGCACACGGCTTGCGAGCATCCGGGGCGCATTTCACCCAAGGAGGCTCGCATGGCGCGTCCGAAGTTCCCGATCGTCGCCGCGCTCGTCTTGCTCGCGGCCGGTGTCGCGGCTGCCAATAACATGCTCGCGGGGCCGTCGCCGGGGCTGACCGTGAGTGGGGGCTCGCTGACCGCGCAGGCGGCACCGGCCTCCGCGGCGCCGAGCACGATCGGGCCCAGCACCGGCTCGCCGGCGTCGCCGGTGACCGGCCCGGGCACCTCGACCTCGCCGGTCGCGGGCGCGGGGACGACGACCGGTGGCACGCCGACCGTCGAGCAGATCATCTCGCTCACGCGGTCCGTCTCGCCGGGGACGCCGGTCACGGCGTTCACGGTGCCGGCCGGTCGCCAGCTCGTCCTGACCGACGTGTTCGTCACCAACCCCGGCACCTCGCCGACGTGCGGAGCGGCGATCAGCCCGGGCACGACGCCAGCCGCCGCCCCGACGACCGGCGCCGGCGAGTCCGGCACCGGCGTGCTGTGCGTGCCCGCCCAGACGTCGCTGAATCTCGGCCTCACGACGGGACTGGAGTTCGCCGCCGGGCAGAGCGTGGTTCTCGCCAACGCCACGACGACGGACGCTCCCTCGACAACTCCGTTGCACTACCACCTCCGCGGATTCCTGGTGACGCCCGGCCTGTAGCAGTCTCGAGCGCGCGGCTCGTCTGAGGTGGTGGCGTCGCTGGCGCGGCCGTGCATGTCCCGGTCTCGCCGGTGGCTGCGCCTAAACCAGGCGAGCGGGGTTCGCTCGGGCCCCCCATCCTCCAGTGGGGGCTGGGTCGCGGCCAGTCGAGCCGTCGGCGGCTCGCTCACCCCGCCCCGAGTCCACGGCTGGCGGTACGGCTCGCCACAAGGCGAGACCGGAACAAGCACGGCCGCGCCAGCGACACCACCACCGCAGACGAGCCGCACGCTCAGGACATCACGCTCGGGACATTCGGGACATATGGAGACGTCACGGCGATTGGGCGTTGACGGGTTGATGGGGCGGGGGCAGGCTCGTGCGCGTGACGTTGGGGGATCTGCTGGTGTCGACGGCGGTGCTGGGGCTGACGCTGAGCGCGACGGTGGTGACGCTGGAGCAGGGGCAGCGGGCGTGGACGGTGGGAGCGGCGCGCGTGGACGCGCAGCAGAGTGGGCGCGCGGCGCTGGCGTGGCTCGCCGCCGAGCTGCGCAGCGCCGGGCAGGGGACGGGCCCGCGCGCGGCGCCGGCCCTGGCCGCGGCCGAGTCGACGCGCGTGGTCCTGCACGTCGATCGTGATCGCGACGGTGCCCTCGGCGGCGCCACCGAGACGGTGACGTGGCGGCTGGCCGGCGACGTGCTGCGCCGTGATGCCGGCGGCGGCGCCCAGCCCGTCGTCAACGCGGTGCGGTCCCTCGCCTTCGCATACTTCGACGGCGCCGGCGCGCCCACCGCGGATCCTGCGGCCGTGCGCCGCATCACCGTCACCCTCACGACCCGTGCCGACCACGCTCCCTCGCGGCTGACGCAGGATCTCGCCGCCACCTTCACCACCGACACCCAGCTGCGCAACCGCTGACGGCAATCGCCGCCCACCAAACCGTCGTGGGTTACAATCACGGCGTGCGCTTCTGGATCGCGCTGATCGTCCTCGGAGCCGTGGCGTGCGAGACGGTGCCGATCACCGGCCGCTCGCAGGTCATGCTCGTCAGCGAGGGCGAGGAGGCGCAGATGGGTCTCGAGTCCTACCAGCAGATCATCGGCAAGGCGAAAGTCTCGACGGACGCGCGAGTCACCGAGCAGGTCACGCGCGTCGGTCGCCGCATCGCCGAGGCGACCGAGCGCAAAGACTATCAATGGGAGTTCAAGGTCATTGACGATCCACAGGCCAACGCCTTCTGTCTGCCCGGGGGGAAGGTTGCCGTCTACACCGGTATCCTGCCGATCACCCGTGACGATGCCGGGCTGGCGGCCGTACTCGGCCACGAGGTAGCCCACGCGACCGCGCGTCACGGCGGCGAGCGGCTGTCGCAGCAGCTCGTGGTGCAGGGGGCGACCGCCGCGGGTACGCAGACGCTCATGGCTGGGCGCGACCCTGCGACGGTTCAGCTCGTGAGCGGCCTGCTGGGCGCCGGCGCCAACTACGGCCTGCTGATGCCGTGGGGCCGTAGCCAGGAGTCCGAGGCCGATCACCTGGGCCTGATCTACATGGCCAAGGCCGGCTACCACCCCCAGGCTGCCCGCGACCTGTGGGTCCGGATGGGTGAGGCCTCGAAGAATCGGTCGCAGATCGAGTTCCTGTCCACCCATCCGCTGCCGGCCACCCGGATCGCCCAGATCGAAGGGTGGATCCCGGAGGCCCTGAAGTACTACAAGCCCCGCTGAGCCGGGTCTAGCCCCAGGTCCCGGCGGCCCATCCCACAATCCCGGGTGGGGGGCCAGGTGGGATGACCGCTACGGGTCGTCCCACCATATGACGTCCTAAATCACCCTAAAAAATCGCTTATTTTCCCTTGACAGGCCTTTTTGGCAATTGTAATCTCGCCGCACAAGTGGGGCGAAGTGGGATGAAAGACCGTAAATAGACCCACGAGGGGACATGTTCAGGGGCCGTTACCAGCACACGATCGATCCGAAGGGCCGTTTGAGCATCCCGTCCAAGTTCCGGGATGCCCTGGCTCAATTCGGGGAGCAGGCCGGCCAGCTCATCGTGGTGCCCAACGAGCACGCCCTGGAGGTCCACCCCCTGGACGAGTGGCAGCGGATCGAGGAGAAGCTCAACGCCCAGCCGATGTTCTCTCCGGACGTGCGGGAGCTCTCCCGCCTGTACATGTCGCGAGCCAAGGACGCCGCCCTGGACAGCGCCGGGCGCCTGCTGCTGTCCCCCGACACGCGCAAGCAGGCCGGCCTCGAGAAGAAGGACGTCACCCTGGTCGGCGGGGGGCGGCGGATGTTCGAGGTGTGGGACCGGGCCAGGTTCGACGAGTACGAGCGGACGCAGGGCGACTCGCTGCCGACGCTGTTCGAGAAGCTGTCGGCCTTCGGGGTCTAACGGTTCACGTTCCCGTCCTCGTGGACGAGGTCGCGTTTCTGCTGCGGCCGCGCCGGGAGGGCTGGGTGATCGATGGGACGGTGGGAATGGGTGGACACGCCGAGGTGATGCTGGAGCGGAGCGGCGATGACGTCCGCCTGCTCGGGCTCGACGCCGACCCCGAGGCGGTGCGCCAGGCCGGGGCCCGGCTGGCCCGCTTCGGTGAGCGCGCCCGCGTGGCCCACGCCAGCTTCGCTGACCTCGGGACGGCCGCCGCCGAGCACGGTGTCACCGAGGCCCGCGCCGTGCTCCTCGACCTCGGCATCTCCTCGTGGCAGCTCGAGGCCTCCGGTCGGGGCTTCTCCTTCCAGGCCGAGGAGCCACTCGACATGCGCCTGGACCCCACCCGCGGCGAGCCGGCCGCGATGCTGCTGAACCGGCTGCCCGAGGACGAGCTGTCCCGGATCCTGCACGAGTACGGCGAGGAGCGCTTCGCGCGGCGCATCGCGCGGGCGATCGTGTACCGCCGCCCGCTCACCACCACCGGCGACCTCGTCGCTGCCGTGCGGGCGGCCGTGCCCCGGGCGGCGTGGCCGCACCGGCTGCACGTCGCCACCCGCACCTTCCAGGCCCTTCGAATGGCCGTCAATGACGAGCCGGGCGCCCTCCGGCGCGCGCTCGCCGACGGGCCGAGGCTGCTCGCCCCCGGGGGGCGGCTCGGCGTGATTGCGTTTCACTCGGGCGAAGACCGCATCGTGAAGCAGACGTTCCGGAGCCTCGAGGCCGCGGGTTTCGCGGAGCTCGAGCCGTCGCCCCTGCCGCCCGGGGACGATGAGGTGCGGGCCAACCCCCGTGCCCGGAGCGCGAAGCTGCGCGTGCTGGAGCGGCTGCCGTGAAGACTCAGCAGAGACTGCATCGGGAACAGGATCCACGCGTGCGCCGCTCGCTCATCGGGGCGCTGCTGGTGTCCGCCGCGCTCGTCGGCGGCGGCCTCGGCGTCGTCGGGCTACGCGTGCAGCAGGTGCACCTGGCCTACCAGATCGACCGCCTGCACCGCGAGCGCACCCAGGTCGAGACGGCCATCCGCCAGCTCGAGGTCGAGGTCGCGACGCTGCGGGCGCCGGCCCGCATCGAGCAGAAGGCCCGCCAGCTCGGCCTGGCCACACCCGACCGCCAGCAGGTCCGCCTGGCCCGCGAGTTCGCGTCCACCGGCACCGGCCTGGCCGCCGCCCATCGCAGCCGCGTCGCCGCCGCCACCGATGCCACGCCGAGGACCCCGATTCGGTGACCGGCGCCGGCGCCGGCACGACACTCGGGCGAGGCCCCGCATGACCGGGCTCCGCACGCGCGTGCTCGTGCTCGCCGGTATCCTGGCCCTGGCCTTCACCGGCGTCGTCGGCCGCCTCGGCTGGCTGCAGGTGATCCGCGCCGGCGATCTCGCCGCCATGGCCGAGCGTCAGTACTCGCGCACGGTGGTCCTGCAGGCCCAGCGCGGGCCCATCGTGGACCGCCAGGGGACGGCCCTGGCGACCTCGAGCCCCGCCGAGTCGCTCTTCGCCCAGCCGCGCGGGGTCGGCGACCCCGTCCGCGTGGCGCACCGGCTGGCCCCGCTGATCGGCGTCCCCGAGCGTGAGCTGCACGCCGCGCTCACCGGCGGCAAGCCGTTCGTCTGGCTGCGCCGCCGCCTGCCGCCCTCGGTGGCCGCCGACGTCCGGGCGCTGCGCGAGCCGGGGTTGGGCTTCCTGCCCGAGCCGCTGCGGCTCTACCCCAACCGCGAGCTGGCGGCGCACGTGGTGGGCTTCGAGGGCGTGGACGGTGGGCTGGAGGGCATCGAGCGCGCGCTGAACGACACGCTGGTCGGCACCGCCGGCAAGGCGGTGGTGGGCCGCGACGCGCTGGGGCGAGAGGTCGTCACCGAGGCGATCCTCCAGAAGCCGGCGCCGGGCCACGGCGTCATGCTGACGATCGACCGCACCATCCAGTACCTGGCCGAGCGGGAGATCGACGCCGCCTACCGGCGGACCCAGGCCAAGGCGGCCATGGCCGTCGTGATGGAGCCGCGCACGGGCGACGTGCTGGCCATCGCGGTGCGGCCCACCTTCAACCCCAACACCTTCCTCGACGTGCCGTCGCGCGACTACTGGCGCAACCGCGCCGTGACCGATCCGTTCGAGCCGGGCTCGACCTTCAAGGTCATCCTGGCCGCCGCCGCCCTCGAGGAGGGGGTGGTGCGGCCCGAGGATCGGATCTGGGCCGAGAACGGCAGCATCACCATCGCCAAGACCACGATCCGCGACTGGAAGAAGTACGGCTGGCTGTCCTTCGGCGAGGTCTTGCAGAACTCCTCGAACGTGGGCTCCATCAAGGTGGGGCTGGCGCTCGGGCGCGAGCGCTACTACCGTTACATGACCGCCTTCGGCTTCGGGGCGCTCACCGGGGTGGGACTGGCCGGAGAGAGCCGGGGCCAGCTGCGCGATCCGCAGCGGTGGTCGGCGCTCTCGCTGCCGACCATGTCGATCGGCCAGGAGGTCTCGGTCACCGCGCTGCAGATGGTGGCCGCCTTCGGGGCGGTCGCCAACGGCGGCACCCTCATGCAGCCCCGGCTGGTCCGCTCGATCTTCGACGCCGAGGGGCGGGAGACCCGTCGGTTCGAGCCCCAGGCCGTGCGCCAGGTGATCAGCCCGGAGACGGCGCGCACGCTGACCCGACTGATGACGCAGGTGGTGAGCCAGGGCACGGGCCACAACGCGGCCATCCCCGGCTACGATGTCGCCGGCAAGACCGGCACCGCGCAGAAGCTCGACCCGAACACGCGGCGCTACTCGCGGGCCCCGGGCGTGCTCTCGTTCGTGGGGTTCGCGCCCGGCCGACGAGCCCCGGCTGGCGATGCTGGTCATGCTCGACGAGCCGAAGAACGAGAAGTGGGGCAGCGAGGCGGCGGCCCCGATCTTCTCGGCGATCGGCGCCGAGGTGCTGCGCTACCTGGAGGTACCGCCGCGCGACGCCGCCCCGGTGTCGATCGTGACGGGGCCGGCCGAGGGCACGGTCGGGCGCGTGCGGCTGGCCAGCATCACCGCCGGGCCCGGGGTCGACGGGCGGCTGATGCCGGACCTTCGCGGCCGGACGCTGCGCGACGCGCTGGCCGCGCTGGCGCCGCTGGCGATCGCGGTCAAGGTGACGGGCAAGGGCCGGGTGGTGGCCGACCAGGCGCCGCCCCCGGGCGAGACACTCGACGGGCAGGCCGGTGTGCGGCTGACCCTGGCCGCCGCCGCGAGATGAGATGTCGAGGCACGAGGTACCCGTGAGACTGCTGATCGACGCGCTCCCGGAGCGCCGCGTGGTCGGCGCCGTGCCGCCGTCCGTCAGCGGCCTGACCGCGGACTCGCGGAAAGTGGAGCCGGGCGACTGCTTCGTGGCGGTGCCGGGCTTCAAGCAGGACGCGCGCCGGTTCGTGCCCGAGGCTGTGGCCCGCGGCGCCCGCCTCGTGGTGACCGAGGGGGAGCCGGTGGCCGACCTGCCGGTGGCCCAGGTGCTGGTGCCCTCGGCCCGGCGGGCGCTGGCCCGGCTGGCCAACGCTTACCACGGCCATCCCTCGGCCGGGCTCACGCTGGTCGGCATCACCGGCACCAACGGCAAGACGACGACCTCGTACCTGGTCGATGCGCTACTGCGGGCGCGCGGCCTCGACACCGGCATCATCGGCACGATCCAGTACGTGCTGGGTAGCGAGATCCGGCCGGCCAGCCAGACCACGCCGGAGTCGCTGGAGATCCAGGGGATGCTCGCCGAGATGCGGGCGCGCGGCATCGGTGGGGTGGCGATGGAGGTCTCCTCGCACGCACTGGCGCTGTCCCGCGTGGACGGGCTCGACTTCGACGTGGCCCTGTTCACCAACCTGACCCAGGACCACCTCGACTTCCACGGCACCTTCGACGAGTACCGGCGCGCCAAGCGACGGCTGTTCGAGCTGCTGGCCGCCTCCCCGAAGGCGGGACGGACCGCGGTGGTCAACGCCGACGATCCGGCCGGCGCCGCCATGGTCGCCGGGCTCGACGTGCCGGTGCTGCCGTTCGGACTGAGTGCCGGCGCCCGCGTGCGCGCGGTCGAGCACACCTCGGCACTCGACGGCATCCGCATGAGCGTCGACACCCCGCGCGGCCGGCTGACCCTGCGCTCGGCCCTCATCGGCGAGCACAACGTGATGAACCTGCTCGGCGCCGTGGCCACCGGCCTGGCGCTGGGGCTGGCCCTCGACGTCATCGCCCGCGCGCTCGGCGGGGTGAGCGCGGTGCCGGGCCGCTTCGAGCAGGTGCGGGCCGGCCAGCCGTTCCTGGTCGTCGTCGACTACGCGCACACGCCTGACGCCCTCGAGCGCGTGCTGGCCACCGCCCGCAAGATCACGCCCGGCCGGCTGGCCGTGGTGTTCGGCTGCGGCGGCGATCGCGACCGCGGCAAGCGGCCGATCATGGGCGAGATCGCCGCCCGGCTCGCCGACCGGGTGTGGATCACCTCCGACAACCCACGCTCGGAGCACCCGGAGGCGATCGTCGACGAGGTCGCGGGCGGCGCCGCCCGCGTGGCCGGGGGCGCCGACCGCTCCGCGCGCGAGCCCGATCGGCGCCGGGCCATCGAGGCGGCGCTTGGCTGGGCCGCGGCCGGCGACACCGTGCTGATCGCGGGCAAGGGCCACGAGACCTACCAGATCGTCGGCGCCGACGTGCTCGACTTCGACGACCGCGCGGTGGCGCGCGCGATCCTGATTGGCGGAGGACGCCGATGAGCCGGGTGCCGCCGTTCACCGTGCAGGACATCGTACGGGCCACGCGGGGCGCGCTCGTCGCCGGGGACCTCGGCATCCCGGTCACCGGGGTGTCGATCGACTCCCGCGCGCTCGCGGTGGGCGAGGCGTTCTTCGCGATCCGCGGCCACCGGCTCGACGGCCACGCCTTCCTGGCCGAGGCGGCCGCGCGGGGCGCCGCCTGCCTGATCGTGCACGCGCTGCCCGACGAGGTCCCGGCCAATGTCCCCCTCGTGCTCGTCGAGGACACCACGCGGGCGCTGGGTGCGCTCGGGGCCTGGCACCGCGGCCGCTTCACCATCCCCGTGGTCGCCGTCACCGGCAGCAACGGCAAGACGACCACCAAGGAGCTCACGGCCGGCGTGCTGGGCACGCGGTGGGAGGTGCTGCGGCCCGATCGCTCGTTCAACAACCAGTGGGGCCTGCCGCTCACGCTGCTGCGGCTGACGCCCGAGCACCAGGCCGCCGTGCTCGAGATCGGCTCCAACGCCCGCGGCGAGGTCGCCGCGCTGGCTGCGCTGGCCGCGCCGACGGTGGCCATCGTCACGACCGTCGCGGCCGTGCACACCGAGTACCTGGGCTCGCTGGACGGTGTGCGCGAGGAGAAGGCCGGGCTGGTGCGCGCGCTCGGCGCCGACGGCGTCGCCGTCCTCAACGCCGACGACGCGCGCGTGGCGGGGATGGCGCGGGAGACGCGCGCGCGGGTGGTGACCTACGGGCGCGCCGGCGCCGCCCACGTGCGGGCCGTCGGCGACGTCGTCGACGACGAGCATGGCCTGTCGCTCATCCTGGAGGCGGGCGGCGAGCGGCAGCCGGTGACACTGGGCCTGGCCGGCCGCCACAACGTGGGCAACGCGCTGGCCGCTGCCGCCGCCGGCATCGCGCTCGGGCTGTCGCTGGCCGACGTCGCCCGGGGGCTGGCCGCGGTGCGGCCGGTGGCCGGTCGCTGCGTGTGGAAGCGGGCCGGCGACGTCACGATCCTGGACGACACCTACAACGCGAGCCCCGTCTCGGTGCAGGCCGCGCTCGACACCGTGGCCGCCCACCGGCGTGGCCGTCGCCTGATCGTCGTGCTGGGCGACATGCTCGAGCTGGGCCCCATGTCCGACGACGCCCACCGTGAGGTGGGCCGCCAGGTGGCCGCCCTGCCCGCCGACGAGCTGGTCGGTGTGGGCCGGGCCATGCAGCTGGCTGTCGAGGCGGCGCGGGGGGCGGGCCTGGGCGAGGCGCGGCACCTGACCACCTTCGAGGACACGGTGGCCCACCTGCTCAAGCGCGTGGTGGCCGGCGACGTGGTGCTGGTCAAGGGGTCGCGGGGCATGCGCATGGAACGCGTCGTGGACGCGCTGATGGCGCGGTTGGCCCGGTCCGGGCGCGAGCGCTCGGACCCGGAATGAGCCCGGACGATGCTCTACCAGTTCCTCGTGCCGCTGGCCAAGGACTACATCGTCTTCAACGTCTTCCGGTACGTGACGTTCCGGTCCTTCATGGCGCTGATCACCGCGCTGGTGATCTCGCTGCTGGTGGGCCCGTGGCTGATCGGGCGACTGCGGCGCATGCAGTACGGCGCGGACACCGTGCGGGAGGACACGCCGGAGCGGCACCGCAGCAAGAAGGGCACGCCGACGATGGGCGGCGTGGTGATCCTGACCTCCATCCTGGGCGCGACGCTGCTGTGGGCGAACCTCACGAACCGCTACGTGTGGGTCGCCATGCTGGCGGTGAGCGGCTTCGGCTTCATCGGCATGTGGGACGACTGGCTGAAGATCCGCAAGCGCCGCGGCCTGTCGGCGCGCGTGAAGTTCCTGCTGCAAGCGGCGCTCACGCTGCTCCTGCTGCAGATCGTCTTCTGGCAGCCGCGGGCCGACTGGCAGCCGGTGCTGGCCATCCCGTTCTTCAAGGGCTGGCTGGTCAACCTGGGCTGGTGGTGGTTTCCGTTCGCGATGCTGGTGGTGGTGGGGGCCTCCAACGCCGTGAACCTCACCGACGGGCTCGACGGCCTCGCCATCGGCCCCATCGTGATGGCCGGCGGCGCCTTCGGGATCCTCGCCTATCTCACCGGCAACTTCCGGGCGGCCGACTATCTGAAGATCCTCAACGTCCGCGGCGCCGGCGAGGTGACGGTGTTCTGCGCGGCCCTCATCGGGGCGGCCGTCGGCTTCCTGTGGTTCAACTGCCATCCGGCCGAGGTCTTCATGGGCGACGCCGGCTCGCTGGCCCTGGGCGGCGCGATCGGCATGCTGGCCGTGATCACCAAGGCCGAGCTGCTGCTGCCGCTCATCGGCGGCATCTACGTGGTGGAGGCGGCCTCGGTCATCCTGCAGGTCGCGTCCTTCAAGCTGACCGGGAAGCGCGTGTTTCGGATGGCGCCCTTGCACCATCACTACGAGCTGACCGGGTGGCCCGAGCCCAAGATCGTGGTGCGTTTCTGGATCGTCTCCTTCGCTCTGGCGCTACTCGCGCTGACGACGCTCAAACTGCGATGAGGCGAGGCGGGCCGGTGAACACGCTGAGGGACGCGGCATGATTGCACTCGAGGATGATCACGTGGCGACGCGAGGACGGACGTGGCTCGAAGGGTTCGCCGGCCGGCGGGTGACGGTGGTGGGGCTCGCGCGCAGCGGCGTGGCGGCCGCCCGCCTGCTCCGCGCGGCCGGTGCCGAGGTGATCGGCACCGACGTCAAGCCGCTGGCGGCGCTCGGCCGCGAGGTGGCGGCGTTGCGCGAGGCCGGGGTCCGCCTGCTCACCACCGGGGGCGAGGGGGCGTTCGACGGCGCCGTGCTCGTGGTCGTGAGTCCCGGCGTGCCGGTCGACTCGCCGCAGCTGGCGCCGGCGCGGGCGGCCGGGCTGCCGATCATCGGCGAGCTGGAGCTGGGCTGGCGGGCGATGGAGGCCGACACCATCGCCATCACGGGGACCAACGGGAAGACGACCACGACGGCGCTGACCGGCGCCCTGCTGGCCGAGCAGCCGCGGCCGGTGCTGGTGGCCGGCAACATCGGGACGCCGCTCGCCGTCGGCGCGCTCGGCTTTCCCCCCGACGGTATCGTCGTCGCCGAGGTGTCGTCCTTCCAGCTGGAGACGATCGACACCTTCCAGCCGCGCGTGGCCGCCGTGCTGAACGTGACGCCCGACCACCTGGACCGCCACGGCTCCTTCGAGGCCTACGTCGAGGCCAAGGCGCGCATCTTCCGCAACCAGACGCCGGCCGACTGCGCCGTCCTCAACGCCGACGACCCGGCCGCCGCGGCTCTGGCTTCGCGCACGCGGGCGCGGGTGCTGTGGTTCAGCCGTCGGCGGCCGCTCGAGCACGGGGTGTTCGTGCGCGAGGGCTGGATCGCCGCTCGTCTGAACGGCCACGTGGAGGAGATCTGCCCGCTGGTCGAGATGCAGCTGCGCGGCCAGCACAACGTCGAGAACGCGCTGGCGGCCACCGCCTGCGCGCTGTGGTTCGGCCTGGGCGCCGCCGCCATCCGCCGCGCCATCGGGCGCTTTCGCGCGGTGGAGCACCGCATCGAGTTCGTGCGCGACCTGCGCGGCGTGCAGTTCTACAACGACTCCAAGGGTACCAACGTCGCCTCGACGGTCAAGGCGCTGGAGAGCTTCGACGAGCGCGTCGTGCTGATAGCCGGCGGCAAGGGCAAGGGCCAGGACTTCGCCCCGCTGGCCGAGACGGCGCGCGGCCGCGTGGCCCACGCGGTCGTGATCGGCGAGGACGGGCCAAAGATCGCCGCCGCACTGGCGGCGGTCGATATCCCGGTGAGCGCGGCGCCCACGATGCAGGCGGCCATCGACGCGGCGCGGGCCCAGGCCGGCCGCGGCGGTGTCGTCCTGCTCTCGCCGGCGTGCGCGTCGTTCGACATGTTCGACAACTACGAGCATCGCGGGGACGTGTTCAAGAAGCTCGTCGGAGCGCTCGACTAGTGGCGCTCGCGCACGTCACCGGGGGCGGGGTGGGGGTGGTGGCTCGTCAGGCGCGCCCATGGCTCGCCTCGGTTACTCAAGCGGGGCTCGCTCGGCCCCCCATCCCCCAGGGGGGGCTGGGGTTGCGGCTGTCCAGCGTCGGCGGCTCGCTCGCCCCGCCGGCAACCGCCACGCGAGACTCGGCTCGCCCTGGTTCGCGCCTGACGAGCCATCACCCCCACCCCGCCCCCGGCGACTCCCGTCGGCGTCGGCAGATCTTCGCAAAGCATCCGGATCTCGCTGTCACTCCGACGCCCGCCGCCCCCGCCGTCAGCGCCGCTGGGGGGAACGCGTAGTGCCGAGGAAGCTGACGCCTGATATGTGGTTGTTCGGCGTGGCGGTGGTGCTGCTGTCGGCGGGCGTGGTGATGGTGTACTCGGCGAGCGCGATCGTGGCGGCGGACCGGTTCAACGATCCGTACTTCTTTCTGAAGAAGCAGCTGTTCTGGGCGCTGCTCGGCTCGGTGGCGATGCTGGTGGCGGCGCGCGTGGATTACCGGTACCTCGAGAAGCTGGTCGTGCCGGCGCTGATCGTGGCCGGCGTGCTGCTCGTGCTGGTGCTGGTGCCGCCGTTCGGGCAGGCCATCAACGGCACGCGGCGATGGATCCGGCTCGGGGTGGTGTCCTTCCAGCCGGCCGAGCTGGCCAAGCTCGCGCTCGTGCTGTACCTGGCCGCGTTCGTCGCCCGCCGACAGGATCAGCTCGGCGATCTGCGGCGCGGCCTGCTGCCGCCGCTGCTGGTCGCCGGCGCCTTCGCCGCGCTCGTCTTCGTGCAGCCCGACCTCGGCAACTGCCTCACGCTGATCGCGTTGACGTTCGGCCTGCTGTACCTGGCCGGCAGCCCCGCCCGCTACCTGGGCTGGGCGCTGGCGCCGGCGCTGCCGCTGCTGGCGATCGCCATCTACGCCGCCCCCTACCGGCTGCGCCGCATGACGGCCTTCTGGGATCCGTGGTCGGATCCGCGCGGCAGCGGCTTTCAGATCATCCAGTCGTGGCTGGCCTTCGGCAACGGCGGCCTGCTCGGGCAGGGCGTGGGCGGCTCGCGGCAGAAGCTCTTCTACCTTCCCGAGGCGCACACCGACTTCATCTTCGCGGTGGTCGGCGAGGAGCTTGGATTCCTGGGTGCCGTGGCCTTCGTGGGGCTCTTCGTCGTGCTGATCTGGCGGGGGCTGCGCGTCGGCCTGCGGACCGCCGAGCCGTTCGGCGCCTACCTGGCACTGGGGATCACGCTGCTCATCGCGACGCAGACGCTCGTGAACCTGGGCGTGGTGACGGGCCTGCTGCCCACCAAGGGACTGCCACTGCCGTTCATCTCGTTCGGCGGCTCCGCCCTGCTCATGACGATGCTCTCGACCGGGGTGCTGCTCAACATCTCTCAGCACGCGCATGTTTAAGCGCTACCAGCACATCCACTTCGTCGGCATCGGCGGCATCGGGATGTCGGGCATCGCCGAGATCCTGCTCAACCTGGGCTACCAGGTGAGCGGCTCCGACCAGAAGCGCAACGAGACCGTCGAGCGACTGGAGCGGCTGGGGGCGAAGATCCACATCGGGCACGCGGCGGCCAACGTCGAGGGCGCTCACGTGCTCGTCTACTCCTCGGCCGTGTCGCGGGACAACGTCGAGGTGCAGGCGGCTCGCCAGCACCAGGTCCCGACCATCCCCCGGGCCGAGATGCTGGCCGAGCTGATGCGGCTGAAGTACGGCATCGCGGTGGCCGGCACCCACGGCAAGACGACGACGACCTCGCTGGTGGCAGTGGTGCTGGCCGAGGGCCGTCTCGACCCCACGATCGTGGTGGGCGGGCGCGTCAGCCACCTGGGCTCCAACGCCCGCCTCGGCCAGGGCGAGTTCCTGGTGGCCGAGGCCGACGAGTCCGACGGCTCGTTCCTCAAGCTGGCGCCGACCATCGCGGTGGTGACCACGATCGACGCCGAGCACCTCGACCACTACGGCAACCTGGAGGCCATCCGGGCCGCCTTCCTGACCTTCGTCAACAAGGTTCCGTTCTACGGCAGTGTCGTGCTCTGCCTGGACCAGCCGAACATCCAGATGTTGCTGCCCCATGTCGAGAAGCGCCTGGTGACCTACGGTCTCGAGTCCGGCGCCGACCTCGTGGCCCGCCGGCTGCAGCTGAGTGGCATGACGAGCCGCTTCGAGGTGCACCACCGCGGCAGCCTGCTGGGTGAGTGCACGCTGCAGATTCCCGGCCGTCACAACGTCCTCAACGCGCTGGCCGCCATCGGCGTGGGGCTGGACCTCGAGATCCCCTTCCGGACGATCCAGACGGCGCTGGCCGGCTTCGCCGGCGTGCAGCGCCGCTTCCAGATCCGTGGCACGGCGGGAGGCGTCACCGTGGTCGACGACTACGGCCACCACCCCGCCGAGATCCGTGCGACCCTGGCCGCCGCCAAGGCCGGGTTCGACTGCCGTGTCGTCACGGTCTTCCAGCCGCACCGCTACAGCCGTACGCAGCACCTGCGCCAGGAATTCCTCACCGCCTTCAACCAGGCCGACGTGGTGGTGGTGATGGACATCTACGCGGCGGGCGAGGCGCCGATCGCCGGCGTCAGCGCCGCCGACCTCGTGGAGGGCATCCGCGCGCACGGTCACCGCCATGTCACCTATCTCGGCGGCGATCGGGCCCGCATCGTCGACTACGTGTGCGAAATCAGCCGCCCCGGGGATCTGGTACTGACCCTGGGCGCCGGCGACGTGAGTCAGATGGGCTCGGACATTCTGCGACGGCTCGATGCCGAGTCGCCGAATGGGGGGACCAAATGCTAGGAGAGATCCGGGGGGAAGTCCGCTTCAAGGAGCCCCTGAGCTTCCATACCTCGCTCCGCATGGGCGGCGCCGCCGACATCTTCGTGGTGCCGCAGGACGTGGACGACATCCGCCACGCGCTGATGTTCGCCGAGCGCGAGCAGCTGCCGGTGGCGGTGCTCGGTGGTGGCAACAACCTGCTCGTGCGCGATCGCGGCATCCGGGGTGTCGTGCTGAAGCTGGAGGGATGCCTGGGCCGGGCCGAGTTCAACGGCGAGGAGGCCGTGGCGGGCGCCGGCGTCAGCCTGTCCTCGCTCATCCGGGAGGCGGCCGTCCTCAACCTGGGCGGCATCGAGTGCCTGGTCGGCATTCCCGCCACCATCGGCGGCGCGCTGGCCATGAACGCGGGGACGCCCGACGGCTGCATCGGCGACTTCGTCAGCGCCGTCTACTACCTGCATCCCGACGGCTCGATCGGTGAATTCAAGCCGGCCGGGGGCGCCTTCACCTACAGCGCGTTCCACGCCCCCGCCGGCTCGGTCCTGGTCGGCTGCCGGCTGCAGCTGCACCGCCGCCCGCTCGCCGAGATCCAGAAGGAGATCAAGCAGCGGCTCAAGATCAAGAAGTCCACCCAGCCGCTGGCGCTGGCCTCGGCCGGCTGCGTGTGGAAGAACCCCGGCCACGAGAACGCGGCGCGGCTGATCGAGAAGGCCGGGCTCAAGAGCAAGCGCATCAACGGGGCGGAGATCTCGGCCAAGCACGCCAACTTCATCGTCAATCGCGGCGGCGCCATGGCCAGCGACGTGCTGACCCTGATGGAAGTGACCCGGGAGCGGGTGCACGCCCACGCGGGCGTGGTGCTGGAGCCCGAGATCAGGATCATCGGTGAGTAGAGGCCTCATCTCGCCCCGCGGGCGTCCGCCCGCGCTCGGCGATTTCGGCGACCCCGCCACGGCGGTCGCCGGCCAGCGCGTGCCGCGCGGGCGCCGGCGGCCGCGTCGGCGCCTGCGCTGGCTGCGAGGCGTCGGCGTCGTCGCGGTGCTGGCGGCGACGGTGGTGGGGGTGGTGGCGGCGGCGCACTGGGGGCTCACGACGCCGCGCTTCGCCGTCGTCGCGGTGGAGGTGCGGGGCGCCTCGCGGGTGCCGGCCCAGCGCATCCTGGAAGTGTCCGGCATCGTGCGCGGGACCAACCTGTGGCGGGTCGATCCCGACCGCGTGCGGGCCCGGCTGGAAGCGTTGCCGGAGATCCGGCGCGCCGACGTGGTGCGCGAGCTGCCCAACCGGGTGTCGATCATGATCGAGGAACGCCGGCCCTTCACGCTCGTGCACGCGGCCCGCCTGCACTGGCTCGACGAGGACGGTCGGTTGCTCGGCGAGGAATCCCACGCGGTGGCCACCGAGGTGCCCGTGATCAGCGGGCTCAGCGAGGACGAGCTGGCCACCATGCGCACCACGCCCGGTCCCCGGGCGCGCGCCGCCATCGCGCTCATCCGGGCCCTGCTCCGCACCGGCTCCACGCTGGCCGCGGAGATCTCCGAGATCGACATGAGCCGGCCCGAGGGGCCGGTGCTCTACACCGTCGACGGCGTCGAGGTACGGCTGGGCAGCGAGGAGTGGGAGGAGCGGCTGGCCCGTCTCGAGGGTGTGCTGGCCCAGGTGACGACCACTCACGACGTTCAGGCCGTCGACCTCCGCTTCCGCGACCAGGTCGTCCTCAAGCGAGCGACGCACAAATGAAGCCACGCGGCTCTGGAACGGGCCACCCACGTGTCGAGGCGGCCCCGAGGCACTCGCTACAAATGAAGCCACGTGTTTTTGGAACGGGCCACCCACGTGTCGAGGCGGCCCTGAGGCACTCGCTCCAATTGACGCCACGCGGCTCTGGAACGGGCCACCCACGTGTCGAGGCGGCCCTGAGGCACTCGCTCCCATGAAGAAGATCAAGGCGCCGGAGCTGGTCGTCGGGCTCGACGTGGGCACGACGAAGATCTGCGCGGTGATCGGCGAGCCCAAGCCGGGCGGCGGCCTCGACGTGGTCGGCGTCGGCAACGCGCCCTCGCGGGGACTGCGCCGCGGCGTGGTGGTGAACATCGACTCCACCGTGGAGGCGATCAAGCACGCGGTGGCCGAGGCCGAGCAGATGGCCGGCGCCGAGGTCGCCCGCGCCTACGCCGGCGTGGCCGGCGGCCACATCCGCTCGCACAACAGCCGCGGCGTGGTGGCGGTGTCGGGGCGGGACCGCGAGGTGACGGCCACCGACATCGAGCGGGCGGTGGAAGCGGCCCGGGCCATCAACGTGCCGCAGGACCGCGAGATCATCCATGTCCTGCCGCAGACGTTCATGGTGGACGACGCCGACGGCGTGCGGGAGCCGCTCGGCATGTCGGGAGTGCGGCTGGAGGTCGAGGTCCACATCGTGACGGCGGCGGTGACGTCGATCCAGAACGTCGTGCGCTCGGTGAACCGGGCCGGGCTGGCGGTGCAGGACGTCGTGCTGGAGCCCATCGCCTCGGCGGAGGCGGTGCTGTTCCCCGACGAGAAGGAGCTGGGCATCGTCCTCATCGACATCGGGGGCGGCACCACCGACATGGCGCTCTTCCGCGACGGCGCCGTGTGGCACACGGCCGTGCTGCCGCTGGGCGGCGATCACATCACCAACGACGTGGCGGTGGGGTTGCGCACGCCGATGGCCGACGCCGAGAGCCTCAAGAAGCGGTACGGCTGCGCGCTCACGGCCATGGTGCCGGCCGAGGAGACCGTCGACGTGCCGTCGGTGGGCGGGCGCAAGCCGCGCCAGCTCTCGCGGCAGGTGCTCTCGGAGATCATCCAGCCGCGCGTCGAGGAGATCTTCACCCTCGTCGCGCGGGAGCTGACCAAGGCGGGCTTCCAGGACGCCGCCACCGCCGGCATCGTCGTCACCGGCGGCAGCTCGATCATGGAGGGCGTGCCCGAGCTGGCCGAGGCAGTGTTCGACCAGCCGGTCCGCCGCGGGGTGCCAGCCGAGGTCGGCGGTCTCGCCGACATCGTCCGCAGCCCGATCTACGCCACCGGGGTGGGGCTGGCCATCTACGGTGCCCGGCGCCAGTCGAGCGGCGCGCCGCCCCTCGACCCCAACGACGGCGCCTTTCTCGCCCGCATCGGGCGGCGCCTGGCCGGGTGGTTCGGTGAAATCTTCTAGCGGCGCTTCGAGCGAAGGACAGCTTCGGGGGGACGAGCGGCAGCCGCCACTGTTCACGCCCGGCCCCGGGCTCGACGACACCCACACACGCGCGCGGCGGACGCGACGGCAGGGCGCGTCCACGGAAGGGGAGAACTTGATGGAGAAGGATCGGACACGGCGCCCGCTCTTCGAGCTCGAGCAGGTGCCGCCGGCGGCGAAGATCAAGGTCATCGGTCTGGGCGGCGGCGGCAGCAACGCGGTCAGCCGCATGATCGCGGCCGACTTCACGGGCGTCGACTTCATCGTCGCCAACACGGATCTGCAGGCACTGCGCAACTCGCCGGCGCCGGTGAAGATCCAGCTGGGGGCCAAGCTGACCCAGGGCCTGGGGGCGGGCTCCAATCCGGACGTCGGGCGCGGCTCCGCGCTCGAGGATCCCGAGGAGATCACGCGTCTGCTCGAGGGCGCCGACATGGTCTTCATCACGGCCGGGCTCGGCGGCGGCACCGGCACCGGGGCCGCGCCGGTGGTGGCCTCGCTGGCCAAGGACCTCGGCATCCTCACGGTGGCCGTGGTCACCAAGCCGTTCACGTTCGAGGGGCGCAAGCGCCTGCTCCAGGCCGAGGCCGGCATGGAGTCGCTGCGCGGTGTCGTCGACACGCTGATCGCGATCCCCAACCAGCGCCTGCTGTCGGTGGTGGACCGGGGGACGCCGCTGCTGGAGGCCTTCAAGGTGGCCGACACCGTGCTCCAGCAGGCCGTGCAGGGCATCTCCGACCTGATCCTCGTCCCCGGTCTCGTCAACCTCGACTTCGCCGACGTCCGCACGATCATGTCCGGCATGGGCATGGCGATGATGGGTACCGGCGTGGGCCACGGCGAGCACCGCGCGCTCGACGCCGCCCAGAAGGCCGTGGCCAGCCCGCTGCTCGACGACACCTCCATCGAGGGCGCCCGCGGGATCCTGATCAACTTCACCGGCGGCGCCGACCTCTCCATCCACGAGGTGGAGGAGGCCGCTCGCATCGTGCAGGAGGCCGCCCACGAGGAGGCCAACATCATCTTCGGCGCCGTCATCGATCCGGCGTTGCAGGACGAAGTGCGGATGACCGTGATCGCCACCGGCTTCACCGAGCGCAAGCAGGAGACGACGCCGACCAAGGTGCTGGACCTGCCGCGGGCCGCGCGCCCCGGCGCCCAGCCGGGGGCGGCGGCGGCCTGGCGCCGTCGTCTCGCCGCCGACGTGCGGGCCGAGGCCGACGACCCGCTCGCCGACGCCGACTACGACGTGCCCGCGTTCCTCCGGCGCCAGGCAGACTGATCAACCGGCCGGTGGGGTGCGGCGCCCGCCGCATCCCACCGGCCGGCGCTGGTCATCTGTATCCTTGACCTCATGAGCGCGGCCCCGACCTCACGACTGACGCCGCATGGCGAGCCGCCGGCCTACTTCACGTTCAGTGGACTGGAAGCGCTGGGGTTGCCGCATGCGACCACCACCAAGCACTTTCCAGGGGTGACGGCGCCGTCGCAGCCGACGGCGCCGTTCGACGCGGCCGCCCGGGGGGCGCTGGCCGGCGCCGGGCTCGACCTCGCTCGCGTCGTGTACGCCCGCCAGGTGCACGGGGCCGACGCGCTGCGGGCGCCGACCGGGGGCGGCTGGGCCGGCGCCGGCGACGTGCTCACGACGACCGAGCGCGGAGTGCCGCTGGCGATCTTCACCGCCGACTGCCTGGCCATCACGCTGTGGGATTCGATCGCGCGGGTGCTGACGGTGGCTCACGTGGGCTGGCGGGGGACCGTGCGCGGCGCCACCGTCGCCGCCGTGCGGGCCACGGTCGCGGCCGGCGCCCGCGCCGGTAGCCTGCACGCGGCGATCGCCCCGTCGATCGGCCCCTGCTGCTACGAGGTGGACGAGCCGGTGCTCCGCGAGTTCGGCCAGGCCTTCGGGCGCCGCGCCCGTGCGTGGTTCCGGGAGGGGCGTGAAGGCCACGCCATGCTCGACCTGTGGGCGGCCAACGAGGCACTGCTGGCCGAGGCCGGTGTCGACCCGACCCAGGTCGAGAACCCGCGCCTGTGCACGGCCTGTCATCTCGACCTGCTCTACTCGTACCGCAAGGGCCACCGCGGCCGGCTCGTCACCATCGCCGCCCTGCCGTAGCCGCCGGTCCAGGGCGGGAAAGCGCGCGTGCTAGAATCGCGCATGCTCGACATCGCGGCCAACCTCGCGCGCGTGCGCGAGCGTCTCGCGCGGGCGGCCGAACGGGCCGGGCGGCGCCCCGACGACGTGCTCCTGATCGGCGTGTCCAAGACGGTCGACGTCGAGCGGATCCGCGCCGCGGTGGCGGCTGGCGTGCGCGCGCTCGGTGAGAACCGCGTGCAGGAGGCCAAGACCAAGGTGACCGAGCTGGGTCGCCCGGCCGCCTGGCATCTGATCGGCCACCTGCAGACCAACAAGGTGAAGGACGCGCTCGAGCTCTTCGACGTCATCCACTCGATCGATCGCCTGGAGCTGGCCCGCGAGGTGGAGCGGCGGGCGGCCGCGCGCGGCCAGACGGTGGACGCGCTGCTCCAGGTGAACGTCGCCGCCGAGGCGAGCAAGGGCGGTGTGGGCCCCGAGGCGGTGGCGGAGACGCTGGACGCGATCGGCAAGCTCACCCACGTGCGCGTGCGCGGCCTCATGACCATTCCGCCCGAGGCGGAGAAGCCGGACGACGCGCGGCCGTGGTTCCGCCGGCTGCGTGAGCTGGCCGAGCGGCACGGGCTGCCCGAGCTGTCGATGGGCATGAGCGGTGACTTCGAGGTGGCGATCGAGGAAGGGGCCACGATGGTACGAGTGGGCACGGCGATCTTCGGGCCGCGCGGATGAGCGTCAAGGGCAAGCGGGTCGGCTTCGTGGGCGGCGGCAACATGGGCGAGGCGCTCATCCGCGGCCTGCTCGGCACCGGCCTCGTCCCCGCCGAGCTGCTGTCGGCCACCGACGTGCGGGCCGAGCGCACCAGCCAGCTCGCGACGCAATTCGCGATCACCGCTCACTCCGACAACCTGCGGCTGGTCCGCGAGGCCGACGTCGTCATCCTGGCCGTGAAGCCGCAGATCATGGCCGCCGTGCTGGGCGAGATCGCCCCCGCCGTCACCGCCAAGCACCTGCTCATCTCCATCGCGGCCGGCGTGGCGACCGCCACCATCCGCGCCGCCCTCGGCAAGGATGCCCGCATCATCCGGGTGATGCCCAACGCGCCGGCGCTGGTACTGCGGGGCGCGACCGCCATCGCCCGCGGCCGCGGTCTCGCCCCCGACGACCTCGCCACCGCCGAGGCGATCTTCGGCGCCGTCGGCCGGGCCGTCGTGCTGGACGAGGAGCTGATGGACGCGGTGACGGGGCTGAGCGGCTCCGGCCCCGCCTACGTCGCCATCGTGATCGAGGCGCTCGCCGACGGCGGCGTGAGGATGGGGCTCGACCGGGCGACCGCCATGACACTGGCCACCCAGACCGTGCTCGGCGCCGCCCACCTCCTGGCCGAGACGGGGCTGCATCCCGGCGCGCTCAAGGACATGGTGTCGAGCCCGGGCGGCACGACCATCGCCGGCATCGCAGCCCTCGAGGAGGGAGGCATCCGCACGACGCTCATCAGCGCCGTGGAGCGCGCCACCCAGCGCTCGCGCGAGCTGGGGCGGGGCCCGGCCTGATGCTCGCCGGTAACTTCATCCTGGCGCTGGCCCAGCTGCTCGACGTGGTGCTGCAGGCGTACATGTTCATCATCATCGCCCGGGCGTTGATCTCGTGGGTGAGCCCGGACCCGTTCAATCCGATCGTGCGATTCCTCTATCGCGTGACGGAGCCGGTGCTGCGCCCCATCCGCCGGCGGATGCCCATGATGTCGATGGGGCTCGACCTGTCCCCGATGATCGTCCTCCTCGTGATCTACTTTCTCCGGATCTTCCTGGTGGAGTCCCTGCGCGATCTGGGCGCGAGCTTGAGGTAGGCGAAGCCGAAGCGGAGGAGTCAGATGCGCATCTCGCCCCACGACATCCGGCAGCAGCAGTTCACCGTCCGCATGTTCCGCGGATTCGAACCCCACGAGGTGGCCGCCTTCCTCGAGGAGGTCGCCGACGACTACGAGGCGCTGCTCAAGGAGTCGCAGCTCCTGCGCGAGCAGGTGGCGGCCCAGGAGGAGCGGCAGCGCGGTGTGCTCGATCTGGAGCGAACGCTGCAGGACACCCTGCTGACCACGCAGCGCCTCGTCGAGGAGATGAAGACGACCGCCCGCCGCGAGGCCGACGAGATCCGGGCCGCCGCCCGGCACGAGGCCGAGCTGATCGTGCGCGAGGCCGACCTGCGGGGCGAGAAGGGGGTGGAGACGGCCCGGGCCGAGGAGGCGCGCATCCGCGTGGACATCCAGGCCCTCAAGCGCATCCGCCGCCAGCTCGTCGAGGACATGGATGCCACCCTGGATCGCTACCGGCGCCTGCTCGGCGCCGAGAGAGACGAGGGCGGCGAGGCGTAGTGAGCGAGCGATTGCTGCGCGTCCGCGTCCAGCCCCGGGCGCCGCGCAGCGAGATCGTGGGCTGGCGAGCCGACGGTACCCTCAGCGTGCGCGTCGCGGCTCCCCCGGTCGAGGGCCAGGCCAACGCGGCGCTGACCACCCTGCTGTCCCGCGCGCTCCGGGTGCCGCCCTCGGCGGTCACCGTCGAGCACGGCACCCGCGGTCGTGACAAGCTGGTGCGCGTGGTAGGCTGCACGCCGGACGAGATCCGCCGGCGCCTCGAAGGAGACGGACGATGAAGACCTGGCTGTTCGCCGCAGCGCTCGGGGCGATCCTGGCACTCGCCGTGCCAGCGGCCGCCGATCACACGAAGGCGCTCCCGCCCGTCCCCGACACCGAGAGCTCGCTCGACATCGATCTGAAGCTGGGCCCGAACAGCTTCCGGCTCGGCAGCCGGTTCTTCGGCCGCGACGGCTACGCCGGGGGGGCCTGGCTCAACGGCGCGCTGCGCGGCGGCGGCTTCAGCCTCGACGGCCGGGTGGAGCGCGACGGCAAGGCTCACGACTTCCGGTTCGACGCCGACCTCGACGAATGGCTCCGCCGCGCGCTCCGCCGGGGCGTCACCGACCTGTGAGCGGGGCCATCGCGCCCGTCCACTGGGAGCACGATCGTCTGGTCCTCCTCGACCAGCGGCTGCTGCCGGGCCAGGAGCTCGAGCGCGTGTACGGGCGCTGGGAGGACGTGGCCGACGCCATCCGCACGCTGGCGGTCCGGGGGGCGCCGGCCATCGGAGTCGCGGCGGCGTTCGGGCTGGTGCTCGCGGCCCGGACCAGCACCGCCACCACGTTCGACGCCCTCGTGGCCGACCTGGAGATTGCCCGCAAGGGGCTGGCGGCGACGCGGCCGACGGCGGTCAATCTCTTCTGGGCGCTCGATCGCATGTGGCGCACCGTCGAGACACTACGCGCTCGACCGCTCGACCAGGCGCGGGCGCGGCTGCTCGGCGAGGCCCAGGCCATCCTCGACGAGGACCTCGAGGCCAACCGCGCCCTCGGCGACCACGGGGCGGCGCTGGTGCCGGTCAACGCGCGCATCCTGACCCACTGCAACGCCGGCGCGCTCGCCACGGCCGGCTACGGCACCGCGCTCGGGGTGGTGCGCTCGGCCCACGCGCAGGGCAAGGTGGCGCTGCTGTGGGTGGACGAGACGCGCCCGGTCATGCAGGGCTCCCGTCTCACCGCCTGGGAGTGCGTGCGCGAGGGCATCCCGCACCGGCTCATCGCCGACGTCGTCGCCGGCTCCTTGATGGGGCGGGGTGAGGTGGACCTGGTCGTCACCGGCGCCGATCGCATCGCGGCCAACGGCGACACCGCGAACAAGATCGGTACGTACGCGCTGGCCGTGCTGGCCCGCCACCACGGCGTGCCGTTCTACATCGCTGCCCCGTTCTCGACGATCGACCCCGCGCTCCCGTCGGGCGCCCAGATCCCCATCGAGGAGCGGGACGGCCTCGAGGTTCGCCGCGTGGCCGGCCACGCCACCGCCCCCGACGCCTCCCCCGTCTTCAACCCCGCCTTCGACGTCACCCCCGCCGCCCTGATCTCCGCCATCATCACCGAGCGCGGCGTCTTCCACCCCCCCTTCCACTTCTGAGATCCGCGGCAATTCCGTCCGAGATACGCCAAGGCCCTCGACCCGGCGCCTGAACGGCGGGCCAGTTCCGCGTCGCTCACTGGCCGGCGCGGTGAGGTCCGTCGACGGTGCGGGCTGCCGGCGGCGGTGTGGGCGGCGGGGCGACCGGGTCCCCTGAGGTTCCGTTGGCTTCGATCGTGTCGGGCCCCACGTAGGACCAGGCTTCGGCCGTGCCTGGGCGCACCGGGTAGTCTCTCGCGGAACCTCAGGGGACCTGGTGGCCCCGCCGCCCACACCGCCGCCGCCGCCCACGCCGCGAGCCGACCGTCAGCGCCCCTGAGCCTGCGCCCCCCGCAGCGTCATGCACGTGCTCGAGGCGCGCGCGACGAGCCGATCCTTGGCATCGTGAACGTCGCACTCGACGAGTCCCACGGTGTGGCCACCCTTCACCACGCGCCCGTCGGCCGTGAGGCGACCCGTCCACACCGGCTTGAGGAAGTTGATCTTGAGCTCGAGCGTCGTGAAGGTCTCGCCCTCGTCGAGCGACGAGGCGTAGGCCATTCCCATCGCGGCGTCGGCGAGGTCGCACAGGATGCCGCCGTGCAGCGTGCCCATGGGGTTGGCGTGCTGGGGGCCGGCGTCCATCGTCATGACGGCGTGTCCGGACTCGATCGAGGCGATGCGGAATCCGATGAGGTCGGCGACGGGCGGGGGCGGTGAGTCGCCCCGCTGTATGCGCGTGATGAGGTCGAGCATCCGGGCCATGCGAGCCTCCTAGCGCCAGGCGCCGAGCCGGACGGCGGCGGCGGTGGTCGTGCCGAAGACGACGAGGGCCAGCGCCATCGCGGTGAAGATACCGGGTAGCCCCCAGCCAAATGCGTAGCCGGCGACCCAGCCGCCTGCCGCGGCCAGCGTGAGGCGGGCGAAGCCGGCCGTGAGCGGCCACGCCAGCCGGCCGGCGCCCTGTGAGGCGAAGTAGAGCGCCAGCCCCAGCCCGAAGAAGCCGTAGGCGGGGCCGACGATCATCAGATAGGTCGTGCCGACCGCCTGCACCTGCGGATCCGTCGTGAAGAGTCCCAGCCACGCGCGCGGGAACACGGCGGCCAGCAGGCCGATCGACGCCGTCACGGCCGCCGCCAGCCCCGCGCCCGTCCACGCCACGCGCTCGGCCCGCGCGAGCTGGCCGGCCCCGACGTTGGTCCCGACCATCGCGACCAGCGCCGAGCCCATCCCGAACACGAGCGGGATCTGCAGGTACTCCAGCCGCGCGCCCATGCCGTAGCCGGCCAGGGCGGCCGTCCCGAACGGACCGACGAGACCCGTCATGAGCACCACGGTCAGGTTGGTGAGGATGGTGTTCAGCGAGCCGGGCGCGCCGACGCGCAGGATCTCCCAGAACAGCGCCCGCCGGAACTGCACGCCCCGGAACGTCAGCCGTACGGGAGCCCGGGGCGAGACGAGATAGACGAGCAGCATCAGGGTGGCCAGACCGAAGGCGGTGAGATTGGCCGTCGCGGTGCCGGCGATGCCGAGGCGCGGGAACGGACCCCAGCCGGCGACGAGCGCCGGCGCGAGCGCCAGGTAGACGAGCGAAGCGCCGGCCATGGCCGCGGCCGGCAGCGCCATCGTGCCGGTCCCCCGGAGGATGCTGCTGAGCGTGTTGACCAGCCAGAACACGACGGCACCCCCGAACACGACGCGCGAGTAGGTGAGGGCGGCCGCCAGCGCGTCACCGGTGCCCCCGATGGCGCGGTAGATGGCGGGGCCACCGAGCAGCAGCCCGGTCGTGAACAGCGAGGCCATGACGAGCGCGATGACGACGGCGTGGGCAGCGAGCGCTTGCGCCTCGGCCCGCCGGCCAGCTCCGAGCGCGCGCGCGACCGCCGAGGAAACGCCTCCCCCCATGCCGCCCGCCGACATCGTCTGCATGAGCATCACGAGCGGATAGACGAGCGACACGCCGGCCAGCGCCGAGGACCCGAGCCAGCCCACGAAGACCGCGTCGAGGGTGGTGACGACCGCCTGCAGCACCATGACCAGGACGTTGGGCGCAGCCAGCCGCAGCAGGGTGGGGGTGATCGGGGCCTGGAGCAGGCGCCGGGTGCGGGCCGGGAGCGGGGCGTCGACGACGGTCGCGGACATGACTTGTAAAATAATAGTGACTTGCTCTCCTGTCAATCCCGCGCCTAGAATACCCCCGTGCCGAAGAAGGACTACGGTCAGCGCTGTCCGGTCGCCAAGACGCTCGAGCTGGTGGGCGATCGCTGGACGCTGCTTCTCGTGCGTGACCTGCTCGGGGGCACGCGCCGCTTCCAGGACCTGCAGGACGGCTCGCCGGGGCTCGCCCCCAACATCCTCTCGGACCGGCTCAAGCTCATGGAGGAGCACGGCCTGGTGGCGCGCCGCTTCTACTCCGATCATCCGCCGCGCGCGGAGTACACGCTGACCGCCAAGGGCCAGGAGCTGGGCGTGGTGATCGGCGCCCTCGCTGCCTGGGGCACGCGCCACGCGTACACGCGCTCGAAGCTGGTCGACGCCGAGTCCGGGCAGGAGGTCCGGCTCGGCTACTTCCGCGCCGACACCGGCGAGCGCGTCTCCGGCCGCAGCGTCCGCGTCCACCGGCGATCCCCGTCACCGCGCCGGACCGCCCCGACACCCCGGACGTAGACGACCGGCTGTCGCTCGGGAGCGCGAGCCGGCCGCGCGCGCGGCCGCGCGTACAATCGAGCCATGAGCTTGGTGGCCCGCCGCTTTCACGATGAGACGACCCACACGCCGTACTCCGTGCGCACGAGCGGGCACACGCTCGACTGGGACAACAAGCCGTTCCCGTTCAAGATCTACCCGGACGTGCCGGCGGTGGCGCTGCCGCGCGACATCGACGGGCCGGCGGTGCCCACGCTGCGCGCGCTCGCGTCACCGGGGCCGCCGGCGGCCCGGCTCACGCTGGCGGCGCTGACGGCGGTCCTCTACTACACGGCCGGGGTGACCAGGAAGAAGACGTACCCGGGCGGGGGCGAGGTGCTCTTCCGGGCGGCGGCTTCCACCGGCGCGCTCTATCAGACGGAGATCTATGTCGTCGCCGGCGACGTCGACGGTCTGGAGTCCGGGCTCTATCACTTCTGCCCGGGCGATTTCACGCTGCGCCGTCTGCGCACGGGCGATGTGCGGAGCGTTCTCGCGGAGGCGGCGGCCGACCCGAGCCTGGCCGGTCGCGCCGCGACGCTGGTGCTGAGCGCCATCTACTGGCGGAACACGTGGAAGTACCAGGCGCGCGGCTATCGCCACCTGTTCTGGGATTCCGGCACCATGCTCGCGAACGCGCTGGCCGTGGGCGACACGCTCGGCCTGGCCCCGGCCCTGATCACCGGCTTCGTGGACGACGCCGTCAATCGTCTGCTCGGCCTCGATCCGGAGCGGGAGGCTGCACTGGAGCTGCTGGCGATCGGCCCGGCGGCGTCGGCAGCGGCCTCGGCCGGCGCGCCCGCAGCGCTCGCGCACGACGTCATGCCGCTCTCCGGCGAGGAGGTCGACTACCCGGCGCTGCGCGAGATCCACCGCGCCACCGGCCTGGCCACGCCGGCCGACGTCCTCGCCTGGCGCCGCGCGGTGGCCGCGCCGCCCCGGCAGCCGCGCGGCTCGCTCGTCACGCTGCCGGAGCCGATGATCGACAGCCGGCCGCTCGGCGAGGCTATCCAGCGGCGGGGCTCGACGCGTCAGTTCGGCCCGGCGGCCCTGTCGGCCGCCGAGCTGTCGGCGGCGCTGTGGGCGGCGACGCGACCGGTGCCGGCCGACGTGGCGGCCGGCCTGGTCGACATCTACCTGATCGTCAACGCTGTCGATGACGTGGCGCCGGGCGCCTACGCGTACTGGCCCGGCCGCGGGCTCGAGCTGGTGCGCGCCGGCGAGTTCCGGCGCGAGGCGGCGTACCTGACGCTCGAGCAAGCGCTCGGCGGCGATGCGGCGGCCACCATCTTCTTCCTGGCACCGCTCGACGCGATCCTCGCCGCCGGCGGCGAGCGCGCGTACCGTGTCGTGAATCTGGAAGCCGGTCTCGCCGGCGGCCGCGCCTACCTGGCGGCGTACGGGACCGCGTTCGGCGCCAGCGGGCTGACCTTCTACGATGCCGACGTCGTGCGCTTCTTCTCGCCGCACGCCGAGGGCGGCGACGCGATCTTCGTCACCGCGCTGGGGCGCTCCGGTTCGACGCCGAACCGCGTGCTACTATCGAACACGATCCAGTCGCCGCCGAGGAGGTCGTGAGCCGATGAAGAAGTACCAGCTGATGGCGCCCGGACCGACGCCGGTCCCCAGCGAGGTGCTGCTGGCGATGGCCCAGCCGATCCTTCACCACCGCACGCCGGAGTACGAGACGCTCTTCCTCGAAGTGCGGGCCGGCCTCAAGCGACTCGTGCAGACCTCGCAGGAAGTCATTCCGCTGGCGTGCTCGGGGACCGGGGCCATGGAGGCCGCCCTCGTCAGCACGCTGTCGGCCGGCGACACCGTCGTCGTCGTGAACGCCGGCAAGTTCGGCGAGCGGTGGCTCGAGCTCTGCCGCGCCTATGCTGTCGACGTCGTCGAGGTGAAGGCGCCGTACGGGCAGACCGTGCCGGCCGAGCGCGTGGCCGAGGCGCTGCGGGCCCATCCCCGGGCCAAGGCCGTGCTGGCCCAGCACAGCGAGACGTCGACCGGCGTCCTCCATGACATCCGCGCCTACGCGGCGGTGACGCGCTCGACCGACGCCATCCTCGTCGTCGACGCCGTCTCCAGCCTCGGCATCGCCGACCTCCCCATGGACGCCTGGGGCGTCGACGTCGTCGTGGCCGGCTCCCAGAAGGGGCTGATGCTGCCGCCCGGCCTCGGCTTCTGCGCGCTCAGCGACAAGGCGTGGGCGCTCAACAAGACCTCGCGGCTGCCCAAGTACTACTTCGACCTCGCCGCCGAGCGGAAGACCGTCGCCAAGAACGAGGCGCACTTCACGCCGGCGGTGTCGATCGTCATCGGGCTGCGCACGGTCATCCAGATGCTCGAGCGCGAGGGGCTGGCCAACGTGTTCAAGCGGCACGACCGCATGGCGCGGGCCACCCGGGCCGGCGCCGAGGCTCTCGGTCTCGGCCTGTTCTGCGCGGCGACGCCGAGCCCGGCCGTCACGGCGGTGATGGCCCCGCCCGGTGTCGACAGCGAGCTGATCGTGAAGGGCTTCTCGCAGGCGTACAACATCACGATCGCCGGCGGGCAGGGCGAGATGAAGGGCAAGCTGTTCCGCCTCGGCCACATGGGCTACGCCGCCGAGTTCGACGTGATCGTGGCCCTGGCCGCGCTGGAGCAGGTGCTGGCCGACCTCGGCCAGCCGGTCGACTTCGGCGCCGGCGTCCGCGGGGCCCAGAAAATCTTCGCCGAGAAGTCGTGAAGCGCGTCCTCGTCGCCGACGCCCTGCAGGCCGTCGGCGTCGACGCCCTCCGCAAGCACGGGCTCGAGGTCGACGTCGCCGGCTCCCTCGACGAGGCCGCGCTGATCGCGCGCATCGGCGAGTACGAGGGGCTGGTCGTCCGCAGCGCCACCAAGGTCACCCGCGCCGCCCTCGCCGCTGCCACCCGGCTGGAAGTCATCGGCCGTGCGGGCGCCGGTGTCGACACCATCGACGTGGACGCCGCCACCGAGCGCGGCATCATCGTCATGAACACGCCGGGCGGCAACACCACGGCGGTGGCCGAGCACACGCTGGCGCTGCTGCTGGCCCTGGCCCGGCGGGTGACGGTCGCCGACGCCGCGCTCAAGGCGGGGCGCTGGGAGAAGAACCGCCTGCAGGGCGTCGAGCTGCTGGGCAAGACCCTGGGCATCCTGGGGCTGGGCCGGATCGGCGCCGAGGTGGCCCGCCGGGCGCTCGGCTTCCGCATGCAGGTGGTGGCCTACGATCCCTACCTCACCCGCGAGGCCGCCGAGCGGCTGGGGGTGAGCAGCGTCGAGCTGGACGAGCTGCTGACGCGCTCGGACTTCATCACGATCCACACCCCGCTCACCGGCGACACCCGCCACCTGATCGGCGACGCCGAGCTGGCCCGCATGAAGCCGGGCGTGCGGCTCATCAACTGCGCGCGAGGCGGGATCATCGACGAGGCCGCGCTGGCCCGCGGGCTGGCCTCGGGGCAGGTGGGCGGGGCCGGCATCGACGTCTTCGAGCAGGAGCCCCCGCCCGCCGACCATCCGCTCCTGCGCTTCGAGCAGGTCGTGCTGACACCGCACCTCGGCGCCGCCACCGACGAGGCCCAGTCCGCCGTCGCGCTGGCCATCGCCGACCAGGTGGCCGACGTCCTCGTGCGCGGCGTCGTCAGCAACGCGGTCAACCTGCCCTCGATGGATGCCGAGACGCTGCGCGAGCAGGGGCCCTACGCGGGGCTGGCGGCGGCGATGGGGCGCTTCCTGGCCCAGATGGCCGAGGGACGCATGGCCGAGGCGCGCCTGACGTTCGCGGGCGGCGTGGCCGGCACGGCCGACGGCGGCGCTGACGCTGGCGTTCCTGCGCGGCGTGCTCGGCACGATCCTGGCCGAGCACGTCACCGACGTGAACGCGATGCTGATCGCCAAGGGCCGCGGCCTGCGGGTGAGCGAGACCTCCACCAGCGAGAGCGGCGGCTACTCGAGCCTGCTCACCGCCGAGCTCCGGACCGATCGGGGCGTGTCGTCGGTAGCCGGCACGCTGTTCCACCGCGAGCCGCGCTTCGTCGCCATCGACGGCTTCGCGCTGGAGGCGGTACCGCACGGCTTCATGCTGGTCTTCGCCAACCAGGACGTGCCGGGCGTCGTCGGGCGTATCGGCACCCTGTGCGGTCGCTACGGGATCAACATCGCCGGCATGCAGCTCGGCCGCGAGCGGCGGGGCGGCCGGGCGGTGTCGATCCTGAACCTCGACGACGCCATGCCCCCGGCTGCGCTGGACGAGATCCGCGCGATGCCGGACATCGTGTCCGCCCGCCTCGTCCAGCTGGCTTGATCGATCCGGGGGCCCGGCCCCAACCCCCTGGGCGGTCGTCTCTCGTACGTGGGCCAATTCGGGCCCTGCCTGTCTACTCGCGCTAGAATGACGGGGTTGTGAAACCGCTCAGGCTCCTCACCGTACGGCATGGCGAGACCGACTCCGCCCGCGAGCGCCGCTTCGCGGGCTCCCGCGACGTCGCGCTGAACCCGCGCGGCCGCCGGCAGTGCGAGGCCGTGGCCCGGGCCCTGGCGGGTGCGCACGCCGCGGTCGTGTACGCGAGCCCGCTGGGGCGAGCCCGGGAGTCGGCCGACCTCATCGCGGCCCCGTCCGGCCTGCCCGTGCGCGTCGAGCCCGCCTTCCGGGAGATGGCCTTCGGCGAGTGGGAGGGCCTCACGCGGGCTGAAGTCGCGGAGCGGTACCCGCGCGAGCTGGCCGCGTGGGCGGAGGCCCCGCACCTCGTCCAGCCACCGGGCGGCGAGCGCCTCGACGAGGTCGCGGCCCGCGTGAGCGCCGGTCTGTCGGCGCTGGCCGACGCCCAGGGCGGCCAGACGGTGGTGCTCGTCTCCCACGCGATCGTGGTCCGGCTGATCGTGCTGGAGGCGCTCGGCCTCGGCCCCGATCGCCTGTGGTCGGTGGACGCCTCGCCGGCCGGGATCACCGAGATCGAGTACGTGGACGGCTGGACGACCGTGCACCGGATGAACACGTTGATCCACCTCGACGCCCTCGACGGAGAGGCGACGACGGGCGACCCGGTCGGCTCCGGGCTGGGCGAGGGCCGGCCGTGAGGCCCGTGCACACCCAGCTGCCCCGCGGCGCCCGCATCTACCTGCCGGACGAGGCGGCGCGCAAGCGGCACGTCGAGCGGGAGCTGTTCGGGGTGTTCCAGCGCTGGGGCTACCGCGAGATCGTCACGCCGACCTTCGAGTACGCCGACGTGCTGGCGGCCGGCACCGACGTGGCGATGCAGGAGAACATGTTCAAGCTGGTCGACCGCGAGACCGGCCGGATGCTGGCGCTGCGCGCCGACATCACGCCGCAGATCGCGCGGGTGGTGGCCACCCGGCTGCGGGACGAGCCCAAGCCGCTGCGCCTCGGCTATGTCACCAACGTGTTTCGTTACGACGAGCCCCGGGTGTCGCACTATCGCGAGCTCTACCAGGCCGGCGTCGAGCTGATCGGGCTCGAGAAGCCGGAGGCCGAGGTGGAGATCGTCGCCATGGCCGTGGAAGGGCTGCGCGCCCTCGGCCTCGACCGCTTCCAGCTCGACCTCGGCCATCCGGACTTCTTCCGCGGGCTGCTGGAGGAGGTCAAGACCGACGCCGAGCATCAGCAGGCCCTGCGCGACGCGCTGGCCCGCAAGGACGTCTCCACGCTGGAGCGGGTGGTGGGGGAGATCGCGCCCCCGGCCCACGTGGGCGACGCCCTGTGCGCGCTGCCCGGCCTGTTCGGCCACGCCGACGTGCTGGAGCAGGCCGCTGTCCACGCCCGCAACGACCGCTCGGCCCGGGCGCTGGCCAACCTCTCGGAGGTCTACCGGCTGCTCACCATCTACGGCCTGGCCGACGCGGCGTTGCTGGATCTGGGCGGCGTGCGCGGGTTCGACTACTATTCGGGCACGTACTTCGAGGCCTACGTGGCCGGCTTCGGCGCCGCGGTGGCCGGCGGGGGCCGCTACGATCACATGCTGGGGCGCTTCGGCTACGAGTGCCCGGCGGTCGGCTTCGCCTTCGACGTGGCCCGGCTGCTGGCGGTGATGGAGACGCAGCAGATCGAGGTGCCCCTGCCGGGGCCGGACTTCTTCATCATCGACTTCACCCGCGAGAAGACGGTGGCGCTGTCGCTGGCCCGGCGGCTGCGGGATCGCGGCGCGTCGGTCGCGCGGGATATCATCACCCGCGGGCTCGAGGAGTCGGTGGCCTATGCCCGCACCCAGCGGGCGCGCCACGTCCTGGTCGTCGGGAGTCCCCGGACCGGCGCCGATCAGATGCTGGCGCTGGACCTGCCGGGCGGTGGGGAGCGGACGCTGTCGGTGCGCGAGGTGCTGGACGACCCGGAGCGCTACTTCGGGAAGGTCAAGGAGAGCAGGGATGCCTAACATCGTGGTGATCGGGGCGCAGTGGGGCGACGAGGGCAAGGGCAAGGTCGTGGACGTCATCACTCCGCACGTCAACGTCGTCGTGCGCTTCTCCGGCGGCAACAACGCCGGCCACACGGTGGTGGTCGGTCGCGAGAAGTACGTCTTGCACACGATTCCCTCCGGGATCCTGCACAACGGCCGCCGCTGCGTGATCGGCTGCGGCGTCGTCGTCGACCCCGGCTCGCTCATCGAGGAGATGGAGTCGCTCGTCCAGCGCGGCGTCACCCTGGACGGCAACCTCTACATCTCCAAGAACGCGCACCTGATCATGCCGTACCACCCCGCGCTCGACCGCGCCTCCGAGGCCAAGCTGGGCGCCCGCCGCATCGGCACCACCGGCAAGGGGGTGGGGCCCGCCTACGTCGACAAGGCGGCCCGGGTGGGCATCCGCATGGCCGACCTGCTCGACGAGCGGCTGTTCCGCGAGAAGGTCGAGTTCAACCTGGCCCACAAGAACCGCCTGCTGCGCGACTTCTACGACGCCGAGACGTTCTCGGTGGACGCGATCCTCAACCAGTACCTGCGCTACGCCGGCTGGCTGGCGCCCTACATCACCGACACCGCGCTGCTCCTGAGCAAGTGGATCGACAGCGGCTACTCGGTGCTGTTCGAGGGGGCTCAGGCCACGATGCTCGACATCGACCACGGCACCTATCCGTACATCACCTCGTCCTCCACCACGGCGGGTGGCGCCGCCACCGGCACCGGGGTGCCGCCGACCAAGATCAACGGCGTGCTCGGCGTGGCCAAGGCCTACAGCACCCGGGTCGGCGAGGGACCGTTCCCCACCGAGATGACGGGGCCGCTGGCCGAGACGATCCGCGCCCGCGGCAACGAGTACGGCGCGACCACCGGTCGGCCCCGGCGGTGCGGGTGGTTCGACAACGTCGTCATGCGCTACGCCGTGCGCATCAACGGGTTCGACACCGTCGCCCTCACCAAGCTCGACGTCCTCGATCAGTGCGAGACGGTCAAGGTCTGCACGGGCTACCGCTGGCGGGGGGAGATCATCACCGACTTTCCGGAGGACGAGACGGCGATGGCCAAGCTCGAGCCCGTGTACGAGGAGATCTCGGGCTGGATGAGCTCCACCGCCGGCGCCAAGAACGAGGCCGACCTGCCGGCCAAGGCCCGCCGCTACCTGGAGCGTCTGGAGGAGCTGATCGGCGTGCCTTTCTGCCTGATCTCCACCGGGGCCCAGCGGGACGAGACGATCCTGTGCGAGGACTCGCCGTTGCTGCGGTGGTATCCGTCCGTGCGTTCGAGCCTGGTCTGATGAAGCGGATCCTCGCTGTCGACGATGAGCCCGAGCTCCTGGCCATCTTCAGCGAGCACTTCGCAGGGCGCTACGAGGTCGACACCGCCACCTCGGGGGCCGCCGCCGTCGAGCGGTTCATCCGCCAGCGGCCCGACGTGGTCTTCCTCGACATCAACATGCCGGGGACCAGCGGGGTGGAGGTCCTCAAGCTCTTCAAGCAGACCGACGACAGCATCCCGGTCATCATGGTCACGGGCAACACCGAGATCCCGGTGGCCGAGCAGTGTCTCAAGCAGGGGGCCTTCAGCTACGTGCCCAAGCCCTTCAACCTGACCTACATGGAACACATGGTGGCGGTGGCCACCGAGCAGAAGCGTCGGCCGCGGCCCTGACGACGGCGGAGCCGGCCGGCGATCCGGTCGGCTCCGCCGCGAGCCGGGTGCGGCTAGACCTTGATCTCGCCGCCGGTCGACGGCGTGTTGTGCAGCCGACGCGAGACGTCGTTGATGGGCCGCTGCAGCGCGGCCAGGTGTTCGACGATGGCATTGAAGGAGTCGGCGACGCCGGTGCGCTCCGCCCGGTGGAATTCGAGATCGCCGCGGAGCTCGGCCATCTCGCGTCGCGCCTCCGCCAGCTCCGTGCGCAGCCGCTCGTTGTCCTGCTCGACGGTGTCCAGGCGCCCCCGCAGCCGATCCCGGTCGTCCAGGTACGCGGGGACGAGGCGCCCGATCAGATACTGGCTCTCCTCGAGCCACCGGTCCACCCGTTGCCGATCCTCGAGACCCTCGATGCCCTCCATGCTCGCTGTTCCCCTTCTGCCGGCTGGTTCGATCTCCTTGACTGGATCCTCTCCGGCGGCGTCGGTCAGCCGGAAGACCGCGACGCGCTCGGTTGCGAGGATCTCCACTGACTGCGACCTGCGGCGCTCGGCGACCTGGCGATCGCCCGGCCCGGGGGCGTGACTGCCCCGGCGCCGTCGATCGAGGATGACCTGGGACCCGGCGTCGGCCTCGAGCCGGGCTTTGAGATAGCGGTAGAGCCCCTCCTCGGACGCGGCGACGACGACGAGGTACGTCACGCGACGTGGCCCTGGACCGATCCCCTGTGCAGCACTACTCCTCCCAGATCTGGTAGCCGTGCGGCACTCTAGCAACTAAGTATAGGTGCAGCAAGGGAAAGCGTACTTTCGGTCGGTGACGCGAGGCGGCGAGGAGCGCTAGGGCCCGACCAGCTCGTTCACCGTGCGTATGATCTCACGCACGTCGAACGGCTTCACGAAGCTGCGACTCACGCTGGCCTCGTGGGCGGCGTCGAGGAAGCCCTTGCCGGTGACGCCCGAGATCGCGATGACCTTCGGCCGCGGGGACTGGCGGTTCAGCTCCAGCACGAGGTCGATGCCCGAGCGGCGGGGCATGACGATGTCGGTGATCACGACGGCCGGATGCTGGGCGTTGTAGACGCGCAGGGCGTCGCGCCCGTCGTTGGCGGTGAGCACCTGGTGCCCGGCGCCCTCCAGCGCCTCGCGCAGGATTTCGCGGATGTCCTCCTCGTCGTCGACGACGAGCACGAGCGCCATTCTGGTCGCCTCCCGCGCGCCGCCAACCTCTCGGAGCCGGCACCGCCCGGCGATTCTAGCAGATGCCGCTAGGAGACCTTCCGCGTGGATGGACGATCGTAGAATCGACGCCGGCACTCACGGCAGTAGTAGACGCGTCGCCCGAACAGGCTGGCCAGCCGGTCGAGGGTCCGGACTCGCGGCGCCCGGTCGATCTCACCGGAGCCACACTTCGGGCAGACGTGAAGCGGCCACCGTCGGTCCATGTGGGTCCTCGTTGTCGAGGGGTCGCACCAAGTGTGCCACGGGCGCGATTCGGTTGCGCCCCGCCCGTAACTACGCGAAAATTCGCCGTCGAGCCGTTAGCTCAGCTGGCAGAGCACCTGACTTTTAATCAGGGGGTCCTGGGTTCGATCCCCAGACGGCTCACCACTCTTACTCAGCCTTTTTAGCATTTTCACTGTTGGCTAGAGCCTCCTGCCACAGGAGTGCTACAGAGGAGGCCCCCCAGCAAATTTACACCGCCGCGCAACGGACGCTTTGGCAGCCATTTGCCGTAAACCTGCGTCGTGATAGTGAGCGACGCGTGGCCCAGCTGTTCCTGGACGTACTGCGGCGATTCACCGGCCTGGAGCATAAGGCTAGCGAACGTGTGCCGCAAGCCGTGGGGTGTGAAATGCTTCGGCAACCGGACGGCCTTGACGCACTTCCGAAAAACCTTGCGGACGTTGTGCGGCTCAATCGACTGCCCGGACCGCGTGCAGAAGACCCACAGCGGTCGCGTCTTCCACTTGTGGCGCTTCATCCGCGTGGGGAGGCCCATCTGGAGACGCCATAGCAGGCGCGAAAGCAAAGAAGCATCATCGAGGGAATCGGAGAGGGGCGGAGGATGGCCGTCTCGTCCTTCCTAAAGGCTGTGGCGCCCGGTTCAGCACTCCAAGGCCATGCACGCGCAAACACTCGGTGAGTCCCGGTGTGGGGACGAGTGCCGCGTCTATTGGGAGTGAACCGCCCGCTTGAGACTTCGGAAGGCGTCGATGAGTCGTGCGTGTGATCCATATGCATCGTCCTCCGTCATCGAACGTGCGCGGCATTCGGGGCGCCGGGCATGAAACAGACCGGTGCCGCGGTTGCGGGGCGCTAATCTCCCCACGAGCGCCATGACGGGAGCGGACGTAACGACGAGGTGTTTTTCCGTGACTGTGCTACATAGAAAAGAGTGCCAGAGATGCCAGGGCCACTCAACTCCCTGGAGGCAGGGAGTGAGCTTGAGATTAACCCCTAAAGATCACGTTCGATTCTGAGCGCCCGGGGAGGGCATCCTGCCCAGAACCGCTGCAACCCGGCAATCCGTCGGGAGCGGCCGCCTCGTCGTCCTGGCGGTCAAACGGTCAACGGAGGAGGCCCGTACATGCGTCGTCGCTTGATTTCACGCTTGGTCGTTGCCGCCGCGTTTCCACTCCTGCTGTCGGCGTGCGCGTCGCTGCAGAACACTCTCGCGCAAGACTTGGCTTGGGAGCGATGGGAGCAGTGCAAGGTCGGGGGCGTCGTTTTGAGTCGGATCACGCCCGACGGCCGCATCTGGGTGACGTATATGGCGGATCACGGTATGGCACTCAGGGAGTGGCAGGAATGCGACCGCAAAGCAGCCGCTGAACAAGGTCGGCGCGGCGCGGCGAGTTCAGCGCCGAGTCCGGCTGTAGTGGCGACGCCTAAAGGGGCCGATCCACAGGGTCCCATACAAGCGCCAGTCTGGAAGGTCGGCGACGAATGGGCATACCGCTATGAGAGTCCGGGCGGCGCGGGCACGTTCGTGTGGGTTGTCGATCGAATCGAACCGTTCGATGGACAGGGGCACTATGTGATCAAGACGGGCACGCGTGAGATCTTCTACCGCGTGGCGGACTTCGCCTTCACGCGGGAGTCCCTAGGAGGCGCGGTCGTTCGCCAAAACACGCCATCGACGTGGCGGTGGATCAACTTTCCAATGGCGGTGGGCGATTCGTGGAGTATGAAGTTCCACGAAGAACGCCCATTGGATCGGCAAACTGAGGATATTGTGCGAGCGTGTCGGGTTGAAGGCGAAGAGACGGTGACGGTCCCCGCAGGAACGTTCCCGACGTTCCGGGTGGTCTGTCGGAATGAACGGAGCGACGCATGGTATTTGACTACTTGGTACGCACAACAGGTCAAGCAGGGGGTCCGGTTCGAATATCCAGTGACTGGAGGCAAGCAGATTCGTGAACTCATCAAATTCCGTCTGAAGTAGAGCTACAACAGGAGCCTTTTCGAGGAATCGCTTGAAGCCGCCGTTTCTCGCACCGGGCATCTTGGATAAGCGCCACGGCAGCCCAAGACGTTTGCGCCGCCCTGGGAGCTTTCCGATACTGGACCAACGTGACTCGATCAATGCGGAACTCGTCGTGCACTTCGGGAGTGACCTCGACACCTGAGATCGGAACCACGACAGTCCACTTGTGCTTAGCCTCGCGGATAGGATCAACCACGGCCTTTCGTCTCCTTCGCAGGCACGTCGTCATGAACCGGGCCTGGTTGCTACGTCGGCACTCAGGTCACAAAAAGGCCACCAACGGGCCATGCCTTTCCAGCGTGACGAGTTCAAGCGCAGTAGCGGGAACACAAGCTCCGGCAAAGGCGCCTTGGCCTAGGAAGTCACTCGCTCGACACACCGTCGCCATGCCGTGAGGGCTTCCGCTAGCGGTACGGTGAGGGGCACGGTGCGCATCGCTTTGGTCTTCGTGACGACTGCGTGGCTCAAAGTGAAAGTGCCGGGCTGGACCGACCCCGAGATCGGTGACAGGGTGTGCGGTTGGCGCAGTGAGTGCCGCGAGGAGAAGCTTCTGCTCGATTTCAGCAGCAACACAGCATAGGAGGAATCACAATGCATCCTCTACGCAAACTACGGGAATCCGGTAACCCTACGCCCGCCCAGGTGAGCGAGCTGCTTGCTGAAAACATCGTATTCAACAGCCCGATCCTGGTGCGGCCGATCGAGGGGCGTGAAGTCATCGCGGCGATTTTCGCCCAGTCGAGCTCTACGCGTGGTTCCGGTACCTATACAGCCGAGTTCAAGATCGATGAGCGCACCACCTTTTTGCGCTGGGTGGGGACCATGGATGGCCACAAGTTCGAGAGCTTGGAGGTCATCGTGGACAACGAGCAGGGGCTGATTGTGGAGCGCACTATTGCCCTCCGGCCGTATCCGGCTCTGAAACTGTTCCGTGACGCCATGTATGCATCGCTCAAGGATAAGCTGCCGCCCGATGTTTGGGACTACCCAACGCCGTAGTGTGACCACGACCCTCCCGTCAGCACGGGCCAGCGCCAGATCGCGGAACAGAGGCTGCGCGCGGGTGTACAGGTAGGCTGCAGACACTCGGCTCGTGCCGGTCATGAAGGCTTGAAGTTGAGTGTCGTAGAACGCCTTGATCTGTTCTTGGCGTTGATGGTCTGAAAGCACCAGTCGGACCTCGTTCCCGAGTTTGGCCGCGCGGTTGGCCAAGAGCAGACCGCCCCGCCCCGCGACGCTCAACAATCGTCGCAACACCGCGTATTTGATCAGGGCCGTGCCCCGCGACGGCCCGCTACTCAGCTTGGCGAGAGCGAGTCCAACAGCTGCGTGCTCGTCCTCGCGGGCTTCATCAAGGTCCCATTCGGATCTCGGGGGTGGTCAAAAGTGAACAGCGCGCCGCCTCGGGTGCGCCCAGCATATTGTGGCCTGCACCTCGGCCTTCGGGTTGACGCTCGTTGAGCGCCAAGACCCCGGTGAATCTGGCGTTGCTCGTGTTTCGTTCACCGAGAGGGCTGTTGCCATGACTACCGAAGCTCTCCGTCTCGTCATCCAGAGCAAGCTCGCCGATGGTCGGTTGCCCCTGAACAGTATCCCGAGGGTCTGGGGTGGACCGGGGAACGGCGAAACCTGCCAGGCTTGCGAAAAGGTCATCACGAAGCACGAGTTCGTCATGGAAGGAGTCTCGCTGGCGCCGGCCAAGGCGCCTCTCCAACTCCATGTGCTCGGCTGGCCTCCCAAGGATCGACGAGTGCCCCCGTGCTCGTCGGCGTCGAGTAGGGAAGAGCGCCGCCACCAGACCCGCCGGGGGGCGGCTGTTATCGTGGGCGTCATGACCGCGCCGCCGGTCAATACGGCTCACTGCGTCGATGTCGAGACGCGATACACTTTGCTGGCGCTAGGGCCTGAAGCTGGCGCACTGGACGGTGCAATGGCGCAGCTGCAACTTGTCTCCGAGGGAGTGGCGCAGGGCGAGGTCGGCCGCGTCTACGCCGAGATCCGGGAGACGCTCGGCATCTCCTTCGTTCCGAATTTCTTCAAGACGCTGGCGAACTCTCCGACGGCACTTCGCGCCACGTGGGAAGCGTACCGCAACAACTCCTGGCGCGGCACCGTCCCGACCGTGCTGAAGGAAATGATGTTCGTGGCAATCTCGGCGGCCCGGGACTGTCGCTACTGCGAGATTGCGCACCTAGCCTTCTGCAAGCAACTGGGTGCCGACCATGGGACCCGTCGCAGTCTCGTCGAGAATCTCGACGCGCTGGCCCCACGGCGTAGCGGTGACGTGATCAGGTTCGCAGTCAAGGCGGCCATGACGCCTGCCGCCATCGACAGCACGGACTACAAGCTTTTGCACGACCACGGAATCTCCGACGCCGAGGTCGCCGAGATTCTCGCCATGACGGCGTTCTCGATGTACGCCACGACCCTGGCCGACTCCCTCCATCTCTCCGTCGATGCGGAGTTCGAGCAGATTCTTGCCGCCACCTGACCTGCCTATGCAGCTCGCGGGCATTACGGTCGCGGCCAAAGGACGAGACACCACTGGCCTTGCGGTGGCGCGCTCGGCAATGCTGCTCGACGTCTTGTCGGAGATATCGGCGGGCGAGAACGACGATGCGATGCTTCCGGCGCTCGTCGGCAAGCTTCGTTGGCTCATCGGCTTCGTCCGAGTGGACCTCGCGAGAGCCTCCGACGACGGTCGAAGCTATCGCGTGCGCACGCTGTTCGAAGCCCAGCCGGATGCACGCCCGCTGGCGGAGGACACGTTGCCGATTACCGAGGGCTCGGCGGGTTCGCTCCTCGGGAGTGGGCGTTCATGGCTGATCACGACCGATGATAACGTTCCGCTGCCGCGGCCCTCGGCGCTGGCGGTGCGGCTGGACGGGGGTGAGGCACAGCCGGGGGCTCTGATCTTCCACACCTTGGAGCCCGGAGGTTTCACGACCGAGGAGATCAGCGCTGCGCGAATGGTCGGCCAGCACCTCGGCGTTGCGCTCGCCCGCTTGGCGCTCCTCGCCCGATTGCGCGCCGAGGTCGAGCGCCGGACGGCGGTAGAATCCGAACTCCGCCAGGCAGCGGCCGCGGCAGAAGCCGGCAACCGTGCGAAGGACGACTTCTTGGCGATGATCTCTCATGAGCTGAGGACGCCGCTCACGGCGATCGTCGGCGGGGTGGCGGTGCTTCGCTCCGGCAGGGTGCCGGCGGAGGATGCGGCGAAGGTTCTGGCATCGGTGGAGCGTAACGTGAAGTTTCAGACTCGCCTGATCGACGACCTCATCGATGCGTCACGTATCGTTGCCGGGAAGCTCCAGTGCGTCATGATCGAGTTCGACCTGCGCAGCGCCGTTACCGATGCCATCGATGCATACCGTGGCGCCGCCGAAGCACGCGGCATCAGCCTGACGTTAGACGTTCCGTCGCAAGCCGTCCAGTACGTCGGGGACGCCGAGCGCATGCAGCAGGTCGTCGGCAACCTGCTGTCGAACGCCGTAAAGTTCACTCCGAGTGGCCGAGCGGTCGAGGTGCGCATGGAGCGGCTCGCCAGCATCGCCCGGATCAGCGTTCGGGATCATGGCCGGGGGATCGATTCCAGCTTCCTGCCCTACATCTTCGATGCCTTCCGGCAGGCAGAAGTGGGCAAGACACGGACCCATGGGGGCCTTGGTCTCGGCCTCAACATCGCGCGCCACCTCGTCGAGTTGCATGGCGGAGTCATCCGCGCCGAGAGCGCCGGTACCGGGCTCGGTACGACGATGACAGTGGAATTGCCGCTGACCGCGTAGCGCAATCACCCTGGGTACGCCAGGGTTGCGGCCGACGAGACCAACGAGCAACAGGCGTCGCGGCTCGCGCACACGAGGCTAGTGGTGACCACACCTCTCGCGGATGATGGAGGTTCCCGTGGCTATTGAGCGGCAGGCCGACACCGATATCGATGACGTCATTGCGCTGCCCGCTCTCGTGCACTACCGGCTGGGTGCCGTCGTCAGCCGGACCGTGGTGAGCAAGGCCGGAGGTAAGGTCACTGCCTTCGCCTTCGACGCGGACGAGGGCTTGAGCGAGCACACCGCACCGTTCGACGCGCTCGCGCTGATCGTCGAGGGAGAGTCCGAGATCTCGATCGGCGGCAGGGCTCACCGCGTGATGCCCGGGGAGTTGCTCCGTCTTCCTGCCGGCCAGCCCCACGCGGTGAAAGCGATTACCCGATTCAAGATGCTGCTCATCACGATCAAGGCGTGACACTCTGAAGCTGAATTGCCAACAGTTCGACGACCTTCGCCCGTTCCTCGTCACTCATGGCGCCCTGGAAGTGCATCAAAGCGGGGGTCCTTTTCGTTTCTTCGACTGACTCGGTGGTACAGATCGAGCATGCATGAACTCGCCGCGAGGTCCCGGGGCATGATGGAGCGAGGGTTCTGGCGGCACACCGGGAGCGGCCAGATCTGGGCGGTGGAAACCGAGCATCACCGTCCGGTGAAGTGTGCCGGCCCCCTGGACCTCCGTGACCTGGCCCAGCAGCTCCTCCCGTACCTCGACTACTCGACGGCGTACATCGGTCCCCTCCAAGCCGAATGGCAATCGTTCGTGCTGCAAAAGCTCTGCTCTATCTGCGGAACTGCCCTCGCTGCTGGCAGAGGGGCGTCGCCCGACGGCCGCGCTCACCCGTCTTGCTCGAGTTAGCTACTCGGGAGTGAGGAGTTCATGGCGTCGCTTCGCGCCGTTAACCCTTCGCTCCTACCAGCGGGGCTCCGACAGACGCATCAGCCGTCGGACCCCCTGGCATCTGGCTTGACCCCCCTCATTGCGCGCGCACTCAGTAGTCGTTTGGGCGTCGAGGTCCAGCTAGACGCCCGACGAGAAGATATTGCAAGCGACCGGGATCGAGTTCGCCCACAACGGCGACGCCGCCGGGACTCGGCATCGGTACGCGGCTCATCGATATGGGAAAAAGTTTGCCCTCTCGGCGAGAGTGTCGGCCGACTTTCCACTGGTTGACGCTGGCACCCGGCTTGCGACCGTAACCAGGCGTCGATGAAGCCTCGGCCAAACGCGCACGCTCAGCGTCCGCACGCTCCTCCGGCCGTCGCGCCGCGCCGGCGGCCGTACTGGAGCGAGACTGCGAGCCGGGCCCGCGTGCTGGTGGTGGACGACCACGCCGACACCCGCGATCTGCTGGCGGCGATCCTCACGACGGATGGCTACGAGGTCACGCTCGCCGACGACGGTGACGTCGCCCTGCAATGCTACCGGGAGCGCGCCGCCGATGTCGTGCTGATGGATCTCTACATGCCGCGTCGGAACGGCGTGGCGACGATCCGCGACCTGCGCGCCGAGTTTCCAGGGGTGGTCATCGTGGCGATGTCGGGCGACGCCGGCGCCATCTGGCAGGACGCGCTGGCCGAGGCGCGGGCCGCCGGTGCCCAGCTCACGCTTCGCAAGCCAATCGAGCCCTGGGTCCTGCTGCGTACATTCGAGGGACTGATGGCGGCGCGGAGGTCGGCCTAGGCCGCGCGCTGTCGGACAGCCTGATCGCGCGCTTCCTCGTCCGTGCGCGGACGGCGGAAGCGCTGGACGGCGGCGATGGCGCCCGCCACCTGCAGCGCCGTGCCGGCGAGATCGCCGCCAGTCGCGGCCAGCTCGGCCGCGGGCCGCCGGCGTAGCAGCCAGCCGGTGACGAGGCCAGCGCCCAGCAGGGCCAGCGGGGCCAACCCGCGCCGGCGGGCCTCTCCGATCCAGTCCTCCACCGCATGGCCGGCCACCACGATATCGTCCTCCATTGCGTCGGCCGGGGGCGCCACGCGGTCGACCGGAGCCGCGTGCTCGCCGGGGGCCTTGGCGGTGACGGCCCCGCGGGCGGCGGCGGCGTGCTCGATCTCGGCGTTGATTTCGGCACCGACCAGCAGGGCCAGCCCGGTGAGGTACAGCCACAGCATCAGGAGGATCACGCCGCCGATCGAGCCGTAGGTCGCGCCGTAGTTGGCGAAGTGGCCCACATAGAAGCGCAGGGCGAAGGACATCGCCAGCCACAGGACCAGAGCGACCACCGAGCCCGGAGTCACCCACTGCCACCGCTGCTTGGTGGCGGGGGCCAGGTAGTAGACGAGCGCGATGCCGACGAGCACGAGGACCATCACGACGGGCACGTTCAGGACGTGCCACGCTCTGCGGAAGATGTCCCCCAGTCCCATCCGCCCAGCCACGAGCTCCCCCAGCGGCGGCCCGAAGACGATCAGGACCAGGGCGCTGAGGATGAAGGCGGCGAAGCCGACCGTGAGCACGAGCGAAAGCAGTCGCCGCTTCCACCACGGCCGGGTGTCCTCGACGTCGTAGGCGGCGTTGAGGGCCGTCATGACGGAGGCCATACCAGCGGAAGCGGCCCACAGCGCCGCCAGTGCGCCGATGGACAGCAACCCGCCGGACGCTCCAGTCCGGATCTCCTTCAACGTGCGAGTCACGATCGATGCGGCGTCGGCTGGCATGGCCTGGTCGGCGTACGTGATCAGCCGATCCATCAGGTCCGGCATGGCCACGATGCCGAGCAGAGCCGTGAGGAAGAGCAGCGTCGGGAACAGCGCGAAGAGAAAGTAGTAGGCCAGGGCCGCGGCCCGGTCAGTGATCTCGTCCTCGCCCATCTCGGTCCAGACGCGACGAACAAGCTCGCCCGCGGAGAGTCCACCCAGGTTCCACGGCGACGGCGTCTCGGCCATGCCCTCCTCATATGCACCCGGCGTGCCGCCCTGCCTCCAGCATGCGCAGGCCGCGTTGGGGTATGCTGGCCGCAGCGCGCCCACCGCGCAGGGGGGATTCATGACCGACCAGGCTCGCCTCGACCAGCTCACCGTCAACACGATCCGGACCCTGTCCATGGATGCCGTGCAGGCGGCCAACTCCGGTCATCCGGGCACCCCCATGGCACTGGCGCCCGTGGCCTACTGCTTGTGGCAGCGCTTCCTGCGCTTCGATCCCGACGACCCGATCTGGCCCAACCGCGACCGGTTCGTGCTGTCGTGCGGCCACGCCTCCATGCTGATCTACTCGCTGCTGCACCTGGCCGGCGTGAAGGCGGTGAACCCGGAGTACGAGCGGCTGGGCGAGTTGACGGTCAAGCTGGAGGACATCAAACGGTTCCGCCAGCTCGACAGCAAGTGCGCGGGCCACCCGGAGTACCGGTGGACGTCCGGCATCGAGACGACGACGGGTCCGCTGGGCGCCGGCGTGGCCACCAGCGTCGGCATGGCGATCGCCGGCCGCTGGCAGGCCCAGCACTTCAACCGGCCCGATTTCGCCATGTTCGACTACGACGTCTACGCGATGGCCGGCGACGGCTGCATGATGGAGGGCATCTCGGGCGAGGCCGCCTCCCTGGCCGGCCACCTCAAGCTCTCCAACCTGTGCTGGATCTACGACAACAACAAGATCACCATCGAGGGCCACACCGAGTGGGCGTTCAGCGAGGACGTCGCCACCCGCTTCATCGCCTATGGCTGGAACGTGACGCGCGTGGGGGACGCCAACGACCTCGAGATGCTGGAGCGCGCCTTCAAGACCTTCAAGAACGAGAAGGAGCGCCCGACCCTCATCATCGTCGACAGCCACATCGCCTGGGGCTCGCCCAACAAGCAGGACACCCACGCCGCTCACGGCGAGCCGCTCGGCGAGGAGGAGATCAAGCTCACCAAGCGCAACTACGGCTGGCCCGAGGACGCGAAGTTCCTCGTCCCCGACGGGGTGCGCGAGCACTTCGCATCCGGCATGGGCGCCCGCGGCAAGGACCTGCGCGGGAAGTGGCTGGCCCTCTACGAGCAGTACCGCGGCAAGCACGCCGACCTCGCCGACCAGCTCATCCGGATGCAGCGCCGCGAGCTGCCGGCCGGCTGGGACAAGAACCTCACGCCGTACCCGGCCGACCCCAAGGGCGCGGCCGGCCGCGACGTGTCCGGCAAGATCCTCAACACGCTCGCCCAGAACGTGCCGTGGCTGCTCGGCGGCTCCGCCGACCTGGCCCCGTCGACCAAGACGCGGCTCACGTTCGAGGGCGCCGGCGACTTCACGCGCCCACGACTACGGCGGGCGCAACTTCCACTTCGGCATCCGCGAGCACGCGATGGGCGCCGTCCTCAACGGGCTGGCGCTCTCCAAGATCCGCGCGTACGGCTCCGGCTTCATGATCTTCAGCGACTACATGCGGGCGCCGATCCGCCTGAGCGCCATCATGGAGATCCCGACCATCTACATCTTCACCCACGACTCGATCGGGGTCGGCGAGGACGGGCCCACCCATCAGCCCATCGAGCACCTGCCCTCGCTGCGCGCCATCCCCGGCCTCATCACGCTGCGGCCGGGCGACGCCAACGAGGTGATGGAGGCGTGGAAGCTGATCATGCAGCTCAAGCACGAGCCGGTGGCGCTGATCCTCTCCCGCCAGGCCATGCCCACGCTGGACCGCACCAAGTTCGCGCCCGCCGCCGGCCTCACCAAGGGCGCCTACGTGCTGGGTGACGCGCCGGGTGGCAAGCCCGACCTGATCCTGATGGCCACCGGCAGCGAGGTGGGGCTGGCCGTGAGCGCGTGGGAGGCGCTCGGCAAGGACGGCGTGAAGGCCCGCGTGGTCAGCATGCCCTCGTGGGAGCTGTTCGAGCACCAGGACCAGGCCTATCGCGACAGCGTGCTCCCGCCGTCGGTGACGGCGCGCGTGGCCATCGAGCAGGCCTCGAGCTTCGGCTGGCACCGCTACATCGGCCTGACCGGAGCGGCCGTCGCCATGACGACGTTCGGCGCCTCGGCGCCGCTCAAGGAGCTGCAGAAGAAGTTCGGGTTCACGGTCGAGGCGGTGGTCGATGCCGCGAGGAAGCAGCTGGCCAAGCGCTGACGCCCGTCTGCTTGTCACGCCCTACTCGCCCGAGCCGGCGCGCCACCCGGGGGAGGTACGATGATCGCTCGCGCCAGTGCTTCGCTCGTTGCGCTCGCGACCGTGCTCGCGGGCGGCCCTGTCCACCCGACCATCGCTCAGCCGACGGCAGCGACCGAGCGAGAGGTACCGGGCGGTCAGCGAGTGGCCGTCGTCGACGTGCGCCGAGTGCTGTCCCGATCGATCGGCGGGAACGCTGCTCGCACATCGCTCGAACGTGAGAAGGCCCGGCTGCAGGCGGGGCTCCAGGCGACGCGGGACGAGGCCGAGAAGCTGCGAGCCGAGCTGGCCAGCTCGGGATCCCAGATGTCCACGGAAGAGCGATCGGCCAAGCTCGATGCGTACGAGCAAAAGCGGCGGGATGCACACCGGATCTTCGAGGATGTCAAGAAGGAGTTCGGACGACGGGAGCAGCGCATCCTGGAAGAAACCCTGGAGCAGATTCGGGCGGTGATCCTACGAGTCGGTGAGCACGGGCAGTACTCGATGATCCTCGAGAAACAGGCGCTCGGGGCACTCGCCTCCCGGATCGAGGCGGGTGGGCGGGAACGACTGCCATCGATTCTCTACTCGTCTGCCTTCGATGCGGCCGCCGCAGTGAGACGCCTAGCTGCCGGCCACGACGTCACCGACGACGTCGTGGATCTCTACGATGCCGACGTCGCGGCTGATCAAGCGCCGAGTCCCCCCGATAGCCGGCCAACCCACATCCCGCTTGAGACGACCCCTCGTTCGGTGGATTCTCTGCTCACCGAGCGACCTGCCCAGTCCTTCACCTCAATACAGGTGACGACCATGGGTCCATGCGTCGCGTGTCCCGACTCCCGTTCGCCCTCGGTATCGTTTCGCTGCTGCTGGCGGCCGGGCTCAGCCTCGCCAGCGCGCGGGGGGCCGTCGCCCAGACGGCCCCGACCGGCGAGGCCACCATGGCCTGGCACGTCACCATCGCGCCGAGCTGGTTCGATCCGTCGACGGCGCCGCCGCAGATCACGCCGTTCGGCATCCTCTACGCCCTGCACGACGGGCTCGTGCGCCCGCTGCCCGGGCAGAAGGTCGGCAACAGCCTGGCCGAGTCGTGGACGGAGAGCGCCGACGGGCTGACGTACGAGTTCAAGCTGCGGCGCGGCGTCAAGTTCCACAACGGCGACCCGGTCACCGCGGAGGACGCGAAGTTCAGCTTCGAGCGGTACAAGGGGGCGGGGGCCACCGAGCTGCAGGCGCGGGTCCGGCAGGTCGAGGTCGTCGATCCGCACACGATCCGCTTCCTGCTGAAGGAACCGTGGCCGGACTTCATGACCTTCTACGGCACCACGGCCACCGGGGCCGGCCTCGTCGTGCCGAAGAAGTACGTCCAGCAGGTCGGCGACGACGGCTTCCGCAAGCATCCGATCGGCGCCGGCCCCTACAAGTTCGTGAGCCACACGCCGGGCGTGGAGGTGGTGCTGGAGGCCAACACGGCGTACTGGCGCCGCGTGCCCAACGTCAAGCGGCTGGTCATGAAGAGCGTGCCCGAGGGGACCACGCGGGTGGCCATGCTGAAGCGGAGCGAGGCCGACATCGCCTTCGCGCTCGACGGCGAGGATGCCGAGAACGTGCGGCGCGACCCGAAGCTCCAGCTGGTGCCCTCCAAGCACGCGTCGATCTACTGGATCGAGTTTGCCGAGCAGTGGGATCCGAAGTCGCCGTGGCACGACAAGCGGCTGCGGCAGGCCGTCAACTTCGCCCTGGATCGGCAGGCCATCAACGAGGCCTCCTGCCTGGGCTTCTGCCCGCCGACCTCCATCATCGTGCCGCGCGTCATGGACTTCGCGCTGCAGACGCCGGGGCTGCCCTACGACCCGGCCCGGGCCAGGCAGCTCCTCAAGGAGGCCGGCTACCCCAACGGTCTCGACGCCGGCGAGTTCGTGCCGATCCCGCCGTTCTACGCCACGGCGGAGGCGGCGGTGAACTACCTGAACGCGGCCGGCATCCGCGTGCGCATCCGCACGATGGAGCGGGCGAGCTTCTACGCGGCCTGGCGGGAGAAGAAGCTGCGAGGGCTGTTCATGGTGGCGGCCGGCAACTCGGGCAACGCGGCCACCCGAGCGGCGGAGTTCATCTACTCCAAGGGCAGCTACGCCTACGGCGGCTATCCCGATATCGACGACCTCGTCCTGCAGCAGGCCCGGGAGCGGGATCCGCGCAAGCGCGAGGCCATGCTGCACCGCATCCAGCAGCTCACCATCGACCGGGCGATGTTCGCGCCGATCATGGACTACCGCACCCTGCGTGGCGTCGGGCCCCGGGTGGCCGAGCACATGCTGGACACCTTCCATCTGGTGCCGTACCCGGCCTGGGAGGACATGCGGATGAAGCCGCAGTAGGCGGCGGCTCTACCGGGGGCCGCCGCCGCCCGCGGTCCCTTGGGCCCCTAGCAATACCCGGCCCGAGTAGAACGAGTAGCGGGCCACGATGGCGGCCCACTTCCGGAAGGGAGCACAGTCGGGCGGGTGGGGGATCAGCGCGCGGATTCGTCCAAGCCTGCCCTGGAATTCGGCCCATTCGGCCGCCTCACCGCTCTTCTGGGTGGCGGCGTCGACGAAGCTCCACCATGTCACGTCGTCGGAATTCACGACGGGGGCCAGGAGATCTCGGATGACGTCCGTGGTCGGCCCGGGCGCCCCGGTCATCATGGCCAGGAGGATCTGCACGCACTGATACTCCGCATCACGCAGGAAGGTGTCGAGAGCACGCGCATCGTCCAATGACGCGCGGATGAGGCGATAGACGTTGATGAAGCGCTTGGCCGCTCGCGGCGAGGGGATGAGATCGAAGAGGTTCTTCATGAAGTCGAGCTCGCTGTCGGTGAGCTCCAGTGCATCTGGATTCAGATCGAAGGGCAGTGTGGGCGGCGGTGGCGGCGCAGCTATGCCCGCCGGAAGAGAGCCTCCAGGGGACGGGGCCGCAGAGAAGACGGTCCCGGGCGCCTGGCCGGGCACGCCCGTGACAACGGGCGGCGGGATAGGGGCGATCGGGGGCGTGGGCGACGGTAGCGCCGACCCCGCCAGCGCCGGCGTCGCCAAGTCGTCGATCAGCCGATCGAAGCCAGTTTTCTGCATGGGCGTCAAAGTGTAGGGGATCTGGAAGATCTTCTCCAGGTAGTTCAGCGGCGTCGACCGCCAGTGCGCATCCTCGCCGTCGGGCTGTCTGTTCTGGTCACCGTCCTCGAGCTCGAACGCCTTCGAGTGCTGCTTGAGCGAGTGCAGGAGCCAGCGCGGATCGACACCGACCACCACGACGAAGAGTGGGAAGGCAAGGAGCAGGTGCACGGCCTGTAGCACGTCGACGACCTTATCCTCGGGGCAGCGGTCCAGATCGTCGATGTACAACACGATCCGGTCGATGGAGGGGATGGCCCGCGCACCCTCCTCCGACCCCCAGGCGAAACCGCCTGCGTGTGCACCTGCTCCATGAGCTCGCTCAGCCGCCGGAAGTCTTGGTGAGCGCGAGCGATGACGCCGAGCTGGCTGCGATAGTCGGTGCTCGCGTCGCGCTGCCGGATGAAATTCACCATTTGCTGGGTTGCTTGCAGGCCCCGCAGCTCCTCGTTCAGCGTCCCGAGCTCGTCGCGCGAGTGCTTGAGCTGCATCTGCAGCGCGACGACCTCCGTGCGCTTGGCGTCGGCGTCCGCCGTCAGCTCTCGCTGCTTGGCCTCGCGGTTGCGTTGCAGCTCGGTGTCGATCGATCGCTGGAAGTCCTTGATGCGACCCAGGATCGTTCGGGCCTTTGCGAGAATGGGGGCGGCGACGGTAGCCGCGCCGGCGAGCCACGCGACGGTACGGCCCATGACGTAGTCGAGACCGTACATCCGGGCGATGAAGAGGCCCCCGTACATGGCCGCGACGACACCGACGCCGATGAATACCCAGTACCAGCGTGAGCGGAACCCGAGCACCAGGGCCTTGCCGGTCTTGACAAGGCCGCTCAGCTCTCCCGCCTGCTTCTTAAGCTCGCCGAGCGTCTTTCCTGCTACCGGCAGATGCAGCGCGCCCGCGACGTCACGGACACGGTCACCGATCTCCGGGACCTCGAGCGCGGCTCGCGCGCTGGCGGCGACGATCTGGGCCTCGGTGGGCACCGTGATGACCCTGAGTCTCTGCTCGGCGTCAGTGAGCTGGGCTTGCTTGGTGCGGACGTCCGCTTCCCGGCAGGCGATCAGGTCTTTGGTGCTCTGCGTCGCTTCGCGCAGCCGCTTGAAACGCAGCTCGGGCGCCTCCTTGTCGGCCACGGCGTTCGCGAGCCCCTCGAAGATCTCTCGGGCGAGGCTGGCCCAGAGATTGCCGTCGATATAGTGCCAGGCGTTGAAGTCCAGCTGGATGATGCGCCGGCAGTAGGCGCCGTTGCGGTCGCTGGACTCCCGGCTTAGACGTTCGATCCAGTCGCGCATCTGCCGCATGAAGAAGCTCTTGCCGCTGCCCCAGTCGCCGAACAGCCCCACCGAGATCGGCGGCTTGACCCCATGATGGGCGACGAGCATGGCCAGCGTGAGCGCCTCGCGCCCGACGGCGAGACTGTCCTTGGCGAGCGTCGTGTCGGCGCTAAAGCCGGCCAGTCGGGAATGAGTAACATCGAGCGGCTGTGATGGCGGCAGCGACGGGATATCAGCAGCGTTGCCTTCGTCGACGGCGGGCGGGACCTCGTTGCGGACACCGTGCCGCCCCAGAGCGTCGATGACGCTGCAGGCCTCGATTGACAGGGCCCCGTAGGTGAGCTGGCGACTATGGATCTGCCGCGTGCCCTGTCTCTTCGCCAGAGCGGCGGCCGCGAGAAGGGCGGCGGCGGCGTGCGCGGACAATTCCGGCAGACTCTCGAGCGTCGGGATATCGCCGGGCGACACGAGGTAGTGCTGGGGGTTGGCGTCGGTCAGGATCTTGCCGAGCTCGGCGGTCGTGCCGATGCCGGCCGCACGCAGGCGCTGCGCCATCGGCGCGTCCGGCTTGCCGCCCTGGAGGCCGGCCACGAGGTGCTCCATGTGCACTCGGTCCTGGCTGCCGGCCCGACGATGTGCGTTCGCCAGAACTATTGCGTGACGAGAGGAGGGGGATAGGCGCGACCACGCATCCAGCAGCCCTCCTTTCTCCCCCGCGGTGGTGACGGATAGTCCCACACCGGTGGCGATGAGCCGGGCGATGCGCTCGACTTCCTCGGCCTGGGCGGCCTCCGACAACTCGACTAGCGGGTGACCGACATCGTTCACGGCTTGGTACTCGGCGAGGCCGGTGGCCCTCCACTGGGCCTCGGCAAGGTGGATCCAAAACATCTTCAGTCCAGACGCGGCTCGATGGAGCAACCGGGGTAGCTCGGTTTCACGGACGTAACTGGATTGTAGATACGCCGGCGTGACGAGAATGACCACGGCATCGGCGAAGTCGATCCAAGCCGCGAGCTTGTCCTGCCAGCGTTCCGCCGGCTGAAGGGCGAGATCCACGAGGAGCTCGGCGTCACTACCGGTGGCGCTCCGGACTGCGCCGAGCATCCGCTCGCACCACTGTCGATCGGCGCCCGAGTAGCTGAAGTAGATCCGAGGCCTGGGTCCCGCCATCACTTCACCGTGTGATGCACCCCGTGGTCCCGCTTCTAGCACAGGCCCGTGGCTGCGACAAGCGAGGGCGGCCCCGGCGTCGGCCAGCCGCCGGGGTAGTCAACACCCGGAGCTACTTCAGGCGCGGATCGAGCGCGTCGCGGAGGCCGTCGCCGAACAGGTTGAAGCCGAGCACGGTGACGAAGATGGCCAGGCCGGGGAAGAGCGACAGCCACAGGTTGGCCTGGATGAACGCAACGTTGGCCTTGAGGTCCCAGCCCCAGCTCGGCGTGGGCGGCTGGGTGCCGAGCCCCAGGAACGACAGCGTCGCCTCCACGATGATGGACGTCGCGATGCCGAGCGTCGTGGTCACGATGATCGGGGCCAGGCAGTTCGGCAGCACGTGACCGAACAGGATCCACGGGTCCCGCACCCCCAGCGCCCGGCACGCCTCGACGTACTCCTTCTCCTTGATCGACAGCACGCTGCCCCGCACCAGCCGCGCGTAGATGGGGATGCGCACGATGGCTATGGCGCCGGTCACCTTGATGGTGCCGATCAGGCCGGCCGTCGGCGTGAAGATGACCATCAGGATGATGGCGAGCAGGTAGATCGGAAACGCCAGGATGAGGTCCATCAGCCGCATCACGAGGCTGTCGACGCGGCCGCCGTAGTAGCCGGCGATCAACCCCAGCGGCACCCCGACGAAGAGGGCCAGTAGCACCGAGGACACGCCGACGATCAGCGAGATGCGGGTGCCGTGGATGACGCGGCTGAGCATGTCGCGTCCGAGCTGGTCCGTGCCCAGCGGGTGGGCCCAGCTCGGCCGCGCGAACGTCTGCATCTGGTCGCTGTCGGTCGGGCTCTGGGGCGCCAGCACATCCGCGAACAGCGCGACGACGAGGAGCAGGCCGACGATGCCGGCGCCCACGAGCGCCGTCGTGCTCTTCCGCAGCCGCCGCAGCCCCTGGGCCAGGGGCGACTCTGCGGCGGCGGTCACCGGCTTCGCCGACACCCCGGTGACGCCGGGCAGCTCGGCTTCCTGGAGGCTTCCCCCACTGATGGGCTTGGCCATGCGCCTCCTCAGGCGTACCGGATCCGCGGATCCAGGAACGTGTAGGTCAGGTCCACGAGGAGGTTGATCCCGACGAAGGCCAGCGCGGTGATGAGGGCGAAGCCCTGCACCTGCTGATAGTCGCGGGCGATGATGGCGTCGATGCCGAAGGTGCCGAGGCCCGGCATGGCGAACAGCGTCTCCACCACGATGGCGCCGCCGATGAGGAAGCCCACCTGCAGCCCCATGACGGTGACGGTCGGGATGAGCGCGTTCTTCAGCGCGTGCTTGAGCACCACCGGCCGCTCGCTCAGCCCCTTGGCGCGGGCGGTGGTGACGTACTCGGAGCGGATCACCTCCAGCATGCTGGCCCGGAGCAGGCGCGTGAGGATGGCGGCCCGGCCGACGCCGAGGGCGAGGGCGGGCATGAGGACGTGCTGGAGATTGCCCCACAGGCTGACGCCGCACACCATCGACGGGCACGTCCCGGGCAGGTACACCCAGCCCGAGCTCGGCAGCAGGCCCCCGAGGCCGATGGAGAAGGCCAGCAGCAGCAGGACCCCGATGAAGAATTCCGGGATGGAGACGCCGATCATCGCCACCGAGGTCGCCGTGTAGTCGGCCCAGGTGTTCTGGCGCAGGGCGCCGATGAGGGCGGCCGGGATGGCGATGAGCAGGGCCACCGCCATCGAGAGGACGATCAGCTCGAGGGTCACCGGCAGCCGGACGAGGACGTCCTGCAGCACCGGCCGCCCGCTCAGGATCGAGGCGCCCCAGTCGCCCCGCACGAGCTTGCCCAGCCAGATGGCGTACTGGACCAGGACCGGCCGGTCGAGGCCGTAGGCCGCGCGGACCTTGACCGCGTCCTCCTCGGTGTAGGCATCGCCGAGCAGGGCCACGACCGGATCACCGGGGACCGACCGCATCATCACGAACACCACCAGGGTGATCATGAGCACGGTCGGCACGATGTGCAGCAGCCGCCGGAGGACGTAGATGCGCACGCCGCTCGCTCCGCCCCGCTACTTGTCGAGCCAGACCTTGTCGTAGTGCACCTCGAACTCCGCGTTGTACGTGTAGCCCTTCATCCACGGCTGGGCGACCATGTAGAACGGCGAGCCCGAGATGTTGTTCCAGTACATGTTCTCGACGAAGAACTCCTGGATCTCTTTGGCGATCACCTTGCGCTTGCCGGCATCCATCTCCCGCGCGTAGCGGGCGTAGAGCTCGTCCACGCGCTTGTCGTTGTGGCGGGGGTGGCTCCAGGTCGAGGTGCTGTTGGACAGGTAGCCGTTGCTGTCCAGCGTGATCAGCGACAGCAGATCCTCGACGTACATGTCCCACGGCCCGTCCTGCAGGGTCGTGTTCATCCAGGAGACCTTGTCGACCACCCGGATGTTGGCGGTGGCGCCGAGGCGCGCCATCTGCTCCTTGATCACGGTGGCGATGATGTTGAACACGCTCTTCTCGGTGTCGGCGATGATCTCGAACGTCAGCGGCTTGGTCGGGCCGTACCCGACCTCGGCCAGCATGGCCTTGGCCCGGGCCGGGTCGTACGGGCACAGGTGGTTGACGTCCACGGTGTCGAGCGTCCCGGGCGGGTTGATGCCGACCCACGGCGTGGCCTGGCCCCGGAAGGCGATCTTCACGATCTCCTTGCGATCGATGCCATAGCAGCCCACGGCCTTGCGGACGCGGAGGTCGCCGAAGACCGGGTGGGGCACCCGCTCCTTGGACATCGGCTTGCCGTCCCGGGGGACGGTGACCTTCATCGCCGCCAGCATCGGCGTCGTCTCCTTGCCCGTCATGATCTGCGCGTGCGGCACCTGAGCCTTGAGGGTCTCGACGTGCTCGGGCGAGAAGGACGCGATGAAGTCGACCTCGCCCGCCTTGAAGGCCGCCATCTCGGTGATGGGGTCCTTGATCACCCGGATGATCACGCGGTCGAGGTAGGGCAGGCCGGGCACGAAGTACTTGTCGAAGCGGTCCATGACCAGATGGTTGCCCTTGACCCACTCCACCAGCCGGAACGGCCCGCAGCCCACGACGGCGCCGGGCTTGCCCTGCTTGCGGTCCTCGAGCGTGAACTTCTGGGTGGCGGTGGGCGAGTAGAGGACCAGCCCCGTCCGGTAGGCGGCCAGCATGTGCAGCATGAAGGCATAGGGCTGCTTGAGCCGGATCTGCACCCGGCCGGGATCGAGCACCTCGACGCTGTGGACCGACTCGTAGAAGCTGCGCATGCCGGACCCGGTGGCCGGATCCATCAGGCGGTCGATGCTGAACTTCACGGCGGTGGCGTCCACCGCGGTGCCGTCGTGGAACAGCACGTTCTTCTTCAGCTTGAACGTGTAGAGCAGCCCGTCGGGCGACATCTGCCACGACTCGGCCGCATCCCCCACGAACCGGCCGTCGGGCGTGATGTTCACGAGCCCGCAGCCGACGTTCATCGCCACCCACATCATTTCGTAGCCGGGCGCCGTGTGGAAATCGAGGTGGGCGACCTCGTTGCCGTACGACACCCGCAGGGTGCCTCCGCGTTTCGGCGCCTGGGCGCCGGCGGCGGGCGGCAGCGCGAGGCTGGCCGCCAGGAGGAGAACGAGGGCGGCGATCGGACGGTTGGGCCAGCGGACGGGTCGTTGGCGCATGACTGTCATGCCTCCCTGGGATCGAGCGGAGGGGTCAGTGAGCGTCGGTCCGACGGGTGGCCAGACTGTACAGCAATCCCATCCTGTCAACAACAGGATGAGACACTTGTAAGGATCAGGGTCCGAGCAGCAACTCGTGCTCGAGCCAGGCGATGACGGCGTCGGCGCCGTCGACGGCGGTCAGGTTCGCGAGGACGACGGTGCCGACCGCCCGCCGATCCCGCAGCGCCGGTTCCAGGCGCTGGAGATCCACGCCGAGCGCGGCCGCGCGGTCGCCCTTGCTGACGACCAGGAGGCGCCAGCGGCCGTCGTTACCGGCGGCGGTCGCCACGTCGACGACCCCGATCGTGGCGTCGACGAGATCGGGGCTGAACGTCGCCGCTGCACTCTCGCCGGTCCGCTCGACGAGGACGAGATCGGGGGTCGGCGTGTCGGCACGCCCGGGCCCCGCGCTCGTGACCTCGACGATGAGCCGCCCGGCCAGCCGTCGGCGGATCGCCTCGATCAGCGTGGTCTTTCCGCTGCCGGCGGGGCCACCGACGCCGACGACGAGGGGCCTGGGGACTCCGCGTGCCGACCGGACGATCGGGCGGCTCGCGTCGGCGCCGCCGTGGACGTGGCAGGGCTGCCCGGGGCCGTGCGCATGCTCGTACGCGTCGCCCCGACGTCGGGAGAGCGCGGTCGGAGGCCCGTCCCACCACGCCATGCGCGCGTCGTCGAGGGGGCACGTCGCGTCGCGGCCGGTCGCGCCAGCTCCGCGCGAGACGAGGAAGTCGAGGCCGCAGCGGACACAGCGGAACTGAAGGCGCGGCGTCGAGGGGCCGGGGTCGCGCGGCCCGGCGCCGTGCGCATCCCAGTAGTGGTCGGTCTTGGCGACGACCGTGATCACGCTCTTGACCTCGTCGTCGAGCCGATAGCCGGGCCCGGCGACGATCAGCAGGCGATCGCCCTCCGCGCGCGCCTCGACGTGCTCGAGGACGATCGCCCCGGCCAGCCACGCCGCCATCGCCGGCGACTCGCAGGTGATCGCGAGCCACCCGGGCGCCGCCGCCTCCGCGTAGAGGCCGGTCGTCTCCCAGATGCCACGGCGCATCTCGGCGATCATCGCGGGATCGGAGACCGCCCCGTCCCCGTTCGGCGACGGCGCCGGCAGGGCGCGGTCGGGGCCCCGGTGCGGAGGGCCGCCGTGCAGGGCCAGATCGCAGAAGCTCTCCCACATGGCACGCCAGTCCGGCCGCCCGTCGTGGCGCCACACGAAGGGCGCCGCGGTCATCGGCACCGGATCAACCGCCATGCGCGCCCGCCTCGGCTCAGCGGACGTTGCTGATGCTGTTCTTTGCGGTGTCGTGCCGGGTCTTCAACACGTTCGAGACCGACGTGAACACCAGGTTCTCCTGACCCCCGCGAACCGCCTCCCCTCGTGCAGGCAGGTCGCTGGCCGCCCGGGTGCTGGCTCGCTTCGCACGACTCTTTGCCGGCTTCTTCTTCATGGCACTCCTCCTCACCCAGCGTCACGGTTGATTGTTCACGCCGTCTCCAGCCGCCGCCGCACGTCCTCGCGGAGCGCGGCCTTGCTGATCTTGCCGACCGCCGTCACCGGTAGCCGCTCGTACACCTCCAGCCGCTCGGGTAGCTTGAACCGCGCGATGCGGCGCTGCTCGCCGAGATAGTGCGTGAGGTCGCCGAGGGTGAGGCGCGCGCCGTCGCGGAGGACCACGCAGGCGCAGGCCCGCTCGCCCAGCACGGGGTCGGGCATGGCGACGACAGCGGCGTTGAGCACGGCCGGGTGAGCGACGATCAGGTTCTCGACCTCCTCGGCGCTGATCTTCTCGCCGCCGCGGTTGATCAGGTCCTTGGTGCGGCCCTCGACGACGAGGTTGCCGCTCGGGTGCCGCCGCACGACGTCGCCGGTGCGGTAGAAGCCGTCCGCGGTGAAGGCGACGCGGTTGTGAGCCTCGGCCCGATAGTAGCCCCGGATCGTGTAGGGTCCCCGGGTCTGCAGCTCGCCCACCTCGCCCGGCGCCACCTCACGGCCGTCCTCGCCGACCACGCGGATCTCGTCGTCCGGCGACACCGGCCGCCCCTGGGTCTCGACCACGACCTCCTCGGGATCGTCGGGCCGCGTGTAGCACAGCAGCCCCTCGGCCATGCCGAAGACCTGCATGAGCACGGGCCCCAGCCGGTCGAGCACACGGCGCGCGGGCTCGGGGTTGAGCCGGGAGCCGCCGACGCACAGCGTGCGCAGCGAGCCGAGGTCGAGGCGGGGCAGGCGGGGCGAGCTGAGCCAGCCGAGGACCGTGGCCGGCACCGCCGGCACCCACGTGACCTGCTCGCGCTCCACCAGCGTCAGCGTCGTCTCCGGGTCGGGGGACGGCGCCAGCACCACGCGGGCGCCGAGCAGGAGTGCGCCCTGCACGCCGGGGCAGGCGAGGGCGAAGTTGTGGGCGATGGGGATGCCGATGAGCAGCACGCTGTCGCCGTCCACGCCGGCGGCCGTCGCCGAGGCGAGCGAGTTGTAGAGGTAATCGTCGTGGGTGCGCGGAATGACCTTGGGCAGGCCGGTCGTTCCGCCCGAGAGCTGGAACACCGCGGCCGCCGACGGGTCGGGCGCCAGCCGGTCGAGCGCGCCGCCGGCGTGGCGCGTTTCGGCCGGATCGGCCAGAAGGTCGCCCAGCCGTGTCATGCCGGGGGCGACGCGATCACCCAGCACCCAGATCTCGCGCAGCGACGGGGTGGCCGCGCGCACCTCCTCGGCCATCGCGACGTAGTCGACGCCGCGTCCCTCGGCGGGCAGCAACCAGCCGGTGGCCTCGGTGTGACTGGCGAGGTAGCCGATCTCCGCGTGGCGGTGCGCGGGCAGGCAGGTCACGGGAATGGCGCCCACCTTCAGGCAGGCCAGGTACGCCGCCACGAACTCGACGACGTTGGGAAGCTGGAAGACGACCCGCGCTCCGGAGTGCAGGCCGCGCTCGGCCAGGTGACAGGCCAGGCGTTCGACGAGGCCCGCCAGCGCGCCGTAGGTCAGCCGGCGCTCGCCCTCGACCACGGCCTCGCGTTCACGGTAGCGTGCGGCCGCCACGTCGAAGGCTCGGCCCAGCGGTGTACCGCGCCAGTAGCCACGCTGGCGGTACCGTCGCGCCACGTCCTCGGGCCAGGGGATGACACCGTCGAGTGCGGGGGCCGGCATCGCCCCTCCCTGATACGGGGTGGGATGGGGTTTGTCAACGAGGCGGCCTGATCTCGGTACTTGTGTTCCGTCTCGCGGGGTTCGGCGCGGGGAAGTCGGTGGCGGGTCGTGCTGGCACCGTGTTTGTATGTCTTGCGGGACGCGATCGCTCCGGCGATCGACTGCACACGGAGGTGCGCCATGAGGATCGTGACAGTCATCGGGATCGTCGCTCTGCTGGCGGGTTGTGCCTCGTCAGGGCCGCCGGCGCCGGGCGTTCAGACGTTCAGCGGCGAGGTGTGGACCTGGGACACGCGCGAGTCCATCGTGACGCTGATGCAGGACGGCGGGCGGCGGGTGCGCGTGAAGGTCGATCCGGCCACGCTGCGCACCCTGCAGCTACACCAGGTTACGCGGGTGTCGGGTACGCTGGCGCCGCCCGCCGACCTCGTGCAGACCACGCAGCCCGCCGGTCCGGTGACCGCGGTGCCCAGGGGCCAGATGGAGCTGGTCGAGGTGGCGGGGACGGTGAGCACGGTGGATCCCCGGGGCCGCCTCGCGCTCGATACCGATCGCGGGCCGCTGCACGTCTGGGTGGCGGAGGGGGCCGAGCAGCGCTTCCCGAAGGGCGCGCCGGTGCGGGTGCGCATCAGCGTGCAACCGGTCGACATGGTGCCCGCCAGCTCGCCGGCCTCGCCCACGCCGGCGCCGGTGGGGATGCCGGCCGCCTCGCCGACGAGCGAGCAAGGCGACCACGCCGTCGTGACGGGCCGGATCATCGGCATCACGGGTGGAGTGCTCGTGGTCGAGTCGCCGTCCGGGCCCATCCAGGTGGTCACCGCCGACGGTGGCCGCTACAAGGTCGGCGACGCCGTCCAGGTCCGGACCTCGGTTCGTCAAGCATCCTGATCGAGCGCCGTCCGGGCGGGCAGGGTACGATACGACCCGGCCCGCCCGGAGGTGAGCCATGATCCCCTACCACGACGAGAACGTCACGCGGCGCACGCCCGTCATGACCTTCGCGATCATCGCGGCCAACGTGCTGGTGTGGGTGCTGGTCGAGGGGGCGGGCTCGGCGCTGCCGCTGGCTCGCGCCGTGTGCGACCTGGGGCTGATCCCCGGCGAGCTGACCGGTCTGCTGCCGGCCGGCACCCGCTTCCCGATGGGCGAGGGGCTGGTCTGCCTCACCGACCCCGGCCGCCAGATCTCGCACGTCTTCAGCTCGATGTTTCTGCACGGCGGCTGGATGCACTTGCTCGGCAACATGTGGTTCCTGTGGATCTTCGGCAACAACATCGAGGATTCGATGGGCCACGCCCGCTACCTCGTCTTCTACCTGCTGTGCGGCGTGGCGGCGGCTCTGACCCAGGTGTTCATCAACCCCGCCTCGGCCGTCCCGATGGTCGGCGCCTCCGGTGCCATCAGCGGAGTGATGGGCGCCTACCTGATCCTCTATCCGCGGGTGCGCGTGTGGACGCTGGTCCCGATCGCCTTCTTCCTGACCTCGATCCGGCTGCCGGCGTGGACCATGCTCCTGTACTGGATGGCCCTGCAGTTCTTCGGCGGGCTCGGCGGGCTGCTCGGCGGCGCCGAGGGCGGCGTCGCCTTCTGGGCGCACATCGGCGGCTTCGTCGCCGGCGTCGTGCTCATCAAGCTCTTCGCCCGCTCGGACGACGTCATGGCCCACCGCAGCCAGGCGTGGCGGCCCCAGGGACGGGTCAGCGAGCGCTGGGGCGCCTGATCGCCGGCTCAGATCTTCGCGATCGCGTCCTCGACGACCGTGCCCTTGAAGAAGTCGGGGTTGAGCGCCGTGTGCAGGCGCGCGGGGTTGGCGAAGACGAACTGGCGGAAGTCGTCCTCGGTGATGAGCCCGTGCTCCACCAGCTCCCACGCCTCCTCCAGGACCTCCGACATGTCGAGCACGTCGAAGTGGCCGACGTCGGAGCTGAAGATCGGATTCAGGCGATGGTTGCCGTGGCGGTCGAAGGCCCACGCGGTCATCGGGTCGTCGGCCTCGCAGCCGAAGAAGAACCGCTCGGCGAAGTGGCGGCGCAGCTCGTCGCCTGACTGCACGGGGACCTCGGCGAAGTCGTCGAACTTCGCCTGCCGGTAGGCGCGCTCGGTCGCCTCCTCGGCGCTGGTGAACGGCTCGGCCAGGTTGATGCACCGGAACAGCTCGTCCATCTTGGCCGCGTAGCGCTCGCCGCCGTACTCCCGGAACAGGCGCTCGAGCTCGGCGCGGTCGAGGTTCGTCGGCTTGGTCTGGCTCTCCATGGCGGCCCGCCGGCGGCGCTCCCAGTGGCCGACGAGGTCGGTCACCAGGTTGCAGGCCCAGCCCACGCCGCCCTCCAGCATGGCGAAGCGCAGCTGGGGGAAGCGGTGGGTGACGCCGCCCAGGATGAGCGCCTTGGCGAAGGCGTGGCTGGCGTTGGCGAAGTGGCCGATGTGGTTGTAGGTGAAGCTCCACACCGACTCGCGCCAGTTGGTGCCCATGCTGCCCGAGTGCGCCGTCACCGCGACCTTCAGATCGGCGCAGCGCTGCCAGAACGGGTCGTAGTCGTAGGCGCTCTCGAAGGCGAGCGAGTCGACGTAGGTGCGCACCTCGTTGAGCGGCGCGCCCTCGCGCGCGAAGGCGGGCACCGGGCGCCGGACGTGGTTGGCGATCATCACCACCTTGAGGCCCAGCTCGCGGACGGCGTAGGTGGCCTCCTCGATGGCCTCCTGGGGGGTGTGGACGGGGACGACCGCGGCCGGCGTGATGCGGTGCTTGTACGGCTTGAACAGGTCGGCGTTCATCCGGTTGACGGCGCGGGAGACGCCGCGGCGGATCTCCTCGTCCGGATTGCCGACGAAGAAGAGCCCCAGCGAGGTGTAGAGCACGCAGAAGTCGATGCCGAAGTCGTCGAGCCGCTCGTAGAACAGGCGCGGCACCATGGCGGTGGCGCGGTCGAGGGTGCCGGCCGGCTCGCCCCACCAGGTCGGCCGGTGCAGCCGGCGGCGCATGCGCTCCTCGGGCGCCAGGTCGTACCAGGTGGAGTCCTTGGCCCGCTTGACGAACTTGTCGACGACGGCGGCGCCGGCGGTCTCGCGGAGGTAGTCGAGGAAGATCGGGATGGGCTCGAGCCAGTGGCCGTCGCCGTCGATCACCGGGTGATCGAGTCGCGCCCGTACTGCCGCCGACTTGGAACCCTTCGAGTGCGCCATCGCCACCCTCCCTGGTGATCTGTCCTTCCGCACCGCGTATGATAACGCGCCATGAGACCCTTGCTCCGCGCCATTGTCGGCCTCGCGCTGGCCGCCTGCCTGCTGCCCCTCGCTGCCGGGGGGGCCCCGCCCACCAGCGTCGACGGGGTGCCGATCGACGCCGACGCCGAGCTGGTCGTCGCCCTCACCGACGACACGACCAACATGGACCCGCGGCTCGGCATGGGCTCGATCCGCTCCAACTACATCCGGCAGGTGTTCGACAGCCTGGTGGACGTCGACCGCCAGGGCAAGCCGGTGCCGGGCCTGGCGCTGTCCTGGAAGCCGGTCAACGACCTCACCTGGGAGTTCGCGCTGCGCCGCGGCGTCGCCTTCCACGACGGCGAGCCGTTCAACGCCGACACCGTGCTCTTCAACCTCGACCGGATGTTCCGGAAGAACCTGGACCGGTGGGGCATCAAGGACGTGCCGGCCGGCACCTCGTTCGAGAAGGTCTACCCGTTCGTCACGCGCTGGGAGAAGGTCGACGACTTCACCGTCCGCGTGCACACCAGCGAGCCGGCGCCGACGCTGTGGGACTTCCTGGGCCGGGAGCCGCTGGTGCCCCGCGCGTGGACCATCAAGAACGGCGTGGAGGCGCTGAACGACAAGCCCGTCGGCACCGGCCCCTGGAAGCTGGCGGCGTGGAAGCGCAAGGACCACATGGCGTTCGAGCGCAACGACGCCTACTGGGGCCCGCCCCCGCTCACGAAGCGGCTGCGGCTGCAGGTGATCCCCGAGGCGGCGGCGCGCATCGCCGCCCTGCGGGCCGGCCAGGTGCACCTGGTGGAGGCGGTGCCGCCGCTCGACGCCGATGTGCTCGGCAAGAACCCAGCCGTGCGCGTCGTCACCAGCGTGCAGAAGCTCGCCTGCCGTCTCTACGTCAACGGGCGCACGAAGGACACCTACGAGTCGGGCGGCCGGGACGGCGCCTTCGTCGATCCGCGCACGCGGCTGGCTCTGAACCTCGCCGTCAACCGCGAGGCCATCATCACCAAGATCTTCTACGGCCTGGCCATCGCCAACGCCTCGCCGGTGGCCACCGTCGCCTACGGCTACGCGGCCCAGCCGGCCTACCCGTACGATCCCGCCCGGGCCAAGGCCCTGCTGGCCGAGGCCGGGTGGACGGCGGCCCAGCCGCTGGTGATGCAGCTGCTGCTACCGGCCAAGCACTACGGCCAGGCCTTCGACGAGACGGTCGGCGCGGTCGTCGAGATGCTCAAGGCGGTCGGCGTCCAGGTGACCGTGCAGACGCTCGACTTCGGCACCCTGCTGCAGACCTTGACCAAGGGCACGCTGCCGCCCAACGGCGCCTTCGCCGCCTGCCGCACCAGCAACAACCTCGACGCCGACGACTTCGTACGCGACTGGGCGACGACCACGCTGGTCAACTGGACGCCGTACCCGCCGGAGCTGCTGGGCCTCTACCAGTCGACGCGGCGCCAGGTCGATCCCAAGAAGCGGCTGGCCGCGCTGGCCGAGCTGCAGCAGAAGGTGCGGGAGTGGGCGCCGGTGGTGTCGCTCTACCAGGAGAAGAAGGCCTACGCCCACGCCGCGCGCGTGCTCCAGTTCGTCCCCACCCAGGAGCTGAACATGGACTTCCGCGGTGTCGCGCTGAAGCGCTGACGCCCGCGTGCCCGCCTTCCTGCTACGGCGGCTGCTGCACGCCGTCTTCGTCGTCTGGGGCGTCGTCACCGTCGTCTTCTTCCTGGTCCGCCTCACCGGCGACCCGGCCGCGCTGCTCGTGGACGCCGGCGCCACCCGGGAGGAGGTGGCCCGGGCCCGTCACGCGCTCGGTCTCGACCGCCCGCTGTGGGTGCAGTACGCCGAGTTCGTCCGCTCGGCACCGCTCGGCGACTTCGGGCTGTCGCTGCGCGAGCGCCGGCCGGCCATGGGCATGGTGCTCGAGCACTTCTGGCCGGCCACCGCCCAGCTCGCCGCTGCCGCCCTCGTGCTGGCCGTGGTGCTGCCGATCCCGCTCGGCGTCCTGGCCGCCACCCACCGCAACGGTGCCGTCGATCACCTGAGCCGGCTCGGCTCGCTATTCTTGCAGTCGATGCCGAGCTTCTGGCTCGGCCTCATGCTCATCCTGCTCTTCGCCGTCGGGCTGGGCGGGCTGCTGCCGGCCTTCGGCTGGGGCACGCTCGCCCACCTGATCCTGCCCGCGCTGACGCTGGCCGCCGCCCCGCTCGCCCAGAACGTGCGCCTGATCCGCAGCGGGATGCTGGAGGTGCTGCAGCACGACTACGTCCGCACGGCCCGGGCCAAAGGGCTGGCCGAGCGTGGGGTGATCTACCGCCACGCCCTGCGCAACGCGGCCGGCCCCTTCCTCACGGTCAGCGGGCTCTCGCTCGGCTTCATGCTGAGCGGCACCATCGTGATCGAGACGGTCTTCTCGTGGCCGGGGATGGGCCGGCTCATCGTGCAGGCCGTGCCCGGGCGCGACTTCCCGGTCATCCAGGCCGCGGTGTTCCTGTTCGCCATCCTGTTCGTGGCCGTCAACCTGATCGTGGACGTGCTGCAGGGGCTGCTCGACCCGCGCGCCCGCGTGTTCGAGGGGCGCGCGTGAGGGCGCCGCGCGACCGGCTGGCCGTGGCGGGGCTCGCGATCGTCGTGGCCGCCGCGCTGCTGGCGGTGGGGGCGCCGACCTTGGCGCCGACCGATCCAGTGCAGAACGACCTGCTCGCACGGCTGACGCCGCCGGCGTGGCTGGACGGCGGGAGCTGGCGCCACCCGCTCGGCACCGACACGCTCGGGCGCGACGTCGTGAGTCGCCTGCTGTACGGCGCCCGCGTCTCGCTCGTCGTCGGCTTCTCCGCCGTCGTGGTGGCCGGCGTCCTGGGGGTGGCGCTGGGGCTGGTGGCGGGATACTACGGCGGCCGTCTCGACGATGCGCTGATGCGCCTGGGCGACGTGCAGCTCGCGTTCCCGGCGCTGGTGCTGGCGGTGGCGGTGCTGGCGGTGGTCGGCTCCGGGCTCGCCAACGTCGTGCTGGTCCTGGGCGTGACCGGGTGGGTAACCTACGCGCGCATCGCGCGGGGCGAGACGCTGTCGCTGCGCCACCGTGAGTTCGTCGAGGGGGCCCGCGCGCTCGGCGCCCGCGACGCCGCCATCCTGTGGCGCCATGTGCTGCCCAACGTGCTGCCGTCCATCACGGTGGTGGCGACCTTCTCGGTGGCCCGCACGATCATCGCCGAGGCCTCGCTGTCGTTCCTGGGACTCGGCATCCCGCCGCCGGCCCCGAGCTGGGGCGCCATGCTCGACGAGGGGCGGAACTACCTGACCACCGGCTGGTGGCTGGCGCTCTTCCCCGGCCTGGCCATCCTGGCCGTCGTGCTCGGCATCAACGTGATCGGCGACTGGCTGCGGGACGCCCTCGACCCCCGCGTCGAGCGGGGGATCTAGAAGCGCCAGCGGGTCTGGCTACTAGCGCGTCGTCGCCGCCTGGATCGCGTGCCAGACGCGCTCGGGCGTCATCGGCATGTCGAGGTGACGCACGCCGAGCGGGGCCAGCGCGTCGTTGACCGCATTGACCAGCGCCGGCAGCGCGCCCACGGTGCCGGCCTCGCCCACGCCCTTGGCGCCGAGCGGGTTCACCAGCGTCACCACCTCGTGGGAGTCGACCTCGAAGAACGGCATGTCATCCGCACGAGGCATCGCGTAGTCCATGAACGAGCCGGCCAGGAGCTGGCCGCCGGCGTCGTAGACGAGATCCTCGAACAGCGCCTGGCCGAGCCCCTGCACGACGCCGCCGTGGATCTGGCCCTTGACCAGCATGGGGTTGACCATGCGGCCGACGTCGTCGACCACGGTGTGGCGGACGATGCGCACGACGCCGGTCTCGGTATCGATCTCCACCTCACAGACCTGGCAGCCGTTGGGGAAGGTGACCGCCGGCGGCGTGAAGGCCGCGGTCTCGGTGAAGCCTGGCTCCATCCCCGGCGGCAGCTGCTTCGTGACGTAGGCGGTCTTCGCCACCTCGGCGAAGCTGACGCCGCGGTCGGTGCCGGCGACGGTGAACCGGCCGTCGCGGAGCTGGATGTCTTCGGGCGCGGCCTCGACCATGCGGGCGGCGATGCGGCGGCCGCGCTCCACGATCTTCTCGCTGGCCCGGGTGACGGCGGAGCCGCCGACGGTGAGGGCGCCGGAGCCGCCGTTGCCGCGGCCGGCGTCGAGCGCGTCGCTGTCGCCCCAGAGCACCTGGATCTGCGCGGGCGGCACGCCGAGCCGCTCGCAGACGATCTGGGCGTAGGCCGTCTCGTTGCCCTGGCCCATCGACGTGGAGCCGGTGAAGACGATCACCGAGCCGTCCGGGTTGACCCGGATCGAGGCGGTGTCCGGGTTGACGGAGGTGTAGGGGCCGCCGGCCACCTCGATGGCGTTGGCCAGGCCGAGGCCGCGCAGCTTGCCCCGCTGGCGCGCCTCGACGCGGCGCTTCTCGAAGCCGGCGTGATCGGCCAGCGACAGCGCCATCTCCATGCCGCGGGCGAAGTCGCCGGAGTCGTAGGTGAAGACCAGGCCGGTCTTGAACGGCATCGCGGAGGGCGGGATCAGGTTCTTCCGGCGCAGGGCGACCGGGTCCATCTTGAGCTCGCGGGCGGCCACGTCGATGACCCGCTCGATCGCGAAGGTGGCCTCGGGGCGGCCGGCACCGCGGTAGGGGCCGGTCGGCGTGGTGTTCGAGAAGACGCCGGTCGTCTGGTGGTGGATGGCGGGGGTGGTGTAGACGCCGGCCACGCCACCGATGTTGTTGGTGCCGGGGCCGGCGCTGCGCTGGGTCAGGTAGGCGCCCACGTTGAGATTGATGGCCACGCGCAGCGCCAGGAAGGTGCCGTCGGCGTCGAGCGCCAGCTCGACGGTGGAGACGTTGTCGCGCCCGTGCTCGTCGGTCACGAACCCCTCGCGCCGGTCGGACGTCCACTTCACCGGCCGGCCCAGGCGCTTGGCCGCCCACAGCACGAGGATCATCTCCGGGTAGATGCCGCTGCGCATGCCGAAGCTGCCCCCGACGTCGCCGGTGATAACGCGCACCTGGTTCTGCGGCACTTTCAGGATCGAGGCTACCAGCGTGCGGGTGCCGTGCGGGGCCTGGATGCCGGTGTGGAGCGTGTAGCGGCCGCTGCGGCGATCGTACTCGCCGACGGCGCCGCGCGGCTCCAGCGGGGCGGCGGCCACGCGGGTGACGACGAAGTCGACGCGCGCCACGTGGGCGGCGCCGGCGAGCGCGCGGGTCACCGGCTCCCGCTGCCCGGCTTCGGCCACGAACGCGATGTTGTCGGGCACCTCGTCCCACACGGCCGGGGCGCCCGGACGGAGCGCGTCGGCGGTGGGCCCCACGGCCGGCAGGGGCTCGTAGTCGATGTCGAGCAGGTCGGCGGCGTCGACGGCCTGGGCGTGCGTCTCGGCGATCACCAGGGCGACGGGATCGCCGACGTGGCGCACCCGGTCGCGGGCCAGGGCCGGCCGCGGGGTGGGGAAGGCTGCCGTGCCGTCGCGGCGCTTGCGCGCGCGGTCGGTGGGCAGGTTGCCGACGCCGTCGGCGGCGAGGTCGGCGGCGGTGAGCACGGCGACGACGCCCGGCGCCTTCAGCGCCGCCCCGGCGTCGATGCCGCGCACGCGCGCGTGGGCGTGGGGCGAGCGCGCCAGCACGGCGTAGGCCTGGCGCGAGAGGTTGACGTCGTCGGAGTAGCGGCCGAGGCCCTGGACCAGCCGCGGATCCTCCAGGCGCTTGACCGACTGGCCAATGGCGAACTTCTCGACGGTGATCGGATCACTCATGGGTCGCTGTCGCTACCTCCGCTCCATCGCCGGTGCCGCCTGACGGTTCCACGCGGCCGGAGAGTCGATGCCGGTGCCGCCGAGACTACTCCGGGGTACGGCGGGGAGGCAAGGCGCCCGGCTACGGACCGCCACCGGCACTGTGCTACCATCCGGGCCCTCAGCGCCATGCGTCTGGACACCGCGCGCTTCGCCGACGTCGTCGTGCTCTCGCCCACCGGCCGGGTCGACCACGGCACCGCCGAGCAGCTGAAGACGGCGCTGGCTCCGCACCTGGCCCGCTGCGCCAAGGGCCAGGATCACGTCGTCCTCGATTTTGCGGGCGTCGACTACATCAGCAGCGCCGGGCTCCGGATCCTGATGCTGGCCGCCAAGCAGGCCAAGGCCCAGAGCGGCTTCCTGGCCGTCGCGGCCGTGCAGCCGCTCGTCCAGGAGATCCTCGAGATCAGCAAGTTCACGCTGGTGCTGCGCACGCTGCCCTCCGTGCGCGACGCGGTGGCGGAGGCGTCCCCGACCGGCCTCGCCGCGCTCGACCGGGGCTGAGCCGGCGTGCGCGTCCGGTTCTGGGGCACCCGCGGCTCCATCCCCACCGCCACGACGGCGACGGCCATCCGCCGCAAGCTGGTGGCCGCGCTGACCCAGGCCATCGGCCGCGGACTCGACACGCCGGAGCGCGTCGAAGCGTTCGTCGACCACGAGCTGGACTTCACGATCCGCCACACCTACGGCGGCAACTCGTCGTGCGTGCAGCTCGATCCCGGCGGCGACGAGTACGTGCTGTGCGACCTCGGCAGCGGCGTGCGCGCCTTCGGCAACCACGTGCTGACCAGCCGCCGCGGCGCCCCCGGTATCTTCCACGTGTTCATGTCCCACACCCACTGGGACCACATCATGGGCTTTCCGTTCTTCATGCCGGCCTACATCCCCGGCAACAAGATCACCATCTACGGCTGCCACGCGTGGCTGGAGGAGGCGATCCGGCGCCAGCACGGGGCCCCGTCGTTCCCGGTGGAGTGGGAACGGCTGGGGGCCGAGATCCGCTTCGTGCACCTGGAGCCCGGCCACCCGTACGACCTGGCCGGCTTCCGGGTGACGGCGAAGAAGCAGCACCACACCGGCGACTCCTACGGCTATCGGTTCGAGCGGCAGGGACGCACGGTGGTCTATTCGACCGATTCCGAGCACAAGCTCGACGACCCCGCCATCGCGCAGGCCTTCGTCGAGTTCTTCCGTGATGCCGACCTGGTGATCTTCGACGCCCAGTACTCGCTGGCCGAGGCGATCTCGATCAAGGAGGACTGGGGACACTCGAGCAACGTGGTCGGCGTCGAGCTCTGCCAGCTCGCGCGGGCCCGCCACCTGTGCATGTTTCACCACGAGCCGACCCACGACGACGAGACGATCGCCGCCGTGCTGGCGGAGACGCGGCGGTTCGAGGAGATCACCCGGGGCGACCACGTCGTGCAGGTCTCGTCGGCGTGGGACGGGCTGGAGATCGAGCTCTAGCGGTGATGTCGCCGCTTCGGCAGGGACGGCTGCTCGGCGTCGTCACCCTCGTCCTGCTCACGGCGATCACGGCGATCCCGATGCTTCCCGGGCGCGATCTGGTGCGCTACGCGTGGTTCGATGCCTGTCAGTTGCTGGCGCCGCGGACCCGGTTGTCGGGGCCGGTCGTCATCGTCGACGTGGACGATCGCAGCCTCGCCCGCCATGGCCAGTGGCCGTGGCCGCGGACGCTGCTCGCCCAGCTCGTCGATCGACTGGTCGCGGCGAAGCCGGCCGCCATCGGCATCGACGCGATCATGCCGGAGCCGGACCGGCTGTCGCCCGCACTCCTGCCGGCGCTGCTGCCGTCCATCGACGCCGACCTGGCCGCCCGCCTGGCCGCGCTGCCGAGCAACGACACGATGCTCGCGCGAGCGCTGGCCGATCGGCCGGTCGTCCTGGGCATGGCCGGCGTGAGCGCGGTCCACGCGGCACCGGGAGGGGCGGTGCGGGCCGCGCCGGCCCGCGTCGTCGGTGGCGATCCGGCCCCCTACCTGCGCGCGTTCGAGACGACGCTGCGTTCGCTGGACGAGATCGACCGGGCGGCGGCCGGCCACGGCCTGCTGAACGTCGAGCTGGAGGGGGGCGCGGTGCGGCGCGTTCCTCTGGCCGCGCGCGTCGGCGACGTGCTGGTGCCGGCGCTGTCGATGGAGATGTTCCGAGTCGCGAGTGGCGCGCCCGGCTTCGTGTTGGCCGTCGGCCCTCACGGCATCACCCAGATGGCCGTCGGCGCACTGGCGGTGCCGACCCAGGTCGACGGCTCTGTCTGGCTTCACTACGCGCGTCACACACCCGATCGCTTCGTGTCGGCGGCCGACGTGCTGGCGGGAACGGCCGACCCACGGCTGTTCGAGCGCAAGCTGGTGCTGTTCGGCGTCACCGCGCTCGGGCTGTCCGATCGCCGGCCGATCCCCGGCGGCGGCACCATGGACGGCGTGGAGATCCACGCCGAGCTGATCGAGGGTATGTTCGACGGCGGCCTGCTGCGGCGGCCGGGCTGGGCCCACTGGGTCGAGTCGGCGTTCCTCGCCGCCGCCGGCGCGCTCGTCATCCTACTGCTCCCCCGCCTGCGGACGGGTGCGGTCCTGCTTCTGCTCGTTCCGATCCTGGCGCTGGCCGGTCTGGGGAGCCTGGCCCTGTTCTACTGGCGGTTCCTCCTCTTCGATGCGTTGACGCCGACGGTCGGGGTCGCCATCGTCTTCGGGGCGAGCCTGAGCACGACGCTGGCCGAGACGGAGCGGGAGCGCGCCGACACCGAGCGCCAGGGGCAGTTCGTGAAGCGGGCGTTCCAGCAGTTCGTGAGTCCCGAGGTGGTGGACCGGATCGTTCGCGATCCAGGGGCCCTCCAGTTCGGCGGCGAGCTGCGGACCCTCACCGTGCTGTTCTCGGACATCCGTGACTTCACGACCTTCGCGGAGCGGCACGAGCCTCAGGTAGTGGTGGGGATGCTGCGGGAGTACCTGACCGAGATGACCCGGATCGTGATCGAGGAAGGGGGCACGCTGGACAAGTACATCGGCGACGCGGTGATGGCCGAGTTCGGCGCGCCGGTCGCCTATTCTGATCACGCCCTGCGCGGTTGCCGGGCCGCCTTGCGGATGAACGCCGAGGTGGAACGCCTGGCCGTGAAGTGGGCGGCCGAGGGTCGGGAACCGCTCCGGATCGGCCTCGGAGTAAACACCGGCACCATGGTGGTGGGCAACCTTGGCTCCGAGCAGCTCTTCGACTACACGGTCATCGGCGACGAGGTGAACCTGGGGGCGCGGCTGGAGGCGCTGAACAAGGACTACCAGACCAGCACGCACATCATCATCAGTGAGGCGACCCACGCCGCCGCCGGCGGCGCGATTCAGACTCGGCGGCTGGGCGAGGTCAAGGTGAAGGGCAAGACGCGCCCGGTCGTCGTCTACGAGCTGCAGGGGCTGTCGGCGTGATCGGTCGACACGTCGCGACCGCGGTCCGGAGGATCTCGCGGCTCCGGGAGGGGCGGCTCTGGGGAGCCCTCGCGCTCGTCGTCCTGACCGGGGTGTCGCTGATGATCGGCCTGCCGGGCGTCTCGCGACTGCGCTTTGCCTGGTTCGACGTCTGCCAGAGGATCGCCCCCCGGCCGCCGGTGTCGGCGCCGGCGGTCATCGTTGCCGTCGACGCGGCCAGCCTGAAGCGCCACGGCCAGTGGCCGTGGCCGCGGACGCTGCTGGCCCGGCTCATCGAGCGGATTGCGAAGGCCGGGGCGACCGCCATCGCCATCGACATCGTGATGCCGGAGCCCGATCGGCTGTCGCCCCCGATGCTGCCGGTGGTCATCCCCGATCTCGACCCCGACCTCGCCCGCCGGCTCGCCGCGCTGCCCAGCAACGACACCCATCTGGCCGAGGCCATGAAGGGACGGCGAGTCGTGTTGGCCATGATGGGGGTAGCGGACACTCCAGAGCCGACCGATGGCACGCCGCTCCTCACCGAGCCCAGGATAGTCGGCGACGACCCGACGCCATTCCTACGATCGTTCAAGGCGCTGCTGCACAGCCTGGACGTGATCGACACGGCGGCGGCAGGCCACGGCCTCGTCAACGTGGGTCTCGATGGGAATGCGGTGCGCCGCGTCCCCCTGGTGGCACGTGTCGGCGGCCTCAACGTGCCGACCCTGGCCCTGGAGCTGTTCCGGGTGGCCAGCGGCCAGCCCGACATCGCACTGGAGGTGAGCCACGATGGCGTCACCCGGGTCGCCGTCGGCGACATCGTCATTCCGACCGATCCCGACGCCTCGGTCTGGCTGCGGTATGCGCCCCGCAGCGACCGGCTGTTCGTCTCGGCGGCCGACGTGCTGGCGGGGACGGTCGACCGCGAGCGGCTCGAGCGAAAGCTGGTCCTGATCGGCGTCACCGCCTTGGGGCTGGTGGACACCCGGCCGATCCCCGGCGGCGGACTCATGGACGGCGTGGAGATCCACGCCGAGCTGATCGAGGGACTCGTCGACAAAGCGGTGCTCGCTCGGCCGCGCTGGGCGGGCTGGGCCGAGTCCGGCTTCGTGTTCGTGGGCGGCCTGCTCCTCGTGCAGGCGGTGCCGCTGAGTCGAGCCCGCGCCGCCCTGTTGCCCCTGCTTCCCCTGCTGGTGATCGCCGCGGGCGCCAGCCTGGCGCTCTTCAAGTGGTACTCCCTGCTTCTGGACGCCGCGGGGCCGGCGCTGGGGCTGATCGTGATCTTCGTCTTCATGCTGAGCGTAACACTGGCCGAGGCGGATCGCGCGCGGCGTCTCCTGCGCCGTCAGGTGGAGGAGCAGCGGGCCGCGGCCGCGCGCATGGAGGGCGAGCTATCGGCGGCCCGCCGCATCCAGCTCGGGATCCTGCCCAAGGCGGTCGACCTGCTGGCCGGCGAGCGGCGCTTCGACCTGCACATCGTGCTGGAGCCGGCCCGCGAGGTGGGCGGCGACCTCTACGACTTCTTCATGCTGGACGGCGGCCGCCTGTTCTTCCTGCTCGGCGACGTCTCCGGCAAGGGGCTGCCGGGCAGCCTGTTCATGGCGGTGAGCAAGTCGCTCTACAAGAGCACGGCGCTGCGGCGCGGCGCCGCCGTGGCCACCATGATGCAGGAGGCCAACTCGGAGATCTCGCGCGACAACCCCGAGAACCTCTTCGTCACGGTGTTCGCGGCCGTGCTCGACGTGAACACGGGTGTGCTCGAATACTGCAACGCCGGGCACGACCGCCCTTACCTACTGTCGCGGGGCGGCGACCGGTCGATCCAGCTCGCCGAGGGCGGGGGGCCGCCGCTGTGCGTGCTCGACGGCTACGAGTACACGGCGGCCACCCACCGGCTCCGGCCGGGCGACACGCTGTGCCTGCTGACCGATGGCGTGACGGATGCCCGCGACCCGGCCGGCGAGCAGTTCGGTCGCGCACGGCTCGAGGCGTGTCTGACCCGGCTGCCCGACGACGCCAGTGCGGCGCGGGTCGCCACGGCCGTGCTGGAGGACGTGCGGCAATTCGTGGCGGGGGCCGAGCCTGCCGACGATCTGGCGATCCTGGTGGTGCGGTGGGAGGGGCCGGCCGGTGTCAGCGCACGGTGATCTCGACGCGGCGATTGCGCGCCTCGGCCACCTCGTCCTCGGTCAGCACGAGGGGCTCCCGCTCACCGCGGCCGGCCGCCGTGATCTGGTCGGTGGGGATGCCCATCTGCGCCAGGCCAGCCCGCACACGCTCGGCGCGGCGCAGCGACAGCGTGTCGTTGTAGGCGAGGGTACCGACCCGGTCGGTGTGGCCGACCACGACAATCTCGGGCGCGGGGTGACCGGCGATCTCCGCGAAGATCTTCGGGATCTCCAGCTTCGAGGCCGGCGTGAACTCGTCGCTGTTGTCGAGGAAGTAGAGGACGAACTTCACCGGGCGTGGCGGCCGCGAGTCGAGCGCACGCTCGAAACCCTGCCGGATCTCCTCGGCCGTGAGCCGGCCGCCGTCCTCCAGCGTGCCCTCGCGCTGCACGCGGGCCGCGGCGTAGGCGGCGTCGAGCGTCTGCTTGTGCTCTCCGTGGATGACGGTGAGCGCGCCGACCGTGCCGTCGGTGCCGGGCAGGAGCACGACCATCTCATCGCGGGCGGCCGCCTTCGGCGCTTCCCGGACGACCGGGGCGCTCGCGCACCCGGCCGCGACCAGCCACACCAGCACCACGAGCGCCCGTCGCATGCCGGTGGCTACGGGGCGACCGGGACGGCGCGCACGACGAACTCGGTGCCTCGCACGGCCAGGACCAGTGACGGGGTCCGCACCGTCATGGCGTCCGGGGACTGCTTGGCGATCTTGCCGGACACCGCCGACAGCGTACCCTGGCGGAGCGAGGTGTCGAAGCGGCCGGCGTGCGTCGTCGAGTTGAAGGCGAAGCGGTCGACGGCCAGCACGCTGCTGGGCCCGACCGAGAGCAGGCTGTCGTCGTTGAAGGTGACCCCGGCCGAGCCGTCGCGGCCGGTCATGACGACGTCGCCCTCCTGCAGCCTCATGCCCACCGTGGCCGGGAGCTTGGCGCCCCCGCGCTCGATGCTGACCGCGCCCTTGACGACCTTGACCCGGCCGACCTCGTCGGCGGCGCCGGCGACCCCGGCGGCCATCACGAGCACGACCGCGGCGAAAGCCCCGAACCCATGGCGCATGGCTGATCTCCTCGGACGCATATACTAATCCGACTGATGATGAAGCAGACACGGACCTTTCGCGCCCGCCTGGACGAGTGCAGCAACGTGGCGGCGTTCGTCGAGTCGGCCATCGCCGGCGCCGAAGCCCGACTGATCATGCGGCTGCGGCTGGCCGTCGAGGAGCTGTTCGTCAACACCGTCACCCACGGTCACGGGGGCGACAGCGATGCCTCGGTGGTGGTGGCCGTCCGCATTGCCGGCGACCGCGTCCTGCTCGACTACACGGATTCCGCGCCGGCCTTCAACCCCTTCGAGCGCGTCGAGCCCCCCGACGTCGCCGCGCCCCTGGAGGCCCGCGCCGTCGGCCACCTCGGCATCTTCCTGATCACCGAGCTGGCCGACCGCTGCGACTACGCGCGGGCCGGCGACTGCAACTGCATCACCGTCGAGCTGCGTTGCTAGCCGCCGCCTAGCCCTTCTTCTGCTCGGCCATCGCCTTCTTGGCGCGGCGGTCGAGCTCCTCGGGCGAGACGTCCTCGATGTGGGTCGAGACGTGCCACGTGTGGCCGAAGGGGTCTTCCAGGGTGCCGAGCCGATCGCCGTAGAACTGGTCGGCCACCGGGCGCTTCACCTTGGCGCCGGCCGCGATCGCCTTGGCCGCCACCTCGTCGACGTTCTCGCAGTAGAGGTGCAGGCTCACCGGCGAGCCCCCGAACTTGCCGGGCGCGTGGGCATCGTGGTCGGGGAACTCGTCGGCGAGCATGATGACGGTGTCGCCGATGCGGACCTCGGCGTGGCCGATCTTGCCGTCGGGGGCCTTGTGGCGGAAGAGCTCGACGGCGCCGAAGGCCTTCGTGTAGAAGGCGAGGGCCCGCTCGGCGCCGTTCACGATCAGGTAGGGGGAGACGCGGTTGTGGCCGTCCGGAATCTTCTTCATCGCGAGGAACCTCCTAGGCTCGGGCGACCTCCACGGGGCAGGTATTGAATGGGCTGGCCCCCGCCGGCGACGCGCGGTCCTCGACGAGCACGTTGGCGCAGCCGCTCGTGTCGTGGCCGGCGGCGTCGGGCGTGAACCACGCGCCCTCCTTGATCGACACCACCCCCGGCGCGATGCGGCTCGTCACCCGGGCCGGCAGCAGCGTGGCCCCGCGATCGTTGAAGACGCGCACGCGGTCACCGTTGGCGATGCCGCGGGCGGCGGCGTCGCTGGGATGGATCCACACGTCGTCGCGGTCTGCCCGCGAGAGCACCGGCTGGTTGGCGTGGATCGAGTGGGTGCGCGCGCGCGACTTGGGCGAGATCAGGCGGAGCGGATGGGCGGGCGCCGGCGCGTCGGGGATCCAGGTCGGGATGGGCGGGATCGCCCCCAGACCGTAGGGATCGGGTGTAGCCGCCAGCGACATCGAATAGATCTCGATCTTGCCCGACGGCGTGGTGAACGGGTGCCGCTCGGGGTCGCGGATCTCGCGGGCGAAGGCGACCGCGTCCTCGGGCGCCGGCAGCCGGGCCAGGCCGCTGGTCCGGAAGGTGTCGAAGTCGTCGATGACGTCGCCGGTGAGCTCGCGCAGCCAGGCGTCCTCGGTCTTGTCGTTGTAGCCCTCGACGCCCAGCCGCCGGGCCAGGTCGGTGCAGATGTCGAGGTCGTTGCGGCATTCGGCCATCGGCTCGATGGCCTTCTGCATGAAGATCGCGTAGTGGCCGGCACCCGCCCACGGCGTGTGCACGTCGTTGCGCTCCCAGAAGGTGGTGGCCGGTAGCACGATGTCGGCGTAGCGCGCGGTGGGGGTGAGGAAGTGCTCGTGCACGACCATGAACTCCAGCCGCTCGGCCGCCGCCACGATCTTGTTCACGTTGGGGAGCTGGTTGAACAGATCGCCCGCCGTCGAGTAGATCATCTTCACGTCAGCCGGATAGCCGCCGGCCTTGCCGCGTTCCATCAGGTCGGCCAGGAGCGAGGAGGCGACGCGGGCGCCGGCCGGGTTGGGGCCGGCCGGCAGCAGGCGGAAGCCGCCGCGGCCGGTGGCGCCGTTGCTGGTGCCGGCGTTGCCGCCGGGAACGCCGACGTTGCCGGTCATGGCGGCCAGCGCGTAGGCGGCCCGGTGGAATTGCTCGCCGTGGCTGGTCCGGCCCGGCGCGTAGCCGGTCTGCAGCGCCGCCGGCTTGGTGGTGGCGAACTCGATCGCCAGCCGCCGCAGGGTGTCGGCCGGGATGCCGGTGATCGCCTCCGCCCACTCCGGCGTCTTGCGCACGCCGTCCACGTGACCCATGAGGTAGGTCCGGTAAGAGGCGCCGGCCGGGGCGCCGGACGGCAGGTGTGCCTCGTCGAAGCCGAGCACGTGGCGGTCGAGGTAGGCCTGGTCTTGCAGTCCCTCGCTGGCGATCACGTAGGCCATGGCGACGAGGGCGGCGGTGTCGGTCGACGGGCGGATGAAGATGTGCTCGTCGGCCAGCTCGTGGCTGGTGCGGGTGACCCGCGGGTCGACACAGATGAAGCGCACGCCCTGCTTCTTGGCCAGCTTCAGATATTGCAGGGTGCCGGTGCCGAAGGTGCCGTCGGCCGGGCTCCACCCCCACATGAGCATCAGCCGCGAGTTGACGTAGTCGGTCGGCTCGCGGCCGGCGCTCTTGTAGTCGGCCTTGGCCCCGTAGGTAGCGCGCACGGCGAAGACCTCGGCCTCGGCCGAGATGTTCGTCCACAGCTCCGTGCAGCCGCCGAGCATGTGCAGCAGGCGCTGGGTGGGTCCGCGGCCGTGCAGCATCGACAGGCTGCCGGTGCGCGAGCAGTCGAGGATGGCGGCGGGACCATAGGTGTCGCGCACGCGCCGGAGCTGCCGGGCCACCTCGTCCAGCGCCTCGTCCCAGCCGATCTGCTCGAATTGCCCGCTGCCGCGGGGACCCACCCGGCGCAGGGGATGGCGGAGCCGGTCGGGATGGTTGACCCGCTCGGCCTGGCCGAACCCGCGCACGCACGCGTGCAGGGGCGGCATCTCCGGCGTCCACTTGCGGGGGTCGGTGCTGATCTTCACGATCCGCCCGTCGCGCACGTGGGCGTTGACGATACAGCGCCCGCCGCAATTGTGGCCGCAGGTGCTGGTGAAGATGGCTTCGCCGGGAGCGGGGGCCGTGCGCGGGGTCTCGTAGACGATTCGGGGTGGCATGGAGGCTCAGGATACCATCCCGGGCCCGGCCCCGGCCCGTGGGAGGGCCGGGGCGCACCCGCTCGTCGACTCCTCGTCCTGGGTGAGGAAGTCGGGGCCGGTGGGCGGCTCAGCCGCCGAGGCGCGTGGCCAGGGCCGCGAGCTCGGCGGCGTCGAGATCGGAGACGAGCGCGTAGCCCAGGCCGTGCGCGCGCCACAGCCGCACGTTGAAGCCGCGCTGGCGGGTGGCGACCGGGCCGGCCCCGTCCGGCCACGACAGTCCGTCGGGACGGAACACCAGCAGCGTGATGGTGTGCAGGCGGCGGCCGTACACGAGCACCGCGGCGCGACGGTCCAGGAAGTATTCGACAGTGCTGCCGCGCAGCGGAAAGTCGGCGTCGCCACCGAAGGCGATGACTGGCGCGAAGTCGAGCCGACCCGCGAACCAGGGGCGCACGCGATGGACGTCGCCGCTTTCGACGTCCAGCGGCTGCGTCCGGGCCAGGAGGCGGAGATGATCGTTCACGGCCTCGGTGGTCAGTCCGGACGACGTGGAGACCATGGGCAGCCAGACGAGCAGCAGTCCGGCGACGGCCAGCGCCGCCGCCGTGGCCGCCAGCGCCCAGCGGCGGCCCGGCCCGCGCGCGGACACCGGGCGCCGATCCACCGGGACCTGGGCGGCGAGCCGGCGCTTGAGGGCCAGCGGCGCGGCGTGCTGCGGCAGGCGCTGCTCGAGCTGCTCGGTCAGCACCCGCTCGGCGGCGTCCTCGTGACGGCAGTCGGCGCAGCCGTCGAGATGCGCGGCCAGGGCGGCAGCCGTCGCCGCGTCGAGCCGGCCGCGGTGGTCGGCCACGAGGTGATCGCGCGCCCGCGCGCAGTCGAGCCCGTTCGTCATCGCGCGTAATCCTGTAATCGGCGGCGCAGCGCCGCCCGCGCGCGGGACAGCCGCGACTTCACCGTGCCCACGGCGCAGCCGAGGACGCCGGCCACCTCGGTCTCGGTGAGTCCCTCCAGGTCGAGGAGGATGACCGTGCGGGCGTCCTCCGAGAGGCTGGCCAGGGCGCGCTCGATGTCCTCGGCGACGACCTTGCGCAGGCGATCGAGCTCGGCGTCGTCGCGCAGCCACTCGTCGCGGGCACCGTCCACGCCCGGCGTCACCGTGTCGAGGCCGCCCACGATGGGATCGGCCCGGCGCCGGCGATACGCGCTGATCCACGTGTTGCGAAGGATCCGGAAGAGCCAGGCCTTGAGGTTGGTCCCCGCCTCGAAGCGATCGGCGGCGCGCAGCGCACGGGCGTACGTCTCCTGCACGAGCTCCTCGGCGTCGGCGGCGTTGCCGGTGAGGTACCGGGCGAGATTGTAGAGCGTGTCCGCGTAGGCGAGGACGTCCGGCCCGACCACCTCGGCCATGATGGTCGCATCGTAGCACCGTCTCGGCGGGACATTCGGGGCAGGCCGGGAACGATCGATGCCCGCTTGCGTTGGCACCAGTGAGGAGACCATCACCATGGTGAGGCGGGCGCTGGCGGCGCTGGCGGCGACGGTACTGTTCGGGTCCGCGGTGCCGGAGGGATCGGCGGCGGCCCCCAAGGCGTACGTGGGCGTGTTTCGCGACGACGCGGTGGCGGTCATCGACACCGCGTCCAACACGGTGATCCGCACGATCCCGGTGCCGAAGGGCCCCCACGGCCTGGTGGTGACGCCCGACGGTCGGAAGGTCTACGTGTCGAGCGACGGCGCCTCGTCGGTGAGCGTGATCGACACGGCCACCGACGCCGTGGTCACCACCATCGAGGTCGGCCCGAATCCGCACGGTCTCGCCATGTCGCGCGACGGCAAGCTGGTGCTCGTCTCCGCCTGGGGCGCCAACCACGCCGTCTTCATCGACACCGCCGCCGACCGGATCGTGGGCCGGGTGCCGGTGGCCCAGGCCCACAACGGCGCCCTCAGCGCCGACGGGACCGTCGCCTTCGTCGGCTCGCAGCTGCAGGGGGCCACGGCGCTGGTGCGGATCGACGTGCCGGCCATGCGCGAGAGCGGGCGCATTCCGCTCGACCGGACGCCCCGCGCGCTCGACCTGAGCCCCGACGGCCGCCGGCTCTACTTCACGGTGGCCGGCCTGGCGGCGGTGCGCGTGCTCGACACGGCCACCAGCGCGATCGTCAAGGAGATCGTGGTCGGCGCCTCGCCGCACCAGGCGCCGTTGACTCCCGACGGTCGCGTCGCCCTGGTGCCGAGCCAGGGGCCGGGCGAGCTCGGGCTCATCGACACCGCGACGGCGACGGTCGCGGCGACGGTCGCGGTCGGCAAGATGCCGCACTGGGTGACGACGAGCGGCGACGGCCGGACCGCCTACGTCGCCAACGAGGGCTCGAACGACGTCTCCGTGGTCGACCTGGAGCGGCGCGCCGTCGTCGCGACGATTCCGGTGGGCAACGCTCCGCGCAAGATCGCCGTGCAGCCGGGCGCGCCGCCGCGGGCGGCGACCGAGCCGCTCCGCCTCCGCGCGGACGACTACTACTTCTCGCCGGCGGCGCTCCGCGGGCATCCGGGTCAGCGGCTCCGCCTCCGGGTCGAGAACACCTCGAGCACGCTGCACAACCTCACGGTGCCGGCCCTCGGGCTCGATCGCGATCTGCCGCCCGGCGGCCGCGTGGAGGTCGACCTCCAGGTGCCGGCCTCGGGCGTGCTGCCATTCCACTGCAAGTTCCACGGGCCGCTCGGCCAGAACGGTCAGCTGATCGTCGAGCCGAACTGAGCCGGCCCCGATCGCCTCCTCTCACGCGAGCCGGGCGCGGCCGTGACGACAAGAAGACGTAACGGCGGCGTCGTTGATCTGGCCGCGGTTCCAGCCGAAGGTGGGTCGGAGGAGACGACCATGCCCCAGCCGGATGTTCCTGTGGAGATCGGTCAGCAGGTGCGCCGCCGCAACGCCCCCGAAGGCGCTCCCTCCGGCCTCGTGGCCGGACTGGTGTTCGTCGAGCCGCGCGTGGCCCTCGTGCGCTGGCGCAACGCGCCGGCGACGTTCGAGCCGGTCGACGCGCTCGTCGACGTCGAGGCGCCCCTGCTCACCTGACCAGGGCGGCGCCCGCCGTTCGTGCTGTCGGTGGACAACGCCGCCGCGTACTTCGAGTCTTCCACGGCGCTGCGCGACATTCGCAAGCACAGCCCGGCGGCGCTGTTCCGCTTGCCAGGCATCCGGCGGCGGCTGGCCGCGCTGCTGCGCGCGCACGCCGACGATCGCTACTTGCTGGCCTGAGCTTCAGGCGCGCAGCTTGTTGGCGGCGTCGAGCGCGGCGACCTTGTAGCACTCGGCCAGCGTCGGGTAGTTGAAGACCGTCTTCAGGAAGTAGTCGAGCCCGCCGCCGAGGCCCAGCACCGCCTGGCCGACGTGCACCAGCTCGGTGGAGCCGGTGCCGATGCAGTGGATGCCGAGCAGGCGCCGGTCCTCGCGGTGGAACAGCATCTTGAACATGCCGCTGTGGTCGCCGAGGATCTGGCCCCGGGCGATCTCCCGGTAGCGCGCGACGCCCGTCTCGTAGGGGATCTTCCTGGCCGTCAGCTCGTGCTCGGGCGCCCCGACCATGGAGATCTCGGGGATGGCGTAGATGCCGATGGGGAAGTGGTCACCGAGCGGCCCGGCCTCGACGCCGAACGCCGCGCAGGCGGCCAGGCGCCCCTGCTCGGACGAGGTAGCGGCCAGGCTCGGGTAGCCGATGACGTCGCCGGCCGCGAAGATGTGGGGCACCGCCGTGCGGAACTGGGCGTCGACGGTGAGGCGGCCCCGCGCGTCGGCCGTGAGCCCGGCCGCGGCCAGCCCCAGCGCCTCGGTGGCGGCGATGCGGCCGGCCGAGAACAGCACCATGTCGGCGACGATCCGCTTTCCCGATTCGAGGTTCAGGACGGCCCGCCGGGGCGCCTCGCCGCTCACCGCCAGCGAGGCCACCGTCTCGCCGAAGCGGAAGGTGACATTGCGGTCGCGCATCTGGTGGATCAGCTCGTCCACGATCTCCCGGTCGAGGAACTCGAGGGCGGAGTTGTGTCGCTCGACCAGCGTCACGTTCACGCCCACCGCCGAGAAGATCGACGCGTACTCGATGCCGATGACGCCGGCGCCGACCACGGCCAGCGTGCGCGGCAGGCTCGGCAGGCGCACGACGTCGTTGGTCGTGAGGATGACCTGGCCGTCGGCCGCCATCCCCGGTGGGGGGGCGGGTTCGGTGCCGACGGCGATCACCACGTTGGCGGCGGTGATCCGCCGCGTGCCCGCCTCGGTCCGGAGCTCGAGCGTGTGGGGGTCGACGAAGGCGGCCTGGCCGGTCAGCACGGCCACGTCGTTGCGCCGCAGCTGGTGCTCGATGACCTCGACCTCGCGGCTGATCACGTGATCGACGCCGGCCAGCAGCTGCTGGCAGGTGGGGCGAGCCTCGAGCCGGGCCCAGGGCAGGCGGTCGCCCTTGCCGGCGATGGAGGTGTAGGAGATGACCGCCTCGCGCAGCGTCTTGCTGGGAATGGTGCCGGTGTCGAGGCAAATACCGCCCACGCTCCGGCGCTTCTCGACGACGGCGGCGCGCTTGCCGAGCTTGGCTGTCTGGACGGCCGCCCGCTGGCCGGCCGGCCCACTGCCGATGCACACGAGGTCGAAATCGTAGCTCATGGCACGCGATGGTGGCCCCCGACCACTACGACCCGATGACGCCATCGCGACGATCCGGCGTCGTACACGGCGGGCGCGGTCGGAGTGTAGCACGCGGGAAATCGAGGTATACTCCGCCCACTGACCCCGTCGTCTAGCCTGGCCTAGGACACGACCCTTTCAAGGTTGAGATCGCGGGTTCGAATCCCGCCGGGGTCACCATACCTTTGGCTTGGATCACGCCAGCCACCGCGCGGCCGATGGACCAGCGGCCCACGAACTCGTAGTACCGCCGCCCACCCTCGGTGTGGGCGGTGAAGACCAGGCGCCCCATAAGCGAAGCGGTCAGAACTCGGCGGGCATGATCGACCTCCCGCTCCAAGAGGCCTCGCCAGCCGTCAAACCGTTCTCGGATCGCGAGCTCGAGACGCCGAACATCCAATGCAGACATGCGAGCGAGACCTTCGACGCTTATCAATTCCGCCTCGAGTCGATGCCGCCGTTGCTCCCGTTCACGCGCAGCTTCGAGCAACGTGGGGATGTCCCCACCGCTGGCAATCGCCGCACCCAACCGAGTCAACTCCTGTCCAAGCTTCACCAGTTCGACTCGAACGCTGCGCTGCTGGTCCTCGACTGCATCGGACGGACGTAGACGCTCCAACGCTTTCCGGACGGCTTCATCTATGACCTGTGGGGCCAAGACGTCGCGCTCGAACGCGCTAAGAACCTCAAGGTTCGTAGCATCCATCGGCGCCTCGAGACTGTTCGGACAAACCGAAGCGCCGCGAGTGTGATGGTAGCCGCAGGCATACGCGAACTTGCGCCGAGTCTTCCAGTCCTGGCTCGTTACGACCATGGTCGCGCCACAGGAGCTGCATGAGGCCATGCCGGTTAACAGATACCTCGATGTGATGCCGCTCGCTGGTCGGCCCCATCGCTGATCTCGCGTGCCGCGTAAGTATGAAGCTCTTGACGCCTTCAGGCGAGCGTGCGCGGCAGCCCAGAGTTCGTCCGAGACGATGCGCAAATCCTCGGCCGGGACGCGGACCCAGTCCTTCTCAGGGCGTTGTGTGTAACGCTTAGTTCCCCAGTTGTCCCGCTTGCGGCGTTGGTTCCACACGATCTCGCCGCGGTAGAGGGGACGGTTGAGGATTTCATGAACGGTGGAGGGCGCCCATGAACGAGGTCGCCCCTGGCGTCTCGGGGTTGGTGCCGGCCTCCCTTCGGCATTGAGGACTTTTGCAATGCGTTTCACCCCCCAGCCAGCCGCACAGAGTTCGAAGATCGTCCGGATAACCGCGGCCTCGGCTGGTTCGACTACACGCTCAACATGCGATCGCCGTCGCTGGCCGGTTGTGTCTCCTGCGCCCGAGAAGACCTCGCGATTGAGATATCCGAAGACTACGCCGCCAGTCACCTTGCCTGCTCGCGCCTTGGCCGCCAAGGCGTCGTGAGTCCGCTGACGCGCCCGCTCTCGCTCCAGCTCGTCGGCAAACGCGGTAACGCTCATTAGGAGCTTATCTGTGGGAGACTCGAGGACACGCTCGCGATCCTCGAGATACAGATACACGCGCACGCCGCCCTGGGTGAGTCGCTTGAGAGCGTAGGCGACCTCGATCTGTTCGCGCCCCAGACGCGACTCTTCGCTCATTACCAGGACCTGGAACGGCGGGCGAGGTCGTAGACAGTTCATGAGTCGCACGAAGCCCGGGCGAGCGGCGAACTCTGCGCCCGAGATACCATCGTCGACGTACACGTGCCCGTCGTCGACGACCCAGCCTTTTCGCGTCGCGTACAACTTTGCGTGCTCAACCTGACGCGTGACCGATCGGCTGTCCTCGCTGATTCCAGCTTGATCAGTCGATTTTCGCGCGTAGATGGCAGCGATGATCATAGGCTTGCTGCCACCCAGTAGGCGTTAAAACCGACTGGCCGTATTCTTTCGAGCCGACCCAATCGATGACCGGCCGATTGGCGTGAGCTGAGGGTGCTTGCGGAGGTCATCAATGACCGCATCGGCCAGAATAGTCGAAAGAATATCTACGAGAGATTCGGGTAGCGAGACGCGCGCGGCGTCGGCACGGGAGACTCTTGTATTGGGTCTGGGGGCATCGGTCGCGCACGATGCCAGTTCTGGTCTTGGGCGAGGGGCGACAGTAGCTTTGGATCTCGCTTTTTGCCGACGCGCCTGCTTCACGATGGCGTTTCCGAGTCGGTAGCAACGGTCGGCTCTGGAGGCGAATCCCAATCTTTGAGCAGGTCCAGGAGTCGCTTAAGAGAATTGGCATTGAATGCCGCGCCTGCTCTTGCTGTCGTCTCATTGGGGCAGAGCTGACCGTCATGATCCACGCGCCCATAACATCACTCGTGCTCTGCAAGGCGTCCGAACACAAACGAGCCATCACGCTCGGGGCATTTCAATCTGGAGAATCGAGGTCAAGGCGGGACGCGCGCATTGCTGAACCGAAGTGTATCGTCATCGACCGCAGCTTTGAACAAGCGCCACATGGCTTGGCTTATCCGCTCGGATCGGAGCGCATCGGGCACCTTCCCTGTACCGCACCCGGTTTCTGGACACTGAGCAAGCCGCAATTGTGAGCTTCTCTGTGAGCTTCTACGGCCCTCGGTCTTCAGGGTGAGCCGCAGCCTCATGGTCACGCCACCCGCGCCAGGGCCTCGGCGCGCGCCTGCGCCGGCGTGCGATGCCCGAGGCGCTCGATGAGCCACTCGGCGTTGTACCGGGCGATGAACTCCCCGATGAGTCGCTGCGCCTCCTCGAGGCTCGCGAACTGGTGCAGGTAGATGCACTGCTCCTTGAGCGTGCGCATGAAGCGTTCGGCGACCCCGTTGCACTCCGGTTCGCCGACGTACGACGGCGAGATCGTGCACCCGAGCCACTTCACCTCGTTGATCCAGGCGTCGGCGATGTACTGCGGGCCCCAGTCGCACCGGATCGCCAAGCCGCGCGCCACGTCCTTGCCGAACCGCCCGAAGGCATGGCGGACGCCTTGGCGAATGGGCTCGAGGGCCGCCCAGCGATCGCCGAGCTTCGCGGTGTGCCAGCCGACGACTTCGTCGAGATAGTGGTCGATGGCGCCGAAGAACCAGCACCAGCCGTCCCGCTCGGTATAGAAGCGGGTCGCGTCGGTCCCCCACATCACGTCCGGCCGATCCGTGATGATCGTGCCGTCGTGGCCGGGTTGCCATTCGGGGGCCCCAGGCGCCGCGGGCGCCAGGAGGCCGTGCGCGCGCATGAGCCGCAGGACGCGCTTGCCCCCGAGGTGCAGCCCGCGGTGGGCCAGCCGCGCCCGCACTTTGCGATAGCCTTCGCCATGGAACGGGCACGCCGCCAGGATCGCGCGGATCGTCCTCCACGATCTCGCCATCGCTCATGCCGCGTCTTGGGCCCGCGCTTCGTCTCCGGCCCGGTCGCCGTCGCTGGCGCCGGCCGGCCGCATACACGCGTCGAGCGCGGCGACCCGATAGACGGCGCAGATCATGGTCAAGCGGATAGCGCGCGCCGCGTCGCCGCGGCTCACGCTGCCCCTTCATCGCGCGCGCCTCTTCCACTCGTCCGTGAAGCCCCTTTTTTCGATGAGGTCCTCGGCGAGCTCCAGCCGCATCATCAGTTCGCCGATCTTGGCGCGGGCGAGCGTCAGCTCGCGCTCCTCCGGCTCGCCTGCGGTGCGCAGCCCGCGGGTGCCCTGCTCCAGGAACACCCGCTTCCAGCTCTCGAGCTCGTGCGCCGGCACCTGGCTCTCCCGGGAGACGGCGTCGAGGGCCTCGCCCCGCAGGAGTCGCATCACCAGCTCCGTCTTCCGCTCCGCGCTCCACCGTTCCGGCAACTCATCCGCGGCCGCTCCTGGCATCGGGTCGGGACCGCCGGGTTTGCCCTTCGGGCGCTTGGCCTTCATTCCAACCTCCTTGGTTGCTGCTCATCCCACCACTAGCCGGGGAGATGTCCAAGGAAATCGGGTCCGGTTTACCCCGTGTAGCCTCCAGCATCCGGCTGGTTCCGGATCGCCTTCCGGACTCGCCCCACCCATCTGCGAATCTCCGGATATGTCGTCCACGGGAAGATGGGGACGATTGCCCACGGCCCAGCGGCTTTTGCGCGACGAGTCTTCGATGATGCTGCCTTGAACGCCCTGTGAAATGACCCGCACACGGCGCGGCCAAGCTGCCGCACCTCAGCCTCCTTAACGTTCGGTAGAGCTCGAAACAGTATCGTGAGGGCATAGCTGAGAGGCTCCAACTTCACGGGGTGTGCAAGATCGGTCGTAAGCCGCTCGAGATCCTCCGCATATCGACGCTGCTTCATGCGGATGGCGGCGGTGGCCGGCGCTTCTGAGCCTCGGAGGAGCCTGTAAACGCGCTGCTCGGCCTCGCGGGGCGTAAGCCCCGCTGCTTTGAGCTGCTCGTAAAGCTTCGACTCGCGATCGCTTGAAACACCCGCGATAGCTTGAGCCTTCGTAGGGCGGCGCAGTCCGGTCTTCCTCCCAAAGACAGCTCGGGCGATCGCTGGTCGCTTGAAATGAGTGTCGAGCCACTGAACAAGCTGTGCGGGACTCCGCACTAACGCATCTTGATGCCGTTTGGGGACGACCTTGCGGATTCTCCGGATGGTATCGCGAATCTGCCGGTTGGTGGTCAATGGTGTGACGAGGAGAACCCCCCATTGTCCGGCCGCGACGGCATCGCTGATCCAACGTCGAGGATCTGGATCGAGGACTTCGCCGGTGGTGGGCGGTAGAATACCCCACCGCTTCTCGAATTCCATGCCGAGGCGTTGCACTTTACGCGGCACTGTATTCGGGTCGACAGCCTTCTTACGGAGCTTAACGACCCGCTGAAGGATGCGGAACGCGTCTTTGCGAAATTCTGGGTTCTCTAGGAGGGCCAGAGCCCCCTCGATCGTTAGTCGGCTGACTGGAGCCGGGGTCGCCACTTTAGGCCGTCGTGTCATCGCTTGGTAGTCGAAACGACGTGAGGCCATAGGCCCGCAAATAAAGGAGGCGAACCTGTATCGGTGTGAATTGCTGCCCACGTGGAGGGCGGAGGCCAGCTTGATTCAAAGCGGAAGCAATCTCGGTCCAGGTCTTGCCCCCGTTGATCTCACGCTCGGTAAACGCAAGAACCCGGTGCCGCTCTTCAGTGGCCGGCAGAACGGCTGGCAGTGGGTCGAGGCCGTCAACGCCGCGCCGCAGTTGGCGAATCGCTTCCGACAGCCGTTGGGGATCCCATGGGCCAAGGCGCGGCGCCCGCTCGTTGAGCTCTTGGAGAAGGTCGGGACGCGGCCGATTACGAAGGACTCCTTCATGAACGATCTGCCGAGCTAACAGTCGCTCCTGTTTGAGGCGGATCCCGAGCTTTCCTTGCTTCTGGGCCACGACGTTCGTTGATATGGGCCTGCCCGAACTGGTGACGGCTCCGACCGCATTCAGCTCGTCAGTGATTTGCTGGATGGTCTTGCCGGCCCGGGTCTCGCGGTCAACATATGCATCAACGCCCCTGGGGCGACGGGCGATGAGCGACGCGCGGGCGCCGCCCTTCCACACGACCTCGATGTCCGCGGTCTCGCCGGTTACATTTCGTGCGATCACCTCGGACACCACAGTCTGGAGAAGGCGCTTACGGTCTTCATTCGTTCGGCGAGCTGAGTTCCAAAGCGCCTGCACGTCCCGCGTCCGCCGGACGAGCTCAGAGACGTCTTTTGAGTTCAGCGATCGGCCATCCATGACCGGCCGTGCCTCTTGGATCTTTGCCTCGTTCAGCTGTTTGACGGCGGCGTTGTACTCCGTCATGAGGTCCGCTCGGGCATCGGCATGTTCCGGGGAGGTGTTTAGTACAAAACGACGCAAGCGCTCAACTTGATCTTTCAGGTCGTCGAGTTGTCGCCGGTGGGATCGTTCAAGGCCTGCGTGCTCAGCGTGTGCCGCGTCGATGGCGACGTTGGCCATGTTCGTCGTCGATCTGCGTGAGTTGTTCGAGGACATGACGAACAACGACCTCGTCAATGAAGCGTGCCGGGAAGGTCGCGTGCCGGATAAGTTCACCCTTCTCATTCAAACGGGCACAGACGTATGTGGCCGTCCGCACGATGCCCTCACGCCCCCAATACCGTGGCCGCATTGGACGGCCGCACTCACATCGAAGGAGCGGCTGCATAAGAGCGCCGCCTTTACCGATAAGGGGTCGCAGCGTCGGCCGGCGCGAGCCGAGCATCTCTTGAATGCGTTCCCAGACTTCCTGTGGAACATAGGCCGAGTGATGATTCGGCCAAATGATCCACTCGCTCTCGGGGCGGAGGGTAACTCGTACACGCCCGTCGCGCTTCTTCTTCACCTGGCGGCGGCGAAAGACGTATGTCCCTTCGTAAGCCCGATTGCGAAGGACAGCATGAAGCAAGCCGACGGTGCATGGGCCAAACGTAAGGTGCCCGTTGATTCGACGCGGGAACTCCAGACCGTTTTCGCGGAAGTAGCGAACAACTTTTCCTAATGAGCCCAGCCTCAGATACAGCTCAAACGCACGCATGATCGCGTCCTGCACGCTCTGATCCGGATCTTTGGCCCACTGCCCCGGGGCTGATTTGATGTAACCCGTGGGCGGCGGACTGACCGCGAGGCCTTGTCGGGCTTTCGCAAGGCGGCCCGTCACGAAGCGGCGGGTGCTGACGCGATTGCTCGCAGAACCGAGTAATGCCTGGACCTGGAGACCCAACGTCTCGGACGTGTCCTCGGAGGCTGGATCATAGACCACGCCATCGATGCATAGCAGGGTGTTGGTCTCGGCCGTGAGGTCGAGCAGGTTGTCGAAGTCGGCGACCTTTCGCGCCAGGCGATCGACGGCGAGTGCCATGACCATTCCGACCTCGCCGCGGCCAATCATCGCGAGCATGTCGAGAAACCCTGGTCGAAAGGTGCTCGATGTCCCGGACAACCCCAAGTCGCAATCGATCACCTTGATTCGCGTGCTAGGCCAACCCCATTTCAGTGCGAACTCGGCCTGGGCAAGTTGGGCAGCAAGCGAACCGCGGTGGTCACGGACCTGTTCGTTCGAGCTTTGCCCGGCGTCCATGTCCCTCCTTTACAGGCTTAGTACACTCGACACGTCGAACGAAGGGTCACGCTATACGTGCGCGAAAGCTTATCCAGACTCATACAGAAAACCGTGGTGAAGCCGTGGGTCTCCGCGTCAATCAACAAGGTAGCCAGCCCGAGCCGATCCCCAACTGACGTGGATCGACCCACATCGCTATATTCAATGGCTTGCCAGCCGCTTGCGCTTGCGAAAGTTCGAAGCGCGGGCAACTGGCGCTCCAGACGGTCGGCGACGCTTGAGCGAGCATAGATTGCGACCTTCGTGGTCTTAGTCATCGCTCTTCCTCCTTGGGTTCGGAGGCGGAGACGCCGCCTCATTTGGCTCAAGTGTGATGCAGTCCTCGTAGGCTGGGTCCGAACACAAATAAGCACGGAGCTAGGAGGCAATTCGAGGTGCGTTTAGGGCGACGACGAGCGACATTAGCGCAAGGCGCGACGGCGCAGCCACCCGCGGCGGACTGGGACCGTACATGCAACCCGCAGAGAGATGGTCCGCGTTTGTCGGACAACGGGGACTCGCCCGGGATTGCCTACTCCGGCGTGATCTCCTCGATCGGCGGCAGTCGATCTGCGAATAATGACCGCGCGGCGACAGCGTAATAGATAGCCCGCCAATCGAGCCCCAGAGCCTTCGCGCGGGCGAGAACCGCGCGGACGGTTCCGGTGGGCGGGCCATTCCACAAGCATGTTGCGCAGCCCAAAGTGATTTCGATGTGACTGATAAACTCGTGCGTCAGGCCTCCGGAAGGGCGGTCTTTATTCAAATTCCTGTGCTCCTTGCCCAACCCTAGCGGTTCCGGTGGGCGGGCCATTCCACAAGCATGTTGCGCAGCCCAAAGTGATTTCGATGTGACTGATAAACTCGTGCGTCAGGCCTCCGGAAGGGCGGTCTTTATTCAAATTCCTGTGCTCCTTGCCCAACCCTAGCGGACGAAAGGGGCAGTCTCAACTCCGCCCAGAGTGTAGCGGTCATCCCTCAATTGGAATACCGTTCACATCGTATGTGCGGAGGACATTGCCAACTAAGTTGGAATCGCTCCATCCCACCCGGAACACAAAGAACTGGATTCTGTACGGCGCGTGGCCGTGCTGGAAGTGTGCGCGGTTGCTGACGGTGGGGAAGGGCTACACCGGACCCCTTTTCTGTACACCTGCCCGAATCCAGGGCTGGCGTTCGGGGCGTCAGGAGCGAGGCCATGAGGACCAGACCGCCACGACCAGTGCCCGAGACCAGGGAGCCAGGCCTAGGGCATCACGACTAGGACAGCGCGGGGGCGGGGCTGCGGTCGATGGAGGGCGGGTACGGTCGCGGCCCATACCCGACGGGGGGTATCGAGAGCGCGCGACCCTGGCGGATGGCCTGAGAGATGACTGCCCCGGACTGCGCTTCGATTTTTTCTGGGGAAATCCTGGGCCTCGACATCCTCCACATGATGCGGCTACCGTGAGCATCGAGGGAGGCACAAAAGCGCATGGCCACCATGATCCTCGGCGACAACGAGATCATCGACTGTGCCGCTGCACTCCTCCTCGAAGGCCAGGAGGTGTTCCGCTTGCGTGACCGTGGGAGGGACGGGCAGCTAGTCGTGGACTTCGATCTCCGCGCGCCTGACGAGACTCGGATCGCGAAGATCGTGAAGAACTACCCCGCCTACGTCGCCGAGGGCTACGAGCGTCGGAGCGGCCTCAACTGGTCCGAGGCTGTGCAGACGGCCACCGGGCTCATCGTCGCTCGCGTGGACGCCCCGTCCCTCGATGCCATCCGCGTGGTGGGTCTGTTCTGCGTGAACGGCTACTGCCTCGCGATCACCGAGGACGGGTTGATCGCAGATGGAGTCACGATCTCTCGGAACACCATGAAGGGGCTCAAGAAGGCCATTGCGCTGAATCGCGGCTCCGCGATGATCGGCCTGGCGTGAACCTCACGTTCACCTCACGCTGCTCTTGTTATCCTCGCGCTCCTCCTCGCCGGATGCGGCAGCCATCGCCTCAACACGTTCGAGCCAGTAGACCTCAGCGAGAAGACCATCACCGTCCCTCCAGGTGGCGGGCTGATCGGCGAGATCAAGCAAGCCTTGACGCGCGACAAGTGGCGCGTAGTCGTCCGTCAGGGTCCAGAGGTGACGAAGGGACAGCTTGGGGAGAACACGCGACTGGAGCGGTTCAAGACCGTGGAGACGCGCTACGTGATATTCCTGCGATGGAACCAGTTTGACGTGTGCGTGCCGAGATTCGTTCCAGCGTACAACTACGACATCTCCGTGATGGACGTGCGGAGTGGATCGGAAGTGCTCACGCTCTCGGGCCGAGATTGCGAGCCGAAGATCGTGGAGAAGCTCATGGAGGCGCTGCAGGAGAAGAAGTAGGAGGCAGGAAAGGGACGGGGGCGTGGCGAACTACAAAATGCCGGCGGAGGAGGGAAGCTCCGAGGTGAAAGGGCAACTGAGCAACCTCCGAGTCGCCCTCGATCTCTTCACGGAGTTGCGGACGATCCTGCGTGTCGATGTCGAGAGAGCCCTGCAGGATGCCGAGGACGCTGCTGCGAAGGGCACAACGGGGCAAGATCTCCAGCGCCTCCGGCGTAATGCTGCCCGCGCACTCTTCTCCTACATCGAGGCAGTGGTGTACGCGATGAAGCGAACCGCGCTCAGGATGGAGGAGATCCTCCCTGCGAAGATGTTCAAGCCACACGAGGTCGCGCAACTTGAAGAGCAGCGCCCGCCGTGGCCGACCGCCAAGGACAACTTGAAGTTCGCCTTCGATGCGTTCGTTCGCCGTCACGGAGGCTACGTGTTCGAGCCTCGAGGTCGAGGCTGGGACGCCTACTGTCGAGCCAGCGACATCCGAGATCACCTCATGCACCCTAAATCTGTCACGCACGTCACCATCGACGGTGCTCAGTGCGCCGGCTTGGTGCAGACGTGGATTTGGATCAACACGGAGTTCGACAAGGCGGCGCGGGTCGTCCATGACCGGGCCAAGGGACGGGCGGTGGAGTTGCAGGCCAAGCGAACCTCGCCCTCGTCACCGTAGCTGCGGCTGGCTCTCCTCACGCTCACCTCACGTGTCCTCAAGGTCACCTCAAGGTCGCCTCAAGCTGGCGTCTCCAGCCGCTGCTTCCAGAAGTCGAGCACGCGCTGCGCAAGCTCAACCGCCGTGAACCTGTCGACGCCCAGTTCCCTTGCCGCGTCGTCTTCAAGCTCGATGATCAGGTCGCCCTCGGCGAAGTACCCCCGCGGGAAGTACCGTGCAAAGTAGCCCTGCGCGAAGTAGCCGCCCGTCTTGCGGGTCTCGGCGACGGACGTGTGCTTCTTCGCCTGGGCGTGGAAGGTTTCTTGCCGTTCGCGAGGTGTGAGCAGATCCGCAACAGCCATCTGGACGCCTCAAGCTGCTCCCGCACATCATCGTTCTCCCTGCCGGGCAACACCCAGTCCAGCATGTGTGGTGGGCCGTCACGAAGAAGCTGAACGCCTTGTAGGTGTTCCTGCGGTCGCCCCGGACGTTCTCAAGGTCGTGCTGGAGCTTGCGGAGAAGATCGTGTGGAGACCGAAGGTCGAAGGCGCCGCCGTTCATGCTCCCCTCACCATCCGCACCTCACAGGTCGAGCACTCCAGCCAGACGCAGGCTTCGTCTACCCCTCCGGCACGCTGGCCGCAGTTGCGGTGCTCAAGGTAGAAGGCGTCGAGGGCTTCGAGGGCCGGCTCCGTCAGGGCTGTGTCGGTAGACCCTTGGCGATTCCGTCCAAGATCACCCTGAGCCTGTCTCGAAGCTGCGGTGCGGATTTCACTCCGTCCACGACATGAAACCAGAGCTCGGCGGCGCGCGACTCTGTCGTCCGGATCTTCGTCGTCCAAGTTCCATCCCCGACCGGCTCGTAGTCCACGAACACTGCTCCCACACGCGAGTTCGTCACTCGGCTCTCAGTTGCGACGATGACGTGATGCGCTACCTTGTTGCTTTTGGCCTGGTCAGCGACAACGCGGATGGGATGAGCAAACGCCCACGCGAGGCGCACGAGTTCAGCCCTCGGTAGCGCTGAAACACGAAGACTGGACGGTGGTTGCTTTTGCCTTCGAGACGCGAACGCCACGATGTCCGGGCGGGTAACCAGCAGGGTCTTCATCATCGGCCCTGAAGCCAGCCCGACGGAGCGTCCGTTCGATGGTCTCCCGCATCGCGGCAACTCGTCGGGCCGAGGACATGCCGGCGAAAGCCCGTTCGTCCGTGCGGCCGGAGGTATCGATGGTGAACCGGAACCGCTTCGTCTCACCCTCGCGGAGGGTGGTCTCGCGCTGGGTCCAGGCGTCCGAGCCAAGGGCGCAGAGGCCACGGCCATTGATGTAGAACCCAGACCGAAGGACCATCTCGCCTGGCGAGACGTGTAGCGTGGCCGTCTCACCAACGCCGAAGCGCGCCGCGTGAGTGCCGTTCACCAACAGGGACAGATAGCAGCCGCTCCCGAGGATCCCACTGTCGCGCGTGACCACGAGGGTCGCGGTCTGATCGGCCGTCCGGCTCTGCAACGCCAGCAGGCGGTCGGCCGGGACCGGGGTCGCTTGAGAAAGCGCGGTCGGGGTCGTGGCGCAGCCAGACGTGAGAAGTAGTGCGGGCAGAATCAGCAGGAGGCGGTGCATGGTGTTACCCCCTTTTGTAGACCGATCGTCTCACGCCGTGCCCTAGGCGCCGCCACGCCGGCACCTGAACCGCTTGCCACAGCGTCATCAGCCGAGGTCACGGATGGGTGTGTCCATGGCCTTCGCGGCCCCGAGTGGGATCGAAATACTCGCGGAGGAATGCGATCTTCCCTCCTGACGCACGCAAGAAGACGACGTACTGCTGTTGGTAGATCCGCCCTGTCGCCTTGATCCGTCCCTTGCCCTTGACCTCCGCCACGGCGGCCTCTGGGTCGGCGAAAGCATAGACGCTGACGTCGGAAAAGCGGAAGTTCTCGACGGCCCCCACGAACCACGCTGCGAAGTCTTCGACCTCCGCGCGTCCTGCCACGCGTGCAGGGTGGCCGAGCGCCGGCGCGAACGGGAGCTCCCACACGACATCGTCGGCGAGCAATGTCTGCCAACGTGCGTTGTCGGCGACGAGTGTCTCTAGATGCCGATGTAACAGGCTCTCGGCGAGGGTCATGCGGCAGTCCGTCCGATCGCCGCCCAGCCCGCCACCTGCACGGCCCGCCACGGCGTCGGCTCCCAGGCGGAGCCACCGAAGACCGAGTGGGCCATCCCGGTGATATAGAACGTGGCCCGCCAGTGCCCGTCGCCGTAGGCGGTGAGCTGGAGGTCCCAGCCCTGGCGCGCCATGCCCGTCACGACCAGGCCGATGCCATTCCACGTATCGAGCCAGCGGTGCAGCAGCTGCAGCTCGGGCTCCGTGGGCTCGACCTGGAGGAAGCCAAGCGCGGTGCGGAGGACAGGGAGGCGCGGGTCAGTCGCCAATCAGCACACAGCAGAGCGCGATCGCCACGACGGTCAGGAGGCGGGCCCGAGTCATGGCGTCCGTCGCGCTGGGGGTCAACTCGGCGGCGCTGATCGCTCTAGCAGCCCGTGGCGGAAGTCATTGCGATGAGCCAGTTGCGGCGAGCGAGAAGGATGAGATCCCGCCGCGAGCCGGAGAGCCCGGGACGCCAAGGCGCCTCGTCAGAGTCGGGCGGAGCGCGGCGAGGAGCGAAGACAGGGTCAGCCAGAGCAGGTCCGACGGCGGACGGCGGCCCTGAAGGCCGCGCGGCGTCCCGCGTCCGAAGACGCTGCCGCATCAGGAGCCCGAGATTGAAGGCGCCCGCGTGGACGATCAGCCGCTTGAGGATGTTGGGATGCCCGCGCAAGTGGATCCGGCGCAGCCCGCCGGTGTCATAGACGTGCGCAAACGTCCGTTCGACGTACTCGCCGCGCCGCCGCATCAACCGCTTCCCGCGGGGGCCACCGACCCGGCGGCGATTGCCATAGACGGGTTGCTGGGCTTCCGGCTCCTTGGTCCAGCACCGGCGGCCGCGATCGGGCTCGGCGAGGTAGGCGCGGAGGCCGAGGGCCCGGAGGGTCAGCAGGGTGTCGTTGCTGTGGTAGCCCCGATCCCCGACGAGCGCCGTCGGGACGGTCGCCTGCACGGCCGCCAGCTGTTCGGCGGCCGTCAGCGTCGTCGCGAGCAGACTCGTCGTGTCGCCGACGTCCGCCCCGTGCAGGGTCACGGCGACCAGCGCGCCCGTCTCCAGATCGACGGCGTGCTCCACTTTGTGGGCGAGGTGCGTCCGGCCATCCTTCATCTGCGTGACCTTGGCATCGGGGTCCGACGGATTCACCCATTCGGCGTTGGACGTCCGCTTCTGGCGCCGACGGTCGAGACGGGCCAGCGCCTCGCGGCTCGGCGTCTTGAGGCCCGAGGCCGTCGCCAGCCGCGTGAGGAACTTCTGGTAGCTCTCTCCCGTGTCCCGCCGCACGATGCTCCGCATCGCGGCGTTGGCCTCGAGCGTGGTCGCATCCACGGCGAGCGTCTGGCCCCGGAGCAGGTGGGCCTCGACCAGGCGCTCCTGCACCCACGTGAACACGGCCTGATGCGCCTCGACGTCGATCAGGCGTCGGGTGCGCGAGATCGTCGAATGATCGGGCGCCGCCTCGTCGAGCCCCAAGCCCAGGAACTGGCGCACCGCCAGCGAGTCCGCCGCCCGCCAGGCGATCCCGCGCTCCGAGTCGAGGCCTTCGAAGTAGCCGATCAGCAACAAGCGGAAGTAGCGGCCCGGGGCGAGGCTGGGCCGGCCCATGACCGGCGCGTAGAACGGCCGACATTGGTCCTCGACGAATCGGTCGAAGCCCGCGGCGTCGAGGATCTCATTCAGCCGCAGGTAGAACGGGTGGCCCGGCGACACCGGCAGCTCGGTCGTGGGAATCCACAACGGCGGCTTGCTCGCTCTTGCGTTTGCCCATCGCCATGGCCCGCAGTGTACGATCTGGCGCGCCCGTGGCGATGTCCTTTCACCGACTTTCACCACGGGCTGCTAGGCCGTGATTGCCGTCCGGCCATAGGTTCATGCACCTGGGATGGAGGAATACCTTCACCCCGGCCGTCAGCAGGAGTTCGACTTCGGTATCTCCGATCTCGATGGCGGAACTACAAGCCGCGCACTTGTGCGTCTCGCGGCACTGCCCGCCCAAGATGCGGGTCGGCCGGACTCTTGGCAGAACGCCACCTTCAACGAGGGTGCGGAGCCGTTCGCGCACGCTGGCGTCACTCGGCAGCGTGTCGGCACTCCCTCGGATCAAAGGCAGGCCAAGGCGGATCACGTCCGCAAATGCCATGAACGCGTTGCTGCGCTCACGGATAGCTAGGATGCGGCCTTGACGTGCGGCGCTGGCGGCGATGCGGGCAGCGGTTCTCTCAACTCACTCGGCGACGGCCATGCTCATGGGACGACCCTCCGTCAGACCGGGGAGCGTAGCACAGGTGAGGTCATGGCGCCTGCCGCCGGATCTCGATCCGCACGTGGGCCGGCCAGATCATGTCGCGCTCGGTATCGGGAATCCCGGGGCGCCGGATCCGGGCGGGCAGGCTCTTGCCGCCCTGGAACACCGTGGGGTGGGTCACAACCTCCCATTCGAGGCCCGCCTCGGTGAGCCGGTCGCCGACCTGGACTGCCATGGGCAGGACTGTGCGCGTGCCGTCGGCGGCCGCCGGCGTCGGGCCCGGCGTCGAGGCTGGTCGCTTCAGACGACGGGCTGGCCGATCAATCACCGACGAGGAACCAGAGGGCGCTGGACGCTACGATCACGAGCGCCGCCGGGAGGAGCCACTTGGTCACGGCGTCTAGCAGCACCACGCCGCAACGCCGGCGGCCTGGGTCAGGAACGCCTCGAGGATCTTGCGCATGGGCGGGAGGGTAACGAGGGTCAGAGCAGGCGTCAACGTCGCGTGTAGCCGACAGATCCACCACCCGCCGCGTCCGAGTCGGCGGCCCCCTACGCTGTGCGGGCGGCGATGAGGAGGGCAGCGACCCCTGCCACGCCAACGACGATCGGAAAGGCAAAGTCCAGTACTGCACGCACGACGACCACCGGGCCGACGGCGCCACGGTACCGGAACCGCTCTAGCCTGAAGATCTCGGGATCGTTTTTATCGAAGTCGTCCTCGCCAAGTCCCATCGCAACCATGCGCATCGCCTCGTCGTGCGTCTCTCGGGCGAGTTTCTGCATGGCCAGGTGATATTCCCATCGCCACGCCAGGGCGTCGGTCGCCGCATACGCGACAAAGGCCGAGAGGAAGTACACCACTACGCTGGCCATCAACCACAGCAGAGCCCCGCGGCGTCCGGGCGTGAGGGTGATGCCGAAGTTCTCGATCTTCTCCGGGACAAACCCGGTCAGTGCTACGGCCAGAGCGACGGTGCTGACACCAAGCAGCGCTCGCCGCTCCTTCCTTGTGGTCTCCGTGAGCGGGTCACGAAGAAGCACCCCGCCGCGCTCGCGTAGATCGTCGTCGAGCTCGCTCATGCCTCGTCGAGATAATGAAAAGATGCGCCGGCAAGGCCATCAAACATCACAGTTCGAGGTTACTGCGTGCGAACTGGTCCGCCGCCTCTGGTCGCACTACAGATTCCAGATCCGCCGCCCACGTGCGTGGATGGCTCGACATCGAAGTGACGACCGATCAGCGCCGCCGTAACCTCGTCGCTGCCCTCGGCTTCCTCCAGCTCAAACCGATCGAGCCGGAGCTGCAGATGCTGCATCGAGCTTTCGACAATTGGCGCGGCATTGGGGTGCTGGCCGTTGGCCTCCATCGTGTCGGCTATGACCTGGCGCTGATCCGAGACGCGGACGAGGGGTGGAGCGCCACGTTCTACATCACGGGCCGCATGCACTCGATCGTCGGTGGCTGGGCCAACGATCCGAAGCCCTGGCGAGCTGTCCAGCGGGCCGGGTGGGACGCGGTGAAGCATGCCGAGCGGTTTCTCGGATCGTGAGGGCGGCGCTTCCGAAATACACCCCGATGCATCCCACGCAGGTTCGGGAGCCGTTCCACCTGCTGCCTGGATCTATGAGGAGAAAGTCGACGGCTGGCGCATCCTCGCTTACAAGGACGGACCCAGCGTCCGCCTCCTGAGCCGTAACGTTGTCGACCACTCGCGCAGGTTCCGCGAGATCGTTGCTGCGGTCGCGGCGTTCGCAGAGCCCACCCTCGTGCTCGATGGCGAAGTCGCCATCTTCGATCAGGCGATGCGGTCGCGGTTCGATCTGCTCCGGGAATCCGATCCCAGCATCATCGCGACGCCGCCGATCTACATGGCCTTCGGCGTGCTCTATCGCGCGGGCCGGGACCTTAGCCTGTCGCCCCTTCGTGAACGGCGCCCGTGTCTGGAGGAGATCGTGGCCGGGCACGACCTCGTGTTACCAGCACGCCGCCTGGCCGCCAACGGGCTGGAGGCGTGGGCCCAGGTGCTTGAGCGCGGCTACGAGGGGTACGTCGGGAAGGATGAGACGAGCCAGTACCCCGGCGGCAAGACGACGTCATGGCTCAAGGTGAAAGTGCCGGGGTGGACCGACGCCGAGGATCGTTGGAAGCGCGTGCGGATCAGCGGCAATAAATGACTAGGCGGCCACTTTCTCGCCAAGACCCGGCAATCGCTACTACGGACCGGTGACATATCCGGCGAAGAATCAACAGGACGTCGAGATCCTGTGGCGCGCGCCTACGCGGGAGTACGTTGTCATTGCTGATTTTCAGTCCAGAGGAGAAACGCCCGAGGCGATGCGGGCGAAGGCTGCGAAGATCGGCGCGGACGCGGTCATCGTATCGATCCTCGGTGGCCACTATTCTCGTAGTGAGGAATGGGCAGCTGCCGGGAGCCGGGCACCCTCCCCTCCGGACTAGCAACGCTCTGCTCAGTGGAGTACTGTCCGTCTAGCGATAACGCCTCAAGCGCCGTCGATGCGAACAGCACAATCGCACCGCTAGCGTCATATAGGGGTCCAGGCCCACAGGTCCGTCATGATCTTCGACAATCGGGACCCAAGACCACGGAGCGGACCAGCTGGCTCCTCGCTCATGCTCACAGGCTATCGCCCTACACCCGGCATCCTGAGCACCGCTCGTTGATGAGTGAGGGTGGTAGCCCTCTGGTGCCAGTTGCCATCCACCGCCGGCATCAGGCGCTCGGCTGCGTGCCGGTCCGCGCCAGGGATTGCACTGTGTTGCAGAGTACGGTCGGACCGATAGGCTTGCGCAGGTAGGCGTCGAACCCCACCTCCTCGACCCCTTGTGGCGTCATACACCGCGCCTGCCACCGGTCGGGATCGCGTCGTAGGACCAGTGAATCCAGCTCAAGGTCAAACACCGGGGCCCCGCTTCGGCTCGTCCATCCGCGCAGACGGCCCGTCGGCGTCAACCGCGCAGGTGCGATGAAACAGTTCCCCGTGCGACCACTGAACAGTATCGTCCTTCTCGAACCGACGACCGCAGATACCACAAAGTTCAAGCCTGGATTCCACGACTGCCTCACCACATTTGAAGTCTAAAAAGACATAGCGAACGGAGTCAATGAATCGCAAGTATTGCGGCTTGAAAAAAACTACCCGGGACGAACTCGTCAGCCAGTCGTCGTCAGCCGGTGGCCGAGCCCTCCACGCCCTCGCGCCCCGCCCGGGCTTCGTTCCAAGCCGCATAGCACGGACGGCCGATGGAAGTACACCGTCCGGCCGTCGCTGAAAAGTACTCGTACTCGACGCTTTCCGCGGGCCTATCGCAGGCGGCGCAAGGATGGGGTATTTGCGGCCCTCCTTGAGCGATCACTGTTGGGGCTCGCCGCGGCAGTAAACCAAACCGCAGCAGTATTCGGATTCGGGTGCCCAAACTGTTGCTCACAACAGTTTCTGTAGCTCCCGATTCTCAAGGCGTCAAATAGGTACGATCTAACCGCGCAGTGTAAAGCTCTGAATGTGCGAGCATAATGCTAATTGAGGCGTCGATTTGACGAGTTGGCACTCGTCGTCTACAAGTGCTAAATAGAGAGACACACGTAGGGGGGGCGGGGGCTGAGGCGGGTAGCGACAGAGCACAAGCCACCGTCGGCGATGCCGCCGGAAGATTTTTGAGGAGCGGGCACGATGCATGGTTGGAGCTCGCGCGATGCGCGAGCGACGGTCCCGGGCCTGTGACAAGGCCCGGGGCCGAAATAAGCCAGCAAGGAGGCTGGCGAACTAAACAGCAAGGAGGGCGTGTCATGGCACTCGAGCGTTGGCGCCCACTTGGGGCGTTCATGGAGCCCAGCCGGGATATCCAGAGCGAGATGAACAGACTGTTTGACAGCTTCTTTGGTCGTCCGACAACCACGGGGATGGGAAACGCGGGAAGCCGAGTCTGGGCGCCGGTCGTCGACGTGTATGAGTCGAAGGATGATCTTCTCCTGAACTTCGAACTGCCGGGCGTGCGGGAGAAGGACGTATCGCTCTCGATTACCGGCGATATGCTCACACTGAGAGGTGAGCGCCAGTTCCGTCAGGAGCTGAAGGACGACCACACTTACCACATCGAGCGTGTCTACGGGAGGTTTGAGCGCTCCGTCCAGCTGCCGATGCCTGTTCAAGCGGATCGTGTGACGGCGACTTATCGCGATGGGGTGCTAGAAGTGAAGCTCCCGAAGGCAGATGAGGTCAAGTCGAAGGAAATCAAGATCGACATTCTGTAAGTCGGGACTCGAGCTCGGCGTATCTGTCATTGAACAGCGTGGCGAGGAGCCGTACCTAACTTCAATCATGAACATGGACGCCGAGAACGACGAGGGACCGATCGCTCAGCTCTACCTGCGCGGGTTGATCTTCGCTTCGCCATTGTTGTGGAAAACGTCGTCACGCGTGGTGACCTGAAGCCCGGTCTCCGAGTCCAACTCTGCGTGCGCACCCAAGTCGCTGTTGCGGCGGGAGCTCGTGGGCACCGAGGTAGTTGCGCAGAGAATCGTTCAGCCCTCTCTGCCAACATGAGTGAGACAGTGACCCCCTGGGAGTTTAGAGTCGAGGGCGAGGCAGGATCGGAGAGCGATGAGCGCATTGGAGCAGGCCCTCGGTGGGCCGGCGATCGAGGTGGTGGCGAAGGCGACACGGCGGCGGTTCACGTTGGAGTACAAGCGGAAGGTGGTCCGAGAGGCCGACGCCTGTAAGACACCGGGCGCGATCGGGGCGCTGCTGCGGCGGGAGGGACTGTACTCCTCGCACCTGACGACGTGGCGGGCGGCGCGGGAGCGGGGCGAGTTGGTCGGGGCGCCGAAGCAACGCGGGCCGGCGCGGCGGGTCGTCGATCCGCGGGACAAGAAACTGGCCGAGCAAGCGCGGGAGATCAGCCGGTGGCAGAAGCGTGCCGAGCGAGCTGAGGCGCTGGTGGCCCTGCAAAAACAAGTGGCGGCGTTGCTGGGAACGCCGTTGGTCGACGAGACCTCGTGATGGCGACGGTCGCCCAGATCGGGCCACGGCTGGGCATCGCTCCCACGTGCGCGGCGCTCGGGCTGCCCCGCGCCACGTACTATCGTCGACGTCGGCCCGCGCGCGCCGCGCCACCGCGGCGGCGGTCGCCTCGGGCCCTCGGCGAGAGCGAACGCGCGGCCGTGCTCGAGCAGTTGCATACGCCGCGCTTCGTGGACCTGGCGCCGGGCGAGGTCTATGCCACCCTGCTCGACGAGGGCCGATATCTGTGTTCCGAGCGGACGATGTATCGCGTCCTGGCCGCGCACGCCGAGGTGCGGGAGCGGCGCGCTCAGCTCCGGCATCCTGTCTATGCTGCCCCGGAGCTGCTGGCCCGTCGCCCCAACGAGCTGTGGAGCTGGGACATCACCAAGCTTCTCGGGCCCGTGAAGTGGACCTACTTCTACCTCTACGTCATGCTCGACGTCTTCAGCCGGTACGTGGTCGGCTGGATGGTGGCTCATCGCGAGAGCGCGACCCTGGCTGAGCAGTTCATCCGCGAGACCTGTGCGCGCCAAGCCATCGTGCGCGAGCAGCTCACGGTCCACGCCGATCGCGGGTCGGCGATGACCTCGAAGCCCGTCGCCCTGTTGCTCGCGGATCTCGGCGTCACCAAGACGCATGGCCGGCCGCACGTGTCGAACGACAACCCGTTCTCCGAGGCCCAGTTCAAGACGCTGAAGTACCGCCCGGCCTTCCCGGGGCGCTTCGGGTCGATCCAGGACGCGCGGGCGCACTGCCACGTCTTCTTCCCCTGGTACAACACCGAGCACCATCACACCGGACTCGGCCTGTTGACGCCCGCCGACGTGCACCACGGTTTGGCCGAGCAGCGCATCGCGGTGCGCGCGACCGTGCTCGCCACGGCCTACACGGCGCATCCCGAGCGATTTTCTGCGGGCCTTCCGGTCCCGGCGGCGATGCCGACCGAAGTCTGGATCAACCCCCCAACGCGCCGTGCGCTCGCGGAGGTGGCGCTCACTCACTAAACTCGAGACCCGACTGTCTCATTCTTGTTGACAGGCTCCGCAGTGCCACCATCCGCTCGTGATCGAATTGCCACCGGCCGACACCTTCGATCAGTTCCTAGCCCTCGCGGAGCTGGCCAGAGAGGTACGCCGGTCGGCTGAGTGGGCACGAGCGGGTCGTAGACGCTCGATCCACGGCGCGAGCGACATTGGGCAGACCGATATCGCCGGCCTCATCCAAGCCAAGCTCGCGGCTGGTCTGCTGCCTCGCGCAAGGCCAGAGAGGACGTGGGTCGGCTTTGGGTCAGGCAAGGCTTGCGACGCATGCGAGCAGTCGATCACGGGGCAGAACCGCGAGATCGAGTTCGATGACCAAGGCTTGGGCACGATCCGGCTTCATGTCCTCTGCCTGGCGATGTGGCAGATCGAACGGGTCAAGGAGACCCTTCACGGTAGCGGCGGCGCGGCGGCGTGAGGCAGTAGCCGGCAGTCAACGAGCAGCGATCAGACTGGCCGTGCGCACATCGAAGCCTGCCACCGCGAGGGGGCGCGCCATGCTGTAGCGCGCGTCAGGGCGGTCATCAACTACCAATACCAACACCGTGAGCCAGGTGCCAGGCATGGGACTCTCGGCATTGTAGAGCGAGCCGGTGGGGCGCGGCCAACCGCGTTCTCACCGGCATGTGCATTGGGGCATCGTCATCCATATTGGTCGAAGATGACCCGGACGCCCTCGCCTTGTTCAGGGCGATCTTGGAGTACGAGGGGGCGCTGGTGATGTCGACCCCAGCGGCGCAGCCGGCGCTGGAGCTGTTGGGCCGCATCCGGCCCGATGTCCTGGTGTCCGACGTGCAGATGCCCGACCGGAACGGCGCCTGGCTGGTGGCCGAGGCCCGTCATCGTGGCCTGCTCCAGGGCGTCCCCGCCGTGGTTGTGACCGCAGCGGCCATGACGCGGGAGCAGGTACACCGAGCCGGGTTCGACGCCTATCTGCGCAAGCCCGTCGAGCCGAAGCTGCTATGGCAGACGGTCTACTCATTGGCGCGTCCCGTGAGCCTAGCGCCCAGCCTCCGGAACTGAGTCGCGCGCGTCGACTTCACTGAGCCCAGAGTGCACTCGTCGGCACCTAAGTCACCATTCGATGGGCTTTCCATTGCCGGCGTCCAGCCGGCTGCCAAGGGCCCGGCCGAGTACTTCACCGGCACCGTCCGTATCGACGTTGTTCGGCGCGAAGGATACGGCACCTTTTTCAGGCCTTTGAGCCGGCCGCCGGCTCTGCCTGGCACACGCACCCCGCGGGTCAGCATCTGATCGTCACGTTCGGCGTGGGCTGGACGCAGGAGTGGGGCGGGCCGGTCGTGGAGGTCCGCGCTGGCGATGTCGTCTGCTGGTGTCCGCCGGGCGTGAAGCACTGGCACGGCGCGACGCCGACGACGGCATGACGCACGTCGCGCTGACGGGAACGGCCGGTGGCAAGAGCGTGGACTGGCTCGAGAAGGTCAGCGACGAGCAGTACAGGAAGCGATAGCGCCGGACGCCAAGGTGCAAGCACGCGCTGCGCATGCGAACGCGGCGGGGCGCATTGTTGGGCGTTCTCGCTCGATCGAGCGTAGCGGGCGAGGAGGTAGGCACGATGAGGATCCGGCTGACGTTCGATGGGAAGGCCGTCGAGGGAACGTTGACGGACAATGCGACAGCCCGCGACCTTCTTTCTCTGCTGCCGATGACGCGCACGCTCGAGGACTACAACGGCACCGAGAAGATCGGCTATCCACCGAGGAAGCTGTCAACAGCCGGCGCTCCCGCCGGCATCGATCCGTCCATCGGCGATGTCACCTACTACGGCCCTTGGGGTAACCTGGCCATCTTCTATTAGGATTTCGGCTACTCCAGAGGGCTCATCGGGCTGGGCCGGATTGATTCGGGCATCGACGCGCTGAGCGTGCCCGGCTCGCTGAAGGTCACGATCGAGCGGGTACGGAAGTGAGAGGCTGCGTTGAAGGCAGTTGGAATGGAGCAAGACATGGCGACGAATCGGACCGGAAACTTCGCAGGGAAGGTCGCGTTCTTGACTGGAGCCGCGAGTGGCACCGGGGGCGCGGCGGCGCTGGCGTTCGTCCGCGAGGGGGTCAGCGTGGTAGCCGTCGACGTCTCGGAACAGGCCAACCAGGAAACGGGCCGCATGATCGAGAAACTTGGGGGGCGGGCGCTCGCCAGCCGGTGCGACGTGACGCGGGGCGAGAACGTGAGGCGGCTGTCGACAAGACGGCCGCGACGTTCGGGCGGCTGACTTCGCCTTCAACAATGCGGGCATTGAGCCGAGGAACCCGGCTCCGACCGCGGAGTACGAGGAGGGCGAGTGGAACCGGATCCTCGAGCATGAAGTACGAGAGCACGTTCATCCTGAAGCAGGGAGGTGGCGCGATCGTCAACACGTCGTCCGGCGCAGGGATCATCGGCATCAAGGGCAGCCCCGCGTACACCGCTGCGAAGCATGCCGTGATCGGCGTGACCCGGGCGCCGGCCCTCGACGATGCGGCGCAGAACATCCGTATCAACGCCATCTGCCCGGCTACATCGATACCCCGATGATGGATCGCTTCACCACGGGTCGAGAAAGCGTTGGCGGGAGCGCGTCTTGACCCGACCACGCTTCGCCGGGCAGCGGCGCTCGCCACGCGCGGCGCGCGCGGGTTCGGGCACAACGACTTCAAGATCAAGCTCATGCAGCGCGTGATCGTGCGCGGCATCGAAACCGGAGCTCATACATGACAACACCCCTGGTCGGACGAGCCGTCAGCCGCGTCGACGGGCCGCAAAAGGTGACCGGCATCGCCTCCTACGCCGCGGTCTTCCACGTACCGAACGTCGCGCACGGCGCCATCGTGCGGAGCACTGTCGCCAGCGGCCGCATCGCGACGATCGATAGCGGGCCGCCGAGCGAGCGGCGGCGTGATCGCCGTCGTGACTCGCCGCAACGCCCCGCGGCTCGCCTATCGGCCCCACAAGGGAGTGGTCGATCCCGATGTGGGCGAGCGGCTGCACGTGCTCCAGGACGATCGGCTCAGCCACCAGGGAAGTCGCACACTGGCTGGTGCGCTCGTAGGCCGGCTGCGCTGGCGAGTCGTCCTGCGTGAAAGGGCCAGCCAGCCCGCGCTCAGCAGCCCGCGAGGTTCCCCGCGACCGCTCTAGTCGTGCCCGGACGTTGCCTGGTCGTGGCAAAATGTGGATGTCTTACTGCACTCGGGGCTCCGCTTGAGGAAGACCGTGTCAGCGCGCGCGCCGGCTGTGGTTCAATAGCAGGAACACATCGTTCCGTCACGTGGGCTTGAGTCCTAGCAACGCATCCTGTCGGCCGCATCGCGAGCATTTTCCGTCGGCGAAGCCATACGCGGCACTCAGTCCTAGCTCGATGGTCGCAAGCGTGACAGCCTCGACTGTGAGATGCAGCTGCCTACCAAGACATCCGACGCAGAATCGCGCCGGGTGGTTGTCCCGGAGAAATGCGGCCAGCTTTTCCGTCTCACGCATCGCCGCCCGTTGGCCCCGGTCGCTACGGATGAGCAACGTTTCAGGTGCTTCGGCGTCAGACCATGTCCAGGGTCGCGTATCGGAGTGCCATGGTACTACGCGTGGCGGCAAACCGTTGCGTCATGATATAAGGAAAAAGTTTTCCCAGGCGCCCGGGCGCGCGCTGGGAAAATGTTTTCCCATCTGATTTAGAAGTGACGGCGACCGTCCGACGACGTAGAATTTAGCGCGCGGCGGGACCGCCGCATTTCTCATGCCGGGAGCAACGATGCTCCGATACAACGTCGCAGCGAACGCCGGTACTCGACGTGCGGTTGCCATCAGCGGCATCGTGCAGGGCGTCGGATTCCGTCCCTTCGTGCACGGGCTGGCCTGCGCCCTCGGTTTGCGGGGCTTCGTGCGGAATGCCGCGGGTGGCATTGAAATCGAAGTCGAGGGCGAAGTCGCGGCAATCGAGCGGTTCCTCGCAGAGCTCAATACTCGTAAGCCGCCGCGGGCCCGGATTGATTCGGTGTCCACGTTGCCCCGCCTCGCGCGCGGCGATGATGATTTTAGGATCGAGGCGAGCGCCGTCGACGTGCAAGGAGCCGTCTCCGTGTCGCCGGACATCGCGACGTGCGATGACTGCCTAAGGGAGCTGTTCGATCCCGCGGACAGGCGGTATCGATACCCGTTCATCAACTGTGCGCAGTGCGGACCCCGCCTGACGATCGTCAGGACTGCTCCGTACGATCGCCAGCGTACGACCATGAGCGGGTTCGACATGTGCGCGCAGTGCCGCGCCGAGTACGATGACTCGCGCGACCGACGCTTTCACGCCGAGGCTATCGCCTGTTCGTCGTGCGGGCCGCGTCTGCGGCTCCTCGATGGTGCAGGCCGCCTCATGCACTCCCAGGATCCGCTTGCGGAGGCGATTGCCGCGCTGCGAAGCGGTGGCATTATCGCGGTGAAGGGGCTCGGAGGCTTTCACCTCGTGTGTGATGCCTATGACGTCGCTGCAGTGTCGGAGCTGCGCCGGCGTAAGCTGCGCGACGAGAAGCCGCTCGCGCTCATGGCGCGCGACCTCGCCGCGGCGGGTGAACTCGGCGAGATCTCCGACTCGGAGCGGCGGGCGCTGACGCTACCGGCGAGGCCGATCGTGCTCTTGCGAGCACGATCGGATGCTCCGGTAGCGACCGCGGTGGCGACGGGGCTCGCGGTTCTCGGGGTCATGCTGCCGTATACCCCCGTTCATCACCTGATCCTGAGCGACATGCCCCATGCGGTGGTGATGACGAGCGGCAACCGCTCCGGTGAACCGCTCGTCCGCGAGGATGCGGAAGCGTCGGCCCGCCTGGCCGGCATCGCCGACGTCGTGCTGACGAACGATCGGGGGATCGAGACCCGGTGCGACGATTCGGTCGTTCGGGTCATTGGCCCTGGAATTTCATGGGTGCGACGATCGCGTGGCGAGGCCCCGCGGGGACTGTCGCTCCGCACGCCATTGGCCCGTCCCACACTGGCGCTCGGTGGCCATCTCAAGGCCGCGATCGCGCTTGGCGACGGACGGCGCGTGGTGCCCAGTCACCATCTCGGGGACCTCGACGAGTACCAGACGTATCGCGCGTACACGGACGCCATCGCACACTACCAGCGGCTGTTTCGGATCGCGCCACAACGCATCGTCCACGATCTGCATCCGGATTACGCCTCGACGCGATACGCCATCGAGCTTGCCAAGGAAACGGGTATGGAGCTGCTGGCCGTCCAGCATCATCACGCTCACATGGCGAGCTGCATGGCCGAGCATGGCTTGGCGGGGCCGGTGATCGGCGTCTGCTTCGACGGCACCGGCTGGGGCGCCGACGGCGCGATCTGGGGCGGCGAGTTCCTGGTCGGTGACGACAGCAGACTTCCGGCGCGCCGCGCATTTCAGCTACGTCGGTATGCCCGGCGGCGAGGCCGCCGTTCGCGAGCCGTGGCGCATGGCGGTGGCGCATCTCATCGCACGCCGGGGCGGCCGTCGAAACGCCCATCGCTGCGCGTCGATGCCGGACGCCGACGCACCGTGCGAGCGAATGCTCGAGCGAGGCTTCAACGCGCCGCTGACGTCGAGCGCCGGGCGGCTGTTCGATGCCGTCGCCGCGCTGGCGGGAGTCTGTGAGCGCGCCGAGCTATCGAGGGGCAGGCGGCCATGATGCTGGAGTCGCTGGCCCGCGGCGTCAGGCCGGCCGGGGCGTATCCCTTCGAGCTCGCCACCGGGTCGGATGCGCTGGTGATCGATCAGCGGCCGCTCATCCGAGCGGTCGCGGCCGACGTGCGCAAGGGCATCGGCGCCAGCCGTCATTGCCCGCCGATTCCACTCGACGATGGCCGAGGTCATCGTCGCCGTGTGCGAGCGGATCCGCGCCAGCGAGGGCGTCGATCGGTGTCGTCCTGAGCGGCGGCGTGTTCGTGAACGCCATCCTCGCGCGGAGAAGCGAGCGACGCGTTGCGAAGATCGGGGTTTCATGCCTTACCAGCACGTCAGCGTGCCCGCCAACGACGGCGGTCTCTGCCTCGGGCAGCTCGCCATCGCGGCGGCGCGCGACGCGTCGGAGACGCGGTCATCACTGATGTGCCTCGGCATCCCTGGCCGCGCTGGTCGAGACCTTCGCGAGCACGACGTGCTGATGGGCAAGGTCGACTTCGGCGGCGTGACGAAGCGGGTGTGCCTCGAGCACGTGCCCGACGTCCAGCCTGGCGACTACGTCCTCGTCCACGTCGGCTTCGCCCTCACGCGACTCGACGAGGCGGAAGCCGGCCGCGTCTTCGAGTTCCTCGAAGCCGATGAACCAGCTCGACGAGCTGAGCGAGACCTCACCGTGAAATACCTCGACGAGTACCGCGACGGCGGCCGCCGCACGGGCGCTCGTCGGCGCCATCGCGCGCGACGGTGACCCGGCCGTGGGTGATCATGGAGGTCTGCGGCGGGCAGACGCACACCATCGTCAAGTACGGCATCGACGAGCTGCTGCCGCCAGGCGATCGAGCTGGTCCACGGGCCCGGGCTGCCCGGTGTGCGTGACGCCGCTCGAGATGATCGACCGCGCCCACGCCATCGCCTCGCGGCCGGACGTCATCTTCTGCTCGTTCGGCGACATGCTGCGCGTGCCCGGCTCGCGACGGCGATCTGCTGTCCGCTCAAGGCGCGCGGCGCGCGACGTGCGCGTCGTCTACTCGCCGCTCGACGCGGTCGACCTCGCCGCCGCGAACCCGGAGCGGCAGGTGGTGTTCTTCGCCATCGGCTTCGAGACCACGGCGCCCGCCAACGCCATGGCGGTCTGGCTCGCGCGCCGCCGCGGGCTCGACGAACTTCAGCGTGCTCGTCTCGCACGTCCTCGTGCCGCCGGCGATGACGGCGATCCTGCAGTCGCCCGACAACCGCGTGCAGGGCTTCCTCGGCCCGGGCCACGTCTGCACGGTCATGGGCTACGGCCGAGTACGAGCCGATCGCCGCAGCGCTACCGGGTGCCGATCGTGATCACCGGCTTCGAGCCGGTCGACCTGCTGGAGGGCGTGCTCATGACCGTGCGCCAGCTCGAGGCCGGACGGGCGGAGGTCGAGAACCAGTACGCCCGCGCCGTGCGGCCGCGAGGGCAACCCGGCGTCGCGCCGGCTGCATCGACGAGGTGTTCGAGGTCTGCGACCGGCAAGTGGCGCGGCGTCGGCTCGATCCCGAAGAGCGGCTACCGGCTGCGCTACGAGTACCGCGCCCACGACGCCGAGCGGCTCTTCGAGGTCGGACGACATCGACGCCCGCGAGTCGCCGCTGTGCATCAGCGGGCAGATCCTCGAAGGGCTCGAAGAAGCCGCGCGAACTGCCCGGCGTTCGGCAACGAGTGCACGCCCGAGCGCCGCTCGGGCGCGACGATGGTCTCGGCGGAAGGCGCGTGCGCCGCGTACTACGCGTACGGGCGCCATCGCGGCGCCGCGCCATGTCGCGGCATGAGCAGTCTCTCGGCCGCCGATCACCCGCGAAGTCGCGCGAGAGCGCGGCCACGAGCGAGACGTTCTTCACGCGGAGGCCGACCGCATCGTCGCCTGTGCGCGTGCCATGGCCGCCGCTTTCGACGCCGGCGGGCGGCTGTTCGTCATGGGCAACGGCGGCAGCGCGTGCGACGCGCAGCACGTCGCCGTCGAGTTCATGCACCCGATCATCGAGAAGCGCCGGCCGCTGCCGGCGATGGCGCTGGCCACCGACACCGCGCTGCTCACCGCCGTCGGCAACGACAGGACTTCTCCCTGGCGTTCTCCGAGCAGCTGCGGATCCTCGCCCGGCGCGGAGACATGGCGCTCGGGATCTCGACGAGCGGAAAGTCGCGCCAACGTCATCCGCGCGCTCGGCGGCCGCGCGAGACTCGGACTGCTGACCGTCGGCTTCGCCGGCCGCGACGGCGGCCGAATGCCGGAGCTCTGCGACCACTGCTTCATGGTCCCGAGCTTCAGCATCCACCGCATCCAGGAGACGCACGCGACGCTCCTCCACGTCCTCTGGGATCTCGTTCACGTGATCCGCGGCGAGGAGGACGTCATGTGAGCGATCCGCTGGGCTCGTGTCCGCTGCCGTATCGACCAATACGACCGCATCGTGCTCGGCCACGGCAGCGGCGGGCGGCTGACGGCCGACCTCGTGAACGCGTCTTCCTGCCGGCCTTTCGGAACGAGATGCTGGCAGCGCTCGAGGATCAGGCGACAGTCCGCGGTCAACGGCGGCACACGGCTGGCGATCACCACCGACGCGTTCGTGGTGCGGCCGCTTTTCTTTCCCGGCGGCGACATCGGACGCCTGGCCGTCCACGGCACGGTGAACGACCTCGCCGTCGGCGGCGCCGAGCCCGCTGTACCTGTCGGCCGCGTTCATCCTCGAGGAAGGGCTCGCGCTTGGCGAACTGCAGCGGGTCGTCGCCTCGATGCGCGCCGCGTGCGCCGAGGCCGGCGTGACGCTGGTGACCGGCGACACCAAGGTGGTCGACCGCGGCAAGGGCGACAAGGTCTTCATCACCACCACCGGCATCGGATTCGTCCCGGGCGAGCGGTCGCTCTCGATTGCCGCTGCGCGCCCGGGCGACCGCGTGATCGTGTCCGGCACGATCGGCGATCACGGCATCGCGATCATGTCGGTGCGCGAGGGGCTCGAGTTCGAGACGTGCTGGAGAGCGACAGTGCGCCGCTGACCGATCTCGTTCGCGCGTTGCTCGAAGCGTCGGCCGGAGTCCGCTGCATGCGCGATCCGACGCGGGGCGGGCTGGCGAGCGCGCTCAACGAGCTCGCGGCCGCCTCGCGGGTCGGCGTGACGCTCGACGAGGCGGCGATCCCGCTCCGACCCGAGGTGCGGGCGCCTGCGAGATGCTCGGGCTCGATCCGCTCTACGTCGCGAACGAGGGAAAGCTGGTCGCCGTCGTGCCGGCCGCCGAGGCCGACCGGGTGCTCGCCGCGATGCGGGCGCATCCGCTCGGCCGCGATGCCGCGATCATCGGCGAGATCGTCGCCGAGCACCCGGGCATGGTCACCCTGCGTACGCGCATCGGCGGGGAGCGCGTCGTGACGCTGCTGGCCGGCGAACAGCTGCCGAGGATCTGTTGATGAACGACCCGATCGAGCAGCATCGACGTCCTCTGGATCACCGCCGGCCTCGAGCTGCGACGGCGACACGATCGCCATCACCGCCGCGACGCAGCCGAGCATCGAGGACCTCGTCCTCGGGGCGATCCCGGGCATGCCCAAGGTGCGGCTCTCACAATCCCGTGCTCGCCTACGAGAACGGCGACGAGTTCATGCAGCCACTTTCACGACGCCGCCGCCGGCGCGGCTCGACCCGTTCATCCTCGTGGTCGAGGGCTCGATCCCGAACGAGAAGAACAAGCCGGAGGGCTACTGGGCCGGCTTCGGCGTCGATCGATGCGACCGGCCAGCCGATCACGACCTGCGAGTGGATCGACCGGCTGGCGCCGCAGGCCTGGGCGGTCGTGGCCGCGGGCACCTGCGCGACCTACGGCGGCATTCACGCCATGGCGGGCAATCCGACCGGCGCGATGGGCCTGGCCGACTATCTCGGCTGGCAGTGGCAGTCGAAGGCCGGCATCCCGATCGTCTGCGTGCCGGGCTGCCCGGTGCAGCCCGACAACTTCATGGAGACGCTGCTCTACCTGCTACGGCAGGCGGCGGGCACGGCGCCGATGATCCCGCTCGACGACGCGCTGCGGCCGACGTGGCTGTTCGCGCAGACGGTGCACGAGGGCTGCGATCGCGGCGGCTACTACGAGCAGGCCGACTTCGCGGCCGAGTACGGCTCGCAGCAAGTGCATCGTGAAGCTCGGCTGCTGGGGGCCGGTGGTGCAGTGCAACGTCGCCAAGCGCGGCTGGATGAACGGCATCGGCGGCTGCCCCAACGTCGGCGGCGTCTGCATCGGCTGCACGATGCCCGGCTTCCCCGACAAGTTCATGCCGTTCATGGACGAGCCGCCCGGGCGCGAAGATGTCGACCTCGGCCGTCCTCATGTACGGCCGCACGGTGCGCGCGCTGCGCAACTTCACCAAGACGTCGCTCGACCAGCGAGCCGGCCTGGCGGCAGCCGCGGCGCCGCAGCCGAGGAAGCTGATCCATGGCCGAGCGGACAAGAACCTCGTCGAGATGTCGTGGGATCCGATCACGCGGATCGTCGGCAGCCTCGGCATCCACACGAAGATCGACTTCGCCAACCGGCAGGTCGCCGAGTGCCACAGCACGTCGTCGATCTTCCGCGGCTACAGCGTCTTCATGAAGGGCAAGGACCCGCGCGACGCGCACTTCATCACCAGCCGCATCTGCGGCATCTGCGGCGACAACCACGCGACCTGCGCCGTCTACGCGCAGAACATGGCCTTCGGCGTGCAAGCCGCCGCCGCTGGCCGAGTGGATCATCAACCTCGGCGAGGCGGCCGAGTACATGTTCGACCACAACCTCTTCCAGGACAACCTGGTCGGCGTCGACTTCTGCGAGCAGATGGTCCGCGAGACGAATCCCGGCGTCTTCGCCCGAGCCGAGCGGACGCCGGCGCCGCACGCCGACGTGCACGGCTACCGCACGATCGCCGACATCATGCGGTCGCTCAATCCGTTCACCGGCGCGTTCTACCGCGAAGCGCTGCAGATGAGCCGGCTCACGCGCGAGATGTTCTGCCTGATGGAAGGCCGGCACGTGCATCCCTCGACGCTCTATCCCGGCGGCGTCGGCACCGTGCCGAGCGTGCAGCTCTTCACCGACTACCTCGTGCGGCTGATGAAGTACGTCGAGTTCATGAAGAAGGTGGTGCCGCTCCACGACGACCTCTTCGACTTCTTCTACGAGGCGCTGCCCGGCTACGAGGAGGTCGGCCGGCGGCGCGTCCTGCTCGGCTGCTGGGGCTCGTTCCAGAATCCCGAGACTTGCGACTTCACGTACGAGCGATGGCCGCGTGGGGCCGCGACATGTACGTCACGCCGGGCATCGTCGTCGACGGCAAGCTCGATCACGACCGACCTCGTCGAGATCAACCTCGGCATCCGCATCCTGCTCGGCAGCTCGTTCTACGACGACTGGCAGGACGGGGAGACGTTCGTGAAGGCCGATCCGCTCGGCAATCCCGATCGACCAGCGCCACCCGTGGAACCAGACGACGACGCCGCGGCCGCAGAAGCGCGACTTCGAAGGCAAGTACACCTGGGTCATGTCGCCGCGCTGGTTCGACCAGCGAACCGGCGAGCATCTGGCGCTCGACACCGGCGGCGGGCCGCTGGCGCGGCTCTGGGCGACCGCGCTCGCCGGGCGCGTCGATATCGGCTACGTGAAGGCCACCGGGACGAGCGTGAAGATTCGATCTGCCGAAGACCGCGCTCATGCCCGAGGCGGAGCTCGAGTGGAAGATCCCGCGCTGGAGCAACACACTCGAGCGCAACCGCGCGCGCACCTATTTCCAGGCGTACGCGGCCGCGGCCGCGCTCTGCTTCGTCGAGCGGGCGCTGGCGGAGGTCCACGCGGGACGCATGGCGACCGTGTCGCCGTTCACGGTGCCCGAGGAGGCGATCGGCTGCGGCTTCCACGAGGCCGTGCGCGGCGTGCTGTCGCACCACGTCGTGATTCGCGAACGGCAAGATCGCCAACTACCACCCGTATCCGCCGACGCCCTGGAACGCGAGCCCGCGCGACTCCTTCGGCACGCCCGGCCCGTACGAGGACGCCGTCCAGAACACGCCGATCTTCGAGGAGAACGGACCCGAGACCTTCAAGGGCATCGACATCATGCGCACGGTGCGGAGCTTCGATCCGTGCCTGCCCTGCGGCGTGCACATGTACCTCGGCAACGGCAAGGAGATCTCCGTGCGCCACTCGCCGACGTTCGGCGTCCAGCCGTCATGACCGACGGGGCGGGCGACCTCGACCGGCAGTTGCACCATCTCGAAACCATGCTGCACGAGCTTGAACGCGGCCCCGAATCGCGGATACGCACGCAAGCACGGGACGTCGTACGCGCCGTCCTCGATCTTCATGCGAGCGGGCTCGATCGGATGATGCGTTGTATCGGCAGCTTCGCGAGCGGGCCGGCAATCGTGAACGCGTTGACGGGCGACCCTTTGATCGCCGGTTTGCTGCTGCTCCACGATATCCATCCGGAGAAGCTTGAAACCCGTGTGCGCGCCGCCGTCGACGCGCTGACCCCCGCGCTGGTCCCTGAGGGGGCGCGCGTCGCGCAGGTCAGTGTTAATGAAGGCATCGTCCGTGTGCGGCTGGAGCGTGAGCTGGGACGGGGCGGCCCTTCCGCAGCGGCCCTCCGGTCGCGCATCGAGCAGGCGCTCGTGGCCGCCGCTCCGGATGCCGTCGGCCTTGAGATCGACGTACCGGACACGACGGCGTTCGTGCCGGTTACAGACGTGCGTCTGCGGAGGCCGAGCGAGGCGCAGTCATGAACGCCCTGACCGCCTTGCGAAACTTCGCGCGGCTCCGGCCGGTGGCCGAGTGGTGCGATATATGCGCGGCGCCCCTCGCGCCGACGCACGAGCACTTTATTGAACGAAAGACCGGAAACCTCCGATGCGCCTGCACGAGCTGCGAGCGCGTGCTGGTTGCGCCCGGGGCTTCCTGGGCGCCGGTGCGCCGGCGGCTCGAGCGACTCGCAGATTTTCGGCTGACCGATGAAGAGTGGAGGGTCTTCGGCTTGCCGATCGATCTGGCGTTCTTCTTCACACGCGCCGCCACGCGGCGTGTGGTGGCTCGGTATCCGAGCCCCGCCGGGATGGTCGAGGGCGCTATTCCGCTGCCGACATGGGAAAGCGTCGTCGCCGCGAACATCGTGCTCAGCGGACTCGAGGCCGAGGTGGAGGCGTTCGTGGTGAATCGCGTCGCCGGGCGCAGGGACTATTTCGTCGCGTCCGTTGACGAATGCTACCGGTTGATCGGACTGATCCGTCTGCACTGGAGTGGATTCGCAGGAGGCCCGGCGGTTTGGACGGCGATCGACACCTTCTTCGCCGGCGCCGCAACGCATGGAGCGCGAGCGTGAACCTCGATCAGGTCGCCACCCTGGCGCAGACGCTGCTCTACGAAGGCTACCTGCTATACCCCTATCGGGCGTCCTCGGTGAAGAACCGGCACCGGTGGCTCTTCGGCACGTTGTATCCGAGACAGTTCGTCGAGACACAGGACGAGAGCGACCGCTGGTGGATGCAGACCGAGTGTGTCGTGCAAGGGACGGATGCGAGCGACGTCACGGCGCGAGTCCGGTTTCTGCATATCACGGAGACGGGTACGGCCGAGTACGAGGTCGACAGCCCTCCGTACCGGTTGGAAGATCTGATCGCGACGCCGCAGACGACCAGGTTCGGATTCGAAGCGGCGAATTGGCCGAGAACCGTTGAAGGGGGATCTCGCTCTGTGCGCCCGGCGTGTCGAGGCTGGTGTCTATACGGTCAGAGCGGTCGTCCAGAATCTGACGTCATATGACGCTTCGCTCACGGATCAGCGTGAGCACCGCCGCGACCGTGCGCTGGCAAGCGCGTTCGCGGCGCCGCATACGTTGCTGAGCGTCGCGAACGGCCAGTTCGTCTCACTTGTCGATCCTCCCGCGCCGCTGATGGCGGCCGCCCGGCCATGCGAGAACATCGGCACGTGGCCCATCCTCGTCGGCGACCCGACGACGCGCAATGCGATGCTCTCCGCACCGATCGTTCTCGACGATTATCCGCGACTCGCCCCCGAGAGCCCGGGCGACTTCTTTGACGCCACCGAGATCGACGAGCTCCTGACACTGCGCGTTCTGACCCTGACCGACGAGGAAAGGCAAACGATGCGCGCGGGAGACGCGAAGGCGCGCGCGCTTCTTGAACGCACCGAGGCGCAAGACGAGGCGCATCGACGCCAACTGCACGGCGCGTCGCGACCGCCGGTGCTGAGCGGCGGGAAGGCGACCCTCGATTCGGGAACGCGTGTTCGGCTCCGTCCTCGGCGAGGCGGCGACATCCTCGACCTCGCGCTGACCGGCAAGACGGCCACGGTTGTGAAGCTTGAGCAGGACTACGAGGGTCGCACCTTCGTCGCGGTGACCGTGGACGACGATCCCGGCCGGGATCTCGGCGTCGAAGGCCGGCCCGGCCACCGGTTCTATTTCCGACCTGACGAGATCGAGATCGTGGAATGACGCCCCGGCGCGTGCTCGTGGCTGGAATCGGCAACATCTTCTTCGGAGATGATGGATTCGGCGTGGAAGTCGTGCGCCGGCTTGCGCGAGCGAGGGCTTCCCGACGGCGTCGCTATTGTGGACTTCGGCATTCGCGGCCTCGACCTGACGTACGCGCTGGTCGACGGCTACGACGCCGCCATCCTCGTCGACGCGCTGCCGCGCGGGTGGCCCACCAGGAACCCTGTATGTCCTCGAGCCGGACATCGCGACGTCGGATACGCCATCCATCGAGACGCACGGCATGGAGCCGATGAAGGTCCTCAGGCTCGCCAGCGCCCTGTGCGGACGGTTGCCCGTGCTTCGGATCGTCGGTTGCGAGCCTGCCACGCCGGAAGAGGTCGGCGAGATGGCGATGGGACTGAGCGCGACCGTCGCCGCGGCGGTCGCGGAGGCGGTTCGCGTGGTCGAAACACTGGTGAGCCAGCTCCAGGAGGGTGTCGACGCCAGTGCATGAGCTCGCCATTGCCGAGGAGGTCGTCGCGCTCGTGGCTGCGCGGACGGAGGGCGCGCGCGTCACGCGCGTGGTGCTCGAGATAGGCCGTCTGTGCGCCGTGCTACCCGACGCCATGCGCTTTTGCTTCGATCTCGCGACGGAGGGAACAGCGGCCGACGGCGCGCGAGCTCGAGATTCTCGAGATTCCCGGCCGGGGCCGCTGCCGGGGCTGCGGCTCCGAGGTCGCACTCGATCGGCCCTTCGGTCGATGTCACTGCGGCGGCAGTGACCTGGAGTGGCTGACGGGCGAAGAGCTTGCATCAAGGAGATCACCTGGCTGATGGAGGACGTCTGACATGTGTCGTACGTGCGGCTGCTCGCCCGTCGGCGGACGCCGGGTCTGCGGACCATCCGCATGGACATGCGTACGATCATCACCATGACCATGATCACGGATCGCCCGTCGAATCCCGCGCGCGTGCTGACCCTCGAGCAGCGCGTGCTCGCGCGGAACGACTGGATGGCTGCCGCCAACCGTCGATGGCTTCGCGACCGGGGCATCGTGGCGATCAACTTGATGGCAGGCCCCGGCGCCGGCAAGACGACGCTGCTCGAGCGAACGCTCCGCGATCACGGGGCAGCCATCGATTTGCTCGTCATCGAAGGTGATCAGGCGACGGAGCACGACGCGCGAGCGGATCCGGACCGCGGGCGGCGCAGGCGATCCAGATCAACACCGGCGCGGGCTGTCACCTCGATGCGGCGATGGTCGCCGAGGCGCTCGATGAGCTGAAGCCGGCGCCGGGAGCTCTCGTCGTGATCGAGAACGTGGGCAACCTCGTCTGTCCGGCCCTCTTCGATCTCGGCGAGCACGTCCAAGGTGGTCGTCACCGTCGGTGACCGACGGCGACGACAAGCCGCTCAAGTATCCCCACATGTTCCGGGCGAGCGACGTCGTCCTGCTCAACAAGATCGATTTGCTGCCGTATGTGCAGTTCGATGTCCGGAGCTGCGTTGCGCGCGCACGTGAGCTGAGTCCGCACGTCGAGAGTTTCGAGGTGTCGGCGACGCGCGGCGACGGGATGGTCGCGTGGTACACGTGGCTCGCACAGCTACGCCCCGACTCGGTGCCGGGATGGCCGTGACATGAGTCGGATGGAAGAGCAGCAGATCCCTCCGAGACGGCGGAGATCGCCGGCCTGGAGGGGCAGCTGGCCGAGCTCGCGGCGACGGCCGGCGAAGCGCAGGATTTTCTGCTGCGCCTTGCGTCCGCGTTGTTTCCCGGGGGACCGCCGCGATCGCGCGCGCGTCACCTGGGCGGACCGCCGTGTCGGCTCCGACAGCGCCTTCGACCGCGATACCCCGGCGCGCGCCGAGGCGCGGCTCCGCGCGGCCGAGGTGCGCTACCGAACGCTCGTGGAGCAGATTCCCGCGGTGACGTTCATGGCCGTGCTCGGCGAGGGCGAGAACGAGGTCTACGTCAGCCCGCACATCGAGACGCTGCTCGGCTTCACCCAGAAGGAGTGGCTCGAGAACCCGTTTCTCTGGTACCGGCAGCTGCACCCCGACGATCGCGAGCTGTGGAACGAGGAGTTCGCCCGCGGCTGCCGCACCGGCGGCCCGTTCCGCGCCGAGTGCCGCTTCATCGCCCGCGACGGACACGTGGTGTGGGTGCGCGGCGAGGCGCGCGCTGGTCAAGGACGAGCATCGGGCGGCCGCTGTTCCTGCAGGGCGTCGCCTTCGACATCACCGAGAGCAAGCGAGCCGAGGCGCTGTTGCTTCGCGACGCGGTTCGTACGACCGAGGAGCGTTATCGCGATCTGGTCGATGGCCTCGGCGCCGATCGTCTGGGAAGCGGAGCCGGCGCCGTTCGAGTTCACGTTCGTGAGCCGGCGTTCGGAGGACATGCTCGGCGTCGCCTCCGAGCGAATGATGCGAGAACCAGGGTTCTGGCCAGGCCGCATTCACGTGGACGATCGAGAGGCGGTGATAGGACACTGGCATGCTGCCATTCGGGAGGGCAACCATCACGCCTTCGAATACCGGGTCTGGACGGTGGACGGACGCCTTGTCTGGCTACAGGACAACGTTCGCATCATCCGCGACGCGGACGGGCACGCGCGTCATCTGCTCGGCGTCATGCTCGACATCACCGAGCGGAAGGCGACCGAGCAGGAGCGCGCCGAGCTGCTGCGCCGTGAGCAGGAGGCACGAACCGAATCGGAAACGATGAACCGAGTCGGGCGCGTGCTCGTTGCCGAGCTGGATACGTCGCGCCTCGTGCAGGCGGTCACGGACGCCGGCCGGGAGCTGTGCGGAGCCGAGTTCGGCGCCTTCTTCTACAACGTCACTGACGCGCCCGCCCGCGAATCCTATACGCTCTACACGCTGTCGGGCGCGCCCCGGGAGGCGTTCGAAAAGTTTCCCCAGCCGCGGAATACGCCGATCTTCGAGCCGACATTTCGCGGTACGGCAATCGTCCGGATCGATGACGTGACCACGGATGCGCGCTACGGTCGGATGCCACCGCACCACGGTCTCCCGCCAGGCCATCTTCCCGTCCGGAGTTATCTGGCTGTACCCGTCAAGTCCCGCTCCGGCGAAGTCCTCGGAGGCCTCTTCTTCGGCCATCCTGCGCCAAAGCGCTTCACGGATCGCCATGAGCGCATGGTCAGTGCTCTCGCCGTTCAGGCGGCGATCGCAATGGACAACGCGCGTCTCTACGAGGCCGCAGAAAAGGCCCGTTTGGCTGCGGAAGAGGCCAATCGTGCGAAAGACGAGTTCCTGGCCACCATGTCGCACGAGCTTCGAACACCTCTCAACTCGGTTCTCGGGTGGGTGCGTATGCTACGGGCCGGGCAGGTTGCTCCCGATCAGGTGTCCCATGCGCTCCTGGTCATCGAGCGAAACGCTCGTTCGCAGGTGCAGCTCGTGGAAGACATCATGGACGTCTCACGCATCGTCACGGGCAAGCTCCGTCTTGACGTCCAGCCAGTAGCCCTTGCTTCGGTGATCGAGGCCGCGGTCGATGTCGTGCGGCTGGCCGCTCAGACGAAGCGCATCGACCTTCAAGTCGACGTCGATCCAGGGGTGCCGGGTCTGCTCGGTGATGCCAGTCGCCTTCAACAGGTAGTCTGGAACCTGCTGGCGAATGCCGTGAAGTTCACGCCAGTAGGCGGACACGTTGGCGTGCGGCTGGAGCACGCCGACAACAAGGCGAGGATCATAGTGACAGATACCGGGGCCGGCATCGCCCCTGAGTTTTTGCCGCACGTGTTCGAGCGCTTCCGCCAAGCTGACAGTTCGAGTACCCGCAGACACGGCGGGTTGGGACTCGGTCTTGCGATCGTACGTCACATCGTGGAGCAACACGGCGGTGAAGTGCGCGTGGCAAGTCGCGGACTCGGACAGGGCGCGACATTCACGGTGGAGATACCGCTGAGCGAAACCGTGGCGAGCGCGGATGAAGCAACGCGGAGCCCAGCCCAAACGAACAACGACGCGCTTCGTGGCGTACGGATTCTGCTGGTCGATGATGAGCCGGAGGCGCTCGAATTGACGACGGCCCTGTTACGATTCGCGGGGGCCGAAGTGAGTGCCGTCCTATCGGCGGCGGAAGCGGTGCGCGCGATTGAGAATGCGAGCCCGGAGGTGCTGATAAGCGATATCGGAATGCCCGGACAGGACGGCTACCAGCTCATCCAGGATCTGCGACGCCGCGGATTTCGTTTTGCCGCGATCGCACTCACCGCGTACGGACGCTCGGAGGATCGTGAGCAGGCATTCAAAGCCGGCTTCCAAGTGCATCTTCCGAAACCTGCCGATCCGCGAGAGCTGACGACGGCCATCTTGACGTTGCTCGGCAAAACACCGTAACGAAGCACCGGATGAGCCGAGGGTCTCAAATGGCGGAACCTCTTGCCGGTATCTCGGTGCTTGTGGTCGACGACGACGACGACGCTCGTGAGTTGACAGAGATCGCCTTGCGTCAGGTCGGCACGACGGTACGGTCAGCGTCGAGCGCCATGGAGGCCCTCGAGCTCATCAAGGCCGCCATCCCCGCTGTCGTGGTTGCCGACATGGCCATGCCGCAGCACGATGGCACGTGGCTCCTTCGGGAAGTGCGGTGTCTTCAGAGTGCTCGGACGATCCCGTTTATCGTTTCACGGCGCTCGCCATGGCCCACGACAGGCAACGCATACTTGCTGCCGGATTCGCCGACCACATCATCAAACCCGCGGACCCAGACGAAGTAGTCAAGGCGATTGTGCTAGTCACGGCCTCGACGAAGAGTACCCGCGGCAAAGAGCAATAGCTATCGAGGTCGCCGTCGCGCGGTAAGATGCTGCGCCTCGATCCACAGTTGCGTGTCATCGAAGCCGACCGTGACTGTCGCGTCGCTCGCAAGCCAGGTGGCCTCCTTCGCATCGATCAAGGAAAATCTCGGTGGCGTCGATGTTTTGCCGCAACGGTCGCAGGGGAATCCGGCCGAGTCTTGAGCCCCGCGAGTAGCGAACGCCGCCGTTAGGCTGATTGCGCAAGCGCGGCCAGATTCACAGAGTGCATGGGAGACGCGGTGAGGAGTTCTCGCGTGTCGCCATGCGATCTGTGCAGCTTCCTTGATATGCTCCCCATGCGCGTTCCTTCAGCGGCCGCCCAGCCAGGCGGCGCGGTGGTTGTCATCTGCACGAGTGGAATAATGCGCCATTTGTCTTGTCTCAATGAATCGGGACGCGACCCACCTGCGCCCACTGCCAAAAAGCTGACGATGGCCGGGGGAAGCAACCGCCTTCCGGTCCCATGTATCGGTTGTGACAGCGAGCGCCTTTGGCTGCCGCGCTCCTGGACAAAGCGGACGCGGCAAACGCGAGGCTGCCGCCTATGACGCGGAATGGGTGGGCGAGCGGGACTTCGCGGCGCTTTCGCACTGGTTTGGCGACGTGGGCGCCGAAGCGGTGCCCGCGAGCGCGGCCGCGGCGCAGGACGTCGACGACTGGCTCGACAGCCTGCTCGATACATTGGGCCACAGCATGACCGCGGCCCAGCCCACTCGGCAACTCAGGGTCTTGCTACCATGAACGCAACGGCCCCGGACATCGTCCTCCTCAGCCTGGATCTTCGAGGCATCAGGGGACTTGACGCACTGCCCGTCCTCCGGCATTACCATCCGACCGTCCCCATCATCGCGGTGACAGCCAGGCTGGATCCGCTCACAGAACGGCAAGCGCGGAGCCTGGGCGCCTTCGATGTGTTGCTCGCTCCGGTGGAGATTGACCGACTAGCCGCGGCCCTCGAGCGTGCGACTGAGCACCGTTCCTAGGTCGGCGCCGGCGGATCGGCTATCTGTCGTCACGATCCGATACACAACACGCCGTCGATGCGTCATCGTGCAGAAGCGTCCGGACGCGCTCCTGGTACCAGGGGGATCGAGTGTTCCTGACCACGCGCGTGCGGATGTGCAGTTTGCGGCCCAAACGGCGCTTGCCAGGCATGTATGCGTACCGGGAACTCGTCGAGGCGGGCGGCCTTGCTTCCTTTGGGCGAACTACGCGGCCATGCACAGGCGTGCCGCCTACTATGTGGACGCCGGCGTGTAGCTCGTGAACATGGCATCGACCTTCGCAATGACGAGTGCCCGCGCGAGAGCCCGAAACTGCTCAACCCGCCCCTCCAAGAAGCGGCGCTCGAAGATGACATTCCGCCCCTCGACCCACCCGGCGTCGCGAGACCCCTCGACGAAGCGTCCCTGGCCGGCGTGGCTCCAGGCACACCGTCGAGATGGCAGATTGGGGCCGGCTTCTTTGCTTGCGCATGTTGCACCGCAGCTTCGAGCGGCGCTGCGAGGTCGCCAGCCAGGGAGGTCAGCAGGATGCGGCGGCGATTCACTACTCGATCACCTGATCCGCCCGTGCTAGCAGCGAGGGCGGGATCGTCAGGCCGAGCGCCGTGGCGGTCTTTTGAGGTTGTTGACGAGTTCGAACGTCGTTGGTCCCTTGACTGGTAGATCGCCGGGTTTTGTCCGGCGGAAGTCTTCGATCGTGTCGTGATCGTCGTTGACCATCAACACCCGAGCAGACACGGGCGCGGTCCTAGGTTATGTGGTTGGGGCGTGCGCAGTCGCCCGATGATACCCGCGACTTCAACCGCGCTCCTCATCGAGCTGACGATCGAACCACTCCTCGACCCGATCAGCCGCCACGTGCGGCTCGGGCAGCGACGCAAGCACCGCTGTCCACACCTCCTGCAACTCGCGCAGGTGTGCGATTAGACGCTCTGCATCGCGGCGCATGGCTTCGGCGCTCGTCGTGGGCCGGCCGAAGCGGTTCAGCGCCGCTTGCATCGCCGCGGGCACTGCATCGAGGGCGACGAGGAGATTCGAAGCTGCCGACACACCGCCAGCAAGGACGTCGCGCAGCTCGGCCAGGGGGTCACCTGTGACATCGCTTGGCATCATGGAGGGAGTCCTGGACGGGTAATGGCGGCTGGGTCATTCTCCACCGCGACTTTGATCACCTGCTTGAGCAGCGCCCCATACACCTTGGCCGGAGCAAACTCGATGCCCGCTACTCCTTGCGTAGCAGGTCGCGGATGGTGTTGCCCACTCCCAGGGGTCGACCGGCTTCAGCTGCTTTCGGGCGAATGGCGCCTGGGCTAGGCGGGGATCTGCCGCTCGGCGAAGGCCCTCATCGCGATCACCGGAACCGGTCGGGGTTGCTTATGATCTGTTCAAGCAGCCAGACGCCACCCTCGTCAGGGATCCGGTAATCGATAATGACGATGTCGGCTGCGTCGATAAGGCAAGTGCTTCACGCGCCGGACGCCACGGCCCTCACGGTGGCCCCGTCGTCTCTCAGCACCCGTTCCACGATCTCGCGGTGTCGTAGTTGTCCGGAGATGACAATGCGGAGGCCGGCCAGAGGCGCGGGCATGGCCGATTGTCAGCGTCGGCATCTACCCTGGTTGCGGGTGGCGCGCCACGTGTACCACCCGCGCGTCTCCGACGGTACGGCGTGTCCGCTCGCGGATGCGCCAAACGTTCGCGATGACTTCCTTCGAGTAAGCTCGTTGACCTTCCGATGACAGTACCACTGAAGAAGAGTTCTTCTCCCGGCCATGCGCGACTTGCCGCCGGCACCCGCCGAGGCTTCCTCGGACCGTGACTGTCTGGTTAGGTCTCAACGGCTGCTCTTCGAGCTGCCGGCGCTTACGACGCCCCGACCCGTATCAGTGCATGCGTTGGCCGCGCAAGAGGGAGCGCCACCCCGGTCTACGAGAGGGAGGTCTTTAGCGGTTCAATCAGCTCGACCAACCAATTGACGGAACACTCCGTAGCCCCGCCCGGACCTCCACGGCTTCTCCACTCGCCAGCGCGGGCAACACCTCCGCCAGCTCCTCGACCGGCAGCGCCGCATCGACCCCGTCGCGTGTGATGGCGTTCACCGGCATGGTCGCGTGGCGCGCCTGCTGCGGATGCTGCACGAGCGAGAGTCCTCCACCATTCTTGACGGCGATCAGGCCGCGCACCCCATCCACCCCGGTGCCGCTCAGCACGACGCCGACGACCCTGGGCCCGAATGCCCGCGCCGCGCTCACGAACAGCGGATCCACAGCTGGACGCGTGTGATGCTCGCGCGGGCCCCCGCTGAGGCGTAGACGCCGATCCTCGATGAGCAGGTGCCGATCGCGGGGAGCGATGTAGATCGCGCCCGGACGCAGTCGCTCGCCCTCCTGGGCTTCCTGTACGGGGAGCGCCGCGCGACGGCCGAGCACCTCGGCGAGTCGTCCCTCGAATGTGGGGCTGCGGTGCAGCACGACGGCCATCGTGGCCTCGAGGTCGGGCGGCAGCCGCGCAAACAGCGCCATCAGTGCCTCGATCCCGCCCGCCGATGCCCCGATCACGACCACATCGCGACGGATCCCGTCGGCGTTCAGCATGTCCGGATCGGCTCCTGGTCCACGCCTAGGGCGAGAGGGCGGTTGGCCATGGCCACACGGCGGACTGTCTCGGAATCTGCTTCCAACCGGGCGACTCGCTCCTTGAGGTCCTCGGACGGACAGGGATTGCGGTACGGCTCTCCGAGCCGCAGCAGGTCCTGTCCGAGGGTTCGCAGCTCCTCGAGCCGGGTGACCGCCACCCACAGGCAGCGCTCGACGGCCTCCTCCTTCGCCGCCAAGAGGCTTTCCAGGGCGAAGGCGTGACCGATCCTGCAGCGGAAGCTGAGGTACCCGCCGTCGCCCTCGGCGCGGACGGTCAGGGATCCCCCGCAATCGGGACAGGCCACGCCGGTGAGCGCGGGGCGCGGCCCAACCCTCGGCAGTGCGCGCACAGGCTCGAATTCAGCCATGCCAATTCAGCGTGCAACCCTTCGGCCAACGGCTGCTTCATGCTCAGGCCTGGGGCGTTCAGTCGTTTTACGCGGGCCACGATCTGCTAGAGGTGATGGCATGGAGCTTCATGGCTTTGCGAGGACCGGTCGCTGCTCGATAGGGCGTTCCGAGTCTGCCGAAGCAACGTCTCCTAGAAGTCGTCGAATCTGACGCGGAGTCAAACGCGTACGCGCGGAGCCTATCGAGGAGAGCTGTGAAAAATCGAAAGCTTTCTCTCGACAGCGATCCGGCTACTATGAGCACCTAGAGAAATGGCCGATGAGCGCCAATTCCTTCAGACCGGCAAGAACGTCGTCGCACAATCGCAGATCAGGGGCGCAAGGTGGTGGAGGTTTCCTAGCGCAGCCACACTACGTCATCGTCACCGAGGCCGAGGACAAGGCCCGAAGCAAGTAAACCCCTAAGCTCTCTCACTTGCTTCTCAGGCTGTCCTCAAGCGGCGGTGCTCAAGGTCACCTCTAGCTTGTCCAGACTCGAAATGGTGTTGACACTTCCGCGGTCCCAGAGTGGTGGTGAATGAGCTCATTGTGTGGCCACGCCCCAAACGAGCGCGGCCGGGGTACGACCGCGGACGCGATAGCCTTGGTGAGGCCGGTCGTGGTTGTAGTAGCGCATGAAGCCGTCGAGGGCTCGCTGCAGCGTCGCGCGACGCGTGAAATAGCGGCGACGGAAGACGACGCGCCAGAGTTCCTGGAGAATCGTGCCCTGCAGGCGTTCGACGAAGCCGTTGGTCCAGGCATGACGCGGTTTCGTGCGCGTATGGCGGAGGCGGAGCTCGCGGCAGGCCCCATCAAAGGCGCCCTTGAATTCCGGGCCACCATCGGTGAGCACGCGCCGCACCGGCCAGCCCGCGCGCTGGAAGTGCGGCACCACGACCTCGCGCAGGAAGCGGGCGGCGGCGGCCGCGTCGTGGGCGGGCAGCAGGCCGGCCAGCCCGTAAGAGGTCGCCGCGTCGCACGCGGTGATCTGCCACACCTTGCCCACGCCTTTGAGGTTGCCGATGTAGAAGGTGTCCAGACACACCAGCTGGCCCGGCTCCGTGGCCTCGACGTGCCGCGTGCGGCCGTGACGGGCCCGCCAGAGCTTCTCCCGGGTGCGGTCCGTGAGCAGCCCCGCCGTCCGGGCGGCCTGCTGCTCGAGCACCGTCAGGCGCGCTCGGCGCGTGGCCAAACCGACTCGGCGGAGCAGCCGCTGCACGGTGCTGGGCGCCAGGCGGATCTGCCAGGTGCGCGCCAGGTAGGCCGCCAGGCGGCGACACCCCCAGGTCGCGGCGCTGATCGCAATCCCCAGCACCAGCCGTTCCACCTCCGGCGGGGTCGCCACCGGCCGCCCCGCGCCGGCGCGCTGCCGCCGGGGATGAACCCCCTCGACGCCATAGCGTTCCAGCCGTTGGCGCCAGCGGTAAAACAGGGTCCGGGAGATGCCCAGCTCGCGGCAGACGGCGCTGACGTTGCCGAGCACCTGCGCCCGCTCGATGACGCGCAGGCGCATTCCGTGTACGCTCTCGTCGAGGGTCATCGGTCCGTCCTCCCACAGTGGTTCCCTTGGCGGGGTAAGCACTCTGGGAAAGATAGAGCCGATGGCCTTCTTGTTCGTTCACGGCAAGTGTCAACACTATTTCGAGTCCGGACACTCTAGCTCGCATGATGCCCAGCTTTGCTGGTCCGAAGTGAGCGCCAGCCGGACCCAGCCGGATCATCATCATGGATGAGCAGGCGCGCACTAGCCGACTCGTATAAACGTCTCATCGCACGCATGGCAGATCCAGATCCACTCCTCCGGGCTGCCCCCAGCCCCCGTGTGAGAAACATCACTAGACATGCAGTCGGAGTTCGGGCAGCGACTCTTCATGGTACGGCGCTGAGGCTTGTCCTGGTCCATCGGTTCCCCTATCACCGGCTGCCCTCTCTCCGCACCGACGCGGAGGTCGAAATTGTGGGTCATCGTCGTTTCGGCCTTCGGCTTCCTCCGCCGACCACCTCCGACGTTAGCTAGCCGCAGCGACTCCGTCCAGCCCTGCATCGGGCCAGAGGTTCAGGCACTTGGGATGGAAGAACACCTTGATGGCGGACGCGAGGACGACGTCGAACTCCATCTCGCCCATGCCAATGATCGTGCCGCAGGCAATGCAGGCGTGCGTCTCACGACAGGGACCGGCCCACACGCGCGCCGGCCGGGTTAGCGGAAGAACACCGCGCTGGACGAGCCCCCGAAGCCTTTCCAGGACCGCGGCTTTATTGGGAGGCGTCTCTCCACCGCCGCGGATCAAGCGTTGCCGAGTGAGGACGACCTTGGTGAGCGCAAGCAGCCACTCGCTGCGGTCAAGGACGGAGAGACTGCGGCTGCAGTGGGCAAGGCTTCTGAGTCGTCGGGTAGCAGCTCGCCCGACTCGTTCCTCGACTGAGGCGCTCTGGGTCATGCGCCGATTCCTCCAGAGGCAACGCAGAGTAGCAAAAACGGCCGCGAGCGTAGGATCGTCTGCCCCCCTCCGGACGCCACACCGCTCTTCGCCGCCGCCGGCTCGACGCGCTGACGACCCCGGCTCCCCGACCTGGCGATCAAACCACTTCTTCGATCCGATCAGCCGCGACATCCGGTTCGAGCAGCCTGTTGAACGGAAGCGGCCAGGGCGGGAGGTGCGTCGGCGGCGTCAGCCTGAGAGGCTCGCGACTCGCCTTTCTGCAGTAATGACGATGCTGGTGCCATGTCGCGCGATGCTGCCCGGATGCTGCGAGTATGCCCACGTCTCTGGCCCAGCAGTACCATGGCATCGCAGCCGCCATCTTACGCGGTCAGCTATCCGGTGCGAGGTGGCGGTTCACTCTGACTCGTGAAACGCGATCCATGCGCCCTCTCTGCCAACATGAGTGAGACAGTGACCCCCTGGGAGTTTAGAGTCGAGGGCGAGGCAGGATCGGAGAGCGATGAGCGCATTGGAGCAGGCCCTCGGTGGGCCGGCGATCGAGGTGGTGGCGAAGGCGACACGGCGGCGGTTCACGTTGGAGTACAAGCGGAAGGTGGTCCGAGAGGCCGACGCCTGTAAGACACCGGGCGCGATCGGGGCGCTGCTGCGGCGGGAGGGACTGTACTCCTCGCACCTGACGACGTGGCGGGCGGCGCGGGAGCGGGGCGAGTTGGTCGGGGCGCCGAAGCAACGCGGGCCGGCGCGGCGGGTCGTCGATCCGCGGGACAAGAAACTGGCCGAGCAAGCGCGGGAGATCAGCCGGTGGCAGAAGCGTGCCGAGCGAGCTGAGGCGCTGGTGGCCCTGCAAAAACAAGTGGCGGCGTTGCTGGGAACGCCGTTGGTCGACGAGACCTCGTGATGGCGACGGTCGCCCAGATCGGGCCACGGCTGGGCATCGCTCCCACGTGCGCGGCGCTCGGGCTGCCCCGCGCCACGTACTATCGTCGACGTCGGCCCGCGCGCGCCGCGCCACCGCGGCGGCGGTCGCCTCGGGCCCTCGGCGAGAGCGAACGCGCGGCCGTGCTCGAGCAGTTGCATACGCCGCGCTTCGTGGACCTGGCGCCGGGCGAGGTCTATGCCACCCTGCTCGACGAGGGCCGATATCTGTGTTCCGAGCGGACGATGTATCGCGTCCTGGCCGCGCACGCCGAGGTGCGGGAGCGGCGCGCTCAGCTCCGGCATCCTGTCTATGCTGCCCCGGAGCTGCTGGCCCGTCGCCCCAACGAGCTGTGGAGCTGGGACATCACCAAGCTTCTCGGGCCCGTGAAGTGGACCTACTTCTACCTCTACGTCATGCTCGACGTCTTCAGCCGGTACGTGGTCGGCTGGATGGTGGCTCATCGCGAGAGCGCGACCCTGGCTGAGCAGTTCATCCGCGAGACCTGTGCGCGCCAAGCCATCGTGCGCGAGCAGCTCACGGTCCACGCCGATCGCGGGTCGGCGATGACCTCGAAGCCCGTCGCCCTGTTGCTCGCGGATCTCGGCGTCACCAAGACGCATGGCCGGCCGCACGTGTCGAACGACAACCCGTTCTCCGAGGCCCAGTTCAAGACGCTGAAGTACCGCCCGGCCTTCCCGGGGCGCTTCGGGTCGATCCAGGACGCGCGGGCGCACTGCCACGTCTTCTTCCCCTGGTACAACACCGAGCACCATCACACCGGACTCGGCCTGTTGACGCCCGCCGACGTGCACCACGGTTTGGCCGAGCAGCGCATCGCGGTGCGCGCGACCGTGCTCGCCACGGCCTACACGGCGCATCCCGAGCGATTTTCTGCGGGCCTTCCGGTCCCGGCGGCGATGCCGACCGAAGTCTGGATCAACCCCCCAACGCGCCGTGCGCTCGCGGAGGTGGCGCTCACTCACTAAACTCGAGACCCGACTGTCTCATTCTTGTTGACAGGCTCCGCGCGCCTGAACCGACAACTCCGCGTGGACTGAGTCGGCTACTTCACCAGCAGCAGGCGTGCTTCGAGCGAGCGGACCTACACCGCGCCTGCAGGCGGTCAGAGCCGCGTCGCAGGACCAGTGACGTGTGGTGCAGGCGGGCGCTACGCTGCCATGTCGACTCGATCAAGACCGCTGCACCGACACACTCGCCTTGCATCGGTGGCTTGAGTGAGCAGCGGAGATGGACACGGCCCTCCGCGCCATTCGCCGCCGTAGCGGCTCCCGGTCGCACGACCTCGCCGCATGCCGAGCAGAAGCGGTACGGCGCATACGAGGACCAGTCGTCTTTGAGCTGACTCACGTACCGGTTGGTGAAGGGCAGGTACGGAAGGAGGATCTGATCGACATCGCGGGGGTCCAGGGGGCCAGACCAGCTCACGAGCTTCCGGTTCTCGACCGCGACCGCCCAGACGTCGCCGGTGACGAGGTGTTGCCAGAAGCCGCGCTCGATCATCGTCGTCCTCCCACGGCAACGTCGGTCAGTTGGTCAGGCTACCACGTGGTTCAAGCCGACGCTCCAGTGAGGCCGCGTCCACGGAAGTGAGATGCCGGCGAGGCAGGAGCGGGTTCCAGGGCAAGTGTGGCCGGCATCCCGCCCCGCTGCTATCCTTTCAGGTGCCTCCCTCAGGGCCTCCGACAGGCGCATCAGGCGTCGGACCCTTCTGGTATCTGGCGTGGCCCTTCATCCCCCAGAGGGGCAAGCTGCCAAGCCGGCGCCCTGACCGGACCTGGGGCGGGCCAGGAGTCGGTGCCCCCTGCGCCGTCTGCGAACTACCCGTCACCCCGGATGAGATGGAGTTCGAGATCCAGTTCGCTCGCGACGGCGACAACCCAGGGTTGGACAAGTTCCACGTCCACATCCGCTGCTTCGCCGCGTGGGAGTTTGAGCGCCGGAGTGCCCAGACATGAACGTCTTGGCCTTATCGAAACCCGGCCACCCCGACCTGGCGCTGGCGCATTGTCGACTACAACGGTGAAACGATAGAGGAGTCCTACACGGGGGTTCCCCACCATCGCGGCGGCGCTCGCAGATGGGAACGCGCATGTGCGGCAGAACGCCGCGCGTGAAGGCCCCCTCCTACTGCGTCGGAGCCGGTAGGATGACCTCCGACGAGCGAGCCCAGACGATTATCAGCCACTCCGATATCCTCTGCGAGACGAGCGGCGCGCTGATCGTGAGCAGCCAGGAACTGATCGAGAAGGCCGACCGACTGGTACTGGAGGCCGAGGCCCTCTGGTTGATCACTTGGCCTCGCCATCCGTGAAGTCCCACGATGCTCTCGGGCACCCGCCCGCGCGGACTACGTCGCCGCGCCGCCGTTGCCCTTGAAAACTTGCTTGACGCGTTCGCTCTGCCACATCGCCAGGCATTGGGCATGAAGCCGGATCGTGCCCAGGCCCGGGTCATCGAACTGGTACTCGCGGTCCTGTATCGTGACCGGCTGGTCGCAGGCATCGCACGCCTTGCCTGACCCGCAGCCGACCCACATCTTCTCGGGCCGGTCGCGCGGCAGCAGACCTGCAGTGAACTTGGCTTGGATGGTGCCAAGAAGATTGGTCTGGCCTATGTCGCTGGCACCATGGATCGGGCGCCTACGACCGCCTCGTGACCACTCGGCCGACCGGCGCATATCCCTGGCGACGCGAACGAGCATCGGGGCTTGTCCGAAGATATCGGTCGGTGGCAAGTCGATCACGGGCCGCGATAGTGGCACCGCGCGACTCAATACGCAAGCGCCCGTCGGCGATGCGGATCCTCTGCCGCGGAGATACTAAGGTCCCGAAGCGGGGACAGCATTGTCCCGTACGACGCCTGAGCCTGAGCTGGGAGCTGCTCGCCGTTCAACCCGGCCGAGACAGTCGCGATTTGTGAAGGCGAGGAAGAGCAAACCACAATCCGAAGAAAAGGCCGAATAAGACTGCGGGCAGCACAGCCACGGCCGGCTTATGGAGAGTGATGCGGCCGATGAGATAGACCTCAAGGCAGATGCTCACGGCGAGCGGCCACATACTCCAGAGCAGCAGCGACGTTGATATTCGAATGAACGCCTCGGTGACCTCTTTCGGATTCGTCTGTCGATGGTAGGCCGCGGGAGACATCACAAGGGCGATGGCCATCACAACGAGCGCAATCGCCAGCAAATGTATTCGTTGTTCGTTCGGGGTCAGCTTTTCGCCGAAAGAGGCATTGAATACGGCTATCAGCTGGAACCCAAAGAGGGCTTGAATCCCAGGCAATACCATACGGGCCTCATCGAGCAGATACTGCGCGGCTTTGGAAAGTGACAACTCCTCGCGCTCGTCGGGTGAATGATGTCATGTGTGAACGCTCAGTCGCCCTGCCTTCGTACGATGGAGGATGCAGAATCAACATAGCTCGGAGAACGGGAGGGTCAAGGGTGTGGCCGGGTATAACAAGTCGGCTCTTTACGCCGGGTGCCCAACGATATCATCGGGGAGCGTGTAGTCGTGGCTGCGTAGCCAGCGTGCGGACGCCCACTTGGGGCGCGTGCTCGAGATTAACGCTCAACCCCGTGCGCCGAGGGGTCGGGCGGCGAAGAGACGCCACGCTATTTCAGCCGACTCGTCGCAAGATCATCAGCAAAACAAAGACGAGACTAGCGACCGCGAACGCGAGAGCCTGCGCAAGCCAACGCTCCCGCCGCCGAGCGTGCATTACGAAAATACCGGTGAAGGCGAGGCCCGGGCGAATGCAGAAGACGCCTTCGGTTGCCATCTGGCCGTTGCGGCCAAGTACCCGCACATTGCGCCGGAGCAGCTCTTCGGGTGAGGGCTCATCGATCGCCACGACCGCGCTGTACCATCGGTATGCCAGATCTTCGATCTCGTGCCGCGCCTTCCGCACAGCCCGCAGATCCGCAGTCAGCTTGATGGTTGTTCCCATCGCCATCCCAGCCAAAACCGCCGTCACCGTCGCGATCAGCAACATTGCGAAACGCTGCTTTCTGACATGTTTGGGCCTGGATAGTGGATGACGCCCGCGTGGCACTGGGTTAGCCAGCACCCTGGAGCCAATCCTCGCGGGTGTCTAGTGTGTGGGCTGCGCGCCTTCTAAACGTACGATCTACCGATCTTGGTCATATTGCAATCACCATAGTGGTCGATTCCTCCGGGCCGACGGGCCCATAAGCCGTTGCTGATAGTCAAAGATCGGAGAGCGTCTCCGATAAGATCTCCGACACCAATACCTGAGCTCTGCCATGTTCCCCAGCTCCCTGCTAATCTCCGGCGCGTCTCCATGGTCCGCGGTAGGAGAGGCTTCACCTGTGGCCATGCCCCCAAAACCGAAGACGCGATGAAGCGAACTAGAGCTGTAGCAGACCTCCGGGAGCGGATATGGCTGCGTGCCCATGTCATGTCGCGCTCGGTCTCAGGCGATCCCTGCGTCGTATCGCGCTCAGACCGTGGCGGGCCGCTGGATGGTCACCATATCGCCCAGGACGTCGTCAGTGAATCGATCGCCGACCTGGATCTCCATTTGGCACCATCGTGTTCGTCAGGGTTTCCACGTCCTGCGCCACCGGGGCTTTTGGCTCGCCGTAAACCGGACCCGATTTCCTTGGACATCTCACTGGCTAGTGTGTCCGGACTCGAAATAGTGTTGACACTTGCCGTGAACGAACAAGAAGGCCATCGGCTCTATCTTTCCCAGAGTGCTTACCCCGCCAAGGGAACCACTGTGGGAGGACGGACCGATGACCCTCGACGAGAGCGTACACGGAATGCGCCTGCGCGTCATCGAGCGGGCGCAGGTGCTCGGCAACGTCAGCGCCGTCTGCCGCGAGCTGGGCATCTCCCGGACCCTGTTTTACCGCTGGCGCCAACGGCTGGAACGCTATGGCGTCGAGGGGGTTCATCCCCGGCGGCAGCGCGCCGGCGCGGGGCGGCCGGTGGCGACCCCGCCGGAGGTGGAACGGCTGGTGCTGGGGATTGCGATCAGCGCCGCGACCTGGGGGTGTCGCCGCCTGGCGGCCTACCTGGCGCGCACCTGGCAGATCCGCCTGGCGCCCAGCACCGTGCAGCGGCTGCTCCGCCGAGTCGGTTTGGCCACGCGCCGAGCGCGCCTGACGGTGCTCGAGCAGCAGGCCGCCCGGACGGCGGGGCTGCTCACGGACCGCACCCGGGAGAAGCTCTGGCGGGCCCGTCACGGCCGCACGCGGCACGTCGAGGCCACGGAGCCGGGCCAGCTGGTGTGTCTGGACACCTTCTACATCGGCAACCTCAAAGGCGTGGGCAAGGTGTGGCAGATCACCGCGTGCGACGCGGCGACCTCTTACGGGCTGGCCGGCCTGCTGCCCGCCCACGACGCGGCCGCCGCCGCCCGCTTCCTGCGCGAGGTCGTGGTGCCGCACTTCCAGCGCGCGGGCTGGCCGGTGCGGCGCGTGCTCACCGATGGTGGCCCGGAATTCAAGGGCGCCTTTGATGGGGCCTGCCGCGAGCTCCGCCTCCGCCATACGCGCACGAAACCGCGTCATGCCTGGACCAACGGCTTCGTCGAACGCCTGCAGGGCACGATTCTCCAGGAACTCTGGCGCGTCGTCTTCCGTCGCCGCTATTTCACTCGTCGCGCGACGCTGCAGCGAGCCCTCGACGGCTTCATGCGCTACTACAACCACGACCGGCCTCACCAAGGCTATCGCGTCCGCGGTCGTACCCCGGCCGCGCTCGTCTGGGGCGTGGCCACACAATGAGCTCATTCACCACCACTCTGGGACCGCGGAAGTGTCAACACCATTTCGAGTCTGGACAGGCTAGTGGTGGGATGAGCAGCAACCAAGGAGGTTGGAATGAAGGCCAAGCCCCCGAAGGGAAAACCTGGTGGCACCGACCCCACGCCAGGAACGGCCGCGGATGAGTTGCCGGAGCGCTGGAGCGTGCAGCGGAAGACGGAGTTGGTGATGCGGCTGCTGCGCGGGGAGGCCTTGGATGCCGTGTCGCGGGAGAGCCAGGTGCCGGCGCACGAGCTCGAGCGCTGGCAGCGGATCTTCCTGGACCAGGGCAAGCGCGGGCTGCGCACGAAAGCCGAGCCGGAGGAGCGCGAGCTGATCCTGGCCCGCGCGAAAATCGGCGAGCTGATGATGCGCCTGGAGCTCGCCGAGGACCTCATCGAAAAAAGGGGCTTCACGGACGAGTGGAAGAGGCGCAGGGGATGAGCCGGCAGCGCAGTGCCACGGGGCGCCGGTACCCGTTGACGATGATTTGTCGGGTGTATCGGCTGGCCCGGTCGTCGGTCTACGCGGCCGCTCTGGCGCCGTCGGCGGGACCGCCTGGCAAGCGCGGGCCCAAGACGCGAGTGAGCGATGGGGAGCTCGTGAAGGAGATCCGTGCCGTGCTGGCGGCGTGCCCCTTTCATGGCGAAGGCTATCGCAAGGTGCGCGCACGGCTGGCCCACCGCGGCCGGGCGGCCAGTGGCAAGCGCGTGCTTCGGCTGATGCGCACGCACGGCCTGCTGGCCCCGCGCCGCCTGGGGCCCCCGAATGGCAACCCGGCCCACGACGGGACCATCACCACCGATCGGCCGGACGTGATGTGGGGGACCGATGCGACACGCTTCTATACCGAGCGCGACGGCTGGTGCTGGTTCTTCGGCGCGATCGATCACCATCTCGACGAAGTCGTCGGCTGGCACACGGCGAAGCTCGGCGATCGCTGGGCCGCTCTCGAGCCCATTCGCCAGGGGGTCCGCCATGCCTTCGGGCGGTTCGGCAAAGAGGTGGCGCGGGGCTTGGCGATCCGGTGCGACTGGGGCTTGCAGTACATTGCCGACGCCTGGATCAACGAGGTGAAGTGGCTCGGGTGCACGATCTCGCCGTCGTACGTTGGCGAACCCGAGTGCAACGGGGTCGCCGAGCGCTTCATGCGCACGCTCAAGGAGCAGTGCATCTACTTGCATCAGTTCGCGAGCCTCGAGGAGGCGCGGCGACTCATCGACGAGTTCATCGCCCGGTACAACGCCGAGTGGCTGATCGAACGCCTCGGCCATCGCACCCCGGCGCAGGCGCGGGCCGCGGCCCTGGACCGAGTAGCGTGACCATGATGCTGGGGCTCACCCTGACAATCGAGGGCCACAGATGTCAGAGGCGAGAACGCTGAAGCTCACAATTGCGGCTTGCTCAGTGTCCAGGAAACCGGGTGCGGTACAGCCGCGGCGCTGAGGCTCAGCCCTTCCGCTTCACTCGATCACCTGATCGGCCCGCAGCAGTAGGGACTGCGGGATCGTCAGGCCGAGCGCTTTGGCCGTCTTGAGGTTGACGACGAGTTCGAACTTGGTGGCTTGCTCGATGGGAAGATCCGCCGGCTTGGCGCCTCTGAGGATCTTGTCGACATAAATTGCCGCTCTTCGCAGTTGCTCGAAGACGTTCGCGCTGTAAGACATGAGCCCACCCGCCTCTACAACGGATCGATCGGTATACATCGCCGGCCAGCGCTTCCGCGCGGCAAACTCGACGATGCGCCGTTGATATGCAGTAGTGATGGCCGTGGGAAAGAACACTGCACCGGCGTGTTGGGAGATCGCGGCCTCGAGAGCCTTCTCCAGTTCCGCTGATTCTCGCACGCGGACGGACTCGACCTGGAGGCTCAGGTTTTGGGCGGCCGATTCCACCGCCTGGCACCTCCTGACCGTCGCGGCATTCGCTGGATCCCAGGCGCAGGCGACACGCTTAAGACCTGGGACCATCTCCTTGACCAGCTCAAGGGCCTTGCCATCGGCCTCCGGGCCGACAAGTGAGAGGCCTGTGGTGTTGCCGCCCGGCTGCGCAAGGCTTTTGACCAAGCCAGTCCCGACGGGATCAGCGCTGACGCTGACGATCGGAATGTTCAAGGCTTGCTGGGCCGCGCGAGCCGCCGGCGTTGTGAACGTGACGATCACATCGACGCGAGCGCGGATAAGATCCGCGACTAGGCCAGGGAGGCGGTCGCCACGTCCTTCGGCGCTGCGATTCTCGACGACGACGTTCTTGCCTTCGACGTAACCGAGATCGCTCAGACCCTGGCGGAGCGCGTCGAGTTCACCCCCGCCCGCCATGCCCCATTGAAGGAAGCCTATCCGCCAGAGCTTCCCCACCTGTTGCCCCCCAGCGGCGAACGGCGTAGCAACCGCACCAGCCAGTGAGGTCAGCAGGAAGCGGCGGCGGTCCACTACTCGATGACCTGATCCGCCCGCGCCAGCAGCGATGGCGGGATCGTTAGGCCGAGGGCCTTCGCGGTCCTCAGGTTGATCACGAACTCGTACTTTGTGGGCTGTTCGATGGGAATGTCTCCGGGCTTCCCGCCCCGGAGGATTTTGTCCACGAAGGTCGCTGCACGATGGTGAAGATTGGGGAGACTAGCGTTGTATGACATCAGACCACCAGAATCCACATAGTGCCGCCAGGGGTAGATGGCGGGAAGGCGATGCTTCAGTGCCAATACCACGACCTGCCCACGATTCGGTTCGAGGACAACCGGATCCGGTCGGACAACAAGGGCACCGATGCGGGCTCCGTCGATCGCCCTGAACGCCTGTGCAATCCCCTCGGGCTTGGTGACCTCGAAGCTCTGCATCTCCAGACCGAGCGCACGGGCGGCGGCGTCAATCGCCTTCGCTCTCGATCCGGCGGGGTCAGGGACCGCCATCGGATTCACGAGGGTCGCCACGCGTACGAGGCCCGGAACCGTCTGCTTGAGTAGCTCGAGGTGTTTCCCCTCTATCTCCGCCTGAGTCAGCCAGGCTATACCGGTGATGTTCCCTCTTGGCCGTGCCAAGTCCCGGACGAAGCCCTGCCCAATCGGGTCGGCGACGGCCGACATGACGATCGGAATCCTGGTGGTCGCCCGGCGGGCCGCTTGGGCTGCCAAGCTGCCGCGGACGACGATGATGTCGACCTTCAGCCGCACCAGCTCGGTCGCTATGTCCGGCAACCGTTCGGATTTACCTTCTGCGTACCGATACTCGATGATGACATTCGAGCCCGGCGTCCAGCCCAGCTCGCGGAGGCCCCGCTCGAACGGCTCGCGAGCCAGTGTGGGCGGTTCGCCCAAGCTGCCACCGCTCAAATGTCCAATCCGGGCGGCCTTCGCCTGCTGCGCCTCCGCCCCGAGCGGCCCGGCCAGGGCACCAGCCACCGAGGTCAGCAGGAAGCGGCGCCGGTCCACTACTCGATCACCTGATCCGCCCGCGCGAGCAGCGACGGGGGGATCGTGAGGCCGAGGGTCTTGGCAGTCTTGAGGTTGATCACCAGTTCGAACTTCGTCGGTTGCTCGATTGGCGTGTCGGCAGGCTTGGCGCCCTTGAGGATTCGGTCCACGTAAGTGGCGGCCCGGCGCGACATCTGCGTGAAATCCGGACCGTAGGCCATGAGACAGCCTTCCACGACGAACAGTGTCGTCTCGCACGTCATCGGCAGGCGGTGGGCGGCGGCCAGCTCGATAAGCTTCGCCCGGTAGGTTGCGAGGAACGGTGAGGCTATCTGGAACACCGCATGCGCCCCATTCTTTTTGGCGGACACTAACGCCGGGGTGAAATCCTCGGGCCGCTGAACCTCGAGCCGCTGGGTCTGCAAGCCGAGCCCCTGCGCCGCCGCCTCGACCGCGCGGACCCCGGTGTCCCCGCCGCCGCCGCGGTCCCAGAGGAGGGCGACTCGCCGCATGCCGGGCACGACCTCCCTGAGCAGTTCGAGGCGTTTTGTCCCCAACTCGGAGTCCTGAAAGGCTAGGCCTGTGATGTTCCCCCCTGGACGCGCCAAACTCTTGACGAAACCGAAGGCCACCGGCTCATGCACGATCGCCATGACGATCGGAACCGTTGCGCTCGCCTGCTGTGAGGCGCGGATCGCCTGGGGACCCCACGCCACGAGCACGTCGACGGGGAGCGCAACGAGCTCGGACGCGATCTTCGGAAATTCGTCCAGCCGTCCCTCGCCCCATCGCGTCTCGATCACGATCGTCTGCCCCTCGATCCACCCCAGTTCTCGAAGTCCGTCGCGGAGCGTCTTGACCAGCAACTGGAACTGATCACCCGCGCTGGAGCCCGGGGCGAAGACCCCGACGCGGGGCGTCTTCGCTGCTTGCTGCGCCTCGGCGACAGGCGGCGCAACGAGGGCACCGGCCAGCGAGGTCAGCAGGAACCGGCGACGGTCCACTACTCGACTACCTGATCCGCCCGCGCCAGGAGTGATGGCGGGATTGTGAGGCCGAGGGCTTTGGCGGTCTTCACGTTTACGATTAACTCGAACTTCGCGGGTCCCTCCATTGGGAGATCGCCTGGCGCGGCACCTTTGAGGATGCGGTCGACGTAGCCCGCGGCGCGCCGATACATATCGGCACCATCGGGCCCATGAGCGATCAACCCGCCCGCGCGCGCGAAGGTCGGCGACCCGAAGGAGGCCAGGCGATGCTGAAGGGCGAGACTGGCAATCTGAGCCCCGAGTGGATTCAGGAGCGACGTGTTCGGCACAATGACGGCCTGCGCTCCCTGCTGTGTCAAGGCGGCGAATGCCTGGGCGAGGTCGGCCGGGCGCCGCACGGGCACGCGACGGACTGCTAAGCCCAACGTTCGCGCGGCATCATCCTCCTTTTGGCGCCACACTTCGGCAACCTCGGGCCGCTCGATGCCAGGGACGTCCAGCCAGCCCACGTCTGAAGCTCCGGGGACGACCTGCTTCACCAGCTCCAGCCATTTCACGGTCGATGCGAACTCTTCGAGTACGAGCCCCGTGATGTTCCCGCCCGGACGGGAGAGGCTGGCGACGACACCGCTAGCCACCGGGTCACCCACCACTGCGATGACGACGGGAATCGTGGCTGTCGCCTGCTTGGCTGCGCGGGAGCCGGCCGAGCCGTGCGTCACGATGGCATCGACGTTAAGGCCGACCAGCTCCTTTGCCAAAGTTGGCAAGCGGTCGAGTTTGCGCTCGGCCCAGCGGTATTCAATGACGAGGTTCTTGCCTTCCTCGTATCCCAGAGCCTGGAGGCCTTGGCGCAGTGCAGCCGTTTGGCGGGTAAGGTCTCCGGGAGAGGTTTGGCCGAGAAATCCGACCCGATAGACTCGCTCTGCCGTTTGTGCCTCAGCGGCGAGCGGTGCAGTCAGCGCTCCCGCCAGCGAGATTACGAAGAAGCGACGGCGGTCCATAGTCACCCCAACTCCCGCATCTCCGCCTCCGATTTCTCCAGCCAGTACGTCATGCCCATGTCGCGGTACATCGGACCCCACGCTCTGTTCGGTCCTCACGTTCGATGACGCTCAATGAGCTGTTCCACTGCCGCCACGAAGTCTTTTATCTTGATCGGCTTGCTCTGGAAGCCGTCGAATCCTGCGTCCAACACTCTCTGCCGATCCTCGGACATCACCGACGCGGTCATGGCCATAACGGGAATCCCCTGAGTGGCGACCTCGGCTCGCAGCCGTCCGAGCGCCTGGATCCCGTCGATGCCGGGTAGTCGAATGTCCATCAGGATCAGGCTCGGGCGGTGCTCTTGGGCGAGTCCGACTCCCTCTTCTCCCGTCTCGGCTTCTATGATCTCGTAGCCCTTGAACGCCAGCAGATCCCGGACGAGCTTTCGACTCTTGCTATCGTCCTCCACGACGAGGACTAGCTCATTCGCCATCGCGCACCGGAATCGTGAACGTAAACGTCGAACCGACACCAACCTGGCTCTGGACCCGGATCCGGCCCCCGTGCAGCTCGATGAACTTCCGGGCCAGGGCAAGTCCCAGACCGGTCCCCTCGGCCTTCTTCTCCGCCGCCCCCACCTGTCGAAACTCCTCGAACACCGCCCCCAGGTCCGAGGGCGCGATGCCCACGCCAGTGTCGGCCACGGACACCTCCACCAGCGCCTCGTTCACCGCCGCACGGACGTCGATCCGCCCACCTTCCGGCGTGAACTTGATTGCGTTGGACAACAGGTTCAAGAGCACCTGCTTGATCTTCCGCTCGTCCCCTCGAATCTCGCCGAGAAGCGGGTCGATCGAGTGCTCCAGCGTGATCCCCCGGCGCAGTGCCCGTTCCCGCACGAGGACCAGAGCATTGTCAATCGCCTGGGGTAGATGGAAGTCCATCAGCTCCAGTTCCATGCGGCCAGCTTCGATCTTCGACAGATCGAGAATGTCGTTGATCAGTGACAGCAGGTGCGTGCCGGAGGCGTTGATGTCCTGAACGTACTCGGCCTGCTTGTGGTTCAGTTCGCCGAACATCCGCTCACCCAGCACTTCCGAGAACCCTATGACTGCGTTGAGGGGCGTCCGTAGTTCATGCGACATGTTGGCCAGGAATTCAGATTTGTGCTGGCTGGCCACTTCGAGCTGGCGGCTCTTGTCGGCCAGCTCGTTGAACAGTCGGACGTTCTCGATGGCGATCACCGCTTGGTCGGCGAATGTCTTCAGCAGCGCGATCTGCTGATCCACGAACGGCCGAACAGCGAACCGCATCGCGAAGATCGTTCCGAGCGCAATGCCTTCGCGGACTAGCGGCACAGCAAGCACCGTGCGATGCCCGAAGCGGCGTTGCAAGTCCCGACCAAGCGAGAAGTCGGCTTCTGACGCGACGGCCAAGTCGGGAATATGGAGCGTCGTACCATCGATCACTGAGCGGGCCGCGACGGAGTCTCGCACGAGCGGCACACGGAAATCGGCTGCCAAACTTCCCCAGAACGTACCGACACCCGCGACAGGACGGAGCACATCACCCTCGCGGATGAGCAGAAGGACGTCGTTAGCTGTGCAGAGCCGCGCGGACCTCGCGACCAGGGAGTCGAAGACGGGCTGCACGTCAGTTGGCGAGCTCGAAATCACGCCCAGGATCTCACTGGTCGCCGTCTGTCGCTCCAGCGCCTCAGTGACCTGCCCGTGAGCCTGCGTGAGCGCGCGATTCTTCTCCTGCAATTCCTTGAACAGCCGCACGTTCTCGATGGCGATCACCGCCTGGTCGGCGAAGGTCTTCAACAGCTCGATCTCGTTGTCGGCGAATGATCCAGGCTCGGCACGCGCCACCCCGATGACGCCGATGGGAACACCCTCGCGCAACATTGGTACGAAGAGGCCGCTTCGCCAGCCGACCGCGCGAGACAGGGCCGGATGCTGATACTCCGGATCGACCCCGACATTGGGTATGTGAACAACCGCACGCTCGAGGATCACCCGCCCTGCCCCCAAGGTTCGGGTTGGACGCACCGGGAATGCGCGACGCATCTCCTCCAGAGCTTCGGAGGAGAAGTTGTGCTGGGCAACATGATGGAGCAGCTCGCCGTCGAACCGATACAGCACGCTGAAGAGACCATCGCACAACGTCGCGGCGCTCCTGGCGATCGTGTCGAAGACCGGCTGCACGTCGGTCGGCGAGCTGGCAATCACGCGAAGAATCTCGCTTGTAGCGGTCTGCTGGTCCAGCGACTCCATCACCTGCGCGTGGGCCTGGGTCAGGGCCTGGTTCTTCTCTTGGAGCTCGGTAAACAGGCGGACGTTCTCGATGGCGATGACGGCCTGGTCGGCGAAGGTGTCCAGGAGCGCGATCTGCTTGTCGCTGAATGGCCGGACGTGGCGTCGATGGAATGCCAGGGCCCCAACGAGTCGACCTTCCTTGAGCATCGGGACAGCCAGAGAAGTTCGCATGCCTTCCCGGCGGTACACCTCAGGCGGTGAGAAGGACGGGTCGGCAAGAATGTCAGCGACATGACTGATCCGCGGCTCTAGTCCAACGCGCCGCAGCGGCGTCTCCGGTCCCGGCAGGATGACCGCCTCTTGAAGGTAGGCGCGGAATTCGTCCGACAATTCGACGACCGCTGCCATGCGGAAGCCTTGTCCATCGAAGGTGAAGATGCCGCCATTGTTAGCCTCACAGAGGCGAAGGGCATTTGCGAGGATGGTGTCAAACACCGGCTGGACGTCCGCCGGCGACTGACTGATGACCCGCAGAATCTCGCTGGTCGCGGTCTGACGCTCCAGCGCCTCCGCCTCGCGCTTCACCGCCTCCGCCAGATGCTTCTCCAGATCGCGGATTCTGGCGCCTTGTTTCGTGGAGGCATTACTGCTGCGAGAGGGCTTCGCGTCGACTTTGGCCTGCGTAGGCTTTGCGCGAGGACGCATCGGCCGCTTCTCGCCTCTCAAGGTGCGGTGCCCTCCGGCCGACCGGCGCTACCAGTCCCGAGCCGGGTTCTGGATCGCGACGTTGATCCTGCCACAGTCAACGAATACGGCGCCAGCCTCCCCCCACGCTCTGGGTCGAAAGCGGCTGGCGGGTTCTCCTGCTGGCATCGGGGGCATTTCATGAAGCACTCCCACGCGCCGGGCGCGGCTCAGTCGGAACACGGTAAGCCTGGGGGCCGGGGAGGGTCAATAAGCGGTCTTCTTGGCTGTAGGGAGCACATGATCTGTCCGCTTCTGAGAGCAAGTGATCTCTCCACTGCCGGGCGGGTGGGGTCGGGGTGTGGTGGTCGGCCGGGAGGTCGACCATGCTCTTCACGGCCCCCTCTAGAGGCGAGGACGCCGCTAAGAGGGACTTCGCCATGGCCGGCGCCAGCGGCCTCGCAGCGGCAGGCGGGTGTGGAGTTCCAGCGCATGCTTCGGCCGCCGTGAGCGCGACGGCGCCACAAGCGCCCCTCGATCTCTAAAAAGTAGGAAGATATCGCCCGCTGTATCGTCGTGCACGGCCAAGGGCGGTTAGAGCCAAACCGCCGGTGTGCTGATAGCCGTCAGTATGTCCCGGTCCGTCGAGGTACCCCCGGAATGTGAAAAAGTTTGCCTATGCGGCACACGTTCGTGGGGTCAATCTCTGCGATGTTGGTAGACTACCGCCGGCGATTCGAGTGCCATACCCACATCATGAGCGAGAACAACACTGGACCTGCGCGCCGGAGGAAGCCCTCTTCTGCGGCTCGCAAGGCTCTTCAGCGCGAGGGGGTTCGTAAAGAGGGTCGTAAAGAGCGTGAAGCCGGGCAACCGGCCGCGCGCCTCGTATCAGCAACCGAAGCGCGCAGCCGCGCGATCCGCGAGCAGGTGATCTTCGGTGTCGCAGTAACCGATCTCAATGGGCACTTCCTCGAGGTCAACCCAGCCTACTGTCGAATCACGGGCTACAGCGAACAGGATTTGCTCGCCACCGACTTTTCGTCGATCACCCATCCGGACGACCGGGCGGAGAACGCGATCCTGCGTGGCCAAGCGCTTGCCGGGCAGATTCCTGGCTTCGTTGTCGAAAAGCGATACGTGCGCAAGGATGGCGTACATGTCTGGGTACGCAACGCTGTCTCTCTCATCCGCGATGCCAAAGGGCGCGCGGACAGCTTTTTAGCGCTGACCTATGACCTGACTGACCGCAAAGAGATGGAGCAAGAGCTTCGGCGGCGCAAAGACGAGCTGACTTCATTCTTCGAGCATGCCAGCATCGGCCTGCACTGGGTCGGGCCGGACGGCATTGTCCAGTGGGCGAACCCGGCCGAACTGGCGATGTTGGGTTACGCCAGGGAGGAATATGAGGGGCGCCACATCGCCGAGTTTCATGTCGACCAAGACGTCATCACCGACATCCTGGACCGCCTGGCTCGCGGCGAACCCTCAAACAATACGAGGCCCGACTCCGGCGCAAGGATGGGTCGATCCGGTACGCGTCGATCGATTCGTGCGTGCTGTGGGAGGAGGGCCGCTTCCTTCACACCCAGTGCTTTACGCGCGACATCACGGAACAGAAGCTGGCCGATGAAGCCATGCGTCGGCGGACCGCGCAGTTCGAAACCCTGCTCAACGAAGCGCCGCTCGGCGTCTACCTCGTCGATGGCGGTTTCCGCATTCGGGAGGTCAACCCGACCGCCCTGCCTGTCTTCGGGAATATTCCCGATCTCATCGGCCGCGATTTCGACGAGGTGATCCACATCCTATGGCCCAACGCCTATGCGAATGAGATCGTCGAGCGGTTCCGGCATACGCTGGAAACTGGAGAGGCCTATATCGTGCCGGAGCATGTCGAGGAGCGTCGTGACCGCGGCGTCCGCGAGGTATATGAGTGGCAGATCAGCCGCACCCCGCTGCCGGACGGCCGGCACGGCGTCGTCTGCTATTTTCGGGATATCTCCGCCCACGTGGCCGCCCGCGAGGCCTTGCGGGCGTCTGACCGCGCGAAGGACGAGTTTCTAGCGATGCTGGGGCATGAACTCCGCAACCCACTCGGCGCGCTGGCGAGTGCTGCGCGTCTCCTTGATCTCGAGGGGCGGTCACCGGAGGCGGCAGCGCGCGCCCGGGGCGTAATAGGCCGGCAGCTTGATCACCTTACGCGCCTAGTGGACGATTTGCTCGACGTGAGCCGCGTCACGACGGCCAGGGTGCGGTTGAGCCAGCGCCCACTTGACCTCAGCGCATCCGTGAAGAGCGCGGTCGAAACGCTTCGGGCCCGGGGTACGCTCGACCGCCACAATGTCATCTTTGAGGGGCAGCCGGTATGGGTTCAAGCCGATGAGACCCGGATCGAGCAGATCGTCTCGAATCTGGTCGGGAATGCGGTGAAGTTCACCCAATCGGGTGGCACTGTGTCGGTGAGCGTGGAGGGCAATGACGCGGAAGCGGTGCTCGCGGTCAAAGACACCGGTGTCGGCATCGCGGCCGACATGATTCCGCGGATCTTTGATCTCTTTGTTCAAGGCGAGCGGAACCTTGACCGTTCGCAGGGCGGGCTCGGCATCGGTCTTACACTCGTGCGTCGTCTTGTCGAGCTCCACGGCGGGACGGTCGAGGCGGCAAGCGGCGGTCCGGGGAGGGGTAGCGTAGTCACTGTGCGGCTGCCTGCGATTCCAGCTCTCCCGGTTCCGAAAACGGCCGCAGCCGCGGTGAAGCCGCAGGAGAGCGCTCCCAGGCGTGTGCTGATCGTCGAAGACAATGACGACGCACGCGAGATGATGCGTGTCGTGCTAGAGCATGACGGGCACGAGGTACATGAAGCGGCCGACGGGCCGGGTGGCCTCCAGGCGGCACTGGCGTTACGGCCGGATGTCGTGCTACTGGATGTCGGGCTGCCTGGACTCGATGGCTATGAGGTGGCGCGGCGCATCCGGGCCGATGCTGGCCGCCAGATCTATCTGGTGGCGCTTACGGGATATGGCCAGCCCGAAGACCGCCTACGTTCGACGGAGGCCGGCTTCGATGAGCATATCGTAAAGCCGGTCGATCCCGCGCGACTGGTATCCCTACTCGCTCGCGCGGACAGCCGAGGGGGCCAGCAGCACACGCCACAGGTTAGGCGCTTGCCCGAATTTCCCCCGGGATCTGGACGGTTTCGTTGGCACCGACAAATGCCAAGGAGGAACCATCATGAGTCGCCTGGTCGCGTCCACTCTCGGCACCGGAAGCACAACGGCGTGGGCACAACCCCCGAAGGACCCGCCCAAGGCCCAGCCGAAGGCCCCGCTGCCGACGAGGGCGTTGCTCGACATCAACAGCGCCTCGGCCGACGATCTGAAGGCGCTGAAGGGCATCGGCGAGGCTGACGCCAGGAGGATCGTCGAAAACCGGCCGTACAGAACGAAGGACGAGCTCGTACAGAAGAAGGTGATATCGAAGGGGACCTAGATAGGCACCCGCAAGCGGTAGTAGGGGACCTGACACACATCGAAGGCTGCTTCGGGTCTATCGAAGGCGCACCCATCTTTGACTACAAAATCCAGCCCCCGCGACCATGAAGGACGGGGGTTGGCGGACGCAGGCGTAGCCGGAGCGCCGCCTCGATCTCGGCGGAGGCCTTGTTGCGCTGAAACAGCTCGCGGATCTGGTCCCGGGTCGCTCGAGGACTGCGAATCCCCAACACTCGGCTCCCGGCTGCTACCGACGACCGCGGCCGAGTCCCGTCAACGCGTAATGAAACCGCGCACTTGAATTCTGCAAGTTCGATCAGGTCCCGTTGGGGCCACCACCGCCTTTGGTAACAACACGCTGGTGACCAGTCGCTCCAGCGTGCACCGCAGCTTCACCTCCACCTCACCATCCAGCGGTGTGAACACGATGCGTCCGTCGATCAGTTTGCGGAGCATCTGTCGCGCCTGCTGCGCGTGACGGCGCAGCATCGTTCGCCACTCGTGCAGGTAGCCGACCAGTCGTGCTCCAGGCGCCGCAGGTCTGTGGCCGCGACTGCTGGACGTTCAAGCTGGGCCAGCTCGGCCACGACCTGAGCACGCCCGCTGACGCCTGTCTGCTCGATGGGTTTGCGGACGGAAATGGCGGCAATCATCATTCCGGGACCTCGGCTTGGGTTTGTGAGACGTGCAGGCGGAGATATTTGATGGCCAAGTTTCGCGCATCTGCCACCGGGAGCGTCGGTTCATCCACCGGCTCACCATGTGCAAGATGGTGGCGGTGCCTAGCGACCCCTCCAAAGGTCTCCAAATCATCATCCGCTGTGTCCGGCGCTAGCTGAAACGCGATCGCCGCGAACCTATCGCGTAGCCCGTACTTGTCTTTCATGACGTCGCGGATCCGATTGAGATACTGCTGTCTCGCCGCGCTTTGGGTTTCACCTGCGATCCTCCTGAAGAATCTCGCGTCATATTCCGCAAACTGCTTGTTGACGAAGATCTCCAGTGCAGTCCATGCGGCTAAAAACGCGCGTAGCTTGTCATCGTCGGTATTCATGGAAGCTTGGATTAGCGACTGAACTCGTGATAGCGACTGGTCCGCGGACAAAGCTCGATATAGCGGAAGTAAGCCTGCCAGTTGATCGGCGGTGGGAGGTCGAGAGACGAACAGGGTAGCGGCCCCACCGAGCAATTTGAACGAATACACCGGCTTACCGTCATCCCGAAAATACACGACCTTGTCTGTGATCCTCGTAATCGTCTGCAAGTCGAACCGGGCGCATAGAGAGAGATTCACGGCAGTGAACAAGCGGTCGAACTTGTTGCGTATCGTCTCTGCATCTCCCATGTCGAACCCGACGACGAACTCGACATCCTCGTGTGCTCGGGACGCGTCGAAGTTCTCCATTTCCCCTTCGCCAGTGAGCACGACATAGGGTCCCGGTTGTTCTCGTCTGCGCGCTGCGCGAATCTTTTCGACTGTTTCGTTCAGGCGCCCCTGAGTCTGTTCGCCTCGTAAGGCGCCCCTGAGCATCAACTGTGCAAGCGCGAGGTGGCGGTCAGCATGCAGTGCCCACTCGTCGGCGTCAGCCGTCAAGACGCATCTGAGTCCCTGAGTGTCGTCACGCAGCAGGACGACGGAGGGTGTGTCCGCGGGCAACGAAAGGCCCTTTGCCACATGAATGGCGGTGTACTGGTATTTCACTTCGGCCGAGTCTCGGAGGCGCGGTGGAGCGCCAAGAATGGCTTGCTCTTTGCGCGCTGCCAGGCGGTATGAACCCGCGCCAGCTCGCGGCAGAAGAACGCGACCTGGTCGGCACCGGGCCGCAACAGGCCAAGACGCTGGGCGAGTTCGAAGAACCCGTGCCCAGGGATGTTGTCCTGCCTGTGCACCACGATGGCGGTCAGCAGGGGGCCACCCTGCTGGTGCTCGTGCGAGATGGCGGTGAGAATATGTCGGATTGCGTCGCGGTCGGCCGGGCTGTCAATGCCCAGGCCGGCCAGTGCTGCGATGGCGCTGTATGTGGTCGTTCCCTAGAGTGTCCAGACTCGAAATGGTGTTGACACTTCCGCGGTCCCAGAGTGGTGGTGAATGAGCTCATTGTGTGGCCACGCCCCAGACGAGCGCGGCCGGGGTACGACCGCGGACGCGATAGCCTTGGTGAGGCCGGTCGTGGTTGTAGTAGCGCATGAAGCCGTCGAGGGCTCGCTGCAGCGCCGCGCGACGAGTGAAATAGCGGCGACGGAAGACGACGCGCCAGAGTTCCTGGAGAATCGTGCCCTGCAGGCGTTCGACGAAGCCGTTGGTCCAGGCATGACGCGGTTTCGTGCGCGTATGGCGGAGGCGGAGCTCGCGGCAGGCCCCATCAAAGGCGCCCTTGAATTCCGGGCCACCATCGGTGAGCACGCGCCGCACCGGCCAGCCCGCGCGCTGGAAGTGCGGCACCACGACCTCGCGCAGGAAGCGGGCGGCGGCGGCCGCGTCGTGGGCGGGCAGCAGGCCGGCCAGCCCGTAAGAGGTCGCCGCGTCGCACGCGGTGATCTGCCACACCTTGCCCACGCCTTTGAGGTTGCCGATGTAGAAGGTGTCCAGACACACCAGCTGGCCCGGCTCCGTGGCCTCGACGTGCCGCGTGCGGCCGTGACGGGCCCGCCAGAGCTTCTCCCGGGTGCGGTCCGTGAGCAGCCCCGCCGTCCGGGCGGCCTGCTGCTCGAGCACCGTCAGGCGCGCTCGGCGCGTGGCCAAACCGACTCGGCGGAGCAGCCGCTGCACGGTGCTGGGCGCCAGGCGGATCTGCCAGGTGCGCGCCAGGTAGGCCGCCAGGCGGCGACACCCCCAGGTCGCGGCGCTGATCGCAATCCCCAGCACCAGCCGTTCCACCTCCGGCGGGGTCGCCACCGGCCGCCCCGCGCCGGCGCGCTGCCGCCGGGGATGAACCCCCTCGACGCCATAGCGTTCCAGCCGGTGGCGCCAGCGGTAAAACAGGGTCCGGGAGATGCCCAGCTCGCGGCAGACGGCGCTGACGTTGCCGAGCACCTGCGCCCGCTCGATGACGCGCAGGCGCATTCCGTGTACGCTCTCGTCGAGGGTCATCGGTCCGTCCTCCCACAGTGGTTCCCTTGGCGGGGTAAGCACTCTGGGAAAGATAGAGCCGATGGCCTTCTTGTTCGTTCACGGCAAGTGTCAACACTATTTCGAGTCCGGACACCCTAGAGCCTGCGAAATACGTTTCAGTTCTTCGTATATCGGGCCGTGTAGCTGCCCAGTCGGCACCTCAGGCGTCGGCATGGAGTGGCTCCTGTTGGACGTCAAGGGGCACGCCGGCCAGACCGCAGCCGACGCCCGCGACCATCCACGACGCGCAGCCGCGGTGAGGCTCCATTTGAGGGTAGCGTCTTAGGAGCGGCGGCGTGCATCTCGATTACTTCTCTGGCAAGCATAGGCGACCAGTTGAGGTCTTCTGCGAGCCGCTTGTAGTCGATCGGGTTTCCATAGAGCACTTCAGCGATCTTACGGACTGCGCGCGGCCGTTCGGCCGGAAGCGGATGCGGCTCAGCGGTGCGCCAACGGTGCAGGCCAATCTGCTCCATCAAGTAACGGTACTGGCGCTCATGGACAATTCCCAGGTCTCTTGCCCGCCGGATCAGCATCTGAATCGAAACCCCCCAGCGTGGCTTTAGGGTGGCCAGACTCGTCAGAGTGACGGGCGTCGAGATCTCCTCGCGCATTGCCGTCTCGGGGCAAAGAAACTCCGCGGCAAACGTGTCAGCCTGCTTTTCTAGATCCGCGATACTGCCTCGTAGGGGCTGGTGCATTACGAGATGCCCAATCTCGTGGGCGACGGTATATCGCTGCCGCTCGCCGGGTGCGCCGGCCAGCAGCACGATCACCGGGCGCTGCGCCTCAGGTCCAGCCCAGGCGGAAAAGGCGTCGCAGGCTGACAACGTAAGAGACACCGCGAGGACCAGCACCCCGGCACGCTCCACCACGTGAAGAAGGTGTGGGATCGGCGTGTTGGGGGCCAGCCCAAGCATGGCCCGCGTCACGGCTGCGGCGAGTTTTGGCTCCTCGGAGAGACGTGGTAGCTGAAGCGGAAGCCCGCGCACCCTTTGTTCGAGTTTTTGGACCGCCTCGAGGGTGAGGTGAGCGTAGACGCGTGCTTGGTCGCGTGGCTGGGCTCGAAGGTCGGCCCGAGCGCGGAAGAGGAGCGTCCCCAGCGGGAATTCACCCGATGTTGGTGGTTCCTCGAAAAACGAAATGGGCAGCCCGGTGGTTACACTGAACGCGGTGATGAGCTGGAGGGACGGCGTGCGGAGGCCTCGCTCGACTTGCGTCACTGCCGGCTGCGTGACGCCCGCCCGGTCTGCCAACTCGCTTTGCGTTAGCCCCCGAAGCTCTCGCGCCTGGCGAATCCGTTCTGGATGGAACACTACTGCTTGACCTGTCCTTGCTCTTCCTCGCCGTCACTCTCGATATCAAGGTCTGGCGCTGTGCTCTCGGGGCCGACACCCTCGGTTGGCTCGGCAAGCAAAGCATCGGGACCAGTGCTGCCGGTGGCGGCAGGGGCTGGGGGTGCAGCTTCGATGCCCAGATCCGGCTCTGTGATTTCGTCACTGGCGGACGACACGCCGTGCGCCGGATGAGGAATCTCAATTGGGCCCCAATGCAGCGTAACGGTGCTACCTGCTGAGGCCGGGCAGGCGAGGTGGAGAGCCACGAACTTGTATGCCGCGGTCACCTCCCAGAGCGCCAGCAGGTTGATGATGCCATCCGCCGCGATTGGGGATTCCACGTCGGGAAACTGAAATGTCAACTGTTGAGCGTAGAAGTCCTGGAGGATCTTTGAGCCACCCGGCGGTCGGACGCCAGCGGGCGAGTACTTTTGAAATCGGAGATGGTAGCGCCCGGCCAGTAGTGAGATGCCGTTGTTTGCCAGCGGCTCACGCTCCACGTCGTCCTCAGCTGCGTGGAGGCCATCCGCCTCGAGGCGCTGGATTGCCAAGTAGCGCACGATATTGTGCGCCAAGGCATTGTTCACTGACTCGTGCCGGTCATCGAACCAGCCTCGGACGTCCTGACAACCCGATTCGAATGCGGCGTAGACGGCTGGCCAGAGGTGCGACAGTTCGGCGCGCACATCCTCGAACTCAGGGAGCGGGCCTGGCGTTGGCATGGCATTTTATAACCTACAAGGTGTGGTGTAGTCAAGCCTCCCCGAACCCTCGTTGCAGGGCGGCGCCCACACCGGTCGCCATACGCCCTCCCGGAAGGCGGCGAGAAGCGCGTCGTTGTGCCGCTCGCTCGTCACGCCGGTCTTGTTCGCTTCCTGCCATAGCTTCGCGCGTCTCGGGCGCCGTCCACCCATCGCTGGCTGCCGTACTTCGCCAGCAGTTAGAGCGGCAGCCGAGATTCGAAAGAGCACATAGCTCAGATCCCAACCGCCTGGGTTTCGTTATGGGCCGTTACGCGGCCGGGATACTCAGCCGGACGTCACGATCCCAAAAGCCGCCAAACCAGTGGGGCGACGACCGAACTTTCAGAAATCAAAGTCCTCCAAGGTGTCTAAACAGAGGATACCTCGTCGGTTGGAAGAAGGGCGATCGACCAGTCGGCGTCGTCCGACGTTAGCGAACTCGCACAATTCCTCGGTTTTCGACCAAGCCAAAGGTATCGAATCCCGCCGGGGTCACCACATTGATTATCTTTTCCTTTTGGTCCCCGAGTTTTAGTGCCGTGGGGTAGGGATGTGAACCCCTGTTCATGCCCCGCTCACGTCAAAGACGCTTACTACCTTCTCCAGATCGCCCTGGGTCAGCCTCGTATAGAGCGTAGTGGTCTGGATGTCGGCATGGGCCCGCCACTTCCCTTCCGCGATGTGGCTCAGCGACAGCCAATAACCCCTGGCGCTCAACGCCGACCGTGAAGCCCGACTCCCTCCCAGGTGTCGAGCCATCGGTGGGGCATCTGCAGCTCGGGCTCGATCGGCTTGAGCTGAAGGAAGTCGAGGGCGGCGTGAAGACCCTTCGCGCGCTCCGTCACCTCCCCGCTCGGCCATGTCAGTGTGACAGGCTCCGGCCCCCGAGAAATACGAACCGTCGACGTGAGCGGCAGCGTGATCGTGAAGCACGCGCCCCTCCCGGGCCCATCGCTCTCGGCTCGCACCTGACCACCGTGAAGTTCTACCAGCGACCGCACGATTGCGAGGCCGAGGCCAACGCCGCGAGCGGAGCGTGTGGTCGTACTGTCCGCCTGACGAAACCTCTCGAAGACGTGGGGCAAGAAGTCAGCTTCGATCCCACGCCCAGTGTCCGTCACGACCATGTACGCCTCGGACCCACGCAGCCCGACACTGACGTTCACGCGGCCACCGTGGGGCGTGAACTTGATCGCGTTTGCCATGAGATTCGAGAACACCTGATCCAGGCGCACCGGGTCACCGTAGATCGGCACTGGACCCTCGAGAGATGTCACCACTTCGATGTTCGCGGTCGCGGCTGGCGCTCGCCACGCTTCAGCCGACAAGCGAACAAGCTCACAGAGGTCCAAGTACTCAGGAGCGATCTGCGTCTTGCCCGCCACCATCGACGTCAGGTCCAGAAGGTCGTTGACGAGCCGAAGCTGCTGGTCCAGGCTCCGCCGAATCGCGCCGATGCCCTTGTGGGCGTCCCCGGGGGCCAATTGCCCGGCCTCGATCAGCCGCACCCATCCCAGGGCAGTGTTCAGTGGCGTCCGCAGTTCATGGGACAAGACTGCCAAGAAGTCATCCTTCAGCCGGTTGGCCTCTTCTGCGGCAGTACGCGCCTCCTGTTCGCGGGCCAAGAGGGCAGCGCGGGCCCGTTCCATGCTCTTACCATCCGAGATGTCACGCGCGATCTTGGAGGCCCCCACGATGGCCCCGCTCGCGCTCCGAAGCGGCGAGACCGTGAGCGAGATGTCGATAGCCGTCCCGTCCTTCCGCCTCCGCACGGTCTCGAAATGATCGACCCGCTCTCCACGCCTCAGGCGGGCCAGGACTTGCTCCTCCTCGGCATGGCGATCCTGGGGGATGATGAGGGTGATGTGGTGCCCGACCGCTTCGGACTCGGTGTAGCCGAACATCCGCTCGGCGCCCGCATTCCATGACGTGATGACTCCATCGAGCGTCTTGCTCACGATGGCGTCGTCCGAGGAGTTGACAATCGCGGCGAGCCGGGCGGCGGCGATCTCGGCATCGTCGTGGGGGCCGGTGGCGGGAGGCATGACTGGAGGATCACAGATTCTCGATTCCGTGGCAACCGAGTTGAAGGGTGCAAACTCCCGGCATTCGGAGGCGAGGCAGGGGCTTGCTGTGACTGGCTCGTCACCAGGGGCTTTCTTGCGGTACCGCCTTTGAGGACGTTCCTGGTCGCCCCGTATGTGACCCGTCCGAGATACGTCTCCCGGAGCAGAATGGCCGAATCCCCATAGCCGACCATTGGTCAGTTGTCTTCCGCGTTCCGCCGGTCCTGGCCGTTGGGATTCTTGACCCTGGCGGCATTCAGGGTTCTGGCGATCTTGAGGTAGCCTTTGCCGTCAGCCGCCATCCCGAAGAGCCGAACTACGAGCTTGGCCTGCTCGGGGTCGATCTCCGTCGACAGCTACCAGGTTCGCCGACGTTGCGGTAGCCGAGGACGCGGCCGTCTGCTATTGCAGCAGCCTTGGCACGTTCAAACTTCTGCTGGTAACGGTGAACGTTCCTGACGAGGCGGTTGGTCGCGGCGGAGACATCGACCGGGCAGCCGTGTGCTGTATTCCCAGACGGTGACGCCGTTGCCGGTTACAACGGGGTCAGGTTCGATGTCGTCACGGACAGCCTATCCGTATCCCGGACGGATTACGACGTCAAGCGAACCTTCCTCGGCAGCGAGAAACATCTTTGCCCGCCCTACGAGCCGGTTGCGGTGCAGGCCGCATCACTCGCGCCGGAGTCTACGCCAGGAGTCGACGCGCGACCAAGGTGACGACCACGACCCGACAAGTCTGTAGTCAGGCAGGAAGCGGTCGCCCGCGAATTCGCAGCCTCCCAAGGCTGGCGTGTCGTCGTGTACACCTCCGGCATGGGATTGGTCGCAGCAAGGCCGATGCCGGCTACTCTCTGCCCAGCACTGGCAGGCGCGCATGGGAGCCATTACCGGCAGGCCGTCGACGCATTTTTCAATGCTAAAAGTCATCCACGGCGGTCGTAGTGGCCGAGCCGGAATCGCAACGGACGTGCCGACGAGGGGCGCTACTGGAGTTCGGACGTCGCTGAGGCCGAGCGACGGAACAGGTCGCGCAGGGTCTCGACCTCGGTCGGCTTCACGAGGTGCACATCGCAGCCGGCTTCTCGGGACAGACGCCGGTCCTGCTCCTGACCATAGCCGCTCAGTGTAATGATCATCAGATCAGCTCTCTCGCACGCCTGACGCATACAACGGGCGACCTCGTAGCCGTCCATGTCAGGCAGGCCGACGTCGAGGAGCACTATGTGGGGCTCGAAGGCCGATAGCGCCTGCAGTGCTGAGCGACCATCCGTGGCTACCCGGACACTATGACCGTCGAGCGCCAGCGTGATGGAGAGGCCGTTGGCAACGTCCTCGTTGTCCTCGACCAGCAGGATACGACGAGGCGGGCCGAGGTCCGGGCTCGAGGGGCTGCGCGGCGGCGGCTCCGTCGCCGGTGAACTGGACAGCGCGGGAAGAAGCACCGTGAACTTGCTACCTTTGCCTATGCCATCGCTGGTGGCTGCGACGGTGCCGCCGTGCAGCTCCGCGAGGCTTCGCACCAGCGTCAAGCCTAGGCCGAGTCCTCCTGCGGACCGTTGACTGGAGCGATTGACCTGCCAAAAGAGGTTGAAGACGTTACCAAGCCGTTCGGGCGGAATACCGATGCCGGTGTCACGGACCATGATGGATACGTGGTCGCCGGTGCGCTCGGCCGTCACCCAGATCTCACCACCATCGGGCGTGTACTTGGCGGCGTTGTCGATAAGGTTGCCGACGATTTGCCTCAGTCGTCCGCGATCCGCATGGAGCCAGACCGGCTCCGGCGGCATTTCGGTAAACACGCGGTGCCGCCGGCGTTCGATATCGGGACGAGCCGTGTCCACAATGTCCGTTAGCAAGGCTCCGAGCTCGAGCGGCTTCGCTTGGAGATCGAGCGTGCCCTGAGTGATCCTGGAGAGGTCCATGAGATCATTGACCATTCGACTGAGATCCTGCGCCTGTCGGGTCACCACCTCCACCATGCGTCTCGCCCGGTCGGTCGCCACGTCCACCCGCAACACGCCCGCGGCATTGACGATAGCCGCAAGCGGATTACGAATCTCGTGCCCGAGCATCGCTAGAAATTCGTCCTTCCGGCGACTCTGCTGTTCCGCAAGGTCGTACGACTTCCACAACTGCCAGCCGGCTGACGCAAACTCGGCGAGACTCCGAACCAGGCGCTCGTCCTCGCGGTCGAATCGCCGGTCTGAGGTATGGCTCACGATCCACACCGTGCCGATTGGCGCCCCCTGAAAATGAAAGGGGATGAGGAGCGCCTCCACGAAGCGCGGCTCATTGCGCAGCGCGGGGAAGCAGCGGTCGGCCAGATGCATGAGCTGGGTCGCGTCACGGTCGATGCAGACCCCGCAGGGGCTGGCCTCGCGTGGCATCGTCCCATTGCGATACGCAGCAAAGACGCCGGCCACGGCCTCCCACCGGAACACATTACCCTCGAGAAGGCTGATGCCCGCCGTGTGTGCATTGCACAGCTCCACGGCGGTCTCCACCAGCTTCTGAAGCATATTGCGGGGCTTGCGGGCCATTTCCTTGGCGAGGCTGGCAAGGGCCTGATTCTCGCGCTCGTGATCCGCGGCACGCCTGGGCCGGACGGCGAGTTCTGAAAGAATGTCAACCTCGGCGAGAGTCGCGGTCGGCTCGCCGCAATCGTCTTGGGGGCCCGCGCCTGACGCCATATTGATCTTCCCCTGCGAAGGTCGTCTTATCGCGAGCCTGTTCAAGAGGCGTACCAACGGCAGCCAGGCCCTAGTTAGGGACGCGCTGTGCGGTCCGGCACGGGCCCGCAAGCGCTCCGAGGTCGCTAGCACTAAAACAGCGGAGGCGTCGCGCTACAACGTCGTCTGGCCGGAAGACCGGGGGAGCGGCATCCAAGACAGGGCTGATCGTTGATGCGCCCGTCCCGTTGCTCGGACGAACGCCTGGTCGCACCGGACATGCCAACGAGGGCAGGTCGCCTGCTCACCCCACGTCCGGAGGGGCGACTACCAGCGCATTACCAGCGCCGGATCATCCAAGGCACGACCAGCAAGGCGGCGAACCCTGCAGCCTCAGCCAGGATGCCGGGCCAGGACCGGGTCCACGTGCCGGCCGCGAGCACCGGCGACGGGCGGGGGGGGAGTGGGAGCTTCGGCGACGGCGGCGACCGGTTCGGGCGCCATCGGCGACGGGTCGATTACTGTGCCGGCGGTACGACGCTGGGGACCGAAGCGCTCGCGCGCCCGGCTCTGCGCGAACCCGTTGAACGAGACCGAAACCGCTCCGTGAGAACTGCACATCAGAAACGGTCCATCTGGAGTGGCGGTGCTCCAATGTGGGCGTGAGCGGCGAACTAAGCACGCCGAGCGCACTGATAATCCACGGCGTTGCGGTGGGTGGGATTTCCTCCGGGAGCCCCCGTAGGCGCAGTCGCGGGCGCATGGGTTCTGGGAGTCGTGTGGAGTGATCAACTGGTCGATCACGAGGCGCTACGGCACAGAATTGCCTGTTCGCCCGACGACGCTCGCGACTGTGGCTACCAGTTCGGATGGCTCAACCGGCTTCGTAACGTGCACAAGAAAGCCTGCGCGCAAGGCGCGCGTCCGGTCCTCGGAGCGAGAGAAGGCGGTAAGCGCGATTGCCGGAAGGCCGCCGCCACGAGCGTGCCCCAGTGCCCGCACTCTCCGCAGCAGCTCGTAACCGTCGACCTCCGGCATGCCTATGTCGCTGACCAGGACATCGGGCCTGTGCTCCTCGATGGCCGTCAGCGTTTCATCGACTGACGTGGCGGTCGCAACGTCGGCACCGCATTCCGTCAGCACGCGCCTGATCAGATCGCGGGCATCGGCCTGATCGTCGACGACGAGTACTTTGATGCCCGACAGATCAGAGAACCGATAATCAGTTGCCGCCGTCGGGTTCTTCATGACGCGCGGGCCGCCGCCGCCCGCACGAATGGCCGTAAGAGGCAGGCGGATTGTGAAAGTAGCGCCCTCCCCTTCGCCGGGACTCGCGACGGACACGCTGCCGCCGTGCTGCTCGACGAGATGCTTGACGATCGACAGCCCCAGGCCCAGCCCACCCACAGCGCGGGTGCGCGACGAATCGCCCTGCTGAAAGCGGTCGAAGATCATCGACAACGATTCCGGCTTAATACCGGCGCCGGTGTCGGCAACGATGACCTCGATGTGCGAGCCGGCCCGCCGCAACACGATCTCAACCTGGCCGTTCCGGCCAGTGAATTTGATGGCGTTGGAGAGCAGGTTCCACACGACCTGCTGGAGCCGGCTCGGATCGCCGGTGATGGGGCCGGCCGTAGGATCGAGCACTGTCCGAAGCCGAATACCTTTAGCCTCGGCGGCCGGCGTCACTGTCTGAACGGCCGCCTCTATGAACGCGACGGGATTGAGCGGCTGGACATCGAGCCGCATCTTGCCGGACGTGATCCGGCTCATGTCGAGCAGATCCTCGATGAGCTGGATCTGAATGCTGGCATTCCTCTCCATGACTTCGAGCGCGTGCTCGAGCTCAGATGCAGCGACCGGCCGCGACCGCAGGATGCGGAGCCACCCCAGGATTGCGTTGAGCGGCGTGCGCAGCTCGTGCGAAACGGTGGCGAGAAAATCATCCTTCATGGCACTCGCACGCTCCACCTCGCTTCGCGCCGAGCGCTCGCTCTCCAGCAACTCTTTGCGGGCCTCATAGAGGCGCGCGTTGTCCACAGCGACGGCCGCGTGGGCAGCAATGCCGACGACCAGGCGCTCGGCGCGCTCTGTGAAGACGCCGATTTCCGGATGGCCGAAGAAAAGCCCGCCGATGATCTCGCCCGTGCGTGAGATGACGGGGACGGCAAGATAGCTGCGTACCGGCAGGGGCCCGGCCGGCATGCCGCCGTGCGGCGGCATCTCGCCGTAGCGCGGGTCTTTCAGGACGTCATCGCACCGGATGGGCCCCTCGCCCCGGAAGGTCGAACCGAACAGCGGTGTGGCCCGCGGCTGACCGAAACGCTCGAAAGCGTCGCGCGGCGCGCCTGAGAGAGTGAACAGCGTGAAAGCGTCGCCGTTGACGTCGGTGGTGTTGTAAAAGAATGCGCCGACCCGGGCGCCGCTGAGCTCGGTCGCGGCATCCGTCACCGCCTGAAGGAGCGCCTGCAGATCGAGCTTCGAGGCAAGCATCGTCCCAGTCTTGTTCAGCAGCGCCAGCGTCCGGCTTTCCTCACGAAGCGCTTCTTCCGATCGCCGCTGTTGCGTGATGTCGCGAAAGCTCCACACCCGCCCGGCGTTCCGGCCGTCGATGGATTGCACACGCGAGTAGCTCTCGAACACCCTGCCGTCGGCGAGCTCCAGCACATCGAGGCTGTCGCTGGGAGATACGGCATAGATTTCATCGATACGGGCGCGGTAGGAAGACCGGCTGCAGTCGTCAAACTGTCCGGTTATGACGTCGACGAGGTCATGGTGCCGTCCCGCCGCCTTCAGGACCCCCTCAGGGATGCGCCACATGTCGATCAGCTTTTGATTGAAGCCCGTGATATTCCCGGCCTGGTCGGTGACCAGAATGCCGTCCCATGTTGATTCCAGCGTGGCGCGCATCATGGCTAGCGATTCGGCAAGCTCACGCGTCTTGCGCTCAAGTGCTTCGCTGGCGCGCAGCATCTCCTGCTCGGCGCGCTGGCGCGCCGCGAGAATGCTTTGAGCGTTCTGGCTGGCAACGGAACGGAGGAGATCGTCTTCGTCGGGGCTGTGCGCCCGGCCGCCGGGCTTCATCCTGCGGCTCCGAACGTGTCCTCCGCAAGTGCGGTGCCGCGCACGCGCGCGGTAATCTTCGCGAACGCTGTGTCCCTCGTCGTCGACGTGTCGTCGCTGAACGGAGAGAAGCCGCAGTCATCCGTCGTGCCGAGGCGGTCAGGGGGAATATGTTCCGCCGCTTCGAGGACAAGGTCTCTGACTTCTTCAGGCCGCTCGATACGCGGATCGATCGGCGCAGTCACACCGACGAAAATCCGCTGGTCCGGCTTCATGTACCGTCGGATGATGCGCAGAACGCGCCGCTGGTCCTTCTCTCCGGCCAGCGCCACGTAGAAATTACCCGCTTTTAGCTCGAAGAGGGCCGGCAGCAGTTCTTCGTAATCGACGTCAGCACTGTGCGTGGAGTCGCGGTCGCCGCCAGGGCAGGTATGCACGCCGAGGCGGGCGCGCTCTTGCGGTGTGAACCGGGAAAACACGAGGTTGTTGAGCTCGATGAAGCTGCTCAGCAAATGACCTGTCGGGTCGACTTTCGCCGCCAGACGCCCTTCCGTGAAATCGACCTGCACGGCATGCGCGCCCTTCGCGAGGCAGCGCCTCACCTCGATCTCGTGCTCGTGTAGCAGGTCTTCGATGAACTCGTCGCGCGAATAGCCCGCGATGCCCTGGTTTGGATACATGAGGCTAAGCGCCGAGGGCGCGATCACCGCCTGCTTGATCGGCACGGTCGCGAAGCGCTGCGCGGTTTCAAGGAAGCTGTCGGCATACCGGCGGTATCGGAAGGGCCCGTCGGTCAGGCGCGGCATCCGGCGCGTGTGCCCGGCTGCAAAGGGTATACGGAAGCCTTCCGGATGCGTGTTCGTCAGGCCATGGACCGAATATGTCCAGAAATTATGGTATTTGCGCTGTTCGCCGTCGGTGATGACCGGCGATCCCGTCGCCTCGAACCGCTCCACTGTGTCCCGGATTGCAGCGAGATACAGCGGTTCAAGACCCGGATCATCACCGCCTTTCTGTGCGGCCGCCTCGATCAGCGCGCGTGGGCGGGGGATACTTCCGATCGGCTCGGTCGGGATCCTCATGAAAACTACCCCGGTACGAGGGTACCGTGCGCCGCAACCGGGCGCGATAGGAAGAGTGTTTCCTATTCTGAGCCGATCCGGCGGACGGGCGTTTGCTCGCCCAAGACGGCCCACCCAACTTCTCGCTCGCCGCGGCGGGCTCATCGCAATGACTTCCGCCACGGGCTGCTAAGGGGTAGTCAGCCGGAGGCTGGGGCGAACTCGGTGCGATTCCCCTGGCACCACGCTTGCGTATGCCATGGGCAATGCTCCTCGCCTGCAAAACCTGCGGCCTCGTGCAGCGCGTGGGGCCCCTGCCCCCCGAAGTGCTGGTCGAGTGCGCTCGGTGCGGCTCGGTGGTGCGCGCGAACAAGCGCAACACGCTCGGCCGCACGGCAGCGTTCTCGCTGGCGGCGTTGATGTTCTATTGGCCGGCCAACGTCTATCCCATCCTGAGGATGGAAATATACGGCGCGCACTCTGAGAACACCGTCTTCCAGGGCGCGGTCTCGCTCTTCGAGCACGGCCAAGCCCCGGTGGCTATTGTCGTGGTCCTGGCGAGCATTGTCATCCCGCTGCTGAAGCTCCTGGGACTCTTCTACCTGGTGGTCACCACGCGCTTCCGGTCGACGCACCGGCGGATCGCGCGGATGTGGATCTACCGGGCCATAGAGATCATCGGTCCCTGGGCCATGCTCGACGTGTTCTTGCTGTCGATCCTCGTCTCGCTCGTCAAACTGGGGGAGCTGGCGACGGTGCTGCCCGGGCGCGGGCTCTTCGCCTTCACCGCGGTCGTCGTGCTGACGATTCTCGCCTCGACGAGTTTCGATCCGGCGCAGATCTGGGAGACGCCGCAGGAGCGGGCATGAGCGACCCGCCTGAGGCGGCGGAGGCGGTTCCTGACGCCCTCATCCGGCGGCGGCGCTGGGGGCTCTCGGTCGCCTGGTTGGTTCCCCTGGTGGCGGCGATCGTGGCCGGCTACCTCGTGTACGACCGCGTGCGACAGGCGGGGCCGACGATTACCATCGCGTTCGCCGACGGAGATGGCGTCAAGGTCGGACAGACCGAGATCCGCTATCGCGGCGTGCCCATCGGTGAGGTCCGGGAGATCGATCTGAGCCCTGATCACAGCCGGGTCGTGGTCAGCGCGCGGCTGCGACGCTCGGCCGCCGTCATCGCGCGCGACGGGTCGGTGTTCTGGATCGTGCGCCCGCAGGTCGGGCCCGCCTCCATCACCGGGCTGAGCACGGTGCTGTCGGGGCCGTACATCCAGGTGCTGCCGGGCACCGGCAAGATGCAGACCTCGTTCACCGGCGTCGACCACCCGTCGCCGACGCTGAATCGTCGCGGCCTGACGATTATCCTTGCCACGGCGCGCCTCATCTCGGTCCGCAACGGCTCGCCGATCTATTATCGCGGCATCGAGGTCGGCACCTTCATCGACACCCACCTCAGCCGCGACGCGACCAGCGCGCGCGTCAATGTGCTCATCGACCAGCCCTACACGTCGTTGGTGAGGATCGGCTCGCTCAGCCTCGAGTCGCTGCGATCCCTCGCCGTCGGCGGCGTGGCGTTCGCCACACCGGATACCAGCAGTCAGCCGGCGAAGGCCGGGACGATCTTCGTGCTCCACGAGGAAACCGACAAGGAGTGGCTGGCATGGACGCCGAAGATCCCGATCCCGCGAGTACCGGGCGACTGAGCCCACTAGCCTGTCCAGACTCGAAACGGTGTTCACACTTTCGCGGCCCTAGAGCGGTGAATGAGATCGCTGCGCCGCCGCCACGCCCCAGACGAGCGCGGCCGGGGTACGACCGCGGACGCGGTAGCCTTGGTGGGCCCGCTCATGGTCGTAGTAGCGGATGAAGCCGTCGAGGGCACGCTGCAGGGCGCCCGGCTTGTGAAGTAGCGCCGCCGGAACACCACGCGCCAGAAGCTCCTGGAGGCGGGCCGCGGTCGCGTTCCTCAGCGCCTACTCAGTGGCCGCATCCTGATAGCGGCGTCGAGGAGGAATGCCGCGGTCTCCCGTAAGGGAAAGAGGATTGGCACGGCTCGCTCGCGTCCAACCGCGATGATAGACTTTGCCTCGCCCGTATGGATCCCCAGGATAAGCAAGCCCGCTCAGAGCGCGAACAAACCGACGAAAGCCTGCGACTCGAACGCGAGAAGGCGGATCATGCTCTCGAAGAAGAGCTGGCTGCCATCGATGAGACCGCGGACGCCGTCATCAGCCGGGCCCGGGCGCGTGCCGACGCTGTGCTTGCGGCCGCGCGCGCGAAGACGGACCGAGAGTCGGCGACCCCTGCGCCCAGTGCGCAGCCTCCCAAGATTCGCCAGAAGGAAAGACTGCTGGAAGACGAGGCCCTCCGAAAGGAGCGAGCCAACGCAGACGAAACCCGTCGTGATGAACGGGCTGAGCACGTCAGCCTTCTGTCGCGCGAACGCGAGGAAACGGACAAGGACCTGTTCAGTGAACGCGCTCGGTCCGACGATCTGCTCGCGACACGGGACGAGTTTCTGGGCCTCGTTAGCCACGACCTGAGGAGTATGCTGAATGCAGTGATCGGTTCCGCGGCGCTCATCGAGACAGGAGTGGCGCGGGAGAATCACGTCGAAGACGTGCTTAGGTACGCTCAGCGCATTCAGCGGGCGAGTGCTCGGATGAACCGCCTCATCGGAGATCTGGTCGATGTCGCGAGCATCGAAGCCGGCACTCTTAGGGTGATTCGTGAGGTTGGAGATCCGACTCATGTCGTGACGGAGGCCATCGATACCTTTCGGGCGCAGGCATCATCAAGCGGGATCTCGCTCGCGCCGGAGATCGTGCCGCCGCCGGCGGTTGCGGCGTTTGATCCTGCGCGGCTTCTCCAGGTGCTCACGAATCTTCTGAGCAACGCGATCAAGTTCACTCCAGCGAATGGGACAGTTCTCGTCCGGGTCGAACGCATCGGAGAGGACATTCGCTTCGCTATCAGCGATACGGGCGAGGGAATCCCTGCCGAGAAGTTGGAAGCGGTATTCGTAAGGTTCCTTCAGCTCGCCAAGAATGATCGACGGGGTATGGGACTCGGCCTCTACATCTGCAAGTGTATTGTGCAAGCCCATGGCGGACGGATTTGGGCAGAAAGCAGCATCGGGCAAGGAAGCACTTTCTGCTTCACGCTTCCGATCCACGTCGTACCTTAGACCTCTTGCCATCTCATGAACCGCCCCGGGTCTATCGGAGCCTCGAAGAACGGGCGCCCCATGCTCGAAATAATGTTTGAAAATGGCGGGCATCCTCGTCGCCGTCGTCGACAGGGACATGAACCCCTCGCGACTGGCCTTGCTCTTCCCGCCCTTGGGCGCGCCCAGGATTCGATGCCGCCGAAATACGTGTCTCTGCATGGGCTTCGTCAGCAGACAGGGCCTTCGAGGGACGCCACGATCCGCGCCGATCTCTCAACAAGCGCCTGGCCGGCGAGGACGGTGTCTGGCTTTTGGAGCGGTGAAGCGTCAGCGGGCATCTCCAGATCCGTCACAAGATGTCTGCCATCGCCACCATGCCGACTGTTCGCTTGCCGTCGCCACCGGCATCACCGTCGACGCCGTCTACTTTGAGGCGTCTATAGGCGATCGTCGTCAGACCGCTGAAGCGAGGTTGCACTGGTCCCACATTTGCACATTTCTCAACCACGGAGCGCGGGCATTGACCCAGCCCTCCGACATCGAAGGAGCCCGTTGATGACCGTCGGCCGCCGCAATCCGGTGCCGATCATAATCGAGCCGCGCTCGCCGTTCTGGTGGCTTCGATGGGTGCCCGCCGTCGTGCTCACCGTCCTGCTGCTCCAGCTCCTTTATGTCGCAGGCCGAGTCGCGATCGTGCCCGTCCTCGCCTCCTTCGCACTCGCGTACCTCCTCAACCCGCTTGTCGAACGATTCGAGATGCGCGGTCTTTCGCGCACGGTCGCATCTATCGCCGCGCTGCTGGTCGTCGGGCTCACGGGGTTCGTCTGTCTGGTCTTCGTCATTCCCGATTTGTGGGAGCAGGTCGTGGTCGCCGTGCAGGGTTTGATGAGCCACTTCACGGAGCAGAACGCCGCCCGGCACCGCGCAACGCTTCAGCGCTACTCCCCCTTTCTCGACCGCATGATCGGCGAGCGCTTCGAGCAGCTCCTTCGGGATCCGGCCAGTATGACCGGCATTCCGGCCGAGTGGGTCGCGGGCGGGCTCTCCGGCTTTCTCGCCACCGCCGTCGCGTCGCTCGACCTGCTGCTGGTCCCATTCTTCGTCTTCTATATTCTGGCTGGTTTCACCGGCTGGCGGAGCACGCTCGAGGATCTGATCCCGCCCCGCTTTCGCGACCCCTTCACCCGACTCTTCGACGAAGTGGGACGAATCCTCGCTTCCTATGTGCGCGGCCAGCTGTTCATCGCGGCGATCATGGCGATCCTCTATGCGATTGGGTTCGCGGTGCTGCGCGTGCCGGCGTGGGCGGGGCTCGCGGCTCTCGCCGGTTTCCTGAACGTGATCCCCTATATTGGCACGCTCTTCGGCTTCGTGCTCGCCGCTGCCTTTGTCCTCGCCCAAGGCGGGGGACTCTGGAAGCTTAGCGCGCTCGCCAGCGTCTTCGTCGCGGTCCAGTCCGCCGAGGGCTACTACTTGACGCCGAGGATCCTCGGCAGCCGCTTGAGCCTGCACCCGATGGCGGTCTTCCTCGGTCTGCTCATCGGCGGTAAGCTCTTCGGCCTCCTCGGGGTCATTCTCGCCGTCCCCACGATCGCGGTCGCGAAGGTTTTTGTCGCCTTCGTCGCAGAGCTCTACAAGGGGTCGTCCTTCTATCGCGGTGAGGATGTGGTCCCGACTGCCAACACTAGCGAGGAGCGCTTGGCTGACGCGGCCGACACGGTGCTCGCTAACCAGGCCGCCTCCGACGATCGGGAGATCCGTACGTAATGACGACGCTCGGGACGGAGTTGCCATGACGGAGATGCTGGGGAGCACTGTCGCTTCCGTCTCCACGACGGCGATTCGCGCGAGTATAGGCGCCGGCCAGCCGACCTCAGTCCCGCCAGGACGCCTTCAACCGATCGAGCGCCAGGTTCGTGTAGCGCGTGGTGTGGGTGATGTTCTTGTGGCCGAGGTAGTGCTGGATAGCCCGCGTGTCCTGCCCGTCGTTCGCTAACTTGTACCCCGTTGCGTGCCGCAGCATGCGCGGATGGACCGGGAATGGCAACGTGGCTGCGGTGCCCGCCCGCGTTACGATCTTCCTCACGCCGGAGTCCGTCAGCTGCGCGCCGCGCTCCGTCGTGAAACATAGGCGGTGGGGGTAGGGTAGTCGGCGCAGAAGTCGTAGCGCCCGCAGCTCGGGGCCTCGGAGGGGATGGGTCGACGGCACGCCGCCCTTGAGCGTGGACACGTGAAGCAGGCCGGCTCGCAGGTCCACCTGATCCCACCGAAGGGCCACCAATTCGCTGACGCGCAGGCCTGCCGGTAGCCGACGAGGATCAGCGCCGCATCGCGGCCGCCGTGCGGACCAGCCGGCTGGCCGCCCCGATCAGCTTGTCCACTTCTCGGGCGTGAGGTGCTCGCGGGTCCCCGCGGCGCTTTCCGGGGCCGTCGCGGCATGATTTTCCCGCTTACGGCTATCGGGGCCGCCATCACCACGCACCTCGGCGATCGGTTCACCGAGCAGGACCTCGCGTGGGAAGTGGTCACCGTCCGGCCGTCCTCCATGGGGGGCAAGAATCTCCGCGCGAGGGGCGGCGTTCGGAGCGAATCCGCAGAGTCCTTCTACGCAGCCTCCGGAGTGTGAACCACGGAAACCCAAGCACCGAAACAGGCATAACACAGGGTGAAGACCTGATCGTTGCCGTCGCGACACTGGAGCGCGCGCGTCGGCGGCGTCATTGTCTCGCACGATTCACAGATGACGCCTTGGCCCGGTCGGCCCCACAGCGTCGTGCACGGCGTGGACGGCAGCGAGCCGGCTGCCACCTTGCGGCGAACGCGAGACGACCCGCGTCGCAGCATCACCCCCATCAGTCGTGGCTCTGTCACGTCGATCTGGTAAATGCAACGGTCATGCCGCTCGCGATGGCGATCGCACCCAACGGACTGGCTAAAGGTGCCCGGGCGAGCCGGTGTCTGGCGCCGTAAGGGCCCCGCTCCCGACGCTGAGCCCGAGTGCAGGCCGCGCTACGCCCGGTTCGCGATCATCGCTGTGAGGTCGGCGGCGATGCCGTCGAATAATGTGGCCAAGACCGCATCGGTGGGACGAAGAGCATCGGCTTGGTCCTTGCACCAGGCGCGCAAGTGGATGGCGTCGTCAGGAGTCAGGGTGAACCGCCACCGCCCTTCGGAAACATGGCCGCCTTTGATGGCGGCCGCAATGGCGCTGTACTGATAAGCCAGAGACGTGGAGACTCGCAGGACCCGAGCCGCGTCGCGAGAGATGGTTACGAGCATCGTAACTGTGAAGACGAGCCACTCGCCGTGTCAGCGAGAACCCATGAGTCGCGTGATCTCCTCAACGAGCGCTGATGGGTAGACCGGCTTCACGAGGTACGCGGCAAACCCTGCGCTCAGCGCGTACCGTCGTTGGACCTCGTCATCAAAAAGCGGTGACTGCGATCGCCAGCACCAGCTGTGATTGTGATTGAGACCGTGCCAGGACCGCGAAGCCGTCCATGTCAGGCAATACCAGGTCGACTAGGACCACGTCTAGCGCGTTCCCACGGAGAGCCTGCAAAGCTTGTTGCCCGTCTTCAGCAGACGTGACGGCTGCCCCGGCGAGCGCGAGATACTTACACCATGCGTACCTCGTGGTCTCGTCGTCTTCGACGACGAGCACCTTCAGCCCGTTGAGAGGGGTCGCGGTCGGCATCGGCGGCACTCTACCAGGAATTCCTGGCGGGAGAGGGGTGGGACGCCGTGAAGCATGCCGGCCGGTTCCTGTGACCATGAGGTCCGCGCTTCCCAGTTACACTGCCATGCACCCTACCCAGGTCCGGGAGCCCTTCCACCGGCACGGCTGCGTCTACGAGGAGATCCTCGCCTACAAGGACGGAACCAGCGTCCGCCTCCTCAGCCGCCATCTTCGACCAGACGATGACCTAAGGTGGGGCGGGGGCGTGATAAAGGTGCTTAGTTGCGCCCGATCCCAGATCTGCATCCCCCGAATGGCGTCTAACCCGGGGAGGGGGACTTGGCAGCGCCGTGGTCACGCGGCCTCGGCTCGAGGCCGTATACGCCAAGTGGGTCTGCTGAGGACTGTCTGCGGTGCGAGGTGCGCCAGGTGTGGAAAGAATCTGTGCCAACTGCGAGCCGGGTCGGACGCGCGGGCGATGTCGCCGGGCGTTGCAGCGGTCGACTGAGCGGAGCTCAATACTTTCTTCAGGCGTAACCGCGAGTGTGACCACGCGGCGAGAGAGCCGGGCACGACGCCCGGCTCTCGCTCACAGTGCGGAGTTCCACGACTACGCGGCGCGGCGACGACGGCGCGTCTGGTCCCACGCGTACCTGATAGAGTCCACTATGCGCTCCCAGGTGCCAGGGTAGCGCTCCTCCCACCGGCGACGTGCCTCGGGTTCGGTCGCCGACCAATCCTGGCCGTCGCCGGCCAGCTCATGGCCAAACCGGTAGGCTGGCTCCGACAGCTCCTGGGGCAGGCTGCGGGCCTCACGCGCCTCCGCCCAGTGGCGGCGAAAATCCTCGGCGTCGCTACCCACAGCGTCCAAACGCTCGGGGCCGCCCTGGTCACGTTCCACGTCGATTTCGGTCCGCCGGACGCGATCGCTCACTTGCTCGACCCGCTCTTCGACGTCTTTGCTGACGATGACCTCCTCGACCACCCGCGCCTCCTTGGCAACCACGACCTCCTCGGCGGTCTCCTGGATCTCGATGACGTCTTCCCGGAATGCTGCCGCGGCGTCCCCGACGGACCGATCGGCAGGACGCCGCTCGACCCTGACGTGCTCTTCGCGCAGTGGTACGCGTTCCTCCACCGGACGCTCGGTAACCCGGCTGTACACGCGGACCGCGCCCGAAGCCACCGGACGCTTCCCGATCCGCAGCCGCTCCTCGACGATAGGAAGCACTTCCTCTGTCCCCTGCTGATCAGCACCCGGCTCTCGGGGTGGGGAGCCTTGACCCACGGTCTGGTCTGGTGCCGGACCAGGCGACTGGCTCGCCGCCACGTCGCCACCCCCAGCCTCCATGAGGCGACGCGCCCGCTCGGCGCCGCTCTCATCGGCCGTCACCGCCAGGATTGCGCCGCCTCGACTCATGCGGTCGCTGTAATAACTGCGATCTTCGCTTTCGCCGAACAGCCACTCCCACCAGCTCGTGCTGCCCTGCGACGACGCCAGGGCGCCAGTCGTCATCCCGCTCGCCCGGATGTCGATATCCCCGCGGTCGAAGCCTCGCTCCATCAACAGCTCCGCGACCTGTTCGGCCTCCATCATCGAGTCGAATGTTCCTACAACGCTCTTACGCATTACTACCTCCGTACCGCCGTCGGCCGACGGTTCTCGCGGCGTTTTGGTCCGGGGGCGAGGGACGGCGCGCCCGCTCCCGCTGAATGAGCGCTTCCTGGCGCCGCAACGTCACGCGCTGTGATGGTCTCACCGTCGTGCGGCGTCTCTCGATATGCAGCTCCTCGACAACGCGGAGTCGCCGGATGACCACCGGGACCTCCTCCAGTATGGAGATGATGAGCCGCCCGTTGACGTATCGGTCAGGAACGGGCCCGTCGACGAATCGCGCAGCGGGCACGCGGCGAACGTGTACCTCCTCCCGCGCGACCGGTTCCTCGACCACGACGTCTCGAAACTTCGTTCTCTTCGCGACCCGCACCGTGCCGACTGTGACCCGACGCCGGTCCACTCTCAACCGCTCGGCGACGATCGGCACCACCCTACGCGCCTTCCGGCTCTCCTCTTGATCTCCCATTCCAGGCACTTCCTACACCCGCAGGTGTGAGCGATCCAGTCATCGTCACTGAGCAACGCCCTTGCCATTCATGGCCGTGAGCTTGCACATACATACGTCGTCCCAGATGTGTTCGAGGAGGTAGAAATAATGGCAGTACCTCAGGAACGTCTTCGTGTTGCTGAACGTACGCAACCGACGCCGCTCGAAACGGCTCGCATCTCGTGGGCCGGAGTATGGAGTGGTTTCCTCATCGGTCTGGGAGTGCTGATGGTCTTGTCTACGCTCGGTCTGGCCATCGGCATCAGCGCGGCCGACATCGGTCCCGGGCCGGGTAGCGATGCAAAGGCGTTCGGCATCGGCGCCGGCATTTGGGCCGGGCTGAGCCTGCTCATCGCGCTCTTCCTCAGTGGCATGATCGCCTCGCGCGTATCGATGGTGGTCGACCGAACCGTTGCCACGACACACGGAGCGCTCGTCTGGGTGCTGACAATGCTGGGTATCCTGTACCTCGCCGGAACGGGCATCAGCCTCGGTATGAGTGGTGTGCTAGGGGTCGCACGGGGCGCGGGCTCGGCGGTCGGCGGCGCCGCGGGCGGCCTCACCGACCTGACCAGCGGCGACCTCGATCAGATGCTCGCCCGACTCAACGATCCCAAGACGGCCGGCGTGGTCGCCGGCGCCACCGGAATATCTGAAGACGAGGCGCGGAGCGCGCTCGGCGACATCCGCCAACGGGTCGAGGCAGCGCGAAACAATCCCGAGCAGGCTGCCACCGAGGCTCGGAACGGCGTCCAGCAGCTCACCGCCCGGGCGAAGGACCGCGCGGCGAGCGTCGCGCAGCAGGCACAACCCTATGCCTCCCGGACGGCATGGGCCGCCCTCGCGGCCATGATCGTTTCACTCGCGGCGGCCGTCGGCGGCGCTTTTTGGGGCGCCAGGCGAGTCGAGCAGCGGCTGGCAGGGTAGGGTCGAGGCTATAGCATGTGAACCCTAGACCGCCCAACCGGGGTGCCGCGAACCGCTCTTGCTGCCCCCGGTGAGGTGGCGGGGCGGTGACGTCGGCCCCGGTCCTGCGGTCCCCCTGGCAATGAAGTCAGCGCCAACCGGCCTGGCGGAATCGGTCACGATCATATGCGCTCGACTCTCCATCAGGAGGGCGAGCGCATCGATCCCAATGCTGACGATCGTGGTTCGCTGCCGCGCCGGGGAGACGCTGGACGTGAGAGCTGCAGCGCGCCGTTTGAAGACCCGACACGGCAGGAACGCCCTACGCGACACTGGTATAGAGCCCTGACTTCAGCGCGCGGTCGCGATGGCGCTGCTATGTCCCCGCCGGCGGAGCGCGCAACACGACTCTAGACGCCATCCGACCTCCCACCTCGACGCCGCTGTCGTTTCCCAGATGCTTTAGATGGCGGCCACTCGTAGTACCGCTGTGGTGCGCTAAGGGTCACGCGAGCTGTGACTCCACGGAGGATTCCGCTTCGACGATGCCGCGGAGATCGGCGACGACCGACACGTCCCGAAGCCTATTGGCGCCGCGGTTGACAACCTGGTGGCGGGACTCCTTAAGAACAGCCCACCGTCGGGCTGGCCCCTGAGAGCGTCGCGATCTTTGAACGTGCGAAGCAGGCGTGAGCGCAACGCGGGTCGTCGCCGACCCTTGGGCGTTGGCGACAGATACGGGCACGCACCGCGCGAGTGGCATGAGACTCCCGCGGCAAAACGGCGGCGTTATTGCACCGCGTCTTGATTATGGATCCGATCGAATCGCTCCGCCGGCACCGGTCAAACAAGGCTCGGAGGCGCGGCGCTGAGTCATACGACTATTCCTGTGCCGTCACGGCCGAACAGGTCGTGATCCGTCTGCGCCGGGAAAGCGGAGCGCTGAACATCGACAAGTGGTTCGTTCAATGTAATCAGGTGGACTGTCAATATAGTGGAGCCAACGAGCCTCCCTGCCCGCTTCACTCAGGTCTCTTTGACGCCACAAACAAGAAGCGCCCGGTGCTACGGGGGGATGGGCAGGGGCGAGGCGCTACCGGTAAGGACCACCCCGAGGACTCGCCAGACGCGTAGACGAGCCGGTTCGCCGAGGGGCAAGTCATCAGCGGACCAACCGACCGATCGATAAGGGGGAAGCTGCCGGCTCGCACCGCGCGGGGCAAGACGTCCCTGGCCCCGCTCGCATCGCCGGTGCTCCAGTGGTCTGTTGGCAATGAGGAAAGGCAAAAGGCATGAAGGATCGCAAGACACCACCGCGGCAGCAGCAGTCGAGACGGCCAGGCCGGGAATCCGAGATGAACCCGCGCCCGGAGGCGGCCCGCCCCCAGGTACCGGGGCGCGGACGGCTCCACGGCAAGGTCGCGCTCGTGACCGGCGGCGACAGCGGCATCGGGCGCGCGGTGGCGATCGCCTTCGCACGGGAGGGCGCAGATGTGGCCATCGCCTACCTCGACGAGCACGAGGACGCTCGCGAGACCCAGGCGGCGGTTGAGCAGGAAGGCCGCCGTTGCACCACCATGGCAGGCGACGTCGGCAACGACCGCTGGTGCCGGCGCCTGGTGGAGCTGACGGTTGAGCGGCTAGGGCGGCTGGATGTGCTGGTCAACAACGCGGCCGAGCAGCATCCACAGGACAGCCTGGAGAAGATCAGCGCCGACCAGCTCGAGCGCACGTTCCGCACTAACGTCTTCGCGATGTTCTTCCTGACGAAGGCTGCCCTCGCGCACCTGTCCGCGGGAGCGGCGATCATCAACACGGCATCGGTGACGGCCTACCGGGGGAGCCCGCACCTCCTGGACTACGCGGCGACCAAGGGCGCCATCGTGGCCTTCACCCGCTCGCTGTCGAAGGCGCTGTCCGACCGGCAGATCCGGGTGAACGCCGTCGCGCCAGGCCCGATCTGGACGCCGCTCATCCCGTCGACGTTTTCGCCGGACAAGGTCGAGCATTTCGGGGGCGAGGTCCCCATGAAGCGCGTCGGAGAGCCCTCGGAGGTCGCCCCCTCCTTCGTTTTTCTCGCCTCCGACGACGCCTCTTATATGTCGGGCCAGGTCCTGCATCCCAACGGCGGCGAGGTCGTGAACGGATAACCGGCGCGCCCTTCAGCCCCCGACGTTGTCAGGCAGGATCCTCGGCCCTTCGGCCGTCCACGTCAGGGGCGCCACATACATGCGGCGCGCGCGCATATCCGGGCTCCACGCGTGGTAAACGACGAATTCGCGACGGCCGTCCGATCCGCGCACGCCGGGCAAGCGCCGCGTTGAATGCCCGGCCTCAGCCGTTCGCCACGTGGCGCTTGCCGTCACGTTGGGGATCCGTGAGCTCCTTCGAGAATGTCGGCACGTCACCTGTGGAGCAAGTCGGCCCGCTTGCTCACGCCGCGGCGCTATCGCCATCTGGCAGTCGATCCCGCATGTAGCGGGCAAGGGCGTCATCGAGGTCGGGCAGCAGCTGACCGCGTTCGCTGCCGAGCACACTGAACGCCGGGCGGGGGGCCGCCCACCCGAGCGACGCCCCGGAGCACTCCACGACCAGTGCAGGATCGAGTCCGGCCAGCATAACGGCGCGGCGCGCGAGCTCGGCCCAGCTGACGCCACCGCGGTTCGCCAGGTGCCAGACGGCGGCGGCGTCGTCGATGAGCAGGTCGAGCGTGGCGTGGACGAGGTCGGGCACGTAGGTGGGCGATACTAGGAAATCGCCCGCCGCGCGGAACGGCCGGCGCGCCGCGATCTCGCGGAGGGCAATGACCACGAAGTTGTAGGCGTCCCACGGACCGAAGAAGGCGCTGGTGCGGACGACGAGGGCCTGCGGCCACCGCGTGAGGACGGCACGCTCGGCCTCCGCCTTGGTGCGGCCGTAGACGCCGAGCGGCGTCGTCGGGTCCGATTCGAGGTACGGCCTGCAAAGACCCCCGTCGAAGACGAGATCGGACGAATACGTCACGAACCGTGTCGCGCGGCTCGCGCAGGCCTCGGCGAGGACAGCGGGGCCCCGAACGTTTTCGCGTTCGCAACGTGCCACGTCTGTCTCGGCGTCGTCCACGCGTACGTAGCCCGCTGCGTTGATGACCGCCCATGGTCGCAGGCCGTCGAGGGCCGCCCCGACGGCTGCCGCGTCTGCGATATCGACGTCGGTACGGCGAACCAGGCGATGCTCGAGGCCGCGCGACTCGCAGATCCGGGCGAGGGCCTGCCCCAGGGTGCCGCCGCCTGTGATGAGCAGAGGCTGGCGCCTACGTGGCGCCCGGCGCGCGCGCGCTAGCGATGGGGCAGGACGTGGGGTGCCGGACGGGCCGTAGATCCGGCTCTCGGGGCGGCGCCACCAGCCCGAGGCCTCCAGGACCGGGTGGCGGTACGCACGACCCGCGGCCAGACGCTGCACGAGCGGCGCAAGCGCCGTGGGACGAGGCGGTGTGGCCCGAACATCGAAGACGCCCGACTCGTAAAAGCCGACATCCGCTACAAGCAGGCGGTGCCAGTCGTAGGCTCCGAGCAGCGACCACACCGTGACCGCGGTGACCGGCACGCCGGCGGCGCGCGACTGATGCGCCGCCCGCCAGGCGTCCGCGAGCCATTGCAGCTGCGCTTCCCGCCCGCCCCCGAGGTGGATCTCGGTGAGCGCCAGGGGTCGACGGTAGCGCAGCCACGCCTCGCGCAGCAGCCGCGGCAGGCCCGCGTACACCGGCGCCGGCCGGGCTCGCGTGGCCTCGACGTCGGCATACGCCTCGCGGTCGTTGCCCCCGTGGGACCACGCGGGGTAGGCCCAGGTGCGCTCGTCGAGGAAACGGTCGCTGGTGACGTAGTAGTTGAG
>CAVTGC010000011.1:0-210296 GCA_963734175.1 uncultured Candidatus Rokubacteria bacterium
AGGATGGCGGGCTGGTCCTTACTCGTCGAGCCTGACGGTGGAGTCGAGCCCGAAGATGGAACTCGAGGAGCCCGAGCGTGAGGTTCCGGACTTCGACGGCGACGCCGAGGGGTTCGCAGAGGTGCCCTGCGACGCGCCCCGGGCCATTACGCGCCGCTGCCAGGCTCGAGAAGTAGGCAACGTGGCGAGCTGTTGCGCGTCATCGAGACTCTGGTGACACCGAAGGGTTCACGACGGCGACCACACGCCCTCGTATCCTCACCAGCCCAAGGCCACGGAGCATCAGAATCACTGGCCAAGAGGGATCGGCCTCGCGCGGCCCCATACTGAATCTGGGGGCGTGTGGATGAGCGTGATGGTTGTTGTGTAGACTCTCCCCGCCGGTGAACCACGCAAACGATTTCCAGTTAAATGCGCCGTTCGTGAAGTTCTGGACGCCCGCCCAATGCCCAAGCCCATTAATCAGCGGTGCCACCACGAAGACGTAGCTCACCATGTGGCATAGCGCGATGGCGAGCCCTTGAAGCCAGCCGAAAAGCGCTACGAGCACCCCGATCCCGATTGCAGGGCCAAGCAGGGTGTGCTCAAAGAGCACCCGATCCCATCTGTCCTGCTTGATGTCGGGCGCGTAGGTCCGGATCGTCGCTGCATTCTTTGCTTCGCGCATGTAGTAAAAGACGTTTCCGAGCTGCACCCGCCAGAATCCCAGAAGCTTGGGACTGTGGGGGTCGCCGGGAGCGTCCGTGAAGGCATGGTGCTTTCGATGAACGGCGACCCATTGCTCACGCCGCTGGCCCGTCGTGAGCCACAGGATCAGGCGGAACATCACGTCCGCCACAGGATGGATCGTGAGCGAACGGTGCGTGAGGCCCCGATGCAGATATATCGAGGTGCTGACGACGGCCACCTGCGTCAGCAGGAAGGAGACGAGCAGCGCGGGAACTACGAGCCCGACGGTTTCGAGGTTCATTGGTTGCCTTGCGGTACTTCGGAGAGAGGCTCGGTCGGAGCCCGGCGATGGGGCGTCATGCCAGGATAGATGCTAGCGCAATGTCTGTGCCGCCCACGCCGCACACAACGGCGGTGTCATGCGGCCCTTCACAGGCGTCCCTTGTTCGGCATGAGGCCACCACCGACCCGAGGGCGCCTCGCCTCAGGTCGGTGGCTGACTTCATCTGCCTATTTGCCCACAGAACACTTCTGCGACCACCAACGCCATTTGCCACCAGCGTTAACGCACTCAGACTTGTTCGTGTGCTCCGTCGCGCTCGCTGGGCTCGCGGATGTACCAGACATCCCGCTGGATGCCCCGCTCGCGGAGGGCGTTGACCCGGTCGACGACGTACCGGCGCCCGTCGTGGAGCCGTCGCCTCCAGAGCTACCAGAGTCCATTCCGGCCGCCGACGTACCGCTACTCCCTGTCGCACCGCTGCCAGGAGCGCCGGCGCTCCCGGAGGCCCCCGTGCCGGCCGCCGCGCCACCTACTCCGCCACTGCCTGCGGCAGCACCGCTGCCGCTACCCGCGGCTCCGCCACTGCCTGCGGCGCCGCCGCTACCTGCCGCACCCGAACCGCCTCCAGCGCCGGCGCCGCCGCCCCCACCCGCACCGCCACCGGCGGCAAGCGCCGGGGCAAGACCAATCACTGCGATCATCGCTGCGAGAAATAGCTTCTTCATGTGTCCTCCGTGGCTCTATTGCGCAAGAGCGGGGCCGCTGACTGGCCGATCGCTGAGGTTGTGGTGAACGACGCACTTGGCCGCGGAGAATTTGGCCGGCTTGATTCGATCTCACCGAGGCGTCGCAGTACAGGTCAATCGAATCTTGGGTCACGACTCATAGCGGGCGAGCATCGTGGCGGAGGAGGCTGGACGTCAGCCGCCGAGGGGTGGAGACGTCGTGAACAGACGATGTCGTCAGCTGACGTTCGACGGGATCGCGAGGTGGTATCCATAACCATCGTGCCGCGCCCACCGCGCGAGCGGTCGAGATGCGGCTGAGCACATTTCACAAGTGTTGAGACTCCTCCGTCAGGTCCGACCAAGGGCACAATCGTTGCACTACCGCAAGGGTCTCTTGATACCGGTCGATCGATAGCGCGGCCGTCAGCCGCATGTGATGGATGAGGAGACCGCGGTGGCAATCAATCTTCTGCGCGACAGTGGCGTACCTCTGGAACAACAGCGCTTCACCTGGCGCGACCTGGTGCAGGCGCCGTACAACAAGCTCACGGACGACGCCTTCACTAGAGTCCGCGTCATCCTGATGAACGGGATCGAGTCCGAGGCCCTCCGCTTCTCGCATGCCTGCGCCCGGATGAACGCGCCGCTGCAGCGCGCGCTGGCCCAGGTGCGACGTCTCGAGCAGCACCAGCAGACCATGGTGAACTGGCTCAATCCGGCCGACCAGAATCCTCTGGAAACGACGATCGGCTTCGAGCAGGTCGCGATCGAAGTCACCGCAAGCGTCGCCCAGAAAGAGCCCGACCCCTATCTGGCGCAGGTCTTCCGCTTCGGGCTGCTCGAGGATTTCGACCATCTGTACCGCTACTCAGCCTTGATGGACCGGCTTCAGGGTAAAGATGCCAATGCGCTCGTCCAGAGCTACTCGGATATCGTGGCGGGCCGGCCTACCGCCATCGAGCACCGGGATCCGCTCGATGACCTGCGTAAGCCTTACGATCGGCGCCGGGCAGCGCCCCTGACGAAGCTCCATGCGCTGACGATCATGGCTGGCGAGCATCAGACCCACGACTACTACATGACCATCGGTCCGATGTTCGCGGACCCAGTGGCCCGCCAGGTGTACGCCGAGATCGCCTCGATCGAGGAGCAGCATGTCACCCAGTACGAGTCGATCATCGACCCTAGCGAGACGTGGCTGGAGAAGTGGCTGCTGCACGAGGCGGCCGAGGTCTACAACTACTGGAGCTGTGTCGAGTCCGAGGACAACCCGCGGATCCGAGCCATCTGGGAGCGGTTTCTGGAGTACGAGCTCGGTCACGTCCGCTTCGTGGCCCGCCTGTTCGAGGAGACGGAGGGGCGCGATGCTGCCGAGGTGCTCCCCGAGCGCCTGCCCGAGCCGATCCGTTACACGAGTCACCGTGAGTTCGTGCGTGAGACGCTGCGCCGCGAACTGACGCTTAGTGCGGCCGGAACGGAGTTTGTGGATCGTGCGCAGGAGACCGAGGCGACACGGGCCTACCGGGATCAGATGAATTCCGATGGCTCTCCGACCGAGATCGTGGCGGCGGGCTACATCTGGCGCCCCGGCACCGAGCTGACCGACCCGGCCGCGCGGGTCCGGGCGAAATCGTCCAAGCCCAAAAGGAGGGCCGCGTGAAGCGACAGTCCGATCACCAAAACAGCAACCGGACCGGGATCATGGCGGCGCCCGAACGGGCCGAGGGGATGGTGGCGGCCACGCAGGAGTTCCCGCCGTCCTCGTCAGGGGACGCCCTGGCCATCGCCGAGGTGCGGATCGCCTATGCGAAAGAAGGCGAGGGCTTTGGAGAGGCGCCCACGCTCCTCATGGACAAACTCGGGGAGCGCCTGGCGTTCGAGCAGGCGGGGGCTCGGCTGTATGAGGCCCTGCTGTCCAAGCACGGCGCGTATGGCTCATTCGAGGGAGGCCCCAACGCCGAAGAGCTGATGCACATCCTGACAGAGGAATACGAGCACGCCGACCTCCTGTCGGGATCCATCAAGGAGCTGGGCGGCGACCCGACGATGCTGACGCCGGCGGCCAATCTCGCCATGAACGTCTCGGCCGGGCTCCCGCAGGTGCTCAGCGATCCCCGGACCAACCTGTTGCAGTCGCTGGAGGCCATCCTCGTGGCCGAGCTTGCCGACAACGAGTGCTGGTCGGCCCTGGCCCAGCTCGCAGGCCAAGCCGGACAGGAGGAGCTCGCCGAGCAGTGTGGCGTGGCCATCGAGCACGAACGTGACCACCTGCGCAAAGTCCGGGCGTGGATCGCGGCCGGGCAGGGACGCGTGGCTGCGGATGGCGACGGCGCCGAGATGCCGGGGGAAGAGTACACGTTTAGTGAGGACAGCCCCGTCGATCGCGAAGGTTATATCGTGAGCGAGGAAGAGCGAGCGGAGAGCCCCCAAGCTGAAGGGCAGCCCCCAACAGGTACAGCAAGAAGAGGCCGGTCGGCGCGCCGTAACCGCAGATAAATTAAAAGGAGCAACTAGCATGGCGACGGGGGAACGTGTCTTGGAAGCAAATACTGCGCAACAGGGCCGTCAGGCCGAAGACTCCGTAACGAAGTCGGTCGAGTCGCAGACGGCGGCGATACCATCCATCGCCTTTCTGGGCGTGGCGGTGGGGTCGATGGCGATCTCACTGGCGCTCATGATGGCGGGTCGCCGTCAGGCCGCGAACTTTGTCGGCCAGTGGGCGCCCACGATCTTGATCATGGGCCTCTATAACAAGCTCGTGAAGCAGCACGGAAGTGACTAGAACGCGCGCGATGAGATTACAAGGCCGCCGATAGAAAGAGTGGGCGAGGTGGTTGATTTCCAGCTTCCTGGGAATCAACCCCTCGCGGTTGCGGACTTGACCCTGCGCGTGGTTGCAGATGAGAGGGGGGAACGAACGCGAGACTTCGGGGGGGGCACCTCACGTTTCCACTACCGTCACTGGAGAGGGGATTTCTATCCCCTGAACCTCCCGAGCGACGGGTGGTTGACCTACTATGCCGCTCGCTTCGATACCGTGGAGACACCAATACCGTTTACCACCTTCCGCGCCGGAAGGTCTTCGACGCATGGCGAGATGCTGCGCCGCCCGGGTGCCCTTGCGCGCTAAAATCAGTCGCTACGGCTCGCACGTGAACGTCTCAAGAACGCTCGGGGCATCATCAAGAAAATTCTGGGACGAGCAAAGCGCCTCCAGGAGTCTCTTCCCTCAAGCCGGGGACGGTCGGGCGTAGTGCGCCGGCACGTCGTCTCCCCGCGTTGTAGGTCGTGACGTACCAAGGCGGACGACAGCCTCCGAGCCCGGGGGGTGAGGCTGCGGCCATGGCGCCCCGCACGACGTTGCCGGCGCTGTGGAGCAGTCCTGGCGTGCTGGCGGTGCCACGGGCTGATGGGCGACTGGAGTGTGTCGCCTGCGCCCACCGGTGCGTCCTACGCGAGGGCCAGACCGGGCGGTGCGGTGTCCGGCACCGCGAGGGTGAGCGATTACTCGTCCCGTTCGGCTACGTCGCCGAGAGACGCATCCGGCCCATCGAGACCAACACCGTGTATCATGTCCGGCCCGGCACCCGTGCGCTCACGTTCGGGATGTATGGCTGCGATTTGTCCTGCCCGTACTGTCAGAACGCCCGCATCTCCCAGGTGCTGCGGGACGGCGGCGACGTCAGCCCCGTCCCCATGACCGCCGCCGCGCTAGTTGACGAGGCGACAGCCGCCAGATGCACCGCGGTGTGCGCGGCGTACAACGAGCCGATGATCGCCGCGGAGTGGGTGCGCGCCGTATTCGCCGAGGCGCAGGCGCGTGGACTGACGACGGTCGTCGTGTCCGACGGCAATACGACGCCGGAGGCTCTGGCGTACCTTCGTCCTGTGACCGACGTATACCGCGTGGATCTCAAGGGCTTTAGCGACGAGCAGTACGCCGTGCTCGGCGGTCAGCGCGGCGTCGTTCTCGAGGCGATTGCGACCGCGCTGCGCCTCGGCTACTGGCTCGAGGTCGTGACCCTAGTCGTTCCCGGCCTGAACGATGACGCCTGGGGGCTCCGAGGACTGGCGCGAACCTTGGCCGCGGTGAATCCGGACATTCCCTGGCACCTCAACGCGTTCCAGCCCCGCTACCGCTGGCGCGATCGGCCGCCCCCGCCCGCGGGCCTGCTCGTCAGCGTCGCCGGATCAGCTTACGCCCGCGGTCTCCGGCACGTCTACGTCGGAAACGTCACCGGCCGGACTGCGGCATTCGAACATACGCGGTGTCCGGCCTGCCACGCCGTCGTTGTCACGCGTGAGGCTTACCGGGCGCTGGACGTGCGGCTGGTGGACGGTCACTGTCCCGACTGCGGCGCTGTGATCCCCGGCGTTTGGGGGCCGCCGCGTGAGCGGAGCAGGTAGAGGAACGCGCCGACGCCGGCCGGGCAGGGGAGCGTCATGAGCGCACTCGCGGATGTGAGGGGCGCCGGCGCGCAGGAGGCCGGCTTAGATGAGCGTAGAGTAACGCCACCAGGAGGCAGCCATGACCGACTACCCGCTCGGAAGCCTGGGGCTCCCGATCAAGGCCCATTGGAAGAAGTATCGGCCCCAGATGTACGCGGAGCTGGAGAGGGCCGGCGACCTGGCGGAGAGCCTGCACGCAGCCCACGAGCAGACGAGCGACCTGATGGACAGCTTGCTGGACAAGGGGCTGCCCTATCACCAAGCCTGGGAGCTGGCCAGGGAGGAGTGGGCGTTCCTCCCGAGTGAGGAGGACGACGAGCCGTCGGCGTGAACTATCTGACCCACATCGCCGCTCGTCCGCCCTACCATCCCGGCATGGACCGGCGCCGCTTCCTGCTGACCTCGCTGGCCGGTGCCCTCGCCGTGCCGCGCGCCGCTCGGGGGCAGCAGGCGAAGATCGCGCGCCTGGGTGTACTGCTCTTCGGCACCCCCGACACCGATGCCTTCCCCGCGATCCGTCGGGGGTTAGGCGCGCTGGGGTACGTCGAGGGTCGGAACATCCTCTTCGAGCATCGCTACGCGGAGGGGAGGCCCGAGCGGCTCCCGGACCTGGCGAGCGACCTCGTCCGCTCGAAGCCCGACTTGATCATCGCGGCCGGTGGCGATGTCGCACCGTTTGCCAAGCGGGCCACCGGGATCATACCGATCGTGATGATCACGAGCGCCGATCCAGTTCAGGGTGGTCTCGTCGCCAGCCTCGCGCGTCCTGGTGGCAACGTGACGGGCGTGACGTTCGTATCGTCAGACCTGGCCGGCAAGCGTCTGCAGTTTCTCAAGGAAGCGGCACCCGGCATGACGCGGGTCGCGGTTCTCTGGAACCCGGACCATCCTGACGGTGAGTTCCCGGCGACGCTGGCTGCGGGCCGCTCGTTGGCGGTGCAGGTCCAGTCGCTCGAAGTGCGGGGGCGCGACGACTTCGCCGGCGCTTTTGCGGCGGCGACCCGAGAACGAATGGAGGCGGTGATCGTGGTTTCCTCGAGGCTGATGACCTTGAACCGGGCCCGGATACTGGACCTTGCAGCCCAGAACCGTTTGCTGCTCGTGTCCGGCTGGGGCCCATGGGCGGCGCAGGGTGGACTCCTGAGCTACGGGCCCGATCTTGACGCTGTGATCCGCAACTCGGCCACCTACGTCGACCGAATCCTCAAGGGCGCGAGGCCGGCCGACATCCCGGTGGAGCAGCCGACGAAGTTCGAGCTGGTCATCAACCTCAAGACCGCGAAGGCTCTCGGCCTCACGATCCCGCCGTCGCTGCTGGCGCGGGCGGATCAGGTCATCGAATGACGCGATCCGTACTCATGTTCCTTCTGGCCTGGCGTCGACGGAACTCACTGCTCTGCGGTGTCGCGTTCGGTCTTCTCCTTGCCGGCTGTTCGTCGCATAGTGGTCAGTGGGGGTTCCCTCCTGATGGGAACGCTGAACAGCTCCAGCGCGCCGTGAAGCTGTGCAATCTCGACTCACTGAGGTGGCACGTTGGATTCGTTCCACGAAAACCGATCGAAGGGCGATTCGAGGAGTGCATGACCGTGCTGGGTCATGTGAGGATCGGAGCGGAGTGACGCAGCCCTACCTCCTCCCCTGAGTCCGCGTGCTCCTCTTGATCCGCTCCATCACCTCGACCAGCTGGGGTCACGAGGCGTGGCCACAGGTGACGCCGCTGCTACGTCATGCGTTGAAATATGGCGGCGATCGCGCGGGGAGGCTGGTGGAACTGGTTGCGGGAGGCCGTCGCGCCTCCTGTCAGGAATATTTCCAGATTGAACGATAGCTAGCTGAGGGCATCGCCTAATGCTCGTCGTCTCAGCGAGTTCTCAATTGGCACCGCGCTTGCCGTTCTCTACTTCACCCGTCACGGGCCGCGTGTGGCCCGGCTTGCGGAACGAAGGATAGGTTGCAGTGAAGATCTTAGTGGAGGTGCCAGACCTACCGCGCGACCGCATCAGTTCTCATGCCGTCGCCAGCTATGTGCGGGCCGTCCTCGGGCTTCGCGCGTTGCGCCGAGAGATCGCCCAAAAGTTACTCGAAGTGGAGCGTTGCAAGAGGGCGATCGCGAGCCGGCTTCAGGCCGACGTTTTACTGGCCGAGGCGCAGGGCCTACTCGACGACCTGGATTCCAAGCAGTCAGTGTTGACAAACACTAGCACTGGTGTCGTTTCGCGCAAACGGCCGAGATGATGAAGACCGTCCTGGTGGTCGATGATCGCCCCGATGCACGCGAGAGCATGACTCGCCCGCTTGGCGCGACCGGCTTCGACGTGCGTGAGACTGCCACGGGCGTGACGCTCTGCGGCTGGTTTGCAGGTGGACGTCACCGTGCGCAGATGTTTGGAGACGGCGTGTCACCTGCGGCCAGGCCCGGAAGGGGGGCTGCTCAACTCGGCAGGACTGGCCGCTGTTGCAGAGCACATCAACGAGGGCGAGTGCAGCTAGTCTGAGGGATAGTTCCTAACTCCGGCGTCGAAGGGGTCCAAGCACTCCCTCACCCACGTCTTCCGTCACGTCTGGAAGATCCCGAATCAAAACCTCCTCAGTGGCGCCGACCGCTTCGAGTTCCGTAGGTGGCACGAACTCGGCCTTACTGGGGGCCGAAGGTCCGTCCCCGGTCCACCGCGGCCGCCAGGACTTCGATCAGGTGCGGTAAATTGAATGGCTTTTTGACGAAGGCGAAGAACCCTTCCGGCTCGGTGATGCGATGCCCCGAGATAAGGATGACGGGCACGGCGCGGCCAGCCCGCCGAAGAGCCGCCAGCACCTCAGTCCCGGACAGGCCAGGCATCATCATGTCGACCACGACGGCGTCCGGCGGAAAGATCGGCACAGCCTCGATCAGTTGGCGGCCGGTCGCAAACACGGCGACCTCGTAGCCCTCGCTGGCGAGAAGGTCGCGGAGAAACTCTCGCACGAGGGGCTCGTCGTCGGCCACCAGGATACGGGCGGGCGGGACGCTCATATGTTAGCGGAATGCTACCCAGCCGCGCGCGTTGTCTTCCACTCGATACCTTACCGCGCGACTCGCGCCCATAGCGACCCGAGATAGATGCGCACGCCGGCCGTCAGCGAGACTGCATCGACATGAACGTTGTGCGTCCGGTCGGCCAGGTGTAGCTGATGCGCTCGGCTCGTGTGGTACCTCGTCTCCAGCCCGAGCGCGATATTGTTGGTTATGAAGTACTCGAGGCCGACACCTGTGGCGAGGGCGACCCCGTAGTCGGTGCCATCGACGCGGGCAGTTAGGCCATGCGGCTTACGGTCGTTGAACTCAGCATAGCTGACGCCTACACCGCCAAGAAGGTAGGGAACGAAGCGACCGCCGAGCATCGGATAGCGCAGCCGGATTTGCGGCACCACCGTGTAGACGGCGTACTCGCCCACGGCACCCACGCCACGCACCTTAAGAATCGGCTCATGGCCATCAGCGACCAGCTCTACGCCCAGGTGAGAGCCGACATCGACTCCGACACCGACCCCGAGAAGCAGACTGAAGTCGCCCTTGGCAGCATTCTCGGGCGTCGCCTCGATGGGACCGCCGATGCGGCGGTCGGTGATCGTCGCGCCACCGATCCGTAGCGCAAGGTAGTAGCGTCCGGCGGTGTCAACGTCCGGCGCGCCGAGGCTCTCGACCGAATGTTGTCCAGAAAAGAGCAGGCGGAGGCTCGCCGTAGCGAGGAGCGCATCGAGCTGTGCATCACGCCGTCGGCCGGCGATTTCAATCTCGTGTCCCCGCGATACGAGGTACCGCAGCTCGGCGCCGATGGCGATGTCGTCGGTGAGCGTATAGTCAAGGCCCGTGCCGACCGTACCCACGACGGCCACGTCGTCAGCGCGCACCGACAGGCCGACGGCGGGTTTCTTTCGGTCGTTAAACTCGTTGAGACTGACTCCTGCCCCAGCCAGTAAATAGGGCGTCATCGGGGTACCGGGCAGCGCCGCCCGAAGGCGTATCTGTGGGATGAGGGTGAAGACCCCGTACTCGCCTATGTCACGGCCCCTTCGTTTGAGGTTCGTTTCGAAGACATCGCCCGCGATTTCAAAACCCAGGTGGCGGCCGACGTCCGCACCAAAGGACATGCCCGTGGCCTGCTGCAGACGGGAGGCACTGATCCCCCGTGCGACCTCGGTGTCCGGTAGAAGAGCCGTACCAAGGCGCGCGGCCCAGTACCATCGAGGCCACAGCGGCTCTTCAGCGGCGCAGACACGGGGGCCCGAGATTGTTAGAAGCATTACGGATAGCACCAGCGAAAAGAGGAGCCACATGGCTGCTGAGCTGCTACGAAACGGCCGTCACCTTGGCGGTTGCATTAGCCAGCCGCAGCGACTCCGCTAAGGCGTGCATCAGGCCAGAGGTTCAGGCATCTGGGGTGGAAGAAACCCTTCTGAGCAGAAGCGAGGACCAAGTCAAACTCGGTCTCTCCCACGCCGATGATGGTGCCGCAGGCTATGCAGGTGTGCGCCTCACGACAGGGGCCGCCCCACACGCGCGTCGGCCGGGTTAGCGGAAGCACGCGGCTCGCGGACAGAACGAGGAGCCGACGAGCGCCGGAACGTGGCCGCAGCATGCCCATGCTCCTAGCATGAGCGAGGCCAATGACTGGCGCTTGCTCGCCCTGGCGCCTCCGCCTAAGCTGTCGGCGAACGCTGCGCGGGGGAGGCCAGGAGAAGTAAATGGGTCGCCGTGCAAAGCCCGCGAAGGTGAACGCGAAAGCCAAACGACCTAGACTTCGTGGTGGCAGTGGAGTTCCGGGCGGCCGAGGGCAACACCGCTCGGCTTCCAGAGCTCGCGGCGACTTGGTTCGGCCAAAGGTGGACCTGATCCTGGCGCGGAGCTCCATATTTGTGCAGCCCGGGAAAGCGGCAACATCCTCGATCCCCATCGTCTTCGTAGTGCCGTCGCCAGGAAGCTGCGCCGACAGTCCGTATGTCACGAGCCGATCATAGCCGCCCGATCCACGGAGCCAGCGAGATAGGCCAGACCAATCTTACTTTGACGCGCCACATCGTGACTCGCGCCTGTCGCCGCCGCCGGTGGCAGCGCCGGACGGCGTGGTGCCCATCAGCGTGAATGAGAGGGTGACGGCGTTGCGGTCGCCGAAGGGCGCGTGCAAGTAGCGCTCGAAGTCGGCGCCGCGGAGTTTCGCGGATTTCGGTCAGGCTGTAGAAGAACGCGGCCACCGCGGTGCTGTGGCGCGGCCGGATCAGGTGATCGAATAGAGAGGGAGCTTTACCTGTGACCTGCGAGTAGGCCGTCCTGCTCCCCCACCGGTGGCGGGCGGCCTTCTATGTTGCGCGGGTTCTGAGGGGCAGGGGGCCCGCCAACCTACCGATCAACCGACCAAGTTCCGATCAACCGACTAAGTTCGAGCTCGCGATCAATGTCAAGATCGAACAAGGCTCTCGGCTTGACGATTCCCTCCGTCGTTGGTTAGGGCGGGCGGGTCACCAAAGCTCGCGCCAATGGGGCTGTTCAGAGCGCCCGCGGCCCGTTCACGGGGGCCTCACGGTGATGGTTACCGCCACGTGGTTGTTGGCCTTGTTGGACTCTTCGACGTTGACCTCGTCCACGATGAATAGCAGGTGATAGGACCCAGCCGCGACGCTGGCCGGGATCACGGTCGGGAGCAGGTCGTGCTGCACCGAAACGCCCGCCCCCAGCGGAAGCAAGGGCGTCCCGGAGCACGAGCGCGTCGACTTCTTGGCCGCGTCCTTCGAGAGGTAGATCGTAACTTGGGACGCCGGCGCGGCGCCGGCGTCCCGGTTGTCGACCTTCAGGACGATCGTGACCGCCGCGCCCGCCTGCACGGTGGTGGGCGTGACGAAGACGATCGGCGCGAGGTCGGGCTGGTCGGCGGCCAGGGCGCCATAGACGGAGACCAGGATCGCGCCGACTAGCGCCATGGTGCGGAGCGCCCACACGACGAAGCAGAACGGCCTTACGTCCGTACCTCCGAGATGGATAGCGACGATCTCCCGAGTTTTTGTTATACGCTCTCAGCCGCGGACCTTTGTCGTCGGGTCACCATCCGCCGAAACCATGGAGGCATGGCCCGTGAACCTCATGTAGACTCCTAATCTATGTCATTTCAACCGGCGAGCTTCACAGATGTCCGGAGATCCGGGCCCCCCACCACCAGCAACGGGTCAGAGTGGAGCGTTCCGATTTCGACTCAGCCGGCTGACGAATGGCTCAATTTCCTCAAGAAGGAGGCGGGCGAGGACTCCTCGGTGGGTTTGAAGTGGGCCGTGAACGTTCAGGAGGTTCAGTTGCGTTTCACGAGCACTCCTGACAACGTGCCGGACAGTCTTGAATCCGTCGACCGCTGGATCGCTAGGGCCAATGACCAGTATCGCAACTGGCTGAACGAGTCCCGCCGGAAGGGCAATGAGCGCCGACGCGATGAGCAGACCGAAACCGACCGAGTCCACGGACTCAACGAACGCTTCAAGAACCTGTAGTCCCAGCGCCGCCCCGCCGGATCCGATTACTGTCCACGACTGACGGGTTCGGCCCTTTCATCGGTTGTACTGCTCGACGGCAAGCGGGTCGCAGTCATCAAGCCCGGGCAGTATCTAGAGTTGTCGCTTAAGCCCGCGGAGTATGTATTCGGGGTCGCGTGGTCCGACGGCATGGGAGCGTTGGAGACAAGCGCGACACGCGAGATCGCTGTTGATTGCAAAGCGGGCGAGACTTACTACATACGCATGTTCCCTCAGGCGATGAGCGGAATCGTCATTGAACGCGCCAGTCAGTAGCGCGAAACGCATCGACGAGACTACATGAAGGTGATATGTCGCGCCGGTTAGTCAGTGGCCATCACCTCCGAGCGGGCTCAGCTACCCATAGCATCGAGGTGTCATCGTGAACTATTCGGCGAATGACCTGAATCCCTGGCTGTACACCGCGATGCTGACCGAGTTTGGAGATGGCCGGGCTTGGGCCATTGAACACCTCGCCCGGTTCGTCTCTACGCCGGATGATACGAATCCCCAGAGTATAGATAGTGAGAACGCTCGCGTTCGCGAGTGGATGGCTCGCCGCCCGGATGGCGTAAGGTACTGTTTTGAGCTGGACGCGATTCACGAGGATCTGGACTGGCTGCTGTCGGAACTGGACACCGATGTAGACGTCCGCTACAAGGATCAACCGGACCTGATGCGGAACGCCGTCGTCTATCACACACACAACTACCACTACAGAATTCACGCATACCGAGAGAAGGTGGCGCAGCTGCTCAACGCCTGCCTCGACCTGGGCCGAAGCGCTCGTGAGGTAAACGCCGAGCGCGTTCTTGAGGCAATCGGCGGCAATATCGAACATCGGACAATCCATGGCCTGCTATCCGGCCTGATAAACGACGAGAAGGTCAAGGCCATGATCGAACGACGCAACCTGATTGCCCATCGGGCACTACTCGTTTACAAGAGCGGGAAGCGCAGGTGGCAGATCGTTACCGCCGAGCGGCGAGCCCAAGAGTACTTCGACATCGGGGGACTCAGGAGGAGACCCATCTCTTCGTCAGCCTCGACGACTTCCATCGGCATGAATCGCAGAGGATGCGCGAGGTCACGTTGTTCCTAAACGGATTTCGCTATGATTTGGCGAGATCCCTCAGACAACTCGCGCTGGGGCAGTGAAAGCGGTGAGGAGCCGTGCCCGCAAACTCGTGCCGCGTCTACTGGTCGTCGCCAGCCGAGTGGATATTGCTCTCAACATCTGGACGCTCGATGACCTGCGCGTATCGGCGCGCCAGAATGACCGCAAGTAGCATCACGATCGGATACGCAAGGGACACTCGTTCGTCTGGACCATGAGGAACGGGCGGCGGATCTTCGCGCCGAGCCGATTTGCCGGATACAACGGCAACAGCCTGAGAATCCGCCGCCCTCAGCCATGGGGAATCACGAAGTTCAGGAGGATGCTAAAGCTGTCGCGACCCGCCGGGGTCACCACAAGCGTTGGGGCGTTCCGGATTTGCGGCGAGGCGGTGGCCTGATGGCCGCCGTCCGGCGCGCCCCGCGACTTAGCTTTCAGCCGCGTGCTGCCATGGTCCGCTGCCACTTCACGGCACCTTTGTCCCGCGGTCTGCGACTTGACCGCGCGTCTGTCACCCGGCAGGCTCTCTTCAAGCATGCCGAGCGTCTACCTGGACACGACCGTCTACGATCGAATCGCCAAGCGGGAGATCGATTCTGCCGACGTGGACGCTCTTCGCCGGGCGATCGCCCGACGTCGGCTGAAGGTTTATCTGGGTCTCTCGACTCTTGAAGAATTGCTCGGGCAGTGGGAGACGGGGCGGCACGAGGCGGTCCGGCGCGTGCAGCTTGCGCGCGATCTAGTCGGTTTCGATCTCCTGCTCAAGCCGTCCGCCGAACTGCTCGGCGAAGATATCCGTGCATACGCGAAAGGGGCGCCGACGCCGCCGGCGACGATCTCGCAGGCCAGCCGGCGGCATCTCGTCAGCCGGCTGGAGCAGCAGATCGCACGTGGTGAGCGAGGCCTGGACAGCGAGGTCACCAGTCTCATTGCGGACGTTCATCGCCGTAAGGGGAGATTTCGCGAGGATGCGCGACAAGCGCAGGGCCGGGTTAGAGAGTACCTGCGGCATCAGGGGGTCTCGGCCGGAGACCTCCAGACTTTGACCTGGCAGGACTTCTTTTCACAGAACCTGATCCCCTGGACCAAAGCGGTCGTGGTCACCGCACCACCGGGCGATGGGGAAGCCCTGCTCCAGGCGTGTGAGCGTCGCGGTCTCGATGGACTCGTAGCGCGCCGAAGCGTACGGGTTTGTGTCGGCGCGATGCTATCGCTGGCGTACGCGCAGGATGGCCCTGGTGGTCGTCTCGCACGGCATAGCGACGGCTATGATCTCTGGCATGCTGCCGCGGCCTCTGTTGTGGACATCTTCGTAACTGACGATGGCCCCTTTAGGAAGCAGCTTGAGCGCGTGCCCGTTGACGCTCTTCGCGTCATTTCGTCGCGAGAGCTCCTCGAGGATCTCCGCTCATCTCCTGGCCGCTGACTGCCTCGGCTGCGGCCCTCAAGGTCTGATCCGTCACCGCCGCGTACCGCCGCATCATCCGCTCGGTCCTCCGCCCGGCCGCCCCTGCATTGCGCCGTCGATAGCGTCGGCCAACGCCTGGACGCCGAACGGCTTCCGCAGGACGTTGATCGCGCCGAGCTCGCGGGCATGCCGCTCGGCGTCCGGGTCCATGGTCCCGGTCATGACGACGACCGGCACCGCGGGGTAGTGGGTCCGCAGATGTGGGAGTGCGTCGAGGCCGTGAACGCCGGGCATGCTGAGATCGAGGAGTACGACGTCCGGGACGCGGGGACTCATGGCGATGACGCCGTCGATCGCGGACTGCGCGGTCTCCACTGTATGACCCAGGCTATGTAGGAGCGCTCTCAGCACCTCCAGCAGCATAGGATCGTCGTCGATGGCCAGCACGTGAGCGAACGGCATGGAGCGGGTCCCCCGAGTCACGGCTCGTTCTTGGATTGCTGACGGACTTTCCGGTCCCAGCATCCAACGTGATAGATCTCGCCCTCCACGACGCGTTTCGGGCTCGTCTCGGCGATCATGGTCCGGCAGAACGCGCACCGGGTCATCGGCTGCCTCTCCGCAGGATCGGTCTCACCCGGGCCGATGGTATGCCCCACGGCCCGAACGATGAGGCGGCGGCGTGATAGCTCGGGGCCGCCCGTGCCGCCACCTGCACCGCCCGCCACGGCGTCAGCTCCCACGCCGAGCCACCGAAGACCGAGTGGGCCATCCCGGTGACAAAGAACGTGGCCCGCCAGTACCCGTCGCCGTAGGCGGTGAGCTGGAGGTCCCAGCCCTGGCGCGCCATGCCCCTCACGATCAGACCGATGTCCGACCAGGAGTCGAGCCAGCGGTGGAGGAGCTGCAGCTCGGGCTCGGTCGGCTGGAGCTGGAGGAAGCCGAGGGTGGCGCGGAGATTCGCGAGGCGCTGATCGATCACGGGACGAAGACCCAGAACGCCAAGAGGGCGGCGGCCACGATCAGAAGCGCGACGATCAGCGCGGTCACGGGGTGTGCACGAGGGCAGTGATGATCGCGCAAAGGTGCCACGGATCCACTGGCTTCCTGAGCACTCGAGCAAACCCCGCCTTAAACAGCTCCTGGCCGTACACATCGGCGTATCCGGTCACGACAATCACCGGTACACGGCGGCCGCCGCTCATCTCTATATGTTTCAGCAGCCACAGCCCATCCTCACCCGGCATCGAAAAGTCGGTCACAACGACATCGACACCAGGGACGAGCGGCAGAGCCTCGCGCGCGCCGGAGGCTGTAACGACGTACGCTCCGGCATAGTTCAGGATCTGTCGGAAGAGGTCGCGGCTGTCGTCGTTATCATCGACGACAAGAACGCGCACGCCGATGAGCGGTCGCCCAGCGAAACTGTCCATTCAAGGCCGCCAGGGGCGGGAGCGAGGCATAGGCAATGCCGATTGTGGCGGCGCCAATCAACGGCGTCAATCTATAAAAGGGTGTTTCCTAGGAGGCCGGCTGGCCCACGCCTCGTTCAACGACAATTGGTCAGGCCGTTGTCGGCGCGGCCGTGCTGAAGGGCAAGGCTGACCACGCTGGTGACCCCGGCCAGACTCATAGGCTTCGCGAGCACCGCAAAGAAACCTGGACCGGCCAGTTCCGGCCGGGCGGAGATGGCGATCACGGGCGCCTGCGAGCCGCGCTCGCGAAGCATGCGGAGGACTGTGTCGCCGGAGAGATCGGACATCGCGATGTCGAGGAGGATCACGTGCGGGTGGAAGGTTTGCGCCACTGCCAAAGCGTCGGAACCGGTGGAGACCGTGCGGATCTCGTACCCCTCCACGAGAAGGACTTCGTCGAGCAACTCCACGATGGCGGTTTCATCGTCGGCGATCAGAACACGAGCCGGCCGAGAGGTGGACAACGAGTCACTTTCGATCGGCGCGGCGTCGAGGACGGTGAGACGGGCTCGCTGCACGAGCCAAGAGGGTATCGAGATCCGGCCAGTCTAATCTCGGTGCTCGACGCGGCACGATGCGTGAAGGTCGAATTCCAGACGGACGCGGGGACGACGTCCGGATCTTGAGAGGTCGTAGCGCCGCAGGCGGCTGGCCGAAAATACCCGCAATAGGTCTCCGCATGAGTTTAGTCGAGCCTGGTCGCGCACGATCGCGGCCGGAGCGGCTGTCGATCACGGCACGAACACCCAGAACGCCGCGAGAGCGCCGGCGAGCGCCAGAAGCGCCTCGTGGGTCGTGCGCATGGGCGGCAGGGTAGGGCGGAGGGGGCGGGGGCGTCAATGCCCAAGGAGGAATGCGGATGCTAGTCGCAGACGGTGACTGCCGCGCCGCCGCCGTAGACCTTCGTCTCGCACTTCTTCGCGCCGCTCTGCTCCGTGGCGCGGTTGGTCTGGCGATCGATTTCCTCGCGCGTTAGAGGTTTGGCCGGTGGCCGAGCCGGCTCGACCGTCGGCGTTGGTGCGGCGGGCGCATAGATCGTCGTACCCGGCCCACGTGCCGTCCGGTTGGTGCAGACGTCAGTCGTCACCCGCATCCACGCAACCAGTTCGTCGGCGGTGCTCGGAGTCGAGAGTCGGCGGCGCCGTACAGGCTTTTGAGAATTTCGGGCTGCCCATGAATCTGATCGAGCGTTTCGTAAGGCACGCAGTCGCCGAAACTACAGGAACTGGCGCGATCGTCCGCTACGTCCAAATCTTATTTGGCTCGTCGCCACACGATTTCTAGTACGCCTGCTGGTGCCTTTGGATTCGTGAAGCGCATTTCATCCGCCGTTATCGACGTAACAATTCGGCTTTGATCGGTCCCAACCATATTGGGAAACGTCGATCCTTCAACTTTAGGGACGATGGTTTTCGTCCCTTCATCAACCGTGTAGGTACCGTAGTAGGCTATTGAGCCCGCGACGATTGCCTTGGCTTCTTCCACCGTCGCCTTATCTCGGTTGTTAGCTGCCAGCTTGGGAAGATTATTCGCGACATTCACGAAGGCGAAATAACCGTCCGGGGCATAGATTACGACACCTTGGCCTGGGCGATCCATTTTCTTACCATCCGGCGCACTAACAGTGGTTGAAACGTGAATCCAAGTGCCAACTATTTGTTCCTTGAGTGAGGTTTTCTGAGCAAAGGCACTCACAACGGCGAAAGATGCGAGAAACAACAAGGTAGCGATTAAGCGTTTCATTTAAATCTCCCTAGACCGGGATTTCCAATATGGACAGATTGCCGCCCCCGTGACGGCGTCGATCGAACCGCCCGTCCCGGCGGCCAGCTCGTCCACGCTTCCCAACACCTCAACAGCAGTCATTTCAGTGAACCATAGGGCCTGTGCGATCCGTTGCCTCCGAGTTTGATAGCTGCAATCACGGCTTCCAAAGACACCGCCGCCACGGCGTTTCCTGGCCGCTCTTGCCCGTCTGCCGGGTGCGATAGCCCAGCTCAGGTCGGGTGCCACGCGAGTCGTTCGATGCGGCCGAGAATCTGCCGAAAGAGGCTCCCTGTCAAGCGGCTCTCGGCCAGCTGTAGGGGATACGTGATGTGGCCGCGTTTGACACGTGAAATGACCGCTCCAATTCGCCCCAGTTGCGCGCTTCGGTCTGGGATGATCAGCCGGATCGGAATCGCGTGATCGCCAAGATCGGAGCGCCGTGACCACCAGGATCGCCCCTGTGATCACCGGGGACCCGGGCGTAAGGGGTCAGAAGCACAAGACGAAGTGCCCGAGGCTCTCATCGGGCGCCTAGGTCTCTGGTGCGCTGATCACAGCCACCGATCCGAGTGGTCACCGGACCGATCCTGGTGATCATTCCTGCCGGAATACGCAGCCCCAGTGGCCGCAATGGCACCCAAGGGGGTGGCCATGGCCTATCCGCTGGGCGCGGTGGAGCGCGCCATGAAAGTCCGCGATGTGATCCTGCAAGCTCTGGCGGGCAAGCTGACGTGGATCCAGGCCGCCGAGATCTTGGGGCGCAGTGCCCGCAGCATTCGGCGGCTGCGGCTGAAGTTCGAGCGGTATGGCTTCGACGAGCTCTACGACCGCCGGCGCCGGACGCCCTCCCCCAAACGGGCGCCCGTGGCCGAGGTGCAACGCCTCTTGGCGCTGTACCGCGAGCGGTATCAGGGCTTCAACGTCCGGCACTTCCACCACCTCGCGCGCCGCAAGCACCAGGTGCGCTTCTGCTATGCCTTCGTGAAGAAGGCCCTGCAGGGGGCCGGCCTCGTGGCCAAACAGCGCCCCCGGGGCCGCCATCGGCGCCGGCGCGAGCCGCGGCCGTGCTTCGGCGAGCTGCTGCATCTGGACGGCAGCCGGCATCAGTGGCTGGCGCTGCTCCCGGAGCAATGGTTCACGCTGATCGCCGTGGTCGACGACGCCACCAAGCAGCTGCTCTACGCGCAGCTCTGTCCCGGGGGCGAAAGCGTGCCGGCCGTGATGACCGCCCTGCGGGCCGTGCTCCAGCGCTACGGCATCCCGATGGCGCCGTATACCGACCGGGCGCACTGGGCGGTGCACACCCCGGTCGCCGGCGGGGGCCCGGCCCGCGGCCGGCTCACCCAGGTCGGCCGGGCCTTGGCCCGCCTGGGCGTCGAACACATCCTGGGCTATTCCCCGCAGGCGCGCGGCCGCAGTGAGCGCGCCAATCGCACGCTCCAGGGCCGCCTCGTCAATGAACTGCGGGTGGCCGGCATCGCCACCCTGGCCGGGGCTAATCGGTATCTGCGCGAGTACTTCATCGCCGAGTTCAATGCCGAGTTCGGGCGGGCCCCGACGAGTCCCACCTCCGCCTTCGTCCGGCTTGGCCGCATCGACCTCGAGCAGATCCTGTGTGTGGAACACGAGCGGGTCGTCGGGCGCGACAACATCGTCACCGCCGACCATGTCAGCCTGCAGCTGGACAAGCAGCCCGGCCGGCGCCCGTGTGCGGGGCTGCGGGTGCCGGTCCGGCGCCACCTCGATGGCCACCACTCCGTCTGGTACGGGCCCCGCTGCTTCGGCCGCTATGACCGGGGCGGCCAACGGCTACGGGCAACCCGAGCCTTGTAGCTCACCGAGCGGCCATTTCACGGTGTCAAACAGTTGCGGCCAACTCACGTATCAGCAACATAAGCGGTCTTGTGGGCCTTGGGTCTCATCATAGTTGGACCCCAGGTCTGCGCATCTGGTGACTTCGGACGCGGGCGGTGGTCCAGGCGGCGTCGTGGACGAGCTCGACCTTCAACGTGGCGAAGAAGCTCTCCGCCACGGCGTGGTCCCAGCAATTGCCCCGGCGGCTCGTACTACCGACGATCGCGTGCTGCACCAGCACCCGCTGGTAGTCGCCGCTGGCGTACTGGGTGGATTCAACCGGTCGACGCAACACTCGCTGTGTGAGCGGATCGTAGAACCTCATCGAGCGCCTCGCCCGGCGTTCGCCAGCCGAGGGTCTTTCGCGGCCTGGTGTTAAGGGCAAAGGCTACGGCCGCAAGGGCGTCGGGGCTGTGCGCGCTCAAATCCGTGCCCTTCGGAAAATACTGCCGGAGCAGCCCGTTGGTGTTCTCGTTCGTGCCGCGCTGCCAGGGACTGTGCGGATCGCAGAAATACACCTCGATCCCAGCGTCGATCCGCAGGCGGGCGTGCTGCGCCATCTCGATCCCCTGATCCCATGTCAGCGACTGGCGGAGTTGCGCTGGCAGCGTGGTGATCGAGCGAGCAATGGCGTCGCGGACCGCCTCGGCACCATGTCCGGCCAGCGCGGGCCCGTTCTTCACGCGAACGCCGGGGCCGTGACCCGCCATGCGCGGCAGGTGGAGCAGGAGCGTGAACCGCGTGGTGCGCTCGACCAGCGTGCCAATGGCGGAGCTGCCCAGCCCCACGATGAGATCTCCTTCCCAATGCCCAGGCACCGCGCGGTCGGTCGCCGCCGCCGGCCGCTGGCTGATCAGGAGTTCCGGCGTGACGAAGTGCTTGCCTCGTCCGCGGGTGCGCGCCCGCGGCATGCGCAGCGCCCGACCGGTGCGCAGACACGCCGTCAGCTCACGGCGCAGTGCGCCGCGCCCCTGCACATACAGCGCTTGGTAGATGGCCTCGTGGCTGATACGCATCGATTCATCCTCAGGGAAGTCGCGCGGGAGGCGCCGAGCAATCTGTTCGGGACTCCACGCACGAGCCCACCGCCTCGGCTGCCGTCGCCCGTGCCGGCGCCCCTTCCACGTCACCACAGGCCTCGGAACCATGGCGCCGCTTGGCGCCATGATCACGCCAGCCAGCCGCTCCTGCACGTACTGCCGCAGCTGGGGATTGATCGCGAGCTTCGCCGGCTTGGGCCGGTGCGCAGCGCGATCCGCATGCCACTGCGCCGTGGTCGCTCGGTACACGAAGCCGCCGGAACGCGTGGCGGCGTTGCGGCGCAACTCCCGCGAGATCGTCGACGGCGCCCGAGCCACCCGGCGGGCGATCTCACGCACTCCATGCCCTTGGGCGCGCCAGAGCGCGATCTGCTCCCGGTCGGTGAACGCCAGATACCGCCCCGACAGCGGCGGCGCCCAAGGCATAAGGTGCGACGCTGGCATGCCGCCTGCCTCCCGAAACCACCGTGTCCCGACTGCCGGCGACACCCCGGCGCTGACTGCCGCGTCCTCACTCGAGTGTCCGGTCGCAATTGCCGCCCAGAACCGGTGCTGCTCCTCACGCCGCCGAACCGAGGGCGGGCCTGGCGAGCGTAGTTTCGCTCGGCCGGCCCGTTCCGACCGCCTTCTTCGTGTCGTCATCGCAACCCCTCTCGGTGCGGTGTTGCGACGACCGGTTGAACTTAGGCTGACTCCCACGATCCGAATGATGCAGCAGGCCCGGGGGCGGCTGGCGGCGCGCCAAGGCCATGCCGAGGGCGTCGAGCGTGAGATCGTCGGTGATGCGCTCGCTCATGGCCCAGCCCACCGCGAAGCGCGAGCAGAGAGTCCAGGATCACCGCCAGGTAGAGCCAGCCCTCGCCCGTCGGAATGTAGGTGATGTCGGTGACCCACGCCTGGTCCGGGGTGGCCCGGTCGAACTGCCGCGCCAAGACATTGGGCGCGATCGGGAACGCGATGCCGCGAATGGGTCGTCGTCCGGAACCGCCGGCGGCGCCGCGCCGCCAAGCCGCGGAGGCGCATCAGCCGCGCCACCCGCTTCCGGCTGGTGCGGCAGCCACGCTCCCCCAGCTCGGCATGAATCCGTGGACTGCCATACCGCTGCCGGTTCTCCGCGTGGATCGCCGCGATCTCCACGCCCAAGCGGTCGTCGTTCTGCACCCGCCGGCGCCGGTGGCCGGCCCTGCCACGCGTAGAAGCCGGCGCGCGAGACCTGCAGCGTGCGACACAGCACGCGAACCGGGAACGCGGCCTTCTCCGTGGCGATGAAGGCGAACCTCACGGATTCTCCTTCGCGAAGAAGGCCGTCGCTTTTTTTAGGATGTCGCGCTCCATCCGCAGCGTCCGGTTCTCGCGCCGCAGCCGCCCGAGTTCCTCCCGCTCCTCGGTCGTGAGCGCGCCCGGGGCCCCACGGCCGGCGTCGATCTCGGCCTGGCGCACCCAGCTCCCGGAGCGCCGTCTCCGTGAGATCCAGCTCCCGCGCGACGGCCCCGACGGACTTCCCGCTGTCCCGGACGAGCCGCACCGCCTCCGCCTTGAACTCCTTCGTGAACGCCCGCCGCTTGCGCTTGCCCATGACACACTCCTACCGCACTTTCGTGCGATCTGAGGTGTCCACGAAACCGGGGCAGGTTCACCGTGCTCTGGCGCGCACCGTAGAATCACATCGTGGGCTAGGTGCCGACTGATCCACGGCACCGCCGCCACTCTACCGGACGGGCCTCACAGGGACCTACTATGCTGTACTGAGCATGCTCACGGACTCCGGCATTCTGCTAGGGTTCCGCCATGCCGACCTCGACACCCCTCATGGGGCTCGTGGTCGAAGATAACGAAGCCATGCGATACGCGTGGTGCAGGTATCTCGCTTTCGCTGGGGCCACCGTCACGGCTGCTGAGGACGGCGTGCAGGCCAGGCAGGCCTTCCAGGGTGAGGTGATCGATGTGCTGGTGGTCGATCTGGTTCTACCCGACACCGATGGCGTCCAACTCCTGGCAGATTCCCGCGCGCGATCGCAGGGACTGGTGGCTATCGCCGTTACCGCCTTCGATGAGAATGAGCGCCGAACGCAAGCGCTCACCGCAGGATTCGACGCGTACCTCGTGAAGCCCGTCCTCCCATCAGCCCTCGTCCAGGAGATCGCGCGACTCGTCGGTCCTCGCTGACGTGTTTCATCGTGCCCCACGCCGCCTGCTGCACCGTTCGCCACGGCATCGGCGCTCCTACCGTCACTTCCGCGTTCGATCCTTTTCGTCCCAGCACAGGGGCCTGAGCGACGAGTGAGCAAAAGTGGACACCTCTCCACCAGTCGGGCCTCGCGCATGTTGCGGCCAGATGTGCTGTTTTGAACAGCGTTTGAGGGGCTGTCCGGTGTACCAGTTAGAAGTGGAGGGGGCAGAGTGGCTGAAAGCGGTCGCAACTGCAAGGAGTGCGGCCAACCCGTGCGCTCGGCGCCAACTTCGGGGTCTTCTTCCTGAAGTCGAGCATCGCGCGGCAAGCTCCGCCGCTGCGATCATATCGCCTCCCAGTTTCTTTGCCGCGTCGCCTTTTGACTCAATGATCCAGACCACCCTCGGCGAAATGCCATCCCAGAAAGGCCGGTCAACGTGGACCAGCATGCCGTTCGTCTCCTGATTCGGCGCAAGCTCGCCGACGCCAGGCTTCCGCAAGACCTTCCGCGAGTGGGGGGAGGCCCCGGGTCCGGACAGACCTGCGTCGGGTGCGATTTGCCGATTCCAGCCGATCACTACGCCATCCAGGGCATCGGAGAAACCAAGGCCATTCAGCTCCACATCGGCTGCTTCTACTACTGGGACGCTGAACGGACGCGGCCAGCGCGTGAGGGTGCGGCGGCCGCGTCGAGCTGAGCCGTTCTCGTCGTTCTTCAGCGCCTTCGGCGCCGTATCTATGGCGGGCGCCCTGCGCCTCTGTTATCCTCACGTTGCCTACCACCGGGCCTCCAACAGACGCACCCGGCGTCGGACCTCTTGGCATCTGGCTTGGCCCCCTTCATTGCGCGCGCATCCGGCAGTCGTATGCGCGTCGAGGTTCTGCCAAATGCCCGACGAGGCGATGTTGCGCGAGAAAGCACGGGCCGCGGTACGCGACGGCAAACTCCCGAGCCGCCGTGTGGGGAGGCCCTGGCATCGGCGCCATCTGTGCCGTCTGCGCCCTGCCGGTGCCCAAGGAAGACACATCCGGTGCTTCGCTGCGTGGGAGTTCGAGCGGAGTAAGAAGCCATTGAACGTCCTGGCCTTCTCGACACCTCGTCACCCTGACTGGCGCTGGCGCATCGTCGACTACAACGGGGAGATGGTGGAAGAGTCCTACACCGGGTTCCCCACTATTGCGGCAGCGGTCGCTGGTGGCAACGTACGTCTGCGGCAGAACGCCGAGCGTGAAGGCCCCCTCCTCCTGCGTCGGGGGAGGTAGGATCAAGCGCGTTAGGGCTGGCTCACGAAAAGGTATCGGACGCACAATCGCAAAGCCTTCCCAGCAGGCCCATGTCGCGCTCAACGGTGTTCGGCAGAGTTCGGCGCTGAGAGGCAACGCGTACCGAAAGCGCGGACGCGCCAGGCCTAGCGCGGCGGGGGAGGCGCCGGGGGCGGCGATGCTGCCGGCACCCAAACCCACTGCCATGCCTGATACACGCCGTCACCGTAGAGCACGTACCGACCATTGGCGTAGACGACCTCACGCTGGACAGCGACTGGCGCTGGCGCGTAGCTCGGCGCTTGTCGGTAGCTCGTCGGGGGCGTCACATACGCTGGCGGAGCGGAGTAGATCGGGGGCGCTGAGTACACAGGCGGAGCGGAATAAGGCGGTGCGGAGTAGTACGTAGGCGGAGCGGAATACGCTGGCGGTGGCGGTGCGTATACCGGCGGTTGTTCTGCGACTGCTGCGGCCGCGGCGGACAACGCCAAGATTGGTGCCGTTACTATGGCGACGGCGCCGAGGGCTAGGCCGCCGACGACTGCGCCAGGCCACCAGCCGCCATGGCCGCCGCGGTGGCCGCCACGCCAGTTTCCACCAGCCGACGCAGGGCTCGGGAGTATCGCCACAAACAACGTGAGAGAGACCGTAAGTAGCACGATCGCTCGCTTCATAGACGCCCTCCCAGGGCGCACAGCATACCAAAGACGACTCGTCTGCCACATCTATTCACAAAGGGACCACGGGGCATAGTTGGCTGAGAGAGGCGCCACTACGGGCAGCAGAAGGGCCGTGAGCCGTTGGCTAGCGCGGGAGGAGAACGGTGAAGCGGCTCCCCTTTCCTTCATGAGACTCGGCAGTCACGCGACCTCCGTGAGCGTCCGCGACCCCTCGCACGATCGCCAGGCCCAGACCGGTGCCGCCTCGATCTTGGTGGGCCTGTCGGTAAGGGTCGAAGATTGTCGGCAGAGCTTCGGCGGGGATGCCCACGCCCGTGTCTTCGACCTGGAGCTCGAACTCCGGGCTGGCGTCGATGACCCGTACGACCACGCGGCCACCTCGCGGCGTAAAGCGGATCGCATTGGCGCCGAGGTTGATCACGAGCTGGTAGAGCCGCTCCTCGTCGCCGAGGTACGCGAAGTGCAGCCCGTGGCGCTCACGCTCCAAAACGACACCAGCTTCCGCGGCCTGCGGGTGAAGCTCTTCAACGGCGCGGTCCACGACCTCCGCAAGGTCGAGCGGCTTTCGGTCGAGCTCCACGACTCCGGCGCGGAGACGCGACACTTCGAGGATCTGATTCACGAGCCCGAGCAGCCTCTCAGAGCTCAGCGAGATGATCTTGGTGAGACGTTGCTGCTTCTCCGTAAGCGGACCGGGAGCACCCATGTGAAGAAGGTCGACGGCGCCGCGGATCGAAGTGAGCGGCGACTTGAGCTCGTGTGATACTCCCGCAAAGAACTCCAGCTTCGCCTCCTCTGTCTGGCGTAGCTGGCTCGCCATAGAGTTGAATGAGCGCGCGAGCGCTCCAATCTCGTCGCGACTGTCGACCGCGATAGGCCCACGGAACGCGCTCACGGCGACCTCCGCCGTGGCCGAGGACAGCAGGTCGAGGGAGCGGGTCATCCGCCGAGCGATGATGGCCGTTCCGAGCAGCGCCAGGCCGACCGCCACGCCCAGAGCCAGCAACACGGCGGTCCACGTGCGTGTCTCGAGGCGCGCGGCGTCCGCCTGCGCTGCGAGGACCCGCGCGCGAGTCACCGCCATCAGCCCATCTAGATTCTCTCCGACCTGCTTTGTGAGTACCCGCGCCGCGGTGTCAGTCAGACGCCCGGCGCGTACGCGGTCGCGGCGCCGAACGAGCGCGTGCTCCTCGGCGACGATCCGGCGGTATTCCACAAACGCGGCACGCGCCTCCCGGAGATGGCGCTCCTCCCGCTCGCTCAGCGTATACGTGCCGAGGCGATCGAGGTCTTCGGCGAGCTGTGCCGCGAGCTTTGTCCACGCCGTCGCGTAGCGCTGATCGTCTAGCACCACCGCACGCGCCTCAAGCCCGAGGAGCTGGGGAATCGCCTCGCGGGCGGACGCGGTGAGGCTCAATGCGGGGATCGCATGGGTCGTGATCTCCCGGTTGGCGGACACCAGCCGGCCGACCGCAGCCAGGCTCAGGGCGCTGACGCCCGCGAACACGACGATCACAAGGGCAGAGGCGAGGAAGATTTTGGACCTGAGCCGCAGGCCCAACTTCTCGTCGCCTCCGCGCGGATGGGTCCACGAGCTCACCCGCTGACGAAGCCAGCCCGGGATTCTGATGCCGGGCAGCCATTTCGCGACCTCAGGCGCATACGGTGCCAGGGTCGACGCGCGGCCACGGTCGCCCGGTCGCGGAGCAGGCGTCTCCTCACTGGGGCTGTCCATGGCCGGAGTCCCAGGCAATTGCAATACCGGATTGGGAGCGTCAGTAAATCAACAACTTATGTGTCGCCACCCGGCAATTATCCTGGAGAGACCCTGACCGGGCCGATCAATGTGTAGCCAGTGCTGCCCGGCTTCGTTCACGCCGGTTTCCGGAGGATCCGAGAGCGCCAGCGGCCTGTGGAACGGTGTTCCCGTTCTGGCGACGGGTAGGTTGTTCAGCTTCGCGCCCTTGAAGATCTTGTCAACGAAGACCGCCGCGCGCTCGTAGTTGGCAGCAGTGCTGGGCGCGTACGACAGCAGGCCACCCACTTCGACAAAGCTGAACTTGTGGAAGTCCACCAGCTCGAGTTCCATGCGGCCCGCCTCGATCTTCGAGAGATCGAGGATGTTGCTAATCAGGGACAGCAGGAAGGACACGGACCCAGGGCAGAAAGGCGAATGCCGCGACGCGCTCCTCCCCGATACCCGCGACCTGCACCGCGCCACCACCGGTCCGGAGCGCGGTCTGGTATCTTGAAGCGATGCCCGAGCGTGTCCTGGACGCCTCCGCGAGCGCGCAGCCCGGCTCCGCGCCTCAGATCCGCGGCCTCGTTGTTGCGAACTTTTCAGTCATCCTCTCGCTGAGCTTCTGTCACCTGCTCAACGACACCATGCAATCGCTCGTTCCGGCGCTCTATCCCATTCTCAAGGCCTCCTACGGATTGAGCTTCACCCAGGTGGGGCTCATCACGCTCGCCTTCCAGTTCACCGCCTCGATGCTCCAGCCGGTGGTTGGCATATACACCGACCGGCGGCCGCAGCCCTATTCGCTGACCGTCGGCATCAGCATCACCCTGCTGGGGCTCATCCTCATGTCGCGGGCGACGTCGTACCCGGGGATCCTGCTGGCGGCGATGCTGATTGGCATGGGCTCGTCCATCTTCCACCCGGAGGCCTCGCGGGTGGCGCGCATGGCAGCTGGCGGCCGCTACGGCCTGGCGCAGTCACTATTCCAGGCGGGCGGCAACATCGGCTCCGCGTTGGGGCCGCTGCTCGCCGCCTTCATCGTGGTGCCGCACGGTCAACGCAGCATCGTGTGGTTCTCGGGCTTGGCGCTGATCGCGCTCATCGTGTTGATCCAGGTTGGCGGCTGGTACGCGCGCCACCGGGCTCCCGCGCGGCCCGCCCGCAGCCCGCGAATCGCCGATCCGGCGCGGCCCGCCGCGCTGCCGCAGCGCCGGGTGGTGTTCGCAGTGGCCATCCTCGTGATGTTGCTCTTTTCCAAGAATGTCTACAGCGCCAGCCTCGGCTCGTACTACACGCTCTACTTGATCGACAAGTTCCACCTGCCGGTGCAGACGGCCCAGTTCTACCTCTTTGCTTTCCTCCTCGGTATCGTGGCCGGCACCATCTCCGGCGGCTGGCTCGCCGACCGTATCGGGCGCATCCCGGTGATCTGGTTCTCGATCCTCGGCGCTTTTCCCTTCGCCCTGCTACTGCCCCACGCGAGTCTCTTCTGGACGGGCATTCTGGCGGTGACCGTCGCCTTCATCATGGCCTCCGCGTTCTCGGCGATCCTCGTGTACGCGCAGGAACTGATGCCCGGCCGGGTCGGGCTCGCGGCGGGGATGTTCTATGGCTTCTCGTTCGGCCTCGGTGGGCTCGGCGCTGCCGCCCTCGGCCGGCTTGCGGACCTGACGAGCATCGCCACTGTCTACCGCCTCTGCCCGTTTCTCCTGCTGCTGGGACTGCTGACCACGTTCCTCCCGCGCCAGCCCGGCGCAGTGCGCTGAGCCTGGCGCGCCGACTCGATCCGGGCCAGCTGCGGTGGGGGCAGTGGCGTGATGGCCGAGGCGCGGCTTGCGCCTAGCAGCAGAGGCGTACCCCCAGCGGGGTCACCAGAAAGCGGCGGCGGTCGATCACTCGATCACCTGATCCGCCCGTTGCAGCAGTGACGGGGGAATCGTCAGCCCGAGGGCCCTGGCGGTCTTGAGGTTGATGACCAGCTCGAACTCGGTCGGCTGCTCCACGGGGAGATTACCCGGCTTGGCGCCCTTCAGAATTCTGTCCACGAAGAATGCCCCGCGGCGGTACATCTCAGGCAAATTCACCCCGTAGGCCATCAGACCACCAGCCTCCGCGAGCTCCCTGACTCCGTACATCGTCGGAATCCGGTGCCTGGCGAGGCACGGTGAGAGCTTGCACACGCTCGTGAACCATCGCCGAGAAGGCCCCCTAGCAGCCCGTGGTGGAAGTCATTGCGATGAGCCAGTTACGGCGAGCGAGAAGAATGAGATCCCGCCGCGAGCCGGAGAGCCCAGGACGCCAAGGCGCCTCGTCAGAGTCGGGCGGAGCGCGGCGAGCAGCCAAGACAGGGTCAGCCACAGCAGGTCCCACGACTGTCGGCGGCCCTGAAGGCCTCGCGGCGTCCCGCGTCCGAAGACGCGCCGCATCAGGAGCCCGAGATTGAAGGCGCCCGCGTGGACGATCAGCCGCTTGAGGATGTTGGGATGCCCGCGCAAGTGGACCCGGCGCAGCCCGCCCGTGTCATAGACGTGCGCAAACGTCCGTTCGACGTACTCGCCGCGCCGGCGCATCAACCGCTTCCCGCGGGGGCCACCGACCCGACGCCGATTGCCATAGACCGGTTGCTGGGCTTCCGGCTCCTTGGCCCAGCAGCGGCGGCCGCGATCGGGCTCGGCCAGGTAGGCGCGCAGGCCGAGAGCCCGGAGGGTCAGCAGGGTGTCGTTGCTGTGGTAGCCCCGATCCCCGACGAGCGCCGTCGGGACGGTCGCCTGTACGGCCGCCAGCTGTTCGGCCGCCGTCAGCGTCGTCGCGAGCAGGCTCGTCGTGTCGCCGACGTCCGCCCCGTGCAGGGTCACGGCGACCAGCGCGCCGGTCTCCAGATCGACGGCGTGCTCCACTTTGTGAGCGAGGTGCGTTCGGCCGTCCTTCATCTGCGTGACCTTGGCGTCGGGGTCCGACGGATTCACCCATTCGGCGTTGGACGTGCGCTTCTTACGGCGCCGGTCGAGCCGGGCCAGCGCCTCGCGGCTCGGCGTCTTGAGGCCCGAGGCCGTCGCCAGCCGCGTGAGGAACTTCTGGTAGCTCTCTCCCGTGTCCCGCCGCACGATGCTCCGCATCGCGGCGTTGGCCTCGAGCGTGGTCGCATCCACGGCGAGCGTCTGGCCCCGGAGCAAGTGGGCCTCGACCAGGCGCTCCTGCACCCACGTGAACACGGCCTGATGCGCCTCGACGTCGATCAGGCGTCGGGTGCGCGAGATCGTCGAATGATCGGGCGCCGCCTCGTCGAGGCCCAAGCCCAGGAACTGGCGCACCGCCAGCGAGTCCGCCGCCCGCCAGGCGATTCCGCGTTCCGAGTCGAGGCCTTCGAAGTAGCCGATCAGCAACAACCGGAAGTAGCGGCCCGGGGCGAGGCCGGGCCGGCCCATGACCGGCGCGTAGAACGGCCGACACTGGTCTTCGACAAACCGATCGAACCCGGCGGCGTCGAGGATCTCATTCAGCCGCCGGTAGAACGGGTGGCCCGGCGACACCGGCAGCTCGGTCGTGGGAATCCACAGCGGCGGTTGCTCGCTCTTGCGTTTGCCCATCGCCATGGCCCGCAGTGTACGATCTGGCCCGCCCGTGGCGATGTCCTTTCATCGACTTTCACCACGGGCTGCTAGAGGTGGTTGACGAGCACTGCGACCGCGGGAGCGAGGAGAAGGGCGGCCACAAGTAGCCAGAGCACGGGGAAGCGCATAAAAATATCTCCATGTACTACGGGACCGAGATAAATGCGATGTGATCTGGAGTGTATTGAGTGTGCGACAGGGGGATCAAGAGCCAGAATACTTGACCCAAGGATGGTGGTGTCGGCGTGGCTTACACCATGCCCCGCGCCGCGTGGTGGGCGGTTCGGCCGAGGGCTCACCGGTTACAGCTCTCGACGATCACGCCGACAATCGCCAGCCCCAGCAGAGTCAAGATGATGATCGCCCAGGGCGACTCGTACACCCACTTGGGAATCATGGAACCAGGCCCAGCCCTCAAGACGCGTCATCCCGTTTCAGGCAACGCCCCGGGCTACTGCGTCGAGCGGACGCCTCCTTCCGCGGTCAGAGGACGCCGACGGCCGGGTGATATTAACCCGCATTTTCAATTTGAAAGCTGAGCAGCTTGGGCCATAATCGCTCAACGCCCGCATAAAAGGCGGCTCTCGGGGGCTCCTTCCTGACGCGGAGGGTACCACCCAATGGGTGCCGCAAAAGCTGGCCCGGTTCTCGTTCAACCCCCAACTCCGCGTCGAGTTCCATGGCGCGACGGTGGCCTCCGATGCCGGACTGTTACTGCCGCGCGAGTTGGACGAGCGCCTCGGCCTGAGCACGCTGATTGAACGACACCTCGCTGATCCTCGCACGGACACAACTCGCAGTTCCCCCTGCCGGACCTCTTTCGCCAGTCCATCTATAGCCGCCTGGCCGGTTACGAGGACACCAATGATGCGGAACGGCTGGCCGAGGACCCGACGTTTCGGATGTTGGCCTCGCGTGAACGGCGGGAGATCAGCGTCGCGCTCACGTCTACGCTGCACTGGTTCGAAACGGAGGTTCTCGCCGAGGCGAGAAACTATCAGGGACTCGTTCGCCTCAACACGGCCCTGGTGCAGCACGAGGGAGTTCGATCGTCTACCCAGCGCGTGACCCTCGATGTCGATAGCTCCGAGAGTCCGGTCCACGGCACCCAAGAGCAGTCAGCCTACAACGGCCACTTCGAGTGCGTCTGCTACCATCCGCTCTTCGTCTTCAATCAGCACGGGGATTGCTTGGCTGCCACGCTCCGGCCCGGCAACGTCCACAGCGCAGACGGATGGGAGGACGTCCTCCTGCCCGTCATTGACCGCTACCAGGCTCGCAAGCAAACCGTCGTCGTCCGAGCCGACGCGGCCTTTGCCCTCCCCGCGCTGTACGAGGCGCTGGAACGACGGGACGTGGCCTATGCCATCCGGCTCCCGGCCAATCAGGTGCTGGAGCGGAGAATCGAGGACCTGCTCACCCGGCCCCGAGGCCGACCAAGCTACGCGCCGCTGGTCCGGTATCGGAGCTTCCATTATCAGGCGGCCTCCTGGGACCGCCCGCGACGGGTGATCGCCAAGGTCGAGCATCACCTCGGGGAACTCTTCCCCCGCGTGGGCTTCATCGTCACCACCTTGACCGGGACGAACCGGGCCGTCGTGCATTTCTACAACCAGCGTGGCACGGCGGAGCAGTGGATCAAGGAGGGCAAAGAAGCCATCCACTGGACCCGGCTCTCCTGCCACCGGTTTCGGGCCAACGAGGTGCGGTTACTCCTCGGGGTCATCGCCTACAACCTCGGCAACCTCCTGCGCCGACTGGCCCTGCCCCTGGCCATCCAGAGTTGGTCCCTGACGAGTCTCCAACAGCGGCTCTTCAAGACCGGTGGCCGCCTCATTCGGCACGCCCGATACTTTGTCCTGCAGCTGGCCGAGAGCCGCTTGACAGAGCCTCTTTCGGCAGATTCTCGGCCGCATCGAACGACTCGCGTGGCACCCGACCTGAGCTGGGCTATCGCACCCGGCAGACGGGCAAGAGCGGCCAGGAGCGCCGTGGCGGCGGTGTCTTTGGAAGCCGTGATAGCAGCTATCAAACTCGGAGGCAACGGATCGCACAGGCCCTATGGTTCACTGAAATGACTGCTGTTGAGGTGTTGGGAAGCGTGGACGAGCTGGCCGCCGGGACGGGCGGTTCGATCGACGCCGTCACGGAAGCGGCAATCTGTCCATATTGGAAATCCCGGCTAAACTCTGTCTGTTCGCAACCGTAAGACTGAGATAAGCTAGCGCGGTAATGCTGCGCTGGCGACGGCGAACCAACTCGCGGGCGTTTACGGGAAGAAGAAACCCATCGATCCCACCGCTGTGGACCGACCGGTCATATTCGAACCAACGGATCCTGGCTCCCGCGTGATGAGCAGCAACGGCGATCTGCCGAATGCGTTCCGCGGCGTTTAGTGCCTCAGCGAGCAGGTGGATGTGTTGTAACGTCCATGGACGGCTGTGCGTAATTCCCGTTGGACCGACGGCACGCGGTGGGAGTCAGTAGCGGATTCCGAGAGGAAGCGCCAAAGGCGGTGCTCGCCGCGCTGCTTCGGGATCAAAGGGACACGGCCTTGACACTGGCGAGATCGCACGTAAAATTGCGACGATACGGTGACTACGCTCGGAGTTGGTGGCTGAGTACCGATCAAGTAGTGGCGCCGGACATCGAGTAGTGGCGCCGGACGTGCGTTCATGAGCAGGTACCCCGATGCCTACCACCGACCAGGATCTTCTGACGCTGCTCGCCGCGATCATTCACGACTCAGACGACGCCATCGTGAGCAAGACGCTCGACGGAGTGGTCACGTCCTGGAATCCGGGCGCCGAGCGGATCTTCGGCTACACCGCGATGGAGATCGTCGGTCGGCCCATCACGACGCTGTTTCCTCCCGATCGCATCGGCGAGGAGGCGGACTTCCTGTGTCGGCTCTCCCGCGGCGAGCACGTCGACAACTACGAGACCGTGCGCGTGCGCAAGGACGGCCGGCCGGTCGACGTCTCCGTCACGCTCTCGCCCCTGCGAAACGCAGCAGGGACCATCTTCGGCGTGTCCAAGATCGCCCGCGACATCACCGAGCGCAGGCGTGCGGCGGCTCAACTGCGCGAACAGTCGGAGCTCTGGCGCGTCGCGCTCTCCAGCATCGGCGATGGGGTGATCGTCACCGATGCCGCGCGCCGGGTCACGTTCATGAACCACCAGGCCGAATCGCTCACCGGCTGGAGCGGGGACGCCGCCGCCGGCCGGCCGCTGGCGGACGCCTTCGTCCTTCACGAACACACACGGAAGCCGGTCGAGAGCCCGGTGGATCGCGCGCTCGCCGAGCGGACGATGGTCTCGCTCGCCAACCACCCGGTTCTCGTAACCCGGGACGGTCGTCAGCGCCCCATCGACGGTTGCGCGGCGCCGGTCCTCGCTGCGGATGGCGCCGCCGCCGGGGCGGTGCTCGTTTTCCGCGACGCCACGGAGCGGCGGCTTGTCGAGAGCGAGCGCGCCCGCGTGCTCGTCGAGGAGCGCACGGCCCGCGCCGACGCCGAGCGCGTCAACCGGAGCAAGGACGAGTTTCTCGCGATGCTCGCCCACGAGCTGCGCAACCCCCTGGCCTCCATCCTGAACGGCATCGCCACGCTCGACCGGATCGGCGGGATGTCGCGCGGCGTCGTGCAGGCGCGCGGCATCGTGCGGCGGCAGACAGAGCATCTTGCGGGCCTCCTCGACGAGCTGCTCGACGTCGCGCGGATCGGTCAGCGCAAGATCGATCTGCATCTACAGCCCCTCGATTTGCGTGCCGTCGTTCAGGAGGCCTTCGAGGCAGACCGCCACCGCTTCGAGGCCCGCCGACAGCACGTCGTCGTGAGCGAGTTGCCGGAGCCGGTCATGGTCCTCGGCGACCGCGTACGGATCCAGCAGGTCGTGGCGAATCTACTCACGAATGCCGCGAAGTACACGCCGCCGGACGGATTCGTGACCGTGACGGTGGGCGTGGAGAGCGGCGACGCGGTCGTCCGCGTCCGCGACACCGGCATTGGGATTCCTTCAGAGCGCCTCGGCGAGATCTTCGATCTCTTCACGCAGCTGGATACGTCAAATGCCCGGACCGAGGGCGGCCTCGGCATCGGGCTCACGCTGGCGAAGCAGCTCACGGCTCTCCACGACGGGACGATCACCGCGCTGAGCGAGGGGTCGGGGAAGGGCAGCGAGTTCATCGTGCGTCTGCCCCGCCTGGCCGACGCGCGGCCCGGACATGATGAATCGGCCGTGCCGCCGACACGCGGAGCGCGTCACCGGGTGCTCATCATCGATGACAATCAAGATGCTCGCGAGATCCTGGCGATGTCGCTGGAGATCGACGGCCATCGGGTGTTCGCGGCGGGTTCCGGGCGCGAGGGCCTCGAAGTCGCCCTGGTCGAGCGGCCGACCCTCGTGATCGTGGACATCGGCTTGCCGGACATCGACGGATACGAAGTCGCCCGGCGGCTGCGGCAAGCGTTGAAGTCCGAGGCGACCCTCGTCGCCTTCTCAGGCTATGGGCAGCCGGAGGATCGTCGGCGGTCACTGGAGGCCGGGTTCCATGCGCACGTGGTGAAGCCTGCCACCGGTGAGACCATTCTCTCGCAGCTCGCTCGGCAGAATCTGACCGCGTCGTCCTGATTTGGTGGCCGCTGAACGTCACCAGCCGCCGACGGCCTCGGCCGCCGGCTGAGAGGCGGCACCCAGACTTCACCCAGGAATTACCCAGGAAGTTGCTCCCAATGAGAGCCAAAGAACCCCAAAGGCGACAAGGTGAGAAGCGCTAATTTACGACGTGTTGTTTGTGGCGCTTCGGCCCTGGTGTCCAATCGCAAAGGGCTCATAACCCAAAGGTCAGCCGCATCCGGTTCCCGCTTGTGACCATCTGAGTGACCATCCTGTGAGGCTCGGACGGATCACGAGGTGTCATCGGATATCGCAAAGCCCGTTGTGCCGACAATTCCTCAAGCGTCGTGACACAGGGTGTGGCCCCGGATAGGCTTCCCAAGCTGGACGTCGCCGGTTCGAATCCGGTCGGCCGCTCCAATTATCCAGGCTTAAGCGCGTCCTCGATGTAGCCCAACGAAATCTCGATGCGTCGGAGCTCCCGCGTGAGGTCATTTGCTTCGTTCTCGTCCATAGCTCTGGTGTTGCCGGCTTAATGATTCGACATTAAATCGGTTCATCGCAAGTCTGGCGCCGGCGGGACACCCGCCGCACCTGGCGCAGGTGCTGGCTGGCGCCTTCCGGGGCGCACGGCGAGCCGGTGTTTGGTACCGGAGGTGCTCGACTACCATCGCGATGAGGAGTACGCGTGCCAGCGCCGGCCATGAAGATTCTGCAGTGCAACGGCTCGCGCACGACCCCGCCGTCACGTCATCCAACGCTCGCAAATCCATGAAACATCGCGCATCGGCCGGGGCATGTGTCCTGCACAGACGCTCGGGCGATGACGGACCAGCGGTTGTGGGCCCCGGTCGATCAAGAGAAGCTGCAGCTCATCCGTGAATTCCTTCGGCGAGAGTTCCGCGAGTGCCATCACCGTGACTTCTTAACGCTCGACCAGACTGCCCAGGTGTTCCTCATCGAGACCGGGCGGGGCTTTCGCTACATGCTGGTCATCCCGAAGGCCACCTTCGAGGATGCCGGGCTCCCGCGTCTCTGCAATGCGCAGCTCGCGGCGACGCTGAAGCTCTCGCGCGAGGGCCGCGTCACGCTGACGCCGCGAGGGCCAGTGGTCCTCGCGTAGACATGACGCGCCGGCGGGAGCCAGGCCGTCGGCTACCTCGGGCCCGGAGTAGCGACCAGCGCGTTGGGCACCCCCCATCCGCCGGGACGCGATAGGGCCAGCCCGGGGAGCTTGACCACCAGCTGTGTCGAGGGGCCGCCGTCAAGGTTGAGGGCATCCACGCAGCCGAGCCCGCCCTTGTCCGCCGGGTCGGCAAGGAAGCGGGCGAGGGCGGTCGATTCAGCGTGAGTCGACACGACGAGGACCACGACGTTTCCTTCCGCACAGACCGCGGTCCGCTCAGCGATCTGGGGCTTCAGCCGCTGGACTTGGCCCTGGACGACGAGACGCGGAATACCCTGGACGACAAGGCGATGGGCCCGGTGGTCCTGGATGTCGGCACCGAGCATGATCCGCGCCCTTCTACCGTCCACCACGAGCGCGCCCCAGCTACGCCGGTTGCTGGTGGCCATGGCCCGGCCTTCGTCGACGGCAAGGCCCATGGCACGTCCCTCGGTATCGAAGAAGCTGGCGTTGACCGCAACGGCAGCCGGATAGGGCGCGACGATCTGTTCGACGGTGCGTCTCGCTGATGCGTCTCCAGCCGGCACAAGGCGGAGGTCAGCGACATCGAGATCGATTCTGAGGGCGTGGCCCGAGAAACGCTCCGCGTCGGGCGGGCGCACGTCGATGATCGCGTGGGCGATGCCGGAGGCCACCGGCGAGAATCGCGGCGGCTCCGCCCTCGCCGAGCTCACGGCAGCACCACTTGCCGCTGGTACACTGCGGCGACGCAGAGGATCAGCGCGAGCCGGCGCATCACAAATCCCATCTTAGCGCACCGGCTGCCGGCGATTCCTGCGCTGTCCCCATCGAGACGACGCTTGCGGGAAACCGCAGAGGGAGGGCCACCGCCACCGCGACGGCGCGCGTCATCGCGCTCGAGCGAGCGCGATCTGCCGCCTAGCCTCGGTGAGAGGGGCGGCGCGCCTGCAGCACGAGTCCCTGGAGCACCCGGCCGACCGTGCCGCGGGCGTCACAGATTCGGGTGTCGGCCAGCCCGATGCCGTTCGGCTCGTAGGTCGAGGCCGAGTCGAGGCCGACCCACTCTCCTTCGAGCGGCCGGGACACCGCCACCGTGAGGTCGGCGTTGATGGCGCTCATCGACTCGTGAGCGATGGCCGCACTGACGCCGCTGCCGGAGTCGGCGGCGACGAGGACACGCTCGAGCGGCGACGGCGTCGCCCCCGGCACGAGGGGCACCCGCTGGCGCATCCACGCCGCCGCCCGGCCGCTACCCCACTCCCCACGCGCCAGGCGCGTCTCCATCGCGGTGTGATATCCGTCGGCCTCGCGAAAGAACGGGAACTGGAAGGGACGTGACGCCTCTGGCGGCGGCAGCGGGGCCTCGTCGGTCAACGGCGTCACCGGCACCACGCCCCGTCGGATGAGGGTGATCACGGCGTGCGCCACGACCGTGTCGGCGTGGAGCAGGAGGCCGATCCATCGCTGCACCTTCGTGCCCGCGCGCAGCGGATCGACGCGGACGCGCAGCCGGTCGATCGGCACCGGATGGAGGAAGTCGACCGTGAGGCGCGTGACCAGGAACTCCGGCGCCCCCGCTTCGACGACGTGGGCGATGAGCGCGGCGGGCGGGCCGCCATGCTGGTGCGTGGCGCTCCACGGGCCCCGGGTGTGCGAGGTGGCGACCCAGGCGTCACCATCGGGCACGAAGAAGGCGTCGGTCATGGGGCCCGGCGGGAGTTGGCGCGTCTACTGCGGCCCGCGGCGCAGCTTCGGATCGAGGAGATCGCGCAGGGCGTCGCCCAGCATGTTGAAGCCGAAGACGGCCAGGCTGATGGCGATGCCGGGGAACACGGCCATCCACGGAGCCTGGATCATGTAGGTGCGGCCCGAGCCACTCAGCATGGCGCCCCACGAGGGAGTCGGTGGCGGCACGCCGAGGCCGAGGAAGCTCAGGGATGACTCCGCGAGGATCGCCACTCCCAGACCCAGGGTGACGACCACCATGATCGGGGCGGCGATGTTGGGGAGAACGTGACGGGTGATGATCTGCCAGTCCCGGCAGCCGGTGGCGCGGGCGACCTCGAGGTACTGGTTCTCACGGATGGCGAGGACGGCGCTCCGGATGATGCGGGCGTTGCCGGCAATGCCCCCGAAGCCCAGCGCCAGGATGACGTTGCCCAGCCCCTGGCCCAGCATGGCCATGATCGTCAGGAGGACGACGAACCCGGGGAAGGCCATCAGCGTATCGACGCACCGCTGCAGGATGGTGTCGACGCGTCCGCCGTAGTAGCCGGACAGCACCCCGATGATGACGGCCAGGAGCGTGCTGATGGCCACCGCGCCGAGCCCGAGGAGCATCGAGATGCGCGCGCCATAGATCACACGGCTGAGGATGTCACGCCCGAAGTCGTCCGTGCCCAGCGGGTGGTTCAGGCTGGGAGCCTGCAAGCGCTCGGTCGATTTCATCTTGATGGGGTCGTGCGGGGCCAGCACACGGCGCCAGGAGCGCCGTGGCCACGAGCACGATGATGAGCAGGCCGCCCAGGGCCCCCAGCGGCTTGCCCCGCATCACACGGAACATCGTGGACATGCCCGGTGGCTATCCGAACCGGATGCGCGGATCGAGGAAGCCGTAGATCACGTCGATCAGCAGGTTCAGGACGATGATGCTCGTGGCCAGGAACAAGTTGATGCCCTGGATGACGGGGTAGTCACGCCAGGTGATGGCGTCGAGCAGAAACTTCCCCATGCCGGGCAGGACGAAGATGCTCTCCATGATGACGGTCCCGCCGAGGAGGGCCGACAGCTGCAGCCCCATCACGGTGACCACGGGGATCATGGCGTTCTTCAGGACGTGGCGGGCGATGACCACGGACTCCGACAAGCCCTTGGCCCACGCCGTGCGGACGTAGTCCTCGCGCAAGACCTCGAGGACCATGGAGCGCGTCATGCGCATGACGCTGGCCGACAGGGCGAACCCCAGGATGATGGCGGGGAGCAGCAGCTGGGACAGGTTCTTCACCGGGTCCCGGGCCAGCGGCGTGTAGCGCATGGGCGGCACCCACTGCCACCAGATCGAGGCGCCCACGATGACGACGGTGGCCATCCAGAAGCTGGGGACCGAGAGCCCGCCGATGGCGCCCGTCCGGAACAAGTAGTCGAGCCAGGTGTCCTGCCGGACGGCCGAGAAGATGCCGGTCGGCACAGCGATCAGGAGACCGAAGAACATGGCGAGGACGGCCAGCTCGAGACTCACGGGCAGGCGGCGCAAGATCTCGTCGAGGACGGGCTCCTTCGTCCAGAACGAGACGCCCAGGTCGCCTTGCAGCGCCTTGCCGATGTAGCTGACGTACTGCCGGTAGAAGGGCTGATCCAGGCCCAGCATCTGCTCGAGCTTGGCCTTGTCGCTGGCGTAACCCTGCTCGCTCATCATCAAGGTCACGATGTCGCCGGGCAGCAGCCGGATGATGGAAAAGACGAGCAGGCTGACCAGGGCCAACGTCGGCAGCAGCAGCATGAGCCGGCGAAGAACATAGCGCGACATGATGGGAACGCGTTCTCGGTGCGACTCCTCCGGGCCTGGCCGTCAGGCCTTCTTGCCGTCGAGCCAGATCTCTTCGTACCGCTGGTCGTAGGCGTTGATAGGCACCGTGTAGTTCTTCACCCAGGGCTGCACACCGTAGTGGGTGATCGGGGTGTAGAGGAACACGTTGGGGGCGTCGTCCAGCAGCATCCGCTGGATCAGGTGGACCATCTCCACGCGCTTCTTCTGATCCAGGATCTTGGCCTGCTCATCGATCAGGCGGTGGATGTCCTTGTTGCCCCACCGGTAATACGTTGCGTTGGCCCCGTAGTAGGGCCGGATGGCCTCCTCGGGCTCTTCGCCGGTGAGGGCGGTGTGCACGCTCATGGAGTAGTCGTACGAATAGCTCTTGTTGTAGTACTGGGCCATCTCCATGGGCTTCAGGTTCACCTGGATGCCCACCTTGGCCAGCTGATCCTTCGCCACCTGGGCGCTCTTCACGTTGTCGCCGGGGGTGCCCACGATCAGCTCCGTCTCGAAGCCGTTGGCGTAGCCGGCGTCGGTGAGAAGGCGCTTGGCCTTCTTCAGGTCGTACTCCGGCCGCGCAGAGGCGGGCAGCGCCCACGGCTTGCGGTAGGTGGGAATGGGGCCGGTCATGGTCTGGCCCCAGCCGCTGCGCACGATCTCGATGAACTCTTCCTGCTTGATGGCGGCCTGGATGGCCTGGCGCACCTTCTTCTCGGTGAAGGGGGGCTTGAGCGGGCGCTGCTCGTCGTAGGGCCGGGTCCGCAGCACGATGGGAAACATCGTCGTGATCTCGGCCACCCTGACCTTCGGGTTCGACGACTTGATCGAGGGGACGTCGGCGAACTCCAGCAAGGAGATGTCGGTCTGCTGTCCGCGGAACGCGGCGGTGGCCGCGGTGGGATCGATGACGTACTGCAGCTGGACCTCGTCCACGTACGGCAACCCCTTCTTGAAGTAGTTGGGGTTCCGCACGAACACCGCCTCCTGCTCGCGCCGGTACTCCTTCATGATGAAGGGACCGGTGCCGATGGCGTGGCGCTGCAGGTCGCCGTGCTTTTCCACGACCTCCCGCGCCACGATCACCGTCCACGGGCTGGCGATGTAGTTCAGGAACGGGGCGTACGGCTCCTTGGTCTTGAAGACCACCGTGTACTTGTCCGGGGTCTGGATGCTGGCCAGCTTTCCGAGGAAGAAGTAGGCGTGCTGGAACTTGCCCGGCTGGTCCGTCATCTGACGCTCGATGCTGTACTTGACGTCTTCCGACGTGAGCTCGCGTCCGTTCACCGGCGGCACGTTGTGGAACTTGACGCCCTGCCGCAGGCGGAAGGAGTACGTGAGGTCGTCCTTCTGCTCCCAGCTTTCCGCCAGGTCCGGCAGGATCTTCGTGCCGTCGTGGTTGAACTTCAGCAGGGCGTTGTAGGTCTGGTGGATCACCTGGAGGGCGGCGGCCCAGGTTTCCAGGTGGGGGTCGATGCCGCGGACGGGGCCGCTCCGTACCACCAGGGTGCCGCCGCGCTTGGCCTCGCTCCGATCCTGGGCCCACGCCACCCGGGGCCCCATCGCGGCCAGTCCCGTCACCCCCAGGGCACCAGCGTGGAGAAAGCTGCGTCGCGACACGTGAGCAGGCACTCCGCTGGTCCCTTGTTTGTCCGGCTTCATGGCGGCGGCTCTCCTTGTTCTCCGTTGAGCAGGTGACGCCTACTCCGTCTGGGGTGGGAGAATGGCGCTTCCGTTGGTGAGAGTCAAGGGATCCGCCCGACGTCGGCGCTGACGAATCGGCCTCCGGCCGATATCGGCGCGCGCTCGATCGGCCTCGCCGCTGCTGCATGACGCCTGCCAGCCGCGCCGCCGCCCGAGAACGTCCGCCGCCCGGCGAACGACCGATTTTTGTTTGCACTTTCGTACCCGTCGTCCGACACTCCCGCGCAGGGAGAATGTCGATGATGCCGCTGCTCGCCGTGGTCTCGCTCGTGTGCGCCACGCTGCTCACGGTCGCCGCGGCGGACGCGCGGACTGACGGCGGCGACGTCCTCTGGCAGGACGAGTTCGACGCCATCGAGATCTCCGCCAGCGACGGCCGCGTCGCGGCCGTCGGGACGGTGCCCAACCCCGACGGAAGCCTCCGGTCCCTCGTGCGCGTGTATGACGCCGACAAGGGGACCTTGCTCTGGCAGGACGCCGTCGCCGCCCACTCGGTGGTCCTCGCCGACAACCGCGCGGTGGTGGCGGGCGGCGCCGCCGTGCGCGGCTACGACGCGAAGAAGGGGCGATTGGAATGGCGGGACGTCGCCCCCTTCGTCGTGACGCAACTCTATCGCGACGAGGATACGACCCTGGCCACGGCGCTCACCGCGGATGGAACCGCGATCCGGGTTCGCGTCTACGACACGAAGCGCGGGACGGTCCTCGTGCCGGACCGGATTCTGCGCGACGAGAGCTTCAGTCTGTCCGTTCCCAACATCACGGCCTTCAGCGGCGGCCGGCTGTTCGTCGCCAGCCGTACGGCGGTGGACGATCCGACGGACGACACGGGGCGCCTGATCTTCCCGTGCCAGGTGCGGGCGTACTCGATCGCCACCGGCGCTCGACTGTGGACGACGACGCAGCCGGTGCTCGTCCCGAATACCCGTGACTGCGGGCCACGCGCGATCACGGCGGACCGCAAGCGTGTTGTCCTGGTCGGCATCGGCAGCTTCTTCAACGACTTCATGGCTCAGGGATACGACGCCCGCAGCGGGGCCTTCCTGTGGCAGCATCTCTCGCTGGTCGGAACCGGCCTGATCGATGCTGCCGTGGCCGTCGACGTCGACGGGCGACTGGCCTTCGTGGGCGGATGGACGCGCAGCACGGATCCGGCGGCGTTCTCGTTCGATCAGGACTTCGTCATTCATGCGCTGCACACCGACACGGGAGCACTGCGCTGGGAGGCCCGAACCCGGGCGCCGGGCTGTCCACTACCAGGGGTCGGACGCTGCCAGGCCCACGTGCGGCTCGTCGTCGTCGATTCGCGCACGGTGTACGGCGCCGGCTTCCAGGGCGAGACGGGGATCTCGATCCCGGGAACGGGCTTCCTCCAGGCGTACGAGTCGCAGTCCGGGCTCCTGAGGTGGCAGGATGACGACGTCGACGTCCAGGCGATCGCGGCCACGAAGGGATCGGTCATGATCCTGACCTCCGGCGCCAACGCCGACGAGGTGATGCTGCGGGCGTACGACGGGAAGTAGCGCCCCACGCACCGCCGGCCGGCGCCGTCAGCGCCGCCGTGCCGGCCCCTCCACACAGGACGACTCGGCGATGACGACGCCGGCCTGCGCCGAGCCGTAGCGGAGGCGGCGCCACAGGCGATAGCCGACCACGGTCGCCAGCGCCACCGGGCCCACCAGCGCGAGCAGCCGGAGGCTGCGGTGGCGCCCGAGGATCTCGATCGCTCGCTCCCCAACGAGGTATCCCACCGTGGTCCAGATCGAGGTGTAGAGCACCGTGCCGAGGGCATCCAGGACGATGAACCGCTCGTAGCGGATGTGGCCGCAGCCCGACAGGGCGGACGCGAAGAGCCGAACGCTGGCCGAGAAACGACTGAATAGCACCGCCGCCGCCCCGAAGCGCTGGAAGTAGCCGACCGTCTTTTCCACACACGCCGCCGAGCCGAGGGTGATCCAGCAATAGAACGCCAGGATGCGTGGACCGGTGAGGGCGCCGGCGAGGTACGGCACGTGATCGCCGATGAGCGAGCCCGCCGTGCTGACCAGGACGAGCGCCCCGACCTGGCGGAGGTCGGGAGCCACGGCGGCGGCGACCAGGAGGACGATGCGACTTGGAAACGGCACCCCGGCCGCCTCGATGATGAAGGCGGCAAAAACGACGGTCAGCACGTGGCGAAGTAAAAACTCGAGGTGCGGTTGAATCAGCTCCACGGCATCGCGCCGTCAGGGCAGCTGCTTCCGGAACGTCCGCTCGAGCAGCTGTCGCAACCCCGAGGCCATGGGTCCGCTCAGCAGCCCGCCCAGGCCCGGCAGATCGCCCGTCACGTGGATCACCTCGGCGTCGACCCACATGTCGACTCGAGCGCCCAGGCCGTGGAGTTGCACGCGGCGGCGGTCGGCCGACCATTCGACCTGCCGGAGCCCGAGCCGACTGGAAGCTTCCTGAACCACCGTCTCCAGGCGCCGCTGGGCCTCGGGCAGCGTCTGACCGTGGGCGACGCTCACGTCTATCAGCGGCATGGGTGCACGAGCCGGCGTGGCCCCGCGCTACGGCGCGAGATCAGTCGCCGCCTTGAGGCTTCCATTCATGTGAAAGGGCACCGACTCGTGGGCGTGCGTGATCTTCCATCCGGCCGCCGCCTTGCGCAGGCCGAGCGTCTGGCGAAACCACAGCTCGACCGCCTCCCCATCGCGCTTCGTTCCGGTCATCTTGTTGAGACTGTGGCAGAACGCGACGTCATTGCCCGCGGTGATGGTCAGGGCGCGGATCTCGTAGCCGATCGGCCCTTGCCACGTGGCGAGCCACGCGTCCAGGTCTCTCGGGTCGGTCCGCGAGACGAGCGGCGGGGCCAGCGAGAACAGCACGAAGTCTGGGGCGTGGTGCCGGATCACCCCGCCGCCGTTCTTGGTGCGCAACGCCTCGGCCCGGTCGTCGATCACCGCGCGGACCTGCTCTTCCTCGGTCACTTCGGCGGTCCAGCGTCGTCATGTCGTCAGATTCCCATCGTAGGACTGTGTTCGCGCCGCCCACCGCTCCCTGGTGCAAGGACGTCACCACCGACCCGGGGGAACTGTTGGAGGGATGAACCCGAGACGGAACCCCAAATATCCAGGAGCTTAGGCAGGCGAGCGCCCAAGGGTTGCGGATGGGCCCGAGAACGCGGCGCGGCGGCCGGCCATCGGGGCCAGCCGCCGCGCCGGGGCGAGGTCAGTCTCTTTCGAGGAAGCCGGGCAGCACGTAGCCGCCGTACTTGCCGGTGGCCGGGATCTCCAGCATGGAGTCCCGGGCCTGTCCATTTTCCTGCTCGACGCTCTGGTGATCGCCCGGATGACCGTTGGGCACGAACAGCTGCGGATGGTCGAACGGCGCCGCCGCTCGCCGCACCCGCTCGTCGGTGAGTGACTTGAGGAACGCGACCAGGTCGGCCACGGCGGCCGGAGTGAGGTTCAGGACGCCCAGGCCGCCAATGACGGTGCCGTTGCGGGTCTTGATGCGGGTTCGTCGCCCCACCCTGGTTGCCGCCGCGCGAGTAAAAGTTCACCACGTCGGTGAGCGTGCGCTCGCCGCCGTTGTGGAAGTAGGGGGCGGTCAGCTCGACGTTGCGGAGCCCGGGGATCTTGAAGGTGCCGTCGGCGGCGAGGATCGTCCCCGGCGCGCGAGTCGCGGACCGCGACGGAGAGCGAGCCGCCGAACGGATCGAGGCCCCCGTTGCCGAGGTCATCGGTCGTCTCCCGGACGCCGATGTTGCGCGTGCCGAGTGTCGCTGGCCTGGTCGCCGGATGTCCGGATCAAGCCGTTACTGCTGTTGCCGTTGGCTTTGGCGTTGGCTAGCACCGAAGTCCACCGAGGCCTCGGTGAGGAGCGGCGCCGGAGTGGCAGAAGCAGACAGTTGCCCGCGCGGAGCGGCGGGGCTCACGTTGAAGAAGATCTGACGACCTCGCTCGGCGTCGGCCGGCAGCGGCGCGCCGGTCGGGTTGGCCAGGAAGCGATCGAAGGGCGTGTCGGCGGACACTAGTGTGGACTCGTATTCCTGCACGGCGAGGCCGAAGAAGAGCGAGAAGTTGAACTCGACCAACCGGTACTCGTTGGTCAACGGGTTGCCGTCGGCCCGGGTCACGACCGTGGTCGTCCCGTCCGCGGCAACGCGAATCAGCTTGTTGGCCGAGGCCCACCACCGGGGCTTGAAGGCCCGGTGAATCAAGGTCTCGTAGTCGACGTTCAGACCCCGCTGTGGCCAGCGACTGTAGGGCCCGAGCACGCTGTCGTCGCGGCGCACGAGCTGCCCGGCGAGGGGGACCACGTTGCGCAGACGCCGGGCCAGGGAACGGTGCTGCTTCCGGAGCTCCAGTGTGAGCTCCCGACCGACGATGGGGAAGGGCCGCCCATCGGCCGACATCTCGAAACGGTTCGTGGGCGGACCGACCGCCTGCGAGGCCAGGCTCGAGAGGGGAATGCTGATCTGGACCGGCACCAGATTCCCGATGCTCTCGACGCTGTAGAGGAAGGCGTCGGGACCGCGGTCGCCGAACGGCGTGACGCCGTTGAAGACGTCCTGGGCTCGCATGTCCCAGAAGTTGCGATGGTTGAACACGGCGTTGATCATCGTCGGCGTGTTGCGCGGCTCGACGCGGCGAACGTTGGCGGCCTGCGAACCCTGGCCGACCCGGAAGCCGTCAGGGTCGGGGGCCGGGCTCCCGCCGGCGCCGTAGATCGCGTGGTGCACACCCTGCGACGAGACCACGTTGTTGCTGTCGTAGAGGATGGCCGACTCGCGATTCGTGGGATCCTTGAGCTTGCGGAGGGGGAAGTCGGTAGGCCGTGAGCGTGTCGTTCGGACCTTGATTGCTGAAGGTGAGGTCCGGCGCGGCGACAGCGTCAATCGTCCCGTCCGGCTTCGTCTGGAAGGTAACCCGCAGCAGACCCGGGCTCACCTGGTTCTTCTTGCGGGGATCCGCCCCGGCGCGGAAGTGGCAAGTCCCGCACGACTGCACGCCGTCGCTGCCCACCTGCATGTCCCAGAACAGCGCCTTGCCGAGAACCCTGGCCGCCTCGGCGTCGCGGATGAACTCGCGGAGGTCCGGCCGCGGGACCGGAACGGTCGACAGCGGCGGAACCTGCCCGGCCGCGTCGCCGGCGCCGAGGATGATGGCCAGCCAGCCAAGGACTATGAGCGCACTGCAGCGTGCGAGCGTTGCGCGCATGCCGAGCTCCTCCTTCTTCCTTCTTCTGTTGATCAACGTGACGTTCGGCGCGCCCTGCGCGCGCCCCGGCCGTGGAGCGTGGCCAGGTGGGGAGTCGGGCCACTGTAAGAATTGCCGACAGCGCCCGCAATGTGACATCTGAGACACGGTTTCGAGAGGGACGGCCTCAGCCTCGGCAATCGTCGTCAGGATCGCTTGCGGGAGGACGGAGGGCGTCCCCGGTGGCCGTTCGGCACCTCGGTGATGCCGAGCTCGCGGATCAGCCGGAGCAACGACGTCCGCTCGATCATCAGCGCGGCGGCGGCCCGGCTACGATTGCCCTCGTGGCTGGCGAGCGTCTCCAGGACGAGCTGGCGCTTGTACAGGTGCAGGGCTTCGTGCAGCGGAGCGGGCCGGGGTTTACGTGCCGGCGATTCGCGAGCGATCATCGTCGGCGTCGGCATAAGCGAGCCTCATGCCAGACCACGAACTACATACAACCACCGAGAAGTGCCCGAAGTTTCGTGAGACTGAGAGGGCGACGGGCGGGTAGCGGGGGGCGGGTCGTCAGATTGTAAGCCAGCACTGTTTCGCAGCGGACACCGACCAGGATCGATCTCGGTAATCTCTGCTTCGCGCGACGTCGGGTGCAGGGCCGCCGTGCGCCCGAAAATCTCGAGGGTCGCTACGGAGCGCCGCCGGGCCTCGCCGTCGCAGAACGTGGGCGGTTGAACAGGCCCCGGAGCAGATCGAGATCGACCGGCTTCACGAGATGCTCATCGCACCCGGCCTCGTACGATTCACGCTGGTCCTGCTGCTGACCGAACCCACTCAGCGTGACGATCATGAGGTCGGCTCCGTCGTGGTCCTGTCGGATCTGGCGGGCCACGTCGTAGCCGCTCATATCGGGCAGGCCCACGTCGAGAAGGACCACGTCGGGCTGGAAGGACGGCAGCGCTTCCAGGGCAGAGCGTCCATCCGAGACGCTGCGGACGCTGTGCCCCTCGAGCGCCAGCGTGATCGAGAAGCTCTGAGCCACGTCGTCGTTGTCTTCGACGAGGAGGATGCGGCGGGGGACGGGGACGGCGTCCGGTATCAGCGGGGGCCTGGGCTCGACCGGCGGCGGCGACGGGGACAAGGCCGGGAGGCGCACCGTGAACTGGCTGCCCTGGCCTTCCCCGCTGCTGGCAGCCTCCACGGAGCCTCCGTGCAGCTCGGCGAGGCTCCGCACCAGCGTCAGCCCGAGGCCGAGCCCCGCGGTGGAGCGCGTGCGGAAGCGATCGATCTGCCTGAACAGGTCGAAGGCGTCGCGGAGGTGTTCCGGCGGGATGCCGATGCCGGTGTCACGGACGATCAACGATACCCCCTCGGCGGTCCGCTCGGCCGTCAGCCAGATATCGCCGCCATCGGGCGTGTACTTGGCGGCATTGTCGAGGAGGTTGGCCACGATCTGGGCCAGCCGGACCCGGTCCGCATTGAGCCAGATGGGCTCGGGCGGCACCTGGACGGAGAGACGGTGCCGCCGCCGCTCGATGTGGGGACGGGCCGAGGCCACGACGTCAGCCAGGACTGGTGCGAGCTCCAGCGGCTCCGGCTGGAGCTCCAGCTTGCCCTGGGTGATCCGGGACATGTCGAGGAGGCCGTCGACCATTCTGGTGAGGTCTTGCGTCTGCCTGGCCACCACGTCGATCATGCGGTGGGTCAGCTCCGTGGTGGCTTCGGACCGCAGCACCGCGGTGGCGTTGACGACGGCGGCCAGCGGATTGCGCAGCTCGTGCCCGAGCATCGCCAGGAACTCGTCCTTGCGGCGACCCTCCCTGGCGGTGAGCTCGTAGGCGTTCCACAGCTGCCAGCCGGCCGAGGCGAACTGGGCGAGGTTCCGCACCAGTCGCTCGTCCTCGCGATCGAACGTCCGCGCCGCCGAGTGGCTGACGATCCACACCGTGCCGATCGGCGCCCCCTGGACGTGGAAGGGAATCAGGAGCGCCTCCACGAAGCGCGGCTCGGTGCGCAGTGCCGGGAAACATCGATCGGCGAGATGCATCAGCTGGGTGGCGTTCCGATCGATGCAGACCCCACACGGGCTGGCCGCCCGCGGCATCGTTCCGTTGCGGAACGAGGCGAAGACGCCGGCCACCGCCTCCCACCGGAAGATCTCCCCTTCGAGAAGGCTGAGGCCGGCGGTGTCGGCATTGCACAGCTCCACGGCCGTCTCGACCAGCTTCTGGAGCATGGTGCGAGGGTTACGGGCCAGCTCGGCGGCGAGGCCGGCGAGCGCGCGCGTCTCCTTCTCGTAGTCCGCCGGGCGCCGCGGCCGGGCGTCGAGCTCCGCGACGATGTCGACGTCGGCCAGAGTCGCGGTCGGCTCGCTCGTGTCGTCGGAACGTCGCGGCAGGGAGGCCTCGGCCACGTCACTCCCTACGGGGCAGGTGGTGGGTCACCGAGACCAGGGTTGCCGTGCTGATTCGTCGTTCCTCGTCCCACAGATAGAAGCAGCCGACGTGCATCTGCAGGGGCTTCTTGCCGGGGGCGAGGGAGATGCCCTCCATGATGAACTCGTGTTGTGTCACGGCGATGTCGCAGACATCGCAGGTTTCGCCGTTGCCGGGGCCCCCCCAGACCCGGGGGATGCTGTTCAGAGGAAGCCTGCCATCGGCGAGCTTGTCGGTGACGAGAAGGCGGAGAGCATGCGAATCCATGGCGGTGGCCTTTCAGTGACAGCGCGGCCGAGCCAGATTCACCCGAGTCTCAACGCTCATCGAGCGTCAACCCGTAAGGCCGAGGTGCAGGCCGGCCCACGGTATCGCGCCGCGCCGGGCGGCGCTGTTCAAAATTGAACAATATGCTCTAGGGGGTCCGAACCCGTGGCGGCGGGATGGGGCACGCCGTCCTCCACGCGCACCACCACTGAGTGACCGGTGCTAGGGCGAGGGGCGCGGGGCCTCCTGAGGTGTGGCCGGGACCGCAGGCGCCAGCGCGGCTTCGGGCTCGGGGCCGACCCGGATCGTGAAGCGCGACTCCGGCTTCCAGTAGCGTCGGAACGCATCGTGGACCTCGCTCGCGCTGGCGCGCTCGTAGAAGCCTCGGGCGTCGAGCGCCTCGCGCGGTGACCGTCCCCGGTAGTCGTTGGCGGAGAGTCGCTCGGCCCAGAATTCCGGCCGCTCGACCTGCTCGTCCACCTGGGCGACGATCTGACGCCGCGCCACTGCGATCTCCGCCTCGGTCGGCCCCTCGACGGCGAAGTGCTCGTACATCGCCTCGATGTCCCGTGCCAGCGCCTCGGCGCGCACGGGATCGGTCGGGGCCTGGGCGGCGAACAGCCCGAACCCCGGATAGGCGACCCCGGGGCGGGACGCGGCGCCGATGCTGTACACGAGCTGGCGCTCCTCGCGCAGCGTGCGGTACATCCGGCTGCTCAGCACGCGGGCGGCGAGCGCGAGCAACCGCGCATCCGGGCGATTGCTGGCGTCCGCGCCGCGGAACCCGGCCATCACGACCGCCTGCGGTGTGCGCGTCGTGAGCAGACGCGCGACGCGAATGGGGCCCGCCGGTGGCTGCACACGTCGGAGCGCGGCCAGCGTGCCGTCGCCGATGCGGGCCCGCGCGCCCAGCGTGCCCAGGTACTGCGCGGTCAGGCGCACGGCATCGGCTCGGGCCACGTCGCCGACGATGGCCACCTCGACGGGCGCGGTGGTGACGAGCCGGCGCAGCCACGCCTGGGCCCCGTCGCGGGTGACCGCGGAGACCTCGTCACGGGTCAGCGGCCGCATGCGCGGCTCGGCGCTCGGCGCCAGGGCCCCGGCGGCGGCGAACTGCAGGGCGGCTTGCGGGTCGAGATCGCGGCGCGCGATGCGTCGCCTGGTGCTGTCCTGCCAGCGCGACAGGGCAACCGGCTCCAGGACCGGGTCAGTCAGCAGGAGATGGATGAGCTGCAGGGCCGTCTCGAGGTCCTGCGGTGTCGTCCGCACGGTGAGGGTGGCGGCGTCCTCGCCGGCGTCCGGTTCCGCGCGAACGCGCTTGCCCACGAGCAGGTCCCGCACGTCGGTGCTCGTCAGCCGGCTCGTCGCCGGCTGCGCCCACGCCTGCAGCGCCGCCTCGGTGAAGCCGCGGGTCGCCGCGGTCTCCTCGATGGTGCCACCGGCCAGGGTGACCGTGACGATGACCTCGCCCTTGCGCTGCTCCATGAGCCGGTGATGACCGCGCACACCGTTGCCGAGCCAGTAGGAGGTGACCGCGGTCGGCACGTCGAGGGTCTCTTCCGCCACGGTGCCGGCGCCGGGGAGCACGGGAAGCAGCGCCGTCGGCACCGTGCGCTCCGCCGCCGCGACCGGACGGATGTCGACGGCCGCGCGGGCGGCGAGGGCCAGCTCGGCCTCGGCCGGCACCCCGCTGCCGGCAGGCAGCTTGGCGATGGCGATGACGGCAGCGGGATCGAACGCCGCCGCGAACGCCGCCGACACCTCGGCGGCGTTGATCCCGGGTAGCAGCTGTTCGAGGAGCGCCAGGCGCTGGGCGGGGGCCAGGATGGGCTCGCCCTCGGTCACCGCGCGGTTGATCGATCCCAGCACCGAGCGCAAGGGTGCCGTGGCGTCGCGCGCCACCGCGTCGCGCGCCTCGGCCAGAAGGGCCCGGCGCGCGGCGTCGATCTCGCTGGCGGTGAAGCCGTGCAGGCGCGCGCGCTGGAGCGCGTCGCCCAGGTCGGTCAGCATGTCGCGCCAGCGAGCGGGGAGCCCGGAGGCGCGGACCGTGGCCGTCCGGATTGCCCCGGCCCACTGATCCAGATCGGCCGCGCCGTCCTCGAAGCGCGCGCGCCCGGTGGCCGCTTCGGCGTCGAGCCGGCGGCCGAGCGCCCACGGCCCGATCCATTCGACGAGGTCGCGCCGGGCGTCGGCCAGGGTGATCGACGGCGGGCGCGGGGGTGTCACTCGCACGAGCGAGACCTCGGCGCGCGTCAGCTCGGAATCGACGGCCACGATCGCCCGCGTGCCGGTGGTGGGTTGCACGCCGGCGGGACGCGGCTGCGGGTGCGGTGCCGCCGGGAGCCCTCCGAACTGGCGCTCGATGCGCGCGCGCACGTCGGCCGTCTCGGCGTCACCGACGACGATCAGGGTCATGTTCGAGGGGACGTACCAGCGCCGGTAGTACTCCCGGAAGTCGGTCGGCGCCACGGCCCGGATCGCCGCCTCGGTGCCGATCGGCAGGCGGCGGCCCAGCGTCGACTCCGGCGCCAGGCGCTCGATCACGGCGTCGCTCACCCGCTGCGCTGCGCCCGCCCGCGCCCGCTTCTCTTCCAGGATGACCCGGCGCTCGCGATCGATCTCCGCCGGCGACAGGTCGAGGCGACCAGCCACGTCGGCCATGAACAGCAGGGCCTTGTCCAGGATGTCGGGCCGGGCGGCCGGCACGACGATCTGGTAGGTCGTCTGGTCGAAGCCCGTGAAGGCGTTCTGGTCGCGCCCGAAGGTGAGACCGAGCGACTCGAAGAAGGGCACCAGCGCGCCGGGCGGGAAGTTGGTGGAGCCGTTGAACGCCATGTGCTCCAGGTAGTGGGCGAGGCCGCGGGTGGCCTCGGTCTCGTTCAGCGAGCCGGAGGCCACGTGCAGCCAGATGCCGATGCGGCGCTCGGCGGTCGGGTGCCGGCGGATGACGTAGTTGAGGCCGTTGTCGAGCCGCCCGGTGACCAGGCGGGGATCGGACGGCAGCCGGCCTCCGTCCGCCGGCTGGGCGACGGCCTCCAGCGCCGGGGTGGCGAGCAGCAGCAACAGGACGAGGGCGACCCCACGATGCATGCGATCTCCTTCAGAGGACGAGAGTTAGACGGCGGCGCCCTCGTGGTATTCGCGTCCGGGCGGGCGCGGCCCCGGGGTCGGCGCCTCAGACTACCAGGGAAGCGCCCCCGGTTCGTGAATGAAGGAGCCCCCGAGGCCGTCGAAGCACCACGGCCATGAGCGTTCGCAGTCTGACCAGCCCCCACCCGCAGAGGAGCGCACTCCGATGAAGAACCGTCCCCTGACCGGTCTCGTCCTCGGCCTGACCCTCGGTCTGTCGGCTGGCTTGCTCGGCAGCAACCTCACCGCCTCGACGGCGGCGCCGGCCTTCGCCCCCGTCCAGCTCCGGCTGGACACCGGCACCTTCGCCAAGCTCGCGGAGGCGGTCAAGCCCGCGGTCGTCAACATCAACACCGAGCGCCGGGGCGCCGGGCGCTCCCAGCTCGAGGAGTTCTACGGCGAGGAGTACTTCAGGCGGTTTTACGGCGACGCCCCCGAGCGTCTGCCCCGCCGCGGCCTGGGCTCCGGGGTGATCATCGACCCGTCCGGCCTCGCGCTGACCAACGCCCACGTCGTGGACGGCGCCAGCCAGATCGAGGTGACGATGCTCGACGGCACCAAGCACCGGGCCCGCATCGTCGGCGTGGACAAGAAGACCGACCTGGCCGTGCTCCGCCTGGACGGCAGCGGCAAGCGCTTCCCGTTCCTGCCGCTCGGCGACTCCAACGACGTGCAGGTGGGCGACTGGGTGCTCGCCGTCGGCTCGCCGTTCGGGCTGCAGGCGACCGTGACTTCCGGCATCGTGAGCGCCAAGGCCCGCCAGATCGGCGCCGGACCCTACGACGACTTTCTGCAGACCGACGCCGCCATCAACCCCGGCAACTCCGGGGGGCCGCTCGTCAACATGCGCGGCGAGGTGATCGGGATCAACAGCGCGATCGTGCGCGGCGGCTCCGGCATCGGCTTCGCGATCCCGGCCAGCATGGCCCGGCGGGTGGCGGCGCAGCTCGTCGAGCACGGTAAGGTGACGCGCGGCTGGCTGGGCGTCGTGCTCCAGCCGCTCACGCCGGAGCTGGCCGCCTCGCCCGGCAAGGGCGTGCTCGTGACCGAGGTGATGCCCGACAGCCCCGCCGCCCGCGCCGGGCTGAAGCCCGGCGACGTCGTCCTCGAGGTCGCCGGGCGCAAGATCGAGCACGCCGCCGACGTGGCCCGCGCGGTGGGCCTGGCCGCGCCCGGCCGCCGGACGAAGATCACGCTGTGGCGCGACAACGCCCAGCGGACCATCGACGCCGTCCTCGGCGAGATCCCGGGCGAGCGACACCTCTCGCGCCTCGGCTTCGAGGTGCGCCCGCTCACGCCGGATGTCGCCCGCGAGCTCAATCGGCGCTCGTCCGAGGGCGTCGTCGTCACCCGGGTGGACGAGGGCACGGCCGCCGCCGAGGCCGGCATCCAGCGCGGCGACGTCATCGTGGAGGTGAACCGGCAGCCGGTGCGGACGCTCGCCGACTTCGAGCGCGCCACCCGCGAGGTCCGGAAGGGCGAGCGGCTCAGCGTCCGCCTCGAGCGGGGCGACGTCGCGCTCTACGTCGCGGTGGTGCCCGACAAGGCCTGAGCCTCGACGGCGCCGGTCACGGCGCGGTGAACGACGCGGGGTCGAGGAACCGCCGCAGGACGTTCAGAGTGAGGCGCGAGATGTCGTTGGCGTAACCGGCGTGGGCGAGGCTGCCGACGTAGGCGATGGACCCCGTCGAGAAGACGGCGCCGCCGCCCGGGTGCTCGTAGAAGACCATGTCGGCGCGGACCGCGGGCGAGAACTGGCCGTCGGCACCGGCGAACGACACGCTCATCTCCTCGTTCACGAGCTGGAACGCGTTCGAGTGGTTCTCGGACGAGGCGACGACCAGGGCCCACGGCGGCGAGCCAAGGCTCGGGTTGAAGGCGTCCAGCTCGAGGCCGGCCGCCCCGCCCCAGGCCGTGCCGAAGTCGCCGAGGATCTCGCCGTCGACGCCCTCGAAGATGAAGCGCGCGCGTGGGTCGCGGCTGGCCGCGGTGCGCCGGTAGTAGGACGAGCGGTCGAAGCCCTGGGCGACGAACCCCACGCCGACCAGCGCGTTGGGCGCGCGGCCCTGACGCCGCCAGAGCCCGCCGTACTCGCCGGTCGAGCTGTGATAGTACTCGCCGACCGATTCCACCCACGCCCGGGTGCCGTCCTCGGCCCGGCGCATCTCGAGCATCCCGGGGTGCGCGGGCGGGTACGACACCCGCCAGTAGAAGCCGTTGCCGCCCATGTACATGAGCCGTCCGCCCCGGCCGAGATAGGCGGCGAGCGCGTCCAGCATCTCGCGCGAGTAGTACTCGGGGTGGCAGCCGGTCAGGACCACGGCGTAGCCGTCGAGGATCGGCAGCCCCTCGGCGTGCAGGTCGTCGTCGGTGACGACGTCGTAGGGCTGGTCGTGGGCCTCCAGCCAGTCGAGCAGGCACAGGTCGAGGAACAGGTTCCAGAGGCGGCCGGTCGGGCGCACGTTGACGATGGGCCGCCGGCGGGAGACGTGGCACACGCCGGAGCCATCCGAGTGCGTGTCGTAGGTCGAGCCGCCCAGCTCGGGATGGTGCATGAGCAGCAGGTCGGTCGTGTCCACGATCGGCAGGGCGCCGATATAGAGCTCGGCCGGCCCCGGCCGCATGCGCGCGCGGTAGTTCGAGTAGGCGAGATAGGTGGCGGTGGAGGCCAGGAACGCCACCCGGGCCCGGGGGCCGCGGCGCGGCGGACGCACGTAGAACACGACCCAGAACTCGGGACCGCCGTCCGCCTCCAGGCGGAGCGCGTACACGCCGCTGCGCGCGTCGGCCGGCACCGTCAACGTCAGGCTCGGGCGCCAGCCGGCGTCGTAGAGATCGTCGTCGTGGAAGTGGATCGCGCCGTACTGCTGGGGGGCGCGGCGCCAGTCCATCTCGGTGCCGTCCCAGTTGTGGCCAGTGACGGCGCGCTTGGGCGCGTTCACGGTGCGGCCGTGCAGGTGGTTGGGCGAGCGGTCGCTCACGCGGTCAGTGGCCACGTCGGCGGCGAGGTCCCACAGCCCGAGCGCGTCGGCGGCGGCGAGCGACGTGGTGCGCGCGCTCGCCGCCGCCGCCAGCTCGTCCGGCGTGAGCGCCCGGCGCGCGAGGGTCGGGCGATCGATCTTGCCGTTGAAGTGCCACGTCGTGCGGAGCCGGCCGTCCTCGATGCCGTGGCGGGCGGCGCCGAGGAAGAAGTCGGCGGCCGGGGCCGGCGTTGCGCGGACCGTTGCCGTCACGGCCACCGGCTGCTCGAGGCTCGGCGCGTGGTCGCCCAGCGGCGTCTGGCGCAGCGTCACGGCCCCCGCGGCGAGATCGACCGCCGCCGCCACGTGGTACCAGCGGCGAGCGGTGAGGGGCGTGCCCGTCGACACCTGAGCGGCGCCGACGAGGACAGCGAGGGCGCCGGTCTCGTCGAGCATCAGGGCGAAGCCCTCGCCGCGGTCCGCTGCCCACGTTCCCATGACGACCTGGCGGCGCGGCCCCGGCCGGACCGGCACCCGGGTGGGCTGCACGAAGGCCTGCAGCGTGAAGCGCACGAGGCCAGCGAACGCCTCGGGGCGCTCGATGATCGCGTAGGAGCCGGCGTCGATGACCTGGGGCGTGCCCTCGTGCTCGCCATCGATGGGCGTTGGCAGACGGACGGTCCGGAGGCCACCCGGCTCGGTGTCGCCGCGGACCAGCCGCACGACCTCGACGCGATAACGCCGGGGGCCGTCGAGGGTCCCGACCATGAAGCGGATCTCCTCGCCCGGCGCGACGCTGAGCGGCTCGGCATAGCCGAGCACGCGCGGCATCGGGACGCTCACGGACGGGGGAGCGCTCACTCGTGCGCGAGTGGGGGCAACGGCCGGCCGGTGACCGCCTCCCAGCGCAGCTGGAACGCGTGCCACTCGCCGGCCTCGACGCTCGTGAACACACACCCGGGCAGCAGGCGAGGCGGCCGGCCACCGGGCTGCTTCTCGGCGAGCACCCACTCGGCGTGGGGCCGCGTGCAGATCAGCAGAAGGTTCTGGCAGTGCTGCGACGACCGCAGCACGTTCAGCACCGCCTGCAGCTCGGGGCTGTGGGGGCCGAACGGCCGCTGCCGGAACTCGAGGGCGAGGTCGGTCCGCCCGGGGTCGATCGCGAACACGACGGCAGACTTACCATCGTGGCGACGGCAAGGCAACCCGGAGTGCTAGGATCTCGCCATGAACCACCGCGGCTTCGGCCTCATCGAGATCCTCATCGTGGTGGCCGTGATCGCGCTCGGCGGCTATTTCCTCATGCAGTACGTCACCTCCTCGGCCAAGAGCGTCGAGCAGCTCCAGAAGGATCGGCCGATCGACCGCAGCCGGCTCGCCGCCGATCGCGCCACCCTGGGCACGCTGCAGGGCCTGGTGCGCAACTACCAGGCCGAGAAGGGCCAGTGGCCGCCCGACAAGGCCGCCGTGCTCGGCCTGCTGATGGGCCCACCCAAGCTGCAGTGCGCCGGGAACGACTTCGAGTACGACCCGGCCACGGGCACCCTCGGCCTCACCATCACCGACGACGCGCGCTGCTGAGCCGACTCAGTTCCTGACCGTCACGACGACGCTGGCGCGCCCGGTGTTGCCGGCGGCGTCGCGTACCATCGCCGTCAGCGTGTGGCTGCCGTTGGCGACGGACGTCGTCCACGGGATGGTCACCGGCCCCTGCTCGGAGGTCGTCTCGCTCGCCACGGTGGCGCCGTCCACGCTCAGGGTGAAGGTGTTGGACGAGCCGCTGGCGCCGTCGACCCACATCACGACCCAGACGATGCCGCCGACGGTGGTGCCGCCGCTCGGCTGGGTGAGGACGACGCTGAGCGTATCGTTCACCGGCGGCGGTGGAGGCGGTGGCGGGGGCCCCGTCGCGGAGCTGCCGGTGACGTTGACCGTGATGCTCATGCTGCCCGTGTTGCCGGCGGCGTCGCGGACCGAGGCCGTCACGGTATGCGAGCCATTCGAGAGCGAGGTCCACGGCAGCGTGACGGGACCGCGCGCGGAGGTCGTCTCGGTGCCGGTGACGCGGCCGTCGACGCTCAGGGTGAAGGTGTTGGACGAGCCGCTGGTGCCATCGACCCACACCACGGCGGTATCGTCGCCGCGGACGGTGGCGCCCCCGAGCGGATCGGTGATGAAGACCTGGAGCGATCCGGTCGACGACGGCGGCGGGGGAGGTGCAGACGGGGGTGCCTGGCCACCGACCGTCAGGACGATCGGGACGGTGACCTTCGGACAGTTGGGCCCGGCCGTGATCTCGAGCGGATAGCTGTACGTGCCAGCCGGCATCGTGAGCGTCGTGGGCATGGGCCGCACGCTCGTCGTCTGGCCACTGGCGCAGCCCGTTCCGCTCGTCGAGCACGCGGTCGTGGCGTCGTAGAAGCCGGCGTCGTACGTCCTCCACACCGTGGCGTCACTGGTCACCACGCGGATGGATTGCGGCGCTGGCAGCGGGCCGCCGGCCGGATGACTGAACGCCAGCGCCGAAGGCGTGGGCGTGATGGTGCAAGCCCCCGTGGGCGGCGGCGATGAGGGCGGGGGGCCCGTCGCGGAGCTGCCGGTGACGTTGACCGTGATGCTCATGCTGCCCGTGTTGCCGGCGGCGTCGCGGACCGAGGCCGTCACGGTATGCGGGCCATTCGGCAGCGAGGTCCACGGCAGCGTGACGGGGCCGCGCGCGGAGGTCGTCTCGGTGCCGGTGACGCGGCCGTCGACGCTCAGCGTGAAGGTGTTGGACGAGCCGCTGGTGCCTTCGACCCATACCACGGCGGTGTCGCTGCCGCGGACGGTGGCGCCCCCGAGCGGCTGGGTGATGGAGACATCGAGGGATCCGCCGCCTCCCGCAGGGGGAGCGGGCGTGCTCGACCCGGTGGCGATGCCGCTGATCGCCCGCGAGAGCGTGTCACCGTCGACGGTGAAGTTGACGTTGCCGGCGAAGGTACCGGCGGTGGTGGGCCGGAAGCGCGCCACGACGGCCTGGGTGGCGCCGGGCCCGAGCGAGAACGACCCGCCGGAGACGATGGTGTACGGCGCCCCCACGCTGGCCGTCCCCGCCACGGCGGCCGTGCTGGTGTTCTGCACGGTGAACGTGCGGTCGGCGGTGGCGCCGGTCGCCAGGGTGCCGAAGCTCACGGTGGTCGTGGGCGTCACCGTGATGTCCGAGCGGGCGACGCCGCTGACCTGCGGCGAGCAGCCGCTCTCGTTGCCGGAGTCGTCCACGGCCGTGATGCGGATGAAGTACGTCGTGGAGGCCGTGAGACTGGTGATCCGGCTGCTGACCGTCTGGCCCGAGCCCGGCGAATCCGTCGTCGAGGCCACCGCGTGGCTGGACCCGCCCGGACAGTCGGGCGCCCCGGTATCGATGTACACGCGGTAGCCGGCGAGATCCGTCAATGGCGTGCCGTTGGCGTTCGTGGTGGGGGCGGTCCAGCTCACATTGATCGTGGCCGCGTCGGCCTGCGCGGCGGCGCCGAGCAGCGTCGCCATGATGAAGAGTGCCCGCCCCAGGCGGCGGATGCCAACGGTGAGAGTGCGGCTCATGCGGGTGTCGTCTCCTTGCCGTGCAAATTGTCGGAATGAGGATTCGCACGGGCGGACGGCAGGTTGGCAAGCCAGGTGCCATACGGCGCCGACGCGCGCGGGGGGCGTGAAACGACGCCTCGGCGACTGGTCGCACGCCGGTATTTACAGGACGATTGCGTCGAGCCGGTGACGCAGCGTCAGCGATCTAAAATTGACATTCTCACAATTTCCGGCGGCCGGGAGCCTCCGGGGAGCGGCGGCTTGACCTCGTGGTGGTCTCCGGGTATTGAGAACGGGTGTCCGAGAGCGCCCCGGTGGACGGCATGCGATTCGGCTGGCTGACCCTCGCTCACTCGCCCTCGCCGGAGGCGGATCAGGCGGCCATCGACGAGCAGCTGAGCCAGGCCTGCTACGCGGAGACGGTCGGGTTCGACGGCGTGTGGCTCACCGAGCACAACTTCACGGGCGAGGCCGTCTACTGCGACCCGATCCCGTTCGCCAGCGCCGTGGCCGCCCGCACCACGCGCGTCCGCATCGGGTTCGCCGTGATCCAGATGGCGCTGCGTCATCCGATCCGGCTGGCCGTCCAGCTGGCCCTGCTCGACAACCTGAGCCACGGACGGATCGACGTGGGCGTGGGGCGTGGCTCGCTCTACAACGAGTACGAGTACGTGGGCTACGGGCTCCGCAGTGACGATGGCCCCGAGCGAAGCGCCGAGGCGATCGAGGTGATGACGCGCGCGTGGACGGAGGCGCCGTTTTCCTTCGAGGGCAAGTACTACCAGGTCCGGCTACCCGAGCTCCGTCCGCGCCCCTACCAGCGGCCGCATCCACCGCTGTGGCGCAGCGTGGTCACGCCCCGCTCGTTCACCGAGTGCGGGCGGCTGGGCGTGCCCATCCTGACCGCGCGGGTGCCGCTGGCCGTCCTGCCCGAGCGGCTCGCGCTCTACGAGGACGGCCTGCGCGCGGGCGGCCACCCGGAGGCGACACGCGCACGCCTGCGCCGCGACGTCGCCGTGTGGCGCCACGTCTACGTCGGCGACAGCCAGGCGGAGGCGGAGGACGATCTGGCCGCCGCCGTGCTGCACACCCGCCGACACATGCTGCACGCCCGTGCCGCCTACAACCCGGACGACTTTCGCATCGCCCCGGCGCTGCTCAACCCGTTCAACGATCCGGGCGTGGCCGACGACGAGGCGGTGCGGTGGTCGCTCGAGACCGGCGCGCTGTGCGGCACCGCCGCTCGCGTGGCCGAGCAGGTCGCCGCGCTCCGCGACGCCGGCGTGCGCCACCTGCTGTGCCAGATGAGCTTCGGCTACCTGGCCCACGACAAGATCCTGGCGTCGATGCGCCGCTTCGGCGAGCGCGTCCGACCGGCCTTCGGCGCCCCGCCCGGCCCGGCGTCGTGACGCCGTCGCTCGTCCTGACCAACGCGAGTCTCATCGACGCGGTCACGCCCGGCATCACGGCGGGCGCCAGCGTCACCATCGAGGACGAGCGCATCGTCGAGGTGCTCGACGGCCGCCGGTCGCCGGTCACGCGTGGCGCCCGCGTCGTCGACCTGCGCGGCGCCTACCTGCTCCCCGGACTGTGGGACGCCCACGTGCACCTCGAGTGGCCTCGGGTGCCGCAGGCCGGGGTGCCCGAGCTGACCGCGCAGTACCTCGCCAACGCGCAGCGCGCCCTGCTCGAGGGGGGCGTGACGGGCCTGCGCATGGCGGGCACGCCCCACTTCATCGACGTCGCGCTCAAGCACGCGTTCGACACCGGCCAGCATGTCGGCCCCCGGCTCGTCACGTGCGGCTGGTTCCTCACGACCACCGGCGGCCACGCGCTGGGCACCGGCTTCGCCCTGCCGTGCGACGGGCCCGAGGGCTTCGTGCGCACGATCCGCGAGCACATCCAGGCCGGCGTCGACCACGTCAAGCTCAACCTCACCGGCGGCATCATGGGACCGGCCTGGGATCGCCACTGGCACTCGTTCTTCACGCCCGACGAGCTGCAGGCGGCCTTCGCCATCTGTCACCAGCGTGGTCTCAAGGTGATGGCCCACGCCGCCAGCGCCGATGCCGTGAAGGCCGCGCTGCGCCTGGGCGCCCACTCGATCGAGCACGGTTACATCATGGACGACGAGTGCCTGGCACTCTTCCGCGAGCGCAACGCCTGGTACGTCCCCACGCTCGGCATCACGCACCTCACGCCCGGCCAGGCCACGACGCGGTGGGAGAAGCAGTGGGTGGAGCAGCGCGCGCTGACGCCCGACCTGATCAGGCGCGCAGAGGAGGCGGTGGACGAGCACCGCGCGTGGTTCCGCCGGGCGCTGGCGGCCGGCCTCAAGATGGCGCTCGGCTCCGACGTGCGCCCCGTGCGCGAGGGCGCGCTGCTGGAGCTGGGGCTGTGGGTGAAGTCGGGCGCCACGCCGTGGCAGACGCTGCAGGCCGCCACCAGGCACGCGGCGGAGGTCTCCGGCCTCGGCGCCGACCTCGGCACCGTCGAGGCCGGCAAGCTCGCCGATCTGATCGTCGTCCGCGACAATCCGCTGGACGACGTCGACAACGTCCGCACGCTGCAGCTGGTGTTCAAGGGCGGCCGGCTGGTCGCCGACCACCGCGAGTCCTCGTCCTCGCCCGCCTAGCCGCGCGCGCGGATCCGCCATTCGAAGGCGCCGTCGCCGTAGTCGAGCCGGCGCAGCACCTCCAGCACCAGGAAGCGGTTGTGCACGGCCAGCGCGCCCTCCAGCAGGCCGTTCCACGCCTCGAAGACCGCGGGCGAGAGGTTGGCGAGGCCGCGCATGAGCCGCCACGAGGCCCGGGTGACGTGCACCGCATCCCCCTGCGCCTGCCGCTCGGCGGCGTCGCCCTCGGCCGCAGCCAGCCCCACGAGCCAGTCCGCGAAGGCGCCCGCGGAGTCTCCGCGGACGCCGAGCGCAGCGGCCGTCGCCCGGTAGCACTGGGCGCCGACCAGCTGTCCGGTCACACGCCCGAGATGGGCGGCGTCGGCTGGCCCGAATAGCTCGACCAGCCGCGGGAGCCCCGAGCGCACGTACTCCATCGCGTAGTTGCGGTTGGCCTTGGCGAGCCGTTCGGGTGGCCACTGGCCCTCGGGCAGCACGGGCGCGCGGGCCGGATCGAAGGGCGGCGGCAGCTCGCCCGGCCGGAACTGCAGGCGCTCGTCGGGGGCGAGATCGTGCGCGTGCTCGAGGAAGTAGCCGGCCAGGCCGTGCTGCCCGTCCACGGTCTGTGCCGTGCACACGAAGCCCAGCCGCGCGTTGCCCAGCGAGACCCCGTTCTGCGCGTACCAGCCGCGGAGCATCGCGCGCGAGACCTCGGTCGGCACCGCGCAGATGGCCGCCCCCGGGTAGATCCAGCGCGGCGGCACGAATCGCACCCACGCCTTGGTGTCGCTCTCGCGCATGAACTCGACGTCGACGCCGCCCACGGCGTTGGACAGGTAGTGGTAGGCCGCGCAGGCGACGGCGTGGGGCAGGCCGCCGAGACCGAGCTTGTCGAAGCTCGACAGGAACTTCTCGTGGTGCTGGTGGCGGAAGACGCGAAAGACCCACTCGGCGGCGTCGCCGCCACCGCGGCGCGAGACGACGGTGAGGATGAGCCCCGTGAAGTAGGTGTGGTAGAGCTCGGCCGCCGCCGACGTGGGCGTGGTGTCGTGTCCCGCCATGGCTCGAGGGCGCGCTCACGATAACAGAGGGGGCCGGCGAGGGACCGGCCCGATCGCGGAGGGCGGCGGGTTTGTGACCGCCGGCGGCGGTAAGGAAGTGACCGACGCGAGGGGCCGTGGGCGTAACAACCGTATATATCCCGATGGGTTAGACGTGTGGTCCCCGGCTTGCTGCATGCGGTCCTACCGTGGCAAAGTCAGTTCCTCACGCGGATGTCCTCTGTCACGATTGGGAGGCGCTCAAGCGCGCCGCCGCCGAGACGGAGATCGCCTACGAGTTCGACGGGCACCAGGTCCACGTGTGGACCCGGCCCCCCAAGCGTGGCGATCGCTGCACGTGCGGCGCGCGAACGTGGGCGTGACCAGGCTGTTCGGCCGTCGGGGCCGCTCGTTCGTTCGGCGGGAGGGGCGAGGTTGAACGGGGCAATCGTCGCCAAGGTCGTCATCGTGCTGGTCGCATTCCCGGTGCTCGTGCACGCCATGTTCACCGTGGCGATGCTGGTGCTGGGTCTCATCCTGCCAGCGCTGCTCGCGCGGGCGGGCGACTGGTCCGATCTGATTCACAAGGCCGTCATCGGCGCCACGTTCCTGCTGGCCGCGCGCGGCTCCTACGGCGTGTGCCGCCGCCTGTGGCCCGTGGCCCCCATCAAGAAGGTCACCGCTTGACACATCAGCAGTTCTTGATGGATGATCTCCGCCATGGCGATCGCCACGGCGGACGTCGAGACCACGCTCCGGCTGTTCCGAGCCCTCGGTGACGAGACGCGCCTGCGGCTGCTCGCGCAGCTGCACGGCGGCGAGCAGTGTGTCTGTGATCTCACCGACGAGCTCGAGGCCAGCCAGTCCCGCCTGTCCTTCCATCTGAAGACCCTCAAGGATGCCGGTCTGGTCACCGATCGCCGCGACGGACGGTGGGTCTACTACGCGATCAACCCGAGCGCCTTCGCAGTGCTCGATCGCGCCCTTGCCGAGCTCAGACCCTCGCGACTGGCCGTGCGGGCGACGCGCACCTGCTCGTGACCCTTTTTTGCCCTGATGAATCAAGCGCTCTTGATTCGAAGAGGTGTTGTCGATGAGTGACAGCGGCCAGCGGCGCATCGCGGTGATCGGCGGCGGGCCCATCGGCCTGGCGGCGGCGGTGCATCTCGTCGACCGGGGAGTCGCGCCCGTCGTGCTGGAAGCCGGTGACTCCGTCGGTGCCCACGTCCTCGCGTGGGCCCACGTGCAGGTCTTCTCGCCGTGGCGCTACAACATCGATCCGGTGGCCGGCGCCATGCTTCGCGCGTCCGGCTGGAAGGAGCCGGACCCCGATGCGTTGCCTACCGGTGCGGAGATCGTGGCCGAGTATCTTCGCCCGCTGGCGGCACTGCCCCAGCTCGCGTCGCGCATCCGACTGGGCGCTCGGGTGGTCGCGGTCGCGCGGGCGGGCTTCGACAAGATGAAGACGACCGGGCGCGAGTCGGCGCCCTTCGAGCTTCGCGTGCGGTCTGCGGCCGGTGAGGAGACGTTGCTGGCCGATGCCGTCATCGACGCCTCCGGCACCTACGGCACGCCGAATCCGCTCGGCGCCGGCGGGCTGGTGGCCATCGGCGAGACGCGATGCAACCACCGCGTGTTCTATGGCATCCCCGACGTCCTCGGCCTGCAGCGGCACCGCTACGCGGGCCGGCGGACGCTGGTGGTGGGCAGTGGCCACTCCGCCTTCAACGTGCTGCTGGATCTGGCCACGCTGGCCGCCGGGGCCCCGGGCACGACGGTGACCTGGGCGGTGCGTCGGGCCGAGGTCGGGGCGATGTACGGTGGCGGCGCCGCCGACGCGCTGCCGGCGCGGGGCAGCCTCGGCGCCCGCCTGCGCACCCTGGTGGAGTCGGAGCGCGTCCGGCTGGTCACCGGTTTCCGGACCGCCGAGCTGCGCGAGGACGGTGGCGGCGTCTCCGTCGTCGACGCCGGCGGCCGCGCCCTCGGGCCCTTCGACGAGATCGTGGCCGCCACCGGGTTCCGCCCGGATCTCGCGATGCTGGGCGAGCTCCGGCTGGATCTCGACGCCGCCGTCGAGAGCCCGCGCGCGCTGGCCTCGCTGATCGATCCCAACGTTCACAGTTGCGGCACCGTGCCGCCGCACGGTGCGGCCGAGCTGCGGCATCCCGAGCCCGGTCTCTACGTGGTCGGCATGAAGAGCTACGGCCGGGCGCCGACGTTCCTGATGCTGACCGGCTACGAGCAGGTCCGCTCCGTGGTCGCCGAGCTCACCGGCGACCTGGAGGCGGCCCGGCGCGTGGAGCTGACGCTGCCACCGACGGGCGTGTGCTCGGCGACGCCGGTCGAATCCGCGAGCGGCTGCTGCGACGCCGCCTCGGCGGCGCTGGTCGCCGCCGCGAGCGGCTGTTGCGAGGCCGCCTCGCTGGCTCCGGTCGAATCCCCGAGCGGCTGCTGCGGCAGCGTCGCGACGGCACCGGTCGAAGCCGCCGGCGGTTGCTGCGAGCCGGCGCCCGTCATGATCGGCTCACCGGGGCGGCCGCGCGCCAGCGAGTCAGCGCCGGCCGTGGAGGGCATCAAGGACGTCGTGAAGGCGAAATACGGCGCGGTGGCCCGACGGGTGAGCGGCGGCGGCTCCTGCTGCGGCTCGACATCGGCGCGCGCGGGCCGCGATCCCATCACCGCCGATCTCTACGGTGCCGAGGCGGCCGAGCTGCCGGCCGAGGCGGTCGCCGCCTCGCTGGGCTGCGGCAACCCGACGGCCCTGGCCGAGCTGCGGGAGGGCGAGGTGGTGCTGGACCTCGGCTCGGGAGGCGGCATCGACGTGCTCCTGTCGGCCCGGCGGGTCGGGCCGACGGGCAAGGCCTACGGGCTGGACATGACCGACGAGATGCTGGCGCTCGCGCGCGAGAACCAGCGCCGGGCTGGTGTCGACAACGTGGAGTTCCTCCGGGGCGAGATCGAGCGTATCCCGCTGCCCGACGGGGCGGTGGACGTCATCATCTCCAACTGCGTCATCAATCTCTCCGCCGACAAGGACGCCGTGCTCGCCGAGGCGTTCCGCGTGTTGAAGCCCGGTGGCCGCCTGGCCGTCTCCGACGTGGTCGTGCGCGGCGAGGTGCCGGCCGCCATCCGCCGCAGCGTCGAGCTGTGGATTGGCTGCGTGGCGGGCGCGCTGGAGGAATCCGACTACCGGGCGAAGCTGGGCCGGGCGGGCTTCGAGGCGGTGGACGTCGAGCCGACCCGGATCTACCGGGCCGCCGACGCGCGTGCCGCGCTGGCCAAGGCCGGCCTCGACGCCGAGGCCATCGCGCCCGCCATCGAGGGCAAGTTCATGAGCGCGTTCATCCGGGCCCGCAAGCCGCTCCGATGAGGCGGGAGCGTGTCCTGCTGCTCTGCACGCACAACTCTGCCCGCAGCCAGATGGCGGAAGGACTGCTGCGCGCGCTCGACCCCGATCGCTTCGAGGTCGCCAGCGCCGGAACCGAGGCCACGCGGGTGCATCCGCTCGCCATCCGGGCGATGGACGAAGTCGGCATCGACCTGCGTGGCCATCACTCCAAGACGCTCGACCGCTTCCTCGGCGAGCGCTGGGACCACGTCATCACGGTGTGCGACGCCGCGGCCGAGCGCTGCCCCGTCTTTCCGAGCGGGGGCCATCGTCTGCACTGGAGCTTCGAGGACCCGGCGGCGGTGACGGGCAGCGAGGAGGAGCGGCTGGCGGCCTTCCGCCGGATCCGCGACGCCATTGCGACGCGGCTGCGCGCTTGGGCCGCCGCGCGGATCCCCGCGTGACGTCGATCCGCTCGCGTGAGGCCGTCGTCGTGAGCGACACGACGGTGCTGGCCCGGCCGGACCTGCGCCGGCGGGCCGTGGCGGAGGCGGTCGGCACCGCGATGTTGCTCGCCGCGGTGGTGGGATCGGGCATCATGGGCGAGCGGCTGGCCGGTGGAAACGTCGCTGTCGCGCTGCTGGCCAACACGCTGGCCACCGGGGCTGCGCTGGTGGCGCTCATCCTCACGTTCGGGCCGACCTCGGGCGCTCACTTCAATCCCGCCGTGAGCGTCGCCGACGCCGTGGTCGGGCGGCTGGCGTGGCCGGCGGTGCCGGTGTACGTGATCGCCCAGGTTGCGGGGGCGTTCGCCGGCGTCGCGCTGGCCCACGTCATGTTCGGCGAGCCGCTCTTCACCGCGTCCCGACACGCCCGCCACGGCCTGCCCCAGCTCGTGAGCGAGTTCGTGGCCACCTTCGGGCTCCTCACGGTGATCCGGGAGTGCTCGCGCGGTCGGGTCTCGGCCGGGCCGTTCGCGGTGGCCGCGTACATCACCGCGGCGTACTGGTTCACGGCCTCCACGTCGTTCGCGAATCCGGCGGTGACGCTGGCCCGGGCGGCCAGCGACACCTTCGCCGGCATCCGCCCGGCCGACGCCCCCGGCTTCATCGTGGCCCAGCTCTGCGGTGCCGGCGCCGCCACCGGCCTCTCGCGCTGGCTCGGACGGGGGGCGGCGTGAGCGATCTCGTCGTGCGGCTCGCGACGGCAGCCGACGCCGCGGCCATCGCCGGGATCCACAACGAAGGCATCGCCGATCGGGTGGCGACCTTCGAGACCGAGCCGCGCACGCCGGAGCAGGTGGCGGCGGCGCTGGACGGCAAGGGCGATCGCTTTCCCACCGTCGTCGTCGAGCGCGACGGTGCGGTGGTGGCGTGGGCGGGGGCCGGCCCCTACCGCGCCCGGCCGGCCTACGCCGGCGTGGCCGAGCACTCCGTCTACGTCGCGCGCGCGGCGCGGGGCACCGGGGCCGGCCGCGCCGCCCTCGATGGCCTCTGCCGCGCGTACGCCGAGCGCGGGTTCTGGAAGATCGTGTCCCGCATCTTTCCGGAGAACACCGCCAGCCTGGCCCTGCACGAGCGGTGCGGCTTCCGTGTGGTCGGCGTCTATCGGCGGCACGGCCGGCTCGACGGGCAGTGGCGCGATTGCGTCATCGTCGAGCGGCTGCTCGACGAGGCGGGGAAGCCCTGAGCGTTCCCCGCGGCGTCGTCGTGATGTGCGCGGCGCAGGCGTGCGCGCAGATCGGCGCCTTCAGCGTCGCCGCGCTGCTGCCGACGCTGATCCCGGCCTGGTCGCTCACCAACACCGAGGCGGGCTGGATCGGCGGCATCTACTACGCCGCCTACACCCTGGTGGTGCCGCTGCTCTCATCGCTCACGGATCGCGTCGATCCCAGGCGCATCTATCTCGCCTCGGTCGCGCTCACCGCGCTCGCCTTCGCCGGGTTCGCGTGGGTCGCGACGGGTTTCTGGTCGGCGCTGGCGTTCCGCGCGCTGATGGGCGTCGGGTGGGCCGGCAGCTACATGCCGGGGCTCAAGGCGCTGAGCGATCTCGCCGAGGGGCCGCAGCAGTCGCGGGCCGTGGCCGCCCACGCCGCCGCGGTCGGCGTGAGCGGCGCGCTGTCCTTCGGCGTGGCGGGCGCGGTGAACGCCTGGCTCGGCTGGCGCTGGGCGCTCGTGCCGGGCGCGCTCGGCGCGGCCCTGGCCTTCGTGCTGGTGCTGGTCGGCCTGCCGGCGCGTCCGCCCCGGCCGGCGGCCGGGCCGCGCGGCGCGCTGCTCGACTTCCGCCCGATCCTGCGCAACCGCTCGGCGCTCGCCTACTCGCTCGCGTACTGCGTGCACACGTGGGAGATGTCGGCGCTGCGAGCATGGGTCGTCGCCTTTCTCACGTTCGCGGCCGCCCGGGGCGCGGGGGCGTGGACGCCGCTGGCGCCCGCCACCGTGGCCAGCGTGATGGGCCTGCTCGGCGTGTGGGCCAGCGTGTGGGGCAACGAGCTGGCCATCCGGTTCGGCCGCCGCCGGTTCATCCTCGGCACCATGCTCGCCTCGGCCGCGATGGCCGGCGTGATCGGCTTCAGCGCCGGCCTGCCCTACGCCGGCACGGCGGCGCTCGTGCTCGTCTACGCGATGCTGATCTGGTCGGACTCCTCGTCGCTGACCGCCGGCAGCGCCGGCAGCGCCGAGCCGGGGCGGCGGGGCGCGACGCTGGCCGTGCACTCGACGCTGGGCTACGCCGGCGGCTTCCTCGGCCCGCTCGCGCTCGGCGCGACGCTCGATCTCGTCGGCGGCGCCAGCGTGCTGGGGTGGGGACTGGCCTTCGGCCACGTCACGGTCGCGCTCGTGCTGGGCGCGCTCGCCTTCGTCTGGCTGCGCCCGGCCGACCTGGCCGGCGATCGGCACGCTCCGCGCGTGACGGAGGCCTCACGCCTCGAAGTCCTCGGGCTGGGCCGGGCGGAAGATGAGATCGAGCGCCAGCCACAGCGCCTTCGCGCACGGATAGAAGGCGATCGGCGCCAGCACCATGAGCACGCCGCCGCCGTAGAGCAGCCACGTCCACGGCGGATCGGGCCACGTCACCAGGAGCACGAGCAGCAGCGCCAGCCCGAAGATCCCCTCCGTCACGATGAAGTTCAGCGTGAAGGCGCCGAGCCAGTAGTCCTCCTCCTCGTCGCGCCCGCGGTCGAAGCGCAGCCCGCACGCCGCGCAGCGTTCGTGCATGGTCAGCCACGACCGCATGACGCGGCCGCCGCCACAGACCGGACAGCGCCCGCGCAGCGCACGGGCGATCAGGGTCGAGGGGCGGGGGCGGGGCGGGGGCAGCTCGCGCTCGGTGGCGGGCGGCGCTGCTAGCTCGTCATGTGAAGGACGTCGGCCGCCCATCGCATGACCTCGGGCACGCCGGCGACGAGGAACCGCGCGAGCAGCCAGCTCAGCAGCGCGCCGACGATCGCGGGCGCCGGCGCCCGGAGACGGCCCAGGACCGGGATGAGCAGCAGCCACAGCGTGAAGGCCAGACCGGTCCAGGCCGCCAGCTCGGCGAGCGGCAGGTGCCGACCCACTCAGACGGCCCCCGCGTCGGCCCGGTCGGAGCGGCGTCGAGATCTTCCAGGTGGGCGATGCAGTTGAGCAGGCGCACTTCCCACGGCGCGGCGCTCTCCACGATCGTGAGCGAGGTGTTCTCCCAGCGCTCCGGCACCTCGATGCCGTCGGCGAGCCGGAGGTGGCGGGTGGCGAGCGAGCGGCACACGAGGCCATGCGTGACGACGGCCAGGTGGCCGGGCGTCGCCGGCGCCAGCGCCCGCACGCGCGCCCACGCCTGGTCGACGCGACGGTGGAACACCGGCCAGCTCTCGCCATTCGGCGGGGCGTAGTCGGGCTCGAACATGTCGAAGCCGAGGTCGGCGTACGCCGTGCCGCGGATGTCACCGAAGTTGCGCTCGTGCAGGAGCGGCTCGAACGACAGCGGCGCCCCGGTGGCTCGGTGCAGCGCCTCGGCCGTGGTCATCGCCCGGGCCAGGTCACTGGAGAGGATGCGGGCGACGCCCTCGGGACCAGGCGGCGGGCGAGACGCTCGGCCTGGGCGACCCCGCGAGGCGACAGCGGGCTGTCGGGGAGCTGGACGATGCGGGAGGCGTTGCCGACGGTCTCGCCGTGACGGATCAGGAAGATCACGGCGCGAGTGTACCGCGCGTCGGGCCTGGACGCCCCGCCCTCGAGAGTGATACAAGGCCGAGTCATGGAGACGCCTGTCCGCCTCGTCCTCGTCTTCGTGGTCGACGGCCTGCGACCGGACTCGATCGTGCCCGCCGACACGCCGACGCTCTGCCGGCTGCGCGCCGAGGGCGTGGACTTCCTCGACAGCCATGCGGTGTTCCCGACGGTGACCCGCGTGAACGCCACGGCGCTCGTCACCGGCCTGCAGCCCGGCACCAGCGGGATCGTCGGCAACCAGATGTACGTGCCGGCCGTGGAGCCGACGCGCGCGTTCGGGACCGACGATCATCGCCGCCTGCTCGCGCTCGACCGGGCGTCGGACGGGCGGCTCGTGCAGGGACGGACGCTCGCCGAGCACCTGCACGCGGGTGGGCATCGTCTCGCCGCCGTCAGCTCGGGCTCGACCGGCAGCGCGCTGCTGACCAATCCCCGGGCGCCGGCCGGCATCGGCGCTCTCGTCAACGGTTACCTCGAGCCCGGCACGCGGGTGGCGTGGCCGGACGAGGTCAGCGAGGCGATCCTGGCGAAGTTCGGTCCGGCGCCGCCGAAGGGCGGCGGCGCCGCCCGCTACGACGCCGCGGTGGCGTGGACGCAGCGCGTGCTGCGCGAGTACGTGCTGCCCGAGCTGCGCCCGACCGTGGTGATCAACTGGCTGACCGAGCCCGACCACAGCCAGCACCACCAGGGCGTCGGCTCGCCGGCCGCGCGCGCCGCCCTGCAGAGCGACGACCGCGAGATCGCCGAGGTGCTGGCGGCGGTCGATCACCTCGGCCTCACGGCCTCGACCAGCGTCGTCGTCACTTCCGACCACGGGTTCAGCACCAACACGGCGGGCGTCGACGTGGCGGGCGCGCTGATCGCGGCCGGGCTCAAGGCCTCGGCCACCTCCACGGACGTCGTGCTGGCGAGCAGCGGTCAGGCCGTCGCTCTCCACGTCGCCGACCACGACGCCGGCCGCATCGCGCGGCTCGCCGCCTTCGTGCAGTCGCAGACGTGGGGCGGCGTCGTGTTCACGCGGGCCGTCGCCCCCGGCGATCCGCGCGGCACGGCGGAGGGCACCTTCGCGCTGGAGCTGATCCACGCGGCCAACGCCGAGCGCGGCGCCGACCTGCTCCTGACGTTTCCGTGGACCTCGGAGCCGAACGCCTTCGGCGTGCGCGGGACCGACCTGGCCAACGTCGACGCCGGCGGAGCGCCGCTGCCGAGCGACCACGGCAGCATGAGCCCGTGGAACGTGCGCAACACCCTGATCGGGTGGGGCGCCGGCTTCAAGTCCCAGGTCCGCGCCCCGGCTCCGGCCGGCACCGTGGACGTGACCCCGACCATCCTGGCCCTGCTCGGGGTGGAGCCGCGTGACGGCCTCGACGGCCGGGTTCTCGCCGAGGCTCTCGCCGGCGGGCCCGACCCCGAGCAGGTCGAGGTCGAGACCCGTGTCCACACGGTGACGGCGGGTGCCTACCGCGCCGCGATCCAGGTCTCGCTGGTCGAGGGCCGACGCTACGTGGACAAGAGCTGGCGCGGCTAGTCGATTGGGGCCGTCAGAATGTGTCCCCACAACATGCTGTGTCCGGACGAGGCGTGCCTCGGGGCACCACTCTGAAATTTGTGGACTCGGTGCGCCGACGGCTCGACACTGTTTGTCTCACGTGTCCACCCGTCGACATGGCAGGTAACCCGAGCATGAGAAAACATCGAACTTTTCGACCCAGGGCGGCCCGGCTCGTGCCTTGCTTTCCGCGCGCGGGCACCATCTTGTCACCGTGCGGCCGTGGACAAACCCCAGGACCGGCCCCATCGGCCGGGAGGAATCGCGCATGAAGCTACGTCTGCCCTCCGGGATGTTCTCGAGCGACATCGGGATCGATCTCGGCACCGCCAACACCCTCCTGTTCGTGCGCGGCCAGGGCATCGTGGTCTCCGAGCCGTCCATCGTGGCCCTGGATCGGGTCCGCCACACGGTCATCGCCGTCGGCCAGGCCGCGCAGGCGATGCTGGGCCGGACGCCCGCCAACATCGAGGTGATCCGGCCCCTCCGCAACGGCGTGATCGCGGACTTCGAGGTCGCCCAGACGCTGCTGAAGGAGCTCATCGGGCGCGTGCAGCCTCGCAGCCGCCTCTTCCGGCCGCGCATCGTCATCGGTGTCAGCTCCTGCACGACCCAGGTCGAGCGCCGGGCGGTGCGGGAGGCGGCCATGCAGGCCGGCGCCCATGCGGTCTACCTGGTCGAGGAGCCGATGGCCGCCGCCATCGGCGCCGGGCTGCCCATCCAGGAGCCGGGCGGGCATCTGGTGGTCGACATCGGCGGCGGGACCACCGAGGTGGCCGTCATCTCGCTGTCCGGCATCGTGTTCTGCCAGTCGGCCCGCACGGCCGGCGACGACATGAACGACGCGATCACCCAGTACATCCGCAAGCACTACAACCTGCTGGTCGGTGAGCGCCGGGTCGAGGAGTTCAAGCTGGCGCTGGGCACCGCGCGGGCGGCCGGCCAGGGGCCGCGCACGGTCGAGGTCAAGGGCAGCGACATCGTCGCCCGCGTGCCCAAGACGATCACGATCAACGAGGACGAGGTGCGCGAGGCGCTCTACGACTGCGTGGGCACGATCGTCGAGACCGTGCGCGTCTGCCTCGAGCGCATCCCGCCCGAGATCGCGGCCGACATGGTCGACAACGGCATCGTGCTGACCGGCGGCGGCTCGCTGCTGGCTGGCCTCGACGACATCATCCGCAAGGAGACGTACCTGCCGGTGAAGATCGCCGAGAACCCGCTGTCGTGCGTGGCGCTCGGCATCGGCGCGCTGCTGGACGATCTGCCTCTCCTCGAGCGCGTCGCGATTCCCCAGTAGCGAACGACGCGGGGGCCGCCCGGCCCCCGCGCGACGCCTCCCTCGATCCCCGGCGCGACTGCGAGTATCCTGGCGGCCGGGCGCAGACCCGAGAGGGGGCGGACATGGACGTCGGCGCGGCGATCTTCTTCACCGATTACTCGATGGGGCCGGGCGAGCTCGGCCGGGCGCTGGAGGAGCGAGGCTTCGAGTCGCTGTGGGCGCCCGAGCACTCCCACATCCCGCTGTCGCGCCGGTCGCCGTTTCCTCAGGGCGGTGATCTGCCCAAGAAATACTACGACGTGATGGATCCGTTCGTGACGCTGGCGGCCGCGGCCGCCGTCACGACCCGGCTGAAGGTCGCCACCGGCATCTGCCTGGTCGTGCAGCGGGACCCGATCCAGACCGCCAAGGCCGTCGCCACGCTCGACCAGGTATCGGGCGGGCGGTTCCTGTTCGGCATCGGCGCCGGGTGGAATGCCGAGGAGATGGCCGATCACGGCACCGAGTTCACGGCCCGCTTCAAGGTCATGCGCGAGCGGGTCGAGGCGATGCGGGCGATCTGGACCAAGTCCAAGCCGGAGTACAGCGGCGAGTTCGTCCGCTTTCCCCCGATGATGACGTGGCCCAAGCCGGTGCAGAAGCCGCATCCCCCCGTGATCGTCGGCGGCGCCTTCCCCCACGGCGCCCGCCGGGCGCTGGCCTACGGCGACGGCTGGGTGCCTCACGCGCGCCGGCCGGCCTACGGCGACGTCCTGGGCCTGCTGCCCCAGTTCCAGGCCATGGCCGCCGAGGCCGGACGCGCCCCCGCTTCCGTTCCCGTCACCGTCTTCGGCGTGGCCGAGGACGCCGACCTGATGAAGCGCTACCGCGACGCCGGCGTCGCCCGCCTCGTCTTCAACCTCCCCGCCGCCAAGGCCGACGAGGTCCTGCCCGTCCTCGACCGCTGCGCCGCCCTGACTCGGGGGCTGTAGAGTCGGCGATTGGTCCGTCCGACGGCGTCAGCGAGAGGTCGGACCACCGACCAGGATGACGGTCGGCGACAGGCCAGCGAGCTTGACGTAGACGCGCCAGGGAGCGGGTCCAGCCTGGTCGAGCGGAAACCATGCGAATGTATTTCCTTCTACGGATGACGTCGAGCCGCCGCCGACCGGGATGCCGACGCTGACGCCGGTCCCGACGCCCACGCCGCTGCGGCCCCCGAAGCTGCCGCCCCCGACGCCGATGCCGACGCCGACCGGGGAGCCCGGGGAGACGACGGTGGGGGGGTTGTCGATCGCCATCGCGGGGACCTCGGCGCCGTTGGCCTTGAGGATCTTCGCCTCCTCGAGCCGGCGGCCGTCGGTGTCGACCTCGATCCGCAGTCGATCGCCAGCGAGCTGGTAGCCCGCGGAGATCTTGGCACCGGACGGCTGGGGGTCGGGCTGATAGGGCAGGGACGCGCTGGCACAGCCGGCCAGTGCGACGAGCGCGACGATCAGGGGCAACGGGGCTTCATGCGGTCCTCCTGTTCTTCATTTCTGCGCCAAGGCTTGATCTCCGTGCGAGTCTATCCTGCAGGAGGTGCCATATATGAACCGACAGTTCGCTGCATTCATCCTTTGCGGTGGCGTGGCCGTGCTTGCCTCGGCCTGCGCCACCAAGGGCTTCGTCCGGGAGCAAGTCGGCTCCACGGAGACCCGTATCAGCCAGCGCGTCGACACCACCGAGACCCGGCTGAAGGAAACGACGGACAAGACGCTGTCCAACTCGCAGGCCATCGAGACCGCCGGCCAGAAGATCCAGGGTCTCGACGGGAGAATCACCGAGGTGGGCACGGTCGCCAGCGATGCCAAGAAGGATGCAGCGACGGTCGCGGCCGCCCAGCGGGAGTCGGAGTCGGTGTTCAACCAGCGCTTCGCCAATCGCAACAAGTACGCGATGGTCGAGACGAAGCTGGTCTACTTCGACTTCAACAAGGCCGACATCCGTGACGAGGGCATGATCGATCTCGAGGAAGTGGCCAAGGCCCTCAAGGCCGATCCCAACGCGGTCCTCGAGCTGCAGGGCTTCGCCGATCAGCGCGGTGCCGACAAGTACAACTATCAGCTGACCCGCGATCGCGTCGACGCCGTCACCCGCTACCTGGTGCAGCGCCACGGCATCGACCTGCGTCGCATCCACGCCGTGGGCATGGGCAAGGCCAACCTGGCGGCGGGCGAGAAGGGTAACAAGGACACGTACGCCAAGGCTCGGCGCGTCGAGCTGCGCCTGCTCGCTCCCCAGAGCTAGCTCCTCCGGGTGGGGGCTCCGCGCAGTTCGGCGGAGCCCTCGCCGTAGCATTCTCCTTCTTCCCGGTTGCGCGCGTTCCGCGGCTCGCGGGGCGGGCAGCGGGGCGTGACGGGGCGAACAGGGTCCCCTGCGGTTCCGCGAGAGACTAGCCCTCTACGCGAAGGCATGGCCGAAGCCTGTCCTACGTGTGGCCCTACACGATCGAAGCCAACGGAACCGCAGGAAACCCTGTTCACCCCGCCACGCACCGCTGCCCGCCCTGCGAGCCGGCGCCGTGGGCTACCGGACAGTGGTGAATCGCCTGCTCGGGGCCTACCTCGCCGGGAGGTCGCCGAAGAATCCGGTGATCTGCTGCAGGCGGCCGTCGGGGGCCACGATGCCGACGTCGAGGCCGGCGACCAGGATGGCGCCGGTGGGGGCGGCGAGCTCCCAGGCGAAGCGCAGGTGGTCGTGGTGGACGTCGACGCCGCTGGTGCGGCGGAAACGGTGGCCGGGGAACTTCGCCTGGACGGCGCTCACCATCTCCCCCAGGGCCGCGTGTCCCTCGGCCTGCAGCTGCGGATCCACATAGTGCCCGTCGTCGGTCCAGGCTCGGGCGATGTGCTGGGCCCGGCGGGCGGGATCGGTCTCGTTCCACATCTCCAGATACGTGTCGACCGTGCTGGTGACGTCACTCATCTCGCACCTCCTGCGGCCATCCTGGCCGACGGCGCGACGCCCTTCAATTACCCGCCGGGTAATGCTATACGTGGCGGACACGATCACGCGAGGAGGCGCCATGAGACTCACGGGAAAGGTCGCGCTCGTCACCGGGGGCGCCAGCGGCATGGGGCAGAGCGAGGCCACGATCTTCGCCCGCGAGGGCGCGCGGGTGGTGGTGGCGGATCGGCTCGAGGTCGAGGGCCGGCAGACGGTCGACAAGATCGTCGGGGCCGGCGGCCAGGCGCAGTTCGTGAAGCTCGACGTCACGAGCGAGACCGAGTGGAAGACCGCCGTCGACGCGACGGTGGCGGCCTTCGGCAAGCTCGACATCCTGGTGAACAACGCCGGCATCAGCGGCACCTTCGACCAGGACATGCTCAGCACCTCGGCCTGGGACAACCTCATGAACGTCAACGCCAAGGGCGTCTTCCTGGGTATGAAGACGGCCATCCCGGTCATGCAGAAGACCGGCGGCGGCGCCATCGTGAACATCTCGTCGATCTCCGGCTTCGTGGGGCAGAGCGGCGTGCACATGGGCTACAACGCCTCCAAGGGCGCGGTGCGGATCATGACCAAGACCGCGGCCGTGCAGTTCGCCTCGGCCGGCATCCGCGTCAACTCCGTGCACCCCGGCTTCCTGCCGCCCATGCGGACGTCCAAGACCTCGGCCGATCCCGAGTGGCGGGCCAAGATGCTCAAGGCGGTGCCGATGAAGCGGGAGGGGCGCGTGGAAGAGGTCGCCCACGCCGTGCTCTTCCTGGCCTCGGACGAGGCCTCGTACATCACCGGGACCGAGCTGGTCGTCGACGGCGGCTACCTGGCGGTATGATCCCGCTCGGCCTCGGTCGCCTCCGCGTCAGCGCCGTCGTCGAGCGGGCGGGGCCGACGCGGCCGACCTGGCTCCTGCCCGACGCGACACCGGAGGCCGTGGAGCGCCACCGCGAGTGGCTGGCGCCCCACTTCCTCGACGACAAGGGGCGCTTCCTGCAGTCGATCCACACCTTCGTGATCCACGCCCCGGGCCTCACCGTGCTCGTCGACACCTGCGTCGGCAACGACAAGGACCGCGGCGGGCGGGCGCCCTTTCACATGATGCGCACCACGTTCCTCGACGACCTGCGGGCGGCGGGCGTCCCGCCGGAGTCGGTCGACGTGGTGATCTGCACCCACCTGCACGTGGACCACGTTGGCTGGAACACGCGGCGGGAGAACGGACGCTGGGTGCCGACCTTTCCGCGGGCCCGCCACCTGTTCGCGCGCCGCGAGTGGGAGCACTGGTCGGCCGAGCGCGAGGAGGACACGCAGCGCATCATGGCCGACAGCGTGACGCCGGTGCTCGAGGCCGGCCTGGCCGACCTCGTCGACATGGACCATCGCGTCTCCGACGAGATCTGGCTCGAGCCCACGCCCGGTCACACGCCGGGCCACGTCAGCGTGCGCCTGCGCGCGGGCGACGGCGAGGCCGTCATCACCGGCGATCTCATGCACTGCCCGGTGCAGGTGGCCGAGCCCGACTGGGCGAGCCACTTCGACAGCGACGTCGAGCAGGGACGCAAGACGCGGCGGGCCTTCTGCGAGCGCTACGCCGACAGCGGCGTGGCCGTGCTCGGCACGCACTTTCACCATCCGACCGCGGGGCGAATCGTGCGCCACGGCCCGGCCTGGCGATTCCTGGTCGCCCCGAGGAGCTGACGACCATGACGGCTCGCGGCATCGACGTCGTTCGCGCGCATCTGGCCAAGCTGCCCCCCTCGGCCACGCTCACGGTGGCCGAGCGGCGCGCCCAGTACGACCGGGCCGAGCGCGTGTTCCCCACGCCGGCCGACGTGACGATCGACGCGGTGGAGGCGCCGGAGCGGCCGGCCGAGTGGCTGCGCCCGCCCGGCGTGCGGGCCGACGCGGCCGTGCTCTACCTGCACGGCGGCGGCTACGTGATCGGCTCGCCGCGCTCCCACCGCCACCTGGCCGCGGCGATCGCCCGCGCGGCCGGCACCGCGGCGCTGCTCGTCGACTATCGGCTGGCCCCCGAGCACCCGTTCCCGGCCGCGCTGGAGGACGCCGTGGCGGCGTACGAGTGGCTTCTCGCGCGTGGCATCGCGCCCGAGCGGGTCGTCGTGGCCGGCGACTCGGCGGGCGGTGGGCTCACCGTGGCCACGCTGCTGGCGCTGCGCGACCGCGGAATGCCGCAGGCCGGCGCCGGCGTGTGCATCTCGCCCTGGGTCGATCTCCTGTGCAGCGGCACCAGCTACGCGGCCAAGGCCGCCGTCGACCCGATCGTCACGCGCGAGAGCATCACGATGATGGCCCAGGCCTACGCCGGCGCCGGCGACCCCAAGGCCCCGCTGGTGTCGCCGCTGTACGCGAACCTGCGCGACCTGCCGCCGCTGCTGATCCAGGTCGGCAGCGACGAGGTCCTGCTCGATGACGCGCTCGGCCTCGGCGCCCGCGCCCGGGCGGCCGGCGTCGAGGTGGCCCTCGAGGAATGGCCGGCGATGATCCACGTGTGGCACTGGTTCCTGCCGATGCTGGCCGAGGCCGAGCAGGCCATCGAGCGCATCGGCACATTCGTGCGCGCGCGCCTCGGCTGACCGCCGGCGCGGAGGAGACCCATGGCCCAGCTCGACAACCGCATCGTCCTGATCACCGGGGCCGCGCGCGGCATCGGCGCCGCCACCGCCCGCCGCCTCGCCGCCGGAGGCGCCCGGCTCGTCCTCGCCGATCTGGACAAGGCCGGCGTCGAGAAGCTCGCCGCCGAGCTGGGCGGCGTCGCCGTGCAGGCCGACGTCACCCGCGCCGCCGACGTCGCCCGGATGGTGGACGAGCCCTACCAGCGGTTCGGACGACTGGACGTGCTCTTCAACAACGCCGGTGTCATCCGCGTGCAGCCGCTGCTCGACGTCGACGAGGCGGAGTGGGACCGCGTGATGACCGTGAATCTCAAGGCGGTGTTCTTCGTGCTGCAGGCCGCCGCCCGGCGGATGCAGGCGCAGGCGCCGATGGCCGGCTCCGAGCTGCGCGGCAAGCTCATCCAGACCGCCTCGATCGCCGGCTACCGCGGCGGCAACCACCTGACCACGCCGTACTCCGCCTCCAAGGCCGGCGTGATCAGCCTCACCCGGTCCGCGGCCCAGGCGCTGGCCCGCGACCGCATCACGTCGAACTGCGTGTGCCCCGGTGCCGTCGACACGGCGATGTGGGCGCAGCTCGACACCGAGCTGGCCGCCCTCCACGGCCTGGCCCCGCGCGAGGCGTGGAAGAAGCGCATCGCCGGGATCCCGCTCGGGCGTCCCGAGCAGCCGGAGGACGTCGCCGGGGTGGTCGCCTTCCTGGCCGGGCCCGACTCCGACTACATGACGGGGCAGGCGATCAAGGTCGACGGTGGTCTCGTGATGGGCGATTGACCGATCCTCGTGTCCTCGTCGCCGGGCTCCTGCTCGTCGACAGTCTCTACTACATCTTCGCGCGCCTGTTGTTGCCGCTGCTTCCGCCGGCGGCGGGCGCGATGTACATGATGGTCCTCGGGGCACTGCAGATCGCGGTGCTCATGCGCGGCCGGCTCGACTGGGGCGTCGTGTGGCGCCACCGGTGGCTGTTCCTGGCCATCGGCCTGCTGGTGGGCGTGAACACCAACATGGGCTTCGTGGCGGTGCGATACGTCGATCCCGGCACCGCCTCGCTGCTGTCGCGCACCTCGATCCTGTTCGGGGTCGGGCTGGGGGTCGCGTGGCTGGGCGAACGGCTGAGTCGGCTGGAGATGGTGGGGGCGGCGATTGCGGTGCTTGGCGTGCTGCTCATCAGCTTCCAGCCCGGCGACTACCTGCGCTGGGGTTCGGTCCTCGTGGTCTCCTCGACTGCGCTCTACGCCCTGCACTCCGCGCTCGTGAAGCGCTTCGGCGGCGAGATCCCGTTCGGCGAGTTCATGTTCTTCCGGGTGGCCTCGGTGGCGGCGGTGCTGGTGGGGCTGGCCCTCGCCCAGGGCGCGGTGGTGTGGCCCTCGCCGGTGGCGTGGGGGTGGCTGGTGGTGGCCGCCGCCGTGAATGTCGTGCTCAGTCGCGGCGTCTACTACCTGGCCCTGCGACGGCTGGACATGAGCTTCCTGACCATCGTGCTCACGCTCACCCCGGTGGTGACGTGGCTGTGGTCGACCGCCCTCTTCGGCGGCCGGCCCACCGGCACCGAGATCGCCGGCGGTGTGGCCACCCTGGCCGGTGTGCTGCTCGTCACCGCGAGCCGGGCGGGCCTGCTCGGTGCCCCGCGTCCGATCCCCACGACCGTCGGTGCGCGCCGGGAGGCGAGCTAGCGTGGCGGCGAATCCGACGGCCGGGCGCCGCCGCCTCGGGATCGCGATCTACGCCGCGCTGCTGCTGATCACGGCGGCGGCGTGGGCCCACGTGCTGTGGACGGTGTTGACGGACGACATGGCCGGCATGGACATGGTCATGACGCCCACGCTGGCCGACGGGGTGGCGTTCGTGGCCGCGTGGGGGATCATGATGGCCGCGATGATGCTGCCCAGCGCGCTGCCCATGATCGGCCTGTACACGGCCACCCAGCCGGGCGAGCGCCGCGCCGCACCGGTGGCGCTGTTCACGCTGGTCTACCTGGTGCTGTGGGCGGCGACGGGCGTGCCGATGTACCTCGTGAGCGTGGCGCTGAGCGCCGTCGCGGCGCCCGCGCGTGCCTATGCCGTCGCCGCCTTGCTGATCATGGCCGGCGGCTTCCAGCTCTCGGCGCTCAAGCGCGTGTGCCTGCGGCACTGCCGCAGCCCGCTCGGCTTTCTGCTCGGGCACTGGCGTGAGGGCTGGCGGGGGAGTCTCGCGCTTGGCTGGTCGCATGCGCTCTACTGTCTGGGCTGCTGCTGGGCGCTCATGCTGGTGCTGGTGGGGGCGGGGGCGATGGGGCTCGCCTGGGTCCTGCTCGTCGCCGCCGTGGTGGCTGCGGAGAAGATGCTGGCGGGTGGAGAATGGATCGCGCGGGCGACCGGCCTCGGGCTGGTGCTGCTGGGCGTCGCCGTCGCGGTCCGGCCGGGGCTGGCGCTGGCGCTGCGCGGCGTCGCCCCGACGCCGTGACGACAGAACCGAACAGGGAGGCGCCGATGGCGACAGCAACGACGACGGCTCGGTGGCAGATCAGCGGCGAGTACTTCGAGGCGTGTAGCTGCGACTCCGTCTGTCCCTGTCCCACCTCGGGGCTGGCCGCGCCGCCCACCCAGGGGCACTGCGACGCCGGCCTGGTCTTTCAAGTGGAGCGCGGCGAGTATGGCGGCACCCGGCTCGACGGTCTGAGCTTCGCGGTCCTGCTGCACACGCCGGGGCCGATGATCCAGGGCAACTGGACGGTCGGCGTGATCGTCGACGCCCAGGCGTCACCGGCCCAGCGCGATGCGCTGACGGCGATCGCCAGCGGCCGGAGTGGCGGACCGATGGCCGCGCTGGCCCCGCTGATCGGGCGCTTCGGTGGCGCCGAGGCCCGGACGATCACGATCGAGGGCAGTGGCATGCGACGCTCGGTCGTGATCCCCGGCATGCTCGATCTGGCCGTCGAGGGCATCCCCGGTGCCCGACCCGACGAGCCGATCTACCTCGACAACGTCGGTCATCCCGCCGCCGCCCGGCTGGCGCTGGCCCGGGCCTCGCACAGCCACCTGCACGCGTTCGGCATCGACTGGGATGAGACCTCCGGCCGGAACAACGGCCACTTCGCCCCGTTCGCGTGGCGGAGCGGTCACTGAAAGAACACGCGGCGTCGACGCTCGGCGCGCTGCCCGCGTGGGCCGCTCGCCGCTGGGGCGAGCGGGAGGCGCTGGGCTTCCGCGGCCGGCGGTCGACCTTCGCGCAGGTCGAGGCCGGTGTCGACCGCGCCGCGCGGGGGCTGCTGTCCCTCGGCGTCCGGCCCGGCGACAGGGTCGCGCTGTGGCTGCTCAACCGCCCGGAGTGGATCGAGATCGCCTTCGCGGTGATGCGCATCGGTGCGGTGCTGGTTCCGGTCAACACGCGCCTGCGCACCGACGACGTCGCCTACATCCTGGAGCAGTCCGCCTCCACCACGCTGATCCTGGCCGAGCGGTCGGGGCCGATCGACTATCTCGCGATGGTGCGCGAGCTGGCGCCGGTGGACGGCGGCCCCGGCCCGAGCCGCCTGCCGACGCTGCGGAACGTGGTCGTGCTCGGCGATGGGCCGCGACCAGGGACGGTGGCGTGGACCGACCTGCTCGAGCGCGCGGCGACGGTGACGCCGGCGGCGCTGGCCGCGCGCGCGGAGGCCGTCGACCCCGAGGACCTGGCCTTCCTCATGTACACCTCGGGGACGACGGGCTTCCCCAAGGGCGTGATGCACAGCCACCGGATGATCCGCAACGTGACCGACCGCGCCTTCCGGCTGGCCATCACCGAGCACGACGCCATCATGATGTACCTGCCGCTGTTCCACCTCTTCGCCTTCTCCGAGGGCATGCTGACCTCGATGGTGTCCGGCGCCCGCCAGGTGCTGACCGAGGGGTTCGACGCCGACGAGAGCCTCGCGCTGATCGAGAGCGAGCGGGCCACCGTGCTGCACGGCTTCGACACCCACTACAAGGAGCTGATCGAGGCCCACGGGCGCAAGGCGCGCGACGTGTCCAGCGTGCGCACCGGCATCTTCGCCGCCGGCATGGCCAGCTCCACCCCCGTCGCCCGGCGGGCGCGCGCGCTGTTCGGTCCGCTGGTGTCCGGCTACGGCATGAGCGAGTTCGGCGTGGGCGTGGCCATCGGCAGCCTGGACTCCACCGAGGAGCAGTCGTGCGAGGCCTCCGGCTATCCGGCGCCCGGCTACGAGATCCGCATCGTCGATCCCGTCACGGCGCGTGACCAGCCGCCCGGCGTCGCCGGCGAGATCTGGGTGCGCGGCTACACCGTCACCCGCGGCTACTACGACAAGCCGGAGGCGACGGCGGCCGCCATCGACGCCGAGGGCTGGATGCACACCGGGGACATGGGCCTGCTGCGAGCCGACGGTCACCTGCGCTTCGTCGGGCGCTACAAGGACATGCTGAAGATCGGCGGCGAGAACGTCGACCCCATGGAGGTGGAGGCCTATCTCATGGGCCATCCGGCCATCAATCTGGCGGCGGTGGTCGGCGTGCCCGACGCGCGGCTGACCGAGATCGGCGTGGCGTTCGTGCGCTGCGCGCCGGGCCAGCTGGTGACGCCGGCGGAGGTCGACGCGTACTGCCGGGGCCGCATCGCCAGCTTCAAGATTCCCCGCCACGTCCTGTTCGTCGACGACTTCCCGATGACCAGCTCCGGCAAGATCCAGAAGGTGAAGCTGCGCGAGGAAGCCGCCAGGAGGCTACAGTAACGGCATGACGACCCGCATGGGATGTGTGATGGTGCTGCTGCTCGCGACGGCTTCGACCGCCGCCGCCCAGGATCTGGAGCGCATCGCGATGGCCCGGGTGCGGCTCACGACCGACGCCGCCGTGACACGAGGCTGCACGCCGCTGGGCTCGGCCACCGACGACTCCATCAAGGACCTGCGCCGCAAGATCGTGCGCCTGGGTGGCGACACCGCCCTGCTCACCTTCGGCATCGAGGACATGTCGAGGGTGTTCGCGCAGGTCTTCCGGTGCCCGCCGGCCGGCGCGTTACCGCCCGGCGCGCCGCCGCCTCCGCCGGGATCGCCCCCACCGCCGCCCCCGGCCGGCACGCCAGCGCCGCCCCGGAGCACGCCCACGCCGCCAACGGGCACACCGCCTCCGCCGCCGCCGCCCGGCCCCACGCGCTGAGGCGAGGCGGATGAGCGGGCCGCCGCAGGTGCGCCGAGTGGACCGGCTGATGTCCGACGAGCGCTCCCGGGAGATGCTGGCCGGGGGCTTCTGTGGCCGACTGGGCACCGTGGGGCCCGACGGCTGGCCGTACGTGGTGCCGCTGCTCTACGTGTGGCTGGACGGCCAGGTGTGGCTGCACAACGCCCGGGCGCCCGGCCACCTGCGCCGCAACGTCGAGCACGAGCCGCGCGTGTGCTTCGAGGTGGACGAGGCGGGCGACGTGTTCGCCTACGGGCGGTTCGAGTGCGATACCTCGGTGGCCTACCGCAGCGTCGTCGCCTTCGGCACCGTGCGCATCGTCGAGGCGGAGGCGGCCCGGATGCGTTTCTTCACCGAGCTGATGCGCAAGTACGGCGATCCGGCGTGGGAGCGGCCCCGCGAGTTCTTCCCGCGGCTGGGTGAGATCACGCTCTACGTGCTGACCATCGAGCGGCTCACCGGCAAGGAGACGGCGCTGCCCGAGGTCGCCCAGCGGTGGCCGGCGCTGGACCGCACCAGGTCGCCGGGCGCGTCGCCGCCGGTCGCGCCGTAGCTACCGCACGCTCATCGAGGTCGTGGCCGTCCGGCAGTTGTTCGTCTCGCTGCCTTCCACCACCGCCGCCGCCTGGTCGGCGCAGGCCAGCAGGAAGTAGGTCCCGCGCGTGAGGCCCGCCGGCACGAGCACGCTGAGGCTGCCGGTCGAGGCCGCGCCCGGGGCGAGCGCCGGTACCTGGCGTCGGTTGTCGAGCGCCCGGTCCGCCGCGCTCTTCACCGGATCCGTCGACAGGAAGTACCGCGTCGACGACGCGGCCGCGGCCGTGCCCCCGGTGTTCCGCACGGTGTCGGTCACGGTGAAGTGGCCGCCGCGCCGCACGCTGGCCGGCGGCCGGGAGACGGCAGTGACGACGAGGTCGGCCGGGGCCGGCGGCGGGGGCGGGGCGGCCACGTCGCCCCACTCGTCGGCGCCGATGTCGGCGGCGCCGCCGATCGGCCGCGGCTTGCCGTCGAAGTCGGTGGTCACGTCGGTCGTCACCAGCGCGGTGTCCCGGGCCGGCGCGCCGGCGCTCAGGTGATAGTCGCCGCCGGCGACGTCCACGAACAGCGCCGCCGGCGTGGTGGCGAAGGAGTGCAGGTCCTGGCCGGTGGCCTGGCGCCACGCGCTCAGGCTCAGCACGGAGTTGCCGCCGTTCATCGTGAAGCGTGCGGTCACCGCGTTGGCGTCGCTCACGAAGCCGGGCAGGCTGTCGGCGGAGATGTCGATGACGCCGCGGAAGCTGTGCAGCGTGAGCAGGATGTTGTTCACCACGTGGTTGCCGGTGCTGGCGTCCTGGATGTTGACGGCCCAGCGGCCGTCGGCGGCCTGCACGATCGTGTTGTGGGCGACCAGGTTGTTGCGCGAGGGGGCGCCGCCGTCGATCTGGTAGAGGGAGATCCCGCTGGCGTGGTTGTCGTAGAGGAGGTTGTTGACGATGCGGGAGGCCTGCACGCCGTCGCCGTTGATGCCGGAGCCGCCGGTGCGGCCGTTGCCGTGGATGACGTTGGCCTCGACGACCGCGCCCGTGATGATGCCGTCGCCGCCCTGGCTGAGGTCGCCGTTCATGTGGATGCCGTTGGCGGAGTTGCCCCACACGTGGTTGCGCCGGATGACGGGACGGTCGCCGCTGTTGCTCACGTAGATGCCGTGCTCGACCGCGGAGCGCGACATCACGTTGTCCTCGATCAGCAGGTCGTCGCTGAAGCCGGTCAGGATGCCCCAGCGCCCGTTGGCGTCACCGACGTTGCGGCGGATCGTCACGTGGTGGTTCAGGACCGCCCGGATGCCGGTGCGCGGCATCCCGATCACGGTGAACCCCTCGATCACGATCCAGCTGGCTCCCTCCAGGTTGATGCCGTCCTGCGTCCGCACCGGGTTCGGCGCGTTGACGATCACGCCGGGCTCGGCGCTGAACAGGATCGGATTGGCGGCGGTGCCGCTGGTGGTGAGATTGAAGCCTGCGTAACTGCCCGGCCGCACGATCACCTGGTCGCCGGCCCGCACGAGGTTGGCGGCGCGCTGCAGCGTGCGCCAGGGCGCGCCCAGCGAGCCGTCGTTGGCGTCGTTGCCGGTCGTGCTCACGTACAGGGTGCGCAGCGGCGCGGCGTCGGCGGCGCCGGCGCCCCCGAGGATGAGCAGCACGGTGAGGAGCCCGGTGAGAGGTCGCATGGCGGGGGCGGGGGTGCAGCGCCCGTGCCACGGCCAGGGGTCAGCCGCGCTGCGGACTTAGGCCGAGCGTGGGCGTGGTGGCGACGCTGCCCCGACGCGGAGTGTCACCCCGGCGCCCTCAGCGTCCCCGATCGAGCCAGTCGCGCAGGCCGTCGGCGAGCATGTTGAAGCCGAGGACGGCCAGCATGATGGCCAGGCCGGGGAAGACGACCATCCACGGGGCCTGGAGCATGAAGCCGCGGCCGTCGGCGAGCATCAGGCCGAGCGAGGGCGTGGGCGGGCGCACACCGACGCCCAGGAATGACAGCGCCGCCTCGACCAGGATGCCGAGCGCCATCAGGACCGAGGCCTGGACCAGCACCGGCGTGGCCGCGTTGGGCACGATGTGGGCGAGTACCAGCCGGGGGACGGAGGCGCCGAGGGCGCGGGCGCCGTCGACGTAGACCTCCACCTTGGTGGCGAGCACGGCGGCGCGCACCACGCGGGCCACGATGGGTGTGTAGACGACGGCCAGGGCGACCGCGACGAGCACGGCGCCGGTGCCGAACACGCTCATGAGCGCGATGGCCAGCAGGATGGCCGGGAAGGCCATCAGCACGTCGAGCGGCCGCATGATGAGGTGCTCGGCGAGCCCCTCGGCGTAACCGGCGATCAGGCCGAGTGGTCCCCCGATCGCCAGCGCCAGGAGGGCGGCGGTCACGGCGACGCCGAGGGAGACGCGATAGGCGTGGATCACGCGGCTCAGCACGCTGCGCCCGAGGTCGTCCATGCCGAACGGCTCCGCCGCCGTGGGGCCGGCCAGGGCGCGGTCCTTCGAGATCTCGGTGGGGCTGCCGATGGGCAGAGCGGGGGCGATCGCCGCCGCCGCTGCCAGAGCGGCCACGAGGCAGAGGCCGGTCAGCGCGACCCGGCCGTGCCTCACCGGTGACGCACCCGCGGATCGATCAGGCCGTAGACGATATCGGTGGCGAGGTTGACCAGCATGAACATGGCGCCGATGACCAGCACCGCGCTCTGCACCACCGGGTAGTTGCGCTCGAGGACGGCATCGAGCGTCAGCCGCCCCACGCCGGGCAGCGTGAAGATCATCTCGACCACGATGGCACCGCCCAGCATGTAACCGACCTGCAGCCCGAGGACGGTGACGATGGGGATGGCGGCGTTGGGCAGCACGTGGCGGAAGAGCACGGCCCCCTCCGCCAGCCCCTTGGCCCGCGCGAACTGCACGAAGCCGCGGGGCACGACGTCGAGCACGGCCGCCCGTGTCAGCCGCCCCAGCACCGCCGCCCGGCTCAGGGCCAGGGTGAGCGCGGGGAGCACCAGGTGCAGCAGGTTGTCGACCGGGCTCTCGGTGATCGGCACGAAGCCCGCCGAGGGCAGCAGGCCGGCACCGAGGGAGAGCCCCAGGATCAGCATGATGCCGAGCCAGAAGTCGGGGATGGAGATGCCGAGCAGGCCGACGGCCTGGGCGGCCCGATCGGCCACGCTCCCTCGCCGGCCGCCGCCGAGCAGGCCGAGCGGGATGCCGATGAGCGCGGCGCAGGCGGTGGCCAGCAGCGTGAGCTCGAGGGTGACCGGGAGGCGGTCGAGGATCATGCGCCCGATCGGCTCGTTCTGGCGAAAGTCGAGACCGAAGTCGCCGCGGGCGGCGCCGCCGAGCCAGCGCAGGTACTGCTGCAGCACCGGCTCGTCGAGGTGGAAGGCCTCGCGCAGCGCGCGGACGCCCTCCGGGGTCGCCTTGTAACCGAGCACGGCGATCGCCGGGTCCCCCGGCACCAGCCGCATGAGCCCGAACACCAGCAGGCTCATGCCGAGGAGCAGCGGCACCGCGAGCAGCAGCCGGCGCGCCGCGTAGCTCCCGGCGGTCAGGCGATCCAGGTGTCTTCGAACCTCAGCTCGAGCGAGCCGAGCGGCACCGAGCCGTTGACGTTCGGCTTCATCCAGTAGCGCTGGATCTCGTTGCTGAAGACGACGATCGAGCCCTCCTCCTGGAACCAGCGGACCAGCTCCGGGTACATCTTCTTGCGGGCGGCCGGGCTGGTGGTGAAGCGGAAGGCGTCGATCCGCTTGTCGGCCTCCTCGGACTTGAAGCCCGAGAAGTTCCAGGGCGAGGTCGAGTGCTGCAGGGGCGAGTAGAACATGTCGGGATCGACGGTGACGCTCCACCAGCCGCCCACGATGTCGAACTTCTTGCCGACCATCGCCTCGAAGTACTGGCCGGACTCCAGCGGCTGCACCTCCAGCGTGATGCCGATCTTCTTGAGCTGCTCGCGCAGGATCTCGCCGGTCTTCACGAGCACCGGCACCTGCGACTTCACGAGGTAGGTCAGCGTGAGCCCGCCGGTGACGCCGGCCTCGGCCATGAGCTGCTTGGCCTTGGCCAGGTCGGGCCCGCCCTTGTGAGCGTTGACGCCGGTCGCCCACGGGCTCGGCTCCGGCGTCGGCTCGGCGGTGACGACGTGGCTGCCGAAGTAGACGAGCTTGACGATCTCCGTGCGGTCGATGGCCCACGCGATCGCCTGGCGCATCCGCTTGTCGTTGAACGGCGGCTTGCTGGCGTTCAGATTGAGATAGAAGGGCAGGTAGGGCCGGCCCGGCGAGGTCTTGGGATCGCGACCCCGCTCCAGCTCGGGAATGCGCTGGGGCGGGACGGTCTGGATCCAGTTGTAGCGTCCGGTCTGCAGCCCGGTGAGCCGCACGGTGTCGTCGGCCGGCGCGTAGAAGATGATGCGGTCCAGGTAGGGGCGCCCGGTCCGATGGTACTTGTCCCACCGCTCCAGCGTGACGTGGTCGTCCTTCACCCACTCGACGAACTTGAAGGGCCCGGTGCCGACCGGGAACAGCTTGGGGTCCTTCTCCTTCAGCGCCTTCTCGTTCACGACCTCGGTGGCCTGCGACAGCATGGCCAGCAGCGGCCCGAACGGCTTGGTGAGATGGAAGCGCACCTGGTGCGTCCCCACCGCCTCCACGGCCTCGACCGGCGAGAAGAAGATGCGCATGGGCAGCTTGTTCTTGGCGTCGAGCAGCCGCGTGAACGTGAAGACGACGTCGGCGGCCGTCATCGGCTCGCCGTTGTGGAAGACGGCATTGTCGACGAGGTCGAACAGCCAGGCCTTGTCGTTCTCCTGCTTCCAGGCTTTCGCCAGGCCGGGGACGAACTGCCCCGACTCGTCGACGTAGACCAGCTTGTTGTAGATGTTCTGGTAGATCTGCAGCGACGAGTAGAGCTGGGCGTAGCCGGGGTCCATGTTCACCGGCTTGTCGACGGTGGCCACCCGCAGGGTGCCGCCCCGCTTGGGGCTGCCCTGGGCGAAGGCGGTGCGCACGCCGGGCGCGGTGATGGTGCCGACGCCCGCCGCGGCCCCGGCCAGCCACTCGCGGCGACTGAGGCCGATGGGCGCGTCCGGTCGGTGGGTCCCGTTGATCTCGCTCATCGCTGGCTCCTCCCGAAAACTCCGTCGTAGATGGTGCCCGCCTTCATCACGGTGGTCACGCGGTCCAGCGCGCCCATGTCCTTCAGTGGATCGCCGTCCACCGCGATCAGGTCGGCGCGCTTGCCGGCCTCCACCGTGCCGACCTCGGCGTCGACGCGGCAGGCCTCGGCTCCCCAGCGGGTTCCGGCCAGCAGCGCGTCGGCCGGCGGGACTCCCAGCCGCACCAGCGTCTGCAGCTCGAACGGCAGGCAGCCGTGCACGGCGTCGGTCCCGACGGCGAAGCGGACGCCGGAGGCGAGGTGGCGGGGGAAGTTCTCGGCCACCACCCGGCGCGTCCAGTGCAGCTTGTCCATGATGGCCGGGCGCTGGCCGTCGCCGCCCTCGATGCCGGTCGGGTGCAGGAAGATCCCGAACGTGCAGATCAGCCACACGCGGCGCTCGATCATGAGCGCGATGTCCTCGTCGGTGGCGAGCGCGCCGTGCTCGATGGTGCCCACGCCCTCCTGCACGGCCAGCCGCAGCCCGGGGCCGCCGTGGGCGTGAGCGGCCGCGTAGCTGCCGACGCGATCGGCCTCCTCCACCGCCGCCCGGATCTCCTCGCGCGTGTAGGCGCTGGAGGTCGGCGTGGTGCCGGGCGAGCTGACGCCGCCCGTCACGAAGATCTTCACGTGGTTGGCGCCCCGCCGCAGGTTCTCGCGGGCGCCGCGGCGCACGTCGTCCACGCCATCGTAGCTGGTGAGCGCGCGGCCGTGGCCGTTGTTGGCGGCGAGGCCCCGGCCCGCCACCAGCAGGCGCGGACCGGTGATGACGCCGGCCTCGATGCCCTCGCGCACGTCGACGTCGACGAAGTGCTCCTCGCCCATGATCCGCATCGTGGTGGTGCCGGCGGCGAGATCCTTGCGGAGATTCCGCGTCGCGGCCAGCGCCTGCGGCACCGGGCCGCGGCAGAGCTGGCCGAGCTGGTCGCCCTCGCCCGGCACGATCGAGGCGTGGCTGTGGCAGTCGATCAACCCGGGCATCACGAACCGGTCGCCCAGGTCGAGCACCTCGGCCCCGACCGGCGCGGTGGGGCCGACCGCGGTGATCCGGCCGTCCTGCACGGTGATCACGGCGTTGCGAACGGGGGCGGCGCCGGTGCCGTCGAACAGCGTGCCGCAGCGAATCGCCCGGATGGTCACATCAGCCGCCGTTGACCGTGACGCCGTAATCGCGCTGCGCCGCCGCCGCGGAGACGTAGCCCTCGTGGACGTCGCGCCGCACCGCCTCCGGATCGCGCCCGGCCGGCGGGCCCCAGCCGCCGCCGCCGCCCGTCATGATGCGCACGACCTCGCCGGCGGCGATCGGATGCTGGGTGGCCTTGCGGACGTGGCGCACGGTGCCGTCGGGGGAGGTGATCTCGACCCCGTTGACGGCGCCGGCGCCGCCGCCGCCCAGCCCCCACGGCGGCGTGGCCTTGCGCTCGAGGCTGAAGGTGATGAAGGCGTCGGCGAGGAACCGGTAGATGCGCTCGATGCCGAGGCCGCCGCGGTAGGTGCCGGCGCCGCCGGAATCCTGGCGGAGGCCGTACGTCTCGATCCGCATCGTCGGCACCCGGGACTCGACGACCTCCACCGGGTTGTTGCGCGCGGTCGAGCCGGCGAAGATGATCAGCGCCGACTCGCCGTCGGCGGCGGGACGGGCACCGGCGCCGCCGGCGTTCAGGTCGCCCTGGATGTAGAGCCGGCCTGTCTGCGGGTGGGTGCCGAAGGCGATGGTCGGCATCTGGTCGCCATAGGCGCCGGCCGGCACCTGCTCCGGCATGGCCGGCGCCAGCGCGCGCAGCCCCAGCTCGATGAGCAGGTTGATCGGCACGTAGTAGCGCGCCGTCGGCGCCGGCTCCTCGGCGGCCAGCACCGAGCGGGGTGGGATGACGACGCGCAGCGGGCGGAAGCATCCCTCGTCGACCGGATCGTGGGGCGTGGTCAGGCACTTGATCAGCAGTCGGCAGGCGCTGATCGTGATGGCGTCGCCGCAGTTGAACGGCCCCGCCACCTGGGCGTCGGAGCCGGTGAAGTCGACGGTCATGCCGCCGTCGGCGACGGTGATGGCCATGACCACGCGCACGGGTCGGTCGAGCGTGATGCCGTCGTTGTCGAAGGTGCCGGCCGCCTCGTAGGTGCCGGCCGGGATCGCGGCCAGCGCCGCCCGCGTGCGACGCTCGGACTGCTCCATGAAGATCCCCGCCGCCTGCCGCACGGTCTCACGACCGTACCGGGCGAGGATCTCGTGGAACGAGGCCTCCCCGGTGCGGCACACGGCGATCATGGCCTGGATGTCCTTGAGCGTGCCGCTCTCGGTGCGGATGTTGCCGCGGATCATCCGCATGACTTCCTCGTTGATCTCGCCGCGGCTGAACAGACGCACGGACTGGAAGCGCAGTCCTTCCTGCCGGAACTCGCGCGAGCCGACCTGCATGCTGCTCGGCACCGGCCCGCCCACGTCGCTCCAGTGGGCCTTCACCGAGACGAAGCCGGCCAGCCGCCCCTCCCAGAAGACGGGCGCCGTCATGGCCACGTCGTTCAGGTGGTTGCCGTTGCCGGCGTAGGGATCGTTGTGGATGAAGATATCGCCTTCGCGGAACGCGTCGATCCCCCGGTCGTGAATCGTGGCCTCGATCGGAAAACCCAGGTGGCCCTGGAAGACGGGCAGGCCGATGCCCTGGGCGATCATCTGCACCTCGGGATCGAAGATGGCGCAGCCGAAGTCGAGGCTCTCGCTGATGATGTGGTTGTACGCCGTCTTGATCATGGTGATGCGCATGCGCTCGGCGGCCGCATTCAGGGCCGCGCGGACAACCTCAACCGTGATGACATCGATCGACGCGCCCACGGTTTATTGACGTCGGGGGGAGCGAGCATCGCTCCCCCCGACACCCCCATCGCCTCGGAGGCGTTCAGCTGAATCATGAGGCAGCCGTGGTTTTCGACCGAAAGATTGTCGCCGGTGTCGACGATGGTCGTCGTCCCCGGCTCCTCCACGGCGGCCGGGCCCTCGATCGCGTCTCCGGGACGAAGATCGTCTCGCTGGTAGACACGGAACGCCGTCTCTTCCCCCGAGCGCATCGAGTAGACCGTCCGCGTCGTGAACGGTGGCGCGCCCGACGTCCGGGGCTCGAGGGCGGGGAGGTGCGGGCGTGCGATCGGGTAGACGATGGCGAGGCGGAGGTTCAGGAGCTGGACCTCGACGTCGGCGGCGGCGTAGCCGTAGGCGCGCTCGTGGGCGTCGTCGAACTGCTTGCGGAGGTTGGCCCAGTCGTCGAGCTCACCGACGGCGACGGTCACCGTGTGCTCCTGGCCGAGGTAGCGCATGTCCACCGCGCGATGGGTGACCGGCGCGCCATCGCCCGGGAGGATGGCGGCGATCTCGCCCTGCATCTCCGCGTAGCGAGCCTGGGCCCAGGCGGCGTCGGTCTGCTCGAGCGGCTCCAGCACGGTGCGCACGAGGTCGTGGCGCAGGTCGGTGGCCAGCATCCCCCACGCCGAGAAGGTCGATGGCGCCGGCGGGATCACCACGCGGGGGATGCCGAGCTCGCGGGCGATGGCGACGGCGTGCAGGGGGCCGCCGCCCCCGTAGGCGGCCAGGACGTAGTCGCGCGGGTCGAGGCCGCGCGCGGCGGTGATGCTGCGCACGGCCAAGGCCATCTTCACCTCGGCCAGCCGGATGACGCCGGCGGCGGCGGCCAGCCCGGACAGGCTCAGCGGGCCGGCCAGCCGGTCGTCGACGGCGCGGACCGCGGCGGCGGCATCGAGCGGCATGGTGCCGCCCAGGAACCTCGAGCCGTCGATGCGGCCGAGCACCACGTTGGCGTCGGTCACGGTCGGCTCGGCGCCGCCCAGCCCGTAGCACACGGGGCCGGGCTCGGCCCCCGCGCTCTGCGGCCCCAGCGTGAGGGCGCCCCCGGCGTCGATCCACGCGATGGTGCCGCCGCCCGCGCTCACCTCGCGGATGTCGATCACCGGAATGCGCAGCGGGCGGCCGTCGACGTGGTACTCGTCGGTCGTCTGCACCATGCCGCCGTCGACGATGGCGCACTTGGCGGTGGTGCCGCCCATGTCGAAGGAGATCAGGCGGTCGAGGCCGAGCGCGCCGGCCAGGCTCGCGCAGCCGACCGCGCCCGCCGCCGGTCCCGACTCGATCGTGTGCACCGGTTTGGCCTGCGCCGCCTCCAGCGAGAAGGCGCCACCGTTGGACTGGGTGATGAGGATCTGGCCGCCGAAGCCGCGCTCGCTCAGGCGTGTCCCGAAGGTGCCGAGATAGCGACCGACGATCGGCAACACGTAGGCGTTGACCACGGTGGTGCTCGTCCGCTCGTACTCGCGCCACTCCTGGGTCAGCCGGTGTGAGACCGAGAGGGGCACACCCGGCAGCTCCTCGGCGAGGATCTCGGCGGCCCGCTGCTCGTGGGCCGGGTTGCGGTAGGAGAACAGGAACGTGACCGCCACCGCCTGCACGCCCTCGGAGGCCAGGCGTCTCGCCGCCGCCCGCACCGCCGCCTCGTCCAGCGGTAGCAGGACATCGCCGCGGGCGCTCAGCCGCTCGGGCGCCTCCAGGCAGCGCCCGCGCGGGACCAGCGGCGCCGGCCGCTTGTAGAGGACGTCGTACATCCTCAGGTAGTTGGCGCGGCCGATCTCCAGCACGTCGCGGAACCCGGCGGTGGTGAGCAGGCCGGTCCGTGCGCCCTTGCCCTCCAGCAGGGCATTGATGCCGATGGTGGTGCCGTGGATGACGAGCCGGCAGTCCTCCAGGCGGGCCCCGGCCTGGTCGACGCAGCGGAGCACGCCGTCGAGCAGCGCCTGGGGGGTGCTGAGCGCCTTGGTGTTGCGGACGGCTCCGGTCGCCTCGTCCAGCGCGACGAGATCCGTGAAGGTGCCGCCGATGTCGACGCCGATCCGGAGTGCCACCGGGCGGAGTATAGGGCCGCGGCCTCCGGTGCCGCAACGAGTCAGCGGAGGTCGAGGGTCATCATCTCCTCGTCGTAGTAGCGACCCTCGACTTTCAGTGTTCCCCGCCTGAGACCGATGACCTCGAAGCCACACGACAGGTAGATTCGGCGGGCCGCCAGGTTGGTGGCGGTCACGTCGAGCCGGAGCTGTTCCAGGTCCGGCCACCCTCTCGCCCGCGCGATCGTGTCGAGCAGCAGCCGCCGGCCGAGGCCGCCACCCCGCGACTCCGGCAAGACGTAGACGCCCCAGATCAGGGCCACGTGACGGCGCTTGACGCGGGGCTCCCGCGCGCAGCCGACGGTCCCCACGAGCTCGGGGGTGAAGGCGCCCATGATGAAGGCGTCCTGTCCGCTCGCCTGGGCCCTGAACTGCTGGGTGAGCGCCTCGACCGACGACATCTCTTCGGGCGCCATCCCGAACGCCTCCGGCTCACCGTGGAGCGCACGGCGTCGAACCTCGTAGAAGGCCGGCACATCCGTCTCGGTGAGGACCCGGGTGAGCATCTCGGGGTCGCCGGAGCTCAGGCCGAGCGTCTCGTGAACTTCGGCATGACCTCCTTGCCGAATGCCGTGAGCTGCTCGACCATCACGCTCTGCGGGGTCCCCATGCTGATGCTCACGTTCACGTGCTCGAGGCCGGGGTAGCGCGACTCCAGATCCCCGAGGTAGGCGATCAGCTCCTCGGGGGGGCCGGCGAACCACGCGCCCGTCTTCATGTAGTCCTCGACCCGTCGGCACGCCGGCCGCGCCCCAGCCGCCGCGCTTGGACGAGGCCTCGATCTGGGCGGGGGTGGCGCCGGGCACGAAGCCGAGCGGCCCGAACATCTTCACGTGCTCCTCGTAGTAAGGCGTGATCTCGCGCACGGCCTTGTCGCGCGTCTCGGCCAGGTGGATGAAGATGCCCAGGCACAGGTTCTGGCCGGGCTTCAGGTCGCGGCCGGCCCGGGCGGCCGCCTCGCGATAGCCGGCGATGGGGCCCTCGGCCATGGTGGCCGCCCCGCCACCGATCACGCCCTTGATGTCGTGGCGGACCATGAAGTCGAGCGCGCGCGGCTTGGCGCTGACGATCGGCTGCCAGCACTCGACCGGCTGGTTGATCGGGCGCGGCACCAGCGTGATCTCCTTCAGCTCGTAGCCGCGATAGGGCACTGCCGGCGGCAGCGTGTAGTGCTTGCCCTGGTGGGAGAACGACTCCCGGGTGAAGGCCTTCATGATGATCTCGACCTGCTCCTCGAACAGCTCGCGGTTGGCCTCGCCGTCGAGGATCGGCGCCCCGAACGTCTCGACCTCGCGGCTGTGGTAGCCGCGGCCCACCCCGAAGATGACGCGCCCCTTGGTGAGGATGTCGGCGGTGGCGAAATCCTCGGCCAGGCGGAGCGGGTGCCACATGGGCGCGATGTTGAAGCCGCAGCCGATGCGGATCTGCTTCGTCACGTGGGCCAGGTGCACGGCCGCCATGAGGACGTTGGGGATGCACTCGTAGCCCTCGTGCTGGAAGTGGTGCTCGGCCAGCCAGATCGCGTGGTAGCCGAGGTCGTCCATCGTCTTGGCCACGACGTCGGTCTTCGCGAAGACCGAGGCCAGCTGCGGGTTGGAGTACCGGCGCTCGTTGGCGGGAGTGGCCATCTGGCCCATGTCCGGCAGGTCGATGTGACCCGCGTACACCGTGGCGAACTTCGTGATCATGCGCTCCTCCTGCGCTACGCTCGTCGACGTCGATGCCGCGTGTGATCGCGTTCGCGAAACGGGCCCTGATCGTTGCCGCGCTGGCCGGGGGGCTCGTCTACCTCGGCGACTGGGCGCTGGTAGCGCGACAGCCGCACGCCGCGTCCCGGCGATCCGGCGTTCGACACGCTGACCTTCTGGCTCGCCACCCCGCTCAAGAACGGGCGGGTCGAGGTCTTCTACGACCAGCCCCAGACCGAGGTGTGCGTGCGCGCGCTCTTCCCGCACTTCGGTCGCCGCCCGTGCTGGTACGCCCGCCGCCAGCGAATTCATGATGTTTAGATTGGGGGCCCCGATATGGCCCCCAAACCCCCAAACGTTCGTCGCGCCCCGGCGGAGCCGTGGCGCTCCTCTATCCCGCTGACCGCCGGGCCTCGACATGGCCCCACCCCCACGTTCCCGGCCGGCCGGGGCCTCGACATGGCCCCCAAACCCCCCAACGTTCGTCGCGCCCCGGCGGAGCCGTGGCGCTCCTCTACCTGCTGACGGCCGGGGGCCCCGACATGGCCCCCAAACCCCCCAACGTTCGTCGCGCCCCGGCGGAGCCGTGGCGCTCCTCTATCCCGCTAGCGGCGAGCGATCACGCCGGGGCGAAGATGCCGGTCGAGCCGAGCACGGGGGCGGTGTCGGCTGGGGTGTCGGCGGCGGGCCCGCCGAACGCCCGGTCGCGCTGGAGCACCGGCATCACGCGGTCGGCGAACATCCGCATGTTGAGCTGGGCGTCCTCGTGCGGCATACCGCCGTAGCCGAACTCGCCGACCAGATGGCTGAGGCCGGTCAGCTTCTGCAGCTCGCCGATCTGCTGGATGCAGTCGTCGGGCGTGCCCACCACCTGGATCTTGACGTAAAACTCCGTCGCCTTCTTGCGGTAGCCCTCGTCCTTCATCTTCGAGTACGTCTTGGCCATGCCGCCGTAGAACTCGTACCCCTTCACGGTGGCCAGGTGGCCGTCGGAGAAGTGGTAGTGGGCGTCGATCGAGTCCCACTTGCGGGCCAGGTACCGGGCCGCGCGCTCGTGGGCCTCCTCGCGGCTCTCGGCCACCGAGATGTTCGTGGAGATGATCGGCGGGCGCGGCGTGTGGCCGACGCTGGAGGTGATGTCGCGATACCGCCGGATGTCCTCGGCCGCCTTCGGCCACTCGTTCTGCATGATGACGAGCAGGCCGAAGCCGAGCTTGGCCATGATCTCGGCCGACTCCGGGCTCACCGACGAGGCGTAGAAGCGCCGCTCGGGATGCGAGATCGGCCGGGGCCGGATCGAGGTCGGCGGGATCTTGAAGAACTCGCCGTCCCAGTCGAAGACCTCCTGGGTCAGGGCCTTGACCACGATCTTGGCCGCTTCCACGAAGCGCGGCCGGGCCTCCTCCATGGGGATGCGGAAGCCCGCGTACTCCACGGTGGCCGCGCCCCGCCCGAAGCCGAACACGCAGCGGCCGTGGGAGAGGATGTCGAGGAGCGCGATCTGCTCGGCCACCCGCACCGGATCGTGCCAGGGCAGCACGATGACGGCGGTGCCAAGGGCCACTCGCTTCGTCCGGCCGGCGAAGTAGCTGAGCAGCTGCGTCGGCGACGGCGACATGGCGTAGCCGGTGAAGTGGTGCTCGAGGGCGAAGATCGAGTCGAAGCCGAGCGGCTCGGCCAGGTCCCCCAGCGCCAGGTGCTCGGCGAACACCGAGGCGTCCGAGCGCCCTTCCTTCGTCAACATGTTCAGCGAGATGCCGACTTTCATGATGTCCTCCCGGCCGGTTTGCGGTCGTCGTGGGGGCGATGTCCGAGCAGCGACGAGATGGCGCGCGCCGTGTCCTTCACCTCGGCCGCGAGCTGGCGCAGGCGCGGCCGCACGCGGTCGGTGGGGCCGCCGATCGTGCAGGCACCGGCCACCCGGCCGTGGCGGTCGAACAGCGGCGCCGCCACGCCGGAGGCGCCCCGCACCATCTCGTCGAGGCTGACGCAGACGCCGGTGCGGCGGATCTCGTCGAGCGAGTCGCGCAGCGTGGTGAGGCTCGTGACCGTGCGCTCCGTGTGGCGCGGCAGGGGCAGGGTGCCCAGCATCGCCTCCCGCTGCTCGGGCGGCAGGAACGCGAGGATGGCCTTGCCGGTCGAGGTCGCGTGTAGCGGCCGACGGTCACCGACGCCGGCCGAGTAGCGGATGATCTGCTCGCTGTCGACCTTGTCGACGTACACCACCGACACGCCGTCGGCGGCGAGCGTGCCGAGGAACACCGTCTCGCGCGTGCGATGCATGAGCTCGACCAGCGCCGGCCGCGCCACCTCGGCCAGCTCGCGCTGGGCCGAGCTGGCGCCGCCCAGCTCCAGCACGCCCGGCCCCAGTCGATACTCGCCGCCGCGAGTCTGCTCCAGGTAGCCGCGTGCCGTCAGCGCGCGGAGCAGCGGCAGCAGGCTGCTCTTGGGCGCCTCCAGCTGGGCGCTGACCTCGCGCAGGGCCATGCCGTCGCGGCTGGCGGCCAGCAGCTCCAGGATGTCGACGACCCGGTTGGCCGCGCGGTGGCCGGTGGAGGTCAGGGCATTCTTCACCTTCACCCGCGGACCTCGAAGCCGAACAGCCGGGCGGCGTTGAGGCCGAGCACCTTGGCCCGGGTGTCGTCGGAGAGGTGACTCATCGTGCGCTCGATGGCCTCGGCCGAGTGCGGCCACGTGCCCTCGTGGTGCGGGTAGTCGTTGCCCCACATGAAGTTGTCGGCGAGGTTCATCGGCTCGGCCAGCGCCAGCCCGGCCGGGTCTTCCTGGAACGAGGCGAAGCCGTGCTCGCGGAAGTACTCGCTCGGCAGCTTGGCCAGCTTGGGCCGCACCCAGAAGTGATGCTTGCGGTACGCCTCGTCCATGGCCTCGAGCAGCCACGCCACCCAGCCGATGCCGGCCTCGATCGTGGCGAAGCGCAGCCGCGGGAAGCGCGAGAGCACGCCGGAGGCGCACAGGTTGGCGACGGGCTCGATCGTCGGCGACAGCGAGTGCGAGACGTAGTTGATGACGGCGCCGCCGTTGCCGCGCGAGGCCCGCGGATCGCGGCCGGTCGAGACGTGGAAGGTGATCGGCAGGTTGGCGTCCTGGATGGCCGCCCACAGTGGATCGAACACCGGCAGGTTGTAGTTCGGATGATCGACGTCGTGGGCACCCCACACCGGCTTGCAGGGCAGGGTGAGCGCCCGGAAGCCGAGCCTGGCCACGCGCTGGACCTCGGCGATCGAGGCCTCCAGATCGGCCGTCGCGATCGCCGCCGCCGGCGACATGCGGTCGTTGTACGCCGCGAAGGTCTCCCACGCCCACTCGTTGTAGACGCGGCACTGGGCCATGGCCAGCGCGGGGTCGGGCGTGGCCCACATCGACAGCCCCTTGTTGGGGAAGATCACCTCGGCGTCGATGCCGTCGCGGTCCATGTCGCGCAGCCGCAGCTCGGGGTCGGCGCCGGCCAGCTGGCGCAGCCGGTCCTCGCCCTCCAGCTCGTCGGTGCGCAGCCGGTCGGGCCGGTGGCCCTCGGAGACGCGCCACTTCACCCCGTTGGCGTCGACGGTCACGCGCGGGATCCGCTCGCGATACTTGGCGTCGATGCGCGTGGCCCACAGGTCGGCCGGCTCGTTGGCGTGGGCGTCGGCGGAGACGATGAAGTACTTGCGCGGATCGCCGGGCCGGGCGCTGCGGGGCCAGCCCGAGTGGCCGGGTGTGCGCAGACGCCACACGTTGGGCTCGTTGATGGCCAGCTCGCTCGTGCTCATGCCGTCGTCCTCCAGTGGACCAGCGTGAAGGGCGGGGTCGCGTCGTCGTGGGGCTCGAACACCGCCTCCACTGCGGCCCCGATCGTGACCGTCTGCATCGGATCGCCGAGGAGATTGCCGATCATCCGGATGTCGCCGGCGTGGGGCAGCTCGACCAGGAGCACCACGTAGGGGCCCCGGCCGCGCAGGGCCGGGTGCACCGGGTGCCAGGCCCGCTCCCACGAGTAGATCGTGCCGCGCGGCTCGACCACTGTCCACTCCAGGTCGAAGGCCAGGCAGCGGTGGCAGATCCACTCCGGCCCCCACTGCCAGCCGTGGCAGGCGCGGCAGCGCTGCACGCGCAGCTCGCCCCGCCGCGTGCCGTCCCAGTACGGCGCATCGAGGCCGTCGGACTCGGCCACCGGGCGCGGCAGCCCGGCCGGCAAATAGTACGTCGCGTCGGCGGACACTAGAGCGTGTCCTCGGTGCCGAGGATCATGCTCGACACCGGCGTGACCATCGGGCCCGAGATGACCATGGCGACCCGCGCGCCCGGCACCGGGTTGGTCGACTGGCCGCGGAGCTGACGGACCGCCTCGATCTGCAGCTCGAGCCCGTGCATGTAGCACTCGGCGAGGTTGCCGCCGCTCGTGTTCAGCGGCAGGCGCCCGGCCGGCGCGATCAGGTTGTCGAGCGTGAGGAACGCGTTGGCCTCGTCCGGCCCGAAGAAGTCGTGCTCGATCAGGCTCATGAGGACGCCGCCCGTGAAGTTCTCGTAGCTCTGCACCACCGAGACGTCCTTGGGAGTGACGCCGGCCATCGCGTACAGGTGCGGGGCCACCGTGGTGAAGCTGGCCGAGGCATAGGTCGGCGCGTTGTGGCCGCGAGCGGCGTTGCGGTACTCCGAGCCCTGGGCCACGCCGAGCAGGTAGGCCGGCCGCTGGCGCAGGTCGCGGGCCCGCTCGGCCGCGACCAGGATGAGCGCGGCGGCCCCGTCGTTCTCCATGCAGCAGTCGAAGAGCCGGAACGGCTCCACGATCCAGCGCGACTCGTCGTACGCCTCGGGCGTGAGCGGCCGGCCGTGCATGACCGCGCGCGGGTTGTTCTGCGCGTGGTGATAGGAGGCCAGCGCGATCGCCCGCTGCGCGTCGGCGCCGATGCCGTGATCGTGCAGGAAGCGCATGACCCGCATCGCATACCGCTGGGCCGGCGAGATCAGCCCATACGGAAACGTGAGCGCCGCCTCGCCGGAGGCGGTGGCCGCGGGCGGGGCGGCTCCGAAGCGCTGGAACTGGCCCTGGGCGAGCGCGCGAAACACGACGACGCAGTCCGCGTAGCCGGCGGCGATCGCCGCCGCCGCGTTGCCGACCGCGGCCGAGCCACCACCGCCGCCGCCGCCCCACTGCATGTTGGAGAAGCGCAGCTCCGGAATCCCGAGCGCGGCAGCGAGTCGGGAGGGATCGTTACGATCGTTGCTGTAGGATGCGAAGCCGTCGATGGCCCGCGGCTCGATGCCGGCATCGGCGCAGGCGGCGAGGATGGCCTGCAGGGCCAGCTTCACTTCGGGCTCCGGCGCCTGGCCGTGCTTGTAGTAGGTCGTCTCACCGACGCCCGCCACGGCGACGCGGCCCCGGATGCTCCGCGGCGGCGTCGCCGCCCGTTCCCATGCCGGAATCTCGTTCCGCATTTGGTACGCGGACTATAGTCCATCCGCGGGGCGATGTCACGGGGCAGGCCGGGCGTCTTCTGGCCGGACCGGCTGGCGCCCTGATCAGAAAACGCCCGGACCGGTGCGGTCATTTTCTGTCCCCGGCCGTGTTTTCGGGGGGATGGAGCCCTGGCCCACCTCTTGCCACCCCAGACGCCTCGGAACTCTTCCGACAACGGCAAACCAGTCGCGAGGCTGGGACGCAAAGCCACGGGTCAGGGCAACAGAACCTGACAGCCGGGTTACCGAAGAAGAGGGCGGCCAGCGAGCCGAGCCCTCCGGAAAGAGCCACCCTGAGGAGGGGATATGCTTTCGCGGAAGCTCGAAGGGCTGACCGTCCTTGTCGTCGACGACGATCCCGGACCGCTGGAGCTCTACCGGGAAGTGCTCACGCTGGCCGGAGCCCGGGTCCGGGTCGCAACCTCCGCCCGCGCCGCCCTGCTGATGGCGCAAGAAGAGAAGCCCGACGCGGTCGTGAGCGACATCATGATGCCGGGCGAGGACGGCTACTGGCTCATCCGTGAGCTGCGCGAGCTGCCGGGCAGCCGTATTCCGGCCTTGGCGGTCACCGGCGATCCGGTCCGCCACTCCAAGGAGCGGGTCTGCGAGGCCGGCTTCGACGGCCACCTGGCCAAGCCGGTGCAGGTCATCGAGTTCTCCGCGACGGTGGCCCGCCTGGCCTCGGGACAGGCCTGCAGCGCATCCTGACCCGCGCGTTCGCTTCCTGACACGGCGCCCCGGAAAGGAATGAAGAATCCCGAGGCGCCGTTCGTCTTAGTGGCGTGATCCCATGGAGGATGCCGCCATGCTGAGACGGACACTGGCTGCAGTGATGGTGTTCGCCACGCTGCTGGGGCTCGGCGGCCATGCCGGGGCCTCGGCGGAGAGCGAGCCGGCGGCCGACGACGCCACGCCACCCCGCCTGAGCTATACCACCGGCTCCGTCTCCTTCTGGCGTCCGGGTGGCGACGACTGGGCGCCGGCCCAGGTCAACACGCCGCTGGCCGAGGGCGACGAGCTGTACACCGGTCGCGATGGGAATCTCGAGGTGCAGGTGGGCGGGCGCGCCTTCGTGCGGGCCTGGGGCGACAGCCAGCTCGCGCTCACCCGGCACGACCCGAGCTTCGTGCAGCTCCGCGTGACGGCCGGGCACGTCGCCCTCGACCTGCACAGCATCGATCCGGGCGATGTGCTGGAGATCGACACGCCGGCCGCGGCGTTCACGATCGACCAGCCGGGTTACTACCGCGTGGACGTCGCCGGCGAGCGTACCTCGTTCGTCACGCGTCGCTCGGGCCGGGCCAGCCTGACGACGGCGGAGGGCCCCGGCGCCGCCATCGCGGCGGGCGAGGCCGTCATCCTCGAGGCCGGCACGGCGCGCCGTCTCGCCGCCGCCGAGCCGGACGTGTGGGATCGCTGGAACGACGCCCGCACCGCGGCGCTGGTGGCGCCGGTCAGCGCCCGCTACGTGCCGCCGCAGGTCTACGGTGCCGACGAGCTGGAGCGCCACGGTGCCTGGCGCTCGGATCCGAGCTACGGCTCCGTGTGGGTGCCGGCCGGCGTCGCAGCCGACTGGGCGCCGTACAGCAGCGGCCGCTGGATCTGGGACCCGCGCTTTGGCTGGACGTGGCTCGACACCGCGTCGTGGGGCTGGGCCCCGTACCACTACGGTCGCTGGGTGTCGCTCGGCGGCGTGTGGGCGTGGGCGCCGGGCCCGATCGTCGTGCGACCCGCGTACGCGCCCGCACTCGTGGCGTTCTTCGGCTCGCCGGGGATCGGCGGCCCGTCGATCGGCTGGGTCGCCCTTGGCTGGGGCGAGCCGGTCGTTCCCTGGTGGGGCCGGACGGGGTTCGTCGGACGGCCGTGGTGGGGCGGCTGGGGCGGCCCCCGCGTGCACCAGGTGACCGCTCACCGCAACGTGACGATCGTCAACGCGGTGGTGGTGGTGCGCTCCGATCGCTTCGGCCGCGGTGCCGTTCGCGACGGCAGGATCACACGGCCCGACATCGGTCGCCTGCAGCCCGTGCACGGCCGGCTCGACGTGAAGCCGGACCCGGTGAGCTTCCATGGCGCCGGCGGCCGCGCCCAGCGCCCACCCGAGGACCAGGTCAGGCGACGCGTGGTGTTCTCGCGGCCGCCGGCCGCACGACCGGAGCCGCCGGCCGCGCGCGACGAGCGGCGCGATGCACGGCCAGATCCGCGGCCAGGAGTGGGGCGCGACGGTGAGCGTGACGCGCGGCCGGGTGACCGTCCCCGCACGATCGACACGCCGCGTGCGGACCGGCCCCGCGGCGACGACCGTCGCCCGGACGCTCCGCGGCGAGAGACGCCGCGCGTCGAGACTCCGCGCGTGGACACGCCGCGCCCCGAACCACGCGTAGAAACGCCGCGGCGGCCTGACGCTCCGCGGGTGGAGACGCCGCGGGCCGTCGAGCCGCGCCGGCCCGAGATTCCGCGCGTGGACACGCCGCGGACCGAGCCTCGCGTGGAGACGCCGCGGCGCCCCGAAGTTCCGCGGGTGGACGCGCGGCCGGAGCCGCGGGTGGAGACGCCGCGGCGGCCTGACGCCCCGCGGGTAGACACGCCACGGCCGGAGCCGCGAGTAGAGACACCGCGGCGCGTCGACACCCCGCGGGTGGAGACGCCGCGAATCGTCGAGCCGCGGCGGCCGGAGATTCCACGGGTGGAGGCGCCGCGCCCGCAGCCACGCGTGGAAACCCCGCGGCAGCCCGAGGTCCCACGGGTCGAGACTCCACGGCGCGTGGAGACGCCACGGGTCGTCGAGCCGCAGCGGCCGGAGATTCCGCGGGTGGACACGCCGCGTCCGGAGCCGCGACGGCAGGACGTGCCGCGCGTGGAGCCGCCGCGCGTGGAGGCGCCGCGGCCCGAGCCGCGGCGGTCAGAGCCCCCGCGGGTGGAGATGCGCCGGCCGGAGCCGCCTCGCGCGGAGGCGCCTCGCATCGAGGCACCGCGGCGGGCGGCGGTGCCGGACGCGGGGCGGCGGCCCGAGGCCGTGCATCCCGCGGTGCAGCACCGGCCGGCCGTCGCGCCGCCGGCGCGCCCGGCGCGGCCGGCCGACGGGCGCGCCAAGGACGAGCGCGGCCGTCCGGGCCGCTGACGCTCAGCGCGCCGGGAAGCGCGCGCCGTACGACTCGAGCGGGATGCGGAAGGCGTTGGTCGTGAACGCGATCAGGTGGTAGAAGCCGGCCAGCGCCACGAGCTCGATCAGCTGCTCGTCGCTCCACGTCGCGCCCAGCGCCTGCCACAGCTCATCGCTGACCCGGGCCGTATCGTGGAGCTCGTCCACCAATCGGAGGAGCAACTGCTCGCGGGCGTCGAACCCACTCGTGGCCGGATCGGGCGCGCGTCCCGGCGATCTCCCGCTCGGTGAACCCCACCCGCTCGGCGAAGAAGGCGACGTGCACGCCCCACTCGTACTCGGCGCCGCAGCGGGCGCAGGTGCGGTCGATCACGATCTCCCGCTCCCGCAGCGTGATCGAGCCGCGGTCGAGCAGGCCGCCGGCCATGAGCCGCAGGAACACCCGCTCGTTCACGGCCAGCGTGCGGAACAGCGTGAGCGGTGCCACGCCGGGCGGCATGATCCGCTCCAGCGCGGTGGTGATCGCCTCCGGGTAGGGGGGCTCGCGGGGAGCGATGCGAGCCTCGTTCACGTCAGGCCAGCCCGAAGCCGTGGCCGCGGATGAACGGCCCGAAGTTGTGGCGCTCGGGCACCGAGTACTGGCGCGCCTTGTCCTCCGACCAGCCGTACGGCTCGGCCACGCCGAAGCGCTCCACGAAGCGCTGGCCCGACGGCGGCGTGGCGTGCCGGCTCTCGCGGCGGCGATCGTAGGCCTCGAGCTCGGCCGAGAGGTCGGCATCGTCGTAGCGATCGGTGTGGACGGTGAGCGCCGGCGGCAGCCGCAGGCTGATCCAGCCCGGCTGGCTCGGATAGCCGACCGTCAACCCGGCCACGGGGAACACGCCGGCCGGCAGCTCCAGCAGCTCGCTCAGCTTCTCGACGTGGTTGCGCACCACGCTGATCGGGCAACAGCCGAGCCCCAGCGCCTCGGCGGCGGTGATGAAGCCGTGCAGCACGAGGCCGGCGTCGACCGCCGCGTTCATGAACATGTCGAGCGTGTCGTTGGGGAAGGGGCGGTGGCGCAGCTCGCCGGAGATCCGACGGATGCGGCGGTGGTCGCCGCAGAACACCATGAACAGCGGCGCCGTGGCGATCCAGGGCATGTCGGGGATCCAGCCACCGATCGTGGCCTGCTTGGCCCGGTCCTTCACCAGGACGACGCCGACCTGCTGGAGGTCGGACTTCGAGGGCGCCGACAGCGCCGCCGCCAGCGCGATCTCCAGCACGTCGTCGGGCACCGGGTCGGCCTTGTAGCGACGATGGGTGCGGTGGGCCAGCAGCTGGGCCACCGTCCCCTCCGCGGGCCGGTCGGCGCCGGCCGTGGTCGGCAACCCGAAGCGATCCTCGATCAGCTCGGCGAGGGTCTTGGCCATGGCGTCAGTGCGTGGAGTAGTCGCGCTCGGGCGCGGACAGCGTGGTGCCACCGTCGACGACGAGCACGTGGCCGGTCACGTAGCGCGCGTGATCGGACAGCAGGAAGCGCACGGCGTGACCGATGTCCCAGCCGGTGCCCTCGATGCCGAGGGCCGAGGCCTGGCGCCGGCGGTCGCGGGCGGCCGGGCTCATGCCCCGCTCGTAGACCATCGGTGTGTAGACCGGCCCTGGCGCCACGCAGTTCACGCGGATGTTCTCGCGCCCGTGGTCCACGGCCATCGCGCGGGTGAGCGCGATGACGGCGCCCTTGGAGACGCTGTACACGGTGAGCCCGCGCGGGCGCAGCGCCGAGATCGACGACACGTTGACGATGGCGCCGCCGCCCGCCCGCCGCATGGCGGGGATGGCGTGCTTGGCCATCAGGAACATGCTGTCGACGTTGACCTGCATGACGCGGCGCCAGTTCTCCTCGGTCTCGTCGATGACGGTACCGCGGCTGCCGATGCCCACGTTGTTGTCGAGCAGGTCGAGCCGCCCGAACCGGTCGAGCGCGGTCTGCACCACCGCCGCGCAGTCGGCGGCGCGGGTGACGTCGGCCTCGACCGCGACGGCCTCGCCGCCGGCCTCCTCGATCAGCGCCACCGTGCGCTGGGCCAGCGCCTTCTCGCGGTCGACCACCACCACGCGGGTGCCGGCCCTGGCCAGCAGGATCGCCGCCGCCCGTCCGTTTCCGATACCCTCACCGGCGGCGCCGCCGCCCGTGACCACCGCCACCTTGCCGCGCAGTCCCGTGTCGTCCGGAATCTGGAGAGCCACGTGGTGTCCTCCTAGTCGTAGGTTTCGCGGTGGCGGAGCTCGACGAACAGGCCGTGGGTGGCGCGGGGATGGACCCAGGCGAGGTCCTCGCGCGGGCTGTCCACGCGGACGCCGTCGCCCCGCAGCTTGGTGACGGCGCCGGGAACGTCCTTGCACTCGAAGCCGACGAGGTACACACCCTCGCCGTTCTTGGCCAGGAACTTCCCCACCGCCTTGTCGGGGTCGGTCGGCTGCATCAGCTCGATGTGGCCGATGCCGGTTGGCAGGATGGCGTTCTTGAATCCGAAATCCTTCGACTCGCTGCGATGGTGGACCTTGAGCCCGAACAGCTTCGTGAAGCGCTCGACGGCCTCGTCCAGATCGCGCACGACCACTGACAGCTCGATCACGTCTCCCAGCATGGCGTCATCCTCTCCCGCAGCGGCGCCGGCTGTCGCCGGGCCCGCCGCCGCTCGTCGACTAGGGCCTCTCGAGCCGCAGCTCCTCGACGTTCCTCCGTGAACCGGGCGGCGACGCCTCGGCGCCGGCAACGATACCATCGCCAGCCACGACCGCCCAGAAGTGCTAGGATCTGGGCGCGGTGACGCGATTGACTGTGCTCGACCGAGCATAGATGATGTGTGGCGCGACTGACCGAGCCGTTCACCCTGACGCCGGAGTGTCCGAGTGCGACGATTCGAGCTAGCCCTGCCTCGCAGTGTCGACGAGGCCCTGAAGATCCTGAAGGACCGTGGTCCCGACGCGAAGCTACTGGCCGGCGGGACCGACCTGCTGCCCCAGATGAAGAACGGCGTGCTCAAGCCGGCCTGTGTCGTGGACCTGTCGGGCGTGGAGCGCGTGCACACGCTGCAGGCCGACGGCCGTGGTCTCCGGGTCGGCGCCGCCGTCACCGCCCGCGCCCTCGAGCGCGATGCCACGGCCCGGGGTACCTACACCTCGCTCTCGGAGAGCGCGGCGCTGGTCGGCTCCGTGCAGGTACGCAACCTGGCCACCCTGGGCGGCAACCTCTGCAACGCCGCCCCCTCGGCCGACATGGCGCCGCCCCTGCTGGCCCTGGATGCCGAGGCCGTCATCGTGGGGCCGGCCGGCGAGCGGCGGGTGCCGTTCGCCGACTTCTTCACGGGCGTGCGGCGCACGGTCCTCGGCCCCGGCGAGATGCTGGTCGAGATCTCGGTGCCGGCGCCGGGTTCGCGCAGCGGCGGAAACTACCTGCGGCACACGCCGCGGCGCGAGCTGGACATCGCCGTGGTGGGCGTGGCCTCGCAGCTCACGCTGAACAACGGCGTGTGCGCGAAGGCGCGCATCGCGCTGGCCGCGGTGGCCCCGACCCCGCTGCGGGCGCGCGCGGCCGAGCAGGCGCTGGAGGGCAAGCCCGTGACGCCGGAGGCGATCGAGCGGGCAGCCGAGCTGGCCATCGGCGCCGCCAAGCCCATCAGCGATCAGCGTGGCTCGTCCGACTATCGCCTGCACCTGGTCCGTGTCCTGACTCGTCGCACCCTCCGCACCGCGCTCGAACGCGCGGGCGGCTGATATCCGGGAGGAGCGCTCGTGCCGAAGCAAGTCCTGACCTGCACCATCAACGGCGAGAACGTGGAGGTCCTCGTGCAGCCGTACGTGACGCTGCTCGATGCCCTGCGCGAGGACCTGGGGCTGACCGGACCCAAGGAAGGCTGCGGCACCGGCGATTGCGGGGCCTGCACCGTGCACCTGGACGGCGAGGCGGTCGCCAGCTGCCTGATGCTGGCCATGCAGGTCCGCGGGCGTCGCGTCCGGACCATCGAAGGGCTGGCCGATTCCGCCACCCTGCATCCGCTGCAGGAGGCGTTCGTCCGGCTGGGCGTACCCCAGTGCGGCTTCTGCATTCCAGGTGTGCTGATGGCAGCCACCGCGCTCTTGGCCGAGAACCCGCATCCCACCGAGGAACAGATTCGCTACGGCATCGCCGGCAACCTGTGCCGGTGCACGGGCTACACGAAGATGCTGGCAGCGATCACCGAAGTCGCGGGCGCCGCGCCCGCCAAGGGAGCCTGACGCCATGGCCGTGATGAAGACGACGCGCGAGGTGAAGGGGGTCGGGCTGGCGATTCCGCGGCCGGACGGGCCGGAGAAGGTGACCGGCCAGGTGCAGTACGTCGCCGACATCAAGCCCAAGGGGATGCTGCACGCCAAGCTGCTGCGCAGCCCCCACGCCCACGCCCGCATCGTGAAGATCGACACCACGCGCGCCAAGGCGCTGCCGGGCGTGCGGGCCGTGCTGACCGCGCGCGACATCCCCGAGCTCAAGCGCAAGGCCGCCACGCGTGCGCACGCGATGCTGGCCATCGATCGCGTCGTGTTCGTCGGTCAGCCGGTCGCGGCCGTGGCCGCCGACGAGCTGGCCATCGCCGAGGAAGCGTGTGACCTCATCGACGTGCAGTACGAGGTGCTGGCGGCCGCCGTCGATCCGTTGAAGGCGATGCAGGTGGGCGCGCCCCCGGTCGCCGACGCCGGCACCGAGGCCGACACCAGCGAGGCGCTCGCCCACTCCGGCGTGGCCGTGGCCAAGACAGAAGCCGCGCCGACCAAGGCCGTGAACATCTCCCAGCAGGCCAAGCTCGGCCGCGGCGACGTCGCCAAGGCCTTCGCCGAGTCCGACGTGATCGTCGAGAAGACCTACCGGGTGCCGATGGTCCACCAGGGCTACCTCGAGCCCCACGCCGTGCTGGCCCAGTGGGACACCAACGGCCAGCTCACGCTCTACTCGAGCACCCAGGGCTCGTTCAACACGCGCTCGGAAGTGGCCGACGTGCTGCACATCGAGGAGAACCAGATCAAGGTCATCCCGGTGGAGTGCGGGGGCGGCTTCGGCGGCAAGATCCGCGCGCTGTGCGAGCCGATCACGGCCATCCTGGCCCGCGTCACCCGGCGGCCGGTGCGGTACGTGATGACCCGGCGGGAGGAGCTGGATGCCGGCATGCCGGCGCCCCAGGTCATCATCAAGCTCAAGACCGGGGCCAAGCGCGACGGCTCGCTCACGGCGCTCGAGGCCGAGACGATCATCGAGTCGGGCGCGTACTCGGGCGCCGTGCTCACGATGAGCGCGGTGTTCGTGTCCAGCGTCTACCAGTTCCCGAACTTCGAGGTGCGCGCCTTCGAGGTGCTGACCCACAAGCCGTCGATCGCCGCCTACCGGGCGCCGACCGCTCCCCAGACCTTCTTCGCCATCGACTCCCAGATGGAGCAGATGGCGCGCGAGCTCGGCGTCGATTCCGTCGAGTTCCGCATGCGCCACCTGATGAAGGAAGGCGACCCGATGGCCAACGGGCAGCCGTGGCAGAGCAACGGCGCCAAGCAGTGCCTGGCCCGGATGGCCGAGCACCCGCTCTGGAAGAGCCGGGCCGAGTGGAAAGCCAGCGGCGGCAAGAACGGCCACGGGCTGCGCGGCGTGGGGCTGGCCGTGGGCGGCTGGATCCCCGGCCTGCAGCCGACCGGCGCCACCGTGCGGCTCAACCCCGACGGCTCGCTGCAGGTGCTGACCGGCCAGGTCGACATCGCCGGCACCAACATCGCGCTGGCCCAGATCGCGGCGACCGCCTACGGCGTCGACATCGACCGGATCAAGATCACCACCGGCGACACCGACACCGCCCCCATGACCGGGCTCAGCGCCGGCAGCAAGACCATCTACACGGTCGGCACCGCGGTGCTGCAGGCCGCCCAGGATGCTCGCCGGCAGACGCTGGAGATCGCCGCCAAGGAGATGGAGGCGGCCATCGAGGATCTCGAGATCGAGGACGGCCGCGTGGTCGTGCGCGGTGTCCCCGACAAGGGCGTCACGCTGGCCTCGATCGGCAAGAAGGGCAACCTCTACATGTCGAAGGTCCCGCCGGTGCTCGGCGTGGCCCACCCGGCCTTCGCCGTGCAGGCCCCGGCCTTCGCGGCCCAGCTGGCCCGCATCGAGGTCGATCCCGACACCGGCGAGCTGACGCTGCACGACTTCGTGGTCGTGCAGGACGCCGGCAAGGCGATCAATCCGCTCGGCGTCGAGGGCCAGATGCAGGGCGGCGCCGTGCAGAGCCTCGGTATGGCGCTGACCGAGGGGTTCATGTACGACGACAGCGGCCACTTGATGAACGCCAGCCTGCTCGACTACCGCAAGCTGACGGCGGCCGATCTGCCCAACATCGAGACGATCATCGTCGAGGTGCCGGCTCCGGCCGGCCCGTTCGGCGCCCGCGGCGTCGGCGAGCCGCCGATCGTCCCCGCCCCGGCGGCCATCGCGAACGCGATCCACGAGGCGACCGGCGTCCGCCTCACCGAGGCGCCGCTCACGCCCGAGCGGATCGCGCTGGCGCTGCACGCCCGCTAGACCGTCCATCTCCGCGGGTCGTGGCCGGGAGCCCCCCGGCCCGGCCCGCGGCTCAGCGGCCCTCAGTTTGCATCGGTTAACAACCCCTTGAGGGCCAGCTTGACTATGCTTTCAACTACATATATATGTGCTGGACAACCTGTTACCAGACCCGGTGGTAGCCGCAGCGACGTGGAGACCCGATGAGTCTGGAGCCCGAACTCGAAGACTCCGGAAGTACCGCCGCCGCCAGCCATCCCGTCATTCGTGTCCGGCCACATGGTGTCGTCAGCACCTCCGACCACGTCGCCGTCGAGGAACCGCTCGAGATCCGTCTGGGCGGCATGAGCCTGGCGGTGACCATGCGCACGCCGGGTGACGACGAGGAGCTCGTCGCCGGCTTCCTGCACTCCGAGCGAGTCATCACCGGCGCCGACGACCTCGACGTGGTCGCCCGCTACCGGCTCCCCGAGGGCGATCCCCAGGCCGGCAACGTGGTCAACGTCCTGCTCAAGGGCAACGTCACGGTGGCCCGGGAGCGGCTGCGCCGCAACTTCGTGGCCTCGTCCTCGTGCGGGCTGTGCGGCAAGGTCACGATCGACGCCATCCGGGCCGACCTGCCGGCGATCACGTCCGATCTGGTCGTCCCCGCCTCGATGTTCGCGCGCCTGGAGCGGGCCATGGGCCGTGCACAGGCGACCTTCGAGCGGACCGGTGGCCTGCACGCGGCGGGGCTGTTCGACCCCGACGGGCACCTCATCGTGCTGCGCGAGGACATCGGCCGCCACAATGCCGTCGACAAGGTCATCGGGCACATGGTGCTGGCCCGACGGCTGCCGCTCGACCGGCACATCCTCATGGTCAGCGGCCGGGCCAGCTTCGAGATCATGCAGAAGGCCCTGACCGCCCGGATCCCCGTGGTGGCGGCGGTGTCGGCGCCCTCCAGCCTGGCCGTCGAGATGGCGGTGGCCGCCGACATGACGCTGCTGGGCTTCGTCCGCTCGGGCGGCTTCAACATCTACGCGGGTGCCGGTCGCGTCGCCCACGGCGTCGCGGAGCCGGTGTGATCGGCCCGGCCCGGCCGCGGATGGTGGATGCGGCCGAGCGCGCGCGGTCCCGGCGCGATTCCCGTGGAGCGTGCGCGACCAGCCACGGACGGTTCTCCAACGACGAGACCCTGAGGAGGGCGTGACCATGCAGCAGGTGAGTCGACGCGACTTCATCAAGCTGGGCGCGGTTGGCACCGGGACCGCCGGCGTCACCGCCTTGGGGTTCGACCTCGCCGGGGCCGTCGCCGTCAAGCGCGATCTGCGGATCGCGGGGGCCAAGGAGGTCCACTCGCTCTGCCCGTACTGCGCGGTGGGCTGCTCGATCGTGGCCTACACGAAGCAGGACGCCAAGGGCCACACCGAGTTGCTGCAGATCGAGGGGGATCCCGACAGCCCGGTCAACGAGGGCCGGCTCTGTCCCAAGGGCGCCACGGCGATGCAGCTCGCGGTGTCGACTCGCCGCATCGGGAAGCCGCTCTACCGCGCGCCCGGGAGCGATGCGTGGCAGGAGATCAGCTGGGACTCCATGCTCGACCGGCTCGCCCAGCGCATCAAGGAGTCGCGTGACGCGACGTTCGTGACCGTCGACGGCAAGGGCAACACCGTCAACCGGTGCGAGGGGGTCGCGTTTGCCGGCGGCGCCGCCTTCAGCAGCGAGGAGGGCTACCTGGCCGCCAAGCTGATGCGCTCGCTCGGCGTGGTCCACTTAGAACAACAGGCCAGAGTCTGACACGGCCCGACGGTCGTCAGTCTGGCGGCCACATTCGGGCGGGGCGCGATGACGAACCACTGGCGCGACATCCGTCACGCCGACGTGATCATCATCAACGGGGCGAACCCGGCCGAGGCGCATCCGGTCGGCTTCCAGTGGTTCCTGAAGGCGAAGCTCGACCCCAAGCGCGGCCTCGGCAACGGCGGCGGCGCCAAGATGATCCACATCGATCCGCGGTTCACGCGGACCTCGGCGGTCGCGGACGTCTACGCGCGCATCCGGACGGGCACCGACACCGCCTTCTTCGGCGGCCTCATCAACTACGTGCTCGAGAAGAACCTCATCCACCACGAGTACGTCCGGAACTACACCAACGCCTCCTTCCTCGTGAAGGAGGGGTTCGGCTTCAGCGAGGGCCTGTTCAGCGGCTACGATCCGGCCAAGCGCACGTACGACACCTCGACGTGGACCTACGAGGGGGACGCCCCTGCCCAGGCCGCGTTCGAGCGGACGCAGAAGGAGATCATCGCCCACGGCCAGGGGCCGGCCGGCGCCGGCGCCGGGGTGGCGCTGGCCAAGCGGGACATGCAGCTCGAGCATCCGCGCTCGGTCTTCCAGCTCCTGCGTAAGCACTACGCGCGCTACACGCCGGAGATGGTGGCCTCCATCACCGGCATCCCGCCCGAGCAGTTCCTGGAGATCGCTCGCATCGTCGGCGAGACCGGCCGCCCCGACAAGGTGATGACCGTCGTCTACGCGGTCGGCCTCACGCACCACACCACGGGCGGCCAGCTCATCCGCACCGCCGCCATCCTGCAGCTCCTGCTCGGCAACATGGGGCGGCCGGGCGGCGGCATGAACGCCGAGCGCGGTCACGCCAACATCCAGGGCAACACCGACAACGCCATCTCGTGGGAGATCCTGCCCGGCTACCTGCGCATCCCGGCCCCGGGCCAGAAGAACCTCGACGACTACGTCACGCAGAGCGCGCCCAAGAAGTTCGACGCCAACTCCTGGAACTTCTTCGGGACGAACTACCGGAAGTTCATGGTCAGCCTGCTCAAGACCTGGTACGGCGACGCCGCCACCAAGGACAACGAGTACGCGTTCGACTTCATCCCCAAGCCGGCCACGAACTCGTCGTGGATCTCGATCTACGACCAGGCCCTCAAGAAGAAGATGGAGGGCGTCATCCTGTCCGGGATGACGGCGACCAGCATCGGTCCCGACGCCAACCAGGTGATGCAGGCCCTGGCCAACCTCAAGTGGCTGGCCGTGATGGACCCGCTGCCGACGACGAGCTCGGAGTTCTGGCGGCGGCCGGGCGCGGATCCGAAGTCGATCCAGACCGAAGTCTTCATGATCCCGAGCACGCACTGGATCGAGAAGGACGGCTCGTTCGTGAACAGCGGCCGCTGGATGCAGTGGAAGGAGGCGGCCGTCCCGCCCGAGGGTGCCCGCCACGACCACTGGGTCCTGGCCGAGGTGTTCCAGCGCGTGCAGAAGCTGTACGCGCAACAGGGTGGCAAGTTTCCGGCCCCGGTGATGGCGGTGACCATGAAGTACAAGGACCCGGTGAAGCCGGAGCTGGACGAGATCTGTCAGGAGATCAACGGCTTCGACCTGGCCACCGGCCAGCGGCTCGACACGTTCGGCAAGCTCAAGGACGACGGGACGACCGCCGCCGGCAACTGGATCTACACCGGCTCCTACCCCGAGGCCGGCAACCTGTCCAAGCGCCGCGCCGGCATCCAGGATCCGACGAAGAACGATCCCACCGGCATGGGGTACTACCACGGCTGGGCGTGGAGCTGGCCGCTCAACCGACGCGTCATGTACAACCGCGCCTCCGCGGACCTCGACGGCAAGCCGTGGGACCCCTCGCGGCCCGGCATCCAGTGGGATCCGACCGAGAAGAAGTGGAAGGGCGACGTGCCCGACTATCCGCCGACGATGGAGCCGCGCAGCCCCCAGGCGTGGGGGCCGTTCATCATGAACGGCGAGGGGGTCGGCCGGCTGTTCTCCAGCTCGATGCTCGACGGACCGTTCCCCGAGCACTACGAGCCGGTGGAGTCACCGGTCGAGAACCCGTTGCATCCCAAGCAGTCGGAGTCGCCGGTGGTGTTCCTGTACGACCAGCAGGGCGGTCGCGAGAACCGCTTCGGCACCGTCAAGGACTATCCGTACATCGCGACCAGCTATCGCCTGACCGAGCACGAGCACTACGTGACGCAGCACGTCCCGGCTCTGGTCGGGCTGCAGCCGAGCCCCTTCGTCGAGATTCCCGAAGAGGTGGGCAAGGAGAAGGGCATCAAGACCGGCGATCGGGTCCGCGTGACCTCCAAGCGCGGCAAGCTCGAGGTGCTGGCGGTCGTGACCAAGCGGCTGGGCGGCCTCGAGGTGAACGGCAAGCGGGTCTATCACATCGGCATCCCGATCCACTGGGGGTTCGTCGGCATCGCCGCCGACCGGGATCCGACCAAGGGCGCCAACTGGCTCGCCAACGCGCTGACGCCGTTCGTGGGCGACGCCAACTCGCGGACGCCGGAGTTCAAGGCGTTCCTGGTCAACGTCGAGAAGATCTAGATGGAGCGGCTCGCCACGGCATCGCTCGCCACGGAGGCGTGGACCCGGCGTCGACGCCGGGCTCGGCAGCTCGCCGAGCACCAGCCCTACGCCGTCGAGATGCTCCGGCTGTACCAGGCGCTGCTCGACGTGCAGGAGCGCGCATTCCTTCGCACGCTGGACGACCGACCCGAGCCAGCGAGCGTGGCCACGTACGTGGCCGATCGTGTGATCTCCGACGTGGCCCGGGCCACCGCTGCCGCCGGGCCTCCGCTGCTGGTGATCGCCGTCCGTGACCGGCTCCGGGACGGCGAGCCGGCCGCGCTCGTCGCCGCGTGGCTGGCGGGTGCGTGGCAGGCGCCGGTGGACGGGTATCTCGCGCGGGCGGCCGCCGGACCCGTGCTCGAAGCGCTGGGGCCCGCGGCCGCGGCCGCGTGCCCACGCCCGGCCATGGAGGGCGGCTGCCCCCGCTGTGGGGGCTTGCCCCAGGTCTCCTACCTGACCGACGCCGGCGAGTCCCTGGTCAGCGGACCGCGGATGCTCCTGTGCTGCCGCTGCGGGGAGAGCTGGATCCACCCGCGCATGACGTGCGTCGGCTGCGGCGAGTCGTCCACGGCCAGGCTACCGATCTTCGCCGACGCCGAGCGGTTCTCGCATCTGCGCGCCGACGCCTGCGAGACCTGCCGCCGGTACGTGATCACGGTCGATCTCCGGAAGGATGCAGAGGCGGTGCCCGTCGTGGACGAGCTGGTGGCGCTCCCGCTCGATCTCCACGTGCAGGAGCTCGGCTTCGCCAAGATCGTGGCCAATCTGATGGCGATCGGATAGGAGACCACCATGGCGCGAACGGTCGGCTTCTTCACCGACACGACGCTCTGCATCGGGTGCAAGGCCTGCGAGGTGGCCTGCAAGGAGTGGAACCAGCTGCCGGGGCAGACGCCGAAGTTCGGCGACGGCTACGACAACACCGGGCGGCTGGACGAGCAGAACTGGCGCCACGTCCAGTTCCACGAGCAGACCACCGTCAAGGGCGGCGTCGCCTGGAACATGATGAGCGACGTCTGCAAGCACTGCGCGCAGGCCAGCTGCATGGAGGTGTGTCCGACCAACGCGATCGTGCGGACGGAGTTCGACACCGTCTACATCCAGCCGGAGGTGTGCAACGGCTGCCGCGACTGCATCGCGGCCTGCCCGTACCACGTCATCGGTTTCGACGAGGCCAGCGGCCTGGCCCGCAAGTGCACCTTCTGCTACGACCGCCTGCAGGCCAACCTGGCGCCGGCTTGTGCCAAGGCCTGTCCGACCGAGTCGATCAAGTTCGGCGACCTGAGCACGATGCGCGACGTGGCGGCCGTGCGGCTGAACCAGCTGCGCGGCCAGGGGATGGCCCAGGCCCGGCTGTACGGCGACAAGGAGTACGGCGGCCTCCACGCGCTCTTCTTGCTGACCGACAAGCCGGAGGCGTACGGCCTGCCCAACACGGAGAACGCCGTGCTGCCGAGCCGCAACAACGTCCGCAGCTACCTCGGTTCGCTGGTCACCGCCGTGCTCGGAGTCGTCGGCGCCGTCTTCGCGTTCCGCGAGCGCGGCGGGAAGGAGTAGGGGCATGCCCCAGCACTTCGTCGCGCCTCCGCAGTGGGAGTGGTACATCGTCTGGTACTTCTTCCTGGGCGGCCTGGCCGGCGGCGCCTACGCGCTGGGCGCGATCCTGCGCCTGCTCGGCGATCGGCGCGACGAGCCCCTGGCGCGGCTGGCTTTCCTGGTGAGCCTGCCCGCCCTGGCGATCTGTCCGATCCTATTGACCCTCGACCTCGGCCGCCCGCTCCGCTTCTGGCACATGCTGATCGACGCCCGGACGCTCACCCCCACCTTCAAGTACTGGTCACCGATGTCGGTCGGTGCCTGGGCGCTCGTGATCTTCAGCGCCTTCGCTCTCGTGTCCTTCCTGGAGTCGCTGAACCTGACGGGTCGGGTCCTGAGCGGTGGCCGGGGCCGTGTGTTCACGACCCTGGGCGCCGTGGCCGGCCTGTTCCTGGCCGGCTATACCGGCGTGCTGCTCAGCGTCAGCAACCAGCCGATCTGGAGCGACACCTGGGCGCTCGGGGGGTTGTTCCTCGTCTCCGGGCTGAGCGTCGCCACCGCGGTGATCGAGCTGCTGGCGTGGCTCTGGCCGGACGCCGGCGTCTCCGGACACAAGCTGTGGCGCGCCGATCGGTTCTTCATCGTGCTCGAGCTGGTGCTGCTGTTGGTGTTCTTCATCAGCCTGGGCGCCGTCGGAGGTCGGTTCCTGGAGCCGCGCTGGGTCGGTTTGTGGGCCGTGGTGGTGGCCGGCACCCTGGTGCCGCTGGCGATCCGCCTGGGCGCTCCGGCCCGCCGGGCGCCGGCCCTGGTGGCCCCGGTGCTGGTGGTGGTCGGCGGCCTCGCGCTGCGAATCGTCGTGATCTTCGCGGCGCAGATGTAGCGTGCGTCCTTCGTGCTGAAGACCGCCGTCCGCGTGCCTCGCCGCTTCGAGGACGCCGGTGAGTACCTCGCCGACGCCCGCGCCCTGGACTCGATCGGCGTCGATTCGCTCTGGCTCGACGCCGAGGGTCACGACCCCTGGCTCCTGCTGGCGAGCATTGCCGCGGTCACCGGGCGGCTGCGGCTGGTGGTCCCGGTGTCGACGGCCGACGGGCGGACGCCGGCGGCCCTCGAGGGCCGGATGACCACGCTCGGTCGCCTGTCGCGGGGCCGCGTCGTCGTGGGCCTCACGCCCGATGCGTCCGGGGCGGCCGGCGTCGAGGACGTGGTGGTCCTCGCCCGGCGCTGTGACTGTCCCGTGATCCTCCCGGCGGCCGACGCGGCGCAGGCGTGCGCCGCCGCGCTCCTGGCCGACGGCGTGGTCGGCCTCGACGACTCGCCCGAGCGGCTTCGCGACGCCCTGGAGCCGATCCGCCGGCTGCGCGAGGACGCGGGCCTCAAGGGGGCATTCGATCTCTGGGTGCGGATTGCGATGCCCGCCGACCGGGCGCAGTGGCGAGAGGCGCGCGACGCCTGGCAGACGGCCGGCGCCACCGGCCTGATCGTCCCGGCCGATCCACGGCTGCTCGATCTCCTCCGCAACGGCGACGAGGAGGACGACCGCTCCGATCTGGCGCTGGCCCAGGGCTAGGCGCCGCCGCCGCGACCGGTGGCCCCCGGGCGCGGGCTTGCGTAAGATCGGAGCCCATGAAGCCCAAGCTCAAGGTCTGGGTGACCTTCGGGGAGCTGAAGTTCGGCGACGGCCGGGCCCGGCTGCTGGAGGCGATCGACGAGCAGGGCTCCCTGCGCAAGGCCGCCGAAGCCTTCGAGATGTCCTATCGCAACGCCTGGGGTTATCTGCGTGAGCTCGAGCGCGCCGCCGGCTTCAAGTTCGTCGAGCGGGGGCCGGGTGGTGGCCCCCAGCGCGGGATGCGCCTGACCGACAAGGGGCGGCTCTTTCTCGAGCGCTATCGCAAGTTCCGGAGCGGGCTCGACGAGACCGTGAGCCGGCAGTTCGAGCGATCCTTCAAGTCATGACGGGGCCGCGGGGTCCAGCGAGGACAGCATGAACGCAGGGCAGATCTTCGTGGCCGGCAAGTGGCAGGCGACGGTCTCGGGCGAGACGTACCAGCCGATCAACCCCGCCAACGAGGAGCCGGTGGGTGTGGTCGGCAAGGCCGACGAGCGCGACATCGACGCCGCCGTGGCCGCCGCCCGCAAGGCGTTCGACGACGGGCCGTGGCCGCGCATGAGCCCCCACGAGCGGGGCCGCATCGTGTGGCGGCTGGGCGACCTCATCACGCAGCACCTCGACGAGATGGCGAAGCTGGAGAGCCTGTGCACCGGCAAGACGATGTTCGACTCCGGCAAGGTCGAGATCCCGTTCGCGGCCGAGGTCTTCCGCTACTTCGCCGGCTGGGCGACCAAGATCCACGGCGAGACGCTGGCCCTGCGCGACAACGCCTTCACCTTCACGCTGCGGCAGCCGGTCGGCGTCGTCGGCGCCATCGTGCCGTGGAACTTTCCGTTCCTGCTCTCCTCGTGGAAGATCGCCCCGGCCCTGGCCGCCGGCAACACGATGGTTCTCAAGCCGGCCTCGCAGACGCCGCTCACGGCGCTCAAGTTCGCCGAGCTGTGCCAGGAGGCCGGGCTGCCCGAGGGCGTGTTCAACGTGGTGACCGGCCCCGGCGGCAAGGTGGGCATGGCCATGGTGCGCGATCCCCGCGTCGACAAGATCGCCTTCACCGGCTCCACCGAGGTCGGCAAGGCGATCATGCGGGAGGCGGCCGGCACGCTGAAGCGGCTGTCGCTCGAGCTGGGCGGCAAGTCGCCGAACATCGTGTTCGCCGACGCCGACATGGACGCGGCGGTGCGGGGGGCCATGACCGGGATCTTCTACAACAAAGGCGAGGTGTGCGCGGCCGGCTCCCGGCTCTTCCTCGAGCAGTCCATCCACGACGAGTTCATGAGCAAGCTCACCGATCGGGTCAAGACGCTGAAGGTCGGCGACCCTCTGGACAAGGCCACGCGCATGGGCCCGGTCGTCTCCAAGGCCCAGATGGAGACCGTGCTCGCCTACATCGAGGACGGCAAGCGGGAGGGCGCCCAGGTGGTGGCGGGCGGCCATCGCGCGCAGGTCGGCAACGGCAAGGGCTTCTTCGTGGAGCCCACGATCTTCGACGGGGTGACGAACGGGATGAAGATCGCCCGCGAGGAGATCTTCGGCCCCGTGCTGTCGGTCATCCCGTTCCGCTCGGTGGAGGACGGGATCGCCCAGGGCAACCAGACCTCCTACGGGCTGGCCGCCGCCGTGTGGACGCGGGATGTCTCCAAGGCGCTCAAGGCCGCCAAGGCCATCCGGGCCGGCACCGTGTGGGTGAACGCCTACAACCTCTTCGACGCCGCCCTGCCGTTCGGCGGCTTCAAGGAGTCGGGCTTTGGCCGCGAGATGGGCTCGGTCGGCCTCGACCACTACACCGAGGTCAAGACCGTGTGGGTCGACCTGTCGTAGCCGTCTGCTCGAACAGCGGCTTGAATCGGCCGTAGCCCTCCTCGTCGAGCTTGGCCACGGGGACGAACCGGAGCGACGCCGAGTTGATGCAGTAGCGCAGGCCGGTCGGCCGGGGGCCATCGGGGAAGAGGTGACCGAGATGCGAGTCGCCGCCGGAGGAACGGACCTCGACGCGCTCCATCCCGTGCGAGGAGTCCGTATGCTCCGCCACGTTGGCGGACTCGAGGGGGCGCACGAAGCTCGGCCAGCCGGTGCCGGAATCGAACTTGTCGGTCGAGGAGAACAGCGGCTCGCCGGTGACGACGTCCACGTAGATGCCGGGTTCGTGGTGGTCCCAGAACTCGTTGCGGAAGGGCGGCTCGGTGGCACTGCACTGCGTCACCTGGTACTGGGCCGGCGTGAGCTTGGCCTTCAGCTCGGCGTCGGTCGGCTTCTTGCTGGTCATGGTGTCTCCTCCGGCGCCGGCCGCCGGGGCCGGGCGCGCATTCGATCCGAGTATACGGGAGGGCGATAGCGATGAGCATCCAGGGTGAGCCCGATCTCGAGGCGGTCGTGCGCGAGCGAGGCGGCCACGCCTACGTCGTCACCGTGTCCGACCAGGGCGGACCCCACGCCGTCTGGGTCCCGGTGGTCTGGGAGCGCGGCGGGCCGGTCGCCGAGGTGGGCCCCACCACGGCCCGCAACGCCGCCGCCCGGCCGAGGATCTCGCTCCTGTTCCCGGTCCGCACCGAGGGCGACTACAGCCTGATCGTGGACGGCACCGCCGCCGCGGAGCCGGGCGGCGAGACCCCACGGCTCCGGCTGACGCCGACCAAGGTGGTGCTGCACCGGCCGGGCCCGTCGCCCGATCTTGCCTCGTCGTGCGGCGCCGACTGCGTGCCCATCGCGGCGCCGCTGTCGATCGGACGGGCGTGAGGGCGCGGGTTGCGCCGGCCCCCGGGGCGGGACATGATCGGGGTGGGATGAAGTCGAGCGCGACACGGAGGCCGTCATGAGAGAGCCGATCGTCGTACGACTCGCGGACACCGAGGCGGTGAAGTTCGGGCCCGACGCCCACTACCAGCTGATCCTCGGCGACGACGCCGGCACGACGCCGGTCCGCACCGGCATCCAGACCTCGCAACCCGGCTACGTGGCCCCGATGCACTCGCACCCGTACATGGAGATCCTGCACGTTCTCGACGGCACCGCCGAAGCCTGGATCGAGGGCGGCGAGGACCGGCCGGTCCGGCTGGAGAAGGGCGACACCATCGCCCTGCGGCCGGGCGTGCCCCACAGCTTTCGCGTCGTCGGCGACCGGGAGCTACGGACCTTCGGTATCCACTCCTCGCCCCAGCGGATCGTCAACTACCAGGACGGCGGCCCCACCGACGCCCGCGGCTACCGCGTCTGGAAGGATTGAGCGCGTCCCTCAGAGGAGCGTGCAGGCCTCGTCGAAGTCCAGCCGCGGCAGCTTCTGCATGACCTTGCTGGGGTCGCCGTGGCCGACGTTGCACAGGAAGTTGGAGCGCACCCGGCCGCCGGGGAAGAACTCGGCGTCCACCTTGGCGTTGTCGAACCCCGACATGCCACCGACGTCGAGCCCCACCGCCCGGACCGCCAGCATGAAGTAGGCGCCCTGCAGGGTGCCGTTGCGGAACGCGGCGACCTCGGTCCCCGCGGGATTCTTCGCGAAGGTGTCGGCCATCTCCGGGCGATGGGTGAACAGCTTCTTCGGCATCCACTCGTAGAAACGCGTGTCGTAACCGATGATCGCCGTCACCGGCGCCGCCTTGGTCTTGTCGACGTTGCCGGGGCTGAGCGCGGGGATCAGCCGGGCCTTGGCCTCCGGCGTCCGCACGAAGAGGATGCGGGCCGGCGAGGAGTTGGCGCTGGTCGGGCCCATCTTCATGATGTCGTAGATCCGACGGAGCTGATCGTCGGAGACCGGCGTCGGCAGCCAGCCGTTCTGCGTTCGTGCCTCGAGGAACAGCTGATTCAGCGTTGCCTGATCGAGGGTGGGGCGCACGGGATGACCTCCTATGAGGTTCTGGCGAGGGGAGTTGCCTTCTGGATGGCATCCCAGACCCGGGCGCTGGTGGCCGGCATCTCGAAGTCGCGGACGCCCAGCAGGGCCAGCGCGTCGTTGACCGCGCCCATCACCACCGGCAGCGCGCCGACGGTGCCGGCCTCGCCCGCCCCCTTGGCGCCCATCGGGTTGAGCTTGGTGGGCACCGGGTTGCTGCCGATCACGATGTCGCAAAAGTCGTCGGCGCGCGGCATCGCGTAGTCCATGAACGTGGCGGTGAGGAGCTGGCCCGACTCGCCGTCGTAGACGATCTGCTCCATGAGCGCCTGGCCCACCCCCTGGGCGATGCCGCCGTGGATCTGGCCCTTGAGCGTGAGCGGGTTGATGACGGTGCCGACGTCGTCGACCAGCACGTAGCGGTCGAGGGTGACGGCGCCGGTGTCGGGATCGACCTCGACCTCGCACAGATGGGTGCCGTTGGGCCAGGTGTCCTGCTTGGGCGAGAAGGTGCCGGTCTCGTAGAGCCCCGGCTCCACGCCGGGCGGCAGCTGGGGCGGCTGGAAGGCCGCCCGCGCGACCTCCTTCAGCGTCACCCCGCGGTCGGTGCCGGCCACCGCGAACCGGGCATCGGCGAAGACGATGTCCGCCTCGGCCGCCTCCAGCATCTTGGCGGCGATCTTCTTGCCCTTGGTGATGACCTTGTCGGCGGCCATCCACAGCGCGGTGCCGCCGATGACCGTGGAGCGCGAGCCCATCGTCCCCATGCCGTGGGCGACCCGGTCGGTGTCGCCGTCGACGTAGCGGACCTCGCGGGGATCGAGGCCCAGCCGCTCGTGCAGGATCTGCTTGAAGGTGGTCTCGTGGCCCTGGCCCTGGTTCTTGCTGCCCATCAGCAGCGTGGCCGTCCCGCTGGGCGCGAAGCGGATCTCCGCGAACTCCGGCTGGGCGCCGGCCGCCCGCTCGATGGCGTTGGCGATGCCGAGCCCGCGCAGCTTGCCGCGGGCCTTCGACGCCTCGCGCCGGGCCGGGAAGCCGGCCACGTCGGCCAGCGCCAGAGCGTCCTCGAAGCTCTTGGGGAAGTTGCCGCAGTCGTAGGTCACCCCGAGCGGGTTCTTGTACGGCATGGCGGCGGTGGGGATCAGGTTGCGGCGGCGGAGCTCGAACCGGTCGAGGCCGAGCTCGCGGGCGGCGTCGTCGATCAGCCGCTCGATGACGTAGGTGGCCTCCGGCCGCCCCGCCCCGCGATACGGCGCCGTCGAGTTCGTGTTCGTCAGCACGCTCAGCACCTCGACGTGGGCGGCCGGGAAGGCGTAGACGCCGACCAGCGTCACGACGTTGCTGAAGGTGGCGAGCAGGTTGCGGTCGGACGACACGTAGGCGCCCACGTTGGCCTGCGTGCGGACACGCAGCCCCAGGAAGCGACCGTCGGCATCGAGCGCCAGCTCGGCCTCGGTGACGTTGTCGCGCGCGTGCTCGTCGGCCGGGATCGCCTCCCGGCGGTCGCACGTCCACTTCACGGGGCGCCCCAGCTTGCGGGCCGCCCACAGCACCAGGCGGTGCTCGGGGTACTGCCAGCCCTTGGTGCCGAAGCCGCCGCCGACGTCGCCGGCCACCACGCGGATCTGGTGCTCGGGCACCTTGAAGATGTTGGTGGCCAGCGCGTTGCGCACGCGGTGCGGGTACTGCACGTCGGCGTGCAGCGTGTAGCGCTCCTCGTGCGGGTCCCAGGCGCCGACGGCGCCGCGCGGCCTCCATGTACTGGGCGTGCACGCGGGTGATGACGTAGCGGCGGCGGACGATGCGGGGCGCGGCGGCCAGGGCGGCGTCGGTGGCCGCGCGGTCGCCGGCCTCGAACACGTTGGAGACGTTGTCACGGCACTCGTCGTAGACCGGGGCCCCGCCGATGGCCTCGGCCGTGGAGGTCACCGAGGGCAGCGGCTCGTAGTCGATCTCGACCAGCTCGGCGGCGTCCTCGGCCTGGGCCCGGGTCTCGGCGATCACCATGGCCACCGGATCGCCCACGTAGCGGACCCGGTCCTGGACCAGCCCCCGGTGGGGCGGCGCGAACATCGGCGAGCCGTCGGGCCGCTTGCGCTTGAGGGTCATCTGCATGGTCCCGAGGCCGTCCTTGGCCACGTCGGCGCCGGTCAGCACCGCCACCACGCCCGGGGCCTTCAGCGCCGCCGCGGTGTCGAGGCCGCGGATCCGCGCGTGGGCGTGGATCGAGCGGACGATGACCGCGTACGCCTGCCCGGGGAGGTTCACGTCGTCGAGGTAGCGGCCGCCGCCCTGCAGCAGCCGGCGATCCTCGAAGCGGGTCACGGCCTGTCCGATGCCGAACTGTCCCATCACCACACTCCCATCATGGAATCCGGTTCCGTATTACCATAGGCCCACGATTGCTGGCGGGCGATGCCCGCCCGCCACGGAGGATGCCATGGCGCAAGCCCAGACGCCCCGAGGAGTCAACCACGTCGTCTTGAACGTTCGCAACCTGGAAGAGTCCCACCGCTTCTGGACCGAGATCATCGGCCTCAAGTGCGTGGCGGCCCTCCAGCCCAGGCCCGGCCGGCTGAAGATGCGCTTCTACAGCGGCCTGTCCCCGCACGGCGAGGTCAGCCACCATGATCTCGCCCTGGCCGAGATCGAGGACACCACGCCGCCGGCCCCGGACGGCCAGTGGAGCATGAAGCCGCGGGCCATCGGCCTGAACCACATCGCGATCTGCTACCCCGACCGCGAGACGTGGCTCAAGCAGCTCGAGCACCTGCAGGCGCAGGGCGTCACCTTCCACCGCCGGGTCAACCACGGCATGACGCACAGCGTGTACATCTCCGATCCCAACGGTCACGGGATCGAGGTGCTCTACGAGCTGCCGCGCGATGTGTGGGAGCACGACATCGACGGCGCCCAGAACTACGCCGAGCAGCTGCCTACCGAGGGGCCGGAGTCGCTGGTCGACCGCACCGACAACCCGGTGTTCGGCCGCGAGGTCGCATCCGCTTGACCACATGGGGGGCCGCGAGATGGCCCCCCAAACCCCCCAGCGTACGGAGCGCCCCGGGGAACCCGGGGCGCTCCTCAAGATTCCTTCGGCGCGGTCACGGCACCAGCACGATCTTTCCGTAGGCGCCGGGCTCCAGCACGGCCTTCTGGGCGGCGGCGGCGTCGGCAAGCTTGAACTCGCGACCGACGACGGGGCGCAGCGTGCCGTTGGCGAGGCCGGCCGTGAGTGCGGCCATGATCGACGCCAGTTCGGCCGCCGACGCATTCCACAGGGCGAGCCCGGTGATCGAGGCGTCCTTGCCCATCGTGCCGCGCGGGTTGATCTCGATGGTGCCGCGGTTGCCGATGATCACGATGCGGCCCAGGCGCGCGATCACGTCGATGTCCTTCTGCAGATTGACGTTGGCCAGCATCTCGAGGATGACGTCGGGGCCGGCGCCACCGGTCACCTCCAGCAATCGCTTGATGTAGTCGGGCGCCGTGTGGTCGAGGACGTGATGGGCGCCGTGCTCGGCCACCAGCTTGCGCCCGCGCTCGGTGCCGCCGGTGCCGATGACCGTCATGCCGTGGGCGACCGCGAGCTGCACGGCGGCGATGCCGACCCCGCCCGAAGCCCCGTGGACCAGCACGCTCTCTCCCGGCCGGGCCTGGGCCTTGTGGTGTAGCCCCCGATACGCCGTCGCGTACGGCACGCCGACGCCTGCGCCCTGCTCGAATGTCAGGCTCGCCGGTAGCGGATGTACCATCGCCGCCTCGCAGGCGGCCAGCTCGGTGTACCCGGCCGCGCGGCACACCCACACGCGATCGCCGACCATGAGTCGGTTCACTCCGGCGCCGAGGGCCTTGACGATCCCGGCCGCGTCGCCGCCCGGGATGTAGGGCAGGGCCGGTGACTGCGCGTAGGTGCCGGAGCGGATGTAGGTGTCGACCGGATTCACGCCGGCTGCCTTCACCTGGACCAGGACCTGGCCGGGCCCCGGCGTGGGGTCGGCGACGTCGTCGAGCTGCAGGACCTCGGGACCGCCGAACTTGTGCACGCGGATCGCTTTCATGGCTGGCTCCTTGTCGACCTGAGCTGGGGTCACACTCTAGTCAACAAGCCGGCCACGGGCAACGGGCCGCGCGCTACAGCACCCGCAAGAAGGCCACCAAGTCCGCCTTCTCGTCCCGGCTCAGGTTGGTGCCGAGCACCAGATTGAAGAACTCCACGGTGTCCTCCAGCGTCAGCAGTCGCCCATCGTGCAGGTACGGCGGGCTGTCCTTGATGCCCCGCAACGTGAAGGTCTTCATGGGACCGTTCCCGGGCTCCTTGGTGAAACGCTCGAGCCGCAGGTCGTGCATCTGGTGGTCGAGGAAGGCCGGCCCCGAGTGACAGCCGGCGCACTGACCCTTGCCGTGGAAGACCATCTCGCCGCGCAGCTCGGCCGGCGTCGCCTGGCGCGGGTCGAGACGCCCCGTCGGCGCCAGCTTGGGCGCCGGCGGGAAGTCGAGCATGTTCTGCATCTGGGCCATGTGGGCGACCTGCACGCGCGGGATGATGGTGAACCCCTTCTTCATCGCGTGGATGGGGTCGCCGTTGAAGTAGGCGGTGCGGATCTCGAACTCCGTGAAGTCCTCGATCGAGCGCAGGCTGCGCTTGGAGCCGTGGATCTGCTGGTTGAACACGCCGCGCAGGCTCACGGTGTCGAGGCGGACGCGGCGGTGCTGGGGCCGGTCGTCCGGGTTCAGGTGGAACTGTCCGGTCGTGTGACCGTTGACGTGGCAGTCGAAGCACGTCACCCCGAGGCTCGGCTGCGCGCTCTTGCGGTCGTCGGTCGGGTTGAACTCTTCCTGGGGGAACGGCGTCAGCAGCATCCGCAGCCCGTCGAGCTGGACGGGCGTCAGCACGTCCTTGAAGAGCCGGTAATAGTTGTTGATCGAGACCACCTCGCCGCGGGAGACATCGCCCAGCTCCGGCCGCGAGTTCAGGAAGATGGCCGGGGGAAATTCTGGCAAGAAGGGCTCGGGGAGGTCGAATTCCACGTCGAACCGCTCCAGCCGCGGAAACATCCGGATCTGCACCGCCGGGAACACCTGGCCGCCGGTCACGTGCTTGGGATGGGGCAGGGGCGGATAGGGAAAGACGCCGCGCCGCTTGATCTCCTCCGGGCTCAGCTTGGCCAGCGAGTCCCAGCTGAGGCCGGAGGCCAGGCGGGCCGTCGGCCCCACCGGCACCGGCTTGCCGCGCGACATCTTCACCGCCGGGTCGAGGCGCGGCGAGAGGTCGTAGCGGCTCTCCAGCAGCTTGCGCTGCAGCTGCATCACCTTGGCCTTGTCGGCGATGTCCGCCTTCATGGTCTCGTCGAAGGTCTGCATGGGCCGCTTGGCGTTGAGGGGATCGCGGACGAAGTCGAAGCCGGTCGCCTGGCCGCGCTCGGGCTGAGCGTCGAGGGCGGAGGACGACGGCTCGGCCTTGGCGGCGTCGAACCGGTCACCCTGGTCCTGCGGCAGGGGCGCGGGAGCGCCGACCGGCGGCGCCTGCGCCTCGGCGATGGCGTCACGCACGGCCGGTGCCGCGCGCTGGCCCTCGACCTGGGACGAGACGACGAGTAGCGCGACCATCAACAACGCCATCACGACGGCGCTCGACTTCCACATTGCGGCCTCCTCGATGATGGCCTCGGCATACGCAATCGGTGTGCCGCCGGTGTCAAGACGTCGAGCAGGCCCGGTCACGCCGGCGGCCGGCGCCGCCGGCGATCAGTCGCTGGTGAGGCGGTAACCGACGCCGGGCTCGGTCAGCAGGTAGCGCGGGCGTGCGGGCTCGGCCTCGACCTTGTGGCGCAGGTGGGCCATGTAGACCCGCACGTAGTGGGATTGCTCCTCGTGGCCGGGTCCCCACACCTCGCGCAGGAGCTGCTGGTGAGTGACCACCTTGCCGGCGTGCTTGACCAGGGTCGCCAGCAGCTTGTACTCGATCGGCGTCAGCTTCACCTCGAGGCCGCGCACGAGCACGTGGCGTCGCAGCAGGTCGACCTGGACCTCGCCGACCGTGAAGGTGGCCTCACTGCCCTCGTGCGACGCCCCGGCGGTGTGGCGGAGCGCGACGCGGATGCGCGCGAGCAGCTCGCCGGCGCCGAACGGCTTGGCGACGTAGTCGTCGGCGCCGGCGTCGAGCGCGGTGACCTTGTCGCGCTCCTGGCCACGGGCCGACAGCACGATGACCGGCACCGCGCTCCACTCGCGCAGCTGCCGGATCACCTGGAGGCCGTCCATGTCGGGCAATCCGAGATCCACGATGACCACGTCGGGCTGGCGCGAGGCGACCTCGACCAGGCCGTCGGCGCCGGTCGTCGCCTCGAACAGGCGGTAGCCCTGGCCGGCGAGGGTGGCGCGCAGGAAGCGGCGGATCTGGGCCTCGTCCTCGATGAGGACGACGACGGGGTCAGGCATCGGCGGGCGGCGGTGCCGGCGCGTCGCCCAGCGGCAGCGTGAAGAGGAAGGCGACGCCGCTGCCCGGCAGGTTCTGGGCCCAGATGCGGCCGCCGTGGGCCTGCACGATACCGCGGGTGATGGCCAGGCCGAGCCCGGCGCCCCGCGCTCCCACCGGATCGACGCGGTAGAACTTCTCGAACACCGCCTCTTCCTTCCCCGGCGGCAGGCCGGGCCCGTGGTCGGCGACCTCCACGGTCACGTTGTGCTCGCCGGCGGTGGCGATGATCTCGATCGGCACCCCGGCCGGCGTGTACTTGAGCGCGTTGTCGAGCAGGTTGATCAGCACCTGCTCGATCAGCACGTCGTCGATCGCCACCAGCGGCAGCTCGGGCGGCACCCGGGTGGACACGCGCCGCCCGGCCAGGCGGGCGCCGAGCCGGCTGAGCGCCGCGCCGACGACCTCCTCCAGCGGATGCCACTCGCGGCGCAGCTGCAGGGCCCCTGACTCCAGCCGCGTCATCTCGAGCAGGTTCTGCACCAGCCGGTTGAGACGCTCGGCCTCGTCGCGCACGGACTCCAGCAGCTCGTGGCGGGTGCCGTCGTCGAGGCGGGCGCCGCCCTCCAGGATCGTGCTGACGGCCCCGGTGATCGCGGCCAGCGGCGTGCGGAGGTCGTGCGACACGGAGCTGAGCAGGGAGTTGCGCAGCCGTTCCGTCTCGATCCGTACCTGGGCGGCCTGGGTGTCCTCGGCCAGGCGCGCGCGCTCCAGGGCCAGCGCCGTCTGGCCGGCGAAGGTCTCCAGCTGGTGCAGTCGCTCGGGCGCGTCCATCGCGTGGCGGTCGGCCGGCCGCAATCCCAGCACGCCGACCGGTCCCGTCGAGGCCAGCAGGGGGACGTAGAGGGCGGAGGCGCCGGGCAGGGTCGAGGTGCCGACCCCGGCCGGCTGCCGATGCTCGTAGACCCAGCGCCCGACGCCGAGGTCGTTGGCGTCGACCTCGAACTGGCCACCCGGCCACGACGCCAGGCCGTCGCGGCCCGGTGTGAGCACGACCACCTGGCTGTGGAACACTTCGGCCACGTGGCGCACGGTGATCGTGAGCAGCGCGTCCACCCCGCGGGTGCTGGCCAGCTCGCGGCTCATGGCGTACAGGGCCGCGGTCCGCTGCTCGCGGTGCAGGGAGGCCTCGGCCTGGGCGCGGGTGCGGACGGTGAGTCCGCTGATGACGAAGCCGACGGTGAGCATCACCAGGAAGGTCAGCAGGTGGCGGCCGTCGCTGACGGCCAGGGTGAAGTAGGGCGGGACGAAGAAGATGTCGAAGGCGACGACGCTGAGAATGGAGGCCAGCAGCGAGGGGCCCCGCCCGGTCCGCATGGCCACCGTGATGATGCCGAGCAGGTAGACCATGACGACGTTGGACAGCTCCGAGAAGGAGGACAGGGCCCACGCCACCGCGGTGGCGACGGCCGTCACGGCGGCGGCGAGGCCATAGGCCGGCCAGTCGGTCGGCAGCGGCCGCCGGCGGATGACCGCCGGCGGCTCGTCGTCGCGGGCGCCGCTGATCACGTACACGTCGACGTCGCCGCTGCCGTGCACCAGGGTGTCGACGATCGAGCCGAGCAGGACGCGTTGCCAGCGCGTCCGGGTTGGCTTGCCCACCACGATCTTGCTGACGTTACGGTCGCGCGCGTAGGCGAGGATGGCATCGCTCATCGTCTCGCCGCTGAGCGTGATCGTCTGCCCCCCGAGCTGCTCGGCCAGCCGCAGCGTCTGGATCACGCCGTCGCGAACATCAGCCGGAAGCCGGAGCTGAGCGGGTGTCTCCACATAGGCGGCGATCCACTCCCCGCCGATCTGATCGGCCATGCGCTTGGCGGAGCGGACCAACCGCGTGGACCACGGGCCGGGACCGACGCAGACCAGCACGCGCTCGGCGGTGGGCCACACCTGCTCGATGGCGTGCTCGCGGCGGTAGACGCGCATCTGGGCATCGACGCGCTCGGCGGTGCGGCGCAGCGCCAGCTCGCGCAGGGCGATCAGGTTGCCCTTGCGGAAGAAGTGCTCGACGGCCTCCTGGGCCTGGGCGGGCATGTAGACCTTGCCCTCGCGCAGCCGCTCCAGCAGGTCGTCGGGCGGCAGGTCGATCAACTCCACCTCGTCGGCCTGCTCGAACACGGAGTCCGGCACCGTCTCGCGCATGACGACGCCGGTGATCTTGGCCACGACGTCGTTGAGACTCTCGACGTGCTGCACGTTCACCGTGGTGGAGACATCGATACCGGCGTCGAGCAGCTCGACCACGTCCTGCCAGCGCTTCGCGTGGCGGGAGCCGGCGGCGTTGGTGTGGGCCAGCTCGTCGACGAGCAGCAGGGTGGGTCGGCGGGCGAGGGCGGCGTCCAGGTCGAACTCCGAGAGGGTGGTGCCGCGGTACTCGAGCAGGCGTCGGGGGAGGATCTCCAGCCCCTCCAGCAGCGCCTCGGTCTCGGGGCGGCTGTGGCTCTCGACGTAGCCGACGACGAGGTCGACGCCGTCGGCGCGCTGTTCGCGGGCCGCCTCCAGCATCGCGTAGGTCTTGCCCACGCCGGCGGCGGCGCCGAAGAACACCTTCAGCTTGCCGCGCCGGGCCCGCGCCTCCTCCTCCTTCACGCGGGCGAGGAGCGCCTCCGGGTCCGGGCGGTGCTCGCTCATCGGTCGTCCCTCGGCCGTATTCTACGGCCGCATCATGCACGCCGCCGTCCCTTCTCCAGGTCCAGCGCCAGCCGGTTGACCCGCCGCCACACACTCATGAGGCTGAACCCCGCGATGGCGACGATCACCTCGAGCACGGTTCGCAGCGCCCCCTCTCCGACCTGGGTCTCCACCAGCCCGAGCATGGCCACCAGCACCGCGCCGACCGCGTACAGGCACCACCAGCGCGGCCTCCCCTCACCCCTCATCGCGACCACCTCCTCGCCTCGATGAGAGGGCCCCTACTGGTCAAGATGGCGTCAAACCCGGCGTCGGCCGCGTCAAAGAAGTGTGAAGGCGGGGCAACCCCGGCTCGCAATGACGGAGTGTTGATGATGCCGAGGGGGATCTTTACGGCGTCTTAACGTCGCCCTACCTACAGTGAGGGGTGGAGGGACTGCGATGGGCGACGTGCTCTACATCGGGCTTTCGGTGCTCTTCTTCGGGGTCACCTGGGCGTTCGTGAAGCTCTGCGAGCGAGTGTAGGAGGCCGCCATGCCATTTCTGTACGTCCTCGGCGGAACCGTCTCGGTGGGGTTGCTCGTCTACCTCGTCGTGGCCCTGCTCAGGCCGGAGCTCTTCTCGTGACTGCCAACGGATTGCTTCAGCTGGGGTTCTATCTCGTCGTGTTGCTGGCGCTGGCCAGGCCGCTCGGAGCCTACATGGCCCGGGTCTACCAGAACCAGCCGTTCGCACTGGCCCGCCCGCTCGGCGGGCTCGAGCGCTTGATCTATCGGTGGTCCGGCGTCCGGCCGACCGAGGAAATGGGCTGGAAGACCTACGCGGCAACCATGCTGCTCTTCAACCTGTTCGGCCTGCTGGCCGTCTACCTGCTCCAGCGCCTGCAGGGCGTGCTGCCGCTCAACCCGCAGGGCATGGGCGCGGTGTCGGCCGACTCGTCGTTCAACACGGCCGTCAGCTTTGCCACCAACACCAACTGGCAGGGCTATGGCGGCGAGTCGACGATGAGCTATCTCACGCAGATGCTGGCCCTGACGGTCCAGAACTTTCTGTCGGCGGCGACCGGCATGGCCGTCCTGGTCGCGCTCATTCGGGGCTTTGCACGGCGGTCGGCCCAGACGATCGGCAACTTCTGGGTCGACATGACGCGGAGCACGCTCTACGTCCTGCTGCCGCTGTCCTTCGTCCTGGCGCTGATCCTCGTCTCCCAGGGGGTGACCCAGACGTTCGGTCCGTACGCCAGGGCCACCGTGGTGCAGGCGACCCAGTACGACGAGCCCGAGACCGACAAGGACGGCAAGCCGGTGCTGGACGACCAGGGCCAGCCCAAGACGAAGAAGTCCACGCTGACCGAGCAGGTCATCGCGGTCGGCCCGGTCGCCTCGCAGATCGCCATCAAGCAGCTCGGCACCAATGGCGGCGGCTACTTCAATACCAACTCGGCGCACCCGATCGAGAACCCCACGCCGCTGTCGAACTTCCTGGAGTTGCTCTCGATCCTCCTCATCGCCGCCGCGCTCTGCTACACGTTCGGCGTCATGGTCGGCGACACCCGTCAGGGCTGGGCAGTGATGGCGGCCATGACGGTGATCTTCGTGGGGCTCCTGCTGACGTGCGTGGTGGCCGAGCAGAACGGCCATCTCTTCGTCAAGCAGGGGGTCGACCACACCGCCAGCGCGCTGCAGGCGGGCGGCAACATGGAAGGCAAGGAGATCCGGTTCGGCATCGTCAACTCGGCGCTGTGGGCCACGGCGACGACCGCTGCCTCCAACGGGTCCGTGAATGCGATGCACGACTCGTTCACACCGATCGGCGGCCTGGTGCCGCTGTGGCTGATCCAGCTCGGCGAGGTCGTCTTCGGCGGCGTCGGCTCCGGCCTCTACGGCATGCTGATGTTCGCCATCATCGCGGTGTTCGTGGCCGGGCTCATGGTCGGCCGGACGCCGGAGTACCTGGGCAAGAAGATCGAGGCCTACGAGATGAAGATGTCCTCGCTGGTGATCCTGATCACGCCGGCGCTGGTCCTGATCGGCGCGTCGATCGGCGTGGTGACGGCGGCCGGCAAGGCCGGCATCGCCAACCCGGGCATCCACGGCTTCAGCGAGATCCTCTACGCGTTCTCGTCGGCGTCCAACAACAACGGCAGTGCCTTCGCCGGCCTCTCGGCCAACACGCCCTTCTACAACACGGCGCTGGGCTTCGCGATGCTCTTCGGCCGCTACTGGCTGGCGGTGCCCGTGCTGGCGATTGCCGGCGCCCTGGCCCGCAAGAAACTCGTCCCGGCCGGCGCCGGCACCTTGCCGACCCATACGCCGCTGTTCGTGAGTCTGCTGGTCGGCGTCGTCATCCTGGTCGGTGCCCTGACCTTCGTGCCCGCCCTGGCGCTGGGGCCGATCGTCGAGCATCTCACCCTCATCGCCGCGAAGTGAGGCCCTGACACCCATGGCGAGCACGGTCAAGACCCGGTCACTGTTCGATGCGTCGATCGTCCGACCGGCGATCGTCGACTCGTTCCGCAAGCTGACGCTCCGCCGCCAGGTGCGGAACCCTGTCATGTTCGTGGTGTACGTAGGATCCATCCTCACGACCCTGCTCTGGCTGCAGGCCGTCGTCGGCCAGGGCGAGGCGCCGGCGGGATTCATCTTCTGGGTGTCGGTGTGGCTGTGGTTCACGGTGCTCTTCGCCAACTTCGCCGAGGCCATGGCCGAGGGCCGGGGCAAGGCCCAGGCCGCCTCGCTGCGCAAGGCGCGCCGCGATCTCGAGGCCAAGCGTCTGTCCCGTCCCGACCGCGCCGCCCGGTTCGAGATCGTCTCGGCCGGGGCTCTGCGCAAGGGCCACCTGGTCCTGGTCGAGGCCGGTGACTTCGTCCCGGCCGACGGCACGGTGGTGGAGGGGGTGGCCTCGGTGAACGAGAGCGCCATCACCGGCGAGAGCGCGCCGGTCATCCGCGAGAGCGGCGGAGACCGCAGCTCGGTCACTGGCGGCACCCAGGTGCTGTCGGACTGGCTCATCGTCGAGGTCAACGCCAACCCGGGCGAGGCCTTCCTGGACCGGATGATCTCGCTGGTGGAGGGCGCCAAGCGGCAGAAGACGCCCAACGAGATCGCGCTCGACATCTTGCTCGCGGCGATGACGATCATCTTCCTGCTGGCCACGGCCACCCTGCTGCCCTTCTCGCTCTACAGCGTGCAGGCGGCCGGCCAGGGGAGCCCGGTCACGGTCACCGTCCTCGTGGCCCTGCTCGTCTGTCTCATCCCGACCACCATCGGTGCCCTCCTGTCGGCCATCGGCATCGCCGGCATGGACCGCATGATCCAGAAGAACGTCATCGCCATGTCGGGCCGGGCGGTGGAGGCGGCCGGCGACGTCGACGTGCTCCTGCTCGACAAGACGGGGACGATCACGCTCGGCAACCGGCAGGCGACACAGTTCGTGCCGGCGGCCGGGGTCGGCGACCGCGACCTCGCCGACGCCGCTCAGCTGGCCTCGCTGGCCGACGAGACGCCCGAGGGACGCAGCATCGTCGTGCTCGCCAAGGAGCAGTACGGCATTCGCGAGCGCGATGTCGCGAAGCTCGGCGCCACCTTCGTGGCGTTCACCGCCCAGACTCGCATGAGCGGCGTCGACCTGGACGGCCGCAGCGTGCGCAAGGGCGCCGCCGACGCCATCGAGGCGCACGTCAAGAGGCTGGGCGGTGTCGTCCCCGCGGAGGTTCGGGCCGCCGTCGACACCATCGCCAAGGCGGGGGCCACGCCGCTGGTCGTCGCCGAGGGCGCCCGCGTGCTCGGGGCCATCCAGCTCAAGGACATCGTCAAGGGCGGCATCCGCGAGCGGTTCGATCAGCTGCGACGCATGGGCATCCGGACCGTCATGATCACCGGCGACAACCCGCTGACGGCGGCGGCCATCGCGGCCGAGGCCGGCATCGACGACTTTCTGGCCGAGGCCACGCCGGAGGCCAAGTTGAAGCTGATCCGCGAGACCCAGGCCGAAGGGCGGCTGGTGGCGATGACGGGCGACGGCACCAACGACGCGCCGGCGCTGGCCCAGGCCGACGTGGCGGTGGCGATGAACTCCGGCACCCAGGCCGCCAAGGAAGCCGGCAACATGATCGACCTCGACTCGAACCCGACCAAGCTGCTGGAGGTCGTCGAGACGGGCAAGCAGATGCTGATGACCCGCGGCGCGTTGACGACGTTCAGCATCGCCAACGACGTCGCCAAATACTTCGCCATCATCCCGGCCGCCTTCGCGACGACGTACCCGGTGCTCAACGCGCTCAACATCATGCACCTGGCCACGCCCCAGAGCGCGATCCTGTCCGCCGTCATCTTCAACGCGCTGGTCATCGTCGCGTTGATTCCGCTCGCCCTGAAGGGCGTGCGGTACCGCGCGCTCGGCGCCGCCGCCGTGCTCCGCCGCCACGTGTGGATCTACGGCATCGGCGGCATCATCATCCCGTTCCCGGGCATCAAGCTGATCGACATGATCCTGGTCGCGCTGGGCCTGGCCTGAGGAGCCCGTCATGCGTGCACACATCCGTCCCGCGCTCGTGCTGCTGATCGTCATGTCGGTCCTCACCGGCCTCGTCTACCCGGCGGTGGTGACCGGCGTCGCCCAGCTCGTCTTCCCGCGGCAGGCCAGCGGCAGCCTGATCGTCCGCGACGGCACGGTGGTGGGCTCGGCGCTCATCGGCCAGCCGTTCGACGACCCCAAGTACTTCTGGGGCCGCCCGTCGGCGACGTCGCCCTATCCCTACAATGCGGCCGCGTCGTCCGGCTCCAACCAGGGGCCGACGAACCCGGCGCTCTACGACGTGGTCAAGGGCCGCGTGGAGGCCCTGCGGGCCGCCGACCCTGGCAACACGGCACCGGTGCCGGTTGACCTGGTGACGGCCTCGGGCAGCGGCCTCGATCCGCACATCAGTCCGGCGGCGGCGCTGTACCAGGTCGGCCGCGTGGCCAAGGCCCGCAAGCTGGACGAGGCGGCCGTGCGGGAGCTCGTCGCGCAACACACGGAAGGCCGGCAGCTCGGCTTCCTCGGCGAACCGCGGGTGAACGTCCTGGCGTTGAACCTGGCCCTCGACGGCCGCTGACCAGGGGGCGATTCGCCAGCGGCGCCGGTGTCGCCTACCGGTGGGCCGGATGAGCGCCGACCGCGGCGAGCGCCGGCTCCTCCTCCGGCGTGACCGCCCGCGGCCGCGCGTCAGGGAGGCCGGGCCGCCGCGACTCGATCACTCGCACGGTTACCGTGGCCGACGCGCACTCACACCATTGTGCGAGGTCGAGGACGTGGCGGTTGGCGCGGAGCCAGGCGGCCATGCCGGCGATGACCGCGAGGGCGAGGACGTAGCGCAGGACGGTCCTCGCCGCGGCCGGCGGCGCGAGGGCCTCGACCGTCGTGAGTGCGAGCAGCGGGGGAAGAGTGACGCCGTACAGGAGACCCCAGCGGGGCTGCCGGCCCGGCCGCGACGCGTGAGAGCTCAGGTCGCACATTGCCGGACCTCCTGACCTCAGTCTGCCCGCGCCGGCCTCAATCCCTCGTCAAAGGAGGCGGGCTCGCCGTAAAAATTCTGTAAAAAATCCGTCAGGTAGGTGCGGGTGCGACCGGTCGGCGTAGCATCGATTGCGCGTATGAGCGCGCGGCTCCTGAAGCGCTGGCTCGTGGGTCCGCCGATGCCGCTGGCCCAGGCCCGCCACGAGCGTCTGCACAAGCGAGTGGCCCTCGCGGTCTTCTCCTCCGACGCGATGTCGTCCGTGGCCTACGCCACCGAGGAGATCCTCCTCGTCCTCATGCTGGCGGGCGCCGCCGCCGCCCACCTGTCGGTGCCGATCGCGCTGGCGATCACCTCGCTGCTGATCGTCGTGGTCGTTTCCTACCAGCAGACGATCTATGCCTACCCGAGCGGCGGCGGTTCCTACATCGTCGCCCGCGCCAATCTCGGGACGCTGCCGGGCCTGGTGGCAGCGGCGGCGCTGCTGGTGGACTACGTGCTCACGGTGGCCGTGTCGGTGGCGGCGGGCGTGGCCGCGATCACCTCCGCCGTGCCGGAGTGGTCTCGGCACAAGGTCGTGATCGGGATCGTCTGCGTGGCTGCGATCGCCCTGGCCAACATCCGGGGCGTGCGGGAGTCTGGTCGCATCTTCGCGGTGCCGACGTATGCCTTCATTGCCAGCTTCCTGTTGCTCCTCGGCGTCGGGGCGTGGCGGTTGCTGACGGGCTCGTTGCCGCCGGCGGTACCGCCCCCGGTGGCGGCGACGGAGCCGCTGGTGTGGTTCCTCGTTCTGCGCGCGTTCGCCTCCGGCTGCACGGCCATGACCGGCACCGAGGCGATCTCCAACGGCATTCCGGCTTTCCGGCCCCCCGAGTCCCGCAACGCGGCGATCACGCTGGGCTGGATGGCGGTGATCCTGGGAACCCTCTTCATCGGCATCACCGGCCTGGCGGCGGCGCTGGGCGTGCTCCCCACCCCCGCCGAGACGGTGGTCTCCCAGATTGCGCGGCGCCTGTTCGGCGATGGGCCCCTGTACTACGTGATCCAGGGCTCAACCGCGCTCATCCTGATCATCGCGGCCAACACCTCGTTCGCGGACTTTCCCCGGCTGGCGTCGCTCCTGGCCCGCGATCGGTTCGTGCCGCGGCAGTTCGGAACGCTCGGCGAGCGCCTGGTATTCTCCAACGGCATCCTGGTTCTGGCCGGCTTCGCCGCGCTGCTGCTGATCCTCTTCGGCGGCGAGACGCACGCGCTCATTCCGCTCTACGCGGTCGGCGTGTTCGTCTCCTTCACCCTGTCGCAGTCGGGGATGGTGCGTCACTGGTTGCGAGAGCGGGCACCGGGCTGGGGCTGGCGGATGACGATCAACGCGGTCGGCGCCACCGTCACCGGGGTAGTCACCGTGGTCATCGCCGCCACGAAGTTTTCCCACGGGGCCTGGATCGTCGTGGTGGTCATTCCGATACTCGTGGCGACCTTCGTCATGATGTCGCGCCACTACGACGAGGTGGCCCGGGATCTCTCGCTGTCGGGCATGGAACCACCGCCCGAGTTCCAGCACACCATGCTGGTGCTGGTCGGCGACGTCCATCGCGGCGTCGTGCGGGCCGTGCAGTACGCACGGACCCTGGCCCCGACCGCCACCGTGCGCGGTGTCTACGTGGAGACCGATCCGGCCCGCACCGCCCGGCTGGAGGAGAAGTGGGCGCAGTGGGGGCTCGGGGTCCCCCTGGTGGTGCTGGCCTCGCCGTACCGGTCGCTGCTGCGGCCGCTGCTCGAGTACATCGACAAGATCCACGCGCGGGGCGACGACCAGATGGTGACGGTCGTGCTGCCGGAGTTCCTGCCGCGACGGTGGTGGCAGCACGTGCTGCACAACCAGACCGCACTGCTCGTGAAGGGCGCGCTGCTGTTCCGCACCAACACCGTCGTCGCCGACGTGCCCTACCTGCTGAAGCGCTGAGGCGGCTAGCGCCGCATCGAGCCGCGGGGCGTGGAGTACGAGGTGCCGCTGCTGGGCGCCGGGGCCGGCGGCGGCGGCGAGGGAGTCGACGACCCGCCCGAGGGCGCGTAGGTCGGCGTCGACACCACGGCGGGGATGAACGGCGCCGGCGCCGAGAAGACGCGTCCCCCGGTGCTGTCGGCTCCGCGGAACTCGTAGTCGCTCGCGTCGGCCGCCAGCTCGGTCGCCCGCGGCCGGTGGTAGACGATGAGCGCGCGGTCGCGCCACAACCCGCGCCCGTCGCGCTGGGCGCCCTCCTGCAGCGTCCGGAAGTACTCGGCGTAGCGCGCGCTGGAGGCCACCGCCACCTCGCCGTAGCCGCGATGGAGCAGGAGGGCGTTCACGAACAGCCCGCCAACCCACACGTAGGCCCGCAGCCGCCCATGCTGATCGCGCGTCTCCCCGTCGAACACCAGGCGGATCCACTTGCCCTCGACCAGCCGCCGGTTGGCCTCCCGGGCCAGCGTGGCGTAACGCTCGGGGCCGTACAGGGGATGGTCGATCCGCGGTGTGTTCATGCCGAGATAGCGCACGCTCTCGAGCCGGCCGCCGAGCTCGGCATAGAGCGTGTCGCCATCGACGACACGCGTGACGTAGGCCGGCCCGGCCTGCGACTCGGCTCGGGCGGCAGAGACGCCGACGAGGAGCGGGGCGAAGACGACCAGGACGGCGAGGTGACCGGCAACCGTGTGCATGAGCCCTCCGACGGGTGCGTCGAGTGCCCGTACTCTAGGCGTCGCCGGCGCCGGTGTCAAAATCACGTCGTGCTGACGCGGCGCGCTACGTCCCTCCGCCGCCGCGCCCGATCCAGTCGAACGACACGACCTCCACCCGGTAGCTCGCCGCCGCCGGCACCCGTGTCTCGAACCACGTGCGATTCTCAGCGGGGACGCCGCCCAGTACCCAGGTCGTCGTCGAGCCCACCACCTTGCCGGCGGCGTCGACCTGGTCGATGCGCAGTTGCATGCGGTCCGCGAACAGGGAGGACTTGTTGTACACATAGCCCGAGAGCACGGTGCCCCGGGCGCCGGCCGCCGTCTGCCAGTCCAGGCGGAAGTAGCGTTCGAGACTCTCCGGCGCGTAGTTGGGAGCCGCAAGCCCGGTCGAGGCCAGGAGCAGGGGAGCCAGCAGGGCGATCCAGACACGACGCATGGCCTGTCCTCCATGGAGAGGTCGCGCCGTCGATTTGCGCGTACCCTATCTGTATCAACGCGGGAACCGGGCTCCTGGATTCGTGGTTTCCGCCTCAACCAAGGATGGGGCAGGCATGAGGTCGACGCGTGGGCTGGCGGTGATCGGAGCGCTCGCGACCATGCTGATGGCCGGAGTCGGTCCGACCATGGCGTTCCAGGCCGAGGTACAGCGGTACTACGAATCGATGAAGGACATCTGCCGGACCGGGGTCACGCCCGAGATGACCGCGCTCTGGGTGCAAGCCGTTCGCGCCATGGACGCCGCCCGTTACGGCGGCGGGCAGGGCAACAACTTCGCCGGCATCAAGAGCCCGACCGATACCTGGCTCGACTGCTTCCAGGGACCCGGCGACGGCAAGGAATAAGCCGCCAGGCCCTTTCTCGCACCACAACCGTTTGGTATGATCGACGGGCCATGGCGCAGCGCCTTCCGCAGCTAATCGGCCGGGCGATGATCGATCCAGATTTCCTTGCCGATTTGCAGAGATCCCCCGACACAGTCCTCGCCGAGTACGAGCTGAGCGCCGACGAGCGGACCACCGTGCTCGGCGCGCTCGCCCGTCTCGACAAGGCGCCGGCCCCCGAGCGCGCCCAGGCATTTCGCTCCGCCCTCATCCGCCGCGTGGCCACCTAGACCGGCGGCACGTCGGTGCCCAGCCCGGCCGAGACGCTCGTCTTCCTGCGCGAAGTACGGGTGTTCAAGGACATCGCCGAACCCGAACTCGCCGCGCTGGGCGCGAGCCTGCGTGAGCGCCCGCTCAAGCGCGGCCAGGTGCTCTTCCGCGAGGGCGAGGTCGGCGAGGAAATGTTCATCGTGCTGCGCGGCACGATCGTCATCTCCAAACCCGTCACCGGCCGGGTCGAGCAGGTGCTGGCGCGCATCGGCCCCGGAGACTTCTTCGGCGAGATGAGCCTGTTCGACCGCTCGCCCCGCTCGGCGACCATCCAGGCGGACTCCGACGCCACGCTGCTGGCGCTCGACCGCGACGCCATGCGCCGTCTGACCGAGCTGAGCCCGCGAGCGGCGGCCGCGTTCTTCTACGCGTTGGTCCAGGTCTTCATCGAGCGGCTGCGGGCCTCCGGCGACCTCGTCGCCGAGGTGACGCGCTGGGGTCTGGAAGCCACCGGGCTCGACATGGACTCGCGATGAGCGAGACCGACACCTCCTCGACGCCGCCCCGACGCGCCAAGCTCGAGCTGCTCGTTCGCCACGACAGCGACGAGGGCTTCGATGTCCGCGAGGTCGGCAGCGCCACCGCCTTCGTGCAGTCGCGACCTCAGCGGGTGCCGGCCGAGTCGTGGGAGCTGGCCGAGATGCCCTCGCGCATGGCCGGGCAGCCCAGCTACTTCTTGAAGAATACGACCACCGATCGCTTCCTGCTGCTGACCGAGCCCGAGAAGTTCCTGTGGGAGCAGATGGACGGGCAGAACTCGATGCAGGACATCGCCACCGCCTACGTCTTGCGCTACGGCGCTTTCGACTTCGACATCATCCCCGCGCTCATGCGCAAGCTGCAGCGCGCCCAGCTGCTGACCCTCACGCCGACCTCGCGACTGCGCAAGGCGCTGGCCCGCAACCGGCGGCGGCCGATCGTGAAGGCCATCGAGTCCGGCCTGACCGCGCTGGAGCGCATCAACATCTCCAGCCGCAACGTGCAGCGCGTCTTCACCGCGATGTACCGGTTCGGTGGGTTCCTGCTGTTCACGCCGATCGGCGTCGTCGCCTGCCTGCTGCTGGCGGGGGCCGGGCTCGTGGCCGGCGTGAAGCTGTGGCGGGAGGGCGGCGACATCGTGGCCGGCTTCGGCGGTCACGCCCTGCAGGGCGTGCTCATGGTCAAGCTGCTCTTCTTCCTCACGGTGGCCGCGCACCAGATCGTGCACGGCCTGGCCTTGATCCACTATCGGCGCCGCGTGCGGGAGTTCGGCTTCACCTTCTTGCACGGCTTCGTGCCGACTTTCTACGTGGACGTGACCGACATCTTCATGACGAGCCGGCGGGCGCGGGTCGTCACCGCGGTCTCGGGCGCCGTCGTGCATCTGGTGCTGGGCTCGGCGTGGTTCCTGGTGGCGCTGTTCTCGCCGCTCGGCAGCTTCACCCAGGCCTTCGCGGCGGCCTCCGGGATGATCCAGTGGCAGGCCTTCGTCGTCGCGCTCTACCCGTTCTGCTTCATCGAGATGGACGGCTATCACGTCCTGGTCGACCTGCTCGGCATGCCGACGCTCAAGCAGGAGGCGATGAGCTGGGCCGGCAGCCTGCTGCGGCGGGGGGCTTCGTGGCGGTTCGGTCGACAGGAGGCCTTGTTCGCCTTCTACGTGGTGCTGTCGACGCTCTCGGTCGCCGCCTTCGTGGCCTTCAACGTCATGCTCATCGTTCACGCGCGCAGCTGACCGGCGTCCTCCAGCAGCGCCTCCACCGCCGCTCCGATCTCCCGGGCTCCCGCCGCCGCCTCGGCCGACCGCACCTCGATCGCGGTCGCCTGCTCGGCCGGCGTCGCCATGGCCAGGCGCGTCTGGGCCCGGGCCCGGAGTGCATCGCCCAGCGCCTGCGCCAGCTCGGCCACCGCGGCGAACCCCAGCCTCACCTGCTCGATGCGGCCGTCGGCCGCGGTCAGGCGCTCGGCCAGGGCCCGTCGCAGTCGCGTCGAGATGTCGATGCGTCCGTCGGCGAGCACGGCCAGGTCGCCGGTCAGGGGCGCCCACCTCGGGCTGAGACCGGCGGCGACGGCCCGGATGGACGCGGCCAGCGGCGGCGCGCTGCTGGCGACGACCACGGCCGCCAGCCCGGCGGCGATCACGGCCGCAAGCGGCTGCGGCGGGGCCGGCTCGGCCGGCGGCAGCGTCGCCGTCAGCACGCGCCCGTCTGGAGTCAGCACCAGGTGGACCTCGAGCGGCGAGTCCAGCGCCCAGAGGGAGCCGTGGACGCGCCCGGCCACCTCGTGCACGCGGTGGGTCGTGTGACGCCTGACGCCTCGCCAGTCCGCGCGGTAGTAGGTCCGTTCGCGCCAGACGAGCTTCTCGATCCCCCGACGGGACTGCACGTAGACGCCGCCTGGAGCCAGCGCCCGCGCGTGAGGCGCTGGCGCCCACAGCAGTCCGCCGGCCATGAAGGCCGCCAGCGGGTCAGCGATCTCGTCGTCACCGTCCCAGTCGAAGGACTCGATCAGTGCCAGGAAGAGCTGCTCGGTGGGATAGGGACCGCGGTAGGCGAGCGCGGTACGGCCCTGATCGGCGGCGAGGCTGGCGACGAGGTTGAGGACGGCGGTGCCGCCGCCGGGAGGGAGCCGGGCCGGCTCGGCCAGGGGGGGAATCGCATCGACCGCGCCCCACTCGATCGCCGCACAGTGGGTGAGGGCGGTGTCGCCCAGGCGCAGCAGGTCGGAAACGCCCCAGCGTGGGTCGGTCGCCCGTCGCGGCTGCACGGTGAGCCAGCCTCCGTCGGGCAGCCGTACCCGGGCCTCGTCCAGGCGCCCGTCATCGGTCCAGGTGAGGGTGGCGAGGGCCTCGCCATGGGAATCGCGCTCCCGGACCCGGCGCCCACGGCCGTCGCGTGTCACTTCGGCGCCGGCGCCGCCGCTCACGGCCCGGATGATACAATCTCCTGGGTGCAGAGGCGCAACCCGTGATCCACGACGATCTCGCCTGGCGATCCGCTCTCGAGGTCGCCGCCCTCGTCCGTGACAAGCAGCTGTCGCCCGTCGAGCTCACCGCGGCACTGCTCGCCCGCATCGAGGCGCTCGATCCGCGTCTGGGCGCCTTCTGCCTGGTGACCGCCGACGCCGCCCGGGCCGCCGCCCGCGAGGCGGAGATCGCCGTCATGAAGGGCGAGCCCATCGGGACGCTGCACGGCGTGCCGCTGTCGCTCAAGGATGCGCTGTACACGCGCGGGCTGCGCACGACCGGCGGCTCCCGCCTGTTCGCCGATCTGGTGCCGGAGGAGGACAACGTCGCCGTCGGCCGGCTGAAGGCGGGCGGCGCGATCATCCTCGGCAAGACCAACCTCTCGGAGCTGGGCCACAAGGCGCTGACCGACAATCCGCTCTTCGGCGTCACCCGTAATCCCTGGGACCTCACGCGCACGCCGGGTGGCTCCAGCGGGGGCGCCGCGGCCGCCGTGGCCAGCGGCCTGGGCCCGGTGGCGCTCGGCACCGACGGCGGCGGGTCGGTGCGCATCCCCGCCGCCTTCTGCGGGCTGGTGGGCGTCAAGCCGTCGTTCGGGCGGGTGCCGCAGACGCCGGGGTTTCCCGGCTGGGAGCACGTGGGGGCCATCGGTCCGCTGACGCGGACGGTGCGCGACGCGGCCGCGGTGCTCGACGTCATCGCCGGCGGCGACGACCGCGATCGCCACTCGCTGCCGCGCGAGGCGGGGACGTATCTGGAGGCGTGCGACGAGAGTATCCGCGGTCTGCACGTGGCGTGGACACCCGATCTCGGCTACGCCGCCGTCGACGAACGCGTGCTGGAGATCTGTGGAGATGCCGCCGCCGAGTTCGAGGAGCTCGGCTGCCACGTGGAGGTCGTGAACCCCGGCTGGGAAAGCCCGGAGGAGGCGTTCGCCACCATCGTGTCCGCCCAGTTCTACGCGGCCTGGGGTGACACGCTGCCGGCCCGCGAGGCCGACCTCGACGCCTCGTTGGTGCGGTTCATCCGCCGCGGGGGTGCGGTGAGCGCGCGCGACTACCTGACCGCGATGGCCAAGGTGAACGCCTACTGGCAGGAGGTCCACGTCTTCCTGGCTCGCTTCGACCTGCTGCTGACGCCGACGACCGCGGTGCCGCCGTTTCCGCTCGGGGCCGGTGTGCCACGCGAGATCGCCGGTCAGGAGGTCTCGCGGCTCGGCTGGATGCCGTTCACGTATCCGTTCAACTTGACCGGGCAACCCGCCGCTTCCGTGCCGGCGGGCTGGACCGAAGACGGCGTCCCCGTCGGCCTGCAGATCGTCGGCCGGCGCCACGCCGACCGCACGGTGCTGGCCGCGGCCGCGGCGTTCGAGGCGGCCCGGCCCTGGCGGGACCGCCGGCCGGTGCAGTGACCGCGCACCTGAAGCGTGGCCCGGCAGCCTGGAGCGGGCCCGCCCGATGGGCGCTCGCCTCCTTTCTGCTCGCGGCGGCCCTCATCATCGTGGTCTGGCTCGTCGTCAGTGATGCTCCCGTCGTCCGCTTCCTCGTCCGGCTCTACCGCGACAAGTACTTCATGCGCGACTCCGTCGCCGCCTGGGGCTGGCTGGCGCCGCTGGTCTTCATCGGCATCCAGGCGCTGCAGGTCATCATCTCGCCCATCCCCGGCGAGATCACCGGGCCGGTCGGCGGCGCGCTGTTCGGCACCACGTGGGGTCTCATCTACTCGACGATCGGGCTCACGATCGGCACGCTGACCTGCTTCGGGCTGGGCCGGCTGTGGGGCGAGCCACTCATCCGCCCCTGGCTGAGCGAGCACAACTGGAGCCGGATGAACTTCATCATCGAAGCCGAGGGGGCGATCCTCTGCTTCATCCTGTATCTGATCCCGGGCTTCCCGAAGGACATCATCTCCTACCTGTTCGGGATCAGCCCGATGCCCTTCTGGCTGTTCGCGTTCGTGTCGACGATCGGGCGGATCCCCGGCACCTGGATCAGCTCCTACTTCGGCGCGCACGTGGGGGATCACCAGTACGTCAAGGCGGCCATCTTCATCGCGCTGGTGACGGCCGCCTGCCTGCCGCTCTACTACTACCGCCATCAGATCGTGCGCCGGTTGCAGCGCAAGCCCCGACCGGGGTCGCCAAAGCCCTCCGAGAAGACCGGCTGACGTCGCGGAGCCGCTCCGGGAAAGCCCTTGACAGTCCTGGCGCTCGCTCGTACAGTGGCCGGCACGCCATGGGCACGCTGACGCGCACGACCTCTTCGTACTTTTACTTTACGCCGGAGTCTGCCCACCGGCTCTGATCCGATCCCAAAAGAGCCGCGGGCAGACCGAGCCCGCGGCGCCGTCGAGGCGAGGCCGCGGGAAACCGCGGCCTCTTTTTTTGCAAAGGAGACAGTGATGATCATCGTCCTGAAGTCGGGGTCCTCGGACGCGGACCTGGCCGACGTCGAGCGGCGGATCCGGACCATGGGCTACACGCCCCACACGATCCGCGGCGAGCTGCGCACCGTCATCGGCGCCGTCGGTGACGACCGCGGCAAGGAGCGCCTGCGCGCGCTGGAGTCGCTCGAGTGCGTGGACGCGGTCACGCCGATCCTGCAGCCGTTCAAGCTGGCCAGCCGCGAGGTCCGCAGCGCCAACACGCAGGTGCGGGTGGGCGACACCGTCATCGGCGGCCGCACGATCGTGGTCATGGCGGGGCCCTGCTCCGTCGAGTCGCGCCTGCAAGTGCTCGACGTGGCCGAGCGCGTGAAGGCGGCCGGCGCCCGGGTCCTGCGCGGCGGCGCCTTCAAGCCCCGCACCTCGCCCTACGCGTTCCAGGGCCTCGAGGCCGAGGGGCTCAAGCTGCTCGACGAGGCCAAGCGGGAGACGGGGCTGCCGGTGATCACGGAGGTCATGGAGCCCGAGCGCGTGGATCTCGTCGCCGAGCACGCCGACATCCTGCAGATCGGTGCCCGCAACGTGCAGAACTTCTCGCTGCTGCGCCGGGTGGCCGAGGCGGGCAAGCCGGTGCTGCTCAAGCGCGGCATGTCCACGACCATCCAGGAGTGGCTGCTGTCCGCCGAGTACGTGCTGTCGGGCGGCAACCCCAACGTGATCCTGTGCGAGCGCGGCATCCGCACCTTCGAGACCGCCACCCGCTTCACGCTCGACCTGAATGCGGTGCCGGTTCTGAAGAAGCTCACGCACCTGCCGGTCGTCGTCGATCCCAGCCACGGCACCGGGCACTGGGAGTACGTCGAGTCGATGGCCCTGGCGGGGGTGGCGGCGGGCGCCGACGGTCTGCTGATCGAGGTGCATCCCAAGCCGGAGGAAGCGTTGTCCGACGGGCCGCAGTCGCTCAAGCCGGACCGCTTCGCGGCGCTGATGGTTCGCCTGAGGAAGGTCGCCGAGGCTGTCGACCGCGACTTATAATCGGAGGCATGGGGCTGTGGGAATTCTTGCGCCAGTGGCCGCGGGGGCGGCTCGTTGCCGGGGTTCTGGCCTCGATACTGGTGCATGTGCTCGTCACCACAGCGATTCTGTTGGGTCTCGGGAAAGGGTTGGAACCGCGCTGGGTGACCAAGAAGGGCGACACGATCATCGTCGACCTACCCCGGCCGGAGGAAACCGCCAGCCCGGGGGCCCCGGCTCCGCCCCCGCCGGCCGCTCGGCCGTCACCGCCAGCCGCCCCGGCGCCCCGGCCGACGCCGCCAGCACCCCAGAGGCAGGCCGCTCCGGCCCGGCAGGACCCGACCCCGCCCCGCGCGCAGCCGACCCCTCGCGAGGAGCCTCGCGTGGCCAGCGCGCCGCGGCCGGAGCCGACGCCTCCCGCCCCACGGGCGGCGGCGCCCGAGCCCGCGGTCTCCGAGTCCGGACCGCGCGCCGCCGAGCCGGATCCAGCCGCGCCCTCGGCCGCCGAGCCCGCGCCGCGTCCGCCGGCGCCCTCGTCGCCGGCGATCGAGCGTCGGGAGGGGGCCGATCGTCAGGTCGCGTCGGTACCACCCGGCGGCCCGCCGGCGCCGCCCAGCGCCAGCGACGTGCGTTCGGCCCTGCGCAGTGGAGCGGGCGGGCGTGGGCAGGGGCGAGGGGGCATCACCGGCGATCCGATCCCGCTCGACACCGACGACCCCCGGTTCCACGAGTACTTCGAGCAGATCCGCCGGCGCATCCAGGACAAGCTCACCTATCCGTGCATCAAGAGCCGGTCGACGTTCGAGTGCGAGTACAAGTCGACGGTGGTCGTCGTGCACTTCGGCATCCTCAAGAGCGGCCAGCTGCAGTTCGTCGAGTCCTACCGCTCCTCGGAGTGGGCGATCTACGACGAGTATTCGCTGAACGCGATCCGGCTGGCCCAGCCGTTCCCGCCGGTGCCGCCGGCGCTGATGGCTTCGCTGCGGCCGGGTACCACCGGCGTGCCGATCGCTGGCCACTTCAACTTCACCGTCTTCACGTCACGCGACTCCATCCTCCGGTGAAACGTCTGCGTTGTCAGGCCCTTGCTTGACCAGCGTGGAACGGGTGTGTAGCATGTGCGGTACTCTGGATAGGCTCGTAGCTCAGTGGGAGAGCGCCTCTCTGACGCAGAGGAGGTCGGCGGTTCGAAACCGCCCGAGCCTACCATCCCCCCGCACCTCAGGAATGTATGGCCGAGTCTGAAGAAGATCGACACCTCAAGCTGACGGGCGAGTTCGACTGCGACCCGACGCCGCTGTCCACGCTGCGCCATTCCACCTCGCACGTGATGGCGCAGGCGGTGAAGCGGCTGTTCCCGGACGTGAAGGTCGCCATCGGCCCCGCGATCGAGGACGGCTTCTACTACGACTTCGCCAAGGCCGAGCCCTTTGCCCCCGAGGACCTGGCCCGCATCGAAGCGGTGATGCACGACATCGTCAAGGCCGACCTGCCGTTCGAGCGGCGAGAGATGCCGCGGGGCGAGGCGATCGCGTTCTTCCGCGAGCGCGGCGAGCGCTTCAAGGTCGAGATCCTGGAGGGCATCCCGGCCGACCGGGTGTCGCTCTACACGCAGGGCGACTTCGTCGACCTGTGCCGGGGCCCGCACGTGAGCCGCACCGGCGAGCTCAAGGCGTTCAAGCTGCTCTCCTCGTCGGGTGCCTACTGGCGCGGCGACGAGAAGAACCCGATGCTGCAGCGCATCTACGGCACCGCCTGGCTCACCCAGGAGGAGCTGGACCAGCATCTCTGGCGGCTGGAGGAAGCCAAGAAGCGCGATCATCGCAAGCTCGGGCGCGAGCTCGACCTGTTCGACTTCTACGACATCGCCCCCGGGGCGCCGTTCTGGCTGCCCAACGGCATGATCCTGGTCCGCGAGCTCGAGAAGTTCGCGCGCGAGCGGCTGGACGCGCAGGGCTACCAGGAGATCTCCACGCCGATGCTCGTCAACAAGAAGCTGTGGGAGCAGTCGGGCCACTGGGATTACTACCAGGACAACATGTTCAAGTTCGAGGTCGAGGGCGAGATCTTCAGCCTCAAGCCGATGAACTGCCCGGAGGCCGCCTACGTCTATCGCCGCTCGCTCCGGTCGTATCGCGAGCTGCCGCTGCGCTTCAGCGAGATGGGCCGCGATCACCGCAACGAGCGCTCGGGCACGCTGACCGGCCTGGTGCGGGTGCGCCAGTTCACCCAGGACGACGCCCACATCTTCTGCCGGCCCGACCAGCTGCAGGACGAGATCACCGCGCTGCTCGAGCTGGTGCGTGAGTGGTACAAGACCTTCGACTTGCAGCCGTCCTACCAGCTGGCCACCCGGCCCGAGAAGCGGCTGGGGACCGAGGCGCAGTGGGACAACGCCGAGACCGCGCTCGTCCAGGCGCTGCGCGGCAACGGCCTCGCCTACGGCGTCGACGCCGGCGGCGGCAGCTTCTACGGACCCAAGATCGACATCGGCGTGCACGACGCGCTCGGCCGCCCCTGGCAGGTGGCCACGATCCAGGCCGACCTCACCATGCTGCCCGACCGGTTCGCGCTCGAGTACATCGACACCGACGGCCAGCCGCACCGCCCGGTGGCCATCCACCGCGCGATCTTCGGCTCCTACGAGCGCTTCATCGGGATCCTCATCGAGCACTACGCCGGCGCCTTCCCGACGTGGCTGGCGCCGGTGCAGGCCCGGGTGCTGCCGGTCTCCGAGAAGTTCATGGACTACGCCCGCTCGGTCCACCAGGCCCTGCGCGCCGCCCGGCTGCGGGCCGAGCTGGACGACCGCAACGAGAAGCTCGGCTACAAGATCCGCGACGCCCAGGTTCGCAAGGTGCCGTACATGCTCGTCGTCGGCGGCCGTGAGGCCGAGCAGGGGACGGTGAGCCTGCGCGCACGCACCGGCGAGGACCGGGGCGCGGTGCCGCTCGATCGCGTCGTCGCCGGACTCAGCGCCGAGATCGCCTCGCGCAGCGCCGACCTCGCCGTGGGCCGCTCGTGATCACATCCCCGCATTCTCACTGTCCCAGTCACCCCGAGGAGCCACGCCTCTGAGCAAAGCACAGGAAATTCGCATCAACGAGGGGATCCGCGTCCGCGAGGTCCGCGTCGTCAGCGCCGACGGCGAGCAGCTCGGCATCATGCCCATCCAGACGGCGCTGGATACCGCGCGCACCCAGGAGCTCGACCTCGTCGAGGTGGCCCCGGAGGCGAGTCCGCCGGTCTGCCGCATCATGGACTTCGGCAAGTACAAGTACACGCAGGCCCGGCGGCTGAAGGAAGCGCGCAAGAAGCAGACGACGGTCTCGGTGAAGGAAGTGAAGATGGGGCCCAAGACCGAGCGGCACGACTTCGACTTCAAGCTGAAGCACGTGCGCCGGTTCCTGGAAGAAGGGCACAAGGCCAAGGTCACGGTCCGCTTCAAGGGCCGCGAGATGGCGCACACCGAGCTCGGCTGGAAGATGCTCCAGAAGATGGTGGAGGCGGTCCAGGACATCGCGGTGGCCGACAACAACCCCCGCATGGAAGGCCGCATGCTCCACATCATGCTGAGCCCGAAGGCCTCGCACTGAAGAAGCACGGCAAGAGGTCGGGTGTCGTGGGGGTTTGGGGGCCATATCGGGGCCCCCATGATGGTGCAAGCGCATGAGCGAGAGATCGAGGGGCGCCACGGCTCCGCCGGGGCGCTCCCGAGACGTTGGGGGTTTGGGGGCCATATCGGGGCCCCCATGGGAGGCATGAAATGCCGAAGATGAAGACCAAACGGGCGGCGGCGAAGCGGTTGCGGAAGACGGCGTCGGGGAAGCTGAAGCGCAATCGGGGGTGGAAGAGCCACTTGCTGGAGGCGAAGTCGCCCAAGCGGCGCCGGCGTCTGCGCAAGGGATTGATGGTCAACAAGGTGGACGAGCCGCGCCTCAAGGCGATCGTCCCCTACCTGTAAGAAGAACGAGGAGGTCAGGAGCATGCCACGGGCCAAGGGCGGCGCCAAGACGCGCCACCGTCGCAAGAAGATCCTCAAGAAGGCCAAGGGCTACGTCGGTGGGCGGTCGCGGCTGTACCGCACCGCGGCCGAGACGGTGCTGCGGGCGGGCGCGTTCGCGTACCGGGACCGCAAGGCCAAGAAGCGGCTGTCGCGCCGGTTGTGGATCGCGCGCATCAACGCCGCCTGCCGCGAGGCGGGGCTGACGTACTCGGTCTTCATCGCCGCGCTGAAGAAGGGTGGCATCCTGCTCGACCGCAAGGTGCTGGCCGAGATGGCCGTCCGCGACCCCGGCAGCTTCGCCAAGCTCGCCGAGACCGCCAAGGCGCAGGCGGTGTAGTTCCGGTGGGGCACCCGCGCGTCGACGCCATCGCCGGCGAAGCCCGCGCGGCGATCGAGGCGGCGGGGTCGTCGGCGGAGCTCGAGTCCCTGCGTGTCCGCTACCTCGGGCGTCACGACGACGCCCAGCTGACCCAGCTGCTCCGCTCGCTCGGCACGCTGCCGGCCGCCGAGCGCCCGGTGGTCGGCGCCGCCGCCAACGCCGCCAAGCGCGAGCTGGAGGCGCTGCTCGACGCGCGGATCGCCGAGGCGCAGGGCCGGGAGACGCGCGCCCGCCGCGAACAGGCCCGGCCCGATCTCACGCTGCCGGGCCGCCGGCCGCCGCTGGGGGCCGTCCACCCGCTCACCCGCGTGCACGACGAGATCGTGTCGATCTTCGGCGGGCTCGGCTTCTCGGTGGCCGAGGGGCCGGAGATCGAGAGCGACTTCTACAACTTCGAGGCGCTCAACATCCCCAAGGACCACCCCGCGCGGGACATGCAGGACACGTTCTACCTCTCGGAGGAGACGCTGCTGCGCACTCACACCTCGCCCGTGCAGATCCGCACCCTGCGGGCGGCGGGCGGGCGGGTGCCGGTGAAGATCATCGTCCCCGGCCGGGTCTTCCGCCGCGACGTGCCGGATGCCTCGCACTCGCCGGTCTTCCACCAGGTCGAGGGGCTCGCGGTGGACCGCGCCATCACGATGGGCGACCTCAAGGGCACCCTCGAGCTGTTCGCCCGCGAGATGTTCGGGCCGAAGTCGCGCATCCGCTTCCGCCCGTCCTTCTTCCCATTCACGGAGCCCTCGGCCGAGGTGGACGTGCTGTGCTTCATGTGCGGCGGCGCCGGCTGCCGGGCCTGCAAGGACGGCTGGCTGGAGATCCTCGGCTCCGGCATGGTGCACCCCACGGTGCTGCGCAACGGCGGCTACGATCCCGAGGAGGTCACCGGCTGGGCGTTCGGCATGGGCATCGAGCGCATCGCCATGCTGAAGTACGGGGTCGACGACCTGCGGCTGTTCTTCGACAACGACCTGCGGTTCCTGCGGCAGTTCGCGTGAAGATTCCGTACCGCTGGGTGCGGGAGTTCGTCGACGTCGACCTGACGGCCGAGCAGGCGGCCGAGCGACTGATCAACGCCGGGCTCGAGGTGCCGACGGTGACGCCGGTGGCGCCCGACCTGCGCGGAGTGGTGGTGGGGCAGATCGAGGCGATCGAGCGCGAGCTGGGCGACAGCCACGGCCACCGCCTGCAGCTGGTGCGGGTGAGCACGGGCCGCGAGCGCTTCGCCGTCGTGTGCGGGGCGCCGAACACCGCGGTCGGCCTGCGCGCGGCCTTCGCGCCGCCCGGCGCGCGGCTGCCAGGCGGCCGCGAGATCGCCATCGCCAAGATCCGCGACGCCGAGTCGCAGGGCATGCTGTGCTCGGAGCGTGAGCTGGGGCTGGGCGACGAGCACGAGGCTGGCGTGCTGGCCCTCGACGCCGACGCCCCGCTCGGCGCCGACCTCGTCGAGCACCTCGGCCTCGACGACCACGTGCTGGAGATCGAGATCACCCCGAACCGGCCCGACTGCCTGTCGGTGCTGGGGGTCGCGCGTGAGCTGGCCGCCCTCACCGGCACCCGGCTGCGCCGGCCCGCCCTCGCGCTGCGCGAGAGTCGCCAGTCGGCGCGCGGGCTGGTACGCGTGCGGGTGGAGGCGCCGGACCTGGCCCCGCGCTACACCGTGCGAGTCGTGACCGGCCTCCGGGTGGGGCCGAGCCCGGCCTGGATGGCGGCGCGGCTGCGCGCATGCGGCCTGCGCCCGATCAGCAACGTGGTCGACATCACCAACTACGTGCTGTGGGAGCTCGGCCATCCGCTCCACGCCTTCGACGGCGATCGGGTGACCGACCGCACGTTCGTCGTGCGGCGCGCGCAGGCGGGCGAGCGGTTCACCACCCTCGACGGCCAGGACCGCGCGCTGGATGCCTCGATGCTGGTGATCGCCGACCCCGCTCGGGCCATCGGCCTGGCCGGCGTGATGGGTGGCGCCAACTCCGAGGTCAGCGCGGCCACCACCCGCGTCTTCCTGGAGTCCGCGTACTTCGCGCCGGCCGGAATCCGGCGCACGTCGCGCACGCTCGGGCTGCGCACCGACGCCGCCTACCGGTTCGAGCGCGGCGCCGACATCGAGGGGCTGGTCGACGCCGGCGCCCGGGCCGCCCAGCTCATGGCCGAGCTGGCCGGCGGCACCGTCGCCCGCGGCCTGGTCGACGTGTACCGGCCGCGGCGCAAGCCGGTCCGCGTGCGCCTGCGGCTGGCCCGGGTCGCCCGCGTGCTCGGCATCGCGCCGAGCCGCGCCCACGCCCGCCGGATCCTGACCGGGCTCGGGCTCGGCGTGCGCGACCGGGGGGCGGACCTCGACGTCGAGGTCCCGAGCTTCCGCCGCGACCTCGCGATGGAGGACGATCTCGCCGAGGAGATCATCCGCGTGTGGGGCTACGACAAGATTCCCTCCACGCTGCTGGCCGGAGCCACCGTCGAGGTCGCGCGCGAGTCCGAGCGCCTGCGGCAGGAGGGCGTGGCGCGCCGGGCGCTGGTGGGGGCGGGGCTGGTCGAGGCGGTCGCCTACAGCTTCACCGATCCCGCGCGGGCGGCGGCGCTGCGGGCGCCGGGCGATCCCGACCCGGTTGCCCTGCTGAACCCCCTGAGCCAGGACGCCTCGGTGCTCCGCCCCCACCCGCTCGACGGTGTGCTCGGCGTCGTCGCCACCAACGTGCGGCGCCAGCAGCCCGACGTGCGCGTCTTCGAGATCGGCCGCACCTACGAGCGCGCCGCCGGCGGCGACACCGGCACCATCGAGCCGCGGTGGGCGGCGATCGCGCTCACCGGCGCCCGCCGCGAGGCCGGCTGGCACGGCGACGGCGGTGTTGCCGATGTGTTCGACGCCAAGGGCTACGCCGAGCACGTGCTGGCCACCTTCGGCCTGGCCGCCCAGACCCGTCTGGGCGGGCGGCTCGGCGGGCTCGAGCCCGACAGCCACGCCAGCCTGGTCACCGACACCGGCGAGGTCGTCGCCGAGTTCGGGGAGGTGGCGGCCGGCGCCCGCGCCCGGTTCGGCATCGACGCGCCCGTGTTCGTGGCGGCCCTGCCGCTCGATCGGCTGCCGCCGCTGCCGGTGGCCCCGCGCTACCAGCCGCTGCCGCGCTTTCCGTCCGTGCAGCGCGACATGGCCTTCGCCATCGTCGATCCCGCGGTGGCGGTGGCGGCGGTGCAAGCGGCCATCGTCCGCACGGCGGGGGCGCTGCTGCGGGAGGTCGCCGTGTTCGACGTGTTCCGCCTGCCCGAGGGCGGGCGCAGCGTGGCTTGGCGCTTGACCTTCCAGGCCGATGACCGCACGCTCACCGACGACGAGATCAACACGATTCACCGGCGGGTGGCGGACGCGGTCGGCCGCGAGTTCGGCATCTCGCTCCGGGGGAGTTGAATGACGGACGTGCTGGAACGACTCACGCAGCTCGAGGAAGCCGTGCGCCGCGCCGCCGAGACGGTGGGCCGCATGCGCGAAGAGAACGACCGGCTGCGGCGCGACGTGAAGCGGCTGGAGGACGAGCGGCGACAGGTCCTGACCCAGGTCGACGCGATCCTGAAGGACATCGGCAAGCTCGACCTGGCGGGGGGGTAGCGCATGGCGGCCGGACGCGTCGAGCTCTCCTTGCTGGGCCAGACGCTCACGGTGCGCACGGAGGCACCCCCGGAGTACGTCCGCCGCCTGGCCGCCTATCTCGAGGAGCGCGTGACCGAGCTCAGGACCGCCGGCATCAAGGATCCGCTGGCCTCGCTCACCCTCGCCGCGCTCGACATCACCGACGAGCTGTTCCGGGTGCGCGAGGACAAGACGCGCCAGGATGGCGACGTCGATACCCGGCTGGGGGCGCTGGTCGACATCCTCGAGCGGCTGGGGCCCGACACCGCGCCGCCCCGGACCTGACGTCCGGTGCTGGCCTCGACGATCCTCGGCGTCGCCCTGGCGGCGGTGTCCGCCTACTGCACCGGTCAGGCCGTCTCCGACAGCTCCGGTCCGCTGTACCCCAACGGCCAGCGCGTCGTCGACGGCTTCGGCAAGGAGTACTACCCGAACGGCACCCGCCTCGTGAACGACTACGGCGACGAGATCCGTTACTCGAACGGCACCCGCGTGCACAGCGCCACCGGCGAGCTGCTCTTTCCCAACGGCGCGCCGGTGAAGAGCGCCTCCGGCCAGGTGCGCTATTCCAACGGCCAGTCGACCCGCAACTCGACCGGCACTTGCTACTTCGAGACCGGCGTGGAGATGACGCCCTGCCAGCGCGTGGTCGCGATCCGCGACCGCCTGCCCGGCGGCGAGACCGCGTTCTACCAGCTCGACGTCGTCGCCGGCACCATCGACCTGCGCACGGTCCGCTACGAGTTCCCGGCCGGCGCTGCCGTCGTCACCGTGGTTGCCGACCTGGCGACCGGGCGCCTGGACCGCGCCAGCATCGGCGCCGTCTGCTCCTCCGGCCGCTGACATGACGACGCCGACGCTGGAGACCGAGCGCCTGCGCCTGCGCGCGTTCCGCGAGGAGGACCTCGACGCCTACGCCGCCATCTGCGCCGACGCCGAGGTGATGCGCTACCTCGGCGACGGGCGGGCACTGTCGCGCGCCGACGCCTGGCGGCAGATGGCGTTGATCATCGGCCACTGGGTGCTGCGCGGCTACGGCCTGTGGGCGGTGGAGGAGCGCGCCACCGGTGCTCTCGTCGGCCGCCTCGGCTTCTTCAACCCGGAGGGCTGGCCGGGCTTCGAGCTGGGGTGGATGCTACGCCGGGCCTCGTGGGGCCGCGGCTACGCCACCGAGGGCGCCGGGCGCGCACTCGCCCACGCCTTCACCGAGATGGGCCGCGACCATCTGATCAGCCTCATCCGTCCTGACAACCGTGCGTCGATCCGCGTGGCCGAGCGGTTGGGCGAGCAGCTGGAGCGGCGCGTGGACCTGTACGGCCACGAGGCGCTGGTGTACGGGATCGATCGGGCGCGGTGGGAGGCGAACGGGCGGCGCTGACTCAGCCGCGCCGCACGAGAGCTAGGCCAGGATCTCGGTCAGCACACGGCCCTCGGCCGCCGCCGGGGGCAGGGCGAGGAGCGTCGCCAGGGTAGGGGCGACGTCGCGGCTGGTGATCTTCCCGAGCGTGACGCCCCGCCGGATCCCCCGCCCGGCGGCCACGAACATCGCGTGGTTGTCGGCGTGATGCGGCCGCTGGCCATGCGTGCCCCGGTAGCGCGGCGGGCCGTGCTCGTCCTCGCCGGTGGCCTGGTCGACCATGAAGTAGCCGGGCTCAGCCTCCAGCAGCAGGTCACCGACGCGCGGGTTCTCCTCCGGGGTCGGCAGCCCCAGCCCGGCGTACTCGTCGGGCGTCCACACCGCGGAGACGCCCTCCAGCCCGGCCAGCTCAGTCCGTAGATCTCGGGCCAGGCGCGCGCGATCACCGTCGCCGGCCGTGTAGACCCAGCCGGCCCCGTGATTCATCACGAACCGGGCCTCGGCGGCGGCAACGCCGCCGGCGGCGTCCAGGCGCAGCAGGCCACGCCGGCGCAGGCGCACGTTGGGGCGGATCTCTCGGCTCACCGGCAGGAAGCCGTGGTCGGAGACGACCACCACGCTGCTCCGGTCCAGACCGTCGGTCCCCAGCGCCGCCAGCACCCGGCCCACGAGCCCGTCGATGTAGGCGATGGCCCAGTACGCCTCGGGAGAGCGGGGACCGTACAGGTGCTGATGGCTGTCGGCGCACAGGAAGTGCAGCAGTAGCAGGTCCGGCGTGTGACGTCGCAGAACGTCGATCGCCAGGTCGGCCACCATGGCGTCCTTGAGGAAGCGCCGGGGCAGCTCGGCCCACTCGCCCTGGCGCTCGACCGGGTAGCCGAGCGCGGCCAGCTCGGCCCACACAGCCGGGGCCGTGTGGGCCTCGAAGACCTGCTGGTTCTTGAAGAAAGGCAGGTTGAAGTCGAGCGAGGCCGCCCGCCGCGTGGCGGGCCAGTCGATGGCGGCCGTGCGGAGGCCGGCGGCGTGGGCGCGATCGTAGATGGTCGGCGCCCACACCAGGTCGACGGCGTCGTAGACCGGGTCGCCGGTGAAGTCCTCGGGCCGCCCGGTTGCACGGTGCAGGATGTGATTGGCGACGACCCCGTGCGTGCGGGGGCCGACCCCGGTCACCAGGCTCACGTGCGAGGGCCAGGTGGTGCTGATGAAGACGGTCGCCATCCCGTCGGCCACCGCCCCGCGCTCGGCCAGGCCGCGCAGGACCGGCATGCGGGCGGCCGGGTCCGTCCAGTAGAAGTGGGCGAGGCCGTCGATGCTGATCAGGACGAGGCGCGGCACCGCGCCATCATAGTCCATGACTCCGACAAACTCCTTGACGGTGGGGCCGGGGGCAGGTACACCACATGCGTCCCTGCGCTGTTCGTGATGCCGGCGGGAAGTTTCAACCTCATTAACCTAACGGGAGCTGTACGCGGGAGCGGTGAGCAAGCCCCTCTTGAAGGGGAAGCCTGAAGCTCTCCAATCACAGTGCCCACCTGGCTTGCCAGGTTCGAAACACCCCGGCACACGGCAGAGGTGGGGATTTTTCTTCCGCAACCGTTGACTCCCTACCCGGTACCCCTCTATACTGATCCCGAAACTCGTCAATTTTGACGGCTATTTGACGCTCACGACCCTTCGAACCAGAGGGCGAAGATGGACGCGACCTGGATCGTGCTACCGGTTGTCGCCGCCCTCGCGCTTGCCGTCGGGTTCCTGCTCCACAAGGCCTCCAGCGACCGCCGCATCGGGGGGGCCGAGCGTGAAGCCCGCCGCATCCTGGAAACAGCCGAGCGCGAGGCGGATACGCGCCGCAAGTCCAGCGAGCTCGAGACTCGCGAGAGCACGCTGAAGGCCCGAGGAGCACTCGAGGAAGAGACCCGTCGCCGCGAGCGCGAGATCCAATCGATCGAGCAGCGAATCCTCACCAAGGAGGAGGAGCTCGCCCGCAAGCTGGAGCAGCTCGAGCGCCGCCTCGGTGAGTACGGGGACAAGGACCGGAGCCTCGCCACCCGCGAGCGCACGGTGACCGAGAGCGAGCGGCGGCTGGCCTCGGCCCTGGAGGACCAGCGCCGCAAGCTCGAGTCGATTGCCGGGCTGACCGCGGAGGAGGCCAAGCGCCAGCTCCTCGGCCAGATGGAGGGCGAGGCCCGCCGCGAGGCCCAGCTGACCGGCATGCGGCTGGAGGAGGAGGCCCGCGAGACCGCCCGGGAGAAGGCCAAGGAGGTTCTGGCCACCACCATCCAGCGGCTGGCGCCGGACTACACCGTGGAGACCGCGGTGTCGGTGGTCGACCTGCCCAGCGACGACATGAAGGGCCGGATCATCGGCCGGGAGGGCCGCAACATCCGGGCCCTGGAGCTGCACACCGGCGTGGACCTCATCGTCGACGACACCCCGGAGGCGGTCCTGATCTCGGCCTACGACCCCTACCGGCGTGAGATCGCCCGGCTGGCCCTGCAGCGGCTGATCGCCGACGGGCGCATCCACCCGGCCCGCATCGAGGAGGTCGTCAACAAGGTCAAGCAGGAGATGGAAGTCCACCTCAAGGAAGAGGGGGACAAGGCCTGCTTCGAGGTGGGCGTGCACGGCCTGCACCCGGAGCTCGTGAAGCTGGTCGGGCGGATGAAGTACCGGACCTCCTATGGCCAGAACTGCCTGCAGCATTCCAAGGAAGTCGCCTGGCTGGCCGGCATGATGGCGGCCGAGGTGAAGGGCGACGTCAAGCTGGCCAAGCGCATGGGGCTCCTGCACGACATCGGCAAGGCGCTGACCCACGAGCAGGAGGGCAGCCACCCCGAGCTCAGCCTGCAGGTGCTCACCAAGTACAACGAGAGCAAGCAGGTCATCAACGCCGCCCTGTGCGGCCACGAGGACGTCAAGGCGGAGACCATCGAGGCCACGCTGGTCGAGGCCGCCGACGGCATCTCGGCGGCCCGGCCCGGCGCTCGCCGCGACGTGCTGGAGTCGTACATCAAGCGGTTGGCCAAGCTGGAGGAGATCGCCCTCAGCTACCGGGGCGTCGACATGTGCTACGCGATCCAGGCCGGCCGCGAGCTGCGAGTGATCACCAAGGGCGACATCATCAGCGACCTCGACGCCTACCAGCTCGCCAAGGACATCTCCAAGCGGATCGAAGCCGAAATGCAGTATCCCGGCCACATCAAGGTCGTCGTCATTCGCGAGACGCGCGCCGTCGAAGTGGCCAAGTAGGAAGGGTCGGAGCGGTCATGAACGTGTTGATGGTGGGCGACGTGTTCGGCGATTCCGGGCGCGCCGCCGTCGCCAAGCTCCTGCCCCGGCTGCGCCAGGAACACGCGATCGACTTCTGCACGGTCAACGTCGAGAACGCGGCCGGCGGCTTCGGCGTCACCCCGCCCATGGCCCGCCAGTTCCTGGAGCAGGGCGCCGACGTGATGACCTCCGGCAACCACATCTGGGACAAGAAGGAAATCGTCGAGTACATCACCAAGGAGAACCTGCTCCTGCGGCCGGCCAACTTCCCGGTCGGCACCCCGGGGGTGGGGCACGTGACCATCAAGGCCGGCCCCTACCGGGTGGCCGTGCTGAATCTCATGGGCCGCGTGTTCATGACGCCGATCGACTGCCCGTTCCGCAAGGCCGACGAGATCGTCCCCGAGCTACGCAAGGACACGCCGATCGTGCTGGTCGATGCCCACTGCGAGGCGACGAGCGAGTCGGTGGCGCTCGGCTGGTACCTGGACGGGCGGGTGAGCGCGGTCGTCGGCACCCATCGTCACGTGCAGACGGCCGACGAGCGCGTGCTGCCCGGCGGCACCGCCTACATCACCGACCTCGGCATGACCGGTCCCACCGACGGCGTCATCGGCGTCGACCGCGACATCATCCTGCAGCGCTTCCTCAGCCAGATGCCGGTGCGCTTCGAGCCGGCCAAGGGCCCGGCCGCCCTCCACGCCGTGCTGATCGTCATCGACCCGGAGACGGGCCGCGCGTCCGACATCCGTCGGCTCCGCGTGCCCGCGTGACGCCCTCGCCGCGTTGATCCGGTGGCGCCGATGATCCTGGACGGCAACGTCGTCGCCGAGCAGACGCAGGCGGAGATCCGGGCCGGGGTCGCGCGGCTCCGCGAGCGGCACGGCGTGGCGCCGACGCTGGCCGTGCTGCTGCTCGGCACCGACCCCGCCTCTGCCCTCTACGTGCGCAGCAAGAAGCGGATGGCGGCGGCGGTCGGCATCGAGTCGCCCGATCACCTCTACCCCGAGGGGCTCAGCCGCGAGGCGCTGCTGGCGCTCATCGACCGGCTGAACGCCGATCCCGGCATCCACGGCATCCTGCCCCAGCTGCCGCTGCCCAAGGGGATCGACGAGGACGAGGTCATCGCCCGGATCGCCCCCGACAAGGACGTGGACGGCATCCATCCCGTGAACATGGGCCGGCTGCTGGCCGGATCGCCCACGGTGCTGCCGTGCACGCCGGCCGGGTGCCTGGCCATCCTCGACCACTACGGCGCCAAGCTGGAGGGCGCCGAGGTCGTGATGATCGGCCGCTCGCGCATCGTCGGCAAGCCGCTGGCCCAGATGCTGCTGGCCCGCCACGCCACCGTCACCATGTGCCACACGCGCACGCGCGACCTCGCCTTCCACACGCGGCGCGCCGACGTGCTGTGCGTCGCCGTCGGGCGGGCCGGCCTGATCACCGGCGACATGGTGAAGCCGGAGGCGTGGGTGATCGACGTCGGCAACACCCAGCTGGCCTCCGGCAAGTGGGTCGGCGACGTCGACTTCGCCGCCGTCAGCGCGCACGCGCACGTGACACCGGTGCCCGGCGGGGTGGGCCCGATGACGCGGGCCATGCTCCTGCGCAACACGCTCACCGCCGCCGAACGCCAGCTCGCCGGGGCCCGATGACCGATCGCGCCGTTCTCACCGTCTCCCAGCTCTCGCAGCAGCTCGCGGCGGTGATGGAGGAGCGGTTCCCAGCGGTGTGGATCGAGGGCGAGATCTCCAACTTCAAGGTCTACGGTTCCGGCCACGCGTACTTCACCCTCAAGGACGAGGGCGCCCAGCTGCGTTGCGTGCTGTTCCGCAACCGGGCCCGGCGGATCCGCTTCGAGCCCAAGGACGGCCAGCACGTCATGGGCTTCGGCGCCGTGGAGGTCTACGCTCAGCGGGGCGAGTACCAGCTGGTCGTCGAGCTGCTGGAGCCCAAGGGCGTCGGCGCTCTGCAGCTGGCCTTCGAGCAGCTCAAGGAGCGGCTGCACGCCGAGGGGCTGTTCAGCCCGAGCCGCAAGCGCCCGCTGCCGCGCTTCCCGCGCAAGATCGGGATCGTGACCTCGCCGAGCGGGGCCGCCCTGCGCGACATGCTGCGCGTGATCGGGCGGCGCTTCGGCGAGATCCACATCGTGGTGGCGCCGGCCCGCGTGCAGGGCGACGGGGCGGCGGGCGAGGTGGCCCAGGGCATCCGCGAGCTGAACGCGCTCGGCGGTGTTGACGTCATCATCGTCGGCCGCGGCGGCGGCTCGCTGGAGGACCTGTGGGCCTTCAACGACGAGATGCTGGCCCGGACCATCGTCGCCTCCAAGATCCCGGTGATCTCCGCCGTCGGCCACGAGGTCGACTTCACGATCGCCGACTTCGTGGCCGACGTGCGCGCGGCCACCCCGTCCAACGCGGCCGAGCTGGTCGTGAAGGAGAAGCGAGCGGTGGTCGAGAGCCTGGGCGATCTCACCGGCCGCCTGCGCCGGGCGGCCGTGCGCGTGGTGGCCGGGCACCGCGACCGGCTGGAGCGCGCCCGCGGCCGGCGCGTGCTCACCGATCCCTCGCGCCCGCTGCGTGATCTGGATCGCCGGCTCGACGAGGCCCGCGCCCGCCTGCGCCGGGCCGGGCTGGCCGCGGTGGGCCGGGCCGAGCGCCGGGTGGCGCTGGCCGACCGCAGCCTGCGCGGGCTGAGCCCGGTGGCGCGCACGCTCAACAGCCGCCGCGCCCTCACCGACCTGCATGGCCGGCTCGCCCGCGGCGTGCACCGTCTGCTCGACCGCTCGCGCCACGGGCTCGGTGGCGCCGCCGGCCGGCTCGACTCGCTGTCGCCGCTGGCGGTGCTCGGCCGTGGATACAGCTTGACGCGTACGCCCGAGGGCCGCATCGTGCGTAGCTGGCGCGAGATGAGCGCCGGCGACGCCGTCCGGGTGTTGCTGCACGAGGGGAGCCTCGACTGTCGCATCGACGCGACCAGGGAGCACGATGACCGACCTCAAGTTTGAGGATTGCCTGGCGCGCCTGGAGCAGATCGTGGGCGCGCTGGAAGCGGGAAACCTGCCGCTGGAGGATTCGCTGAAGGTCTTCGAGGAGGGGATCGCGCTGGCCCGCCACTGCTCGCGCTACCTCGACGACGCCGAGCGCCGCATCGAGATGCTGGTCAAGGACGAGAGCGGCGCCACCGCCGCCAAGCCCTTCGTCTTCGAGGCGGAGGACGAGGCGTGAGACATCCTGTGTCAACCATTGGGCGCTTACGCCGCGGTGAGGGCCAGCGCGGCTCGATGACGGGTGACGTCGTACAGAGCGTGATCCTGCCAGCAACGCCAGAGGATCCGCGCCCACGCGCGGGCGAGGATTCGGATGGCGTGCTGATGGCGACAGCCGCGTATGCGTGCACGCTGGTACACGCCGGCGGCCCAGGGCGAGGCATGGCGGGAGTTATCGGCAAACGTCGTGAGCGCGCGGCGCAGGTGCTTGTTACAGGCCCAGCGGAAGACGACGGCGCGGTGCTGGCCGGAGGCGTGGGTGACCGGCGCCAGGCCGCCTTCAGCGGCCAAGTGCTCGTCGCTGGGGAAGCGCGCGCGATCGTCGCCGAGCTCGGCCAGGATCTGCGCGGCATTGACGGCACCGCTGCGGGGCAGGCTCTGCACGAGGCGGCCGTCGGGATGCTGAGCCAGCGCCGCCGCGACGGCGGCGGACAGGTGCTGCACCTGGCCGACGAGCGGGGTCAGGACCGCGACCAGGGCTCGGACGAGGTCCCCGCTGGCCTCGGCCTCGGCCTCGCCGACTTGGCTGGCCGGGGCCGTGCGCAGGCGCGCGAGCAGGTCGCCCACGGGCCGGCGGCCGCAGTAGGCGTGTTGGCCGAGGAACTGGGCGAGCCGCTTTTCGCCCAACCGCGCGGCGCTGAGGGGCGTGGGGTAGCGGGCAAGGAAGGCGAGCGCGATCGGCGAGTCGACGTCGGCAAAGATGGCGGCGGCCCCGGGCCAGAAGCGCTCGAGCAGCGCGCGCAGCTGATTGGCGAGGGCAACCCGCTGGGTGACCAGATCGTCGCGCCCACGAACGAGCGCGCGCAGGGCGCGGGTATCGTCCGAGGGCGGGCGCAGCGCGGGGAAGCGATGGCCATCCGTGCGCAGCAGATCCGCCAGGATGAAGGCATCCGTGGGGTCAGTTTTGCCGCCGGCGGCGGAGTAGCGCGGCCGGGTCGCCTTGAGGGCGTTGGGGTGAATGGGCACGAGCTCAAACCCGGCGTCGACGAGCGTGTCGACGAGCAGGCCGGAGGGCCGCTCGAGGGCGACGCGGAGCCGGCCGCGGTCGCGGAAGCGGCGCAGCCGGCCGACGAGCTCGGTGAGGCCCGCGGCGGTGTGGGGTACGGAGCCCTGCCAGCGGACCCGGCCGGAGTGATCGAGGATGCAGAGGGCGTGAGCCCGACTCGCCCAGTCGATGCCGACGAAGAATCTCATTGCGTCGTCTCCAGGGACGGCGAGACACTGCGCGGTGAGAGGTCCGGCCGGTCGCTCACTGATTGGCGCTCTGGCCTGCCTGGGCACGTGGCGCATCATCCTGTGGCCGGTCTGGGCCTCTCGTATTATTCGGGGGAGCGGGTCTCACGCTGGCCGTCGCGCGGCGAGCGAACGTGGCTCTCCCCGAATTCCGATCATCTCGCCTCACTGTCCTCCCTTCCCCCGACCCGAGCCGTAGACTTTCCGTCTCGCGGAAGGGTAGACCAGTGAGCGGGCCCGTGGACCTGAAGGCGTACCTGGAGGAGCGCAAGGGCGTCGTCGACGCCGCTCTCGACCGGGTCCTGCCGCCGGAGACCGCCCCGCCCGTCACCGTCCACCGCTCGATGCGCTACAGCGTGCTGGCGCCGGGCAAGCGCCTGCGCCCGATCCTCGTCATCGCCGGCGCCGAGGCGGTCGGCGGCCGCGCCGACGCCGTGCTCGACACCGCCTGCGCGCTGGAGCTGATCCACGCGTACTCGCTGATCCACGACGACCTGCCCGCCATGGACGACGACGACTATCGCCGCGGCCGCCTCACCAACCACAAGGTCTTCGGCGAGGCCATGGCCATCCTGGCCGGTGACGCCCTGCTCACGCTGGCCTTCCGCCTGGTGGCTGCCAACGCGGCCCGGGTGGCGACGCCCGCCATCGTGGGCGCGGTGGTCACCGAGGTCGCGGACGCCGCCGGCACCGACGGCATGGTGGGCGGGCAGGTGGTCGACATCGAGTCCGAGGGCAAATCGATCTCGCCCGAGATGCTCGACTACATCCACCTGCGCAAGACGGCCGCGCTCATCCGGGCCTCGCTGCGCGTGGGCGCGTTGCTGGCCGGCGCCCGGGCCGAGCAGGTCGAGGCGATCAGCCAGGCCGGCCAGGCGCTGGGGCTCGCCTTTCAGATCGTGGATGATATTCTCGACGTCGAGGGCAGCCTCGCGGAGCTGGGCAAGTCGGCCGGCAGCGACGAGCGCAAGAAGAAGGCGACGTACCCGTCCCTGCATGGGCTGCCCGCCTCGAAGCAGCGGGCGCGCGAGCTGATCGAGGAGACGAAACGCCGGCTGACGCCGCTCGGGCCCGCCGCCGATCCCATCCGCGCGCTCGCCGATTTCGTGTTCGAGCGGAGGTCCTGAGCATGTCGGCAATCACCGGTGTCTACGGTCGCGAGATCCTCGACTCGCGCGGGTTTCCCACCGTCGAGGTGGAGATTCAGCTGGAGTCGGGCGCCTGGGGCCGGGCGGCGGTGCCCTCCGGCGCCTCCACCGGCAAGCGCGAGGCGGTCGAGCTGCGCGACGGCGACGCCCAGCGCTACCGCGGCAAGGGCGTCCAGCAAGCCGTGCGCAACGTCGAGGAGACGATCGCGCCGGAGATCGACGGCATGGAGGCCAGCGAGCAGGCCGCCATCGACCAGGCCTTGCTGGAGCTCGACGGCACCCCGAACAAGTCCGCGCTCGGCGCCAACGCCATCCTGGCCGTGTCGCTGGCGGTGGCGCGGGCGGCTGCCGACGACGCCGGGCTGCCGCTCTACGCGTACCTGGGCGGCGTCGGGGGCCGGCTGCTGCCGGTGCCGATGATGAACGTGATCAACGGCGGCGCCCACGCCGACAACGGCATCGACTTCCAGGAGTTCATGCTGGTCCCGGCCGGCGCCGACTCCTTCTCGAATGCGCTCCGCATGGGGGTCGAGGTCTTCCACGCGCTGAAAGAGATCCTGAAGAGCAAGAAACTGAGTACAGGAGTCGGCGACGAGGGCGGCTTCGCGCCTGCATTGGGCTCCAACACCGCCGCCCTCGACCTGCTCATGGAGGCCATCGAGGCGGCCGGCTACCGCCCCGGCGACGACGTCGCGCTCGCCCTCGACATCGCCGCCAGCGAGTTCGCCGAGGAGGGCGGCCGCTACCGGCTGCGCCGCGAGAACGTCGTGCTCAACAGCGACGAGATGGTGGGCCGTTACGAGGCGCTGGTGAACCACTACCCGATCGTCTCGATCGAGGACGGGCTGGGCGAGGACGACTGGGCGGGCTGGGCGCTGCTGACGAAGCGCCTGGGCGCCCGCGTGCAGCTGGTCGGCGACGATCTCTTCGTCACCAACCCCGCCATCATCCAGCAGGGCATCCAGAAGTCGATCGCCAACGCCGTGCTCGTGAAGGTCAACCAGGTCGGCACGCTGACCGAGACGATGCAGGCCATCGAGCTGGCCAAGCGCGCGGCCTACGGCACCGTGATCTCGCACCGCTCCGGCGAGACGGAAGATACCTTCGTCGCCGACCTCGCGGTGGCGGTCAACGCCGGCCAGATCAAGACCGGCTCGCTGGCTCGCAGCGAGCGCACCGCCAAGTACAATCAGCTGCTCCGCATCGAGGAAGAGCTGGGCCACGCCGCCTCCTGGCCGGGCCGCAGTCTCTACGCGCGCAGCGACCGGTGAGCCCCCGCGCCCTCGGCAGCAGCGCCGTGGCGGTGCTGACGCTGGGGCTGGCCGTCTACGGGGGCAACCAGGTCATGCGCGTCACCCACATGCGCCGGGACATCGAGGCGATGGAGCGTGACATCGTCACCTTGCGCGCCCGGGCCGACGAGCTGAGCCGGGCGGTGGAGCGGCTGCGCAACGATCCCGGCTACATCGAGAAGCTGGCCCGCGAGGAGCTCGGCTACGTGCGCCCCGACGAGACGGTGCTCAAGTTCCCGTCGGCCGGCCGCGGCGCCCCCTCCAAGTAACGGCCGCATGGACTGGCTCGAGGCGACGGGGCCGCTGTGGTTCCTGCTGTTGCTGGTGACGACCTTCTTCAACGGGCGGGCCGCCTTCAAGCTCCTGGTGGACTGGAAGGGCATGCTCACCACCTGCCGCTTCGTCGAGGACGCCTACGCCGGCCTCGATGCGTTGCCCGACGAGGCCGCCCTGGAGCACGCGGCGGGGGCCCCGGTCTTCGTGCACCTGGTGCCCGCCTACTACGAGCCGGCCATCGCGGGGACGCTGGCCGCGCTGCTGGGGGCGCGCTACCCGCACCACCGCGTGCACGTGATCGTGGCCACCCGCGCGGAGGAGGAGCAGGCCCCCCATCCTCTGATGGAGGCGACGACGGCCGAGCTGGTCCGCCGCTTCCGCGACACGCTGCCGCCCTGGCAGCAGAAGATGCTGACGCTGGTGGTGGCGCCGGCCGGCGAGGGGCGCAAGGCGCACCAGCTCAACTGGGCGCTGCGGCCGGAGACGCTACGAGCGGTGCTGGGTGAGGCCCACGACCCGACGGCCGTGTACGTCGGCGTCAGCGACGCCGACTCGCTGCCGGACCGCAACACCTACCGGTGGCTGGCGGCCGACGTGCTGGCCGGCCGGGCCCGCCTCGCCTACCAGGGCGTGACGCTGTCGCTGGCCAACTTCGCGCGGCTGGACCACCGCGGCCGCGTCTGCGCGATCCAGCAGTCCTCGATCTTCATCCGGGTGTCGATCGCCCGGCTCATCAACGAGGCGCGGCGGGTGGCGTGGTTCGCGCGGCTGGCCGCCGGCCGGCCGCGGCTGGCCCGGCTGGTGCGGCCGGTGTTCGAGCTGTGCTTCCGCCGCTCGCAGATCTGTCTGGGTCACCACCAGTTCGTGCGGCTCGATACCCTGCAGGCGCTCGGCGGCTTTCCCACCGAGGGCGCCACCGAGGATTCCACGCTCGGCTACGCGCTCGGCGCCCGCGGCATCCTGATGGGCGCGCTGCCCACGCTGGAGCTGGTCGACCTGCCGGAGACGACCGACAAGATGGTCCGGCAGAACGCGCGCTGGTACAAGGGCGTGCTCGACGACGTGCGCTTCCTGGGGCGGGCCTGGCGGGCGGCGCCGACGGCGTTCAACCTGGCCCAGCTGGCCCGCCACATCGGCAACAAGGTCGTCGAGTGGCCGATCGCGGCGGTCGTCTATCCCGTCGTCGGCTTCCTCGGCTGGCACCTGGCCTACCGCTTCGCCGATCACCCGCTGCTGTTCGTGCTGGCCATCGCGTTTCCGTCGATCTCGCTGGGGCTCACGATCTGGGTGGGCGGCATCGTCACCCAGGATCTGGTCGAGAGCCTCACGCCCTACCTGCCGAAGTCCGTGAACGTGGCCCGCACCACGCTGCCGGCGAAGTTCTGGGGGACGTTCCGCTGCCAGACCTACTGGCTGCTGGCCACCCGCGGAGCCTGGCGGGTGCTGCTGGCGCTGGCGCGCACCGGCCGCTTCGAGCCGGCCAAGACCGACCGCGTCACGCTGAGCTGAGCCGAGCTCAGTCCCAGGCCTTGCGGCCCCGGCGCTCCAGCTTCGGCCACTGATCCTGAAACGCCGCCCGCGCGGCCCGGCGGCGCCGGCGCTGGCGGGCGACCAGCCGCTGCAACGCTGAGCGATCCAGCCCGCCGACCTTCGAGCCAGCCAGCGCCCGGAGACGGGACTCGGCCACGACCGCATCCTGGTGCTCGCCGAGGACGTCGTGCAGCTGTGCGGCCGTCTTCGCGAAGCGCCGGGCCGGGCGGCCGGCGGCGGCCTCGGCCAGCTCGGCGGCATAGCGCGCGCGCTTCACGCGTATCCGGACGGCGTGCAGCTGCTCGTCGGTGGGCCTGGCGGGCAGCGCTGCCACGGCCTTGCGCAGCTTCTTGAAGCGGCGCCGGGCCGCGTCGACCAGCGAGACGTCGTCGCCGGCCCGATGCGGGCGCCGTCCCAGCGCCTTGGTGAGCCCCTTGCGCAGCCGGGTGTAGCGCGGCGAGGCGAGCGCCTCGGCCACGCTCTTCTGGGCGCGGCCGCGCTCGGCCGCCAGGTGCGCGAGCACCTGCACGGCGGTATCCGCCTCGGCCGTCGGCAGCGCGGCGAGCTCGGCCCGCAGGTAGTCGCGGAAGGCGTCGAGGTCGCGGATGCCGCCCAGCACGGCGCTGAGCCAGTGAAGCTCGCGCGTGATGGGCGCCAGCTCGGCCCCGAACAGGGTGGGCGCGGTCTGCAAGGTGGCGCGAAGCCGGCGGACGGCCGCGCGCATCTGGCGAAGCTCGCCGGGATCCGCGCCCCGCCGCGCGCCGGCCTCGTGGGCGGTGAGCGCCGTGCGCTGGGCCCGCAGCGCGGCGAGGACCTGGTCGGCGGCCGATCGGGACATCCGGGCCAGTATCGCAGGGTTGGCGAGGGGGCGACCGCCGACGGTCGGGAGGGAGGGCGATATAATGCCCGGCGAGTCTGCTCACGGAGGAACGACATGGCGTCGGGAGCGAAGCGGGTGCTGCGGGTCTCGAAGGAAGCTCAGCCGTATCGCACGGAGCTGACGCCGGTGTCGTTCCTGCGCCGCAGCGCCTACGTGTTTCCGGACAAGACGGCGATCGTGCACGGCGAGCGGCGGTACACGTACCGCCAGTTCGAGGAGCGGGTGAACCGGCTGGCGGCGGGGCTGCGCGGGCTGGGCCTGCGGCACCTCGACCGCGTGGCCGCGATCCTGCCGAACACGCCGGCCATGCTGGAGGCGCACTTCGGGGTGCCGGCGGCCGGGCTGGTGCTCGTGCCGGTGAACACGCGGCTGAGCAGCGACGAGATCGGCTACATCCTGCGCCACTCCGGCGCCCGGGCCCTGCTGGTCGACCACGAGTTCGCCCCCCTGGTGAAGCCGCTGGACCTGGGGGCCATGACGGTGATTCGCGTCGACGACACCGGCGATCCCGGCGATCCCTACGAGGACTTCCTGGCCGCGCAGTCGCCGGAGCCCGGCGAGCCGTGGATCGAGGACGAGTACGAGACGATCTCGATCAACTACACGTCGGGGACGACCGGGCGCCCCAAGGGGGTCATGGTCCACCACCGGGGCGCCTACCTCAACGCCCTCGGCGAGACGGTCGAGACGGGCATGACGTTCGACGCGACCTACCTGTGGACGCTGCCGATGTTCCATTGCAACGGCTGGTGCTTCACGTGGGGGGTCACCGCGCTGTCGGGCACGCACGTGTGCCTGCGCCGCGTGGAGCCGGGCCGCATCTGGGACCTCATCGATCGCGAGGGCATCACCCACTACTGCGGGGCGCCCACCGTGCAGATCGGCATCGTGAACGACCCCAAGGCCCACCCGCTGGCGCGGCCGGTGACGTGCGCGGTGGCGGGAGCGCCGCCGTCGCCGACGCTGCTGGGCAAGCTGAGGGAGCTCGGCTTCCGCCCCGTTCACGTGTACGGCCTCACCGAGACGTACGGGCCGCACACCGTGTGCGCCTGGAACGCCGACTGGGACGGGCTGCCCGCCGACGAGATGGCGGCCCGGGCCGCCCGCCAGGGGCAGGGGTTCGTCGTCGCCGACCTCGTCCGCGTGGTCGACGACCAGATGAACGACGTCGCCATGGACGGGGAGACCCTGGGCGAGGTCGTCATGCGCGGCAACAACGTGATGAAGGGGTACTTCGAGCAGCCGGAGGCCAGCGCCGAGGCGTTCCGGGGCGGGTGGTTTCACTCGGGCGATCTGGCCGTGTGGCACCCGGACGGGTACATCGAGCTGCGGGACCGGAAGAAGGACATCATCATCTCGGGCGGCGAGAACATCTCGACGATCGAGGTGGAGCAGGCGGTGGCCCGGCACCCGGCGGTGATGGAGTGCGCGGTGGTGGCCGTCCCCGACGCCAAGTGGGGCGAGCGCCCCAAGGCGTTCGTGACGCTCAAGCCGGGCCAGCAGGCCACCGAGGCCGACATCATCGCGTTCTGCCGGGAGCAGATCGCCCACTTCAAGTGCCCGGCGGCCGTCGAGTTCGGCGACCTGCCCAAGACCTCGACCGGCAAGGTGCAGAAGTTCGTCCTGCGCGACAAGGAATGGAAAGGACAGGTCAAGCGCATCAACTAGGCGCGCCCCACCATGAGCCTCGAGCAGACTCTCAACGACACGCTGACGCAGGCCATCCGCGACCGCGACGGCCGGGTGAGCGACATCATCCGGATGATCAAGAGCCGGATCACCGAGCGCCGGACGGCCAAGGGATTCAGCGGCGAGGTGGACGACGCCCTCGTGCTCGACGTGATCGGCGCCTATCGCAAGTCACTCCAGAAAGCCCTGCCCGACTACGAGAAGGCCGGCGAGCGCGGCCAGGCCCAGGCCGCCCAGCTCCGCTTCGAGATCGAGTTCTGCGAGCGCTACCTGCCCCGAGGGATGGACGACGCGGCCCTGCGCACCCTCGTGCGGGAGCGGCTCGGCGCGCTCGGCATCACCGACGCCAAGCAGGTGGGCCGGGTGGTCGGCGACGTGATGAAGACGCACAAGGGGCAGGTCGAGGCGGGCGACGTCAAGCGGATCGCCGAGGAGCTGCTCCGGGCGTGATGGGTCGGTCCTGGTTGTAGAAGTCGGTTGTAAGGGGTACACGAATCGCGGCAGGAGCCCTTGATATTTAAGCGTTTCCGGGCTGGTGCTGGTCTTGCACTGGTCCTCTCGTGAGGAGGGCCACAGCCCATGATGAAGCTGACGACAGCCGCGTGCGCGCTTGCCCTGGGGATCGCCTGGGTCGCGTCGCCCGCGATCGCGCAGGATACGACGAAGGAAAAGGCCGAGAAGAAGGCCGATCAGATCGAGCAGAAGGCCGACCAGAAGGCCGACGAGATCAAGGCCAAGGCCGACCAGAAGGCCGACAAGGTCCGCGCCAAGGCCGCCGACGGCAAGGACACGATGGGCGACAAGGCGGAGCGCGCCTGGGACAAGACCAAGGCCAAGACGCATGACATGAAGGAAGGCGTCAAGGACGCGTTCAAGGGCGGCAACGGCCGCGCGAGCGCCGACGTGCGCTCGGCTCAGCAGGCGCTGCAGGACCGCGGCTTCAAGCCCGGCCCCATCGACGGTGTCATGGGTCCCCGCACCATGGCGGCGGTTCGTGACTTCCAGACGAAGGAAAACCTGACCGTGACCGGCCAGCTCGATGCCGAGACGAACGCGAAGCTGATGGCCTCGGCTCCGCCCGCGGCGTCGCCGGCGACCGAGCCCCCCGCGAAGAAGCAGTCGAACTAACTCTTACTACGCCGCGATTCACGAGAGGCCGGGAGCCCGTCCCGGCCTCTCGTCGCGGCGGCGATCAGTTGCCGGCGCGGACCTCCTTGAACACACGGGAGGCAACCAGCAGAGCGTCGCGCGCGGCCGGCGCCCCGCAGTAGCCGAGCAGGTGAATCAGCGCCTCGGTCAATTCCTTCTCCGTCCAGCCCTGCCGTAGCGCCATCCGCAGGTGGATCTCCAGCTCGGCCTCGTGGGCGGTGGCGGCATCGGAGATCACGCAGACGAGCGTGCGGGTCTTGAGGTCGAGCCCGGGCCGCGTCCACAGCGTGCCGAACACCGACTCCGTCGCGACGTCGATGAACTCCTTCATGACGGGGTCGTTGTAGTTGTTCTTGTTCGCGCGCTCCACCCAGGCGTCGCCCAGCAGCTTCCGCCGCATCTCGGTGCCCTTGCGCATCGTCTCGCTGTCGCTCATTCGGATCCTCCGCGGCCCGCGGGTCGAGCCCCGGGCGCCGCCCCATGGTACCGCGCGGTCAGCGCGGGGCGGCCGGCTGCTGCTCGGTGCACCGCCACGAGCGGCCGTCGCGCTCCAGCTGGACCTCGGCGCCCTTGTTCCAGATCGAGACCTGCCCGTCGGTGTAGCGGGCGCCGGAGGCCGTCGGCGCGCGGGTGAGGCGGCGGCGACCGTCGGACAGCCAGGCGTCGACGGCGTCGGGCGTGGCCTCGGTCAGCGCCAGGGCCACGCCGCCGGCGCACTCGTAGACGCGTGTCCGTCCCGCCGGCGCGGTCTCGGCGACCGGAGTGGCCGGCATGAGGCGGAGCCGCGCGCGACCGCCCTCGTCCAGCAGCACCAGGCGATCGCCCTCCCGGCGGGCGCTGCGGGCGGCGGCGAGGGCGGCCAGGAACCGCGTCTCCTGCTCCATCACGGCCGCTGCGCACGCCATCCGCGTGCTGCGCACCTCGCTGACCCGCAGCGCGCTGCCGGAGGCCTGCAGATAGCCCGAGTACTGGTTGCAGCCGCTCCGCCCCGAGGTGCGACCGTCCTCGAACCGCACGGTGGCCGCCGCCCGGTCGGCGGCGACGTCGTCGATGCGCTCGACCGTCCACGCGGTGCCGGCCAGCGTCACGTCGGGGGCGGGGAGGGCGGTGGCCTTCGGGCGCGCGCAGCCAGCCACCAGCAGGAGCATCACGATCAGGATCGACAGGCCTCTCATGGCGCTCATCCTACAGCGGCCGTTTGACCGGGGACGGGCCGAGCGGGTAGGGTACTCGGCGCGGTCGGGAGATCCGACCCGGCGAAGGGAGCCACCCATGAAAGCGGCCGTCCTCTACAAGGCCAACACTCCGCTCGAGGTCGTGGACGTCAAGCAGGAGGATCCCCGGGCCGGCGAGGCCCGCGTGAAGGTCAAGGCGGCCGGCGTGTGCCACAGCGACTGGCACATCATGAACGGCGACTGGACGGTGCCGCTGCCGATGGTGCTCGGCCACGAGGCGGCCGGCATCGTGGAGGAGGTCGGAAGCGGCGTCACCAGCGTGAAGCCGGGCGACCACGTGATCTTCTCGTTCCGCCCGCAGTGCGGCCACTGCCTGTACTGCTCGATCGGCCGCTCGGTGCTGTGCGACGGCCACAACGACACGCCCCGCTGGGTGATGTTCGATGGCACCCCGCGCCTGTCCCGCAACGGCGAGGGGCTGAACCAGCTGGCCCGCATCGGGACGTTCGCCGAGAAGGTCGTGTGCCCGGCCGAGCAGCTGGTGCCGATCCGCCACGACATGCCGTGGCCGCAGGCCGCGCTGATGGGCTGCTGCGTGCCGACCGGCGTCGGCGCCGTCACCCGCTGTGCCGAGGTCGAGGCCGGCGCCTCGGTGCTGGTCATCGGCTGCGGCGGCGTGGGGCTCAACGTGGTGCAGGGGGCCCGGCTGGCCGGCGCCGCGACGATCATCGCCTGCGACCTGCTCGACTCCAAGCTCGCCTACGCCAAGGACTTCGGCGCCACCCATACCGTCAACGCCTCCGCCACCAAGGTGGTCGACTTCGCGCGCAGCCTGACCGGGGGCCGCGGGGTGGACTACGCCTTCGACGCCATCGGCGGCGAGGCGACGACCCTGCAGATCGTCGACGCCATCCGGCCCGGCGGCACCGCGGTCATCGTCGGCATGGCCGCCATGGCCGTACGGGCGCCGGTGACGCCGTACATGATGGCGCTGCAGGAGAAGTGTCTGAAGGGGACGATGTACGGCTCGGTCCGGCCCGACCTCGACTTCCCCCGGCTGGTCGACCTGTACATGCAGAAGCGCCTGAAGATCGACGAGCTGGTGAGCCGGACGTACCGCATCGAGGAGATCAACGAGGGCTTCGCCGCCCTGCGCACCGGCCAGGTGGCCCGCGGCGTGGTGACGTTCGACTAGCTCGCCGGCCGGCGGTCCCGGACCCGGCGCCCAGCCCGGCTTGCTGCCAGCCGGCATCTTGACTATGCTGTCGCTCACCCTGCGCCGGAGACGGCCACCACGCGGCCGTCTCCGGCGGCAAGGGACCCGAATTCGATCCGATCGGCCAAAGGACGGCATGATCGATCAAGCGATCATCGCTCCCCGATCGCTCCGGGTTACGGCAGCGCCCCTCGCCGCCTCGCCCCCCCATGTCCGCCCACGCGCCTGGAACAGGAGGACCTTCATGTCGAGCCCCGTCCGATCACGGTTCCCGTTCGCCCTGGCGACGATCCTCGCGACCCTGGCCATCGTGACCCTGATCACGCTGGTCGGTCCGCCGGCGGCGGAGGCCCAGCGCAAGAAGGTCCTCAACATCGCGGCCAAGGAGCCCGACACCCTCGACCCGCACTCCAGCACGCTGGGCCAGTCGCAGGCCATCACCCGCTTCATGTTCCGAGGGCTGACGCGGTTCGCCATCAAGGACGGCAAGGTCACCACCGCCGAGGTGGAGCCGGACCTGGCCGAGAGCTGGACGCTGTCGCCCGAAGGCACGATCTGGACGTTCAAGCTGAAGAAGGGCGTGCAGTTCCACAAGGGCTTCGGCGAGATGACGGCCGAGGACGTGAAGTTCAGCTTCGAGCGGCAGATCAACAAGACGCCGGGCACGCGCTACGGCGTGAACCTCGACGTGATCAAGTCGATCGAGGTCGTCGACCCGTACACGGTGCAGATCGCGCTGAAGTCGTTCGACGCGATCTTCCTGCTGCGCATGGTGGGCTACCAGCAGGGCTACATCGTCTCCAAGAAGGCGGCCACAGAACGACGAGCAGTTCAAGTGGAACCCCGTCGGCACCGGGCCCTTCTACTTCGACCGGCACTCGCCGCGGGAGAAGATCGTCCTCAAGGCCTTCGACAAGTTCGCCGGCGGCCGGCCCCAGATCGACGAGGTCCACTGGTTCGACGTGCCCGAGGACGCCACCAAGCTGATCGGCCTCGAGAAGGGCACGTTCGACCTGCTCTATCCGGAGGCGGTCACCGCCGACTTCGCCGACCAGGTGAAGAAGATGGGCGCCGATCATCGACCGGCGGGGTCCGGGCGGGCAGGAGCGCTTCTACATCAACATGACCAAGCCGCCCTTCGACGACATCCGCGTGCGCAAGGCGTTCATGCACGCCATCGACCGCAAGGCCATCAAGGAGACCATGTATCCGGGCGGCCTGGCCCGGGTGGCCACGAGCTGCGTGCCCGCCCGGCTACTTCGGCCACATCCCGATGACAGTTCCCCGAGCACAACCCGGCGCTGGCCAAGAAGCTCCTGGCCGAGGCGGGCCATCCCGAACGGCTTCACGATCAAGAACTACTTCATCAGCAAGTCGTTCTTCTATCCCAAGGTGCTCACGCTGGCCCAGGAGCAGCTCAAGCAGGTGGGCATCAACGTCGAGCTGCAGGTGGTCGAGCACGCGACCTTCCACGAGAACATCCGGAAGAACCTCAACCCGTTCGTGCTCTACGGCGGCACCCGCATCACCGACGCCGACCCCTGGCTGTCGCTGTTCTTCGACTCCAAGGAGATCCCCGACCCGGCCACCGGCAACAAGGGCACGAACTTCGCCCACTACCGGGGGATGGACGACCTGCTGGCGGCGGGCCGCGTGGAGCGGGACCAGAAGAAGCGGGCGGCGATCTACGCCGAGACGCAGAAGCGCATGGAGCGGGACCTGGTCTGCCTGCCGATCAGCGACGTGCCGAACCAGTGGGCGCGCAACCCCAAGCGCGTGAGCACCCCGTTCGATCCCGAGTACGGCGAGTTCTCGCTGCACTACAGCTACAACTATCCCGAGCTGCTGAAGATCGTGAACTGAGCTGGCGCCATGATCCAGTACGTCCTGCGCCGCGCTGCTGATCGCGGTCCCGATGCTGCTCGGGGCCATGAGCATCGTGTTCTTCGCGATGCGCATCCTGCCCGGCGACCCCTGCGTGGCCATGATGGGCGACCAGGCGACCACCGAGGCCCTGGCCGACTGCACCAAGAACCTCGGGCTGCACCGTCCGCTGGCTGGTCCAGTACGCGGACTACATCTGGCGGTCGGTGCGGTTCGACTTCGGCAAGTCCCTGCGCCAGGGCTACCCGGTCAGCGAGTACATCGCCCGCATGTTCCCGCACACGTTCGTGCTGGTGATGGCCAGCGCGGTGGTGGCGGCCCTGGTCGGCGTTCCCATCGGGATCGTCTCGGCCCTCAAGCGGCGCAGTCCGCTCATCGACTACCCGCTGCGCATCTTCGCGCTGCTCGGCCTGTCCATGCCGGTGTTCTGGCTGGGCATCCTGCTGCTCATCGTTCTTCTCGCTGCGCCTGGACATCTTCCCGCTCATCGGCGGGCGGCGATCTCGACGGGGTCATCACGATGATCCGCTCCGGCGAGATGTTCACCTATCCCGGCGACTTCCTGGCCGCGGTGGGAGACGTGCTCTATCACCTGGCGCTGCCCGCCCTCGCGCTGGGCTTCACGCTGGCCGCCACCGTCAGCCGGCTGTCGCGCTCGGCCATGCTGGAGGTGATCAGCCAGGACTACATCCGCACCGCGCGCGCCAAGGGGCAGGTGCGAGCGCATGGTCGTCTACAAGCACGCGCTCCGTAACATGATGGTGCCGCTGCTCACGATCATCGGCATCTTCGTGGCGATCGCGCTGACGGGCACCGTGCTCACCGAGACGGTGTTCACGCGGCCCGGGCTGGGCAAGATGCTGGTGGACGCGATCGGCGCCCGCGACTATCCGCTGGCCCAGGGCGCCATCACCGTCTTCACCATGACCATCATCGTCGTCAACCTGGTGGTCGACATGCTCTACGCGGTCGTCGACCCGCGGATCACGTTACCGGTAGACGGGAGGATCCCACGATGGCCATCGCGCGCCGAGGCCGAGCCGGTCGACCTGGCCGGCAGCCGTCGCCGCCGAGGCCGGCGCGGGGCGCGGCGCGCGCAGTACCTGCGGCGGTGGCTGCCGATCGGCATCGGCGCGCTGCTGGCGGTGGCCATGATCGTGATCGCGGCCGCCGCGCCGCTCATCGCGCCGCTGAGCCCGTCGGCCCAGTTCTCCGACGCCGTTCTCAAGGGACCCGGGGCCGGTCGAGCGCCACGCGCTGGGGACCGACGAGTTCGGGCGCGACATCCTGAGCCGGATCATCTGGGGCGCGCGTATCTCGCTGCAGGTCGGCCTGGCCTCGGTGGTCTTCGGCTTCGCCATCGGGGTGCCGCTGGGCATCTACGCCGGCTATCGGGGCGCCCGGGCCGAGCTCGTGATCATGCGGGCCACCGACATGCTGATGGCCTTTCCGACGCTGCTGCTCGCGCTGATCATCGTCACCGCGCTGGGCGGCTCGCTGGTCAACGAGATCATGGCCATCGGCGATCGCGCTGACGCCGAACTTCGTGCGCCTGTCCCGCAGCCTGACGCTGACCATCCGCGAGAACGACTACATCATGGCCGCCCGCGCGATCGGAGCCGGCCAGCTCCGGGTCATGGCCCGGCACGTATTCCCCAACGCCCTCTACGCGCTCGTGGTCGTGGCCACTCTCTACATCGCCACCGCCATCCGTACCGAGGCGAGCCTGTCGTTCCTCGGCCTCGGCATCCCCCCGCCGACGCCGAGCTGGGGCAACATCCTCAGCGAGGGCCGCCAGTACATCAAGTGCTGCCCGTGGATCACGACGTTCTCCGGGCTGGCGATCATGCTGGCCGTGCTCGCCTTCAACATCGTGGGCGACGCGCTGCGCGACCTGCTCGATCCGCGGCTGCGAGGCGAGTAGGGGTCAGCCCCGACTCCGCTTGACTCGCTGGAAGGGCGCGGGTAAGGTACGTGAGTCACCGCGGGGTGGAGCAGCCCGGTAGCTCGTTGGGCTCATAACCCAAAGGTCGCTGGTTCAAATCCAGCCCCCGCAACCACGATTGCTACACGGTCCAGAAGCCCTTTGCCGGTGCTGATAATCTCGGCCCTGGCAAAGGGCGTCGTCGCGTCCAGGATCGGGTGCACGTTGATCCGCTCGATGTCGCCCTGTAGCAGTTGCCGGGCTCGCAAGCCGCCCTTTCCCAGCGTGGCGCGGAGATCCTCGAGATATTGCTTAACGCGGCCAGGATGGACCTGGAGCGGTCGCCGTTGAACCTCGGCTTCGACCCGAGCGAGCTCCTGGCGTAGGCCTGCGTCGGCCTGCTCAGCTTCAGCCAACCAAGCCCGGACCTTGGGCGAGGTGTCACCTTCCAGGATGAAGCGGCGAAGCCGCTCAAGCTGTTGGTCAGCCTGTCGGATTTCCTGGACGCCGTCAGTCGGACGGCAAGCGGCTCCATATCCGAAATCCAACACTCAGACGGCTTGGATGACTACAATTCGTATCGGAGAATTTAGGGAGCCGCTGATGTGGCTTTTGGAGATTGGTGGCTGGTTCATTGTCTCGTGCGTTCTGACTTCCTTTATCGAGCACCAGGTACACCGGAACTTGATGCACAGAAGAAACTTCCTCAGTGCGCGTAGTCCGTCTTTCAAGCGCATATTCGAGGCTCACGCTCTTCTGCATCACGTGCATTACGCCGGGATATTCAGCGATGAACCAGTCGCTCGTGGTGAAGACAAGGAGATACGGCTGACTGTGCGCAAGGCGCCGATCAAGGCCGTTCCATTTGCTGCGCTTATTGCATTGGTGTCCTGGCAGGGGGCGGTGGTCTTTGTGGCCGTTATGATTTTTCATCACTGGGCGTGGAACAAAATCCACCTGGAGATGCACAAGCCAGAGCAGCGGGTCTTCAGCACCTGGCCGGTCTATAAGTTTCTGGCGCGATATCACTGCCTGCATCACAGACACCAGGACAGGAACTTCAATGTGGTGTTCCCTCTGGCGGACTATCTTCTCGGGACTAGCGTTCGGGCCAACGAAGCGGATCACAAATATATGAAGCAATGGGGACTGTGATCGGCCAAACGAATCGGGATCTGTGTGCCCTGGGATGTCCGGACTCGTAATAGTGTTGACACTTCCGATGAACGAAGAAGAGGGCCCTCTGCCCTATCTTCCCCAGCGTGTTTACCCGGCCAAGGGAACCACTGTGGATGGCCAACGACGGGCAGGACACGCGGGCGATCCAGCACTACCTAGGCCACAAGAACATCGTCCACACGACACGCTATACCAATCTGGCGCCCGATCGGTTCAAGACGTTCTGGCGCGATTGAGGCAGCGTCGTGGTCGAACCTGCGCACCTGCGAGGTTACGTGTCGGGCCGTTCCTCTCCGAGGGCCGGCGTGCGCCTCGCCTAACCGCTCCTCGAGCGTCCGGCGCCGGCAAATGAGTCGGCTCCAACAATCCACGATGCAACCGTAGCGACGAGGACGGGCGTGAGGTCGCCACCGTGTGCGGCGCGCGGAACGTGCGCCCGTATGTGCCAGGGATCGCCGAGCGCTCCAGGCGGCAGCCGAGGCGGAGATCGCCCCGGAGTCGCTCTATCGGCGCGCCGTGGACATGTATGAATGCTTAGCCTCCCCCGCGCAGCGTTCGCCGACAGCTTAGGGCGAGCAAGCGCCAGTCATTGGCCTCGCTCATGCTACGGAGCATGGTCATGTTGCGGCCACGTTCCGGCGCTCGTCGGCTCCTCGTTCTGTCCGCGAGCCGCGTGCTTCCGCTAACCCGGCCGACGCGCGTGTGGGGCGGCCCCTACCGTGAGGCTCACACCTGCATAGCCTGCGGCACCATCATCGGCGTGGGAGAGACCGAGTTGACTTGGTCCTCGCTCTGCTCAGAAGGTTTTCTTCCACCCCAGATGCCTGAACCTTTGGCCTTATGCAGGTCTTAGCGGAGTCGCTGCGGCTGGCTAATGCAACCGCCAAGGTGACGGCCATTTCGTAGCAGCTCATCAGCCATGTGGCTCCTCTTTTCGCTGGTGCTATCCGTAATGCTTCTAACAATCTCGGGTCCCCGTGGTGTCTGCGCCGCTGAAGAGCCGCTGTGGCCTCGATGGTACTGGGCCGCGCGCCTTGGTACGGCTCTGCTACCGGACACCGAGGTCGCACGGGGGATCAGTGCCTCCCGTCTGCAGCAGGCCACGGGCATGTCCTTTGGTGCGGACGTCGGCCGCCACCTGGGTTTTGAAATCGCGGGCGATGTCTTCGAAACGAACCTCAAACGAAGGGGCCGTGACATAGGCGAGTACGGGGTCTTCACCCTCATCCCACAGATACGCCTTCGGGCGGCGCTGCCCGGTACCCCGATGACGCCCTATTTACTGGCTGGGGCAGGAGTCAGTCTCAACGAGTTTAACGACCGAAAGAAACCCGCCGTCGGCCTGTCGGTGCGCGCTGACGACGTGGCCGTCGTGGGTACGGTCGGCACGGGCCTTGACTATACGCTCACCGACGACATCGCCATCGGCGCCGAGCTGCGGTACCTCGTATCGCGGGGACACGAGATTGAAATCGCCGGCCGACGGCGTGATGCACAGCTCGCTGCGCTCCTCGCTACGGCGAGCCTCCGCCTGCTCTTTTCTGGACAACATTCGGTCGAGAGCCTCGGCGCGCCGGACGTTGACACCGCCGGACGCTACTACCTTGCGCTACGGATCGGTGGCGCGACGATCACCGACCGCCGCATCGGCGGTCCCATCGAGGCGACGCCCGAGAATGCTGCCAAGGGCGACTTCAGTCTGCTTCTCGGGGTCGGTGTCGGAGTCGATGTCGGCTCTCACCTGGGCGTAGAGCTGGTCGCTGATGGCCATGAGCCGATTCTTAAGGTGCGTGGCGTGGGTGCCGTGGGCGAGTACGCCGTCTACACGGTGGTGCCGCAAATCCGGTTCCGCTATCCGATGCTGGGCGGTCGCTTCGTTCCCTACCTTCTTGGCGGTGTAGGCGTCAGCTATGCTGAGTTCAACGACCGTAAGCCGCATGGCCTAACTGCCCGCGTCCATGGCACCGACTACGGGGTCGCCCTCGCCACAGGTGTCGGCCTCGAGTACTTCATAACCAACAATATCGCGCTCGGGCTGGAGACGAGGTACCACACGAGCCGAGCGCATCAGCTACTCCTGGCCGACCGGACGCACAACGTTCATGTCGATGCAGTCCTGATAACGGCCGGCGTGCGCATCTATCTCGGGTCGCTATGGGCGCGAGTCGCGCGGTAAGGTATCGAGTGGAAGACAACGCGCGCGGCTGGGTAGCATTCCGCTAACATATGAGCGTCCCGCCCGCCCGTATCCTCGTGGCCGACGACGAGCCCCTCGTGCGAGAGTTTCTGCGCGACCTCCTCGCCAGCGAGGGCTACGAGGTCGCCGTGTTTGCGACCGGCCGCCAACTGATCGAGGCTGTGCCGATCTTTCCGCCGGACGCCGTCGTGGTCGACATGATGATGCCTGGCCTGTCCGGGACTGAGGTGCTGGCGGCTCTTCGGCGGGCTGGCCGCGCCGTGCCCGTCATCCTTATCTCGGGGCATCGCATCACCGAGCCGGAAGGGTTCTTCGCCTTCGTCAAAAAGCCATTCAATTTACCGCACCTGATTGAAGTCCTGGCGGCCGCGGTGGACCGGGGACGGACCTTCGGCCCCCAGTAAGGCCGAGTTCGTGCCACCTACGGAACTCGAAGCGGTCGGCGCCACTGAGGAGGTTTGATTCGGGATCTTCCAGACGTGACGGAAGACGTGGGTGAGGGAGTGCTTGGACCCCGTCGACGCCGGAGTTAGGAACTATCCCTCAGACTAGCTGCACTGGCCCTCGTTGATGTGCTCTGCAACAGCGGCCAGTCCTGCCGAGTTGAGCAGCCCCCCTTCCGGGCCTGGCGCAGGTGACACGCCGTCTCCAAACATCTGCGCACGTGACGTCCACCTGCAAACCAGCCGCAGAGCGTCACGCCCGTGGCAGTCTCACGCACGTCGAAGTCGGTCGCGTCAAGCGGGCGAGTCATGCTCTCGCGTGCATCGGGGCGATCATCGACCTCCAGGACGGTCTTCATCATCTCGGCCGTTTGCGCGAAACGACACCAGTGCTAGTGTTTGTCAACACTGACTGCTTGGAATCCAGGTCGTCGAGTAGGCCCTGCGCCTCGGCCAGTAAAACGTCGGCCTGAAGCCGGATCGCGATCGCCCTCTTGCAACGCTCCACTTCGAGTAACTTCTGGGCGATCTCTCGGCGCAACGCCCGAAGTGCGAGGACGGCCCGCACATAGCTGGCGACGGCATGAGAACTGATGCGGTCGCGCGGTAGGTCTGGCACCTCCACTAAGATCTTCACTGCAACCTATCCTTCGTTCCGCAAGCCGGGCCACACGCGGCCCGTGACGGGTGAAGTAGAAAACGGCAAGCGCGGTGCCAATTGAGAACTCGCTGAGACGACGAGCCATTAGGCGATGCCCTCAGCTAGCTATCGTTCAATCTGGAAATATTCCTGACAGGAGGCGCGACGGCCTCCCGCAACCAGTTCCACCAGCCTCCCCGCGCGATCGCCGCCGTATTTCAACGCATGACGTAGCAGCGGCGTCACCTGTGGCCACGCCTCGTGACCCCAGCTGGTCGAGGTGATGGAGCGGATCAAGAGGAGCACGCGGACTCAGGGGAGGAGGTAGGGCTGCGTCACTCCGCTCCGATCCTCACATGACCCAGCACGGTCATGCACTCCTCGAATCGCCCTTCGATCGGTTTTCGTGGAACGAATCCAACGTGCCACCTCAGTGAGTCGAGATTGCACAGCTTCACGGCGCGCTGGAGCTGTTCAGCGTTCCCACCAGGAGGGAACCCCCACTGACCACTATGCGACGAACAGCCGGCAAGGAGAAGACCGAACGCGACACCGCAGAGCAGTGAGTTCCGTCGACGCCAGGCCAGAAGGAACATGAGTACGGATCGCGTCATTCGATGACCTGATCCGCCCGCGCCAGCAGCGCGGGCGGGATTGTGAGGCCGAGTGCTTTGGCCGTCTTGAGGTTTATGACCAGCTCGAACTTCGTTGGCTGCTCCACCGGGATGTCGGCCGGCCTCGCGCCCTTGAGGATTCGGTCGACGTAGGTGGCCGAGTTGCGGATCACAGCGTCAAGATCGGGCCCGTAGCTCAGGAGTCCACCCTGCGCCGCCCATGGGCCCCAGCCGGATACGAGCAGCAAACGGTTCTGGGCTGCAAGGTCCAGTATCCGGGCCCGGTTCAAGGTCATCAGCCTCGAGGAAACCACGATCACCGCCTCCATTCGTTCTCGGGTCGCCGCCGCAAAAGCGCCGGCGAAGTCGTCGCGCCCCCGCACTTCGAGTGACTGGACCTGTACCCCCAACGAGCGGCCCGCAGCCAGCGTCGCCGGGAACTCACCGTCAGGATGGTCCGGGTTCCAGAGAACCGCGACCCGCGTCATGCCGGGTGCCGCTTCCTTGAGAAACTGCAGACGCTTGCCGGCCAGGTCTGACGATACGAACGTCACGCCCGTCACGTTGCCACCGGGACGCGCGAGGCTGGCGACGAGACCACCCTGAACTGGATCGGCGCTCGTGATCATCACGATCGGTATGGTCCCGGTGGCCCGCTTGGCAAACGGTGCGACATCGCCACCGGCCGCGATGATCAAGTCGGGCTTCGAGCGGACGAGGTCGCTCGCCAGGTCCGGGAGCCGCTCGGGCCTCCCCTCCGCGTAGCGATGCTCGAAGAGGATGTTCCGACCCTCGACGTACCCCAGCGCGCCTAACCCTCGACGGATCGCGGGGAAGGCATCGGTGTCGGGGGTGCCGAAGAGAAGTACACCCAGGCGCGCGATCTTCGCCTGCTGCCCCCGAGCGGCGCGCGGCACGGCGAGGGCACCGGCCAGCGAGGTCAGCAGGAAGCGGCGCCGGTCCATGCCGGGATGGTAGGGCGGACGAGCGGCGATGTGGGGCAGATAGTTCACGCCGACGCCTCGTCGTCCTCCTCGCTCGGGAGGAACGCCCACTCCTCCCTGGCCAGCTCCCAGGCCTGGTGATGTGGCAGCCCCTGATCTAGCAGGCGGTCCATCAGATCGCTCGTCTGCTCCTGGGCCGCGTGCAGGCTCTCCGCCAGGTCGCCGGCCTTCTCCAGCTCCGCGTACAGTTGGGGCCGGTACTTCTTCCAGTGGACCTTGATCTGCAGCCCGAGGCTTCCGAGCGGGTAATCGGCCATCGCTGCCTCCCGGTGGCTGTTACTCTACGCCGGCTGGGCGGTCTCCTGTGGCCTGGACGGCGGGAGGCCTTCGAGCAGACCTCCAGGACCCGGTCGGAACTCGCGGCGGCTGAATGGAGAACCGCCAGTGGTTGAGCGCGTTAGCGGCGACGGGACGCCCCTGCTCTCGCCCGAGGAGCAGCATTGCGTGTCGAGCGTGCTCGAGGGCTCCAGCCGATGGGCGGCTACACGCTCGACGACGAGGATGGCCAGCCGGCGGGCAGCGTGCGATCGCAACGTCCCCCCGTATGTGCCGGGCATCCGCCGAGCGCTCCAGGAGGCGGCCGAAGCCGAGATCGACCCGGCGACGCTCTATCAGCGCGCGGTCGCCATGTACGAGCGACTGGACGCCCGCCGTCGGCGCGAGCACCCGGAGTGGGGTACGTGGCCGGCGCCGCCGTTCGAGGCGGTGGAGCAGGCAACGTGGCCCCCGCTCAAACTGGAGATACAGTACTCAATGCACGCCTCGCGGGTGATCTCGGCGCTGTGGGCCCGCGACGACGAGCCGCAGAGAGTCGAGCGTCTCCGGCGGATCCTCCGGCGGGCGCAGGGCTGCGGGCTCGACCCGGCAACTGTCTATCGCAAAGCGACGGAGGTCCATGGGGCGGGCGGCGTCGAGGTAGACCGCCGGCCGCATCCGCCTTACGCGCAGGTCCGACCCGACCGAGACGCGCCGCAGTCGTGAATGGTGCCTGGACGTCGGTGGTGAGGCCGGCCGGCGTCTGGGTCGCTTGGCGCGTGCACCCGTGGCCCCTTGCGGGTCTGCGAGCCGGCCGTGGGACCTAGTTCTGGTTGCTCAAGGCCGGCGCCTTTAGCGAGGACGACGGCTTCGCCGCGCGCTTGGCTCGCCGTTCGGCCAGCGCCTTCTCGACGTGGGCCCGGAACCACGGCTGGGCATCCAGAGCTTTCTCGCGCCGCTTGATCGCGGCCTGCTCCTCGAGGCTGGGCGGCACGGGGAGAGCATACGCTCCCGGGAGCACGCGCTGCTGCTGATAGAGCGCCTCCCGCGCTGTGACTCCAACTAATCCGTCGCTCTATTGCCTGATTTGACAACTATCAGGAGCCACTCGAGATACATCATTCGGGGCCGAGAGGCAGGCCATCCCAGACAACCCACACGCTTGTCCCATCACGCGAAAAATCAACCACGGTGCCGATGCGGTCGGGCTCGAGCTCGGACGTTGTGTTTGGTCGGACGTCTCTACCAGCGGGCGAGAGGCGGACACGGTCTCTGTCCGCAATCCTCATCAGGCCTGCTCGGCTTCTGCGGGTCGTGATCGGCCGATCCCGTCGTCTCCCTGCCGCAGACGAGGAGAGGCAACGAGGGCGGGCGATTCGAGCCGGCTTCGATTCCTACCTCGTGAAGCCGGTTGCCCCCGTGGTTATCGTCCAAGAGATCGCGCGGATTGTCGGGTCCTCGCTGAGGTTCCTTGTTCAGTTGTCCTGTGACCTTGAGCCTGAACGAACCTTCCGATCCCAGCACCCCGCGTGATAGGCCACGCCTTGCATGGTCCGACTACTAGCGCCCGCGCGGATGAGCGTGCGGCACAAGCCACAGCGGGTCACGGGCGCTTCGGAGCTCTTGGTGCAGTCGACATGTTCAACGCCACCAGCCTTGGGGAAGAGGACGTTCTTTTCCAAGATCGGCGCGCCGCACTTCCCGCATTTCGGCTCTTGGGTCATGGGGCGAAAGCGTGGCGCCGCTCGAACTCCCACGCGGCGAAGCACCGGATGTGGACGTGGAACTTGTCCAGGCCGGGGTTGTCGCCGTCATGGGCGAACTGGATCTCGAACTCCTTCTCGTCCTTGGTCACGGGCAGGCCGCACACCGAGCATGTAGCGCCGACACCCGCGCCACCCCATGTGCGGTCAGGGGCGCGGCTGGGGAGTTTGCCAGCCTGGATGGCGGCCCGTGCTTTCTCGCGTAGAGCCTTCTCGTCGGGCATCAGGTGGACCTCGCCGCGCAAACGGACTGCCGGATGCGGGAAGTGGATGCTTTGGTCGAAGCCAGATGCCAGAGGGTCCGACGCCTGATGCGCCTGTCGGAGGCCCAGCGGGAGGCAACCACAGACTACCAGGAAAGCGGTCGAACATCCGCTCTGAGGTATGGCTCACGATCCACACCGTGCCGATTGGTGCCCCCTGAAAATGAAAGGGGATGAGGAGTGCCTCCACGAAGCGCGGCTCATTGCGCAGCGCGGGGAAGCAGCGCTCGGCCAGATGCATGAGCTGGGTCGCGTCACGGTCGATGCAGACCCCGCAGGGGCTGGCCTCGCGTGGCATCGTCCCATTGCGATACGCAGCAAAGACGCCGGCCACGGCCTCCCACCGGAACACATTTCCCTCGAGAAGGCTGATGCCCGCCGTGTGTGCATTGCACAGCTCGACGGCGGTCTCTACCAGCTTCTGAAGCATATTGCGGGGCTTGCGGGCCATTTCCTTGGCGAGGCTGGCAAGGGCTCGATTCTCGCGCTCGTGATCCGCGGCACGCCTGGGCCGGACGGCGAGTTCTGAAAGAATGTCAACCTCGGCGAGAGTCGCGGTCGGCTCGCCGCAATCGTCTTGGGGGCCCGCGCCTGACGCCATATTGTCTTCCGTAAGTCCTCGCGTTTCCCCGTCTGGCGCGTGACCGGGCGCGCAGTGCATCGTGATCCCACCTTGAGGAGGGGCCACGATGGACGATCGGATCCGGCGGCTTCGCACCGAAGCACACCAACTCGCTCGCGGTAAAGCTCCCAGGGCGGTCCGCTATCCGGCGGCGTTCCGCGCGGCCGCGGTGGCGCTGGCTGGCCCCCGCCTGGCGCGCGGCGGCTCGATCGCGCGCGTGGGGCGCGATCTTGGCCTGCCGATCCAGAGCCTGGGCCGGTGGTTGCGGCCGCCACCGCCGGCAGCGCCGCTCCGCCCCGTGGCCGTCACCCCGGCGCGGAGGCGGCGCCCGCGCCGCCAGTCGGCCTCGTACTGCTCACGCCGCAGGGCCACCGCGTCGAGGGCCTCGACCGCGACGAGCTCATCGCCGTGCTCCGCGCGCTGGCGTGATCGGCTCGACGCGGCAGGTCGCGGTGTGGGCGTACGGCGCGCCGGCGGACCTGCGCAAGGGCTTCGACGGCCTGAGCGCGCTGGTGACCCAGGGGCTCGGCCGCGATCCGCTCTCCGGCGATTGCTACCTCTTCGTGAACGCCACGCGGAAGCGGGCCAAGGTGCTGCTGTGGGACGGCACCGGGCTGTGCATCTACGCCAAACGCCTCGAGCAGGGGCGCTTCGCGTGCCTGTGGCGCGATGCCGCCGCCGGGTCGTGCGCCTGACGATGAGCGAGTTACAGCTGTTTCTCGAGGGCAGTGCACTCGTCGGCCGCATCACGCTGTCCCCCGCGCCGTTTGTCGTCGGCAAACCCTAGAAAGATCTTGCGTCATGCGCGACGCGATGATGTAGTGCGCGTGTGCTGCGTCTCGATCGGATCCGTGACGTGGACACGATGCGCCAGGTCGCGGTGCTGCTCGAGCGGGAGAATGATCGGCTGCACGCCAAGCTCACCGCGCTGACGCGCGAGCTGAGCCAGCTCCGCGGCGAGGACGCCCGCGCCGCCCAGCGCCAGCTCGACGCCCTCAAGGAGATCCTGGCCCACCGCGAGCGCGCCTCTTCGGCGCCTCGTCGGAGCAGCGGCCCAGCCGGCGTCGGCGGCGCCGGCCCCCCCGCCGCACTCCGCGAGGCACGGGCCGGAGGCCCAGCCCGCACTCCCCGTTCGACATGGTGCACGAGCTCGCCGCGTCGGACCGCACGTGCTCGGCCTGCGGCGGCGTGCTGCGCGAGATGACCGGCCAGACGGAGGACAGCGAGGAGATCACCGTCGTCGAGCGGCGCTTCGTGCTGCTCCATCAGACGGAGAAGTACCGGTGCGCGTGCAACGGCTGCGTGGAGACGGCGCCGGGGCCGCTGCGGCTGACGCGCCCGGACCGACGGGGCCGGCGCTACTCGGCCGACTTCGCGGTCGAGGTCGCCATCGGCAAGACCTCGATCACCTGCCGCTGGAGCGCCAGGTGCGGATGATGCGGCGCGAGGGGCTGACGATCGACTCGCAGACGCTGTGGGATCAGCTCGAGGCGCCGGCCACGGTGCTGCAGCCGACCTACGAGGCGCTGCGCCAGCACGTGCGACGCGCCGGTGATCGGGGCCGACGAGACGTGGTGGCGCGTGTTCGTGGGGCCGGACGGCAAGCGCTGGTGGGCCTGGAGCCTCACGAGCGAGACGGCGGTGACCTACACGATTCTCGAGAGCCGATCGCAGGAGGCCGCGCGCCAGGTGCTCACGGCTACCGCGGCATCGTCATCGCCGACGGCTACAGCGCCTACGCGGCGCTGGCCGGGCGGGCCCGCGCTTCACGCTCGCCCATTGCTGGGCGCACGTGCGCCGCAAATTCGTCGAGGCAGAGCTGCACTACCCGGGCCCGTGCGCCGAGGCGCTCGAGCTCATCGGCCAGCTCTACGCGGTAGAGCGGGAGTGTCCCTCGCGGTGGGCGCTGCGGACGACGACGAGCGCGCCGACCTCCGGCAGCGCGCGCGGCGCTGCGCGCGGAGCAGTCGACGCCCTGATCGACGCGATCCGCGCGTGGGCCCTCGAGCACGCGCGCTGCCGGAGAGCAGCTCGGCAAGGCGATCGCTACATGCTCGGGCTGTGGCCGGGGCTGACGCGCCCTCGCGACCCGCGCATCCCCCTCGACAACAACGCCACCGAGCGCGCGCTGCGCGGGATGGTCATCGGTCGGAAGAACACTACGGCTCCCGCTCGCAGCGCGGGACCGAGGTCGCCGCGCCCTCTACAGCCTCATCGAGCCGCGAAGCTCTGCGGCGTGGAGCCGAAAGCTACCTGCTGCGCGCCGCGCGCCGCGCTGGCCACCCGGCACCGTCACGTCCTGCCAGCTGACCCTGAGACCGTCGCTGCCGCGCCCGGGCCACGAGGGGAATCGGTATGTCTTCCCCCTGCGAAGGTCGTCTTATCGCGAGCCTATTCAAGAGGCGTACCAACGGCAGCGAGCCTAGTAGGACGCGCTTAAAACAGCGGAGGCGTCGCGCACTGAAGACCGGGGGAGCGGCATCGTAGACAGGGCGGGTCGTTAATGCGCCCGTCGCAGTACGCAGACATGGCCCGCTGCCCGGACGAACATCTGACCGCAACGGGCATGCCAACGACGGGACTAGGTCTCAAGCGACAGTCGCTCGCGCTACGGCGGAGAATCGCCTGATCGCCCGACGACGCTCGCGACGGTGGCCACCAGTTCGGACGGCTCAACCGGCTTCGAAACATGCACGAGAAAGCCGGCGCGCAAGGCGCGGGTCCGATCGTCAGAGCGAGAGAAGGCGGTAAGCGCAATCGCCGGAAGGCCGCCGCCACGAGCATGCCCCAGCGCTCGCACTCTGCGCAGCAGTTCGTAACCGTCGACCCCCGGCATGCCAATGTCACTAACCAGGACATCGGGCCTGTGCTCCTCGATGGCAGCAAGCGTGTCATCGACTGACGCGGCGGTCGCAACGTCGGCACCGCATTCCGTCAACACGCGCCTGATTAGATCACGGGCATCGGCCTGATCGTCGACGACGAGTACTTTCACACCCGACAAATCAGAGAACCGATAGTCAGTTACCGCGGCCGGGTTCTCGCTGACGCGGGAGCCGCCGCCGCCCAGATGAAGGACCGTCAGAGGCAAGCGGATCGTGAAAGTCGCGCCTTCTCCTTCGCCCGGGCTGACGACGGAAACGCTGCCACCGTGCTGCTCGACGAGATGCTTGACGATCGACAGCCCCAGGCCCAGTCCGCCCACCGCGCGGGTGCGCGACGAATCGCCTTGCTGGAAGCGGTCGAAGATCAGCGACAACGATTCTGGCTTAATGCCGACGCCGGTGTCGACGACGATGATCTCGATGTGCGAGCCGACCCGCCGCAACACAATCTCGACCCGGCCGTTCCGGCCAGTGAATTTGATCGCGTTGGAGAGCAGGTTCCACACGACCTGCTGCAGCCGGTTCGGATCGCCGGTGATGGGACCGGCCGTAGGATCGAGCACTGTCCGAAGCCGAATACCTTTCGCCTCGGCGGCCGGCGTCACGGTCTGAACGGCCGCCTCGATGAACGCGACGGGATTGAGCGGCTGGACATCGAGCCGCATCTTGCCGGCCGTGATCCGGCTCATGTCGAGCAGATCCTCGATGAGCTGGATCTGAATGCTGGCATTCCTCTCCATGACTTCGAGCGCGTGCTCGAGCTCGGATGCCGCGACCGGCCGCGACCGCAGGATGCGGACCCACCCCAGGATTGCGTTGAGCGGCGTGCGCAGCTCGTGCGACACGGTGGCGAGAAAATCATCCTTCATGGCACTCGCGCGCTCCACCTCGCTGCGCGCCGAGCGCTCGCTCTCCAGCAACTCCTTGCGGGCTTCATAGAGGCGTGCGTTGTCCACAGCGACGGCCGCGTGGGCGGCAATGCCGAGAACCACGCGCTCGGCCCGCTCTGTGAAGACGCCGACTTCCGGATGGCCGAAGAAAAGCCCCCCGAAGACCTCGCCCGTGCGTGAGATGACGGGGACGGCAAGATAGCTGCGTACCGGCACGTGCCCGACCGGCATGCCGCCGTGCGGCGGCATCTTGCCGTAGCGCGGGTCTGTCAGGACATCATCGCACCGGATGGGCCCTTCGCCCCGGAATGTCGGACCGAACAGCGGTGTGGCCCGCGGCTGACCGAAACGCTCGAACGCGTCGCGCGGCGCGCCTGAAAGCGTGAACAGCACGAATGCGTCGCCGTTGACGTCGGTGGTGTTGTAGAAGAATGCGCCGACGCGCGCTCCGCTGAGCTCGGTCGCGGCATCCGTCACCGCCTGCAGGAGCGCCTGGAGGTCGAGCTTCGAGGCAAGCGTCGTCCCAACCTTGTTCAGCAGATCAAGCGTCCGGCTTTCTTCACGGAGCGCTTCTTCCGACCGCCGCTGGTGCGTGATGTCGCGAAAGCTCCAGACCCGCCCGGCGTTCCGGCCGCCGATGGATTGCACACGCGAGTAGCTTTCGAAGACCCTGCCGTCGCCGAGTTCCAGCACATCGATGCTCTCGCCTGGAGAAACGGCATAGATTTCATCGATACGGGCGCGGTAGGAAGACCGGCTGCTGTCGGCAAACTGTCCGGTGAAGAAGTCCACGAGGTCCCGGTGCCCACGGGCCTGTGCCAGCACCGCCTCCGGGATGCGCCACATGTCGACCAGCTTCTGATTGAAGACCGTGATAGTACCGGCCTCGTCGGTGACCAGGATGCCGTCCCATGTCGACTCCAGGGTGGCGCGCATCATGGCCAGCGATTCGGCAAGCTCGCGCGTCCTGCGCTCGAGCGCTTCCTTGGCGCGCAGCGTCTCCTGCTCCGCGCGCTGGCGCGCCGCGAGAATGCTTTGCGCGTTCTGGCTGGCAACGGAACGGAGAAGATCGTCTTCGTTGGGGGTGTGCGCCTGGCTGCCAGCCTCCATCATCCCGCTCCGAGGCCGTCCCCGGCAAGCGCGGTGCCGCGCACGCGCGCGGTGATCTTCGCGAACGCTGTCTCCCTCGTCGTCGAGGTGTCGTCACTGAACGGGGAGAAGCCGCAGTCATCCGTCGTGCCGAGGCGGTCAGGCGGAATATACTCCGCCGCCTCGAGAATAAGGTCCCGCACTTCTTCGGGTCGCTCGATGCGCGGATCGATCGGCGCAATCACACCGACGAAAACTCGGTGGTCCGGCTTCATGTACCGGCGGATGATGCGTAAAACGCGCCGCCGGTCCTTCTCGCCGGCCAGCGCCACGTAGAAATTACCGGCCTTCAGCTCGAAGAGTGCCGGCAGCAGCTCTTCGTAATCGACGTCAGCACTATGCGTGGAGTCGCGGTCGCCCCCAGGGCAGGTATGGACGCCGAGGCGGCCACGCTCTTCCGGGGTGAACCGTGAAAACGCGAGGTTGTTCAGCTCGATGAAGCTACTCAGCAAATGGCCTGTCGGGTCGACTTTCGCCGCGAGACGCCCCTCGGTAAAATCGACCTGCACGGCGTGCGCACCCTTGGCGAGGCAGCGCCTCACCTCAGTCTCGTGCTCGTGCAGCAGGTCGTCGATGAATTCGTCGCGCGAATAGCCCGCGATGCCCTGGTCTGGATACATGAGGCTAAGCGCCGAAGGCGCGATCACCGCCTGTTTAACCGGGACGGTCGCGAAGCGCTGCGCCGTTGCGAGGAAGCTGTCGGCATACCGGCGGTATCGGAAGGGCCCGTCGGTCAGCCGCGGCATCCGGCGCGTGTGCCCGGCGGCAAACGGTATACGGAAGCCTTCCGGATGCGTATTGGTAAGGCCATGGACCGAGTAGGTCCAGAAATTATGGTACTTGCGCTGTTCGCCGTCGGTGATAACCGGCGATCCAGTCGCCTCAAACCTCTCCACTGTGTCGCGGATCGCCGCGAGATACAGCGGTTCGAGACTCGGATCATCACCGCCTTTCTGCACGGCCGCCTCGATCAGTGCGCGCGGGCGGGGGATACTTCCGATCGGCTCGGTCGGGATCGTCATGAAGCTACCTTAGGCACGAGCGTACAGTGCGCCGAAACCGGGCGCGATAGGAAGAGTTTTTCCTACTCTGCGCCGACGAAATCCGGCGGGACCGGCGTCTGCTTGATTCAAAGACCCGTCAGTAACCCGCCCGTCAGAATCAGCTGCGGCCGGCTTGAGCCCTCGACGGATCTTGCCTCAGACGTAGGTGGCCGGGTCACATCATGGTCGTTCTCACGAGTACTGGACGCCTAGAACTCCACCTGCATCCCAAGCTCCACGACCTGGTCGGGGGGAATACCGAAGAACTGCGTGGCCGGCCGTGCATTGCGGGCGAGGAAGGCGAACAGCAGCTTGCGCCACTTCATCATGCGCGTTCCGCCGGTCGCGATGAGCGTTGGCCGCCCAAGGTAGTAGCTCACGCCGTCGTGGGCGGACTCCAGCTCCCGGCAACAGTGGGCCACCACCGTCGCGACGTTTGGCGTTTCCATGAAGCCGTAACGCGCCGTCACCCGGTAGAACCCGAAGGGGTGCGGCTCCACCTTGACGCGCTCGGGCTCAGGCACTTCCGGAATGTCGTCCGCCACCACGGACAGGAAAATGACCTGCTCATGGAGCGCCTGGTTGTGCCGAAGATGGTGGACGAGCACCTCGGGCGTCCCGCTCGTGTGCGCGGTGAGAAACACGGCGGTACCGGGGACGCGGACGGGTCGGCGCTGCTCCAGCTCGGTGAAGAAACGATCGAGCGGGAGGGAGCGGCGGGTGAGCATGCGCGTGAGGACGAATGTCCCTCGACGCCAGGTCGTCATGACGAGGAACAGGCCGGCCGCGATCACCAGCGGCACCCAACCGCCATGGGTCACCTTCAGTAAGTTCGCAGCCAGGAAGACGAGCTCGACGGCAAGGAAAACCCCGGTCACCGCCAGCACGTACCACCGCGGCCATCGCCAGCGCGAGCGGGCCACCCGGTAGAACAGGAGAGTGGTTATCACCATCGTTCCTGTCACCGCGATGCCGTAGGCCGCCCCCAGGGCGCTCGAGGAACGGAACCCGAGGACGACGGCCAGGCACCCCACCGCGAGGAGCGCGTTGACCTCCGGAATATAGATCTGCCCGAACTCCGAGCGCGACGTGTGGATGATCGTCAGCCGCGGGAAGTAGCCGAGCTGGATCGACTGCTGGGCGAGGGAGAACGCACCGGAGATGAGCGCCTGCGAGGCGACGATGGCGGCCAGCGTCGCGATGATCAGGAGGGGGTACAGGAGGAAGCGCGGAGCCAGGTGGTAGAACGGGTTCTGCACAGCCTCGGGCATTCGGAGGACCAGCGCGCCCTGCCCGAAGTAATTGAGGAGGAGGGCCGGCAGTACGACGGCAAACCAGGCGACGCGGATCGGCCGCCGCCCAAAATGCCCCATGTCGGCGTAGAGTGCCTCGGCGCCGGTAACGGCGAGGACCACGGCCCCGAGCACGGTGAAGGCTCGGTGCGGATCCGCGACCACGAAGCGGGCGGCGTACCAGGGATTGCCGGCCAGGACGATCCCTGGGCTCCGCAGAATCTCCGCTGCCCCGAGAACCGAGATCGCTATGAACCAGAGCAGGGTGATGGGACCGAACATCTTGCCCATGCGGGCGGTGCCCCATCTCTGAGCCACGAAAAGCAGGGTGAGGATCGCGACGGTAAAGGGCACGACGTACGGAGCGAATCCCGGCGCGACGAGCTCGAGACCCTCGGCGGCGCCGAGTACGGAGATGGCCGGCGTGATGAGGCCGTCACCATAGAGGAGCGCGGCCCCGAAGAGTCCGCACATCACGAGCACGGCGCGGTCGCGCGGCAGGAGCGCCAGCAGCGCGAGAATGCCCCCTTCGCCACGATTGTCCGCGCGCATCACGAGCGCGATGTACTTGATGCTGACGATGAGGATGAGCGACCAGACGATCATCGAGAGGATGCCGAAGACCGCCTCGACCGTCGGCGTGACGCCGTGCTCGGGATGAAACGCCTCTCGGAAGGCGTAGAGCGGGCTGGTGCCGATGTCGCCATAGACGACGCCGAGCGCGGTGAAGGACAGTACAGCAAGCCGACGGCCCTTCGGAGCCGCATGCGCGGTCGGGCGGGTGCGGGTCAACCGAGAACCTGTTTCGCTTGCGGCTTTCGGGTCACCCGGTCCGACGCTCATGGCTCAGCGTCCGGCGGGGATCGTAGTCGATCATTACCCGTGCACATCATAGTCAAGTTCTCATTCAAAAATAGTCGACTCGATCGTCACGCATATGATCAGAAGCACGTCGAGAGTGCCATGAGACGATGCTATGCGTCTAATCTTTTGGCCTCAGCGACGACGTAACGTCGTGGTCGGGCCCCGCTAGATCGGACCAGGGGAAACCTGAGCAGCCTATTCGATCACCTGATCCGCTCGCGCCAGCAGCGGCGGTGGGATCGTGAGGCCGAGGGCCTTGGCCGTCTTGAGATTGATCACTAACTCGAATTCTGTTGGCTGCTCAACAGGCAGGTCTTCCGGTTTCGCACCCTTGAGGATCTTGACGACGAAGTTCGCCGCGCGCGCAAACAAATCGGCAAGATTCGAGCCATACGCCACGAGTCCGCCGGATTCGATCCATTCGCGCTGCGTGTATGCCGCGGGTAGCCTTTGCGCCGCCGCAAGGCGAACAACACGCGCTCGCTCGGCAAAGAGAACTGGGCCCTGCATGACAATTAGCGCTTCCACCTTCTGGCTCTGCATGGCATTCATAGCACGCCCGATGTCGTCCGCATACCTCGCCCCAAACACTGCGGTCTGAAGACGCAAGGCCGTTTGCGCCTCGCCAGCGAACCGTGTGGCGAGCACGCCGACCAAGGAGGTCAGCAGGAACCGGCGACGGTCCACTACTCGATCACCTGATTCGCCCGCGCCAGCAGCGATGGCGGGATCGTCAGACCGAGTGCCTTGGCGGCCTTGAGGCGGAGCCGGCACCAGGATCATCGGAGGCCCCGTCGCCGCCTCGCTTCGTTGATCTGAGCTTCACGGCTGGCGGCCCACTCAGCTTGCCACTCCTTCGGCAGATACTCCCGAAGGACGCCCAGCGTCAGCGGGTCGCCGCTTCGGAGTCGGCCTCCTCCCACCACGTCGGCGAGGAAGACGGTGAGTTCGTCACCGTCCAAGGTCGCTATAACACGGGCCTCCACGTAGGTGAGAGTCTCGGCGAGAATTGGAGCGCCCGTGACGCCCGGCCGTGCTGGAAGTTCGGCCATCTTGTCCACGGTATGGCCTGAACGCATCCCAAGTCTGCGCACCAGCGCCAGTGAGGTAGCCCGGGCATCGGACGGAGTGGCCGGCAGTGTGTGGAGCGCGAAGACGCGCGAAGCGAGAAGGAGATCATGCGTCAGACTTGTCTTCGTGAGTTCGATGATCACGCGCGGGGCCTCGGGCACCAGGCTCGCGAAGACGCCAGTTCCGGCCACCATCCTATTCGTTCGGCCTTGATGGCGAGTCGTGATCGCGAGCAGCGGCGACCAGAGCATCGCGAGGGTCGCCGCTACGGCGTCAGGAAGGCGGTCCATGCCGAGATGGTGGGCGGAATGGGGCGGGGAGTCAACGTCCAGGAATCCGCGGCGGATGTTCGCCCACGCCGCCCCCCTCTTGCCGCGCGGCTTGTGCCGCCTCGCCGCGGCCCGACGTTCCTCAATCTCCTCGACCAGGGCCTCCCGATCCGGCGGCTTCCATTCCTCGAGTAGCATCTCCTTGAGCTGGATCCCGTTCCTCGCCGGATAGTCCCGGTTGTTGTTGTTCATCGCCACGTGGACCTGTTCCGCCCGCCCATTCAGGTCGCCAGCGGCACGCGCAATCTCCTCGAGGTCCTTTGGTGGAGTACAGGTAGTCGTACTTCTGGGCAACCGTCGGTGCCTTGCCCTGTACCTGGCTAAGCCAGCCCTGGAAGTTGCGGCCGTGCAGCCGAAAGACTGCGGTCGGTGCGGTCAATGCGGCAGCGACGGTACGGCGGCCCGGGCCCGTGGACCGTCGATAGAGACGTAGGCCAGGCCATGCTGCGCCAGGAACTTCAATGTTTCATCAGTGCGCGGCCCGAACCATGAGCGGCTCCGAAACTCGATGGCGATTAACGTCAGAGTCTTTGGGATCCGTCCGAGGTACTGAAGCACGTCTTCCCCGAACTTCATCCCCAGCGCGAGTTGGAACAGGACGTAGCCCAGCTTGTCTGCCTGGCGCAGCGGCTCGATCGCCTCCTGCATGGCCTCGAACGCCCATGCCCGCGCCTCCTCCGGGATGCTGGCGTTCGGGATGCGGCCCGCCTTGTTGTTCCGCATCGCTGCCGGCAAGAGCCTGCGGACCGGATCTGGCAGGCGCCCGGCCTCAACATGATGCCCGGTCAACAGGCCGTAGGCTTTCACGTTGAAGAGGAAGGCTGGCGGGGTTCACTCTACCCACGTGCGGGCCATTTCTGGCGACGGGATGGCATAGAACGAGCTGTTGACCTCCACACCATCGAAGTACCGCGAGTACCACCACAGGCGCTCCTCAGCGGTCATAGTCCGCCTCGGGTAGAACTCGCCCTCCTCGATCATGGACTTGTCCGTCCACGCGGAGAGGCTGATGCGGTAGTCCGTGCGCAGGCGCTTGGGCGGCTGGTACAGCGTGATAGGAGGACGCATGACGTCAGCGTACCGCGGCGGCGTCGATTGCGCCGGGCAAGCAGAGGCCTCCTCGGTGTCGCCGACCCCGCGTCTAGCGATGGCTCGACCGACCTTGCTATCGGTGTGACAGTTTAGTTGGCACCGACAAAGTGCCAAGGAGGGACCATCATGAGCCGCTTGGTCGCATGTCTTGTCGCTCTCACGTTCGCTACTATCAGCACCGGAAATACAACTGTGTGGGCACAGCCCCCGAAGGACCCGCCCAAGGCCCAGCCGAAGGCCCCGCTGCCGACGAGGGAGTTGCTCGACATCAACGGCGCCTCGGCCGACGATCTGAAGGCGCTGAAGGGCATCGGCGAGGCTGACGCCAAGAGGATCGTCGAAAACCGGCCTTACAGAACGAAGGACGAGCTCGTACAGAAGAAGGTGATATCCAAGGGGACCTACGACAAGATCAAGGCCCAAATCTTCGCCAAGTAGGGATTGCCGTTTAGGACATAAGTCGCTCGATGGGGAGGGGTCTGTCTGAGGCGAAAACATATACGGACTGCGCGCTATTTTGCAACCTCGTCACGCAGGCCGAGGCGCGCGTGCCGCTTCTGGTCTTCTCTCGACGAAGGCGATGTCACAGGCGCGCGATTGTACACGGTCCGCTCTCTGGGGATCTGATTTGCGCGATCTCCGCGTGCCCGTGGGGAAGCTCGACTTCCATCGCCTCTACTGGCGGGTAATCTCGACGAAACACAGTTTGTTGTTCTGTCCACCTGACGCATTCGTGATTGTTAGTCTGCCGTCAGTCATGGTCACTGTTCTCGTGGCATCAATCCATCGCGTGCTCGGCGTTGGCGTGCCACTGACCGTCAGGACGCCCTCAGCAGCTACCCGGAAGACACTGTCGATCCAGTCCGGGTCGCCGGAGACGATCCGGACCGTGTAGGTGCCGCTCGGCACGGCGATCTCCCAGACGGCGTTCGGATTCGCGGGCTTCTGCATGTGATTGAGCGTGTCGTAGCGCTGGTCGGGCGAATTCGCGGCGTTGCGGTCGCGGGTATGAGGGATTGCTTCGTTCCAGCCGTACGTGTACCCGTTACCGCGGGCCGCGTACGCGGCGCCGTCGTCCTTTAGGTACCCGGACGGCACCGGCGAATCCGCGGGTTGGAAGTTAATCTTGACGGCGAAGGTGGTTGGCGCTCCGGCATAGAGCTGACTCTGCGGAACGATTTGTTTGGGCGTCGCCGGCCCGCTCCATGACAGCTTCGCGGTCGCGAAGCCACCATCCTCATAGAACTCCATCTCTACGTTGTACCTCTGGCCAGCTGTGAGGGCGATGGTGCCGCTGTTCTCGGCCGCGGCATGGTTGGCCCAGTTGTCGATGAGAAGCTTGCCGTCGACCCAAAGGCGCACGCCATCGTCGCTCGTCGTGTAAAACGTGTAGGTCTGCGATACCGGCGCCTCCACCTGTCCGGTCCAGCGCGCGCTAAACCCATCGGGGCCAATGCCGGATGCCGGGGCACCGGTGCCCCAGTCGAAGTTCACGGTCGAGTCAACGCGCGAGACGGTGGCACCCGTAAAGTCATAGTAGACCGCCAACAGGCCGTTGCCCGTGCCGAGCTGGGCGCTGGCGAACGTCGCCGTATACGTCGTGGACGACGTCGGCGTCGAGATCGCGTGTCGTGCGGGGCCGCCATCCGACCATCGTTGGAATACGTAGGTCGTGCCGCCGGACGTCTGCGGCGCCACGGCCTCGACCGTAGGCGAACGGGCGTTTGCTCGCCCAAGACGGCCCACCCAACTTCTCGCTCGCCGCGACCGGCTCATCAGCCGGAGGGCTGCGGCGAACTCGGTGCGATTCCCCTGGCACCACGCTTGCGGGTGCCATGGGCAATGCTCCTCGCCTGCAAGACCTGCGACCTCGTGCAGCGCGTGGGGCCCCCCCGCGGTCGGCGGCAGCGGCGCAAGCGGCCGCGGAGCTCCGCGAGCCTCCTCGCCGTGTGGGGCCCGGCCCCCTGCCAGTGGACGCGACCGGAGTGGTCGATGACACAGACGGCGTGAGCCTGACTGGCCCAGTCGATCCTGACGGAAAATCTCCTTGCGTCCACCTCCGGGACGATCGCCCATAGACGCCTCAAAGTAGACGGCGTCGACGGTGATGCCGGTGGCGACGGCAAGCGAACCGTCGGCATGGTGGCGATGGCCGACATCATTGTGACGGATCTGGAGATGCCCGCTGACGCTTCACCTGCTCCAAAAGCCAGACACCGTCCTCGCCGGCCAGGCGCTTGTTGAGAGATCGGCGCGGACCGGGGCCGGCGTGACATTGCGCGGTGAGAGGTCCGGCCGGTCGCTCGCTCACTGATTGGCGCTCTGGCCTGCCGGGGCACGTGGCGCGTCATCCTGTGGCCCGGCTGGCCCTCCCGGGCGACGGCGATATCTGCCAAGCCTGCGAGAAGATCATCACGAAGCAGGAGGTCGGCATGGATGGCATCTCCATGGCCAACAGCAAAGGGCCGCTCCAGCTCTACATCGGATCTGGGAAGATGAACGACGGCCGCAGTTGACACCCCTCGCACTGACGGCTGCTCCCGTCATCGCGTCAGCCCCGGAGGACGAGCCTCGCCTTGAATCATCAGTGCCAGATGAACGGGTCCGGCGCGATGCGGAGGTGCGACGAGGAGTAGCCGCCTGAGCCAGCTCGCTGCCGGCGATGGCTTCCCCCAGCCAGGTTCGGCCGATCTTGCAAGCGGTCGCGCCGCCAGGTCGCGGCCGTCGCGGTACACCAACCTTCTTCATCGTGGATCATTTACGACAGCGCGTCTGCGTGTGCCAGGGCGCCGCGCGGCGTGGGTGGCGCTACGGGAGCGCGGACCGAGGGCGGGGCCGTGGGCTTAGTCAGCAGACACGGTCTTCGAGGGACGCCACGTCGTCAGACCGCTGAAGCGAGGTTGCACTGGTCCCACATTTGCACATTTCTCAACCACGGAGCGCGGGCATTGACCCAGCCCTCCGACATCGAAGGAGCCCGTTGATGACCGTCGGCCGCCGCAATCCGGTGCCGATCATAATCGAGCCGCGCTCGCCGTTCTGGTGGCTTCGTTGGGTACCCGCCGTCGTGCTCACCGTCCTGCTGCTCCAGCTCCTTTATGTCGCAGGCCGAGTCGCGATCGTGCCCGTCCTCGCCTCCTTCGCACTCGCGTACCTCCTCAACCCGCTTGTCGAACGATTCGAGATACGCGGTCTTTCGCGCACGGTCGCATCTATCGCCGCGCTGCTGGTCGTCGGGCTCACGGGGTTCGTCTGTCTGGTCTTCGTCATTCCCGATTTGTGGGAGCAGGTCGTGGTCGCCGTGCAGGGTTTGATGAGCCACTTCACGGAGCAGAACGCCGCCCGGCACCGCGCAACGCTTCAGCGCTACTCCCCCTTTCTCGACCGCATGATCGGCGAGCGCTTCGAGCAGCTCCTTCGGGATCCGGCCAGTATGACCGGCATTCCGGCCGAGTGGGTCGCGGGCGGGCTCTCCGGCTTTCTCGCTACCGCCGTCGCGTCGCTCGACCTGCTGCTGGTCCCGTTCTTCGTCTTCTATATTCTGGCTGGTTTCACCGGCTGGCGGAGCACGCTCGAGGATCTGATCCCGCCCCGCTTTCGCGACCCCTTCACCCGACTCTTCGACGAAGTGGGACGAATCCTCGCTTCCTATGTGCGCGGCCAGCTGTTCATCGCAGCGATCATGGCGATCCTCTATGCGATTGGGTTCGCGGTGCTGCGCGTGCCGGCGTGGGCGGGGCTCGCGGCTCTCGCCGGTTTCCTGAACGTGATCCCCTATATTGGCACGCTCTTCGGCTTCGTGCTCGCCGCTGCCTTTGTCCTCGCCCAAGGCGGGGGACTCTGGAAGCTTAGCGCGCTCGCCAGCGTCTTCGTCGCGGTCCAGTCCGCCGAGGGCTACTACCTGACGCCGAGGATCCTCGGCAGCCGTTTGAGCCTGCACCCGATGGCGGTCTTCCTCGGTCTGCTCATCGGCGGTAAGCTCTTCGGCCTCCTCGGGGTCATTCTCGCCGTCCCCACGATCGCGGTCGCGAAGGTTTTTGTCGCCTTCGTCGCAGAGCTCTACAAGGGGTCGTCCTTCTATCGCGGTGAGGATGTGGTCCCGACTGCCAACACTAGCGAGGAGCGCTTGGCTGACGCGGCCGACACGGTGCTCGCTAACCAGGCCGCCTCCGACGATCGGGAGATCCGTACGTAGTGACGACGCTCGGGACGGAGTTGCCATGACGGAGATGCTGGGGAGCACTGTCGCTTCCGTCTCCACGACGGCGATTCGCGCGAGTATAGGCGCCGGCCAGCCGACCTCAGTCCCGCCAGGACGCCTTCAACCGATCGAGCGCCAGGTTCGTGTAGCGCGTGGTGTGGGTGATGTTCTTGTGGCCGAGGTAGCGCTGGATAGCCCGCGTGTCCTGCCCGTCGTTCGCTAACTTGTACCCCGTTGCGTGCCGCAGCATGCGCGGATGGACCGGGAATGGCAACGTGGCTGCGGTGCCCGCCCGCGTTACGATCTTCCTCACGCCGGAGTCCGTCAGCTGCGCGCCGCGCTCCGTCGTGAACATAGGCGGTGGGGGTAGGGTAGTCGGCGCAGAAGTCGTAGCGCCCGCAGCTCGGGGCCTCGGAGGGGATGGGTCGACGGCACGCCGCCCTTGAGCGTGGACACGTGAAGCAGGCCGGCTCGCAGGTCCACCTGATCCCACCGAAGGGCCACCAATTCGCTGACGCGCAGGCCTGCCGGTAGCCGACGAGGATCAGCGCCGCATCGCGGCCGCCGTGCGGACCAGCCGGCTGGCCGCCCCGATCAGCTTGTCCACTTCTCGGGCGTGAGGTGCTCGCGGGTCCCCGCGGCGCTTTCCGGGGCCGTCGCGGCATGATTTTCCCGCTTACGGCTATCGGGGCCGCCATCACCACGCACCTCGGCGATCGGTTCACCGAGCAGGACCTCGCGTGGGAAGTGGTCACCGTCCGGCCGTCCTCCATGGGGGGCAAGAATCTCCGCGCGAGGGGCGGCGTTCGGAGCGAATCCGCAGAGTCCTTCTACGCAGCCTCCGGAGTGTGAACCACGGAAACCCAAGCACCGAAACAGGCATAACACAGGGTGAAGACCTGATCGTTGCCGTCGCGACACTGGAGCGCGCGCGTCGGCGGCGTCATTGTCTCGCACGATTCACAGATGACGCCTTGGCCCGGTCGGCCCCACAGCGTCGTGCACGGCGTGGACGGCAGCGAGCCGGCTGCCACCTTGCGGCGAACGCGAGACACCCGCGTCGCAGCATCACCCCCATCAGTCGTGGCTCTGTCACGTCGATCTGGTAACTGCAACGGTCATGCCGCTCGCGATGGCGATCGCACCCAACGGACTGGCTAAAGGTGCCCGGGCGAGCCGGTGTCTGGCGCCGTAAGGGCCCCGCTCCCGACGCTGAGCCCGAGTGCAGGCCGCGCTACGCCCGGTTTGCGATCATCGCTGTGAGGTCGGCGGCGATGCCGTCGAATAATGTGGCCAAGACCGCATCGGTGGGACGAAGAGCATCGGCTTGGTCCTTGCACCAGGCGCGCAAGTGGATGGCGTTGTCAGGAGTCAGGGTGAACCGCCACCGCCCTTCGGAAACATGGCCGCCTTTGATGGCGGCCGCAATGGCGCTGTACTGATAAGCCAGAGACGTGGAGACTCGCAGGACCCGAGCCGCGTCGCGAGAGATGGTTACGAGCATCGTAACTGTGAAGACGAGCCACTCGCCGTGTCAGCGAGAACCCATGAGTCGCGTGATCTCCTCAACGGAGGGACGCCCTGGCGCGTGCGGTGTGGGACGCCGTGAAGCATGCCGGCCGGTTCCTGTGACCATGAGGTCCGCGCTTCCCAGTTACACTGCCATGCACCCTACCCAGGTCCGGGAGCCCTTCCACCGGCACGGCTGCGTCTACGAGGAGATCCTCGCCTACAGGGACGGAACCAGCGTCCGATGCGGTCGCGGTTTGACCTGCTACGGCAATCCGATCCCACCATAGTCTCGACGCCGCCGATCTACATAGCCTTCGACGTGCTCTATTGCGCCAGCCAGGACCTAAGCCAGTCGCCCCTACGTGACCGCCGTCCGCGTCTTGAGGAGGTCCTTGGCGGCCGCGACCTCGTGCTTGCGGAACAGAAGGTGACGGCAACCCTAGAAGCATTGCTCGCTCGCTCGGGTCTTCCGAGAATCTTCCGAACCACTGCTCCTTCACGCGGCCTCGGCTCGAGGCCGTATACGCCAAGTGGGTGCTGCTGAGGACTGTCTGCTGCGAGGTACGCCAGGTGTGGAAGGAATCTGTGCCAACTGCTAGCCGGGTCGGACGCGCGGGCGATGTTGCCGGGCGCTGCAGCGGTCGACTGAGCGGAGCTCAATACTTTCTTCAGGCGTAACCGCGAGTCTTGACCGCGCGGCGAGAGAGCCGGGCACGACGCCCGGCTCTCGCTCGCAGTGCGGGAGTTCCACGACTACGCGGCGCGGCGACGACGGCGCGTCTGGTCCCACGCGTACCTGATCGAGTCCACTATGCGCTCCCAGGTGCCAGGGTAGCGCTCCTCCCACCGGCGACGTGCCTCGGGTTCGATCGCCGACCAATCCTGGCCGTCGCCGGCCAGCTCATGGCCAAACCGGTAGGCTGGCTCCGACAGCTCCTGGGGCAGGCTGCGAGCCTCACGCGCCTCCGCCCAGTGGCGGCGAAAATCCTCGGCGTCGGTACCCACAGCGTCCAAACGCTCGGTGCCGCCCTGGTCACGTTCCACGTCGATTTCGGTCCGCCGGACGCGATCGCTCACTTGCTCGACCCGCTCTTCGACGTCTTTGCTGACGATGACCTCCTCGACCACCCGCGCCTCCTTGGCAACCAAACTTCGTTCTCTTCGCGACCCGCACCGTGCCGACTGTCACCCGACGCCGGTCCACTCTCAACCGCTCGGCGACGATCGGCCACCACCCTACGCGCCTTCCGGCTCTCCTCTTGATCTCCCATTCCAGGCACTTCCTACACCCGCAGGTGTGAGCGATCCAGTTCTCGTCACTGAGCAACGCCCTTGCCATCCATGGCCGTGAGCTTGCACGTACATACGTCGTCCCAAATGTGTTCGAGGAGGTAGAAATAATGGCAGTACCTCAGGAACGTCTTCGTGTCGCTGAGCGTACGCAACTGACGCCGCTCGAAACGGCTCGCATCTCGTGGGCCGGAGTATGGAGTGGTTTCCTCATCGGTCTGGGAGTGCTGATGGTCTTGTCTACGCTCGGTCTGGCCATCGGCATCAGCGCGGCCGACATCGGTCCCGGGCCGGGTAGCGATGCAAAGGCGTTCGGCATCGGCGCCGGCATTTGGGCCGGGCTGAGCCTGCTCATCGCGCTCTTCCTCAGTGGCATGATCGCCTCGCGCGTATCGATGGTGGTCGACCGAACCGTTGCCACGACACACGGAGCGCTCGTCTGGGTGCTGACAATGCTGGGTATCCTGTACCTCGCCGGAACGGGCATCAGCCTCGGTATGAGTGGTGTGCTAGGGGTCGCACGGGGCGCGGGCTCGGCGGTCGGCGGCGCCGCGGGCGGCCTCACCGACCTGACCAGCGGCGACCTCGATCAGATGCTCGCCCGACTCAACGATCCCAAGACGGCCGGCGTGGTCGCCGGCGCCACCGGAATATCTGAAGACGAGGCGCGGAGCGCGCTCGGCGACATCCGCCAACGGGTCGAGGCAGCGCGAAACAATCCCGAGCAGGCTGCCACCGAGGCTCGGAACGGCGTCCAGCAGCTCACCGCCCGGGCGAAGGACCGCGCGGCGAGCGTCGCGCAGCAGGCACAACCGTATGCCTCCCGGACGGCATGGGCCGCCCTCGCGGCCATGATCGTTTCACTCGCGGCGGCCGTCGGGGGCGCTTTTTGGGGCGCCAGGCGAGTCGAGCAGCGAACCGCTCTTGCTGCCCCCGGTGAGGTGGCGGGGCGGTGACGTCGGCCCCGGTCCTGCGGCCCCCCAGCAATGACTAGTTCAGCGCCAACCGGCCTGGCGGAATCGATCACGATCATATGCGCTCGACTCTCCATCAGGAGGGCGAGCGCATCGATCCCGATGCTGACGATCGTGGTTCGCTGCCGCCGGGGAGACGCTGGACGTGAGAGCTGCAGCGCGCCGTTTGAAGACCCGACACGGCATGAACGCCACCCATAATCGATGCTGTTGCCCACGCGACACTGGTATAGAGCCCTGACTTCAGCGCGCGGCCGCGATGGCGCTGCTATGTTTTCGCCGGCGGAGCGGGCAACACGACTCTAGACGCCATCCGACCTCCCACCTCGACGCCGCTGTCGTTTCCCAATGCTTTAGATGGCGGCCACTCGTAGTACCGCTGTGGTGCGGTAAGGGTCACGCGAGCTGTGGCTCCACGGAGGAGTCCGCTTCGACGATGCCGCGGAGATCGCCGACGACCGACACGTCCCGAAGCCCATTGGCGCCGCGGCTGACAACCTGGTGGCGGGACTTCAGAACGGCCCACCGTCGGGCTGCCCCTGAGAGCGTCGCGATCTTTGAACGTGCGGAGCAGACGTGAGCGCAACGCGGGTCGTCGCCGACCCTTGGGCGTTGGCGACAGATACGGGCACGCACCGCGCGAGTGGCATGAGACTCCCGCAGCAAAACGGCGGCGTTATTGCAGCACGTTTTGAATTATGGATCCGATCGAATCGCTCCGCCGGCACCAGTCAAACAAGGCTCGGAGGCGCGGCGCTGAGTCATACGACTATTCCTGTGCCGTCACGGACGAACAGGTCGTGATCCGTCTGCGCCGGGAAAGCGGAGCGCTGAACATCGACAAGTGGTTCGTTCAATGTAATCAGGTGGACTGTCAATATAGTGGAGCCAACGAGCCTCCCTGCCCGCTTCACTCAGGTCTCTTTGACGCCACAAACAAGAAGCGCCCGGTGCTACGGGGGGATGGGCAGGGGCGAGGCGCTACCGGTAAGGACCACCCCGAGGACTCGCCAGACGCGTAGACGAGCCGGTTCGCCGAGGGGCAAGTCATCAGCGGACCAACCGACCGATCGATAAGGGGGAAGCTGCCGGCTCGCACCGCGCGCGGGGCAAGACGTCCCTGGCCCCGCTCGCATCGCCGGTGCTCCAGTGGTCTGTTAGTGATGAGGCAAAAGGCATGAAGAATCGCAAGACACCACCGCGGCAGCAGCAGTCGAGACGGCCAGGCCGGGAATCCGAGATGAACCCGCGCCCGGAGGCGGCCCGCCCCCAGGTACCGGGGCGCGGACGGCTCCACGGCAAGGTCGCGCTCGTGACCGGCGGCGACAGCGGCATCGGGCGCGCGGTGGCGATCGCCTTCGCACGGGAGGGCGCAGATGTGGCCATCGCCTACCTCGACGAGCACGAGGACGCTCGCGAGACCCAGGCGGCGGTTGAGCAGGAAGGCCGCCGTTGCACCACCATGGCAGGCGACGTCGGCAACGACCGCTGGTGCCGGCGCCTGGTGGAGCTGACGGTTGAGCGGCTAGGGCGGCTGGATGTGCTGGTCAACAACGCGGCCGAGCAGCATCCACAGGACAGCCTGGAGAAGATCAGCGCCGACCAGCTCGAGCGCACGTTCCGCACTAACGTCTTCGCGATGTTCTTCCTGACGAAGGCTGCCCTCGCGCACCTGTCCGCGGGAGCGGCGATCATCAACACGGCATCGGTGACGGCCTACCGGGGGAGCCCGCACCTCCTGGACTACGCGGCGACCAAGGGCGCCATCGTGGCCTTCACCCGCTCGCTGTCGAAGGCGCTGTCCGACCGGCAGATCCGGGTGAACGCCGTCGCGCCAGGCCCGATCTGGACGCCGCTCATCCCGTCGACGTTTTCGCCGGACAAGGTCGAGCATTTCGGGGGCGAGGTCCCCATGAAGCGCGTCGGAGAGCCCTCGGAGGTCGCCCCCTCCTTCGTTTTTCTCGCCTCCGACGACGCCTCTTATATGTCGGGCCAGGTCCTGCATCCCAACGGCGGCGAGGTCGTGAACGGATAACCGGCGCGCCTTCAGCCCCGACGTTGTCAGGCAGGATCCTCCGCCCTTCGGCCGTCCACGTCAGGGGCGCCACATACATGCGGCGCGCGCGCATATCCGGGCTCCACGCGTGGTAAACGACGAATTCGCGACGGCCGTCCGATCCGCGCACGCCGGGCAAGCGCCGCGTTGAATGCCCGGCCTCAGCCGTTCGCCACGTGGCGCTTGCCGTCACGTTGGGGGATCCGTGAGCTCCTTCGAGATGTCGGCACGTCACCTGTGGAGCAAGTCGGCCCACTTGCTCACGCCGCGGCGCTATCGCCATCTGGCAGTCGATCCCGCATGTAGCGGGCAAGGGCGTCATCGAGGTCGGGCAGCAGCTGACCGCGTTCGCTGCCGAGCACACTGAACGCCGGGCGGGGGGCCGCCCACCCGAGCGACGCCCCGGAGCACTCCACGACCAGTGCAGGATCGAGTCCGGCCAGCATAACGGCGCGGCGCGCGAGCTCGGCCCAGCTGACGCCACCGCGGTTCGCCAGGTGCCAGACGGCGGCGGCGTCGTCGATGAGCAGGTCGAGCGTGGCGTGGACGAGGTCGGGCACGTAGGTGGGCGATACTAGGAAATCGCCCGCCGCGCGGAACGGCCGGCGCGCCGCGATCTCGCGGAGGGCAATGACCACAAAGTTGTAGGCGTCCCACGGACCGAAGAAGGCGCTGGTGCGGACGACGAGGGCCTGCGGCCACCGCGTGAGGACGGCACGCTCGGCCTCCGCCTTGGTGCGGCCGTAGACGCCGAGCGGCGTCGTCGGGTCCGATTCGAGGTACGGCCTGCAAAGACCCCCGTCGAAGACCAGGTCGGACGAATACGTCACGAACCGTGTCGCGCGGCTCGCGCAGGCCTCGGCGAGGACAGCGGGGCCCCGAACGTTTTCGCGTTCGCAACGTGCCACGTCTGTCTCGGCGTCGTCCACGCGTACGTAGCCCGCTGCGTTGATGACCGCCCATGGTCGCAGGCCGTCGAGGGCCGCCCCGACGGCTGCCGCGTCTGCGATATCGACGTCGGTACGGCGAACCAGGCGATGCTCGAGGCCGCGCGACTCGCAGATCCGGGCGAGGGCCTGCCCCAGGGTGCCGCCGCCTGTGATGAGCAGAGGCTGGCGCCTACGTGGCGCCCGGCGCGCGCGCGCTAGCGATGGGGCGGCGTGGGGTGCCGGACGGGCCGTAGATCCGGCTCTCGGGGCGGCGCCAGCAGCCCGAGGCCTCCAGGACCGGGTGGCGGTACGCACGACCCGCGGCCAGACGCTGCACGAGCGGCGCAAGCGCCGTGGGACGAGGCGGTGTGGCCCGAACATCGAAGACGCCCGACTCGTAAAAGCCGACATCCGCTACAAGCAGGCGGTGCCAGTCGTAGGCTCCGAGCAGCGACCACACCGTGACCGCGGTGACCGGCACGCCGGCGGCGCGCGACTGATGCGCCGCCCGCCAGGCGTCCGCGAGCCATTGCAGCTGCGCTTCCCCGCCCGCCCCCGAGGTGGATCTCGGTGAGCGCCAGGGGTCGACGGTAGCGCAGCCACGCCTCGCGCAGCAGCCGCGGCAGGCCCGCGTACACCGGCGCCGGCCGGGCTCGCGTGGCCTCGACGTCGGCATACGCCTCGCGGTCGTTGCCCCCGTGGGACCACGCGGGGTAGGCCCAGGTGCGCTCGTCGAGGAAACGGTCGCTGGTGACGTAGTAGTTGAGGCCGACGCGACCGG
>CAVTGC010000012.1:0-183870 GCA_963734175.1 uncultured Candidatus Rokubacteria bacterium
GCGAAAAACATCGGGGACGGCAGGACGATGACCGCCTCCGCCCGTCCTCGCTGGGCGGCCTCGAAGGCGGTCGGGATGTCGGCGGGGACGCCCACCTCGAGGATCTCGAGCTTCACTCCGAGTGAGCGAGCGGCCACCTCGACGCCTGCGCGGGCCGTCGGGTTCGCGGCGTGGAACAGCGCGGCGAGCCTCGCCGCGGCCGGCACCATTTCCCGGAGCAGCTGCATCTGCTTGGTGACGAGATCGCCGGCCTGCCAGGCGAGGCCGGTCAGGTTGGCCCCGGGCCGGGCCAGGCTCCGCACGAGGCCGGCGGCCACGGGATCACCAACCGCCGTGACCACGATCGGGATCGTCCGCGTCGCTTGGATCGCGGCCCGCGCCGCGGCCGTACCGGCCAGCACGATGACATCCACGGGGAGCGCGGCCAGCTCGGCGGCGAGCCGCGGATGTCGCCCCAGGTCACCGTCGGCCCACCGGGCTTCCAGCGAGAAATTCTTGCCCTCGACCCAGGCCAGATCACGAAGGCCGTCCACGAGAGCCGCCTGCAGGGCTTCGTGGGTCTGCCGCTTACCGTTGGCCATGAAGCCGACCCGCGGCATCTTTCCGGCCGGCTGCGCCCGGGCGGCGAGCGGTGGCGAGGACGCCGGTCAGCGAGGTCAGCAGGAAGCGACGGCGATGCATCCTGGCGACCTTATGGCGAGCGCCTCAGTACGTCAACGTGGGGGGGATCAGACGGTCAGGCGCTGCGTCGACCGAGCAGGCTCCGGACCGCTGCTTCGAGCTCGTCCGGCAGGCAGGGCTTGGTCAGGAAGGCGTCGGCACCCGCCTCGATGACGCGCTGCTGCGCGGCCTGGTGGGGGAAGCCGGTGACGACGATCACGGGGATGTGCCGTGTCTCCGGGTGCTCCTTGAGGCGCTTCGTCGCGGCAACACCGTCCACGCGGGGCATCGACAGATCCAGGACAATCACGTCGGGCCTCGACTCCACCGCCGTCTGCACCGCCGCTTCGCCGTCCGCTGCCGTCAGGACGGAGAATCCGCACCGGGTAAGGTAGAGATCGTAGATCTCGCGGGTGTCGAACGTATCGTCAGCAATCAGTACGAGGCCGACTCCGCGTGAGGCCGCCGACGGCCTCCGCTGCGCGAGGCCATGGGGAAGGCGCTCGCCGGCGTGCTCCGCTCCGTTGTCATCGTCTTCGCGCGGGCCAGTCGTCGCCACAGTCGTCCCAGCTCCTTGACGAGGCTGATGGCCTCCGCGCCAGGGCCGCCGATCCGGACACCAGCGGCTCCGGTCGCAGCCCTCATGACGTGGTTCAAGTGTAACAAGCCCGTCATCCAGCCACGAACATTGCGCAGGGCCACCGGCGCTCTCGAGTGTTCCACGGATCCAGCTCGGCGCTCCCGCGGTCCGTCAGGCAAACGCCCCCGCCGTTGTCCGCATCCAGCGTCTCAGCGCAGCGGGCCGATGCCGACCGGGGGCGGGCCGCGGGCCGATGCCCCCGATATCGGCCAGCTCGACGGCCGACTCGGTCGCCTGGATGATGCGGATGGTGCCGCGCGCGTCTCGATACACGAGCCGGTCCCCCTTGTGAAGACGTACTCCCACCCGGAACTCCGGCGCCACGGTATCGCCTTCCGTGGTCGCCGCCGCCCGTCTGAACAACCTCATGCACTCCCTCCCTCCGCCTCCAGTGTCCCACCGGGCCCCGGCCGCCGCGAGGCTTGGCCAGGCGGCGGGACCGACGTACGATGGCGCGGTGAGCAGCGTGCCGCGGCCCCATCCGAGCCTCAACGCCATGCTCCTGTGCGATCTCACCATCCGGGAGCACGGCACCGGCAAGATCAGCCTCATCGGCATCTTCGAGAACATCAGCGCCGCCCGCTTCCCGGTCGTGCACCGGGCCCTGTCGGTCTACGCCAAGCTCGGCGACGCCGAGGGCGAGTACACGATCCGGCTGGAGCTGGTGCGGCTGGACGACGGGCACGTCGTGGCCAAGGGCACCCTGCAGGCGACGTTCGCCGACCGCATGACGGCGGGGGACTTGATCTTCGCGCTCGAGAACCTCGGCCTGGATCGTCCCGGGCGGTACGAGTTCCGGTTGCACGCCAACGACCGGTTCGTGGCCGGCAAGTCGTTCGTGGTGTCGGCCGCCGCGTGACCGCCACGCTCGAGCTGGAGGCGATCGCCTGCCCGCTGTGCGGCGCCCCCGACGCCACCGTCCTCTGCGCCGAGCCCGACGTCGCGCTCGGCGTGCCTGGCCGCTTTCCCCTTGCCCGCTGCGTGCGGTGCGGACTGCTCTACCAGAACCCGCGCGTGCGCCGCGATCAGCTCGACCGGATGTACCCGGCCGACTACCCGCCCCACGCCCGCGATCCCGACCTCGGTCGGGTGCTGCGCGACCGCTCACCCGCCGTGCGCTGGGTGCTGGCCCGCCGGCTCGGCTACGCGCACGTCGACACGGCCGACGTCGGGACGGCCGACCGGGTATGGGCACGGCTGCGGCGGCGCCGGGTCGTGAAGAACTTCCCGCCGTGGATCAGCGGGGGCCGGCTGCTCGACGTCGGCTGTGCGACCGGACGATTCCTGCAGCAGATGGCCGCGGTCGGCTGGCGCGTGAGCGGGATCGAGCTCGACCCCGAGGCGGCGGCCACCGCGCGCACGGTCACCCCCGACGTGGTCGTCGGTGACCCGGCCCAGGTCACGCTGCCCCGCGGCAGCTTCGACCTCATCACCGCCTTCCACGTCGTCGAGCACCTGCCCGACCCGGCCCGGGCGCTCCGCAACATGCTCGCGTGGCTGGCGGCGGACGGGCTCATGGTGGTCGAGGTCCCCAACGTTGGTGGCTGGGGCGGCTCGCTGTTCGGGCGCCACTGGTCCGGTCTCGACTTCCCCCGCCACCTCGTCCACTTCACCCCGGTGACGATGCGGGCGCTCGTCGAGCGGTGCGGCGGACGCGTGGTCGACGAGTGGCACTGGTCCAAGCCGCGCTGGATCATCCGCAGCGTGCGGTTCGCGCTCGCCGCCCGAAGCAGCGCCCCCGCCCGCCTGGCCCGGGCCGTCCTCGACAGCCGGCTCGGCGGCGGCCTCGTGAAGCTCGGCCTCGAGGTGGCGCTGAAGGCGGCGGGACCGGCGCGCCGCGGCGAGGTGACGCGCTACTTCATCCGTCACGCGGAGCCGACGTGAGGCGCGTCCTGATCCTCACCGCGAGCTACGGCTCCGGCCACAACGAGGCGGCACGGAGCCTGGCCGCCGGCTTCGTCGCCCGGGGCGCCACCGTCACCGTCGTTGATCACTTCCGCGAGCTGGTCCACCCGCTCTTCGAGCGGGTCAGCCGGCAGCTCTACCTGGCCCTGCTCCGCCGGGCGCCGCTGGCGTGGGCGGCCGCCTATGCGCTGGGGGACCGCATGCCGAGCGACTCGCCGTTCGCCCTCGGGATGACGCGCCTCGGGACCACGCGGCTGGCTGCGCGTCTCGTCGCGCTCCGGCCTGATGCCGTGGTCACCGTCCATGCCACCCCGGCCGCCGCGCTCTCCGCGCTCGCCGCCGAGGGCCAGGCGGTGCCGCCGCACACGACGGTGGTGACGGACTTCGTCGCCCACAGCCAGTGGATCGCCCGCGGCATCGACCGCTACTGCGTCGCCGCCGATGAGGTCGGCCACGAGTTCGTCGCCCGCGGCATCCCTCGCGAGCGCGTCGTCGTCACCGGCGTGCCGCTGCGCCCGGAGTTCGCCGAGTCGCTGGACGGCGCCGCCGTCCGCCGCCGGCTGGGCGTCCGCCCCGATGCGCCGCTGGTACTGGTCATGGCGGGCTCCCACGGCGCCGTGGGGCGGTTGCCCGACGTCGTGCGCACGCTGGGCCGCCTGCCCGGCCCGGTCCAGGCCATCGTGGTCGCCGGGCACGACACGGCACTGGTCGATCGGCTACAGCGGCTGGCCGCCGGCACCGCCATCCGCGTGCAGGGGTACGCCGACGACGTCCGCGCGCTGATGGCCGCCGCCGACGTGCTGGTCACCAAGGCCGGGGGCATGACGCTGGCCGAGGCCATGGCCGCCGAGCTGCCGATGGTGCTCTACGGCTCGCTGCCCGGCCAGGAGCAGCGCAACGAGCGCTTCGCCGCCCGGGCCGGCATCGCGCTGGCGGCCCGGTCGCGCGGCGACCTGGCCCGCCAGCTCGAGCACGTGCTGAGCGAGCCCGCCATCCTCGAGCACCTGCGCGACGGCATCCGTCGCGTGCGCCGCCCCGACGCCACCGCCCGGATCGTCGACGCCGTCCTCGCGCAGCCCCGGGCGCGCTCGTGATCGGCCGGATCGCCGCGCTCGGCGCCGCCGCCTGGATCGGCTGGGCGTGGCTGCCGCACCTCGTGACGCCGGCCTGCGCGTGGCGCGGGCCGCGCGCCGGTCGGCGCCTGGCGCTGACCTTCGACGACGGACCCGATCCCGAATGGACGCCGCGCCTGCTCGACGCGCTGGGTGCCGCGGGAGTGCGCGCCACCTTCTTCCTGATCGGCGAGCGCGCCGACCGGGCCCCCGCGCTCGTGCGCCGGATGATGGCGGAGGGCCACGAGGTCGGCAACCACTCGTGGTCGCACCGCTGCCTGTGGCTGTGCGGTCCGGGGGCGACGGCGGCCGAGATCGGCCGGGCCCACGACCGGCTGGCCGACCTCACGGGCGTCGCCCCGCGCCACTTCCGGCCGCCGTGGGGGATGGTGAACGCGGCGATGTTCCCGGCGCTGCGACGGATCGGGGAGCGTTGCGTGTTCTGGTCGATCCAGCCGGAGGGGCGACGGCCGGCGCCCGCCGCGCGCCAGGTCGATCACGTGCTCGCCCGCGTACATCCGGGAGCCATCGTGGACCTGCACGACGCCGAGGGGACCCCGGCGGCGCCCAAGCGGTTACTGCAGGCGCTGCCGGGCCTGCTGGAGGGCGTGCGCGCGCGGGGCTACACGCTCACCACCGTGGCCGACCTGCTGTCGGCGCGCGGCTGAGGTGATCCGGCCCACGTCCCCGCGGTAGATCGCGTCGTCGTCGCCGGACTCACGCCCTCCCGCGGCGGCGGCGGCCGAGGAAGCGCAGGAACTCGACGCCCTCGCCCAGCCGGCGCCGGAGCACCGCGCGGTCGCGGAGCATCTCGCCCCCGATCGCGAAGATCTTGCGGGGCCGGAAGTAGAACCGGCGGTAAAACTGCTCCAGCGCGCCGAAGATCTCGTCGCGACCCAGGTGTGGGTACCCCAGCACGCTCGTCTGCACGCCGCCGGCGTCGACGAGGCCATCCTCGTGCAGCCAGCCGCGCTCGCGGGCCTCGCGGTGCAGCGCGGTGCCGGGGTACGGCGCGGCCAGCGAGACCTGGATCGTGTCGGGGTCGATGTCGAGCGCGAACCGCACCGTCTCCTCGATCGTCTCCCGCGTCTCGCCCGGCAGCCCCACGATGAACGTGCCGTGGATCTTGATGCCGAGCGCCTTGGCGTGGCGGGTGAACTCGCGAGCGCGGTCGATGCGGATCCCCTTCTTGATGTTGTTGAGGATGGCCTGGTTGCCGGACTCGTAGCCGACCAGCAGCAGTCGCAGGCCGTTGTCCTTGAGGATCTTCAGCGTGGCGTGGGGCACGTCGGCCTTGGCGTTGCACGACCACGTCACGCCCAGCCGACCCAGCCCGCGGGCGATGGCCTCGGCCCGCGGCAGATCGTCGGTGAAGGTGTCGTCGTCGAAGAAGTACTCCTTGACCTGGGGGAACAGCCGGGTGGCGTGGGCGATCTCGGCCACCACGTGCTCGACCGAGCGCGTGCGGTAGCGGTGGCCGCCCACGGTCTGCGGCCACAGGCAGAACGTGCACTTCGAGCGGCAGCCGCGGCCGGTGTAGAGGGAGACGTAGGGATGGAGCAGGTAGCCGATGAAGTAGCGCTCGACCTCGAGGTCGCGCTTGTAGACGTCGACCACGAACGGCAGCCGGTCCATGTCCTCCAGCATCGCGCGCTCGGGCGTGCGGTCGACGTGGCCGTTGACGCGATACGAGAGGCCCGCCACCCGGTCCAGCGGCCGCCCCTGGGCGATCTCCTGGATGGTGAAGTCGAACTCGCTGCCGGCCACGAAATCGATCGCGCGGGAGGCCTGCAGGGCGGCCTCGCGCGCGACGGCCACGTGGGCGCCCACGAAACCGAGGCGCAGGTGCGGGTTGGTGTCGCGCAGCGCCTCGGCCACCTTCACGTCGTGGGCGAAGGAGGGCGCGCTCGTGTGCAGGACGGCGAGATCGTAGTCGCGGGCCAGCGGCAGCACCTCGGCCAGGGTAAGGCCGGCCGGCGGCGCGTCCACGAGCCGCGAGCCGGGCACCAGCGCCGCCGGCTGGGCCAACCACGTCGGATACCAGAACGAGCGTACCTCGCGACGAGCCTGATAGCGGGAGCCGGCGCCGCCGTCGAAGCCCTCGAAGGACGGTGGATGCAGGAACAACGTTCTCGCGTAGTCGGGCATCGAGGTCATCTTATCTGATCACCGTCATGGGACCCGGTTCACGTACAGTCGCCGGCCGCCGCCGGTGGCGACGAGCTGGGCGTCGGCGAGCCCCGCCACCACGCTGAGCTGAGGTGGCCGTCCCGTCACCAGCCACACGCGCCGGGGCCCCTGCCACGCCTCGCCCAGCCGGGGGCCGTCCCAGAAGACGTCGCGCCCCTCGGGGCGAGTCGCGCCGAAGGCGAGCACGCTGCGGCGCCCATCGACGATCACCGGCCGGCGCCCCGAGTACCACTCGAGCGCGCCGGCGTTCTCGATCGGGCCCTCGTGGGCGACCACGTCCTCGGCCGCGGCTCGCCGCCGCACCTCTTCGGCCAGCCCCTTCACCGCGCGGTGAGCCGATACCAGGTTCAGCCCCACCGCCGCGCTCGGCAGCAGCAGGCACAGCGTCACCACGGTGGCGTAGACGGCGACCACGCGTGCCCGCGCGACCGCCGCGATGGCGAGCGCCACGGCGCCAAGGCCCAGCACGAGCGCGGCGGCGCCAACGAGCGGCTGGAAGGACGACCACGCGGGCACCGGGGGGGCCGCCGCCAGCACCGCGCTCTTGCGGCTGGCGACGTCGCTGACGCCGATCACGCGCGTCATGAACGCCGCGCCGTCGGTGGCCCACGCCACCCCGCAGGCCAGCGCCAGCGCGCCGAGGATGAGGGCGTGGACGGCGGCCAGCCACCGCACGCCCAGGTCGCGCCAGCCGCGCGCGGCCAGCAGCGCGATCGCCGGATAGGCGGGCAGCCCGTAGTGGGGCAGTCGGAACGGCGAGAGCGCGGTGAGCACGAGGACACCACCGCCCCACAGGGCCAGCGCGATCCACGGCACCTCGGCCGGGTCGCGCCACGCGCGATCGCGCCCCAGGCGCGCCATCATGCCGGCGGCCGGCACGACCCACGGAGCGGCGCCCAGCAGCCCCACCGTCGCGAACTCCAGCGCCGACAGCGGCACGTCCTCGTCGGGAAACACACGGGCGCGGGCAACGTTCAGCACGTGGTTGTCGACGACCGTGTACCAGATGTAGCCCGGTGTGGCCGCCTCGGCCAGCGCCCACCAGCCGAACGCCAGCCCGAGCGCGACGACCACGCCCGGCCACGGCAGCCAGCGGCCGACCGGCCGCCCGCACCGCGCCAGGGCCATGGCCAGCCCGATGGCCACGGGCGGCGCCACCGCGCCCAGCGGGTCCTTGGCGAGCGCGGTCAGCCCGAAGGCGGCGAGTCCCGCCACCACCCGCGCCGGCCGGCGCTCGACGAGGCCGGACAGGGCCAGCGCGAAGCCCATCGCCAGCGTGGCGACGAAGAGCGCGTCGGGGCGCACGTAGCGCCCGTACACGAAGAAGCCGATCGAGCCGAGCAGCGCCAGGCCGGCCACCAGCCCCGTGCGGGCATCACCGAGCCGCGCACCAAGCCAGGCGGTGAAGCCCACGGCCACCAGGGCGGCGAGGGCCGACACGAGCCGGGCTGCCCCTTCGGAGGGACCGGCGACCGAGAACGTGACCGCCATCAGCGCATAGAGCAGCGGTGGCTTGTCCACGTACGGCACGCCGGCGAGGGTGAGCGGCAGCACCCGCCCGCCCGCCAGCATCTCGCGAGCGATCTGCGCGTGCATCCCCTCGCCCGGGTCGTCGAACGCGACGGCGCCGAGGCCGGAGAGCAGGAACGGCGCCGCCACCGCGACCGCCAGCACGGCGGCCGCCACGGCCGAGGTCCGGCCGCTCAGGTGCGAGACACCAGGAACACCCCGAGCACGATGAAGCCGATCCCGGTCCACCGTGCCGCCGTGACGGGCTCGGCGAGGAACATCTGGGCGAGCAGCGCCACGACGATGTAGTCGAAGGCGGTCATCGGCAGGATCTTGCTCACGTCGGCCCGGGACAGCAGGGTCAGGTACAGGAAGAAGAACGCGGCCTGCAGCACCACGCCGGAGACGACCCAGGGGTTGCTGACGGTGCGGCCGACCATGCCGCCGACCCGGGCCGCCGGCGCCTCGGTGAGATCGCCGATCGTCTTCATCCCCTTGGACAGCAGCACGTGGCCGGTGCCGCCCAGCAGGCCGGCGATCAGCACGAGAACGACGGTCTTGATCACAGACCCTTGCCGATCGCGTCGAGCACCGCCTTCTCGACGTTCTGGTCGGGTGCGGTTACCGGCTCGTCGTTGTCGACGAACAGGATCCGCTCGCGCTTGAACAGGGTGCGCTCGATGCTCACGGTGGTGCGGCCCTCGCCGGCCGCCTTGACGTTCAGGCGGAGCCGATGACGCAGGGCCTTCTCGTACACGCCGTAGTTCTCGCCGTCGACGCGGCGGGAGTCGGTCGTGATGAAGCCGATCGTGCGGTCGGCCTTGTCGATGTCCCAGCCCAGGTGCTTGAGCACCGCCTCGGTGGTGGTCCACACCCGGTCGATCGGCGCGTTGAACGTCTTGTCGACCGACCCCGCCGCGGTGGCGGTGGTGGCGATCGCCAGGGCCAGCACCAGCGCTCCCACACTCCTCTTCATGTCCTGTCTCCTTCCGAGATCGGCGGCCCGGCGTCGAGCCGCCCGTGGTCCATACGGTACACGGCGTCGGTGCCGGCGACGGCGTCGGCGCGGTGGGTCACCACCACCACCGCGGCGCCGGCTCGCGCCCGCGCGCGCAGCGACTCCCAGATGGCGCGGCCGTTGGCGTCATCGAGGTTCCCGGTCGGCTCGTCGGCCAGCAGCAGCGGTGGGTCGTTCAGCACCGCGCGGCAGAACGCCACGCGCTGCTGCTCGCCCCCCGAGAGCTGGGTCGGGTAGTGGCCGGCCCGCTCGGCCACCCCGAGCTCGGCGAGCAGCTCCCCGGCCCGGCGGCGCGGTGCGGGCCCGCGGCGGCCAGCGTAGCGGGCGGCCAGCAGCACGTTGTCGAGCGCGGTCAGCGAGGGCAGCAGCAGGAACGACTGGAAGACGAAGCCGAGATACCGGGCGCGAGCCCGGCTCTGGGCCGAGCGCCCGAGGGCACTCACCCGCTCGCCGCCCATCCGCACCTCGCCGGCGTCGGCGTCCTCCAGGAGTCCCACCACGTTGAGGAGCGTGCTCTTGCCGGAGCCGGAGGCACCCAGCACCACCGCCACCTGCCCGGCCGCCACCGTCAGGCTCACGCCGTCGAGCGCGCGGATCGGCGGGCCGGCCGGGGCCCGGTACGCCTTCACCAGTCCCCGCGCCTCAAGCACCGCGACGGATCGCCTCGGCCGGCGACAGCCGGACGACGCGCACGGTCGCGTAGGCCGCCGCCGCCGCGCCCAGCAGCACGGAGAAGACGAGCGCGCCGCCCAGCAGCCGCCCCGAGAACACGAAGAGCTGCTGTCCGGTGCGGGCGGCCCAGCCGTCGACGGCGGCGCCGAGGACCATCGCCAGCCCGACGCCGACCGCCCCGCCCGTGAGCGTGACCGCCAGCGCCTCGCCCAGCACCTCGCCGCCCAGGCGCAGGTCGGTAGCGCCCAGCGCGCGCTTGACGCCGAAGTCGCGGATGCGCTCGAAGACGGCGGCGGCGACCGTGTTGGCCAGCGACAGCCCGCCGATCACGAAGGCCAGCACGCCGATGCCGCCCAGCAGCGCCGAGAAGAACGCCGTCGAGGTGCGCAGCAGCCGGCTGAGATCGCTCGGGATCTGCACGTTGACGCCGGGCACCCGCTCGGCGATCCGGTGGGCAACGGCATCGGGGTCCTCGCCCTCGCGCCACCCCACCGCGGCTCCGGTGTTGAGGTCGGGCGCGTTGAGGGCAGCGGCCCCGGTAGCGATCACGGTGCGCAGCAACGGATCCTTGGCCACCCACTGCTGGCGTGCGTCGTCGATCGAGACGACGACGAACCGGTCGGGCGCCGTGAGCGTGCGCTGCAGGATCCCGACGACCTGGTAGGCCGTCCCCTCCAGGGTCAGCGAATCCCCGACGCGCAGGCCGTGCGAGGAGGCGAAGGAAGCGCCCACGACCGCCACCCGGCGGTCTCCTGGAACCAGGTAGCGCCCCTCACCGACGGGTAGTCGCGGGTAGTGGCGGTTGGGCGTCTCCACCGTGAGGTCGACGCCGAGGACCAGCTCCTGGGTGAGCGTCATGAACTGCGAGGTCGAGGGGTTGAGCGGCAGCATCACCTGCGCCTGCACGCCGGAGACGCCCGGCACCTCGGCGATGGCGCGGATGCTGGCCGCCGGCAGCAGGCCACCGGCGGTGAAGCCGGTGCCCATGCCCATCCCGCGACCGGCGACGGAGATCTGGCCGAGCACGAAGCGATCACCACCCTCGACGAAGCGCACGATCCGCTCGGCCATGGCGCCCAGCGCCACGATCCCCGCCACCCCGATCGCGATCCCCGCGATGGTGAAGGCGTAGCCGCGGAGGGTCCTGATCAGCGGATTCACCGGTATCTCGAATCCCCAGGCTCGCCTCGCCGCCGCGGCGGCGGCTCAGCTCGCACCATTTCGTTTCCAGGCTCGCCTCGCCGCCGCGGCGGCGGCTCAGCTCGCACCATTTCGTTGCCGGGCTCGCCTCGCCGCCGCGGCGGCGGCTCAGCTCGCACCATTTCGTTGCCGGGCTCGCCTCGCCGCCGCGGCGGCGGCTCAGCTCGCACTACCATTCCAGTCGTGACTCCACCGGGCGGCCCGCGCGGCGGCGGGTCCAGGTGTTGATGCGGGTGAGGGTGAAGAGGAAGGAGAGAGCAAAGCGCACGCGCAGCGGCATGCGGATGAAGCTGCCGCCGGAGAGGACGTTGAGGACGGCGGTGACCACGCCGAAGGTGTTGCGGGGCTGCAGGAAGAGTTCGAGGAAGGCGGGCTCGTAGTACTTGTTGATGAACTTGAAGAACGGCGCCACCCCGCGCCACACGCGGCGCTCGTAGCCGGCGAAGCGGCGGGCCGAGAACCGGCCGTCGGCGAAGGCGGCGAGGATCGTGGCGGCGGCCAGCTCGCCGGTCCGCATCGCGATGAAGACGCCGCTGGAGAAGATCGGGTCGACGAACGCGATGGCGTCGCCCACGCACAGGTAGCGGTCGCCCACGATCGGCGCGTTGGTGTAGGCGAAGTTGGCGGCGCGGTGAATCGGCGTCACCCGCTCGGCCCGGGCCAGGTGCTCGCGCACGGCGTCGCAGCGCTGCACCATCGCCTCGAACAGCGCCTCCGGCGGGCCCCCGTGCTCACGCACCGTGCGGGCGTGCAGCACCGCACCCACGCTCGTCACATCGCCCGTGAACGGGATCCACCAGAACCAGCCGCCGTCGAAGAGGTAGACGCGGATGTTGCCCTCCTCCACCCCGGGGAAGCGATCGGCCCCCCGGTAGTGGGCGAAGAGCGCGACCTTGCCCAGGTTCGGCACGCGCTGCCGCCGCCCGAAGCGCCCGGCCACGAAGCCGTCTCGACCGCTGGCATCGACCAGGAAGCGCGCGCGGTGGCTCGTCTGCTCGCCGCCGGCCTCCACCTGCAGCGTGACCCCCTCGCCATCGAAGGTCACGGCGCCGACGGTGGCCGGCTGGTGCACCTGCACCCCTTGCTTGCGCGCGTGATCGAGCAGGATCGTGTCGAACTCCGCGCGCGGCACGTTGTAGGTCCAGTTCGGCCACGGCATGCCCTGCAGGAAGTAGAAGCTATGGCCGAGGCCGGTCTCCTGATCGTGAAAGGTTGCCCCGTACTTGACCTGGAAGCCACCCTTGGCGACCGGCTCCAGCGCGCCGAGGCGCTCGAGCAGCAGCATGGTGGCCGGCACCAGCGACTCGCCGACCTTGAAGCGCGGAAACACCTCTCGCTCGAACAGCCCCACCCGCAGGCCGCCACGGGCCAGGTGGTTGGCCACGCTGGAGCCGCCGGGCCCACCGCCGATCACGGCGACGTCGTAGGTGGTGGGCGTCATGACCGCCCCGGCAGTGCGCCGCTCTCGGCCGGCGCCCGCCGCGGCCCGGCGCCATCGATGGCGGGCGTCGGCAGCCGACCGTACACCGCGTTCACCAGGGGCGTGACCACGTCCGGCAGGCCCCGGGGCAACAGCGTTTGCAGCAGCAGCAACGGCAGCGTCACCGGAGCGGCCAGCGTGGCGGCGGCCGCCGCCGCGGTTCCGCGCCGCTGCGTACTGCGCCAGATGGTGCCCAGGCGCAGGCCGGCCCGCCGGGCGGCGGCGGCACCGAAGGCCGCGCTCCACCGCGCCGGCGAGTCGGCGTACGGCGACGCCGCTTGTAGGATCGCATCGTGGCGCGTGGCGAGCCGGTCGGGCTCGAAGACCGCGAACAGCTCACCGGCGATGATGCGCGCCTCCCGCCCCCATCGCCGCACGACCCGCCCGGCCAGGAAACCGCCGATCGCCACGCCGTCGCGGAGAGGGCGGAAGCGGCTGCGCTCCTGCGACCGAGGAATCGCCGCCACGCCGACCTCGAGGACGGTCCAGCCACGATCGGCGGCGGCCAGCAGGATCTCGGTCTCGAACACGAAGCCGCCGCGGCGCGGGTGCACCTCGTCGAAGAGCGCCAGCGGATAGACGCGGAATCCGGACTGGCTGTCCCCGAGCGGCAGGCCGCTCGTCCAGTTCGTGAAGAAGTTCGCCACGCGGATGGCGTTGCGGCGCGCCGGCGGCAGCGTGCCGGGTCCGTCGAGCCGGTTGCCGATGACAATCGTCCGCCGTGCCGCCCGGGCGGCGTCCAGCAACGCGGGAATGGCCGCCGGGTCGTGCTGGCCATCGCCATCCAGCGTGACGACGACCGAAGCGCCGAGCTGGCGCGCGGCCGTGATGCCGGTCCGAAGCGCCTGGGCCTTGCCGAGCCGCCGGACGTGGCGCAACACCTTGGCACCGGCCCGCGCCGCGACACCGCCGCTATCGTCGCGAGAGCCGTCGTCGACCACGAGCACTGGACCGTGTAACCGGGCCGCGGTCACCACCCGGCCCACCGTCGTCGCCTCGTCGAACACCGGGATCACGATCACCGCCGTCATGCTGCCTCCACCACCAGGGCCACGTGGCCGCCGCCGCGGCCCAGGCCGTGCACCAGGCCGCCTCCGCTCACGCGCCGGCCCGTCCCGCCGTCAGCGGCGGGCAGCCGTCCCGTCCGGGCGGTCCACGCCGCCGCCGCCACATGCAAGGCGCCCAGACCGGCGTGATGACCGAGCAGCCCCCCGAGCGAGACGGACGCCGCGTCCGCCCCGAGCGCGGCCGTCACCACGCGCGCCTCCCAGGCATCTCGCGGCGCGTCCCCGCTCGCCGAGGCATAGAGCCACCCGGGCGCCGGCCGCCCGGCACGGTCGAGCGCCTCCTGGATCGCGCGCGAGGCGACGGCGCGCCCCACGCCCCACGGCCGCGCGGCCAGCGAGCGCCACGCCGATCCCGCGACGCGTCCGAGTATCGCCGCGCCCCGCGCACGGGCCGCCGGCTCGGCCTCGAGCACGAGGAACGTCGCGCCCTCGCCGCGCACGCCGTCGTCGCCGAGGGCGTCGAGCATCTCGGCCACCAGCGGATCCAGCTCGTCCACGCCTCCGGCCAGCACGGCGTCCACGCGGCCGCCCGCCACCGCGGTCGCCGCGCGGGCGATGGCCAGCTCGCCGGACACCGTCGGCACGTTGATGGTGAGCGACAGCTGGCGCGCCGCCACCGCGATCGCCGTCGTGGACGCCATCGTGTTCATCACCGTGTTGGGGAAGAGGAGCGCCGAGAGGCCGGCCGGCCCCCGGGCCAGGTAGCCGTCGGCGAAGGCGATGGTCGAGGTGAAGTCGCCCAGCTCGCTGCCGATCACGAGGCCGAGGCCGGCCGCCGGATCGAGGCCGGACTCGGCGACGGCCAGCCGCGCGGCCGCGATGGTGAGCTGACAGACGCGCGCCAGTCGCCGTCCCTCGCCGGGATCGATCAGCGCGCCCAGGGTCGAGGCGGGCAGCCGCACGGCCGGGCGGCCGCCGCCGGCCGGCGCCCGCGGCGCCGCCCGCGGCGTTGCGAGCCAGTCGGCCAGCGCCGGCGAGGCGCCGACCACGGCGGCGTTGACCACACCCACGCCGGTGATGACGACTCCGCGCCGCGGCGACACCACCATCGGGTCAGGCGCGCCGGAAGAGGAGCGTGATGTTCTGGCCGCCAAACCCGAACGAGTTCGAGATCGCGTGGCCCACCCTCACCTCGCGGGCCACCCGCGGCACGCAATCGAACTCGACCTCGGGATCGGGCGTGACGAGGTTGGCGGTGGGCGGCACCGTCTCGTGCGTGAGCGTCAGGATCGTGGCGACCGCCTCCAGGCTGCCCGCCGCCGCCATCGTGTGGCCGATCATCGACTTGTTGGAGCTGACGAGCGGCCGGCCGGCGCCGAACACCTGCGTGATCGCCCGCGCCTCGATCCGGTCGTTCTGGGGCGTGGCCGTGCCGTGCGCATTCACGTAGCCGACGTCCGCGGCGGCCACGCCGGCGGTCGCCAGTGCCACCCGCATCGCCCGCGCCATCCCCTCGCCCTCGGGCTGGGGCGCGGTGACATGGTAGGCGTCGGTCGTCATCCCGTGCCCAGCCAGCTCGGCGTAGGCCCGGGCGCCGCGCGCCCGGGCATGCTCGGCGGCTTCCAGCACGACGAAGGCCGCGCCCTCCCCGATCGACATGCCATGGCGATCGCGATCGAAGGGCCGACAGGGCTCGGGGTCGAGCAGCTTGAGCGCGTTGAAGCCCATGAAACACAGGCGGGTCACCGCATCGACGCCGCCGGCCACCGCGCAGTCGACGACCCCGTCGGCGATGAGCTCGGCCGCCTCGGCCAGCGCGACGGCGCCCGACGAGCACGCGGTGACGACCGTGTGGCGGGGACCGCCGATCCCGACCCGGTGCGCGACTGTCTCGGCGTGGGAGGCCGGCAGCATCGAGCGGAGAGAAGCCGCCCATCTCGGGGACCGCTCACCGCGGGCGCGGGCCCAGTACCAGCTCTCGGCCTCGAGCATGCCACCGCCGACGGCGCCCACGACCAGCGCGGCGGCGGCCCGCTCGGCCCGGCCCAGCCCGGCGTCCTCGAGCGCCTCGCCGACGGCGCCCAGCGCCAGCCGGTCGGCGCGCGAGCGACGGGACGAGCCGGCGGCGAGCTCGGGGACCTCGGCGGCGATACGGCAGCGGAAGCCCGTGGCGTCGACGACCGTCATCGGCCGGATGGCGCAGGTCCCGGCGGCAAGGCCCGCCCAGTACGCCTTCACGCCGGCTCCGAAGGGGCTGACGGCCCCCAGACCGGTCACGAGGACCCGCCTCATGCGGCGCCGAGTCGCCCCGCGATGAAGCGCGACAGGGTGTCGAAGGACGTGAAGTGGACGGTGAGGTTCTCGGACTCGTCGAGCACGACGCCGAAGCGCTCCTCGATGGCGATCGACAGCTCGATGAAGTCGAGCGAGTCGAGGCCGATCGAACCCTCGACCCCCTTGGGCAGTGGAGTCTCCTGGGCCACCTCGGCCGCACGGAGAGGATCGAACTTCAGCCGCGCGACCAGGATCGTCTTCAACTCGTCGAACACGTCCTTCGCTTCCATGACCCTCCTGCGCGCCTCGTCGATCAGACCCGGGCCGGCCGCGCCGCCAGGGCCAGCTCGATGGCGGCCGTGCGACCCCGCCACGTGCCGCTCACCACCGCCTCCCGGTGACCGGCCTCACGGGCCAGCCCCAGCGCGACGAGTGGCCCGCACGCCAGCGTGCGCCCCGCCCGGCTCTCGCCCAGCCGCTCCAGCGACCCTGCAGCAGCCGTCGCCCGGTAGGCCGGGACACGGTCGCCGGGCCCGATGAGCGCGCACGCCGCCGACTCGACCAGCGGGCCCGGTAACGTCCACCGGGCGCGTCGCCACAGGGACTCGCACTCCACGAACGTCTCCACAGCCACCACCAGTGCCCGCTCGCAGCGTCCGGCCCCCACCATGCGCGCCACCTGCCACAGACCGTCCACGGTGGCTGCCGGACCGCCGATCAGAATGACATAAGGTCCCGTCAGCCCGAACTCGATTGCAACCTCGCCCGGCAGCACGCTGGGCGCCGTGTACGGGAAGTGCAGCGTCCCCGCCTGGCCGGCCAGCCACTCGACGTTGGAGGCTCCGTAGGCCGCCGCCGTCACGAACACCAGCGCGGTGCCGGGGCCGCGGATCGCCGCGCGGTCCAGGCCGGCATCGCCCAGCATCGCCTCCACGGCCGCGACGCCGAGCAGGCATTCGCGGGTGGCTCGCCGGAAACGCGCACCATCCAGGACCGGTCGCGCCAGCGGGATCACCGCGCGGCCTTCGGCCGCCACCCGGGCCTCGGCCGGCAACGCCGCGACGCCCGCTCCCCAACCCGTCAATACTCCCACGGCCTCCACCCGGGCGCCCGCGTTCATGCCGCCCCGCCCTCCAGGACCAGGGCGGCGTTGCAACCGCCGAAGCCCAGCGAAGTACTGAGCATTCGCCGCGGGCGGAGCGCCCGGCAGGCGCCTGGCACGTAGTCGAGGTCGCAGGCCGGGTCCGCCTCCTCGTAGCCCACCGTCGGCGGGATCCAGCCGTCACGCGCGGCCAGCAGGCACATGATGGCCTCCAGCGCGGCCGCAGCCCCCATCGTGTGGCCCAGGGCGCCCTTGATGGAGTTAACCGGCACCGCGCCGGCACGGTTGCCCAGGACGCGCCGCAGCACGGCCGTCTCGATCCGGTCGTTGAGGACGGTCCCGGTGCCGTGAGCGCTGACGAAGTCGAGGTCGGAGGCGTCGGCGTCACCGGCGGCCAGCGCCGCCCGTACCGCCGCCTCCAGCCCCCGTCCCTCCCCGTCGGGCGCGGCGATGTGCGAGGCGTCGCTGGCGCTGCCGTGGCCGAGCAGGCGGCCCAGGCGCGGCGCGCGCACATCCGCCTCGCGGGCCAGCAGCACCAGGCCGGCGGCCTCGCCGAGCAGCAGGCCAGTCCGGCGCCGGTCGAACGGACGCACCCGCTCGCGGGCGAGCGACCGGAGCGCGTCGAAGCCGCGCATCACGAAGCGGCACAGGATGTCGTAGCCACCCGCGACCACGAGGTCGGCGGCGCCCTCGCGGAGCAGGTCGGCGCCGAGCCCCAGCGCGGTGGCCCCGGAGGCGCACGCCGAGGACACCGTCAGCACGGGCCCGCCGGCCCCCAGCCAGGCGGCCAGCGCGTGGGCGGGGCTGTCGTAGAGCCCGTCGAGCGCGCGGTGGGCGCTGCGGTCGTCGACGAGGGCGTGATCGAGCTCCTCGACACCGCCCAGCGCCGTGCCCACGACGACGGCGATGCGCGCGGGATCGGCATCGAGCCGCGCGCGGGCGCCGAGGTCGGCGGCGGCGGCCACGAGCAGCGCGGCGGCGCGCGAGCGGATGCCGAGGGCGACCGGCGGCAGCTTCTTGATCTCGCCGCCGCGGCCGACGCGCAAATCGGCGGTGGCGAAGCGCTCGATGGCCGAGATGCCGTCGGCGCCGGCGAGCAGGCCGGACCAGAACGCGTCCAGGTCGAGCCCGACCGGCGTGGCCACGCCGGCGGCGACGATCGCGACCGGGTCAGGACGCAGGGATCGCGCTCCAGACGTCGAAGGAGTTGCACCACTGCTCGGCGACACGCCGGATCATCGCCTCCAGCACCACGACCCACTGGGCCAGGGCCGCCGCCGCGCCGGCGGGCGCCACGTGGATCGCCCGCGCCGGCGCCACCGCCGCGTCCGCCGACGGTAGCGAGTCGCCCGTCACAGCCACCACGAGTAGGACATCCGGAACGCGCGGATGATGCCGGGCTCGGTGTCGTACAGGCGGATGGCATGGAAGTGGCGGTCACCGGCGTCGAAGGTCACCAGGCCGGTGTGGTCGGGGTCGTTGGGGTCCCAGATGGCGAACTCGACGCTCGTCCCCCCCGCGCGATACGCATAGGCGACGACCCCGTGATTGAGCTCGGGCGTCGGCCAGTTGGTCACCAGCAACTGCACGAGGCGGCCGGCGTCGAGCTCGTCCATCACCTGGCGGGCTACACCGGCCTGGTGTCCGGGCGGCAGCGGGGCGGCCACCCGCCAGTTCGTCCAGTGCATGAGCGTCCACACGCGTCCGCCCAGGCCGGCCTTGACGGCGGCTTCCTCGGCGCGCGAGAACTCGCGGAGGTTGGCGTAACCCGGGATCACGATCCGATCGTCCGCCGGCGCGGCCTGCCAGGGCGGGCGCGCGGCGACGGCGCGCACGCGCTCGGCGTACGCCTCGCTGGACAGACGGGGGGCGGCCGGATCGAAGCGCGCGAAGGCGAAGAACTGGCGCAGCCCGCGGGCGAGGACGAAGCAGTAGTTGGCGTAGAGATCCTCCCGCGCGGGGGTGCGGGCCCGGATCATGTTGGGGAAGGCGAAGGTGTCGGTCGCGAAGGAGAAGCCCGCCACCGCCGCCCTCCGCTCCGTCAGCGCGACGGACGGGGCCGGCTCGACCGAGGCGCACGCGGTGGCACAAAGCGCGACGCCGACGGCGACCCAGCGAGTCAAAATCTCCCGGCTCCTCCTCACGGGTTACCCTAAAGGCCGCCCCTACCCCAGTCAAGGGCGCCGGCCGGGACGCACCAGCCCGTGTGCTATCCTCGATTTCGCGCCCTGATGACCCGCGCCATCGCCACGCTCTATCGGGCCTTCTACGATGGCGTGCTGAGCCATCTGCCCGAGCCCACCGCCATCGCGCTCGGGCAGGCGGTCCTGCGCCGGCTGCCCCTCGACCGCCTCGCCGCCTTCCGCCTGGACGACCCCCGGCTCCGCACGACCCTGGGCGGCGTGCCGCTCGCGAACCCGCTGATCCTGGCCGCCCAGTACTACGACCCGGACATCCTGCGGCGGGCCATGGGACTCGGCTTCGGCGCGGTGACGGCGAAGACGATCACCGTGAACCCGCGGCCCGGCCATCCGCAGCCCAACCTCGTGCGCCGGCGCTCGCCGGCGGGGCCGGGGCTGGTCAACTGCAACGGGTTCCAGAACCCGGGTCTCGAGGCCTTCCGGGAGTCGATCACGGGGCTCCCGCACCGGGTGCCGCTCATCGTGAGCGTGGCCGGCGAGAGCGTGGACGACTACGTGGCCCTGGTGCGCGCCCTGGCCCCGCTGGGCGACCTCGTCGAGATCAACATCTCCTCGCCCAACACCAAGCTCGTCTACGCGTGGAACGAGCGGCCGCGCGAGCTGCGCGCGGTGCTGGAGGCCCTGGGGGCGGTGTCGCCGCGGCCGCTCATCCTCAAGCTGTCGCCCGACTTCGCGGACGTGAACGAGCGCGACATCATCCCCGCCGCCATCGAAGCCGGCGTGCGCATCGTCAACTACGGCAACACGCGGCGGATCGAGGAGCCGCGGCTGTCGCAGCAGGCGGGCGGACTCAGCGGGCCCGAGATATTCGCGGCGACGCTCGCCAACCTGCGCCGCACCCGCAAGCGCTTCGGCGATGCGGTGGAGATCATCGCCACCGGCGGCGTCGACGCGCCGGACAAGGCCGCCGCGCTGCTCGCCGAGGGCGCGCGCGCCGTCGGATTTTTCACGGGATTCATCACGCGCGGGCCGATTCTGGCGCGCCGGATCCTGGAACGGCTGGTGCGGGGCCGCTAGGTCGCCCGGAAGTTGCTCACAGGTTATCCACTTGTCCACACCTATCCACAGGCGAGAAATTCGCACGGTGTGGTGCGGGCTCGCGAGCCGGTGTCACTGAATTGCCGCATCATTCGTCCACAAGGTGCCCCTGTCAGAGTTTTTTCCCGATGATGATTGGGTGAAGTGCTCGACCCGTGCGCGAAGCGCGCATTTGACGGCCGCAAACGAAGTCTTGACGTGAAATCTCCACGCTCGTACTTTGTCCCGCGTGCTTGACGACGTTCACACCTGGGCATCTCGGTCGTTTCCCGGCCGGCACACAATGAGAGGGCGAATCCGCGATGGAGGGGCGTAAACCACTCGCGAAGGTCGAAGGGCGGCGTCGGATGCGATTGAGTGGGGTGACGGTCGCCTATCGAGGGACGCCGAACCTCGACGACTGGGTCGCCTACATCGCCAACGGCAGTCGGTCCAAGAAGCTGATCCTTGCGGATCACTCCTCCGAGCGGAAGGTGAAGGGACTTCTCACGCGGCTGCAGACGATGTCGCGGAAAGAGATCGAGAAACTCGCGAAAGGCTGACGCGGTCGACCGCTCAGAGCGTGAGCGGTCCTACCGAGGCCACCCGACTCGGATCCTCCCGCCAGATCGCTGGATCACCATCGACGTAGAGCTCGACCCCGTTGCCGTCCGGATCGTCCAGATAGATCGACTGGCTCACCACGTGATCGGTCAGACGCAGCTTGGTGTAGCCGTGCGCCTCCAGATGAGCCTTCGCCGCCCGTAACTCCTCGAGCGTCGTCCCGATCCGCAGGGCGACATGGTAGAGCCCCACCGCCCCCGCCTCCGGCAGCGCCGCCTCGGCCCCGACCTCGAGCACGGCGACGTCGTGATGGTTGTCGCCGGTCGAGAAGAAGGCCATCGGCCGCCCAAAGTTCCCGCGCGCGACCTCCTTCAACCCCAGTACATCCCGATAAAACCGCGCCGCCCTCTCAATCTCCCGCACCTTCAACACCACATGCCCCACATTCCTCACCCTGATCCCCATCTCCCCCTCCGCTTCCACGCCTTTGTGTCCGTTCGAAGATGCGCTCCCATGCGCCGACCCGGGTGAGGGCGCGCGCACGGGTGGAGTCGGTGGCATCCGTTCCCGCCGCCGGCTACCGTGCGCCCCCCAGCCGGATGGAGCCCAGTCAAGGCCGGTCCGAAGCGGCCTTCAACCCCGTGATGCCACCGACCCCACCCGTGCGCGCGCCCTCGCCCGGGTCGGCGCTAAATCATACCCTTTTCGGCCAGGCTCACATACCGCCCCCGCCCGATCACCACGTGATCGTTGATGCGCAGGTCGAGCAGCCGCGCGCACTCGACCAGCTGGCGTGTGAGCTTGAGGTCCTCCCGGCTGGGCGTGGGATCGCCGCTGGGGTGGTTATGCAGCAGGATCAGCGAGGCGGCCGGCTCGAGGAGGGCCGGCTTGAAGACCTCGCGTGGGTGCACGAGGCTCGCCGAGAGCGTGCCCTCGGAGACGATCAGGTCGCGCAGCAGGCCGTTCTGGGCGTCGAGCAGGGCCACGCGGAAGACCTCGCGCGGCAGGTCTTCCATGAGGGGCCCGAAGGCCGCGTGGACCTCGGCCGGGCTGCCGAGCGACGTCCGCGCCCCGGGCGTGCGCGCCCGCAGCCGACGCGTCAGCTCGAACGCAGACGCCAGCCGCGCCGCCTTGGCGCGGCCGACGCCGGGCAGCCGCGCCAGCTCGGCCAGCTCGCGCGAGGCCACGCCGGACAGCGAACCGTAGGCGGCCAGCATCTCGCGGGCGACGTCGACCGCGTTGCGACCCCGCCGGCCCGAGCCGAGCTGCAGGGCCAGCAGCTCGGCGTCGGCCAGCGCGTCGGCGCCGCTGTGGTAGAGGCGCTCGCGGGGTCGCTCGCTGGTGGGCCACTGCTCCAGGCTCATGCGCCAGTCGTACGGCCGACGCCCGGCGCGCGTCAATGCCGCGAGTCTGATACGCCGCCTCAGGCCGGCGCGCGCGGATCCTCGATCGCGATGGTGCGGGGCTCGTCGCCCAGCCCCTCGATGCGCACGCGCACCGTGCGGTCCGGCAGCAGCGCCTCCGCCCGGTCGGCCCACTCCACGACGGTGACGCCTGCACCACCGAGGAGGTCGAGGAGGCCGAGATCGATCAGCTCGGTGAGGCTGGCGGTGCGGTAGGCGTCGACGTGATGCACGGGCAGGCGCCCGCGGTACTCGTTGACCATGACGAAGGTCGGGCTGGTCGGATTGACGCGCACGTCCAGGCCGCGGGCCAGCCCCTGGACGAAGCACGTCTTGCCCGCGCCCAGCTCGCCGTAGAGCGCCACCACGTCTCCGCTGCCGAGCGTGCGGCCGAGCGCCTCTCCCGCCGCCGCGGTGTCCGCGGGGGTGGCGGCGGCGCGCCTAGAAGCCGATCCCGACACGGCGGAAGGCCTCGGGCAGCCCCTCGACGACGTCGCTGGCGACGAGCGACTCCTGCCCGAGGCGCTCGGCGGCAACGTCACCGGCCAGGCCGTGCAGGTAGACCGCCGCCGCGAGCGCCGCGCCGGCCGGAAGACCGCGGGCCAGGAACGCGCCCGCCACGCCGGACAGCACGTCGCCAGTGCCGCCGCTGGCCATGCCGGGGTTGCCGGTGGGGTTCAGGAGCACGATGCCGTCGGGCAGCCCGACCACGCTGGTCGCGCCCTTGAGCACGACCGGCGTCTCGTGGGCGGTGGCGAACTGCCGGACGGTGGCGATGCGATCGCGCTGTACGTCGGCAATGCTGGCCCCCAGCATCCGGGCCATCTCGCCGGGATGCGGCGTGAGACAGCGGGCGCCGGCGGCGCCGCGCAGGCGATCGAGATGGCCGGCCAGCGCCGTCAGCGCATCCGCGTCGACGACCATCGGCTGCGCGCACTCGAACACCAGCGCGCGGGCGAGCGCCTGCGTGTCCTCCTCCAGGCCGAGGCCGGGGCCGAGCGCCACCGCGTCCCGTCGCTCGATCAGCTCGCGCAGTCGCTCGTGCGCCGCCAGCGCGATCGTCCCGGCGGGCGTCTCCGGCAGCGGCTCGCTCATCGCCTCCAGGAGCAGACCGGCGACGACCGGCTGAGCGCGGGCGGCAGTCGCCACCGTCACCAGCCCGGCGCCCGCCCGCAGCGCCCCCCGCGCGGCCAGCGCGGCGGCGCCCGTCTTGCCGATCGAGCCGCCCACGATGAGCAGATGGCCGTAGCTGCCCTTGTGGGTGTCGCGAACGCGGGATGGGATGTGGTGCCGCACGTCCTCCGGCCCGAGCAGGTACGTCTCGACGCCGCGCTCGACCTCGGCCGCGGGCACCCCGATGTCGACGACGATCACACGACCGGCCAGGCCGACGCCAGGGCCGCTCACCAGTCCACGCTTGAGGCCGGCAAACGTCGGCGTGAGCACCGCCCGCACCACCGGCCCCTCGGGCGACGAGCCGTCGGCCGAGAGTCCCGAGGGGATGTCGAGCGCGACGACCGGCCGCCCGCAGGCGTTCATCTGCTCGATGGCCGTGGCGATCGGCGGCGCCGGCTGTCCGCGGGCGCCGGTGCCGAGCAGCGCGTCGACGACGAGCTGGGCCTCACCCAGCGCCGGCGCCAGCGTGGCGCCGTCGGCGATCACCTGGGCTCGGAGCCCGGCGCTCTCCATCTCGCGCAGCTTCAGCGCGGGATCGCCGCGCAGCTCGTCGAGTCGCGCGAGCAGGAAGACCTGCACCTGATGACCCGCCCGCTCGAGCCAGCGCGCCACCACGAACCCGTCGCCGCCGTTGCCCCCCTTGCCGCACACCACCGCCACGCGCACGCCGCTTCGGGGCAGCCCCAGATCACCCAGCGCGTCCTGGATGCACGCGGCCGCTCCGCGTCCGGCATTCTCCATCAGCGTCGCGCCCGGAATCTCCAGCTCCCGGATCGCCCGCTGATCCACCCGCCGCATCTCGTCCGCCGTGAACACCGGCCGCACCGCTATCGTCCCCGGCCGAGCCCGCCGACGCCCCGGGCCGGGGTCATCGGCCGACCGGCAAGGCCACCGCCTGCGCCAGGAAGTCGGCGAGGATCGCGGTGTACGCCTCGCGCCAGTCGCGACGCGCGCAGCGCGGTAGCTCGATGTGCAGGGCGCGCTCGGGCAAGCGCAGGATCCCGTCGCGCTTGGCGCCGCTCGCGCGGTAGGTCACGGCATCGGCGGGCTCGACCAGCACCGCCAGCCGCTCGACCTCGCCGTTGAAGCGCAGGTGGGCGTCGCGGATCAGCTCGGCAAGCGCGCGCAGGCGCAGGGCCAGCTCACGGTCGACGCCGACGGTGGCGATCTCGATCTGGCCCGCGCAGGCCTGCCGCGCGTTGCCGTGCAGCTCCGCGTAGAAGCGCAGCGTCCCCTGGGCGGCCTCCAGCACGCGCTGCTCGTAGATCTCGTACACGCGCCGGGCCGGCTCGGTCGGCTCGTGCTCGGCGGCCGGACGGCCCGGCACGCCTTCCAGCGGGCGGTTCACCTGGTAGCGCCGGGCGGGGCCGGCGTCGCCGTCGGCGGGGAATGAAAAGCCAGTGGCGACGACGAGACCAAAGCCGGTGCGGCGCGCGATCTCGGCGGCCATGTCGGCGGTGTTGACGTCGCTGGTGCCGTGGGGGGCGGCGACCACGACGCCCGCCAGCCCCGGTCTCACGTCGATCTGACCAGCGGCCGGGCCGGTCGGCTCCACGCGGTGGGCGGCACAGCCGTGGAGGACGACGGAAGCGACGGCCACGCTAGCGAGTGGCCGGATCCACGCCGACAGCCGGGTCATCGTCCACCAGCAATGCGTGGGCGAGCGCGTAGTCGCCGTCGTGGGACAGCGACAGCAGCATGCGACGGCCGCCGCGGGCCAGGCCGAGCTCGCGGGTGCGGCCGTGCAGCTCCAGCATGGGCGCCTGGTCCGGCGCGCGCCGCACCTCGAGCTCGCGCCAGGTCACGCCCAGGCGCAGGCCGGTGCCGAGCGCCTTCATCCCCGCCTCCTTGGCGGCGAAGCGCGCGGCGAAATGAGGCGCGGGGTCGCGGCGAGCGCGACAGTCGTCGATCTCCCGGTCGGTGAACACGCGGCGCAGGAACCGCTCGTCCCACCGGGCAATCGTCTCGCGCATGCGCGGGATCCGCACGAGGTCGACGCCGACCCCGCGCACGACCATCAGCCGCCGACCTCGCGCTTGATGGTCGAGGCCAGCTCGTCGGCCATCACGCGGATGCGGGCGTCGTCGGCGCCCTCGATCATCACGCGAGCCAGCGACTCGGTCCCCGAGTAGCGCACCAGGATGCGGCCGCTGCCGTCCAGCTCGCTCTCGAAGGCACGGATCCGCTCGGTCACGCCGGCCAGCGAGTCGATCGGCGGCTTGCGGGCCACCGGCACGTTGACCAGCACCTGGGGGAACTTTCGCATGCAGGTGGCCAGGGAGGCCAGTCGCTCGCCGGTCTCCCGCATCACCGACAGCACGGTCAGCGCCGACAGGATCCCGTCCCCGGTGGGGGCGTGATCGGGGAACAGCAGATGGCCGGACTGCTCGCCGCCGAGGTTGGCGCCCAGCCGCAGCATCTCCTCGTGCACGTAGCGATCGCCGACCTGCGTCTTGACGACCTGGATGCCGGCCGCCTTCAGGGCCTCGTCGAGGCCGAGGTTGGCCATCACGGTGGTGACGACGGTGTTGGCCTTGAGCCGTCCGCACCCGACCATGTGCCGGGCGGCGATGGCCAGCGCGTAGTCGCCGTCGCGCACCTCGCCCAGGTGGTCGACCAGGATGAGGCGATCGCCGTCGCCGTCGAAGGCGAAGCCGATGTCGGCGCCGGCCGCGGCCAGGCGCCGGCCCAGCCCCCGCGGATGCAGCGCGCCGCAGTCGGCGTTGATATTGGTGCCGTCGGGCCGCACGTTGGCCGTGAGCACGCGCGCACCGAGGCGGCGGAAGACGCTCGGGGCCACGCGGTAGGTGGCGCCGTGCGCACAGTCGAGCACGATCGTCAGCCCGGCCAGGTCGAGCGGGAAGCAGCGCGTGAGGAAGTCGACGTAGAACCTCTCGGCCCGGTCATAGGTGGTGAGCCGGCCGATCGCCGCCGCCCGCGCTCGCGGCGCCCGGTCCTCGCCGGCCAGGTGTCCCTCGATCTGCTGCTCCCAGGCGTCGGGGAACTTGGTGCCCTCCGAGGAGAACAGCTTGATGCCGTTGTCCTCGAAGGGATTGTGGGAGGCGGACAGCACGATGCCCCCGTGGGCCTCGAGCGCGCGGGTGAGCAGCGCGATGCCGGGCGTGGGCAGCACGCCGACCGCGAAGCAGTCGGCCCCGGCCGAGAGGAGGCCGGCCACCATCGCCGCCTCGAGCAGCGGGCCCGAGCGCCGGGTGTCGCGGCCGATGACGACGCGCACCCGTTCACTACCGTGCTGAGCGGCCAGGGTCGCCACCAGCTCGCGCCCCACCCGGTAGGCCAGGTCGGGCGTCAGCGGCGGCTCGTTGGCCACACCGCGAATACCGTCGGTCCCGAACAGCCGGGTCATCGGTGCTTCGTCTCCTCTGGTCGGATATCCACGGTGACCTCGACCGTACGCCGGTCGACGGGATAGATCGATTCGGGGAGCACCAGGCCCACCGTCCGCGTCACCGCCTCGCGGCGCCCCGACACGTCCACGGGGAGGGTGTCGACGGCGGTCCGCAATTCGATTGTAGTGCGGGGGCCCTTGATCTCCACAGTGGCAGGCTCGACCACCACCCGTCGCAGGACGTGGGCGGGGGCAGGCTGCCCCTGGACCCGCACCACCACCGGCACCGTCTTGGTCGCGGCCCGGACGACGTGCACCGAGGCCCAGCTCGGAGCCAGGCGAGTCACCGTCACCCCGCGCGGGGTCTCGACCGCATCGGGCAGCAAATGCACGAGGTTATCGCCCTCGCGCAGGCGGCTGACGTCCACCCGGACCCGGACCGAGGCCGGGTTGACGCGCTCGGCGGCCGACCGCGCCGCCTGCACCTGGACCTCTACCGTCTCCTGCCGCCGCCCCTCGACCGTCAGGGGCCCCTCCAGCCCGACGTACTCCACGGGCACCGCCAAGGCAATCTCCACCCGTTCGGCGGTGCCGACGAAGAGCCACAGGCCGACGGCCAGCACCAGCGACAGGAGCTTGAGCTGCCAGCTGTCGACGAGGGTACGCAGCATCCTAGTGCTCCTCGCGGAGCGCGAGACTCATCAGGGCTGCGAGGAGCCGCCGGAGCTGTCGGCGCCGACCGCGGGCTGACGTCCCCACAGGCGGCGGAGCGCGCTCAGCCCCATCCCCTCGCGAGCGGGCCCGGAGCCCACGCCCATGAGCTCGTCCAGGCGGCTGCGCAGGGCGCCGGCGTCGGCGACCGGCTCGATCCGGCCGGCCACGGCCAGCGAGAGCCGGCCCGTCTCCTCCGAGGCCACCACCGCGATCGCGTCGGTCTCCTCGGCGATGCCGAGGGCGGCCCGATGACGCGTGCCGAGCGCGCGCCCGATCTGCGTGTTGCGCGAGAGCGGCAGGAAGCAGCCGGCCGCCACCACCCGCCCGCCCTGGATGAAGACGGCGCCGTCGTGCAGGGGCGAGTACGGCAGGAAGACGCTGGTCAGCAGGTCGGAGGAGACGAGCGCGTCGAGCGCGACCCCCAGCTCGGCGTACTGGCGTAGCCCCGTCGCCCGCTCCAGCACGATCAAGGCGCCGATGCGGCGACCGGCCAGTGACTCGGTGGCGCGCACGACCTCGTGCACGACCCGCGCGCCCTCGGCGGTGTCGCCGAGCACGCGCTGGATCGCCGACCCCTGTCCGATCCAGGCCAGCGCGCGCCGCAGCTCGGGCTGGAAGACGACGATCAGCGCCACGACCCAGAACGACCAGAAGTGATCGAGGAGCCAGCCCAGGCTCGACAGCTCGAGGGCTCGCGCGCCCATGGCGGCCCCGGCCAGCACCGCCAGGCCGATCGTGATCTGCACCGCGCGGGTGCCGCGGAACAGGGTCAGCACGCGATAGAGCAGGGCCGCGACCAGCAGGATGTCCAGCACGTCGCGCCACCGCCACGCCGCCAGGATCTGGTTCATCGCCGCACGCGCTCGGCGATCCGGACGGCGTCGCGCGTCTCCTCGACGTCGTGGGTCCGGATCAGCGCCGCCCCGTTCATCACCGCGATGGCGGTGGCCGCCAGCGAGCCCGCCAGACGCTCCGAGGTGGCGGCACGATCGACGATCGCCCCGATGAACGACTTGCGGGACACCCCGACGCAGAGCGGCCGTCCCAGCGCCAGCAGCGCCCGGAGGTCCGCCAGCACGCGCACGTCCCACTCGTCCCACGACAGGGCTTCATCGCGAAAGAACCCGATGCCCGGGTCCACGACGATTCGCTGGTGAGGAATCCGAGCCTGGGCGGCCCGGCGCAGGCCCGCGCCCAGCAGATGCTTGACCCGCGTCACCGGCGCCGGTCCGCCGGCGACGGCCGCGGGCTTCCGGCGACGGCCGTCACGGTGACGCGGACGAGGACTCCGGGGCGCGGGGTCGGCGACGGGCGTCCCCGGCGCCGCCATCAGGATCAGGCCGGCCGAATGCTCGGTGACGAGCCGGGCGAGGTCGGGGTCGCGCAAGGTCGACACGTCGTTGATGACGCGCGCCCCCGCCTCCAGCGCGGCGCGAGCCGGTCCCGGGCGCGAGGTATCGGCGGAGACGGGCACCGACAGCTTGGCGGCGAGCGCCTCGACCGCGTGGGCGAGCCGTCCGGCCTCGGCCGCCTCGTCGATCTCGGTGTCGAGGTAGGGCGCCGTCGAGCGGGCCCCGACGTCGATGAGGGCGGCGCCGGCATCGACCATGGCGAGTGCGGCTCTCACGATCGCCTCCTCGCCTCGATAGACGGAGCCCGGGTGGAAAGACTCGGGGCTGACGTTGACGACACCCATCACGGCGACCGGCCGCCCGTCACCGATGGTGAGGCCTGCCAGCTCGGCGGTGATACCACCCCTCACGGCGGGACTACGCCGGCGCGGGAGCCTCGGTGAACGGCTGGGCGCGAAGGATGCGCGCGATCTCCTCGGAGTCGAGCGACTCGCGCTCGAGGAGGGCGCGGGCGAGCGCGTGGAGCTTCTCGATGTTCTCCTCGAGGATCTGCCGGGCCCGGCCGGCGCACTCGACCACGATGCGCTTGATCTCGCCATCGATCGCCAGCGCGGTCTCCTCGCTGTAGTCCTTCTGGCGCGCCACCTCGCGGCCGAGGAAGATGTGCTCCTCGTTCTTGCCGAAGGTGAGCGGCCCCAGCTTGTCCGACATGCCCCACTCGCAGACCATCTTGCGCGCCATCTCGGTGGCCTTCTCGAGGTCGTCGCCGGCGCCGGTGGTCTGCTGCTGCAGGACGATCTCCTCGGCCGTGCGGCCGCCGAGCAGGATCGTGATGCGGTTGACCAGGTAGTCGCGCGAGTAGTTGTACTTGTCGTCCATCGGCAGCTGCATGGTCAGACCCAGGGCCCGGCCGCGCGGGATGATCGTCACCTTGTGCAGCGGATCGGCCCCCGGCAGGAAGTCGGCGACGAGGGCGTGCCCGGCCTCGTGGTAGGCGATCGTGCGCTTCTCGGTGTCGCTGATGATCATCGAGCGCCGCTCGACGCCCATGAGGACCTTGTCCTTGGCGTTCTCGAAGTCGAGCATCTCGACGAGCTTCTTGTTCTGCCGGGCCGCCAGCAACGCCGCCTCGTTGACGAGGTTGGCGAGGTCGGCTCCCGAGAAGCCGGGCGTTCCGCGGGCCAGCACCTTGAGATCGACGTTGGGGGCCAGCGGGATCCGCCGCGCGTGCACGCGCAGGATCTCCTCGCGCCCCTTCACGTCCGGCCGCGGCACCACCACCTGCCGGTCGAAGCGGCCGGGCCGCAGCAGCGCGGGGTCGAGGACGTCGGGCCGGTTGGTGGCCGCGATGAGGATGACGCCCTCGTTGGTCTCGAAGCCGTCCATCTCGACCAGGAGCTGGTTCAGCGTCTGCTCGCGCTCGTCGTGGCCGCCGCCCAGGCCGGCGCCGCGGTGGCGGCCGACCGCGTCGATCTCGTCCATGAAGATGATGCAGGGCGCATGCTTCTTGCCTTGTTCGAACAAATCCCGAACGCGAGAAGCACCGACGCCGACGAACATTTCAACAAAGTCAGAGCCCGAGATCGAAAAGAAGGGAACGTTCGCTTCGCCGGCGATGGCCTTGGCCAGCAGCGTCTTACCCGTGCCGGGCGGGCCGACCAGCAACACCCCCTTGGGGATCTTGCCGCCGAGCTTCTGGAACTTCTGAGGATCCTTCAGGAAGTCGATGATTTCGCGGAGCTCTTCCTTGGCCTCGTCGACACCGGCGACGTCCTGGAACGTGATCTTGTTCTGCTTCTCCGAGATCAGCCGGGCCCGGGCCTTGCCGAAGGACAGCGCCTTGGCCCCGCCCCCCTGCATCTGGCGCATGAAGAAGATCCACACGCCGATGAACAGCAGCATCGGGAACCACTGCAGCACGATCGTGTACCAGGGGTTGCTGTCGGGCGGCTTGACCGCGATCCGGACCCCGCGGTCGCGGAGCATCTTGATGAGGTCCGGGTAGTCGACGATGAAGGTCCGCAGCGGCTGGCCGCCGTCCTTCAGGGTGTAGGTCACGAGGTTGCCGCGGATCGTCACCGACTCGACACGGCCCAGCTCCACCGCGCGCAGGAATTCCGAGAAGTTCGGCGACTCCTGGCCACCCTGCTGCGAGGTGCTGAACACGGTGAACAGCAGGATGACGATGAGTCCGATCACCATGAACAGGGCGAGGTTTTTGTAGACCTGATTCATGCGGAGAGATTGTAGCACGACGGTGAATTGACGCGTTGCACAACCGCGGCGGCTCGGTCGGTCAGTCCCCTTCCAGGGCGGCCACGTAGGGCAGGTTCCGGTAGAGGCCGTCGTGGTCGAAGCCGTAGCCCACCACGAAGACGTTGGGGATGGTGAAGCCCACGTAGTCGACCGCCACGTCCACGGTCCGCCGCTCGACCTTGTCGACCAGCACGCAGACCCGGAGGCTGCGCGGGTGCCGGGCCTCCAGCGATCGCTTGAGGTAGGTCAGGGTGAGGCCGGTGTCCACGATGTCCTCGACGATGACGACGCTGCGCCCCTCGATCGACACGCTGAGGTCGGACACGATGCGCACCTGACCCGAGGACTTGCCCCCCGCGTAGCTGGCGACGCCGATGAAGTCGGTGGTGAGCTCGATCGGGGTGGCCCGGATGAGGTCGGCCATGAACATGAACGCGCCCTGCAGGACGCCGACCAGGATGGGCCGCTCGCGGCCGAGGTCCCGGGCCAGCTCGGCGCCGAGCTCGGCGATGCGGGTCTGCAGCTCGTTCTCGCTGATCAACACCCGGCCCGGCTGCAGCGGCATGCTCAGCGCGTGGTGACGAACGTCGGCTGCGCCCGCTCGGCGGCCAGGCGCGCCCCCACCTCGCGCGCCGCCTCACGCGTCGGAAAGGATCCGACCTGCACGCGGTAGCGCGCGCCGGTGCCCGACTCGGATTCCAGGACGCGCGCGTCGTGGCCGGCCGCCGCCAGCGTCGCCCGCAGCGCTTCGGCGAGCGGCCGGACGTTGTACGCCGCCACCTGGACCGTGAAGCGGCCGCTGCCCTGCCCGGCCGCCGGCAGCTCGACGCGCGGCGCCGCCGCTGGTGGCGCGGCGGCCTCGGCCCGGGCGACGTCGGCCCGGCCGGCCTCCTCCCGGCGCGGCTCGGCCGGTTTGGGTGGCCGGACCGGCGCCGGCTTGCTGGGCGGCGGCGGTGCGGTCAGCGGGGCCGTGAGGTCGTGATAGAAGGTCAGCGCCGGCAGGGTGTCGGCGGCGCGCGGCGAGCGATCGGCGGCGACCCGGCGCGGCGTCGCCGGCTCGGCAGCGACCGGGGGCCGGGGGCTGCCGGTGATGACCGGCCAGTTGTGCCCGGTCCACACGCCGGCGATGAAGGTGGCGGTCAGCACGCCGACGATACCGGCCAGCACCAGGAAGGTGCCCGTCCGGCTTCCCTGCTGCCGTCCCCGCATGGCCGCCATCTACATCGTCTCCGGGGCGCCGACGCCGAGCAGGTCGAGGCCGTTGGCGATGACGCCGCCGACGGCGGCGCACAGCGCCAGCCGCGCCAGCGTCAGCCGCCGGTCGTCCTGGATCACGCGGTGGTTCTTGTAATAGGGATGGAAGGCGCCGGCCAGCTCACGCAGCCAGAACGCGACGCGATGGGGCTCGTGGGCCCGCGCGGCCCCCCGGACCATCTCGGGGTAGTCCAGCAGCCGCTTGATCAGCGCCTGCTCTTCCACCTCGGTGAGCGGCGAGGTGTCGACGGTCTGCCCACGCCGGGACGACGATCCCCTGCTCGGCCGCCTGTCGTGCGATCGACCGGATGCGCGCGTGCGCGTACTGGACGTAGTAGACCGGGTTGTCGCTCGACTGGCGGGTGGCGACGGCCAGGTCGAACTCGAGCGGGCTGTCGTGGCGGCGGGTCAGGAACGTGAAGCGGGCGGCGTCGCGGCCGACCTCCTCCAGCAGCTCCTCCATCAGCACGAACTCGCCGCGCCGCTTGGACATGCGCACCGGCTGGCCGTCGCGCAACAGGGTGACGAGCTGGACGATCAGCACCTCGAAGGCGTCCGGCGGATGCCCCAGCGCCTCCATCGCGGCGCGCATGCGGCCGACGTAACCGTGGTGGTCGGGGCCGAGCAGATTGATCAACCGGTCGGCGGCGGCGAACTTCACGTAGTGGTGAAAGGCGACGTCGACCGCGAAGTACGTGGCCTCGCCGCTGCCCCGGCGCAGCACCCGATCCTTGTCGTCGGCGGCCTCCTCGCCGACGCCGGTCGAGCGGAACCACAGGGCGCCGTCAGCCTCGTAGGTGAGCCCCCGCGCGGCCAGGTCGTCCAGCATCCGGGCGGGGAGTCCGCGGTCGCGCACGTCGCGTTGCTCGGAGGACCACACGTCGAACTCGACGCCGTAGTCGGCCAGCACGCGCCGCTGGCTCTCCACGATACGCGTCACCGCCCACCGGCCGAGCTGCTCGGTCGGCCGTCCGGCCGCCGCCAGCCGGGCCAGGTGCGCCTCCAGATCGGCGGCGGTCGCCAGCTTGTGCTCGGTCACGTACTCGCCGGCGAGGTCGATCAGGTACTCGCCCGGGTACGCGTTGGCGGGCAGCTCGGCCGACTCCCCCACCGCCTGGCGGACGCGCACCTCGAACGAGCGGGCCAGCGCCTCGAACTGGTTGCCGGCGTCGTTGACGTAGAACTCGCTGGTGACGCGCGCGCCGCGGGCGCGCAGCAGGCGGGCGAGCGCGTCCCCGATGGCGGCCGCCCGGGCGTTGACGATGACGAGCGGCCCGGTGGGATTGGCGGAGACGAACTCGACCCGCACGCGCTCCCCGGCCATCTCGCGGCCCCGCCCGTAGTCCGCGCCGGCGGCGAGGATCTCGCGCAGCGCCAGCGCGCACCACGCGGGGGCGAGGAAGACGTTGATGAACCCCGGCCCCGCGATCTCGAGCCGGTCGACCTCGGGCATCGGCGGGAAGTGGCGCACGATCGCCTCGGCGATCTGGCGCGGCGGACGTCGGGCCGGGCGCGCGAGCGCCATCGCGACGTTGGTGGCGTAGTCCCCGTGCTCGGCCTGCCGCGGCACTTCCCAGGCGCAGTCGGACGCGGCCGGCAGGCCCGCGGCGGCGAGCGCGGTCGTCACGGCGTGCGTCAGTCGCTCGGTCAGATTCATCAACAAATAGAAACCGCCGCACGTCGGCGGCGGTTACCGCTCACTATACGGCGCACGCACGAGGTGGGCCGAAAGAAAAACCCGCGCGATCGACGGTCACGCACCGCTCGCGTCATCTGTCGGTGCGGCATCTCCGGGGCGACGTGGGCGCACGGCGAGTGCGCCCGGTGCGGGCCGGCGCAACGCCGAGAGCCACGCCGCCCGGCAGACATCCTTTCGTCGACCCTGCCGGGCTGGGCGCGAATCCCCGCGGGGACGCTGGCCGACGATCAGCCAGCCGGTGCCGCGGCCCGGGCGCTGCTCCCTCGGATCACGCCCTCGTCGACACTATGAGGTCAACAGGGCCAAGACCTCGTGAGGCCGTGGATTTTGAGCGAGCAGATACACCGTCAGGAGGCCGGCGATCGCCAGGATCGCGGCCCGCGCGGCAACTCGGATCGCACGCTCGACGTCGGCGCCAACCGGGGGGCGGCCGCGGCCGAGGCGGTAGGCCGCCGGCTTCTGAAGGGTGACGCCGAGCGCGCCCGCCATCGCCGCCATCGTCCAGCCGGCGTTCGGGCTCGAGGTGCGGAGGTGATCGCGGGCCATCGCCGACCACGCCGCCGGGCCCGATGTCCCCGCGGCCACGACGATGGTCAGGGCCGCCAGCCGTGCGGGCACGAAGTTCGCCACGTCGTCGAGGCGGGCGGCGACCTTGCCGAAGTACTCCAGCGCGCCCTCGCGATAGCCGAGCATGGTGTCGGCCGTGTTGAGCGCGCGATAGGCGAGCGCGCCCGGCAGCCCGAACACGAGGAAAAACACGACCGGCGCCACCAGCGCATCGGTGAGGTTCTCGGCCACCGACTCGATGGCGCCGGAGGCCACCTGCCCCGCGTCCAGCCCGGCCGTGGGCCGGCTGACCAGGTGCCAGCCAAGGCTGGCGCGCGCGCCGTCGAGGTCACCCCGTTGCAGCGCCCCCGCCACCGCCCACGCGGCCCCCGCGAGGCCACGCGGCGAGATGGTGAACTTGAGAACCGCCGCCTCCAGGACGAGGCCGACCGGCCCGAGCACGGCACTCGCCGCGATCACGAGCGTCCCGACCGCGGCGACGGCCGCCGTCACCCCGAGCGTCAGCATCGCGCCGCTCAGCAGCAGCCGTACTGCCCCGCCCCGGCACAACCCGGCCCGGCCGGCGGCGAGCACACGGCCGATCCACGCTACGGGGTGGAAGCGGTTGGGCGGATCGCCGAGGCCGAGGTCGAGGACGATCGCGATGAGGACGACGACGACCGCGTGCAGCGCGGGCGACACGGACCGCTCAGAGGCCGCGGCCGACGAGCGCGCCGATGGCCTTGACGTCGAGAGCGCCGCCCACGATGTCGGCGAGACGGTCCCAGCGGCATGGTCGCGCGTCGGCCTCACCCCAGCGCGGATCGGGCGGGAGCCCGGCGCGGGCCGCCAGCCACGTCAGCACAGCGCGCCGCACGGCGCCGCTGGCGAAGATCCCGTGCAGGTAGGTTCCGGTGATCGTCCCCGCGGCGTCGGTGGCGCCATCCAGGGCCTCGATGCTCTCCCCGCCCCGCCGGGTGATGGCGAATGGGCGCGCCACACTCTCGGACAGCAGGCGCGTCACCCCGGCGTGGATCTCGTAGGCATCCACCTCGGTGTTTCGCGCACCGGCGAAGGGTCCAGACGCGCCGGTCGCGCGGGCCCGCACGCGCACCACGGTCTTGGTGGGCGAGAAGACGGTCTCGACCGGCAGCAGGTCGAGACCGTCCATCGACGCGATCGTCGACTCCACGCTTCCGGGATCGTGCAGCGTGCGGCCGAGCATCTGGTAGCCGCCGCAGACGCCGAGCACGGCGCGCCCGGCTCGCGCGGCGGTCGCGATCGCGTCGGCCAGCCCGCGCTCGCGCAACCAGGCGAGGTCGGTCGCGGTGCTCTTGCTGCCGGGCAGCACGATCAGGTCGGCGCCGGCCACGTCGGCGGCGCGCCGCCCCCACCGCACGCGCACGCCCGGCTCGTCGGCCAGCCACTCGAAGTCGTCGAAGTTGGCGATCCGCGGCAGTCGGACGACGAGGACGTCGATCGCGGCGGCGCCGCCCGCGGCGGGCCGCTCGTCGAGGTCGAGGGAATCCTCGGCCGGCATGAGCCGCTCGTCGATCCACGGCACCACGCCCAGCACGGGCACGCCGGTCATGGCCGTGAGCTCCTGCAGCCCCGGCGCCAGCAGGGTCGCATCCCCGCGCAGGCGGTTCACCACGAGACCGGCCACGCGCGCGCGGTCGGCCGGCGTCAGGAGCGCCAGCGTGCCCACCAGCGCCGCGAACACGCCACCCCGGTCGATGTCGCCGACCAGCAGCACCGGCGCCTCGGCCAGGTGGGCCACGTGCATGTTCACGAGGTCGGCGTCGCGCAGGTTGATCTCGGCCGGGCTGCCGGCGCCCTCGATGATCACGACGTCGTGGGCGGCGCGCAGCCGGTCGAGGCTCTCGGCCACCACGGGCCGCAGCGCGGCCTGCCGGGCCCGGTACTCGCGGAAGCTGACGTGGCCGGCCGCGCGGCCCCGGACGACGAGCTGGGAGCGGTCGTCGCCCTCCGGCTTCAGCAGGATCGGGTTCATGTCGACCGTGGGCTCGACGCCGGCGGCCGCCGCCTGGGCGGCCTGGGCCCGGCCGATCTCGCCGCCGTCGGCGGTGACCGCGGCGTTGAGGGACATGTTCTGCGCCTTGAACGGCGCCACCCGCCACCCGGCACGCGCGAAGATCCGGCACAGGGCGGCGGCCAGCAGGCTCTTGCCGACGCCCGAGGCGGTGCCCTGCACCATCAGGCACGCCGCGCGCGTCAACGGCCGAAGCGCACGCTGACGCCGCCTCGCAGCGTCCACTCGGGGCCGCTGCCGGCCAGCGTGGTCACGACGGAGGCGTCGAGGGCGATGGCGGGCGTGGGCCGGACCATCACGCCGGCATCGAGCGACACGTGGTGACGGCCGTCGCGCTCGTCGCGTGAGGCATAGAGGAGGTCGCTGAACAGCGTGACGCGCTCGGTGAGATCGCGCGACAGGCCGGCGGCGACGACCCCCTGCAGCAGGTAGCCGCTCGGCCGCGACTGGCCCACCGCGACCAGGCCCGCGTTGAGATCGAGGTTGAAGTGCGCCGGCAGGCCGAAGCTGGCCAGGAGCAAGGCGCCGACGTCGGTCTTGCCGGAGCCGAGCGGCGGATCGTTGACCGGCAGCGTCACGAACGGCAGCACCGCGAGCGACGGCAGCCACGAGCCCTCGGCGGCGTCGAGGAACCGGTACTTGGCGGTCAGGCTGAAGTCACCGTGGTCGGTGACGCTGTCCTCCCCGCGCTGCACCACCACCGGCTCGCCGGTGAAGCCGACGTCCAGTCGCTCGGTGAGGCCCACCCGCACGGCGAGCTCGACGCCGAAGCGGCGCTCGGTCGGGGAGGCGGCGATACGCTCGCGGCCGTACGCCACGCCGGCCTCGAGCTGCACGGCGCCGGCGCCGACCGTGGCGGCCCCGGTGGCGGCGCCGGCGCGATCAGGGGAGATCGGCTCGACCTCCGCGGCTCCGGCGCCCAGCGGCAGGAGCAGGAGGCCGAGGACGAGCGCGGCCCGCCTCATGGGGCGGCGACGTAGCGGCGGCGCAGCTCCTCCCAGAGCGCGGTGCGCTCCCAGCGCGGCTCGCGCACGCGGTCCCCGGCGTCGTCGAGCCACGGATTGGGGAAGAACACGGTGACCATCTGCTCGCCCCGCCCATTCCACAGGCGGAGCCCCCACGCCCCCGGCACACAGGTGCCGCCGTCGGTGTGGAAGAACGCGGCCCGCGCCGCCCGCCGCACGCGCGCCTGCTCGGGCGTGGCCGCGCCCCGGTGGGCGCCGACGCAGAGGTGGAAGTGCCAGGCGCCGGTGTCGACGGTGAGATAGCCGTCGAGCATCGAGACGACCGGGGGCGCCGTGAAGCGGATCTCGTAGGCCGCGCCCTCGATGACCGGGCCCGCGAAGATCGACGCCCAGTGCTCGCGGAACACCTCGGTCATGAGCCGCTCCACCGTGTCGCCGGTCACCGGCACATCGGCGTAGCGTGTGATGCTGCCGTCCGGCTCGGTGACGACGTCGGCGTGGGCCTGGAGCATGCCGCATCCTACCCGAAACCCGGCGCCGCGCGCCGCCCGCCTTCGCCACCCCGCCCCTACCGCAACTCGTACACCACGGGCACGCGCACGCGGAGCTTCCGCGGCCGAACACCGGGCGGGAACGTCAGGCGGCCCAGGCCGCGCAGCGTCTCGACCGCCGCGTCGTCCAGGATCTGGTGCGACGACGAGGCGACCACGGTCACCTGCGTGATCGCGCCGGAGGGGTGGATCTCGAGGACGAGCTCCACGACGCCCATGAGCCGCCGCTGGCGCGCCTGCGACGGATAGACGAGGGCCCGGCGGAGGCGGCGGCGCAGCTCGTCGTACATCATGTCGGGGACGCCGTCGCCCGCCCCGTCACCGGGGACGCCGCGCGCGAGGGCCGCGCCGTCGCGGGAACCCGCCGCGCCTCCGCCGCTGTCACCCGCGAGGCCGGATCCGCCCGGCGCCGCCGAGCCACCCGCAGCGGCCGAGCCAGCCGGGGCACCGACGCTCGGGCTGCCGGCGCCGGCCAAGGACGAGACCGAGTCCCCACGCCCGGCGCCGGTCGGCCGCGAGGGACCGCTAGCGATCACCGGCGGGGCGATTTCCACCGGGGCCGCTGCGGCCGCCGGCTCGGGCACGGCCGCCGCGTCGAACTGCACTCGTGGCGGTTCCGGGGACTGCGGCGGCGCGGGCTCGAGCGTCGGTGCCGGGGGCGCCATCGCGGGCGGCGACTCGCGAGGCGCACTGGCGACCGGCGCCGCCGAGCGGGACGCCGTCGGCGGCGCGCCACGGCGAGCCAGCGTCCGGGCCGGCGGCGAGGGGCCGGCGACCGGCGCCGCCCCTTCGCCGTGATCACGTCCCGCGGCCGGGGTTCCCCCGCCAGGGGCGGCGAGGTCGCGGAGATCGATGAACAGGACGGGGAGCTCCGTTCCGCCGAGCGCGTGGAGCGCGACGGTGGCCACGCCGGCGTGGATCGCCAGCGAGAGCCCGAGCCACGTCGACAGCCGCTGCATTACCGGTGCTCGTCCATCCAGCGACGCACGCCATCGGTCAGCGCGCGGCGGGCAGCCTGGGCCACGACCCAGCCCGCCTCGCTGATCGGTCCACCGAAGCGCACGATCGGGCCACGCCCGGTGGCCGCCACCACGACGGCGTCGGTGGAGGTGCCGCTGGCGGGTCGGCCGTCCGCGCACGGCAGCCCCGCCGCCATCAGCACGAGCGTCTTCACCTCGGTCACCGTGAGCGCCAGGTTCACGAGCGCGGCGGGCTCGACCTCGGCATCGAGGACCACGATGGTGTTGATCGTGCCCGGCGCCGCGGCCGCCACCGGGCTCCAGCCGGCGGCGACCACGTTGCCGAGTCCGACCGTCGTCACGACCACGGCGTCGAGCCCGTGGCCGTTCTCGGCGGCCACCTGGGCCCGCTCGGTCCAGGCGGCGGTGAGGAGCCCGATCCGTGGCGCCGGCAGGGCCCGCCCGGTGGCGAAGGCGTCGAGCCGCAGGGTGGCGTCGCCCCACGGGCAGTGCTTCGACACGTGGAGGTTGACGATGGCCCGCGCGGTCCCGAGCCCCCCACCCACCACCGCCGAGGACAGCACCGCGAGCGGCCACGCCGCCGTCACCACGACGGCCTCGCGGTCGATCGCGATCTCGACGCCCTCGATCGCCGTCATCTCACCCCGTCACTGGAAAGTCGCGCGCAGCCCGACCAGAGCCTGGATGCCGAGGGCCGGGAAGCCCTGGACCTCGGCGTAGCCCTCGTCGAGCGCGTTCTGGATGCGCGCCGTCAGGTCGAGCGCCTTGAGCTTGCCGTAGCGTTCGAGCAGCCGCCACGTGCCGCCCAGGTCGACCCGCACGTGACCCGAGTTGTAGACGTTGCCGAGCGTCTCGAACTGCTTGGTCACCACGTGGATCTCGCCGAACAGCGACAGGCGACGGATCGGCTCCCAGGTGAGGGAGCCGTTCCAGCGGTGCTGCGGCTCCCGGGGCAGCCACCGGTCGGTCATGAAGTTCTCGGTATCGGTGTAGGTGTAGTTGAGGGCGGCAACGAGGTTGTCCAGGATGGCGACCTCGGAGACGAACTCGATGCCGGCCGCACGCGAGCGGCCGATGTTCGCGGTCGTCGCGAACGGCGGCCCCGGCAACGGCAGGCAGCAGAAGATCTGGTTGGTGAACTTGTTGTGGAAGTAGGTCAGCCCCAGCTTGATGCGGTCGTTCCACAGACGCTGGTCCACGCCGACGTCCCACGAGAACGACTTCTCGGGCGCCAGGGTGGGATTGGAGAAGCCCGGGAAGAACAGATCGTTGAAGGTCGGGACCCGGAAGCCGCTGCCGGCGCCGCCGTGCAGGCGGGTGCCCCACTCCTTGATCACGTAGGCGAGCGAGCCCCGCTCGGTGGTCGAGCTGCCGAAGGCGGTGTTGTCCTCGACCCTCACACCCGCCGACATGAACAGCCGATCGAAGAAGCGGAACTTCTGCTCGAAGAGGCCGGCCACCGTCTCGGTGTGCGGCGTGAAGGCGCTGGTGCCCTGCACGTTGGCGCTCTCCACCCGCCACTCCATGCCGAACGTCGAGGTCGACCAGGTGCCGATGTGGAAGTGGCTCCGTCCCTCCACCTCGTTGCGGCTCACCTTGAACCGGCCCGGGAAATCGCACGGAGGCCCGAACGTCGCCGGCGGACAGAGGAACGGATCGCGGGGGTCGATGAAGGCCTGGTTGTTCTCGTAGCGGGAGGCGCGCAGCTCGCCCTCCCACCAGCTGAGCGGCCGCGTGCGCACGTCGATGCTGGCCGTGTAGGTCTCGCTCTCCTGGCGGGTGTTGGGATCGAAGAGCTTGGGGACGTTGGGGCTGGGATTGCCGACGAACTCGATCGGCAGGCCGGTGTCGGTCTTGTTGTAGCGGACCGCCACCCCGACCCGGGTGTCGCCCGGCAGGGCGACGCCGAACCGGGCGCTCGCCGCGTTCTGGTCGACGGCATCGTTGATGAACCGCCCGCCCGACTCCAGGTGGTAGAAGCCGACCGCGTAGTCGAACCACTGCCAGGACCCGCTGACGCCGGCCCGGCTGCGCAGGGTGTCGTAGTTGCCGACCTCCTGCGAGGCCCACCCGGTCGGGGGTCCGCTGCCCCGCTTGGTGATGATGTGCACGACACCACCGATGGCGTCGGCGCCGTAGATCGTGGACTGCGGCCCCCGGATGATCTCGATGCGCTCGATCATGTCGGGCGCGATGTCGGCCAGCTCGGCGGAGCCGAGCGTGGGGCTCTTGACCCGCACGCCGTCCACGAGCACCTGCACCTGGTTGGGATTGGCGCCGCGGATGCTGATGGAGGTCGTCTTGCCGAGCGAGCCCGAGCGACGGATCTCCACGCCGGGTACGTTGCGCAGCGCATCGTCGACGGTCGGGTAGTGACGCGTGTCGAACGCCTCGCCCTCGATGACCGTCACCGAGGCGCCCGTCTGCTCGGCCGGCGTCTCCAGCAAGGTGCCCGTCACGATCACCGGTTCCAGCCGTTTCGTCTCCTGGGCCCCCGCCGGGACGGCGGTGAGCCCCACCAGCAGCAGCGCGACCACGAATGTCCGGACCATCTGTTCCGCTCCTTCCATCGCGAAAGGGTGGATGCCATGGCCTCGGGGCAGGTCTCCTGACTCGTGGATCGTCGCCGCCGCCCATGCCTTCCCATCCGGTCGATCTGACCAGACAGTGACTCCCGCGCGTGGCGCGGGACCTGGACGGCGCTCCCCACTCACAGTGGCGCGACCGTGCCGGCTTCGGCGCCCTCGCTCGGGCGCCCGACCGGCTTCCCTGCTCCCCGGGACCGTTTGCGTGCGGTTGACTCCCCGGCTACCTCCTTCCGGCTGGCGCGTCCGGCCAGGCCACTCGCACCATCGGGCGGCCGCTGGCGGCGTTGACGTCGACGACGACGGCGCAGCCGAACACCGGCTCCAGCACGGCGCGCTGCAGCACCGCCTCCGGCGCCCCCACCTGGGCCACGCGGCCGCCGCCGAGCAGCAGCAGGCGATCACACACCTCGGCGGCGAGGTCGAGGTCGTGGGAGACGAGCAGCACCGTCATCCCGCGCTCGGCGTTGACCTGCCGGAGCAGCGCCGCCGTCTCGGCCTGGTAACGCAGGTCGAGATGGGAGGTCGGCTCGTCCAGCACGAGCAGCCGCGGCTGCTGGGCCAGCGCGCGGGCGAGCATCGCGCGCTGGCGCTCGCCGCCCGAGAGCTGGCCGAGCGGCAGCGCAGCCAGATGCCGCACGCCGGTGGCCTCCATCGCCGCCACCGCCACCGCACGGTCGGCCTCGCTCTCGAAGAAACGCCCGGGGCCGTGCGGGTAGCGGCCCATCAGCACGAGCTGCTCGACCGAGAACGGGAACGGCCGCGGCGCGTCCTGGGGCACCACCGCGATCTGGCGGGCCAGCTCGGCGTGGGCCAGCCGGCCGAGCGGGCGGCCGTCCAGCCGCACCTCGCCTCGCCCGGGCGTCACCACCCGGGTCAGCAGCCGCAGCAGCGTCGTCTTGCCCGCGCTGTTGGGCCCGATCACGCCGAACACCTCGCCGGCCTCGATGGCGAACGACACACCGCTCAGGCTGAAGCCGCCCTCGCGGCGCCGCTCCGGCTCCGGATACGCGAAGGCGACGTCGACGAATTCGACGAGGCTCACAGGCTGGCCCGGTAGCGCGATCGCAGCAGGTAGACGAAGAACGGCGCGCCGCAGAAGGACGTGATGACGCCCACCGACAGCTCGGCCGGCGCCACGACGTTGCGAGCCAGGGTGTCGGCGGCGAGCAGGAAGATGCCGCCGGCCACCAGCGCGGTCGGCACCAGCAGCCGGTTGTCCTGCCCGAGCACCCCGCGCAGCAGGTGGGGCACGACGAGGCCGACGAAGCCGATCGGTCCCGTGAAGGCCACCACGGTCCCGGTCAGCAGGGCCGCCGCCACGAACACGCGCCGCTTGAGCCGGGTGGCGTCCACGCCGAGCTGGATGGCCGCCTCCTCGCCGAGCGCGAGCAGGTTCAGCTCGCGGGCGGATCGCAGGATCAGCCAGAAGCCGGCCAGGGCCAGCAGCGCGAACAGGGCCAGCGAGGCAGGCGGGATCGGCGCCAGGTTGCCGAGCAGCCAGTGCACCACGCCGCCCAGCCGGTTGAAGTCGATGACAGAGATCAGCACGGTGATGGCCGAGGTGAAGAAGATCCCCACGATCACGCCGGCCAGCAGCAGCGTCTGGATCGACAGTCCGCCCGGCACCATCGCGATCAGGTAGACGGCGCCGGCGGCCAGCAGCGCGCCCGCGAACGCGAAGACGGTGACGCCGAGCGCCTGCACGACCGACAGCCCGAGGCCGAAGATCTGCGCGAGGACGACGCCGAACGCCGCGCCGCTCGACACCCCGAGCACCGCCGGCTCGGCCAGCGGGTTGCGCGTCAACCCCTGAAAGGCGACGCCCGCCACCGCCAGGGCACCGCCGGCCAGAGCGGCGGCGATCACGCGCGGCAGCCGGAGCTCGAGCGTCACCACCGCCTCGATCGACTCGGGGCCAGCCCGGCCGGTCAGGGCCCGGGCCACCGCGCCCGGCGCCAGGCCGGCGCTGCCCACGAAGAGCGAGAGTGCAGCGACCGCCAGCAGCGCCAGCCCCAGCACGCCCAGCGCGAGCGCGAGCCGCCGCCCCGCGCTCACCGGAACGCCTCCGGGTGGATGAGGCGCGCGAGCATCTCGAGCCCTTCCGGCACCCGCGGCCCATAGCGGTGCAGCAGCGAGAGATCGGCGGAGTGCAGCCGGCCGGCCCGGATGGCCGGCACGCTGGCCAGCCGCGCCCACTTTTCCGGCGAGGACCGCCCCGCCGTCGAGCTGCCGGTGGAGTGATCGGCCAGGATGATGACCTCGGGCGCGCGGGCCACGGCCGCCTCCAGGCTGAAGCGCGGGTACGCGTCGCCGTCGCCGGCGGTGATCGAGGCGCCGCCCGCCACGTCGATCAGCTCGGTCAGCATCGAGGCCCGCCCCGGCACGATCAGCGGGTCGGGCCACAGCACGTAGAGGACGCGCGGCCGCGAGAAAGGCGCCACCGCCCGGCGCACTGCCTCGATGCGGCGCAGCATCTCGCCGGTCAGTCGCGGGACCTCGGCCTGGCGCCCGGTCAGCTCGCCCACGCGCGCGATGAGGTCCACGGTCTCCGCGATACGGTTGGCGTGCACGAGGTACGTCGGGATACGCAGCCGCTCGAGCTGGCGGATTGTCTCCTCCCGGTTGCCCTCGTCGGTGGCCACCACCAGGTCGGGCTTGAGCGTCACCAGCGTCTCGAGGCTCGGATTCACCATGCCGCCCACGCTGGGCTTGTCCTTCACCGCCGCCGGGTAGTCGCAGAAGTCGGTGCGTCCGACGAGGCGGTCCTGGGCGCCCAGCGAGAAGACGATCTCGGTCACGCTCGGCACCAGCGAGACGATGCGCCGCGGCGGCGACGGCATCGTCACCTCGCGCCCCAGCATGTCGCGCAGGGTCAGCGCGAGCGCCGGAGACGCTGCCACCGGCACCAGGGCGGCCGCCAGCACGAGCGCCAGCAGGATCGGCGCGCCGCGGAAGCGTCGACGAATGCTGCGCGCGCTCACGCCGGGCCGTCGACTCCCGCCGACTTGAACGTCGCCATCTCGCCATAGACGGCCGCCGCCGCCCGCGCCAGGGGGATGAACAGCGCCGCCCCCGTCCCCTCGCCCAGTCGCAGGTCGAGCGACAGGTAGGGCTCGAGGCCGAGGTGGCGAAGCGCCACCGCGTGGCCGGGCTCGGCCGAGCGGTGCGAGGCGAACATCGCATGGCGCGCGGCCGGCGCCAGCGTGGCGGCGACCAGCGCGGCGGCGCCGGCGATGAAGCCGTCGAGGGCGACGGGCACGCGGTGGGCAGCCGCGGCGAGAATGACGCCGACGAGTCCGGCGATCTCGAAGCCGCCGAGCCCGGCCAGCACCGCGAGCCCGTCACCGGGGTCGCACGCGTTGACGCGGAGGGCGCGCTCCACCACTCCGATCTTGCGCCGGTGGCCGGCATCGTCCACGCCGGTGCCGCGGCCGGTGACGTCGGCGACGGCGGCGCCCGTGAGGGCTGCCGTGATCGCGCTGGCGGCGGTCGTGTTGCCGATGCCCATCTCGCCGGTCCCGAGCAGGTCGGCGCCGGCGGCGATCGCGTCCTCGGCCAGCGCCGCGCCGGCCGCGATGGCCTCCACCGCCTGGGTGGGCGTCATCGCCGGGCCGAGGGCCAGGTTGGCGGTGCCGGCGGCGATGCGGCGCACCACGAGGCCGGGCGGGGCGCCCAGCGGCGTGGCCACGCCGAAGTCGGCGACGACGACGCGGGCGCCGGCCTCGCGGGCCAGCACGTTGACCGCCGCGCCCCCCCGCAGGAAGTTCTCGACCATCTGCGCCGGTCACCGACTGGGGATAAGCGCTCACGCCCTCGGCGACGACACCGTGGTCGGCGGCCAGCGTGAAGATCACGGGCGAGGCCACGCGCGGGGCCCGGCCGGTGAGGGCGACCAGCCGGACGGCCAGCTCTTCGAGGCGGCCCAGGCTGCCGGGCGGCTTGGTCAGCGCGTCCAGGTGACGCCGGGCCTCGGCGGCGGCGGCCTCGTGGGGGCCGCCGATCGCCTCACGGAGCTTCGCGAGTCGGTCCACCGAATGGGCTCCCGGACGGCATGTCCTTGATCGTGAGCGGCAGGCCGGCGACCAGCAGCACGACGCGGTGAGCGGCGGCCGCCACCCGCTGGTTGACGAGGCCGAGGAGGTCGCGGAAGCGCCGCCCCTCGGCCGTGGGTGGGTGCACGCCGAGACCGACCTCGTTGGAGACGAGGCGCAGGTCGGCGACGGGCGCGGCGACGAGCGCGGCCAGGGCGTCGGCCTCTTTCACGATGGCCTCGTCGGCGTCGCCCTCCAGCAGGAGATTGGCGACCCACAGCGTGAGGCAGTCGACGATGACGGTGTCGGCACCGCGCTGCGCGCGGGCCAGGCGGGGAACGAGATCGCGCGGCGCCTCGAGGGTCGTCCAGTGCGACGGGCGCTCGGCCTGGTGGCGGGCGATGCGCGCGGCCATGTCGGCGTCGCCCGCCTCGGCCGTGGCCACGAACGTGACGCGCCCGCGCGCGGGCAAGCCGGTGACGGCGAAGCGGCTCTTGCCGCTACGCGCACCGCCGAGAATGAAGAGTGACGACGCCACCGTTGCCGGATCCTCCCGCGAAGACCGGACGTGATGAGTGCGCGCGCGGGCAGGTCTCCTGGCTCTCGGATCGTCCTACTCCCCGCGCCTTCCCGGCCTCACGGCCAGTGGCATTCCGCGGGTTTCGTCCCCGATTACAGTGACGGGGTCGCGGCGGCTTCACACCGCCTTCCCTGGGCCGGTTGTCCGGGCACCCGGGCGCGTACAGCGCGCAAACCGTAACAGACACCGCAAGTTGCCGCAACCCGGGCGTCGGCCGGATGATAGGAGGAGCGCGCATGACCCCGACCACACGGCTCTATCTCACCGACGATCACCTGCGCGAGCACGATGCCACCGTGGTGGCGGTGACGCCCGACGCGCTCGCGTGCGATCGCAGCTGCGTCTACCCGGGCGGCGGCGGCCAGCCTCCCGACCACGGCTGGATCGAGGTCGGCGACAGCGAGCCGCTGGCCATCACCGGTGCGCGAGCCGACACCGACGGGATCGTCTGGCACGTGACCGCGTCACCGCCCGCCCCCGATCTCGTCGGCCGGACAGTCCGGCTCCGCGTGGACGCGGCGCGACGGCTCGCCCTCACGCGCTACCACACGGTCCTGCACGTCCTCAACACCCTCGCGCTCCGCGACTACGGTGGCTGGATCACCGGCGTGCAGATCGGCGTGGATTACTCGCGGATCGACTTCAAGCTGGAGGCGCTGTCGCCGGCGCTGTGCGCGGAGCTGGAGACCAAGGTCAACGCGGTGCTGGCCGGTGACCACGCCCTCCGCTCGTACACCATCCCCGAGGCCGAGTTCCGCGCCCGCGACGACCTGCGCCGCACCCTCGAGGCCGAGCCCCCCGTGGTGGACGGCCGGGTCCGCGTCGTCGAGATCACCGGCTTCGACGCCCAGGCCTGCGGCGGCACCCACGTCCCCACCACCGCCGCCCTCGGCCACTTCGCGATCACCCGCACCGAGAACAAAGGCCGCATCAACAAGCGCCTCTACGTCACCCTCACCCTCCCGTAGTCTTCTTGTCCTTGTCGGCGTACGACACCGCGAGGCCCGCGCCCGCGTCCGACTGGATGCCGTAGGGCGGGATCGGGTACCGCAGCCCGTTCTTCGACAGGGCCGCCAGCCCGTCGATCACCTTGGGCAGGAAGCGCGGCGGGATCGCCATCAGCAACTCATCGTCGGCCACGCCACCGTAGCGTCGCTCGGCGTAGCACGGGATCGTCAGCGCCGGCTCGCCGGTACGGAGGGCCTTGCCCCAGGAATCGGCGCAGGCCGACTCGCCCACCGACGTGAACGACAGCTTCTTGTAGCCCGTCCACTGCAGCCCGTTGATGAAGAAGATCATCTGGCCCGGCGTGCCGTAGATCAGGCAGATGTCGGGCGGCTCCAGCCGGCCGGCCGTCAGCGGTGACACCGCCATCGCGCGATAGCGGCCGTGGGGCACCACGTCCATCGCGTGCTGATGCGCGCTGGCGTCCTCGAGCGTCTGGAACCACACGCCGGCCATCCGCTTGCCCGACAGCCACTCGTCGTCCTGGGGGTGGAGGCCGATCACCGCGCCGCACTGGGCGCCGATGAGATCGGCCATCGTGATGCCCACCGTCCAGCCGAGCTGGCGGGCCTGGGCCACGATCTGATCCGTGGTGTGCTTGGCGCGGGGGCGGCGGATCTTGGGGATCGCCTCCATCTCCTCCACCGTCTCGAACAGCTTCATGCCGATGGGGATCGAGCGCAGGCGCAGGTAGCGGTTGAGGCCGTCGACGATTGCGTTCCAGTCATAGGTGTCCATGGGGGATCCTTTGTCCTCGCCTACCAGTTCCGGAGGCGGTCGATGTCGCGGCGTTCGCGCTTGGTCGGGCGGCCGGCGCCGGGTTCGCGCCGCGGCGGCTGGGCCCAGCGCGGCTGGCGCGGCTCCGGCGGCGTGAGGTCCTCGAACAAGGTGCGGGCGGTCGCGGGCGAGCCGCGCCGGTCGCCGAGCGCGGCCACCTTCAGGATGCGCTTGCGGCCCTGGGGCAGCGTCACGTGGACGACGTCGCCGGGGCGCAGGGCCTTGGCCGGCTTGGCCGCCTGGGCATTCACGTCCACCTTGCCGCCGTCGCACGCGTCGGCGGCGAGGGTGCGGGTCTTGAACACGCGCGCGGCCCACAGCCACTTGTCGACGCGCACGGAATCGAAGGGTTCCGCCACGGCCAGACGGTATCATAGGGCCCAACTTGCTCGGGAGGTGTCGCCTCATGCGCTCGCGCCTGGTTGCCGTGCTCCTGCTGTCGCTGGCGGCCACCGCCGGCGCCGCCGATCAGTTCGCCGTCGAGGACTGGTCGACCCAGCCCGTCGGCAGCAAGGGCATCCCGGCCGGCTGGAAAGGGCAGAACTGGGGCAGCCCCAAGTACGACTTCACGATCGTCATCGACGAGGGGCGCAAGGCGCTGCACCTGCGCAGCGCCAACGAGGGCTCCACGATCTCCAAGGAGATCAAGGGCAAGGTCAACGTCAAGGAGACGCCCCTCCTCGAGTGGTCGTGGAAGGTCATCGCCCTGCCCAAGGGTGGCAACTCGTGCCGGAAGGCCACCGACGACCAGGCCGCGCAGGTCTTCGTGGTGTGGCCGCGCTTCCCCGAGGCCGTCCGCTCGCAGATCATCGGCTACGTGTGGGACTCGACCGAATCGGTGGGCACGACCTGCAAGAGCGAGAAGACGGGCACGGTGACCTACGTCGTGGTCCGCTCGGGGCCGGCCGAGCTCGGCAAGTGGCTCACCGAGCGCCGCAACGTCGCCGAGGACTACCGGCGCATCTACGGCGTCGAGCCGGACGGTCCCGCCGCGCTCTCGGTCGCCATCGACTCCAACGACACCAACTCGACCGCGGAGTCGTTCCTGGGGCCCATCCTCTTCCGCCGTCCGTAGCCGCCCCGGCACCTGAGCAAGTTTTTTCTCACCCGATGCGTGATCGCGCTTGCGGCGCCCACGCGTCGTGCCTATGCTCGGACACTCGTGTCGATCGCATGTACGTCCGCCTTCGCCCGTCTGATCGTCCTCATCCTCCCCGGCGCCATCCGACCGTTCGCCGTCGCCGTTGCGCTCGCTGGCACCGCGCTTGCGATCGCCTGATGAGCATGCCCCACGGCGGGTTCTTCTCGGTCGATTCGCTGCGGGGCGTGTGGGCCCTGGTCGTCGACAGCAACCCGCGGGGCCGGGAGACGCTGCGCGAGATCCTCGCGTACTGCGGCGCGCTGGTGACACCGATCGCCTCGGTGAACGACGCGCTCGCCGTGATGCGCCAGGTGAAGCCCGACGTGCTCATCGTGGCCCTGGCCGACGACGACGGGTACGGATTCATTCGTGGCGTGCGCAACCTCAAGCCCGAGGACGGAGGCGTGGTGCCCGCCATCGCGATCGCGCGCGAGGCCGACGACGACCTGGTGCGGTTGAGCGGCTACCAGGGGTTCCTGCGCACTCCGCTCGATCCATGGGAGCTTTGCCGGCTCGTCTCGAGCCTGATGACGGTGAGTTGATGCCATGCCGTGCGGCCACACAGGCGCCGTAGTCACCATGGGGCGACACGACCCGCTGCCCGGCGATGCGTTGGCGGGCGTCCATGTCCTGATCATCGACGACGATCCGGAGGCGCGGGACCTCATCGGGACCGTGCTGCGCTATTGCGGGGCCCTTGTGAGCGCCGCCGCCAGCGCCGCCGAGGGGCTGGAGACCCTGCAGCGCGTCCTGCCCGACGTGATCGTGTGCGACATCGCGATGCCGCTGCACGACGGCTACTGGTTCGTGGCGTCGCTGCGGGCGCTGCCGCTCGAGGCCGGCGGCGGGTTGCCGGTCATCGCCATCACTGCCCACGGCGCCACCCACGGCCCCGACCGCACGCTGCCCGCGGGCTTCCAGGCCCACATCCGCAAGCCCGTCGATCCCTGGGAGCTCTGCCGCGTCGTCGCCGCCATGACCCGCAGGTCGTAGCCGCTCCGCCTTCCCGCCGAAGCGACGATCAGACGGCCAGCGCGTAGCCGTCGCGGCGCGGGTCGGCCCCGGCCATGAGCGCGCCGGAATCCGGATCGCGCGCGATGCCCTGGCCCCCGCCGACCACCCACGACCAGTCGTCGAGCACGTTGAGCTGGTGTCCGCGGGCGGCGAGGCCGGCCCGCGTGCCCTCGTCCAGGCGCCCCTCGACATCCACCAGGCGGTCGCGGTACACGCGCAGGCGCGGGGCCTCGATCGCCTCCTGAACGTTCATGTCGAACTCGAGGACGTTGAGCAGCATCTGCGGCTGCGTCTGCAAGATACCGTACGAGCCCGGGGTGCCGATCGACAGCCGGAAGGTACCGTCGCGGAAGACCTGGGTCGGCGACATCATGGTGCCGGACTTGCGCCCGGGCTTGAGGACGTTGGGCGAGGCCGGGTCGCGATCCGCCCACTTGAGGATGTTGTTGAGCACGATGCCGGTGCCGGGCACGGCGAAGCCGGAGCCGAACGGCCCCCCCAGCGTCTGCGTGACCGACACCACCATGCCCTCGGCGTCCGCGCATGCGAAGTGGGTGGTCTGCTCGTTTTCGAACTTCGCCGGGTGCCCCTCGGCGATCTGGCCCGCCAGCTTGCGCGCGTCGTAGCGCTCGCCCTCGCTCACCGCCGCCCGCCGGCCGTCGATGCGCGCGCGCTGCGCGGCCGCGTAGGCCTTGGAGAGCAGCCCCGCCATCGGCGCCCCCTCGCCGTACGCGTAGGCGAGGCGATCAGCCGAGCCGAGCTTGATGGCCTCGATCAGATGGTGCAGGTACTCGACGGAGTTGTGCCCCCACCCACGCAGGTCGTAGCCCTCCAGGATGTTCAGCGTCTCCAGCATCTGGAAGGCCGAGAACGGCGCCGGCATCGAGCACACCTGCGCGCCCCGGTACGTGATGGTGGCCGGCTGCCGCCACACCGGCTCGAAGGCGGCCAGGTCCTCCTCGGTCAGCCAGCCACCCGCCTCCTGCACGGCCCGGGCGATCACCTTGGCGATGGGCCCGCGGTAGAAGGCCTCGAGCCCACCCTCGGCCACCTGCCGCAGCGTCGCCGCCAGATCCTTGTACGTCGACACCGCGCCGGCCCGGGGGCCGCCGTTGGGCCAGTAGAGCCGCTCGGCCTCCCGCGAGGCCCGCAGCGTCTCGCGGGCGCCCGTGAAGAAGTCGACGTTCTTGAACGTCAGCGGCACCCCGCGCTCGGCGTGGCCGATGGCCGGCTCCAGCACCGTGGCGCGCGGCAGCCGTCCGAAGCGCGCATGGGCGGTGAGCCAGCCGCCCAGGTTGCCGGGCGTCGCGCACGCCTTGGGTCCGGTGGCCTGCTCCGCCTCGGTGCAACGGGTGACGTCGGCCGCGCGCGGGGCGGCACCGATGAAGTCCAGCACGTGGCGCTCGCCGTTGGGACGGGACACGAGCATGAGCCCGATGCCGCCGATGCTCGACATGAACGGCTCCACGACGTTGAGCGTGGAGCCGACGGCGACGGCGGCGTCGACCGCGTTGCCGCCGGCCAGCAGCGTCTGGATGCCGGCCATCGAGGCCAGCGGGTGCGCGGAGGCGACGGCTCCGCGAGTGCCCATCACGGTCGGACGGTAGGCGCGGCGATGGGGCGGCATGGCGTCTCCTAGGCGGCGCGCTGGCGCTCGGTGGCCAGACCCCGGATCTTGGGGTCGAGCATGTCGCGCAGGCCGTCGCCGAACAGGTTGAGTCCGAAGATCGTGAGCATGATGGCGACGCCCGGGGTAGAGCACGAGCCACGGCGCCTGCTGGATGTACAGGCGCCCCTCGGCCAGGATCACGCCCCACGAGGGCACGTAGGGCGGTACGCCAACGCCGAGGAACGACAGCGCGGCCTCGGTCAGCACGGCCGCCGCGAACACGAACGAGCCCTGCACGATCACCGGCGACATGCAGTTGGGCAGCACGTGCCGCGTGATCAGGAAGAAGTCGGAGACGCCCAGGGCGCGGGCCGCCTCCACGTAGGTGGTCTCCCGGATGACCAGCACCGAGCCGCGCACCACGCGGGCCACCCGCGGCGAGTAGACGACGGCGATGGCCACGATGACGTTGATCACGCTGGGACCGAGGGCGGCCATGAGCGCGATGGCCAGCACGATGGCCGGGAAAGCCATGAGACCGTCCATCACCCGCATGACCACGTTGTCGAGGCGGCGATAGTAGCCGGCCACCACCCCGCACACGACCCCGACCGCAAACGAGAGCACGACGACGGCGAGGCCGACCAGCAGCGATAGGCGGGCGCCGTAGACCACGCGAGCCCACACGTCGCGCCCGACATCGTCGGTGCCGAACCAGTGGGCCCGGCCCGGTGCCGCCAGCCGGCCGGCCACGTCCATGTGGGCCGGGTTGCCGGCGATCAGCGGCGCCAGGATGCCGAGACCCAGCATCAGGAGCATGAGGAGGGCACCGGCCAGCGTGGTCTTGCGCCGGGTCAGCAGCACGAGCCAGCGCGGCCGCGCGGAGGGACGGGCGGCGTCGTCGGGACGGGGCAGTGCGATGACGCTCACGGCCGGCCGCTCACTGGTACTTCACCCGGGGGTCGAACAGGATGTAGGACAGGTCGACGGCGAGGTTGATCAGCATGTACATGCCGGCGATGCACAGCACCACGCCCTGGATCACCGGGTAGTCGCGCCGGAGGACGGCCGAGATGATGAGCCGGCCCAGTCCCGGGATGTTGAAGACGGTCTCCACCACCACCGCCCCCGAGATCAGGATGGCGAACGAGATGCCGATGATGGTCACGGTGGGGATCATGGCGTTCTTGAGGGCGTGCTTGTAGATGACCGACGGCTCGCCCAGCCCCTTGGCCCGGCCGGCGGTGATGAACTGCTCGCGCAGCACGTCGAGCATCGACGAGCGGGCGATGCGGGCGATGAGCGCCGACTGCACCAGGCCGAGCGCGAAGGCCGGCAGCACCAGCGAGCGCAGCGTCTTCAGCCACCCGTACTCCAGGGGCGAGTAGCCGGCCACCGGGAACCAGCCGAGCCACACCGAGAAGAACAGGATGAAGAGCAGCCCCAGCAGGAAGTTGGGGATCGACACTCCGAGGAGCGCGATGACCATGAGCACCTGATCGGTCGTCGTGTTGTGGTAGCGGGCCGAGATGACGCCGGCCGGCACCCCGATCAGGATCGAGATGACGATGGCGAACAGCGTCAACAGCAGCGTCGGTTCCACGCGGTCGAGGATGGCCTCGGTCACCGGCTTGCGCAGGAAGATCGACTGGCCGAGGTCGCCCTGGACCAGGCGCCCGAACCACCGCACGAGCTGCACCGGCATCGGCGCGTCGAGGCCGAGCTGTTTCTCGATGCGCTCCACGTCGGCGCGGGAGGCGTCGGGCCCGGCGATGACCGAGGCGGGATCGCCGGGGGCCAGGTGGATCAGGATGAAGGCCACCGTCGCCACCACCAGCGCCACCGGCAACAGCGCGAGCAGGCGGCGCAGGACGTAGGTCTTCACCCGCGGCTCACTTCAGCCACACGTTCCACAGGTTCATCTCGTTGGTCGCGCGATAGCCCTGCACTTCCTTGCGGACGGCGGTGAGGCCGAAGTAGTCGCCGAACTTCACACGGCCGACGTCCTCGTAGAAGAGGGTCTGCACCTTCTCCCACATGGCGCGCCGCTTCTTGGGATCGCTCTCGCGGCCGAGCGCCTCCACCCACTGCTCCTTGTCCTCGTGGCACCACCAGCCCGGCCAGTTGCACGCCGTGGCGGTGCTGAAGGCCGGCTCCGGATTGAACGTGATGCCGGTCGAGAACACGTCCCACACCTCCGGCTTGTTGCGCCGTTGCACCAGCGTGGCCCAGTCGACCACCTGGAGATCGACCTTGAAGCCGACCGCCTCCATCTGCTGCTTGGCGACCAGCGCGTTCTTGTACATCCACTGGTATTCCTTGGTGGTGATCCAGCGGACGGGCTGGCCGGCGTAGCCGGCGTCGGCGAGGAGCTTCTTGGCCTTGGCCGGGTTCTTCTGGTTGTAGAGCTCGCCCGCCACCCGGCTGTGCCACTGCGGCTGTTCGGCGAACGACAGGCCCGGGTCGAGGCGATAGAACGCCTTGTTGCCGAAGCCGGCCGCCATGATCGGCTCCATGTCGAGCGCGGCCTGGAAGGCCTGGCGGACGCGCTTGTCGGTCATGAGGCCCTGCTTGTGGTTCAGCACCGCGGTGGTCCAGCCCTCGGGCTTGCTGATGGCCGCCACCACGGCCGGCATGCTCTTCATCCGGTCGTACTGGTCCTGCTGGATCTGCTGCCCGACGTGGTACTCGCCCGTCTCCACCCCGGCCAGCCGCACGGCCACGTCGGGCACCGGCACGAACAGGATCTCGTCGAGGTACGCGGTGCGCTTGCCGCCGAAGCCGTCGGGCGCGTCGGTCCGAGCGGCGTACTCCTTGAAGCGGGTCAGCCGCACGTGGCGGTCGGGCTTGTGCTCGACGAAGCGGTAGGGCCCGGTGCCGATGACCTCCTTCACGGGGTTGTCGCCGGCGGCGTCCACGATCTCCTTCGGATAGATCACGGCGCCGTTGTTGGGCCGGGCCAGCCCCATGAACAGCGCCCCCGACGGCTCCTTGAGGTACATCACCACCGTCGACGGATCCTTCGCCTCGAGCCCCTCGACGTTGCGCCAGAACTGCTTGCCGGGCGTGGCCAGCCGGCCCCAGCGCTTGAGCGAGGCCACGACGTCGGCCGCGGTGAGATCCTTGCCGTTGTGGAACTTCACGCCGCGGCGCAGCTTGAAGGTGTACGTACGGCCACTGTCGCCGACGGTGTGGCTGTCGGCCAGCAGCGGGATGGCGTTGTAGCTCTTGTCGTAGGTGTACAGCCCCTCGTAGACGTGCCAGGTGATCTGCTGGACGATGACGGCGGTCGTGGTGTGCAGGTCGAGCGTGGGCGGCTCGCCGATCATCGCCGCCTTGAACACGCCGCCCATCCGGGGCTGGTCCTGGGCGCCCGCCGGAACGGCGGCGAAGGTGAGGACCACGAGCGCGAGGACACCAGCGGCGAGGCGAGGCATGTCGGGCTCCTTTTCTCTCGGGCGTGAACGCTCCGCGGCGGCGGAATTATAGCATCGGCCTCTCGTTCAGCCGGCGCAGGGCCCAGCCCCGTGCCTCGGCTTCGAGCACGGTGAGCGCCCCGTAGTCCTGCCCGAAGGCCAGCAGCCGTCCCAGCGGCAGCCCGAACGCGTGGCAGAGGAGCGCGCGGTTGGTGCCGCCGTGGGCCACGATGGCGATCGACCGGCCCGCGTGGGCCGCCGCGATGGCCTCGAACGCGGGCACCGCCCGGGCCACCAGGTCGGGCACGCTCTCGCCCTCGGGAAACGGAAACTCGCCCACCCGGGCCATCCAGTCGGCGAACGCTTCGGGCTCGCGGGCGCGGATCTCGGCGGCCGTGAGGCCGTCCCACCGGCCCATCGCCATCTCGCGCAGCGCCGGCACCGCCGTGGGCGTCAGCCCGTGCGGAGTGGCGATGATCTCGGCGCTGCGGCGGGCGCGCGCGAGGTCACTGGAGAACACGGCGACCAGCTCCACACCACGCAGCCGCGCCGCCTGGGCGGCGCACTGGCGCTCGCCGGTGGCCGACAGCGGCACGTCGAGGTGCCCGATGAACCGGCGCGTCTCGGCGCCGACCACCTCACCGTGGCGCAGCAGGTAGATCACGCCTGGGCACCCAGCCAGGCGAGCACGGTGAGGAGCACGACCAGTTCCGCGCCCTCGACAGCGGCGCCGAGCACGTCGCCGGTGAGGCCGCCCAGCCGGCGGGCGAGGAACGCCGCGGCGGCGACCACCGCCCCCAGCGCGAGCGCCATCGCCACCACGCCGGCCGGGCCCAGCGCGACGAACGCCGCGAGCAGCGCGATGGCCACCGCGAGGGCGGCGCCCAGCCGGCTCACGCTCGCGACGAACGCCGCCCCCTGCCCCTCGGTCCGCGCGGCGCCGAAGAGCCGGGCCAGCACGAGCGGCGCGACCCGCGCGATGGCGGGCGCCACCAGCAGCACGCGCCACCGCACCGAGGGCGGCAGCTCGGCGACGGCGGCGACCTCGAGCATCAGGAAGAGGGCGAGGCCGGCGGCGCCGAAGGTGCCGATGCGGCTGTCACGCATGATGGCCAGGCGATGCGCGTGGTCGCGGCCGGCGAGCCCGTCCAGACAGTCGGCGAGGCCGTCGAGGTGCAGGCCGCCCGTGACGACCTTCCACGCGACCACGATCAGCACGGCGACCGGCAGCGGCGGCAGCATCCGCATCATCACCCGATCGACGAGGACGAGCAGGACGCCGAGCCCCAGCCCCACCACGGGGAACCACCCCGCCGCCCGCCCGAGGGCGTCCGCGGGGGTGTGAGGCTCGCGCGGCATCGGCACGACGGTGAGATAGCGGATCGCTCGGACCAGTTCCGACACGCGCCGAATCTAGCACGGCGCTCGACAACCGTCTGAAAACACGGGGCTTTTGGCGGCCGCCTCGCCACTGTCGGCGGACTTTCTCTTGACGGTGTTCCTCGGGCTAAGTACCTTGGATTTTAGGTCATTTCGACCCAGTCACCGGCGAAGCACACAAGAGGATCGCGTCATGAGCGTGAGCAGTGTCGCTGAGCAGTGGGTCGACGGCGTCGCCGGGCTCACGCAGCCCGCCCGCGTCGTCTGGTGCGATGGCTCCAAGCCCGAGTACGACTCCCTCGTCCAGGCCATGCTTGCGGACGGCACGCTGTTGCCACTGAATCCCCGGACCTACCCCGATTCCTATCTGCACCGGAGCAACCCGACCGACGTCGCGCGCACCGAGCAGCTGACCTTCATCTGCACGCGCGACAAGGAGGACGCTGGCCCCACGAACAACTGGATGGCGCCGGCCGAAGCGAAGAGCCGGGCGGGCGGCTATCTGAAGGGCGCGATGCGCGGCCGCACGATGTACGTCATCCCCTACCTCATGGGCCCGGCCGGCTCGACGATGAGCCGCGTGGGCATCATGGTGACGGACAGCGCGTACGTCGTGGCGAGCATGCACATCATGACGCGCGTGGGCCAGGTGGCGCTCTCGGCCATGCGCAGCGACGACGACTTCATCGGCGGGCGTGCACTCGCTGGCCGATCTTTCCCCCGACCGCCGGCTGATCATGCACTTCCCCGAGGAGAAGCTGATCTGGAGCGTCGGCTCCGGCTACGGGGGCAACGCGCTGCTCGGCAAGAAGTGTCACGCGCTGCGGCTGGCGTCGTCCCAGGCGCGCCAGGAGGGCTGGCTCGCCGAGCACATGCTGATCATCGGCGTCGAGGACCCCGAGGGTCGCGTGACGTACCTGGCCGGGGCGATGCCGAGCGCCTCCGGCAAGACCAACCTCGCCATGGCGGTCTCGCAGCTGCCGGGCTGGCGCGTGTGGACGGTGGGCGACGACATCGCGTGGATGCACGTGGATGCCAGCGGCCAGCTCCGCGCCATCAACCCCGAGCGCGGCTTCTTCGGCGTGGCGCCCAACACGAGCCCCAAGACCAATCCGAACGCCACCGCCATGGTCCGCTCGAACACGATCTTCACCAACGTGGCGCTCACGCCCGATCGGGAGCCGTGGTGGGAGGGCCTCACCCCCGACGCGCCGAGCGGGATGGAAGACTGGCAGGGCCGTCCGTGGAATCCCGCCGCCGGGCCCGCCGCGCATCCCAACTCGCGCTTCACCGTGCCGGTCGCCCAGTGCCCGTCGGTGTCGCCCCACTGGGAGGATCCGCAGGGCGTGCCGATCTCCGGCCTGCTCTTCGGCTCGCGTCGCACGCAGGTCATCCCGCTCGTGTTCGAGGCCTTCGACTGGAACCACGGCGTCTTCCTCGGCTCGGCCATGAGCACGGAGACGACGGCGGCCATCACCGGCAAGGTCGGCGTGGTCCGCCGCGACCCGATGGCGATGATCCCGTTCTGCGGCTACAACATGGCCGACTACTTCTCCCACTGGCTGTCGATGCAGCCCCGCCTCACGCGGCCGCCGAAGCTCTTCCGGGTGAACTGGTTCCGCAAGGACGCCAACGGCAAGTTCCTGTGGCCGGGCTACGGCGAGAACGTGCGCGTGCTCAAGTGGATGGTCGAGCGCATCCGCGGCGGCGGCCAGGCCACCGAGACGCCGGTGGGGTTCGTGCCCGCCGAGGGCGCGCTCGACGTCGACGGGCTGAGTATCACGCCGGCCCAGCTACGCGAGGCGCTGCGCGTCGATGCCGGCGAGTGGCTGTCGGCCCTGCAGGACCTCGACGAGTTCTACGGCTCGTTCGGCTCCCGGCTGCCGGCGACGATCGTCAAGCAGCTGGCGGTGACGCGGAAGAAGTTCGGAGCCTGACCGGCCCTCACTTCGCGGCGGGCGGCTCGAGCTAGACCGGCAGCACGGGGTTGCGGCGCGGGGGGAAGACCTGGGCCTTGCTCTCGGCGTAGCCCAGGCGCTTGATCAGCTCGGCGCGCAGGGCCGAGCCGGGCACGATGTCGTCGACCAGCATCTCGGAGGCCAGCTTGTACACGTCGACGTCCTTGGCGTACTCGTCCCGCTTGGCCTTCACGAACGCCGCCCGCTCGGCCTCCGGCAGCTCCATGATCTTGTTGTAGTAGACGGCGTTCACGGCCGGCTCCGGCCCCATGATCGCGATCTGGCCCTGGGGCAGCGCCAGCACGGCGTCAGGCTCGAAGGCGGGGCCGCACATCGCGTAGAGGCCGGCGCCGTAGCACTTGCGCACGATCACGCAGAACTTCGGCACCGTCGCCTGCGAGGTCGCGAAGACCATCTTGGCGCCGTGGCGGATGATTCCCTGGCGCTCGACCTTGGTGCCGACCATGAACCCCGCGATGTCGGACAGATAGACGAGCGGGACGTTGAACGCGTTGCAGAGCCAGATGAACCGCGCGGCCTTGTCGGAAGAGTCCACCATCAGGACGCCGCCCTTGACCTTGGGCTGGTTGGCCACGATGCCGACCACCCGCCCACCCAGCCGTGCCAGCCCCACGATGATCTCGCCGGCGAAGCGCTTCTTGATCTCGAAGAACGACTCGCTGTCGACGAGCCGGTCGATGAGCTCGTACATGTCGAACCACTTGCGCTGGTCGTAGGGCACGATGTCGTCGATGGCCCGGCCGGCCGGCGGCTCGGCGGCGCTGCGGTGCGCCGCCGGTGTCTCCTTGTACGAGGTCGGCATGTAGGACAGATAGCGCTTGGCCAGCTCGATGGCCTCCTCGTCGGAGGCGGCGAGCACGTCGCCGCAGCCGGAGACCTCCGTGTGCATGCGGGCGCCGCCCAGCTCCTCCAGCGTCGTCTTCTCGCCGATGGCCATCTCGACCATGCGCGGGCTGCCGACGTACAGCGAGGCCTTGCCGTCGACCATGATGACGAGATCGGTCAAGGCCGGCAGGTACGCCGAGCCGGCCGGGGACGGCCCGAACAGGATGCACACCTGGGGGACGACGCCGGAGAGCTGGACCTCGTTGTAGAAGATGCGGCCGGCGTGGAAGCGGCCGGGGAAGATCTTGATCTGCTCGGAGATGCGGCCGCCGGCGGCGTCGACCAGGTAGAGCATCGGGATCTGCAGCCGGGCCGCCTTCTCCTGGATCCGGACGATCTTCTGCACCGTCTTCTCGCCCCAGGAGCCGGCCTTCACCGTGTAGTCGTTGGCCATGATGCACACGGTGCGACCGCCCACCCGCCCCACGCCGGTGACGACGCCGTCGGCCGGCGTGTCCGCCTCCTGGTTGCGGGCGAAGAGCCAATCCTCCTGCAGCTCGGTGCCCGGATCGAGCAGGAGCTTGAGGCGGTCGCGCACGAACAGCTTGCCCTCGGCGCGCAGCTTGTCACGATAGCGCGCGTGGCCTTGCTCGATCCGCGCGCGTTCCTGGAAGTAGCGTTCCTCACCCTGGCTCATGGCGGTCTATTATAGAGGTCCGTCACGGGAGGACACGATGACCGACCAGGAGGCGGCCGCCCTCGGGGCCGCGGCCCTCGCCGAGGTGAAGTCGGGCCACGTGGTGGGGCTGGGCACCGGCCAGGCCGCCACCGCCTTCATCCACGCCCTCGGCCGGGCGGTCAAGGACGGGCTGGCGATCACCGGTGTGCCCACCTCGGAGGCCAGCGCCACGCTCGCCCGGCGGCTCGGCATCCCGCTGATCGACGAGCCGGTGGCGCTCGACGTCGCGGTGGACGGCGCCGACGAGGTCGATCCCCGGCTGGACCTCATCAAGGGCTACGGCGGGGCGCTGGTGCGCGAGAAGATCGTGGCGGCCGCCGCCCGTCGCTTCCTCGTGCTGGTCGGCGCCGAGAAGCTCGTCAAGACCCTCGGCGGCCGCGGCCGGCTCCCCGTCGAGGTCGTCCCCTTCGCGATGCCGTTCGTCCGCCGCCGCCTCACCGAGCTCGGCCATCCGCCGGTGGTGCGCGTCAAGGACGGCGCGCCCGTCGTCACCGACAACGGCAACCTCATCCTCGACGCCGCGGTGGGCTCGATCCCCGACCCCGCCGCGCTCGACGCGACGTTGCGCGCGATCCCGGGCGTGGTCGGCACCGGGCTCTTCGTGGGCATGGCCCACGCCGTCCTCGTCTGGGACGACGGCCGCGCCCGCACCCTCACGCGCGGTTGACAACAGCGGGGCTCCCGACGCCCCCATTCCGAGAGGAGGCCCCGTGGCCACAGGAACCGAACCGGTGACCCGCCGTCCCGCCTGGCAGGCACTCGAGGCGCATTACCAGCAGATGAAGGACGTGCACCTGCGGGCGCTCTTCGCCCAGGACCCCGGGCGCGGCGAGCGGCTCGTCGCCGAGGGCGCCGGGCTCACGCTGGACTACTCCAAGAACCGCGCGACCGACGAGACGCTGCGGCTACTGGTCGAGCTCGCCGACACCTCCGGGGTGGCTACCCGGCGCGACGCGATGTTCCGCGGCGAGAAGATCAACATCACCGAGAAGCGGGCGGTCCTGCACGTGGCCCTGCGAGCCCCGCGCGGCGAGTCGATCATGGTCGATGGCGAGGACGTGGTGCCGGCCGTCCACGCCGTGCTCGACCGCATGGCTGACTTCGCCACCCGGGTGCGGAGCGGGGCCTGGAAGGGCCACACCGGCAAGCGCATCAAGAACGTCGTCAACATCGGCATCGGCGGCTCCGACCTCGGCCCCGCCATGGCCTACGACGCGCTCCGGCCCTATGCCGACCGCGCCCTCACCGTGCGCTTCGTGTCCAACGTCGACCCCGCCGACTTCAGCGAGGCCACGGTGGATCTCGACCCGGCCGAGACGCTGTTCGTCGTCGCCTCCAAGACGTTCACCACGCTGGAGACGCTGACCAACGCCAGGGTCGCCCGCGACTGGACGCTGGCCACGCTCAAGAACGAGCAGGCCGTGGCCAAGCACTTCGTGGCCGTCTCCACCAACGCCGCCGAGGTCGCGAAGTTCGGCATCGACACCGCCAACATGTTCGAGTTCTGGGACTGGGTCGGCGGGCGCTACTCGTACGACTCGGCCATCGGCCTGTCACTGATGGTCGCCATCGGCCCCGAGCACTTCCGGGCGATGCTGGGCGGCTTCCGCGCCATGGACGAGCACTTCCGCTCGGCCCCGTTCGCGCGCAACCTGCCGGTCCTGCTCGGCCTGCTCGGCATCTGGTACAACGACTTCTTCGGCGCCCAGACCCACGCCGTCCTGCCCTACAGCCACTACCTCGGCCGGCTGTCCGCCTATCTCCAGCAGCTCGACATGGAGTCCGACGGCAAGTCAGTCGACCTCGACGGCAACCGCGTCACCTACCAGACGGGCCCCATCGTCTGGGGCACCCCCGGCACCAACGGTCAGCACGCCTACTACCAGCTCATCCACCAGGGCACCAAGCTCATTCCCAGCGACTTCATCGGCTTCCACCAGACGACCACGTCCCTGCGCGAGCAGCACGACCAGCTCATGGCCAACTTCTTCGCCCAGACCGAAGCCCTCGCCTTCGGCAAGACCCCCCAGGAAGTCGCCGCCGAAGGCGTCCCCGACTTCCAGGTCCCTCACCGCACCTTCGAGGGCAACCGCCCCACGAACACCATCCTCGCCCCCCGCCTGACCCCCGCCACCCTCGGCTCCTTGATCGCCCTCTACGAACACAAGGTCTTCGTCCAAGGCACCATCTGGCGCATCAACTCCTTCGACCAGTGGGGCGTCGAGCTCGGCAAGGCCCTCGCGAACCGAATCATCCCCGAGCTCGCCTCCCAAACCGACCCCAAGCTCACCCACGACAGCTCCACGAACACCCTGATCCAGAAATACAGGAAGGGCCGCCAAACTACCTGATCTCGCGAAGCAACTGGGTGCCGGCTGCGCCGGCACCCGGGGAGGTCCGGAGGGGCCCCGCCCCTCCGTTCTTCTCCGCCGCGCCCACCGTCGAGTCCACCACCGAATCCGGTGCCGGCGCAGCCGGCACCCCGGGGAGGTCCGGAGGGGGCCCCGCCCCCTCCGTTCTTCCCTCACGCCAAGGGAGCCCGAGCGCCGAGAATGGTGCAGATGCGAGGCGACGAGGAGTGCGCGACTGAGACGTGGCCCGGCCACGTCGCAGGGAGCGCGCGACGAGTCAACGAAGCAGATGCGCCCTTATCGGCGCTCGGGCGTGGCGGACGGGTTCGCGTTCGCCCACACCACAATAATCAACACCCCATCCCCATGCCTCGGCCCCCCGATCACCGCCGGACTCCCCCGCGCCGCCCGTATTTCGGTGGTCAGTTCCGTCATGTCCCCCCGCACCAGCCGCACCCGCATCCTCACCGTATCCCCCGCCACCGACTCCGGCAGCAACTCCAGCCTCCGCTCCCCCGGAATCATCCACACCTGCAACGTCCCCACCGCCACCTCCGCCCGATACCGCTCCAGCGACGCATACTCGCGATACCGGAACAGCTGTCGCAGCTTCGGGATGAACGCCACCATGCGGTCGTCGCCGGCCGCCGGGGCGGCGTGCAGGCCGGCCGGCAACGGCGCGTCCGTGCCGAGGAGCACGCGGGCCCCGAAGCGCACGACCGGGTCGCCGGCCTGCACCGCGCGCGGAGCCGCCGCGGCCAGCAGCGCACCGAAGACGAGCAGCGCGAGCAGCAAGGGCTTCAGCGCGTCGCGAAGCCGCTTGCGAGCGTTGTGCAGGCGTGACATGACGGTCCCCATCGGTATCTCGAGTGTGTCCGCGATCTCGCGGTAGGACAGCCCTTCCAGGTCGCTCAGCACGATGATCTTCCGGTGGTGCTCGGGCAGCAGCGCGAGCGCCTCGTCGATCTTCCGGCGCTGCTCGCGACGGGCGGCGGCGGCGTCAGGCGCTTCATCCGCAGCGTTCTGATCGGCCAGCACACGGTCCCAGTCCTCCTCCGGCACCCGCTCGGTCCCGAACGCGCGCCCGCGGGCGCCGCGCGATCGCGCCCGATCGGCGGCGACGTTCATCACGATCCGGTAGAGCCACGTGTAGAACGCCGACTGCCCGCGGAAGGACGGCAGCGCCTGGTAGGCCCGGATGAACGCCTCCTGCGCCACGTCCCACGCCTCCTCGCGGTCACGCAGGAAGTTGTAGGCCAGGCGCCAGACGCGCTGGCGGTACTTCTCGACCAGCGGCTCGAAGGCCGTCAGGTCGCCTGCGCGACATCGCTCGATCAGGGCAGCGTCGTCGTTGTCCACAGACCTTCACCCACCGACTCCGCCCGTCACGCGTTAGACGCGCGGCCGACGGCGCTGATTCACGCGCGGGTGGGGCCGGGCCTCGTCCAGGCCGAGCAGGGCGTCGAGGCCGAGCACGTAGCTCCGGGGGCCGAAGCCGGCGATCTGTCCGCGGGCCACGGCCGCGATGACCGAGTGGCGGCGGAACTCCTCGCGGCCGTGGACGTTCGACAGGTGGATCTCCACGACGGGCACCAGAATGGCCGCGACAGCGTCGCGCAGCGCGATCGAGTAGTGGGTGAAGGCGCCGGGGTTGAAGACCACGCCGGCGAACCCCTCCCGCTCGGCTCCCTGCAGCCACCCCACCAGCTCGCCCTCGAAGTTCGACTGCCGGCACTCCACGCGCACCCCGCGCCGCCGTCCGTGCTCGCGCACCAGCCGGTCGACCTCGGCCAGCGTGACCCGTCCGTAGACGCCGGGCTCCCGGCTGCCGAGCAGGTTCAGGTTGGGGCCGTGCAGGACGAGCGCGGCACGAGCCCGCATCAATGGGTGACGAAGGCGGACAGCAGCCAGTCGGCGAGGATGAAGAACAGCAGACCGGCGAAGACGGTCCAGGCCAGGGCCGGCCCGCCCTCCCGATTGACCTCCGGAATGAGGTCGGAGGCGGCGACATAAATGGTGACGCCCGCCGAGAGGGCCAGCGCGTACCCCACGTGATTCTCGGCGATGGCTCCGGTGAGCACCGCCCCGGCCATGGTCAGCACGCCGAGCGCGGCCCCCGAGCCCAGCGCGGCCGCCCGCGAGTAGCCGCCCGCCAGCATGATGGACGCGATGGTGAAGCCCTCGGGGATCTTGTGGATGACCACTGCCAGGAACAGCAGGCCCCCCAGCGTGGGGCTCACCATGAACCCGGCCGCGATGGCCACGCCGTCGAACAGCGTGTGCACGCCCAGCCCCACCACCGCCAGCCAGCCGGCCGACGGGCGCAGCAGCGCCTCGGGGTGGGTCTCCTCGCCGAAGTGGAAGTGCGGGGCGAAGGTGTGCTCGAAGAGGTGGACGCCGAAGTACCCGAGCAGCACGAACAGGTAGGCGTGCGGCACGTGGGTGGCCTCGGGGAGCATCCGGACGAAGGCGGCGGCCAGCATGAAGCCCGCCCCCGCCGCCACGAAGTACCGGAGCGGTGCATAGCGCCGCTTGTGGGCGGTGGTGACGATGACCGCGCCCGCCACGTCGGCAGCTGCCGCGACGGCCGCGAAAGCCAGGTATGCTAACATGCTGGCGGCGAGCATAACATGGCGATTGCAACGTCCCGCCTTCTCGGCGAAATCCTCGTGCAGGAGGGGCTCACCACTCCCGACGTCGTGCAGCGCGCGCTCGCGCGCGCGCAGACGAACGGCGAGCGGATCGGCGAGGCTCTCGTCGCGCTCGGCGCCGTGACCGACGACGACGTCCTCCGCGCGCTGGCCCTGCAGCAGGACCTGCCCTATCTCTGGCGCGAGGAGTTCCCGTCCTCGGTGCCGGTGCTCAAGAACGTCTCCGCCAAGTATCTGCGCCAGGTGCGCGTGTGCCCGATCAACCTCGAGGGCACCACCCTCACGGTGGCCTCGGCGGATCCGCTCAACACGCTCATCACCGACGAGCTGCGGCAGGTGACCGGCCTCAACGTGAAGATCGTCGTCAGCCCGGCCGTGGCCATCACCGAGGCGCTCGATCGCACCTACGACGGTGCCGCCACCCCGCTGCAGCGCATCGTCGAGGGCATGGAGGACGAGGGCGGGCCCGAGGGCGACGAGGACGTCAACCACCTGCGCGACATGGCCTTCGAGGCGCCGGTGGTGCGGCTCGTCAACCTGCTGGTCGAGAACGCGATCAGCAGCGAAGCCTCCGACATCCACATCGAGCCCTTCGAGGACACGCTGCGCATCCGCTACCGCATCGACGGCATCCTGTACGAGCAAGAGGCGCCGCCCCGGCGCCTGCAGGCCGCCGTCACCTCGCGCATCAAGATCATGGCCGAGATGAACATCGCCGAGCGACGGCTGCCCCAGGACGGGCGCATCCGGGTGACGCTGCACGGCCAGCGCGTGGACATCCGGGTGTCGACCATGCCCACCGTGCACGGCGAGTCGATCGTCATGCGGCTGCTGCAGCGCTCGAGCGTCTTCCACCCGCTCGAGAAGCTCGGCTTCCCGAGCGACACCCTCAAGCGCTTCGAGTCGCTCATCAAGCGGCCGCACGGCATCCTGCTCGTGACCGGGCCCACCGGCTCCGGCAAGACCACGACGCTCTACGCGGCCCTCGACAAGATCAACGGCCCCGGCCTGAAGATCATCACCGTCGAGGACCCCGTCGAGTACCAGCTCAAGGGCGTGAACCAGATCCCGGTGAAATCCAAGATCGGCCTCAGCTTCGCGCAGGGGCTGCGCCACATCGTCCGCCAGGACCCCGACGTCATCCTGGTCGGCGAGATCCGAGATCTGGAAACCGCCGAGATCGCCATCCAGGCCTCGCTCACCGGCCACCTCGTCTTCTCCACCCTGCACACCAACGACGCCCCCGGTGCCATCACCCGGCTGCAAGACATGGGTGTGGAGCCGTACCTGGTCGCCTCGGTCCTGGAGGGCGTCCTCGCCCAGCGGCTCGTGCGGCGCATCTGCCCGGCCTGCCGGGTGCCCGACACGCCGTCCCGGGCCGACCTCGACGCGCTCGGCGTCAACGGCCCCCTGAGCGCCGGGCTGTACCGGGGCAAGGGCTGCGACGAGTGCCGGGGGACCGGGTACCGGGGCCGCTCGGGCATCTACGAGCTGTTCGTCATCGACGAGGACGCCCGCAGCCTCATGCTCCGCCGCGCCTCCACCCGCGACATCCGCCAGCACGCGATCCAGCGCGGGATGGTGACGCTGCGGATGGACGGCTTCAAGCGCGCCTGCGAGGGCGTCACCACCGTCGAGGAAATCCTCCGGGTCACGCAGGAAGACGCCTGACGTAATGCCCGTCTTCACCTACCGGGCAGCCGACCGGCGAGGGCAGACGATCGACGGAGTCATGGAGGCGGCCGACGCCCGCGCCGTCATCGAGCGCCTCCGCAAGGAAGCCTACTTCCCGATCAAGGTCGCGGCCCAGGGCGAGCGCGCCGCGCTCTTCTCGCTGGGCGGCGCCGGCGGCTCCCGCGTCCGCCACCGCGACCTGCTGGCCCTCACCCAGATGCTGGCCACCCTCTTCGAGGCGGGACTGCCGCTCGACCGGGCCCTGGCCATCCTGGAAGAGCTGGCGGCCTCCCCCCGCATGAAGACGATCGTCACCGACCTGCTGCACAGCGTGCGCGGCGGCTCCTCGCTCAGCGAGGCGCTGGCCAAGCACCACCCGCGGCCGTTCTCGCGCCTGTACATCAACATGGTGCGGGCCGGCGAGAAGGGCGGCGTGCTGGAGGTGTCGCTGCGGCGGCTGGCCGAGTTCCTGGAGGCCCGGGCCGCCTTCAACGAGGCGGTGGTCTCGGCCCTCGCCTACCCGCTCGTCATCACCGGCGTGGGCGCCGCCGCCATCGTGTTCCTGATGACCTTCGTCATCCCGCGCTTCGCCACCATCTTCAACGACCTCGGACAGACGATCCCGTTGCCGACGCAGATCCTCATGAGCGTCAGCGCGGCCATGACGAGCTACTGGTGGGTGGGCGCGACGCTGGCCATGGCCGGCGTGCTGGCCTGGCGGATCTGGACCGGCACCCCTCAGGGCCGGGCCCAGTGGGACCAGATCCTGCTGCGGCTGCCGATCGCCGGCGCACTGGCCCTGAAGGTGGAGACCGCGCGCTTCGCGCGTACACTCGGCACGATGCTCAAGAGCGGGGTGCCGGTGCTGGGCGCCATGGCCGTCGTCGGCGACATGATGTCCAACCAGGCGGTCGGCTCCGCGGTCGGTCGGGTGGCCGACGGCGTCAAGCGGGGCGGCACGCTGGCGGCGGGGATGCACGAGCACACCGCGTTCCCCGCGCTGGCCGTGCACATGGTGCGCGTCGGCGAGGAGACCGGTCGCCTGGAGGAGATGCTCCTCAAGGTCGCCGACACGTTCGAGACCGACGTTCGCAGCGACCTCAAGCGCGTGCTCGGCCTGCTCGAGCCCGCCATCATCGTGGGTATGGGGGTACTCGTGGCATTCATCGTCGTCGCGATGCTGCTGGCTATCTTCTCCATCAACGAGGTGCCGCTGTGAAGCGGTGGCGGCGCCTTCTCGCCAATCAGCACGGCTTCACGCTGATCGAGCTGCTGGTCGTCGTGATCGTGCTCGGCCTGCTGGTCGGCCTCGTCGGCCCCCGGCTGTTCGGACGCGTGGGCCAGGCCAAGCAGGCCGCCGCCAAGGCCCAGATCGAGCTGATCGGCGCCGGCCTGGACCAGTACCGCCTGGACGTGGGCAGCTACCCCAACACCTCGCAGGGCGTGGACGCCCTGCAGAAGAACCCCGGCAGCCAGAACTGGAACGGCCCCTACTTGAAGAAGTCGGTCCCCAAGGACCCGTGGGGCAACCCCTACAAGTACCGGGCGCCGGGGCAACACGGTGAGTACGACCTCTGGTCGGAGGGCGCCGACGGCGCTCCCGGCGGCGAGGGCGAGAACACCGACATCGTGTCATGGGACGTGGAGAAGCGGTAACCAACGAGCGCGGCTTCACCCTCCTGGAGCTGATCGTCACGCTGATCGTCATCGCCCTGGCGGTCGGGCTGGCCATTCCGACCATCGGGCGCTCCACGGAGACGCTGCGCGCGCGGGCCGAGGTGGCCGGCTTCGCGGCGATGCTCCGCCACGCCCGCGAGCGGGCGATCGTCACGCGCACCCCCCAGGCGGTGATCGTCGATCCGGCCGCGCATCGGGTGAGCCGGCGCGTCGGCGGTCCCGACGGTGACGTGCGCGAGACGCGCATGCTCTCCGAGCGGCTCGTCATCGCGGCCGATCCGCCCCCGGCTCTCACCGTGCGGTTCGACCCTCAGGGCGGCTCCAGCGGCGGCGACTTCCGTCTGGCCACCGGCGGCGTCGTCTACCGCGTCACCGTCGACGGTCTCACCGGGCGGGTGCGGAACAGCCGCCTGTGAAGCGCCAGGACGGCTTCACCCTCATCGAGGTCCTGGTCGCCTTCGCGATCCTCAGCCTCACGATCGTCGTGGCCGTGCAGGGCTTCGCCCAGGGGCTGCGGCTGCTCAAGCTCTCGGGCGACCACCAGCGCGCCGTCCTCATCGCCGACCAGAAGGCGCGCGAGATCGTCGTCCCCAAGGAGGGTCGCGAGGAGGGCACGGAGGGCGCCTTCTCGTGGGCACGCGTCACCAAGCCGATCGCCGCCCCCGACCTCGAGGGCCCGGGCCGTCCCCCCAAGTGGCACGTGTACGAGATCAACGTGCAGGTGGCGTGGGGCGAGCAGCGGCGCATCGTCAGCGTGAGCACCCTGCGCACGGTCTCCGAGGCCGCCCAGCAGGAGGAGGCCCGGCGGCCATGAGGCGCCCCGCCGGCGGCGAGCGCGGCTTCACCCTGATCGAGCTGCTGATCGCGCTGGCCATCGTGGGCGCGCTGCTGGCCATCGCCTTCGGGGGGCTGCGGGTGGCGGTGGCCTCCTGGCAGCAGGGGGAGAATCGGGCCGAGGCTCACCAGCACGTCCGCAGCGTGGCGCTCATCCTGGCCCGCGCCGTCTCGGCCACTCATCCGTACCGGGCCTCGCGCGGCCTGGCGCCGGAGCCGGTCGTGCTCTTCGCGGGCACCGAGCAGCGCATGGAGTTCGTGACGCAAGCCGCGCCGTTCCCGGCCTCGATCCCGATCGCCTTCACCGCCGTGGTCTTCGCCTTCGACGACGGCGAGCCGGGCCTGGTGGTGCGCCAGCGGGCGCTCCCCAACCGCGAGCCCTTCACCGAGGCGGAGATCATCTACCGCGATCCCAGCGTGACCGCGCTCAAGTTCGCCTACATGGACGAGGGCGGCTGGAAGGACACCTGGGACGGGGCCGAGGCCAAGGCCACGCCGCGCGCGGTCCGGATCACCGTGGCCACCTCGATCAACGGGCGCGTCGAAGACATGCCACCGCTGACGGTGTCGCTCCGCACGGTAGCGCCGCAATGAGGCGGCGGTGGCGGGCCCTGAGCGCCGGCGGCCAGCGCGGCTTCGCCCTGGTGGCGGTGCTGCTGGTCCTCGGCTTCGTGGCGGTGATCGGCGCCGAGTTCGCGTACTCGATGCGGCTGGAAGCCAGCGCCGCCCGCGTGTACAAGGACACGCTGATCGCCACCCACCTGGCCGAGGCCGCCGTGGAGCAGGCGATCCGCGAGCTGGTCGTCGAGTTCGCCTTCGTCGGCGTCGGCAACGACAAGGACGCCGACCTCGAGGTGGACTGCCCGCTGATCTTCTACTCGCGCGAGCGACTGGCCATCAAGCGGCTGCCGCATCGCGACGTGGCGCTCGGCGGGGGCCAGTTCACCTACTGCATCAGCGACGAGGAGGCCCGGCTCAACCTGAACGGAACGACGGCCGAGCGGATCGGCAAGCTGCTGGAGACCATGGGGCTCGAGAAGCAGGAACGCGACGTCGTCACCGACAGCATCCAGGACTGGCGCGACCCCAACGAGGAGCATCGCATCAACGGCGCCGAGAGCGAGGACACCTACCTCAAGCGGCCCATCCCCTACCGGTCCAAGAACGCCAACCTGGACTCGGTCAACGAGCTGATCCAGATCAAGGGGGTGACCACCCAGCTGATGGAGGGGGTGGACGGCCGGCCGGGCCTGGCCGACCTGGTGACCACCAAGCCGACCTCGGGCGTCAACATCAACACGGCCCGGCGCGAGGTGCTGCGGGCCCTGGGCCTGGGGGATGCCGAGCTGACGGAGATCGAGCAACAGCGCCGGCTTGGCCCCTACGGGCAGGGGCACCGGTTCGGCGGCCGGGGCCTCACGGTGACCAGCCGCACCTTCCGGATCGAGGCCCAGGGCATCGTGGAGGGCCAGGTGCGGGCCCGGATCACCGCCATCGTGCAGAAGCGCACCGACTCCGGGGGCGAGACCGTCGCCATCCTGGAATGGTCGGGCCTCCGCTGAGGCCGCAGATTTCCTTCAGTCCGCGCGGATTTACCGTTTAATCTCGACGCCATGAGGTTGTGGCCGATGAAGTTGAAGCTCTCCCAGACGCGCCTGGGCGTCGTGCTCCTGCACGATCGGCTGACCGTGGCCGCCGTGACCGGCGAGCGCGTGAACGCCTTCAGCATCGCCACCGAGAATCCGGCGGCCGCGTTGCGCGACGAGCTGAACACGCGACAGCTGACTCCGCGCGCGGTGGCGCTGGCGCTCATGCGGGGCTCGGTGTTCGTGCGGCCGATGGAGCTGCCGACCGTCAGCGGCGACATGCGCGAGATGGTCCGTCTCAACCTCGACGGCCACCTCCCCTTCGCTGCCGAGGATCCGGCCTTCGACTACGTGCCCCTGGCCGCCGAGGCGGGCGCCCGCGCGCAGGATCCGCTGCAGCGCGTGCTCGTCGTCGCCGCCGAGCCGCGCATCGTCGAGTCGGCGCTGCGCATCGCCGAGGAGGCGCGGCTGCGGCCGGCCTCGCTCACGGTGGCGTCCCACGATCTGCTCGCGCTCGCGCGCCCCGACCACGATCGTCGCGTGGTGTGGGTGCACCGCGTCGGCACCGCCGCCGACGTCCTGTGCCTGCATGGTTCCGCGCTGCTACTGAGCCGCACCGCCGCCGCTCCCGACGACGTCACGCTCGCCGAGGAAGTCCGGCGCTCGCTGGCGTCGGTGCGCTGGCGCGACTGCGACGCGATCTGGCTGTCGGGCGATCCGCTCGACGACGTGGGCGCGCTGGCCGAGCTCGGCGCCCCGCTCACCCAGCCGGCCTATCCGGCCCGTGTCCTCGATCGCCTGGCGGCGCTGTCGTCGGACGATCGCGGCGCCGAGGAGCTCGCCCTGGCCGTGGCCTCCGGGCGCCGCGGGCGCGCGCTCGACCTGCTCCCGCCCGCGCTGCGTCCGCGCCGCGTCACCCGCGCCCAGGGGTTCACGCTCGCCCTGGCCACGGTGACGGCCCTGTTGCTCGTCACCGCGCTCCTCGTCCCCGGCCTGCGCGAGCAGCGCCACCTCAGCCGGATCAACGCCGAGATCACGCGACTCGACCCGCAGGTGCGCGCCGTCGAGCGCGTCGTGCGCGACCTCGAGCGCAAGCGCAAGCTGGTCGGCACCATCACCGGCCTCGAGAACGGCGCCCTGCGCCCGCTGCCCGTGCTGCGCGATCTGACCGACCTCCTGCCGACCGATACCTGGCTCACCACGGTGTCGTTCGATCAGAAGGGGGTAGAGCTGACCGGGCAGGCGGCGGCGGCCAGTGCGCTGATCCCCCTGCTCGAGAACTCGCCCCGGCTGGAGCGGGTCGAGTTCGCCTCGCCGGTCACGCGCGGCCGCGACAAGGAGCAGTTCCGCATCCGGGCGGCGTGGGAGCCCGGTGGCGCCCAGGCCCTGGGCCCCGCGGCCGTGCCGGCCAGCGGGCCGGCGGTCACGCCCCCCGGGGCCATCGATCCGGCCTTGCGTCCGTCCCGGGCGCCGCAGCCCGCGCCGGCGGTGCAGCCTCCGCCCGGCCAGATCGCGCCGGGACCGACCGTGCAACCGCCACCCGCGGTCCAGCCTCCACCCGGCCAGATCATTCCCCTGCCGACGCAGCGGCCGGCCCGGCCCGGCGGAGCACGGCCATGATCGGCACCCTCTCGCGCCGCGAGCGCACCATCGTGATCGTCGGCGTCGTCGGCCTGGTCCTGGTGGTGGGCTGGCTGTTCATCGTCGAGCCCCTGGCCGAGCGCAGCCGGCTCAACTCCGACCTGGTGCCGAGTCGCTCCCAGGTGCTTGCGCGCCGCCTCGACCTGCTCGCCCGCAAGGACGGCTTCGCCAAGGACCTCGAGACCACGACGGCCGACATCGAGCGGCTGTCGGAGCGCTTCCTGACCGAGGCCTCCCCCGCCGTGGCAGCCTCCGAGCTGCAGAAGCTGACCAAGGAGATGGCCGCCCAGGCCAATACCGAGATCCGGAGCGAGCGCATCCTGCCGCCGGTGGAGCGTGGCGAGCTGCTGGAAATCCCCGTAGAAATCGCCGTTTCGGGGGAGATCCGGCAGCTCGTGGACCTGCTGGCCAAGCTGGAGGCGACGCAGAAATTGTTGACCGTACAGGACTTACGCGTAAGAGTAGTGAACGTCAGCCAACCCAGAGAGCTACTCGCGACGCTGACCGTGTCCGGGTTCATCCTGCCCGGCAAGTCGAAGACGTGATACCCAGAAAACTACTCGTCATCAATGCTCTCTTGCTGCTGATCGCCGGCGCCAGCGCGGCGTTCATCGTGCGGCAGCTCATGGCGCCCATGGCCATGCCGCTGGCCTCGCGCCCCCGTCCGCCCGCGCCGGCCGCCACCCAGGAGGAGACGCCCCGCAACCAGGCCGGGGCCTACACGGCCGTGGCTGCGCGGAACCTGTTCAGCCCCAACCGGACCGAGAATCCGCCGAGCAGCACCGTCGCCGCCGCCCCCGCGGTGAAGCCGAACCTCTTCGGCATCGTGCTGCGCGACGGTGCGCCCATCGCGTATCTGGAGGACCCGAGCACCAAGCGGGTCGCGGGCTATCGGGTCGGCGATGCCGTGGCCGGCGGGACCGTGCAGACGATCGGCGCCGACAACGTGCTGATCACCCGCGCTGACGGCAACATGGACGTCCGCCTGCGCGACCCCGGCAAGCCGCGGTCCTCCCCGTCGCCCGTGACGGCGGCCCAGCCGGGCCAGCCGGGGGCGCAGCCGGTCGCCGGGACACCCATGCTTCCCGGCGTCATTCCGCCAGCCGCCACCACCATCACGCCCGTGCCGGGCCAGGTCACCGCGCCGCCGCCGGGCGTCGTGGCGCCGCCGATCCCCGGGCAGGTCGTGCAGCCGGGCTCACCGCCGATCATCCCCGGGCGCCGTCCGCTCCCTCCGAATCTGTTGCGTCGCCTCCCGCAAGGTTCGCCGACCGATGCGCCGCAACAGTGATGTGAAACGCGGCATTGCCGTCCTGCTTCTCCTCGCCTTTGGCAGCGGGTGCGCGACACCAGCCAAGGTGACTCGCGTCGCCGAGCCGCCGCTGCCGCCCCTGCCCGCACCCGTCGTCGAGGCACCGCCCCCGCCGGCGGGCCCGATCGCGCAGTCCGTCGGGCCGCGGACTGATCCGCCGCCGGCCGAGCCTCCGCGCGTGGCGCCGCCGCCACCGGCACCACCGCCGCCCGCCGCCCCGCCCACGGTGCCGCCGGTGCCCCCCGGCCAGCGCGGCCGCTTCATCGTCCTCAACTTCGACAACGCCGACATCGAGACGGTCATCCACGCCGCCAGCGAGATCGTGGGCTTCAACTACGTGCTGGGGCCGGGCGTGTCGGGCAAGAAGGTCACGGTGCAGACCTCGGGACGGATCCCGCAGGAGGACGTCTTCGGCGTGCTCCTGGCCATCCTGGAGGTGCACGGCATCACCGCCGTCCGCTCCGGCAATCTCTACAAGATCGTGCCGGTCGAGGGCGCCCGCGAGCGGGCGGTCCCCACCATCGTGGGCGGCGTCGCTGACCCCTCGCGCGCCAGCGACGAGATCATCACGCAGATCGTGCCGATCCGCTTCGCACCGGTGAACGACCTCGGCACGCTGCTGCGGCCGCTCATCTCCGCCCGGGGCACCCTCATCGCCAACCGCGAGACGGGCGTGCTCATCATCACGGACTCGGCGTCCAACATCGCCCGCCTGCTCGACATCATCCGGCTCGTCGACGTCGAGGTGGCCATCGACGAGCTGCAGATCATCCCGCTGCAGTACGCCGACGCCGGCGAGATGGCCAACATCCTGAACCAGCTCTTCCAGTCGGGCCGTCTGCGGGGCGCCGGCACCGGCCCGCCCACCGCGGGGCTGCCGGCCGCGCCGATCCCGGTGCAGCCGACGCCGGGGGCAGCCCCGGCCGGCGCCACCGGCGGGGCCGACCGGCCGCCGCTCATCGTGCCCGAGCGCCGCTCGAACTCGCTCATCGTCAACGCGCGCAAGGGCGAGATGGAGACGATCCGCCGGGTCATCGAGAAGATCGACGTCAACGTCACCGGCGGCCGCCGCGTGTTCATCTACTACGCCGAGAACGCCAAGTCGAAGGACCTGGCGGCGACGCTCAACGCGATCTACACCGGGCGCGAGACGGTGCAGACGACCTCGTCGCCGACGACCTCGGGCGGCAGCCAGGCCGGCCGGGCCGGCGGCAGCCCGGCGGTGCCGCCGCCACCGCCGCCGTCGGTCGGCCCCGGCGGGCCGCTCGGCGTCGCCGACGCCCCGGTGGCCGAGGGCCAGGTGCGGTTCATCGCCGACGAGGTGACCAACGCGGTCATCGTCACCACCACGCCCCGGCAGTGGCTCGACATCGAGACCACGATCAAGCAGCTCGACCGCATGCCGCGCCAGGTGCTGATCGAGGTGCTGGTCGCCGAGATTGCGCTCACCGACGACACCCGGCTGGGGCTGGACTGGGCGCTCCGCGAGGGCAGCTTCCGGCTCGGGCAACAGGCCATCTCGTCGACGGCGCCGGGCATCGGCGACTCGTTCTCGCTCACGCCGGCGGTCAAGGGTCTCGTCCCCCTGGCCGGCGGCGGCCTGACCGCGTTCGCCTTCGCGAGCCAGAAGTTCTTCGCGATCCTCAACGCGCTCGCCTCCGAGAACCGCGTCAACATCGTGTCGAACCCGCACGTGATGACCTCCGAGAACAAGAAGGCCGTCATCAACGTGTCGACCTCGGTGCCGGTCGTCACCGGGCAGCAGACGAGCACGGTCAGCGCGCCCGGCACCACCGCCGGCAGTACCAACACCAGCATCACGACGGGCGGCGTGAACCAGACGGTCGAGTACCGCGACGCCGGCGTCGTGCTCACGGTGACGCCGCGGATCGGCGAGCGCGGGACGGTGGCGCTCGACGTCAAGCAGGAGGTCAACTCGGTCGGTCCGACGGTGGCGCCGACCAACTCGCCCTCGTTCGTCAAGCGCGAGGCGGAGACCTCGGTGGTCCTGCTCAACAACCAGACGCTGGTGCTGGGCGGCCTCATCCAGGACAAGGTCACCGTGGACGATCGCGGGATCCCCTTGCTCAAGAACATCCCGATCCTCGGGTACCTGTTCGGCTTCAAGGAAAAGAAGATCGAGAAGACGGAGTTGCTCCTGCTGATCACCCCGCGCGTGATCGGCACCGCGCTCGACGCCGCCCGCATCACCGAGGAGATGCGGCGGACGACGCCCGAGCTGAACCGGGCGATCCGTAACGCGCCGCGCTCGCCCATCCAGGGCATGCCGCCGGGGACAGCACCGGTGCCCGAGCCGGCGCCGCTCGCCCCGCCCGTCGCGCCGGCGCCAGCGGTTCCGGTGCCGCCCGCGGTCGCACCGGTTCCGGCAATACCGCCACCACCCGGGCCGAGCGGAGTCCCGCCGATTCCGGGCGCGCCACCGCCTGGGCCTTCGGGACTCGCCCCGCCGAACCCGGTCGTACTGCCACCTCCCCTGAGCGTGGCGCCACCTGCGCCAGCCAGCCCTCAGGACACGGGAAGCGCCGCGGTCCCCCCGGCCCCGGGCCTCATCGCCCCGGCCCCGGCCGAGCCCGCAACAGCGCGCCCCATCGGCCCGCCGGCCCGCCAGACGCCGCGCTCAGGCCTCCCCGTACGTCCCCGGATGGCGCCCCAACCCACCCCCGACGCCCCCGCCGCCCCACCCCCAGACACCGCCCCCAAGAACTAGCCAAAGCCTTCGTCGGAGATTCCTCGCCCGTCGTGCCTTCGCCCGAGGCGCTCAGCCGAACTGCGCGCGCGCTGCCGGCGCGGGGCGGGGGCGGTGGGGCGACCGGGTCTCCTGAGGTTCCGTTGGCTTCGATCGTGTAGGGCCCCGCCCAGGACAGGCTCCGACCCCGCCTTCGCGTCCCCGGTCCGTCTCACGCGGAACCTCAGGGGACCCGGTCGCCCCGCCGCCCCCGCCCCGCGCCGCTAGCGGCCGGTGAACTTCGGTGGGCGCTTCTCGAAGAAGGCCGCAATCCCTTCCTGGTGGTCGTCCGCTGCGATCGACAGCCCCTGCGAGTAGGCCTCCAGATCGAGCGCGGCGGCCAGATCGGTCGTCGCCGCGCGATTCACCATGTGCTTGGCGAGTCGCAGGACGTTGGGCGGGCCGATCGCGATGCGCTCGGCGAGCGCGCGCGTGGCCGCCGCCAGCTCCGCCGCCGGCACCACGCGGTTGACGAGACCGATCCGCTCAGCCTCGGCGGCGTCGAACACCTCGCCCGTGAAGATCAGCTCCTTGGCGCGCGCCAGACCGACCAGCCGCGAGAGCAGCCAGGTGCCGCCGCCGTCAGGGACGAGCCCGATCTTGTTGAAGAGCTCGCCGAAGCGGGCACGGTCGGACGCCACCACCAGGTCGCAGCAGAGCGCCAGGTTGGTGCCGGCGCCGACGGCGTAGCCGTCCACCATCGCGATCGTCGGCCGCGGGAAGTCGACGAGGCGCAGCACCATCCGGTTCAGCGATTCCACGCGAGCTCGGCCCTCGGCCGCTGTCAACCGCCGCTCCCGCATGCTCTTCACGTCGCCCCCTGCGCAGAAGTGGCCGCCGGCCCCGGTGAGGATGAGCACGCGCGCGGCCTCGTCGGCCTCGACCTCGTCCATGGCCGCCACCAGATCCTGGCGCATCACCAGATCGATGGCGTTGCGGGCCTCCGGCCGGTTCAGCGTGATGGTCGCGAATGCCCCCGCCCGTTCCACGAGCAACGTCTGGTAGCCCACGGTCTGTCTCCTTGATTGAGATGGGGGCCCCGACATGGCCCCCAAACCCCCACCCGTTCGTCGCGCCCCGGCACAGCCGTGGCGCTCCTCGGTCTTGCTCGGTGTCCGCGGGCGCCCCGACATGGCCCCCAAACCCCCACCCGTTCGTCGCGCCCCGGCACAGCCGTGGCGCTCCTCGGTCTTGCTCGGTGCCCGCGGGGCCCCGACATGGCCCCCAAACCCCCACCCGTTCGTCGCGCCCCGGCACAGCCGTGGCGCTCCTCGGTCTTGCTCGGTGCCCGGGGCGCCCCGACATGGCCCCCAAACCCCCACCCGTTCGTCGCGCCCCGGCACAGCCGTGGCGCTCCTCGGTCTTGCTCGGCGCGCCGGGGTCCAGTCTAGCCGGCCAGGTCGTCGACGGTCTTGATGTCTGCCAGGAATCCGCTGAGGCTGCCGAGGTGCGTGCGGTGCACCTGGTCGGCGGTGATCGCCACGCCGTCGGGGCCCGTCACCGCCTTGGCCGCGCAGGCGTCGGCCAGCACGGTCACCTGGAAGCCCAGGTGAGCGGCCTGTCGCGTCGTCGTGTCCACGCACATCTGGGTCATGAAGCCGCTCACCAGCAGGCGCTCGACGCCCCGCTCGCGCAGCAGGGCCTCGAGCCCGGTGCCCGTGAACGAGCCCGGCAGGTGCTTGGTCAGCACCGGCTCGCCGGGCGCGGGCTTGGCCTCGGGATGGATCTCCAGCGCGGGGCTGCCGGGCGCGAACGTCGCCGCGTTCGGTCGGCGGCTCTCGTGCACGACGTGCACGACCGGCACGCCCTCGGCGCGCGCCCACGCCAGCGCCCGGGCGATGCGCTGCACGGCGGCGGGACCGTCGGGCAGCACCACCTTGCCGACAGGCGCGAAGTACTCCTGCTGGGCGTCGATGACGACGAGCGCGGTGCGGGCGGGCGCGGACATCGTCACTTTCCTCCGACCACCGGTGCCAGCTGGGCGATCCGGCGCGGCTCTTCGACGATCGTCGCGCTGAGCAGTGAGGCGCCGGCCAGCAGGGCGCTGGCCACGCCGAAGGCGGCCCCGTAGCCGCCGGTCGCCTCGAACAGCGCGCCGGACAACCAGGAGCCGAGCGCGGAGCCGGTCTGGTGGAAGAGGAACATCGTGCCGTAGATCGATCCCATCGACAGCCGCCCGAAGATCTCCGCCGACAGCGCGGAGGCCGCGGCGAGACTTCCCGACATGCTGGCGCCGCCCACGAGGGCGATGACCAGGAGCAGGACCGGCTGATCCCGCACGAGCAGGAGCCCGACGAAGATCAGCGCGCGGGTGCCATACACCCACGCGAGCACCGGTCGGCGCCCGAGGCGATCGGACAGCATGCCGAGCACGAACGCGAAGCCGATCGACGAGCCTCCCAGCAGCCCCAGCGCCCACGAGGCGAGCATCGGGTGATAGCCGTGGTCGGTCAGCATCGGCACCCCATGGGCGGACAGCAGGCTCATCGAGAAGCCGCAACAGAAGAGCCCACCCGCCAGCTGCCAGAACGGCAGCGTCTGCAGCGCCTCGCCGAGCGCCGTGCGCTCGACGACGGCGACGCCTGTCGCCGGGGCCGGCGGCAGCCCGTCGGGCGTGAGCCCCATCGCCTCCGGCGACTCCCGCACCAGCCAGAGCGCCAGAGGCACGATCAGCACGACGACGGCGACGCCGAAGACGATGTACGTCTCGCGCCAGCCGATCGTGAGGACGCCCCACATGGCGACGGGCACCATGAGGGTGACGCCGGCCATCCCGGCCGAGCCGATCAGCGACAGCGCGGTGGCGCGGCGCCGCGTGAACCAGCGCGAGATGACGGAGGCCCCGACCACCTGGCCGGTCGCGGCCAGGCCGAGCGCGGCGCCGAGCGCGTTGAAGACGTAGAGATGCCACAGGCGGGTGGCCAGCCCGGTGGCGACGAGTGAGATCCCCAGCAACAGCGCGCCGCCGACCAGCACCGGGCGAGCGCCGATGACATCCACCAGCCGGCCCACGAACGGCTGCAGCAGGCCGAACAGCAGCAGCCCGACGGCGATGACGAGCGAGAAGCTGGCCCGGTCGAGGCCGAGGTCGGCCACCATGGGCTTGAGGAAGGGCCCGACGGCGAAACGAATCCCGCTGGCCAGGAACGCCATCACCGCGAACGACAGCGCCACCCACCAGCCGAAGAACACGCCTCGCGTCGACATTGACGCGCCACTATAGCCACGCCCCCGCCGGGCTGTCCAACCGTCGGCGCGTGCTACAATCGGCCGTCGCATGCGCCTCATCGGGATGGTCCACGTCGCCCCGCTGCCGGCAAGTCCGCGCTGGGACGGGTCCATGCAACGCGTGATCGCCGCCGCCGTGACCGACGCCCGCGCGCTGATCGACGGCGGCATGGACGCGCTGCTGATCGAGAACCACGGCGACGTCCCCTTCACGCCCGGCCGCGTCGAGGCGGCCACCGTCGCCGCGCTCACCGTCGTCGCCCACGAGGTGCGCCGGGCGCTGCCGACCGCCACCCTCGGCATCAACGTGCTCAAGAACGACGCGCGCTCGGCCCTGGCCATCGCCTGCGCGGTCGGCGCCCGCTTCATCCGCGTCAACGTCCACGCCGGCGCCGTCGTCGCCGATCAGGGTCTCGTGCAGTCCGACGCCTACGCCACGCTACGCGATCGGCGGCTGCTCGGCGCCGACGTGCAGATCTTCGCCGACGTCGGCGGCAAGCACGCCGTCCCCCTGGCTCCGGTCGACCTCGAGCAGCACGCGCGTGACCTGCGCCACCGCGGCCTCGCCGACGGCCTCGTCGTCTCCGGGGCCGCCACCGGGGCCGCCACCTCGCTGGCCGACGTCAAGCGCGTGCGAGGCGCCGTTCCCGACGTCCCGCTCCTCGTCGGCAGCGGCGCCACCCCCGAGACCGCCGCCGAGCTGCTTTCGATTGCCGACGGCCTCATCGTGGGGACCTCGCTCAAGCGCGGCGGCGACGTCGCCAATCCGGTCGATCCCGAGCGCGTCCGACGCCTCGTCGCCGCGGCCCAATAAGCCTCGGCGGGCTCGACGGCCTCCTCCCAGGCCTCGGCCAGCACGCGTGCGCCGCCCCGGCCGGCGCTCGAAGGTGGTTCACCACTGCGCTCGTCGTCGTCCTGCTCGTCGCGACCGGGTGTCGCACCATGACCCCACCGGAGCCGGCGTTGCTGGAGCCGCTGCTGCCGCGGCTGGGTGAGCTGCTGCTGGTGGGTTTCCACGGCACGGCCGGCGAGGGCAACGCGGCGCTGGAGCGGCTCGTGTGCGAATCACGCGCGGGCGGCGTGCTGCTCTTCGGGCGCAATGTCGTCGATGCGGGCCAGGTCGGGCGGCTCACGCGCTGGATCGCCGAGCGTGCGCAGGTGTGCACGGGGCGAACGCCCCTGGTGGGAGTCGACGGTGAGGGCGGGCGGGTCATGCGCCTGGGCACGGCCGCCGGCTACACGGCCACGCTCTCGCACCAGGAGCTCGGCGACTCCGGCGACCTGGCGCTGACCGAGCTGGAGGCGCTGCGCATCGGCGCGCGGCTGCGCGAGGCCGGCATCGCCTGGAATCTCGCGCCCGTGGTCGACGTCGGCTACAACCCCGCCAACCCCGTCATCGTCGCCACCGGGCGGAGCTTCAGCGCCGACCCCGCGCGCGTCGCCGCCCACGCGCGCGCCTACCTGGCCGGCATGCGCGCGGCTGGTCTGCTGACGGCGCTGAAGCACTTCCCCGGTCACGGCTCGAGCTTCACCGATTCACACCTGGGGTTCGTGGACGTCACCGACACTGCGCGGCCCGAGCTGGAGCTGGCGCCCTACCGGACGCTGATGGGCGAGCACGTGGTGGACGCGGTGATGACCGCGCACGTGTTCAACCGCAAGCTCGACCGCCGCTATCCGGCGACGCTGTCCCGCCCGACGATCACCGATCTGCTGCGCGGCGATCTCGGCTGGGACGGCGTGGTCGTCAGCGACGACCTCCGCATGGGCGCCATCGAGCAGCACTACGGCCTCGACGAGGCCGCCGTCCTCGCCCTCGCCGCCGGCGTCGACGTCCTCCTCATCGCCGACGATCGCCTGCCCGACGGCCGCTCCGCCGCCCACGTTGCCCTCACCGCCATCCGCCACGCCCTCGAGCGCGGCCAGCTCTCCCCCCGCACGATCGCCCTCGCCCTCGCCCGCATCACCGCCCTCCGCGCCCGCCTGCCTTAGCCGAACCCCCGGCGCCCCGACATAGCGCTCGGGACGCCCCCGGCGCAGCCGTGGCGTCCCTCCCATCGCACGAGCTCGTGCCACACTCCGTACCCCTCGCATGGCCCCGGTTGACAGCCCGACCGACTACGCCCCGCAGGAAGATCATCGGCGCTCGCGCGTGGTCGGCGCGCGGCGCGGGCGGCGGGGTGACAGGGTCTCCTGCGGTTCCGTTGGCTTCGATCGTGTAAGGCCACACGCAGGACCAGGCTCCGACCGCGCCTTCGCGTATCCGCTCGTCTCACGCGGAACCGCAGGGGACCCTGTCACCCCGCCGCCCGCGTCGCGCGCCGCCGCCGCCGAGCTAGCCGGCGAGCCGCTCGACCTCGGCCCGCGTCGGCATCGAAGGCTGCGCCCCCCGCCGAGTACACGCGAGCGCCGCGGCCGCGCTCGCGAAGCGAAGGGCCGCCGCCAGCGCCTGACCCTCGGCCAGCCCCACCGCGAGCGCGCCGTTGAAGGCGTCCCCGGCGCCGGTCGTGTCGACCACCTCCACGGCGAACGCCGGCACGTGCAGGCGGCCGGCGGGCCCGTCGGCCACCACGCCACGCTCGCCCAGCGTGACGATGGCGTGGGCCACTCCCAGCCCGCGCACGCCCGCCGCCAGCGCCTCGCCGCCCGCGCCCGCCGCCGCTCCCGCCAGGCCGGCCGCCTCGCCCTCGTTCGGGGTGACGTAGTCGGCGAGGCTCAGGAAGTCGAGACCGCGCTCGGGCAGCGGCGCCGGATTGACGATCGTGCGGACGCCGTGACGTCGCGCGTGCTCCACGGCGTGGCGGACGGTCGCCAGCGGCACCTCCAGCGAGCACACGAGCACCTCGGCCCAGTCGAAGTCGCCCGCACGCGCCTCGACGTCGGCCGGCGACAGCGCCCGGTTCGCCCCCGGGGCCACCGCGATCTGGTTGCGTCCCTCGGCGTCGACGACGATGAGCGCAGTACCCGTGGCCGCCGAGCTGCTGGTGCCGAGCCCGTCCACGCCGATGCCCTCGCCGGCCAGTGCCTGTCGGATCTCTCGCCCGGAGGCGTCGTCGCCGACGCAGCCGATCAGCCGAACCTCGGCGCCCAGCCGCCGCGCCGCCACCGCCTGGTTGGCGCCCTTGCCGCCGCGCGCGAGGAGCAGCGTGCCCTCGCTGACCGTCTCGCCCGGCCGCGGCAGCCGCGGGAGGGTGACGGTGAAGTCGGCGTTGGCCGAGCCGACGATCAGGACGCGGGGCACAGCCGCTCCAGGAACGCGGGGAGAAAGCGGTCCGTGTCGACGCGCCGAGCGAAGCGGCAGTTGACCGCGCCGGCCGCGCGCCGGGTCTGCCCCTCGGACGTGACCTCGAGGCGCGTCTCCTCCCAGCCGACGAGACTCGGATCGAGCGCGGCCGCCACCGCCAGCGGGTCATGCAGCACCATGCCCGAGGTCGCCGCGTCGCCGGTGAAGCCGCGCTGGGTGAAGGCGGCCACGCGCGTGGCCAGCGGCCCCGGGCAGCGGCCCAGCGCGCGCTCGAAGTCCGCGCGGGAGACGACGGCCTGACGGGTCGCGTCGAGCGGGACGAGGTCCAGGGGCAGCCCGGCCGCGACCACGCGGGCGGCGGCCTCCGGATCGACGTGGATGTTGAACTCCGCCGTCGGCGTCATGTTGCCGCGCACGTCGACGGCCCCGCCCATCACCACCACGCGGGCCAGCCGGCCCAGCGCCGCCCGGTCCCGCTCCAGCGCCAGGGCCACGTTGGTGAGCGGTCCGAGCGCGATCAGGGTCAGGGGCTCGACCGCCCGCCGGGCCGTCTGCACGATCAGCTCGGCCGCGCTCTGGGGGACCAGCGTCCCCGCCGAGGGGGGCCACTCCGGCAGGTCTCCCAGGCCGTCCTCGCCGTGGTACGCGGTCGCCGTCACCAGCGGGCGGCCCAGCGGCGCCGCCGCCCCCTCGGCGATGGGCGGCGGCACGATGCCGCGCAGCGCCACGAGGCGCAGCAGGTTGCGGGTGGCCGCGACCACCGGCACGTTGCCGGCCACGGTCGTGAGGGCGGCCAGCTGCAGGCCCGGCGAGTTCCAGGCGTACAGCAGCGCCAGGGCGTCGTCGAGCCCGGGGTCGGTGTCGATCAGGGCGAGCATGGAATCGGGAGGGTGCCCGGACACGTCATATACAATGAAGCAACAATCCTGTCCGGCGGGAGGGACGAGTCATGGACATCGAGATCCTGTATTGCGGGGAGTGAAACTACCTCCCCCAGGCCTCCAGTCTGCAGGCCTCCATCCAGAGCAAGTACGGCATGACGGCGCGTTTGAAGGAAGGCGTGGGCGGCATCTTCGAGGTGTACATCGACGGCCAGACCGCCTACACCAACCAGGAGACGTACCGGTTCCCGACCGACGAGGAGATCTTCGCGAAGATCGACGCCGCTAAGAAGTAAGCGCACGCTCGAGTTCCCCCTGGAAGCGCGGATGGGCCACGGCGAGCAACGCCGTGGCCCTCGCTGTGTCCGACAGCCCTCGCAGCCGCGCCGCCCCGTGCTCGGTCACGATCCAGTCGGCCAGGTACCGCGGCGTGGTGACCGCCGCCCCCGCCGTCAGCCGCGCCACGATTCGCGAGACGGCGCCGTCCCGGCCCGTCGACGGCAGCGCGATCACCGACAGCCCGCCGGCCGAGCGCGAGGCGCCCAGCACGAAGTCGAACTGCCCTCCGATCCCCGCCACCTGCCGCGGCCCCAGGCTCTCGGCGGTGACCTGTCCGGTCAGATCCACCTCGAGCGCCGAGTTGATGGCGACGAACCGGTCGAGGCGGGCGATGACGTCGGGGTCGTGCGTGTATGCCGCCGACTCCATGTTGACCGCGTCGCTGGCGCCGAGGAAGTCGAACGTGCGCCGCGTGCCCATGGCCTCGGCCAGGTCCATCCGCCCCCGGTGCACGCGCTTGCGGGCACCGGTCACGACGCCGCGCTCGACCAGGGCCACGCCCTGGTCGACCAGCAGCGAGTGCAGGGCGAGGTCACGGTGCCCGGTCAGTCCCTCCAGCACCGCCTGGGGGATCGCTCCAACGCCCACCTGCACGGCGGCACCGTCCGGCACCAGGGCGGCCACGTGGGCGCCGATCGCGCGCTCGACCTCGCCCACGACCGGCGGCGGGTACTCCACCAGCGGCTCGTCGACGTCCACGCGGATGTCGACCTGGCTGGCGTGCAGCCACGCGTTGCCGCGGGCGCGCGGCATGGCGGGATTGACCTGGGCAATGACGAGCGGGGCCAGCCGCGCCGCCGGCAGCGCCACGCCCACGCCGACGCCGAGGCTCAGGTAGCCGCGCGCGTCGGGCGGCGCCGTGTGCACCAGCACGCAGTCGGGTGGCCAGCGGCCGCCGGGAGCGAACTCGGTGGCCACATCGAAGTAGCGCACCGGCAGGAACTCGACGCGGCCGCGCCGGCGGGCGTCCTCCAGCCGGGGCGACATGTGCCAGGTGGCGTAACGGAGCGCGGCACATTCCGGCCGGGCCCACGGATAGTCGCCGAGGTGGATGCCGCCCATGAGCGTGAGATCGGGCAGCCGCTCGGACTGCCGGCAGATCTCGGCCACGAGCGCGCGCGGCTCCCCGCAGCCGGGCGGCATCATCACCCGCATGCCCGGCCGCAGCCGCTCCACGGCCTGCGTCGGCGTCATCGCGACGAACCCTCGCGCCATCGCGTCGCTATATACACCTTCCCGTCGCGCGAGGGCGGGCGATAATATGCGCCGATGACCTGGACCCGACGCGCCCTGATCTTCCTCGCCGCGCTCATCATGCTCGCCGGCTGCGCCGTCCCCGCCGCCTCGCCCCCGCGTGGCTCGCAGGCCCCGCGCACGCGCTGCCTCAGCGATCCCAACGAGAGCGGGAGCCGGCCGCTCTTCTTCCTGTTCTGCGTCGAGAGTCCGTAGCCGGCGGCGGCACCGACGTGATGCGGGTGGCGTTCGTCACCGGCGGTGGTCGCGGCCTCGGACGCGCGGTGGCGATGGCGCTGGCCCAGGCGGGACTCGCCGTGGCCGTCGGGGCCCGGACACCGGAGCAGGTCGAGGCGGTCGTCGCGGAGATCCGCGCCACCGGCGGGGAGGCGCTGGCCGTCGCCCTCGACGTGACGGAGCCGGCCTCGGTGACGGCGGCGGCCGTCACGGCGGCCGCGCTGGGTCCGGTCGACGTCCTCGTCAACAATGCCGGCATCGCGGAATCCGCCCCGTTCGCGCGCACCGACCTCGCCCTGTGGGAGGCCCACCTGCGCGTCAACGCCACCGGCCCCTACCTCACGACGCGGGCCCTGCTGCCCGGCATGCTCGAGCGCCAGCGCGGCCGGGTCGTCAACGTCGCGTCCATGGCCGGCCTGCACGGCGCACCCTACGTGAGCGCGTACACGGCCTCCAAGCACGCGCTGGTCGGACTCACCCGGGCGCTGGCCGCCGAGGTGGCCGGGCGCGGCGTCACCGTCAACGCGGTCTGCCCGGGCTTCGCGGCCACCGAAATCGTGTGGAACGGAGCCCGCGCCATCGCGGCGCGGACCGGGCGCGCCTTCGAGGACGCGGTGGCGGCGATGGCGGCCCTGAACCCGGGCGGCCGCCTGATCGAGCCAGCCGAGGTCGCCGAGGCGGTTCTACGCCTCGTGCGCGACGACACCATCAACGGCGAGGCCGTCGTGCTCGACGGGACCGCGCCCCAGCGGAGAGAGCCATGAAGGACCACATCAGCGCGGTGCGGCCGCGGACGCTGCCCAAGCCGGCCGGCTTCTCGTACGGCTACGAGGTCAAGCGGGGTCGGATCGTTTTCCTCGCCGGCCAGGTCGCCCGTGACGAGCAGAACGCCCTCGTGGGAGCGGGCGACCTCGTCGTCCAGTTTCGCCAGGTCTGCCGCAACATCCAGACGGTCATGAGTGCGGCCGGCGGCGACATGACCGACATCGTGAAGCTGACGATCTACGTGCTCGATGCCAACGACTACAAGCGCCGGCTGCCCGAGGTCGGCGCCGTCTACCGGGAATACTTCGGCAAGCACTTCCCGGCCATGACGCTGGTCGGCGTCCGCGACCTGTTCGACGCCGTCGACGGTTGCCTCATCGAGATCGAGGGCGTCGCCGCCCTGGCATGAGCGCGGAGGTCACCGAGCGCCTTCGCGTCCGGCACGCGCTGCCGGCCGTGCGCTGGCCGACCGCCGAGGAGGCGGCGGGATCGCGCTGGTTCTCGCCCGCGCGCCTGGGGCCGCTGGCCGTGGCCGAGCGCACGTGGGTGCCGGCCATGGTGCCGTGGCGGGCCACCGCGGAGGGCCTGGTCACGCCGGAGGTCCTGCAGTGGTACGCGCGCTTCGCCGAGGGGCAGCCGGGCGTGCTCGTCGTGGAGGCCACCGGCATCCGCGACGTCGCCAGCGGTCCCCTGCTCCGCATCGGCGACGACCGGTTCATCCCCGGCCTGCGGCGGCTCGTGGACACGGTCCGCGAACGCAGCGGGGGGCGAACGCGCCTGCTGGTGCAGCTCATCGACTTCCTCGCGGTCCGCCGCCGGCCCGAGCCCGAGAAGTTCTTCCTGCGCTTCCTCGAGGTCGACGACGACCTGCGGCGCCGCCTGGCCCTCGCCAGCGGCGAGGCGGGCTGGCTCACGGCGCCCGAGCCGGCCGTGCGCGCGCACCTGCGCGGCGCCGGGCCTCCGGTGCTGGACGCCGCGCTCACCTCGCGCCAGCGCGAGGCGCTCGACTATGGCTATCGCGAGCGCGTCACCGACACGCACCTGCCGTGGGTACGCGAGCTGCCCCGGACGCTGCCCGGGCTCTTCGCGGCGGCGGCGGCCCGGGCGCGCGCGGCGGGCTTCGACGGGGTGGAGCTGCACTACGCCCACGCCTACACGATGGCCTCGTTCCTCTCGCGGCTGAACACGCGCGACGACGGTTACGGCGGGGCGCGGGAGCACCGCGTGCGGCTGCCGCTCGAGACCCTCGACGCGGTCCGCGCCCGGGTCGGCGCCGACTATGCCGTGGGCATCCGCTACCTGGGCGACGACGTCGTCGAAGGCGGCAACCGCCTCGAGGACGCCGTGTGGTTCGGCGTCCGGTTCGCGGCGGCGGGCGCCGACTACCTGTCGATCTCCAAGGGAGGCCGGTTCGAGGACGCCCGCCAGCCCAAGGTCGGCGAGGCCGTCTATCCCTACACCGGCCGCTCCGGCCACGAGTGCATGCCCACCGTGATCTCCGACGCGCGGGGGCCGTTCGGGCGCAACGTGCCGCTGGCCGCCGCCATCCGCACCGCCGTGCGCGCCGCCGGTCACGACACGCCCGTCGTCACCAGCGGCGGCATCTACTCCTTCGAGCAGGCCGAGGGCATCCTGCAGCGCGGCGAGGCCGACTTCGTCGCCGCCGCTCGCCAGTCGCTGGCTGACCCCGACTGGTTCCGCAAGGTCCGCCTCGGCCACGGCGACCTCGTGCGCCGCTGCGAGTTCACCAACTATTGCGAGGGGCTCGACCAGCACCACAAGCAGGTGACCTGCAAGCTGTGGGACCGGGTGGCGGTCGACGAGCCGGGCGTGCCCCTCGCGACCGACGGCAAGCGCCGGCTGTCGCCCCCCTCGTGGCCACGTCCCGCCTGATCGCCGAGCATGCCCGCCCGTAGACGACGGCGGCGCGGCCTCCGCCGCCTGCTCCTCCTGGTCGTGCTCGCCGTCGCGGCGTGGGTCGCCTGGGAGGTGTGGGCGTGGCCCAACGTCGGCGCGCTGGCGGCGCGGCCACCGGCCACGACCGCGTTCATCGAGCGCTGGCGGGCGGCCCAGCGTCAGGCCGGACGGAGCGACCAGATCGACCGGCGGTGGGCCGCGTACGGCTCGATCGCGCCGGCGATGAAGATGGCCGTGCTGGTGGCCGAGGACATCAACTTCTTCTCGCATCGCGGCTTCGACAGCGGCGAGATCCGCAAGGCGCTCACGCAGGCGATCGAGGACGGCGAGCTGCCGCGCGGCGCCTCGACCATCAGCCAGCAGCTCGCCAAGAACCTGTGGCTGTCGCCCTCGCGCGATCCCTTCCGCAAGATGCGGGAGGCGATCCTGACCTGGCAGCTCGAGCGCACGCTCGGCAAGCGTCGACTGCTCGAGCTGTACCTCAACGTCGTAGAATTCGGCCCGGGCGTGTGGGGCGTCGACAGCGCCAGCCGCCGCTATTTCGGCAAGGCGGCCGGCGACCTCGGCGACGACGAGGCGGCGCTGCTGGCCGCTGCCCTGCCCAGCCCGACCACGTGGCATCCGGGCTCCGGCAGCGCCGCGTATCGCCGCCACGCCGACAGCGTGCGACGGCGAATGGACAAGGCCCAGTTCCTGAGGAGGCTCATCTGATGGCCGCACCCGTGTTCCGCGACTACGATCAGAAGGCGCTCGACGCCGAGTACAACAACCGGCTCAAGGTCAAGAACGCCATGGACTGGATGGCCCGCGCCGGCGGCGAGAGCGCGCGAGCGCGGGCCGAGCTGCCCCTGCGCTTCGACGTGCCGTACGGCGACCACCACGCCGAGCGCCTCGACGTCTTCCCGCCCACGCGGCCGGGGCCGGCCCCGGTGCACGTGTTCATCCACGGCGGCTACTGGCAGCGCATGGACAAGGCCGACTTCAGCTTCGTGGCGCGCGGGCTCGGGCCGGCCGGCGCCGCCACCGTCGTCATCAACTACGGCCTCGTGCCCTCGATCGACCTCGACACCCTCGTGCGCCAGTGCCGCGCCGCCGTGGCGTGGGTGCACCGTCACGCCGCCGAGTGGGGCGGTGATCCCGATCGAATCTCCATCTCCGGCCACTCGGCCGGCGGCCACCTGGTGGCGATGCTGCTCGCCACCGACTGGCCGGCGCTGGGCGCCCCCGCCGACGTCGTCAAGGCGGGCTGCGCGATCAGTGGCCTCTACGACCTCGAGCCCATCCGCCTCTGCTACCTCAACCAGGTCCTGGCGCTGACGCCCGAGGTCGCGCAGCGCAACAGCCCCGTGCTGCTGCCCCCCGCCCGGCCAACGCCGCTGATCCTGGCCGTCGGCGGCGCCGAGGGCCCCGAGTACCACCGGCAGACCGACGCCCTGGCGGCGGCGTGGCGGGCGCGCGGGGTGCCGATCGAGGTGATGGACCTGCCCGGCCACGATCACTTCTCGATCGTCGCCGAGCTCGAATCGCCGTTCAGCTCGCTTGCACGCGCAATCCAGACGCAGATGGGTCTGGCCTGACGCTCGGCCCGCTCGCGCGGGCGGCGCCGGTGGGCGGCGGGGGCGGCAGGGCGACAGGGCCCCTGCGGTTCCGCTTGAGACGACTCGATCGCGAGGGCCTCACGGTAGGAGCCAGGCTCCGACTGCGGCCTTACACGCATCGAGGCCCACACGGAACCGCAGGGGGCCCTGTCGCCCTGCCGCCCCCGCTCGCCCGCCGGCGATCCCGCGCTGGCAGAAGGGCCAACCTCTTCTCACGCGACGCGCATCGGTTAGCGGTCGGGCTCCAGGCGGACGATGCGGCCGTTGGCTTCGTCGGTGAGGAGGTAGATCAGGCCGTCGGGGCCTTGGCGGACGTCGCGAATGCGGTCGTTGGGCGTCAGCGTGTAGCGTTCCTCGGCAGCGACGTGGCCGTCGAGGAGGCGCAGACGGACGAGGCCGCCGGGCTGCAATGAGCCGATGAAGAAGTCGCCGCGCCAGGCCGGGAAGCGGTCGCCGGTGTAGAAGAGGGCGCCGGAGGGCGCGATGACGGGGTCCCAGTAGTAGACCGGCTGCTCCATCCCGGGGCGTGCGGTGCCGACGCCGATGCGGGCGCCGGAATAGTCGACGCCGTAGCTGATGATCGGCCAGCCGTAGTTGCGGCCGGCGCGCGGATGGTTCAGCTCGTCGCCGCCGCGGGCGCCGTGCTCCGCCGTCCACAGCTCGCCCCGCGCGTCCAGCGCCGCTCCTTGCACGTTGCGGTGCCCGTACGACCAGATCTCGGGGCGGGCGCCGGCGCGGCCGACGAACGGGTTGTCGCGCGGGGCCGAGCCATCGGGGTTGATGCGCACGATCTTGCCGATGGTCACCGACAGGTCCTGGGCGGCGTCACGCCGGGAGAATCGATCGCCGAGCGTGACGAACAGCGTGCCGTCGGCGCGAAACACCAGCCGCGAGCCCCAGTGAAACGTGCTGTTGACCTTCGGCACCTGGCGCCACACGACCTCCGTCCCCTCCAGCCCGCGCTCGCCCAGGCGGCCCCGCGCCACCGCCGTGCCGGCCCCGCCCGCTCCAGACTCCGAGAAGGACAGGTAGACGAGCCGGTCCTGAGCGAAGCGCGGGCTCAGCGCCACGTCCAGGAGGCCCCCCTGGCCGCTGGCCGCGACCTCCGGCACACCGGCCAGCGGATCGGAGGGGCGGCCGCCCGGCGTGACGAGCCGCAAGCGCCCCGGCCGCTCGGTGACCAGCAGGCGGCCGTCAGGCAGGAACGCGAGCCCCCACGGATGCTCGAGGCCACGCACGACGTCGACGGCACGCGCCGGCAGCCGCACCGGGGTCGGCGTGGGCGAGCGCGGCGCCTCCTGGGCGAGGGCCGGAAACCCGAGCAGCACGACGGCGGCGATCATGCCGAGCCGGAGCGTGCGCGTCGTCCTGCGTCCGGCCCGTGCGAGGCGGAGCACCGCTGGTGATGGCATGGCGCGCTCCAGTCTACGATGGCGTCTGCTACAATCCGGCCACCCCGCCCCGGAGGTGCAACGATGCGCATCCTGCTTCGCAACGCGCGACTGATCGACGGCACCGGCCGCGCCGCCCAGGACGCCGCCGCGCTGCTGATCGAGGGTGACACGATCGTCCACGCCGGTCCGCTGGCCGCGGCCGACGCTCCAGGTCCCGACGCCGCCCTCACCCTCGATCTCGCCGGCCGCACGGTGATCCCCGGCCTGGTCGAAGCTCACCTGCACCTCTCCTACAACGACGTGAAGCAGATCGCCGACCTGGATCTGAACTGCCCGCCCGAGTATTCCACGCTCCTCTCGGCCAAGAAGGCGGAGCTGGTCTTGCACTGCGGCTACACGGCGGCCCGCTCGGCGGGCTCGGTTCACGCCGTCGACGTGGCGCTCAAGCGCGCCATCAACGAGGGGCTCGTGCCGGGGCCGCGGCTGCTGGCGGCCGGCCGCGACATCTGCGCCACCGGCGGCATGGCCGACTGGAACCCGTCCTATCTCAAGCTCGGCATGGAGGGGCTGGCGTTGATCGCCGACGGCCCCGACCAGATCCGGGCGGCGGTGCGGCGGGTCATCAAGGACGGCGCCGACGTGGTGAAGTGCTACGTCGGCGGCGACGCCCTGCTGCCCCACACCCCGATCGCCGACTGCACCTACACGCTGCCCGAGGTCCAGGCGCTGGTCGACGAGGCCCACATGCGCGGCCGCATGGTGGCCGCGCACGTGCGCGGCGAGCGTTCGAGCGAGGTGGCGGCGCGCGCGGGCGTCGACTCGATCGAGCACGCGACTTACGCGAGCGATACCACCCTGAAGCAGATCCGTGACCAGGGGCTGACGCTGGTGCCGGGGCTGCGCTATCTCTACTCGATCCTCGAGAACGGCCCGCGCTTCGGCATCACCGAGGAGGTCATCGGACCCAGTGGGCTGCGCGACGAGATCAAGCAGGCCTCCGACACCTACCGACGTGCCCGCGAGCTGGGCATCCGGATGTGCCCGGGCGGCGATTTCGGGTTCGCCTGGAACCCGCACGGCGAGTACGCCAAGGACATCCAGGTGTTCGTCGACGTCATCGGCTTCACGCCGCTGGAGGCGATCACCTGCGCCACCCGCCACGGGGCCGAGCTGATGCGCATGCAGGACCGGATCGGGACCCTGGCCCCCGGCAGGCTCGCCGACCTCGTCGTCGTCGACGGCGACCCCCTGCGGGACATCGCCGTCCTCCAGGACCGCGCCCGCCTGTCGGTGATGAAGGGCGGCCAGTGGGTGACCCGGAGGTTCTGAGGTTCTGGAGAGAGGGCCGTCGAGGCGAAAGGCGGGGCTGTCAGCTGCCTGGGGGTGTGCGTCGGGCAGCCCACAGGGCCCTGAGCCGCCGGAGTACCCGCGAAGGTAGGGGAAAGCGGGACCAGCCGAACGCCCCGTAGCTCTCGCCGGTATCCTCCACGAACTGCTTCACGTACGGGCGCCCGCCAGCAGGGCAGATCCACTTTCCCGTTCTCCGCCCGTCCACGACCTCCTCGACGAGCTGGGTCCTGGCACCGCCTCGCCGCCCATCGATGTAGCGCTCAAGACACGAGGGACAGAGCCCCGGGGACTCGAGGTAGACCTGCGCGTGTTGCTTGCCGAACTCCATGAACCCGCCGCGATCACGCATGCCGGCAGCCTCGAGCCGATTCTAGCCCGGGCGCAGCCCGCCGAGGACCCCCGCGGGCACGAAGCTCGGGACCAGGCGACACCCTCGAATCCGTGTAAATTCGGCTGAACGCATGGTAGTGTGAGCGCGCTTTTCGACGACCCAACGGAGGGACGCCATGCCGTTCGTCAACATCACGATCTACGAGGGCCACGGCAAGGATCGCAAGGATGAGATCGCCCGCCGCGTCACCGACACCATCACCGAGGTCTGCAAGCTGCCGCGCGAGGCGGTGTGGGTGGTCTTCAACGAGGTGACGCCGCCGGACTGGTACGTGGCCGGGACCCCCGGCAAGAAGTGACCGCCACGTTCGAGAAGCTCGGGACCGGCTTCCTCTTCACCGAGGGGCCGCTCTGGCACCCGACCGGGAAGTTCCTGCTCTTCAGCGACATGCCCGGCGATCACCTGCGCCGGTGGTCGGCCCGGGACGGCGTCACCACCTTCCGCAAGCCCTGCAACATGTCCAACGGGCTCACGTATGACCGCCAGGGGCGCCTGGTCGCCTGCGAGCACGCCAGCAGTCAGGTGACGCGCACCGAGGCCGACGGCCGGATCGTGCCGCTCGCCACGCACTACCAGGGGCGGCAGCTCAACAGCCCCAACGACATCGTGTGCCGGTCGGACGGCGGCATCTACTTCAGCGATCCGCCCTACGGCCGCGCCAAGTTCTACGGGGTCGAGCGGCCCCAGGAGCTGGCCTTCCAGGGAGTCTTCCGGGTGGGCGCCGACCCCAAGTCGCCCACGCTGCTGGTCGACGACTTCGAGCGCCCCAACGGGCTCTGCTTCTCGCTCGACGAGGCGCGCCTGTTCGTCAACGACACCGCCCGCAAGCACATCCGCGTCTTCGACGTGGCCCCCGACGGCGGCCTCCGCCATGGCCGGCTCTGGGCCGAGACGAAGGGCGACGGGCCGGGCGCCCCCGACGGCATGAAGCTCGACTCGGCCGGCAACGTGTACTGCTGCGGGCCGGGCGGCATCCACGTGTTCGACCCCGACGCGAACCTTCTCGAGGTCCTGGCGGTTCCCGAGTACACGGCGAACTTTGCGTGGGGAGACGACGATTACCGCTCGCTGTTCATCACCGCCTCGACGTCGCTGTACCGGGTGCGCCGCACCATCCCCGGCCGGCCGGCGTTCTGAGGCGCCGACCGACAAGGAGGTCGTCATGCAACGACGCACAGTGCTGATCCTGCTCGCGGCCCTGATCCTGGCCGTGCCGCTGGCCGCCGACGCCCAGAAGCCGATCAAGGTCGGCATGCCCATCCCGCTCTCCGGCCCGCCCGCCCTCTTCGGCGATCCCGCCTCCAAGGGCGCCATGATGTACGTCGAGGAGGTCAACGCCAAGGGCGGCGTCCTCGGCCGCAAGATCGAGCTCATCGTGCGCGACTCCAAGGCCGACGCCAATGAAGCGGTGCGGCAGGCGCGCGAGCTCATCCTCAAGGACAACGTCGACTTCCTGGTCGGCACCCTGACCTCCGCCGAGGGCCCGGCCGTCTCGGTGGTGGCCAAGGAGAACAAGATCGTCTTCATCGCGCCGATCCCGAAGACCGACCAGCTCACCGCCGCCGACAAGCTGCACCCCTACGTGTTCCGCGTCGCCGCCAACACCACGATGGAGGGGCGCAGCGCCGCCGAGATCGTGGCCAAGTGGCCAGTCACGAAGGTCGCCACCATCGCCTTCGACTACGCCTACGGCCAGGACGTCACCAAGGCGTTCGTCGAGCACATCAAGAAGATCAAGCCGAGCGTGCAGATCGTGGACCAGCAGTGGCCCAAGCTCGGCGAGCAGGACTACAACCCGTTCATCAACGCCCAGATGGCCAAGAAGCCCGAGGCCATCGTGTCGTCCATCTGGGGCGGCTTCTTCGTGACCTACTCCAAGCAGGCCAAGGCGCTCGGCGTGTTCGACGCCGTGAAGTACAACTTCCTCGGCCTCGGGGAGGCGGCCACGGCGGAGACGACCAAGTCGATGGGCGCCGACTACCCGGTCGGCATCTGGGGCAACGCCTACGACGCCTTCTACTGGGGCGAGACCCAGGCCCACAAGGACTACACGGCGCGGCTGTCGAAGTACCTGAAGGACGAGTACCCGTCGTCGTGGGCCATCCAGGGCTACACGGGGATGCAGTTCCTGGTCGAGGCGATCAAGAAGGCCAACAGCACCGACTCCGACAAGGTGGCCAAGGCCCTGCTCGGCCTCACGGTCGAGACGCCGATCGGGCCGCAGACGATCCGGGAGAAGGACCACCAGGCCAACCGCGGCCAGCTCTACGGCAAGACCGCGATGGACCCCAAGTACCCGTTCGCGATCATGAAGCCGGCCGTCTACGTCGACCCCACGAAGTTCATGGATTAGACTGACCTGCCTGGCGGGCCTCGGGGCCCCGCAGACCCCGGTCGCCTCGATCGTGGGGTCGGCGATCAACTTTCACGATGCCTGATCCCTCGTTCGTCTTCGCGCAGTCGATCAGCGGCCTCACGGCGGCCATGTTCCTGTTCCTCATCGCCTCGGGGCTGTCGCTCATCTTCGGCGTGCTGCGCGTCCTCAACTTCGCCCACGGCACCTTCTACATGCTGGGCGCCTACTCGGCCTTCCAGCTCGTGCAGTGGCTGGGGGTGGGCGGCGGGCGGTTCTGGCTGGCCGCCCTCGGTGCCGCCACCGCGGTCGCGCTGCTGGGCGGGATCATCGAGCGGCTGCTCTTCCGTCACCTGTACGGCAAGGAGGAGCTCTACCAGCTCCTGTTCACCTATGCGCTGGTGCTGATCCTGAGCGACGCCGCCAAGATGATCTGGGGCACGCAGCAGAAGTCGGTGAGTCGGCCGCCAGGGCTGACCGGCTCCTTCTCGGTGTTCGGCGCCACCATCCCCCACTACAACCTGCTCATCCTGCTCCTGGGCCCGGCCATCGCGCTCACCGTCTGGTTCGTGCTGCAGCGCACGCGGGTCGGCCGCTTCATCCGGGCCGCCGCGCTCGACCGGGAGACGCTGGGTGCGCTCGGCGTCAACGTCGACGCGCTGTACACGGGCGTGTTCGTGATCGCCTCCTTCCTGGGCGGGCTCGGCGGCGCCCTCATCAGCCCCATGCGCGCGACCACGCCCGGCATGGACACCGAGATCATCGTCGAGGCCTTCGTGGTCGTGGTCATCGGCGGGCTGGGCTCGTTCTGGGGGACCTTTCTGGGGGCGGTCGTCTACGGCCAGGTGCTGTCGTTCGGCATCCTCTTCTTTCCGCGGTTCTCGATCTTCGCGGTGTTCGCCCTCATGGCCGGCGTGCTCATCATCCGGCCGTGGGGCTTGCTGGGACGCCCCCTCAAGTGATGGCGCAGCTGGCCCGGCTGCCGTGGGGTCCGCTGGTGCTCGTGGCCGCGTTCTGCGTGCCGGCCATCGGCTCGCGCTTCTACACGTTCCTGGCCAACGACATCGTCATCTGGGCGCTGTTCGCCACCAGCCTCAACCTGCTCGTCGGCGTCACCGGCCTGGTGTCGTTCGGCCACGCCGCCTACTTCGGCATCGGCGCCTACACGACCGGTCTGCTCATGAAGAAGCTGGCGGTGCCGTTCGTGCTGGCCTTCCCGGCCGCCGGCCTGCTGACCGGCGCCATCGCCCTCGTGTTCGGCTTCTTCTGCGTGCGGCTGACCCGCATCTACTTCGCGATGCTCACGCTGGCCTTCGCCCAGATCGTGTGGGCGATCTGCTTCAAGTGGAACGAGGTGACGGGGGGCGAGCAGGGCATGCCGGAGATCCCCTACCCGAGCTTCGACTGGATCGCCGGCCTCCCGCTGGTGGGCGGCTGGCGCACGGCCGAGTACTTCTACTTCCTGACGCTGCTGATGGTCGCCCTCTGCCTGTGGCTGCTCCGGCGCATCGTCGGCTCGCCGTTCGGCCGGATGCTGACGACGATCCGGGAGAACGCCGAGCGCGCGGAGTTCATCGGGGTGAACGTGCGCCGCTACGAGCTGGCCGCCTTCGTGCTGGCCGGGGCCTTCGCCGGGCTGGCCGGCGGCCTCTTCGGCATCTTCAACCGCGGCGTCTTCCCCGACTTCGCCTACTGGACGAAGTCCTCGGAGGTGCTGATCATGACGCTGCTGGGCGGGATGGGCGTGTTCTACGGCCCCGCCATCGGGGCCCTCGTCCTGATCCTGCTCAACCAGCAGATCACCGCCTACACGGAGTACTGGCCGTTCGTGCTCGGCACGATCCTGGTCGTCCTGCTCTTCGTGTTCCCCGGGGGGCTGGCCGGCGCCTTCCAGACCGCCGTCCAGCGCCTCGCGAGGCCGCGGCGTGCTTGAGGTGCGCGACGTGCGCAAGAGCTTCGACGGCTTTCAGGCCGTCGGCGGCGTGAGCCTGAAGATGGAGCGGGGCCAGATCGCCGCCATCATCGGTCCCAACGGAGCCGGCAAGACCACGTTCTTCAACCTGGTGACCGGCCACCTCCGGCCGGACGCCGGCACCGTGGTGCTGGACGGCCGTGACATCACCGGCCTGGCCCCCCACGACGTCTGCCGGCTGGGCATGGGCCGCTCGTTCCAGCGCACCAACATCTTCCCCAAGCTCACGGTCTACGAGAACGTGCAGGCCGCCTTCCTGTCCCACCGCGGCCGCGGCCGCGACCTGTGGAGCCGGGTCGAGGGGTTGTACCGGGCCGAGACCGACGCGCTGCTGGGCTCGCTGGGGCTGCTGGAGCGCGCCGGCGAGATCAGCGGCTTCCTGTCCCACGGCGCCCAGAAACAGCTCGAGCTGGGCATCGCGCTGGCCAGCGAGCCCTCGCTGCTGCTGCTCGACGAGCCGACGGCCGGCATGTCGGCGACCGAGACGCGCGAGACGATCCGCCTGGTCGAGCGCATCGCCCGCGAGCGCGGGCTGACGCTGCTGTTCACCGAGCACGACATGGAAGTGGTGTTCTCCATCGCCCAGCGCATCACCGTGCTCCACCAGGGCCGGGTCATCGCCGAGGGCTCCCCGGCCGAGGTGCGGGCCGATCCCGAGGTACGCCGCGTCTACCTGGGAGAGCGCCGGTGAGCACGCCGCCGCCGCTGCTGGAGGTGCGCGAGATCCACACCGCCTACAGCCTCTCGCGCGTCCTGTTCGGAGTGTCACTCGAGATCCGCGCGGGCGAGTGCGTGTGCCTGCTCGGCCGCAACGGCGTCGGCAAGTCGACGACCATGCGCTCGATCATGGGCCTCACTCCACCCCAGGCCGGCCACGTCGTGTGGAAGGGCACCGACATCACCGGCTGGGAGCCCTACCGCATCGCCCGCGCCGGCATCGGCTTCGTCCCCGAGGACCGCCGCATCTTCGCCGACCTGACCGTCTGGGAAAACCTCGACGTCGCGACGCGAACCCCGAAAGCACCCCGAGCGAAGTCGCAGGAGCGGAGCCGCGAACCTTCTAGCTCAGGCCACCCACGGCCCGAACCGGTCGAGCGGACCCCGCTCCAACAGTCACCGCACCGGAGCCCATTCACCCCGGAACGGGTCTTCGATCTCTTCCCCAAGCTGCGCGAGCTGTCCTCGCGCAACGGCGGCTATCTCTCCGGGGGCGAGCAGCAGATGCTCACCATCGCGCGGACGCTGATGGGCAACCCCGAGCTGCTGCTGCTCGACGAGCCGTCGGAGGGGCTGGCGCCGCTGGTGGTCGATCACCTGCGCGAGCAGGTCGAGCGCCTCAAGCGCGAGGGGCTCACGATCCTGCTGGCCGAGCAGAACGTCGAGTTCTCACTGGCTCTCGCCGAGCGGGTCTACGTGCTGGAGAAGGGTTCGATCCGCTTCAGCGGTCCGGCCGCGCAGCTGCGCGAGGACGAGGCACTGCGGCACGAGCTGCTGGCGCTCTGACCCTCGGGGGCCTGGCCGAGCTCCTGAGCCGGCGAGTGCAAAGAGTCCCCGGGGCCCGGCGGCGTGTCATACCATAGAGGTCAGTCACGGCTGGCGACCGCGCCAGCGGAGGGTGGCATGCGGATTCGCTTCTGGGGCACCCGCGGCTCCATCCCCAAGCCGGGCCCGGCCACCGTCCGCTACGGGGGCAATACCTCCTGCGTCGAGGTCCGGTCCGACGGCACGCTGATCGTGCTCGACTGCGGCACCGGCGCCCACGAGCTGGGCCAGCAACTCGTCACCACCTACCCCGGCCCGATGCGCGGCCACCTGCTGATCACCCACACGCACTGGGACCACATCCAGGGGTTCCCGTTCTTCGCACCGCTGTTCGTCCCCGGCAGCGAGTGGGACGTGTACGCGCCCCGCCAGATGGGTCGCACGCTGGAGGAAATCCTCGGCGGTCAGATGCACCGCACGTACTTCCCGGTGCCGCTCGGCGAGCTGGCCGCGACCATTCGCTACCACGAGCTGACCGAGGGGACCTTCAACCTCGACGCCGTCCGCGTGACCACCCGCTACCTGAACCACCCGGCGCCCGCGCTCGCCTACCGGCTGGAGGCCGCCGGGGTGGCCGTCGTCTACGCCACCGACCACGAGCCCCACTCGCGCCACCATCCGGAGGCCACCGGCGAGGCCGCGCGCGTGCATCGCGAGGACGCCCGCCACATCGAGTTCCTGGCCGACTCCGACCTCGTGATCCACGACGCGACGTACACGCTGGAGGAGTATCCAGCCCGGCTGTCGTGGGGGCATACGCCGGCCGAGTGGGCCGTCGACTTCGCGGTGGCGGCGCGGGCTCGCCGGCTGGCCCTCTTCCACCACGAGCCGTCGCGCACCGACCGCGCCATCGACCGGCTGCTCGCCAGCTGTCGCAAGCGCCTGCCGGCCAAGGACGGTCCCGAGGTGTTCGCGGCCGCCGAGGGCCAGTACCTGGTGGTCGTACGGCCGGGCGCCACGCCGACGGCGTCGACGCCGGTGGTCGCCTCCACGGCCGCGCGGATGGCGGCGCCGGAGAAGACGACGATCCTCGTCGCCGACGACGACCCCGACGTGATGGCGGTCATCTTGGAGACGCTGGAGCCGGAAGGCTACCGGGTCATCACGGCCAGCGACGGCAACGCGGCCCTGCAGCTCGCGCGTGACGAACGGCCGGACATCGTCGTGCTCGACTGGATGATGCCGGGGCTGGACGGGCTGTCCGTGTGCCGGGCGCTGCGGCAGGAGAGCGATCCCCGGCTGGCCGAGGTTCCGGTCGTGCTCATCACCGGGCGGGCCGACGCCCAGGACACGGCGGCCGGCTTCACGGCCGGCGTGACCGACTACCTCACGAAGCCGTTCAAGCCCACGCACCTCGTCGCACGCCTGCAGTCCTGGCTCATCCGCTCGCACAACGGCTGATCTTCGCGGCGCGGCGGCGGCTCGCGCCGGGCGGGCGGCGGGGCGACAGGGTCCCCTTCGGTTCCGCGAGAGACTACCCGGTGCGCCTGGGGATGGTCGGAGCCTGTCCTACGTGTGGCCCTACACGATCGAAGCCAACGGAACCTCAGGAGACCCTGTCGCCCCGCCGCCCGCCCGGCGCGAGCCGGAGTCGGCGCACTCCCCGACGATCGGTCTCAGCTCCGGAGGGCAACGCCACAACTGCGAGCACGATATCGACCTGCTGGCGTTGGCTCGGCCCCGAAGCTACGTCGGGCGGGGGGTGAAGGTCTTCACGGAGACGTACTGGTCGGGCCAGGGGAGGTCGAGGCCCTGGTCGCGGGCGGCGTGGTGGGTCCAGTAGGGGTCGTAGAGGTGGGCGCGGGCGAGGACGCAGAGGTCGGCGCGGCCGGCGGCGATGATCGAGTTGACGTCGGCGCTGGAGGCAACGCCGCCGACGGTCATCGTGGGGATGCCGGCCTCGTGGCGGATCCGGTCGCTGAACGGCGTCTGGAACAGGCGGCCGTGATCGGGCGCCTGGTCGGGCACCGTGTTGCCGGCCGACACGTCGACGATGTCGCAGCCGTGGGTCCGTAGCGCGCGCGCCACCTCGACAGCGTCGTCCGGCAACAGGCCGCCCTCCTTCCAGTCGGTCGCCGACAGCCGGACCGAGATGGGCTTGGCGACGGGCCACGCGGCCCGGACGGCGTCGAAGACCTCCAGCGGGAAGCGCAGCCGGTTGGCGAGCGCGCCGCCGTAGGCGTCGCGACGCCGGTTGGTGAGCGGCGACAGGAACGACGCCAGCAGGTAGCCGTGGGCGACATGCAGCTCCAGCAGGTCGAAGCCGGCCTCGTCGGCCATGCCGGCGGCGCGCACGAAGTCGTCGCGCACGGCGTCCATGTCGGCGCGGTCCATCTCGCGTGGCACCTGGCTGTGCGGGAAGTACGGGATCGGTGAGGCCGAGATCAGCGGCCAGTTGCCCTCGGGCAGCGGCTCGTCGATCCCCTCCCACAGGCGGCGCGTGGAGCCCTTGCGCCCGGCGTGGGCGAGCTGGATGCCGATCCGGGCCGGGCTGGCGCCGTGCACGAAGTCGACGATGCGCTTCCACGCGGCCACGTGCTCGGGCTTGTACATGCCGGTGCAGCCGGGGCTGATGCGTCCCTCGCGGCTCACGTCGGTCATCTCGGTCATCACCAGCCCCGCCCCACCGACCGCGCGGCTGCCGAGGTGCACCAGGTGCCAGTCGCCCGGCGTGCCGTCCTCGGCCGAGTACTGGCACATCGGTGAGACGACGACGCGGTTGGGTAGCACCAGCTCCCGGAGCCGGAACGGCGTGAACATCGGCGGCGGAGGCGGAGCCGCTGGCACCGTCACCCGGCTCTGCTGCGAGGCCTTCTCGGCGAGCCAGCCGTCGACCGTGGCCACGAGCTTGGCGTCGCGCGCCTTGAGGCTGTCGTGCGTCACCCGCAGGCTGCGCGTGAGCAGGCTGTAGGCGAGCTGGGCGGGCTCCAGGCGCCCGTGGTACCGCTCGGTGTGCTCGAACCACTCGAGGCTGCGCTGGGCCGCGCGCTGCAGCGCCTCGACCTGGGGCCGGCGCTCCGCCTCGTAGGCCGGCAGCGCCCGCCGCACGTCACCGTGGGCCTGCAGGCTGCGGCTGAGGGCGATGGCGTCCTCCATCGCGAGCTTGGTGCCGGAGCCGATCGAGAAGTGCGCGGTGTGGGCGGCGTCGCCGACGAGGACGACGTTGTCGTGGTGCCAGGCTTCGTTGCGGATCACCGGGAAAGCTCGCCACAGCGAGCGGTTCTTCAAGATGGGGTGACCGTCCAGCTCGCGCGCGAACAGCGCCTGCGCGAACGCCACCGTATCGTCCTCGCGGGCCTCGTCCAGGCCGGCCCGCCGCCAGGTGTCCTCGGTGCACTCGAGGATGAACGTCGAGTGGTGGCGATCGTAGCTGTAGGCGTGCACGCGCCACAGCCCGTGCTCGTCCTCCTTGAACATGAACGTGAAGGCCCGGAACGGAAACGTCGTGCCGAGCCAGACGAATCGGTTGCGGCGCCAGTCGATGCGCGGGCGGAAGTGGCGAGCGTGGCGCTGGCGCACCCAGGAGTTCACCCCGTCGGCGGCCAGCACGAGATCGGCTCCCGCCCACGCCTCCGGTCGATCGACCTCCGTGGAGAAGCGCAGGACCACCCCGAGGTCGGTGGCCCGGGCCTGGAGGATGTCGAGCAGCTGCTGGCGGGAGAGGCCGGCGAAGCCGTGGCCGGTCGAGGTGAGCACCTGGCCCTGGTAGTGGATGTCGATGTCGTCCCAGTGGGCGAAGGCCCGCGTGATGGCGTCGTGGGTCTCGGGGTCGGCCTCGCGGAAGTTGTCGAGGGTGGCATCGGAGAAGACCACGCCGAAGCCGAAGGTGTCGTCGGCCCGGTTGCGCTCGAGGACGATCACCTCGTGGGCCGGGTCGGCCTTCTTCATCAAGATCGCGAGGTACAGGCCGGCCGGCCCGCCGCCAATCGAGACGATCTTCACGCATTCGATTGTACGGCCGAACCCCGGCGGTCCGTATCCTGCATGTCCTCTCCCTGGGCGCCTTCGAGCGCCGTGAATCGCTGTCCCGGGGAGGGCACCATGAAGAGCACGTCCCACATCTGGGTGTTCGTTGCAGCCACCGCCGTCTCGCTGGCGGTCCTCGCGTCCGCAGGGCCGGCGGGCGCCGCCGACGCCACCCGGCCGGGCGCCCCCGGCGGTCGCCCGCAGGCCAGCGATCCCAACGGCAACGACTATCACGCGAACTACCAGTCGAACAACCATGCCGATTACAGCGTCAGCCAGGACGGTCGCCCGGCCCAGCCGCCGGCGGATCCCAACCAGGACCGTGACGGCCGCCGCGACGCGCGCCGCTTCCAGGACGGCGACCGCGCCAACCGCTCGCCCTACGGCTGGCGCCGCTGAGGCGACGTTACCCGCCGACGATCACGTCGTCGGCCGCGTCATCCGCCGCCAGCGTGACCTCGCCCGCGCCACGAAGAATCGCCACGTCATCTCCAGCCGGTGCCGGCGCAGGCTCGCCTCGCCCAGCGCCACCAGCGCAAAGAGCCGGCACAGCCGGGCGTCGAGCGCGGCGGCGCGGATGATCGCGTCGGCCAGGGACGGGTTGGCGAACAGTCGTCGCTGGATGCGCACGGAGTCGGCCAGCTCGTCGCCGATCTCGTCCCGCCACCGCCTCTCGTAGGCCGCCAGCCGCGCGGCCGAGCCGTCGCCGGCCTGCACGGCGTCGGCCGCCACCTCGCCGGCGTGCCGGCCCGTCACCATCGCGTGGTAGATCCCCTCGCCCGTGTAGGCGTTGACGAAGCCGCCGGCGTCGCCGCAGACGAGGATCCGCTCGGCGTAGGTCCGGGCCAGCGGCCCCCCCAGCGGCAGCCGATACGCCTTGAAGTTGGCGGGATTGGAGCGGCCGCGCACGATGCCGCGGGCGGCGACCTCGTCGAGGAACCGCGCGTGGTGCGCGTAGGGCGGTCCGGTCAGCGTCCGCTTGAAGAACGGCAACAGGAAGCCGACGCCGAAGTCGACGCAGTCCTGCTTGGGGAACACGTAGCCGTAGCCGGGCCAGCCCTTGTAGCCGTAGGCCACGTACATCGTGTCGGGGGCGGCCATCGACAGCTCGGCCAGCGGCGTCTCCTCCATCGTGTCGATGGCCAGCGTCTCCTCGGCGAAACCGGTCGTGAGGCCGGCCGCCCGCGCCACCACGCTGTTGACCCCGTCGGCGCCGATCACCAGGCGGGCGGTGAGCGCACGACCGTCGACGCAGCGGACGACGACGCCATCGGCGCCAGCCTCGACCGCCGTCACCCGCGCCCGCTCCATCACCCGGGCGCCCTCGGCGCGGGCCCGGGCCAGAAGCGCGGCGTCGAGCTCGGTGCGGCGCAGCGTGAGATAGAACGGCGCCTCGCCCGAGGCCGTCACCGCGTGGCCGGCCGGCGACTCCATCAGCACGCGGCGAATCTCGTGGATGGCCACCGTCGAGCGCAGGTGCTCGGCGAGATCGGGGAAGCGCCGGTAGACGCCGTAGCGAATGCCGCCGCCGCACGGCTTGTCGCGCGGAAACGCCTTCTTGTCGAGGACGAGGACGTCGACGCCGCGTCGGGCCAGGGCCAGCGCGGCCAGCGCCCCGGCCGGGCCACCGCCGACCACGATCACCGCCGCGTCCACGTCTCGCATCGGGACAGCGTACTCCACACGACGGGTACAATGGTCGGGATGCCGGAGTTCCTCCCGTTCGTCCGTCGCTGGTTCACCGAGACGTTCGCCGACGCGACTCGCCCGCAGCGCGAGGGGTGGGAAGCCATCGCCTCCGGGCGCGACACGCTCATCGTGGCGCCGACCGGCTCCGGCAAGACGCTGGCCGCCTTCCTGTGGGCCCTCGACCACCTGCACCGGCTGGGCCTGGAGCGGCGGCTCGAGGACCGCGTGTACGTGGTCTACGTCTCGCCGCTGCGCGCGCTCAACAACGACATCGAGAAGAACCTGCGCGAGCCGCTGGCCGGCCTCCGGGCCGCGGCCGCCGCCGACGGCCTCGACCTGCCCGAGGTGCGCGTGGCCGTGCGCACCGGCGACACGCTGGCCGCCGCCCGCCAGGCCATGACGCGCCGGCCGCCCCACGTGCTCATCACGACGCCGGAGTCGCTGTACATCCTGCTCACGACCCAGGGCTTCCGCCCCGCGCTGGCCCAGGCCCGGTTCGTCATCGTGGACGAGGTGCACGCCCTCATGGCCAGCAAGCGCGGCGCCCACCTGGCCCTCTCGCTGGAACGGCTGCAGGCGCTGGTGGAGGGCGACGGCACCGGCGCCCGGCCCCAGCGGATCGGCCTGTCGGCCACGGTGCGACCGGTGGAAGACGCGCTGGCCTTCCTCACCGGCGCCACCGCCCGCGACCCGGTGCTGATCGACACCGGCTTCTCGCGCGACCTCGACGTGCAGGTGGTCTCCCCGGTGGACGACTTTCTCACGGCCACCAGCGACACGGTCTGGGACGCCGCCCTGCAGCAGATCGCCGAGCTGGTCCAGGCCCATCGCACGACGCTGGTCTTCGCCCAGAGCCGGCGCGCGGCCGAGCGCCTGGCCCGCGACCTCAACGACCGCGTAACGGACGGGCGCGTCGCCGCCCATCACGGCTCGCTCTCGCGCCGGGCCCGACTGGAGGCCGAGAACCGCCTGAAGGCCGGCGAGCTGCGGGCGCTGGTCGCCACCTCTTCGCTGGAGCTCGGCATCGACGTGGGCGCCATCGACCTCGTGGTGCAGGTGCAGTCCCCGCGCAACGTCGCCGCCGCCCTGCAGCGCGTGGGGCGGGCCGGCCACCTGCTTTCCCGGACCTCCAAGGGCCGCATCCTGGTCACCAAGGGTGAGGAGCTGATGGAGGCGGCGGCAGTCGTGCGGGCCATCCGTGAGCGCTCGCTCGACCGGATCGCGATGCCCGAGGCCCCGCTCGACGTCCTCGCCCAGCAGATCGTGGCGGCCGTGGCCGCCGAGTCGCTCGACGTCGACACGCTGCACCAGCGCTTCGTCAACGCCGCGCCGTACCGCGCGCTCTCGCGCGCGACCTTCCTGGAGGTCGTCCGGGCGGTGGCCGAGCCGCTGCCGCTGGAGGTCAAGGGCATCGCGCCCCGCATCCTCTGGGACCGCGTCAACGACCGGCTGCACGCGCGCCGCGGCAGCCGCTTCCTGGCCCTGACCGCCGGCGGGACGATCCCCGACGCCGGCCTGCTCGACGTCTACGTGACCGAGACAGACCTGAAGGTCGGGACGCTCGACGAGGAGTTCGTCACCGAGAGCCTGCCCGGCGACGTGTTCCTGCTCGGCTCCCACGCCTGGAAGATCGCCAAGGTCAAGGCCGGCCGCGTGCTGGTCGAGGACGCCCAGGGCATGGCGCCGACCATCCCGTTCTGGAAAGGCGAGCACCCCTCCCGCTCGTTCGATCTCGGGGTGGCGGTCGGTCGGCTGCGCCGCGACGCCGCCGACAAGCTCGACGACCCCGACTTCGAGGCGTGGGCCACCGCCGAGGCTGGTCTCGACGCCCGCGCCGTGCGCGCGATGCACGCCTGGCTGGTCAAGGCCGGCGAGGTGCTGCAGGGCGTGCCCGACGATCAGGGCATCGTCGTGGAGTCCTTCTCCGACGAGATGGGCGGCCGCCACGCCATGATCCACTCCGTGTTCGGCATGCGGATCAACGGGGCCTGGGGCATGGCCCTGCGCGAGCAGGTTCGCCGGCGCTTCGGCCTGCTGGTCGAGGCCAGCCACGTCGACGACGGCATCCTGCTCTCATTCGCGCCCGGCCAGGTGCCGCCCGCGCCCGAACGGCTCGTCACCCTGGTGGGGCCCGACGAGCTCGACCCGCTGCTCGGCGAGGCGCTCATCGGCTCGCCGATGTTCGCCACCCGCTTCCGTCACGCGGCCGTGCGCGCGCTGTTCATCCCCCGCATGACGCGCGGCCAGCGGACGCCGGCCTACCTGCAGCGGTTGAAGGCCGACGCCCTGCTGGAGTCCGTGCGCGGCCAGCCCGACTTCCCGGTCGTGGCCGAGACCCTGCGCGAGTGCTTCCACGACGCCTACGACGTCCCCCGGCTCAAGCGCCTGCTCGAGCGGCTCCAGGACGGCGAGCTGTGGACGCGCCACGTCGACACCCCGCTGCCCTCACCCTTCGTGTACCCGCTGCTGATGGCCTGGGACTGGGCGTACCTGGACGCCGGCCACGCCGAGGAGCGGCGCAGCGACACGATCGTGATGCGCAAGGCGTGGAGCGTGGCGCCGGGACCGATGCGCGCCGACATCGTCGCCGCCGTCGAGGCCGAGCTGCAGAAGACGACGCCCGAGCGACGGGCCCGCGACGCCAACGAGCTGGCTGCCATCCTCGACGACCTCGGCGACCTCACCCACGCGGAGATCGGCGAGCGCGTGCTCGGGGAGGCCGACGCGCTCATCGCCGCCCTGGTGGCCGAGCGGCGGATCATCGAGGTCCAGTTCGACGGCGGGCGGCGCACGTGGATCCCGGCCACCGACGCCACGCTCTACGCGGGCCTGGCGACCGAGGCCGGGCTGGAACGTCTCACCCTCCGCGTGCTCCGCACCCGGGGCCCGATGTCGGCCGAAGCCCTGGCCGCCCGCTACGGCCTCGCCGCCGCCGAGGTCACCCCCGCGCTCGATCGCCTGGTTCTCCGCGGCGTGGTGCGCGAGGGCACGTTCGTCGAGGGCGCCGAGGGCCGGCAGTACGTGCACGTCGCCGTGCTGGACGAGATCCAGCGCCGCCAGGTGCACGCCCGGCGCATCCCGCGACCGGTGGTCAGCGCCGAGCAGTTCTCGGCCTTCCTGCTGCGCCGCCATCACCTGCACCCCGAGCATCGCCTGGTCGGTCCTCCCGGCGTCCTCGCCGCGCTCGAGCTGCTGCAGGGCGAGGACTTCGCCACGCGCGTGTGGGAGCAGGACCTGCTCCCGGCGCGGATCGACGGCTACCAGCGCGAGTGGCTCGACCGGCTCGGCCTCTCGGGCGAGATCGTGTGGACGGTGTTCGAGCCGGGCGGGGGCGACCGCGGTCGCTCGGGACGCGTGGGGGCCGCGCTGCGCGAGAACATCGGCTGGCTGCGCGAGACGACCGAGCGGGCACCGCTCGACCCCGCCGTGAAGAACGTCCTGCTCCACCTGCAGCTGCGCGGCGCCTCGTTCGCCCGCGACCTGGGCCGCGCCACGGGCCTCGACGGTTCCCAGGTTGTGGACGCGCTGTGGGCGCTGTTCCGGGCGGGCCTGGCTGCGCCCGACACCTTCAGCGCCATCGTCGCCGCCAGCACGGCGCCCCGCGCGACCGAGGCGCGGGGCCCGGTCCGGCGGCGCCCGCGCCGCGGCCAGGCCCGGGGCCCCCTCGCCCACCTGCCGCCGGTCGGGCGCTGGAGCGCGCTGGCCGAGGAGGAGCCGCTGTCGCCCGAGGACCGTGACGAGGCCTGGGCCCACCTGCTCCTGGCCCGCTACGGCGTGGTGGCGCGCGAGCTGGCGCGCGGAGACTGGGCCACGCTGCGCCACGTGCTGCTGCGCATGGAGTACGGCGGCGAGGTCGTCCGCGGCTATTTCGTCGAGGGGCTCTCCGGCGAACAGTACGCGCTCGAGGACGCACTGGCCGAGCTGACGGCGCCGGCTACCCGTCGGGCCGAGCCGCACGTCCTGGCGAACGTCGTCGACCCCGCCAACCTGTGGGGCCGCGTGTGGCCGCTGTCGCGCCGCGACGGCGCCCGCCTGAGCGTGGCCCGGCTGGCCCACGCCTGGCTCGTGCTGCGAGCCGGGCGCCCCGTGCTGCTGGCCGAGAACTACGGCCGCGAGCTGACCCCGCTCGGCGGCTTCGAACCGGTCGACCTGCCGGGGACCGTGCGCGCGCTGCAGGCGATGTTCGATCGCCCGCTCACGCTGCGCCCGGTCCGCCGGCTGGAGATCCTCACCTGGGACGGCCGTCCCGTGCGCGACAGCGAGGCCTTCCCGGCCCTCGCCGAAGCCGGCTTCAGCGCCGACGGCGCGCGCCTCAGCTGGGACGGCTACCCGGGTCCTCGCCTATCGCGTTGAGCCCGGCGAGGCGGCCGGCGTCCCCGAGATCTGCAGACCATTGACCACGCGGGTCACGCCATTCACGCGCCGGGCGATCTCCTCGGCGCGGACCTTCTGATCGACCGAATCGACCACGCCGTCGAGGTGCACCTCGCCGTTGACCGTGTTGACGCCGACCCGGGTGAGGTTCGCCGCCTTCTCGCCGACGAGCTTGGCCTTCACCGCGGCCGTGATGCTCGTATCGTCGAGCACCCGACCCGCGCTGCGCCCGGTCATCGACTGACAGCCCGCCGCGAACGCCACGACCAGCAGCAGCGCGACGATGCCCTTGAACGTTGGACCGCGCATGACTCTCACTCCGTGTCTCGCGCCCGACCGGCGCGGAATCGCCTGTCTGCCGCTCACGCGATGCTGGAAGCCCGCCCATCGGGCCTCCGCAACGCCCTGCATACCCGGCGATGCAGTAGCAGCCCCCATGCCAGCGAGCTCCGCGCGCTAGTGCTGCGCGAACAAGGGAGGTACGCTTGCCGCCATGGATGCTCCTTCCAGACCGTCTACGACCGCGTCGGTGCACGCGTGAAGGCGCGCATCCGTCGGTCCGCGGCGCGAGGCGGCCGCGCGCAGCGGCGCGCGCCCGCGCCGGCCCGGCCCGCCGCCGGCCGCGCGCGCCCGCCCGCGAGCGCGCGGGTGACCACCAAGCGGGTGTACGACGCGCCGGCGGCTACCGACGGCACCCGGGTGCTGGTCATGCGTTACTGGCCGCGCGGAATCCGCAAGGAGAAGGTCGATGTATGGCTGCGCGAGCTCGGCCCGGTCATTCCCCTGCTGCGCAGCTTCCTGGACGGGGAGATCACCTGGGCCCAGTACGTGCCACGTTACCGGGCCGGTCTGCAGCGCGCCGAGGCGCAGGCGGCGCTCGCCGAGCTCCGGACCCTCGCCGGCCGCGGGCCCCTCACACTGCTGTGCAGCTGCGCCGATGCCGAGCGGTGCCATCGCACGCTGCTCCAGCGGCTTCTGCTAGACTCTGGCGGCGAGGCTGAACCCTGATCGGATGAGACGCGCACGGTGGCTGCTCCCGCTGCTGCTCGCGGTCGCCGCGAGCACGGCGACGGCCGAGCACGAGGTCTACTATCGGTACACGGTGCTCGGCTACGTCAAGGACGCCGCTGGCCAGCCCCGGGCCGGGCAACGCCTGGAGCTGACGCGCGACAAGACCGGCTTCTCCTACCTCGCGGAGAGTGACGCGGCGGGACTCTTCGTGATCGTGGCGCGGCTGGGCGACGAGAGCGCGGGCGAGCCGCTCACTCTGAGCATGGGCGCGACCCGGCTGCGGCTGGTGGCGAGCTTCGACCCGGCCAACCACACCGAGGAGCGCGGCACCCGGATCGACCTGGAGGGCACGCGGGCCCTGGAGCGGCCGGCCTGGTTCCGGCCGACGCTGACCCAGCTGCGCGGCGCGCCCCGGCCCTGAGCCACATGGAGGCGAAGATGGCGACGAAGACACCGCGGCGCGGAATGAAGGCGTTCGTGCTGATCGAGACGGCCCCCGGCAAGACCAAGTCGGTCAAGAAGGAGCTGAGCCGGATCGCCGGCCTCGGCTCCAGCCTGGCCCACCTCGACGCCGTCACCGGGCCCTACGATTTCATCGCCCAGGTCGAGGGCGCCACGCTGGACGCCATCGGCCGCCTCGTCACCGACGAGATCGGCATCATCGACGGGGTGACCCGCACCACGACCTGCGTCGCGGTCGCCATCGGCTGACGTGCGCGTCCTCGTCGCCGGCGGCACCGAGTTCATCAGCCTGCACCTGGTCCAGGCGCTGCGGCGCGACGGCCACGACGTCACCGTCCTCAACCGCGGCCGCCGGCCGGCCCGACTGCCGTCCGGCGTGGGGACCATCGTCGCCGACCGCAAGGACCACGCCGCCCTGAAGACGAAGCTGGCCGGTGAACGCTTCGATGGCGTGGTCGACGTCACCTACGCGCCGACGCTGGGCGAGGACGTGGCGGCGCTGCTCGATGCGCCGGCGGCGGTCGGTCACGTGCTCTTCGTGTCGACCGGCCGTGTGTACGACCACGCGCGGCCGATTCCCTTCGACGAGGACACCGCGCGCACGCTCTACTGGGGCGACTACGCCAAGAACAAGATCGCCGGCGAGGACGTGCTGCTGGAACGGCACCGGACGCGGGGGTGGCCGGTGACCATCGTGCGCCCCACCCACGTCTACGGGCCGCTCAACACGCGCAACAACGAGACGTTCTTCTTCGACCGTCTCGTGCGCGACCGTCCCATCCTGGTGCCCGGCGAGGGCGGCTGGCTCCGGCAGTTCGGCCACGTGGCCGACCTGGCCGATGCCATGGCCGCCATGCTCGGCGTGCCGGCCGCGTTCGGGCGCGCCTACAACGTCAGCGGCGAGGAAGCGATCACCCAGGTCGGCTTCGTCGAGCTGATCGCCGAGGTCATGAAGCGCCATCTCACGCTGATCTTCACGCCGCCCAAGGTCGGCGACACGCCGGTCCCCTTCGGCCAGAATCTCGTCTACGACTGCCACGCCGTGTACACGACCGCCCGCGTCCGCGCCGAGCTGGGGGTGAGCCCCGGCTACACGCTGGGGGCCGGGCTGCTCCAGACGCTCGAGTGGTACCAGGGCGAGGGCCTCGATCGGCGCGAGATCGACTTCTCGGCCGACGACGCCGTGCTACGGGCGCTCGGCGCCTGATGTCGGCGCCGGAGGCGGCCCCGGCCTCGCTGCTCGTCTATCACCCCGACGAGGCCGCGCTGTACGCGCAGCTGATCCGCATTCCGGCCGGGCGCGAGGTCACCCTGCACGTCTGCGCCACCGAGAGCGAGGCGGCCGCAGTCATCGGCGAGGTCCAGGCGGCCTACGCGTGGAAGCTGCCGCCGGTGCTCTACGGCAAGGCGCGGCGCCTGCAGTGGCTGCAGGCCATGGGGGCGGGCGTGGACTGGGTGCTGGTGCCGGAGCTACCGGCCCGGATCGTCGTCACGCGCGCGCCCGGCATCTTCGGCCCGTGGATGAGCGAGTACGTGCTCGGCTGGTGCTCGTGGGTCACCCAGAAGACGGAGGTTTACCGCGCGGCCCAGCGCGAGCGGCGCTGGCGCGAGGACGTGCTGCCGGGACGGCTCCGGGGCAAGACGCTGACCCTGGTGGGCGTGGGCGACATCGGCCGCGAGATCGCCCGCGTGGCCCGCGCCGTTGGCATGCACGTGATCGGCGTCAGCCGCTCGGGTGAGCGGGTGCCGGCCGTGGAGCGCGTGTACCGGCCGGGCTATCTGGCCCGGGCGCTGGCCGCCGCCGACTTCGTGGTGATCGTGGTACCGCTCACGAAGAAGACGCGTGGCCTCATCGACGCCGAGGCGTTGGCGGCCATGCGACCGGACGCCTGGCTGCTGAACATCGGCCGGGGCGCGGTGGTCGACGAGGCCGCGTTGCTGGACGCGCTGCGGACCCGGCGCATCGCGGGGGCCATCCTCGATGTGTTCCCGACCGAGCCGCTGCCCCCCGAGCACCCGCTGTGGGAGCTCGACAACGTCGTGATCACACCCCACGTGGCCGGGCCCAGCACCGCCGAGGAGATCGCGCCGGTCTTCAACGACAACCTCGCCCGCTGGCTGCGCGGCCGCCCGCTGCAGCACGTCGTCGATCGCACGCGCGGCTACTGAGCCGCCGGTCGTCTACGGCCGGCGGATCACCAGCCGGTAGCCGAGGTCCAGCACCTCTCGATCCAGCAGGTCGGCGTGTCGCCGACGCCAGGCCCCATCGGCCAGATCGCGATGCAGGCGGGCCAGGCCGGGCTCGGCGTCGGTCAGCTTGGTGAACGTCGACATCGCGCCGCGCACCCCAGGATCGAGGTAGGCCTCCGGACGCCGCCAGTAGGCGCCGACGAAGCCGTCCGTGCAGTCGTGCGGCACCGGCACCGGCCGCACCTCGATCGGCCCCAGGTGCCGGCCCAGCTCGTCGAGCGTCGGAAAGATTGGCCGGTCGATGGCCCAGATCTCCGGGAAGTACTCGTCGACCAGCCAGAAGTACGGGGTCGCCGGGTCCCACGTGAGCAGCACCACGCGCGCGGCGACGCGGGCCAGCTCGGCCAGGCCGCGGGCGCGGTCCGGCCAGTGGTGCACCGTCAGCACGGCCAGCGCCGCGTCGAACGCCGCGTCGCGGAACGGCAGGTCCGTGGCCGAGGCCTGCACGGCCGGCGCGGCGCCGGCCGGCCGCTGGGCGATCATGGCCGCCGCCGGGCTCGACGGCCACGACCCGGCGGCCAGCCGGCTCGTAGGAGCCGGCCCCCGCCCCCACGTTGACGACCGTGACCGCGTCGCCCAGCGCGGCGGCGATGGCCGCGGCTACCCGCGCATCCGGCCGCCGGTAGGCGCCGTAGCCGCGGCCGATGCGGTCGTAGAGCTGGGTCACCTACCGGGGCGCGACCTCCGAGGTGCAGTGCGGGCACCGGCGCGCGCGGAGCGGGATCTGGCTGGTGCAGGCCGGGCACTCGCGCGTCGTCGGCGCCGCCACCGGCTCGGGGCCACGCAGCCGATTCACGTTCTTGACCACCAGGAAGACCGCGAAGCCGACGATGAGCAGGTTGATGATGCTGTTGATGAACAGCCCGTAGTTCAGGGTGGGCACGCCGGCCGCCTTGGCGGCCGCCACGGTCGGGAAGCTCCCGCCGCCGAGCGTGACGAACAGGTTGGCGAAGTCCACCTTGCCCAGCAGCAATCCGATGGGCGGCATCAGGATGTCGTTCACGAACGAGCCGACCACGGTCGTGAAGGCCGCGCCGATCACGATACCGACGGCCAGGTCGATCATGTTGCCCCGGACGATGAACGTCTTGAACTCGCTGAGCATAGCGCCTCCTGAACGTGGGCCGTTTACCGCTTGGAAATCAGATACCGTCCGAGCGCCAGGTGCGGCAGTCCCGAGCGCTCGAACGTGTCCACCGCGTCGGCCGGCGACCCGACCAGCGGCTCGCCATGCAGGTTGAACGAGGTGTTCAGGACCGCGCCCGTCCCCGTGCGCCGCTCGAACTCGCGGATCACGCGGTGGTAACCGGGGTTCCACGCCTCGTCCACGATGTGGGCCCGGGCGGTGCCGTCCTGAGGATGCACCGCCGCCACGATCTCGTCCCGCCGCTTGGGGTTGGTGGGGAAGGCCAGCATCATGTACGGCGAGGCCAGCCCCTTGGGGTTCACCAGGTAGTCGCCCTCGCGCTCCCGCAGCACGCTGGGCGCGAACGGCATCCAGAAGTCGCGGTTCTTGATCATGCGGTTGATCAGCCCCACCACCCGATGATCGGCCGGGTTGGCCAGGATCGAGCGGTTGCCGAGCGAGCGGGCCCCGAACTCCATGCGGCCGGCGCAGCGGGCGACCACGCCGTCGGAGACGAGCAGGTCGGCGATGCGCTCCTCCATGCGCTCGGGCTCGCTCACGCGGTGGCGAGCCCCGAGGTCGCGGCGGCGCACGAGGTCCTCGACCTCGGCGTCGTCGATCGAGGGCCCCAGGTAGGCGGGTCCCAGCGGAGCCGGCCGGGCCTCGACACCGCCCCGGGCGCAGGCATCGATGTAGCCGAGGTAGGCGGCCCCGATGGCGTTGGACTCGTCGCCGCAGGAGGGAAACACGAAGAGGTCGCGCACCCACTCCTCGTCGGCCAGCCGCATGTTGGCCTTGACGTTCATGAACACCCCGCCGCCGAGGGCCAGCCGCTCGCCGCCGTAACGGGTGTGCATGAGCCGGGCCCACTGCAGCAGCAGGTCCTCGACCATCTGCTGGGCGCCGCCCGCCACCGCGTCGAAACGCTGGCCCAGCGTGTCCTCCAGCAGCAGCCGGTAGCGACCGCCCCGGCGCCGCCAGGCGAAGCGGGCCGGCGTGTCCTCGACGAGGCCGAAGGTCTGGCCGAGCGTGGCGACGGCGCGCTCCACCGCCTTGGCCGGGGCGTAGGGCGCCAGCCCCATCACCTTGTACTCGTGCTCTCCGAACTTCATGCCGAGCAGCAGCGTCACGAACGAGTAGAACGATCCGAGCGAGCCGGGCGCGCTCGGGGCCGCCTCGTGGCGCTCCAGCGCGGTGCCGCTGGCGCTGGAGGCGGTGGCGCAGAGCCCGTCACCGGAGTTGTCGTTGGTCAGTACCAGCGCCGGCGCCCCCGTGAAGGGCGCGCCGAAGTACGCGGAGGCGGCGTGGCAGGTGTGGTGATCGAGCGTCACGATCCGCTCGGCGCCGAGGCCGAGGTGACCGTCCACCAGCCCCAGCCGCTCGTTCTCCGACAGCGTGAACTTCCCCTGGGCGGGCTCGATCAGCCCGAGGCGAGCTCCGAGCTTGCGGGCGCGCCTGCGCAGGCCGGTCCGCGGCTCCTGCAGCCGCACGCCGTAGTACTGGCGCGCGTAGTCGCTGTCGTGCAGCACGCGGTTCATCCAGTCGCGCGCGTACGCGCGGCGGCCGGCCAGCGCCACCAGGTCGATCTGCTGGGGGCGCAGCCGCAGCTCGCGCAGGAGGGCGTCGACGGCCCGGCGCGGATAGCCGGCGTCGTTCTTGAGGCGGGTGAAGCGCTCCTCGGAGGCGCAGCCCACGACGACGCCGTCGTGCAGGATGGCCGCGGTCGCGCAATGCGTCTCCGAGATGCCGAGGACGATCATGCCGGCACGATCTTAACAGACGCCCGGCCGCCGACCCCTATGGCCACACCCGCACGTACGTCGCTCGGCGCGCCGACGTGAGCAAGAGACGCGGCGCGGTCACGCGCCGGGATCGGCGACCAGGCGGGCCGCGGTGACGCCGGCGACGGCGCAGGCCTCGTCCTTGTCGGACGTGTCACCGGAGATCCCGACGGCGCCGAGGATATCGCCGGCCGCATCGCGGATGAGCACGCCGCCGGCGGCCGGCACCACCCGCCCATCCGACATGGCGTTGAGGGCCGCGAAGAACGCCTGCTGCTGCGCCTGCCCGTCGGCCACCCGGCGGGCCAGCGTGCGAGAGCCGAAGCCCATGCCCAGCGCGCCCCACGCCTTGCCCACCGCGATCTGCGGCCGCACGATGCCGGCGCCGTCCTCGCGGGCGAAAGCCTTCAGGTGGCCGCCGGCGTCGAGCACGGCCACCGCCAGCGGCGCACAGCTCGTCTCACGGCCGGTGCGGAGCGCGGTCTCCACGATCGTCGTCGCCTGCTGCAGCGTGAGGCTCATGCGCGGGGCGCCCTCCCAGGAGCCCGCGCTAGGGTATGCTCTGGCCACCAACCACGCAACCTGGCCGCGGGAGGAACGTCGATGGCACGCTGGGACACCATTCAGGTCGATGGACAGCCGATGCGGGTCTACCTGGACACCCCGCCCGGAGGCGGCGCCGTGCCCGGCGTCGTCGTCATCATGCACGGCCCCGGCCTCGACCGGTTCGTCGAGGACCGGGTGGAAGATCTCGCCCGCAACGGCTACGCGGCGATCGCGCCGGATCTCTATCACCGCCAGCCACCGGACGGCGACATGATGACTCGCGTCGGCCGGCTGCGCGACCGCGAGATCCTCGCCGACGCCGACGCGGCCACCGCCCACCTCAAGGGGCTGGCCGAGGTCCGGGTCGGCGATCTCGCCGTGCTCGGCTTCTGCATGGGCGGCCGCATCACGTATCTGCTGGCCGGCGCGCGGCCGGCCAACTGGAAGGTGGCGGGCGTGTTCTACGGCGGCAACATCATGAAGCCGTGGGGCGAGGGCCCGGCGCCGTTCGAGCTGACCGGCCAGATCGCCTGCCGCACGATCGGCTTCTTCGGGCTGGAGGACGCTAACCCCTCACCCGACGACGTGAAGAAGATCGACGCCGAGATGACCCGGCACGGCAAGCCCCACGAGTTCCACAGCTACGAGGGGGCCGGTCACGCCTTCCTGAACTTCATGAACGCCGAGCGGCACCGGCCGAAACAGGGCGCCGACGCCTGGAGCAAGATGCTCGCCTTCCTGGAACGCAACCTCATGTTCAAGGCCGTCCGCGCCTCCTGACCGCGCGCGCCCGGAATCCCGACGGCGGCGGGCTCTCGAACGCGACCCGCCGGCCGTTGGGATGCACGAAGCCCAGGCGCGTGGCGTGCAAGCACACGCGTCCCAGCGGATCGCGGCGGCCGCCGTAGGCGCGGTCGCCGACGATCGGGTGCCCGAGCTCGGCGAGCTGCGCGCGGATCTGGCCCCGGCGCCCGGTCACCAGCGACAGCTCCAGCACCGTCGCGCCCTCCTCTCGCGCCAGCACCCGGTAGCGCGTGATCGCCTCCCGGCCCTGGCGGGTGTCGCGCGAAGGCCGGACGCGCAGCGAGCGGTCCTCGACCAGTCGCGAGGTCAGCGTACCGGTGTCGTCGCGGATGTTGCCCTCCACGCGGGCCACGTAGACGCGCTCGGGCGTGCGCGCGCGGAACTGCTCCTGCAGCACGTCCTTGGCCTTGAGCGTCCGGGCGAAGACCAGCAGGCCCGATGTCTCGCGGTCGAGCCGGTGGACGACGAAGACGCGGCCGGCGTCGCGGCCGTCCATCCAGTCGCGCAGCAGCCGGTAGGCCGTTCGCTCGCGCTCACTCAGGTCGGCGATCGTGAGCAGGCCGGGGGCCTTGTCGATCACGAGGATCTCGGCGTCCTCGTGCACCAGCCGCAGCGGCGCCGGGATGGGCGCGTCGGGGGGCGGCCCCAGCTCGACGCGATCGGCGGTCCGGACCGGCGCATCGCCCCGCCGGACGACGGTGCCGTTGACGCGCACCCGCCCCCGCTCCAGCCACTGCTTGAGGCCCCGCCCGGACGTGCCCGGAAAGAGCGCGTGCAGGCGGGCTCGGACCGTTCCCTTCACCGGCTTGCTGTTCCTTTCTTGACCCCGGCGGCCGCGACGGCCTAGCGTCGGAGCATGCCCCACCAGCCGACGGCCGCCACGGAATTCCGGCGCGGCCTGAATCGCTACAACCTGATGGTCGGCCTGACCGCCTCGCTCGCGCTCGGCGTGGCCGTGCTACTGGTGACGGTCACCGGCGTCGCCCCCGATCTGCTCGGCCGCGGCGGCGGGCCACAGGCCGCCGCCGCCGCGCTCGCCCTGTTCGTGGTGATCACCGCCATCCACACGACCGTACACACCTATCTCGGCTGGCGCTTCGACCGCGGCATCCGCGCCGCCACCGCCGGCGACCATCCCCGCGCCGTCCGCCTCCTCACCCCCGTCACCCGTCCCGGCCTGGACCACTACGACCCCGACGGCACCGCCCGCCACACCCTCGAATCGAGCCGCACCGCAATCCAGCAACCCACCCGCCGCTAGGTTCCTGATCGGTGATTCGGCCCCCGTGGTGCGGTGGGGGCGCGCGGTGCTCGGGGTGGGGTCCGTGGACCCGTTCCCGCCACCCATCACCGTACGCCCCCCAGCCTGATGGAGCCCAGCCGCCTGCGGTCCGAAGCGGACTCCAGCCCCGTGGTGCCACGGACCCCATCCCGAGCACAGCGTGCCCCCACCGCACCACGCGCCGGAGGAATCGCCGCCCGGGAGACTAGGCGGCCGGCGAGACCGCTCCCACCAGCCAGCGCGCGGTGCGCAGGAGACGCGCGTCGCCGTGGCGAGGGCCCACGAGCTGGACGCCGAGCGGGAGGCCGTTGGCGCCGCGCATGATCGGCACGCTGATGGCGGGCATACCGGTGAGCGTCCACAGCGCGCAGAAGGCCGGATCGCCGGTCGAGTCGAGTCCCGCGGGCGCCGTGCCGGGGGCGGCCGGGGTCAGGATGGCGTCGTAACGCTGCTCGAACAGCTCCGTGAAGCTCGCGTGCAGCTCGGGGATGCGCGCCAGCGCGCGCAGGTAGTGCGGGGCGCGCACCTCGTGGCCGCATTCGATGCGCGCCCGCAGCGAGTCCGACAGCCCCGCCCGTCCGGTCCGCCATTCGCGGTCGAGATTCACCGCCACCTCGGCGTCCATGATGGTGCGATGCCACTCGGCCGTCTCCGCAGCCGGCCTCACCAGCTCGACCTCCTCGAGGCGATCGCCGAGCGCGGTGGCCAGCTCCTCGAAGGCCTCGCGGGCGTCGGGATCGACGGCGTCCCACATCGTCGTCTTCACGAAGGCGAACATCGGCGGCAGCGGCGGCTCCTCGCCGGCGAGCTGCCGGTAGGGCACGCGGGCGCGCGGCCGGGTGTCGGGATCACGCTCGTCGTGGCCGGCGAGCTGCTCCAGCAACAGGGCGAGGTCGTCGATCGAGCGCGCGAAGAGCCCCACGTGATCCAGCGTGCGCGAGAGCTGGAACATGCCGTGGCGCGGGATCAGCCCGTGGGTCGGCTTGAGGCCGTACACACCGCAGTAGGAGGCGGGGCGGATGGTGGAGCCGCCGGTCTGGCTGCCGAGGGCCAGCGGGACCATGCCGGCCGCCACCGCCGCCGCCGACCCGCTCGACGATCCACCCGGGGTGTGGGCCGGGTCGTGCGGGTTACGCGTCTTCCCCGGCTGTCGCGTCGCGAACTCCGTGGTCACCGTCTTGCCCAGGATGACCGCGCCCGCCCCCCGCAGCATCGCCGTCACGCTCGCGTCTCGCGACGGCGTCCGGCCCGCGTGCAGCACCGAGCCGTTCTCGGTCGGCATGTCGGCGGTGTCGATGATGTCCTTCAACGCCACCGGCACCCCGTGCAGCGGCCCGATCACCCGCCCCGACATCCGCGCCTCGTCCGCCGCCCTCGCCTGCCCCAGCGCCAGCTCCGGGTCCAGGAACGTCCACGCCTCGACGTCCCGATCCACGGCCCGGATGCGCGCCAGGCACGCCTCGACCAGCTGCTCGGAGCTGATCACCCCATCCCGGATCAGCCGCGCCCCCTCCCCCGCCGACACCGCATACAGATCCGTCAAATCCATCCCACCACCCCCTCACGCCCCTCTAGCTCCACGCCCACGCGCCCGCGCAATCCTAGCCCAGGAACACCCCCGGAGCTCACCCCGCACGTCTCGCCCACCCAACAACCGGGAGTTCAGCAAACCCGTCCGATCAACCGCGCTTCGAGCGCGGGCTCCGCCCGCGCAATCCGGTCGGAGGGGGAGGCAGGGAGGAGCGCGACGCCAGTCGCGCGACGACCGCCGGAAGGGGGACGAAGTCCCCCTCCGGGTCACTTGCCGTAGAGAAACTCCGGCAGCCACAGCGTCATGCCCGGCCAGATGTGCATGAAGACGAGACACACGAGCACGATGATCATGTACGGCATCATGCCCGCGAAGATCTGGTTGAGCGTGACGTGCTTGGGGGCCACCCCCTTCAGGTAGAAGGCCGACATCGCCACCGGCGGCGACAGGAACGCGGCCTGCAGATTGACCGCGACCATGGTGCCGAAGAGCAGCGGGTCGATCTGGAAGTGGGTCAGCAGCGGGATGAAGATCGGACAGAAGATGACGATGATCTCGGTCCACTCCAGCGGCCAGCCGAGCAGGAAGATGATGAGCTGCGCGATGATCGTGAACCCCAGCGGGGACAGATTCAGGCCGAGCACCCAGCGCTCGATGAGCGACTGGCCACCGTGCAGGGCGAACACGGCCGAGAAGAGGGCGGAGCCGACGAAGAGCCAGCACACCATCGCCGTCGTCTTGGCGGTGAGGAAGGTGGACTGCTTGAGGTTCTCGCGCAGCTCGGGGGAGTCCCGCAGGTGCCACAGGCCCGGCACGACGGTGCCGAGGAACGTCCCGCCGATCGAGCCGGCCACCAGCAGCGAGGCCAGGGTCTCGCCCTGCCACCAGCCGAGCGTGACGCCCGCGATGAAGCCGACGAGGCTCCACCACCAGACCTCGCGCTGATAGCGCGCCATCACCGCCAGGTAGAGCGCGCCGAGGGCACCGATGGCGGCCGACTCCGTCGCCGTGCAGATGCCGAACAGGATCACGGCCAGCACCACGGCGGTCAGCACGCCGAGCGGCACGACCGAGGCGATCAGCTGCTTGAGGATCTCGAGCTGCTCGCCGTCCATGCGCCAGAAGTAGACGACGAGCAGGAGCGCCGAGAACGCCGCCAACCCCCAGAACCAGGGATAGAAGTGTGCGGGCACCTTGCCGGCCGACGTCACCGCCGTGGCGTCCCGTAGCGACGTCATCTCCTCGGGCGGCCCCTCGGTTCGCGGCGCCGCCGGCGTGCTCTCCGACGAGGCCGTCCCTCCGAGCTCCTGCACGGGCTCAGCCTCCGCGGCGGATCCCAGCTCCTGCGGCTTGTCCTCGCCGGCCGTGACCGGGGCGGCCGGCGGGGCCGCGGTAACCGCGGCGGCCCGCGGGCTCGGCGCCGGGGCGGCCGCGATGATCTCTGGCGCGTTGTACACGACGACGTACCACCACGTGGCCCCGAAGGTCCCGGCCACGAGCAGGACGGGCACCGCCAGGGCGGCGACGTCTCGCGCGATCACCCGGTAGCCCGCGGCGGCGGCCGCCCGGGCCGGCCGGAGAGCGGCGCCGAGAAGCCCGGGCACGATGCTGCCCGAGCGCCCGCGCTCGAGCGCGGCCAGGTAGACCGGCACCTCGACGCGATACTGGTCGGGTGGCAGCCTGGGAGCGATCTTCGGGTTGATGATGGCCCAGCCCAGGATGTAGACGAGATAGAGGAAGGTCAGGAAGAAGCCCGGCAACATCGCCGCCGCGTACAGCTTCACGATCGACTGGCCGGCCACCGCGGCGTAGACGATCAGCATGACCGACGGGGGGATCAGGATGCCCAGGGTGCCGCCGGCGGTGATGGCCCCCGAGGCCAGCTTGATGTCGTAACCCGCCTTGAGCATCGGCCGCAGGGCGATGACGCCCATGAGCACCACGACGGCCCCGACGATGCCGGAGGCGATACCCCAGAAGGCGCACACCAGCAGCGTCGTCACCGCCAGCGAGGCGGGCACCCGGCGGAACGCGAGCTGGACCGAGTGGAACATGCGATCGACCAGGGCGGCCCGCTCCATGATGTAGCCCATGAAGACGAACAGCGGGACCGACAGCAGGGTGTCGTTGGTCATCACCCCGTAGGTGCGCTGGGCGATCAGGTCGAAGATCCGGTTGTCGTACCAGTGGCCGCCCGGCACCCAGAACGCGATGAAGCCAAAGACCATGCCGAGGCCCATGAGCGTGAAGGCGGTGGGATAGCCCATCATGATGGCGACCACGATGAGCCCCAGCATCGTGAGGCCGAGCGAGGGATCGCTCACGGCTTGGGCTCGTCGTCCCGGATCGCCCGCTCGTGGACGACGCCCTCCTCCATCACGCTCCGGTGGCGGGCGGCGTCATCGATGGCCTTGGCCCCCTCCATCGCCGCCCGCCGCGACTCCTCGTCCACGTACTGGCTGTGGCCGAGCTGGGTGTCGATGACGTCGATCTCCTCGACGTCGGCCAGCCGGGCCGGCCACGCCCCCGTGCGCAGGCACACGACGCAGCGGACGATCTCGGCCAGCCCCTGGAGCAGGACCAGCACCCCGGCGAGGGGAATCACGCTCTTGAAGTGGTAGACCGGCGGGCCCTCGGCGGTCACCGTGGAGTGCTCGCCGATGCGCCAGGAGTCGGCGGCGAAACCGCCCCCCGCGTAGATGAGGCCGATCATGCAGGGGATGAAGAAGAGCAGGTACAGGATCAGGTCGAGCGTGGCCTGGCCCCGGGGCTTCATGTAGATGTAGACGAAGTCGGCGCGGACATGGCCGGCCTGGGCCAGCGTGTAGGCGCCGCACAGCATGAACAGCGAGCCGTACAGCATGTTGTTGAAGTCGAAGATCCACGCCGTCGGCGCGTTGAGGATGTAGCGCTTGAACACCTCGATGGAGACGACGAACGTGAGGACCATGATGAGCCACGCGAACGTCTTGCCCGACCAGTAGCTGAGCTGGTCCACGGCGCGGATGAAGCGGGCCGCATTCACCGGCGGGCACCTCCGGTCCGCCCCCCGGCAGGCGCCGGGGGGCGGACGGGACGACGCGGGACGGCCACGGAGGTCGCTAGCTCTTCTTCGGAGCGGGCTTGCCGAAGTAGTGGTTGTACGCCATCCGGCGGCTCACGTTGGTGTCGAGGTCCCACTTCACCGCCCGCGCCGCGAAGGCCTTCTGGGAGTCGACGATCTCCTTGAAGATCGGGTTGTCGGAGGCCTTCTTGTCGGCGACGGTATCGTAGATCTCCAGCTGCTTCTGCAGCAGCGAGTCCGGCGTCTTGTAGAAGCGCACCTTGTCCTTCGTCTGCAGCTCGATGTAGTCCTTCGAGTAGCGGTCGATCGCCTTCCACGACATGTCGGCCGAGGCGGCGTCGACGGCGTACTCGATGATGGACTTCATCTTGTCGGGCAGCGTGTCGAACTTGGTCTTGTTGAAGGTGATCTCGAGCTGCTCGGCGTTCTGGTGATAGCTCTGCAGCATGCACACCTTGGAGACGTCGGCGAAGCCGAGGATGCGATCGGAGGTGGCGTTGTTGAACTCGGCGGCGTCCAGCAGGCCGCGATCCATGGCCGGCACGATCTCGGCCCCCGGCAGCGCGTTGACGGCAGCACCGAGCCCCTGGAACACGTCGATCGAGATGCCGACCGTCCGGAACTTGAGCCCCTTCAGATCGTCGGCCTTGGTGACCGGCTTCTTGAACCAGCCGAGCGGCTGGGTGGCCATGGGGCCGTACGGGAACGACACGACGTTGGCGCCGATCGAGGCGTAGAGCTTGGTCAGCAGCTGCTTGCCGCCGCCGTACTTGTGCCACGACAGCAGCATGTTGGCGTCCATGCCGAAGGCGGGACCCGAGCCCCACAGCGCCAGGGCCGTCTGCTTGCCGTAGTGGTAGACGAGCACGCCGTGACCGCCGTCGAGCGTGCCCTTGGAGACGGCGTCGAGCAGCCCGAAGGCCGGGACGACCGCGCCCGCCGGCAGCACCTCGATCTTGAGGTCGCCGCCCGTCATGTCGTTGACCTTCTTGGCGAAGTCGAGCGCGTACTCGTGGAAGATGTCCTTCTGCGGCCACGTGCTCTGCCAGCGCATGGAGATGGGCCCCTGCGCCTTGGCGACCATCGGGAAGCCCAGGGCGGCGGCGCCGGTCGCTGCCACGGCGGCCCCGGTCAGGAACTTGCGACGCGACGGCTCGGTGGCTGGCTGCGGAGTGTTCATGTGCCCGTCCTCCTCAATGAGGGTCTCCGGAGAGCTCCGGCGCGATTCGTGGTCAGACCAGGGCGAAAATACGTGCCGCGTCGCACTTCTGTCAAGTTTACTGGCGGATATCCGGGGCCGGCAGGGTCAGGCTCACGTGGCCGCCGTCCCGGCGTACCGTGAGCTGCAGCGGCCGCTCCATCCCGATCTCACCCAAGGCCTCCCGGGCCGCGTCGCGAGTCAGAACCGACTGCTCGTTGACCTGCAACAGCACGTCTCCCACCTCGAGCCCGGCCTTCTCGGCCGGGCTGCCCTTGGCCACGAAGGTCACCGCCGGTGCGCTGGGCGTCGGGCGCGCTTCGCGCCCGGCCGCCGGCTGCGGCTCTTGCAGGACGAAACCGAACTCGGCGGCCATGCGTTCCCCGGCGACGCCCCGCGGCATGGCCATCAGCCGAACGGGTAGCGGCCGGCGCCCTTCGCGGCGCAGGACGGTGAGCCGAACGTCGCCGTCGACGGGGGCCCGCGCGATCAGCCGCTGGAGCAGGCGCGTGTCGGTCACCGGCCGCCCCTCGAAGGCGACCACGATGTCGCCGGAGCGCATCCCGGCCCGTGCCGCCGGCGTGTCCTCCATGACCTCCACGATCACGACGCCGAAGCCCTCGCCGACGCCGTGACGGCCCGCCAGGTCGTCCATCTCCTGCTCGCTCAGGTCCCGGATCCGCACGCCGAGCCAGCTCCACGCCCGCGCATCGGCGGCCGTCGCCGTCACGAGCAGGAGCACGGCGACCAGGAGGCCACGCCGGAGCCTCACTCGCGGCCGCCCTTCAGCTCGCGAACGAGCGCCTCCACCGCGTCGGCGACGCGGGTCACCCGCGTCGCGACCTCCGGGGTCTCCAGCAGGCTCTGGCGCAGGTCGGCGTCCGGCAGAACGGCGGCGGCCACGCGGTCGGCGACGGCACCGGCGCCCTGGCCCTCGGCCAGGGCGGTGTCGAGCAGGTTGGGCGGGCGCTGCAGCGCATCCAGCAGCGTGCGACAGGCGGCGCGGATCCGGGCCAGCGCGGGGGCGGCGTCGCCGGCCTCGACGTCGGGCAGCCGGTGCGCACGCACGACCCGGTAGAGCGTGTCGCTCGGCAGCTCGCGCTCGAGCCGGATGCGGGCCTCGCCGCGGAGCAGGATGTTGTAGCGCCCGGTCGCCAGCCGCTCGCAGGAGACGATCTCGCCGAGCCCGGCCACCGGGTGCACGGCCGGCTTGCCTGCATAGGTCGCCTCGTAGCCGGCCTGCAGCCTCACCACGGCCAGTCGTCGGTTCCGCTCGAGGACGTCTGTAACCATTGCCCGGTAACGGGCCTCGAAGATGTGCAGGGGCATGAGCGTGTTGGGGAAGAACGTCACGTCGGGCAGCGGGAAGATCGGGACGATGACGACCGGTGCCGCCATGCCCGGCGCGTCAGCTGATCTTCGGCAGCGAGCCCAGCGCGCCCAGCTCGTCGATGCGCCTGGTGACGGCGGCGGCCAGGTTCCGGAACGCCGCCGCCTGGGCCGAGTCGGGCTTGCGCACGGTGATGGGCGTACCCTCGTCACCGCCCACGCGCGTCTCGGGATCGAGCGGCAGTCGGGCCAGCAGCGGCGCGCCGTACTCGTCGGCCACCCGCTGGCCGCCGGCATCCCCGAAGATGCTGGTGTGCTGGCCGCAGTGCGGGCAGGCGAACGTGCTCATGTTCTCGACCACCCCGAGGATCGGCACGTTGAGTCGCTGGAACATGCCGATGGCCTTGCGCACGTCGAGCAGCGCCACGTCCTGCGGCGTCGTGACCATGACCACGCCGCTCAGCGGCAGCACCTGGGAGAGCGAGAGCTGGGCGTCGCCGGTGCCGGGGGGCATGTCGAAGACCAGATAGTCGAGGGCGCCCCACATGACGTCCTTGAGCATCTGCTGGATGAACGAGTGGATCATGGGACCGCGCCAGACCAGCGGCTCCTTGTCGTTCACGAGCAGCCCGATCGACATGACCTTGATGCCGTGGGCCTCGACCGGCATGATCCGGTTGTCGAACATGCCCGGCTTGCCCTTGGTGCCGAGCATCAGCGGCACGTCGGGGCCGTACACGTCGCTGTCGATGATGCCGACGGTGGCGCCGCTCTGCCGGAGCGCCAGCGCCAGGTTCACCGCCACCGTGGACTTGCCCACCCCACCCTTGCCCGAGGACACCGCGACCGTGTGGCGGACCTCGGGGATGTAGTCGGGGCGCGGCGGGGCGGCCTGACCCTGGGGCTGGCCGTGAGCGTGGGCGTGCCCCGGGCCGGGCGCGTGGGTGTGGGCGGCGGGGGCCGCCGCCGGTCCTCCGCCCATCTTGATCTGGACCCGCCCCACCCCGGGCAGCTGTCCGACCACCCGCGTGGCCATGCTGTGCACGCTGGCCTTGGTCGACGGCGTCTGCCCGGTGAAGGCCAGCGTGAAGCTGACCCCGGTGTCGGCGATCGCCAGGTCGCGGACGATCCCCAGCGCGACGATGTCCTTCTGGCTGTCGGGGTCACGGATGCCCCGCAGCGCGTCCAGGATCTGCTGCTCGGTCGCCATACCCCCGGACTATACAGTACGGTCAGGGCGGCTTCGAATCTTGCATTCCCGGAACCTTCCTGCTACATAAAGACCGTGATCGCCGCCGACGACTTTCGCAAGGTTCTCGGTCACTTCGCTTCCGGAGTCACCATCATCACCACCTGCGACGCCGACGCGCGCCCGACCGGCCTGACGGCCAGCGCGTTCACGTCGGTGTCGCTGGACCCCCCGCTGATCCTGATCTGCGTGGACCACAAGTCGCAGAGCCACCCCACCATCAAGGAGCGCGGCTGCTTCGCGGTCAACATCCTGGGCGCCGACCAGCAGGCGATCTCGCGCAAGTTCGCCTCATCGCGGCTGGACAAGTTCGACGGCGTGTCCCACGCGATCAGCGACCTCAAGCTGCCGCTGATCGAGGGCGCCATCGCCCACCTCGAGTGCACCACCGTCAGCGTGCACGTGGAGGGCGACCACACCATCTTCGTCGGCCGGGTCGAGCGAGCTCGCGTCGACGCCGGGGAGCCCTTGCTCTACTTCCGCGGTCAATACGACCGACTCGCCAATCCCAGTCCAGGAGCCTGACGTGAGCGTGATCCCCCTCTCCCGCCCCCCGGTAGACGCCGAGATCAAGCAGGCCGTGCTGGCCGCCATCGACTCCCGCCAGTACATCCTCGGCCCCGAGTGCCGCGAATTCGAGACGGAGCTGGCGCGCTACGTCGGCGTGCGCCACTGCGTGCTGAGCAATTCCGCCACGGCCGGGCTGTGGCTCACCCTGCGCGCGCTCGGGGTGAAGGCCGGCGACGAGATCCTGGTGCCGTCCCACACCGCCTTTCCGACCATCGAGGCGATCTGCTTCGCGGAAGCCACGCCGGTCTTCGTCGACGCCGACGCCTTCTACACGATGGATCCCGCCGACGCCGCCGCCAAGGCGACGCCGCGCACGGTCGGGCTGATGCCCGTCCACCTCTACGGGCAGCCGGTCGACCTTGATGCCATCCGTGAGCTGGCGACCCGGATGGGCGTGTGGATGCTGGAAGATTGCGCGCAGGCCCACGGGGCGGCCTGGCGGGGCAAGAAGGTCGGCGGCTTCGGCCGGGCGGCGGTCTTCTCCTTCTATCCGTCCAAGAACCTCACCGTGATGGGCGACGGTGGTGCCGTCGTGACCGACGACGACGAGATCGCCGCCCGCTGCCGGCGGCTGCGCGACCACGGCCGCCTCAACAAGGACCTGCACGCCGAGGTCGGCTTCAACCTGCGCTTCAACGACATCCAGGCGTCGATCGGCCGGGTGCTGCTGCGCCGGCTCGACGCGATGAACGCCCGCCGCCGCGCCCTGGCCGCCCGCTACGACGCGGCCCTGGCCGGACTGCCGCTGGCCCTGCCGCGCGAGCGCCCCGGCGCGTGCCACGTCTATCACCTCTACGTCGTGCGCACGCCGCGCCGGACCGAGCTGGCGGCGTTCCTCAAGGCGCGCGAGATCCAGACGGGAATTCACTACCCGGTGGCGACGCATCGGCAGCCGGCCGTGGAGCGCTTCGCCGGGCCGCCGCTGCCCGAGACCGAGCAGCTCGTGAACGAGATCCTGACCTTGCCGATCTCCGCCGGCCACACCGAGGCCGAGATCGACGCGGTGGCGGCGGCGGTCAGAGAGTTCTTCGGAGCCTGATGGCGGGACCCCCGCTTCGGGTCCTCGAGATCTACCCGAAGGGGGACTTCTTCACGGGCGCGGCGGTGCAGCTGAGCGAGCTCGCCCGAGGCCTGGCCGCCCGCGGCCACCAGATCACCGTGGTCACACCACCCAGCGAGACGTGGGCTACCCGCTGCCGGGAGGCCGGCCTCGCCCACGCGGCCATCCCCATGCGCCGTCCCTACGACCCGCGCGCGGCCTGGCGGCTGGCCCGACTGATCCGCCAGCAGCGCATCCAGATCGCCCACGCCCACAAGGGCCGCGCCCGCACGCTCACGCTGCTGGCCGGCCTGATGGGCGCCCGGGCGCTGCTCGTGCTCAACCGCGGGGTCAGCTTCCGGATCGGCCGCGTGCACCGCGTGGGCTACACGAGCCGCCGGGTGCACGCGATCGTCGCCGTCTGCCGCTCGATCAAGGACGGGCTGGTGGCCTCCGGCGTTCCCGCCGGCAAGGTCGAGGTGATCTACTCGGGCACGGACCTCGAGCGGTTCCACCCGGGCGTCGACGGCGGTCCCGTGCGCCGCGAGCTCGGCCTCACCGCCGCCCACGCGCTCGTCACGCAGGTGGGCGTGCGCTCGTGGCGCGGCTGGGCGGACGTGCTGGAGGCGATGCGTACCGTCGCCGCCGGCTGCGACCGCGCACGACTCCTCTTCGTGGGAGTGCCGCCGCCGCGCGTCGTCGAGATCGCCGAGCGGGCGCGGGCGGCCGGCCTCGAGGGGCGCGTGCTGACGCTCGGCCACCGCGACGACGTGCCGGCCATCCTCAACGCCTCCGACGTCGTGGTCGACGCCTCCTACGCCGGGCTCGGCATCACCGGCTCGATCCGGGAGGCGCTGGCGTGCGAGCGGCCGGTGATCGCCACCGAACTCGAGGGCATGCCGGAGCTGGTGATCGACGGTGAGACGGGGCTGCTGGTGCCGCCCCGCCAGCCGGCCGCGCTGGCGGCGGCGGTGCTGCGACTGCTGGCCGAGCCGACGGCCGCCCTGACGATGGCCCGGGCGGGGCGCAAGCGCGTGGAGGACCACTTCTCGCTGCGCGCCAAGCTCGACGCCACCGAGGCGCTCTACCGGCGACTGGTCGCGGACGCCGCTCCGTGAGACACGCCGTCGTCGTGTACCGCCGCCTGCTGCCGCTCATGCGGCCCTACCTGCCCGTGCTGATCCTGGGGGCGGGGCTGGCCCTGATCGTCGCCGCCATGGAGGGCGCCATCGCGTGGCTGGTGAAGCCGGCCCTCGACGACATCTTCATCCGCCGCGACCAGGCCATGCTGCGGCTCATCCCGGTGCTGCTGCTCGGCGCCTACCTGGGCAAGGGCGCGGCCCGCTACGGGCAGTCGTACCTGATGGCCGCGGTCGGCGAGCGGGTCGTCGCCACCCTCCGGCACGGCCTCTACACGCACATCCAGGCCATGCCGCTGTCGTTCTTCGCCGACCTGCACTCGGCCGAGCTGATGTCGCGGGTCGTCACCGACGTCAACCGCCTGGCCCGGGTGTCGTCGACGGTGCTGGTGATGGCCTTCCGGCAGGTGGCCATGGTGATCGCGCTGCTGTCGGTCATGCTGGTCCGCGAGTGGCGGCTGGCCCTGATCGCGGTGATCGTCTTTCCGTTCGTCGGCGTGGCCGTACGCTCGATCGGCCGCCGCCTGTACCGGATCAACAAGCGCTCGCAGGAGAAGGTGGCCGAGCTGAACGTGCTCCTGCACGAGGCGTTCTCGGGGATGAAGATCGTCAAGGCGTTCGGCCGCGAGGGCCACGAGGCCGAGCGCTTCGACCGGGTGAACCGCCGGCTGCTCGCCCTGGCCCTGAAGGACCACCGGACCGATGAGATCACCGACCCGCTCATGGAGGTGCTGGCCGCCTTCGGCATCATGGGCGCGCTCTGGTACGGCGGCCACCAGGTCATCGCCGGTGCCATGACCCCCGGCGACTTCTTCTCGTTCATCGCTGCGCTGGCGCTGATCTACGGCCCCGTGCGTCAGCTCTCGCGCATCATGAACACCATCCAGCAGTCGACCTCGTCGGTCGAGCGCGTGTTCGAGATCCTCGACATGCCGCCGGCGATCGCCGACCGCCCCGGCGCCCATCCCCTGCCCGGCTTCCGGGAGTCGCTGCGCTTCGAGGACGCGTCGTTCCGCTACCCGGGCTCGCCCGACCTCACCCTGCGCGACATCACCCTGGACGTCCGGCGGGGAGAGGTGGTCGCCTTCGTGGGGATGAGCGGGGCCGGCAAGTCGACGCTGATCGACCTCGTCCCGCGCTTCCACGAGGTGACCTCCGGTCGCATCACCGTGGACGGCCACGACGTGCGCGACGTCACCCAGGCCTCGCTCCGCGCCCAGATCGCCGTCGTCACCCAGGAGACGTTCCTGTTCAGCGACTCGATCCACTACAACATCGCCTACGGCCGGCCCGGCGCCACCACCGAGGAGATCGCCCGGGCCGCCCGCCAGGCCAATGCCGAGGAGTTCATCCTCGCCTGTCCCGAGGGCTACGCCACCCTGGTCGGCGAGCGCGGCGTCCGCCTCAGCGGCGGCCAGCGCCAGCGCCTGGCCATCGCCCGCGCATTCCTGAAGGACCCGCCGATCCTGATCCTGGACGAGGCGACGTCCGACCTCGACGCCGAGAGCGAGTTCATGGTGCAGCAGGCGCTGGCCGACCTCATGCGCGGTCGTACCGTGCTGGTGATCGCCCACCGCCTGTCCACGGTGCGCAACGCCGATCGCATCGTCGTCGTCCACGAGGGCCGGCTGGCCGAGGTCGGCCGTCACGACGAGCTGATCGCCCGCGACGGCGTGTACCGCCGTCTCTACGCGCTGCAGATGGAGGGCGTGGCGGGCTAGGCGGGCGGCGTCACTTCCCGAAGACCACGAGCGCGGTCAGGATCACCGTCGCGGCAATGAACGCCCGGCGGCCCACGGGCGACAGACCGGCGAAACCGTGCCTGACGACGGGATCGATCGATTCCGGGCCTGCCCAGCCGGGCAACCACCGCTCCAGCCCCCGCCACCGCCACGTCGCCCCGAACATCGTCCGGCGCTTGTAGTAGTAGGCGAAGCCGAGGACAGCGGTGACGACGGCGAGGACGAAGATGATCACCATGTCCGTCCGCCCGGAGCCGAAGGCGATCGTGTAGACGCCGGCCCAGACGAGGATGAGGGGCTGGCTGGCCAGCAGCACGTACCAGCCCCAGGGTCGGACGGCGGTGGCGGCGACGCCCATGACGACCTTCCAGAGCGTGTAGAGCCCTCCCACCACCAGCCCCCACGTCCCCACGGCGGCGCTCAGGTGCATCGTCATGCTGGGATCGGCGGCGCTGGCCAGGGACGTACACGCGAAGAGCCAGCCCCATCGGTAGCCCTGCGACGTCGCCAGGTGGGTCGACAGGACCGGCGTAGCGGCGCGGTCGATCACGCGGCTCACTGGACGGGCTGCGGACCGAACGCGATGACGCCCATCCCGACCAGGCAGAGGCCGACGCCGATCCAGTCGGTCGGCGTCGGTCGTACGCCGTCGACGCCCCACAGCCAGACGAGCGCGGCACTGACGTAGACGCCCCCGTAGGCGGCGTACACGCGCCCGGTGGCGGCGGGATGCAGGGACAGGAGCCACACGAAGGCCGCGAGGCTCAGGGCCGCCGGAAGGAGCAACCAGGCCGAGCGCCCCTGCCGGAGCCAGAGGTAGGGCAGATAGCAACCGAGAATCTCCGTGAGCGCCGTGACGACGAAGAGCCCGACAGTCCCGGCTACCGCCACCGCGAGCGGCTCACGACATCACCCCGGGGAAGCGCTTGCGGATGACGTTGCGCCAGCACTGCGGCTCTTCGGTGACCTCGAGCGTGGCCAGGACCTGACGGGCGTCCTCGACGTCGACCACCGTCGCCACCAAGGTGAAGCCGGCCGCGAACGGCGCGATGACACGCTGGGGCGGCCGCACCTTCTGCCCCACCGCCGCCGTCACGATCCCGACCGTGCGGCCGGCGGTGCTCGGCGTCACCGCCACCTCCTCGAACCGCAGCAGCAAGGCGCCGGGCCGGCCGGCCGGGAACGGCTCGATCGAGCCCGGTACCGGCCCGTCCCAGTCTTTCTCGGTCTCGGTGATGATGTAGGCCAGCGTCTGGGCGACGCCGTCGCCGCCGGTGGGGTTGGCGTAGAGGGCCACCGCCACGTAGCGGCCGCCGGCGGCACGCAGCGTGGCCTCCGCCGTCGCGAACTCCCATTCACCGGGCAGCGTGTAGGCCAGGCAGTGGGGAGAGCGGTTCTCGAAGTAGTGGCTGCGCCCGCCCGTCTGCACGAGGATCTCGGGGCCTCGCGCCTTGGCCCGGGCGTCGCCGCCAAGACCGAGCCAGGCGCAGCCGGCGAGGGGCCCGCAGAGGAGCAGCAGGAGGAGCGTGCGACCGAGCAGGATCACGGCTCGGGTCGCTCCGGCACTGGCCGCCTGGGGGCGCGCGCCCAATGCGTCAGCGTTCTCGGAAGCGGTTGACGATGGGCAAGCGCCAGTCGCGGCCGAACGCGCGCGGCGTGATCTTGACGCCGATGGGGCCCTGGCGCCGCTTGTACTCGTTGACGTCGACCATGCGGATCACGCGGCGCACGGTCTCCTCGGCGAAGCCGCGGGCCACCAGGTCGCTCACGCCCCGGTCCTCCTCGACGTAGGCCTGGAGGATCGCGTCGAGCTCGGAGTACGGCGGCAGCGTGTCCTGGTCCGTCTGGTCCGGCCGCAGCTCCGCCGACGGCGCGCGGTCGAAGACCGACTCCGGGATGACGGCGCGCCCGGCCCGCGCGTTGACGTGGCGCGAGACCTCGTACACGAGCGTCTTGGGCACGTCCTTGATCACCGCGAAGCCACCGGCCATGTCCCCGTACAGCGTCGAGTAGCCCACCGCGATCTCGCTCTTGTTGCCGGTGGTCAGCACGAGCCAGCCGAACTTGTTGCTGAGCGCCATCAGCAGGGTGCCGCGCACCCGGGCCTGGATGTTCTCCTCGGCCACGTCCTCCTTGAGCCCCTTGAAGGGCGCGGCCAGCGTCCGCTTGAAGGCCTTGAAGACCGGCGTGATGGGCAGCGTCAGGAAGTCGATGCCGAGGTTCTTGGCCAGCCGCCGGGCGTCGCCCCGGGTGCCCGACGACGAGTACGGCGAGGGCATGGTGACGCCGGTGACGTTCTCCCGGCCCAGCGCCTCCACCGCGATGGCGGCCACGAGCGAGGAGTCGATCCCACCCGACAGCCCGATGACCACGTGGGTGAAGCCGTTCTTGCGGACGTAGTCGCGGGTGCCGAGCACCAGCGCCTCGTAGACCTCGTCGACCGGGGGCAGCGGCGTCACCGTCCGGGGCACCAGCGCGGGCGTGGCCGGGGCGGCCAGCGGCGACAGCACGATGCGCCCGGCCTCGATGGCCCGCTGCTTTTCCTTGCGCCGCCGGGAGTCGTGCAGGCGCGCGTGGAAGACGGCGTCGAGATCGAGGTCGGCGACGACGAAGTCCTCGGCGAACTGGCGGCCGCGGGCCACCGGCTCGCCGCGCTCGTTGACCACGAGGCTGCCGCCGTCGAAGACCAGCTCGTCCTGGCCGCCCACCAGGTTGACGAAGGCCAGGCACACCACGTCGTCGGCGGCGCGGGTGGCGATCATCCGCTCGCGCTGGTGGCCCTTGCCGGCGTGGTAGGGCGAGGCGTTGATGGTGACGACCAGCTCGGCCCCGGCCAGTGCCTGCCGGGTCGTGGGGCCGGTCGGATACCAGATGTCCTCGCAGATGTTGACGCCGAACGAGGTCTCGCCCAACGTGAACACCGGGGCCTCGGTGCCGGCCTGGAAGTAGCGGTTCTCGTCGAACACCCCGTAGTTGGGCAGATACTGCTTGTGATAGACGCCCGCCACGGCGCCGTCGTGCAGGACGGCGGCGGCGTTGAAGATGTCGTCGCGCTTGTCCACGAACCCCACGACGGCGGTGAGGCCGGCGGTGGCGGCCGTCACCTCGGCCAGCGCCTTGAGGTTGGCCTCGATGAACGCCGACTTGAAGAGGAGGTCCTCGGGGGGGTAGCCGGTGATCGCCAGCTCGGGGAAGGCCACCAGCTGGGCGCCGACGCCGCGGGCCTGCTCGAGGACCGCGCGGATCCGGGCGACATTGCCCGTCAGGTCGCCCACGGTGGGGTTGATCTGCGCGAGCGCGACCCGGAAGCGACGCATGGCGGTATTGTACTCGCCGCCCCGGCGGCCCGACGCATTGTCAATGACGGCCCCGCCGTGATATATGCTGCCTGTCACACGCTCGAGGCAGCGTCGCCCTCGGCAGTCCCCCGATCCCGGGTCACAAGGAGGCAACTGATGACGCGCTGGCTCCATCCATTCCTGGCCCTGGCCCTCCTGCTCGCCCTCGCGCCGGCCGGCCACGCCCAGCCCAAGGACACCCTCACGGTCGCGCTCGTCTCCCACGCGCCGACCCTCGACCCCCACATGCACTTCGAGCGGGTCGGCATCCTCGTCAACATCAACATGTTCGACTCGCTGCTGCACCGCAACACCAAGCTCCAGTACGAGCCGTCCCTGGCCACCTCGTGGAAGGCGATCAACGACACCCAGTGGGAGTTCAAGCTGCGCAAGGGCGTCAAGTTCCACAACGGCGATCCCCTCACCGCCGAGGACGTGAAGTTCTCCTTCGACCGCGTGCTGGAGCCGGGCAAGGAGAAGAAGAAGTCGCCGCAGTACGGGAACATCCGGGCCATCAAGGAGGTCCGGATCGTCGACGCCGACACCGTCCACCTCATCACCGACAAGCCGTTCCCGCTGCTGCTGGAGCGCCTGGTCTTCTTCCCGATCGTGCCGAAGAAGCACATCGAGAAGGTCGGCGACGACGCCTTCGGCACCACGGCCGCGGTCGGGACCGGGCCCTGGAAGTTCGTGGAGTGGAAGCGCGACCAGTTCATCCGGCTGGAGGCCTTCGACGGCCACTGGCGCGGCAAGCCGGCCTTCAAGCACCTGGTCGTGCGGGCGGTGCCGGAGGTGGCCACCCAGATCGCCGAGATGAAGACCGGCGGCGTGGACCTGATCCGCAACGTGTCGGCCGACCTGATCCCCGAGCTGAAGTCGCACCCGCAGACCTACGTGTCGTCCACCCCCATCCTGCGCGTGCACTACGTCGAGCTCGACATGCGCCAGCCCCCCTTCGACAAGAAGGCCGTGCGGCAGGCGGCCAACTACGCCATCGACAAGCAGGCCATCATCCAGAAGCTCATGGGCGGGCTCGGCCAGCAGACGGCCGACGGTCGTGCAGCCCCTGGCCTTCGGCTTCGACTCCGAGGTGACGCCGTTCCCCTACGACCCCAAGAAGGCCAAGGAGCTCCTGGCCCAGGCCGGCTTCCCCAACGGCGTCGACATCACCGCCCACAGCGCCTTCGTCGAGTTCCGGCCGGTCTTCGAGGCGATCGCCCAGATGCTGACCGAGGTCGGCCTGCGCACCAACGCCCGGATGTGGGACCCGGGTCCGGCCTGGAACAAGTTCTTACAGGCCGAGGGCAAGGCCACCAACGCCGCCTACGGCTCGTGGGGCAACTACTCCGTCTTCGACGCCGACGCCGTGCTGCATCCGCTCTTCCACACGGAGCCGGGCGGCTGGATCGGCAAGCACTACACCCGGGTGGAAGGGCTGGACAAGCTCATCGACGAGGCGCGCTCATCGGTGGACCAGCCGCGCCGGAAGCGGACCTATTCGCAGATCCAGAAGCTGATCCGCGAGGAGGCGCCCGCCATCTTCCTGTTCACCCAGTACGACACGCTGGCCATCTCCAAGCGCGTCGAGTACGCCGCCCGCGGCGACGAGTGGCTCTGGCTCTTCGACGCCAAGCCCAAGAAGTAGGCGTCCCGGGCCGCCCGTGACGGCATTCGTCGTCCGCCGGCTCGTCCGGCTCGTGGTGGTGGTGATCGGGGTCTCGCTGGTGACGTTCGCGATCCTGCACGCCAGCGGCGACCCCGTCTCCCTCATCATGCCGGAGGCGCCGGAAGCCGACCGGGCCGTCCTGCGCATGACCCTCGGTCTGCACGATCCGCTGCCGGTCCAGTTCGCGCGCTTCTTCGGCAACGCCGCCACCGGCAACTTCGGCAACTCGTTCTTCCACCGCACGCCGGCCTTCGGGCTGGTCATCGAGCGCATGCCGACCACGCTGCTGCTCACCGCCTGCTCGATGGCCCTGGCCATGGCCATCGCGGTACCGGTGGGCATCTACAGCGCGATCCGGCGCGGCCGGGCCGTGGACCAGGTGGCGACCGGCACGGTGTTCCTCGGCCAGTCGATGCCGGTGTTCTGGACCGGCATCATGCTCATCCTGCTCTTCTCCGTGCAGTGGCGGATGCTGCCGGTGTCGGGGTGGGAGTCGTGGGCGTCGATCGTCCTGCCCACCGCCACCCTCAGCACCTTCACCGCGCCGCTGCTGCTGCGCATCGTGCGCTCCAGCATGCTCGACGTCGTCGGCCTCGACTACGTGCGCACGGCGCGGGCCAAGGGCGTGTCGGAATGGCTGGTGATCTGCCGGCACGCCCTCAAGAACGCGGCGCTGCCCCTGGTGACCGTCACCGGCCTGCAGTTCGGGCTCCTGCTGGGCGGCGCCGTGATCACCGAGACGGTGTTCGCGATACCGGGCGTCGGGCGGCTCATCGTGGGGGCCATCCGCCAGCTCGACTTCCCGGTCGTGCAGGCCGGGGTGTTCATGCTGGCCATGATGGTGGTGAGCGTGAACTTCCTGGTCGACGTCCTCTACGGGTACCTGAATCCGCAGATCCGGGTCCGCTGAGTGGCCATCGGTTCCCTGCCCTCCTCCAGGCTCGCCTACGCCGACGAGGTCCGGCCGGCCGCCGGCGCCTCTCGCGCGTGGCGCAAGTTCGCGCGCAACCCGGCCGCGCTCGTCGGCGCCGTCATCCTCGCGATCGTGATCGGGGCGGCGCTGGCGGCGCCGTGGATCGCGCCCCACGACCCGGCCAAGCAGAGCTTGATCCGCCGGTTCACGCCCCCGGTGTGGGCGCCGGGCGGGAACCCGACCTACCTGCTCGGCACCGACCAGGTCGGACGCGACATCCTGAGCCGCATCATCCACGGCGCCCGCATCTCGCTGCTCGTCGGGGTGCTGGCGGTCATCGTCAGCGTGCTGGTGGGGGTGACGCTGGGGCTCGTCAGCGGGTTCGTGGGCGGGCGACTGGATACCGTGCTCATGACGATCGTGGACATCACCTGGTCCTTCCCGCAGATCCTCCTGGCCCTGGCCTTCGTGGCCGCACTGGGGCCGAGCCTGGTCACGGTCACCCTCGTGCTGGGCCTCACGGGCTGGGAGCGCTACGCGCGCGTGGTCCGGGCCGAGGTGCTGGCCTTGCGCGAGAAGGACTTCGTCGAGGCGGCGCGAGCGCTCGGCATCGGCGCCCCCCGCATCTTGCTGCGCCACGTCCTGCCCAACACGTTCTCGTCGATCGTGGTGCTGTCGACGCTGCAGGTCGCCCAGGCCATCCTGCAGGAGGCGGCGCTGTCGTTCCTCGGCGTGGGCTCGGGCCGGAGCTACCCGACCTGGGGGCAGATGATCGCGCTCGGCCGGGACTTCGTCAGCGTGGCCTGGTGGCTGCCCACCTTCCCGGGCCTGGCCATCCTGGCCACGGTGCTGGCGATCAACCTCGTCGGCGACCGGCTCCGCGACGCGGTGGACCCGAGAATCTAGCTCGGAGGGGACTTCCGACGGTCGTCGCGCGCCTTCGGCGTGCTCCTTCCTGCCTTGTATCTCTCGTTCATGCGTTCTGTGGTGAACTCCCTGGGACGCGGTAGACCGACCACTGCCTCTGGTCTCGAGACCGCGGGGGAGCCGGGGTCGCCGCGTCCATACTCCAACGCAGCCCGGACAGTTGCCAGGGCCACGAGCCCGGATTCGCAAGGTCGGGCCAGGGAGAGGGCGCATGACGACGACAGGGAGCTTCATCGGGATCGACGTGGCGAAGCGGCAGCTCGACGTCGCCGAGCGAGCGAGTGGGACGCGGTGGACAACGGCGAACGACGGGGCGGGGATCGCGGAGCTGGTGGAGCGGCTGCGCGCGGCCGGGCCCGTCGCGTTGATTGTGCTGGAGGCCACCGGCGGCTATGAGATTCCGCTGGTGGCGGCGCTGACGGCGGCGCAGTTGCCGGTCGTGGTGGTCAATCCTCGGCAAGTGCGCGACTTTGCGCGGGCGATAGGGAAGCTCGCCAAGACGGACGCGATCGACGCGGCGGTCTTGGCCCACTTTGCCGACGCGGTCCGGCCCGAACCGCGGGCCGTCCCGGACGCGCTCACGCAGGAGTTGCAGGGCTGGCTGACGCGCCGGCGGCAACTGCTGGAGATGCTCCTGGCCGAAGAGCAGCGCCTTGCCCAGGCCGCGCGCGCCATCCGCCCGCAGATTCAAGCCCACGTGGAATGGCTACGGGCCCAACTGCGCGATGTCGACACGGCGCTGCAGAGCGGGATCCGCAACAGTCCCGTGTGGCGGGAGACCGAGAACTTGCTGCGGACCACGCCCGGGGTCGGGCCGGTGCTGGCCACCACGTTGCTGGCGGATCTGCCGGAGCTCGGCCGGCTCAATGGCCGCCAGATCGTGCATGCGCCAAGCTCTTAGTCATCCTCAATGCGATGATTCAGCGGCGAGTCGGCTGGCAGCCGGCCCCAGCGGCTTGAGATGTCAGACAGTTGCTCCCCCTAGAGCCAAAGCAGGATGGCGCGGGCGAAGCCCGCGCTCGAAGCGGTGATATCATCGCGGCTATGCCAGCGAAGGTTCCGTGGTTGCCGTCGCATTTGCCGCCGGGGGCGAGGCCGGAGAAGTGTCCGCGGTGCGGGAAGGCGGGGTTCATTCCGTGGACGCTGCGGCGAGACGATCAGACCAAGGTGGTCATGCGCACCTGGGTCTGCACGGAATGCCAGATCACCCAGGAGCGGCCCGAGCCCGAGTAGCGATCGGAGCGGCGAGCGTCCGGAGACAGTGGAAGGCCCCGGCTACGCCGGGGCCTTCTGAGTGTCTGGGGGCCGGGCGGTCACATCGGGTCCGCCGAAGCTGTTGACCTGGTCGATGAGGCGGCGCAGGCGCGAGTAGGACGAGCGGGCGAACGGGATGATCAGCCGCGGCAGCTCGGGGCACTCGTTCAGCTCCTGCGGCACCGGGCCCGGGGCCTGGTCGAGCGGACCCTTCAGGATGTCCTCGAACTGATGCTGGAGCTCGCGGATCTCGGCGTCGGTGAGCGCGCGCGTGAGCCGGAAGACGAGATGGTCGCCGACGATGCGCGAGGACTGGAACACCCGGTAGAAGTCGGTGATCTGGCCCACCGCCTCGTCCACGCTGTCGACGATGCGGTAGAAGCCGGTGTCGCCGCCCTCGATGAGCCGGCGATCCACGAGCACGCCCCGCACGAAGCGGTCCCAGATACGCCAGTACGGCTTGGGCCCCGTCTCCACCAGGACGACCGGGACGATGGCCGACTTGCCGGTCTGCATGAGCGTCAGCAGCTCGAAGCACTCGTCCATCGTGCCGAACCCGCCCGGGAACAGCACGACCGCGCTCGCCTCCTTCACCAGGAACAGCTTGCGGGTGAAGAAGTACTTGAACGTGATGAGCTTGGGATCGGCGGCGATCCACGGGTTGGCCTCCTGCTCGAACGGCAGCCGGATGTTCAGCCCGAAGCTCTGCTCGCCGCCGGCGCCCTCCTGGGCGGCGCCCATGATGCCGGCGCCGGCGCCGGTCACCACCATCCAGCCCTCCTGCACCATGCGCTGGCCGAAGTCGCGCGCGGTCACCGCCGCCTCCTCGCTCATCGCGGTGCGGGCCGAGCCGAACACGGTCACCTTGCGCACGCCCCGGTACGGCGCGAACACCTTGTAGGCGTAGCGCAGCTCCTTGAGCGCGGCGTTGGTGACCTTGAGGTCGCCGGGCTGGGCGCCGTCCTCGTGCAGCTTGAGCACGGTGGTGAGCAGGTGCTGCACGTACCCGCGCCGCTCGGAGGTGACCCCGGCGACCTCGACCAGCTCGGCGATCAGGCGGTTGGCGGCTTCGTTCTGCAGTTGATAGCGACGTGCTTCAGCCACGATGTCAGTATACCGTCACTGCCGCCCGGTGACGGTCAACGAAAGCCCCAGCACGATCAGCGCACCGCCGGCCACCGTGAACGCCGTCAGCGGCTCGTGCAGGAGCACGATCCCCAGGATGGCGCCGCCGATCGGCTGCACGGTGACGAAGACCGCCACCTGGGGGGCGGCGACCCGCGCCAGCGCCCAGTTCCACAGCAGGTAGCCGAACGCCGTGATCACCACCGCCAGGTAGAGGGCGCCGGCCACCGAGGCGGCCGTCAGCACCGGCCGGGCGCCCCCCCGCCATTCGGCGACGACGAACGGGACCATGACCACCGCGCCCCACACGATCGAGCGCGCGGTCACCCGCAGCGGGCTGTGGCGGCTCAGCACGCCGCGGCCGAGCAGCGTGTAGGCGCCGAAGGCGAGGCCGGAGAGCACGAGGAGGAGATCGCCGCGCCAGTGCGGCGCCAGCCCGCGCGTGACTCCCGGCACGCCGTTGAGAATGACGACGACAGCGCCCAGCACGGCGAGGACGGCGCCGGCCGCCTCCCGGCGGCTCATGCGCTCGCCCAGCACCAGCGGGCTGAGCGCCATGATCGACACCGGCTCGACGATGATCAGCAGCGCGGCGTTGGTGGCGGTCGACCGGGCCAGCCCCCAGTGGCCGAAGGCGAAGGCGGCGGCGAAGCCGATGACGCCCATCCAGACGATGCGCCAGGCGTCGGCCCGGTCCGGCGGCGCCGCCACCGGCTCCAGCATCCGCGCGAGCGGGATCAGGATGGCGGCGCCGACGACCAGCCGCACCAGCGCCAGCAGAGCGGGCGGCAGCTCGTCGAGCACGACGCGGATGGCGACGTAGGACGTCGCGTAGACGAGGTTGGCGCCGAGGAGCAGAGCGTAGGCCGAGCGCACGCCTCCCTACGATAGGCGATCAGGCCAGGGTGTGCCGCACCATCTTGCTGTCGACCATGTAGATCACCATCTCGGCGATGTTGGTGGCGTGGTCGGCGACCCGCTCCAGGAACCGGGAGATGAGGATCAGCCGGATGGCCCGAGGGATCGTGCGGGCGTCCTCCATCATGAACGTCAGCAGCTCGCGGAAGATCTGCTCCTTGAGCGCGTCGACCTCGGCGTCCTCGCCGCACACCCGCCGGGCCAGCGCGGTGTCGCGGGCCACGAAGGCGTCCAGGCTCTCCTTCACCATGCGCTGGGCGCGCTCGGCCATGCGGGGCAGGTCGATGTAGGGCTTGAGCTGGGGCTCCTGGTTCAGCTCCAGCGCCCGCTGGGCGATGTTCACCGCCTGGTCGCCGATCCGCTCGAGGTCGGTGACGATCTTCATGGCCGTGGTGATGAAGCGGAGGTCGCCGGCGGCCGGCTGGTGCAGGGCCAGCAGCTCCACGCACTTCTCGTCGACCTCGACGTCGTAGGCGTTCACCTGACGGTCGCGGTCGATGACCTCCTGGGCCAGCTCGCCGTCGCGCTCGAGGAGCGCGGTCATGACGCGCCGGATCTGGTCCTCGACCAGCCCGCCCATGGCCAGCAGGGTCTGCTTGAGCGCCTCCAGCTCCTCGTGAAAGTGCCGCTGCATGGCGGGGCCTCCGCTCTAACCGAACCGGCCGGTGATGTAGTCCTCGGTCCGCCGGTCCCGTGGATTGGTGAACAGCTCCCGGGTGATGCCGAACTCCACCAGCTCGCCCAGCAGCATGAACCCCGTGTAGTCGGACACGCGGGCCGCCTGCTGCATGTTGTGGGTCACGATGACGATCGTGTAGCTGTTCTTCAGCTCGAGCATCAGATCCTCGATCCGGCCGGTGGCGATGGGGTCGAGCGCCGAGCACGGCTCGTCCATGAGCAGCACGTCGGGCTCCACCGCGATGGCCCGGGCGATGCACAGCCGCTGCTGCTGCCCCCCGGAGAGTCCGAGCGCCGACTCGGCGAGCCGGTCCTGCACCTCGCCCCACAGGGCGGCCGCGCGCAGGCTGCGCTCCACGATGCCGTCGAGGTCGGGCCGCTGCCGTACGCCGAGGATGCGGGGCCCGTAGGCGACGTTCTCGTAGATCGACTTCGGGAACGGGTTGGACTTCTGGAAGACCATGCCCACCCGCTTGCGCAGCTCGGTGACGTCGAGCTCGGGATCGTAGATATCGGTTCCGCCGATGCGAATGACGCCCTCGATGGTGGCACCGTCCACGAGGTCGTTCATGCGGTTGAGACAGCGCAGCAAGGTCGACTTGCCGCATCCCGACGGGCCGATGTACGCCGTGATCCGGTGCTTGGGAACCGACATCGAGACGTCCTTGAGCGCCTGCTTGTCGCCGTACCAGAAGGCGAGGTGCTCGATCTCCACCATGGGGGTCTCCAGCATGGCGGTGGTGGCGCGCGGATTGAGGCTCGCGGCCACCTGCACGGGTCCAGCCATCACGTTCTCCTTGGCCTAGACGGCGGCCGTCGCGTACCGGCGACGGAGCCGGTTGCGCATCGAGATCGCGAACAGGTTCAGGAAGACCACGATCGCCAGCAGCAGCAGCGTGGTCGTGAAGACCATCGGGCGGGCGGCGTCCACGTTCGGCGACTGGAAGCCAACGTCGTAGATGTGGAAGCCCAGGTGCATGAACTTGCGGTCCAGGTGCAGGAACGGCCAGGTCGCGTCGATCGGCAGCGACGGGGCCAGCTTCACGACCCCGGTGATCATCAGCGGCGCCACCTCGCCGGCGGCCCGGGCCATGGCCAGGATGAGGCCGGTGAGGATCGAGGGCATGACCGCCGGCAGCACCACCCGCAGCGTCGTCTCCAGCTTGGTCGCGCCCAGCGCGAGGGAGGCCTCCCGGGTGCCGCGCGGGATCGCGGCCAGCCCCTCCTCGGTCGCCACGATCACCACCGGGATCGTCAGCAGGGCCAGCGTGAGCGAGGCCCACAGGATGCCGCCGGTGCCGAAGGTCGGGGTGGGCAGCGCCTCGGCGAAGAAGAGCCGGTCGATGGTGCCGCCCACGATGTAGATGAAGAAGCCCACGCCGAAGACGCCGAACACGATGGAGGGCACGCCGGCCAGGTTGTTCACGGCGATCCGCACGGCGCTCACGAAGGCGCCCTGGCGAGCGTACTCGCGCAGGTAGAAGGCCGCCAGCACGCCCAGCGGCGTCACCAGCAGCGACATGATGAAGACCATCATCACGGTCCCGTAGATCGCCGGGAACACCCCGCCCTCGGTGTTCGACTCGCGGGGGTCGGCGGAGACGAACTCCCACACCCGGGCGGCGTAGTGCGTGGCCTTGGCGCCGACGCCCATCCGGTTGGGAAAGTGCACGTCGAGCACCTGGGCCAGCGGCAGGACCTTCTCCTTGCCGCCCTCGGCGGTCACCACGAGGCTGCCCGTCTGCCGGCTGCGCAGCTCGATCAGGCGAGCCTCCTGCTCCTTGTAGCGCTCCTGGAGCGCCGCGGTCCGGGCCCGCAGCGCCTCCACCGCCGGGCCGGTGGTGACACCGTCCAGCTCCAGCACGCGCAGCCGCAGGCGGACCTGCTCCTGGGCGTGGTTGATGGCGCCGATGTCGGAGCGCTCGAGCCGGCGGATCTCGGCGCGTAGACGGTCCACCTCGGGCAGGCGCCGGCTCGCCTCCGCCCACGCGGCGGGGCCGGCGGCGATCTGGCGCTCGCCCTCGCGCAGCGCGGTGATGGTGCCGACCAGGAGCCCCCACTCCGTCCGCTCGATCACCGCCATCTCCGGCGGCCGCTCGCGGGAGACGATCTGGGCCTCGTCGACCCAGACGAAGTCCGCACCATACAGGTCGCGGTTGGCCACCTTCACCTTGATCCGGTACTGCCCGGCCGCGCCCGGCACCCGCTCGCGCTCGACCACCGGGCCGGCCAGCGTCTTGCCGTCTCGCAGCGTGAAGCGGATGACCTCGGCCGGCCAGAAGAACCCCAGGGCGTTGGACAGGATGATGAGGATCAGGCCGGCGACCATGATCAGGGCCAGGGCGAGGGCGCCACCGGTGAGCCAGATGAACGGCTCGCCGCTGCGCCACAGCTTGCGGGCGCTCGAGCGGCTCACAGGTAGCGGTACTTCCGGCGCAGGCGCAGGCGCACCAGCTCGGCCAGGGTGTTCACCACGAAGGTCAGGCAGAAGAGCAGGAAGGCGGCGAGGAAGAGGACGCGGAACAGCGTGCCGCCCTCCGGCGCCTCCGGCAGCTCGACCGCGATGTTGGCGCTCAGCGCGCGGAAGCCGCTGAAGATGTTCATGTCCATCAGCGGCGTGTTCCCGGTGGCCATGAGCACGATCATCGTCTCGCCTACCGCCCGCCCGAAGCCGATCATGATCGCCGAGAAGATGCCCGGGCTCGCGGTCGGCAGCACGATCCGCAGGGCGGTCTGCCAGCGGTTGGCGCCGAGGGCCAGCGAGCCCGCGCGCAGGTGCTGGGGCACGTTGGCCAGCGAGTCCTCGGCGATCGTGAAGATGATCGGGATGACCGCGAAGCCCATCGCCACCCCCACCACGAGCGAGTTGCGCTGGTCGTAGGTCAGCCCCAGCGCGGCGAGGAGCCAGCCCCGATAGTCGCCGGCGAGCAGGCGGCTCTCGACGAGACCGCCCAGCCCGAAGGCCAGCCAGGCCCCCGCGAGCACCACCGGCACCAGCAGGAACACCTCGGAGCCGGCCCGGACGCGCGTGCGCACGGTCAGGGGCAGCGATTGCCACAGCAGCAGCGCGATGAGGATGCAGACGGTCTCGACGAGCGGCAGCAGGAAGAGGCCGGGCACGACCCGCTCGACCATCGGCGCCAGCCACAGGCCGGCCAGGAAGCCCAGCACCACGCTCGGCAGCGCCGCCATGATCTCGACCACCGGCTTCACGTACGCCTTCACCGCGGGGTGCATGAACTCGCTCACGTAGAGGGCGGCCAGCAACGCCAGCGGCACGGCGAAGAGCAGCGCGTAGACCGTTCCCTTCAGGGTGCCGTAGACCAGCGGGGTCAGGCTGAACTTGGCCTCGAAGTCGTCGGTGCCGCCGGTCGATTGCCAGACGTACTCGGGCTGCGCGTACCCCTCGTACCAGACGCGGCCGAACAGGGTGCCCAGCGTGGCCTCGGGGTGCGGGTTGCGCAGGGCCCAGTGCGAGAGGCGGCCGCTCTCGTCGGCCGTCACCAGCCCGTCGGCCTTGGGGGCGAAGACGACGGCGCGCAGCCCCGCGCCATCGCGCAGCTCGAGCAGGGTCGTCCCCGCGGTGGCGTAGTTCAGGTGCAGGCCACCGCCGGCGTCGGCGGTCACGAACCCCTTGTCGCGGCGCGACGGGCTCGCCGCCACGACCCGGGTGCCGTGCGCGGCGAAGGTGCCGATGCGCGTCAGGCGGGCCTCACCGCCCGTCGGCGGCGGCACCACCTGCCAGGTGGTGACGGCGCCGGCCCCGTCGCCGACCACCAGCGTGCGGTCGCCGTTGAGGAGCTGCAGCAGGGTGATGGGCGTCCCCGCCGGCGCCGCCGCCACCGTCTCCGCTACCCGGGGCGCCGTCTTGTCGCGCAGGTCGTAGCGGACGACGTCGCCGCCCGAGGTGCCGAGGAACAGATCCTCGCCGCGCCCGTCGAGCCGCAGCGCCGTCACCTCGCCCTCGGCGTCGACCGTGAGGGCCTGCAGCGATTCCTCGCGCCGCGGTGCCCCGATCAAGGCCTTCTTCTCGACGACGCTCTGCACGACGAGGTCGCGGGGGCCAACCTGGCCGATCACGACTGGACCGGCGCCGGTGGCGGCGCCGGTCAGCCGCATGATCGCACGCGTACGCTCGGGGTCGAGCGCGGCGGCCGGTCCGAACTCCTGCTGCGGCGTGAGCACGCGGCGGCCGTCCTTGAAGTCGGCCTGGAACCGGACGGTCAGCGGCACCACGCGACCGTCGGAGGTGCCGAGCGCATGCTGGCCTCGGCCCGTCTCCGCGACCGCCGTCACCCGGGCACCACCGAGCCCGGGCACCGGGATCGGCGGGTAGGCGCCGGCGACGCGCAGGGGGGTGAACTGCAGGGTGCCCGCCGGCGTGATGGTGTAGGCAATCTCGCGATACTCGTCGACCCCGAGCGCATCGCCGGCGGCCGGCGCCGCACCCGCGAGCCCCTGCCCGACCCGCTCGGCGGACGGCGGCCGGAACAGCGGCCACGCCTCGGCCAGGATCACGAACAGGATGGCGAGGATCGAGGCGATGACGACGATCCCGCCGAGCACGACCAGACGGGAGGCCCAGCGATCGAGGAGGATCCGACGCGCCGTCCGGGCCCGCGAGACGGTCAGCGGGCGGCCGGGCAGCGCGTCGGCGTTGATGGCCACTTACAGGACCTTGTTCAGCTCTTCCTTGGCGACCGCGGCCGGAATCGGGAAGTAGCCGTCCTTGACCACGGCCTCCTGACCCTCGCGCGAGAGCATCAACCGCGCGAACTCGCGGACCAGTGGCTCCAGCGGCTTGCCCGGCGCCTTGTTGACGTACACGAACAGGAAGCGGGCGAGTGGGTAGGCGCCGCTGTAGGCGTTGTCGGCGGTCGCCTCGATGCACTTGCCGCCGTCCTTCTCGGTCAGCGGGACGGCGCGGACCCCGGCGGTGGCGTAGCCGATGCCGCTGTAGCCCATGGCGAACCGGTCCACCGTGACCCCCTGCACCACCGACGCCGACCCCGGCTGCTCCTTCACGGAATCCTTGAAGTCCCCGTTCTTGAGCGAGTGCTCCTTGAAGAACCCGTAGGTGCCGGAGGCCGAGTTGCGTCCGTAGAGGCTGACGGGCTTGGCGGCCCACTCACCGGTGAGGCCGAGCTGGCCCCAGGTCACGGCGTCGTCCTTCGCCCCGCGACGGCGCGACTTCGAGAACGCGGCGTCGACCTGGGTGAGGCTGAGGCACTTGATCGGGTTGTCCTTGTTCACGAACACGGCGAGGGCGTCGACGGAAGTACGGAGCCCGACCGGCTTGTAGCCGTACTTCTTCTCGAACTGGTCGATCTCGGTGCCCTTCATCTCCCGCGACATCGGGCCGAGCTGAGCAGTGCCGCCGATGAGCGCCGGCGGCGCCGTGGACGAGCCCTTGCCCTCGATCTGCACCTTGGCGTTCGGGTAGTACTTGGCGAACTGCTCGGCCCAGAAGGTCATGAGGTTGTTGAGGGTGTCGGAGCCGACGCTCGAGATGTTGCCGCTGACGCCGCTCGTCGCCTTGTAGGCGGGCAGGCCCGGATCGACCTGAACCTGGGCGGAGGCGACGCTGCCGACCAGCAGCACCACCCCCATCGCTGCGAGGCTTCCACGCATTCTCATCCCTGTTCTCTCCTCGTGTGTGTGGTCTGCATGATCACGTGCCGGCGTTGCGGGGCGGTGACAGGCGTGTTACGGGCGTGTTACGAACGGCTGGGCTCCCGGAAGCGGTAGCCGACTCCCCGCACCGTCTCCAGGCCGGGGGCCGGCAACCGGGCGGCGGTGAACTTGGCGCGCAGCCGGGCGACGTGCACGTCCACGGTGCGCGGCTCCACGAAGCCATCGCGGCCCCAGACGGCGTCCAGCAACTCCTCGCGGCCGAACACGCGCCCGGGCGAGCCGGCCAGGATGGCCAGCAGCTCGAACTCCTTGGGCGTGAGCTCGACCGGCCGGCCCTTGAGCCGGACCTCGAAGCGATGACGATCGATCTCGAGCTCCCCGACTCGTACGTGGGCCTTGCGCTCGGCGCCGTCGGCCCGCCCGCGCCGCGACACCGCCCGCACGCGGGCCAGCAGCTCCCGGGGCGAGAACGGCTTGGTCACGTAGTCGTCGGCGCCCATCTCGAAGCCGAGCACCTTGTCGCCTTCCTCGGCCCGGCCGGTCACCATGATCACGGGGATGCCGCGCGTCTCGGCGTCCTGCTTGAGCCGGCGGCACACCTCCCAGCCGTTGAGGTGGGGCACCATGATGTCCAGCAGCACGACGTCGGGGTGCGCCTCGCGGGCCTGCTTGACGGCGTCGGCTCCGCTGGCCGTCACCACGACGTCGTAGCCTTCCTTGCCGAGGTTGTAGCGAATCAGCTCGGCAACGTCCCGCTCGTCCTCGACGACCAGTACCCGGCCCAGTCCGCGTGTCGGCGTGGCGATCTTCATCGCGGCCGAGTGTCGCCCTCGGGGGTTACGGGACGATGACGGCGTCGTAAATCTTGGGCGACATGCGCCCCCCGATCCGTATCAATTGGGGATATCCCGGTGGACGGCGGTGGACAGCTAGCGAGCGAGCGGGACGGCGCCGACGAACTCGGCCAGCGCCTGGGCGTGGCCGCCCTGATTACCGGCCAGGAATGCGATCGGGGCACCGCCCAGGTGCGCGGCCGTCGCGGGAAAGAGCGGCGCGCCGTCGGCGGTGGTGAGGACCCCGCCGGCCTCGAGCAAGACCGGCGCGGCGCCCGCGACGTCCCAGAGCGACGCCCGATGATCGTGGACCAGATCGAGGGCGCCGAGGGCGACGTAGCAGAGGTGCAGCGCCGTCGAGCCGAACCGGCGCAGCCGGTAGCGCCGCAGCCACTCGTCGACGAAGGGCGGGGTGCCGTCCTCCAGCGGCGTGCGGACCGAGACGAGCGAGCTGCGGGTCAGCGGCGCCGGCCGGGCCTGCAGCGAACGGTCGTTGAGCCACGCGCCCCGCCCGACACAGCCCGTGAAGAGCCAGCGCGAGATCGGATCGTAGACGGCGCCGGCGTAGGGCTGGCCGTTGCGGAGCACGCCGATCGAGATCGAGAAGCCGGGGAGCCCCCGGCCGAAGTTGTTGGTGCCGTCGATGGGATCGAGCACCCAGGAGTAGAGCGCGCCCTGATCCGCGTCCCCCTGCCCCTCCTCGCCCACGACGGCGTCGTCGGGGAAGGCGCGCGCGATCTGCGCGGCCAGGTCCTCCTGGACGGCGAGGTCGGCGTCGGTGACCATCGAGCCGTCCGGCTTCCACGAGACCTGGGCCCGGTGGAAGTATTCGAGGGCGAGCCGGCCGCCGCGGACGGCGAGGTCGGCGGCGAGGCGCCCGCGAATCGCCGAGCCCACGCGCTCGTCGGCACTCATCGTCAGCGACCGATGCCCGGCCCGGCCGTCCAGGCCTGGGGCCCGAAGTGACGCTCCAGCAGCGGCGCGTACTCGATCAGCGGCGGACACGCCGCGCCCGGCACCTTCGCCGCGTCGTCCCAGCGGCGCAGCCGCACGGCGTCGACGAACCAGGGCCGCGTCTCCAGCCCCAGCTGCTCGTCCGGCTCCAGGCGCGCGCCCTGCATGGCGTAGGAGCGACGGGAGGCGGGCGAGAGCTGCTCGACGTAGCGCGCGTCGACCGTGCACAGGTATCGCTTGGCGATCACGTGGTGCTCGATCAGCCACGCGATGCGCGGCGGCACGTAGGGCTGCACGAAGGCCGCACCGCCGCTGCCGTGATGGTGCTCGGGGCGATCCTCCTGCCGCTCGACCAGGTGACCGACGTCGTGCAGGAGGGCAGCGACGACGACCTCGTCGTCGGCTCGGTCGCGGTGGGCGAGGGCCGCGCACTGCAGGGCGTGGGCGAGCTGGGTGACCGCCTCACCATAGGCCCGCCGACCCGCCTCGGTGAAGAGACTCACGAGGTCGAGCCTGGCGGCCCCGCTCATCGGATGAGCGCTCCCGCGTGCCAGGCGTTGCGCGCCTCGTCGAGGGCCTCGACGCGGCCGTGAAACACGAGCCGGCCCTCGTGCAGGAGCAGCAGACGGTCGGCGAAGCGCCGGCCGGCGTCGCCGTCGGCGAGACTCACCACGACGCCGAGCTTGTCGCTGCGGGCGATGAGCCGCAGCAGGGCCAGCAGGCCACCGAGCTCGTCCGGTCCCACCGCCGAGTCGGGCTCCCGCACCACCAGGTGCCGGGGGCCGCGGGCCAGGGCGCGGGCGATGCAGAACCGCATGCGGTCGAACGGCGACAGCCGGCCGACCGGCTCCTCCGCCCGTCCGCGCAGCCCGACGCGGTCGAGCGCGGTCCGCACGGCGTCGCGCTCGCGGCGGCGGGGCAGGCGGAGCAGGCGGCCGAGGGCGCGCGAGCCCGACACCGGCGCCACCGCGTTCCAGAACAGCGACCGGCGGGCCACGAGCGGCGATCCGGGGTCGACCTCGACGCACAGCCGGCGGATCTGGCCCCGCGAGGCCGGCATCAGCGGGGCCCGGCTCACCCAGACCCGCCCCTCCTCCGGCACCCGGCGTCCCGTGACGGCGTCGAGCAGCGCGCTCCGCTCGGCGGGATCGCTCGACAGGACCACCGTCACCTCGCCAGCCTCGAGGGTGGCGCAGACGCGGTGGAGCAGCCACTCGCCCCGGTTCCCAGGCACCCCGATCCCGAGCAGCTCGATCACGTCACGCTCCGCATGGCCGGGATGATGCCGCGCGAGGCGTTACCGGATGATGACGGAACGGTGAATTGTGGGGGTCGACCACACTCCCGCCGGCTGGCTCGCCACTCAGGCCACGCGCTCGCCCAGCCGCCAGACGGCGCGGACGACCGGCAGGCCGTCCACGACGCGGACGCGCACCAGATCAGCCCGGCGGCCCGGCACGATGTCGCCGCGGTCGTCGAGGCCCACGCGCTCGGCCGGGGTCGCGGTCACGGTGGCGATCGCCGGCGGCAGCGGCCAGCCGAGCTGCGTGTGGAGCAGGACCGCGGCGTGCAGCAGCGAGGCCGGCACGTAGTCCGAGGACAGGATGTCGAGCCGCGAGCCGGACCATCGGATCGTCCGCGAAGGGCTCGAAGTCGTCCAGCACCTGATCCGTACCAACTTCGCATATAACATGTAGAAAATGATCGGCCCACAGGCCTCGCGCCTGGACGGCGCGGACGGCATCGACCAGCGGTCGGGGATCACGCGGCCGCTGACCGGCATCGAAGACGTATCCGATGGCCAGGCTGTCGAACGAGGTCGTGATCCCCGCGCTGGCGAGGGGCGGACAACCTGGCCGCGGCGAGGCGACGTGGATCGGGCGCGGCGGCGACTCACGCGCTCGGGGGCGGGTATCGCAGACCGCGCGCGGACTACGCGCGGTCGAGAATCTGCCGAGAGGGCGGGTACTCGGCGGTGGGCAGGCTCAGGCCCAGCATTGCCGCCGCGGTGGGGGCGACCTCGCGCTGGTCGAGGACGTCCACGCGCGCTCCACTCACGATCGACGGCCCCGCCGCCACGAAGCCGGCGTGCAGCCGCGGGTCGTCGGGGCGATGGCCGTGGGTGCCGCGATAGCCGAGCGCGGTGGCGGCCTGCTCCGGCGTGGCATGGCCAGTGAAAAACCAGCCCTCGGCCGCGTGCAGAACGAGATCACCCTGGGTCGGATCCTCGCCGGGCTGCGGCAGCCCCAGGTCGGCGAACGCCTCGGCCCCGACGACCTCGGCCACGCCGGGGGCGGCCGTCAGCACGTCGCGCACCCGCTCGACGTTCCCCCGGCCCGGGCTGACGTAGACGTGCGCGGAGCCGCCGTTGGCGATCACCCGAGCCTCGCCTGTCACCCGCGCATCGGTGCCCAGCCGCAGCAGCCCGGCCGCACGCAGCGCGTCGTTGGGCAGCGCGCGGTGAGCAACCTCGACGAAGCCGTGGTCGCCGACGACGATCACGTTCGTTCGCTCCAGCCGGCCGGTAGCTTCGAGATCGGCCAGCAGAGTGGCGAGCAGCCCGTCGGCGTGCTCGAGGGCCCAGCGCGCCTCCGGGCTGGCCGGTCCGAACTCGTGCTGGAAGCTGTCGACCATCAGGAAGTGCACGAGCAGCAGGTCGGGCGGCCGACGGCGCAGGACATGGCGCGCCAGCTCCAGCGTGAGCCAGTCCTGCAGCGGGGTCAGCATGCGCGCCGTGCTCCAGCTCGCGTAGCGGTCGACCGGCAGCCCGGCCGCGCGCGCCTCCTCCCACAACGGTCGCGACGCCCACGCCTCGAACAGCTCCTGGTCGAGGACCTCCGGCACGTTGTCCCTGAGCGCGGTGACCCCGCGCGTCTTGGGCCAGCAGAGCGAGGCGCTCGACCGCCCGGCCGCCGCCGTGGCGTCCCACAGCGTGGGCACGCGCGGCGGCGTGTCGCAGACGTCACCCTCGTGGAACAGGACGCGGCCGCTGGCCCGGTCGAGCACCTCGTTGCCCAGGACCCCGTGGCGGGCGGGCGCGGTCCCGGTGACCAGCGTCGTGTGGCAAGGCCACGTCACGCTGGGGAACGCCGGGCGCAGGCCGGCAGCGGCCACACCCCGCGCGGCCAGTCCCCGGAGGGCCGGAAGGCGCAGCGTCGGGTCGGCGGCCAGCGCCGCCGAGAAGCCGTCGATGCTGACGATCACGACCGGGGCGGCCATCACACCCCCGCCGCCGGCATCGGCAGCGCCAGCTGGGCGTCGGCGGAGCCGCCGCCCTCGGGGAACAGCACGCGTACCGTCGTGCCGCGACCTTCCTCGCTGTCGATCCCCAGATCGCCGCCGTGGGCGAGCACGAGGTGCTTGACGATGGCCAGCCCCAGGCCGGTGCCGCCCAGCTCGCGCGAGCGGGCCTTGTCCACGCGATAGAAGCGCTCGGTGATCCGCGGCAGATCGGCGCGCGGGATGCCGACGCCGGTATCGCTCACGCTCAGCTCGATCCGCCCCTGCACGGTGGGGCGCGCCCGCACGGTCACGCTGCCGCCGGCCGGCGTGTACTTCACCGCGTTGTCGACGAGGTTGATGAGGATCTGGACCAGGCGGTCGTGGTCGGCCTGGACGCTGATCACCTCGCTCACCTCGGCGGTCAGGGTCACCTCGCCGTCGCGGGCCTTGGCGGCGACCACCTCCAGCACGGAGTCGACGACTGGCCGCAGCATCGTCGGCGTCAGCCGGAGCGAGACCTTGCCGAGCTCGATGTTCGAGAGATCGGTGAGGTCGTTGAGCAGACGGCCCAGCCGCTCGGTGTGGCGGAAGGCGATCTCGACAAAGCGGCGGGAGTGCTCGGGCTCGTCGAGCGCTCCGCTGAGCAGCGTCTCCAGGTAGCCCTGGATCGCCGTGAGCGGTGTGCGCAGCTCGTGGGAGACGTTGGCGACGAACTCCGTGCGCACCTGCTCCAGGCGGCGCAGCTCGGTGACGTCGTCGACGACCAGGACCAGCCCCGGCTCCTCGCCGCTCAGCCGGAGGGGCACCGCGGTGACGCGCAGCGTGCGGTCAGCCGGGTGGACCAGACGCAGCTCGCGGCGGAAGACGCCGCCGGCCGTGCGGCCGGAGCGGAAGATCTCGTGCAGGTCGGCGTTGCGGATCACCTCCAGGAACGGCTTGCCCTCCCCGCGCCCGTGGCCCACGCCGAACATCGTCCGGGCCCGCTCGTTCATGAGGAGGATGCCCTCCTGACCGTCGACGGCCACCACCCCCTCCACCATGCCGTCGAGGATCGCCGTGGCCTTGGCCCGCTCGGACTCGAGATTCTGGATCTGCTCGCGCAGGCGCAGCACCATGACGTTGAGCGCGCGGCCGAGCGCGCCCAGCTCGTCGTCCGAGCGCGTCGGCGCCCGCACCGCGAACTGGCCCTCGCTCATCTGCCGGGCGATGGCCTGCATCTCCACCACCGGCCGCGTCACCCGCCCCGCCACGAAGATCCCGATGCCGAAAGCCACAACCAGCGCCACCAGGCCGCCGGCCAGCATCACGCGATTGATCTGGTCGTAGGACGACGTCACCGCCGACAGGGGCAGGGCCAGCCGGATCACACCGACGACGCGGTCCCCCTCGCGTACCGGCAGCGCCACGTACAGGAGCGGGGCGTGGACGGAGGCGCTGGTCCGCAGATCGCGGCCCACGCGGCCCTGCAGCGCGGCGCGGACCTCGGGCCGGTCGCGGTGATTCTCCAGGCGCGGCAGCTCGGCCCTGGCCACCTCGGAATCGCCCACCACGGCGCCGTCGGGGGCGATGACGGTCACCCGTGACTCGGTGGGGCGAGCCGCCCGCCGCACGAAGGCCTCGAGCGCGTCGGCGCCGGCGCCGCGGGCCAGCAGGGCTCGCGCCTCGTCGTGCAGGAGCCGGCTGGCGGTGACGAGCCGCGCCTCCAGCGAGGCCACGGCGAAGCGGTCGAGCGCGCGCCCGAGATAGAGGCCGGCCGCCAGCATGCTGATCGCCACGAACCCGACCAGCGTCAGCGTGAGCTTCACGGCGATCCGGCCGCTGACGAACCGGGCGAGGCGCCTCAGCATGGGGGCCATCATAGCCTGCCCGGCGCCGCCATTTACCGCGTCGGGAGCTGCCGCACGTACTCGCGCACGACGGCCACCGGACGGAAACCCATGCGCGCGTAGGCCTGTTTCGGCGTGTCCGCCGCCTCGGCGACGATCACGACGGGGCCGGCGCCGGCGGCGCGACACTGGGCGACCCCGTGCCGGATGAGCGCGGCGGCCAGGCCCCGCCCGCGGGCGGAGGGGTGGACGAAGAGGTCCTCCACCTGGCCCACGCCGTCCACGCCTTCCCAGGAGAAGAGGTACCCGCGCGGCGCACCGTCCGCCCACGCCAGCCAGCCGCGCGCCGGTGGCGAGCGCCGCCGGTGCGAACGCGCCAGCCCCACGCCGACGCCGTCGTCGACGGGGACGCCGCGCCGGCGCGCCGACTCGCGCCAGTCCTCCAGCGCGAGTCGCTCGTACGTGGTCCACGCCTCGAGGCCCGTACACTCGCGGATGTCGGCGACCGGGGCGCCGGTCCGGACCTCGCCCGCCAGCAGCATCACGAGGAACTGGCGCCCGCCGTAGCCGTCGAGCAGGAGCCGGGCCTCGAAGGCCGGCGGCGTCGTGACGTCGACATCGAAGCGTCGATGACCGAAGCCGGCGTACTCGCGCTCGACCCGATCGAGGAGGCGATCGATCTCGTCGGGCGAAGCGGCGCCGACGCCGGTGACGTGGTTGGCCTCCCAGATGTCGGGCAGGTCGCGGTCGCGGACGAAGGTGGCGCCGTCGGCGTGGAAGACCTCGTGGCCGAGCCCGAGCATGGCCCGGGTCACGGCGAGGGCGCGCTGGGTGAGCGGGCTAGGGGCCGAGGCGCTCGTCGACAGGAGGGCGGGTGCCGGCCGGCAGCGTCGTCGTCTGGCCGGTCTGCGTGCCGCGGACCGTCAGCGACGGCACGTAGACGTCGTGGCCGTCGAGCCGGCGCTCCCAGTGCGCGGGCACGGTGACCGTGCCCTCACCCGGCAGGTTCACGACCCGGGCCGGCACCCAGATCATGTCCGTCCGCGGGACCGGCGTCGGCGTCATCGACGGCACGCCCCGCATCGAGGTGGCGTTCATCTGGTTGATCGCCTGTGAGGTGGTCGTGGGTCCGAGCTGGATTGCCATGGCGCCGCCCAGGAGGCAGCCGGCGGTGGAACGGGCCAGGCGCCGGATCAGACTGCGAATGTGGGGGCTCATCACGCTCTCAGTGTACCGCCGACCGGGTCCCATGCCACGCCGAGCCGTCCGCTACTCCGCCTCGAACCGGTAGCCCACGCCCTTGATGGTCGCGATGCGCCGCTCCTCGGCGCCGAGCTTGGCGCGCAGCCGGCGGATGTGGACGTCGACCGTCCGCGACTCGATCTCGTCGGCGCGCGAGTATCCCCACACCCGGTTGAGCAGGTGCTCGCGCGAGAGCACGCGGCCGGCCGCCTCCAGCAGCGCGTGGAGGAGATCGAACTCCTTGGGCGTCAGCTCGACCGCCCGGCCGTCCACGGTGGCGAGGTGGCGGGCCACGTCGAGGCTCACGCCGCCGGCCCCGAGCGGGCGGGCCAGCTCGCTCGGCCGCGTTCGCCGCAGCACGGCGCGCACGCGCGCCACCAGCTCCTTGGGGGAGAACGGCTTGGCCACGTAGTCGTCGGCGCCCAGCTCGAGCCCGACGATCCGGTCCACCTCGTCGGCCCGGGCCGTCAGCATGATGATCGGGACGGACGCGGTGGCGGGGTCGCCCCGCAGCCGGCGGCAGACCTCCAGCCCATCCATGTCCGGCAGCATCAGGTCGAGCACGACGAGATCGGGGGCACCCGCGCGCACGCGGCTCAGCGCCTCGGGACCGGTGGCGGCGACCCGGCAGCGAAAGCCGTCGCGGGTCAGGTGGTGCACGATGAGATTGCGGATGTCCGGCTCGTCCTCGACGATCAGGACGTCGGTCGCCACGCCGTCAGCCGCCGGTCAGGCGCCGAGCAGCCGGAGCAGCAGCCAGGTGGCGGCGGCGACGAGCGCCGAGGCCGGGATGGTGAGGATCCACGCCCACAGGATACGGCCCGCCACCCCCCACCGCACCGCCGAGAATCGCTGCAGGGAGCCGACGCCCATGATGGCGCCGCTGATGGTCTGGGTGGTCGAGACCGGAATCCCGGCCAGCGCGGTGCCGATGAGGGTCACGGCGCCCGCCGGTCTCCGCGCAGAAGCCGCCGACCGGACGCAGCTTGGTGATCCGCATCCCCATGGTCTTCACGATGCGCCAGCCGCCCATCATCGTCCCCAGCGCCAGCGCCGCGTGGGCGGCCATGATGACCCAGAACGGCACGTAGAACTCCGGGCCCGAGGTGGCCGGTCGAGAAGAGCAGCACGGCGATGATGCCCATCGTCTTCTGGGCGTCGTTGGTGCCGTGCCCGAGACTGTAGGCCGCGGCCGACACGAGCTGGCCGCGCCGGAAGATCCGGTCGACGCGGCCCGGGGTGGCGTTCCGGAAGATCCAGAAGGTCAGCAGCATCATCAGGAAGCCGACGACGAACCCGATCAGGGGCGCCAGGACCATGAACACGCCGATCTTGACGAGGCCGGAGGCGACGAGCGAGCCGAAGCCCGCCTTCACCACGGCGGCGCCGGCGAAGCCGCCGATGAGCGCGTGCGACGACGAGGTCGGCAGCCCCCACCACCACGTCACCAGGTCCCAGGCGATGGCGCCGATCAGCCCGGCCAGGATCACCCACTGGTCGACGATGTCGGCGTGGACCACGCCCTTGCCGACCGTGGTCGCCACGTGCACGCCGAAGCCGAAGGCGGCCACGAAGTTGAAGAGCGCCGCCCACACCACGGCCTGCAACGGCGTGAGCACCCGGGTGGAGACGACGGTGGCGATCGAGTTGGCGGCGTCGTGAAAGCCGTTGATGAAGTCGAAGATGAGGGCGACGAGGACGATGAAGACGACGATGGAGAGCACGGCTCGGATCAGGCCATCTTCAGGATGATCCCTTCGATCACGTTCACCACGTCCTCACAGCGGTCGGTGACGGTCTCCATCGTCTCGTAGATCTCCTTCCACTTGATCACCTCGATGGGGTCGGCCTGCTCTTCGAACAGAGCCGCCAGGCTGTCGCGCAGCAGGTTGTCGGCGCTGTTCTCGAGCCGGTTGACCTCCACCGCGTGCTCGTGGAAGGCGGGATCCATCGTGCGCAGGCACTTGATGGCCCGCTCCATGGCGTGCGTCTGCTGCACGATCACCTCGGCCATGGCCCGGGAGGCCGAGGTCGGCTCCTTGATGCGGTAGACCACGAGCCGCTCGGCCGCCGCCTCGATGAAGTCCAGCACGTCGTCGAGCCGGGTGGCGAGGTCGTGGATGTCCTCGCGGTCGATCGGGGTGATGAACGTGGTGTTGAGCTTCTTCACGATGTCGTGGGTGACCTGGTCGCCCTGGTGCTCGACTTCCTTGATCGCGTGGGACTTGGCCCGGGCGTCGCTGAAGTTGTTGACCAGCTCCCGCAGCAGCTGGGCCCCCTTGATGATGTGCTGGGACTGCTGCTCGAACAGGTCGAAGAACCGCACCTCGCGCGGGATGAGCGAGAACATGTCGCCCCGGAGTGTAACGGAAACGTCACGCGCGCGCCAGCACGGGCGCTTCAGCGACTCGCGGGCGGTTGGGCGATGCCGGAGGCCGGGTGGCGCACCCTGACCCGCGCCCGCGCGCATGGCTCGCCGGTCGCCGCTGCTCGTTTCGGAGCGGGGCTCGCTGCGACCCCCCATCCCCCGGAGGGGGTCGCGCCCGGCAATCCGACCGCCGGCGGCTTGCTCGCCCCGCTCCGAAACGAGCGCGGCGACAACGGCTCGCCATGAAGCGCGGGCGCGGGTCAGGGAGCGCCACCCGGCCTCCGGCATCACCCAACCGCCCGCGAGTCGCTAGAGCTTGCGCAGGGCCAGTGGGGGCAGACCCAGGAGGTGGCGGCGGGCCAGCGTCCACGTCGCATCCAGCACGTCCGTCAGCGCCGGGGCGGAGGCGGCCAGGCAGCGGACGAGGGCGCCGCGTCGCGGCAGCCGGGCGGCGCCGGCTCGGGCGCCATGGATCGTGGCCAGCGCCGCGGGCAGCGCGGCGAGGAAGGCCTCGAGGCCGGTGTCGGCGACGACCACGACGGTCGCGAAATAGGGATGGTCCTCGGCGAGACCGAGGCCGCACCACCGCTCGCCCCCGGCCAGCACGAAGCGGTCGTGCAGGACGAGCCCGGCCGCGTCGCGGACGGTGAGCGCGCTGTCGAGGTGGGCGAAGCGCCACGCCTCGCCCCGGGCCACCCGACCGGCCGCGAATGCGTCGACCGCGATCAACGTGGCGCCCTCGGCCGCGATGACCTCCAGCGACTGCCGCAGCGCCGCGCCGGCCGAGGGGATCGTGTGGTCGGGCACCCACTCGGCGATCGCGCCGCCGCCGAGGGTCAGCCGGGCTCGCTGTACGGCGGGCTCGGCCGCCGCGCGATACACGCGCGTCGCCGACGGCGTGGTGAGGCAGGCGTGCGCGCCGGGGCCGACGGCGACGTCGATCTCCAGCCGATCGCCGCCGAGCACCCCGCCGGTCGGGTTCAGCATCGACACGATCGCGGCGGCGTCGGCGATCGCGACCGGCGCCAGCACCTGCAGGGGCAGCGTGTAGCGACACGCGGTCAGCACGGTCGCGGCCTCGCGCCGCTCGAAGGCCAGCCGCAGCGTGCCGTCGCGGCCGACCCGGGTGGCGACGGTCACGCCGGTGCGAGCAGCAGGTCGTGGCGCAGCCAGTCGAGGATCGCGTCCACCCCCTGCCCGCTCTTGAGGTTGGTGAACACGAAGGGCCGGCCGGCGCGCTGGCGCCGCGCGTCGCGCTCCATCACGCCGAGGTCGGCGCCCACGTGCGGCGCCAGGTCGATCTTGTTGATGACGAGCAGGTCGGAGCGGATGATGCCCGGCCCGCCCTTGCGCGGGATCTTCTCGCCCTCGGCGACGTCGATCACGTAGATGGTGGCGTCGACCAGCTCGGGGCTGAACGTCGCCGCGAGGTTGTCGCCACCGCTCTCGATGAGCAGGAGGTCGAGGGCGGGGAACGCCACGGTCAGCGCGCGGACCGCCTCGAGGTTCACCGAGGCGTCCTCGCGGATGGCCGTGTGGGGACAGCCGCCGGTCTCCACGCCCACGACCCGGGCGGGCGGCAGGGCGCCCCGGCGCACCAGGAACTCGGCGTCCTCCCGCGTGTAGATGTCGTTGGTGATCACGGCCATGTCGAGCACATCGCGCAGACGCAGGCACAGCGCCTCGGTCAGCGCGGTCTTGCCGGAGCCGACGGGACCCCCGATGCCGATCTTCAGCGGGCGGGGCAGCGTGGTGGTCATGAGCGGAAGAGCCTCGAGTCGAGCGTGGCGTGACGGAGGCCGGCCAGCTCGAGTCCGGGGTTGAACGACCACATGTCGTCCGGCGTCGCCGCCGCCGCCGCCGTGGCCAGCCGCGCGAGGCGGGGCCGCACCGCCGCCAGCACCCGCTGGCCATCCAGCTGGCCGAGCGCGATCAGCCGCAGGCCGGCACCGACCAGCAGCGCCGCCGTCGAGTGCAGGTAGGCCGCGGCGGCGATCTCGGGAGCGACGCCCGCGCGCCCGAGCGCGGCGCCGAACACCGTGGCGTGGTGCCCGGGCGCCAGCCCCTCACCGACCGCGCGGGCCAGCTCGACCATGACGGCGTCGCCCCCGAGCGCGGCCGCGACCCGCAGCGTCTGCCGTCCCATCTGCCGGCTGGCCTCACGCGACTCCGGCACCGACTTCATCGCCTCCAGCCGCTCGTCGAGCGCGATCCACTCCGCCACGTCCCCCGCGGCGGCCAGGCGCACGGCGACGGCCACCGCCACGGCGTCGGCCGGCCCCGCCGAGCCCTCGAGGTGGGCCACGACGAACGCCTCCAGCCCGTCGCGATCGCGCACGAGCCCGTCCTGCGCGTACGTCTCCAGGCCGAGCGAGTGGGCGAAGCCACCGGCCGGGAACAGCCCGTCGGCGAACTGCAGCACCGCCAGCCACGCCTCAGTCATGCCGGTGCCCCTGTCCCAGCGGCACGAACACCGCGCGCGTCCGCTCGAACGGCACCTCGAGGCGCCGCAGCAGCTGCTCCATCGCCGGATCGTCAGGCACCAGCACCCGCTCTCCGTCGACGGCCAGCGTGAAGTGCCGGTTCCCCACCTCGAACGCCACCCGCAGCCCCTCGTCCCGCGTCCGCGGCCACACCACCAGCACCGCCTCCTCCGCCGCCTCGACGACGACGAACCACTCCGCCTCGACGTGCAGCACGACGCCCGGCGCCAGCACGCTCCCCGTCGGCAGCGCCAGCGCCAGCTCCCTCCCCCCTCGCGTCACCACCCGCCGCCGCCCCCACCTCCGCTCCTCCGCCGTCATCACCACCCCATCCCGCTCCCGCCCCCCCATCTGCTGCACGCCTACCCCGCTCACCTCCGTAACGATCGTCAAGCCCCCAACCACCTCACTCATCGCGACCCCCACCCGCTGATTGCCCCAGGCGTATGCCTCATACGCCGCAGGGCTGCACGCCCGCCACCCAAGCGCCCAAACCCTCCACCCACCGCCGCTTGCCCGAGGCGTATGCCTCATACGCCGCAGGGCTGCACGCCCAGTCCAACCACCACCAACCGTTTGGAGAATGTTAGATAAATCAGGGCGATCAAAACCGGCCAGATGCTAGGCGGCGCGAGCACCGGAGCGAGGCGTACTCCGAGTACGCCGCAGCGAGGAGCGCAGCGCCAACGACGCAGATGGCCGGTTTTCATCGCCCGTTCCAACGGTCCGCCGGCGCGAGTACCGGAGCGTGGCGTACTCCGAGCACGCCGCAGCGAGGAGCGCAGCGCCAACGACGCAGATGGCCGGTTTTCATCGCCCGTTCAAAATAAGAAGTACCGCTGGGCCATGGGGAGGACCCGCGCTGGCTCACAGGTCACCCGCTCGCCATCCGCCCGCACCTCATACGTCTCCGGATCCACCTCGATCCGCGGCAACGCGTCGTTGTGAATCATGTCGCGCTTGCCGATGCCCCGGCACCGCGACACCGCCACCGCTCGCTTGGTGAGGCCAAGCCGGCCCGGCACATCCGCCGCCAGCGCCGCCGCCGACACGAACAGCAGCGCGGTCGAGGCTCGCGCCCGGCCGAGCGCGCCGAACATCGGCCGGTAGAGCACCGGCTGCGGCGTCGGGATCGAGGCGTTGGGATCGCCCATGGCCGCCCAGGCGATCAGCCCGCCCTTGACCACCATCTCCGGCTTGACGCCGAAGAAGGCCGGCTTCCAGAGCACGAGGTCGGCCAGCTTGCCGGCCTCGATGGAGCCCACGTGCTCGGCGAGGCCGTGGGCGATCGCCGGGTTGATCGTGTACTTGGCCACGTAGCGCTTGACGCGCCGGTTGTCGTCGCCGGCCGTCTCGCCGGGCAGGGCCCCGCGCTGCTTCTTCATCTTGTCGGCCGTCTGCCAGGTGCGGATGATCACCTCGCCGATGCGACCCATCGCCTGGGAGTCGGACGACATCATGCTGATGGCGCCCAGGTCGTGCAGCACGTCCTCGGCGGCGATCGTCTCGGCGCGGATGCGCGACTCGGCGAAGGCCAGGTCCTCGGGGATGGCGGCGTTGAGGTGGTGGCAGACCATCAGCATGTCCAGGTGCTCGTCCATCGTGTTCACGGTGAACGGCATCGTCGGGTTGGTGGACGACGGCAGGCAGTTGGGCTCGCCGACCACCCGGAGGATGTCGGGCGCGTGGCCGCCGCCCGCCCCCTCGGTGTGATAGGTGTGGATCGTCCGCCCCTTGAATGCGCGGATCGAGTCCTCCACGAACCCCGCCTCGTTCAGCGTGTCGGTGTGGATCGCCACCTGCACGTCGTACTCCTCGGCCACCGAGAGCGCGCAGTCGATGGCGGCCGGCGTCGTCCCCCAGTCCTCGTGCAGCTTGAGACCGATGACCCCGGCGGCGATCTGCTCGCGCAGCGGGTCCGGCGCCGAAGCGTTGCCCTTGCCGAGAAACCCGAGGTTGACCGGGAACTCCTCGGCGGCCTCGAGCATGCGGTGGATGTTCCACTCGCCGGGCGTGCACGTGGTGGCCGCGGTGCCGGTGGCGGGGCCGGTGCCGCCACCCAGCAGCGTGGTCAGGCCGGCGCTGATGGCCTCGGTCACCACCTGGGGGCAGATGAAGTGGATGTGGGTGTCGAGGCCGCCGGGCGTCACGATCCTGCCCTCGCCCGCGATGACCTCCGTGGCCGCGCCGATCACCATGCCCGGCGTGACGCCCGCCATCAGGTCGGGGTTGCCGGCCTTGCCGAGCCCGACGATGCGGCCGTCGCGGATGCCGACGTCGGCCTTCACGATCCCCTGGTGGTCGACGACGATGGCGTTGGTGATGACCGTGTCGAGCGTCTGCTCGCCGCGGGTGGCCCGCGACGACTGGCCCATGCCGTCGCGGATGACCTTGCCGCCGCCGAACTTCGCCTCCTCGCCCGGCACGGTCAGATCTCGCTCGATCCGGATCAGCAAGTCGGTGTCGGCCAGGCGGACGCGATCGCCGGTCGTGGGGCCATAGAGATCGGCGTACTGCCGTCGGGAGATGCGCAGGGTCATCGTATCGGGCTCCGTGCGCCCGGCTCGAGTCGCAGCCGGCCTGGCCGAGGTGCGCGGGGCTTCATGGCCGCTGCCAGTCGGCCAGCCGGCCCAGCGCGGCGTCGCGGTCTCCGCCCTGGGTGAGGCCGTTGAGGCCGAACACCCGCCGCGACCCCGCCAGCTCGACCAGGGTGACGCGCTTCTCGTCGCCGGGCTCGAAGCGCACGGCCGTGCCGGCCGGGATGTTCAGCCGCATGCCGAAGGCCTGGGCCCGGTCGAAGCGGAGCGCGCGGTTGGCCTCGAAGAAGTGGAAGTGGGAGCCGACCTGGATAGGCCGGTCGGCCGTGTTCGCGACGATCAGCTCGGCGGTGCGCCGGCCGGCGTTGGCGACGATCTCACCGTCCTCCAGAAAATACTCTCCAGGAATCACGGGGTTCCTCCCTCAGGCGTGAGGAGCAGCTTGGAGCCGCCGGGGCGAGCTCAGCGGATCGGTCGATGGACGGTGACGAGCTTGGTGCCGTCCGGGAAGGTGCCCTCCACCTGGACCTCGTCGATCATCTCCGGCACACCTTCCATGACGTCCTCGCGGTGCAGGATGTCGAGGCCGGCGGCCATCAGCTCGGACACGGTGCGGCCGTCGCGGATGCCCTCCAGGATCTCGGCCGTGATCAGGGCCAGGGCCTCCGGGTGGTTGAGCTTGAGGCCGCGGGCACGGCGACGCCGCGCCACCTCGGCGGCCGTGAAGATGAGCAGCTTCTCCTGCTCGCGGGGTGTGAGGTGCATCGGCGGACCTCGCTATCGGGCGCTCGCGGGCGCGACGCGCCCGACCACGTTATACCGCAAGATGGTGGCGGACGGTCTCCAGCCGCAGCTCCGCGGTGGGGCCGCCGGCCACGACGGCGCCCTTGGCCATGATCACGTAGGCGTCGGCCAGCCGCTCGGCGAAGTCGAGATACTGCTCGACGAGCAGCACCGCCAGCCCCAGCTCGGTCCGGATGCGCCGGATCGCATCCTCGATCTCCATCACGATGGAGGGCTGGATGCCCTCGGTCGGCTCGTCGAACATCAGGAGCTTGGGCTTGGTGAGCAGCGCCCGGCCGATCGCCAGCTGCTGCTGCTCGCCGCCGGAGAGCACCCCGCCTTTGCGGCCGAGCAGCCGCTGGAGCGTCGGGAAGAGCGCCAGGGCCTCGTCGAGGTCGCGGGCGCGGCCGCAACCCAGCAGCGACATGCGGAGGTTCTCCTCCACGGTGAGGTGGGGGAAGATCTCGCGCCCCTGCGGCACGTAGCCGATGCCGGCCCGGGCCCGGCGGTCGGGCGCCCACCGCGTCACGTCCACGCCGTCGAGCTTGACGCGGCCGCCGCGGGCGGGCAGCAACCCCATGATCGTCTTGAGCAGCGTCGTCTTGCCCACGCCGTTGCGCCCCATGAGGCAGACCACCTGCCCCGAGGCCACGCTCAGGTCGACGCTCCAGAGGATCTGCGAGCCGCCGTAGCCGGCGTCGAGCCGCTCGACGGACAGCATCGGCCCGCCGTCGCTCACCGCCCCGCCTCCACCGCGTCCCCGCTGCGGCGCTGTCCGAGGTAGACCTCCAGCACCCGCGGATCCTGCTGGACCTGCTCCACCGGCCCCTCGCACAGCACCGTGCCTTGATGGAGGACGGTCACCGTGCGGGCGATCTGGCGCACGAACTCCATGTCGTGCTCGATGACGAGCACCGAGCGCTCGGCCGCGATGGACAGGAGCAGCTCGCCGGTGCGCGCCGTCTCCTCGTCGGTCAACCCGGCCACCGGCTCGTCGACCAGGAGCAGCTCGGGATCCTGGGCCATGACCATCCCGATCTCCAGCCACTGCTTCTCCCCGTGCGACAGCGCCCCGGCCTGGTCCCGGCCCTTGGCCCCCAGCCCCACCGTGTCCAGCGTGGCGGCGATCCGGTCGCGGGCCTCGGCGGCGTCGCGCCTGAGCAGCGTCGCCATCACGCCCTTGCTCGGCCGCCGCAGCGACAGCTCGACGTTCTCCCACACGGTCAGATTGACGAACACCGACGGAGTCTGGAACTTGCGGCCGATGCCGAGGGCGGCGATCTGGTTCTCGGTCATGACCGTGAGGTCGGTGCTGCGCCCGAAGATCACCCGCCCGTGCACCGGCTTCACGCGCCCGGAGATGACGTCGAGCAGCGTCGTCTTGCCGGCGCCGTTGGGGCCGATGACCACGCGCAGCTCACGCCGGTCCATGAAGAAGTTCAGCCGGTCGAGAGCCTTGAACCCTTCGTAGGAGACGGTGACGTCCTCGAGGTAGACGATTGCGTCGTTCATGCTGTTGTATCGGAGCCGTTCATTGTTGTAGCGGGGTCGGCGAGGCCGCCTCGCTCCGTGGGTGGCCCGTTCCAGGAGCGGGCCGGCTGACGTTACTCTCACCGATTGATTGAACTGGTGGTGTGACTACTGGTACCGCGGGGCGCAGCAGGCCGAACAGGCGCTGGAGGGCGCCGAGGGCGCCGTCGGGGAAGAACAGGACGACGCCCATGAAGAGGGCGCCGAGGAAGAGCAGCCAGAAGTCGGGGTAGCTGGTGGTGAGCCAGGACTGCATCCAGTTCACGCCGATGGCCCCCAGCACGGCGCCGACCAGCGTGCCGCGGCCGCCCGCGGCCACCCACACCACCATCTCGATGGACGGCAGCACCCCGATCTTGGCCGGCGTGATGATGCCGACCTGAGGGGCGTAGAGGGCGCCGGCCACGCCGGCCAGCACCGCCGAGACGACGAACACGAACAGCTTGTAGTCGGCCGGCGAGTAGCCGGAGAAGAGCACGCGGGTCTCGCTGTCGCGGATGGCCACCAGCACCTTGCCGGCCCGCGAGCGGGTGATCCATCGGCACAGCGCCCACGCCGCCACCAGCGTCACCGCAGTGATCACGTAGAGCAGGCGCTGGGTGGAGGGCTGGTTGAGCGGCACCCCGAAGAAGGTCTTGAAATCGGCCAGGCCGTTGGTCCCGCCCAGGTTCATCTCGTTGCGGTTGAAGACCAGCCACGCCGACATCGCCAGCGCCTGCGTGATGATCGACAGGTACACGCCGCGGATGCGGCTGCGAAAGGCCAGGAAGCCGAAGACCAGGGCGAACAGCGCCGGGACCACCACGATTGCCACCAGGGTGAACGCCGCGCTGTTGAACGGCCGCCAGAAGAGCGGGAGCTCCTTCACCTGGTTCCAGACCATGAAGTCGGGCAGTGCGCTCTGGTAGACGCTCTTGGCGCCGATCTCCAGCATCAGGTGCATGCCCATCGCGTAGGCGCCGAGGCCGAAGAACACGCCGTGGCCCAGGCTGAGCACGCCCGCATAGCCCCACAGCAGATCCAGGCCGAGGGCCAGGATCGCGTAGGTCAGGAACTTGCCGAACAGGTTCAGCGTGAAGTTGGAGACATGCAGCGGTGAGTCGGGCGGCAGCATGTTGGCGAGCGGCATCCCCACCACGAGGACGAGGCCGGCCAGCGCCAGCAGGACCGGCTCAGGCTTCCGCATTCCGTCCGCGGGTGGCGAAGAGGCCGGCCGGTCGCCGCTGCAGGAACAGGATGACCGCGATCAGGATCGCGACCTTGGCGAAGACGGCGCCCAGGGCGGGCTCGATGCCCTTGTTGAGGCCGCCAATGCCGGCCGCGGCCAGGATGGTGCCGGCCAGCTTGCCGACGCCGCCGGTGACCACGACCATGAACGAGTCGACGATGTAGTTCTGGCCCAGCGACGGCCCCACGTTGCCGATCTGGGTGAGCGCACAGCCGGCCAGCCCGGCCAGCCCCGCCCCCAGCGCGAAGGTGGTGGCGTCCACCAGGGAGGCGCGCACGCCCAGGCACGCGCTCATCGCCCGGTTCTGGGTGACCGCGCGGATTCGCAGCCCGGCCGCGCTACGGAACAGCAGCCAGTACATGGCGGCGACACTGACCGCGGCCAGCCCGATGATGAACACCCGGTTGTAGGGCAGCGTGAGCCCGACCATCACCGGCACCCCGCCCGACAGCCAGCGGGGCGAGCTCACGTCGACGTTGGCGGCGCCGAACCACAAGCGCAGCCCCTGCTGGATGATGAGCGAGGCGCCCCAGGTGAGCAGCAGCGTCTCCAGCGGACGGCCGTACAGGCGGCGGATCACCCCGCGCTCCAGCACCACCCCCGCCCCCGCCGCCACCAGGAACGACAGCGGCAGGGCCACCAGGAAGTAGGCGTCGAAGGCCTGCGGCCACGCCGCCCGGAACCAGTTCTGCACGACGTAGGTCGTGTAGGCGCCCAGGGCCATGAGCTCGCCGTGCGCCATGTTGATGACGCCCATCAGCCCGAACACGATGGCCAGCCCCAGCGCCATGAGCAGCAGGATCGAGGCGAGCGAGGCGCCCTGGAAGGCCGTCTCCAGCGTGGTCGTCAGCAGCGTCCACCGCTCGATCTTCTTGATGGCCGCGGCCGCCGCCTGGCGCTCGGCCGCCGAGGCGCCGGCGTCCGCCTCCAGCCGCTTGAGCCCCGGCACCGCGCTGAGCGAATGCAGCCCGGCCAGCGTGGTGGCCGCCGCCGTGCGCGCCGCCCCGTCGCCGTGGGCCAGCCGGATCAGGGCCAGCGCCTCGGCCAGGGCATGGCGCACCCACGGATCCTTCTCGGTGGCGAGCGCGGTCTCCAGCGTGGGCGCCGCGGCCGCGTCGGCCTGGTTGCCGAGCTTGATGGCCGCTCCGCGGCGCACGTCGGGATCGGGATTGGCGAACTGGCCACGCGTCTCGTCGGCATCCAGGAACGGCTTGATGGCGATCCGCAGCCGCCGGTCGGCGGCAACCTCCACGAGGTCGGCCACCGGCACCGTGCCCAGCGCGGTGCCATCGTAGGCCGTCTTGATCTCGATCACGTCCTTGTCGCCTTGCGTCGATTTGCTGCCGCCGACGAGGACCTCGAGCTGCCCTCCCTTCTTGCGCGCGTACACGGCCCCGTCGCGTAGCGCGCCGAGGAACGCGATCCACTTCGGGTCGCGGGTCTGACCCAGCACGGCGACCGCCGCCGCCCGCCGCTCGGTGTCGGCGCCGGCCAGGTCGGCCAGCGCCCGCTCGACGTCGGCGGCGGGCGGGGCGGCGTGGCCCACGGCCGGAGCCGTGAGCCACGCCAGGAGCAGTGCCGCGAGGGCGAACCGTCGCATCATGCCTTCTTCTGGTACGTCCCCTTCTCCTTCACCCAGTCGCAGCCCTTGTCAGGGCTGGTGTACGCACTCCACGGCTCCGCCTTCACGAGCCCCTTGGAGCGCGAGACGACCTTGAACTGGCCATCCTTGAGGATCTCGCCGATGAGGACCGGCTTGTAGGTGTGGTGATTCGCCTCGTCCATCTTGATCTTGCCGCCCGGCGCCAGGAACTCCTGGCCATAGACGGCCTTGCGAACGGCGTCGACCTCGACCGACTTCGCCTTCTCGACGGCCTGCTTCCAGACGTAGACCCCGAAGTAGGCGGCCTCCATCGGGTCGTCGGTCACGCGCTTGGCGCCACCGGGGAGGTTGTTCTTCTGCGCGTACTCCTTGAACGCGGTCACGAACTTCTTGTTCTGGGGCGCGTCGACCGACTGGTAGTAGTTCCAGGCGGCCAGGTGGCCGACCAGGGCCCCGGTGTCCATGCCGCGCAGCTCGTCCTCGGCCACGCTGAAGGCCATGATCGGCGCGTTCTCGCTGCGCAGTCCCTGGTTGCCGAACTCCTTGTAGAAGGGCACGTTGCTGTCACCATTGATCGTCGAGAGCACGGTGGCGCTGCCGCCGGAGGCGAAGCGCTTGATCTTGCCGACGATCGTCTGGTAGTCCTGATGGTTGAACGGCGTGTACTCCTCCTCGATGTTCTCCTTGGGCACGCCCTTGGCCAGCAGGAACGCGCGCAGGATCTTGTTGGCCGTGCGCGGGAACACGTAGTCGGTGCCGAGCAGGTAGAACTTCTTGTAGCTCCCGCCCTCCGTCGACATCATGTACTCCGCGGCCGGGATCAGCTGCTGATTGGGCGTGGCGCCCGTGTAGAAGACGTTCTTGCTGCACTCCTCGCCCTCGTACTGGACCGGATAGAAGAGCAGCCCGTTGTTGTTCTCGAACACCGGCAGCACCGACTTGCGGCTGACCGACGTCCAGCACCCGAAGGTGACCGCGACCTTGTCCTGGAGGAGGAGCTGCTTGGCCTTCTCCGCGAACAGGTCCCAGTTGGAGGCGGGGTCGACGACGACGGGCTGCAGCTTGCGGCCCATCACCCCGCCCTTGGCGTTGATCTCATCCACGGCCATGAGGACGACGTCGCGCAGCGAGACCTCACTGATCGCCATCGTGCCGGACAGCGAGTGGAGGATCCCGATCTTGATCGGCTCCTTGCTCTGCGCGGTGATGATGCTCGGGAGGCCGCCGAGCGCCGCGAGGCCGGCGCCGGCAGCCACGCTGCCCTTGAGGAAGTCCCTGCGTGAGTAAACGGCCATCCGACGTCTCCTTTGCCCTGCGCGGGGTGTGCACTGCACGCGGTTCGTCTCCGCGGCTGGACGTCGTTGTCCGCTCGGGCGGCGAGGAATAGCAAGGGGTGTACCGAACGGGAAGTGCGCGAATTCCCTGGCGGCGCCGGGATCGGCGCCGCCAGGACTGCCTAAATCCTCGGCAGATCGGCGGTGACTGACTCGGAGACGAGCAGTGCGCGGGCGATCTCCACCATCGGCCGCCGGCTGTTCATGGCGGCCCGGCGCAGGCGGCGGAACGCCTCGTCCTCGGTGAGGTTGAGCCGGTCCATGATCCGGCCCTTCGCCCGCTCGATGACCTTGCGCTCCTCGAGGGTCTGCCGCAGCTGGCGCGTCTCGGCGAAGCGGGCGACCGCGAGATCGAGGCTGGGGGCCAGCTCGGCCGGCCGCAGCGGCTTGAGCAGGTAGGCCATCACGCCGGCGGCCTGGGCGCGCGCCACGAGGTCGTCGCGGGTATGGCTGGTGAACAGCACGACCGGACAGCCGGTGGTGCTGGTCACCGCCGCCGCCGCCGCCACGCCATCGCCGTCGGGCAGGCCGACCGCGAAGATCGCCACATCGGGCCGGGCGTCGTTGATCATCGCCACCGCCTCGGCACCGCGGGTGGCCTCGCCCACCACTTCCCCACCCGCCGCCACCACCGTCGCCCGCACATCCGCCCGCGACGGCTCATGATCATCCACCACCACCACCCGCCACCGCACACTCGTCCTCGTCATCACCTTGGCCATGCCTTCTCGCACCGCAAGGGCAATGCCACACTCGCTCAACAGCAAATCCGCGCTTTAGCATCTCCCCCTCGACTCGACAATGCTCAGCGGTTCGGCACGGGCAGCCGACCTGCCGATTTCCGAAGCAACGCAATGCCACGGGGGCGAGGTACGGGGAGCGCGATCGAGGAACCTGCCGCTGGGGGGTGTCGGGGGGAGCGGCGCCGCTCCCCCCGACTCGCAAAGGGCCCGGCGGCGCTCCCCCCAATTTCTAAATATCGTAGTACAAGCGCGAACTCCCACGGATGCGGCCGCAGCCGCACCGCGTCGACCTCGTTCTTCCGCTTGTACTCGATCCACGTCTCGATGACGTCGGGGGTGAAGACGTCGCCCTTGAGCAGCCAGTCGTGGCTCTTCTCGAGGTTGTCGAGCACGATCGACAGGTCGCCGGGCAGCTGCTTGATCTTCTTCTGCTCGGCGGCGGGCAGCTCGTAGAGATCCTTGTCGACCGGCTTGCCGGGATCGATCTTGTTGGCGATGCCGTCGAGGCCGGCCATCACGCAGGCCGCGAACGACAGGTACGGGTTGCAGGTCGGATCGGGCGTGCGGAACTCGATGCGCTTGGCGCCCTCCGTCTTCGAGTACACGGGAATCCGGATGGCGGCCGAGCGGTTGCGCTGGCTGTACACGAGGTTGATCGGCGCCTCGTAGCCGGGGACCAGCCGCTTGTAGGAGTTGGTCGACGGCGCGATCAGGGCCAGCAGCGCCGGGGCGTGCTTGAGGATGCCGCCGATGTAGTAGAGGCACATCTTGCTGATGTCCGCGTAGCCGCCCCGCTCGTAGAAGAGGTTCTTGCCGCCCTTCCACAGCGACTGGTGGGTGTGCATGCCGGAGCCGTTGTCCTGGAACAGCGGCTTGGGCATGAACGTGGCGGTCTTGCCCCACTTCTTGGCGGTGTTCTTCGCGCAGTACTTGTACCAGAGGACCTTGTCGGCCATCTTCGTGAGCGTGTCGAAGCGCATGTCGATCTCGGTCTGGCCGCCGGTGGCCACCTCGTGGTGGTGCACCTCGACCCGCACGCCGACCGACTCCAGGGCCAGCACCATGTCGGACCGGATGTCCTGGAACTGGTCCATCGGCGGCACCGGGAAGTAGCCCTGCTTGTAGCGGGGCTTGTAGCCGAGGTTCGGCTGGTCGGGGGTGCCCTCCTTGCCGCTGTTCCAGGCGCCCGCCGCCGAGTCGATGAAGTAGTAGCCCGAGTGGTAGTTCTGGTCGAAGCGGATGGAGTCGAAGAAGAAGAACTCCAGCTCGGGCCCGATGAAGATCGTGTCGGCCACGCCGGTCTTCTTGACGTAGGCCTCGGCCTTCTGGGCGATGTAGCGGGGGTCGCGCGAGTACCACTTGCCGGTGACCGGGTCCTTCACGTTGCAGATCAGGACCAGCGTGGGCACCGCGGTGAACGGATCCATCTGGGCCGTGCTCGGATCCGGGATCAGCAGCATGTCGGACTCGTCGATGGTCTGGAACCCCCGGATCGACGAGCCGTCGAAGCCGAGCCCGTCCTCGAAGATGCCCTCGCTGAGCTCGGACACCGGGATCGAGAAGTGCTGCCAGAGACCCGGCAGGTCGATGAAGCGGAGATCGACGATCTTGACGCCTTTCTCCTTGGCCAGCTTGAGGACATCCTTGGCGGTCATGCGCGACTCCTTCTCCTTCGTGAGGTGTGAGTGATACGGCCGACGCCCCCGCCCGGGGACGTCGGCCCGAATACCTTAGTGGTCCGATCTCGCGAAATCAAGCCACTCGCCGCTAATGGGCAGGGCGGGCCTTCGCTTCCGTCGGGCGCAGCGCTTCGCCGAAGGTGCTACCGGCCGTGAACTCGCTGTACGACCCGCCGCCCATCGCGTAGGCCGTCTCCGAGTGCTGCGAGAGATCGAGCCCGGTCGCCTCGTCCTCCTCGCTCACCCGCAGCCCCACGACCGCGTCCACGACCTTCAGGATGACGAAGGTGCCGACGATGGCCAGGGCATAGGTCGCCGCCACCGCGACGATCTGCGTCCACAGCTGACCGGGGTTGCCGAAGAAGAGGCCGTCGCCGCCGGCGTCGTTCACCGTCTTGGTGGCGAAGAGGCCGGTGGCGAGGGCGCCCCAGGTGCCGCCCACGCCGTGCACGCCGACGACGTCCAGCGAGTCGTCGTAGCCGAGCTTCGATTTGAGGTTGCAGGCCGTGTAGCAGAGGGCGCCGGCCAGGGCGCCGATGATGATCGACGACACCGGCCCCACGAAGCCGGAGGCGGGCGTGATGGCGACCAGCCCGGCCACCGCGCCCGACGCGGCGCCCAGCACGGTCGGCTTGCCGCGCGCCATCCACTCCGTGAACATCCAGCCCAGCGCCGCCGCCGCCGCCGCCGTGTTCGTGGCCAGGAAGGCGCTGGCCGCGAGCCCGTTGGCCTCGAGCGCGCTGCCGGCGTTGAAGCCGAACCAGCCGAACCACAGCAGCGCGGCGCCCATCACCGTCATGGGCAGGTTGTGCGGCTGCATCGGCTGGTGCCCGTAGCCCTTGCGCTTGCCGAGCATGATCGCGCAGACCAGCGCGGAGACGCCCGAGGAGATGTGCACGACGGTGCCGCCGGCGAAGTCGAGCGCCCCCAGCTTCTTCAGCCAGCCGCCGTCGCCCCACACCCAGTGGGCCAGCGGGTCGTAGACGAGGGTGGCCCACAGCAGGGTGAAGAGCATGAACGCCGAGAACTTCATGCGCTCGGCGAAGGCGCCGGTGATGAGGGCCGGGGTGATGATGGCGAACATCATCTGGAACAGCATGAACACCTGGTGCGGGATCGTCTTGGAGTAGGCGTCGAAGGGCTCGGCGCCCGACCCCGCGCAGCCCGATCCAGTCGAGGCCGCCGATGATCCCGCCCTTGTCGGGGCCGAAGGCCAGGCTGTAGCCCCACAGGACCCACTGGATCGAGATGACGGCCATGATGATGAAGCTCTGCATCAGCGTGGCGAGCGCGTTCTTCTGCCGCACCATGCCGCCGTAGAAGAGGGCCAGGCCGGGCGCCGTCATCATGAGCACCAGCGCCGAGGAGGTCAGCAGCCACGCCGTGTCGCCCTTGTCGATCTTCGAGGCGGCGGGCCGGCGCCGCCGGGGCGCCGGGGGCCGGCGCCGCGGCGGCGGGCTTGCGGTCGCGGCCGCGGGCGCCGCCGCCGGCGTGGGCGTCTGCGCGAGCGCGACGCCGAAGGTGAGGACAGCCAGCAGCGATTGCCAGGGCGAGTGTGAGCCGTTTCACGCGTGTCCTCCTGGATTTAGAGCGCGCTCTCGTCGCGCTCGCCCGTGCGGATCCGGATGGCCGTCTCGACCGGCGAGACGAAGATCTTGCCGTCGCCGATGTTGCCGGTCTTCGCCGCGGCCGCCACCACCTCGGCGACCTTGTCGACGAGGTGATCGGGCACGACGACCTCGACCTTGATCTTGGGCAGGAAGTCGACCGTGTACTCACCGCCGCGGTACAGCTCGGTGTGACCCTTCTGCCGCCCGAAGCCGCGCACCTCGGAGACCGTCATCCCGATGATGCCGATCCCGGTCAGGGCCTCCTTGACGTCGTCCAGCTTGAACGGCTTGATGATCGCCTCGACCTTTTTCATGCGTCCGCCCCTCCCGAGGCCGGCCGATAGAGCAACGCGCGTGCCCGTCTCCCGAATCAACAAAACCTGGAGGTTACGCGGAGCGCCCCGCTCCCAGATGCCCGTTTGTTGGGCAGCAGCCAGCGCTCTGCTCGCCTTTCAGGCGCCCTCCTAGTCCGCGAAATCCGAACGCACAGGTGAAGGCCGATGAGCGGGTGGGAGTAACTCAGCGCGATCGAGACGTGCCATGGCTACGCCGGGGCGCCCCGAGGGGGGAGGAGGTTGGGGGCCATTCGAGGCCCCCCTTGTCGGTTACGGCCGGCGCTGGGGGATGTTGTGCTTCCGCATCTTCGAGTAGAGCGTCGGTCGGCGCAGGCCGAGCAGCGCGGCGGCGGCCTGCTTGTTCCAGCGGGTGGAGTCCAGCGCCTTGAGGATGGACGCCCGCTCGATCTCCTCGAGCGAGCCGGCTGGCACCTCGGACGGCGCGATGGATCCCGCCAGCCCGCCCTCGCCGCCGCCGTGCTGCAGCGACTCCGGCAGGTCGGTCAGCGTGATCTTCGCGTCCGCGGGCCACCAGCACCGCCCGCTCGAGCGCGTGCTGCAGCTCGCGGACGTTGCCCGGCCACGCGTAGCTGAGCAGCCGCCGGTAGGCCTCGGGCTCGATGCGCGTCGATCGGCCGCGCGTGCTTGGCGCGGTAGCGCTCGAGGAAGGCGCGCACGAGCATCGGGATGTCCTCGCGCCGCTCGCGCAGGGGCGGCACGCGCGATCGTCACGGTGTTGATGCGGAAGTAGAGGTCCTGCCGGAGCTGCCCTTCCTTGACCGCCTGCTCGGGGCTGCGGTTGGTCGAGGAGATCAGGCGGAAATCGACGGGGATCGACTTGGCGCCGCCCAGCCGCCGCACCACCCGCTCCTCCAGCACGCGCAGCAGCTTGGCCTGCAGGTCGATCGGCATCTCGGTGATCTCGTCGAGCAGGAGCGAGCCCCCGTGGGCCTCCTCCAGCAGGCCGACCTTCTCGGTGGTGGCGCCGGTGAACGCGCCCCGGGTGTGGCCGAACAGCTCCGACTCGATCAGGTCCTTGGGCAGCGCCGCGCAGTTGATCTTGATCCAGGGCCCGTCGCGGCGCGACGCTGCGCTCGTGCAGCGCGTTGGCGATGAGCTCCTTGCCGGTGCCGCTCTCGCCGATGATCAGCACGTTGGCGTCGGTGTCGGCCACCGACGGCGACCGTCTCCATCACGCGCTGGATGCCGGGCGCCGAGCCGAGGATCTCGGCTGTCGGCGGTCTGCTCGACCAGCCGGCGGCGCAGCTCGGTGTTCTCGGCGACCAGCTTGCGGTGATCGAGCGCGGCTCGACGAGGCCGCAGCACCTCGTCGGGCTCGAACGGCTTCTCGAGCACGTAGAAGGCGCCGGCGCCCTTGGTGGCCTCCATGGCCTTGCGCACCGAGCCGTAGGCGGTGATGACGATGACCTCGAGGGCGGGGTCGCGCTGCTTCAGCTCGCGCGTGAGCGCGAGGCCGTCGCCGTCGGGCAGCATCAGGTCGACGATGGCGACATGGGCGTCGGCCTGCGTGACCGCGGCCAGCGCCGGTGCGACGCGCCCGCGATGCGCACCGAGTAGCCCTCCGCCTCCAGCGTGAGCCGCAGGCCGTCGGCGATGCGTGGCCTCGTCGTCGACGACCAGGACGGTGCTGCCTCATGCCTCACGCGCTCCGTCGGCGCCGCGTCCGGCGGCGCGGCCCTCGACCGGCAGGCGCACCGTGACGCGCGTTCCCTTGCCCAGCGCGCTGTGGATGGCGAGCTCGCCCGCCGTGCGGTCGATCACCGAGCGGGCGAGGGCCATGCCGAGACCGGTGCCCTGCGGCTTGGTGGTGAAGAACAGGTCGAAGATCCGCGGGCAGCGTCTCGTCGCTCATGCCCGCGCCGGTATCCTCGATGCGCGACCGTCATCGTGCCGGGTGCCGGCGGCGTAGCGGTGCGTCACGGTCAGCCGCCCGCCGCGGCTCGAGCGCCTCCAGCCCGTTCAGGATCAGGTTCAGGAACGCCTTGCGCAGCTCCCGCGCGTCGACGAGCGCGTCGGGACAGCGCGGGATCGTAGACGCGGAACGACCTCGACGCCTCGGCGTCTCGCACTTGGCCCGGGCGAAGGTGACGCACTCGTCGAGGAGCGCGGGCAGCGGCGGTGGGCGCGCGGTGCAGCTCGGGCGGGCGCCCGAACGCCGTGATCTCCGTCACCACGGCGGCCAGGTGGTCGACGGTGGCGCTGATCTTCCGGGCCAGGCTCGGCGCCGTCGGCGTCGCCGCCTTGCGCGAGCCGCTGCTCCAGGTGCCGCGCGTAGAGCCGGAGGCCGGCCAGCGGGTTCTTCAGCTCGTGGGCGACCTGCGGTCGCCATGCGTCCGAGCGCGGCCAGCGCGCCGCTGCGCAGCCGCTCGCAGCTCGTGCGTGTTCCGCATGGCGACCGCGGCCTGCGAGGAGAACAGCGCGAGCAGCTCGAGGTCGTCCTCGGTCGGCTCGATGCCGGACGCCGTCTCGATGACGAGCGCGCCGGCCGGGCCGCGCTCGCACGACCAGCGGCGCCGCGACGATGCACGCGCGCCCTCGGTGCCCGGCGAGCGTCACCGGCAGCCCCTTGTCCATGGCCGCGGCGGCCGCCGCCTCCAGGGCGGCCCACGACGGCGGCGGCGATCCCGCGCTCGCCATCGGCACCAGCCGGCCGTGCTCGCTGCTGGAAGACCACGCAGCGCTCGGCCTCGGTCGTCTCCACGGCGCGCCTGGGCCACGGCCTCGAGCACGCGGGCCATGATGCCCGAGGACGCCAGCGTCTCGCCCGACGGCGAGCAGCCGCTCGCGATCGCGCGCCCAGCGGCGGCTGGCCAGCGCGCGGGCGATCTTGGCGCGCAGCTCGTCGCGCAGGAACGGCTTGGTCAGGTAGTCGAAGGCGCCCCGCTGGACGGCCTTCACCGCCGTCTCGATGGTGCCGTGCGCGGTCATGATCAGCACGGGCAGCCGCGGCTGGCGCGTGTGCACGGCTCCATCAGGGCGATGCCGTCGGTGGGCTCCATGCGCAGGTCGAACAGCGCCACGTCGAAGCGCCCGCCGCTCGACCGCCGCCACGGCGCCTGGGGATCGTTGGTGGCGGTGACGTCGAAGCCCATGGTGGCGAGGCGCATCTCGAGCACTTCCAGGATGGCCATGTCGTCGTCGACGATGAGCACCCGGCGCTTCATTGGGCCCGGCGCCGCCGGGGCCTCACGCGACCCGATCCCGAGGCAGGAGCACCGTGAAGCGGCTGCCCTTGCCCTCCTGCGATTCGGCAGTGACGCGGCCGCCGTGCGCCAGCACGAGGCCGCGCACGATGGCCAGGCCGAGGCCGGTCCCGCCCTTGCCGGGATGGGCCTGGCGGTACGACTCGAAGATGTGCGGCAGCTCCGCGGCCGGAATGCCGACGCCGGTGTCCTCCACCTGGATCTCGCACTCGGGGCCGGCGTCGACCAGGCGCACGGTGACGCGGCCGCCGACCGGCGTGAAGCGCACGGCGTTGGCCAGCAGGTTGACGACGACCTGCACCAGGCGGTCCTCGTCGCCGAGCACCGTGAATCGCGTGCCGACGCGCTCGCGCGCCAGCGTCACCCGCCCTCATCGGCCTGGGGGCGCAGCTCTTCCATCGCGCGATCGACCAGCCAGTCGAGGTCGAGCGGGACGCGCTCGAGCGGCAGCACTCCGGCCCGCAGGCGGGAGGCGTCGAGGATCTGGTTCACCAGCCGCAGCAGCCGATCGGTCGAGCGCCGGACGATGGCGACCAGCCGCTCCTGCTTGGAGGTGAGCGGCCCGGGGATGCCGTCGGCGAGCAGGTGCGCGGCCTCGCGCACCGAGGTGATGGGCGAGCGCAGCTCGTGGGACAGCGTGGCGAAGAACTCCTCCTTCAGCTTCTCGTGCTGGCGCAGCCGGTCGGCCATCGCGTTGAACGAGCGCGCGAGCACGCTGACCTCGTCGCGGCCACCGACCCGGATCGGTTCCCGGAACGAGCCGGCCGCCACCGCGGCGGTCGCCGCCGACAGCCGGCGTAGCGAGCGCGTGATGCGCAGCGCGATCACCGCGGTCGCGAGAGCGCCAGCACGACCGCCGTGGCCAGCGCGACGATGACGCCGTTCCAGGTTCGCCGCTCCAGCCTCGCCACCTCGGACTGGGCGCGGAGCACGCGCGCGTAGGTGGCCTGCTGCAGCGCCTCGAGCTCCTTCTCGACCTGCTCGCCCAGGCGCCGTGCCAGCGATGCGTCCCCCGGCGCCGCCTGGGTGCGTGCGGTCAGCAGCCGGGTGTGCTCGGCGAGGGCGGCGGCGTGGTAGCTCTCGAAGGCCGCCCGGGCGGCCGTCATCCGCGCCGTCTCGGGCCCGGTATGCACGAGGTCGGCGAGCTGGGCGAGGTCGGAGCGGGCGTGGGCGGCGCTCTCGCGCCAGAGGGTTGGATAGCGAGGGTCGCGCAGGACGTTGAAGCGCGCCTCCAGGCGCGCCATCGTGAGCAGCGTGTCGCGCACGCCGCTGGTCAGGCGCAGGGCCGGCAGCGCCTCGCTCGAGATCTCCCGGTTGACCGACACCAGGCGTCCCATCGAGCGCAGGCCGAGCACGCTGACCGCGGCGAGGATGACGATGACGAGCGAGAACCCCAGGAAGATCTTCGAGGCCAGGCGCATGCTGTCGTGCCCGCCTACCGACCCGGCCGGTCGGCGGGCGGGACAATCGGCGGAGTGCCTGGAGCCTCCGCCACGAGTGTTCCCCGATTCCTACTCATGATCACGGTGGTGGACATCTTTAGGGTCAGCGGGACCAGCGCGGGACGGAACGCGCCACGTGGGTCGAGCTCCCGCGCGGCGGCCGCCGTCGCCGTCTCGTCGGCCAGCGGAATGATAGCACCGGCCCCTAGCGGGCCAGGCGACCGCGTCGGTGCCGGGCGGCAGGCCAGTGCACGACCACTTGCGTGCATCAAGGCCGAAGAACCCGACGAAAAAGAGGAAAACAGGGCTCGCGCACATCACCCAGCGAGGAGACGGTACTAGGGCGGGGGTCACACCGACGTGCATGTCGGTCTAGTCTACGCGGGACGCCCGGCCCCCACGAAGCTGATTGCGCGGGTTTGCAATGCCCGAACGCGTGGCCTACTATGAGCGCCGGCGTCAATCAGCCGTTCGTCGTCCGGAGGGATCCGTGGAGTTCGGCATATAGTTCGCCTGCTTGATGGTGGCGACCAGCCCGCGCTCTTCGAGCTTGTTGTAGATGAACGGCTTGAACAGCTCGAGCGCCATGTTCTTGGGCAGCCCGCACTGGTGCAGCTTGAGCTCGGGGCCGACGACGATGACCGAACGGCCCGAATAGTCGACGCGCTTGCCGAGGAGGTTCTGCCGGAAGCGCCCCTGCTTCCCCTTAAGCATGTCGGAGAGCGACTTGAGCGGGCGGTTCCTCGCCCGCGCAGCACGCGGCCCCGGCGCCCGTTGTCGAAGAGGGCGTCGACGGCTTCCTGCAGCATGCGCTTCTCGTTGCGGAAGATGACTTCCGGCGCCTTGATGTCGATCAGCTTCTTCAGCCGGTTGTTCCGGTTGATGACGCGCCGGTAGAGATCGTTCAGGTCCGAGGTGGCAAACCGACCGCCCTCGAGCGGCACCAGCGGCCGGAGCTCGGGCGGCAGGACCGGAATGACATCCAGGATCATCCACTCCGGCTTGTTTCTCGACTTGCGGAACGGTCGACGACCTTGAGCCGCTTGGCGTACTTAGCTTCTTCTGCGCCGAGCTCGGTCTTCATCTGTCGCGCAGCTCGTCGACAGCTCTCGAGTTCGACTCGCTTGAGCAGATCCTTGATCGCCTCGGCGCCCATCTGCGCGCGAACTCGGGTCCCCGGCTCGCTCCTCGCGCAGCTTCGGTACTGGTCCTCGGAGATGAGCTGCGTTCTTCTTCAGCTCGGTCTCGCCCGGATCGATGACGACGTACGCCTCGAAGTAGAGCATCCGCTCGAGATCGCGGAGCGAGATGTCGAGCAGGTGGCCGATGCGGCTCGGCAGCCCCTTGAAGAACCAGACGTGGCTGACCGGCATGGCCAGCCCGATGTGGCCCAGCCGCTCGCGGCGCACCTTGGCTTGCGTCACCTCGACGCCGCAGCGGTCGCAGATGACCCCGCGGTGCTCATGCGCTTGTACTTCCCCACAGGCACTCCCAGTCGTTCACCGGACCGAAGATCTTCTCGCAGAACAGTCCGTCCCGCTCCGGCTTGAACGATCGATAGTTGATGGTCTCGGGCTTGGTCACTTCGCCGTGCGACCACGAGCGATCGTCTCCGGAGAGGCCAGCCTGATCCGGATCGAGTCGAATCGACTGACACCGCCGCCGCTCGTGAAATGAAGGTCGCATTCTGATCGATGCTTAGACCTACCTCGCAGAACCGGTGGAGGCCGGTCGCGACTCTTCCGAACAGCTGCGGTCGCTTGGCTTCTTCGTCTCTCGTCAGCTCCACGTCCAGGCAGAGCGATTGGAGCTCCCGGATCAGAACGTTGAACGACTCGGGCAGGCCCGGCCGTGAACGATGCTCGCCCTTCACGATCGCCTCGTAGATCTGCGCGCGGCCCTGGACGTCGTCCGACTTCGCGGTGAGGAGCTCCTGGAGGATGTGCGCCGCCCCGTAGGCTTCGAGCGCCCACACCTCCATCTCGCCGAACCGCTGACCGCCGAACTGCGCCTTGCCGCCCAGCGGCTGCTGGGTGATCAGCGAGTACGGTCCGATCGATCGCGCGTGAATCTTGTCGTCGACCAGGTGCGAGAGCTTCAGCATGTAGATGTAGCCGACCGTCACCTGCTGCTCGAACGCCTCGCCCGTCATGCCGTCGAAGAGCTTCGTCTTGCCGCCGTCGGCAGCCCGGCCTGATCGAGCCAGCTTGATCTCGCTCTCGGTCGCGCCGTCGAAACCGGCGTCGCGAAGTGGAGGCCCAGCGCGTGCGCGGCCCACCCGAGGTGCGTCTCGAGAATCTGACCGACGTTCATACGCGACGGCACGCCGAGCGGGTTCAGCACGATCTCGACCGGCGTGCCGTCCGGCAGATACGGCATGTCCTCTTCGGGCAGGATCCGCGCGATGACGCCCTTGTTGCCGTGGCGGCCGGCCATCTTGTCGCCGACCGAGAGCTTGCGCTTCATCGCGACGTAGACCTTGACCAGCTTGATGACGCCCGGCGGCAGCTCGTCGCCGCGCCGGACCTTCTCTTTCTTCTCCTCGAAGAGTCTTGATGACCTCGACCTGGCGCTCGGTGCGCTCCTCGAGGTCGCGCAGATCGTCCTCGAGCCGCGTGTCGTCGGTGCGATCTTGGCCGGACCATCGTCTCGAGCGGCATCTCCTGGAGGACCTCCGGCGTCGAGCATCGTGCCCTTCCGGAGCAGCCGCTCGCGGCCGTACTCGTCGAGAGATCCGCGCGGAGCTCCTGGCCGTGCAGCATGCACGATCACGCGCTTCTTCACTTCGTCGTGCAGGATGCGGATCTCGTCCTGCAGGTTCTTCTCCATCATGTCGAGCTCTTCCTGCTCGATCGCCTTGGCGCGGTCGTCCTTCTCGATGCCCTTGCGCGAGAAGATCTTGACGTCGACGATGATGCCCTCGATGCCCGGCGGGCGATCAGCGACGCGTCGCGCACGTCGCCGGCCTTCTCGCCGAAGATGGCGCGCAGCAGCTTCTCTTCCGGCGTGAGCTGCGTCTCGCCCTTCGGCGTGACCTTGCCGACCAGGATGTCGCCCGGCTTGACGTAGGCGCCGATGCGGATGATGCCGCTCTCGTCGAGATCGCTTGAGGAACCTCTCCGACGACGTTCGGGATGTCGCGGGTGATCTCCTCGGGCCCGAGCTTCGTGTCGCGCGCCTCGATCTCGAACTCCTCGATATGGATCGAGGTGTAGTAGTCGTCCTTGACGATCCGCTCGGAGACCAGGATCGCGTCCTCGAAGTTGTAGCCGCGCCACGGCATGAAGGCGACCAGCACGTTGCGGCCGAGCGCCAGCTCGCCGAGCTCGGTGCACGGACCGTCGGCGAGCACCTGACCCTTGTGCACCTGCTGCCCGACGCGGACGATCGGCTTCTGGTTGATGCAGGTGTTCTGGTTGGAGCGCTTGAACTTGGTCAGCGGGTAGATGTCGGCGCCCATCTCCTTGCGCGATGTCGTCTTCGGTCTCGCTCTCGACGCGCACGACGATCGCTCGAGTCGACGAGTCGACGTGCCCGACCGCCGCGCGAGATGACGGCGCCCGAGTCGCGCGCGGTGATGTACTCCATGCCCGTGCCGACGAACGGCGCCTCGGCGCGGAGCAGCGGCACCGCCTGGCGCTGCATGTTCGATCCCATCAGCGCGCGGTTCGCGTCGTCGTTCTCGAGGAACGGGATCAGCGACGCGGCGACCGAGACGAGCTGCTTCGGCGAGACGTCGATGAAGTGGATCTCGTCCTGCGGCGCCAGAATGAAGTTGCCCGCCTGGCGCGCGTTGACGCGCTCCTGCGTCGAGGTTGCCGTTCTCGTCGACCTCGCGTTCGCCTGGGCGATGATGTACTGGTCCTCTTCCCACGCCGACAGGTAGAAGGAGTAGGGCTCGAAGTCGACGCCCTTCTTCTTGTCCGGCTGTCGTCTCGACACCGAGCTCGTCGGCCTCGACGATGTCGCCGGCCTTGTATTTGGATGCCGCCGGCATTGGTGATGATCACGTAGTCGGTCACGCGGCCGTTCTTCACCTTACGGTAGGGCGACTCGATGAAGCCGAACTCGTTGATGCGCGCGTAGCTCGACAGCGAGAGATCAGGCCGATGTTCGGACCTTCCGGCGTCTCGATCGGGCAGATGCGCCCGTAGTGCGTCGGGTGCACGTCGCGGACCTCGAAGCCGGCGCGCTCGCGCGACAGCCCGCCGGGGCCGAGGGCCGACAGACGCCGCTTGTGCGTCATCTCGGAGAGCGGGTTCGTCTGGTCCATGAACTGCGAGAGCTGCGACGACCCGAAGAACTCGCGAATCGCGGCCATGACCGGCTTCGCGTTGATCAGGTCGTGCGGCATCGCCGTCGCCATTTCCTGGTAGACCGACATCTTCTCCTTGATCGCGCGCTCCATGCGGACCAGCCCGATGCGGAACTGGTTCTCGAGGAGCTCGCCGACGGAGCGGACCCGGCGGTTGCCGAGGTGGTCGATGTCGTCGACGTTGGCCGGGTTCTTCCGCAGCTTGAGGAGGTACCTGATGACCTCGTAGAAGTCCTGCGGATGCAGGATTTTCTCGTCGAGCGGCGTGTTGAGGCCGAGCTTGGTGTTGAGCTTCAGCCGGCCGACGCGCGAGAAGTCGTAATTCTGCGGGTTGAAGAACATGTTCTCGAACAGCGACCGGGAGCTGTCGAGCGTCGGGGGATCGCCCGGCCGGAGACGGCGATAGATCTCGATCAGGGCCTCTTCATGCGTGTGGATCGGGTCCTTCTTCAGCGTCTCACTGATGATGGAGCCGACCTCGTCGTTCTCCGGAAAGAAGATCTCGATGCGGTCGACGTTCTTCTCCTGGGCCATCGAGACGACGCGCGGCGTCGAGCAGCTCGTTGGCTCGAGGATCACTTCGCCGGTCGAGGGGTCGACGACGTCGGCCGCGGCGAAGGCGCCTTCGAGCTCGGCGTCGGAGATCTCGACCGTTCGACGTTCGCCGCTTCAGCGCCTCGACCGCGTTCTTGGTGATCTTCTTGCCCTGCTGCACGGTGAAGTTCTCGCCCGGGACGACGATGTCCTTGGCGGCGCGCAGACCGACCAGGCTGTCGGCGACCGCCCCGTACAGGGTTCCCTGCTTCACGTAGAGCTTGTCGACGGTGTGGAAACGCGCGGACAATCTCGTCCGCGCCGCGCAGCCCGAGGGCGCGCAGGAACACGGATGCCAGGAACTTCCGCTTGCGGTCGATGCGGTTGGTCCAGCAGGTTCTTGGCGTCGTACTCGAATTCCACCCACGAGCCGCGGTAGGGGATGATCTGCGCCACGTACAAGGTCTTGTCTTCCAAGATGAAGAAGCGCGCCGCGGTTGAGAGTTTCTACTGGGAGACGATGACGCGCTCGGTGCCGTTGATGATGAACGTGCCGTTCTCGGTCATCAGCGGGATGTCAAGCAATGTTTC
>CAVTGC010000013.1:0-1050972 GCA_963734175.1 uncultured Candidatus Rokubacteria bacterium
GAGCATTAGTGGGACAGCCAAAATGGCGACCATGTTCATCACTTTGAGCAGCGGATTGACCGCCGGGCCGGCCGTGTCCTTCAGCGGATCGCCGACCGTGTCGCCGGTGACCGATGCTTTGTGCTTTTCGCTTCCCTTGCCGGTGTTCTTTTCCAAATCGCGCGGCTCGTCTTCGACCATCTTCTTGGCGTTGTCCCAGGCACCACCCGCGTTGCACATGAACGACGCCAGCAGCTGACCGACGACAATCGCACCCGCCAGGAACCCGGCCAGCCCGATGGGTCCCAGCAAAAAGCCGACGAGCACCGGCGCGAACACGGCCAGGAACGCCGGGCCAATCAATTCCTTCTGGGCGGAGCCGGTGCAGATATTCACAACGCGGCCGTAGTCGGGCTTCTTGGTGCCGGCCCAGATTTCCTTGTCGCGGAACTGGATGCGGCATTCGTTGACGATCAGGTACGCCGCACGACCGACCGCCCGAATCGTCATCGAGGAGAAGAGCAACGGCACCGCGCCGCCGATCAGCATGCCGATGAACAGCTTCGGATCGGAAACGGTGAGCATTCCGGCAACATGGTCGAACAGCTCGATCGGAATCGGCTTCTCTTCGCCGTCGCCGCCGGAGCCGATCACCGTGATGAAGCTGGCGAACAGCGACACGGCCGCGATTACCGCCGAGCCGATGGCGACGCCCTTGGTCACGGCTTTGGTCGTGTTTCCAACCGCGTCGAGGTCGGCCAGGATCTGCCGAGCTTCCTTGTACTTCGCTTCGCCCATCGCTTGCCGGTCGTAGCCCATTTCGCCGATGCCGTTGGCGTTGTCGGCGACGGGTCCGAACACGTCCATCGAAATGGTGTTGCCGGTCAGCGTGAGCATGCCGATGCCCGCACATCGCCACGCCGTAGGCGACGAAGATCGCGTTCTGCGTGCCCGCGTAACACAGCACGCGACGCAAAGATCGCCACGCACAATGACGAGCGCCGTCCAGACCGCCGATTCATATCCGACGGCGAAACCTTCGATGATGTTCGTGGCGTGGCCGGTCGTGCAGTTCTGCACCATGCCTTTCACCGGCGAGTACTCCGTGCCCGTGAAGTATTCGGTGATCTTGTTCAGGGCGATGCACAGGATGATGCCGATGAAGCACGTGTAGGCCGGCCGCATATCCAGGCCCGATGATCCCCAAGTTGGCCCACTTCGGCAAGATCCTGAATGTTCGCTGCCAGCGTCGTCGCGTTGTGAATATTGGTTGCATCAAATCGCAGATAGAAGTACCCCAGCATGAGGAAGCCGATCACCGAGAGATAGCCGAGCCGACGAAAAAGCCGAAGTTGATCGACTTCATCGCCTCGCCGACGTTGCCCTTGTCGCCAGCTCGCACCAGGTAGGTGCTGATGATCGATGCGAACACGCCGATCGCGCGGACGAGGATCGGGAACATGACGCCGATGTGTCCGAAGCTGGCCCAGCCCAGAATCATCGCGGCCACGATCGTGACTTCGTACGACTCGAAGATATCGGCCGCCATGCCGGCACAGTCACCGACGTTGTCGCCGACGTTGTCGGCGATCGTCGCCGCGTTGCGCGGATCGTCTTCGGGAATGTCCTTTTCGATCTTGCCGACCAGGTCCGCGCCGACGTCCGCCGCCTTGGTATAGATACCGCCGCCGACACGCATGAACAGCGCGAGCAGCGTTCCACCGAAGCCGAAGCCGAGCAGAGCTTCGTAGGCGTGTTCGCCGTAGGCCATGAAGATCAGCGTGCCGCCCAGCAGGCCGAGGCCGTCGGTGAGCATGCCGGTGATCGTGCCGGTGCGATAACCCAGCATCAGCGCCCGGCCGAATCCGACCGTGCGCCCGCGGCAACGCGCAGGTTGCCGGTGGTCGCCAGCCGCATTCCGACGAATCCGACAGTCGCCGAGAAAATCGCCCCCATCAAAAACGCCACCGCGCGTCCCCAAGCAAACGGATCGTGCATGCCCAGCGGCGAGGTCATGGCCTTGGTTAGAAAGAGCACCACGACGAGAACCGCGATCAACATCGCGACCGTTCTGAACTGCCGCTTGAGATAGGCATCCGCCCCTTCGCGAATGGCCGCCGCGATCTCCTGCATGCGGGGAGTGCCTTGGTCGGCTGACTTGACTTGTCCCATCAGCCACCAGGCATAGGCCAGACCGGCGAACGCGACACCGAGAACCACAAACAACAAGATGCGCTCGGTCGAAGAGAAGCTGGGATCCGAAAGGAAGCTGAAAGAGCCGGAAATCGCTCGCCACGTGACTCGCCGCTGGCGCCGCTTGTGGCGCTGCTGAGTCCGCTTGCATCGAATAAGCAGCCAATGCCATGTATAAGAACATTAACATGACAAGGACAAACGTTGGCAGACGCTTCATCTTCATCTCCCTGTATGCAACTGAAATGTGTTTTCGCTTGGTTATTTGTTTGAGTTAGGAAGCGTAATGAATTGTCTAAAATGTGTCTACCGCCACAGTTTGAGCAAACTACCTCATCGTTAAAGATGTTCTGCTATCAAACCCGTCAGCCCAGTTTGTATAAAAAATCTGCCGTTTTTTTGGAAAATATCGCGATTAAAAACTCGCCTTTGTCGTCGAAACTCGTCATTTGGAAACCAAATAACATGAAACGTTGCAGCCTGGACTGGCTACTTCAATCGCGTGCAAATTGCGTTTCGCTTGCTTTGAGCTTGTTCTGCTGGATGCAGGTCGCGACGGCGATCCATGGGGAGGATTGGCCGCAATGGCGTGGGGTCCGTGCAAACGGGACTTGGAATGGTCCGCCAATTTTGTCCGAGTTTCCAGCGGGAGGCTTACCGGTCGTTTGGAAGGCCTCAATCGGGCCGGGCTATTCCGGAATTTCAGTTGTGGGGAATTCCGTTTACACGATGGACAAGCCTAATTCACCTACCGGCAGCGAGCGGATTTTCTGTTTGAACGCCGCAACGGGAAAACAAATTTGGGAACATGTTTATTCGGCCCCCTATGGAAAGCTCGATTACGGAAGTGGCCCGCGATGCACTCCGACCATTCATGCCGGACAAGTCTTCACGCTGGGTGCAATGGGTCACGTTCATTGTCTCGACGCACACACAGGGGCAGTGCAATGGAAAAAGGACCTGGTCGGAAACTTTGGTGTTAAAGTTCCCGAATGGGGATTTGCGGCGTCGCCCATTGTGTATCACGACAAGGTGATCATTCATGCTGCGACCGAAACGGGCGCCTATTTCGCGTTCGATCGCAGAACCGGCGAGGAGCGCTGGCGTGGCGGAAACGCGTCAACTGGATACGGCACGCCGATCATTATTCAGCATGCCGGCCAGGATCAATTGATCGGTTGGACGCCCGATTGCATTTTGTCCCTGTCACTTGCTGATGGCCATCAGCTGTGGAGCGAAGCGTACAAAGTCACCTACGGCGTTTCCATTGCTACTCCTATCTTTCACAAGGAAACCATCGTGGTATGCGGATATTGGGAAGGAAGCAAAGCGATTCGGCTTGGCGATACGCCTAAGGACGCGCGGCTTTTGTGGGAAGAAAATCGCTTCTTGCGTGGACTCATGTCCCAGCCGCTGTATCGCGATGGCCATGTCTATTTATTGGACAAGCAACATGGTCTAGTCTGTTTTCGGTTGGAGGATGGCGAAAAGGTTTGGACCGACGCCAATCAATTAACTCGACGCGATCGGAACCCACAGCTAAATATGGTGTGGCTCGGCGACAGCCCTCGTGCGTTGTGTTTGAATGCGGAAGGAGAGTTGCTGCTGGTTCGCATGAACTCGTCGGGTTTTGAAGAGTTGGCTCGAGCGCCGATCATCGGTCCCACTTGGGCGCATCCCGCATTCGCCGGCGATAAGGTGTACGCCCGCAACGACAAGGAGTTGGTGTGTGTCCAACTGCCAGCGAAAAATTAATTCTGCAATTTTGCAGTTCATGAGTATCGATTAGTGGTTCCCTTCCCCATTTTTCCCCGAAAAACCGCTTGGACTTCGATTTCCGCCCCGTTATCCTTAGAAGGTACGTTAAATGCCTTCAGACAGGGGAAAAGATTATTGCGTGTCGATGCTTGCGCAATAATTGCAGGTCGGCTCGTGACTGAGGTCTCATCATTGGTCACGAACAATGAAGCAGGCAGGAGAGAGTTCCGATGAACGTCACGTCGTTTCGTTGGTTAGTTTGCCTTTCGATGAGCTTAGCCCTCATCGTCTCGGGCAGCACGGTTTTTGCTGCCAATAAGACATCGAAACCAAAGCCCGAAGATCATCAAACGGTTGAACTTTTCGCGGGGATGAAATCGGGCGAAATCGAAGTGCAGTACATTCCCAAAGATGCCAAGCAAGCCAACGTTTTGATCACGAATAAAACCGACAAGCCAATCTCGGTCAAATTGCCTCCCGCATTCGCGGCAGTTCCTGTTTTGGCACAGTTCGGTGGTGGAGGATTGGGGGGTGGCGGACTGGGGGGTGGCGGACTCGGTGGTGGTGGAATGGGGGGCGGTGGACTCGGTGGTGGTGGTGGCCAAGGTGGTGGAGGTGGATTCGGCGGTGGTGGATTTGGAGGTGGTGGTATGGGTGGCGGCGGTGGACTTGGCGGCGGCGGCGGCGGCGGTTTCTTCGACGTTGCTCCCGAGAAGGTCGGCAAAATCAAAGTCGCGACGCTTTGCCTGGAACATGGCAAAACCGATCCCAATCCGAATATGAAGTACACGATCGTTCCGATCGACAAGTTCACGTCGGACGAACGCGTGATTGAACTGTGCAAAATGCTCGGTGCTGGTGAGGTGCCGCAAAATGCAGCCCAAGCCGCAGCGTGGCATCTGTCGAATAAATTGACCTGGCGAGAACTCGCCGAGAAAGATCGTGTTCATTCGCAATTCACTGGCTATTCGGAAAAGTTCTTCTCGCCGAACGAAATTGAATTCGCGATGCGAATTGTTTCGACCGCCGTCACTCGCGCCGAGCAAAAGAACAGCGAAACGGGTACGAGCCCAGCCGAAGTTTCGCCCGGCGAAACTGCTCGGGTCACAGGTGGGGAATAGCGATACAAACTCAACCAGTGTGGTTACGCCGAGCGAATCAGCTCGGCGTTTTTTTATGCGCGTTGCTGATTTGGAGTGCGGCGTTTTATCTCAGCATGCACATCGTAGGTCATGCTCTGCATGACGGAATGTGGTTTAACCCCATGTGGACTTGTGCCAAATAGAGGGATTGTACCGTTGGCACGCAGTCGCCTTCGGCTTGCCGTTAAACGAAAAAACCAACGCGCGTCAGATATAAAAACAAAGCGGCGTTAAAACGCCGCACTCCAAAGACGCCACCTTGTAATTTTTTCAAACTCTATCCGACTCCGGCCTACTTCCTGATGTATGCTTGCTCAGTGGGTGCGCATTCTTGAATTTTCTCTTCGAGACGGTCAGTTCCGATCGGCATGGCAAGATCCGCTTAACCCGCAAGATCGCTTTATTCGTAATCGGTGACCAAATGGTAACCGGAATTGAATTGTTGCTTGACATGTTGCGTTCGCGGCAGGTCTAACAGCTTACAAGCGGTACGACATTCGCAATGGAGTCGATCATGAGAAAGCTTTTTGGAAAAACACTGGTTTGTACGGCCTTTATCGCCCTGCAATTGACTGCCCCGGTGAAAAATTTACACGCCGGGCCGTTTATCGATTGGCTCCTTGGCCGCCCGATCATCACCTATCCCGCTCAGCCCACCGTTGCGACAGCAGCGCCAGTCTTGGCACCAACTAGCGTTACGGCGGCAGCCTACCCAACGACGGTCGGATATCCGGGTGCGTCCGCAAATCCCGTAACAACTGTCAACTACGCCACGGCGGCAACGTGTCCGTGTCCCGTGACAACGAACTATGCGCCGGCCACGACATGCGCCGCCCCTTGTTCGGTTCCGACCACCACGGCGTACGCGCCTGCTGTTGTCGCTCAGCCGATGCAGTACGCAACGCCAACCGTCGTCGGTTACGCACCCGCATACCGATCATCGTGGTACCGGGTTCCGATTACGTATTATCGACCAGTGACTGCCTACACCGGTGTCGCCGCTCAGCCTGTGACCGTCATGCAACCTTGCAATACGCAAACGTATCAGGTCCAGCGGCGTCCGTTCTTGTTCAATCGCCCTTGGCTCCCCGCGACCACGGCGCCTTATGCAGCGTACGCTCCAGTACTGACTCAACCAGCCTATGCAGCCGTGACGGCCCCCGTGGTGACAGCTCAACCAAATTGTGCTTGTGGTAACGCCGCTGCAGTCGCGCCGTCGTTGAGCACTATGCCCGCGACAGGTATTCCGTCCACAACTGTTCCGTCGACGGTTACGCCCAGTGCACACATCCCCAGCTCGTCGGATACGCCCCCGGGTAGTTCGTCTTCCGTTCCTGCGGACCAGGCTCCTGCTCTGCAGCAATTCGAGATCGTCGCAACCAATTCCAAACTCTGCTTCACTTTCTTCGCCCGGCACGACCAGCTCGGCGAGCACACAACGGTTGTCGCCGAACAACGGCAGTAGCGTGTATCAGGTCAAGCCGATTCCCGATCCCCGAGCTGAATCAACCGGTGGCTCCTTCGCGAGCGGTTGCTCCGCCATTACTGAATCTTCGTGAGCGAACGGCATTACAGGTTCCCGTGCGCGCGCCAGTGTTGCGCAAGCGGTTTACAAGTCGCCTGTGTCAACACGCGCACCACGAGCTGAAGCTCAGGCAAAGCAGCAGCTCTGGAACGATTCCGGTTGGCAATCGGTGGGGCGATAGGAATTTGGATTGCGGCATTTTGACGCGGCTTTCCTTTGCGAAAGGACAAAAGGACCTAAAGGACGCAACCTATTCCGTCATGCCGAGCATGATACGACACGCGTTCTTAAAAAGCCGAAATTATAAAGAAAGAAAGCGGCGTCAAAACGCCGCACTCCAAAAAGTCCTTTAGGTCTTTTGTTTTCGGTCCTTTGCTCTCCAAAAGCACCTGTGGTCAAAAGCGGCCGTGTCCTGCATGATAAGGACACATGACCAACACCCGCATTGCCGCCGTCTTTGACGAAATCGCCGATATTCTCGAATTCCAAGGTGCGAATTCATTTCGCGTGCGCGCTTATCGAAATGCTGCGCGCACAATTCGTGACTACTCGGAATCGATTGCGACGATTGCCGAAGATCAATCTCGATCGCTGACTGACATTGCGGGAATCGGCAAAGATCTGGCCGACAAAGTTAAGGTTCTGGTCAGCACCGGCGAGCTTCCCATGCTCAACGAGCTGCGTGCTGCTGTCCCGGAGACGGTTTTGCACATCATGCGGATTCCAGGCATCGGCCCGAAAAAGGCCGCCGCGATGCACAAGGAATTGGGCATTTCAACGGTCGATGAGCTCAAGGCATGTTGCGAAGCGGGGAAGGTCCGCACGCTCAAAGGATTCGGCGCCAAGACCGAAGAGATGATTCTCAAGGGAATCGGCATCGCGGCCACGGTCGAGCAACGCATGTATTGGGCTGCCGCCGATCAAATCGCTCAGGGACTCCGCGAATTCTTGTCGGCCTGCCCGAGCGTCAAACAACTCGAAATCGCTGGTAGCTACCGTCGGGGAAGAGAAACGATCGGGGACCTCGACATCCTCGTCGTCTCGACCGACCCCAACGAAGTGATGGACCGTTTTGGGTCCTTTCCTGATTCGTCCACCATTCTTGGACGTGGCGATACGAAGATGTCGATTCGCCTCGATACGGGGCTACAGGTCGACTTGCGCGTTGTCCCCGAGAAGTCATTCGGTGCCGCGCTGCAGTATTTTACAGGTTCCAAAGACCACAACGTCGTGCTACGTGGCTTGGCAAAGCAACGTGGATTGAAGATCAACGAATACGGCGTGTTTCGAGTCGAGGGCGAGAAGGAGACGTACGTCTGTGGCGCCGCGGAACAGGATGTCTACGCCGCGCTCGATCTCCCTTGGTTCCCGCCTGAAATGCGCGAGTCGCGTCGCGAATTCGAGTGGGCCGCGGCCGGCGAATTGCCGAAACTTATCGAGTTACAGGACATCGTCGCGGATCTTCACATGCACACGACGGAAACCGATGGCCAAGCAACTCTAGAAGAAATGGTCGCTGCTGCACGCCAGTGCGGTTTGAAGTACATCGCCATCACCGATCATTCGCAACGTGTCTCGATGGCCCGTGGGCTAAATCCCGAGCGGCTTCTGCGCGCAGTGGAAGGAAATCGATGCCTTGAATCGGAAGCTCGGCAAGGATTTTTTGGTGCTCAAGGGAATCGAATGCGACATTCTCGAGAAGGGTGGGATGGATTTGCCCGATGATGTTTTGGCTCAAGCAGATTGGGTCATGGCCAGCATCCATTACGGTCAAAAGCAATCGCGGCAGCAAATCACCGACCGCATGCTCGGCGCGATCGAAAATCCGCATGTCTCGGCGATTTCACATCCTACGGGTCGACTGATCAACCAGCGCGAGCCGTACGAAATTGATCTGGATGCGATTTTCGCGGCCGCCAAACGAAACCATAAACTGCTCGAACTGAACGCCAATCCCGCGCGACTGGATTTGAACGACACCTTCTGTGCCGCAGCGAAGTCACATGGTATTCCGATCGTGATCAGTACCGACGCACACAACGTCGAGGGACTTGATTGCATGCGATATGGCGTCCTGCAAGCTCGCCGTGGCGGGCTGACGGCCAGCGATGTCGCGAACACACGCTCGTGGACGAAGTTGAAGAAATTGTTGAGCAAGGCGTGATATTCGATTCGTGGCTTTTCGTGGCGTTTTCCGCCAGTAGCATCCTTTTTCAATCCGGCTTCGTTGATTACGCTTTGGTTCCTTTGTTGCGATCAAAATCGCTCGTCGATTGAGCGACAAGGCGCTAGTGGTTCATCTAGTTAGTTATTGAGTTTCGTGCCTTAACTTGGTACGGCCATCAGCCGAAGGGCGCTAGCCCACGGTTTTCGCGGGTACATGGCCCGGAAAAACCGGACGCTGGCGCAGTTGCGGCTGATCGCCTTCGCCAACAAGATGCCGCACCTGCAAATTGTACCGGCGCGAATCTCAACTGCTGGAAGCACCAATATCTAGCCTTGCCGCTCAATTATTTGTCCCCAGGACTGATCCATGAAAGCAATTGCGGTTTACCCCGGTCAGGCGAATAGCGTGCATATGGAAGAACTCCCCAAGCCTTCCGTGCACGACATTCCGCTTGAGCGGGGGGTGCTCGTTCGCGTGTTAAAGGTCGGTGTCGATGCAACCGATCGTGAAATCAACGAAGCACTCTACGGGAATGCACCGCCGGGCTACAAGTTTCTCGTGTTGGGTCACGAATCGTTCGGCGTCGTCGAGCAGGTCGGCAATAACGTTCGCAGTGTCAAGCCGGGTGACTACGTCACTGCGACGGTGCGGCGTCCGGGCGGATCGATCTACGATCAGATCGGCACGTACGACATGACCAGCGAGGAGACGTATTACGAGCGCGGGATCAATCTGCTGCATGGATTTCTGACGGAGTACTACGTCGACGCCGAAGACTATATCGTCAAAGTGCCGCCCGGGCTCAAGCATTTGCACGTGCTGATGGAGCCGATGAGCTGTGCCGCGAAGGCCGTGCAACAAGCGTACGAAGTGCAACGACGCATGCGCGTCTGGCGGCCGAGGATCGCGTATGTGCTCGGCGCCGGTCAAATCGGGCTGCTCGCCACGCTCATTCTGAAATTGCGCAGGCTTGGAGGTTTACACCTGCGCTCGCTCGCGTGCTCCCACTCGCAGCTCTGAAATTGTCACTGGACTCGAAGCCAACTATATCAGCTTGACCGAAACCTCGATGGAGGAACTCGCACGTCGAGTGGGCAAAGCGGACCTGATCGTCGACGCACGGGTTCGAGCGAGGTTGCGTTCAATGCCATGCAGTTTTTGGGACACAACGGCGTGTTGGTGTGGACCAGCATCACAGGTGGCCACCGTGAAATCGATGTCCCGTCGAATCGCATCAATCTCGAGTGGGTGCTCGGAAACAAGCTGCTGCTGGGATCCGTGAATGCCAATCGCGAACACTTTGAAGTCGGTATTCGCGACTTCGCGCTGGGCGAAGTGATGTACCCCGGCGTCATTCAGCGAATCCTGACTCATCCCGTCGATACACTTGATCACTACGCCGAGATGATGCGACTGCTCGTCGAAGAAAAAGGCACGTTGAAGGTTTATGTCAACGTCGCGGACGAGTAGCCTGGGCGCTGAATGCGCGTTTGGATTGAGCCGAGCGAATGTCGTCAACCGCCACGCGCTGGGAATCGTCCAGTATATGAGTCTCGCGCTGGGACTCGGTGCGGCCATCAGCCGCAGGGCGGTAGCTACCACGGTTCTTGCGCGTACGCGGCCCGGAAGAACCGGACGCTAAGCTCACGCGTGGCGGCTGATGGCCGCTGCCGAGCACATGCCGCAAGTGCGAATCGGAAGCACCACTCGCGTCCGATTCCCGGTCGGGCAAATTCCACGCGGAGGCACCGAATTCGCAGAAATCTGGCGCTGCGGGCTCTGCGCCTATGCGTGGAATCTCTTATGATTCAAGGTTGTTGCAATTGCGAAAGTCATCCATCGAAAAACAACGAACGAATCGCAATATGACTCAATTTCACGCCACAACCATTCTGACAGTGCGACACGGTGTCAAAGTCGCGATGGGTTGCGATGGTCAAGTGACACTGGGCACGGCCATTGTAAAAGGAGACGCAGTAAAAGTCCGGCGTCTGATGAACGATCGCGTATTGTGCGGTTTTGCCGGATCCAGCGCTGATGCTTTTGCACTGTTAGAGCGGTTCGAGGCGAAGCTGAAGGATCATCCCAACAATATACCGCGAGCGTGCACGGAACTGGCGAAGGATTGGCGGACGGACCGAGCACTTCGCCGCCTTGAAGCGCTGATGACGGTCGCCGATGCCAAGCATACGCTGCTGGTCAGCGGCACGGGAGATGTCATCCAGCCGACGGATGGCGTGATGGGGATTGGTTCGGGCGGGAATTACGCCCTGGCGGCGGCGCGCGCGTTGCTTCGTCATGCGCAATTGGACGCGGCGGAGATTGTACGAGCCGCACTGCAAATCGCCGCCGACATCGACATCTACACCAACGGAAATATCCTCGTGGAGGAACTGGCGTGTTGAAATTGCCAAGTCCAGAGCCTAGCCCGGAAAAGCGCCCGAGCGCAGTCCTCGCGAAATCGTGGCGGAATTGGATCGCTATATCGTCGGTCAGCACGATGCAAAACGAGCCGTCGCCATTGCCGTTCGAAATCGCTGGCGTCGACAACAACTAGCCGACGACATGCGCCATGAAGTCGCACCCAAAAACATCATGATGATCGGGCCAACCGGCGTTGGAAAAACGGAAATCGCTCGACGCCTGGCGAAATTGACTGGTGCTCCGTTCATCAAGGTCGAAGCGACCAAATACACGGAAGTGGGCTATTACGGTCGCGATGTCGAAAGCATGGTCCGCGAGCTGGTTGAAAACGCGATTGGAATCGTCCGCCAGCGAGAGCGCAAGAATGTCGAGGATGAAGCCCGACGTCGGGTCGAAAATCGGCTGCTCGATCTGCTCTGTCCACCGCCGCCAGGCTATGGCGCCTCGGAGCCCGCCGACGAACATTCGGATGCGACGCAGACGGAAGGGGATGTCGAACAAGCTCAATACCGCCGCACCCGTGCTAAGATGCGAGACATGCTGAATGACGGTCTATTGGAGGATCGCCGCATCGAGATGACCATCGAACACAAGGTGACCCCGGTTATGTATACCGGCATGGGTATGGAGCATATGGATATCGACCTCCAAGGGATGTTCGAGAAAATACTGCCAAAAAATACCACTCGTCGCGAGCTGACCGTCGGTGAGGCCCGCGACGTATTGTTCGATCAGGAATGCGAGGCCTTGTTGGAGCCCGAGAAGGTGAATACCGCGGCCATCGAACTGGCCGAGAATCTCGGAATCATTTTCATCGACGAAATCGACAAAGTAGTGGCCAGCGAGTCGAAGGGGGCCGATGTCTCGCGCCAAGGTGTGCAACGAGATCTCCTGCCGATCGTCGAAGGCACCACGATTCAAACTCGGTATGGATACGTCCGCACCGATCACGTCCTGTTCGTCGCGGCAGGTGCATTTCACCGTAGCAAACCAAGCGAGCTAATGCCCGAGTTACACCCATGCCCTCTGGTGCGACCCGAATTACCCCGGGCGCAAGGACATACCGGTCGCCGGTTACAAGGCCGGCATCTGCCAGGTCGCGAAGATCGAGGTGGTCAATCCACACGAAATCACCCTGCACTGCAAGGTCGTGTGTCTCGACATGCCGTTCTACTATTCCAGCGCGTCGAACGTGATGATCTTCAGCAAGAAGCAGTGGGACGCCGAAGGGGAGATGGGCTACGAGAAGAGGCCGGCTGGGACGGGCCGTACATCTTCAAGGAGCGACAGCTCGGGCGCTACGTGCTGTACGAGCGGGCGCCGACGCCCCACTGGAAGCACGGCACGGTGGACTGGAAAGAGATCCAGATGACCTGGATGCTCGAAGAGCCGACGCGCTTCGCCCAGACTCCTGGCCGGCGAGACCCACCTCACCGAAGTCAATCAAGGACCTCACGGACGAGCTGGTCGCGAAGGGCTACAAGCTCATCCGCAGCCGGACACCGCGCAGCAGATGCAGATCAACTTCGGCGGCCTGTACTTCGGCACCGAGGACAAGGCCACGGGGCGCTATACGGAGCACGGCGGCACCACCGGGAAACTGGACCCGAAGGTGCCCTGGACGAATCAAGGTGCGGCAGGCCATGAACAAGGCGATCAACCGCGAGGAGCTGCTCCGGGTGCTCTACAAAGGCCGGGCCACCCCGATGTACGTGCACGGCTACTACCCGGGCCTGCCAGGCTGGGACCCGACCTGGGAGAAGCGCTTCCCGGGATGTATGGCTACGACCCGGCCGCGGCCAAGCGCCTGCTGGCCGAGGCCGGCTATCCCAAGGGCTTTAAGGCCAAGGCGTGGCTCTATCCCTTCGCCGGGGCCCCGGAAATGATCGCCGTGATGGAAGCCGTGGCCGTCCAGCTGCGCGAGGTGGGGATCGACATCGAGCTGGAAGAGGCCGACTGGGTGGCCGCCGTCCGGCCGAAGCTGCAGAACGGAAGCCAGTGGCTACCTCTGGGCCATTCCGCCCTCGAAAAAGGCGGTCGAGCCGCAGCTCGCGGTCTTCAACGTCGGCAAGGGCATCGCCCACATGTTCCAGACCGACGAGATCTACAAGATGTGGGAAGAGCTCCTGCAGATCACCGATGCGAAGGCGAAGGGATGCCCAGCTCCGCAAGATCGGCAACTACAAGTTCGAGAGTTCGAGACAATCCCCCTGTTCGACGTGTCATCGAGGTCATCGTGGACCCGAAGATCGTCGCGGACTGGCCCTTCTCCGGCTGGGACGGGGGAGACATCGGCCACACGTGGCTGATCAAGGCGTGCAAGCAGGAGAAGCCCTGCAAGTAGGAGCCGCGGCGTCGAGCTCTTGAGCTCGCGCAAACCGCTGCAGGGTCGCCCCACATTGGGACGTCAGCGTCCGAAGGACTTACCTGCTGGCAGCGAGGACAGTGAGTGCGGAGGAACTTACGCAGTCACCGGCGACGTTCAGGTGGCCGTGAAGGACCACACGGCTTCTTGCCGTGAGATCCAGGCTCTCGACCAGTTGGTGAACGGCGGTGGATCTTCTGGTTATCGTGCACTCGACGAGCGGCATCCCCTTGGTGTTGTAGAAGGTCCTCACGTTCGATGACGCTCGAGGAGCTGTTCCACGGCCGCCACGAAGTCTTTTATCTTGATCGGCTTGCTCTGGAAGGCGTCGAATCCTGCGTCCAACACCCTCTGCCGATCCCCGGACATCACAGACGCGGTCATGGCCATAACGGGAATCTCCCGAGTGGCAACCTCGGCTCGTAGCCGTCCCAGCGCCTGGATCCCGTCGATGCCAGGTAGTCGAATGTCCATCAAGATCAGGCTCGGGCGGCGCTCTTGGGCGAGGCCGACACCCTCTTCTCCCGTCTCGGCCTCGATGATCTCGTAGCCCTTGAACGTCAGCAGGTCCCGGACGAGCTTTCGGCTCTTGCTGTCGTCCTCGACGACGAGGACCACCTCAGTCGCCATGGCGCACCGGGAGCGTGAACGTAAACGTCGAACCGACGCCGACCTGGCTCTCGACCCAGATCCGCCCGCCGTGCAGCTCGACGAACTTCCGGGCCAGGGCAAGCCGAGACCGGTCCCCTCGCCTTCTTCTCCGCCGTCCCCACCTGCCGGAACTCCTCGAACACCGCCTCCTGGTCCTCCGGCGCGATGCCCACGCCGGTGTCGCTGACCGCCACCTCGACGTGCCCGTCCACCGCGCTGCGCCGGACGTCGACCCGCCCGCCCTCCGGCGTGAACTTGATGGCGTTGGACAGCAGGTTCAGCAGCACCTGCTTGACCTTCCGCTCGTCGCCCTGGATCTCGCCGAGGCGCGGGTCGATCGACTGCTCCAGCGTGATGCCGCGGCGCAGCGCCCGCTCCCGCACGAGGACCAGCGCGTTCTCGATGGCCTGGGGCAGGTGGAAGTCGGCCAGCTCCAGCTCCATCCGGCCGGCCTCGATCTTCGAGAGGTCGAGGATGTCGTTGATCAGCGACAGCAGGTGCTGGCCGGAGGCGTGGATGTCCTGCAGGTACTCGGCCTGCTTCTCGTTCAGCTCGCCGAACATCCGCTCAGCAGCACCTCGGAGAACCCGATGATCGCGTTGAGCGGCGTGCGCAGCTCGTGCGACATGTTGGCCAGGAACTCGGACTTGTGCTGGCTGGCGACCTCGAGCTGCGCGGCTCTTGTCCTCGATCTCGCGGAACAGCCGCGCGTTCTGGATGGCCAGGGCCGACTGGGTGGCGAAGGTCTGCAGCAGCTCGACGTCTCGGCCGGGAACTCGCCCGGCGTCTTGCGGCTGACGACGAGGCCGCCGATCAGATGCGTCCTCGCGCAGCAGCGGCACGGCGAGCAGCGCGCGGTACCCGGCCGGATCAGGCGTCGCGCGAGCCGGCTCTCGTAGGCGCCTCGGCGCGTGATGTCGGGCATCTGGACCGGCTCGCCGCGTCTCGGCCAACGGCCGATCGCGCCCTCGCCCCTGCGCGAACGGGCGTCGCCGCGAGCGCCTGCGACGATCTCGTCTCGAGCTGTTCGGTCGCGCGCGGTGTCGAACTCCTCGCGGCCTCGTCGTACTCGTAGATCACGCCGCCATCGGCGCCGGCGAGCTGCGGTGGCGCGCGCGACGATCGTCGTGAGCACCGTCTCGAGGTCGAGCGTGGAGCTGATCGCCTGACCGACCTCGCCCAGCGCCGTGAGCTCGCTCGACCGAGCGGGTGAGCTCTGCCGTCCGCGCCTGCAGCTCGCTCGAACAGGCGCGCGTTCTCGATCGCGATCACCGCCTGATCGGCGAAGGTCTGGAGCAGCGCGATCTCGTCGTCGGTGAACCCGCCGGGCTCGCGGCGGGTCACCGGATCGCGCCGATCGCCTCGTCGTGACGGAGCAGCGGCACCACGACCAGGCTTCGGTAGCCACGGACACGAGCGCGGCCGTGCCGGCTTCGGGCAATCCGCGGATCGGTCTGGGCGTCGGCGATATTGAGCGGCGCGCGCTCGCGAATGGCCTGGGCGTGCGGCCCCTCGGATTGAGCGGCTGCGGGAAGCGCGCTCTCAGGGCGGCGTCGCCGGCGTCGTCGGTGCTCGTGAGCGCGGCGAGCTCGATCTGATCGCCCGCGAGCCGGGTCAGCGCGCCCGAGTACGCCCCCAGCAAGCGGACGGCGCTGGCCACGATCGCGTCGAACACCGGCTGGACATCCGTCTGCGAGCGGCTGATGACGCGCAGGATGTCGCTGGTGGCGGTCTGCGTGTCCAGCGCCGTGGTCAGCTCGCGGTTGCTCGCCTGCAGCTCGGTGAACAGCCGCACGTTCTCGATCGCGATCACGGCCTGGTCGGCGAAGGTCTGGAGCAGCGCGATCTGGCTCGTCGGTGAACGGTCCGGGCTTCGCGCGCGCGCACGGCGATGACGCCGATCGGCGTCACCCTCGCGCAGCATGCGGCACCGCAGACGCCGGTACGGAAGCCACGCTCGACCGCGTGGCGCCGGAGCTCGGTACTGCACGCGGGATCCGTCTCGACGTCGACGGCATGATCGCGACCGCGCTTCGAGCACTGACGCGTCCGACGACGGTGGCGTCGGCCGCGTAGCTGGAGCCGATCCCTGGCGGCGTCGGCAGTCCCTGGCGACCGTCGCGTGCGGCCGCGCAGGCTGAAGCTGCTCGCCGTCGAACCGGATGACGACCGCTCGTGGCCCGCCGCAGAGCCGCACGGCGCTGTCGCGATCGCGTCGAAGCACCGGCTGCACGTCGGTCGGCGAGCTGGCTGATCACCCGCAGGATCTCGCTCGTCGCCGTCTGCTGCTCCAGCGCTTCCGTCAGCTCGCGATTGCGCGCCTGCAGCTCCGTGAACAGCCGCACGTTCTCGATCGCGATCACGGCCTGGTCGGCGAAGGTCTGGAGCAGCTCGATCTGCGTTGTCGGTGAACAGCCCCGGCCTCGGCCCGCGCGACGATGATCGCGCCGATCGGCTCGCCCTCCCGCAGCATCGGAACGGCGAGCATGCTTCGCTATCCGACCAGTGCGCGCCACCGTCGGCTCTGTACTCCGGATCGTCCGCGACGTCGGGTATGTGGACCACGCGCCGCTCCAGGATCGCCCGGCCGCGATCCATGCCCGCTGCTCGGGCCGCATCGGATAGCGCCGCGCAGCAGCTCGACTGCTTCGGCCGTGCAGTTGTGATGGGCGACCAGATGCAGCAGCTCGCCGTCGAACCGATGAGCACGCTCGCCAACTTCGCAATCGCACAGCGCGCACGGCGCTTCTGCACGATCGTGTCGAAGACCGGCTGCACGTCGGTCTGCGAGCGGCTGATGACGCGCAGGATCTCGCCGTCGCCGTCTGCTGCTCCAGCGCCTCGGTCATGGGCATGGGCCTGGGTGAGGGCGCGGTTCTTCTCCTGCAGTTCCTTGAACAGCCGGACGTTCTCGATGGCGATCACCGCTTGGTCGGCGAAGTCGTGCACCAGCTCGATCTGGTTGTCGGTGAAAGGGCTGTGGCTGGGTCCGTTCGAGCGAGAAGCACCCGATGACGACACCCTGCCGGAGCATGGGGACTCCGAGCAGCGTTCGGTAGCCGCCTACCCGCTGCCCTTCAATCGATCGATACTCGGGGTCCATCAGGACGTCAGGAATATGAATCGTCCGGCGCTCGACCGCCGCCCGTCCGGTGACCGATCCTCGTCCGGGGCGGTGTGGGTGTCGCGTCCAGAAGTCCCTGGCCTCGGTGGAGAGCCCGTAGTCGGCCGTCAGACGAAAGACCTCGCCGTCGAACCGCCGGAGCAATCCAGTACTGGCGCCGCACAGTCTGGCCGCGTTCTCCACGAGGGTGTCGAGCACCGGCCGCAGGTCGAACGTCGAACGGCTGATGACTTTGAGCACCTCGCTCGTCGCCGCCTGCCGTGCCAGCGCTTCGGCCAGGGAGCGTTGCAGATCCGCATACGACAGCGCTTGCGGGGCCGTCGTTTCGAGGCTCTTCAGGGCTGTACCACACTCCCCGCAGAACTTCTGCTCGGCTGGATTGTCCTGCTGGCACCGAGGGCATTTCATGAACACTCCCACGCGCCGGGCGCGGCTCAGGTCTGGCGACGATAGCGTGTCGGCGGGGGAGGGTCAAATGACCAGCACATCAAGTCATGACGGCAAGCTTCGCGGGGTAGACGGGTGGGGGCTGGCTTCATTCGGTGAGCTGATCCGCCCGCAGCAGCCGCGCCGGCGGGATCGTGAGGCCGAGGGCCTTGGCGGTCTTGGGCCCTGCACAAAGCCGTTCAGGTTTCATATCTGGTGAGAGTTCGCCACAATCCTCTCGGCGTGGCGGACGAGGTCCACCCCAATCTCTTTGCTCCACTTCTCGTACACCAGACGAGTCTTGTCGCGGAACGCCTCCAGATCCTTTGACGAGGGAATGACCACCTCCATCCCGTAGATCCGCTGTAGGGTGTCGAGGGCCGTCATGTCGTGCTGCAACCCCTCCCGAGCTTCCTGTTTCTGCAGGGCCATGATCTCCTCGGCGACCTTCCCCACAATCGTTCGATCTTCGGCGCCGAGACTCCTCCAGATCTTGGCACTCACGGCGAGGATCAGCGGGTCGACAGCGTAGTGCCACAAGGTGAGATGCTTGTGGGCCGCCCAGAATCTGTAGGGGACGATGAGAGCGACCGGGTTCTCCTGCCCCTCCAACCTGCCGTGCCGGATGGCGTCAACGGCTTGGCCGAAATTCATGTTCACGGGGTTGGCGCCGAGCGCACGGAAGATATCGCCAAAGATGGGTATCCCCACCACACGGACGGTCAGCCCCTGGAGATCTTCGGGCCGGCGGACGGCGCGCTTCGAGTTCGTCAGCTCACGGAAGCCGTTCTCGCCCCAGGCGATCGGGACGACACCCTTCTGCTCGATGAGCTCGAACAGGCGCTTGCCCGGCTCGCCGGCCTGTACGGCATCGACGGCCGCGTAGCCGGGGAACAAAAAGGGCAGGGCGAACAAGTTCAACTCCTTCACCTGAGACGACCAATTGATGGTCGAGCCGATCGCGAAGTCGGCGACTCCCTGTTGTAGGAGGACGAACTCGGTCGTCTGCTGGTCTGCGAAGAGCCGACCGTCGAAGTAGTTCTTGATCTGTATGCGGCCGCCAGTCCGATACCGAATCGCATCGGCAAACCTTGTCGCGGCCCGGCCCCACGGCGTGTCTTTGCCTACGACGACAGATAGCTTGAACTCGGACTTGTAGACTCCCGCATGTTGCGCCTCGGCAGCGTTCGGCGCCGCGAAGATGCCGGCCAGCGAGGTCAGCAGGAAGTGGCGTCGGTCCACGCCGGGATGGCGGGGCAGGCGGGGGTCAGGAGTCAACGTCGAGGATCAAAGGCGCCAGGCTCTCGACGTTGCTGAGCCCACCATAGCACCCTCGTGACGACTGGGACGGTAGAGGGTCGCCATACGCGCCGGGGCCGGGCGCCCGGTCGGCGCCATCCCTTCAACCGAGGTGCAGGCTTGGGGAGCGTAGAGCCTCGCCGGTCAGCAGGTCCACAAGAATCTTCGCCCCCCCCCCCGCAGCACCAGCGCCGCCGTCAGCGCCCAGACCGGGCTGCCGGCCGGCACCAACGTGATGGATCCAGCGGAAGACGGGACATGCCGCTTCACCCCCTCATAACGCAGGTCCAGTTCGTCGGGCGGCTGGGCAACGAAGACGAGCCGGTGATGGGTCAGGGCCGGAACGCTGCGCTCAAAAGCTGGCTCCGCACGGCAGCGCGCGACCTGCAGACCGACCCATCCCAGCCGGTCGCTGGCCGCATCTGTCCTGAACGGGAGGATCTTATTCCAGTCCAGGGAACTGGTCGTGTCGCCACGCCTCGACTCTCCCTGCCTACTCACTTGCGTCCTGAGGGTCCGGCCCGTTCGGACGCACTGAATCGTCCTCCGTCCAGCTTGACTGGCTCTCGCCCCTTTGGCCGAAGCGGTACTTTCCTCAATCGGATCAGCGGTATCGCGACCATCCGCAGGCTCGGTTCGCTGTGTTCAGGATGGTGTGAGGCCTCCGACGGTTGGAACGAGCCCGATCATTGGGAATGCTCTCCAGTACCTGTTGCTAGGCAGAAGAACAGCCGAGGCTATGACCTGTACCGCGGAGCGAACCGGTCGCCGGAAGAACGAGGAGGCGGTCACGATCGTCCGCGACGTTCACGATGCTGCTTCCGCCTGCGATCGCTGCAGCCGCCGTGTCCAGGTCACGAGGCTCTCCAGCAGCCGACGGATACGGTCCCTCGTCGCCTCGTCGGTCAGGTTCCCCGCGGCGTCGAACCGCGTAGCGGCGTTGCCGATCATCACCTCGGGCTGGTTGAGCGGGAACATGTTCAGAAAGACGAACGTCTGCCGCAGATGGTACTGGGCCCGCGCGGTGCCGACGGCGCCGATCGACGCCCCCATGATCGCCGCCGGCTTCCCGGACCACGCGCTGTCCCCGTACGGCCGGGAGGCCCAGTCGATCGCGTTCTTCAGCACTCCGGGCACGGAGTAGTTATACTCCGGCGTCACGATCAGGACGGCATCCGCCTCCCGGACGCGCCGCTTCAACTCCACGACCTTGGGCGGTGGATGCCGTTCCTCGTCCTCGTTGAATCCAGGGATGCCATCGAGCTCGAGAATGTCGACGGCCGCTCCCGCGGGTGCCAGCCCCGCCGCCGCCCGCAGGGCAGCGCGGTTGAACGACTCGCGGCGCAAACTACCGGCGATGCCGAGGATGCGAACGGGTGTGCTCATGTGCTCGCCTTGCGAGGAAAGTCGGCGGCGTGGTGCCCTCCGCCGCTGCCGTCACGATAGCGCCGATGCCGTGGCCCGTCCAGGCGAGCGCGGGACTGCCAGTTGAAGAGCCTTCGGGTAGGGAAGAGTCCTTAAAGTTTCGGTCCGCCAGCCTTCTTCCATGGCCATCGCGCGCTTCGCTTGGCGGGGGGCCTCGGCGGCTGCGTGGTCCAGGCTGGGAGCAGTTTGGCGTTCGTCCGCCCCGAGACGCGATCTCCTCTGGGTCGGTGCGGAGTCCCTCTGACGAATCGAGCCCGTGTTTGTGCCCAAAGTGTGCCCAACTCAGGCTCACTCGGGAGCATTCTGGAGTACTCGGGACTACGACGATCACCGAGTTAGGCCGATGTTCGGTAGCAAGACTTTACGCGCACTTGCGACGATCGTGTTTCCAATCCCGTCCCTACCCACCATTTCCGCGTAGTTCTTCGGCGCCAGCTCGCGTATGAGGAACTGGGCGCCGCTTTCAGGAACCTCGCCGATGGCCAGCTCGTGACGGTAACCTGTCCCCTCATACAGACCGACATAGGATACCGATTGCACGTTCGTCTCGTTCGACTCTGAAGACCACCAATCAGTCACCCAGCGGTATCCTGGCGGTGTAAGGGTTTTCCCGATTGACATTTCTTCCGTCCATCTTTACCAGGGAGTCAGGGATGACCAGGCGGCCGGACGACACGACACCCGATCCTCCCGGCGGCCGAGCCGCCGAACGGCTTCGCATGTTCCAAGTGGCCCGGGGCTTGAACCCGGCACCGTCCCCACTGCCTCGACGTACGAAGAAGAGGAAGAGGAAGACCAATGCGAAGCAAGCTTGACGCAAAGACTAAGCGTAGAGTTTCCGGCGGCAAGGCGCTGCAGCGGCTCTTCCAGTATCTGGCGACGCGTGATCCGGTTCTGACGGAAGAGGTCGTGGCAGCGGTTCCGGTTCAGAAATCCGCGCGCCCGCAGTTCGCGCTGACCGCCAAGGCGAAGCGGGCGTCGGTGGCGCCGGCCGCCAAGCGACGCAAGGCACGCCGCGCGCGAACGGCGGCCCGGCCGCTGGCGACGGCACTGGCCGGCGCCGCGACCGCCCTGTCGAAGGGCGGGCGGCGCGTTCAGGTCACCCGCACCGCGATGCGCGCGGCCGCCATCGCGGCGCCTCCCGCGCCGGTCGCCAGCGCCTGGACGTTCCTCGGTCCCACGCGCATTCCGAAGGGGCAGACGTACGGATCGAACCGAGTGGACGTCATCGGGCGCGTCGCAAGCATCGCGATCGATCCGGGCACCCCGGCGCACGTGTTGTGTGGCGCGGCGGGCGGGGGCATCTGGGAGAGCTTCAACCGGGGGAGCACGTGGGCGCCGCGTACCGATCAGATGCCCTCGCTGGCGATCGGCGCCATCGCCTTCGACCCGAGGGAGCCCAAGAACGTCTACGCTGGGTCGGGCGAGGGCAACTTCTACTTCAACCTCGGGGCCGGCATCTACAAGTCCACTGACGGAGGGACGACCTGGAGGGTCCTCGTTTCGGCACCTTTCGTCGGCGTCGGATTCTACGACCTCGTCATCGATCCGGCGAATCCAAAGGTGATGTACGCGGCGACCACAGTCGGATTCTTCGTCTCCAAGAACAGGGGATCGACCTGGAGTCTCAAGCGCCCCCAGCGCTGCTGGGACATCAGCCTGCACGGGTCCGGTGGTCCGAGCGCAGAGATCCTGGCCACGTTCGACGACGGCCTCTTCGTCTCGACGTCGGCAGGCTCCTCCTTCACCGCGGTGACGCTGCCCTCGGTGCCGGCGGCGGCGTGGGCACGGCTGGCCGTCGATCGAGTCGCCACTGCTCCAGACGTGGCCTATGTATTCGGCGCCGCCGGTCCGGATGCACATCTATGGCGCCGCACCGGAGCGGCGTGGACGAAGATCACCCCGCTGCCGAACCTGAACGTGAGTCAGGCCTGGTACGACTGGTACGTGGCGGCGACGCCCAACAACGCCCAGGAAGTCTTTCTCGGCGCCATCGACACCGTCCGCGGCAATCTCACCGGCAGCACGTGGACATGGAAGAACATCACCACCCAGGGCGCCAAGAGCATTCACCCCGATCAGCATTGCCTGGCCTTCGCGCCCAACGCGCCGAAGACCATCTATCTCGGCAATGACGGCGGGGTCTACCGATCGGTGAACGGCGGCGCCAGTTGGACAGCGCGAAACCGCGGGCTCGGAATCACCGAGATCGAGTACCTCGCGATGGACCCCACAACCGCCAAGTGGTTGATGGCGGGCACGCAAGACAACGGAACGATCCGCTACCGAAACTCTCTGGTCTGGGACCACATCGCCGACGGCGACGGAGGCGACTGCGGAGTCAACCAGTTCTTGCCGAGCGAGGTGTACCACTCCTTCTACCGCGTGAGCCTGGAGCGCTCTACCAACAAGGGGAACACTTGGACACGACTCGTCCCACCCGGCGTGCCATCCCTTTTCTATCCACCGATTGAGGTATTCGGCACCACGGTCGGGATCGGTGGGGCGTCGCTCGTCGTCTCGCAGAACAGCGGCAGCTCCTGGACCACGGTATCGCTCGCGTTGCCTGCCGATGACGCCGCGTCGGCGATGGACATCCCGGACGTGAACACCATCTTCGTCGGCACACTGCGCGGACGCGTGCTCCGGATCGTCTGGAACGGCTCGTCGTGGACCCGCACGGCGCTGACCTCGCCGACGCCTCGCTACATCAGCTGCATCGTCGTGGATCCGGGCACGCCGAAACGGCTCTGGGCCACGATCTCCCAGGTTGGAGGCGGCCTGGTCTACCGCTCGGACGACATCGGCGGCACGTGGGTCAGCTGCACGTCGGGGCTTCCGGCCATCCCGATGAACTCCGTGGCCGTCGACCCGGCAAACGGTCAGCATTTGTGGGCGTCGGGCGACGTGGGGGTCTACGAATCCATGGACCTAGGCTCGACCTGGACGAGCTTCTCGAACGGCCTGCCCAACGCCATGGCCGCCGACCTCGTGTTCCACAAGGCTGACCGCGTCCTCATCTGCGGGATGCGTAACCGTGGCGCCTGGGCGATATCCGTGCCTTAGCTCCCCGCCCCATGAGCTCGCGCGAATCGCTGCCAGCCTGTGATCGCTCGCCATACCGAGGACTCCGTCATTCTGCTCCCATGTTGGCGACGGAAAGTCTCGAGGCAGGACTACGCGCTCTACGCCTCCGAATGCGCGTCAACTTCTTCCAGCCCGTTGAAAAGCTTGTGACCAGGCGGGTCTCGGGAAGCTTCAGCTGTCCCGACACGACTTGGTCTGGCGGATGGGAACGCTGGATCCAGTCCTGCGGGGCTGTGGACCTGGGGCAACATCGCGGCGCTTCCACCGGAGACCCAGGCGCGGATCGAGGCGACTATCAGGGAGAACGCCAGCGCGTATCGGCGCCCGGACGGGTTCGCGTTCCCGCACTCGGTCTTGCTGGGCGTGGCCATCAAGGCGTAGTCATCTGACCGAATGCGACGAGTTCGGCGGAGGAACGCCCCCTGAGCAAGCAGTACGGCGCATTTTGTACAGCCTCGGAGCCCGCTATCGGAGAAGGCGCCACCACCTCGTCGTCTGGCACGCGAGCCGTGACTCATGCGAGGAATGGGTGCTGACGGTCACCGCGCCCGCCGGCACCACCACGCTCACCTGAGCATGCTCTCCTGGGGCCAAACCCGTTTGGCCACGTCGCCCTGGGGTCACGTCGAGCGTAGCGCCTTGCCGTCGCGCGTCCGATCGGTCCCCGCTGGTCGCGGGAGGGATCTGGGCAGTGGTACCCGGAACACGGCCGCGACCATGTCGAGGAAGGCGTTCACGATGGGTGACGTGTCGGATCGGCGGTAGGCGACCCCCAACCCCACCTTTGGCAGGGGAGGCCGGACTGGCCGGAAGACGACGCCCTGCCGTCCAAGGCCCCTGGCGGAGGCCGGCACGAGCGACACCCCGCGCCGCATCGCGATCAAGCTCAGGATGGTCTGGATCCGCATGGCCTCCTCCAGCACCTTCGGCTTCAAGCCGGCCGCCCTCCAGACCCCCATGATGATGTCGTAGTTCCCGGGGGCGAACGGCCGCCGGAACATCACGAAGGTGGAGGCGGCGAGCTCCCGAAGGGTGACCGTGCGACGTCGCGCGAGCGGATGCCGCACGGGGAGTGCGGCCACCAGCGCCTCGCTCAGGATCGGGACGACGACCAAAGCCGGGGCCCGCACGGGCAGACGGACGAACCCCACGTCGATCCGGCCATCCCGCAACATCGCGACCTGCTCCAGGGGCGGGAGGGGCGTCTGCAGCATGACATCGACGCCGGGATACCGCTTCAGAAAGCGGGGCAACAGCCGGGGAAACACACTCACATCGGCCGCGCCCTGAGCGCCGATGACGATGCGGCCGGCCTGGGGTTTCCGAGCCCGCCGCGCCACGTCGACGGCGCGATCCGCCTGGGCCAGCGTGAGCTTCGCCTCCGTCAGAAACGCGCGCCCGACCTCGGTCAGCTGCACCCGACGATTGGTGCGGTCGAACAGTCGCACCCCCAGGTCGTGCTCGAGCCGCCGGACCTGCTGACTCAGGGGTGGCTGGGCGATTCCGAGTCCCGCGGCCGCTCGCGTGAAGTGCAGCTTGTCGGCCACCGCCACGAAGTACCGGAGCTGGCGCAACTCCATGCCGCGAATCATATCAATCCAGTCTCATTCAAAAGTCGCCGAGATATTGGACACCCCGGGAATCGCACGCTGATCATGACAGCTGCGGCCCGGTGTGTTGTCCGGCCCGCCGGATCGGAGCGATCCGTGGGGTCGGAGGGTATCAATGCCGTTGCTCCAGGACGTGCACGTGCTGGTGGTCGACGATGAGCAGGAGGTGCGCGACGTCATCGGCGAAGTCTTGGAGATGTTCGGAGCCACGGTGTCGTCTGCGAGGTCGGGCGAAGAGGCGATGGGACTCGTGGCGGCTCGAGTGCCGGATGTCATTGTCACGGACATCGCGATGCTCAACGGGGACGGATTCTGGCTGCTCCGGGAGGTAAGGAGCCGGGGGTTGCTCACCGTGCCGGTTATCGCGATCAGCGGGCACCTCGGTGAGAGTGAGCAGAAACACCTGTTGGCCGCCGGGTTCGCCTATTTGTTTCCCAAACCGATTCTCTTTGACGATCTCGTGCGGATCATCGCTCGCTCGATTGGGCGGGGGGAGGGGGCCCCTTGATAGCCACGCCCGCGAAGCCAGCGACCGGAGGTGATTGATCGGGTCGGAGGATTTGGAGCGGCGGGGCGCCTCGGCCCCGCCGCTGCCCTGCTCGCGTCCCGGGCTAGGCCGCTCTCGGCAGGAACTGGCCGAAGTGGCCCTGGTAGCTGCGGCTCTGGACCAGCGAGGCCACGAGCGGCGTGATCGTGCTCACGATCTGTGCGACCTCATGGGGCTGCACCCCCAGGCCCATCCCGCCCTGGAACGCCGCGAAGGGCGACTGACCGGCGAACGGTGACTGACCCGCAAACGGCTGCTGGGCCGAGAAGTACGGCTGCAGCCCCGGCAGGTGCGGCTGCTGCTGCAGGTAGGGCTGCTGGAACGCACGGCCCTGGAGGCTCGCGAGCACCGCTGGCAGCACGGCGGCGACGATCGGCCCGATCTCCTCGAGCCCCGCGCGCTGGCCGAAGTTACCGGACAGGCCAGGCTGGCCGAAGCCCCCCGGCCAGCCCTGCTGCCCGAAGCTACCGGCCCAGCCCTGCGGGCCAGGCCAGCCCTGCGAGCCCGACCAGCCCTGCGCGCCGAGCCCCGGCGAGCCGAACCCGCCGTGCGGCTGGCGGCTCTGAAGGATCGACGCCACGATCGGGGTCACGGTGTTGACGATCGTGCCGTACTCTTCGCCGAACGCGGTGGGAGTGTTCATCGTTGCGTGCATCGTTCGTCCCTCCTTCATGCTGATGAGCGTGTTTCGCACGGTCTCGGCGACGGAGCGGGTGAGTTCATCCTCGCTCCCCCGGCCGGACATGGACGACGGGACGAAGAGCGCCGGCTGGAGCGTCAGGAACGTCCGCAGCCCCAGGTGCTCGGGCTGGATCGGCTCCTTGACCAGGGGGGTCTGCCCGAGCCCCAGCCGCCTCAGCTCCTGTCCCGTCTCGTGAACGATCTCGATCGCGGCGCGTGCCGGACCGAGACGCTTGATCTCGTTGAGCAGGCAGTACGTGAACGCTGAGAGACCGTCGGTCTGCACCGTGGATGCGGGTGTGGTCTCGTCCTCCAGGCAGGGCAGGACGAGCAACGCCTTGGCGTGCGGCTCGGCCAAGGTGATGAGCCGGAACGGGTAGGTATCGACGCGGCCGCCGCTGCGCAGGTGTGCTGCCGTCGTCTCGAGCTGCGTCGGCTTCACGTGGCCGAAGGGCGTGAAGGCCTTGGCGCCCGCTGTGACGGTCCGCTCGTGGCGGCCGCGGCTCTGGTCGAGGGCGATCCAGCGCTTGGCGCGGGCGATCTCCACCTGGCCGCCGGCGTGGACGAGGATCTCGTCCAGCCCGCCGAAGCAGCAATCGAGCACCACCGTGAGGATGCCGGGCGGCAGGCTCTCCATCCGCTCGGCCAGGTCGTGGTCGCCGAGCAGCCGGCCATCCTGGAGCACCAGCGCCTCCTCAATGACGCCGCTCCTCTCGACGCGGGCGCCGAGCCCGGAGAAATAGAAGACGAGGCGATCGTCGGCGCTCGCATCCTGCACGAGCCACACGAGCCCACGGTCGACGGCCTCGCGTGTCGCCTCGGCGTCGTGCACGATGCGCACCTCGTCGAAGCGGTAGATCGTTTCGAGCGCGTTGCCAAACGCGTCGGCGTCTCGCGCGCAGTTCGGCAGCTCGTTGGGGAACCCGTAGGCGTTGATGCCGACGGCCAGTGCTTTCTTCACCACCTTGCCCTCCTTGCTTGGCCTCGACAGACCGGCGGCGGCCTTCTTGGTCCTCGATGGGGTCTGTGCGATGCGGGACTTCCGAGCGCTCACAACGGCGGACGAAGGCAAGCAAGGGGCGTGCACATCCGTGCGCGAGTTCCACGCCGATGTTTCACGCAACACCAGCGCATCAGAGATCAGCGGTGAGGTGCCGCGGCGCGAACGCAACGCGCGGGCGTCTGGCGAATCGCGCCGTGCGTGTCGCGAACGTTGCGCGAGCGCGAAGAGTGAAGCGCCGCTCATGCTCAGCTCCGGCGCGCCGCGAGGAGGGTCGACCTCATGTCGCTATGTAGAACCTGCCGGCAGGCCTTTCAACTCGGGGGACCCTGCCAGCGAGGCGAACGCTGCCTCAGCGCCCCAGCTCGTACAGGATCGCCCGGTGCGGGCGCTGGCGGGCGCAGCGTACCGCTCCCCGCGAAGCGGCGGTCGCATTCTCGATCACTCCTGATCACTCCAGAGCACGGTTCGAACCTGCATGCGCAGAGGGGCTTCTATCAAGGCACACCTCCCTGGACGTGGAGGCTGCGGGCGCGATGTATCGCCGGATGCGTCGATCGTGCAGGTCGACCAAGTCCACGACTGCACAAGGTAGCCCGCGCAGTAGCTGATCATGGGTCCGTTAGGCGCGGACGGTCGATGTGACACCGCCGAGTAGCGAACGTTGTGACGGCTCGAACGCTCCCGGCTGGTCTTAGTTGCAAGACCTTCAAAACGAGTCCCTCACGAAGCCGACGGTATGGGCTGCTGGCACCCCGCTGGCATCGTCACGAGGCTTGCGCCCAGCACGGGGCGGGAATGGAGGAGGAGATATGGCCAAGCGGAAAGCCACGGCAAGAGAGGGCGCCAAGAGCCAAGTGAAGGACGTCATGATCGACGAGGTGATGACGATCGAGGCGTCGGCGACCCTGCTCGACGCCGCCCAGCAGATGCGCGACGCCAACATCGGGATGCTGCCGGTGGTGGAGGACGGCACGCTGCGCGGCATCATCACCGATCGGGACCTGGTCGTGCGCGCCATGAGCCGGGATGCCCGGGCCTCGGAGATGAAGGTGTCCGAGTGTCTTAGCGAGCCCCCACGCTACGCCGAGCCCGACTGGGACGTGGACGATGCGATGGTGGAAATGGCCCGACACCACGTCGGCCGCCTGCCCGTCGTCGACGACGCAGGGGCCATCGTCGGCGTCGTCACGCTCAGCTCGCTGGCGCTGCGCTCCCCGCAGCAGGAGGAGACGCTACAGACCGCGCGCGAGGTCTCGCGACGATCCGCGCGCATCGCCTAGGACCGCGACGATGATCCGCAAGCTGGCGTCCGGACAGTACCGTCTCTACTCGCGCAAGCAGAACCCGAAGACCGGCCACCGCCGCAACCTCGGCACATTCGCGACGCGGGCCGCCGCCGAGCGCCACGAGCGTGCCGTGCAGTACTTCAAGCGCGCGAGCTGAGCCTCAAGCTGGCGGTGGCGCGGAGTCGCTCCAAGGCAATCGTCAGCAGGCCCGGGAGCACGACGACTGGCCAGGGAAGGGTTGGAGGTCGGGGCTCCCGAAATGGGTGCGGTGTGCTGCCCGAGTGCTAGCCTTTCAGGCAGGCTAGGGGCTCGGGGCACCAGCGCGGCCCTTGTCGACGTGGACGTGGCACTGTTCGAGCAACTCGTCAGCGCCGGCAGTCCGGAGGCGCTCACCCAGGCCGACGCCCTCTAGCGCCGGCGCCTCGGCCGTTCGGCCCTTCGAATGTGGTGCTCGGTACCGATGAGCGTAGACCGCCTCCCGGGTAATCACTTGAACTTTCTCGACTCCCGCTGGACCCTCTCGGCATGACGACCAATGGATGGGATTTCGATGTGGCTGTCGTGGGCGGCGGGCCGGGCGGCTCCAGCGCGGCCACCGCGCTGACACGGCGCGGGAGGAGCGTCGTCCTGCTGGAGCGAGAGCGGTTCCCCCGCTTCCACATCGGCGAATCGCAGCTGCCGTGGAGCAACGAGGTCATCCGCACGCTCGGCGCGGAAGAGGCGATCGCGGCAGCCGGATTCGTCAGGAAGTGGGGCGCCAGCTTCCGTCGGCCCGACGGCGGCACCGAGCAGTATGCCGATTTCCAGGCCGCGGTGGAGACGCCGACTCCCCAGACGTTCCAGGTCTTGCGGGAGCGATTCGACGAGATCCTCCTGCGTCATGCCGAGCGGTGCGGAGTCACCGTGCGCGAGGAGCAGCGCTTTCTCGAGGCCGCCTTCGACATGGAAGGCGTGACCCTCCGCTTCGCGGGCACGGATGGCATCGAGCGCACCGCGCGGGTCGGGGCCGTCGTCGACGCCTCGGGGCGCGCCGGGGTCCTGGTGAAGCGCTTCGGGCGTCATGAGTACGACCCGCTCCTGCGCAACATCGCCGTCCACGCCCAGTACGAGGGGGTCCCGTGCGCGGAGGGGCGCCGCGCCGGCGACATCCGGATGTTCACGCGCCCCGACATGGGCTGGTTGTGGTTGATCCCGCTGTCCGACACGGTGATGAGCGTGGGCGCCGTGATCCCGAGAGCGATTCATCGACAGCAGGTGTCGGCGACGGCCGAGGCCAGCCTGGCCCACTACCTTGCGGACACGCCGGCCGTTGTACCGCTGCTCGAGCAGGCACGGCGCATCTCTCCGGCGCGCTTCGATGCCGACTACTCCTACCTGGCCACCCGAATGGCCGGGGACCGTTGGGTGGCGGTGGGCGACGCGGCCGCCTTCCTGGATCCCATCTTCTCGACCGGCGTGTTGCTCGCCATGCAGGGAGGCCTGGAAGCTGCGGAGGCGGTCGACGTCGGGCTGCGGGCCGGGGACCTGTCGGCGCGGGCGTTCACCCGGTACGAGCGTATCGTCCGGAAGCGCTATCACCACTTCCGGCGGTTCGCCGTCGGGTTCTATGACCCGGCGTTCCGTGAGCTGTGGTTCACGCCCCGGAAGCGATTCAACATCTACCCCGCGATCGTGGCCGTCCTCGCCGGGAACTGGCGGCCTTCACCGCTGACCCGGGCGAAGATCGAGGTGTTCTTCGCCCTGGTCGCCTTGCAACGTCTCGCCCAGCGGGTCGGGCGGGCTGGACGTCGTGATACCGCCCGCTGATTTGGACCGGACGTCAACCAGACCCAGAATCGGTGCCACCACCAGGGGCGGCTCGGTCCGATGCGTTCGCACCCTGGGGAATCGGCGTCGCGACGCGTCTCCCGCGTAGCAGTCGTACGAGTGGCGGCCCGAAGAGCGCGGCGGCGGCGAGGATCAGGATCGCCGCCGACAGCGGGCGCGCCACGAGATCGACGACGCTGCCTCGCGTGAGGAAGAGTGACTGGCGCAGCGTCTTCTCCATCATCGGGCCCAGCACCAGCGCCACCACCATGGGCGACGGGTCCACGCGGAGCTTCCGCAATGCGTAGCCGAACACGCCGAAGATGACGAGCACCCACAGGTCCAGGAGGCTATTGCTCAGGCTGAAGGCGCCGACGAGACAGAGGAGTAGCACGAGCGTGGCGAGGATGTGTTGCGGCAGGCGCAGCACGGTCACGAAGACACCGACCATGGGCAGGTTCAGGATCAGCAACATGAGGTTGCCGATGTACATGCTGGCGACGAAGCCCCAGAAGACCTCCGGCCGCTGGCTGATCATGAGCGGCCCGGGCTGCAGGCCGTGGACCACCAGAGCGCCGAGCAGGATGGCCGTCGCGGGCGAGAAGGGGATGCCGAGCGACAGGAGCGGCACCATCGCGCCGGCGGTGGCCCCGTTGTTGGCGGCCTCCGGTCCCGCCACGCCCTCGATCATGCCGGTGCCGAACTTCTCGGGCGTCTTCGACATCTTCTTTTCGAGGGTGTACGAGATGAACGTCGACAGCACGGAGGCGGGGCCGGGAACGAGCCCGGTGAGGAAGCCGACGACGGAACCGCGGGCGATCGGCATCGTCGAGCGGCGCCATTCTTCGGGTGTGGGAAGGAGCTCGCGAAGCTTCACGCTGGCGATCTGGGTCTTCGCGATGCCCTCCTCGGCGAGGAGCAGGACCTCCGCCACCCCGTAGACGCCCATGATCACGGGCACGAGCTCGATCCCCTGCGCGAGCTGCACGGAGCCGAACGTGAAGCGCCGGAGGGCCGAGATCGAGTCCATCCCGACGGTGCCGAGGGCCAGGCCGAGCGCCACCATCACGAAGGCATTCAGGATCGAGCCGCCCGACAGGCGGGAGAGGAGCAGGATCCCCCCGAGGGTGATCGCGAAGTATTCCGGGGGCCCGAACTGAATGGCGACCTCCGCGAGCCAGCCGGCCGCCAGCATGATCCCGATGACCCCGACGGTGCCGGCGAAGAACGACCCGACCGCGGCGATCGTGAGGGCGGCGCCCGCCCGCCCCTTCCTCGTCATCTGGTAGCCGTCGAGCAGCGTGACGACGGAGCCGGCTTCGCCGGGCACGTTGACGAGGATGGACGTCGTCGAGCCTCCGTACATGGCGCCGTAATAGATGCCCGCGAGCATGATCAGCGCGGTGGCGGGCTGCATCGCGAAGGTGGACGGCAAGAGGAGGGCCATGGCGCCGACGGGCCCGATGCCCGGCAGCACGCCGACGATCGTCCCGACGAGGACGCCGACGAAGCACGCGAGTAGATTGCTAGGCAGCAGCGCGATCGAAAACCCGTAGGCGAGGCCGTCGAGCGGTCCCATCCGTCAGCTCACCAGAGCCCGCGGGGGAGGGGGACGTCGAGGAGCACGGCGAAGAGCACGTACGAGCCCGCCGCGCTCAGCGCGCCCGTGAGCAGCGCGGTCGTCCAGCGGCTGCCCAGGTACCGGAGGACGACGGTCACGAACGCGAACGCCACCGCCGGATAGCCGACCCAGGGCAGCGCGAGACAGAACGCGACCAGGGCCACCACCGAGATCACCACGCGGTGGCGGGCGGCGGCGGCCAGCTCGACGGCCACGACCCCGGTGGCGCCGCGGAACGCGCTCGCCGTCGCCATCAGTGCGACGACGATCGCGAAGACGGCGACGATGACCGGGTAGAAGCCCGCGCCCGGACGCGCGGCCGCCCCGAACGGCAGCCGGAGCGCCAGGGTGAGGTAGACGCCGGCCGCGACCAGCAGGACGAGTGGAACGGCCCGCGCGAGCACCTACTTCTTGATCATCCCGAGGCGCCGGAGCACGTCGTTCCACTCCTTCTGCTCACGGACGAGCTCCTGGCGGAGCTTGTCGCCGGTCTTGTAGTCGATGTCGACGCCGCGCGACTTCATGAGCGCGACGAATGAGGGCTCCTCGAGCGCCGCCTTGGCGGAATCGTGCAGGACCTTCAGGGCGGGCGCCGGCGTTCCCTTCGGGGCCGTGAGCACGAACCACGTCCCGATCCCGTCTCCGAGCCCCACTTCCTTGCCAGCCGGCGCGTCCGGGAAGAACGGATGCCGCTGCGGGCTGGCGACCGCCAGCACGCGGAGCTTCTTGGCGTCGACGAGCGGCTTCACCTCGCCGGGCTGCGCCATGGCGGCGTCGATGTGGCCGCCGAGCAGGGCGGGGCTCGTCTCGCCCCAGCCGGAGAAGGGGACATGGGTCGTCTTGAAGCCGCCGGGGAGCTGCCACCGCTCCAGCGTGAGGTGGCTGATCGTGCCCTCCCCGGGCGAGCCGACGCGGATCTTGCCGGGATTCGCCTTGGCGGCGGCCATGAACTCCTGCATGGTCTTCCACGGCGCGTCCGCCTTCACGGTGAGGAGCGTGAAGAACGTGATCGTGTTCAGGATGGGCTCGTAGTCGTCCGGCGTCTTGTACGGCAGCTCGTTGAGCTGCGGATGGATCACCATGGTCGAGTTCGGTGAGAGGATGACGGTGTAGCCGTCGGGTTTCGCCTGCGCGACTTCCGCCATCCCGACGGAACCGCCGCCGCCCGGTCGGTTGAGGACGGCAACGCCTTTCGTGAACGTCTTCTTCATCGAATCGGCCATCGGGCGGGCCACGATATCCACCATGCCGCCGGCCGGGTAAGCAACGACGATGGTCAGAGCCCGCTCCGGATACTCGGCGGCCGCGGGCGCCCCGAGCCCGAGGAGCAGGACGGCGAGAAGCGCGAAACGAAGCATGCGTGTCCTCCCTCTCGAATAGGATCCCGGACCGCACAATACCTCAGAACGCCAGGAGCGTTCGAGTCGATCTGACGTCAATCCAGGGCTCCGGGGGCCGAAGTGGTCAGGGCTCCATCAGAGGTGTTGGACGAACCGCCTCTCGACAGGAGTCCGCGTCCGGTGCAGTATCTCGGGCAACGATCCAGCCGACCCAGCCCGACGATCCCGAGGGAGGTCAGGAATGCGAACCCTGATAGTTCTGTTGGCCTCAGTCCTGTTGTTCTCGCCGATCACCGCCGACGCTCAGGATAGCCGCGCGGCCCTCGAGGCCGTCTCGAAGGCTCTCGGCGCCACCGGTCTGAAGTCGATCGAGATCCAGGGCGGCGGCACGGTCTTCCAGGTCGGGCAGAGTTATGCCGCGGGCACGGCCTGGCCGCAGTTCAACGTGCGGAGCTTCACGCGCGTGGTGAACTACGACACGGCCTCGCTCCGGGACGACATCCTTCGCACGCGGGCGCTGGAGCCGCCCAAGGGGGGCGGCCCGTACGTTCGCGGTGAGCACCGGCAGGTCTTCGTCCTCAGCGGCGACCACGCCTGGAACGTGATGGGCGAAGCCGCGACGCCGGCGCCGATCGCGCTCGCGGACCGTCAGTTCCAGCTCTGGTCGACCCCGCACGGCGTCATCAAGGCCGCGCAGGCGGGCAAGGGCACGATGCAGGGCCGCACCATCGCCTTCGCAGTCCCGGGCAGCTTCAAGGCGACCGCCACCCTCGACGCCGCCAACCTGGTCGAGCGCGTCGAGGCGACGATGACGAATCCCGTCCTCGGGGACATGCCTGTCACGGTGAGTTATGCCGACTATCGCGACTTCGGTGGCGTGAAATTTCCGACGAAGATCCGGCAGAGCTACGGCGGCTTCCCCGCGCTCGAGCTCACGGTGACCGAGGTCAAGCCCAACGCCGCCGCCGACATCCCGGTGCCGGACGCCGTCCGGCAGGCGACCAATCCCTACGTGCGCGTCCAGAGCCAGAAGGCCGCCGACGGCGTGTGGTACGTGACCGGCGGCTCGCATCACAGCGTGGTGATCGAGATGAAGGATCACGTGATCGTCGTCGAGGGACCGCTGAACGACGACCGCGCGCTGGCCGTCATCAAGGAGACGCGCACGCTCGTGCCCAACAAGCCGATCAAGTACCTCGTCGTCAGCCATCACCACTTCGACCACTCGGGCGGCGTGCGGGCGTTCGCGGGTGAGGGCGTCACGCTGATCACCCACGACGCCAGCCGGCCGTACTTCGAGAAGATCGTCGCGGCGCCGGCGACCGTGAGCCCCGATCACCTGGCCAAGTCCGGCAAGAAGGCCGCGGTGGAAGGCGTTCGCGACCGCCGCCTGCTCACGGACGGGACGCGGACCGTCGAGATCCGTCAGATCGCCGGCATCCAGCACGCCGACGACATGCTGATGGTCTATCTGCCGCAGGAAAAGTTCCTCATCGAAGCGGACGCCTACACGCCGCCGGCGCCGAACGTGGCGCCGATGAGCCCGCCGAGCCCCTTCACGGTCAGCCTCGCGGAGAATGTCACGAAGCAAGGGCTCGCGGTCGATCAGATTCTTCCGCTGCACGGCCGCATGGTTCCGATCGCAGAGATGCACAAGGCGGCCGGCGTCACGCCCTGAGCTGTTCAGGCCGGGGGCTCGGGGCCAGTCGCCGAGGAACTGGACCGCGGAGGTGGTCTTCCGCGGGCCACCATCCTGCTGGTTGGGGGCGTGCGCCGTCATGCCCTATTGAGCGAAGGTCTAATAGACAGTCAGGGTGACGCGAGACTACCTTTGGCGGCAGCCGGGGGGTCTTGGGAATGAAGCTAGAGAGTGCCGCGAAGGTGAAGTATGGAATCTGGGGCCTGATTGGTGGGGCAGCGATCGCAATGATCCTGGGCTTTGTGTGGGGTGGGTGGTCGACCGCGAGCACTGCCAATGCGGCAACCGCCAAGGCGGTCGTGTCGAGTCAGGCGGCGATCTGCGTCGCCCAGTTTGTGAAGCAACCCAATCGGGAAGCGAAGCTCAAGGAATTCGGAGAAGTCAGTAGCTGGTCGAGGGGTGAATACATCGAAAAGGGCGGCTGGGACAAGATGCCCGGACAAGAAAAGGCCGACTCGGAGGTCGCGCGGGCATGCGCCGAAGGGCTCGGGCTTCTCGTCAAGAAGTAGCGATGTGACCGGCACCATCGGACGTCATCGGGAAGCCGAAATCCTTCCCGATGACGTCCGATAGGAGCCGATCGTCCCCGCACCTACCGCTCCTCGACCGTTGCTGCGAAAACGACTACGCCAACGACCCCGATCGCTCCCGCCATCCAAAACGGAAGGGCTGGCGTCTCCCTCCAGAGGAGACCGCCGATGAAGGCGGCCGGCGCGATCGTGAGGCTCCGGACGAGGTAGTAGAGGCCGATGGAGCGAGCGCGAAGCGACGGACGCACGAGGTCGACGATCATCGCCTTGCGGGCTGGCTCACCGACCTCACGCAGGCCGCCGACGATGAAGGCACCGACCAGCGTGGTGAAGTCGTGGGCCAGCACGACGGCGACCGGGAACGCCGAGAAGGCAACGAACGTGGCGATCACGAAGGGCTTGCGTCCGATGCGGTCGGCCAGTCGAGCGACGGGTACATAGCTGACGATCGCCGACACGGCTTGGACCCCGACGAGGACGCCGTACTCTGGAGCGCCGATCCCCACGATGTTCATGACGTAGAGAACAAGAAAGACATCGACGAGCCCCTCGCACGTCCGGATCAGGATGTCCGACGTCAGAAGCCAGCGAAGCGGCGTCGGGAGTGAGCGCCACACGGCGACGATGTTCGTCGGCACCTCGTCGCGCCCCACGGGAATATCGACCCGCCAGACCGCCGCGAAGGTGACGGCCGCGAGCGCCGCGGTGAGCACGAGACCGAGGCGCACGCCGCCGAGGACGCCGTAGGCGGCGATCGCCAGGCCGCCGAGGGTCGGCGCGATGGCGATGGGGATACGTCGCAGGATCGATTGCACGGTGAAGCCGAGGGCCCGGCGTTCCTTTGGCAACGCGTCCCCCACGACCGCAAAGAGCGTTGGGCTGGCCATGCTGGACCACGCCATGACGAAGACCAGTCCGGCGAAGACGACCGGCCACGTCGGGGCCCACCAGTACAGGCTGTAGCCCAGCAGGGCCAGCGCGACGAACAACACGAGCGCGCGGCGCCGGCCATAGCGATCCCCGATCCACCCGCCGGGGTACTGATAGATGCCGTCCAGAAAGTCCTGACACGTGCCGAACAGGCCAATCGCCGTCACCGGCGCGCCCAGCGCTTCGAGATACTTCGGGATGAAGCGTTTCCAGAGGTTCTCCCCCAGCGCGAGCAGGAAGACCGCCCCGGAGACAGCCACCAGGTTGCGATCGAGACCGAACGCCTCCCGGGCGCGCCGGCCGAGGCTCACCGCACTGCGATTCCGGGTTGCATGAGGACTTGACAGTATCATGAAACTAGTGTTTCATCACGTCCGTGAGCCAGCAACAGTTACTCCTGCTCCTGGTGGAGCTGCCGCCCACGCCGTCGAGCCTGCGCGTGCGGGTGTGGCGCCGGCTCCGCTCGCTCGGAGCCGTCCCGCTCAAGCGGTCCGCCTACTTGCTGCCCGACACGCCGGACCGCTACGAAGACTTCCAGTGGCTCGCCCAGGAGATCCAGCGGGACGGGGGAGAGGCGACGCTCATCCGTGTCCAGCAGATCGAGAACGTGAGTCTCGCCGACGTGCTGCAGCTCTTCCATGAGCCCCGCGATCGCGACTACCGCCAGCTCGGCGTGCGGTATCGGAAGCTGCTCCAGAACCTCGACCGGAAATCGAAGGCGGCGCGCGTACGTACGCACGACGAGGTCGCGCGCCTCGCGAAGGATCACCAACGCATCCGTGACATCGACTTCTTCGACGCCCCCGGCGGCGCCGAGGTCAGGCGTCTCGAGGAGGCCATCGCCATGCGGACCCGCCGTCCAGAAACCGTGCGCAAGGAAGAGCCCCCGACCATCGATCTCACCACACTTCGCGGGCGGCGATGGGTCACGCGCCCCCGTCCGCACGTGGACCGCGTCGCCTCGGCGTGGCTGATCAAGCGCTTCATCGATGCCGACGCGCAGTTCATCTTCGCGCCGCCGGCGGAATTTCCACCGGACGCGATCGCCTTCGACGCCCCCGGCGTCGAGCTCAGCCATCATGGCCAGGACTGCACATTCGAGACCTTGATCAAGCGGGCCCGCCTGCGTGACCGGCGCCTCGTCCGGCTCGCCGAGGTCGTTCACGAGGCGGATCTCCGGGACGGCAAGTACCCGCACGAGGAAGCGCGGGGCATCGACGTCGCGATCCGCGCGCTGCTGGCGGCATCACCGGATGACCACCAGGTGCTCGCGCACGGGATGACGCTGTTCGAGGGCCTGTACGCCACGACGGCCAGGAAGTCCTGACATGATCGGCACCCGGCCGGCGTCGACGCTCATCCTGTCGCGACGGGACGTGCTCGAGCTGCTGACCCTCCGCGACTGCATCGACGCCGTGGAGGACGCGTTCCGGCTCCACGCCGACGGTCGAACGTTCGGTCCGGGCGTGCTCGGCGTGCCCACGATCGACGGCGGGTTCCACATCAAGGCGGCTGGACTCAGAAGCGAGCGGAGCTACTTCGCAGCCAAGACCAACGCCAACTTCCCCGACAACGCTCAACGGTTCGGGCTGCCGACCATCCAGGGAACGGTGGTGCTCGCCGATGCGAGTACGGGGGAGCCGCTGGCGGTGATGGATTCAGCCAGCGTGACCGCGTTGCGGACCGGCGCGGCCACGGCCGTGGCGGCGAAGTTCCTCGCGAGAGGCGAGGCGCGAGTGGCCACAATTGTCGGGTGCGGTGTTCAGGGCGAGATCCAGCTGGCCGCCCTCGCCGCGGTTCTGCCCTTGCAGCGCGCCTGGGTGCTCGACACCGACCACGCCCGGGCCGAGGACCTGGCCGGCCGCGCCGAGGCGCGTCTCGGCTTTCGCGTCGAGGCGGGGAAGGATCTGCGGATGGCGCTGCGAGAGAGCGACGTGTGCGTGACCTGTACGTCGTCACGGCGCGCGTTCCTGGCTGCCACCGATGTGGCGCCGGGGACGTTCATCGCCGCGGTGGGAGCGGACAACCGAGGCAAACAGGAGCTCGAGCCGACGCTGGTCGCCTCGGCCACCCTCGTGGTGGATGTCCTCGAGCAGTGCGCCGAGATCGGTGAGCTGCAACACGCCCTGGCCGCCGGCCTCATCACGCGTGCGCAGGTCCATGCCGAGCTGGCCGACGTGGTGGCCGGGCGTCGAGCCGGGCGCACGCGAGCCGAGGAGATCACGATCTTCGACAGCTCGGGCACTGCGCTGCAGGACGTCGCGGCGGCCGTCGTGGTCTACGAGAAGGCCCGCGCGGCCGGGCGTGGCCTGGAGGTGCGCTTCGATGAGTGAGCGGCTTCGTGCGGGCCCTGCTTGGCTCAGCGGTCTGAGCCGACACTCGAGGCAACGGAGAACGAGATGAATCGACCGACCCGTGCTCAGCTCCTGAAGTACTTCTTGTACCTGGGCAGTCTCGGGTTCGGGGGACCCGTCGCCCTCGTCGGCTACATGCAGCGCGACCTCGTGGAGCGCCGGGGGTGGTTCACCAAGGACGAGTACATGAAGTCGCTCGCGCTCTCCCAGCTCGCTCCCGGGCCCCTGGCCGCGCAGGTGGCGATCTGCCTGGGCTACGTCCACTCGCGCCTGGCCGGGGCGACCCTCGTATCCCTCGTGTTCATCCTGCCGTCGTTCTTCATGACGCTGGCCATCAGCTGGCTGTACGTCCGCTTCGGCGGGCTGCCGTGGATGCAGGCGGCGTTCTACGGCGTGGGCGCGACCGTGATCGGCATCATCACGCTGGCCGCCTACAAGCTCGCCAAGCTGACGATCGCGAAGGACAAGCTGCAGTGGGCCATCTTCGCGGTGATGGCGGTCGTCACCGCGTGGACGGAGTCGGAGATCCTGTGGTTGTTCCTGCTGTCCGGCGTGATCGCGATCGTCGCGCAATCGCCGCCGACCTGGCTGCGCCGCGCCGCGCCGGCCTGCCTGGCGGTCGCGGTGACGCCCGACCTTCTCGCCCAGATCTTCTGGTTCTTCACGAAGGCGGGCGCGCTCATCTTTGGCAGCGGCATGGCGATCGTGCCGTTCCTCTACGGCGGTGTCGTCCAGGAGTACGGCTGGCTCAACGATCAGCAGTTCCTGGATGCCGTCGCGGTCGCCATGCTCACCCCGGGGCCCATCGTCATCACCGTGGCGTTCATCGGCTACCTGGTGGCCAGCTGGCCGGGGGCGGTGGCGGCGGCGGTGGGCGTGTTCCTGCCCATCTACCTGTTCGTCGTCATACCGTTCCCGTGGTTCGATCGCATCAGCGGCAACCGGCAGGTCAAGGCCTTCGTGGGTGGCGTCACGGCCGCCGCGTCCGGCGCGATCGCCGGCGCCTGCTTCGTTCTCGCCCGGCGCGCCTTCGTCGACGTGCCGACCGTGCTCATCGGTGTCGTCGCGCTCGCCGTAGCGTGGCGATTCAAGATCCCGGAACCCCTGCTCATCGCGGCCGGCGCCGTGGCGGGCTTCATCATCTTCGCCCTGCGATAGGAGACACGTCATGAAGTGGATTACCCGTGAGCGTGCGCGCGTCGATCGGATCGCCTGCCCGTGGCTCATCACCCGGTTCATCGATCCCAAACCCGAGTTCCTGTTTGTCCCGGCCGGGGACGTACTCGCCGCGAGCAAGCGGGAGAACGCGATCCCGTACGACATTCCCAACGTGGAGCTCGGCCACCATGGCGCCCAGTGCTCCTTCGACGCGTTCGTCGATCGGTACGAGCTCGCCGATCCCGGCCTGGCGACTCTCGCCGCGATCGTCCGCGGCGCCGACACGGACGACCGGGGCCTGACGCCGGAGTCGGCGGGCCTCTATGCGGCCGCGACCGGCTTCCAGGCCATCAGCCGGGACGACTTCGACAACATGGGCCGCCAGTTTCCCATGTACGACGCGCTCTACGAGTTCTCGCGCGGGCAGGCCGCCCCGGTGCCCCTGCAGTCGCGGGTGCTCTTCGTATGCCTTCACGGCGCCGCCAAGAGCGTCGTCGCCGCCGCGCATTTCCGCCGGCTGGCCGCCGCCCGCGGCCTGCCGATCGGCGCCGTGGCCGCCGGGACGGAGCCGGACGCCGAGCTCGCGGCCGGCGCGGTGAAGGGGTTGGCCAGCGAAGGGCTCACGGCGGCGCCGGCCCGCCCCCGCCCGGTCACGCTCTACGACCGGGACAGCGCCGCGCGCGTCGTGAGCTTCGGCTGCGACATCACGCCGGCGCGGGGCCAGCGAGTCGATCAGTGGGACGTGCCGGCGGTCAGCGACGGCTACACGGCCGCCCGCGACCGGATCGTCGCTCACGTCGAACGCCTGGTCGGCGAGCTCGCGGGCGGGCGCTGACATGCCACTGCAACATCTCGGCTTCATCGACCTGCCCGCTCACGAAGGGGACGGCGGCTTCGATCACGCCGCCGTTCACGAGCCGACCGGACGGATCTACGTTGCCCACACGGCCAACGATGCCGTCGACGTCATCGACATCGAGGCGCGGAAGTTCATCGGCTCGATCGATGGATTGCCGGCGGTGGCCGGGGCGCTCGTGGCCGAGCCCGATCTCGTCTTCACGTCGAACCGCGGCGAGAACACCGTGGGCATCTTCCACACCGGGGAGGCCCCGCGCGTGGAAAAGATCCCGGTCGGGGTACGCCCCAACGGGCTGGCGTACGATGCCCTCCGGGCGCGGCTCCTGGCCGCGCATGTCGGGGATCCCGCCATCCCGGGGTCGTGTACCGTTTCGCTCGTCGACGTCCGAGCCCGACGGCGCGTGGCTGACATTCCCGTGGCGGGACGGACGCGCTGGACCGTCTACGATCCGACCGCCGCCGTCTTCCACGTCAACATCGCGGATCCACCGCAGATCGTCGTGGTCGGGGCCGACGATCCGGTGGCGATTCGCCGGGTGGTGAGGATCCCGCACGCGGGTCCCCACGGGCTGGACATCGACGTCGAGCGCCGCCGGCTCTTCTGCGCCTGTGATGCCGGCGTGCTGGTCGAGGTCGATGCCGATCGGTGGCGAGATCATGGCCACCGAACCCATCGCGGGCGTGCCCGACGTCGTCTTCTTCAACAAGGCGCTCCGGCGGCTCTACGTCGCCATTGGCGACCCCGGGGTGATCGAGGTCTTCGACACGGCCCCGCTGCGTCGTCACGAAATCATCACGACCGAGGCCGGAGCGCACACCCTGTCGTTCGACGCCAGGCGCAACATCGTCTGTGCGTTCCTGCCCGCCAGCCACCGCGCCGCGGTGTACACGGATCACATGTAACAGGCGGCTGGAAGCACTCCGGCTGTCCGGTAGAGGAAGGAAGAGATACCCACATGCGGACCGCGATTCTGAACCTCTCGCTCGTCGTCGGAGCGACCGTCCTCGTTCTGGGCTCGGCGACAGGAACACGTGCGGCCGAGCCAGACTGGAAGCGGGTCGAGCAAGCGCTCGGGAAAGCCGGTCAGCTCCAGGCCGGTGACGTGTTTCGCGTCGGGATGCCGCGCACCGATCTGGCGGTGACGGTGAAGGGTGTCGCCGTGAAGGCGGGTTTCGCACTCGGCTCCTACGCCGCCTTCAAGCAGGTCGGTGAGCAGGCGATGGTCATGGGCGACTTGGTTCTGCTCGACCAAGAGGTATCTGCCGTGATGTCCGGACTGTTCGCGGGCGGGCTCGAGGTGACTGCGGTTCACAATCACCTGAACGAGATGTCACCGCACGTCATGTACATGCACTACGAGGGGCACGGCGACGCCGTCCAGCTTGCCACGGCGCTGCGCCAGGCGTTGTCGGCGAGCGCGACCCCGCTCGGGGGGCCGGCGACCCCGCCGGCCGCCGCCGCGCCCGCGATGGACACGAAACAGATCGAGCAGGCGCTCGGCCGCACCGGCCGCGACATGGGGTCCGGACTGTTCCAGGCGATCGTGCCACGCGTCGAGGCCATCACGGAGAACGGTATGCCCTTGCTGCCCGCCATGGGCGTGGCGACGGTCCTGAACTTCCAGGCATTGAGCGACGGCCGGACGGCGATCACGGGCGACTTCGTGCTGATCGGCAAGGAGGTCAATCCGGTCGCGCGCACGCTGAGGCAGCACGGCATCGAGGTCACGGCGATCCACAACCATGCGCTGGCGGATGCTCCGCGCCTCTTCTACATGCACTTCTGGAGCGTGGATGCTCCGGTCCGGCTCGCGCAAGGGTTGAAGGCCGCCCTCGATCAGACCAACAGCCAGAGGTGAGGTCATGATGCCCCGCCGCCAATGGGTCAAGGCCGTCCTGGCCGCGCTGGGGGCCCTCACCGCGAGCCGGCGCGGCCGTCTTCACGCGGCACCACCCGGGCTCAAGATGCCCGAGGATGTTCCCATGCGAACAGTCGATTTCGAGACAGGAGGGCTCGACGGTTGGACGACCGTGGCGGGCCAGTGGGCGGTCGAGGAGATGGCCGGCGCCCCGAGCGGCCGGAAGGTGCTCGTTCAGCGCGCGACGCAGAACGAGTTCAATGTCATCGTCGCGCCGGGGTCCTACGCGGACGTCGAGGTGTCGATGCAGTTCAAGCCGATAGCTGGCCGAGAAGACGCCTCGGGCGGGATCGCCTTCCGGTTCACTGACGGGAAGTACTACGTCGTACGGGCCAACGCGCTCGAGGACAATCTCCGTCTCTACTACTACGATCGCGGGCGCCGGCAGATCGCCACCGCCCGTGTGAAGGCCCCCGCGCTGGGCCACTGGCACACCGTGCGCCTGGTCGCGGTGGGCGATCACATGCAGGCCTGGCTCAACGGCACGCTGGAGCTCGACCATCACGACTCCCGATTCAAGGCGGGGCGAGTCGGTCTGTGGACGAAGGCCGACTCGGTCACCGCGTTCGATGACCTGACGATCCGCGGGAAGACGGCCGCCGGCTGAGCTGGCACCGCCAACGTCGCGGAGCTCCGATCTCATCACGTAGGCCGACAAGACGATCGCGGAGGCGAGAGATGCGATACCAGCTGACCCCGATACCCACCCGCCCCTGGCTGCTCAATGGTCTGTCGCTCCGGCTCATTGAAAGCCACTACGAGAATCACTACGGCGGCGCTCTGCGAAGGCTGAACGCCATCACCGAGCAGATGGAATCGCTCGACTTCGACCGTACTCCTGGCTATGTGGTGAACAGCCTGAAGCGGGAGCAACTCATCGCGCTCAATTCCACGCTGCTGCACGAGCTGTACTTCGCCAGCATGGCGTTCCGTGACGGGAGGCCCACCGAGATGTTCGCCCAGACACTCGCCCGCGACTTTGGATCGGTGAACCGCTGGCGCAGTGAGTTCGTGGCAATGGCCAAGGGCCTGGCCGGCGGCTCCGGATGGGTGTTGCTCGTCTATGTTCCCCGAGATCGTCGGCTCATCAACCAGTACGCGGGCGATCACGGCCAGGCCACGGCGGGGGGCATCCCCATCCTGGCCCTCGACATGTACGAGCATGCCTACCACATCGACTTCGGGGCAAACGCGACGGCGTACATCGATGCGTTTCAGCGCAACATCGATTGGCCCGCGGTGCAGGAGCGCTATGAGGACGCGTCGAGGATCGAGCCACCCCGGCCCCTCGTGCAGAAGGAGTTCGGGGACCTGCCGGGTGTCGCGGTCGAGGACGTGAAGGCGATGCTGAGCTCGGGCCAGCCAGTCCAGGTCATCGACGCTCGTCCGCGGTCGTACATGTCTCGTCAGCAGGACATCATGGAGGGTGCGGTCTGGCGGGATCCGGAGCGGATCGATGACTGGATCGGCGACCTGTCGAAGTCGGACCCGGTCGTGGTGTTCTGTGCGTACGGATTTCACGTCGGATGCAAGACGGCCATCGCGCTCCGCGAGGCCGGATTCGATGCGAAGTACATGAAGGGCGGCCACTCAGCCTGGAAGGCGATCGGTGGTCCCATAAAGCTGCACGCGCAGTAGCCGGATCCTGGCCCGATCTTGACTCCCTCGTGCCCCGGCAGCATGCTGCCGGACAACGAGGGATCCCCATGGAGCCAAAGATCGCGCCGATCGATGCCACGCTGGGCGCCGTCGTCACCGGTCTCGACCTGTCCCGGATGGACGCGCCCACCTGGAAGACCGTCGAGCAGGCCTTCCACGAATATGCCGTCCTGGTGTTCCCCGCCCAGGACTTGTCAGCAGAGGCGCAGGTGGCGTTCGCCAATCGCTTCGGAGATATCGAGCTCCTGGCGCCCGACCCGGAGCAGAAGGCGGTGGCGATCAGCAACCAGAAGCCCGATGGATCGGTCATGGGGGCGGACGAGCATCGCTTCAAATCCTTGCGTGGCAATGAGGGCTGGCACACCGACAGCTCGTACATGCCGCTGGCAGCGAAGGCGTCGGTGCTCTCGGCCCAGGTGGTCCCGTCGGCCGATGGCGAGACCGAGTGGGCTGACATGCGGGCCGCCTACGATGCACTGGACGAGGCCACGCGCCGGCGCATCGCGGGGCTCTCGGCACACCATTCTCTCTATCAGTCCCAGGCCAGGATCGGTCACGTGGTTCAGACCGGGGCCGGGTACGGGTATCACACGAAGGGGGCGCCGCTCCGGCCGCTGGTGAAGGTGCACCCCGTCACGGGCCGTCCGGCTCTCTTCATCGGCCGTCACGCCTACGCCATTCCCGGCCTCGACGAGGGCGAGTCCGAGAAGCTCCTCGCGGACCTCCTCGATTTCGCCTGCCGACCTCCCCGGACGTACGCCCATCGGTGGCAGCCCGGCGACGTGGTCATCTGGGACAACCGCTGCGTGCTGCACCGGGCTCGGCCGTACGACTACCGCGAAGTGCGCGTCATGCGTCACACCCGCGTCGCCGGAGACCCGGCCACCGAGCTGGCTCCGACCCATCGCGACGACCGCGCCAGCGCGTACGAGCCGTCCAGCTCGAACCGATAGGCCGAGCGTCCGCGCGCGGCCGCGCGGCCGTCGTCGATCAGTGCTCGCGCAGGAGCGAGCCGAACCCGCGCATCTGGTCCGGGATGCCGTTGGTCCGGAGCGCGTGCCAGAGGGTGGCGGCGTTGATCGCGATCACGGGCTTGCCGAGCCAGCGCTCGGCCTCGTCGGCGAGGCGAACCATCGACAGATTCGTGCCGATCTGGACGATCGCCTCCACGTCGGGGCTGTTCAGCTCGTCGCGGATGATGGGCAGGAGCTGGGCCTCCGTCACCTCCGCGATCGAGGTCGCCGTCGGGCAGCGGAGACCCTTGAAGCCCACCACCTGGAAGCCGGCCTCCTCGAAGTACAAGGTGACCTGCCGGTCGGCGACGGGCTGGTAGGGACTGAGCACCGCGATGCGCCGCACTCCGTAACGCTCGAGGGCGGCGCGGCACGCCGAGGCACCCGTCGAGATGTTGAGGCCGGCCTGGGCCTTCACGCGCTCGATGAACTGCGCGTTGCCCTCCACGCCGCCCCAGAAGGTCTCCGACGACATGCCCATGATCAGGGAATCGGGGTGGCAGGTCATCACGTCGCGGATCGCGATCCTGATGGACCCGCGGATCTCGCCGAGCAGTGCCTCGAAGTGGGCGTCCGAGTCGATGACGGGATGCTCGATGTACATGCGCCCCGTGTGGAAGGTGACGCCGGGGGGCGCTATCCGGTTGTAGTCGGCCTCGACCACGGTATTCGTCGAGGGGACGATGACTCCGAACTTGATCCGGTAGCCGGCCGCGTCAGGCATGTGTCGCTCACCACGGATCGATGTACGGGTACTTCTTGCCGGTCCGCACGGGCGCCGGCGGCAGGCGTTTCAGGCTGCTGGCGATCCAGTCGCGCGTGTCCGCGGGATCGATCACGTCGTCGATCCCGCCGCCGGCCGCGGCATTGACCGCCTTGGCCCTGTCGTAGGCCGCCGCGGTCCGGCGCTGGAACTCCACGAGCCTCGCCTCGGGGTCCTCGATCGCCATGAGCTCCTTGCGGTAGCCCAGCTTGACCGCACCTTCGATGTTCATGCCGGCGAACTCCGCGGTGGGCCAGGCCACGGCGAAGAAACCGACCAGGGTGCCGGCCCCGCACATCGCCTGGGCGCCCAGACCGTAGGCTTTACGGACGATGACGGTGAACAGCGGCGCGGTCATGTTGGCGCCCACGTTGAACAGGCGTGTGCAGTGGCGGACCAGCGCCGTCCGTTCGACTTCGGGACCGACCATGATGCCGGGGCAATCGACCAGACTCAGCACGGGAATGTCGAAATTGTCGCAGAGCTGCATGAAGCGCGCGCCCTTGTCGGCCCCGTCGGAGTCGACCGCGCCGGCCAGGTGATGGGGATTGTTGGCGATGACCCCCATCGGCCTGCCCTCGACACGGATGAAGGCGGTGATGATCCCGATGCCGAACTTCGCACGAAGCTCGAGCACGGAGCCCGTGTCGGCGATGGTATCGATGATCGCGCGCATGTCGTACAGGCGCAGCCGGTTCTCCGGCACGGCGTGTCGCAAGCGGCGCTGGTCGGGCGCGCTCCCACGTGGACACCGTCCCCTGGAAGTACGAGAGGTACTTCTTCGCGACATCGACGGCCTCGTCCTCGTCCGCTACCAGAATGTCGACGACGCCGTTCGGGACCTGGACGGACATCGGCCCCACCTCCTCGGGCGTGTAGATGCCGAGGCCGCCGCCCTCGATCATCGCCGGCCCGCCCATGCCGAGCGTCGAGCCCTCGGTCGCGATGATCACGTCGCTGCACGCGACCAGCGCGGTGTTGCCGGCGAAGGTGCGGCCGTTCACGATCGCGACCAGCGGCACCAGCCCGCTCAGCTGCGAGAAGGTCGTGAACGTGTGCGTATCGACCGCGACGCGGGGGCCGATGTCGTCCTCCCCCGGCCGGCCGCCGCCGCCCTCGCCGAACAGGACCAGCGGCAGCTTGAACCGCTGCGCCAGCTCGAAGATCCGGTCCTGCTTGTAGTGATTGCGGTGCCCCTGCGTGCCCGCCAGCACGGTGTAGTCGTAGTGCACGACGACGGCGCGGGAGCGCGTCTCGTCGAACAGCGTGCCGTTGATGGACGCCATGCCGGCGACCACGCCGTCGCCCGGCGTATTCGTCCGCAACGCCTCGATCGTGTTTCGCTGGTGCTGCCGCGCCACGACGAGCGGCCAGTATTCCTTGAAGGATCCGGGATCGACGAGGCGGTCGATGTTCTCGCGCGCCATGCGGTAGCCCAGCTTCCGGCGCCGGGCGACCGCGTCCGGCCGGTTCTCGTCCAGCCCGAAGGCATGGCGGTCGTAGTTCTCGCGCAGGTCGTCGCGGATGTGATCCGGGTCCGGTCCCGCCATGGCGGCGATGGCGGCCCCCGCGACCTCGGTTCCTGGATGAAGACGATGGGATAGCCCTCGCGAACCACGTCGCCCGGCGCCATCGTGACGCCGCGCACGATGCCGCCACGGGGCGCGGTGATCACGTGCTCCATCTTCATCGCCTCGACGACGGCGACCTGCTGGCCCGGTTGCACCTCGTCACCGATGGCGACGTCGATGGCGACGATGGTGCCCTGGATCGGCGAGGCGACCCCGGCCGAGCCGTCGGGTCCGGTCGGCGCCACGACCTCGTCCGCGGCGTCCGCCGTCGCCTGTTCCGCCTTCATCTGGGCGTCATGCGCGAACAGCGCGAGCGGATCGCGACTCTTGACCCGGGCCCCGGCGAACCCGCCACCGCTGGCCGCGGGCCGCGCCGTCTCCACGAAGCGGCGCCGCTGATCGGGACCATCGGCGACCAGCGTGGCCATGTTCTCGTCGACCCAGCGGGTATGGACGTTTCCGCCGACGAAGTCGGCATGCGCCAGGATGTTGCGGAGGAACGGGATGTTGGTGGCGACGCCCTCCAGCCGGAATTCGCTGAGGGCCCGAGCGGACCGCGCCACGGCCCCCGCGAAGTCTGGCAGCGTGGACGATGACCTTGGCGAGCAGCGAGTCGAACGCGGCGCTCGTGCGGTAGCCCGCATAGCCGAACCCATCCGTCCGCACGCCCGGTCCGTTCGGGGCCTCGTAGGCCGTCACGGTGCCGCCGCCCGGCCGCACCGAGCCGTCCGGCCCGATGGTCTCCATGTTCACGCGCGTCTGGATCGCGTAGCCACGCGGTCGGGCGATCCCGGGCCCGTCCAGCCCCAGGTCTTTCAACGTCGCGCCCTGCGCCAGCCGGATCTGGGCGTGCACGAGATCGACGCCGGTCACCGCCTCGGTCACCGTGTGCTCGACCTGCAGTCTCGCGTTCGCCTCGATGAAGACAAAGGGCTGGGCGCCTGGGCGACCGGAGACATCCACCAGGAACTCGAACGTGCCGAGATTCGTGTAGCCGACATGCTTCGCGAAGCGCACCGCGGCGTCGATGATGTCACCGCGAAGCTCATCGTCCAGGGCAGGGGCGGGAGCGATCTCGACGATCTTCTGGAAGCGGCGCTGGATGCTGCATTCGCGCTCCCCCAGATGCGCGATGCCGCCTTCATGGTCGCCGAGAATCTGCACCTCGACGTGGCGGGCGCGGGGGAGAAATTCCTCCACGTAGACCTCGGCGCGGCCGAACGCGGCGCCGGCCTCGGACCGGCAGCGCTCGAAGGCCGCCTCCAGCTCATCGGCGGACAGGACGGCGCGCGTGCCGCGACCGCCGCCCCCGGCCAGCGCCTTGACGATCATCCCGCTGCCAGCGCGGAGGGAGGCGAAGAAGGCGCGGGCCTCATCGAGCGTGACGGCGTGATCGAGCCCGCGGACTACCGGTACGGATACCGCGACGGGCCGCAGTCCGGGCCCGGGCCTTGTCGCCGAACAGCTCCAGATGCACCACGTCCGGCCCGACGAAGGTCAGCCCCGCCTCGGCGCACATCCGTGCAAAATCGCCGCGCTCGGCGAGGAACCCGTAGCCGGGGTGGATGGCGTCGCACCCGGACGCCGTCGCCGCGGCGATCACGGCCTCGGCATTCAGATAGGCCGCCGCGCCATGGCCGGGCAGGGCCCGGGATTCGTCGGCCACACGGAGGTGCAGGCTGCGGGAGTCGTCTTCCGAGTACACGGCGACGGCAGGCAAACCCATGTCGGCCGCGGCACGGGCGATCCGGATGGCGATCTCGCCCCGGTTGGCGATCAGCAGTTTCGTCACGCTCATGGTGTCTTTGTCGAGGGTCCGCCGATCACGCCCTGTTCCCGCAAGGCGGCCACGGCCTCGGGGCTCATCGCGAGCAGCTCGCGCAGCACCTCCGCGGTGTGCTCGCCCAGCATGGGGGACGGGGTCCGCACCGAGCCCGGGGTCTCCGACAGGCGCACCGGGGCACCCACCATCTTTACCTTGCCCGCGCGCGGATGCTGCATCTCCACGAGGGTGCCGCGGGCCTGTACTTGAGGATGCGCGACGACCTGCGCGATGTTGTTGATGGCGCCGAAAGGAATGCCCTTCGGCAGGAAGATGGCCTCCCACTCCTCATAGGTCTTCGTCAGGAAGACGTCCTGGAGCAGCGGGATGAGCGTGGCGCGGTTCTTCGCGCGGTCGGCGTTCCGGCGATAGCGCGGGTCGTTCGCCAGCTCTGGCCGACCGATCGCGGGACAGAAGATCTGCCAGAGCTTTTCGCTGCCGACCGCGAGGGCGAGGTCGCGGGTCTTGGTCCGGAACGTCTGATAGGGGAGCAAGGCCTTGTAGGCGGTGCCCATGGGCGCGGGCAGCTCACCGTCGGCGAGGAAGCCGCCGATCATGGTGCCGAGGAGCGACATCTGGCCCTCGAGCATGGACACGTCGATGGCCTGGCCGCGCCCGGTCCGCTCTTTCACGCGCAGGGCCAGCATGATCCCGAAGGCCGCGTACATGCCCGCCGTCATGTCCGCGATCGAGGTCCCCGCCCGCACGCCCCGGCCGCCTTCCTCGCCCGTCACCGAGATCATGCCGCTCTCGGCCTGGAGGATGAGGTCGAGCGCGGCACGATCGCGATACGGGCCGTCCTGGCCGAAGCCGGACACCGAACAGTAGATGATGCCGGGGTTGCGCCGGCAAGCCTCCGCATAGGCCAGGCCCAGACGCTCCAGCGCGCCCGTCCGGTAGTTCTCGAGGACGATGTCTGCGCGCTCGACGAGCTCGAAGAAGAGCTCCTTGCCCCGCGGATGCTTGAGGTCCACCTCGATGCCCTGCTTGTTGCGGTGCAGGCTCACGAAGTACGCGGTCTCGCCGCCCGGCAATGGCGTGCCCCACGCGCGCGCGATGTCACCCGCCCCCTTGGGCTCGAGCTTGATCACTCGCGCGCCGAAGTCGGCCAGCATGGTGGAGCAGAAGGGGCCGGCGAGGGCGTGGCTCAGATCGATGACGGTGACGTCTTCGAGCGGCAGGCGCATGTGGTTCGTCTCCTCGCGGCCCATGGTAGCCCAGGGGGGTCGTGACCGCCGTTGTACGCTATGAGTAACCGCGATCGAACCCAAAGGCGCGACCGTCGGAAACTTTGACACGAGGAGAGCGGGTCATGACACGACGCCTAACGTCCTTCATCCTGTGCGTTGGTATGGCGGTGCTCGGCGTGGCTTGCGCGACCAAGGACTTCGTCCATGAGCGTGTCAGCGCGCTGGAGAGCAAGCTCGCCGATCAGATGACCTCGACGAAGACCCAGCTGACCGAACGAGCCAACCTTCAGGAGACGACGCTTCGCGAGACGGCGGAGCGCACCGGGGAGAACCGGCGAGCGGTCGACGCGGCCGACCAGCGTCTCAGCGGCCTCGACACGCGGGTGGGCGAGGTAAACGCCCTCGCGGAGGGCGCCAGGGTACGATCGGACCGGGCCGCCGTGGTCGCCCAAGACGCCGAGGAGCGGCTCGCCCAGCGATTCGCGGGCCGCAACAGGTACCGGTTGCTGGACACGAAGTCCGTCTACTTCAGCTCTGGTCAGATCGAGCTGCGGAGCCAGGACGTCAACGTGCTCGACGAGATGGCCAGGGCGCTGGCGGCTGATCCCAACGCAATCCTCGAGCTGCAAGGATTTGCCGATTCGCAGGGAAGCGACCGTTACAATCGCGAGCTCGCGCGCGAGCGTGTCGAGTCCGTGGTGGGTTACCTGGTACAGAAGCACGGCATCGAGCTGCGCCAGCTGCAGGGGACCGCCATGGGCAAAGTGACGCTGGCCGCCGGGGAGAAGCCGACCGCGGAGGCCCTGGCCAGCGCCCGCCGGGTGGACGTCCGGCTATTCTCGCCGTGGTCCTCCTGGGAAGACTCGCAGGCGCAAGGCGGGCACGTGACACCGGTGCCGGCGGCGAACACCGCCCCGGCGCCGGCGGCCCCGGCGGCGGTGGCGGGGCTGCCCGATCAGGTCGAGCCCTCGCTGTTGCCGCGGGCAGCCCTGGCTGACCCGCCGGCCGAGCGACGCTTGCTCGAGGTGCTGAGAACCATGACGCCGAAAGATCTCGGCGCCGAGTAGATCGCGACGTTCGCTGCCACTGTCGGTACAGCGGCGCGCCGGCCCCGGGCCGTCAACACCGGTTGACGGCCCGGCGGCCACGCGCGTAGGCGCCGCGCGTCAGCTACATCACGCGATTGTCCTCTGCTTCCGCAGGTCGCGCTGCAACCGCCAGAAGAATGCCTCACGGAAGATCGTCGTGGACCGAAAGCGCGTTCGCAAGAACCAATGGAGAGGATCCGCGAGCGCGGTCGCCATTTCGACCAGGGCCAGACTAGTCATGGCCATCACGCTATCGCGATGCAACCGGGAAACCGAAGATAATTCGCAGCCTCTTGCAGAACTATAGCCCTGGCCGGCGGCGGGTTCGATGAGCACTATTGACCAGACTTTCCCGCGCCGGCGCCTATACGATCCCGTCGCGTCGTGACGTCTATGGTGAGTCGTGATCGGCGGGAGCCCTGGCCCCGAAAGTAGCCGGTGGCTCGGCGTTGATTGCCGTGATTTGCAGGTCGCAGCCGGGAATTGCTGGGAGGCCCACGATGGACGCATCCAAGCGCAGGTTCATCAAACAGAGCGTTGGCCTGCTTGCGGCAGGCGGTCTGGTGGCCGGGGGAGCGAAGCGCCTCGACGCGGTCGAGCCGCCCGAGGTCCCGCCTTCGATGAAGGGCCCTGGCGCCGGGCTGGGCGAGTACGGCAGCCCTGCCAAGTACGAAAAGAAGGTGACGCGGGCGCTCATCCGCTCTCAGCCCGGCACGACGGGCAGCGGTGCCTCGCGCACGCCGCTGGAGTCGCTCGACGGCATGATCACGCCCAGCGGTCTGCACTTCGAGCGGCACCACAGCGGGGTGCCGGACATCGACCCTGACCAGCACCGGCTACTCATCCACGGTCTGGTGAAGCGCCCCCTCACCTTCACGGTGAACGCGCTCCTCCGCTATCCGCTGGTCTCCCGCATTCACTTCCTCGAATGCTCCGGCAATAGCCAGACTCTCTACCAGCCCACCTTGCCGACCCTCACCGCCGGTGAGACGCACGGGCTCGTGTCGTGTAGTGAGTGGACCGGTGTGCCGCTGCGCCTGCTACTCGAGGAAGCTGGCGTCGACCCGAGCGCGCAGTGGATTCTCGCCGAGGGCGCGGACGCTGCCGCCATGAGCCGCAGCGTCCCGATGGCCAAGGCGATGGACGACGCCATCCTGGCGCTGTTCCAGAACGGCGAGCGGCTGCGGCCGGAGAACGGCTATCCGGTGCGTCTGTTTCTGCCGGGATGGGAAGGCAACATGAGCGTGAAGTGGCTCCGGCGCCTCAAGATCGTGGCCGCGCCGATCATGACCAAGGACGAGACCTCGCGCTACACCGACCTCCAGGGCGACGGCAAGTCGCTGATGTTCACATATCCGATGGAAGTGAAGTCCGTCATCACGCGTCCTTCACACGGGATGACGCTGCCGGGCGCCGGGCTTCATCAGATTTCGGGCCTTGCCTGGTCGGGGAACGGGACAGTCAAGAAGGTCGAGGTGTCCACGGACGGCGGCCTGACGTGGACCGCGGCGCCACTCGTGGCGCCCGTGCTGCCGCGGGCGCTCACGCGGTTCCGGCTGCCGTGGACGTGGGGCGGTACCCCGGCCGTGCTCAAGTCGCGGGCCAGCGACGATACCGGCGCCGTGCAGCCGGAGCGCGGGAAGTTCATCGCCGAGCACGGACACAACGCCATCTTCCACTTCCACGCCATCCAGGCCTGGAGCGTGGCGGCGAACGGCGAGGTGAAGCATGTCTACGCGTGATCTGCTCTACGGTGCGCTCGCGCTCGTCGTCGGGGGCTGCGCCAGCATGGGTGTCACCGGCGGCGCGATGCACGGCCCGAACCTCGGGCGAGAGGCGACGCCGGCGCAGATCGCCGGCTGGGACATCAGCGTAGGCCCCGACGGCATCGGGTTGCCGCCGGGCAAGGGTACTCCCGCGACGGGCGCGCCCGTGTACGAGCAGAAGTGCCAGGTCTGCCACGGTTCGAAAGGCGCCGGGCAGCCGAATGACCGACTTGTCGGAGGGCAAGGGACGCTGACGAGCAAGGCGCCGGTGCGCACCATCGGCAGCTACTGGCCGTACGCGACCACCATCTTCGACTACGTCCGCCGCTCGATGCCCTACATCCAGCCGCAGTCGCTCAGTAACGACGAGGTGTATGCGGTCACCGCCTACCTGCTCAATCTCAACGGGATCATCGGCGACAACGACGAGATGAATGCGCAGACGCTGCCAAAGGTGAAGATGCCCAATCAGCCGAACTTCATCATCGTGTATCCGTCGCGAGGTAAATAGCGACAGGCTTCAACGTCGTCGGGTTCGCAGCTGGCTCGGCTGCTCATTCGCGTCCAAGGGAACGTAGCTTCCACGTCAGCGGCGGGACGGCGGCACAGAGGATTGCCATCACCAGAAACCCCGTTGGGCCAAGGCTCGCATAAAGGCGGCCAGATGCCAGCGTGAGCAGCGCGCTCGCCGACCCGGCGCCGAGCGCATAGAGCGCTTGGCCCGTTGCCGCCAGGTGCGGGGGGACGACGACCTGAATGAGCCGCATGCAGGCGAGATGCAGCGCGGCGAAGGTGAGCCCGTGCAGCGGCTGCACCAGGGCGAGGGCCATCACGCTGGTGGTGGACGCCATGGTCACCCAGCGCACAACGCCGGCGGTGGCAGCGAACGCCAGAACGCCGGCTGGACGCAGGCGCTTGATGAGCGGCGGACCGACCAGGAAGAAGACGATGACCTCGGCCACCACCGATTCTGACCAGAGCAGGCTCGCTGTAGCCGGACTGACGCCCGCCGCCCTCCAGCGGATGACCGCGAACGTGTCGTGCATGGCGTGGCTACCGAGCACGAGACCCGAGACAAGCATCACGCGCCGAAACGCCGGCATGCGCAGCAGGGCGACCATGCCGGCCGCAGGAGCGTGACCGACTGCGACCACGGCTTCCCGCCGTCCGGTGGTCGGCACCAGGAGGGCCGCACCAGCGGCGGCAACGAGGAGCGCTGCGTGCAACACGATGATCGAGCTGAGCCCCCAGGACTCGATGACCTGCCCACTGACCAGCGTGCCGATGACGAAGACGGCCGATCCGATTCCACGCACCCAGCCATATTCGAATCCCGGGCGTGCATCACGCGGTCCGGCGGCGCCGAGCGCGAGCGCATCGGCGAGGGTCGTCGTGGGCGCCAGCGCGGCCGCGTGGAGCACGCTGGCCATCAGGACGGGCGTGAAGCCTGACGTCTGCAGCAGACCAAGAGCGATGAACGCGGCAGCCACGGCGCAGACCGCGAGCGTCGCGCGAAGCGCCTGGGTGAGGTCGGCGAGACGCCCGCACAACGGCCCCGAAACGAGCCGAATCGCCGTGCCGGCAGCGAACACGACTCCAAGCTGCTCGGAAGCGAGCCCGCGCCCTTCGAAGAACGCCGGCATGAATGGCGAGGAGACGCCGAACGCGGCGTACATCAGGGCATAGAGAACGGCGAGCCGGGGCAGCGGGCCCATCCGACGTTATCTTCCCCGCAGTCTACGCTCGGGCGGCGGTCACCGGCGTGAGGGGAAGGCCGAGCAGCTGGACCCTTCCGGCCGGAGTGGCAGTACTGCTGGAGTCGATCGCAGCCCCCTGGCGTGGGAGGGGCAGCGGGGCGGCAGTAGCGTCGCGGTACCGTAGGAAGAGCGCGTCTCGGTCTTGCTGCGGCACAGGGTAGCCGACGTACCCGGTGGCGGCGATCGCCGCGGCGAGCCTCGAGGCCTCGGCGTCGAAGAAGCGTGCCACCGCACGCAGATCGGCCTCGATGGTGGCGCCCCGGGCGCGAGCCCCCGCGTGGTCCAGCAGGCGCAGCGAAAGCTCCTCCAGCGCCGTGCGCGAGGTACCACGCAGCAGGGCCTTCCAGAGCTCGGGCCAGTCTCGCGGGAATCGACGGAACGCGTAGACGTGGGAATAGCGGGGCACACGAACCCGATCACTCCGGCGTCGGGCCGTCGGGTGCGCGACGAGCCGGAGCAGACGCACGAGCGCGAAAAACGCCTCACGGGTGATTTCGCGCGAGCGAAAGGCGCCGTGGATGTCGAACGTCGCGAACGCTTCGGGCGAGGTCGTGAGGCAGAAACGCGTGTCGGCGCCGTCGACCTGGATCCCGATGAACGGATACAAGAAGGAAAAGGCCGCGGCGATGTTGCGCCGCGGGCGCAATGTCTGGATGAGTCCGACCTCGGTGAGCGATGCTTCCAGTTCCGAGGCGCAGACCTGCCACTCGATGCGGTCTGCCGATCTCACCAGCGCGCGGCGCTTGCGGTCCCTCTTTGTCCGACGGGCCGTTCTGTACTGGGCCAGCCGCCGTCGGAGGTTGCCAGCCTTACCGACGTAGATCAGTGTGCCGGCGGCGTCGTACAGGCGATAAGTGCCGGGCTCGAGCGGAACCCCGGCCAGGAAATCGGCGCCGAACTTTCGGTCGAAGGTCCGCACGGGCCATTGTCCCAACGAGCGCTCCGATCTCCGCAGCTTTTGTCTCTGGTTGACCCGGCCGAGCTTCTGGCCTGATGATGCCCTCCAGACCGTCCACCCGATCATCCGTCAACCGGAGGAGGCCCCGCTCATGACCACCCGGACCGCCTGGTTCAACGGGAAGCTCGTGCCCGAGACCGACGTCGTGATCCCCTTCCGTGACCGGAGCTTCAACCGCGGCGACGGGTGCTTCGACATGACCCGCACCTTCGACGGGCACCCCTTCCGCGTGAAGGAGCACGTCGAGCGTCTCTTCCGCTCGCTCCGGTATCTGCGCATCGACTGCGGGCTCGAGCCCAAGGAGATGATCGCGATCGCCGACGAGGTGGTCGAGAGGAACGAGCCGCTGCGCGCCGCTGCCGGCGACTGGTGGGTGGCCTGGCGGATCAGCCGCGGGGTCGACGCCATCGGCGACGAGGGCTGGGCGAACACGGGGCCCCAGGTGATCGTGGACTGCACCCCACTGCCTCTCAAGGCGCGCGCGCGCCAGTTTCGCGACGGTATCGACGTGGTCATCCCCTCCGGGCGCCGGGTGGCCCCCGCCGAGGTCAGCCCGCGGGCCAAGACGCACAACTACCTGAACCTGATCCTGGCCGAGAAGGAAGTGAAGTCGCACAGCCCCGAGGCGTGGGCGGTCATGCTCGACGAGCACGGCAACCTGTGTGAGGGCATGGGGAGCAACATCTTCGTGGTGCGCGGCGGGAGGATGTTCACCCCGCGCGAGCAGTACGTGCTGCCCGGGGTGAGCCGCGGGATGGTCCTGGACCTGGCCGCTCAGCTGGGCATCCCCTGCGAGGAGCGCGACCTCGATGTCTACGACGCGGTGACCGCGGACGAGGTGTTCCTCACCTCCACCAGCCTCTGCATCTGCGGCGTGCGCTCGCTCAACGGCGCGCGCATCGCCGACGGCGCCGTGCCGGGGCCGATCACGCGCCGCCTCACCGAAGCCTATGTGAAGAGCGTGGGCTGCGACTTCGTCCAGCAGTACCTCGCGCGGCTGAGCTGACCACGTGGCGCTGCGCCACGAACCTCGGGAGGTCACGCGCGCGGCTGTACAACGCGGCGCCACTCTTCCCGTTCCCGCTGGACGGCGGCATACTCCCGGAAGCTCGCTCGGGTCACGGTGGCCTCCTGGGGCGGACTGGTAACCGTGACTTCTGATCTACGCGGCCCCGTTGGGTAACCGAAGTTTTGAGTCGATGCGCCCGGTTGACGACCACGCCGCCACGCGCGTAGGGTAGCCGCGCCGGCCCAAAGGAGGGCGCGCGACATGGACCAGCCCCGTCTCGGCGGAACGGTGAATCGCAGGCGGTTCCTCAAGACGGCGGCGGCGGCCGCGGTCGCCGCGGGGTCGCTGAAGCGCCCAGCGCCGAGCCAGGCGGCGGTGCGCTCCGACCGGGCTCGGGCCGCCGAGCCGAACCCCAAGCGCGGGGGCGTGCTCAAGTGGGCGGGGCCGGCCGAGGTGGCGCACTTCGATGTGCATCAGGGAGCGTTCCGCTTCATCCTCGGGCAGATGCACAACAACCTGGTGCGCTTCAATCCCGCCGACGGGCTCAAGACGATCATCCCGGATCTCGCCGAGAGCTGGAAGGTGTCGGCGGACGGCAAGACGTACACCTTCAAGCTGCGCGACGGGGTGAAGTTCCACGACGGGACGGCGTTCAGCTCGGCCGACGTGGTGGCCACGTTCTCGCGCATCATCTTCCCGCCGGCGGGCATGGCCAGCATCTACAAGGACCAGTTCTCGGCGGTGGCCAAGCTCGACGCCATCGACCGTCTCAACGTGCGGTTCGTCCTCAAGGAGCCGCAACCGTACTTCCTGGAGCTCTTCACGCCGTCGTCGATGATCATCTATTCGAAGAAGGCGCTGGACGAGAACAATCAGGACCTCCGCAAGGTGATCGCGCCCGGCACCGGCGCCTTCATGTTCAAGGAGCGCAAGGTCGCTGAAAAATGGGTGATGGTGCGCAATCCGAACTACTGGGACCCCGAGATTCCTTATCTCGACGGCCTCGAGATGCTGCACATCCCCGCGTGGACGGACCGGGGCACGGCGGTGCTCACCGGGCAGGCGGACTACTCGCCGAACGTCTCGCTCGAGACGCACCAGGAAGGCCTCAAGCGGAAGGACAGCGTGGGGACGGTGCGGTACCCGGGTGAGTTCAACTCCTACCAGGTGCACATCAACAACGAACGCAAGCCCTTCAACGACCCCCGCGTGCGGCGCGCCATCAACCTGGCCGTCAGCCGGCAAAATCTGATCAAGGCGTTCGGCACCCAGGAGCCGATCATGCTCACGCGCTGGATGACTCACGCCAGCGATTTCGCGAGCCCCCTGGCCGAGCTGGAGAAGCTGCCAGGGTATCGCGCGGACAAGACCGCGGATCTCGCAGAGGCCAAGAAGCTGATGGCCGCCGCCGGCGTGGCCGACGGGATCAAGAACGTCGACTTCGTGTCGGCCTCGGTCGCGCCCCACGCCGAGATCCTCGCCCCCGCCTTCCAGGACGAGCTGCGGCGCACGCTCGGCATCGAGACCAAGATCCGCGTGATGGAGCGGGCGCTCCTCATCGAGGAGCTGAAGAAGGGCACCTTCGACATGATGGTGCAGACCGAGTACCGCTCGCCCATCGGGGATCCCGGGCCGGGCTGGGAGATGTGCCTGAAGACGGGCGGCTCGCTGAACTTCTCCCGTTACTCCAACCCCGAGTTCGACAAGCTGCTGAAGCAGGTGAACAGCGAGACGAACAAGGACAAGCGCAAGAAGCTCTTCGCGCAGGGCATGGCGCTGCTGGACCAGACGGCGCCGCTCTACCTCATCGGGTTCACCGACCATCTGCCCATGTGGCGGACCACCGTCAAGGGCCACGCCAGCGAGGGCCGCGTCTTCTCCGAGCTGGGTCGCGTGGACACGTTCTGGCTGGATCGGTAGCGGGCGGCGAGCGCTGAACAAGTACCTGGCCCAGCGCCTGCTCATCGCCATCCCGACGCTATTCGGCGTCACGCTGCTCATCTTCATCGCCATGCGCGTCCTGCCCGGCGATCCGCTGTCGGCGATCTCGGGCGAGGGCGCCGGCATGTACGTCCTCAGCCAGGAGCAGCTCCGGGCCGCGCGGACGAGCCTGGGCCTGGACCGGCCGTACGTGGTGCAGTACCTGGACTGGCTGCGGGACATCCTGCGCGGCGACCTCGGGAAGTCATTCTGGCGCGGCGAGCCGATCCGCGAGCTCATCTTCCGCCGGGCGCCCATCACCGGCCAGATCGCGCTGATGGCCGTCGTCCTCTCCTGGGTGATCGGCCTGCCGGTGGGTCTGATCGGTGCGGTGTGGCGGAACTCGCGGACCGACTACGCCTCGCGGTTCGTCGTCACGCTCTTCATGGCCATCCCCAGCTTCTGGGTGGCGCTGATGATCGTCCTCTCGCTGGTCCTCACCCTCATGTGGCGACCGCCGCTGACCATCGCGTACCTCTGGGACGATCCGGTCCGCAATCTCCAGATGACCACCGGGCCGGCGCTGGCCCTGGGGCTCGCGCTGGCCGCGATGATGGCGCGCATCACGCGCTCCTCGGTGCTGGAGGTGCTGGGTGAGGATTTCGTGCGCACCGCCCGGGCCAAGGGCCTGCGCGAAACCATCGTGGTGCGGCGCCACGCGCTGGTCAACGCCATGCTGCCCATCATGACGGTGACGGGGACGGCGCTGGGCGCGCTGCTGGGCGGCTCGGTGGCGGTCGAGCGGGCGTTCGGCGTCCCCGGGCTGGGTCTGGCCCTGGTCTTCGCCGTCGCCGAGCGCGACTGGATGCTCATCCAGAACCTCGTGCTGATCTATGGCGTCATCTTCGTGCTCATCAACCTGGCGGTCGACATCAGCTACGGCTGGTTCGATCCCCGCATCCGCTACCAGTAGCCGTTCGGCGCCGATGAGCATCGTGCGCTTCTTCCGGTCCTCCCCGCTGGGCGGTCTGTGTGCGCTGTTCCTGCTGCTGCTGGTGTCGGTGGCGGTGATGGCGGAGCGAGTGGCCCCCTACAATCCGCTGACCGCGAACTACGCGCTCACCCGCGATCCGCCGCTGCGCAGCCACGTCCTCGGCACCGACCACCTCGGGCGCGACGTGCTGAGCCGCATCATCTTCGGCGCCCGCGTGACCCTGCTGGTGGCGATCAGCTCGGTGCTGATCGGCGATACCCTCGGGTTTCTCTGGGGCGTGTCGAGCGGCTACCTGGGCGGCCGGCCGGACCTGCTCAGCCAGCGGGTGCTCGACGTGCTGATGTCGCTGCCCGCGCTCATTCTCGCGTTGCTGCTCATGGGGGCCCTGGGGGCCGGGCTGTCCACGGTCATCATCGCCATCGCGGTGACCCGGGTGCCACTCAGCACCCGCGTCGTCCGGTCGATGGTGCTGTCGGTGAAGGAGCTCGCCTACGTGGAGGCGGCCCGCGCGCTGGGGGCCTCCGGCGCGCGCGTGATGACGCGGCACGTCGCGCCCCAGTGCGTGGCCCCCTTCCTGATCATCACCACCGGGCACCTCGGCGCGGCGATCTTCATCGAGGCGGCCCTGAGCTTCGTGGGGGTGGGCATACCGCCGCCGATGCCGAGCTGGGGCAACATGCTGGGCGGCGTGCTGGCCGAGGCCTTCAAGCCACCGTGGTGGATGGTCGTCTTCCCCGGGACGGCCATCACCGTCACCATCCTCGCCGTGAACCTGTTCGGGGACGCGCTGCGCGACTTCCTGGACCCGAAGCTCACGTGAGCCGGAGCGGCGGCTACGCCATCTCCCAGCTCTTGCCGTCCCAGGCGATGACGTCCTCGAGCAGCTTGCCCACGCCGGCCGCGTAGGTCGCGAAGAGGAACTCGCCCTTCTCCGCCGTGGCCGCCTGCGGGTGGCCGATGTGCCCGGTCACCGTGCGGTCCTTCGTGGTCCAGCCGCGATAGGCCGGCTCGAAGCCGAACCCGAAGCCGACCGGCTCGGCCCGCTGGTAGTCCTTCACCAGGTGGGGGGCGAGCCGCAGCATCATCGACGTCTCCCACTCGCAGGCGTGCCCCATCTGCGACTGCACCAGGTCGGAGCGACCGGCGTTCGGGTTGGCGTTGTCCCAGTAGGACGCGAACAGCAGCAGCAGATCACTGCGGTCGCGGTGCCGCTGGCGGAGCTCGAAGATGGCCTGCTTGCCGGGTGTGATGTTGCCGCCATGGCCGTTGATGAACACGATGCGACGGAAGCCGTGCGCGATCAGGTTCTCGGCCAGGTCATTGAGCAGGTCGAGGTAGACACGCGGGCTGGCGGACAGCGTTCCCGGGAAGTCCATGTGATGGTGCGAGTTCCCCAGCCACATGAGCGGGGCGATCAGCACCCGGTCCGACATCGTTGCGCCGACCCGCCGCACGACCTCGCCGACCAGGAGGCTGTCGGTGAAGACCGGCATGTGGTGTCCGTGCTGCTCGAGCGCCGCGACCGGAACCACCACTGGGATGTCTCGCGACAGGTTGCTGATCTCCGGCCAGGTCATCTCCTGCAGCAGCATCGTGCGCCTCCTCTACGTCGACCCCCGGATCGTAACATCCTCGATCAACCGACTTCCTTCTCAGAAGAACGGGTCCTGCCGGTCCCGCCGACGACCGCTCGGCGGCGCTCGTACCAGCGCGACATCAGCTCCATGGCGAGCCAGGCTGCGGAGCAGCCCGCCAGAAGCGACACCCGCGCCGTCCCCCAGCCCCAGCGATCCACGATCCAGGCGAATGCCGTGGGAGAGGCGGCGTTGACCACGAGGACGGGGGTGGCGATGACGCCGAGAACGGCGCCGTAGCCCTTTGCGCCAAACAGCACGAGCGGGACGGCGCCGCGGACGATGGTGATGACCCCCTGAGAGGCGCCCATGAGAAGCGTGAACGCGATGATCAGCGGCAGGCTCCCGGTGCCGGCCAGCAGCAGGAGTAGCGACGGGGGCAGGACGCCGACGGCGATGCGGCCCACCGTGATGGCTCGCAGGTTGCGGGCGAAGACGATCTCGACCACGCGCCCCCCGAACTGGGCCACGCCCTTCATCGAGGCGACCCAGACCGCCGCCGCCGTCGCCAGCCCCGCGGCCTCGAGCAGCGGGACGAGCTGCACCGAGATGACGCCGAAGACGAACCCATTGAGCGACATGATGAGGGCGAAGAGGGCAATGGCGATCGAGCGCGCGCGTCCCTCGAGCGGAGGGCCGTCGACGTCCGCCACGGCGGCGGTCGGGGCCGCGGCCTCGGCGGTCTCGCGCCGCGCCAGCCCCAGCCAGTGCAGCGGCAGGCACACCACGAGATTGATGAGGGCGAAGAGGACGAGTGTCTGCCGCCATCCGACCGACTCGTTCAGCGCGTGACCGACCACCCAGAACACCGACGAGGCGAACGCCCCGAACAGGGTGAGATAGGAAATTGCCGTCCGCCCCCGCGAGGGCGCGACCTGGACCAGGGCGGCGAACGCCGCGTCGTACAGGCACAGGCGCATGCCGAGGCCGAGGAATGCCCACACGATCAGGTACGCCGCCTCGCCGCGGACATGGGCGAGAGCGAACAGGCCGATCGACACGAGCACCGTGCCGAGTGTCATCACCGCTCGGCCGCCGTGCCGGTCGATGGCGCGGCCCACGGCGCTCGACACGAGACCCATGACGAGCAGCGCGACGGTGAAGCCGAGGAACACGAAGCCCCGGCTCCAGCCGGTGTCCTGACTGATCGGGCCAGCCAGCACGCCCAGACAGTAGTAGCTCGTACCCCAGGCGGTGATCTGCGTGATGCCGAGCGCGATCACCGCGCTGACCATAGGGTCCCGCCAGCCGGCCCGGGGGCGCGAGGCCGCGGCCTGACTCACGGCACGAGCGGGCGACGGTCGCGCTGATCCCGGGGGATGTCGACGTTCATGCTCGCGCGGGCCCAGCGGAGCGGGCGGTTCCTCCTGACGGTTCGGTCGCTCTCGCGGACGACCCGCCGATCGTAACACGCGTCCCGGCCGGCCGGACCCAGGCAAGCCGGTCGTCCAGCGGTACGCGGAAGCCACCGGATGCCAGCGCCACACGCCGATGCGCGAGGAGGGAGCCTTGAGTTAGAGTAGCGGCGACTTGTCGAGGAAGGAGAACGCCATGCCGTTCTACGAGAGAGGCCCCGTCCGCATTCACTATCAAGAGGTCGGTTCCGGTTTCCCTCTGCTGCTGATCCCGGGCGGTGGGCTCAATTCAGCCCTCTCATCCTGGCAAACCGCCTCGCCGTTCAACCCGATGGAGCGGTACAAGGGCGACTTCCGCTGTATCTGTGCTGACCTGCGCAACGCCAACCCCGGCCAGTCGAGCGGCCCCCTGGAGATCGACCGCCCCTGGGACGCCTACACCGACGACCAGCTCGGGCTGATGGACCACCTCGGCATCCGGGAGTTCCTGGTCATGGGCTTCTGCATCGGCGGGCCGATGATCCACAACCTCATCCGGCGAGCTCCGGAACGCGTCGTCGCGGCCGCGATGATGCAACCCAGCGGGTTCCGGCCCGAGATCCCCGACCTGTTCTACCAGAACAACATCAAGGGCTGGGGGCCGGCGCTGTGCGCGAAGCGCCCCGACCTCACGATGGCCACGGTCCATGACTTCCTCACCAGCATGTACACGAACCGCGCCGACTTCGTGTTCACCGTGTCGCGCGATTTCGTGCGCTCCCTCAAGACGCCGCTGCTGGTCGCGCCTGACGACGTGCCCGCCCACCCGTACAAGGTCGCCATGGAGGTGGCCAGCCTCGCCCCGAAATCCGAGGTGACCATCTACCCCTGGAAGGATTCGCAGGAGCACATCGACGAGGTCGTCGAGCACGCGCGGCGCTTCCTCAAGGCGCACGAGCCCAAGCGAGCCTAGGAGTTTCCCGGGGGAGACACCCATGAAGGCATCGAAGGGCGCCCGGAAGGGCAAACCAGCCGCCAAGCGCGCGGTGAAGGACCTGCCGGCCGGAAGCAACTTCCCGCGGTAGCGGGGTGGCCAGGCGGACGCTGCTCCCGACCCCGCCGGACTGACGCGAGGGCGGCGCCGCCTGTCATTCCACCCGTTTCCCTTGTCGCGCCGTACAACCTTGTGAAGGTCGCGAAAGCCACCGAGCGCAGGGATGGGTGGGAGTTAGTGACATGGTCAGCGCGGGCGACATCGGCACGCGGGTCGAGATGGTCGACTGGGCGAGCGCCTCGACGCATCTCGACGGCCACGGCTGGACGATGCTCGAGAAGCTCCTGACCACCGACGAGTGCGAGGCCGTTGCCGGTCTCTACGCGAACGATCGCCGGTTCCGGAGCCATGTCGTCATGGCGCGCCACGGCTTCGGGCGAGGTGAGTACAAGTACTTCACCTATCCGCTGCCGGACGTCGTCGCCGAGCTCCGCACGGCGCTGTATCCGCGCCTGGCGCCCATCGCCAATCGCTGGAACGAGTCCCTGCGCCGTGACGTGCGGTTCCCGGACGGACTCGCGGAGTTCATCGGGCGGTGCCACGGGGCGGGGCAGACGCGGCCGACGCCGCTCCTGCTGCAGTACGGCGCCGGGGACTTCAACGCGCTGCATCAGGACATCTACGGTGACCATGTCTTTCCATTGCAGATGACCATCTTGCTCTCGGAGCCGGAGAAAGACTTCACCGGCGGCGAGTTCGTGCTGACCGAGCAACGGCCGCGGATGCAGTCGCGGGCCGAGGTGGTGCCGCTCGGTCGGGGTGACGCCGTGGTCTTCGCAGTACGCGATCGTCCAGCGCAAGGTACCCGGGGCACCTACCGCGTCACGCTGAGGCACGGGGTGAGCCGGCTGCGATCGGGCCATCGCCACACCCTGGGCGTGATCTTTCACGACGCGAAATGATCCGCGATCTGTTCGAGGAAGACGGGGGGGACGTGAGGCTGGCGCCGGGCGCGATGTTGCTGGGCGGGTTCGCGCGGCTGTTCGACGTGCCGTGCGTCACCGCCCTTGTGCGGATCGTGGAGGTCGCACCGTTCCGTCACATGGTCACGCCCGGGGGCCATCGGATGTCGGTCGCGATCACCAACTGTGGGACAGCCGGGTGGATCACTGATCGGACCGGCTACCGCTACGACAGCCATGATCCGGAGAGCGGGCGTCGGTGGCCGGCCATGCCCGCGGTGTTCGCGGAGCTCGCGGCCCAGGCGGCGGCCCGGGCGGGCTTCGACGGCTTCGCGCCCGACGCGTGTCTCATCAACCGGTACGAGCCGGGGGCGAGACTGTCACTCCATCAGGACAAGAACGAGCGTGATTTCTCGGCCCCGATCGTGTCCGTCTCCCTCGGCCTGCCGGCGGTCTTCCTGTTCGGAGGATTGCAGCGGGCCGACAGGCCGCGCCGGGTGCCGCTGGCTCACGGCGATGTGGTCGTGTGGGGCGGTCCGTCCCGACTTCGCTATCACGGCGTCCTGCCCCTGGAGGCGGGACATCACCTCTTGATGGGTGGGCACCGCATCAACCTGACGTTCCGCCGAGCGACCTGAGCCGGCCGCCGAAGGACAATCGTGAATAGACGACAGCTTCTCGATCGACTGGACAAGGCGTGGGTGGCGTTCAAGGAGTCGTACGACGGTCTGTCGGACGTGCAGCTGATGGAGCCGGGCGTCACCGGGGCCTGGTCGGTTCGCGACATCCTCGCGCACGTGACCACGTGGGACGAGGAGGCGCTGAAGCATCTGCCGCTCATCCTGAAGGGTGGTACGCCGCCGCGGTACTCCGTACTGTACGGCGGCATCGACGCTTTCAACGCCCGCATGACCGAGCAGAAACAGGGCCTGTCGCTGTCCGAGGTCCGTGTGCAGCTGGCGGCAACGCACGCCCGGCTCGTCGACTACATCCAGAGCATCCCCGAGCATCAGCTCATCGGCGACGCCCGCTTTCGTCGTCGACTGCGGCTCGATACGTATGGCCACTACCCGCTCCACGCCGAGGCCATCCGGCACTGGCGACAGCGGGCTTCAAGCGAGGCCGTCAGCGCCCCCTAGCGCGAGCGGCGTCCGTTCCGACGGCGGCGGCCGGCTCCCCGACCCGGCCTCCGCTGCGCGCGGGCTCGGCGAGCGGCGGGGTCAGTCGACGCATCGGCGCCGGCCAGGCGCTGGGGATCCGTCTCTCGCGGATCGAGCGTGCGCAGCGTGGCCTCGACTCGTGCGGTGCCGCCACGCCCGCGCACGACGAGCGTGCAGCGGTGCTCGCCGGGCTCGGGCGCCACGATCCAGACGTCGGCGCCCCGGGCCACCCGGCGACCGTCCACCAGCCACTCGCAGGCGGCGGGATTCGCCGGGGCGCCGTCGTCCTCGGTGACGACGCCCCATAGGCGGAGCGGAGCGCCGGCGAAGAACGGGCGGCCGGCCTGGGGGCTCAGGATGCTCACGATCGGCGGCCGCCGCGGAACCACGACCGGGCGCGACAGGCGGCTGGTGCTATGGAAGCCATCGTGAGCGAGTAGCCGGAAGACGAGGCTCCCGCTCGGAAGCGTCTCGGCGCGGAAGCGATGGTCGGTTCCCGTGAGGCCGACCGCGAGACCGTTCCACGAGCGGCCGCGGTCCTTCGAGAACTGGATCGAGAATTCGAGCGTGTCGTCGCCCCTGACCTGCCAGGTCGCCCGTCCGGCGCCGCGGTCGACGGTCACCACGAAGCTCCGGACCACGGGTGGGCGTTCCGGGGCATCGCGCGTCCAGACGGCCTCGCCGGGTCCGCCTTCCTCGGCCCGCCGGACGATGCGGAGCTGGGCGCCGGGCGCGACGTTCGGCAGCATCGCCTCGAAGACGAACGGGCCGGCGGCGGGAACGCTCGAGCCACAGCCGCACCCGCTGCCATGAGCGGGCAGGCGCACCACCGGCGCGGCGGCGAGCACCTCTCCCTGGGCGCCGAGCAGCTGCGCGACGTACGGCGTGGCGCCGGCGCCACGCGTGGTGGCGAGCGCCTGCAGCCGCATGACGCTCTTCACCTCGACCGCGCGCGTGTCATCGACCGTCCCCAGGATGGCGATGACCGGCGCGGCCTTCATGGCCAGCACGCCCGGGCGGCCATCCCAGCGAGGAGGATCGGGGATGTATTCCCACGGCCACAGGTAGGGATCGACGAGGTCCGGCGGCTGCCAGTGCTGCACGCCCACGTGCCGGGGATTGAAGGCGTCGTTGTAGGCGAGCCTCGCGTGATGGTAGAGCGAGATCCACGCCGGTCCACAGTAGGACATGTAGTCCTTCTCGGTGGGCGGGTGGATGGTGCCGTTCGTGATGTCGAGCCCGTACTCGCCAAGCGAGGCGGTCGGGCTGTTGGCCGGATCGTAGGGCTCATAGGCGGGGTAATCGGCATCGATGGTCGGGTTCGCCACGAACGTGACGGTGATCGGGCCCGTCACCACGAGGAGGAAGCGCGGCAACCCGCACGGCGCGTGCTTGAGCTGGGCGCCGTGCCCGATCTCGTGGGCCATCGCCAGCTGGTCCATGTCGCGGCCGGCGCTGACGCCGTACAGCTCGCAGCCGGTGACGGGCCCGACCGGCATCGCCGCCGGCAGGAGCCCGTAGTAGATGACGTCGCTCCGGTTGCCGTCGTTGTTCTTGACGAGCGACAGCCAGTAGTTGAACGCGATCCAGCTCTCCGAGCAGCCGCCCGACTCGGTGGCCGGGCCCGTGAGGGGGGCGAACCAGTTCATCTGTCCCGCACTCGAGACCACGGGGGTGGCCTCGACCGGATTCGTCGTCAGCGTCCACGCTGCTGTCGCCTGCAGGTTGGCCAGGCCCGGCGCCGGCAGATCGACGGTCGGGGGATTGGTCGCGTTGATCGTGGGGTCGGGGCCCTTGTAGTGCACGAACACACCGCGCAGGCTGAGGGTCTGGAGCAGCGTCGCGTCGACCGTCTCCTCCCAGGTGTCGATGGGCGTTCGCGTCGCATCGGCGACGGGCCAGATGCGGGCCGTGAAGCGCACCATGCCTTCCATGAGCGCGGCCCCGACGCCGAAGTTGAGCGACGACCCGATCGTACGGCGCTCGATGGCATAGGCGGGGTCGCGCTGCGACGTCACCGTGCCGGGCGCAAGAGGCGACAGCGTCGCCACCCGGGTCCAGTCGCCGAGGAGCGCGCCGGTCCGGTGCTCGACGATCAGGTCACCCGTCAGCAGCTGGCTGGAGGCGAGGAGGCCGCTGCGGACATACACGCGCACCCACGCCGGCTTGCGCGCGACCAGGCGGACGGAGTTGTCGGGACCGCGATCGTCGGCATTGGTCAGGTGACGATCGGCCGATAGGTACTGGAGGCCCTGCGTGACCTCCACGCCGGCGACGTAGGATCGGATCAGCCAGCGGCCCGTATCGATCTCGGCTCCGATACGCTGCGCGGCAGCGCTGAACTCGAGCAGCGTTCGCAGGCTCACCGAGTCCGGCTTGAGATCGAAACGGCCCATCGGGGTCCTCCAGTTGAGAGTGATGACTTTCAGGGGCAAGGCCGACGACGTAGCATTGAACACTTAGCGCCGCGTTCGCGGGCGTGTCAAGGCGCCGACGGTGCTGTCTGAATCAGCCGGGGCGGGGCGGGCCTGGCCTGGAAGCCCGGCCCGCGGCCAGGATCCGGACGAGCTGCTTCGGTGGTCTACCGACCCGTTCCCCGGGTCTCGCGCAACACCGGAAGGCTGTGTCGTGCCACCCGACTGGCGATCCAGGTCACCGAGCGCATGGCGCGCTCGCACACGGACGCCAATGGCATCTGGGCGTAATCGTCGTTGAAGACCTCGAAGCTGTAGTCCCCGGCGTAACCGCGCCGCTGCAGCCGGCGGATGAGCTCGGCGACCAGGTCGTCGTGCACGCCCTCGCCCGGGAACACGCGCAGGTGGCGAGCCGTCTCCATGCGCTCCTCGCGGCTGCGGATCTGCTGCCACAGGAAGTCGGAGAGCTGGACGAGGAAGACCCGGCCGACGTCGATCACGTCCAGCGCGTCGACGGCTCCCTCGTTGGCGAGCGCGTGGAAGGAGTCGACGCAGAGCCCGAGGTTGGCGTGGCCGGCGCGCTCGACGATGGACCAGGCCTGCGCGAGCTGGTGGGTGTGCCGCCCCCACGAGAGCGCCTCGTAGGCGACGCGAATGCCCAGGGGGACCGCCAGCATGGCGAGCTTCCGTAGATCGGCCACCACGGCGTCGGTGTCGCCCGTCGCGTGCGTCGACGTCGACGAGCAGACGAGCAGGACCGGAGCGCCCAGGGCCTGGCCCAGCCCCAGCATCGACTTGGCGACGTCCACCTTGTACTCATGCAGATGACCCGTCAGCCCTTCGAAGTCGCGCAGGACCTGAAACCCGGTGACTCGCAGCCCGCTGGTGCGCACGGCCGAGATCGCGGCGGCCTCGCCGTCGGGGTGACCGACGATGTCCCGTGCCGACAGCATGACCTGGGTGAAGCCGGCGGCGCGCATGGCGCGGAGCCTGGCTTCGAGTGGCCCGGCCAGAGTGATGGTGTCCATGCCGAAGTCGGTGAGACGCATATGGGGCTCTCGACTAGGGAGTGAGGTGACTGTGCACCAGCTCGAAGGACACTCCACCCGGGTAGAGCTGGGTCACGGCGCCACGGTCGGTGAGGCGATTCGCTCCGCGGTCGACGAAGACGATTCCGCGGGCCTGGAGGGCCTGGACCGCGGCCGGGACGCCGGGCGTGCCCAGCCCGATGCGGAGCAGGCCCTCTTCCCACGCGACGTCTTCCACTCCTGCGGGCGGTTCGATCAGCTGGAGGAAGAATTTGCGGCACGGGCTCTCGAGGAGCACGCCCGCGTTCACCACACCGAAGAAGGTCCCGCTCGGCAGCGGGGTGAAGCCGAACAGTGACTGATAGAACTCGAGCCATGCCGCGGTCCGACCCGGATAGGCCGTTTGCACCAGGCCGAAGTAGTGCATGGCCACGAGGGCCGGCGGGTTCGGGTCAGCCCCGGCGATCGGCGTGAAGTCGACATCGTAGATGGAGAAGTCGCCGTGCCGATCGACGAAGTAGATGTGGCTGTCCCCGGCCCCCCGGATGCCGGGGATGACCAGCTCCATGGCCGCGGCGCGCGTCGGGAGATCCCAGGCGCCGAGGTCGATGGCCTGTCGATGGGCGTCCCCGGCGTCGGCGACCCGGAAGGCCATTGCCCCCAGCGCGGTCCCCGGCACCCCGGCGGTGCGGCGCGCCATATCCGGATGCGCGTTGACCACGAGATTCATGCCGCCCTGGCGGTAGAGCAGGACCTCACGCGAGCGGTGCCGGGCCACCGGCCGAAATCCCATCTTTTCCAGCAGCGCGCCCAGGACCAGGGGCTGGGACGTCGTGAACTCGATGAACTCGAGGCCGTCGAGCCCGAGCCGATTGCTCGGGGTGGAAAGGCGTTCGGTCACCGGCATGGGCGCAACCTCCGCCCGATGATTCCACGGGACCGATAAAAGGGCAATTGTGCGATTATCGGCCATGCCCAGGAATCCCCGCGGAACCGAGCCGCCCGCCGCCGCCCGCGCCGACATCATCGACGGGCTCGTGCGCGGCCTGGCTGTGATCCGGGCGTTCAGCGACCGGATGCCGCGCCACACCCCGAGCACGCTGGCCGTCCACCTGGGCTTCAGCCGCGCCGCCGCCCGACGGTTTCTGGTGACGCTGCGACACGCGGGTTACGCCGTCGGCGACGGCCGCGAGTTCTGGCTGACCCCGAAGGTCCTGGCGCTCGGCCAGACGTACCTCGGCGCCGATCGTCTGATCCGGACCGTGCAGCCCAGCCTGGACCGCCTCTCGCATCGGCTGGGCGAGTCGACGACCTTCGGCGTCCTCGACGGGGACGAGGTCGTCTACTTGTGCAAGGCGCAGGCGGCCCGTCTGCTCTCCACATCCATCGGCATTGGCACGCGGCTGCCGGTGCAATGCGCGGCGGCCGGCTGGGCCATCCTCTCCACCCTCGACTCGGCGGCACTCGACGCCTGGCTGGCCGATCATCCGCTCAAGCGCTACACCGCCCAGACGGTCACGGGGGCCCGGGCGTTCCGGACGGCGATCCGCCGCGCGGCCGCCCGGGGCTTCGTGCTGCTCGAGAATCAGTATGAGATCGGCCTGCGCGGGATCTCCGTCCCCCTTCACTCCTCCGGCGGGGAGGTCGTGGGGGCCATCAGCGTCTCGTCCACTCTCGCGTCGGCCTCCACGGCTGCCGCTCAGGCCAAGTGCGTGCCCGCGCTCAAGGCCACCGCCGCCGAGCTGCGCTCCCGGCTGTAGGGGGTTCCCAGGCGACGGGGCGGCATGACGCGTGCACCAAGATGTGCTGTGGCGTGGACTCGGCCTGGGCGCGATGGGGTGAAGAGGCGTGGGAGGGGCGGAACACCAACCGCTCCCGCGGGCACATGAGGATGTGGCGCGGCGTGGTCGCCGGCCTCGTCGGCGGGGTGATCGCTGCTGGGGCGATGAGTGTCGTCCACAAGATGGCCGGCGGTCTCACCGCAGGTGCTCGGCAGCAGCAGCCGCCCCGCAACCAGCCCGAGGACGAGGATGCCACCGTCAAGGTCGCCGATGGGATGGCGCGCTGGTTCCTTCAGCGGCCCCTGGCCGAGGACAGGAAACCGCTCGCGAGCAGCCTGGTTCACTACGCCTTCGGAGCCAGCGTCGGTGCGCTCTACGGTGGAGTCGCCACCTTCGTGCCGCGGATTACCGCGGCGGTTGGCCTTCCGTTCGGCGTGGCCGTGTGGCTCGGCGCGCATGTCATTGCGGTGCCGGCCCTCGGTCTGGCGGAGCCACCGACGCGCCGTCCCCGGTCGAAGGAAGGACTGGAGTTCGCCCTGCACCTGGTCTACGGCGTCGTCACCGAGCTGGTGCGCCGTCTCGCCCGTCGGGTGCTGTAGCCGTCCTTTTCGGAAGCGCGCGCTCGACTCACCATGAGTCAGCGGTTCAAGATTTGCACCCGATGAACTCGCGAAGCCTGACGGGGCCGACGGTCAGCGCGTTCGCGGAGGCTCCATGACGAACAGGGTGCGGATCAATCTGGCCAATGCTGGCGAGTTGCTGGAGCTGGGCGGCATCAGCGAAGCCGAGGTGGCGGCGATCGTTCGGTTCCGGGCGGAGCACGGTCCGATCGCGGACGGGCAGCAGCTCAGCGCCGTTCTTGGCGGCCGGCCGATGGGCCCCGAGGTCCTCGCGCGCGCGGATTTCTCGCCGGCCGACACCACGGCCCCGGAGGCGCCGGGAGCCTGAGACCCCGCGTCGAGGCCCGGTGACGCGCCGGCAGTTCTACAGCGTCAGCCCCAGCTTGCTGGCGATCCATTCCGTCACGATCACGACCGTCACGCCAAGGAACCCGACCAGGACGAAGAGAGCGAGGGTTCCACCGATCGCGGCTACCGTCGTCGCCACTGCCACCAGATCGCTCATGCGAGCCAACCCTTGCCGCCGGCCGCCACCGCCAGCGTACCGGGGGACCCGGGACGCCGCGGAGGCCTGCAGTGTAGCGGCTCACAGCCCCGAACCCAAGCGCGAATGGCGCGTGATCCGGACTGAAAACGGAGGGGCAGGCAAGCGCGGCAGGGTATCCTGCGCCGCAAGATGGGGCGCCTGCTGGCCATCGGTCCGATCCTCCTGGTCCTCCTCGTCGGCACGCCCGCGGCCGCCCAGACATGGCAGGGGACCACCTACGACGCCGTCGTCATGCGCGTTCCGGACGGTGACACGATCGAGGTGCGGATCGGCAACGTCACCGAGACCGTTCGGTACATCGGGGTCGGCACGCCGAGAATCAACGATACGCAAGGTCGGCCAGCCTACCGGGATGCTGCGCGCCAGGTGAACGAGGCGCTGGTCAGCCGTCAGCCGGTGAAGCTCGTGCTCGATGTCCAGCCTCGCGACAGACAGGGTCGGTTGCTCGCCTACGTCTACGTGGCGGGACAACTCGTCAACGCCGAGCTCGTGCGCCGAGGCTATGCCGAGGTGATCAGCTACCCGCCAAATCTACAGTACCGCCCGGAACTGGTCGAGCTCCAGCGCCAGGCCCGGCAGGCGCGCCGAGGCCTCTGGGGCATCCCGGAGGTCTTCGCGGGCTACCAGCCTCGACCATCCGGTGTGGCCGGTGTGAGAAACGTGCGGGTCTACCTCCATGCGGACGATCCCGGCTGGTTGCGACGACCGCCGGAGGATCTGGTGTTTTTCGAGACCGTCGAGGCGGCTCATGCGGAAGGCTATACGCAATCGATGGACTACCAGCGACACGAGGCGCGTGAACGCGAGGCGCTGGCGGGCGGGTCGCAGCCGTTCGTCACCACGGTGAGCCCGCCAGGGCCCGCGGAGAAGCGTGCGCCACTCGCGCCGGCCGAACGCGAGCGCCAACGGGACGAGATCGGCGATACCGGGGAGCGCGATCCATCCGACGCCATCGACTGGTTGCTGAACCGCCGGAACCGCACCCCGGGTGGTGTTTCGCCCCAGCGTTAGCGACCCAACCTAGATATTGTGGTTTTCCCTCCGATGGCATCGATCTGTGGTAGTTATAGCGGAGGCTCGACCAACTTCTCACCGAAAGGGGATCACAGATGCCGAAGGGAACAGGGAGCAAGAAGCCTGCGTTCGGAGGGTATGCGATCAGCTTTCAGGGTCGCGCGGACACCCTCGAATCGGTGTTTGGCGCCGTACCGATTGGCCCCGCCGAGATGACCAAGAAGCTCTGGAGCTACGTGAAGCGGCGGGGCCTGGGGACCAAGCACTGAGCTAGGGCGCGTGAGGACGGGCGGCCATACGTTGGCGCCCGTCCTCAGACCTGCGACAAGAGGCTGAGCCGCACTGCCGCGCCGCCACCGCGCTGGGCTACCGGGTCGTGCTGGCCTCCGACGGCCACACGACGTGGGTTCTCCGGCGCTGCCGGCGGAGCGCATCATCGCCCATCACAACCGCACACTCGGTCGGGGATTCGCCGAGCTCTCGACGGTGACAGACGTGCGCTTCTAGCCGAGGATCTCGACCGAGGGAGGACGTGTCACCATGAATGCGCAAGCGATGATCCAGGCGGCAATCCCCATCGTGACGCTCTTCGCGCTGAAGGTCGTCGGCGCCCTCGTGCTCTGGGTGGTGGCCCGCCGGTTGATCGCCTTCGCGGTGCGACTGCTCGTGCGCAGCCTGAAGTATCCCTTCGACCAGACTGTCGCCGGCTACATCGGCACCGCGACGTCGGTCCTGCTCAACGTCGTGCTCATCATCGCCATCCTCGGGTTCTTCGGCGTCGAGACCACGAGCTTCGCGGCCCTCATGGCCGGCGTCGGCATTGCCATCGGCGCGGCCTGGAGCGGCTTGCTCGCCAACCTGGCGGCCGGCGTGTTCATCCTCATTCTCCGGCCCTTCAAGGTCGGCGACTTCATTTCCGCCGGCGGCATCCTCGGGACCGTCAACGAGATCGGGCTCTTCGTGACGACCCTCACCACGCTGGACAACGTCCGCACCTTCGTGGGCAACGGCAAGGTCCTCGGCGACAATATCCAGAACTTCACGGCCAACCCGTACCGGCGCGTGGATCTGGTCGCCCAGCTCGACAACAGCGTCGCCCACGCCGAGGCGATCCGGCTGCTCAAGGAGCGGCTGGGCCGCATCCCCAACGTGGTCGCCGCTCCGGCGCCGGATGTCGAGATCCTCAGCTTCACGCCACTGGGGCCGGTGTTGGCGGTGCGCCCGTACTGCCACAACGACCACTACTGGCAGGTCTATTTCGACACCAATCGCGCGATCCGTGAGGTCGGCGGGGACGCCGGCTTCCCCGCGCCCCAGCAGCACATCGTCGTCCGGAATGGTGGGGTGCGATAGACAGCTCGTCGTCCGCCGCCCGGCCTCGCCCGACGGGTGTGTCGATGCGCCGGGCGGATCTATGGCAGCGAGTGCAGAACGGCCGGCTCGTTCGTGTCCCGACAGTAGCTCGGGATCCAGCTACGCTCGAGGAGGCCGTCGGGCAGCCCGCTGTAGTCGAAGACGAGGCCGTCCTTGGCCATGCGGCCGATGTCGAACAGGCGCTCACTCTCCGGAAGGTCACGGAAGAACAACCGGAAGAACGGGACGACGAGTCGGCGCGCGATCCGGATCTGAGCACTCCCGAGGAAGTTGCGCCGCTGGCCGACGTGGGCGATCTCATCCACCATGATCTCGTAGAGCAGTTCGCGGATCCGCGTGCGGGCCTCCGGCTCGTCGTCAAAGAGCTGATCGAGCAGCGCGTCGACGTGACGGTAGAACGTCACTCCGAGCAGCTCCGTCACGAAGGCGATGGGATTCATGAACGCGCCCGGCATGTTCGGGAAGAGGCCGTACACCCGTTGCTTGAAAGGGCTGAGCGGCACCCAGGCTACCCGATCGAGCCCGAACGTCCGGAACATCTCCTCGAAGTAGCGTACGTGACAGAACTCCTCGGCCAGGTGGTATCGGCTGATCCGTGAGATGACGGTCGTGGCGTCGGCGAGTCGTGGACTGGCATCCCAGGCGGCGGAGACGCCCACCCATTCGTGCCGCGCGAACTTGTAGACACACGTCCACAGCAGAATCCTGGGGTCGATGGTCGCCGGGTTGTCCCTGAAGACGACGTGGTTGCGGTAGAACGCCGCTGGATCCGCGAGCGGGCGCTGCGACCGCACGGGATGGGCCTGGAAGGACTGCAGCCGCTCGCGCTTCGTGCTCAGGTCCTTGTCGGCTTCGAACAGCTCACCGCCATGGAGGCGGGCGTAGGCCAGATAGTCGTCGAAGTTCTGCCGTCGTTCCTCGAGCGGGCTGTCGGTGAAGATCGACCGATAGGCCATGGTCCACGCACCCTTTCATGTCGCGGCCCCGATGTCGGGCAAGGGAGCCACTCCCGATTGTAACGCCCGGCGAGTGTGGACCCTGGTGTCTCGCGGCTCGCGCCCCGCTGGTCGCAGGACTGTGAGTTGCCGAAGGATTGTGGGACGTCAGGCTGGCGCGCGGGTGCCGTCCGTCAACGATCTGGTGGGATCGTCCACCAGATCGTTGACGGGGGCAGGGGCTACTTACCCATCGAGCACTTCTGGGTCCACCAGCGCCACTTGCCGCCGGCGTTCACGCAGTCTGCCTTGTTCTTGAACTCCGACGTTGAGCCGCCCACTGACGGGCTCGCCGACGGCGCCGGCCCCGAGCCCATGGATGGGCTGGAGACGGAGCCGCCCGTGCTGCTCGCCCCCGAATCCGTGGCGCCCGGACCGGACGTACCCGTTCCGGCCGGCGTGCTCCCGCCGCCCGTGGCTCCCGACGGAGTCCCGGTGCCGCCGGAGGTGCCGCTCCCGGCCGGCCCGCTCGACCCACTCGAGCCGGCCGCGCCGCCAGTACCACCGCTGCCCGAGCCGGCCCCGCCGGCTTGCGCGGCAGCCAGCGCCGGTGCGAGCGCGACGGCCGCGATCAAAGACGCGAGAAGAATCTGTTTCATGTCGCTCCTCCTGATAGGAGGCGTGCGCAATATCCAGACCACCGAGGTCCGTCGCTTGACCTCGCCCATGGCACGTCCTACCGTGCCGCCCATGGACCGTCGCCGTTTTCTGCTGATCTCGCTGGCCGGGGCCTTCCCCGCGCCGATCGTCGCCCGGGCGCAACCGGTGGCCGTGCGACGGATCGGGTTCATCGGAAACGCCCAACGCTCGCCGGTAACCGATGCGTTTGGCCAGGCGTTCATGGCTGGTCTGCAGGAGCACGGCTGGATCGAATTCAGGAACGTCGTGATCGAGCGCCGGTACGTGGAGCCGCGTATGGACACGGCCCTCGCCGCCGCCGGCGAGCTGGTCCGGGTCGGGGTCGAGGTGATCGTCGTCTCGAGCACGCTGACGGCCCTGGCGGCGAAGGAGATCACCCGCACGGTGCCGATCGTCATGACGGTTCCAGCCGACCCGGTGGCGGTGGGCTTGGTGGCCAGCCTGGCGCGGCCGGGCGGTAACGTGACCGGACTGAGCTTCGTGGGAACCGAGGTGGCGGGCAAGCAGGTCGAGCTGTTGAAGGAGGCGGTCGCCGGCCTGGCGTCCATCGCGGTTCTGGTGAATCCCGCCAACGCCTCGCACGCGCCGCGCACGAAGGAGATCGTCGCCGCCGGGCGGACCCTGAAGCTGCGGATCGAGGTCGTGGAAGCCGCCACGCGTCAGGAGGTCGCCGACGCGGTCCGGGTGATGGTGAAGCGCGGTGTCGGCGGCGCCGTGGTGCTGGCCGATCCGCTCTTCGTCCTCGAGGCGGGCACCGTCGTCCGGCTGGCCGCCGAGCAGCGGCTGCCCGTCATGTACGGGCTGAAGGAGGCGCCGCTGGTCGGAGGGCTCATGTCGTACGGCCCCAGCTTCAGCGATCTGTTCCGTCGCGCCGGCGGCTACGTCGACAAGATCCTGCGAGGCGCGCATCCGCGTGATCTCCCGATCGAACAGGCGTCCACGTTCGAGCTGGTCATCAACCTCAAGACCGCCCGCGCCCTTGGCCTCACCATCCCCCCGGCGCTGCTGCTGAGGGCCGATCAGGTCATCGAGTGAACCCCGACGTCGTCGCCGCCATCGCCCGGCTGAGATCGGAGGACGTCCTCTCCACCCGGCAGGCCGCTCTCTTCAACCGTGTCGCCCGGGGCAGCCTCGTCTCCATCCGCCTCGAGATCCGAGCACTCCTCTACGTCGGGGTGCTCCTGCTCACCTCGGGGATGGGCGTGCTCGTCGTCGAGCTCCACCAGCGCATCGGCCCGCTGGCGATCGCGGGGGCCATTGGCCTGGCCGCCGGAGCCTGCCTGTTCTGGGTCATTCGCGAGGCGCCCCCGTTCTCGTGGGACGAGGTCGCGTCGCCGAGCGTGGCCTTCGACTACGTGCTGCTCCTGGGGCTCCTGCTCTTCGCCTCCGACCTCGCATACGTCGAGGCTCAGTTCACGGTGCTGGGGCCCCGCTGGGCTCATCACCTCCTGGTCGTGGGAGTGGTCTATCTCCTGGCGGCCTACCGGTACGACTCCCGGACCATCCTTGGTCTCGCCCTCACCACGCTCGCCGCCTGGCGGGGCGTGTCCGTCAGCCTGACATCCTCCACGCTCGGGGCGGGTGACCCGGCCGAGCTGCGCGTGAACGCTCTCGCGCTCGGCGCGCTGTACGTGGCGCTGGCCACGCTCTCGGTCCGGCTGGAGCGGAAACCGCACTTCGAGGAGGTGCTGGGAAACGCGGGCCTCCTGTTGCTCCTGAGCGCGCTCGTGTCCGGGGCGCTCACCGGCCCGTCCGTGAGAGTGGCCTGGCTCGTCGCCTTGCTCGCCACCGCGGCCCTGGTCATGTGGGTGTCGCTCCGCCTCGGGCGCTCGCTCTACTTCGCCCAGGGCGTTCTGGCGGCATACATCGGGTTGGTGCGGCTGTTGTTTGCGCCCTTCCGCCTGGCCGAGAGCGGCGTGCCGTACTTCGTCGCCGGGCTTCTCGGCGTCGGCGCCCTCACGCTCATCTTCAGGGCTCACAGACGGATGAGCGAGCGATGAGGCCCGAGTCCGTCACCTGGGAGCGGGCTGCGGAGGTGCGGGCGGCCGCCGACGGATGGTTGCGGGCCGGGGCCGTCGACCGGTCGACCTTCGAGGCGATCCGGAACGCCTACCCCGATCCGTGCGTCACGCCCTCCGTGGTCTGGCGGATCCTCACGGCCGTCATGGTCACGGCTGTCGCCCTGTGTACGTTTGGCGCCATCTGGATCGCCACCCAGCCGGGCCCGGCCGGTCTCGGTCTCTTGCTCCTCGTGGTCGCGGCGGCCCTCGTCGGCGTGACCGAGCGTCTGGAAGCCGCCCCGCGGCTGGCCAGGCGGGGGGCGGCCGGCGCGACAGCGTTCTGGGCGGGGTTGTTCGTGCTCGCCGGATTACTGCTCCTTCTTCACGAAAGCCTCGGCGTCCGGACCTCGCGCGTCATCGATGTGGTTCTGGTGGCGAGCGTGCTCGGGTGGGGAGCGGGGTGCTGGCGCTGGGGCAATCCGCTGTTCGCCGCCTTCTCGGCGATCTCCTTGTTCGTTCTCCTCGGACGGTTACCGTTCGGACGCGTCCTCTGGATGGTGGCCGGGGCGGTGCTGGCCGGTCTTGCCGCCGGCCGAGTAGACAGCGCGGCCTGGGCGCCGTCCCACCGCCGGGCGGCGACGGTCCTGGTTGTCACGGGGGTGGTGGCCGTCTATGTCGCCGTCAACGTCTACTCACTCGACGAGCGTCTCCTGGAGACTCTCCGAGGTCTCGCGCCGACTCGCATCGCGCCGCGGCGGGGGTTCTTCGTCCTGGCGGCCATCGCGACCGCCGTCCTCCCGCTGATGGTCCTGGTGTGGGCGTGGACATCGCGCTGGACGTTCCTCCTCGACACGGGCATCGTCCTTCTCGCGCTGTCGCTCGTCACCCTCCGCCACTACGTGCACGTCGTGCCGATGTGGGTGGCGCTGACCGCCTCGGGGGCACTGCTCATTGCTCTGGCCCTCGTCGTGGAGCGGGCCCTCCGGCGCAGCCCGGCCGGTGAGCGCGGAGGCGTCACGGCGGACGCGCTCTTCTCGGACGAACGCCAGCAGCAGCTGCGGCAGGCGGTGCCGGTCGTCGCCGCCTTCACGCCGTCGGCGGACGCGCCGGCCGCCGACGAGCCGGACTTCACCGGACGCGGGGGAACATTCGGGGGCGGCGGCGCCTCGGAGAAGTTCTGAGGCGCCGCCGCCGATCGCGTCAGGCCGCTCCGCCGCGGACCTGGTCGAGCACTTGGGCCGGGTGCTTGGCGGCGTCGGCCACGCGCGCCCAGTGCTTGCGGACGGTGCCGTCGGGGCCGATCCAGACGGATGAGCGGATCACGCCCTTGGTCTTCTTGCCGTACATGACCTTGTCGCCGTACGCCCCCCACGCCGTCATGACCTTGCGATCGGGATCGGACAGGAGCGGGAAGGGGAGCTTGTACTTCGCCGCGAACTTCGCGTGCGAGGTGCTGCTGTCGGCGGAGACGCCGAGGACGACGACGCCGGCCTTCTGGAGGTCCTTCCAGTAGTCGCGGAAGCCGCACGCTTCCTTGGTGCAGCCCGGGGTGTCGTCCTTCGGGTAGAAGTAGACGATCACGTCCTTCCCCTTGAAGTCGGCGAGCGACACCCGCTTGCCGGCCGCGTTTTCCAGGGTGAAGTCAGGCGCCTTACGACCCTCGACGATCTTGGTGGGCATCGATCACCTCGTGGGCGCGTCGGATCGCCCGGCGGCGCCGTCGCAGTGTAGCAGACCTATCGGTTGCCTCGACGCCGCTGTCGGAAGCGTTTACAGATCTCCCGTCGGCGATTCCCCGCTCGGCAGTCGCCGCAATAAAACTGGGCATTTCGGCGGAGGCGTGCGACCTGGCACGGTTGCTGCCGGATGCGGCGCAAGCCGACCAGAAATCGATGATCGGGCCTCGGCGGGGTGTGGAACCGTGGTGGCGCCGCCGTCATCGCTGCACTGCAACCGCGCGCGGCCGCTCGCGAGGAGACGGTTTCGACCGGCCGGGATGCTCGCGGCGTCGTTCAACTTTACACATTGCGCTGAACTCGGGGGACGCATGACACGACGTCGGTTGTGGGCGATCGCCTTCGCTCTCGGATTCCTGGCTCCTGCGAACCTGCTCGCGCAAGGTGCGGGGCGCGCCGCCTATCGCGCCGTGGATCTCGGCGTGCTCCAGCAAGACACCGGTGCCCACGTCCGTGGTCTGAACAATGCCGGGGCGCTCGCCGGCGGAGGCGGGTCGCGGCTGGTGGCGTTCATGTTGACGGGCAGCGCCCTCGAGGTCATCCCGGGCCTGCCGGGCGCCGACTGGAGCGTGGCGCTGGGCCTGAACGACGACGGCGTCGTGGTCGGGGCCTCCAACACGGCGACTGCGCTGCGCGGCTTCATCTGGTCGCGCGCCGGCGGGATCCAGGAGCTGCGTCCACTGCCGGGAGACAGCGGGAGTGAGGCGCTCGGCGTGAGCCGGAGTCGCCAGGTCGTGGGCTACTCCTCGGGGCCGGCTGGTGTCGCCGCCGTGATGTGGACGGCGGACGGCCAGGTGCATCGCCTGGGCATCCTGCCGGGGACACGCGAGGGCCGTGCCGCCGCCATCAACGAGTCGGGAGAGATGGTCGGTACGGCGACGACCGCCGTCGGCGCCCGGGCGGTGCTGTGGCCCAGCGCGGGTGGAGTGGTCAATCTCGGCGCCCTGCCGGGCGACACCGAGAGCGAGGCGATGGCGCTGAACAATCAAGGCGACGTGGTCGGGCAGTCGCGAGGCCCGACGCGGAGCCAGGCGGTGCGCTGGACGCGGACCGGCGGCATCCGGGCGCTCGGCACCCTGCCCGGGGGCTCCTACAGCCTCGCCAACGGCGTGAACCAGCGCGGCGACGTGGTCGGCACCTCGGCGGGCACCCATGGGCCGCGCGCGTTCCTGTGGACGGCCGCTGGCGGTATGCGCGACGTCAACGAGCTGATCCCGGCCGGCGCCGACTTCGTGCTCACGGAAGGCGTGGGCGTCAACGACCAGGGCGTGATCGCCGCCCTCGGCCACGACGCCATCGGCGGCCACACGGGCGGTGCCCACAACCACAACCTGCCCGTTCGCGCCTTCCTGCTCGTACCCACACCTTGAACAGGCCCCAGGGGAGCCAGATGACACGGATCTTCGGCGTCGCGGGAATCCTCGCTCTCGTGCTGGTGAGCCTGCTGGCCGCGCCCGCCGCGGCCCAGCCCAACGTGGTCGGTCAGTGGGCCTCCGTTCCCGCGCTGCCCTTCTACCCCGTTCACGTCTCCCTGCTGCCCACGGGGCAGGTGATGATATGGCCGGGCGACGGCGGGATCTCCGGCAACGACCCCCGGCTGTGGGACCCCGCCACCGCGACAACGACGCCGCTGACGAAGCCCGGCTACGACACCTTCTGCTCCGGGCACACGCTGCTGGGCGACGGCCGCGTGTTCGTCGCCGGCGGGCACATCCAGAACAACGTCGGCCTTCCCAACGCCAGCGCCTACGACGCGAACACCAACGCGTGGACCGCGTTCCCGGCGATGAACGCCGGCCGCTGGTATCCCACGGCGACGACGCTGGCCAACGGCGACCCCCTGGTCGTATCGGGCAGCATCGACAACACCATCGGCGTCAATCGGTTGCCGCAGGTCCTCGAGCTCGCCACCGGAACCTGGCGCAACCTGACCAACGCCCAGCTCGGCGTGCCGCTCTATCCCCAGATGCTGCTCGCACCCAACGGCCAGGTCTTCAACCCGGGTCCGAGCCAGACGACGCGGTACCTGAATACGTCGGGCACCGGGGCGTGGACGGTCGTGGGGAACCGGCAGTTCGGCGATCGCAGCTACGGCTCGGCCGTGATGTACGCCGACGGCAAGGTCCTGGTCATGGGCGGCGGCGATCCGCCGACGCGTACGGCCGAGGTCATCGACCTCAATGCGCCGACGCCGACCTGGCGGACGGTCGGCCAGATGGCGATCGCGCGCCGGCAGATCAACGCGGTCCTCCTGCCCGACGGCAAGGTGCTGGTCACCGGCGGCACCAGCGGCGCCGGCTTCAACAACGACACGACTCCGGTGTTCCCGGCCGAGCTGTGGGATCCGGTCGCGGAGACGTGGACCACGATGGCCAGCGCGCAGATTCCGCGCCTGTACCATTCGGCCGCGCTGCTCCTGCCCGACGGTCGGGTGTTGACCACCGGCGGCAACGGCTATCCGCAGACCGAGGTGTACTCGCCGCCCTACCTGTTCAAGGGCACGCGGCCCAGCATCACCACGGCTCCCGATAGCGTGACGTACGGCCAGAGCTTCTTCGTGGGAACGCCCGACGCCGCCGGTGTGACCAGCGTGACGCTGCTCCGGCTGGGCTCGGTCACCCACGCCTTCAACATGAACCAGCGAATCAGCCGGCTGAGCTTCACCCAGACGGCGGGCGGGCTGAACGTCGTCGCCCCGACCAACCCGAACCTGGCGCCGATCGGCCACTACCTGCTGTTCGTGGTCAACGGCAACGGCGTGCCGTCGGTCGCGGAGATCGTGCACCTCACCCCCGATGCCGGCCCGGTCACGCTCGTCGCGGCGTACCCGTTCGAGGAGGGGGCTGGCATGACCACGGCCGATGCGTCGGGCCGCGGGCACCCCGGCACGCTGGTCGGGGCGACGTGGACGGCCGCCGGGAAGTACGGCAAGGCCATCGCGCTGGACGGTACCGCCCAGTACGCGCGGGTGGACGCGCCGGGGGCGCCGACGGGCGACTTCTCGTGGATGGTGTGGGCGCGTCCGACCTCACTGACGGGGTGGCGCGGCCTGCTCCAGATCCAGACGGCGGCGAGCACGGGCATCGAGCTGGCGCTCGACGCCGGGCGACCACAGGTGTGGAGCAACGGGCTGCTCCGGTTGACGGCGGGGTCGAGCCTCCCGGTGAACGCGTGGAGCCACGTGGCGCTGACGCGGACGGGAAGCACGCTGACCGCGTACGTGAACGGGACCAGCGTGGGGACGGGCGTCGAGCCGACCGTCTTCAACTGGGGTAGCTGTCCGTTCCTGATCGGCGTCGACGCGGACAGCGGCTGCACCGGAGCGCTGAACGGACACTTCCCGGGTCAGCTGGACGAGGTCCGGATCTACAACCGCGCGCTGACGGCCACCGAGATCCAGGCCGCGATGAACACGCCCCTGGTGTCGGTCCCGCCGACGATCTCGATCGGGGACGCCACCGTGACCGAGGGCAACACGGGTTCGGTGAACGCCGTCTTCACGGTCAGCCTGTCGGCGACCAGCAGCCAGACGGTGACGGTGCAGTACGCGACGGCCAACGGGACGGCCACGGCGGGCAGCGACTACACGGCGACCTCGGGCACCCTGACCTTCACGCCGGGCCAGCTGACGCAGGCGGTGACCGTCCCCGTGCTGGGCGACACGACGATCGAGCCGACCGAGACCTTCGTGGTGAACCTGAGCAACCCGACCAACGCCACCATTGGCGACGGCCAGGGCCTCGGGACGATCCTCGACAACGACACTCCGCCCCCGCCGACGGTCTCGATCGGCGACGCCACCGTGACCGAGGGCAACACGGGTTCGGTGAACGCCGTCTTCACGGTCAGCCTGTCGGCGGCGAGCGCGCAGTCGGTGACCGTTCAGTACGCGACGGCCAACGGCACGGCGACGGCCGGCAGCGACTACACGGCGACCTCGGGCACGCTGACCTTCACGCCGGGGCTGCTGACGCTGACGGTGTCGGTCCCGGTGCTGGGCGACACCGTGTTCGAGCCGACCGAGACCTTCTTCGTGAACCTGAGCAACCCGACCAACGCCACCATCGGCGACGGCCAGGGGCTCGGCACCATCACGAACGACGACGCCGCGCCGCCGCCGACGATCTCGATCGGCGACGTCACCGTCACCGAGGGCAACGCGGCCCCGGTCAACGCGGTCTTCACGGTGAGCCTGTCGGTGGCGAGCACGCAGACGGTGACCGTGCAGTACGCGACGGCCAACGGGACGGCCACGGCCGGCAGCGACTACACGGCGACCTCGGGCACGCTGACCTTCACGCCGGGCCTGACGACACTGACGGTCACGGTCCCGGTGCTGGGCGACACGACGGCGGAATCCGCCGAGACCTTCGTCGTCAACCTGAGCAATCCGGTCAACGCCACCATCGCGGACGGGCAAGGCGTCGGCACCATCGTCGACAACGACGGCGGTCCCGCCGGCCTGGTGCTCGCCTACGGCTTCGAGGAGGGGATGGGGGCGACGACGGCCGACGTGTCGGGCAACGCGCACCCGGGGACGCTGGTGGGGGCGACGTGGACGACGACGGGGAAGTACGGCCGGGCGGTCGCGCTGAACGGCAGCGCCCAGTACGTGCGGATCGACGCGCCCAACGCGCCGACCGGTGACTTCTCCTGGATGGTGTGGGCGAACCCCACCACCCTGACCGGCTGGCGGGGGCTGCTGGAGATCCAGACGAGCGGGAGCGCCGGGGTAGAGCTGGCGCTGGATGCCGGCCGCCCGCAGGTGTGGAGCAACGGGCTCTTGCGAGTGACGGCGGCGTCCAGTCTGGCCGTGAACGCCTGGAGCCACGTGGCCATCACGCGGGCGGGCAGCACACTCACGGTCTACGTCAACGGGGTGAGCGTGGGGACGGCGACGGAGCCGACGGCCTTCAGCTGGTCCACCTGCCCCTTCCTGATCGGGGTCGATGCCGACTCCGGCTGCACGGGGCTCCTGAACGGGCACTTCGGCGGGCAGCTGGACGAGTTCCGTCTCTACAACCGAGCGCTGAGCCAGGCCGAGGTCCAGGCCGCGATGAACGCGGCCCTGCCCACGCCCTGACCCGGGGCGCGTCGCGGGCGAGGGGACCGCTCACCACCGCGGGGCGGTGAGCGGTTCGGGGAGGCGTCCGCGGGCTAGAGCTTCGCCTTCAGGAGCTGCTCGGCACACGCGCTCGCCACGCCGGAGTTGGGGGCCTTCTCACCGGTCATGGTGGCCCAGCCACCCGTCTCGACGAACTCCTGCTGCTTCCACGACTCGACCGCCTGCAGCTCCTTGAGCTTGGCGGCGGCGTTGGGCTGCCCCATGAACTTGGAGGTGCAGACCGGCGTGAGCGCGACGACGACTGCCGTGTTGGAGCGCTCCATCGCCTGCCGCTCGGCCGTCCCGCCGAGCATCCAGCCCATCCACGAGAAGCCGACAATCATCGTGATCACGGATCCGATGATCGCGCCCCAGATGCCGGGTTTGAGCCACGGTACGTTCATCATCTGCATGAGACACCTCCTGGTTTCTGAAGGAGGTCGTCCCCCCTCAGTCTCGCGTGAAAAGCCGTCGTGGCGGTCAGCCGGCGCGTCGACGAGGGCGCGCAGCGGGTTTCGTGCGGCGACGCGGCCGCGTGGCGTGCACCGCCATCAGCACACAGCGGCAGCCGGGATGAAAGGGCGGCATGGCGTCGAGCTCGGGGGTGAGCTCGCGCATGCTGAAGGGATCGCACGCCGGACACGCCTGCTCTGGATGCTGGCGAACGATCCGGGCCTGGATGCCCTGCCGGGTGTAGTGCGCGAGCATGGCCGGCCGGCGAGCCAGCATGTCGACCCACTCCGAGAAGAGCAGCACCTTCCGCCGCTCGTACTCCTCGGCGGCCGGGCTGTGGGGGGCGGGGGCGACGTGGAGCCCCTCCCATCCAGCCGGGAACATCTCGGCGGCGGCGAACAGGGCCTGCCAGCGGTGGAACGCGGGCCACGAGGCGCCCGGGTCAGCCGCCGTCGCCCCCGGCGTGGCGCGCGGCCTCAGCGACGACGTCGCCATGGTGCGCGGGCCGGGGGTGGTCGATCCCGCTCGATGTGGATGTGGAGCCGCTCCGCTCCCGCCGCCATGGCCAGCGCGATCGTCATGAAGCTGGTGGACGACTCCTCGACGGTGCCGCCCCCGGCGTCGATGATGCGCCAGCGCCAGGGCGAGGTCCGGGAGGTGGCGACGGCGACGACGTTCACCGGGCGCTCCCGGGGGCGGGAGCGGGGGCCAGCACGGCGGGCGGCGTCTGGATGGCGAGCAGTCGCATCGCCGACAGGCTCCGGATGATCGGCCACGAGGGATCGAATTCGGAGCGGCGCACGCTGAACTTGGGCGACCGGGGATGGGCGTGGTGGTTGTTGTGCAGGCTCTCGCCGCCGGTGATCCAGGCCAGCCCCCGCCAGTTGTACGCCGTGTTCGCGAAGTTCTTGCCGCCGCTCCAGTGGCCGAGCGCGTTGATGAGGGGCGCCATGACGAAGACGTAGAGGACCGCGTGCAGGAGGCTGGCCAGCAGCCCCGGCCACAGCCCGATGAGCGCGCACAGCAGGCTCACCCCGACCCCGAGGCCGAGCAGGCCGCGCGTGAAGAGCGCGCGGTCGAGCCGATCGGGCCGGAGGTCGGGCGCGAACGTCTCGAGGGTCTCCGGGTTCCGCGCCTCTCGCATGTAGTAGGCGACGTTGAAGAACTGGACGCGCCAGAATCCGAGCAGGCGCGGGCTGTGAGGATCGCCTTCGCGGTCGGTGAAGGTGTGGTGCTTGCGATGGACGGCCACCCATTGCTGGCGGGATTGCCCCGTCGTCAGCCACAGGGTCACCCGGAAGACCAGGTCGGTGATCGGGTGCAGCTGCAGCGACCGGTGCGCCAGGGCCCGGTGTAGATAGATGGACGTCGCGATGACGGCGACTTGCGTCAGCGCGATCGCCACCAGGATTGCGACCCACACTCCATTCATGCCACTACCTCCGGGCCGAGATTGGTCACACGCGGGACCTCGGCCGCTGTCGGGCCGCGCGACTCGGGACAGCACTCGGGGCGACCGGGCGGCGCCGCGCCTCGCTCCGGATCCGCCGCACCGTCTCCGCCTGGCGGGCGACGTTGGCCAGGAGGGCCGGATCCGTCGGCCGCTTCAGGCCCTCGTCGATCAGGGCCCGGAACACGATCTGCAGACTCACGGGAAGCTTCATCGACGTCGTCGCCCGACCGGCCAGACCTCGCGCCCGATCGACGAGGTCGCTGGGGAGCACCATGAGCACGCGCGTTTCGTTGTCGAACATTACGCCCGCCCCTCCACATCATATATACCATATATCAGTCATATAAATTATTTGATCACAGCGCCGCCGGATCTGGTAGCGTGGAACCGTCCGCGGCATTCTTCGGCGGATCAGACCCCCGACGTCCTCCACGCTTCGCCGGGGCCCGCCACCTCCACAGCGTGGAAGCACGAGAGGATACATCCATGGCGCAGAAACTGTTCATCGGCGGACTGTCGTTCTCGACGTCGACCGAGAGGCTCCGGGAGACGTTCGCGCAGGCGGGCCAGGTCGAGTCGGCCGCGGTCGTGACGGATCGTGACACCGGCCAGTCGCGGGGCTTCGGCTTCGTGGAGATGTCGACGATGGAGGAAGCCGATCGGGCCATCGCCACCCTCAATGGCAAGGATCTCGACGGCCGGCAGCTCCGGGTGGAGAAGGCGACCTCGTCGGGCGGCGGCGGCGGCCGCAGCGGCGGTGGCGGGTCCCGCGGTGGCTTCGGTGGGTCGTCGGGCCGGGGTCGCTGGTAACCCCCGAACACGCTTCGACCTCACGGCGAACGCTGAGCTTGTTTGCGCAGGCTCAGCGTCGCTCCCAGTCGCCGACCCGCCCCCAGTAGCCCGCCGCGCGTCGCCCTCGCTCCGCTCATCAGGCCCCGCGAAAGGGGCGACGCGCGGCCGTCTGGCCTGCGACAATCCCCGGCACGGAGGTCGTAAGCCCGATGCGCTACGGTTTCTATCTGCCCACCCGCGGCGGCTGCGCCGGCGCCGAGGCCCTCGAGACCATCGTCCAGCGCGGAGAGTCGCTGGGCTTCCACTCGGTGATGATCGCCGACCACGTGGTGTTCCCGACCGCGATCGCCTCGAAGTATCCCTACACGGTATCGGGCGCGTTCCCGGGCGGCGGTGACGCCCTCGAGCAGCTCACGCTCATGGCCTTCGTCGCCGGCCGCACGCGCACCTTGCGCCTGGTCACCAGCGTGATGATCCTGCCGTACCGGAACCCGGTGCTCACCGCCAAGATGCTGGCGACGATCGACGTGCTCTCGCAGGGACGGGTCACCGTCGGCGTCGGGGTGGGCTGGCTGCGCGAGGAGTTCGAGGCGCTGGACTCCCCCGACTTCGACCGCCGGGGCGCGGCCAGCGACGAGTATCTGAGGATCTTCAAGACCCTGTGGACCCAGAACCCGGCCAGCTTCGCCGGCGAGTTCTACCGCTTCGAGGCGCTCCGCTGCCTGCCCCAGCCCGTGCAGAAGCCGCATCCCCCGATCTGGATCGGCGGCCACAGCACGCCGGCCCTGCGCCGGGTCGCGCGCCACGGCGACGGCTGGCACCCGGTCGGCGCCAACCCGGCCGTGCCCCTGCGCCCGGCCGAGCTGCGCGCCTCGCTCGATCAGCTCCACCGGATGACGGAGGCGGAGGGGCGGGATCCCTCGACGCTGACCATCTCGTTCAAGGCGCCGGTCTACGATGCCGCCGCCACGACGATCGGCGGGGCCGAGCGGCGGCCGTTCTCGGGCACGGCCCAGCAGATCGCCGACGACATCGGCACCTACGAGAAGCTCGGCGTGAGTGAACTGGTCTTCGACTTCCGCAGCGAGCACCTGCCGGAGACGCTCGAGCGCATGGAGCGCTTCGCGCAGACGATCCGGTGACGGCGGCGGGCCCGCCGCCGGGCCCCGAGGAGGACGCATGAGGTTCGACGGCAAGGTTGCGCTCGTCTCCGGCGCGGGGTCGGGTATCGGGCGGGCGACGGCGCTGGGCTTCGGCGCGCGTGGGGCCCGGGTGGGCGTGGCCGACATCGACCGTGCCCGGGCCGAGGCGGTGGCCGAGGAGATCACGAAGGCGGGCGGCGTGGCGCTGGCCATCGCGGCCGACGCCGGCGCGCCGGACGGGATCGAGGCGATGATCGGCGGCACCGTGAAGGCGTTCGGGGGCCTCGATATCCTGCACAACAACGCCTTCGGCCAGCCGGCGCTGCCGGACGGCCAGCGCCGGCTGGCCTTCACCGCCGACCTCGACGAGCGCGTGTGGACGCACACCATCGAGCTCGGGCTCACCGGCGTCTTCCGGGCCATGAAGCGGGCCATTCCCGAGCTGCTGGCCCGGGGCGGCGGCGCCATCGTCAACACGGCGTCGATCTCCGGTCTGTTCGCCGACTTCGCCATCGCCGCCTACAACACCGCCAAGGCGGGCGTGGTCAACCTCACGCGGGTGGCCGCCATCGAGTACGCCGCCCGCGGCATCCGCGTGAACTGCGTCTGCCCCGGCGCCATCGACACGCCGCTGCTGCGGCCGTCGCTGTCGATCCCGGGGTTCGCCGAGGAGACGACCCGGATGATTCCGATGCGGCGCCTCGGCCGGCCCGAGGAGATGGCCAACGTCGTGATGTTCCTGGCCTCGGACCTGGCCTCCTACGTGACCGGCGCTGCGGTGGTCGCCGACGGCGGTCTCACCGTGCAGACCGGGCTGCCGACGCGCATCCCGCTGCCCTGAGCGCCGTGACCACCACCGCCGGCCGCCCGCGCTTTCGCGACCAGATCGTCACGCTGGCCAGCGGCGTCACCGGGCGGAGCCTCGCGGTCCCGTCCGCCTCCCCGCGCAACTATCACCAGGCGGTGTCCGCTGCCGGCGAGATGCCGCGCACGGTCGTCGACGGCGCGTTGTTCCTGCCGCCGGGGGCGCCGGGCGCCGGCGGCTGGCCGGTCGTCATCGTCGTGCCCGGCAGCCTCGGGATCGCCGCCTCGCATCTCGCGCACGCCGACGCGCTCACCGGGGCGGGGCTGGCGGCGTTCGTCCTCGATCCCTTCGGCGCCCGCGGCGTGACGTCGACGGTGGCGAACCAGAGCCAGTTCTCCTTCGCGGCCAGCGCCTACGACGTGCTGGCGGCGTGGCGCGTGCTGGCGGAGCGGCCGGAGATCGACGCCGCGCGCATCGGGGCCCAGGGCCACAGCCGGGGCGGCTCGGCCGTGCTCACCGCGGCCACGCGCCGGTTGGCCGACGCCGTGGTGGGCCGCGAGCGCGGACTGGCGGCGGTGCTGGCGGCCTACCCGTGGAGCGGCCACCAGTTCCACGACCCCGGCGTGGGGACGACGCGCGTGCGCGTGCTGATGGGCGACCGCGACGAGTGGTGCTCGGTGCAGCAGGTGCAGGGCCATGTGCAGGCCATCCGGCTCAGCGGCGGCGCCGTCACGCTACGGCTGTTCGCGGGGGCCGCGCACAGCTTCGATCGCGGCACGCCGGTGGTGCGCATCGAGGACGCCGCGGTGGCGCCGGGCGCGCCCACCACCTATCTCGCCGATGACGGCGCCTGCATCCATCCGCTCACCGGTCGCGCCGATCCCGGCCTCACCGATCGCGACGTGGCCGTGTACGCGCTGAAGGCCGGCTACGGCGTGCGCGGCGCGAGCCTCGGCAGCCAGGGCGCGGAGGCCGTCGAGTTCCGCGACGACATGCTCGCGTTCTGGACCGGCCCCGCTCTCGCCCCGGCCGCCACGTAGGCCCGTCGTGGACGAGGTGCACGTCGTGATCTACGTCGAGGTGGCGCCACCGTCGACGCCGGCGGCGCTGGCGCTGCTGCGGCGCTATCGAGGGGCGACGGCCCGCGGGGACGGCCACCTGCGCTGCGAGGTGCTGCAGCGCATCGGCCAGCCGCACCAGCTCGCCGTGGTGGAGGTCTGGCGGGATAGAGCGATGCTCGAAGCCCACGCGCGGCAGGCGAGCACGACCGACGCTCGAGACGGGCTCGCGGCCATCCGCGTCGCGCCGCTCGACGAGCGCGTCCACCGTGCGCTCTCGGTGGGGCCCGCCGCCGGGGCCGCACCGCCGCCGGGTGCGGTCCACGTCGTGACCCACGTCGACGTCATCCCCCCACGCAAAGACGACGGCGCCGCCGCCCTGGAATCGCTCGCGCGCGCGAGCCGGGCCAGCGCCGGGAACCTCCGCTTCGACGTCGTGCAGCAATCCAGCCGCCCCAACCACTTCACCGTGATCGAAACCTGGACCGACGCGCGATCCGCCGAAGCCCACTCGATGGCGCCGCCCACGCGCGCCTTCCGCGACACCCTGGCCCCCATGACCGGCGCCCTCTACGACCAGCGCTTCTACCTCGCCCTCGCCGTCGACTAGCGTCCCGAGTCAGGTCGCTCTCGAGGTGCATCTGTCCATCCGGTGGCGCGTGATCCCGGCGCGCGGGGTGGGTGGCGGGGCGACCGGGTCTCCGGCGGTTCCGTTGGCTTCGATCGTGTTAGGCCACACGCAGGACGAGGCTCCGACCACGCCCTCGCGCACCGGGTCGTCTCACGCGGAACCGCCGGGGACCCGGTCGCCCCGCCGCCCGTCCCGCGCGCCGGCGACACGGCGCCGGGGAAGCGTCAGGTGCGCTCGAAGACCGCCTGGATCGAGACCATGCGCCCTTCGGCCCGATTGCGATGGTTCGCACGGATGATCGCGTCGAGGGCGTCGCCCATGATCAATCGTTGCGCGCTGTGAGCCGGGATGCTCTCGGCGGTGGCCGGCGCCGCCGTCTCCGCCGTGACGTCTTCCCACGCGCGCTCGGTGAAGCCGGAGGCGGCGATCAGCGCGCGCATCTCGTCGGGGGGACGCAGGAAGCTCCGGGCGGGATCGGTCGCCCACATCAGCGGGAAGATCGGGGGCTGCACGGGTCCGGCCATCGGCTCCTGGACGGCCAGCAGACCGCCGGGTCTCAGCACCCGGTGGAAGCCGGCGTACAGCCGCGCCTTGTCGGCGATGTTCATGCCACTGTTCTGTGTCCACACCACGTCGAAGGCGCCGGCGTCGAACCGCAGATCGAGCGCGTCACCCACGTGGTGGCTCACGCGGTCGTCCAGACCGAGGCGACCGGTCAGCACCCGGGCCGCGCGCACGAACGACTCCGTGAGATCGACCACGGTGACGCGGCAGCCGTACTCCACGGCCAGCGTGCGGGCCGGGCCGCCGAGCCCACCGCCCACGTCCAGCACGCGCTGGCCGGGAGCGGCGCCGAAGAGGCGCGCCAGGCGGGTGGTGGCGGGCTTGCCGCCGCCGTGGAACTGGTCGGTGATCGCGAGGTCGTCGATCGTGAGCGCGTCGAGGTTCTTGCCGGCCGCGGCCAGCGCGGCCAGGATCGACTCCGCCAGCTGCTCCCGCTCCCAGTACGACGCGCTCATGGCTGCCGTCGGAGCACGCGCCCGGGCAGCGCGCCGGTGTGATCACCGCCGTCGATGACCACCTGGCCATTGACGAGGACCGTCGACACCCCGGTCGCGTACCGGTGTGGCTCCTCGTACGTCGCGTGGTCGGCGACGCGCGCCGGATCGAACACCGCCACGTCCGCCCAGGCGCCGGCCCGCAGCAGCCCGCGGTCGGCCAGTCCCAGCGCGCGGGCGGCGACGCCCGTCATCTTGGCCACGGCCTGCTCGAGCGTGAGCAGCCGCAGGTTGCGGATGAACGGACCGAGCACGCGGGCGTGGGTGCCGTAGGAGCGCGGATGGGGCTTGCCCTGGCCGGTGACACCGGTGACGGCGAGCGCGTTGGCGTCGGAGCCGACGGTCACCCACGGGGCCCCCGTGATCGCGTGCACGTCGGCGTCGGACATCGAGGTGACCAGGATGCGCGTCTCGCCGCGGTCGGCCACCACGTAGTCGGCGACGGCGTCGATCGGGTCCAGGCCGCGCGCACGCGCGATGTCGCCCAGCGTGCGACCGGCGTTCTCGGGCAGGTGGGGCGAGATGGCGATCCGCACGGCGTCCCAGGACGGGATGCGCCCGAAGTTGGTGAGGCCGTGGCGGCCGATCTCGTCCCGGATGCGGGTGCGCACGTCCCGCACGCCCAGCCGCTCGAGCATGGCCGGGATGCCGCTGTCCATCACCCACCGCGGCAGCAGGTTGCGCAGGGGATTGGAGGCGGTGTCGTAGGGATAGGCATCGCAGTCCACCGGCACCCCGCGGCGGCGCGCGGCCTCGATCTCGCCGAGCAGGCGGGCGGCGCCGCCCCAGTTGTCGACCCCGGAGAGCTTCAGGTGGGCGATCTGCACGTGCACGCCGGTGGCCTCGGCGACCGCGATCGCCTCCCGCACGGCCTCGAAGCCGTGATCGCCCTCGTCGCGGACGTGGGTGGAGTAGGCGGCGCCGCGACGGCGGAGCACGCGGGCGAGGGCGTGGATCTCGGTGGCGTCCGCGAAGTTGCCGGGCGCGGTGAACAGGCCGGAGGACAGGCCCCAGGCGCCGCCGGCCAGCGCCTCCTCCAGCAGCATCTCCATCGCGGCCATCTCGGCGACGGTGGCCGGCCGGTTCTCGAGCCCGATCGTCATCAGCCGCAGCGTGTTGTGACCCACCTGGAGGATGACGTTCACCGAGGTCGCCGGGAAGGCGGCCGCATAGGCCGCGAACGTCGATTCCTGGAAGGTCAGCCAGGGAGCGCTGGAGGCGAGGTACTCGCGCAGCATCGGGGCCTTGCCGGGCAGGGCGGGCGCGACCGAGAAGCCGCAGTTGCCGACCACCTCCAGCGTGACGCCCTGGCGGATCTTCGACTCCGCCCGAGGATTGAGCGGCAGCGTGAAGTCCGAGTGCGTGTGGATGTCGATGAGGCCCGGTGCCACCACCTGGCCGCGGGCGTCGATCACGCGGCGGGCCGGACGGGCCGAGCGCGGCTCGACGGCGACGACGCGACCCTGGTGCACGGCGACGTCGCCGTCGCGGCCGGGGCCGCCGCTGCCGTCGATCACGTGGCCGCCGCGGATGAGGAGGTCGTCCATCGCGGCCGGCATCGTATCATCAGGGCCGCGTCAATTCGACTGCGAGCCGGGGAGGACGACGGTCGTGAAGAAGGCGGTCAGCTTCTACAGCGAGGGCGTCCGGCTGGTCGGCGATCTCTTCTATCCCGACGGCCTGGCGCCGGCCGAGCGGCGGGCTGGCGTCGTGCTCTGCCACGGCTACACCGGCGTCAAGGATCTCTACCTGCCCGACAACGCGCGGGTCCTGACCGAGGCCGGCTACGTCGTCCTGACGTTCGACTACAAAGGCTGGGGCGACAGCGAGGGGTCGCGGAGCCGCCTGGCCCCGTACAGTCGAGTGGCCGACGTGCAGGCCGCCCTGAGCTTCCTCGGCAGCCAGCCGGAGGTGGACGCCGGCCGGCTCGGCATCTACGGCACCAGTTACGGCGGCGCCACCGTGGTGTGGACGGGGGCGGTCGATCCCCGGGTGAAGTGCGTTGTCAGCGTGGTCGGCATCGGCCACGGCGCCCGCTGGATGCGCAGCGTGCGCCGCCCCGACGAGTTCCACGACCTCCTCGCGCGCTCGGAGCAGGACCGGGTGAAGCGCGCGCGGGAGGGAGCCTCGGAGTTCGTGAAGCGCGAGGACATCCTGCTGCCCGACCGCCAGTCGGCCGAGCTGGCCGCAGCCGCCCGGCGCAACAATCCGGCCGCGGTGAGCACCATCCCGCTCGAGTACGTCGCCGAGACGCTCGAGTTCCATCCGGAATGGGTGGTCGACCGGATCGCGCCGCGGCCGGTCCTCTTCATCACCACCGACGACGACCGGCTGGTGCCGCCCGAGGAGTCGATCCGGCTCTACGAGCGGGCCGGCGAGCCGAAGAAGCTGGTGGTGCTCCACGGCTACGGGCATTACGAGGTCTACGTGGAGCCCGCCTTCAGCGAGGTGATGCGGGAGACCCTCGCCTGGTACCGGCAGCACCTGCCGCCCCGCGTCGGGTGACGGGCACCGCGGTCGTGGTCTTCGCCAAGGCGCCGCGCCCCGGCGCCGTGAAGACGCGCCTGTGTCCGCCGCTATCGCCGGCCGGAGCCGCCCGACTCTATCGCTGCTTCCTGCTCGACACCCTCGACGGCGTGCGGGCGGTGGCCGGCGTCACGCTCGTCATCGCCTACGCGCCCCGCCGGGCCGGTGCGTTCTTTGCCGCCCGCCACCCCGGTGTGCGACTCATCCCCCAGGTCGGGCCCGACCTCGGTGCCCGCATGGCCGGCGTGTTCCGACGCCTCTTCGCGGGCGGCTTCGACGCGGTTGTGATCGTCGGCTCCGACAGCCCGACGCTGCCGCGCCGACATCTGGAGGCGGCCGTCCGCATCCTCGGCCGCGCCGACGGTGTCATCGGGCCCAGCGCCGACGGCGGCTACTACCTCATCGGCCTGCGCGCGCCGTGCCCGGCCCTGTTTGCCGGCGTGCCGTGGAGCACCGACCGCGTGCTGGCCACGACGCTGCGGCGGGCGCGGCGCGCCGGCCGGCGGCTCCGGCGATTGCCCGCGTGGTACGACGTCGACACGCCCGACGATCTCCGTCGTCTCGCCGCCGAGCTGCGAGCCACGCGCACGCCGGCCGCCCGCACCCGTCGCTGGTTGCAAGGGCCCGGGCAACGGTTCCTGTCCGGCTGAGCCGCGCCGGGATGGTTCACACGATTGTGACATCATGGAGACCGGCCGGGGCTACGCTCGGCGTCGATCGCAGCGGGAGGGACAGGTGAGAGTCGGACTGCCGGTGATCGCGAGGGAGACGGTGGGCGCGCCGGCGGCGCCGTTCGTGCGACTGACGGCGCTGTGGATCCAGATCACCGGCACGTGGTGCAATCTCGAGTGCACCCACTGCATCAACGCCAGCGGGCCGCGCGACCCCTGGCTGTCGGCCCTCGACACCGACACCGCGCGGCGGGCGATCGCCGACGCCGAGCGGCTCGGCGTGAAGGAGATCTACTTCACCGGCGGCGAGCCGTTCCTGCACAAGGACATCCTGCCGCTGCTGGCGGCGAGCCTGGCGGTGGCGCCCACCACCGTCCTCACCAACGGCACCCTCATCACCGAGGCCACCGCGGATGCGCTCGCCGCGCTGGCCGCGGCCGCCGACTATTCGCTCGAGATCCGCGTCAGCCTCGACGACGTCGACGCCGAGCGCAACGACTCCGTACGCGGGCCGGCGGCGTGGAGCCGGGCGGTCCGCGCGGTGCGGCTGCTCAACGAGCGAGGGCTGGTGCCGATCGTCACCGCCACCGAGATCCTCGACGGCCCCGGCCTCTACGCGCGTTTCCGCGACTTCCTGGTCGGGCAGGGCGTCACCAAGCCCCGCGTGAAGATCCTGCCTGTCTTCGGCGTCGGCCGGCTGGACGGACGTGATCAGGAATGCCTCACTGACGAGACGCTGGTGGGATTCGACCGCGCCCAGCTGCAGTGTGCCGAGACGCGGGTGGTCGCCGCCGACGGCGTCTACGCCTGCCCGATCCTGGCCGGGCTGCCGGGCGCGCGGCTGTCGGCCGGCGACCTCGAGGCCTCGTTCCGGCCGGTGCCGCTCTATCATCCGGCCTGCGTCACCTGCCGGCAGACGGGGATGACGTGCCGGAACTCGTGAGCGAGTACCGCCGCATCGCGGTGTTCGGCGGCGTCTACAACAACGCGCCCGCCCTGCGGGCCACCCTGGAGGACGCGCGACATCGGGACGTCGACGCGGTGTTCTGCCTCGGCGACCTCGGTGGTTTCGGGCCTCATCCCGATCGCGTGTACCCGCTCCTGCAACAGGCCGGCGTGCACGTGCTCCAGGGCAACTACGACGAGTCGCTGGCCATGGGACGTACGGACTGCGGCTGCGGGTACACCGACCCCCGCGACAACCACTTCGCCCGCATCAGCTACGAGTACACGTTCTCCCGCACCGCGGCCGAGCACCGCGCGTGGCTGGCCACGCTGCCGCGCCACCGGAAGCTGCGCCTGGGCGAGCACCGGGTGCTCATGTGTCACGGCTCGCCCCGGGTGATCAACGAGTTCCTGTGGGAGTCGAGCACGCCGTCGGGGCTACTGCGGGCGTTGCTGCGCGAGGGCGAGGCCGACGTGCTGCTCTGCACACACACCGGGATCAAGTGGCACCGCGTCCTTGGCGACGGGGCCCATGCGGTGAACGTCGGCGTGGTCGGCCGACCCGAGAACGACGGAACCACCAACGTCTGGTACTCGATCCTCACGGCCGGGCCCGAGCTGCAGGTGGAGTTCGTGCCGGTCGCCTACGACGCCGAAGGGCTGGCGCGCGAGATGGAAGCCGAGCAGCTGCCAGCGGAGTTCGTGGAGACGATCCGTACCGGATGGTGGACGACGTGTCTCGAGAATCTGCCCGCCAAAGAGCGGGCCCGCGGAAAATTTTGATGGAGCTCGTGGCATGCGGTGACGCCAGGGCTCGGGCGCACGGGGCTCGGGGGCCGCGGGCGCGCCGGCATGGCTCGCCTGTCGCCGTAAGCTCGCTCGGGACCCGGCGAGCTCGAGCCCCCCATCCCCCTAGGGGGGTTGAGGCCCGGCGTAGTCGAAGCGTTGGCGGCTCGCTCGCCGGGCCCCGAGCGAGCAACGGCGACGACGGCTCGCCATGATGGCGCGCCCGCGGTCCCCCGAGCCCCGTGCGCCCGAGCCCTGGCGTCACCGCATGCCACAAATATCATCCGGGGGGCGTCGGTGATCAGCGGGGAGTTTGGGAATCGGGTTCTTGTGCAGCTTTTCAGGCGGCTGCCGTGGCTTTCGGGGGTGTGGGCGCGGGGGCGGGGGTTTGTCGAGTCGGAGACGGTGCCGTGGGCGGAGCTGGGGCGACCGGTGCGGGAATGTCGGGTTGCGCTCCTCACCACGGCGGGGGTGCATCTGCGGACGGATCCGCCGTTCGACATGAGCGATCCGGATGGGGATCCGAGCTTTCGTGTGGTTCCGGTGGATGCGGCGCGGGCGGGGGTGACGATCACGCACAAGTACTACGACCATACGGCGGCCGATCGAGATCTGAACGTCGTCCTGCCGGTGGATCGGTTGCGAGAGCTGGCGGCGGTCGGTCTGGTCGGCGGAGTGGCGCCCCGGATGTACTCGTTCATGGGGCACGTCGATGGGGCTCACGTGCGCACGCTCATGGAGACGACGGCGCCCGAGGTGGCCCGGCGGCTGCGCGCCGATGGTGCCGAGGCGGCCGTCCTCACCCCGGCCTGAGGGTTGTGCAACCAGACCGTGGGTCTGGTCCAGCGGGCCATCGAGGCGGCCGGTATTCCGACCATCGGCGTCACGCTCCAGAAGGAGGTGACCCGTCGGGTGCGTCCGCCGCGCGCGCTCTACCTGCGTTACCCCTTCGGGCACCCGATGGGCGAGGCCTTCGCGACGGCGCAGCAGCGGACGATCCTCACCGATGCCCTCCGGGCGCTGGAGAGCCTGCGCGTGCCCGGCGAGATCGTGGAGCCGGGCTATCGATGGAAGCGACACCGGTTCGAGTGAGCCGCCGGGCGTGGCGACTCGGCGCGGCCGTCGCCGCGGCGGCCGTTGTCATCGTTCTCGGGCGCGCGCTCGACACCGGGGCGCTCGCCGCCGGCGCGCTCGCCTGGGTCACCGGGCTGGGCGCGTGGGGCCCGGTGGCGTTCGTGCTCCTCTACGTGGTCGTCACCGTGCTGCTGCTACCCGCCGTCGTCCTCACGCTGGGCGCCGGCGCGGTGTTCGGTGTGGTCTGGGCCTTCGTCACCGTCTCGATCGCCGCCACGCTCGGCGCTACCGCAGCCTTCCTGGTGGGACGCTACCTGGCGCGCGGGTGGGTGGCCCGACGAATCGCGGACAGCCCGCGCCTGGGCGCCATCGACGCGGCGGTGGCCCGCGAGGGATGGAAGATCGTGGCGCTCACGCGGCTATCGCCCGCGTTTCCCTTCGTGCTGCTCAACTATGCGTTCGGGCTCACCCGCGTGCCGCTTCGTGACTACGCCCTGGCCTCGTGGCTCGGCATGATGCCGGGCATCGCGCTCTACGCCTACCTCGGCTCGCTCGCCGGTGACGTCGCCGCCGCCGCGGCCGGCGGCCGGACCCGGACGCCGTGGGAGTGGGCGCTCTACGCGCTCGGCTTCGTGGCCACGCTGGCCGTCACCGTGTACGCGACACGCGTGGCCCGGGCCGCGCTCGCCCCGCGGATCGCCGGGTGACGGCCGCCCGGATCTCGACCGACGCGCACGACCGCGCGCTGCTCGCGCACGTGCGCCCGCCCGACTGGGTCAACCCGACGCCTGCGAGCCGCTATCACCTCGTGGTCCTCGGCGCCGGCACCGCCGGGCTGGTCGCGGCCGCCGGGGCGGCCGGCCTCGGTGGCCGGGTGGCACTGGTCGAGCGCGAGCGCCTCGGTGGCGACTGTCTCAACGTCGGCTGCGTGCCGTCCAAGGCGCTGCTGCGCGCGGCACGCGCCGCGGCCGACGTGCGCGACGCCGGCGACTTCGGCATCCGCGTGCCCGAGGGCACCCGCGTCGACTTCGCCGCGGTCATGGCGCGCATGCGCGGGCTCCGGGCAGCACTCGCCCCCCACGACTCAGCCGCCCGCTTTCGCACGCTCGGTGTCGACGTCTTCCTCGGCGAGGGGCGGTTCACGGGCCGTGAAACGCTGACCGTCGCCGGCGCCACCCTGAGATTCAGCCGTGCCATGATCGCCACGGGCGCCCGGCCCGTCGTCCCGTCTATCGCCGGGCTCGCCGAGGCCGGCGCCCTCACTAACGAGACCGTGTTCGACCTCACGACGCTGCCGCCGCGGCTGGCCGTCGTCGGCGCCGGGCCCATCGGTTGCGAGCTGGCCCAGGCCTTCGCGCGCTTCGGCGCCGCCGTGGTCCTCCTCGACCACGGACCGCGCCTGCTCGGCCGCGAGGACGACGAGGCCGCCGCCTGCGTGGCCCAGGCCCTCGCCCGCGACGGCGTGCGGCTGATGCTGGGCGCCGTCCTCACGCGCGTGGAGCGTCGCCCCGGTGACGAGACCGTGCTGCACGTCGAGATCGGGGGCCGGGCCGAGACCCTCGCGGTGGACGCCATTCTCGTCGGCGCTGGCCGGGCGCCGAGCGTGGACGGGCTCGGCCTGGAGGCGGCGGGCGTGGCCTTCGACGCGCGCCGCGGCGTGCACGTCGACGACCGGCTGCGCACGACCAACCCACGGATCTTCGCGGCCGGCGACGTGTGCTCGGCCGACCGCTTCACCCACGCCGCCGACTTCCAGGCCCGTGTGGTCGTCCAGAACGCGCTGTTCCCGGGCCGCGCCCGGGCCAGCGCGCTCACGGTGCCGCGCTGCACCTACACCGACCCCGAGGTCGCCCACGTCGGCCTCTCCGAGGTCGAGGCCCGGGCCCGCGGCCTCGCCGTCCGCACGTTCGTGCAGCCGCTGGCCGAAGTGGACCGGGCCGTGCTCGACGGTGAGACCGCGGGCTTCGTGAAGGTGCACGTGCGGGCGGGGACGGATCGCCTCGTCGGCGCCACCGTGGTCGCTCGCCACGCCGGCGAGATGTTGCCGGAGCTGACGCTGGCCATCGTCGAGGGCATCGGGCTCGGCCGCCTGGCCCGCGTGATCCACACGTACCCGACCCAGGCCGACGCCATCCGCAAGCTCGGCGACGCCTACCAGCGCACGCGCCTGACGCCGCGGGTACGTGCGCTGCTCGGAGCCTGGCTCGCCTGGTTCCGCTGAGCGAGGGTCGAGCGATGGTCCCGCACCCCCGACTGCGCGTCCTGGTCGCTGCCGCGCTGCTGGCCCACACGGTGGCCGGAGCCGCCGCTGACCGGGTCGAGGTCGGTCGGTTCACGGAGCCCATCACACCCGACGCGCTACCGGCGGGCTGGGAGCCGCTGACGTTCAAGCGAGTCGAGCGCCACACGCTCTATCGCGTCGTGCGCGACGGTGAGGGCTGGGTCCTCGAGGCGCGCAGCGAGGCCGCCGCCTCCGCGCTCTACCGTCCGCTCGACCTCGACCTGCGCGTCTATCCACGACTGACCTGGCGCTGGAAGGTCGACAACGTCCTCGTCAACGCCGACGCTCGCACGCGCAAGGGCGACGACTATCCCGCCCGCGTGTACGTCGCCTTCCGCTACGACCCCGCCCACGCCACCGCGTGGGAGCGTGCCCGCTACGGGACCTACCGGCTCCTGTACGGGGTCTATCCGCCGCGCGCGGTGCTCAACTACATCTGGGACAACCGGCTGCCCCCCGGCACCGCTCTCGACAACGCCTACACCGACCGCGCCAAGATGCTCGTGCTGCGCAGCGGCACCGCCGAGGTGGGCCGGTGGGTCACCGAGACGCGCGACGTGCTCGCCGACTACCGCCGGCTCTTCGGCGGTGATCCGCCGCCCGTCGCAGGCGTGGCCGTGATGACCGACACCGACGACACCGGGGAGCGCGCGGTGGCCCGGTACGACGCGCTGGCGTTTCTGGCGCCGGAGTGACGTCGTGCGCCTCTCCATCGTCGTCCCCGCACTGAACGAGGCGGCCAACCTGGCCCGCCTGTTGCCGGACCTCGTGGCCCGCGAGCCGGCGGCCGAGGTGCTGGTGGTGGACGGCGGCAGCGAGGACGACGGTCGAGCGGTCGTCGCCGGCGTGCCGTCGGTGCGGTGGATATCCGCTCCGCGCGGTCGCGCCCGTCAGATGAACGCCGGCGCCGGCGCCGCCGGCGGCGACGTCCTGCTCTTCCTGCACGCGGACACGCGACTGCCCGACGGCGCCGGCGAGGCCGTGCGGGGCGCGCTCGACGATGCCACCGTGGTCGGGGGGCGCTTCGACGTGCGGCTGGACAGCCCCCGTCGGCTGCTGGCCCTGGTGGGATGGCTGATGAATCGACGCTCGCGGCTCACCGGCATCTGCACCGGCGATCAGGCCATCTTCGTGCGGCGCGCGGTCTTCGACGCGCTGGGCGGCTATCCGGACATTCCGCTCATGGAGGACGTCGAGTTCACGCGCCGACTCAAGCGGCGCGGTCGGGTGGCCGCCCTGCGACTGCGCGTCGTGACCTCCGCGCGCAAGTGGGAGCGCGAGGGCCCGCTTCGAACGGTCGTGCTCATGTGGACGCTGCGGCTGCTCTTCACGTGTGGCATGTCGCCGAGGCGCCTGCATCGCTGGTACTACGGTAGAATCGCTGACCAACCGAGGTGACGCCATGATCGTCCGGCTGGTATTGCTCGTCCTGCTCGGCCTGCCCTCGCTGGCCGGCGCCCAGCTCCCCATCGTCGACGCCCACGTCCACTACAGCCACGACGCCTGGACGGTGGTGCCGCCGAAGGAGGCGGTGGCGATCTTGCGCAAGGCCGGCGTCAAGCGGGCGCTGGTCTCCAGCTCCAACGACGAGGGGACGCAGAAGCTCCTGGCCGAGGCGCCCGACCTCATCGTCCCCGAGCTGCGGCCCTACCGGCTGCGCGGGGATGCCTCGAGCTGGGTGCGGGACGACGCCATCGTGGCCTACGTGGAGGAGCGGCTGAAGCGGTACCGCTACGTGGCGATCGGCGAGTTTCACCTCTTCGGCGCCGACGCCGAGCTGCCGGTGCCGCGGCGCATCGTCGAGCTGGCCCGCCAGCACGGGCTCATGCTGCACGCCCACTCCGACGCCGACGCCATCGAGCGGCTGTTCCGCCAGTATCCCGGGGCCAAGATCCTGTGGGCGCACTCCGGCTTCGAGCAGCCCGGCCGCGTACGCGAGATGCTGCGCAAGCATCCCACCCTCTGGGCCGACCTCGCCTTCCGCAGCGATCAGGGATCCGGGGGGAAGGTGACCCCGGAGTGGCGAGAGGCGTTCCTGGAGTTTCCGGACCGCTTCATGGTGGGCACCGACACGTTCGTGCCGGAGCGCTGGCACTATGTGCCCGAGCACGCGGCCTACTCGCGCGGCTGGCTCGCCGACCTGCCGGCCGACGTGGCCGAGAAGATCGCCTGGAAGAACGGCGAGGCGCTGTTCGGCCAGGCGTGGCCTCCACCGCGCTGACGAGCCGCCGGATGCGTGGCGGCCTGGCGCTGCTGGCGGCCGGCCTCCTCGTCGCCGTCGCGGCCGAGGCCTGCGAGCCGCCACGCGGGTTCACCCCGAGGGCACGTCTGGCCTCCGGTGACGTCGTGCTGATGTTCCGCACGGTGCCGGCGGCGATCGAGCTTGGACAGCACTTCGCCGTGGAGGCGATCGTCTGCCCCACCCCGTCGACATCGGGACTCCGCGTCGACGCCCACATGCCGGAGCATCGCCACGGGATGAACTACCGACCGACCGTCGCGGCGACGGGCGAGGGCCGCTATCGCGCCGAGGGGTTGCTGTTCCACATGCCGGGCCGCTGGCAGCTCCTCTTCGACGTGGAGCGCGGCGGCCGGACCGAGCGGCTGACCACCGACATCCTGCTGGAATGACCGTGCGGGCCCCCGCCGCCGCCCTCACCCTCGCGGCCGTCCTCGTCGCCGCCGCCGCGCCCGCCCAGTCCGTCCTCGACTTCCAGCCCACCGAGGTTCGCCGCATCCTGCGCCACGGCCCGTGGCCGCCGCCGCCGGTGCCGGATCCGAGCAACCGCGCCTCCGGCGATCCCCGCGCCATCGCCCTCGGCCGGCAGCTCTTCTTCGAGTCGCGGCTCTCGGCCGGCGGTGCGGTCGCCTGCGCCACCTGCCATGTGCCCGTGCGCGCTTGGACTGACGGCCGGCCGCGCGGCGAAGGGCTGGCGCCGCTCGACCGCAACACGCCGACGCTGCTCGACGCCGCGCTGCATCGCTGGTTCGCCTGGGACGGCCGCTCCGACAGCCTGTGGGCCCAGGCTCTGCGCGCGATCCTCGACCCGCGCGAGATGGGCGCCGGCGCGCGCCACGTCGCCGCGGTGATGGCCGCCGACCCCACGCTCGACTGCCTGCGCCAGCGCGCGTTCGGGCCGCGCGGCCCCGGCGACGACGAGGGGCGGCTGGTCGACGCGGCCAAGGCGGTGGCCGCGTTCGTCGAGACGCTGCGGTCCGGCCGGACGCCGTTCGACGAGTTCCGCGACGCGCTGGCCCGGGGCGACCGGGCGGCGGCGGCGCGCTATCCGCTGGCCGCCCAGCGTGGGCTGCGCACCTTCGTGGGGTCGGGGAGCTGTCACGTCTGCCACGTCGGTCCGCACTTCACCAACGGCGAGTTCCACGACGTCGGCGTGCCGTTCGTCGTCGCGCCCGGCCGCGTCGACGGCGGCCGTCACGAGGGGATCAAGCGGCTACGGGCCGACCCCTTCAACCTGCTCGGCGCCTACAACGACGACTCGACCGGGACGGCGGCGATGAAGACGCGCCACGTCGAGCCGCAGCACGTGAACTTCGGCCAGTTCAAGACGCCCTCGCTGCGCAACGTCGCTCTCACCGCGCCCTACATGCACGACGGCCGCCTGGCCACCGTGCGCGAGGTGGTCCGCCACTACTCGCAGCTCGACATGGAGCGCATCCACACTCACGGCGAGCAGCTCCTCCGCCCGCTCCGACTGTCCGAATCGGAGATCGACGACCTCGTCGCGTTCCTGGAGTCTCTGACCGATCCTCGAGCGACGGCGGGGCCGCCGCCGGCGCCGCCCGGGCCCTGCGGCGGACGCTGACGAGGCCCCCGCGGGGTCGCGGTAGAATGGTCGTGCCGTGACATCAGTTGCTTCCCGTCCGGCGCGCGTGTGGCCCGTCCTCGTCCTCGTGGTCCTCACCCTGGGCGCCGGCCCCGCCTCGACCGTTCGCGTGGACGACTGGGACGCCCAGCCGCCCGGCCCGCTGAACCTGTCCGCCGCCTGGCAACGCTATCCCCCCGAGGTCACGCCCTTCAACCGCCCGCCGGCCGTCGTGACCGACGGTGGCCGCCGGGTACTCGAGCTCGCGACCACCAGCGAAGCCATGCGGATCGGCCGCGGTCTGAAGATCGACCTGACGGCCACGCCGTGGCTGTCCTGGGAGTGGAAGGCCCTGACGCTCCCCGCCGGCGGCGACGTCCGCGACTCTCGGCGCAACGACCAGGCCGGTCGCGTGATGGTGGTCTTCGAGGGGATGAAGGGCATTCAGTACGTCTGGGACACGACGGCGCCGGTCGGCACCGAGGCGCGGCCGGACGAGTTCGAGCTGTTCCGGCGCGTCCTCGTCGTGGTCCGCTCCGGCCCCGGCGAGGCGGGCCGCTGGCTCCGCGAGCGCCGCAACGTGTCGGAGGACTTCCGCCGGCTCTTCGACGAGGACCCGCCGCCCGTCAAGCTCGTCGGCGTCGAGAGCCACTCGAACGACACCCGCACCCGCGCGGCGGTGCGCTTCGGCACCCTCCGCTTCGACGCCCGCTAGCTCGCGCGAGCGGCTACACCGCCTCGAAGGCCAGCCGCTTGACGCGCTCCATGTTGGTGCCCTCGATGCGGATCAGCTTCGTGGGCCCCTCGCGTCGCGGCGAGTGCACGTCGCCCTCGTTGTACACGTGGGCGTCTCCGGGCTTGAGGGGGTAGCTGCGGGCGCGCCGAACCTTGCCGGTCTTGCCCTCGGCCGCCGGCTCCAGCACCGCCCAGTCGCTCATCACCGTCTCGCCCCGCGCCTGGCCGTAGATCGCCCACGATGGACCGTGGTCGTGCGGCGCGCTCTCCTTGGCGCCGCGATAGTGGTGGGCGAGGATGCAGAAGCCGAGCGCGGGGTCCTGGTAGAGGATCTGGCGCTCGGGCACGTCGTCGCCGAGGTGGCGCGTCACGAAGGCGTCGTCGCGCAGCACGTCCTGGACGACGGCGCTGACCTTCTCGCGGCCGGCGGGCCCGGGGTCACTCTCGAGGATGCGGCGGCACTCGGCGGCGAACTGATCGAGGGTCATGGCCATGGCGGAGCCTCCCGCGACCAATGCTACCAGAGCAGGTGAGCCTGGTACCCGATGGCGCGGAGATTCTGCTGGGCGGCGGCGGCGGCGGCCTCGTCGGGGAACGGACCCACCTGCACACGCAGGCGGCGACCGTGGCCCTCGCGCGGAGCGACGCTTTCCATGGTGACGGCCTGGTTCTGCTCGAGCAGGCGCGTCATGAGCGCGGTGGCGGCCTCGCCCTCGGCCTCGGGGAAGATACCCACCTCGACCCGGTAGCCGTCGGCCGGCGCGTACTCGACGCCCGGACGGTCGGCGACCGCCGTGGGGGGCCCGACCGGCGTGCCCGCGCGCAGCAGGTCGATGGAACGGGCCACCCGCCCGTGCTCGCGCGCCTCGTACACCACGCGAACGCGCCGGAGGCGGCCGAGGTCGGCGAATGCGCCCTCCTTCTCGCCGTCGGTGATCCGCGTCGCCGAGCTCACCGTGACCGGGAAGGTGTGGAGGCCGAGGACGCTCGCGCTCACCTGGATCGTCGTGGCGTCGAAGTCCACTCCCCACACGTAGCCGACGACTTCGCCGATGAAGCGGCCGTCACGGACGACGAGCGAGGTATCGGGATCACGCGGCCAGATGAGCGGCGAGGCCACCACGCTGATGGCGGCGAGCAGCCCGGCACTCCCACAGATCGTGAAGTAGCGAAGCACGCGGCGGATCATGGCGACAGGGGGTACGCAAAGCAAGTACCAGATCTGGTGGAAGGTCTAACACGTTGCCGCTAAAGGGGTTTGGGTCTCCACTGCCGGTGGGGGACCCTGACCGGTGATTCCCGACCGGTGCGTTCCTGACCGGTCGGGACAGCCTGTCAGCGGGAGGCGAGCACCTCGAAATGCTCCCAGGAGCGCAGGATCCACTCCAGATCGTCCGGATGATCCTCGTAGGAGAGGTCGGCCAGCTCGCCGGGAACCTCGCGGCTCGGCATCGGTCCGAAGGCGCCGGTCAGGATGTCGGACTCGACCCGGAAGACCCACACCTCACCACTACGATCGTGGCGGACGACCCGGTAGGTCGTCGGGATCACGAGGACGGACGGGGCGCGTTGCTCTCGGGATCGGTCACTACGGGCCGCAGTGACTGCCGGCAATCGCGGTTGGAGCCGCGGACCAGATGAACGGTGTACAGCGGAACGTTGTACGGCCAGTACGTGACGGTGACCTCGCTGCCGCAGGTCGGGCACACGGCGTCTCTCAGTCTCTGCATGAGGCATTGACGATAGCAGGTCTGGCACCGAAACGGTACGTGCAAATCTCTGCCGCAGCGGCGATCATTCGGCGGGGCGCACGCCGGGCGACGAGAGGGATCGCGATGGCCGACGAGGTGACGGTGGGGGCGAGGAGGGTCGGCTCCGCGGGAGCCGGGCGATCGACGACGGCGCTGCGCGGATTGCTGAAGGGGGAGGCCACGGTGGTCGCGCCCGGCGTGTACGACGGGCTTTCGGCCCGGCTCGTCCGCCGAGCCGGCTTCGCCGCCGTGTACGCCACCGGCGGCGGGATCGCTCGCAGCATGGGCTATCCAGACCTCGGGCTGCTGGGCATGTCGGAGGTGACCGACCGGCTCGCCCTCATCGTCGAGCACGCCGGGGTGCCGGTGATCGCGGACGCCGACACCGGGTACGGCAACGCGCTCAACGTGCGTCGGATGGTGCGCGAGTTCGAGCGAGCCGGCGTCGCCGCCCTGCACCTCGAGGACCAGACATTTCCCAAGCGGTGTGGGCATCTCGACGACAAGACGGTGGTGCCGGCCGCCGAGATGGTGCAGAAGCTGCGGGCCGCCCGGGATGCGGCCACCGACCCCGACCTGGTGCTGATCGCCCGCACCGACGCCATCGCCGTCGAGGGGCTGGAGGCGGCCATCGAGCGGGCCCACGCCTATGCGGAGGCCGGGGCCGACGTGATCTTCGTGGAGGCGCCGGTGAGCGAGGCGCAGATCGAGACGATCGCCCGCCGGGTGCCGTTCCCCAAGCTGCTCAACATGTTCGAGGGGGGCAAGACGCCGCTGGTGCCGCTCGGCCGGCTGCACGCCCTCGGCTATCGGATCGTCATCATCCCCTCCGACCTGCAGCGCGCGGCCATCCGGGCGATGCAGGACGTGCTGGCGGCGATCGCCCGTGACGGCAACAGTCGCGCGGTCGCCGACCGCATGGCGTCGTTCACCGAGCGGGAGGCGATCGTGGGCACCGCGGACTACCTCACCCTGGACCGAGAGGACGCGCGATGACGGCGGAGCGGATCGGGTTCATCGGGCTGGGCGCGATGGGCGGGGGCATGGCCGGCCATCTCGTCCGTAGCGGGTACGCGGTGACGGGGTACGACGTGAGCGCCGAGCGCGCCGAGGCCGCCGCCCGGGCCGGCGTCACCCGCGCGGCCTCGCCGGCGGCGGCGGTCGCCGAGGCCGACGTGGTGATGTCGAGCCTGCCCCACCCGGCCGCCGTGCGCGCGACCTACCTCGGTCCAGAGGGCGTGGTGACGCGGGCCCGGGCGGGCGCCGTGCTCGTCGACCTGAGCACGATCGATCCCGACACCTGGAAAGAGGTCGGTCGCGCGGCCGCCGCCCGCGGCCTCGACTGCCTGGACGCGCCAGTCAGCGGAGGCCCCGTCGAGGCGGGGAGCGGCAAGCTGGTCTTCCTGGTCGGCGGCGACGAGCGAGTGCTCGCGCGCTGCCGGCCGCTCTTCAGTGTGCTCGGCACCGAGATCCACCACGTGGGTCCGCTCGGGTCGGCCCTCGTCGTGAAGATCGTGAACAACGTCATGTCCATGGGCAACGTCGCGGTGGCGGCGGAGGCCATGGTCCTGGGCGTGAAGGCCGGCATGGATCCCCAGCGGCTCTTCGAGATCCTGTCGACGAGCGGTGGCCGCTCCCACCACTTCCTCAAGCGCTTCCCCAACGTGCTGGCCGGCGACTTCGACCCGCGCTTCAGCATCGCGCTCTCGCGCAAGGACCTGGGACTGGCCGCCCGCATGGCCGAGAGCCTCGGAGTGCCGATGCTCACGCTGGCGATCGTGCGGCAGGTCTACGAGGCGGCGGCCGCCGCCGGCCTGGATGGGCGCGACATGGCCGCGGTGACGGCGTTGTTCGAGCGCTGGGCCGGGGTGGAGGTGCGGGGCGGGCCACCGGCCACGCCGTAACTGCCGAAACCGCCGAAACCGCCGAAACCACCCGCCGACCCCCGAGGGGGTCAACCGCTCGCCAAGTCCCTGTTTTTTCGAGCTCCACGCCCGGCATCCCACTTGCGATGGTCCCGCCGCGTCCGCATCACGTGGAAGGGAGTCACCAGCAGGGAGGGGAATGAGATGAGCGCCTATTCGTACGCCGAGTGCCTGCAGAACTCGTATCGGGTGAACTGGACGATCGCCGACGTCGTCGGCGGGCGCCACTTCGACGCGACCCGCCCGTGGCTGCCGGCGCGACTGTCGGGAGCGGACCGGGTGGCCTGTCTCAGCCCGGCCGAGAAGCTGAAGCTCACCCAGGTGGAGATGGGCGCCTACGCGCACCTGTTCGGCTTCGTGGAGGAGTTCATCGCGCCGCTGATGCTCATGCGGGCGCGCGACTTCGCCCTCGATCAGCGCGAGGCCTTCGACGCGCTCACCAACTTCGCGGCCGAGGAGGTCAAGCACATGAGCCTCTTCCGTGAGGTGCGGGCCAGCGTGGACGGCACCCTCGGCTTCCCGCTCGCGCTGCTGCCGGGGGCGCCCGACGTGGCCCGCGCGGTGCTGGACAAGCACCCCGCGGCCGTGCTGCTGCTCACGGCGGCCATCGAATGGCTGACCCAGCTGCACTACCTGAGCTCCTTCGAGGGCGACGAGACGCTGGATCCCTTCACCCGGCACATCTTCAAGTCGCACTGGCTGGAGGAGGCGCAGCACGCCCGCATGGACCACCTGGAGACGCTGCGCGCCTTCCGCGGGCTGGGTGAGGCCGAGAAGGACCGCGCGATCGACGATCTGATCGAGCTGGTCGGCGCGGTGGACGGCCTGCTCCAGATGCAGGCCCGGCTGGACGTCGACAACCTTCAGGCCTGCCTCTGGCGGCGCCTGGCCACCGCCGAGCGACAGGAGATCCACGCCGCCGTGCTGGCCGCCAAGCGCTACACGTTCATCGAGAGCGGCGTGACGCATCCGAACTTCCTCGACCTGCTCGGCGTCGTCACCAGCCCCGCCCAGCAGCGGAAGGTGCAGGACGCCCTCGGCTCCGTGCTGGTGCCGGCGGCCGCCTGAGCCTCAGTGCGCGCCGGCTCGGCGGGTGCTGCCGAGCCGGCTCAGCACGGTGTCGCAGCGCGCGACGAGCGGCGCCATGCCGAGGGTCGTGGCCAGGGTCCGGGCCTGACCGGCGAAGCTCTCGGCCTCGCCCACGCCGCCCCGGCGCGCCTCCACCTCGCCCAGCACCCACAGCGCCCACGCCTCGTAGCCGCGGGTGCCGCGCTCGCGGCTGAGCCGCAGCGCCTCCTCGCCCAGTCGCCGTCCCTCGTCCAGTCGCCCGGCCAGGGCGTGGGCGTGGGCCAGCCAGGCCACCCACTGCGAGTGGCCGAACAGGAAGGGCAGTGCGACGGCCCGCTCCAGCGCCCGCTCGAGGAGCGCGCACCCCTCGTCTCCGCGGTCGTTCAGCGCCAGCGCGTAGCCGCGTAGCGCCGCCGCCCACGGAAACCAGGTCGGGATGCCGCGCGCCTCGATGATCTCCAGCGCCGAGGCCAGCCCTTCCATCGCCTCCGCCGCCCGGCCCTGCACGATCGCCACGTGGCCGAGCGCGATGCGGGCCAGCACGAAGCCGAACGGCAGGTCGAGCGTGCGGGTGAGCGTGGCCGCCTCGGTGGCGAACCGCTCGGCCTCGGCGAACTCGCCCAGCTCGGCCAGGCAGATGGCCGCGATGCTGCGCGCGTAGAGCGACGGCGGCACCGCCTGCCCCAGCCGCTCGCGCACGAGGTCGCCGGCGAGCGCCGCGATGGCCTCGCCGTAGAGGGTGACCGCCCGGCGATAGTCGCCCCGCTCGCAGCAGGCGTGGGCCAGCGGCGTGCGCGCGCTGGCCCGCAGCCCCAGGTCGCCGACTTCCTCGGCCACCGCCAGGGCGCGCTCACCGACGGCCAGCGCCTCGCCAGGATTGCCGGCGAACAGGTGGGCGATCGTCATGTACGTCCACACCCAGGCCAGCCGCCGCCGGTCGCCCAGCGCGCTGGCCAGTGCCTCCGCCTCGCGCAGCAGCCGCTCGATCCGCCGCAACTCGGCCAGCTGGAGCAGCGCGCTGCGCGCGGCCAGCCGGATGTCGATCGCCTCGGCCAGCGTCTGGGGGTTGCCGGGCAGCCGGGCCAGCGCGGCCAGCGCCTCGTCGAACGAGGCCGCGGCCTCGCGGTTGGCCGAGCGGTCGAAGGCCTTGGTCCCGGCCCGCCACGCGTAACGCACCGCCTCGGGCCACCGCTCACCGCGCCCGGCGTGGTAGGCCAGCCGCTCCACGTGCTCGTCGACCCGGCCACGGGCCAGGTGCTCGAGCGCCTCCACGATGCGGCCGTGCAGGGCGCGGCGCTCGTCGGGCTTCACGCGTCCGTAGGCGACGTCCTGGGTGAGCGCGTGCTTGAAGGTGTACTCGACCTCGGGGAACAGCCGCGTCTCGTACAGGAACTCGGCGATCTGCAGCCGGCGCAGGTCGCCGACCAGTGCTGCCTCGTCCCGGCCGGTGACGGCCCGCAGCAGTGCGAAGGGCACGGTGCGGCCGATGACCGAGGCCACCTCGAGGACCTGCTTCAGCCCGTCGTCGAGCCGGTGCGTGCGATCGAGGATGATGTCCTCCACGCTGTCGGGTACCGCGACCCGGTCGAGGCCGGCGGCGAGCAGCACCTGCTCGCCCTCCCGTCGCACGACACCCTGCTCCTCCAGCGAGCGCACCAGCTCCTCGATGAAGAACGGGTTGCCCTCGGCCTTGTCGAGCACCAACGCCTGCAGCGCCGCCGGCAGCTCCTCGACGCCGAGCAGGCCGCCGGCCACGCGCAGGCTCTCCTCGGTCGACAGCGTCGACAGTGCCAGGGCCGTGTTCAGCGGGCGGCCCCGGAGCGCCGCGCGGTAGCCCGGCCGGTACGTCATGACGATGAGGATCCGGCGGCGGCCGATCCGGTCGGCCAGCCGTGTGATCCAGTCCTCGGTGGCCGGGTCGCACCAGTGCAGGTCCTCCAGCACGACCACGTGGGGCCGCAGATCGGCGCCTCGCTCCATCAACCGGTGGGTCGTCTCGACGATGGCCGCGTGCCGCTGCTTGGGATCCAACGCGCGCACGGCGTCGTCGCCGGGATCGATCGACAGCAGGTAGCGCAGGAAGGGCAGCGTGGGATCGATCTCGCCGCCCAGCCGCTGCATGGCCCGCTCGAGCTTGTCGACGATCACCGACTCCGGATCGGCCTCGTCGATGCGGCACACGCGACGGATCATGTCGATGACCGGATGAAACGGCATCGCCCGCCCGAACGACAGTGCCTGGCCCTCGACCCAGGTGGCGCTGCGGCCGAGGCGGCGGCGGAACTCGTGGAGCAGACGCGACTTGCCGATGCCGGGTTCGCCGACGATCACCACCATCTGGCCCTGGCCGGCCTGGGTCAGCTCGAAGCACTCGCGCAGCAGTCGCAGCTCGCGCTCACGGCCCACGAAGCGCGTGCGCCCGGGCTCGGCGTTGCGCACGACGCGGCAGGCGCCGGCCGCATCGAGTGGGGCCAGGTCGAAGCGTCGAGCCAGGAAGCGGCTGGCCGCCGCCGTCGCCGTCACCGTCCCCAGCGGAGCGACCTTCAGGAGCGCCTCCAGCGCCCGCCGGGCCGGCCCCAGCGCGGAGGCCTCGACCTGGGCGACATCGCCCGTGCGGATCACCGGGAGGAAATCCGTGTGCAGCGCGACGGTCACCGCCGCCCCACCCGTCTCGCGCCCGGCCCGCGCGGCCAGCGTGCGGACGGCCAGGGCCGCGTAGGTGGCCCGGCGGGGCGCGTCCTCGTCGGGTTCCAGGCCGAACGTCGCCAGGAGCGCGTCGGGCCCGGTCTCCTCGATGCGGCCGCCGAAGCCGCGGACCTTGCCGGTGCTCTCCTCGATGGCCCGGTGCGCCCATCCGCCAGCGGCGGCCGGCGCTAGCCGCGCCTCGAGCAGCGTCACCCGTCGTGTCTGGCGCACGGCCTCGTGCGGCACCGCCGGGGGCGGCGGCTCGACGGGGCGCGGCGTGGACGGCGGGCGGCCACCGCGGCGCCGCTCGGATCCCTCGGGGGTCAGGCCGAGCCGCTCGGCGCGGTAGCGCAGGGTGTTGCGGGGCAGGCCGAGCCGCGCGGCGGCCCGCGTGAAGTTCCAGCCGGTCGTCTCCAGCACCTCGAGCAGCACGCGGCGCTCGCCTTCGGCCTCGGCGTCCTCGGGGGAGGGGGCCGCGGTGCCGCGCCCGGTGTCGACGGCCGCGGCCGGCAGCCCCAGCTCGGCAGCGGTGAGGGCCGTCTCGTCGGAGAGCAGCGCCGCGCGCTCCAGCACGTTGGCCAGCTCGCGCACGTTGCCGGGCCAGGCGTGGGCCAGCAGCGCGGCCTGCGCATCCTCGGTGAGCGCGCGCGGCGGCAGGCCGTAGTCCTCGCAGACGCGGGCCAGGAACTCCTCGGCCAGCAGGAGGACGTCACGCCCCCGCGCGCGCAACGGCGGCAGCACCAGCGTGAGCACCGCGAGCCGGTGATAGAGATCCGCGCGGAAGCGGCCGTCCTGGGCGGCGACCGGCAGGTCCTCGCTGGTGGCGGCCACGATCGCGACGTCCAGCGGCTCGCTCCGCGTGCTGCCCAGTCGGCGGACCTGACGCTCCTCGAGGACCTTGAGCATCTTGGCCTGCAGCGCCGGGGGGAGCAGCCCCACCTCGTCGAGGAAGATGGTGCCGCCGCCGGCGGTCTGGAAGAGTCCGGCCTTGGCCTGTCGCGCGTCGGTGAAGGCGCCGCGCTCGTAGCCGAACAGCTCGGCCTCCAGCAGCGTTTCCGGGATCGCCGCGCAGTTGACGTCGACGAACGGGCCGCCGGCACGACCGCCGGCGCCGTGAATGGCGGCGGCCAGCAACCCCTTGCCGGTGCCGGTCTCTCCGAGGATGAGCACGGGCGGAGGGCGCCGGCCGCTCGAGGTGCGGACCAGTCGCGCGGCCTGCTCGCGAACGGCCACGATCGGCGCACTCTCGCCGAGGAATTGGGGCAGCGCCGTCATGGTCGCAATCGTACCCGCAAAGACTTTGGCCTGCGACGCCGGTCGCGCGCGTGGCGCACCGGCGCGTGCCGCGGGCGGCGGGGCGACAGGGTCCCCTTCGGTTCCGCGAGAGACGGCCCGGTCCGCGAAGGGGTGGTCGGAGCCAGGTCCTACTTGGTGGCCCTACACGATCGAAGCCAACGGAACCTCAGGAGACCCTGTCGCCCCGCCGCCCGCGGCACGCGCCGGTGCGGGCGACGGACAGGCAGCTAGCGACGAGCGAATGATCAGTCGCGGACTCTACAGCGAAGTCGGATGCTGTCTTCGGGTGCCGTCTAGTGGGAGGCGAGGGTGCGGGGGATCGGGTCGGTGAAGCGGGTGAGCCAGCAGGTGGCGTGGTAGAAGCCGTCGCGCTCCAGGACGGCCGTGCTGTCACCGGCGCGGACGCGCTCGTGGCAGTGGCCGCAGCTGGTATCGCCGCTGGGGCGAGGAAGATCTTCGGTGGGCCGCGCCTCGCACTGCCACGGGGTCGTGTCGTCGAGCGGCAGGGCCTTGCGCTTGCCCACCAGCACCGCCAGCCCCACGACCTGCTCGAGGTTGTCGAGCGCGAAGGGCTTGCGGACGTAGTCGAAGGCGCCAGCCTTGAGCAGGGCGCTGGCCAGCTCCTCGTCGTCGTTGCCGCTCAGCATGATGATCGGCAGCGAGCTGTCGAGGGCGAGCAGGTCGCAGAGGACCTCGGGTCCGTCGCGCTCCGGCATGCGGATGTCCAGGACCACGGCGTCGGGCCGGGCCAGGGAGGCCAGCACCAGGGCATCGCGGCCGTTGAGCGCGCACGTCACCGAGTAGCCCTGTTCCTCGAAGAAGTCGCGGACCACGTCGGCGATCTCGGGCTCGTCGTCGATCACCAGTAGCGACCGGGCCATGCTCATGGGCGTCGGCACTGTTCAACTCCCATGCCGGGCCTCGCCCCGGGCCCAACCGCCCGTCTTCACAGGGTTGTCAGGATGGCCGGGCGGACTTGGTGGTTTATCTGTAGCCGGGCATACTGTGGCCCCGGGGAGAAAATAGCCGGCCGCCCGGGCTGTAAGCCGACGGAGCAGCCAGGGGAGGTCGCAACGGCCCAGGACCCCGAGCACCAGTGGTACGAAGAGACCTATCGGGGACGCGGCGACACGCTGCCGCAGCTCACGTGGCGTGCGGTCCTGATGGGCTCGGTGCTCGGCGGCGTGCTCTCGCTCACCAACCTCTACATCGGGCTCAAGGCGGGGTGGGGGTTCGGCGTCGCCATCACCGCGTGCATCCTCTCCTACGCGATCTGGACCACGCTGCACCGGCTCGGCCTGGCCCGCACGCCGATGTCCATCCTCGAGAACAACTGCATGCAGTCGACGGCCAGCTCGGCCGGCTACTCGACCGGCGGCACCCTGATCTCGGCCTTTGCCGCCTACATGCTGCTCAACGACCGGGTGATGTCGTTGCCGTCGATGCTGGCGTGGGTGTTCCTGCTCTCGGTGCTCGGCGTGACGATGGCCATTCCCATGAAGCGGCAGATGATCAACGTCGAGCAGCTGCGCTTTCCGAGCGGCATCGCCGCCGCCGAGACGCTGCGGGCCCTGCACACCGCCGGGGCCGGCGGGCTGCGCTCGGCGCGGGCGCTGGGCTGGGCCGGGTTGCTGGCGCTCGTCGCCAAGTTCTGGGCCGAGGGGCTGGGGCTGGTGAGCGCGGCGCTGACTCCGCTGACGATCGGTGCCTGGGTCGCCGCGCTCAACCAGCGCCTCTTCGGGCCGGCCTGGATGGGGCGCACGGTGATGCTGTCGTGGGAGCCGATGTTCATCGCCGCCGGCGCCATCACCGGGGTGCGCGTGAGCGCGAGCATGCTGCTCGGCAGCGTCACCGCCTGGATGATCTTCGTGCCGATCATGCAGTCTCGCGGCGTCATCGAGGGATCGGGGTACGCCGCACTCGTGCAGTGGACGCTGTGGGGCGGCGTCGCGTGCATGGTGACCTCGAGCCTGCTCGCCTTCGCGCTGCAGTGGCGCAGCGCGGTGCGGGCCTTCGCCGGGCTGGGCGCGGCGTTCGGCCGGCGCCGGGAGGCCGCCGACGATCCGCTGGCCGCGATCGAGCCGCCGGCCTCGTGGTTCGTGGCCGGCCAGCTCTTCGGCTTCGTGGGACTCGCCTGGCTCGGCCACGCCACCTTCGGGATGCCGTACTGGCAGACGGCGGTGGCGGTGCTCCTGTCGTTCGCGCTGGCGCTCGTCGCCTGCCGCGTCACCGGCGAGACCGACACCACGCCGGTCGGCGCCATGGGCAAGATCACCCAGCTCACCTTCGGCGTGCTGAGTCCGGGCAACGTGAACGTCAACCTCATGAGCGCCAACGTCACGGCGGCCACCGCGGGCAGCGCCGCCGACCTGCTGACCGACCTCAAGAGCGGCTACCTGCTCGGCGCCCACCCCCGCCGCCAGTTCCTCGCTCAGTTCGCCGGGATCTTCGTGGGCACCCTGGTCAGCGTGCTGGCCTTCCGGCTGCTGGTGCCCGATGCGGCCGCGCTCGGCACCGACCAGTTCCCGGCGCCGGCCGCCCAGACGTGGCGGGCGGTGGCGGTGGCGCTGTCCGGCGGTGTGTCCCAGCTGGGCGCGGTCAAGCTGTGGTCGATCGCTGTCGGGGGCGCGGTGGGCGTCGCGCTCACGCTGCTGCCGCTGGCGCTCCCCGAGCGGCGCCGGGCCCTGGTCCCGTCGCCGGCCGGGCTCGGGCTGGCGTGGACGTTCCACTGGTACTACGGCGTGCTGTTCTTCGTGGGCGCGGTGCTCGCGTGGTGGGTGGAGAAGCGGCGGCCGCGGTGGGCGGAGCTGACCTTCCCGGTCGCCTCCGGCTGGATCGCCGGCGAGAGCCTGATGGGGGTGGGGCTGGTGCTGTGGGAGAGCGGGCCCGACCTGCTGCGGCGACTGCTCAGCGCAGGCCGAATCCCCGGGCCATGAAGGCGGCGACGAAGACGATGACCACGACCAGCGCCAGCTCGATGTGGTTCAGGCGATAGAGCCCCCGCGCGGCTGATGTATCCGGGGTGCCGCCGCGCCGCAGGGTGGCCCGCCAGCGGATGAGGGTCAGCATCGGGCGGATTTCCAGGATGACCACGACCACGAACAGGCTCATCTTCAGCCAGAAGAGGTGCGACGCGAGGTAGAAGGCGCTGCCCTTCTCCAGTCCGGCGAAGGCCCGCAGCAGCCCGGTGACGAGCCACAGCGCGGCCGCCACCCCCCAGACAGTGTCGGCCGCGAAGAGGCGGCGCAGGCTCTCGCGGTCCAGGCGACCCTTGAGCGCGCGCCCGCGCAGGAACACGGCCGGCAAACCAATGCCGAGTGCGAGCAGGTGCAGCGCCGACACGATGGCGGAGATCACGAGGCGTATTCTACGACGGGAGGTGCCTCGTGGTGAGGGAGACGACGGTCCGGTGCGCCATCGCCGGCGGCGGGCCGGCCGGGATGATGCTGGGGGTGCTGCTGGCGCGCGCCGGCGTCGACGTCCTGGTGCTGGAGAAGCACGCTGACTTCCTGCGCGACTTCCGCGGCGACACCATCCACCCCTCGACGCTCGAGATCGTGCACGAGCTCGGCTGGCTCGAGGAGTTCCTGACCCTCCCGCACGAGCGGGTCCCCGAGCTCCGCGCGCAGTTCGGCGACGTCACCACGACCTTCGCGGACTTCCGCTACCTGCCAACCCGCTGCCGCTTCGTGGCGCTGATGCCGCAGTGGGACTTCCTCGACTTCCTCGCCCGCCACGGGGCCGCCTACCCGACGTTCCGCTTGCGCATGCGGGCCGAGGCGACCGGCCTGCTGGAAGAGGACGGCCGCGTGGTCGGGCTCGAGGCCTCGACGTCCGAGGGGCCGTGGCGAATTCGCGCCGATCTCGTCGTGGCGGCCGACGGCCGCGACTCGGCGATCCGCGCGCGGGCCGGCCTGCCGGTGGACGCCTTCGGGGCGCCGATGGACGTGCTGTGGTTCCGCCTGTCGCGCGCGTCCGGTGACCCCACGGCGGTGATGGGGCGCTTCGACGCCGGGCGCATCTTCATCTCGCTGAACCGGGGCGAGCACTGGCAGTGCGGGTTCGTGATTGCCAAGGGCTCGCTGGACGACCTGCGCGCGGGCGGCATCGACGCATTCCGCCGCGAGGTGGCGCGACTGATGCCACACGCCGCCGACCGCGTCGGTGAGATCCGATCGTGGGACGACGTGAAGCTCCTCACCGTGCAGGTCGACCGCCTGCGGCGATGGTACCGGCCCGGCCTGCTGTGCATCGGCGACGCCGCCCACGCGATGTCACCGGTCGGCGGTGTCGGCATCAACCTGGCGATCCAGGACGCCGTCGCCGCCGCCAACCGACTGGCCGAGCCGCTGGCCGCCGGGGGCGTCACCGCCGATGACCTGCGCGCCGTGCAGCGACGGCGCGCGCTGCCCACGCGCCTCACCCAGCGCCTGCAGCTGGCCGTCCAGCGGCGGGTGATCGCCACCGTTCTGGCCACGCGGGGTCCGCTCCGACCTCCGCTGTTCTTCCGGCTCCTCGCCCGGCTGCCGGTCCTCCGCCGGCTGCCCGCCCGGCTGGTCGGCCTCGGCGTCCGGCCCGAGCACGTGCACTCGCCGGCTCAACCCGCCGCGCGCACGATCGCCTCCACGTAGTCGGCTTCCGGCACCGGGCCCACCACGATGGTGCGCCCGTCGGCCACGGTGGTCGGCACGTCGGCCGCCTGGTAGCGCACGGCCAGGTGAGGAAAGAGATTGATCGCGATCACGTCGGTGGTGACCCGCTCGCTCGCAAGGGCGGCGGCCGTCGACAGCGCAACCGCTGTCGTGCAGCCGTATCACGTCGGTGAGGCGAGGACTTCCAGGTGCACCGGGCGGGTCAGCGCGCGCAGCCGGGCGACCGACGCCTCGGCCAGCAACGCGGGGCCGCCCGCCACCGTGCGCAGCAGGGCCAGGAAGATCTCCAGCTCGTAGCCGTCGGGCACCCCGTAGTAGCGCACGCCGGTGTCGCGCTCGCCGGCCACCGCCAGCACCGGCGTGCGGGCGATGCCCACCGCGGCCTCGCGGGCGGCGTCCCAGCGGTCGGCGTGGATCTCCAGCGTCACCCGTGGCGAGGCCGCCCGGATCTCGTCCAGCAGCGCGCGCTCGCTGCGCGAGTACCAGCTGTCCACGTCGGAGGTGTAGTAGCGCAGAGTCACCGGACCGGCGAGGTCGTGCAGGGCGGCCCGGATGCGGTCGCGTTCGGCGGCGGCGATGGGCGACTGGCTCATGCGTGCACTGTAGGGGCGGCACCCGGGTCCGATCCAGGCTGGTTCGAAGGCGTTCGTGCGATTCTGCTTTCGCTCTACAATCCAGAAGCGCGATGGACCGTCGAATCGAAAGAGCGCTCGACGAGGTGGGCTGGCAGCTGCTGGCGGCGCTGCAGGGCGACGCGCGCCTGTCCTTCAGCGAGCTGGGTCGCCGGGTGGGGCTCTCGGCGCCCGCCGCCGCCGAGCGGGTGCGCCGGCTGGAGGACGCCGGCGTCATCCGCGGCTACCGACTCGACCTCGGCCTGGAGACGCTCGGGCTGCCGATCACCGCGCTCATCCGCGTCGCCGCCCCCGAGGAGAAGTGCGCCGGGCTCAAGGCCTTCGTGGCGGGTCTCGACGAAGTGCTCGAGTGTCATCACGTGACCGGCAGCGATGCCTTCGTGCTCAAGGTCGCGGCGGCGTCGGTCGGTCACCTGGAGGCGGTCATCGAGGGCGTCGGCCGCTGGGGGACGCCGGCGACCTCGATCATCCTGTCCTCGCCGGTGACGCGCCGTGAGATCACCGCGCCGGCCGCGTGGCCGCTTCGCCGCGCGCGCCGGGCGGCGACCGCGGCCCGGCGCCGCGCCCCCCGCCGCCGCTCGCCGGCCGACGCCTAGGGGTCAGGCGAGCGCCTTGCGCACCTCCGCGAGGCGGGCGAGCGACGCCAGCACGTAGCGCTGCTCGTCGGTGACGTGGCGGATGATGACGTCGGTGTAGCCGAGCGACTTCAGGGCGCGGAAGCGCCCGACCACCTCGTCGACGGTCCCGATGACCAGGGCCGAGGGGTCGAAGCCGCGGTAGCCGGCCTTGATGATGGCGCCGGTGGCCGCCTCGGCGTCGGCGGCGGAGTCGGCGACGTAGATGTCGCGGCGAACGGCGATCGCCGCGGGCGGGCGGCCGTGAGCGGCGCAGCGAGCCTGGTAGTGACGGATCTGCTCGGCCGCCTGAGCCGTGGTGGCGCCGGGCGCGGCGAGGAAGCCGTCGCCCAGCCGGGCCGCGCGGTCGATGGCCGGCGGCGCGCTGGCGCCGATCCAGATCTCGACCGGCTCGGCCGGCCGCAGGGCCACCCGCGCGTCGCGGAAGCTGAAGCGGCCGCTGGCGCTCACGACCTCGCCGGCCAGCAGGCGGCGGACGGCATCGAGCGACTGCTCGAAGGCCGAGACCCGCGTGCGCACCGTGGTCCCCATGGCGGCGAACTGCGCCTCGTCGTCACCGAGGCCGAGCTGCACGATGAAGCGGCCGGCGGCGATCGAGGCCAGCGTGCCGACCTGCTCGGCCAGCAGCACCGGGTTCCACAGCGGCAGCAGGAACAGGCAACCGGCCGGGGCATCGCCCCACTCGGCCAGCATGCGGGCGATGATCGGCACGTTCTGGTAGTACGGCGCCGGGGTGGCGTGGTGGTCGCCGACGAAGAGCGAGTCGAGGCCCGCCCGGCGCGCGGCCGCCGCGCGCTCGATCATCCACCGCGCCCCTTCGCGGGGATCGCGGACCTTGCGGGCACTGGCCTCGGAGACGCCGATACGCATCAGGGCACCAGCTTGAGCAGCGGCTCGAGGTTGCGGGGGTCGGGCTCGAGGACCCCGACGCCGTGGCTGCGGTAGAGGTCGACGACCGCCTCGTTGAGCGGCGTCGCCACGCCGGCCTGGCGGCCCTCGGCCACGACGTAGCCGTTGAGATATTCGATCTCGGTGCGGCGCTTGCGCATCACGTCCTGCAGCAGCGAGGGCCGTCCGCCCGCGCGCGACTGGGCGTCGCGGCTGATGTCGGCCTCCACCTCCGCGAGCCCGCGGCCGGCGGCGGCGTCGACGAAGCGCTGGGCCGCGATCCCCCAGATGGGCTCGACCTCGAAGCCGCGGGCCCGGCCGACGCTGATCACCTCGGCTCCCAGGAAGACGGCCAGCCGCCGCGGCCCCGGCTCCACCCGCACCTCGGCGGTGCCGTAGCCGCTGAGCCCGGCGATGGGGTTGGCCATGCAGTTGATCGCGAGCTTGGACCACCGCTCGCCCCACAGGTTCTTGGTGACCGTCGTGGGCGCCACCACGCTGAGCGCCTCGGCCAGCGCGCGGGCCCGCGGGGTCTCGCGGCCGTCGTGCTCGCCGATCTTGAAGCCGGCGCTGCCGGCGTCGGTGCGCATGGCGTGGCCGGGCTCGTACATGCCGGCCGCGATCAGGATGACGCACCCCAGCGTGCGCTCGCGCCCGGCCACCGCGGCGACCCGGTCGTCGTTGATCCCGTTCTGGAAGTCGACGACGATGCCGTGGGGGCGGGCCAGGTGGGCCAGGCCGAGGGCGGTGGCCCACTCGGTGTCGTACGACTTCACCGCCACGAAGACCGCGTCGAACGGCGTCACGATGCGCTGCACCTCGTGCAGGTGCAGGGCGGTCACCGGGATGACGTGGTCGCCGCACGTGCCCGACAGCCGCAGGCCACGGGCCTTGAGCGTCTCGACGTGCTCGGGCCACTGGTCGATCAGCGTCACGTCGTGCCCGGCCTTCGTCAGCAGCCCGCCGACGACACATCCGATCGCGCCCGCCCCCACGATGCCGATTCGCATGGTCATGGTGCAGGAGCCTACCGCGGTGGCGACCGCGTTGACAACCCGGGCGCCGGTGGCCTGCAGTCGTGGCACTATAGGGCCCGCGATGATCGACTGGTCGGGCATCTTCCACATCCTGGCGACGCCGTTCACCGACGACGGGGCCCTCGACGTCGAGGGGCTGCCGCGCCTCGTCGAGGCCGTGCTGGCCACCGGGGTCAACGGCCTCACCATCCTGGGCATCGCTGGCGAGGCCCACCGGCTCACCGACGAGGAGCGCCGGCGGGTCGTCGAGGACGTGGTCAAGGCGGCGGCCGGGTACGTGCCGGTCGTGGTCGGCGTCTCGGCGCCGGGGACACACCTGGCCGCCGGCTTCGCCGCGATGGCGCGCGAGCACGGCGCCGACGCGGTGATGGTGGCGCCGCCGGCCGGCGCCCGCAACCTGGACGCGGTCGCCGAGTACTACCAGGCGGTGGCGCGCGCGGCCGGGCGCCCGCTCGTGCTGCAGGACGAGCCGGTCACGACCGGCGTCGTCATGCCGGCGCCGTTCCTGGCCCGTCTCATCGCCGAGCTGCCGACGGCCGAGGCCGTGAAGCTCGAGGAGCCACCGACGCCGCCCAAGATCACCCGCCTGGCCGCGCTCGCCGCGCGACGGGTCGCCGTGTTCGGCGGCCTCGGCGGCGTCTACTTCTTCGAGGAGCTCTCGCGCGGCGCCGACGGCGCCATGACCGGCTTCCCGTACCCGGAGGCGCTGCGCGCCATCCGCGAGCACTTCGTGGCGGGGCGCCGTGACGAGGCGCGCGCGCTCTTCTATCACTGGCTGCCACTGATCCGCTTCGAGAGCCAGCCGGGCTCGGTGCCGGGCACCTCGCTGGCGATCCGCAAGGAGATCTTGCGCCGGCGCGGCTGGCTGCGCTCGGCGTACGTCCGCCACCCGGCCTCCCCGCCGGACGCCGCGACGCTCGACGAGCTCACGGAGGTTCAGGCGGCGGTCGTCCCCGGCTAGTCACGAGCGTGGCGGCCGGGACGGCAACGGGGGCGAGTCGGCTGGTCGAGGCACTCGCGGCGGCGGGTGTGCGGCGGATCTTCACGCTGTCGGGCAATCAGATCCTCTCGGTCTTCGATGCCACCATCGGGCGCGACGTCGAGCTGGTGCACACGCGGCACGAGGCGGCGGCGGTGCACATGGCGGATGCGTGGGGGCGGCTGACCGAGGCGTGCGGCGTCGCGCTCGTCACCGCCGGCCCCGGGCACCTCAACGCGATCTCGGCGCTCTACGGCGCTCGGATGGCGGAGTCTCCGGTGCTGCTGCTGTCCGGCGCGAGTCCGCGCGGGCAGCGGGGGCGGGGGGCGTTCCAGGAAGTCGATCAGGTGGCGGCGGCGCGGCCGGTGGTGAAGGCGGCATGGTCGCTCGAGGATCCGGCGCGCGTGGGCGACGAGGTGGCGCGCGCGCTGGCGCTGGCGACGTCGGGGCGGCCCGGCCCCGTGCACCTGAGCCTGCCCGGCGACGTGCTGGAGGCGCCCGCGCCCACGGTGACGCCGGCGGCGCCGGCGCCGGTCGCCGCTGGCGTCGTCGGCGAGCGCGACGCGCTGGCGATCGTCGCGCTGCTGGCCGAGGCCAAGCGGCCGCTGATCCTCACCGGACCCGCCCTCGGCCGCGGGCCCCGCGGCGCGGCCGTGCAGCGGCTGGTCGAGGCGACGGGCGCACCGGCGCTGGCCATCGAGAGCCCGCGCGGCGTCAACGATCCCTGGCTGCGCGGAGCCACCACGTTGCTGGCCGAGGCCGATCTCGTCCTGCTGCTCGGCAAGCCGCTCGACTTCTCGCTGCGCTTCGGCCAGGCCTTCGCGCGCGGCTGTCGCGTCGTCGCCCTCGATTTCGAGGCGGTGCCGCCTGCCGAGGCCGTCACGCTGGCGCTCACCGCCGACCCGGCCGCCTCGGCCGCGCGCCTGGCCGCAGTGGCGGCCACCCGGACCTGGCCGCGCACGGGCTGGCGCGAGCAGATCGAGTCGGCGCGGCGGTCGGAGCCGCCGGCGTGGGCCGAGGCGCGGCGCTCGGCGCGAGCGCCGCTGCATCCGCTGCGCGTGTGCGCGGCGCTGGCCCCTCACGTGGAGGCGGGCGCCGTCCTCGTGGCCGACGGCGGCGAGTTCGGCCAGTGGGTGCAGGCCGGCCTCGAGCCGCGCGAGCGGCTGATCAACGGCCTCAGCGGCTCGATCGGCAGCGCGCTGCCGATGGCGGTGGCGGCCCGCCTGGCCTGCCCCGACCGGCCCGTGCTGGCCGTGATGGGCGACGGCACCTTTGGCTTTCACGCCTTCGAGCTCGACACCGCGCTCCGTCACGACGCGCCGATCGTGGTCGTCGTCGGCAACGACGCGCGCTGGAACGCCGAGCACACGCTGCAGCTCCGCCACTACGGCGCCGAGCGGGCCGTCGGCTGCGCGCTCCGTCCCTCGCGCTACGACCAGGTCGCCGCCGCGCTCGGCGGCCACGGCGAGCTGGTCGAGCGCGCCGCCGACCTCGAGCCGGCGCTGGCCCGGGCACTGGCGGCGGGCCGGCCGGCCGTCGTCAACGTGATGCTCGAGGGGCTGGCGGCGCCGACCTTCGGCGCCGGCGGAGCCCACTGAGTGGCGCGGGCGGGCGGGTGAGTCGGATGGCCACGCCGCTCCAGCTGTCGCGGCGCCATCGCAAGATCGCCGGCGTCTGCGGGGGGCTGGCCGAGTGGCTCGGCTGGGATCCCACGGTGGTCCGCGTCCTCTACGTCCTCGTCTCGGTGCTGTCGGCGGCGTTTCCCGGCATCCTCGTGTATCTCATCCTCTGGCTCGTCGTTCCCCGGGCGCCGCGGGAGCACGCGTAGCGTGACCTCGGCGCCGCCCCGGGCGCTGCTCACCGGCGTCGTTGCCTGCTTCTTCCTGTCGGGTGCCACCGGCCTCGTGTACGAGGTGCTGTGGATCCGCATGCTCGGTCTCGTCTTCGGCCACACCGTGTTTGCCGTGACCACCGTGCTGACGGCCTTCATGGCCGGACTCGGGCTGGGCAGCTGGATCTTCGGCCGCCTCGCCGATCGGCAGGCCCGGCCCCTGCGCCTCTACGGCGTGCTCGAGATCGGCGTGGGGCTCTTCTGCCTGCTGGTCCCGGTGCTGCTGCCGTGGGTGGAGGCGGCCTACCGCGCGCTGGCCCGCGGGCTGGGGCTGTCGTTCTTCACGTTCAGCCTGGCCCAGTTCGCGCTGATCCTCGTCCTGTTCCTGCCGCCGACGACGCTGATGGGCGCGACGCTGCCCATCCTCAGTCGCGTGTTCGCCACCGAGGCGGGCACCCTCGGCCGCCGCGTGGGCTTCCTCTACGCGCTGAACACGCTGGGCGCGATGGTCGGCACCGGGCTGGCCGGCTACCTGCTGCTGCCCGCGCTCGGCATGCGGGCCACGCTGTTCCTGGCCGCCGCCGTCAATATCACCGTCGGTGCGCTGATCGTCCTCGCCGACCGCCACGTCGCCGCCGCCGCGCCCGCCGAGGCGCCGGTTGCCCACATCGACGACACCGCCGAGCTGCAGCCGCCGAGCGCGGCGGCGACGCTGACCGCGGCGGGCCTCGCGGTGGCCGGTGCTGCGTCCATGGTGTACGAGGTCGCGTGGACGCGGGCGCTGAGCCTGGTGATCGGCAGCTCCACCTACGCGTTCACCGCCATGCTGCTGGCCTTCCTGCTCGGGCTCGCGCTCGGCAGCGCGCTCTTCTCGCGGCTGTTCGGCGCCCGGCGGCTCGGCCCCGCCGCCTTCGGCCTCCTGCAGCTCGGCGCCGGCCTCGCCGCCCTCGGCATCCTGCCGCTGTTCGAGCGGCTGCCCGACCTCGTCGTGCGCGCCCTCGCCGTGTCGATGGCCCCGGGCTTCGTGTTGCTGGTCGAGGTCGCCCTGGCCGTGGCCGCGATGCTGGTGCCCACGCTGCTCATCGGCGCCGGGTTCCCGTGCGCCGTCCAGGTGGTCGCGCGGGGGCCGGCCCGCGTGGGCGGCGACGTCGGCCGGCTCTACGCGCTCAACACCCTGGGCGCGATCGTGGGCACCGTGGTCGCGGGCTTCGCCCTGGTGCCGATCGTCGGCGCCCAGGGCGCGGTGAAGGTCGCGATCGGCCTCAACCTCGTGCTCGGTCTCGTCCTCGTCGGGGTCGGCCGTCGCACGATGCCGCAGTGGCAGTGGCTGGGGGCGCTCGCGCTGGCCCTCGTGATCGTGGCCGGCCTCGTGCGGGTGCGCGCGTGGAACCCGGCGATGATGGCGGCCGGGGCGTCGGTCTACGCCCGGCAGTACCAGCGCTTCGCCGGGCAGGGCGGTGTCGCCCAGGCCACCGCCGACAGCCAGCTCCTCTTCTACCGGGACGGGTTGACCGCCACCGTCAGCGTGCACCGCGAGGGCCCGACGACCTCGCTGCGGGTGAACGGCAAGACCGACGCCAGCAACGGCATCGACATGCACATGCAGCTCATGCTCGGTCACCTGCCGCTCCTGCTGCACCCCGACGCGCGCAGCGTGCTGGTCATCGGGCTCGGCAGCGGCGTCACCGTCGGCGCCGTCGCCGCCCATCCGGTCGAGCGCGTCGACGTCGTCGAGATCGAGCCGGCCGTGGTCGACGCCGCCGCGTTCTTCGAGCGCGAGAACCGGGCGGTGCTGCGCGACCGGCGCGTCCACCTCGCCGTCGGCGATGCCCGCAACGTGCTGGTGGCGGCCGACCGGCGGTGGGACGTCATCGTCTCGGAGCCGTCCAACCCGTGGATCGGCGGCGTCGCCACGCTGTTCTCCGCGGAGTTCTACGCGCTGGCGCGCTCGCGGCTGACCCCGGGCGGCGTGATGGTGCAGTGGGTGGACGGCTACGCGATCCGGCCCGAGGACTTCAAGATGATCGTCCGCACGTTCCGCACCGCGTTCCCGGCGACGACGGTGTGGCACGCCCACGGCGTCGCCGACTTCGTGCTCGTCGGGCAGCGCCGAGCCCCGCCCGCTCGATCTCGCGCGCGTCCAGGCGGCGTGGGAGGCCTCGCCGGCGCTGCGCGAGGACTTCGCGCGGCTCGGCTTCCGGGCGCCGTCGGCGTTCCTGGCCGACTTCCTGCTGGCCGAGCCGGACGCGGCCCGCCTCACGCTGGGCGCCGACCTGAACACCGACGACCTGCTGCCGCTGGAGTTCTCGGCGCCCCGCAGTCTCTATCGCGACACCGCCGCCACCAACTACCGGATGGTGCGCGGCTTCCGCAGCCGCGAGCTGCCGCTGCTGGCCGGTGGCGGCGCCGCCCAGCTCGACACCCCGACCGCGCGCCACGACCTGGGCGCGGTCTACCTGCGCAAGGACCTGCTGGCCGAGGCCGCGGCCCAGTTCGAGCGGGCGCTGGCGGCCGATCCGGCCCACGTGCCCTCGCTGCTCGACCTCGGGCGCGTGCAGCTCCGGCTCAATCTGCCGCTGCGCGCACTCGAGACGCTGCAGGCGGCGGTGCGCCACGACCCGCGCAGCGCCGAGGCCCAGGCGCAGCTGGCGCGCGTCTGGCAGGCGCAGCAGCTCGGCCCCCGCGCGCTGGAGGCCTCGGCCGCCGCGGTGAAGCTGGCTCCCGACGAGGCGAGCTACCGCGTGCAGCTGGCCGGGTTGCTCGTCGAGCAGGGCCGGCCGGCCGAGGCCGTCGACGAGTACCTGGCCGCGCGTCCGCGGCGGCCCCGCGACACGGCCCTGCTCGACGGGCTGGCCACCGCCTACGGGCGCCTGGGACGCGGCGCCGAGGCGGTGACGGTGCTGGAGGCGGCCGCGGCGCTGCAGCCCGGCGACGGCCCGCTGCTGCACCGGCTCGGCCGCGCCTACCTCGCGGTCGACCGGCCGGCCGCGGCGGTGCCCGTCCTGACCCGCGCCGTGGTCCGCGCGCCCACGCTGGCGCAGGCCCATACCGACCTCGCGCTGGCCCACCTCGGCGCCGGCGATCCGTTCGCGGCCCTGGCCGCCCTCGATCGGGCGCTCGCGGCCGACCCGGCCCACGCCGGCGCCGCCCTGCTGCGCGGCGAGATCAACGCCAAACTCTACGGAGGGACGACCCGATGAGCATTTCCAGCCGCTTCCTGTTCTCCGCCGCGATGGACGTGAGCCCCGACCGCGAGAGGCTGTTCCACGAGGTCTACGACACCGAGCACGTGCCGCTCATCCTGACCGTGCCGGGGGTCATCGCGGCCACCCGCTTCGAGACCCAGCCGCTGTCGATGATGCTGGGCGGCGAGCGCAAGACGATGGATCCGCAGGGCGCCCCCCGCTTCCACGCGCTCTACGAGCTGGAGAGCCCCGAGGTCCTGCTGTCGCCGGCGTGGGCCAAGGCCGTCGAGGAGGGCCGCTGGCCGGCCCAGGTTCGTCCGCACACCAGCAACCGGCGCCACCTGATGCTGAAGCGCTGGGCGTCCTGACCGGCGACCCCGGTCAGCGATGGGCGGGGTCGAGGGACCGGGGGGCTGGCCGCACGAGCCACTGCTCGAGCGACGGATCGTCGTCGTCAGCGGCCGGCTCGACGACGCCGTCGCCGGGCGCGCGGCCGCCCAGCTCATGGCGCTCGACGCGCTCGCCGACGAGCCGATCGAGGTCCAGCTCGATTGCCCGGACGCCGCCCTGGAGGCCGCGTTCGTCCTGATCGATGTGATCGATTCGCTCCGCGCCCCGGTTCACGGACATTGCCGGGGCCGGGCCGGCGGTCCCGCGGTCGGCGTGGTCGCGCTCGCTCGACAGCGGTCGGCCTCCCCCAGCGCGACCTTCCGTCTGGTGCAGCCCGTGACCCGCTTCTCGGGGACCCCCGACCAGCTCGCCGAGCAGAGCCGGCTATACCGGGACCTGCTCTGGAGACTCCAGGCCCGTCTGGCCACCGCGACCGGCCAGCCGGCCGAGGCGATCAGCGACGACATGCGCCGGGGACGAATCCTCGATGCCCACGCGGCGCTCGAGTACGGCCTGATCGACACGATCGGACGAGGCCGCGACGGGCGCTGAGGCCCGGCCGCCGCCCCCGCGGGTGGCGGACCCCGCCCCCCCGGGGCCCCGCCCCATCGGCGTATAATGCGCGATGCCGCTGGGCCGGAATGAGCGGGCCCGAGCGCGAGAGGAGTCCGACGTGCGAGCCAACAAGCTGAAGGAGATCTGGGCGAAGGGCGAGGCCGTGGTGAACGGCTGGCTGTCCATCCCGAGCGCGTTCTCCGCCGAGGTGATGTCGCACCAGGGGTTCGACTCGCTGACCATCGACATGCAGCACGGCGTGGTCGACTACCAGGTGGCGGTCACGATGCTGCAGGGCATCTCGACCACCGGCGTGGTGCCGCTGGCCCGGGTGCCGTGGAGCGACCCCGCCCGGATCATGAAGATCCTCGACGCCGGCGCCTACGGTGTCATCTGCCCGATGATCAACACGCGCGCGGAGGCCGAGGCGCTGGTGGCCGCCTGCAAGTACTACCCGGCCGGCTATCGCTCGTGGGGCCCGGTCCGGGCGTCGATCTACGCCGGCACCGACTACACGCCCAAGAGCGCCAACGACACGATCCTCGTGATCCCGATGATCGAGACGGCCCAGGCCGTGAAGAACATCGACGACATCCTGAGCGTGCCCGGCATCGACGCGGTCTACGTCGGCCCCGCCGACCTCTCGATCACGCTCGGCTGCACGCCCAAGCTCGACCAGACGGAGGCGCCGGTGGTCGAGGCCCAGCAGCGGATCTACGAGGCATGCAAGCGCCACAACGTGGCGGCCGGCATCCACTGCGGCGGCGCGCCGTACGCCCTGAAGATGATCGCCGCCGGCTACCAGTTCGTGACGCTGGCCAGCGACAGCCGCTTCATGGCCGCCCGCGCCGCCGACGAGGTGGCCGCCGTCCGCAAGACGGGCGTGAGCGCCGGGAAACTTCCGGCGTATTGAAGTTCGACGAGTCGTTACGCACGCGGGCCCGGGCGCACCTGGCGGGGTTCGAGCGGCGAACGCACCCGCCGGCGGAGCGGCGGCCGGCGGCGGTGGCGCTGGTGCTGTTGCCGGACGCCGAGGGGCGGGCGTGCTTTCTGCTGACGCGGCGGGCCGCCAAGCTGCGGGCCCACGCCCGCCAGTGGGCGCTGCCGGGTGGACGCATCGAGCCGGGCGAGAGCCCCGAGGACGCCGCGCGCCGGGAGCTGGCCGAGGAGGTCGGGCTCACGCTCGGCGCCGATGCGGTGCTGGGCGTGCTGGACGACTACCCGACGCGCTCGGGCTTCGTCATCACGCCGGTGGTGGCGTGGTGCGCGGCGGCGGGCGAGCTGACCCCGAACCCGGAGGAGGTCGTGCGCGTGTATCAGGTGCCGCTCGACGATCTGGAGGCGCCCGAGGTGCCGATCCTGATCTCGATTCCCGAGAGCGAGCGGCCAGTGATCCAGCTGCCGATCCTGTCCACGCTCATCCACGCGCCGACGGCGGCCGTGATCTACCAGATGCGCGAGGTCGTCGTCCACGGCCGGCCAACGCGTGTCGACCACTACGAACAGCCCGTGTGGGCCTGGCGATAGCGAGAAGGAGACGGCGATGGGCGTGCTGAAGGGACAGGTCGCGATCGTCACGGGCGGCGGTACCGGGATCGGCGAGGTGACGGCGCGGATGCTCGCCGCCGAGGGCGCCCAGGTCGTCATCTGCGGCCGCCGGCAGGCGCCGGTCGATGCGGTGGCCCGGTCCATCGAGAAGGACGGCGGTCTGTGCGCGGCCCGGGCGGTCGACCTCGAGGATGCCGAGGCCGCCGCCGAGCTCGTGCGGTGGACGCTGGAGCGGTTCGGCCGCGTGGACGTGCTCGTCAACAACGCCGGCCACAGCAGTCACGCCCGCTCCGTGCGCTGGATCGGTCGCAAGGAGTGGGACAGCGTGATGGCCGTCAACCTGACCGCCGTGCAGGTGCTCACCCAGGCGGTGCTGCCTGGCATGATCGAGCGCAAGACCGGCACCATCGTCACCGTCAGCTCGCTGGCCGCGCTCAAGGCGGGGCTGATCGGCGGCGCTCCCTACGGCGCGGCCAAGGCGGCGGTGCGCAACCTCATGCAGCACGTGCACAACACGCTGCGCAACCAGGGGATCCGCGCCACGACCATCATGCCGGCCGAGGTCGACACGCCCATCCTCGACAAGCGGCCGCACAACCCCGACGCCTCCGCTCGGGCCACGATGATGCAGGCCGAAGACGTGGCGCGGGCCATCGTGCTCTGCGTCACGCTGCCGCCGCGGACGGTGATCGAGGAGATCGTCATGAGTCCGACGATCCAGCGTGACCAGAGCAAGGACCTCGCGGTGGCGGCCCGGGCGGGGGCGCCCGAGGGGTCCGCGTGATGGACCGGTTCACGATCATCGACGACGCGCGCGTGGTCGAGATCCCGGGCCGGGTGGCCGGTGAGCGGGTGCGTCTCGACGCCGCCGCCGTCAAGGATGGCTTGGGCTGGGAGATGCACGACGGGCTGCTGTGCAGCGAGGCCATGTGCATCCCGGTGGCCGACGAGGCCGCCCTGGTCGGGCCCGACGGGATCGACCTCGAGGGGTTCGCGCGCACCCTGGACCGGGCGCTGGCGGTGGACGTGGACGAGCGGGCGGCGTTCCTGGGCGGCTCCGCCCGCGAGCGCGCGCAGGCGCTGGCCTCGCAGCACGCGCCCGATTTCACGCTGCCCGACCTGGACGGACAGCCCCACTCGCTCGGACAGTACCGCGGCCGGAAGATCCTGCTCGTTACCTGGGCCTCGTGGTGAGGGTGCCGCCTCGACCTGCCGGTCTGGCAGGCGCTGCACGAGGAGCTGAAGGGGCGCGGGTTCACCGTGATCACGGTCGCCCTCGATGCCTCGGCCGACGAGGCGCGCCCGTGGATCGAGGCGGCCCGGCCCACGCACCCCTCGCTCATCGACACCCGCCACGCGCTGGCCGACCTCTACAACGTCGTCAACGTCCCCACGATCTTCTGGATCGACGAGAAGGGACGCATCGTGCGCCCCAACGACGTGGCCTTCGGCGCCGACACCTTCAAGCACATCACCGGCCTCGAGTCGGCCCGGCACCTGACCGCGCTACGAGCGTGGGTGCGCGGTGAGGGGCCAGCCTTGAGCGCCGATGAGGTGCGCCGTCATCAGCCGCTGCCGACCGAGGAGCATCAGCGGGCGCGGGCCGAGTTCGGGCTCGGCCAGTGGCTGTGGACGCAGGGCCGCACGGCCGCGGCCGAGCGGCACTTCGTGCGCGGCGGTGAGCTGGCCCCCCACGACTTCACGATCCGTCGCGGCACCATGCCGATGCGCGGCATCGACTCGATGGGACCGCAGTTCCGACAGATGCTGCAGAGCTGGGTCGCCGCCGGCCAGACCTTCTACCGGCCGCTACCCGATACTGGTGGCAGTGCGAGCTGAGCCGGCTCGGCCGGCGAGGCGAGCCTGTAAATCCGAGGTAGGGCGAGCTGAGCCGGGCGATAGGGCGAGCTGAGCCGGGCTCGGCCGGTGAGGCGAGCCTGCAATAAGAGACAGGGGAGGAACGCATGGGCATGCTCGACGGCAAGACGGCGCTGGTCACGGGCGCCGGACGGGGAATCGGCAAGGGCATTGCGATCGCGCTGGCCGCGGCCGGCGCCAAGGTCGTCGTCAACGATCTCGGTGCCACGCTCGACGGGGCGGGCGGTGAGCGGGGTCCCGCCGACGTGGTGGTGGACGAGATCCGCAAGGCCGGCGGCACCGCCGAGGCCAACTACGGCTCGGTGTCCGACTTCGCCCAGGGTACGGCCATGGTCGAGCAGGTCGCCAAGGCGTGGGGCCGCATCGACATCCTGGTGCACGTGGCCGGCATCCTGCGCGATCGGATGATCTTCAACATGGCCGAGTCGGAGTGGGACGCCGTCATCGGCGTCCACCTCAAGGGCGCCTTCAACACCATGCGCGCGGCCTCCATCCGCATGCGCGAGCAGAAGGCCGGCCGCATCATCAGCATGTCCTCGGTGTCGGCGCTCGGCGCCCCCGGTCAGCCGAACTACGCGGCGGCCAAGGCCGGCATCGTCGGGCTCACCTGGTCCACCGCCAACGCCATGGCCAAGTACGGCGTGACCTGCAACGCCATCATGCCGAGCGGCGCCACCCGCATGATCGACTCCACGCCGCGCGGCCGCGAGGTGTTCGAGTCGACCGGGAAGTGGCCGAGCGAGCAGGCGGTCGGCACCGAGCGCGATCCCGACAACGTAGCCCCGCTGGTCGTCTTCCTCTCCAGCGACGGCGCCGCCCACGTCAACGGGCAGGTCTTCCACTCGTTCGGGTACGGCTACACGGTGCTCTCGCACCCGCAGGCGACGCGCCGGCTGGAGGGCAACCGCCGCCTCACGCCCGAGGAGGTGGCCGGCCAGTTCAAGGACACGATCGGCGGCAACCTCAAGGCGCCGATGGGCACCGGGTTCGGGCGGACGCTGAGCGAGCGCCCCGCCGCCGAGTGGAAGGACCTCGGCAAGGGCATCCGGGCCTGGAAGTCACCGTGGGAGGAGGCGTGAGCGTCCTCCTCGTCTGCCACGCCAATACCTGTCGGAGCGTGATGGCCCACGCCCTGCTCGAGCGGATGCTCGCCGAGCGGGGCCTGGGCGCCCACGTGCGCGTGCGCTCGGCGGGGGTCTCGCCCTACGCGCGTGACGGCATGCTGGCCTCGCTGGATGCCCGCCTGGTCCTCAAGGAGATCGGCATCCGCCTCGAGGAGGACACGATCGTCTCCACGGATCTCAAGACCCACCGCGACCTCGTCGGCGAGGCCCGGGTGGTGGTCACCATGACCGCCGAGCAGAAGCGGATGGTGGCCGCGCTGGTCGCCGATGCGGCGCCACCGCTGCTCACCCTGCGCGAGCTGGCCGGCGAGACGGGCGACATCGGCGACCCCGTCGGGCAGGGCGAGGAGACCTACCGGGCCTGCCGCGACGAGATCGCCCGCTGTCTGGACAAGGGCTTCGTCGACCTCCTGGGCCGGATGGGGACGCCTCCGGCGTAGAATCGAGCCACCATGAGGCGCCGCGGCCGCCTCGCCCGCAAGTACCTCGTCATCCTCGTGGGGCTCGTCACCGGAGCTCTGCTCGTCAGCGGCGCCATCGAGATCTACTACTCCTACAACGAGAACAAGGCCGCGCTGGTGACGCTGCAGCGCGAGAAGGCCAGCGGGGCGGCCTCCCGCATCGAGACCTTCGTGCGGGAGATCGAGCGCCAGCTGGTGTGGACCACCCAGCCGCTGCTGGTGCCGACCCCGGCGGCGGCCATCGAGCAGCGGCGCATCGACGCCGTCCGCCTGCAACGGCAAGTGCTCCCCATCACGGAAGTCAGTCACCTCGACGCCAGCGGGCGCGAGCAGCTCCGGGTATCGCGGCTGGCCATGGACGTCGTCGGCAGCCGGACCGACTTCTCCGGCGATCCCAAGTTCCGGGTGGCCAAGAGCGGGCGCACCTACTTCGGCCCCGTCTACTTCCGCAAGGAGTCGGAGCCGTACATGACGATCGCCATGCCCCAGGCGGGCGGTGGCGTGACGGTGGCCGAGGTCAACCTCAAGTTCATCTGGGATGTCGTCTCCCAGATCAGGGTCGGCAAGGCAGGCCTCGCCTACGTGGTCGACGGCGGCGGGGCGCTGATCGCCCATCCCGACATCAGCCTGGTCCTCCAGAAGACGAGCCTGGCCGGCCTCGACCAGGTCAAGACGGTGCTGGCCGGCGTGCCCGGCGCCTCCGAGGTCACGATCGCCCGCGACCTCAAGGGCCGGGAGGTCCTCACCGCCCACTCGGTGATCACCACGCTCGGCTGGGTGGTGTTCGTCGAGCAGCCGCTGGAGGAGGCGTTCCAGACGCTGCGGTCCTCGGCCTACCGCACGGCGCTGCTGGTGGCGCTCGGCATCGGGCTGGCGGCCATGGCCAGCGTCGTGCTGGCGCGTCGCCTGGCCCAGCCGATCCAGGCGCTGCAAGTGAGCGCCGCCAAGATCGGCGCCGGCGAGCTCGACCACCAGATCGCCATCAAGACCGGCGACGAGCTGGAGGCCCTGGCCGACGAGTTCAACGAGATGACCGGCCGGCTGCGCGAGTCGCACGCCACGCTGGAGCAGCGCGTCGAGGACCGCACCCGCGAGCTGACGGAGACGCTGGAGCAGCAGACGGCCACCGCCGAGATCCTGCGCGTCATCTCGAGCTCGCCCACCGACATCCAGCCGGTCATGAAGGCCGTGGCCGAGGCGGCGGCGCGCCTGACCGACGCCAGCCGGGCCCTGATCGGCCAGGTCGAGGGCGACGGCTTCATCTGGCGGGCCACCAACGAGGGCCGGCTCATCACCGATCGGCGCTTCCCCATCACGCGCGAGCTCCCGAGCGGGCGGGCCATCCTGGACCGCCAGACGACGCAGGAGGCCGACCTCGCCCGGCTCGTCGACGAGTGGCCCCACCTGGTCGACGTCACCCAGGTCGCCCACGTACGCACGGCCCTGGCGACGCCGCTGCTCCGGGAGGGTGTCGCGGTCGGGGTGCTGCTCGTCTACCGCACGGAGATCCGCCCGTTCACCGACAAGCAGATCGCCCTGCTCCAGACGTTCGCCGACCAGGCGGTCATCGCCATCGAGAACGTGCGGCTGTTCAAGGAGCTGGAGGAGAAGAATCGGGTGGTCACCGCCGCGCTGGAGCAGCAGACGGCGACGGCCGAGATCCTGCGCGTCATCTCCAGCTCGCCGACCGATGTGCAGCCGGTGCTCGACGCGGTGGCCGAGAACGCCACCCGGGTGTGCGAGGCCGGCGACGGCGCGGTGCTGCTGATCCGCGACGGCGCCTTCCGGATCGCGGCGCACTACGGGTCGATCTCGATGCCGTTCGACGAGCCGATCCCGATCGTGCAGGGCACGGTGGCGGGCCGGGCGGTGCTCGACGGCGGCCCCGTGCACGTGCCGGACCTGATCGTCGCGGCCGGGGACTTTCCCGAGGGCCAGGCGATCGCCGCCCGCTTCGGGAACCGCACCACGCTGGCGACCCCCCTGATGCGGGAGGGGACGGCCATCGGCGCCCTGCTCATCAGACGCACCGACGTGCGACCGTTCACCGACAAGCAGGTCGTGCTGCTGCAGACCTTCGCCGACCAGGCCGTCATCGCCATCGAGAACGTCCGCCTGTTCCAGGAGCTGCAGTCGCGCACGGCCGAGCTCACCCGCTCGGTGGGTGAGCTGGAGGCGCTGGGCGAGGTCGGGCGGGCCATCTCCTCCACGCTGGATCTCGAGACCGTGCTGGCCACCATCGTGGCCCGGGCCACCGAGCTGGCCGAGGGCGACGGCGGCGTGCTCTACGAGTTCGACGAGGCCTCCCGCGCCTTCCACCTGCGGGCGACCGATCGATTTCCGGAGGAGTTCGTGGCGGCGCTGCGGGCCACGCGGCTCGCCTACGGCGAGGGCGCGGCGGGGCGGGCGGTGGCGGGCCGGGAGCCGATCCAGGTCGCCGACGTCACCGACACCGACGCCTACTCCAGCAGCGTTCGCGAGGTGCTCGTTCGCTTCGGCTATCGCTCGCTGCTGGCCGTCCCGCTCGTCAGCGAGGACGAGGTGGTCGGCGCGCTGGTCATCAACCGGCGGATCCCCGGGGCCTTCGCCCCCCGCACGGTCGAGCTGCTACGCACCTTCGCCAGCCAGTCGGCCCTGGCCATCCAGAACGCCCGCCTGTTCCACGAGATCGAGGACAAGAGTCGCGAGCTGGAGGTGGCCAGCCGCCACAAGGACGAGTTCCTGGCCAGCATGTCGCACGAGCTGCGCACGCCGCTCAACGCGATCATCGGGTTCTCGGAGGTCATGATCGAGCGGATGTTCGGCGACGTGAACGCCAAGCAGGAGGAGTACCTGAACGACATCCTGTCCTCGGGGCGCCACCTGCTGTCGCTCATCAACGACATCCTCGACCTCGCCAAGATCGAGGCGGGCCGGATGGAGCTGGAGCCGACCGACTTCCACCTGCCCCAGGCCATCGACAACGCGCTTGTGCTCATCCGCGAGCGGGCGCTACGGCGGGGCATCACGCTGGAGCAGTCGATCGATCCCCGGCTGGGCGAGATCAAGGGCGACGAGCGCAAGGTCAAGCAGGTCCTGCTCAATCTGCTGTCGAACGCCGTCAAGTTCACACACGAGGGTGGGCGCATCGACGTGCGGGCCCGACTGGGTGACGGCGTGGCCGAGATCTCGGTGGCCGACACCGGGGTCGGTATCGCCCCCGAGGACCACGCCGCGGTGTTCGAGGAGTTCCGGCAGGTGGGCACCGACTACGCACGCAAGCACGAGGGGACCGGCCTCGGCCTGGCCCTGGCCCGCAAGTTCGTCGAGCTCCACGGTGGCAAGATCTGGGTCGAGAGCCAGGTGGGGCAGGGAGCGACCTTCACATTTACCATCCCGGTGACGTCATGGCAGGCGAGCTGATCCTGGTCGTCGAGGACAACGAGAAGAACCGCAAGCTGGTGCGGGACGTGCTCACCGTCAAGGGCTACCGGCTGCTGGAGAGCGAGACGGGCGAGGAAGGACTGCGCCTGGCCGGTGAGCACCATCCGGCCCTGGTCCTGATGGACATCCAGCTGCCCGGCATCGATGGCATCGAGACGCTGCGGCGCCTGCGCGCCGACGCGGCCACCGCCTCCATCCCGGTGGTGGCGGTGACGGCCTCGGCCATGACGCACGACCGCCAGAAGATCCTGGCCGCCGGCTTCGACGGCTACCAGGCCAAGCCGATCAGCGTGCGGCCCTTCCTCGAGCTGGTCCGCGAGGTGCTGGACCGCCCCGCCCGGAGCGCCCCGTGAGCGGGCCGGGACGGCTGCTCGTCGTCGACGACACGCCGGTCAACCTCAAGCTGCTGGCCGATCTGCTGACCGCCAAGGGCTACGCCGTCACCACGGCCACCTCGGGAGCCGAGGCGCTCGCGCGCGTCGACGCCGCGCCCCTCGATCTCGTCCTGCTCGACGTGATGATGCCGGGCATGAGCGGCTACGAGGTGTGCCGGAAGATCCGCGAGAATCCTGCCACCGCCATGTTGCCAGTGGTGATGGTCACCGCGCTCGACCCGGCCCAGGAGCGCGTCAAGGGCATCGAGGCCGGTGCCGACGACTTCCTCACCAAGCCCATCCACCAGCCCGAGCTGCTGGCCCGCGTGCGCTCACTGCTGCGAGTGAAGACGCTGTGGGACCAGGTCGGCGAGCTCAACCGCACCCTCGAGGCTCGCGTGGCCGAGCAGGTGGCCCAGCTCGAGCGGCTCGGCCGCCTCAAGCGCTTCTTCTCGCCCCAGCTCGCCGAGGCCATCGTCAGCGGGGGCGCCGAGGACCCGCTGCGCAGCCACCGACGGGAGATCACCGTGGTCTTCCTCGATCTGCGCGGCTTCACGGCCTTCGCCGAGACCTCGGAGCCCGAGGAGGTGATGGGCGTGCTGCGTGAGTACCACGCGGCCATGGGGCAGCTCATCCTCGAGCACGAGGGCACGCTGGAACGCTTCACCGGCGACGGCATGATGATCTTCTTCAACGACCCCACGCCGGTGCCCAATCCGCAGGAGCGCGCGGTGCGGATGGCGGTGGCCATGCGGGAGCGGGTGGAGGAGCTGGTGCGCGCCTGGCGCAAGCGCGGCTACGAGCTGGACCTCGGGGTCGGGATCGCCCAGGGCTACGCCACGCTCGGCGCCATCGGCTTCGAGGGTCGCTCGGATTACGGCGCCATCGGCACCGTCACCAACCTGGCCGCCCGCCTGTGCGGCGAGGCCCAGCCCGGCCAGATCCTCGTCTCACGCCGTCTGTTCGGCGCGCTGGAGCACCAGGTCGAGGCGGAGCCGGTCGGCGAGATGTCGCTCAAGGGCTTCTCGCGCCCGGTCAGCGTCTACAACGTCACCGGGCTGAAGCCGGCCTGAGCAGGCTCACCTCCACGAGCACGCCGTAGTGGTCCGAGGGCCACAGCACGCCGCCGTCCCCGAGCGAGCGCGGGGTGTTGAGCACCACCCGGCCCGATACCGGTCCGGCCGTCACCCCGCCCCCCGCCCGTACGAAGACATAGTCGACGCGCCGCTGCACGGTGGCCGCCTCCGCGTCGATGCGCTGCCACACGGTGGGGCCGGGAGCGGCGGGGTTGGCGGCGCGGAAGGCGTCGACGAAGCCGTGATCGCGGAAGACGGCGAGCACCGGGGCCGTGTCGCCGGTGTTGAGGTCGCCCATCACGACCGCGGGGTGCTCCGGCACCGCCCCCGCCAGCTCGGCCACCCGCCGCGTCTGGCAGTCGTCGCGCGAGGTGTGGGTCGAGAAGACCGCGACCGCGCCGGCCGGCGTGGCGAGGTCGGCCCGTAGCGCGACGCGGGGATCGAGCCAGCGCTGGCAGCGCGGCAGGTCGTGGACCTCGCTGGCGGTGATCGGAAAGCGGCTGAGGATGGCCGGCCCCTCCACGAACCCCAGCGCGCCGACGATCAGCCGGCCCAGCCAGCGCGGCCCGAACACCCGCTCGGTGGCGCGCGCGTGGACGACGTGGGGCAGGCCCAGGGCCTGAGCGAGGCGGGCGGCCACGTCGCCGTGGCGGCTCGTCACCGGGGACTCCTGCAGGGCCACCACATCGGGGTCGAGCGCGCGCAGATCCTCGACGATCATGGCCAGGCGCCGTTCGAGGTGCTGGTCGTCGCCGGTGAAGCGAGTCCACGGCCCGCCGTGCAGCAGGTTGAAGGTGACGAGCCGCACCGGGCGGTCATCGGCGCCGGCCGGGACGGGGGCGGCGGCGATCAGGAGCCCCAGGAGGAAGCCGAGCAGCCGGAGCAGCGGAGCCCGCCGGCGACGGGCGCCGGGACCTACTGCAGCGGGTAGCGGAACGGCGGCCACCCGTCGCCCTTGAGGGGCGCCGGGTTGTAGGGCGCGGCCTTCGCCGCTGCCACGGGGGCCGCCTTCGCCGCCGGCTTCTTGGCCTTGGCGGGGCTCTTCTTCGCCGCGATGGGCCTCGCGACGGCCTTCTTTTTCGGAGCTGGCTTTTTCATGGACGCGCATCGTACCGCACGCTTCGGCGCATGGTCAACCGTGCCCTCCCGTTCCTTGACACTCGTCCGGCCGGCCACCTAGAGTGGTCGAAGTCGATCCAGCGTCGGAGGGCGTCATGGGGTTTCTCGACTTCATCAAGAAGCAGTTCATCGACATCATCCAGTGGACGGAGGATGGTGACGAGGTCCTCGCCTGGCGCTTCCCCATGCGCGACATGGAAATCCAGCAGGGTGCTCAGCTCACCGTGCGGGAGACGCAGGCCGCCCTCTTCGTGCACCAGGGCAAGCCGGCCGACCTCTTCGGCCCCGGCCAGCACACCATCAAGACCCAGAACGTCCCGCTGCTGACCGACCTCGCCAACTGGGACAAGCTGTTCGAGTCGCCGTTCAAGAGCGACGTCTACTTCTTCTCCACCCGCCTGCGCCTGAATCAGAAGTGGGGCACGTCGAACCCGATCACGATCCGCGACCGCGAGTTCGGCGCCGTGCGGCTGCGCGCCTTCGGCATCTACACGTTCCGCATCGCCGCCCCCCGTGTCTTCTACCAGAAGGTCTCGGGCAGCCGCGAGACCTACACGGTCGGCGACGTCGAGGGACAGCTGCGCAACTCGGTGGTCGCGGTCCTGACCGACCATTTCGCCGAGAGCAGCATCCCGTTCCTGGACATGACGGCCAACCAGATCGAGCTGGGGGCGGCCGTGGCCGACAAGCTGCGGCCGATGTTCGCCGACCTCGGCCTGGCGCTGGAGAGCTTCCAGGTCCAGAACCTGTCGCTGCCGGAGGAGCTGCAGAAGCGTCTGGACGAGCGGATCGGCATGAACGTCGTCGGCGACATGGGCCGCTACACACAGTTCCAGACCGCCCAGTCGATTCCGGTGGCGGCCGCCAACGAGGGCGGGGTGGCGGGTGCGGGTGCCGGCCTCGGTGCCGGCATCGCCATGGGGCAGGCGATGGGCCAGGCGCTCGGCCAGGCCGTGAGCGGCGCTCCTCCGGCGGCGCCGGGCGGGTCGGCCGCGCCGGCGGCCCCGGCTCCTCGTGTCGGTCCAGCGGGGCCGGCGGCGGTCGCCTGCGCGCGCTGCGCCAAGCCGGTGCCCCCGGGCGCACGGTTCTGTCCCGACTGCGGTGCGGTCCAGGCGGCCACGTGCCCACGCTGCAACGCGCGCCTGGACAAGCCGAGCAAGTTCTGCCCCGAGTGCGGAGCGCCCCAGGCCTGACCACCGTCGCCTGCCCGTCCTGCGGGGCGCCCGTCCGGTTCACCTCCGCGCAGTCCCTGCTCGCCGTCTGCGGCTACTGCCGCGCCACCCTCCTGCGCCGCGATCTCGACGTCGAGCAGCTCGGCACCATGGCCGCGCTGCGGGAGGACGCGACCCCCCTGCAGCTCGGCGTCGAGGGCCGGTGGCGTGGCGTGCACTTTGCGGTGGTGGGACGCCTGCAAGTGCGCTGGATGGCCGGCGGCTGGAACGAGTGGTACTGCGCGTTCGACGACGGCCGGGGCGGCTGGCTGGCCGATGCCGCCGGTGAGTACGCGGTGTCGTTCGAGACCGCGGTGCCGGAGCCGCTGCCCGAGCGGGCGGGCCTGCGCCCCGGCGTGCAGGTGACGCTCGGCGGAGTCGCCTACGAGGTGACCGAGGTCCGCGAGGCCGAGGTCGTCGGCGGCGACGGGGAGCTGCCGTTCCGGGTGGACTCCGGCTGGAAGACGACGAGCGTGGACCTGCGCACCGCCACCGCGCGCTTCGCCACGCTGGACTACGGTGAGGACACGCCCCGGCTGTACACGGGCGAGATCGTGGAGCCGGCCGCGCTGGGGCTGCGCGGACTCCGCGAGTTCGACGGGTGGCGCTGACGCCGCCCGCGCCCCCCTCGGTCAAGACGCTCGCCTGCTCGGGCTGCGGTGCCGCGCTGCAGCTGCGGGCGCCCGGCCGCTCGCTGGTGATCGCCTGCGGCGGCTGCGGCGCGCTGCTCGACGCCCAGCACCCCGACTTCGAGGTCATCGCCCGCTACGAGTCCGGGCGCGTCAGGCCGAAGATTCCGCTCGGCACCCGCGGCCGGCTCAAGGGCGAGACCTGGGAGGTCATCGGCTACCTCGCCCGTCGCACGAAGGTCGCCGGGGCGAGCGACACGTGGTTCGAGCACCTGCTCTACAACCCCACCGGCGGCCTCCGCTGGCTCGTCGAGTACGCCGGCCACTGGACGCTGACGAAGTCGGTCGCCGGCCTGCCGAAGGCGCGCGGCGAGCACGAGGCGGAGTACCTCGGCGAGCGGTACCGCCACTTCCAGACCGCCAAGGCCGAGATCGCGGCCGTCGTGGGCGAGCTGCCGTGGCAGGCCCGGGTGGGGGAGTCGGCGGTCGTCGAGGACTACGTGAACCCGCCGCTGATCCTGTCGTGCGAGCGCACGCGGGAGGAGACGGCGTGGTCGATCGGTGAGCACGTCGAGGGCGCCGAGATCTGGAAGGCCTTCGCGCTGCCGGGGCAGCCGCCGGACCGGGCGGGCGTCGGCGCCGTCCAGCCCTCGCCGTACACGGCGCACTCGCGGACGATGCTGCTGCTGCTGGCCGCGTTCCTGGGCGCCGCGGTGCTCGTGCATCTCGTCTTCCTGATGGTCGCCCAGCAGCGCCTCGTCCTCGACGCCGCCTGGGAGTACCATCCCGGCGCGCCGGCCACGGCGAGCGTCGAGAGCGAGCCGTTCACGCTGACCGGCCGCACCTCCAACCTGATGGTCGAGATCTCCTCCACGCTGGCCCAGAGCTGGACGTACTTCAACCTGACGCTGGTGGACGAGCAGACCGGGGCGGCCCGCACCTTCGGCCGCGAGGTGTCGTACTACTTCGGACGCGACAGCGATGGAGCCTGGAGCGAGGGGGCACCGTGGGACCGGGCGTACCTGCCCGCGGTACCGGCCGGCCGCTACGTGCTGACGGTGGAGCCGGAGGGACCGAGCCCGGTGAACTACCGGGTGCGGCTCACCCGCGACGTGCCGCGCGCGCTGTGGCTGTGGCTGGCGCTGGGACTGCTGATGCTCCCGCCGCTGCTCTTCTGGTGGCGCCAGTGGCGATTCGAGCAGCGTCGCTGGGAGGACAGCGACCACGCCCCCGGCGGCGGCGACGAAGACGACGAGTGACGCGCGCCTACGGCGTCTTCGCCACGCTCGTGCTGGCCGCGCTCGTCTGGGTGCACGTCACCGGCTGGAGCCCGGCCAGCGTCACCGAGAACAAGGGCGTGCCGAAGTCGGTACGCGACAACCCCGGATCGTCCCGCTCGAGCTATGGCGGCGGGCGGTCCTACACAGGAGCCAAATGATGACCCTCCCCGAGTTCCACTGGGTCCCGATGGTCGCCGCGCTGGTGTACGCCACGCTCGGCCTCGTCGTCTTCGCCCTGGCCTTCGTCATCGTCGATCGGCTCACGCCCTATCACCTGTGGAAGGAGATCATCGACGAGAAGAACACCGCGCTGGCCATCGTGGTCGGTGCCGTCGCCATTGGCATCTCGATCATCGTGTCCTCGGCCATCCGCTGAGCGGGCCGCCCGTGTCGTCGGCCATCTACATCACCGTCGTCATCGTCGCCACCGCCGGGCTCGTGTACGAGCTGGTGGCGGCGGCCGCCGCCTCCTACCTGCTCGGCGACTCCATCACGCAGTTCTCCACCGTGATCGGCGCCTACCTGTTCGCGATGGGAGTGGGCTCGTTTCTGTCCCGCTACGTGCAGCGGGGGCTGGCCGCCCGCTTCGTGCAGGTGGAGGTGCTGGTGGGGCTGGTCGGCGGCTGGGCGGCCGCCATCCTGTTCGTCGCCTTCGGCCAGACCGCGCACTTTCGGCCCGTCCTCTACGGGCTCGTCGGCGTGGTGGGCGTGCTGGTGGGGCTGGAGATCCCGCTGCTGCTCCGCCTGCTGCGCGACCGGCTGGTGTTCCGCGAGCTGGTGGCCCAGGTGCTCTCGCTCGACTACGTCGGCGCCCTGGCCGCCTCGCTGCTGTTCCCCCTGCTGCTGATCCCGCGGCTGGGGCTCGTCCGGACCGGCCTGCTGGTCGGCCTCGCCAACGCGGCGGTGGGGCTGTGGTCGACGTGGATCTTCCGGCGCGAGCTGGCCGCTCCCGGATCGCTGCGGGTGCTGGCGGCGGCCGCCATGCTCTGCCTGGGCGGCGGTGCCGTGGCCGCCGAGCGGATCACCGCGTGGGCCGAGGACCGGCTGTACGCCGACGACATCATCCTGGCCCGCACCACGCCCTACCAGCGCATCGTGCTCACCCGGGGCGGCGACGACCTCCGACTCTTCCTCAACGGCCACCTGCAGTTCTCCTCGCGCGACGAGCACCGCTACCACGAGGCGCTCGTGCACCCCGCCCTGGCCTCGCACCCGCGGCCGCGGCAGGTGCTGGTGCTCGGCGGCGGCGACGGCCTGGCCGTCCGCGAGATCTTGAAGTATCCGGCCGTCGAGCGCGTCACCCTCGTCGACCTCGATCCGGAGATGACGCGGCTGTTCGCCGACCACGCGCTGCTGACCGCGGTCAACGCGGGCGCGCTGCGCGATCCGCGCGTGCGGGTGGTGAACGCCGACGCCTTCGTGTGGCTGGCCGAGGCGAGCGAGCGCTTCGACGTGGTCGTCGTGGACTTCCCCGATCCGCACAACTTCTCGCTCGGCAAGCTGTACTCGCGCACCTTCTATCGGGTGCTGCGGACACGGCTGGCGCCGGGCGGGCTGGCCGTGCTGCAGGCCACCTCGCCGATGTTCGCGCGCCGCTCCTTCTGGTGCATCGTGGAGACGGTGCGGAGCGCGGGGCTGGCCGCGCGGCCGTATCACGCCTACGTGCCGTCGTTCGGCGAGTGGGGCTTCGTGCTGGCCGGAGCCGAGGCGTGGACGGCGCCGCGCGTCTACCCCGACGGCCTGCGTTTCCTCACCGTCGACGCCACACCGGGGCTCTTCGCGTTCCCCCCCGACATGGCGCCGGTGCCGGTCGAGGTCAACCGCCTCGACAACCAGATCCTCGTCCACTACTACGGCGCCGAGTGGCAGAGGATTTGACGGCGATCACCCGGCGTCAGCTGCTGGTGGGCGGGCTGCTGGCCGCGGGCGGGTGTCGGGCGAGCAGTGCAGCGCCGATGGAGGGCGGGTTCGTCGGCGCCGGCCACCATCTCGGCCACCTGTTGCGAGAGCCGGGACAGCTGCCGCCGCCGACGGGGAGCGAGCGCGCGGACGTGGTGATCGTCGGCGCCGGCGTCGCCGGCCTGGCGGCCGCCTGGCACCTCGCGCGGGCCGGGGTGCGGGACCTGACGCTGCTCGAGCTGGAGGACGCGCCAGGCGGCAACGCGCGCGCCGGTGCCTCGGCGGCGACCGCGTACCCGTGGGGCGCCCACTACCTGCCGTTGCCGGGGCCCGAGGCCCGCGGCGTGCGCACGCTGCTGCGCGAGCTGGGCGTCATCGAGGCCTTCGGGCGCGACGGCCGGCCGGTCTATGACGAGCGTCACCTCTGCCACGCCCCCCAGGAGCGCCTGTACCACCGCGGACGCTGGCACGACGGGCTGTTTCCGGCGGCCGGCGCCGGCGCCCAGGACCGCGGGCAGCACGAGGCGTTCCGGCGCGAGATGGACGGCTATCGCGGCTGGCGCGACGCGGCCGGGCGCCGAGCCTTCGCTGCACCGCGCACCGCCGGTGCCCCCGGCGCGTTCGCCGAGCTGGATCGCCTCTCGATGGCCGAGTTCCTCGACGCGCGCGGCGTTACCTCGCCGCGCGTGCGCTGGTGGGTCGAGTACGCGTGCCGGGACGACTACGGCACCGACCTGGCCGGGACCTCGGCGTGGGCCGGCGTCCACTACTATGCCGCGCGCGATCCCGATCCGGAGTACGGCGACGTGGTGCTCACGTGGCCCGAGGGCAACGGCTGGCTCACACGCCGGCTGGCCGAGCCGGTGGCCGAGCGCATCCAGCTCGGCCAGGTCGTCGTCAACGTGGAGCCCGCCGGCGCTCGCGTCGCCGTCGACGTCTACGACCCGGCGGCGACGCGCACGCGGCGGCTGCTGGCCCGCGAGGTCGTGCTCGCGTGCCCGGTCTTCGTGGCCGCTCGCCTCTACCGGCCGTGGCGTGAGCGTCCGCCGGCCTTCGCGCGCGCCTTCCGCTACGCGCCCTGGCTCGTGGCCAACCTGCACCTGGATCGGCCACTGGCCGGGGCGCCGCCGGCCTGGGACAACGTGCTCTACGACGGCGCCGGGCTCGGCTACGTGGTGGCCACCCATCAGTCACTGCGTACGCACGCCGGCCCGACCGTCCTGACCTACTATCGCCCGTTCCCCGGGGCCGATCCGGCGGGCGCGCGCCGCGCCCTGCTCGAGACCTCGTGGGCCACGGTGCGCGACGGCGTGCTGCGGGACCTGGCGGGGCCGCATCCCGAGCTCGGGCGCGAGGTCCGCCGGCTGGACGTGATGCGCTACGGCCACGCCATGGTGCGGCCCGAGGTCGGCTTCGTCTGCGGTGCGGCGCTGGCCCAGGCGGGCGCCGCGCTGACCGGTCCCGTACACCTGGCCCACGCCGACCTCTCCGGGTTCTCGCTGTTCGAGGAGGCGTTCGAGTGGGGGAGCCGCGCCGCCGCCCGTGTGCTCGCCCGAAGGGCACGATTCTCTTGACGCTTGGGCCGCCGCACCTTTACGGTCGTTGAATGCCTCGCTCGCCCGAGGACGACGACGCCCCTCGCTGGGAGCTGCCCGTCTGGGAGGAGCCGCCGTCGCGCGGGCCCTCCCAGAACGTTCCCCGCTGGGAACCTGACCGCGAGGTCCCGCGGGTGCCGCCACGGCGCGGCGCCGCGCCGGGCGGCCGCGTCGGCGTGCGTCTGGAGCCGGCGAGCGGACCTTCCCGACCCGCGCCGCCGCCCCCGGTCCCCCTGCTGGCGCGTCCATTCCGCGCGTGGGCGGCCCACCCGTGGGTCGTCGTGTGGGTGCTGGTGTTCCTGGCCCCGGGCGCCGCGCTGGCGCTGCGGGCGCTCGACGAGTCCGGGTTCGACGGGTACGTACGAACGCTGACGTGGGCGCTCGCGGGACTCTTCGTCGTCGCCCTGGCGCTCGCGATGGTGGTCAGCGCGCGGCGCTCGATCATCCGGCTGGCCTTCGGCACCGTCGCCGTCCTGGTGGCCGGGGGCATGCTCGTCTGGCCGATGACGAAGATCACGCTCGGCCGCGGCATGTGTCCGCCGCGGGCCGGGACCGATCTGGGCGCGCCGGTGGCCGCGGCCGCGCTGACTGCCTGGCAGAAGGGCGCCGCCGGCGCCGAGGCGTGGCGCGACGGCCAGGTCGACCCGGCCTGGCGGGAGCGATCGGGCGCGGCCAGCCTGCTGGAATACCAGTTCCTCGAGACCGGATGCTGGGAGCGGGTGGCGCCGATCGACGCGAGCCGGACCTGGCACGAGTTCCGGGTGACGGTCCGGGCCGGCGAGCAGGCGGCCCTCTCCAAGAGCGTCGTGGTCCACACGGCCGCTGGCCAGGCCGGCTGGAAGATCACCGCCATCGAGGGGCCACTCCCGTAAGATAGCGACGCGGCCCTTCCGATGAGTGACTTCGGCGACGTCCAGCAGTTCGCCCGCCAGCACGCCGGCTGCGGGGGACTGACTCCCAGCACCCAGACGCGGGCCGGCTCGGGCGGCTATCTCCTCACCATCACCTGCGCATGCGGCGCGACGCATGATCGCTGGGTGACGGCCGAGGAGGCGAGCCAGCCGTTGCCCCGCCCCTCCACGCCGTCGCCACCCGCACCCGCGGCGATGCCGGCCCAGACGCGGGCGACGGCGTGGCCGGCCCGGCCGGCGCCTCCGCCGCCGCAGCGGGTCGAGATCGTCGCCCCCCGCCGTGTCTCGCGCGGCCGTGCCGTGTGGCTGGTGCTGGTCCTCGTTGCGGCGCTGGGACTGGCCGCTGCCGTCTACATCAACGGCGTGCCGCCGGAGCTGGCCGGGCTGCTGGGCGAGCGCCCCGTTCCCGCCAAGGCGCCATCGGCGCCGGCGCCGACGTCACCAGCGTCACCGACGACGTCACCAACGTCACCGACGACGTCACCGCCGACGTCACCGACGTCACCGACGCCACCCGCCGCGCCGCCCCGCGCCGCGCTCGACGACATCGTCACCTCGCTGCGCCAGCTGCAGACCGATACGACGCCGAGCATCGCGTTGAACGACTATGCGACCCGCGTGGCCGTGACGCGCGCCGCCGTCGAGCGGCTGGCGGCGGGGGCGCCGGGACCGGCGCGGGCTCGGGCGAGCGAGGTGCTGGATGTGCACGCGCTCGCCGTCGCCGCCTGGCGCGCGCGCACGCTGGAAGACCGGGACGAATGGGAGCGGCTGGGACGGGACCCGGCGATCGCCCTCTGTCCGTCGGTCAAGCGCGCTGTCGAGGCCGCCGCCGCCCCGGCCGCCGCGGCCCGCGCGCGGGCGCGGGGCGTGGCGGTCGGTGCCGCGCTGCTGCCGCTGTGGGAGTGCGCGGCCGAGAAGGTGGCCGCGCTCGAGAAGACGCCGGCCGGCGGCTGAGCCCGGCCAGCCGCGCCAGCGGCTCGCCGGTGAGTCGCGTGAGGATCCACTCCCGCTTCAGCTCGGCGTCGAGCCGCCGATAGAAGCGGATGGCCGGCCGGTTCCAGTCCAGCACCGACCACTCCATGCGCCCGCAGCCGCGCTGCACCGCGATGCGCGCGAGGGCGCGCAGCAGGGCCAGTCCCGCCCCCCGGCCGCGCGCCGCCGGCTGCACGAAGAGATCCTCGAGCCACAGCGTCGGCCGGGCGAGGAAGGTCGAGTAGGTGAACGTGTAGAGCGCCAGGCCGATCGGCCGGCCGCCGAGACGGCAGATCAACGTCTCGAAGTGCCGGCGCCGGCCGAAGCCGTGCCGGCGGACGGCGGCCGGCGTCACCTGCTGGGGCAGGTGCTCGTAGTCGGCGAGGCCCTGAATCAGGCCGGTGATGGCCGCCGCATCACGCGGCGTGCCCCGCCGGATGGTCAGGGGGGCGCGCGGGACGCTCACGCGCCCGCGACGGCCAGGAGCAGTTCGGTGTAGGCGCGGGCGCCGGCGCGCACGTTGTCGAGCGAGATGCGCTCGTCGTTGCCGTGGATCCGCGAGAAGCCGTCGCCGTCGAGGACGAAGGGGCTCCAGCCGTAGCCGTGCAGCCCGAGACCGCGGAAGACCCAGTTGTCGGTGAAGCCGGTCATGATGGCCGGCGCCACCACCGTGCCCGGCGCCCGGCGGCGCATGGCGTCGGCCAGCGCCTTGTAGAGCTCGGTGTCGGGCGGCGACATGTTGGGCAGCTTCGGCTCCCGGACCGTGGTGACCTCGATGCGGTCGTCGGCGATGGCGCCCCGCACCCAGGCCAGGATCTCCTGGGGGTCGTCGCCGGCCAGCATGCGGCAGTCGATGTCCGCCACCGCCTCGGGGGGGATCACGTTGAGCTTCTCGCTGCCCCGCAGCATGTTCACGGCGAACGTGGTGCGCACGGTGGCGGCGCGGTAGCGATCGGCCAGGAAGCGCGTGCGGAAGGCCGGCTCCCGGAGCGAGCGCTCGAGGTCGTCGTACCCCTCGCCCTCGCCGGCCGGCACGACCTCGGCCACCCGGCGGAAGTATTCCTGCACCTCGGGCAGCACGCGCGTCGGCCGCTCGGCCGTGAGCAGGCGATCGAGCGCGCGCACGAGCCGGTGCGGCGCGGTGTCGGGCCAGGGCATCGAGCCGTGGCCGGGCTCGCCACGCGCCGTGAGCCGCAGCGGCAGCCCCGTCTTCTCCGAGATCACGATGACACCCAGCGGCGCCCGGTAGCCGGCGCCGTGCTCGATGCCGGCCAGCTCGGAGAGCGCGTACTCGGCGCCGGCCAGCCACGCCCGTCGGTGCTCGACCACGAAGCGGGCGCCGTGCGCGCTGCCGGCCTCCTCGTCGGCGGTGGCCAGGAAGACGATGTCGCGCTTGAGCGGTACGCGCGCACGCTTGAGCGCCAGCACCGCGGCGAGCTGCACGATGCCGGTGGACTTCATGTCGAGGGCGCCGCGGCCGTACAGATAGCCGTCGGCGACGACACCCCCGAACGGATCGACCGTCCAGTAGCGGCGGTCGGCGTAGACCACGTCGATGTGGTGGTGGAGCACGATGCCGCCCAGGGCGCCGTCGCCGGCCAGCCGGGCGACCAGGTTGGCGCGGCCGGGCACCGACTCCGCGATCTCGCTCGGGATGTCGCTGGCCGCCAGCACCTCGGCCAGGAACTGGGCCCCCACCACCTCGTTGCCGGGTGGGTTCGTGGTGTCGATCGCCAGGTAGCGGCGCAGCAGCTCCACCGTCTCGTCGCCGAGCGCCCGCCAGTCGATCCCGCCCCCGCTCATCTGGCCTCCCCGGGCGTCCCGATCGGGCTCGCCACGCGCCCGGTGATTCTACCCCCCGAGGACAGGCGGGCGCTCGGCTCGCCGACGTGCACGTGGGCGCCGGTGGCCACCCCGGCCCGGGCGCTGCGGAAGGCGAGGAAAGGGATGTCGTTGGCGCGCAGGTAGTCCATGAGCGCGCGGCCCTCGGTGGTGTCGGGGTGCACGGCCACGTCGAGCGCGTTGCGGTGATCGAAGCCGAGCCGGTCGTGCACCGCGGTCTGGCCCCGCGCGCTGACCGGCAGCGCGTGGCCGAAGCGCGCGGTGAAGAAGCGCTCGAGGGCGGGCAGGGCCGCCAGCGACCACCGCTTGCCACCCGCGTAGCGGATGACCGAGGGCCGCTCCTGCGTCTCGCCGGGTGCCGGCGGCGGTAGCGCCGCCAGCTCGCGGGCGGCCTCGGCCTCGGTCACCATCGTCTCGGCCTCGGCCAGCGATTCCCGCGTGCGCGCGGCCGTCTCGCGGGCCTGGCTCAGCGCGCGCTCGGCGGCGTCGAGGTCGGTGGCGGCGACGAGGCCCTGGGCGACGAGCTCTCGTCGCCGGACGGCGTCGGCGGCCGCGCGCTCCACCGCGGCCTCCTGCAGTGGCAGCAGCGCCTCCAGGCTCTCGCGATAGTGCCGCGCGGCCTCGGCCTGGGCCGCGCGCGCGGCCTCCAGCTCGGTCGGCGCGGGCGAGCCCGGTGGGGCGGGGGCGGCGCCGACGAGGGCCAGGGCGGTCAGCCCGAGCGCGAAGATCGCAAGCCGGGCGCTCACGCCCGCGCCTGCACGCTGACCGTCGCCGACATCAGGTGACGGTCGCCGGGCGGCAGCGTGACGGCGTCGTCGGCCGCGTTGGCGGTCTCCACGCAGAGCATGTGCCGCCAGTCGTCGGGCCCGAGGTCGGCGATGTCGCGCGCCTTGGTCGCCCATGGATTCCAGACGACGGTGGTCGCGGAGCCCGTCTTGTCGACGACCACGCGGCGACCGAGCCCGGGATCGTCGACGACGCAACGGGCGCGGGTGCCGAGGAAGACGCGGTCGGTCTCGCCGGTGAGGCGCAGCGGCCCGGCGCCGTGGCGCTTGCGCGCGAAGGCGTCGACCTTGTCGAGGTAGGCGGTGTTCTCGAGGCCGCTCACGGCCACCGTCTCGACGTCTGCGACCGCCAGATAGGTATGCAGCGCCGCCTCGAACGTGAACGGCGCCGCCGAGGTGTTGACGACCTCGAGCGCCAGGTGCAGGGACGCGCCGACCGTCACGCGGTAGCGCAGGGCAAAGGTGGGCGGCCACTGCCGCCGCGTGGCCTCGTCGTCGTCCAGCCCCAGCTCGAGGACGACGGCGCCGTCCGGCCCGTCGCCGTGGGTCAGCAGCCGCCAGTCGCGGGAGCGGGCGAAGCCGTGCATCGGAGCCTGGCGTTCAGTGGCGTGGGCGCCGAACCAGGGAAAGATCAGCGGGACCCCGCCCCGGATCGCCTTGCCGGGCGCGTAGACCGCGCGGGGCGAGAGAAAGATGACGGGGGCGGCGCCGCGCGGCTGCCAGCGGGTCAGGTGGCCGCCCTGCAGGTAGAGCTCGGCCTCGGCGCGCGCGCCGCTGACGCGCGCGCGGGTCAGACCGCCGTCTCCGGCCTCCACGACCACTGACTCCGCCACGGGCGTCCTTGACCTCCGTCCGGCTGTACGCGCAGAGTACTCCAAGATGGCGACCGGCGCGGACCCGCCGCTGCTCCTTCCCGACAACGTCGTGTTCACCTGCCAGCAATCGGGGGCGTGCTGCCGGAGCGACTGGCTGATCGGGGTCGACGAGCCCTCGCACGCGCGCCTGCGCGACGTCGCGTGGGAGCGGCTCGACCCCGCCCTCGGCGGCGGCGACAAGTTCGTGCCGCTGCCGTTCGCGCTACCGGGCGGCGAGCGGCGGACGTTTGCCCGCCGGCCCTCGGGCGCCTGCGTGTTCCTCACCCAGGATACGCGCTGCGCGATCCATCGGCATCTCGGCGCCGCCGCCAAGCCCCAGGTCTGCCGCGAGTTCCCCTACCACTTCGTGCAGACGCCCGACGGTGTCGCCGTCGGCGTGTCGTTCGCGTGCACCGCGGTGCGGGCCCATCACGGGGCCTCGCTGGCCGCGCAGCGCGACGAGGTGCTGGGCGTGCTGGCCGGGAGCACGCGGGTCGAGCAGCTGGCCGAGCCGCTCACCCTGTTCGGCTCGATCGAGATCGGCTGGGCCGACTATCGGCCGATCGAGGCCGCGCTGCTGGCGCTGGTGGCCGCGGAGTCGCGGCCGCTGCCGGTGGCCCTGCTGGCCGGCAGCGCGCTGCTGAGCCTGTGCATCGGCCTCACGCAGATCGAGGCGCGGGCGCGGCGGGCGGGCCAGACGCCGCCGACGACCCTGGCCGCCGGCCTCGCCGAGCTGCGCGACGACGGCTACCGGCGGCTCCTCGACATCGCGGCCGGCGCCCGTTATCCGCGCCGGCCCTCGCTCACGTACCTGGCGCCGCCCTACACGTGGCTGCAGTTCTCGCAGGGGCGGATGTCGCGAGGCGCGCTGCTGCTCGCCCTCTACCGGAACTACTTCCGGTTCCGGCGCGCCCGGGGCCTCGTGCCCGACGCCATCACGGGCGGTGGGCCGTTCGACCTGGCGGCGGTGCTGGCCGTGCGCGTGGACGCCGACGCGCCCGGCGTGGGCGGCTTCCTGCGCGAGTACTGGAGCCACGTGCTCTTCCGCAAGACCCTCACGCCCATGCACGGGATCTTTCGCGGGTACCAGACGCTGCTGGCGCTCTACTCGTTCATGAAGCTGGCCGCGCGCCTGCACGCGTGGCGGGCCGGACGCGCGACGGCGACGCTCGGCGACGTCAAGGAGGCCGTGCGGTTGGTGGAGCGGGCCTTCGTGTTGCACGCCCGCTACACCGACCTGTTCCGGCTCAGCCCCATGGTCACGGTGCTCGCCGACCGGCTCTACCAGCAGCCCTCGTTCGTCCGCACGGCCGTCCTGGAGGACGGGGGGTCTCGGTAGGACCCGGGACCCCGCCGGGGCCCCCGATCCCGGCGGTTTTCTTGACTTCGCTCGAATCGAACCGCTAGGCTCGGGTGTACGTCTGCCGGTCCTCGGCGAATCCGCCGATCGTCCAACAGCCCCGCCAGGGGGCGCGACTTCCGGGATAGGGAGCTCGACGCATGGCCAAGCTCGACGCGTTTTTCAAGCTCATGTTCGACACCGGGGCCTCGGACCTGCACATCGTCTCGGGGCAGCCGCCGATCCTCCGGGTGCACGGCGAGCTGGAGCGCGTGAAGTACGATCCGCTCGACGACGAGACCCTGCGCCAGATGCTGTACGAGATCGCGCCCGAGCAGAAGGTCAAGACGTTCGAGGAGACGGGCGACGTCGACTTCGGCTACGAGATCCCCAACGTGGCCCGGTTCCGCGCCAACTACTTCATGCAGAAGTACGGCTGCGGCGCCGTCTTCCGGCAGATCCCGACCAAGGTCCTGACCGCCGACGAGCTGGGGCTGCCGCCCATCCTCAAGAAGTCGGCGATGCTGCACAAGGGGCTGGTGCTGGTCACGGGGCCCACCGGCTCCGGCAAGTCCACCACGCTGGCCGCGGTCATCGACCACGCCAACAAGCACCGCAAGGACCACATCATCACCATCGAGGACCCCATCGAGTTCGTGCACGAGCCCCAGGGGTGCCTGGTCAACCACCGCGAGGTCGGCATCCACACGCGCTCGTTCGGCGCCGCCCTGCGCGGCGCCCTCCGCGAAGACCCCGACATCATCCTGGTCGGTGAGATGCGGGACCTGGAGACGATTCGCCTGGCCCTGGAGGCCGCCAACACCGGCCACCTGGTGTTCGGCACCCTGCACACGACGAGCGCGGCCAAGACGATCGACCGCGTCATCGAGGTGTTCCCGGCCGAGGAGCAGGCCCAGGTGCGCAACGGGCTGTCGACCGGTCTCAAGGTGGTGGTGGCCCAGAACCTCTTCAAGCGCGTGGACAAGAAGGGGCGGTGCGCGGCGCTGGAGATCCTGGTGTGCACGGCGGCCATCGGCAACCTGATCCGCGAGGGCAAGACCGTGCAGATCCCGTCGGCCATCCAGACCGGCAAGCAGTTCGGGATGCAGACCCTCGACGACGCCATCATGGGCGTGCTGCAGAAGGGCTGGATCAGCCCCGACGAGGCGTACGACAAGTGCATCGACAAGGCGAAGTTCAAGCCGCTGCTCAAGACACCGCCCGACGAGCTGAACCAGTAGGGGGCCCGGCATGCGCAAGTCGGAGATCGACGACCTTCTGGCCGCAATGCTCGAGTCGCACGACAACGTGTCGGATCTCAACATCACCGTGGACCGCCCGCTCCAGGTCGAGTCGGCCGGCGAGCTGGTGGCGGTGCCGGTCGACCCGCCCATCGAGTGCCTCACCCCGTTCCAGAGCGAGATCTTCGCTCTCAACCTGATCAACGGCGACCGGCGGCTGACCGAGCACCTGGTGCAGACGGGCTCCTGTGACACCTCGTACTTCCTGCCCGGCCGGGCGCGCTTCCGGGTGAACATCTTCTCGCAGCGCGCGAACATCTCGATGGTCCTCCGGAAGCTGGAGACCAACATCCCGACCGTCGAGGCCCTCAAGCTGCCCGACGCCTTCAAGAAGATGCCGGCCGAGCGCAACGGGCTCATCCTCATCACCGGCGCCACCGGCTCCGGCAAGACGACCTCCCTGGCCGCGCTGCTCAACGAGATCAACGCGACCAAGTCGGTGCACATCGTGACCCTGGAGGACCCGGTCGAGTACGTGCATCCCAACCGCAAGGCCACCTTCAACCAGCGGGAGCTGGGGCTCGACTACGACACCTTCGCCAACGGCCTCCGGGCCGCACTGCGGCAGGCGCCCAAGATCATCCTGGTCGGTGAGATGCGCGACCGGGAGACGGCCGAGCTGGCCCTCAAGGCCTCGGAGACGGGCCACCTGGTGCTCTCCACCCTGCACACCGTCAACGCGGGCCAGGCCATCAACCGCGTCATCGGCATGTTCGACAAGGACGAGGAGAAGCAGATCCGACAGCGGCTGGCCGACACCATCCGCTGGGTGGTCGGCCAGCGCCTGGTGCCCAAGGTGGGCGGCGGCCGCTGGGCCGTGCACGACATCCTGGCCAACACGATCCGCTCCAACGAGGTCTTCCTGCAGGGCGAGTCGGACGGCAAGACCTTCTACGAGATCCAGGAGGTGGGCGAGCCCTTCGGCATGATGACCTTCGATCAGTCGCTCCTGCACTCCTATGAGCAGGGCCTCGTCACCGAGGACACCGCCGTGAACTACTCCACCCGGCGGGCGGTCGTCCAGCGCGGCATCGACACCATCAAGCAGAAGCGGGGGGAGAAGACGACCGACGTCGAGGGCCTCAAGCTCGACTCCGACTACAACCGCTCCGTGTTCGGGACGAGGAAGAAGTGAGTACCGAGGGGGCGGCCGAGAGCTTCGAGGCGCGGCTGGCGCTGGTCTGCGAGGACGCGCCGGAGCGGCAGGCGGTCATGAAGGCCGCGCTGGAGCAGATCGGCTTCACCATGCTGGCCGTGAAGAACGCCGACGAGGCGATCGCACGTACCCGGCGGGACGTCTACGAGGTGATCGTCATCGACGAGCAGTATCAGGGCTCGACGCCCCTCGACAACCCGGTGCTGGCCGCCCTCCGCGGGCTGCCGATGTCCCAGCGCCGGTGGTCGTTCGTGGCCCTGGTGGGGCGCGAGTTCAAGACCTTCGACAACGCCATGGCCTTCGCCCGCAGCGTGAACGTCGTCGTCAACGTCAACGACCTGCCCCACCTGCCGGCCATCCTCAAGAAGGGCATCACCGACCACGTCGAGTTCTACCGGACCTTCCGCCAGGTGCTGACCGAGGCCGGCAAGCGCTGACCCGGGCCCGGGGGCCGCGCCCCCCGGCGTCGTCGTCAGCGCTTCTTGCCGAAGAAGCGCTCGGGGGCGGCGGGCTTGGTCTCCTTGGGGATGGGCGCCGGCTTGCGGCGCAGGATGACCGAGAGCTCGTAGTCGCGGTCGCGGTTGGGATCGGCGTTGAAGATGCCCATCCAGTAGCCGCCGAACTGCCGCCCCAGCTCCTCCAGGGTCGTGCCGCCCGTGCGGTGCTTGCGCGGCGCCGCCGTCGCGGTGGCGCCGGCCGCCGGCAGCGTGACCAGCCAGGCGTGGTCGGTGGGCGCGTCGTTCTCCTTCAGCTTGATCTCCACGTTAGGCGGATCGGCCAGCGTCTCCCCGGCCAGCCGCAGGGTGAAGAAGCGCGTGGTGAGCGGCGCCAGGGTGACGCGGAAGAGGTGCGGCCCCAGCCGCTCCTTGGTGTCGGTCACCGTGCGGGTCTGCTCCTCGGTGCTGCCCGGCCGCTCCGAGCGCATGAAGAGCGTGGTGCTGTCGTCGTCCTCCACGATGCCGCCCTGCACCCACGGCCCCGGCCGCGGCACCGTGTGCTGCACGACCTCGCGCACGAAGTCCGGGTACGTCTTGTAGAGGCGGCCCTCCGCCACGACGTGCAGGTACAGCTCCTGGCTCAGCGGATAGATCTGGTCCTTGTCCCGGGTGCCGAACTGGGGATTCAGGCGGGCGAGCGCGCCGCGCACGAAGCCCTCCTCCTGCGCGTCGATGTGGGCGAGCAGGAGCGCGTAACCTTCGGCCAACCGGCCGCCCTCGAACTCGGGGCTCTGCTGCAGCGGCACCGACATCAGGTAGGGGAAGCGCTTGAGGTAGTCGAAGGCGGCGTCGCCAAACGTCAGCCCGCGCTCGCGTAGCCCGTTCCAGCCGGCCCGGGCGGCGATCCACCAGCGGGCGGTCTCCTGGGCGAGCCGCTCGAGCTGCTCCTCCTGATCGCTACCCGCCGCCGCCCCCTCGATCTCGATGGTGTCGCCACTGAGTCCGGGGTTCTCCAGCAGGGCGCCGCCGTCGGCGGCGCCGGCAAGCTCGAGCTCCTCCTCGTCGGCCAGCCGCGGTGCCTCGACCGGGGCGGTGACGACAGGCGGCAGGGGCGGCGTTGCCCGGGCTGGGGGGGCCGGCGGCGACGCCACCGCGGCCACGGGGACGGGAACGGGCGGCGGGCTCGGCGGCTCGACAACCGGCGCTCGCTCGACGCGCAGTGGCACGGCGGCCACCGGGGCCACCGGAGCGCGGAGGCTCGGCACCGGCTCGGGCGAGGCCAGCTCAGGGGCCCGCGTCGGCGGACGGGGCCGCGCGCGCGAGACCGGCGGGGGCGGCGGCGCCTCCCCCTCGCGCCCCAGCTTTCCGCGGAGCGCGGCCAGGGCCAGGGTGCGGCCGAACGACTCCGTGATGGTGTCCTGCAGGACGGCACAGCGGTCGTCGTCGAGCACGTTCCAGCCCTCGATCAGGGCCAGCAGCTCGGTGTACGGGCGGGTCCGCTCGGGCAGCCGCGTCGTCTCCTCGTCGAGGGCCTCTGGCGCCGGGCCGGCCAGCGTCGCGTGCAGCTCGCGCGCCCGGCCCTGGCATTCGGTGAGGGTCGGGAGCGACCGGTCCTCGCGGTGGACGATCGCCCGCACGCGTTCGAGCACGAGCAGGGCGTCCTTGCGGGCGGACTCCCAGGCAGCCAGCCGCACGCGGTGGGCCTCGGCGGCGGCAATGGCGTCGAGCACCGGTTCCAGGTCGCGCAGCGTGCCGAGGCTCTCGGCCTCGAGCGCGATCGACAGCGCTCCGGCCTGCTCGACCATCGCGCTCCGGAGGTCGACGAAGGCGAGGCGGGCGGCGGTCAGCTCCTCGAGCAGCTCGGTCGGCGGGGGCAGGGTGGCGACCAGGGCCTCGGCGGCGCCGGCGGCGCGGGTCCCGAGCGAGGTGAAGTCCGAGCGGAGGGTGGCCAGCCGGTGGCCCAGCTCTCCGTGGCCTTGGTTCACGCGAGATCCCCGGCGGCGCGCGCGCTCATGAGACGCCCAAGTATAGCGGACCCACCCGCGCGCCACGGCGCTCGGCGAATGGTCAGTTGCTCCCCATCGCCGCCGGTCAGAAACGGGGCAGGAGCCGGGGTGAGAATCGGCGCCCAGAAGGCCGAATTGGCTTTGACCATGGCCATTTGTAGGTCAGGATCGGGCTTGGTATCCGGCTTGCCCTTCAGGGCAGAGCAGCCCGAGGTCGGGCAGCCAAGGCGAGAAGCAGGGAGAGCCTCCGATGACTGGGATCAATCGCGCGCTCGTGTGTGCCACTGTCTTCGCGCTGGGCCTGGCCGCCGCCCCGGCGGCCCCCGCCGGTGAGGTGGGGGACCAGCTGCGAGGCCGCCTCGACCGCGTCGTGCAGGTCCTCGAGGACCCCGCGCTCAAGGCCCGGCCGGAGGCGCGGCGAACCGCGCTGCGCGGTGCGGCGACCGAGATCTTCGACTTCACCGAGATCACGCGCCGCTCGCTGGGCCGCCACTGGCAGGCCGCCACCCCGGCCGAGCGCGACGAGCTGGTGTACCTGTTCACCGCACTGCTGGAGCGCTCCTACGTGGGCCGCGTCGAGCAGTTCAACGGCGAGCGGGTCGCGGTCGTGGGCGAGACGCTCGACGGCGAGCTGGCTACCGTGCGCACGCGCCTGGTCAGCAAGAGCGGCACCGAGACGGCCGTCGACTACCGCCTGTCCCGCACCGGCGACCGCTGGCTCGCCTACGACGTCAGCGTCGAGGGCGTGAGCCTGGTGGCGAACTACCGCGCGCAGTTCAACAAGATCATTCAGGCCTCCTCGGCCCAGGGCCTCGTGCAGCGGCTGCGCGCCAAGCAGGAGTAGCGGGGGGCCCGTCGGATCGAATAGACTCTCGGGACCCCGAACGATGGAGGGAGCGATGGCCTCGGTTCGCACGATGGCGGCGATGGTGACGGCGGCGGTGGTGGTGCTCGCGAGCGGCGTGTCGGCCGAGGCCGGCGTGCCGACCGATCAGCTGCGCGGTCGCATCGATCGCGTGCTGCGCGTGCTGGAGGATCCGACGCTCAAGCAGGACGGCCGGGCCACCGAGCGGCGCGCGGCCATCCGCACGATCGCCCAGGAGATCTTCGACTTCCGCGAGCTGTCCCAGCGGGCGCTGGCCCGCCACTGGCAGGCGCGGACCCCGGCCGAGCGCGACGAGTTCATCCGGCTCTTCGCCGACCTGCTGGAGCGCTCCTACATCGGCAAGATCGAGATGTTCAGCGGCGGCGACCGCATCCAGTACACCGGCGAATCGGTCGAGAGCGACCAGGCCACGGTGCGCACGCGGATCGTCACCAAGAACGGCACCGAGATCCCGGTCGACTACCGGATGCATCGCCCCGGCGACGTCTGGCTCGTCTACGACGTGGCCATCGAGGGCGTGAGCCTCGTGGCCAACTACCGGGCCCAGTTCAACAAGATCATCCAGCGGAATTCCTTCCAGCAGCTGATCGCCCAGCTGGCGGCCAAGAAGGACGAGGCGCCCGACGGCGACGGCAGCCAGCCCAAGCGGGCCTCGCAGAAGTAACCCGGGCGGTGAGCGCACCGCCGCGGGAGACGTACCGCCGCATCGCCGTGAACCTCGCCACCGTCATGCACGGCCAGGAGCTGGCCATCCGCCGGCTGCTGGCCGCCTTCGCCAGCGCCGGCCACGTGCTGCTGGAGGACTACCCCGGCACCGGCAAGACCACCCTGGCCAAGGCCCTGGCCCGCTCGATCGGGGCCGGCTTCAAGCGCGTGCAGTTCACGCCGGACCTGCTGCCCTCCGACATTCTCGGCGTCTCCGTCTTCGACCCGCGTGAGCAGTCCTTCCGCTTCCACGAGGGGCCGATCTTCACCCACATCCTGCTGGCCGACGAGATCAACCGGGCCTCGCCGCGCACGCAGTCGGCCCTGCTGGAGGCGATGGCCGAGAGCCAGGTGTCGATCGACGGCGTGAGCGCGCGGCTGCCGAGCCTGTTCTTCGTGATCGCCACCCAGAACCCGGTGGAGTTCCGCGGGACCTATCCGCTGCCGGAGGCGCAGATGGACCGCTTCGCGCTGCAGTTCGGCCTCGGCTACGTCGAGCCGGCCGAGGAGGTCGCGATCCTGGCCGACCAGGCCGAGCGCCATCCGCTCGACGCCCTCGCCCCCTGCGTGTCGCTCGACGACGTCCTGGCCCTGCGGCAGGGGGTGCGCCAGGTCCGCGCCACCGACGAGGTGAAGCGCTACGCCGTCGACCTGGTCCGCGCCACCCGCACGGCGCCCGGCGTGCAGCTGGGGGCCAGCCCCCGGGCCTCCCTCGCGCTCGTCGGCGCCGCCCAGGCGCTCGCGCTGTTCGACGGCCAGACGTTCGTGTCGCCCGAGCACGTGCAGGAGCTCGCGGTGCCCGTCATCGCTCATCGCCTCGCGCTCGATCCGCAGGCGCGTTTCTCGGGCGCCACCGCCGTGGCCGTGGTCGAGGAGGTCGTCAAGACCATCGCCGTCCCGGCCTGAGCGTGCGGCGGTTCCTCTACCGCAACTTCCGCGCGGTGGCCGGTCTGCAGCACCGGCTCGGCCGCCGCCTCACGCCGGCCGGTCAGCTCGTGGCCGGCGGCCTGGTCGCGGCCGGCATCGTGGGTCCCAACACGCGGCTCACGGTCGGCTACCAGGCCTTCGCGTTCCTGGCCGCGCTGCTGCTCGTGGCCGCGATCGCCGTGCTGCGGCGGCCACCCGGCCTGCAGGTGAGTCGCCGCTTGCCGCGCTTCGCCACCGTCGGGGAGCCGCTCTCCTACATCGTGCGCGTGCGCAATCCGGGCCGGCGCCCGGCCGTCGGCCTGACCCTGCTCGAGGACCTGGCCGACCCGCGCCCCTCGTTCGCGGAGTTCGTGAGCACGCCGGAGCCGGACGAGGCCCGGCGCAACCGCTTCGATCGCGCGGTCGGCTATCCGCGCTGGTCGTGGCTGCTGGAGGTCAACCGGCGGGCGTCCCTGCCCGAGCAGCCGCTGGCCACGGTACCGCCCGGCGGCGAGATAGAGGCCCGGCTGACGCTGTCGCCCCAGCGCCGGGGCCGGCTGACGCTGACCGGTGTGACGGTGGCACGCCGGGACCCGCTCGGCCTGGCCCGCGCGCTGCGGCCGCTGCCGGCCCCGGCCACGCTGCTGATCCTGCCGCGCCGCTACCCGCTGCCGCCGCTGGCGCTGCCCGGCGCCCGTCGCTACCAGCGCGGCGGCATCGCGCTGGCCCAGTCGGTGGGCGACTCCGAGGAGTTCGCCTCGCTGCGCGACTATCGCCCCGGCGATCCGCTCAAGCGCGTGCACTGGCGCTCGTGGGCGCGCACCGGCCGGCCCGTGGTGCGGGAGTACCACGACGAGTTCTTCGTGCGCCACGCCCTCGTGCTCGACACCTTCGCCGCCGCCCCGACTCCGGCCTTCGAGGAGGCGGTGTCGATCGCCGCCTCGTTCGCCTGCACGGCCGGCACCCAGGACTCGCTCCTCGACCTGCTCGTCGCCGGTCCCGACGCGCACGCGGTCACGGTCGGCCGCGGCGTCGGCCACGTCGAACGGGTGCTGGAGATCCTGGCCGCCGTGCGACCGTGTCGTGACCGGCCCTTCGCGACGCTGGCCCGGCTGGTCCTGGAGCAGCCGGGCGCGTTCAGCGGCGTGATCTGCGTCCTGCTGGGCTGGGACGCGGCGCGGCGGGAGCTGGTGGATCGACTGCGGGCGCTCGCGGTGCCGACGCTGGTCCTGCTGGTGACCGATCCCGCGCAGCCCGACGGAATCGCCGACGTGCCCGCCGCCCCCGCCGTTCACCGGCTGGAGGTTGGCCGGGTGGGCGAGGGGCTGATGGGGCTCCGGACGTGAGCGCCGGACTGCCAGTCGGCCTGGTGGGCGCCGGGCTCGTCTTCTGGGGCTGGCAGACCGGTTTCCTGCCCGTGGGCGTCGCCATGGCGCTGGCGCTGGAGGCCCGGGCACTCGTCGTCTCGCGCTGGGACCTTGCGCGCTCGGACTTCAATCGCGTCTCCGACGTCAGCACCGTGCTGCTGGTGCTGGTCGGCATCTACCAGGTGGTCACCCACGACGCCACCCGCGCGGTGACCGGCATCATCCAGTGGCTGCCGCTCGTGGTGTTCCCGCTCGTCGCCGCCCAGTGCTACAGCCTCGCCGGGCGCGTGGAGGCCGCGACCTTCTTCTGGTCGCAGCGCAACCGGCCGGGGCTCACGCCCCGGATCGACCTGGCGCCCGCCTACTTCGGGCTGTGCCTGCTCTCGGCCAGCACCGCCAACGCGCGCGCGACTTTCTACGTGGGGCTGGTGGCGCTGTCGGCGTGGGCGTTGTGGCCCGTCCGCGGCCGCAGCGCCGCCGCGTGGTGGGGGCTCGGCGTGGCGCTGGCGATCGCGCTCGGCTGGGCCGGCCACCTCGGCCTCGCCGAGGCCCAGCGCGTCGTGGAGCGGCGGGCGCAGGCGCTGCTGCTGAGCTGGGTTCGGCGCGATCCCGATCCGTACCGCACGACGACCTCGATGGGCGACGTGGGCGAGCTGAAGCTGAGCGATCGGATCGTCCTGCGGGTGGAGCCGGGGGCCGGCGTCCGCCTGCCGGCGCTCCTGCGCCAGGCCAGCTACAACGTCTATCACGCGCCGTCGTGGTTCGCCGTCGACGCCGGCTTCGCCGCCGTGCAGGCGGAGGCCGACGGCGCCACCTGGGTGCTGCGACCGGACGCTCCGGCCGACCAGCGGCTCACCGTGTCGGCCTACCTGCCACGCGGACGCGGTCTGCTGGCGTTGCCCGTCGGCGCGACCCGTCTCGACGACCTGATGGCGGTGGGTCTGGCCCGCAATCGCCTCGGTGCCGTGCGAATCGACGAGGGGCTCGGACTGGTCACGTATACCGCCCACTTCCCCGGGCACGGCTCCGACGAGAGCGTGCCGAACCTCGGCGATCTCCGCATCCCGCCCCGCGAGGCGGCGCTGCTGACCCAGGTGGCCGGGGATGTGGAGCTGGCCGGCCGCCCGCCCGCCGAGGTGCTCGCCAGGCTGCGGGCGCATTTCGCCACCTTCCGGTACACGCGCTATCTGAGCGGCAACCGACCGAGCCGCACCGCCCTCGAGGAGTTCCTGCTCACCACCCGGGCCGGCCACTGCGAGTACTTCGCGACGGCGACGGCGCTGCTGCTGCGCGAGGCCGGGATTCCCGCCCGCTACGCGGTCGGCTACGCCGTCCACGAGTGGAGCCGTGTGGAGGGGCGGTGGATCGTGCGCGCCCGTGACGCCCACGCGTGGGTGCTGGCGTGGATCGACGGGATGTGGGTCCAGGTCGACACGACGCCCTCGGAGTGGATCGCCGCCGAGACCGGCGCCGACTCGTCGTGGCACTCGGTGAGCGACCTGTGGGAGTGGGGGGCGTTCGCCTTCTCGCGGTGGCGCTGGAGCGAGCGGCAGGACCGGCTGACCGGCCACCTCGGCTGGCTCCTGGTGCCGCTGGTGGCGGTGCTCACGTGGCGGCTGTGGCGGCGCCGGCGGGTCGGGGCGGCGCCGGCGGCGGCGGTGGCGGCGGCGGGGCCGCGGACCGGCGTCGACTCCGATTTCTACCGGATCGAGCGCCGGCTCACGGAGCTTGGCTACGCTCGCGCACCCGGCGAGCCGCTGACGCGCTGGCTCGCGGGCGTGGCGGCGGCGGCGCCGGCGGGCGTGACGACCGGCCCGCTGCGGCCGCTGCTGGCGCTGCACTACCGCCATCGCTTCGATCCGTCCGGCCTGCCCGCGGCCGAGCGCCAGCGCCTCCGCGCGGCCGTCGAGGCGTGGCTGGCCGCTCATCCGCCAGGGCCAGCTTCGAGGCGCGCGGCAGCGCCTTGATCGCCGCCTCGCGCCGGCTCGCCGCCGAGCGGTCGGCGCACGGCTCGGTCCACACCAGCCGCACCGGCCGGCGCGCGCGGGTATACTTCGAGGCCGCGCCGGCGTTGTGGGCGGCCAGCCGCCGCTCGAGCGCCGTCGTGATGCCGGCGTAGAGCGTCCCGTCGGCGCACCGCAGGAGGTAGCAGAACCATCCCGAGGACTCGCGCACGCTCATCCGCCGCCGATCCTAGCATCGCGGTGACCCCGGCGGCGCTGGAGGCGCGGCGGGCGGCCGCGTTTCGTCACCGGCCGGCCGGGCGCGTGCGGAGCGCCGCCGGCGCCCTGGCCTTCGTCGAGGCCGTCGGCTTTTGCTCCACGTTCTTCCGGTTTCCCGAGGGCGTGGCCTGCCTGTGGGAGGCGGTCGTCGGCCGGGCCAGGCCGCGGTGGCCGCGCCGCTCGCATCACGACGACGGCGTGGGGCTGACCTGGCAGCTCAAGGACGACCTGCCGGCAGCGCGGCGTGTCTACTATGGCAAGCTGCTGCGTGGCCGGCCCGTGCTGGTCGCCCTCGACCTGCTCCCCGCCTTCTACGCGCTCGTGCGTGGCCGTCAGCGCGCCCGCGACTATCGCATCGAGTACGCGGCCGGCCGTCTGTCGCTCACGGCGCGGCGTCTCATGGACGCACTCGTTCGCGAGCACCCGCAGTACACGCGCGAGCTGCGCGCCAACACCTTTCTGCTGGAGCCTGGTCGCACGCGCGAGTTCGAGCGCGCCATGGCCGAGCTGCAGCAGGGGCTGTGGGTGGTCAAGAGCGAGGAGCGCTACGAGCCGAGCTTCTCGTACCGGTGGGAGCTGCTGGAGGCATGGCTGCCCGACCGGGTAGCCGAGGGACGCCGGCTCAGCCGGGCCGCCGCGCTCGATCGCCTCGTCGCCCGCTATACCGTCGGCGCCATCTATACCAGCCGCGCCCACCTTCGCCGCCTCTTCGCCCTCCCGGCCGACGAGCTCGAGGCCTCGATCGCCCGGCTCGTACGTGCCGGTACCCTGCACGACGTCGCCGTCGGCGACTGGCCCGGTCGCTGGCTCGTCGGTGCTCGGGCGAGTCGGCGCGTGTAGACGGCTTCGATCTACTCCGACTCCGGCTCTATCTCCGACTCGTGCACGCGGCGCAGCACGACGGTCGGCTCGAGCGTGACCTGATGCGCCTGGCCGGCGCGCGTGGGCCAGGCGATCTCCGCCTGATCGCCTCGGGCGTCAGCGCGGGCTGGACCGAGGTTGCAGACTGGGGGGAGGGGGTAGCGATGAGCATTCAGTCGATCAACCCGGCGACCGGCGAGACGCTCGAGACGTTCACGGAGACCTCCCCCCAGGATCTCGAGCGCATCCTGGCGACCGCTCACGCCGCCTTCGCGGAGTGGCGCCACACCACGTTCGGCACGCGAGGCGGGCTCATGCGGAAGGCCGCCGAGGTCCTGCGCGCCCGCAAGGTGGAGTACGCGCGGACCATGGCGCTCGAGATGGGCAAGCCGATCGCGCAGGGTGAGGCCGAGGCCGACAAGTGCGCGTGGGTCTGCGACTACTACGCCGAGCACGCCGAGGCGATGCTGGCCGAGCAGCCGCGGCCGACCGACGCCTCGCGCAGCTATGTTCGCTTCGAGCCGCTGGGCACCGTGCTGGCCGTGATGCCCTGGAACTTTCCCTTCTGGCAAGTGTTCCGCTTCGCCGCCCCCGCGCTGATGGCTGGCAACGCCGGCGTGCTCAAGCACGCCTCCAACGTGCCGCGCTGCGCCCTCCAGATCGAGGAGGTCTTCCGCGACGCCGGCTTCCCCCGGGGGCTGTTCGCCACGGCGCTGGTCGGCTCCAAGGCGGTGCCCGGGATCATCGCGGATCCGCGCATCGTCGCCGCCACCCTGACCGGGAGCGAGCACGCCGGCAGCCAGGTGGCCGAGCGGGCCGGCCGTGAGCTCAAGAAGACCGTGCTGGAGCTCGGTGGCAGCGACGCCTACATCGTGCTGGAGGACGCCGACGTCGCCGCGGCGGCCCGGACGGCGGCCGACGCGCGGCTGGTCAACAGCGGCCAGAGCTGCATCGCCGCCAAGCGCTTCATCGTCGTCGAGGCGGTCGCCGACCAGTTCCTGGCTCGGTTCGCCGACGAGCTGCGCAGCCGCCGGATGGGCGACCCGCTGTCGCGCGAGACCCAGGTGGGGCCGCAGGCGCGCGTCGACCTGCGCGACGACCTCCACCGGCAGGTGCAGGAGTCGGTCAAGCGCGGCGCCCGGCTGCTGCTGGGCGGCGAGGTCCCGCCGGGCAAGGGCGCGTTCTATCCGCCGACGCTCCTGGCCGCGGTCGACAAGGGGATGCCGGCCTTCGACGAGGAGACGTTCGGGCCCGTGGCGGCTGCCATCCGGGCCAAGGACGAGGTCGACGCCGTGCGTCTGGCCAACGACTCGGTCTTCGGCCTCGGCGCCTCGCTGTGGACGACAGACCGCGCCCGGGCCGAGCGGCTGGCCGCGCAGATCGAGGCGGGCGCGATCTTCGTGAACGGGCTCGTGAAGTCGGACCCGCGGCTGCCGTTCGGTGGGATCAAGCGCTCCGGCTACGGGCGCGAGCTGTCGGAGTACGGTATCCGCGAGTTCGTCAACGTCAAGAGCGTCTGGATCGCGTAGACCGCTGACAGCCCGCCCCCGTCCGGGTCCGTCCCCCGTCGGGGTCCGTCCCCCGTCGGTCGGCCTTCGAGATCGATCTTTCACTCCGACGCAGACTTTTCCCGCCCCTCGATGCCCGCACGACTCCCGCGGGGCCTACCCGAGCCCAGATCGCCATGGTTCCTGCCATTTACAGCACTGGGTGGGTGGCATGACGTTCGCTGTGGCTGGAGCCATGGCCAAGCGGAAGAAGTCTGGAAAGAAGCGGGTGTCCGAGGAGGCGCTGCAGGGGCCCCCCGCACGGGGAGACCGTGTGGGAGCCGAGCGATCGGGAACGGGCGGTGACCTCCGAGCTTCGCGAGTACACCTCGTCGAGTCCCGCCCTCACGGGCGGCGACCCCGACGCCGACTGGCGGCGGGCGGATAGCGCCGGAGAAGAAGCGCCCGGCGGCACCGTGGCGACGCCGGACCAGAGCGTGGTCGACGACCTGGGCGCCGCCCTCGGCGTGTCGCGCGAGCCAGACGAGGAGTTTCGCTCGTCCGCGGAGATTCTCGAGGGGCGCGATCGAAACCGCCGCGATCAGGAGGATTAGGCCAATGCGGAGTCTGTTGACGTTGCTGAGCGGTGCCTCGCTGGGCGCCGGGGGAATGTACCTCATGGATCCCGACCGGGGTCACCGCCGTCGCGCGGAGCTGCGGGACGCGCTCGCGGAGGTCGACACCGACGAGCTGGTGGAACGGGCCCGCCGGCTGGAGCCCGCCGTGCGCCAGCTCGGCGGCAGCGTGGGCGCGATGCTGGAGCCGGCCCGCGCGATGCTGGAGCCAGCCCGCGCGATGCTGGAGCCGACCCGCTGGAAGTCCCGCTCGGCGCTGCCGCGCTGGGACACGATGTCGCGAAGCCTCGGCTGGCGCCGGCGTCGGTCGGTCATCCAGGCGCGCGACTGGGCGGTGCTGGGCGGACTGGTCGGCGCCATCGCGGCCGGCTTGTGGCTGGCCCGTCGCTGGTCGGCCACCAGCGAGGGCATCGAGGTCGTCCGCGAGATGACCGTCGAGGCCCCCGTCGAGCGCGTCTATGAGTTCTGGAACGAGTTCGAGAACTTCCCGCGCTTCATGTCCCACGTGCACGAGGTCCGGCGGATCGGCCCCGATCGCACGCACTGGGTCGTGGCGGGACCGGGCGGCACGCCCATCGAGTGGGACGCCGTCGTCACCCGGCGCGTGCCCAACGAGGAGATCGCCTGGCGGACCGTCGAGGGTGCGCTGGTGGAGCACGGCGGCAGCGTGCGGTTCCGCCCCGTCGGCCCCGGCCAGACGCGAATCGAGGTGCGGATGACCTATCGCCCCATGGGGGGAGTCCTCGGCCACGGGTTGGCCACGCTGTTCGGGAGCGATCCCGAGCGCGTGATCGCCGATGATCTCGATCGTCTGGCCACCCAGCTGCGTGGCCCCCGGGCGGCGACGGGCGAATCGGGCCCGCGGCGTTGAACGGCGACGTCGTCCGGGTGGCAGCGGTCGGAGACGTGCACTGCGGGAAGGCCTCGCAGGGCGCGTTCCAGCCGCTGTTCACCCGGATGGCGGAGACCGCTGACGTCGTCGTGCTGTGCGGCGACCTCACGGACTACGGATTGCCGGAGGAGGCGCGCGTGCTGGCTCGCGAGCTCGGCCCCGTCCTCAAGCTGCCGGTCGTCGCCGTGTTCGGCAATCACGACTACGAGTCGGGACACGCCGAGGAGGTGGCCGCGATCCTCGGCGACGCCGGCGTTCGCGTCCTCGACGGCGACGGCGTGGAGATCCGCGGGGTTGGCTTCGCAGGCGTCAAGGGGTTCGCGGGGGGCTTCGGTGAGCGGGCCCTGCAGTCGTGGGGCGAGCCGATCCTCAAGCAGTTCGTGCGCGAGGCGGTCGAGGAGGCGCTGAAGCTCGAGCAGGCCCTGGCCCGGCTGCGGACGCCGCGCCGGATCGCCGTGCTCCACTACTCGCCCATCCGGGCCACGGTCGAGACCGAGCCGGCCGAGATCCTGCCGTTCCTGGGCTCCAGCCGATTGGAGGATCCCATCAACCGCTACAGCGCCACCCTCGTCGTCCACGGGCACGCGCACCACGGCGCCGCCGAAGGCCGCACGGCCACCGGAGTGCCGGTCTACAACGTCTCGATTCCGGTGCTGGCGGCGGCCTTCCCGGACCAGCCGACGTTTCGAATGTTCGAGGTCCCGGTGGTCAGCGAGACCCCGGCCTCGGCGCCGGTGACGGCGTGACCACCGCCGGCACCGGCCTCGATCCCGTCTCCCGCGACTTCTATCGACGGGTGATGGGCCAGCTCGACGAGCACGGGATCCCGTTCCTGGTGGGCGGCGCCTACGCGTTCGAGCGCTACACCGGCATCGCCCGACACACGAAGGACTTCGACCTGTTCATCCATCCGCGCGACGTCGAGCGGGGGCTGGCCGTGCTGGCCGCCGACGGGTGCACCACCGACGTGCCGTTCCCGCACTGGCTGGCCAAGGCCCACTGCGGCGAGGACGTCGTGGACCTGATCTACAGCTCGGGCAACGGAGTGGCGCTGGTCGACGACGACTGGTTCCGTTACAGCGTGGCGGAGACGGTGCTCGAGGTCCCGGTGCGGCTCATCCCGGCCGAGGAGATGATCTGGTCCAAGGCGTTCATCATGGAGCGCGAACGGTACGACGGCGGCGACGTCGCCCACATCCTGCGCGCGTGCGCCAACGCGCTCGACTGGCCGCGGCTGCTCCAGCGCTTCGACGGCAACTGGCGGGTGCTGTTCCAGCACCTCGTCATGTTCGGCTTCATCTATCCGTGCGAGCGCGCGCGGGTGCCCGCCGCCGTCATGCGGGAGCTGGTGGGGCGCCTGGATCGGGAGCTCACCCGGCCGGCCGCCGAGCGAGTGTGCCGCGGCACGCTGATCTCGCGGGCGCAGTACCTGGTCGACGTCGAGCACTGGGGCTACACCGATCCGCGGCTGGCGCCCGACGGCAACCTGACCTCCGAGGAGCGCGCGCGCTGGACCGCCGGGATCGCCGACGATGGCCCCGGCGGAGTGCCGGTGCCGACGGCCGAGAGCCGGGAGGCCGCCTAGCCGCCCCGGCTGCTACACTCCACGCTCACATCATCCGTGAAGGAGGAGTGGGCATGGCGAAGATCGAGCGGTATACGGCGCCGGGCGTGTTCGATCCCCCGAGCTACAGCCAGGCGGTGAAGGCGACCGAGGTGAAGGCGATTCTCTACATCGCCGGCCAGGTGGCCTACGACAAGGACGGCGGCCCGCTGCATCGCGGGGACTTCCGCAACCAGGCGCGGGAGGCGTTCCGGTCGATCAAGGCGCTGGTCGAGGCCCAGGGCGGCACGCTCGACAACGTGGTGAAGATCAACACCTACGTGACCGACATCCGCTATCGGGCCGACCTCGTGCCCGTCCGCGAGGAGTTCTTCGGCAAGAAGGGGCCGGCCTCGACGCTGGTCGCGATCCCGGCCCTCGCCCATCCCGACTGGATGATCGAGATCGAGGCCGTCGCCATCGTGTAGTGAGCCAGCGCAGGCGGGGTCGGCGCGCGCCGCAGGGCCTGGCCGGCTCGCCACGGGCCCTCGTCCTCGCCGCCAGCCTCACGTTGCGGGTGTGCCGTGCCGAGGCCGTTCACTCCGGGCGCGACCTCGAATAGCGTGTCGCGGGTCGGTGCCACGGCTGCGGGCGAGGGCCCATTGCTCGCCCGCCACCCGCGGCGCGCGCCGACCCCGCCTGCGCTGGCTCGCGTGCTCGAGGTCAGCCTCGTCCGGAGATCTAGGCGAGGCGGGTGAGGTCGAAGCGGGCTTTGGCGGTGTTGAGAGGGGACCAGAGGTCGCCGATCTTCTTGAGGCGGGCGGGGAGGTTGTCGATGCGGAAGTCGTCGATCTCGCAGCCGCGGGCGACCTCGTCCCAGGTGACGGGGGCGGAGACGGTCGCGCGGGGGCGGGGGCGCACGGAGTAGACGGAGGCGAGCGTGCGGCCCCAGGCGTTCTGGTTGTAGTCGACGAGGACGCGACCCTGCGGGCGAGCGGCTTTCTTGTACACCGCGGTCAGCAGCTGCCCGTGACGGCGGGCCACGTCGAGCGCGATGGTCTTGCTGACCTCCCACACCTGCTTCTGGGTCGGGCCGCGAACGATCGGCACGTACACGTGCAGGCCACGGGAGCCGGTGGTCTTGACCCAGGTCGGCATGCCGAGCGCCTTCAGCGTCTCGTTCACGACGCCGGCCGCCTCCCGCACCGTCGCGAACCCCACCTCGCCCACCGGGTCGAGGTCGAAGTGCAGGTAGTCGGGCCGGTCCACGTCGTCGCAGCGGGCGTACCACTGGTTGAGGTCGATGCAGCCCAGGTTGATGCACCAGAGCAGGGCGGCGAGGTCGTCGATCACCGGAAAGTCGATCACGCTGCCGGAGGCGTGCTCGATCGCGCAGGTGGTGAGCCACTCCGGCCGCGACGACGGCGCGCGCTTCATGAAGAAGAAGTCGCCGGTGGCGCCGTTGGGGTAGCGCTTCATCACCATCGCCCGGTCGCGCAGGTGGGGCAGCAGCGCGGGAGCGACGGCGGCGTAGTACTGCAGCAGGTCCCGCTTGGTGGCGCCGATCTCGGGGAAGAAGACCTTGTCGAGGTTGGTGAGCCGGACCCGGCGGTCCCCCACGTCCAGCTCCACGTCGCCGCGCGCGGCGGGGATGGCGAGCGCGGTGACCCGCCCGGGCGCCGCGCGGCGCCGTCGCGTGGCGGGATGGCGGTCGCGGGTCGCCCGGGCGCGGGCCATCAGCGCACCGGTGCCAGCCGGGGCGGGCGGGGGCCGCGGCGGACCGCACCGGCCACGGGCACGTAGTCGAGCTCGGCGCCGGCCCGCACGGCCCGCAGCAGCAGGCCGCCGCGGCTCATGTCGCCACGCCCCACGAAGGCCGCCGGAAACGTCAGCCGCGGACCGAAGACGTCGAGCAGCGCCGCCACGTACTTGTCGGAGGCGATCGAGCCGAGCAGGGTCACCGGCGCCTCGGGGCCCAGCGTGGCCGCGACCGCCCGCGCCGAGGCCAGCAGCGGGCGCAGGTAGCGTGCGTTGGCGGCATGGATGTCGACACGGGCGGAGGCGCGCAGGGCGGCGAGGGTGACGCGGTCGTCGGCCGGGCGCAGCCCGGCGTCGGGAGTGATCACCAGGGGCACGCCGAAGCGCTCGGCATAGGCCAGCTTGCCGCGGAAGTAGAGGCTGGACAGGAACGAGAACACCTCGCCCAGCGCCACGCCCTCGGCCGCCCGCAGCCGCCGGGCCAGGTCGAACGACGCCCCGGGGGCGAAGAGCAGGCCGGCGCGCTCGCCCCCGCAGTTGGCGGGGGACAGGAGAAAGACGCGGGGCGGGCTCACGGGTCGCTGCAGTCCCGCATGTGTCCGCAGTTGGGACAGAGGATCTTGCACTGCCGCTCCTGCATCCGCTCGCCGCAGCGCTCGCACACGTGCACCCACTCGCGGGCGCCGGGGCGCCTCGCCGTGGGGGGATTGCCGCTGGCGTCCGCCATGGCTGCCAGCCTGCCGCCGAGACGCCGCCCAAGTCAATGGCTGGTGCGCGAGCCGGCAGGCCGTACACTCGGGGAATGAGCGGCGAGTGGTCGGATCCCGAGTTCCTGCGGACGGTCTTCTCCGAGACCGAGATCGTCCGCAAGCCGATGAGCGGCATCATCAGCGGGTATCACGTGCTGCCCTACATCCTGGTGGCGCCCGAGCACGATCGGCCGGCCCGCTCGGTCGAGGTGCGGGGGCGGATCAAGGTCTCACCGCGCATGATCCTCGCCCCCGGCGGCGGCGACGGGCCGACCTACGGGGATCTGTTCGGCGAGCGCGAGCTGATGGACCAGCGGCTGGTGGCGCGCGTGTTCAGCTTCCGCTACGCCTCGAAGGTGCTGCTGGAGAGCGAGGACCTGGCCATCCGGCGCCACGAGCACGATCCGGCCCGCCACCTGGATCGGGTGCTCGACGAGCTGGCCCGGCGCGAGGTCATCGACACCGGGGTCATCGTCTCGCCCGATGCTCGCTTCTACCCGGTCTCCCTCGATCGCTTCATCCGCGAGATCCTCGACCAGGAATTTCGAGAGTAGCGAGCAGCGCCGTCAGGGCGGAAGGATCGACCGGCTTCACCAGCACGTCGTCGAAGCCCGCCTCGATGGCCCGCCGCCGGTCCTCGGGCTGGCCGTAGCCGGTGAGTGCGATGAGCACCGGCCGCTGGGGGTGGCGAGCCCGCACGCGTCGCGCGATCTCGTAGCCGTCGATGCCGGGCAGGCCGATGTCGACCAGCGCGATGTCGGGATCCTTGGTGCGGGCCAGCTCCAGTGCCCCCTGGCCCTCCCCGGCCGTCTCGACCTCGTGCCCATCGAGCTCCAGCAGGACCCGGAGGACGTCACGCGCATCCGCGTTGTCCTCGACGATCAGGATCGATCGCCCGCTTGGTGGCATCGACGGCATGCATGCTCCTCGGCTGAGCGGTGGGTCGGGTGATTCGCCTTCAGGGTACCATCGCGAGTAGGGGCGCGCATCGACTCGTGCGGCGTCCGGCGCCCGCCGCGCCTTGACAGGCCGAAGGGCCGGATGCTACGAATTGCGCGCAGTTATCGCCCGCGGGAGGACCCTCCATGACACTCAAGACGCTCGGAGCCCTCGTGCTCGCCGTCATCGTCGCCCTGACCAGCGTGCCGGCCGGCGCCCAGGGCCCGATCCGCATCGGCGCCTCGCTGTCGCTCACCGGCACCTACGCCGAGCCGGGGGGCTATCAGGCCGAGGGCTACAAGCTCTGCGAGCGGGACCTCAACGCCAAGGGCGGTCTGCTGGGCCGCAAGGTCGAGATGGTCGTGTACGACGACCAGTCCCAGCCGGCCACCGGCGTGCGCCTGTACGAGAAGCTCATCACCGAGGACAAGGTGGACGCGGTGATGGGGCCGTACTCCTCGGCGATCAGCGAGGCGGTCGCCAACGTCACCGAGAAGTACAAGAAGGTGATGGTGGCCCCGCTGGCCGCCACCACGTCGATCTTCAAGAAGGGGCGCAAGTACGCCTTCATGGTCATCTCGCCGGCCGAGGTCTACCTGGAGGGTCTCGTCGACATCGCGGCCAAGCGGAAGCTCAAGACGATCGCGATCATCAACGAGGACACGCTCTTTCCCAAGGCCTCGGCCCAGGGCACCGAGGAGCTGGCCAAGAAGGCGGGCCTCCAGGTGGTGTTCAAGGAGTCCTACCCCAAGGGCAACCAGGACTTCTCGGGGCTGCTCATCAAGCTGAAGGCCGCCAACCCCGACGTCCTCGCCGCCGCGACGTACTTCGACGACGCGGTGGCGCTCGCCCGGCAGATGAAGGAGCTCGACGTCAATCCGAAGATGACCGGGGTCACCGTCGGCGGCGACCTGCCGAAGTTCCAGGAGCTGCTCAAGCAGACGGCCGAGGGCATCTACGGCGCCTCCCAGTGGGAGGGCGCGCTGCCGTACCCGGGCGCCAAGGAGTTCTTCGATGCCTACGTCAAGGAGTTCAAGCACGAGCCGAGCTATCACTCGGCGGCCGGCTACGCCGGCTGCATCCTGTACGGCGAGGGCGTGAAGAAGGCCGGCACGCTGGAGGCCGACAAGGTGCGCGACGCCCTGCTCGCGCTGAAGACGCGCACGATGTTCGGCGACTACCAGGTGGACAAGGACGGCTTCCAGACCGCTCACAAGATGGTCCTGCTCCAGTGGCAGGAGGGCAAGCGCGTCGTCGTCTGGCCGGACGACCTCGCCAACGGCAAGCCGCGGTTCCCGCGCTGACCGCCGGCGCCCGGGCCGGCGCATGAACGTCGTGGTGACGCCGGCGATGATCGGGCAGGTGCTGATCTCCGGCGTGCTGGCCGGGGCGCTGTACGCGCTGGTGGCGCTGGGGCTGGCGCTGATCTTCGGCGTCATGCGGGTCATCAACATCGCCCACGGCCCGCTCCTGATGCTGGGTGCCTACGTCACCTGGTTCCTGCACAATCGCGCCGGGATGAACCCGTTCCTGGCGGTGCCGGTGGCGATGGTGGCGCTGTTCGTCGTCGGCCTCCTGCTGCAGCGCACCCTCGTGTTCCGCGTGGTGGGCGCCCCCGAGCTGTCCTCGCTGCTCCTGACCTTCGGCATCTCGATCGCGCTCGTGAACCTGACCCAGCTCGCCTTCACCTCCAACCTGCGCACCGTCGAGTACATCACCGGGTCCTGGATCGTCGGCGGGCTGGCGCTGTCCAAGGCCCGGACCATCGCGTTCGTCTTCGCCTCGACGCTGACGGCCCTGGCGTTCGTGTTCCTCCGCTCGACGCGGCTCGGCAAGGCCATCCGGGCCACCTCGCAGAGCCGGGAGGTGGCGCTGGTGTGCGGGATCGACGTGAACCGCATCCACCTGCTCACCTTCGGCCTGGCCAGCGCGCTGGCCGCCGCCGGCGGCGGGCTGCTGGCGGTGATCGTCGCCATCCAGCCCGAGATGGGCGGCGTGTGGACGTTCAAGTCGTTCCTGGTGATCGTGCTGGGCGGGGCCGGTAACTACCCGGGCGCGCTGCTGGGCGGCATGCTGCTGGGGCTGGTCGAGCAGCTGGCCTCGCTGTTCCTGACCACGCAGCTGTCCGAGGTCGTCGCCTACGTCCTGCTGGTCCTGGTCCTGCTCGTCCGGCCCAGCGGCCTGCTGGGCGGTCGCCAGACGTGACGCTGGCCCGCGCCGCCTTCCTCGCCGGTCTGGTCGCGGTGGTGGTGGCGCTGGCGGTCTACCCGGTGTTCGGTACCGGCTACGGCGTCCGGGCCGGGTTGCAGATGTTCATGTGGATCGCGCTGGCCGGGTCGTGGAACCTGATCTCCGGCCTCACCGGCTACGTCTCCTTCGGCCACGTGGCCTTCTTCGGCATCGGCGCCTACGCCGGCGCCATCCTGATCACGACGGCCGGCTGGGCGTGGCCGCTGGCTGCGCTGGCCGGCGGCGTCGCCGCCTGCGTCCTCGCCCTGCTGATCGGCTATCCGTGCCTGCGGCTGAAGGGGCCGTACTTCGCCATCGCGATGCTCGGCCTCAACGAGGTCCTGCGCGCGCTGGTGTCGTACTTCGAGGGATTGACCGGCGGCGGCAGCGGGCTGTCGCTGCCCACCCTGGACGCCTCCCGGGCGATCTACTACGTGATGGGCGGGCTGGCCGCGGCCGTCGTCGCCGCCACCTACCTGATCGTGACCTCGCGCTTCGGCCTGCGGCTGATGACGATCCGCGAGGACGAGGTCGCCGCCGAGGCGATGGGCATCGACACCTTCCATCACAAGCTGGCGGCGTTCCTGCTCTCGGCCGCCGGGCCCGGGATCGCGGGGGCGCTCACCGCCCGCGACCAGGGCTACATCGAGCCGATCAGCGTGTTCCCGCTGATCGTGACGGTGACGATGATCGTGATGGCGCTCTTCGGCGGCAAGGGCACGGTGTGGGGGCCGGTGGTGGGCGCCGTCGCGCTGTTCGTGATCCAGGAGATCGTGTGGGCGCGCTATCCCCACGCCCACCCGCTCCTGTTCGGCGCGATCATCGTCGCCGTCGTCCTGCTGATGCCCCGCGGCGTCCTCGGCCTGCTGCAGCTGAAGTACCGGCTGCCGCGCACCATCTAGATGGCGATCCTGGTCGTCGAGGGGATGCGCAAGAGCTTCGGCGGCGTCACCGCCGTCAACGGCGTGTCGTTCGCGCTGGAGGCCGGGCGCATCTACGGGCTGATCGGGCCCAACGGCTCCGGCAAGACGACGCTGTTCAACTGCATCACCGGCCTGGAGCAGCGCGACGCCGGCCACGTCACCTTCAAGGGCGAGCGGATCGATCACCTCAAGCCCCACCAGGTCGCCAACCGCGGCATCGGCCGCACCTTCCAGGTCATCCGCGTCTTTCCCGAGCTGACCGCGCTGGAGAACCTGCTCGTCGTCACCCGCGGCTCCCGGCCCGAGGCCGAGCGGCGCGGGCGCGAGCTGCTGGAGTTCGTGAAGCTCGAGCGGCTGGCCGGGGAGTATGCCGGCAACCTGTCCTACGGCCAGCAGAAGCTCGTGGAGTTCGTGCGCGTGCTCATGATCGACCCCGCCCTGATCCTGCTCGACGAGCCGGCCGCCGGCGTGAACCGCACGCTGCTGAACGACCTGCTGGCCGCCGTCGCCCGCCTGCGCGACGAGGGGCGGACCATCCTGCTGGTCGAGCACGACATGAAGGTCGTCATGGGGCTGTGCGAGACCGTGTTCGTCCTCGATCACGGCGAGAAGATCGCCGAGGGGCCACCGGGGCTGATCCAGGCGGACGAGCGCGTGGTCGAGGCTTATTTTGGGAGGTAACTCGGAGGCCGGCAAAGCCCTTCCGACGGTCGTCGCGCGACTGCGCCGCGTTCCTCCTGCCTCCCCGGCGGATGCGCTGGCAGCCGGCGCTCGAGCGGTTCGTGCGTGGCGGCGCGGTCGTGTGCGGGATGGGTGGGGTGGCTCGTCTGGCGGTCGCTCTCGTGGCCGCTGGTGCATGATGCGCCGCTGATGCATTACGTGGCGTGGAGGATCGGGGAGGGGGCGGTGCCGTACCGGGATGTGTTCGACATGAACTTTCCCGGGGTGTACGTGCTGCACCTGCTGGTCGTGCGCGTTCTGGGGACGGGGGACCTGGCCTGGCGGCTGTTCGATCTGGCGTGGCTGGCGATGCTGGCGCTTGGCGCCGTGGTGTTCGTCGCGCCGTGGGGTCGTTTGGCGGCGGCGGCGGCGGCGACCCTGCTGGTGCTCTATCACCTGAGTGGGGGAGCGTGGCAGGCCGGGCAGCGTGACTTCCTGCTGTGCCCGTTCCTGCTCGCCGGCGCGCTCGGTGTCGTGCGCTGGATCGAGTCCAGGCGCCACGGCGCCCTGGCCTGGGGCGGCGTGGCCCTCGGCGCCTCGATGACGATCAAGCCGCACACCGTGGTGCTCGTGGTCGCGCTCGGCCTGATGATCGCGCTGACAGCCTGGCGAGCCGGCCTCGGCGTGCTGGCGCCGCTCGCGTGCTTCGCGGCGGGCACCGCGCTCGCACCGCTCGGGGTCATCGCCTGGCTGGGCGTGGCCGGAGCGCTACCGGCCTGGCGCGCCATCGTGCTCGAGTACCTGATCCCGCTGTACTCGCGCCTGGGTCGCACGGCCGAGTGGAACGTCTATCGGCCGTACGTGTGGATCCCCATCGCGGCCGGCGCGCTCGGCTCCCTGGCCGGTGCGCTGGCCAGGCGACGCTTCGGACCACGGCACGCGGTCGCGGGGCTGGGCGCGCTCTACGGCGTCGCGCACTTCGCGGGGCAGGGCAAGGGCTGGGAGTACCACCTCTATCCACTCGCGACGTTCGCGATCCTGCTGCTCGTGGCGGGGCTGCCGGGCGCCGGGCGTCGCGGGTGGCCGACGGCGATGGCCGCGACCCTCGGCGTGCTCCTGGCGTTCGTCCTCCTCGCCGACAAGGCGCTCGCCGTCAGCCCCGCCGGCTGGGAGCGTGCCAAGGCCGACGGCGCGCGCCGGCTCGCCGCCGAGATCGCGCCGATGCTGGCCCCCGGCGACACCGTGCAGGTCTTCGACACGACGGCCGGCGGCGTGCACGCGCTGCTGCGGCTGGGAGTCCGCCAGCCGACGCGCTTCCTGTACGACTTTCCCTTCTTCCACGACGTCGACCACCCGACGATCCGGGCGCTCCGGGCCGAGCTCCTGCGGGATCTCGACGCCCGGCCCCCCGCGCTGATCGTGCTGTTCGAGCAGGGCTGGCCGGCCGGCGGCTACGAGCGCTTCGCCGGCTTCCCCGGGCTGGCCGAGCGGCTGGTGGAGTACGATCTGGTGCAAGCGGGCCCGGGCTACCGCATTCATGCACAGCGCCACCGTTAAGCGGATCATCCGCGCCTATGACGACCCGATCGTCCGCGCCTACTGCTGGGCGCGCTTCGGCATCCTGCGCCAGCGCTTCCTGGACGAGATCGGCCAGTACCTGCCGGACGAGGGGCCCGTGCTGGACATCGGCTGCGGCTTCGGCCTCTTCTCGCTGTACTACGCCGCGTCGGGGCCGCGACGCTTCGTGCGCGGGCTGGACGTCAACCCCGGGCGGATCGCGATGGCGCGGCGGGCGGCGGCGCGCCTGGGCCTCGACAACGTCGCCTACGAGGCCGGTGACGCCCGCGACTTCAAGGGCGACGGCGAGGTGAGCGCCGCCTACATGCTCGACATCGTCCACCACGTGCCGCCGGCCAGCGTGCCGCCGCTGCTGCGCGCGCTCCGACGCAGCCTGCCGGTCGGCGGCCGGCTGCTGGTGAAGGACGTCGACACCCGGCCGGCCTACAAGCGATGGTTCACGTGGTGGCTCGACCGGGCGATGGCGCCGGCGACGCCGGTGCACTACTGGAGCGCCGAGGCGCTCACCCGGGCGCTCGAGGACGCGGGGTTCGAGGTGCGCCGGCACCTGATGGTCGACCTGCTGCCCTATCCCCACGTGCTCTACGTCTGCCAGGCGCGCGGGTGAGCGGCGTCCCCCTGCTGGTCGCGGAGTCGCTCACGGCCGGCTACGGCCGGCTCGACATCCTGCACGAGGTCTCGCTGAAGGTGGACGTGCACGAGATCGTGAGCATCATCGGCCCCAACGGGGCCGGCAAGTCCACCGCGTTCAAGACTCTCGTCGGCTTCCTGACGCCGCGGAGCGGCCGGGTGGTCTTCAACGGCGAGGACGTCACCGGGCTGCGCCCGGACACGCTGCTGCGCCGCGGGCTGGCCTACGTCCCCCAGGGCCGGATCGTCTTTCCGCAGATGACCGTGCTGGAAAACCTCGAGATGGGCGCCTACATCGAGCGCGACCCGGCCCGGGTGGCCGCCGCCCTCGAGCGTGTGTACGCGATGTTCCCCATCCTGGCCGAGCGGCGCAAGCAGGCGGCGGGGACGATGTCGGGTGGCGAGCAGCAGATGGTCGCGATCGGCCGCGCGCTGATGACCACGCCCCGGCTCATCCTGCTCGACGAGCCGTCGCTGGGGCTGTCGCCCAGGTTCGTCACGCTGATCTTCGAGAAGCTGGTCGAGCTGCGCCGGGCGGGCTACACGCTCATGGTGGTCGAGCAGAACGCCACCCGGGCGCTGGCCATCGCCGACCGCGGCTACGTGCTGGAGCTCGGCCGCAACCGGTTCGAGGGCGCCGGCCCGAGCCTGCTGGCCGATCCGGAGGTGAAGCGACTCTACCTCGGCGGCTGAGCCCGGTCCGCTGGCGGCCGGGAGTATAGTGGCCGCATGATCGCTCGCCCGCTTCCGGCGGGTGCCGGCCGTGGCCGGCGCAACCCCGCCGGCCTTCTCCCCCTCCTCGCCGTGTTCGTCCTCGTGTTCCAGCTACCCGGTCCGGCGACGTGCCTGAAGCTGGCCTGGCGCTTCACGGCGGTCGAGGCGCAGGTGACGGCACCCGAGGAGGCCCCGGCCGAGGAGTCGGCGGCCCGGCCCGAGACGGTCAGGATTGGCTCTCGTGTCCGCAGCGCGCGGCCGTCGCTCGTCGTCGCGATCATCCCGCCGTCCCGCCGGCAGCCCGCGCTCGATGCCGGGACGACCCGGGCCCCGCCCTCCGCATAGCTCCTCCCATCGTGTCGCTCATCGAGATCGCGGCCGGTCGGCGAGGTCCGTCCGGCGCCGGCGATGCTATCGCTCACCCGAGAGAGAAAGGTGCGTCCATGCGACGCTTCGTCGTCATGACCGTGTTCGGGCTCGCCGTGATGTTCGTGGCCGGGCCGGCGCTGGCCTTCCAGTGCCCCAAGCTGGTGAAGAAGATCGAGGATGAGGCCGGCATGCGCTTCGACCAGGCCGCGGCCGATGCTCGAGCCAAGGCCGCCCAGGCCTCCGAGCTGCACGCCCAGGGCAAGCACGCCGAGGCCGAGGCCGCTGCCAAGGAAGGTCTGAAGACGCTCGGGATGTAGTCGTCGCTCAGCGGCGCGTGCGGGCGGCCAGCCAGTCGGCGACCCGCTCGCGCGCGCCGCGCACGTCGGCAGGCAGGCGGTGCCGCCACTTGCCCGCGAAGCGCGCCAGCGCCGCCCGCCGCTGGGCCAGGTCCTCGGGCGCGCGGACCGGCGCGGCCGTCCCCGTGCGAGTGCCGCCGCCGCGATGGACGAACGGCGCGTTCACCACCAGGCATCGGTAGCCCGCCTCGCGCACGGCGAACGACAGCTCGCGATCGTAGCCGTGAAAGAAGCCGTAGCCCTCGTCGAATCCCCCGACCTGCTCCAGCACGGCCCGGCGCAGCGTGAGACAGACGCCGTCGACGGCGGCCACCTCCGCGCTGTCGCCACGCAGGTTGGCGCTGCCGTCCAGCGTGTGGACGATCGTGCGGCCGACGTAGCGGCCGTCCCGACGCAGGCGCCGCACGCCGTAGAGCCCGGCCAGGCCGACGCCGGGCTCCTCGAGGGCCGCGCGCAGCCGGGCCAGCCACCGGACGTCGCGCATCTCGGTGTCGTTGTGCAGGAAGCACAGCACGTCGCCGGCGGCGAGGGCGGCGCCCTGGTTGAGGGCGCGGATGAGACCGACGTTGTCGGCGTTGCGGTGGTACCGGCAGCGGACGGGGAGGGCGGCGGTCTGGAAGTAGGCCTCGGTGCCGTCGGTGGAGGCGTTGTCGACGACGCACAGCTCGAACGGCTCGCTGGTGCCGCGCAGGCTGTCCAGGCACGCGCGGGTGAGCGCGAGCTGGTTGTAGACCGGCAGGACCACGCTCACCGCCATCGAGCTTCGAACTCTATCACGCACGCTCACCGGCGCATCTTGACGTCGGGCGACCGCGGGGCCAGGATGAGGCCGGCGATGGTCCTCGCTGAATCATGTCAATGCGTGTGGTCGCGATCGGTGCTTCCGCGGGCGGTGTGCCCGCCCTCCAGACCGTCCTGGCCGCGCTGCCCGGCGACTTCTGCGCAGCCGTCCTGGTCGTGCTGCACCTTCATCCCAGCATGCCCAGCCGCCTGGCCTGGCTCCTGGGCCGCCACACCGCGCTGCCGGTGCGGACCGCCGAGGCCGGCGACCTCATCGCGGGCGGAACGGTCTACGTCGCCGTGCCGGACCTGCACCTGATGATCGACGACGCCCGCGTCCGGCTCGTGCCCTCCGCCCCCGTTCACCACGTCCGCCCGTCGATCGACCTGCTCTTCGCCTCGCTGGCCCGCGGCTACGGTGCCGAGGTCACGGTCGTCGTGCTGACCGGCACCGGCCTGGACGGGGCGGCCGGCGTGGTAGCCGTCAAGGCCGCCGGCGGCACCACGATTGCCCAGGATCCCGGGGAGGCGGCGTTTCCCGGGATGCCGGCGGCGGCGGTGGCCACGGGCTGTGTCGATCACGTCGTGCCCCTGGCCGGCGTCGTCCCGCTGCTGGTGCGCCTGGTTGGCCCCGCCGGAGAGAGGTCGGTCTGATGGACGTCGAGCCGACGCCGGCGTATGCCCGGCTGCTGGACAAGCTCAGCGCCGAGCATCACTTCGACTTTCGCCAGTACAAGATCGACTCGCTCGTGCGCCGCATCCAGGCCCGGATGTCACAGGTCGGCCTCGCCGACGTCGACGCCTACATCGCCTTGCTGGACCGCCAGCCGGGAGAGGCCCAGGCGCTCTTCAACACGATCCTGATCAACGTCACCGCCTTCTTCCGGGACGCCGCCGCCTGGGAGGCGCTCTGCGAGCGGGCCCTGCCCCGCCTGTTGGCGACGGCGGAGTCGACCGGCTCCCTCCGCGTCTGGTCGGCCGGCTGCTCCACGGGGGAGGAGGCGTACTCGGTGGCGATCCTGCTGGCCGACCGGCTGACCGGGGTGGCCGCGCGCTGGACGTGAAGATCTACGCCACCGACGTGGACGAGGACGCCCTGACCGTCGCTCGCCACGGGGTCTACCGGCTGGAACAGCTCAAGGACGTTTCCCCCGACCGCGTCGAGCGCCACTTCACCCGCGAGGGCCAGCGCTACCGGTTCCGGCGCGACCTGCGCCGGTGGTGCATCTTCGGGCGGCACAACCTCGTGCAGGACCCGCCGCTGTCGCGCATGGACCTCGTCATTTGCCGTAACGTCCTGATCTATTTCAAGAGCGGCCTGCAAGACCGGGTGATCCCCCGACTGCACTATGCCCTCCGCGACGACGGGTACCTCTTTCTGGGCCGGTCGGAGTCCCTGCTGGCCCGCTCGCGCTGGTTCACGCCGGTCGCCGCCAAGTGGCGGCTCTTCCAGCGGTCGACGCAGGCCCTGCCGCGACCGGACGCGGCGCTGCTCCGTGCCGAGAGCGATTCGACGGCGGCCGGAATGAGCCGTGAACCCAGGACCGTGGAGGACAGCGGGGGAGTGGCGATGGAGCGTTTGGTGGAAACCCTGCCCGTGGCCGTGATGGTGGTGGACGAGGCGGATACGATCCGGGCCTGGAACCGGGCAGCGGCCACGCTATTCGACGTCCCCATGGACAACGTGGTGGGCAAGAAGTTCCGCGACCTCGACATCAGCTATCGGGCCGAAGGGCTGCGCGCGCGAATCGAAGAGGTGAAGGCCTCCCGCAATCCGGTCCGCCTCGAGGACGTCGTGTTCACCCGGCGCTCCGGCGTCACCGTCCACGCCGAGATCCACGTCACGCCGCTGCTCGACGACCGCCAGCGTTTCATCGGCGTGATGGTCGCCGGCACCGATGTCACCGAGCAGGCCCACCTGCGAGACCAGATGTCGCGACTGGCCGAGCAGCACGCGACCGCCACCGAGGAGCTGCAATCGACGAACGAGGAGCTGGAGACGACCAACGAGGAGCTGCAGTCCACCAACGAGGAGCTGGAAACGACGAACGAGGAGCTGCAGTCCACCAACGAGGAACTGCTGTCCACGGTGGAGGAGCTGCAGGCGGCGACCGCCGAGACGCAGCGCCTGGCCCTTTACCACGCCTCCGTCGTGAACAGCGTGGACCAGCCGGTCTTCGTGCTGGACCACGAATTTCGCGTGACGTCATGGAATCCGGCGGCGGAGCAACAGTGGAAACTGGCGGCGGTCCAGGCCGTCGGTCGGGACTTCTTCGCCCTGCCGGTCAGCGGGATCACCGGCGCCGCCGGCGACGCCATCCGTCGAATCCAGGGAGGCCAGGCCGCCAGCGTGCTCGAGGTCCCGTTCACCGCCTCGGGCCGCGATCGGCCGTCGTCGTTGCGGCTGCTTCCCTTGCACGACGCCCAGGGCCGGCTCATGGGCGTCGTCGGCCTGGTGCCCGGCCCGGAGCTGGAGCGGCCCGCGCGGCCCTGACGATCCTCAGGGGCTGGTGGCGCGGCCCTCGCGTAGCAGGGGCTCGAGGTCCTCGACCCCGACCGGCTTGACGAGATGGACGTCGAAGCCGGCGGCCAGCGCCTGCTGACGGTCGCCGGGCTGGCCGTAGCCGGTCAGCGCGACCAGCTTGACCCGATCGCCGAGCGCGGCCCGGATCCGCCGCGCCACCTCGTAGCCGCTCGCGCCAGGCAGTCCGATGTCGACGAGGACGATCTCAGGGCGGTGGAGCAGGGCCACCTCGATCCCGCGGACGCCATCCTCGCACGCGAGCACCCGGTGCCCCTCGAGCGAGAGGGCGGTCTGCAGCATCTCGCGAGCGTCGGCGTTGTCCTCCACGATCAGCACGTGGCGGGGATCGGCGTGGGGGTGCTCAGCCGGGGTCAGCGGGGGCGCGGCCGGCCCGGCCAACGGCAGCCGGACGGCGAACTCGCTACCGCGCCCGGGGCCGGCGCTGAGGGCCGTGACCGTACCGCCGTGCAGCTCGACCAGACTCCTCACGAGGGTGAGGCCGATGCCGAGCCCGCCCTGGGATCGGGCCAGCGTGGGATCGACCTGGGTGAAGAGATCGAAGACGCGCTCGAGCATGGGGGCCGGGATGCCGATGCCGGAGTCGCGGACGCGCAGGAGCGCCATCGGCCCCTCGCGTTCTATCTTGATCGCGATGCGACCGCCCGGCGGCGTGTACTTCACGGCGTTGGTGAGGAGGTTGGCGACGATCTGAGCCAGCCGGACGGGGTCGGCCTCGACCAGCACCGCCTCCGACGCCGCCGGACCCGAGATCTCCAGGTGCCGGGCGTCGATCAGCGGACGGGCTGGTCTCTATCGTCTCGGCGACGATCGAGGCGAGGTCGACGGGCCGCCGGCGGAGCTCGATCCGCCCGCGCGTGATGCGGGAGACGTCGAGCAGGTCGTCGAGCAGCCGCGCCTGGTGGCGCACCTGGCGCTCGATGACCTCGCGGGCTCGTTGCACCGCGGCCGGATCGTCGGCCCGGACCGCCAGGATGTGGGCCGCGCTCAGGATCGGCGCCAGGGGATTGCGCATCTCGTGGGCCAGCATCGCGAGGAAATCGTCCTTGTTGCGAATGGCCTCCTGCGCGCTCTGCAGCTCGTCGAGCCGCGATTGCAGCTCGACGTTGGCATCGTGCAGCTCCTCGTTGGCCACCCGCAGCTCCTCGTTGGTCTGCTCCATCTGCTCGGAGGTGGCGTGCAGGTCGTCGGTGACGATCGCGAGCTGAGACCGCAGCGTCTCCACCTCGGCCCGATCCTCGATGGTGACGACGACGCCGAGCAGCTCGGTGCCGACGCGGAGTGGCCAGACGCTGAAGCGCAGGCGCCGCTCGGGGCCGTTCACGGCGGGCTGGCTCTCGATCTGATCCGGGCCCGTCTTCACCCGCTCGACGGCCGCCCGGAGGCCAGCGATCTGGTAGCTGATCGGTAGCTCCTTGAAGCGGAGAACGTCCCGCAGAGTCGGGGGGGCGGCGATGAGCGCCTCGGCCGCCGGGTTGCGAGCGAGGACGGCGTCGTCGGCGCCGATCACGAACGCCGGCATCGGCAGCCCCCGAAGGGCGGCGTCGAGGAGCGACCGGTCCCGCGCCGATCCTGATAGCTCCATGCCAATACATGAAGCAGATTGTGGGCCACGTAAAACCTGCTCAATCTAAACCAAACATTCCAGTAGTTGCAACGCAGAGGCCGCTGGCGGGAAGGTTGCAATCTTGAAGGACATGGCTGAGTTCGAGCCTGTCCGCGCGCTGCCGAGCGTCGGGCCTCGACCCGCGCTCACCGGGGTGGCTTGTCCGGATTGCGGGGGATCCCTGACCGTCCGCGCCGAGGGCGATGGCGGGTACCTGAGTTTTCGCTGCCGGATCGGTCACGCCTTCGCGCTGGAAAGCCTCCTGGCTGCGAAAGAGGAGGCGGTCGAGCGGTGCCTGTGGGTGGCCGTCACCCGGCTCGAGGAGCTACGGGCCCTCGGGCGGGACCTGCTGGGGCTCGGAGAGCCGTATCGCACCCCCTGTCCGCCCGAAGAGCTCGACGAACGGATCGCCCGCCTGGAAGCGGACGCCGAAACACTCCGTCGGGTGGCCACTGCCAACCGCCCGGTCGCCCTGGGGGTGGACCTGGAGCCGATCCGGACATGTTGAACGCCGCCCGGATCCCTCGGGACGTGGTCGTGATCGGGGCATCGGCTGGCGGAATCGAAGCGCTCGTGGCGCTGTTTGCGCGGCTGCCGTCCGACCTCCAGGCCACGCTCGCCGTTGTGCTGCACCGCAGCCGCACGTTCGAGGGGCGGCTGGCCGAGGTACTCGGCCGTCGAGCGAGGCTACCGGTGCAGGACGCTCACGAGGGGGAGCGACTGAGTCCGGGCGCGATCTATATCGCTCCGCGCGATCGTCACCTGCTCGTCGAGGCCGGGCGTCTGCGCCTCAGCGGCGGCCCGCGCGAGCACCACACGCGGCCGGCCGTCGATCCCCTGTTCGTGAGCGCGGCGCGCGCGTACGGTCCCCGGGTGGTCGGCGTCGTCCTGAGCGGCACCGGCGTCGACGGCGTGCGCGGCCTCATTGCTGTCAAGGCCAGCGGAGGACTCTCGCTCGTTCAGGATCCGCGGGAAGCGCGCCACGCGACCATGCCGGTGAATGCGATCACACGCGACGGGGTAGATGCAGCGCTGTCGGTCGAGGAATTGGCGGAGGTGCTGCCGGCCCTGGCGAACGGGGATGCCGTGGAGGTGCAGGCGGGGCTACGGAGCGTCCCGTAGCCCCGCCGTCGATTTGTTGGTGGAGCTGAGGGGAGTCGAACCCCTGACCCCAAGACTGCCAGCCTTGTGCTCTCCCAACTGAGCTACAGCCCCACGTAATCGCAACGCTACCGGCCCGTCCTTGACTTGTCAAGGAACGGGGGTCGCCTGGTCAGGGATCGATCGTGCGGTGGCCCCGGGAATGCTGCGGGCTTCAGGTGGCGGAGGAGGCGACGAATGGCCGGGAAGCGCCCGCGACCGCAGCGCAGCCTGCAGCTCAGCGGCGAGGCGATGTCCGCCGCCGAGCGCCTGGCCGAGCTGTCGGGGGTGCCGGTGCCGGAGCTCCTGGAGATCGTCCTCCTCGAGCTCGTCGAGTCCGGTACTCGCGTCCAGGCCCGGGATCAGCGGAAACGTCCACGGGCGAAGGCGCTTGCGCGTCGCGGCCCCGCCACCGTTGTCTCGATCGACCGCGCGCGCCAGCGACCGGCGTCAGCGCTCAGGCGGCGGGTCGAGGCGCTGCACCGGCGTTCTGATGCTGCGCGCACGCGGGCGGAGGCGGCCCGACGGGCCTCGGTCGACGTCCGGCTGCGCTGTCGCGAGCTCCGAGGCGGTCCCGTCGACTGGTGAAGATTGTTCCGGGGCACGGTAGTGGGGTGCACAGGGTCGATGCCTCGAGGCGGAGGTGGTGGGGGCGAGGGGACTTGAACCCCTACGCCCTTGCGGGCAGCGGATTTTGAGTCCGCCGTGTAAGCCATTCCACCACGCCCCCGCCCGTAAGAATACCTGATGGCCTGACGAAGCGGCAATGGCGCGGCCGCGCGACGTGCGCGTGGCGCGCCAGGAGGTTCTCTGGATGCGCGACGCGTTCCGCGTCTTTTCGCAGCGAACGGCGGAGTGGGTGGGGACGCCGGCGGCCTTCATGTCGGCCGTCGCCCTCATCGTCGTGTGGGCCGCCACGGGTCCGATGTTCGGCTACTCCGATACGTGGCAGCTGGTCGTCAACACCGCCACCACGATCGTGACGTTCCTGATGGTGTTCCTCATTCAGAACACGCAGAACCGCGACGCGCGGGCGATCCACCTCAAGCTCGACGAGCTGCTCCGGGGGGTGACGGGGGCCCGGACCGCAATGGTCGCCCTCGAGAATTCCACCGACGAGGAGCTGGCCGAGCTGCAGGCGGAGTTCGATCGGCTGCATCGACGGCTGTCCGGCCGGGCGTCGCCGCCCACCGATGAGGCGCCGGGATCTATGCCACAATAGCCGCAATCCTCGCGAGGTGCGGCATGGGTGAGCGGTCGTTCGCGGAAGACGTCAAGCAGCTCGGCTACGGCGCCGGTGACATCCTGCGGGGTGAGGGCATTCTGGCCATCACCAAGGCGCTGCTGCAGTCGGGCGTGTCCTACGTCGGCGGCTATCCGGGCTCGCCGATCTCCCACCTGCTCGACGTCCTCGCCGACGCCAACGAGTCGCTGCTCAAGCCCATGGGCATCTACTTACGAGCTGTCGGGCAGCGAGGCGGCGGCGGCGGCCCTGCTGGGCGCCTCGATCAACTACCCGATGCGCGGGGCCGTCACCTGGAAGTCGGTGGTCGGCACCAACGTCGCTTCCGACGCCCTCTCCCACGTGGCCTCGGCCGGGGTGAAGGGCGGCTCGCTCATCGTCATCGGCGAGGACTACGGCGAGGGCGCCTCGATCTTGCAGGAGCGCACGCACGCCGCCGCCCTGAAGTCGTCGGTACCCCTGCTCGATCCCCGCAACAGCCTGGAGTCGTTCGCCCGCTTCGTCGAGGAGGGGTTCGGCCTCTCGGAGGCGTGCAACGAGCCGGTGCTCTTCTCCATCCGCATCCGGGCCTGCCACATGCGGGGCACGCTCGTGTGCAAGGACAACGTCCGCCCCCGGATCAGCATGCGGACACCGCTCGGCGACCCGTCGTTCAGCCTGGAGCGCATCAACCTGCCGCCGTTCACCTACGCGATGGAGGCCCGGAAGTTCACCGAGCGGTTGCCGGCGGCCCAGCGCTACATCGTCGAGCACCATCTCAACGAGCACCGGCCGGGGACGGAGTCCCAGGTCGGCATCGTGATGCAGGGCGGGCTGTGGAACACCGTGGCTCGCGGCCTCGAGGTGCTGGGGCTGGCCGACGTCCGCGGGCGGAGCCCGATCCCCATGCTCGTCCTCAACGCCCTGCACCCGCTGGTGCCCGAGGAGCTGCTGGGCTTCCTGCGCGGCAAGACGCACGTGCTGGTGGTGGAGGAGGGCATGCCCAACTTCATCGAGCGCGAGCTGAAGGCGCATGCCCACGACGCCCGGCTCGACGTCGAGATCCACGGCAAGGAGCTGCTGTCGCCCCACGGCGAGTACGTGCCCGCCCTGGTCATCGGCGGCCTGCGCAAGTTCCTGACGATCGCCCCGCCCCGCGCGACCTCGCTCACCGCGATCGAGGATCGCTACGCCGCTCTGACCGCCCACACCGAGCGGGCGCGGGCGGCCCTGCCCCAGCCGATCGACAAGCGGCCGCCCTCGTTCTGTACCGGCTGCCCCGAGCGGCCGGTGTTCAGCGCGATGAAGATCCTCCGCACCAAGGACCCGGCCATCGGCGACACCCACGTGGCGGCCGACATCGGATGCACCACCTTCTCGACCCAGGCCCCGTTCAACGTCGGCAACTCCGTGCTGGGGTACGGCATGGGGCTGGCGTCGGCGGGCGCGGTGGCCCCGCAACTTCGGCAAGCGCGTGGTCTCGGTGATGGGCGACGGCGGCTTCTGGCACAACGGCCTCACCACCGGCGTGGCCAGCGCCGTCTACAACAAGCAGGACTCGGTGCTGGTCATCGTCGACAACAAGTTCACCTCCGCCACCGGCCAGCACCACAACCCCTCGACCGGTACCAACGCCCGCCACGAGCCGACTGGCATGACGATCCCCCAGGCCCTGCGGGGCGTCGGCGTGAAGTGGATCAAGACGATCGACTCCTACGACATCGTCAACACCATGCGCACGCTGCGGGAGGCGCTGACCACACGCGTGCCCGGGCTGAAGGTCATCATCGCCGAGGGCGAGTGCATGCTGGAGCGCCAGCGCCGCCTGAAGCCGCTCGCCCGCCAGCAGGCGGCGGCCGGGAAGACGGTCGTGCAGCCGCGCTTCGGGGTCGACCCCGACGTGTGCACCGGCGACCACTCCTGCATGCGGCTCAACGGCTGCCCCTCGCTCACGCTGCGCGAGAGCCCCGATCCGCTGCGCGAGGACCCCATCGCCCACGTCGACGCTTCCTGCGTCGGCTGCGGGGTCTGCGGCGAGGTCGCCCATGCCGCCGTGCTGTGTCCGTCCTTCTACGAGGTAAAGGTGATCACGAACCCGAGCCGGTGGACGCGCTGGCTCTCCCGCGTGCGCGCCGCCGTGATCGGCCGACTCGCCGGCGCGTGAGCGACCCGCGCATCCTCTCGGTGCTGGTGCCCGCCGTCGGCGGGCAGGGCGGGGGCGTGCTCTCGGAATGGATCGTGGACGCCGGGCTCCTCGACGGCTATCCGGTCCACGGCACCTCGATCCCCGGCGTCGCCCAGCGCACGGGCTCCACGACGTACTACGTCGAGCTCGCCACCGAACGTGGCGCCGACGACCTCGTCTTCTCCCTTTACCCCGTCCCCGGTGCGCTCGACGTGCTGCTGGCCCCCGAGTTCATGGAGGTCGGGCGGATGATCGAGCTCGGCTTCGTGTCGCCGGTCCGCACGACCGTGATCGCTTCCACGCATCGCCTGCTCTCGATCCACGAGAAGATCGCCACCGGCCGGGCCATCTACCCGCAGGAAGGGCTGCGGCGCGCCGCCGAGAGTGCCGCCCGCCGGCTGGTGGCGTTCGACGCGCTGGCCCTGGCCCGGCAGCACGGCACCGAGGCCAATGCCGTCCTGCTGGGGGCGCTGGCCGGCGCCGGGGTGCTGCCGATCGCGGAGTCGGCGTTTCGTCAGGCGATCGAGCGCAAGGGCGTCGCGGTCAAATCCAACCTCGCCGGATTCGAGCTCGGGCTTCAGCTCGGGCGCTCGGGCGGTGCCGCGGGCACGGACTCGGGCGAGGCTCCATCGCTCGATACCCCACTCGCTCTGGGAGCCTCGCCCGAGTCCGTGCCCGCTGACATCCGAACCGCCGTCGAGCAGATGCCCGTGGCAATTCGCGAGGTTGTCTTTCGCGGCGTGCATCGGCTCATCGACTATCAGGACGCGGACTATGCGCGCCAGTACCTTCGCTCGCTGGGGCCCTTCGTCCCGCCGGCGCCGGGCTCGGCGGTGGGGATCGAGCTGGCGGAGGCGGTGGGGCGGTATCTGGCGTTGTGGATGAGCTACGAGGATGCGGTGCGGGTGGCGGAGCTGAAGACGCGGGGGGCGCGGTTCGCGCGGATCCGGGAGTCGGTGAAGGCGGGGGACGGCGAGATCGTCATCACCGACTACCTGAAGCCGGATCTGGACGAGATCTGGGGTGTGCTGCCGGACCGGCTGGTACGGCCGCTCGCACGATGGGCGGAGCGGCGGTGGCCCCATGGACGGCCCACCGTGGGCCAGCACGTGCGCATCACCACCATCTCGGGATTTCTGCGCGTGTGGCTGCTCGCCCGCCTCAAGCCGCTGCGCCGCGTCTCCTATCGCGCGCGCGAGGAGCATGCGCGGATCGGCCACTGGCTGGACGCCGTCCGGACCGGCCGCGAGCACGACCTCGCGCTCGCCGTCGAGGTCGCGCGCGCCGCCCAGCTCGTGAAGGGCTACGGCGACGTGCGACGGCGGATGACGGCGGTGCACGAGGAGATCGTCGCCGCCACGCTGCGCGCGGCCCGGCTCGAGGCCGGGCGGGGGGAGGGCTTCGCGGTCTCGACCGCGCTGGCGGCGCGGCTGCGCGCGCTGGTGCTGGCCGGGCCCGACGGCGAGGCGCAGGTGCCGGCGGTGGCGGCGGCGGCGCTGGCCCGGCTGGAGGCCGGTGACGCCCGCGGCGCCCTGGAGCCGATCAGCGCCCGCTGACCCGGTGCAGGCTCACGCGCTGGACGTCGAGCTCGAGCCCCAGCCGATCCAACGCGCGGCAGGGATCCCGGGCCGGCTCCAGGTTCGATAGCAGCGGCGCCCGCGTCGCGATCTCCCGCATCCGGTACGTGCAGGCGACGCTCTGCCACGCCCGTGCTTGCTGGCGCTGCTCGTACGCCCACGCCAGCGGCAGGGCGATCAGGCCGACCAGGATCCCGGTGCCGAGCATCTTGAGGACGGCTTCCACTTCGGGCCGGAAGAACCGCATGACCAGCGCCTCCGGGCCCGGGAGGGAGCATTTCCGCTGCCACGGTACCCCCGCGATAAGCGCGCGTCCCATCACGCCGGCGCCAACGCGAGCGTGCGGAAACCGACGGCCGGGGAGGGCAACCGGCTCGCCAGACTATCCAACTTCTTTCCGGGGTCGGGGGCGGGCGGGGTCAGGAGCCCTGCAGGCGCTGGACGATGTCGCTCAGCCGGCGGGCCTCGCTGTTGGCGAGGTGGACGAAGGAGAATGCGGCGCCGTCGCGGTCGACCCGGACGACGAGCGAGATGACCTCGACCGCGGAGGCGCCGTCGGGTGGCGTGAAGAGCAGCTTCACCGCCGCCCCCTCGGCCAGGGGGGCGCTCGAGCGGACCCTCATGCCAGTGGCCGACAGCTCGGTGCAGACGCCGTCCCAGCCGGTGCCCTTGTACTCGACGATGCGGACCCGAAAGCCGGTCGGGGCCCGGGGGGTGCGCCGCCGCTCGTGCCGGGCGCTCTCGGACCGCCGGCGGGTGAGCGCGTGCGGCTCCAGGAAGGTGAGGACCTCGTTGAGGCGGTCCAGCGGCACCGGCTTGCCGACGAAGTCGAGGGCGCCCAGCCGCAGGCACTCGCGGGCCTGGGTCTCGGTGGCGACGCCCGAGATGGCAACGATAGGTAAGGCCGCGTCGCGCACCGGGCGCAGCTGCAGGAAGTCGAGGCCGCTCATCCCGGGGAGGTTGATATCGAGGATGATGGCGTCGGGCCGCTGCTCCTCGAGGGTTCCGAGGGCGGCTTCCGCACTGCGCACGATGATCGCGTCGTGACCGAGCTCGGCGAGAAGGTCGCGGAAAACCTCGCCGAGAGGCGCTTCATCCTCGACGACGAGCACGCGCATGATCTGTGACCGAGTCTAGCACGGGGCCCGATCCCTCCGTCGTGCCGAAGAAGGCGTGCCAGAAGCCGCGGGCAACGGCCCGGGGCGGGCTCTCGCCGAGCAGCCGGGCCGCGTCGAATCGATGGAGAGCACGATAGGTGAAGCTGTAGAAGAGCACGATCGAGTGCGGCGTGTAGCGGCCGTTGTAGACCAGATCGAGGGCCAGGTGCATGAGCCCGCCGGCCACGTAGCCGACCAGCCACGGCTCCCCGCGTGTCCACGCCAGCGCGACCAGCACCGCGAACAGCTCCCAGGAGTGCAGGGCGAGAACGGTCCGGCGCACCCGTCCCTCGGTGTAGTGGCGCAGGAAGGTGCCCGGCCGCAGGTCGCGGCCGCCCTCGACCAAGACGTAGTCGACGGCGTGGTCGATGTCGATCAGGAAGCCGCCGGCGGCCAGGCCGGCCACCAGAGCCCACTGCTGGTGCGCCGCGGCGACGGCGCAGACCGCCGCTGTCGTGACCAGGTGTCCGCCAGGACTCATATCGACCTCGTGATGCGCAAGGCCCGTGCCCGCCCTGGAGACTCCCCCGGCGCGGGCTTCAGGCACCCGTCGGGAGGCAGTGAGCCGGGCGGCTGCTCACATTGGGCAGACGTCTGCAGGCAACGTCGGCGGTCTGACCACGCATGCTATACTCCCGTCTTGGGCCACCCGAAACCAAGCGAAAACAGGAGGAGAAATCCGTGTCGGGGTACATGCCCGTCGCCATCTTCACCGCGCTGATCGTCGGCTTCGGCGTGGTGTCGCTCGCGGCGGCCTGGCTGCTGCGCCCCTCGCGGCCCGACGCGGTCAAGCTCGCCAACTACGAGTGCGGGGCCGAGCCGATCGGCCCGGCCTGGGTGCAGTTCCCGGTGGGCTTCTACCTGGTTGCGCTGGTCTTCATCATCTTCGACGCGCTGGCGGTCTTCGTTTTCCCGTGGGCGCTGGTGGTGCGCGCCGGCGGTCTTCCCGCGTTCTCGGTGATGGCGGTCTTCATGGGGATCGTCGGCCTCGGCTGGCTGTACGCGTACCGGGAGGGCGTGCTGGAGTGGAAGTGAAGCCGCCGATCCCCCAGGTGCCGCCGGCCGTCTGGAGCGACTTCAAGGATCTCCAGGAGTGGGAGAAGTACCACCAGGAGCGCACCGGCAACGACCGGTCCTCGGAGGCGCTCACCTCGATCGCCGACGCCATCCATCACATGCCGGGCGGCTGGATCGTCACCACCGGCACCGACAAGATCTTCAACTGGGCGCGCAAGTCGTCGATCTGGCCGGTGACCTTCGGCCTGGCCTGCTGCGCCATCGAGATGATGGCCACCTTCGCCTCCCGCTTCGACGTCGAGCGCTTCGGGATGGTGCCGTGGGCCTCGCCCCGCCATTCCGACCTCATGATCGTGTCGGGGACGGTGACCATCAAGATGGCGCCGATGCTCAAGCGCATCTACGACCAGATGCCCGACCCCAAGTGGGTGGTCTCGATGGGCTCGTGCGCCAACTCGGGCGGGCCCTTCCGCCACGGCTATCACGTGGTCAAGGGCGTCGACCGGGTCGTGCCGGTCGACGTCTACGTGCCCGGCTGCCCGCCGACGCCCGATTCCCTCATGTACGGACTGCTGCGGCTGCAGGAGCAGGTGGCCCACTTCAGCCAGACCGGCACCCGTCCCGCCCCGACCGAACCGGCGTGACCGCGCTCACGGCGGCCACGGCGGCGTCGCGCATCCAGGAGCGGTTCGGCGTCGAGGCGGCCGTCGAGGGCGGTCTGCTGTCGGTGCCGCTGCCGCTCGAACGATGGCAGGAGTGCGCGCGGTTTGCCAAGGACACGCTCGGGTGCCGGTACTTCAACTGGCTGACCGCGGTGGACTGGAAGGAGCAGGGGCTGGAGGTGCTGGCCCGCCTCGACAACCTCGAGGCCCGGGTGGCGGTGACCCTGCGCACCCGCCTGGCGCCCGGCGCCACCCGCTGCCCGACGCTGACCGGCGTCTTCCGGGGCGCCGGCTGGATGGAGCGCGAGTGCTACGACATGTTCGGAGTGGTGTTCGAGGGCCACCCGGACTTGCGGCGGATCCTGCTCGGTGACGACTGGGAAGGCCATCCGCTGCGCAAGGACTACGCGGTCGATACACCCCAGGCACCGTACCGGTGACACGGCGGAGGAGCCCACGATGATCTACGAGCTGCGCACGTACACGTTCCAGCCGGGCAAGCAGGGCGAGTATCTGAAGCTGAACGCCGAGGTCGGCCGCAAGGTCCGCGGCGACAAGTACGGCAAGTTCGAGGGCGGGTGGACCACCGAGTTCGGGATGCTGAACCAGTACGTCCACCTGTGGGCCTACCCCGATCTGAACGAGCGCGAGCGGCTGCGCGGCGAGCTGGCCAAGAACGAGGAGTGGACCAAGGGCTACGTGCCCCAGATCCGGCCCCTGCTCATGGCCCAGGAGAACAAGATCCTGTCGCCGGTGACCGCCTTCAAGCCGCCCACCGACAGCGGCAACCTCTACGAGCTGCGCTGGTACCGCGCCCAGGTTGGCCGCCTCGGCGAGTGGCTGAACCTCGCCAAGGGCGTGCTGCCGAGCCGCGAGAAGTACTCGCGCAACGTCTGCTACTGGCAGACCGAGGCCGGCCAGCTCAACGAGGCCGTGCACCTGTGGGTCTACAAGGATCTCAACGAGCGCGCCGCCGCCCGCGCCAAGGCGCTGGGGGATCCCGACTGGCAGGCGTTCCTGGGCAAGGCGCTGCCGCTGCTCGTCTCCATGCAGTCGACCGTGCTCGTCCCGACGCCCGTCTCCCCGATGAAGTAGCTCGCGGATGGCCGAGACGTCCGCGCGGCAAGTCGTCGAGATCGGGTACGGGGGCAGCGAGCGCCTCGTGATGAACATGGGGCCGCAGCACCCGTCCGCCCACGGCGTCTTCCGCGCGATCCTGACCCTGGAGGGCGAGACGGTCGTGGCCGTGGACGCGGTCATCGGCTATCTCCACCGGTGCCACGAGAAGCTGGCCGAGACGCTGACCTACGTGCAGTACCCCTCGATCGCGTCCAAGACCGACTACGTCGCGGCCATGACGGCCGAGCTGGCCTACGTCGCCGCGGTGGAGAAGGTCGGCAAGATCGACGTCCCCCGGCGCGCCCAGTACTTGAGGGTGCTGGCCGCCGAGCTGCAACGCATCGCCTCGCACTGCCTGTGGCTCGGGACCTGGTGCATGGACATGGGCGGCGCCCTCGGCGGCGGCGCCACCGTGTTCCTGTACGCCATCCGGGAGCGCGAGCTGATCCTCGACCTGTTCGAGTCGCTCACCGGCGCCCGCCTGCTCTATGGCCTGCACCAGATCGGGGGCGTGCGCTACGACCTGCCGGAAGGGTGGGCGGCCCGGTGCCGGGAGACGGTGGCGGTGGTCGAGCAGCGCCTGACCGAGTACGAGGCGATGCTGGAGGACAACGCGTTCTTCCTGGTCCGCACGCAGGGCGTCGGCGTCATCTCGCGCGAGCTGGCCGAGGACGTCGGCGTGTGCGGGCCGCTGGCCCGCGGCTCCGGCATCGACTACGACCTCCGGCGGGCGGAGCCGTACGCGGCCTACCAGGAGCTCGACTTCAAGGTCCCGGTGGAGACGGCCGGCGACTGCTTCGCGCGCTACCGCGTGCGGATGGTCGAGTTCCGGGAGTCGATCAAGCTGGTGCGTCAGGTGCTCGACGGACTGCCGGCCGGGCCCATCTCGTCGCGGCCGGGCGTGAAGTCGGTGGGGCAGGTGCGCATCCCCAAGGGCGAGGGGTACTCGCGCATCGAGGGCGCGCGTGGGGAGCTCGGCTGCTACCTGGTGGCCGACGGCGGCCCCAAGCCGTACCGCCTCAAGTGGCGCGGCGCTTCCTTCTCGAACCTGTCCGTGCTCCCCCACATCATCCCCGGCCACAAGATCGCCGACGTCGTCGCCATCATGGGCTCCGTCGACCCCGTCTTCGGTGAGGTGGACCGGTGATGCCGCCGTATCTCCACCACGCGATCGCCGGCTTCATCGTCCTCAACGTCGTCGTGGGCCTCGTGACCTACGTCACCCTGCTCGAGCGCAAGTTCGCGGCGCGCATGCAGTCGCGCATCGGCCCCTACTACGTGGGGTGGCCGCACGGCTGGCTGCAGCCGATCGCGGACGCGCTCAAGCTCATGATGAAGGAGGACGTGGTCCCGACCGCGGCCGACCGCTGGGTCTACAACCTGGCACCGATCGTGTTCCTGGTGCCGTGCATCCTGATCTTCGCCACGATCCCGTTCGCGCCCGGCCTCGGCGTGGCCGATCTCAACATCGGCGTGCTGTTCTTCCTGGCGGTGTCGTCGCTGGAGATCGTCGGCCTGTTCATGGGCGGGTGGGGGTCGAACAACAAGTACGCGCTCCTCAGCGCCATGCGGGCGGTGAACCAGATCATCTCCTACGACCTGCCCTTCATCTTCGCCGCGATGGTGCCGGTGCTGCTGGCCGGCTCGCTGCAGATGTCGGCGATCGTCGCCGCCCAGGCCGGGTTCTGGTTCGTCTTCTATCCGGGACTGGGCCAGCTGGCCTTCGTCGCCTTCCTGGTCGCCACGCTGGCCGCCGAGAACCGGGTGCCGTTCGACATCCTGGAGGCGGAATCCGAGCTGGTGGCCGGCTTTCGCGTCGAGTACAGCGGGATGAAGTTCGCGCTCATCCAGCTCGCCGAGTACGCGCACATGATCGGCACCTCGTTCCTGGGCGCGCTGCTGTTCCTGGGGGGCTGGCTGGGGCCCGGCTCCGAGCAGTGGCCGCTCCTCGGCGCGGTGTGGTTTCTGCTCAAGGCGATGGGCATCTTCCTGGTCGTCACCTGGGTGCGGTGGTCGTTCGTGCGGATCCGCGTGGACCAGATCCTGGCCATCTCCTGGAAGCTGCTGCTGCCCGCCACCCTCCTGCTGCTGATGGCCACCGCGCTGTTCGTGGCTCTGCAAGGCGTCCGTGCCGTCTAGCCCGTCCTTCTGGGGCGAGACCGGCCAGCTCGTGCGCGCCGTGGGCCGCGCGATGGGGGTCACGTTCCGCAACTTCTTCCGCACCCCGGTGACCGTGCAGTACCCGACGGTCAAGCGCGTCTATCCCGATCGCTTCCGCGGCATCCTGGCCCTGGCCTACGAGAAGGACACGGGCGAGGAGGCCTGCATCGGCTGCCGGCTGTGCGAGTTCATCTGTCCGCCCCAGGTCATCAAGGTCGAGATGCTGAAGGCCGAGAAGCGGAACTACGCCAAGCGCTTCACCCTCGAGCTGTACTCGTGCGAGTTCTGCGAGCTGTGCGTGCAGGTGTGTCCGACCGACGCGATCATCATGCTGAAGACCTTCGACCTGGCCACGGCCGACCGCCGCGAGATGCTCCTGGACAAGGACCGGCTGCACGCCCTCGGCCTGGCCCACGAGCCCTCGTGGGCCACCGGCAATCGCCTGCGCGACATGCAGGCGCCGCCCAAGCCGGCCAAGACCGAGGCCAAGGCGGGCGGCAACGCGGACGCCAAGGAGCCCGCCGAGTGAACGCCGAGACGGTGGCGTTCGCGGCCGTCGCGGTCGTCCTGCTCGCCACCAGCCTGGGCGTGGTCCTCACCCCCAATCTCTTCCACGCCGTCCTCTATCTGGCGGGGGCGCTGGTCGCGACCGGTGCCGTCTTCCTGCTGCTGGACGCTCCCTTCCTGTTCGGCGTCCAGCTCCTGCTCTACGCCGGCGGGGTGGTGACGATCGTCGTCTTCGCGATCATGCTCACCGAGCGGCTGGTCGGCGCCTCGATCCGCCAGACGAGCCGGTACCTGATCAACGGCGCCCTCGTCAGCGTGGCCGTGTTCGTCGGCGTGGTCGGCTTCCTGGTCCAGATGCCGCCCGGCGCCCCCCGGCCGCCCTGGCCCGGCGACCTCACCGTCGCCGTCGGCCGCGCGTTGATCGGCGCCTTCGCCGTCCCCTTCGAGCTCCTGGCCGTGCTGCTGGTCATCGCCCTCCTCGGCGCCCTCTACTTCGCCCGGAGCGAAAGCTAGGAATGCGCCACGAGGCGCGCTCTTAACATGCCGCTCGGCGCGTATCTGACGCTGGCCGCGCTGGTGTTTGCCATCGGATTGTTCGGCGTGCTGACGCGGCGCAACGCCGTCGGCATCCTGCTCGGCATCGAGCTGATGCTCAACGCGGTCAACATCAACCTGGTCGCGTTCGGCCGCTTCCACGCCGACCTGGCCGGGGTGCTGTTCACGCTGTTCACGATCTCGATCACGGTGGCCGAGGTGGCGGTGGGGCTGGCCATCGTCATCGTGATCTTCCGGGTGCGCCGGACCATCGACGCCGACCACCTCGATCTGCTGCGCGGATGATGCCCCTGGTCGGCTCTCCGTGGCCGGCGCTGCTCGTGCTGGCGCTGCCCTTCGCCAGCTTCCTGCTGCTGGCCCTGGTGCGCCCGCTGCGCCGGTCGGCCCCGGCCGCGGCCGGCGTGAGCATCGCCGCCATGGCGGGCGCCCTCGTGGCCGCCGTCGTGACGAGGATCGGCGCCGTCCCCCGCTCGCCGCAGCAGAGCCCGTCGACCAGCTGGCCGTGGATCCCCGCCGACGGCGGACCCATGGCCACCGTCGGCGTCATGGTCGACGACCTCAGCATGGCCATGCTGCTGCTGGTCACGCTGATCTCGCTGCTGGTGCAGATCTACTCGTGGGCGTACCTGCACGACGAGCCGCGCACCTCGCTGGGCCGCTACTACGCCTACCACTCGCTGTTCGCGTTCTCGATGCTGGGGCTGGTGCTGGCCCCCAGCTTCATCCAGATGTTCGTCTTCTGGGAGCTGGTCGGGCTGTGCTCCTACCTGCTCATCGGCTACTGGTACGACCGCCCCGCCGCCGCGCGCGCCGCCGTGAAGGCGTTCTGGATCACCAAGCTCGGCGACCTCGGCTTCGTGGCCGGCATCGTCATGCTGTGGTCGCTGACGGGAACGTTCGACTTCTGGGCGCTGTTCCAGCTCGGCCGCCAGGGGACGCTGCCGATCGAGGCGCTGCCGCCGATCATGTTCCTGATCTACCTCGGCGCCGTCGGCAAGTCGGCCCAGTTCCCGCTGCACGTGTGGCTGCCCGACGCGATGGAGGGGCCGACCCCGGTCTCCGCGCTGATCCACGCGGCCACGATGGTGACGGCCGGCGTGTTCCTCGTCACCCGCGCCTTCCCGCTCTTCCGTCTCACTCCCGATGTGCTGGTGCTGGTGGCCTGGGTGGGCGCCTTCACCGCGCTGCTGGCGGCGAGCATGGCGTGCGTGGAGGGCGACATCAAGCGCGTGCTCGCCTACTCGACCATCTCGCAGCTCGGCTACATGATGGCCGCGGCCGGCGCCGCCGCGCCCGAGGCGGGATTCCAGCACCTGTTCGCCCACGGCGTGTTCAAGGCCCTGCTGTTCCTGGGGGCCGGCGTCGTCATCCACGTGTTCCACACCAACGACGTGTTCCGCATGGGCGGCCTGCGCGGAGCGCCGGTGATCTGGCTGCCGTTCGTGGTCGGCACCCTGGCCCTGGCCGGCGTGTGGCCGCTGCCCGGCTTCTTCACCAAGGAGGCGATCCTGGCCGGCGTGTTCGAGGCGCACCTGACCGTGCCGTTCCTCATGCTGGCGATCACCGCGTTCCTGACCGCCTTCTACATGTTCCGAGTCGTGTTCCTGGCCTTCTTCGCCCGCCCGCATCACGACGCCCACGTGCATCACCACGTGCCGCTGCCGATGAGTGCGGTGTGCTGGGTCCTGGCCGCGCTCACGCTGGCGCTCGGCCTGCGCCAGCTGCTGTTCGTGCATCACGAGGCGGAAGGGCCGGCCTGGCTGCCCGCCTTCTCGCTGGCGCTGGCCGGGATCGGCATCGCGCTGGCGTGGGCGATGTACCAGCGGGGGGCGATCGCCCCCGGGCGGGTGGCGGCGGCGCTGCGGCCGCTCGAGTGGATGGCGCGCCGGCGCTACGGCCTGGACGCGGTCTTCGCCGCCCTCTACCGTGGTGTGCTGCTGGCGTTCGCGCGGCTGGTCGGCTGGGTCGATCGCTACCTGGTGGACGGCGTCCTCAACGTGGTGAGCGCGTGGACGCTGCGGGCGGGCGACCGGCTGCGCCGCCTGCAGACGGGCCAGCCCCAGGACTACGTGTACGGCGTGGCCCTGGGCGCCCTGCTGCTGTTCGTCATCGCCCAGTGGGGCCTGCGATGATCCCGTTCCCGGTGCTGTCGATCATCACGTGGTCGCCGTTCGTCGGCGCCGTGCTGATCATGTTCCTGGCCCGCCACCGGCCGCTGGCCGTCCGGCTCATCGCGCTGGTGACGACGACGGTCTCGGTGGTGCTGTCGGTCTTCATCTTCGTCGTCTACGAGCGGGAGGCCTCCGGCTTCCAGTTCCGCGAGAAGGTGCCGCTGGTGCCGCCGCTCGGCATCTCCTACGAGGTGGCCGTCGACGGCATCAGCCTGCTGATGGTGCTGCTCACCTCGATCATCATCTTCGCCGGCGTCTTCGCCTCGTGGACGGTGGCCACCCGCAGCCAGGAGTTCTACGCGCTCCTGCTGGCCCTGGTCACCGGCGTCTACGGCGTGTTCGTCTCCCTCGACCTGTTCGTGTTCTTCCTCTTCTACGAGCTGGCCGTGCTGCCGATGTACCTGCTGATCGGGATCTGGGGCTCGTCGGGCGAGGTCCGCCCGCGCGGCCTGTTCGGCTGGGCCTTCCGCGAGACGGGGGTGGGGTCGAAGGAATACGCGGCCATGAAGCTGACCCTCTACCTGCTCTTCGGCTCCGCCTTCATCCTGGTCGGCATCTTCGCCCTCTACATGGCGGCCGGGGCCGGGACGTTCTCGTTCCTGGAGCTGGAGGCCAGCAACTTCGATCCCCGCCTGCAGTACTGGGTCTTCCTGGCCTTCTACATCGGCTTCGGCATCCTGGCCGGCATCTGGCCGCTGCACACGTGGTCGCCCGACGGCCACGCCTCGGCGCCGACGGCGGTGTCGATGCTCCACGCCGGCGTGCTGATGAAGCTCGGCGCTTACGGCGTGGTGCGGCTGGGGCTGGGGCTGCTGCCTGACGGCGCCAACGAGCTGGCCTGGCTGGTGGGCGGCATCGCCTGCATCAACGTGGTGTACGGAGCGCTGTCGGCGATGGCCCAGACCGACCTCAAGTACGTCATCGCCTACTCCTCGGTCTCCCACATGGGGCTGGTCATGCTGGGTGCGGCCACCTTGACCGAGGCCGGCCTCAACGGCTCGGTGTTCCAGATGTTCGCCCACGGTGTCATGACCGGGCTCTTCTTCGCGCTGGTCGGCCTCGTCTACGAGAAGTCGCACTCACGCGAGATCGGGAAGATGGGCGGCTTCGGCCGGGTGATGCCGGGCATCGCCACCGCCTTCACGGTGGCTGGCCTGTCCTCGCTGGGGTTGCCGGCCACTTCCGGGTTCGTCGCCGAGATCCTGACCTTCATGGGCGCGTGGCGCTCGCCCCATCCGTGGTGGCTCGTGCCGGCCATCGCCGGCACCTTCCTGACCGCCGTCTACGTGCTGCGCGTGACCAAGCAGATCTTCTGGGGCCCGCCCTCACCCCACTTCGACCATCTCTCCGACGCCCGCGGTCCCGAGTGGGTCGCGCTGGTGCTCCTCACCGGTGTGATCGTGCTGTTCGGCATGGTGCCGGCGCTGGCCATCGGCCCCGTCGGCGGCTCGACGGTGCCGCTGCTGATCCGCCTGGTGAAGCCGTGAGCGGTCTGGCGCCCTTCGTGCTCGAGCTGGGGCTCGGCGTCGTCCTCTTGCTCGTGTTCGTCGCCGGGCTGCTGGCCCGCGGCGAGGACCGTCGCGGGATCGCCTGGCTGGCCACCGGCGGGGTGCTCGTGGTCGGCGTCGTCGCCCTGTTCATGGCGCCGGCCGGGCCCGCGCTGGGGGGCATGTTCGTGCAGGACGGCCTGGCCATCTTCGCCAAGCGGTTGTTCCTGACCGCGACCTTCATCGGCCTGCTGGCCGGGCTCTCGCTGCCCGACCGGGTCTTCGCCCGGCGGGCGGCCGAGTACCACCTCCTCGTGCTGTCCTCGCTGCTCGGCATGCTGGTGCTCGCCTCGGCGCGCGACCTCATCCTGCTCTTCCTGGCCTTCGAGCTGATGTCGATCCCGCTCTACGTGCTGGCCGGGTTCCTCAAGCGCGACGCGGGGGCGGTCGAGGCCTCGCTGAAGTTCTTCCTGGTCGGCTCGGTCTCCTCGGCGGTGATGGCCTACGGCCTGTCGTTCGTGTACGGCGCGACCGGCACGACCGACCTGGCGAAGATCGCCGCCGCGGCGTCGCCCAACCCGCTGCTGACGCTGGGGCTCGTGATGGCGCTGGTCGGGTTCGCGTTCAAGATCGCCGCCTTCCCGTTCCACATGTGGGTGCCCGACACCTACGAGGCCGCCACCACCCCGTTCGTCGCCTGGCTGAGCGTGGCGCCCAAGGCCGCCGGGTTCGTGGCGCTCTTCCGCGTGTACTTCGAGGGTGGGGGCGACCGGGCCGCCGCCTGGGTGACGACGGCGGCGCTGCTGGCCACCATCACCATGCTGGCCGGCAACCTCATGGCGCTGCCCCAGCAGAACACCAAGCGACTGCTGGCCTACTCCGGCATCGCCCAGATCGGCTACATGCTGGTGGGAGTGGCGGCCGCCTCGGCGTCGGGGACGGCGATGGTGCTCTTCTATCTGGTCGCCTACGTCTTCGGGAACATGGGCGCCTTCCTGGTGGTCGAGGCCCTGGCCCGGGCCGAGGGCTCGGAGGCGACCACGGCCTTCCGTGGGCTGGCCCAGCGCTCGCCGCTGCTGGCCCTGGCGATGCTGCTCTTCCTGCTCTCGCTGGGTGGCATTCCGTTCGTCGCCGGCTTCTGGGCGAAGCTCTACGTCTTCTGGGCGGCGACCGAGCGCGGGCTGTACTGGCTGGTGCTGCTGGGCGCTCTGCTGACCGTCGTCGCCCTCTTCTACTACCTGCTCGTGGCCAAGCGCATGTACATCGAGGAGCCCGAGCATCCGGGGCGAGTGGTCGTGGCCCCGACGCTGGCCCTGTCGGTGATGCTGTGCGCGCTCGGCGTCGTGGTTCTGGGGCTCTATCCCAAGGCGGTCGTCATGGCCGCCCTGAGAGTCGCTGCACCACTCTTCTGATCCGCCCGCTCTCGCGGGCGACTTCGACTTGACGCGGTGCATGATGCGGCGGTATGTTTCTGTACCAACTGGTTGGTACAGAAACGAGAGGGCTGATGAGCGAAGCAACGAAGACCCTGCCGGCCGTGGCGAAGCCCCGAGACGGGAAATCGACGCGGGAGGCGGTGCTGGAGGCGGCGACCCGGCTGATGCACGTCCGGGGGTATCAGAACACCTCCCTGGACGATGTGCTGCGCGAGAGCGGGGTCGGAAAAGGTAACTTCTATCACCACTTCCGAAGCAAGGAAGACCTCGGGTACGCGATCCTGGATCAGATCGTCGTCCTGTTCCTGGACAAGACGCTGGAGCCGTGCTTTTCGGGGGTCGATACCCCACGCTTGACCCAGATCCGGTGCTTCCTGGACCGGGTGCTGGAGGCCCAGCGCCAGCGCAAGTGCGTGGGCGGCTGTGCGATGGGCAACCTGGCCTCCGAGCTCAGCGACGTGCACGAGGGATTTCGCGCGCGGCTCGCATCGGTGTTTACGGCATGGAGGGAACGACTGACCGTGGCGCTCCGCGAGGCCCAGGCGCGGGGTGAAGTCGTGGAGGCGTGTGACCCCGAGTCGGTCGGTCACCTGCTGGTGGCCGCCCTCGAGGGGTCCATCTTGCTGTCCAAGGTCTCGAAGGACATCGCGGTGATGGAGCAATGCGTGACCGAGCTGAAGCGCTATCTGACGCTGTACGAGGTGCGGCCATGAGCGTGGCGCCGGTGCCGCGGGTGGACGCCGACGCCGAGCTGGTCGAGGCCCTGCGCCGGGAAGAGCCGGACGCCGCCGATCGGCTCGTCGAGCGCTACGGGGACCGCGTCTATCGCCTGGCCATGCGCATCACCGGCCTCAACGAGGACGCCGAGGAGGCCGCCCAGGACGCGCTGTGGACGGTGGCTCGCAAGATCCAGATGTTCAAGGGCGAGTCGGCCTTCGGCTCGTGGATCTACCGGATCACGGCCAACGCGGCTTACCAGAAGCTGCGCACGCGCCGGCAGAAGTCGGCCGAGATCGCCATCGAGGACGTCCTGCCCTCACTCGACGGCGACGGCCGTCACTTCGAGCCGATGGACGACTGGTCCAATCGGGTCGACGAGCAGGCGCTGCAGGGGGAGCTGCGTCAGGTGCTGCAGCAGGCCATCGACGGCTTGCCCGCGGACTACCGGACGGCGCTGGTGCTGCACGACGTCGAGGGGTTGTCGAATCCGGACATCGCCGAGGCGCTCAACATCAGCCTGCCGGCCGTGAAGTCGCGCGTGCACCGCTCGCGCCTCTTCGTCCGCAAGCAGCTCGCCGACTACCTCAAAACCGCCTAACCACACTCGGAGCCGGCCAGTCGGCCCGCTCCCGAGTGAGGCCACCGCGGTCTCGCTCCGCGGGGAGCCGAGGCCGAAGTCAGGCCTCTCCACCTCCACGGGTATCCGAGGAGTGCCACGGCTCCGCCGGGGCGCTCCGAGCCGCCCGGGGGTGTGGGCGTCATCTCGCGGCGTCGGGGAACTGCGCCGATGCGAGGCCTCTCCACCTCCATGGGTATCCGAGGAGTGCCACGGCTCCGCCGGGGCGCTCCGAGCCGCCCGGGGGGGGTGGGCGTCATCTCGCAGCGTCGGGGAACTGCGCCGATGCGAGGCCTCTCCACCTCCCAATGTGAGGCCTCTCCACCTCCATGGGTATCCGAGGAGTGCCACGGCTCCGCCGGGGCGCTCCGAGCCGCCCGGGGGTGTGGGCGTCATCTCGCAGCGTCGGGGAACTGCGCCGATGCGAGGCCTCTCCACCTCCATGGGTATCGAGGAGTGCCACGGCTCCGCCGGGGCGCTCCGAGCCGCCCGGGGGGTGTGGGGGGCCCTTCGAGGCCCCCCACCAGGTTGACGCGGGCCGCGGCGGTGTGGTCTTATGAACGGCCGTCACTCAATCGTTCGTGGGGAGTCCGTAAGACATGGAAGCGGTCATCGCGACGGGGGGCAAGCAGTACTTGGTGGCCGAGGGCCAGGTCATCTCGGTGGAGAAGCTGGCCGGGGACAAGGGCGCCGAGGTGGCCTTCACGTCCGTGTTGCTGGTGACCCGGGACGGCGAGGTCATCGCGGCTCCGGATCGGCTCAAGGCGGCCCGCGTGTCGGCGCAGGTGCTGGCCCAGGGGCGCGGCAAGAAGGTCATGGTCGTGAAGTTCAAGCGGCGCAAGAACTATCGGCGTAACCGGGGTCACCGGCAGTCGGCGACCACGGTGCGCATCACCAAGATCGAGGTGTAGGGAGCCATGGCGCACAAGAAGGGTGTCGGCAGCTCGCGAAACGGGCGCGATTCCAATCCGCAGATGCTCGGCGTCAAGCGCTTCGGCGGGCAGTGGGTGACGGGCGGCTCCATCCTGGTCCGTCAGCGCGGCACGCGCTTCAAGCCCGGCAGCAACGTCGGTCTCGGCTCCGACGACACGCTGTTCGCCAAGGTCGACGGGGTCGTCAAGTTCGAGCGCCGTCGCAACTCGCGCTACATCAGCATCCTGACCCAGCAGCCGGCCTGAGCGGGGCCGGTCGCCTGCCCGCGGGGGCGCGACCGCCCCGGCGGAGCGTGTCCCCCCGATGTTCGTCGATGAGATCGATATCTTCGTGAAGGGTGGCGACGGCGGCGCCGGCTGCGTCAGCTTCCGGAGGGAGAAGTTCGCCCCGCGGGGCGGCCCCGACGGCGGCGACGGCGGCGACGGTGGCTCGGTGTACTTCGAGGCGGATCCCGCCCTCACCACGCTCCTCGACTTCCGCTACAAGCGCCACTATCACGCCGAGCGCGGCACCCACGGCGAGGGGAGCAACCGCCACGGCGCCGGCGGCTCCGATCTGATCGTGCGAGTGCCGCTGGGGACCGTCATCACCGAGCGCGACAGCGGCGACATGGTTGGCGACCTGACGGTCCGGGGCCAGCGCGTGCTGGGCGCGCGCGGCGCCCGCGGCGGCCGCGGCAACGCGCGCTTCTCGTCATCGACCAACCGGGCGCCGCGCCGCGCCGATCTGGGCCGGCCGGGCGCCGAGCGCTGGGTGCACCTGGAGCTGAAGCTCCTGGCCGACGTCGGCGTGATCGGCTTTCCCAACGCCGGCAAGTCCACGCTGGTCGCGCGGGTGTCGGCGGCCAAGCCCAAGATCGCCGACTACCCGTTCACGACCCTCGAGCCCGCGCTCGGCATCGTGCGCGTCGACGGCGATCGCAGCTTCGTGATCGCCGATCTGCCCGGCCTCATCCCCGGCGCCAGCGAGGGGCGGGGGCTGGGCCACCAGTTCCTGCGCCACACCGAGCGCACGCGTCTGCTGCTGCACGTGCTCGACCTCGACCCGTCCAGCGGCCGCGATCCGCTCGACGATCTGGCCGTGATCGACGCCGAGCTGACCGCGTACTCGGCGGAGCTGGCCGCGCGGCCCCAGATCGTCCTCGCCAACAAGGCCGACCTGGCCGACGGCGACCCCGCGGCGGCCGCCGCCCTCGAGCACGTCCGCCGCCACTGCGCGGCCGCCGGCCGCCCGTTCCACGCGATCTCGGCGGCCACCGGCCGCGGGCTGGTCGAGATGCTGCGCGAGGTGGCCGTGCGCCTCGACGACCTCGGATGGGCGCGCGCCGCCAGCTAGGCCGCATCCGCCGGCTGGTGGTCAAGGTCGGCAGCGGCCTGATCACCACGCCGGAGGCCGGGCCCGAGCGCCGCCGCATCGCCGCGCTGGCCGCCGACGTCGCCGCCGCTCGCGGGGAGCCGGTCCGCGAGGTCGTGCTCGTCAGCTCGGGCGCGATCGCCACCGGCATGGCCCGGCTGGCGCTGCCCCGGCGCCCGCGCTCGATGCCGGAGAAGCAGGCGGCGGCCGCCATCGGACAGTCGGCGCTCATGCGCCACTACGAGTCGGCGTTCAAGCGTCACGGGCTGCCGGTGGGGCAGGTGCTGCTGACCGCCCAGGACATCGGCGACCGCGCCCGCTACCTCAACGCGCGCAACACGCTGCTGGCCCTGCTCCGCTTCGGCGTGCTGCCGATCGTGAACGAGAACGACACGGTGGCGATCGAGGAGATCAAGGTCGGCGACAACGACAACCTGAGCGCGCTGGTCGCCTCGCTGATCGGGGCCGATCTGCTGGTCCTGCTGACCGACGTCGACGGCCTGTTCACCGCCAACCCGGCCATCGACCCCGCCGCCCGCAAGCTCGACACCGTCGAGGTGATCACCGAGGACATCGCGCGCCTGGTGTGGGCCGGCGCCGGCGCCGGCTCCGTGGGCGGGATGGCGACCAAGCTGGAGGCCGCCCAGAAGGCGGCGACGGCCGGGGTGCCGATGATCATCGCCAACGGCCGGACGGAGCACGTGCTGGAGCGCCTGCTGGATGGCGAGGCCCTGGGTACCTACTTCGCCCCCAAGACCGACCGGCTGGGGGCCCGCAAGCGGTGGATCGCCTTCGCCGTCCCGCCCCAGGGCCGGCTCACGGTTGACGGCGGCGCGGTGAGGGCTTTAACTCAGGGGGGCAAGAGCCTGCTGCCCTCGGGCGTCGTCCAGGTCGATGGCGACTTCGTGGCCGGCGAGGTGGTGGCGATCGCGGACGAGGCCGACGGCAAGGAGTTCGCGCGGGGGCTGGTGAACTTCGACGCCCCCGAGCTGCGGCAGATCCGCGGCGCCAAGACGCGCGACATCGAGCCGCGGCTCGGCTACAAGAGCTTCGACGAGGTGATTCACCGCGACAACCTCGTGATCCTATAAGGATGGGGGCCCCGAGATGGCCCCCATGCCCCCCGGGTGGCTCGGGGCGCCCCGGCGGAGCCGGGGCGCCCCTCGATGGCGCCCCTCGATACTTGGCAGGACGAGGATCCATGATGGACGTGACGACGCTGGTCCAGACGAAGGCGCGGGCGGCGCGGGCAGGCGCCCGGGCGCTGGCGCTGTGCTCGACGCGCACCAAGAACGAGGCGCTGATGCAGATGGCGCGGGGGCTGGAGGAGAAGACCGCCGCCATCCTCGACGCCAACCGCGGCGACCTCGAGCGCACGCGCGCCACCGGCGTCCCCCGCGCCTTTCTCGACCGGCTCACGCTGACCGACAGCCGCATCGAGGCGATGGCGGCCGGCCTGCGCGAGATCGCCGCGCTACCCGACCCCGTCGGGGAGACGGTGGAGACGTGGCGCCGGCCCAGCGGGATCGAGATCGCCCGCGTGCGGGTGCCGCTGGGGGTCATCGGCTTCATCTACGAGTCGCGCCCCAACGTCACCGCGGATGCCGCCGGCCTCTGCGTGAAGTCGGGCAACGCGGTGATCCTGCGCGGCGGCAAGGAGGCGATCGAGTCCAACGCGCTGATCGCCGCCGTGCTGGCCAAGGCCCTGGAGAAGTGCGGCGCCCCGCCGGAGGCGATCCAGTTCATCGACGTCACCGACCGCGAGGCGGTGGCGGCCATGCTCGTGCAGGACGCGCTGATCGACCTCATCATCCCCCGCGGCGGCGAGGCGTTCGTGCGCTGGGTGTCCGAGCGCTCGCGGGTGCCGGTGCTCAAGCACGACAAGGGGCTCGTCCACGTCTACGTCGACGCCGCCGCCGACCTCGACATGGCCACGAGCATCGTGGTGAACGCCAAGGCCAACCGGCCCAGCGTCTGCAACGCGCTGGAGACGCTGCTGGTCGACCGCGCCGTCGCCGACCGGTTTCTGCCGATGGCGGCCGCCCGCCTGACCGAGGCCGGCGTGGAGCTGCGCGGGTGCCCGGAGACGCTGGCCCGGGTGCCGGGCGCCCGGCCCGCCACCGAGTCGGACTGGGACGAGGAGTACGGCGACCTCATCCTGGCCATCCGCGTGGTGGACGGGTTCGAGGCGGCCGTCGACCACATCCGCCGGCACGGCACCGGGCTGGCCGAGGCGATCGTCACCAGCGACCTCGGACGCGCGCGCCGGTTCACGCGCGAGGTCGACGCCGCCGCCGTGCTCGTCAACGCCTCCACGCGCCTGGTCGACGGCAACCAGTTCGGCCTCGGCGCCGAGATGGGCATCTCCACCTCGCGCGTGCACGCGCGAGGTCCGGTGGGCGTGCGGGAGCTGACCACGACCAAGTTCATCGTCCACGGCGACGGGCAGATCCGGGACTGAGCTTGCCCCGCGTCGCCGTGTTCGGCGGATCCTTCAACCCGATCCACTACGGGCACCTGCTGCTGGCCGACGAGGTCCTGGAGCTGCTCGACCTCGACCGCGTGCTGTTCGTGCCGGCCGCCGCCCCGCCGCACAAGCCGGCCGGGGCGCTGGCGCCGGCGGCCGATCGGTTCGAGATGGTGCGGCTGGCCGTGGCCGGCCACCCGCGCTTCGCCGTGTCCGACCTCGAGCTGCGCCGCACCGGTCCCTCGTACACCGTCGACACCTTGCAGGCGCTGGCCGCCGGCGGCGACGCGCTGTCGCTGGTCATCGGCTCCGAGACGTTCCTCGACCTGCTGAACTGGCGGGAGCCGCGGCGGGTGGCGAGCCTGGCCCGGCTGGTCGTCATCCCGCGGGCCGGCAGCGCGTTCGATCCGCAGAGCGCCGCCGCCCAGAAGGTCCTGCGCGAGATCGGCGTGGAGGGGGGCTTCGTCCAGGCCGGCGCCGGGGCGCTGCCGCCGGCCGGTGTCGTCATCGCGCACGCCGCCTCGCTGCCGCTGTCGGCCTCCGACCTGCGCCGCCGTGTGCGCGAGGGCCGCTCGGTGGCCTTCCGGGTGCCACCGGCCGTGATCGACTACGTGCGCACGCACGGCCTCTACCGCGCGGAGCCGGCGTGACGGCGCGCGTGTCGGCGGCCCTCAAGGCCCAGCGGGCGGCCCGGGCCGCGCTCGACCGCAAGGCCCTCGACCTCGTCGTGCTCGACGTGCAGGGGCTGTCGAGCGTGACCGACTTCTTCCTGGTCTGCAGCGGGCGGTCGACCACGCACCTGGCCTCGATCGCCGAGGCGATCCGCGCCGACCTCAAGGAGGCCGGCGTGCGGCCGCTGCACGCCGAGGGCGCCACCGAGAGCGGGTGGGTGCTGCTCGACTACGGCGACGTGCTGATGCACGTGTTCCTCGAGGACACGCGCGCCTACTACGCGCTCGAGCGCCTGTGGGGCGACGCGCCGTCCATTCCCGTCGACGGCGCGTGATGCGTGCCTTGCACGCTCCCGGACCGCATGCTAGCGTGTCCGACACGACTCGCGGTCGGCAGGGAGGTCGTGATGAAGAAGGAACGACTGGCGAGCTTCAAGAAGCGTCTGCTGGAGAAGCACGAACAGCTCGCCGATGGCGTCGGTCGCTCCGCCACCTACGGCAAGGACCAGGAAGACGACGCCATCAAGGACCTCGGGGATCAGGCGAACGCCGCCTACACCCGCGAGTTCTTCTTCGAGCTCGGCAACGGAGATCGGCGGCTGCTGCGCGACGTCGTGGCCGCCCTGGAGAAGATCGACGACGGCTCGTTCGGCAACTGCGAGCGGTGCGGCGAGACCATCGCCGACAAGCGCCTGGAGGCGCTGCCGTTCGCGCGCTACTGCGTGGCGTGTCAGCGGCTCGTCGAGGAGGAGGAGCGCACCGCCGCCGGCTGACGCTGCCTCCTCGCGCTCATCCGCGCGCGTCCTCCGCGCCGTCCCTCGCATGACCTCATCCCTGCAAACCCTGCTCTCGCTCGGCCGGCATGCGGCCCGCTGGCTCACCACCCGGTCGGCGGCCCCGAGCGGCGTCGACGATCCCCAGGCCATCGACGCCATGCGGCGCGCCGCCGAGGCCCGCCGGGCCGGGCGGGGGGACGAGACCCGTACCCTCTATCGGTACGTGCTGCAGCGCTGGCCCCAGCACGCCGACGCCCTCCGCGGCCTCCGCGACCTCGCCATCGAGGCCCGCGACTGGGACGAGGCGGTGGCCATCCAGCAGCGCCTGCTCACCGCGGCCGCTCCCACCGACCGCGCGGTCGAGTCGGAGTGGCTGGCGGTCGGCTACTACGAGCTGGGCCGGCTGGAGCTGGCCCGCGCCAACACGGCGGCGGCGATCACGCACTTCCGGGCGGCGCTCAAGGCCGACCGAGATTTCCTGCCGGCCGTGCTCGCGCTGGGTGACGCCTGCGAGGCGGCCGGCGATCACCGCGAGGCGGTCCGCACGTGGGAACGGGCGGCCGACTCCCGGCCGACCCTGCCCCTGCTGGCCCGGCTCGAGCGCGTCTATCGACGCGAGGGCCGGCCGACCCGGATGATCGCGCTCTACCGCACGGCCTCCGAGCGCGTGCCCGACGACCTCGCGCTGACCCTGGCGCTCGGCCGCGTGTACTTCGAGCTCGAGATGCTCGACGAGGCCGCCGACGTGTTCGAGAAGCTCGAGGTGCGGGCCCCCGACCTGCCGGTCATCCACGCGTTCCTGGGCGCCGTGTTCGAGCGTCGCGGCGACACCCGCGATGCCTTCGACGAGTACCGCCGCGCGCTGCGGATGAGCCACGGGTTCGACTGGCCACATCGCTGCCACGCGTGCGGCGTCGCCGCCCCGACCTGGCAGGACCGCTGCCCGCAGTGCCAGCGCTGGAACACCCTGCGCCCCTCGCCCATCCGCTGACCGTCGCGATGCACGCGTGGGCGCTCGCCGCCCTCGACCTCGTCTTTCCCGCGCAGTGCCCCGTCTGCGGCGAGACGCTGGCCGAGGGGCGCCGTGATCCGCTGTGCGGCGTCTGCTGGGCGGCCATCCCGCGGGTGACGCCGCCGTGGTGCGAGCGCTGCGGCCGGCCGTTCCCCGGACTGACCCCGGCCCCCGGGACCGTCACCTCGTGCGGACCGTGCCGCGCGGAGCCGCCGGCGTGGGACTGGGCCCGGGCGGGGGCCGAGTACGAGGGCGTCGTCCGCCAGGCGATCCACGCGTTCAAGTTCGAGGGCCGGCGCGCGCTGGCCCGTCCGCTCGCCGCCCTGGTGCCCGGCCCGCCGGAGGGCTGGGTCGGCGGCGGCGTCGAGGCGCTGGTGCCGGTGCCGCTGGCCCCCGGCCGCCAGCGGGAGCGCGGCTTCAACCAGGCGGTCCTGCTGGCCGAGCGACTGGCGGCGGGGCGGGGGGTGCCGGTCCGATCCGGCTGGCTGCGGCGGGTGCGGGCGACGGGGCCCCAGACCGATCTCGGCGCCGCCGAGCGACACGCCAACGTTCGCGGGGTGTTCGAGGCCACCGCCGCCGTGGCCGGCCGTCACGTGGTGGTCGTGGACGACGTGCTCACGACCGGGGCCACCGCAGCGGAGTGCGTCCGGGCGCTGCGGCGGGTAGGCGCCGCGCGGGTCGGCGTCCTCACAGTTGCCCGGGTGCGCTGATTCGACTTATACTTAGCCGAATTTCCCTTCGTCCTACAAGGAGCCCTCCCATGAGTATTCGAGTCGGCGTCAACGGCTTCGGGCGTATTGGTCGCGTGTTCTTCCGCGCGGCGCTGGAGGCCAGGGACATCGAGGTCGTCGGCGTCAACGATCTGGCCGACGCCAAGACCTTGGCCCACCTGCTGAAGCACGATTCCGTGCACGGCAACCTGGCCGCCGAGGTCGTCGCCAAGGACGGCGCGATCTTCGTGAACGGCCGCGAGGTGCGGGTGCTCGCGTTGAAGGACCCCGGTAGCTTGCCCTGGAAAGAGCTGGGCGTGGACGTGGTCGTGGAGTCGACCGGCCTCTTCGTCGACACCGCCACCGCCTCCAAGCACATCCAGGCCGGCGCCAAGAAGGTGATCATCACCGCGCCCGCCAAGGACCCCGACGTCACCCTGGTGCTCGGCGTCAACGAGAAGATGTACGACCCCGCCAAGCACCGCATCGTGTCCAACGCTTCCTGCACGACCAACTGCCTGGCCACGACGGCCAAGGTCCTCGACGACGCGTTCGGCATCAAGCGCGGGTTCGCCTCGACCGTGCACTCCTATACCAACGACCAGAAGATCCATGACTTCCCCCACAAGGACCTGCGGCGCGCGCGGGCGGCGGCGGTCAGCATGATCCCCACGACGACCGGGGCCGCCAAGGCGGTGGGGCTGGTGCTGCCGCACCTCAAGGGCAAGCTCGACGGCATCGCGATCCGGGTGCCCACCGCCAACGTGTCGGTGGTCGATCTCACCGTGGAGCTGAACAAGTCGGCCACCGTGCAGAGCATCAACGAGGCGTTCCGCGAGGCGGCGGCCGGCAACATGCGCGGGTTCCTCGACGCCACCGACGAGGAGCTGGTGTCGGTCGACTTCAACGGCAACCCGCACTCCTCGATCGTCGACCTGCCCTCGACGGCGATAGTCGACGGCAACATGGTCAAGGTCCTCGCCTGGTACGACAACGAGTACGGCTATTCGTCCCGGGTGCGCGACCTGATCAGCTTCATCGGCAAGACCCTGTAACCAGCCGGTGAAGCTGTCGATCGAGCAGGTGGACCTGGGGGGACGGCGCGTCTTCCTGCGCGCCGATCTCAACGCGCCCCTCGAGCACGGCGCGGTGAGTGACGACACCCGGCTCACCGCGGTGCTGCCGACGATCGGCCTCGCGCTCGAGCGCGGTGCCGCCATCGTGCTCGCCTCGCATCTGGGCCGTCCCAAGGGCGGCCCCGATCCCAAGTACTCCCTCAAGCCCGTGGCCGAGCGGCTGCAGGCGCTGCTCGAGCGGCCGGTGCCGCTGGCCCCCGATTGTGTGGGCGACGCCGTCGAGGGACTGGCCCGCGGGCTGAAGCCCGGCGAGATCCTGCTGCTCGAGAACCTGCGCTTCCATCCCGAGGAGGAGGCCAACGACGACGGCTTCGCTCAGCGCCTGGCCAGGCTGGCCGACCTCTACGTCAACGACGCCTTCGCGGCCGCGCACCGGGCCCACGCCTCGATCGCCGCCATCACGCGCCACCTGCAGCCGGCCGCGGCCGGCCTGCTCATGCGGCGCGAGCTGGAGGCGCTGGGGCGCATTCTCGAGGCGCCGGCCCGGCCGCTGGTGGCCGTGCTGGGCGGGGCCAAGGTCTCCGACAAGATCGCGCTCGTCGAGCACCTGCTCTCGAAGGTCGACGCCCTCGTCATCGGCGGTGGCATGGCCTTCACGTTCCTGCGCGCGCTCGGTCACGGCGTCGGCAAGTCGCTGGTCGAGGTCGATCGGATCGAGATGGCCCGCTCGACGCTGGAGGCGGCCCGCCGCCGGGGCGTCAACATCGTGCTCCCGGTCGACGCCGTGGTGGCGGCCGGCCTGGACAGCCCGTCGGGCCGCGCGGTGTCGGTGCGCGACATCTCGGCCGAGCAGATGGGGCTCGACCTCGGACCGCTGAGCGTGGAGCGCTTCGCCGCCGTGCTCAGGACGGCCAAGACCATCATCTGGAACGGCCCGATGGGCGTGTTCGAGAAGCCGGCCTTCGCGACCGGGACGGTGGCGGTGGCCCGGGCCGTGGCCGAGTCCCCCGCCTTCACGGTAATCGGGGGCGGCGACACGGTGGCGGCGGTCAACCAGGCCGGCGTGACCGACCGCATCGGCTACATCTCCACCGCGGGCGGCGCGTTCCTGGAGTTCCTCGAGGGCCGGGCGCTGCCCGGCGTGGAGGCGCTGACGGAGGCCTGATGCGCACCCCGCTGGTGGTCGGCAACTGGAAGATGAACGGTACCCTGGCCGAGACGCGGGCCCTCACCACGGCGCTGCGCGACGGCCTCAAGCGACCGGGGCGGGTGGAGGTGGTCGTGTGTCCGCCGTTCACGGCGCTGGCGGCCGCGGCCGAGATCCTGGCCGGCGGACCGATCCTGCTCGGGGCGCAGACCTGCCACCACGAGCCCTCCGGCGCCCACACCGGCGAGGTCGCGCCGCCGATGCTGGTCGAGATCGGCTGCCGCTACGTGCTGTGCGGCCACTCCGAGCGCCGGCGCGAGATGGGTGAGACCGACGAGCAGATCCAGCTCAAGGTCGCCGCCGCCCTCCGGCACGGCCTCACGCCGATCCTGTGCGTGGGCGAGACGGGGGAGGAGCGCCGCCAGGGGCTCACCTTCACGACCGTCGAGGGGCAGCTGCGGGCCGGGCTGGCCGGCCTCGACGCGGCCGCGGTCGGACGCTGCGTGCTCGCCTACGAGCCGGTGTGGGCGATCGGCACCGGTGTCAACGCCACCCCGGCCCAGGCCGGCGAGGTCCACGGCTACCTGCGCGGGCTGGTGTCGGAGGTCGCTTCCAAGGACACGGCCCAGGGCGTCCGCATTCTCTACGGCGGCAGCGTGAAGGCCGACAACGCCGACGTGCTGCTGGCCGAGCAAGACATCGACGGCGCGCTGGTGGGGGGCGCCAGCCTCACCGCGCCCGGCTTCATTGGAATCGTCAGGAAGGCGGCGCGGGGCGCCGCCTCGAGAGGGGACTAGGTCCGTATGGTCATCCTGCTCACCATCATTCACGTCCTCATGTGCTTCGCGATCATCGCCATCGTCCTGCTGCAGTCGGGCAAGGGCGCCGACATCGGGTCGGCCTTCGGCGGGGCCGGCAGTCAGGCGGTGTTCGGCTCGATGGGCACACCCACGCTGCTTGGCAAGATCACCACCGGCGTCGCCATCGTGTTCACGCTCACCTCGTTCAGCCTGGCCCTGCTGGGCGGCGAGCGGGCGAGCTCGGTGGTGCGCGAGCCGACCACGGCGGCGCCCTCGGCTCCGGCGCCGGCCGCGCCGCCCAGCCCCGCCCCGGCCACTCCCGCTCCGCCCGCCCCGGCTCCCGCACGCTAGTGGGACCGAGGAGCCGGGGCCGGCTGGGCGCGGCGCTGGCGCTCGCGGCGCTGGTCGCCGGGTGCAGTGGCGAGGCCGCCGTCAACGAGGGGAGGGCCGGCGCCAACACGCCGGCCTACGGCGACACCCTGATCGAGGCCTCGATCGGGAACATCTCGAGCCTCATTCCCAACATCACCAGCGACGCCGCCTCCCGCGAGGTGGGCAGCTACATGTACAACGGCCTCGTCACGCTGGGCCGTGACCTGGAGATCGCCCCGGAGCTGGCGACCTCGTGGGAGTTCAGCAAGGACTGCCTGACCCTCGACTTCAATCTCCACCGGGGCGTGAAGTGGCACGACGGGGCGCCGTTCACGGCTGAGGACGTGGTGTTCACGTGGCGGACCACGATGAACCCGAAGACGCCGAGCCCCTACCGGTCCGACTTCCAGGACGTGCAGAACGTGGAGGCGCTGGATCCGTACACGGTGCGCGTCACCTATCGGAAGCCCTACGCGAAGGCGCTGCTGTCGTGGGGCCTCAGCATCCTGCCCCGCCACCTGCTCGAGCGCTACGTGACCGAGGGCAAGCTCAAGGAGGCGCCCCAGAACTGGACCGCCCCCGTCGGGACCGGGCCCTACCGGTTCAAGGAGATGAAGGCCGGCGAGAAGGTCGTCGTGGTCGCCAACCAGGACTACTTCAAGGGCCGGCCGAACATCTCGCGGGTCGTGTACCGGATCATCCCCAGCCAGGCGACGATCTTCCTCGAGCTCAAGGCCCGGGGGGTCGACGTCGCCAGCCTCACGGCGCTGCAGTACAAGCGACAGACCGAGTACCCGGCGTTTCAGAAGGCCTACAACAAGTTCCGGTACCCGGGCAGCGGCTACACCTATCTGGGCTTCAACCTGAAGGACCCGCGCTTCGCCGACCGCAGGGTGCGGCTGGCCTTCGCCCACGCCATCAACAAGCAGGAGCTGCTCGACGGCGTGGTGCTCGGCCTGGGCCGCGAGGCCACCGGCCCCTTCCGCCCCGGCACCTGGGCCGACAACCCGGCCGTCAAGGGCGTTCCCTACGATCCCAAGAAGGCGACGGCGCTGCTGGCCGAGGCAGGCTGGACGACCCGCAACGCCCAGGGGCTCCTGGTGAAGGACGGCAAGCCGTTCACCTTCGAGCTGCTGACCAACCAGGGCAACGACGAGCGCAAGAAGATCGCCGAGATCGTCCAGGCCTCGCTGCGCGACCTGGGCATCGGCGTCGAGATCCGGATCCTCGAGTGGGCCGCCCTCCTCAAGGAGCACGTCAAGAAGCGCAACTTCGACGCGATGGTCCTGGGGTGGGGGACGGGGGCCGATCCCGACCAGTACGTCGTGTGGCACTCCTCCCAGAGCGGGCCCGACGACCTGAACCACATCTCCTACAAGAACGCCGAGGTGGACGCCCTGCTGGACGCCGGCCGGGGGTCGTGCGTGCAGGCCGACCGGGTCCGCTTCTACCACCGGCTCCACGAGGTCCTGGCCGAGGACCAGCCGCTCGTCTTCCTCTACTGGCGGGACGTGATGCCGGCGGTCTCGGGCCGCGTCTTCGGGGTGCAGCCGGGCCCGGCCGGGATCAAGTGGAACGAGACCGACTGGTTCGTCCCAAAGTACCTGCAGCGATACACCGCCGGTTGATACCCGGCGCCCTGACGTAGAATAGCCGGCCATGCTCGCCTACGCGCTGCGGCGGCTGGTGCTGGCCCTGCCGCTCCTCATCGGGATCACCTTCGTGTCGTTCATCGTGATCCACCTGGCCCCCGGCGACCCGGTGGAGGTGCTGACCGGCGACATGCCGGCCGAGGCCAAGCAGGCCTACGCCCAGCTGGTGGCCGAGTTCGGCCTCGACAAGCCGCTGCACGTGCAGTACTGGAACTGGCTCGTGCGGGTGGTGCGGCTGGACTTCGGCAAGTCGTTCGCCCCCCACGGGCGGCCGGTCCTGACGATGATCGGCGAGCGGCTGCCCATCACGCTGCTCCTGAACATCGTCGAGATGCTCATCATCGTGGCGCTGGCGGTGCCGATCGGCGTGCTGTCGGCCACCCGCCAGTACTCCACCTTCGACAAGGTCACGACCATGTTCGTGTTCATCGGCTTCGCCACCCCCGATTTCTGGCTGGCCCTGCTGCTCATGATCCTGTTCGGCATCCAGCTCGGCTGGCTGCCGATCTCGGGGCTGCGCTCGATGAACTGGGAGTACCTGTCGTTCTGGCAGCAGCAGTGGGACTTCCTCAGCCACCTGGCCCTGCCGATCCTGGTGGCCACCTTCGGCGGGCTGGCCGGCTTCTCGCGCTACATGCGGCAGAGCATGCTGGAGGTCGTCCGCCAGGACTACATCCAGTCGGCCCGGGCCAAGGGTCTGGCCGAGCGCGTCGTGATCGGCAAGCACGCCCTGCGCAACGCGCTGCTGCCGATCGTCACCATCCTGGGGCTATCGCTGCCCGGCCTCATCGGGGGCAGCGTCATCGTGGAGTGGATCTTCGCCATCCCCGGCATGGGCCAGCTCATGGTCCAGGCCGCCTTCGAGCGCGACTACCCGGTGCTGATGGGCAACCTCGTCATCGTCTCCACCCTCACGCTCTTCGCCAACCTGGCCGCCGACCTCGCCTACAGCTTCGTGGATCCCCGCATCCGCGTGAGCCGGCGCCGCCGCTGATGAGTCCCGCAACGGTGACGGCGTTCTGGCGGGCGTTCAGGCGGAATCGGCTGGCCGTCATCGGCGGCGTGGTCGTCGGGTGCCTGGCGCTGCTGGCGGTGCTGGCGCCGGCCATCTCGCCGTGGGATCCCAACCGGCCGGACATCAAGCGCATCCTGGAGCCGCCGTCGGGGCGCCACCTGTTCGGCACCGACCAGCTCGGCCGCGACGTGCTCTCGCGGATGCTGCACGGCTCGCAGGTCTCGCTGGCCGTCGGCTTCGTGTCGGTGGGCATCGCGGCCACCATCGGCATGCTGCTGGGCGCCGCCGCCGGCTACAACGGCGGGATGGTGGACGCCACGATCATGCGGCTGGTCGACCTCATGCTCGTCTTCCCGCGCTTCTTCCTGCTGCTGGCGGTACTGGCGTTCCTCAAGCCCTCGATCTGGACGATCATGGCCGTCATCGGCCTCACGGGGTGGATGGGCGTGGCCCGGCTCGTCCGCGCCGAGTTCCTCGCCCTCCGCGAGCGCGAGTTCGTGATGTGGTCGCAGTCGACCGGGGCCAGCGCCTTCCGGATCATCTGGCGCCACATCCTGCCCAACGCGATGGCGCCGGTGCTGGTGGCGATGACCCTCGGCATCCCGGCGGCCATCCTCACCGAGTCGGGCCTGTCGTTCCTGGGCCTCGGCGTGCAGCCGCCCCGCGCCACCTGGGGCAACATCCTCAACGAGGGCAAGGACGCCATCGAGCTGGCCTGGTGGCTGTCGGTCTATCCCGGCATGGCCATCCTGGTCACCGTGCTCTCCTACAACCTGCTCGGCGAGGGCATTCGCGACGCGCTCGATCCGCGGCTGCGCCAGAGCGCCGGCCGCGTTGTCTCCCGGGGGCGCTAGCGGTATACTTCGCCCTCGTCGCTTCGTGCCGAAGTGGCGGAACTGGCAGACGCGCACGTTTGAGGGGCGTGTGGGGTAACCCGTGGGGGTTCGAGTCCCCCCTTCGGCACCATGATTCCTCGTTCTTCTTCCCATCGGCGTGCGCGCCCGTATTCTGCCCGTGTGACCACTCCGGCGCATGAGATCGAAGCGCCATCATGACGTGCCTCAGTCCCACGCGCATTGCTTGACCCTCGGATGGTTGTCAGGTGATGATTTGGCCCCGCCCACCTGCACGGCAGTGGAGCGGCGCGGCGCGCCGTCGGCGCCGCGGGAGATCTGCGCTAGAACGAGGAGGATGCATGCTCTGCTCGTTCGAGAGATCCAGCTCGCCGGTTGCCACAGACGTGCCTAGTCGGCGCTAACCAACACCATGGGCCTCCCCGACCCGTCGGCCCTGCTGGCGCTGCTCGAGAAGGACATCAGGCTGCCCGAGGGCCTCGACGTTCTCAGCGCCCGCTATCAAACGGCCAAGCCGTTTCCCCATCTCGTGCTCGACGGCATTTTCCCGGCGAAGGTGCTCGACGACATGGTCGAGGACATGTCAGAGATCCATGGCGAAGGGTGGCTCAACCTCGACACCGAGGGATTTGAACGGAAGATCGTCCTCCGCTCGGCGATCGACCTCGAGACCACGGGCGTTCAGCTCACGGCGCTCCTGCACTCGGCTGCCTTCCTCTATCTCCTGACGGCCTTGACCGGGGTCCGGGAGTTGCTCCCTGATCCCTACTTGCAGGGAGGCGGCTACCACCGCATGCCGCCGGGCAGCTTCTTCCATGTGCACGTGGATCGTAACGTCGCCTACGACACCGGGCTGCGGCGGCGCTTGGCGATGATCATCTTTCTCAACAAGGCGTGGAAGCCGGAGTACGGCGGACAGCTCGAATTATGGAGTGCCGACGGGCTCCACCGCGAAGTGGCCATAGAGCCCATGTTCAACCGCACGGTGATCTTCGAAGTTGCGAGCCCGAACTACCACGGCGTTCCAGCGCCTATCGCCTCTCCCGCGGGGAGAAGCCGGAACTCGTTTCTGGTGTACTACCACACCGTAGGGACGGAGGGCAGCGAGGACATCGCGCCGCACAGCTCGATCTTCGCGCCGAGACGTGGGGGCCGGGTGGGCATCGCCGCCCGACGGATCGCGAGGGAGTGCCTGCCGCCCATTGCCTTCAGATCGCTACGGAAACTGTGGGGGACCGTGAGCCGCTCATCGCCAAGGAGAATGCCGTAGACGCCAGTTGAGTGGGTCCGCGATGAGGGCTCCGGCGCAAGTCTCGCTGGACGACACCCGGGTGTCATCGACCGCCAGAACGACGTTTTCAAGTCACTCCGCTCGAACGAGCTCCCCCATGCCCCACCGTCGATCGGGGCGGCAAGACAACGTCATGGCTGCAGGTGAAACTCCCGGGTGGACCGACCCCGAGGATCGGTGGAAGATGATGATGGTAATCATGTCGGCTGAGACGCCAAGCCTCGGGACCCGCCGGAGCCTGAGCTAGAAGAAGTGAGGCTCTGAGATGTTGCTCAAGACGTTGGTTCGCAGCGCCCTGCATTCGACGACAGTCGGCTCCCGCTTTCTGCTCCGTCGCAACTACGGGGTCAGCGGCCCGCATGGCCGCCCCGATGCGCCGTGGTCCTGCGCCGTGCTGAAGTCGGAGCACGAGGTGCTCGGCAGTATCGAACAGGTGCAGCGTCTCGGGCTGCCGCTGTTCGGCGGAACCGCCGCCAGCAAGGACGCGAAGAACTGGGACTCGCTGGCCGCGCTGGAGCTCATTCTCAACAACACCGACCCTCGCGCCCGCATCTTCGATGCCGGCGGCGCGCCCTACTCGATGATCCTGCCGTGGCTGGCGCTCTACGGCTACCGCGATCTGACGGCGGGGAATCTCGTCTTCGAGCAGCCGATCCAGAAAGGGCCAATCCGGTATGAACACCAGGACATCACGCAGACGACGTACCCCAACGCCCGCTTCGACGCCATCACCTGCCTCAGCGTCATTGAGCATGGCGTTGACCTCGCGGCCTACTTCAAGGAGATGGCGCGCATTCTCAAGCCGGGCGGCCTGCTGATCACGTCAACCGACTACTACGACTCGCAGGTTGACACGCGTGGCCAAGTCGCCTTCGGCGCCCCCATTCACATCTTCTCGGCCGATGAAATCACGCACGCGCTCGAGCTCGCGACCGCCAGCGGCCTCGAGTTGGTGGCCCCGCTGAATCTCACGGTCGGCGAACGGGTCGTCACGTGGTCACCATATGACCTGTCCTACACGTTCATCGTCTTCTCGATGCGGAAGGTCGGCTAGGGGGCGACTTGCCGCCGACCGGGGCCCGAGGATCACGACCGCCGCGCGGTCGAGCCCCCCGGCCAGACCTCGGCCGGGTCCCCCAGCGTGCGGTGGCCGGACGGTTCCTGGCCGCGGTCGCGGCCGTCGGATCCGGAGCCGGCCATGCCGCACCCGGGGAGTCGCTACGCTGCCGCCCGGCTCACCTCGATGAGATCGTCCGGCAGCTCATAGGTGGTGTCCTCCGCCCAGCGGACGATGGCCATCTCCGTTGGGCTCAGGATGACTCCGATGAGCGTGCCGAGGTCCGAGCCGTCGATGCGGCGCACGGGTTGGCCGAGGAGGAAAGGAAAGTCAGCGGCCACGTGGGCCATACGCCACCCCCTGTCGTCGGAACGTCACGGATCGTCCGGTGGACGGCCAGAACGAGTCGCGTCGGCCACGACGCGCAACACCTCCTGGAGCTCGAGCGGCTTGCCGAGGACGTCGAAGAACTCCGGACCGGCCAGCTCGGGTCGCGCCGCGATGGCCACCGCCGGGGCCTGTACCCCGTGCTCGCGCAATGCGCGGAGCACCTCCTGGCCCTGCAGGCCCGGCATCACGAGGTCGAGCAGCAGCACGTGTGGCTGGAAGGCCAGGGCCACGGCCACCGCGTCGGCGCTGTCGCCGACGGGCCGGACGTCGTAGTCGTCCGTCGAGAGGATCTCGTGGAGCAGCTCGACGATGGCGGGCTCGTCGTCGACGATCAGGACTCGGGCCGGGCGTCGGATCACCATCACGCGCCACCCTCCCTGCGTTGAGGAGGCCGTCAGGATGCGCGCGGCCAGGCGTGATGTCAATGCGGGGGTCACGTCACCTGAGGAGGGCGCGTAGAAGGGCGTGTAGGACCGACGCATCTGGTCTTTCCAATCGCATTGACGACAGATGCCGTCAGTCATTCGACAGGCGCGTTCAGTCGAGTGTTACATCTCACGCCGATAGCGCGCAAAAACCTCCCAGGATCGACCTCTGGCACTCCTCTTGCCGATGCGATGGTTCCCAGCGGCGTTGAACAAATGACCATCGTCAGCCGAAGCGCGCGAGTCGATGCGCGCACGCTTCGTCCAACAGCGCCGCCTGAGAGGGGATGTTCCCGGCATGAGCCGATTCGCAGCTCGAAACGCGCGGTGCCTGTGGGGGGTCGCCGGATTGACGCTGGTGGTGATGGCGCTCGGCGGGGTGACCGTCGAGGCGGCCTCGCTGACGGTGACATGGAATGCGCCGACGACGAACCTCGACGGCTCGTCGCTGCGGGATCTCGCCGGCTATCGGCTCTATCTCGGGACCACCCAACCGGCCTGTCCGGGCTCGTCGTTCCACGCGGTGTCGTCGCCGACGGCGGCGCCCGACGGCGACGACCAGGCAGTCTCGACGCGCGTGGGCGCCCTCACCGCCGGCACCACCTACGTCGCGCGCATCACTGCCGTCGACACCTCGGGCAACGAGAGCCCGTGCACGGGCGCCGTCTCCGGGGTCGCGCGGGCCGACTTCGGCGTCACGCCGTCCACCACCACGAGCTTCGGGACCATCGCGGTCGGGTCGAGCGTGGACCGCACGTTCACGGTCCAGAACACGAGCGGTGGGAGCCTCTCGGGCAGCGCCAGCGTCGGGGCGCCGTTCCGGATCGTGACCGGGGGATCGTTCTCGCTGGCGCCCGGGGCTAGCCAGGCCGTCACCGTCCGCTTCCAGCCGACCAGCGCCGGCAGCTTCGCGGGTAACACCACCTTCACGGCCAACGGCGACACGGTCTCGCGCAGTGTGAACGGCGCGACGACGGGCGCGGGCCCGAGCCCTCCGGCCCCGCCCGCGGGCGGGCCCGACGAGCCCGATGCCGACGGTCAGCAGCATGTCTCCGACCACGGCCCCCGCCGGGGACGACGGCTTCACGCTCACCATCAACGGCAGCGGCTTCGTCGCCTCGTCGGTCGTGCGCTGGAACGGCGTCACGATACCCGCGACGTTCGTGAGCCCCACCCGGCTTCAGGCCAACATCGGCGCCGCCAGCCTCGCGGTGGCGGGCCCGGTGAACGTCAGGGTCTTGACGCCCGAGCCCGGCGGCGGCACATCGAGCGCCCTGATCTTCACGCTCACGGCGACGGCGCCGGTCCCGCCGCCCGGCTTGCCGGCCAACGTCACCGTGAGGCAGCTGTTTGCAGACGCCAGCGGCGTGACCTTCGCGGTCTCGTGGAGCGCCGGCAGCGGCGCCACGTCCTACCGCTGGGTCTCGGGATTCAACGACGGCAGCGCGCCCGACCAGGGCACGGGGACGGGCACCTCGGTACTGCTGCGCCGGCCGTACCACGCGAGCCAGGACACCACCGACGGGTTCGTGTGCGTCCGGTCCGTCGGCCCGACCGGCCAGTCGAGCGCCGACCAGGCCTGCAACGCCGTGAGCGTTCCCGCGCGGCCTTGAGGCCGGCGGCGCGGGAGGGGCCGGCCATGGCCCCGTGCTAGAGTGGGACGTCGTCCAGGTCCCTCTCGGGTGGGCCGGCGTCTCGCCGGACAGTCGTTGACGCGGAGAGTCTCGTGAGCCAACGTCGAGTCCGTCGCCTCGTCGTCGCGGCCGTGCTGCTCGGGGCGGGCTGCGCCGGAAAGATCACTCCGCAACAGGCCGCGGTCGAGGAGGCATTCGAGGCCTGCCGCGCCCAGGGCCCCTCGGCCAGACTCGACAAGGTCGAGCGCGACGGACGCTTCTCGGTCGTCGGCCGTGAGAGCGAGGCCCAGCGGGTGCACGACTGCATGGTCCGCCAGGCCGAGCCGCCCCGGCGGGAGACGGCCGGTGCGGCGCCAAACCCACCCGCCAAGAACGGGCCCCTCGTGGCCAGCCGGCTGCCGGGGACGTGGCGCGGCACCCTCAAGGTGCCGCCGCGCGGCACCGGGCAGGCCGAGGTCGCCGCCCCCGCGACCGTGCGCTTCATCGTCGCCGCTGGCGCCCTTCGATGGACGCTGGCCACTGGAACCCCCACCACCCCGCTCGCCGCCGACGGCACGGCCGTCGTCGTCGATGGCGAGGTCCGGATGACCGGCACCATGCGGGCACCCGCCCGTGACGGCGAGCCGACGCGGCCTGGAGTGTCCGTTCGCTACGCCGGTGCGATGGTGGGAGACCGTCTGGAGGTCACCGGCCTCACCACCGACAAGCAGGTCCACGTCCTCACGGTCCGGCGCGCCGCCGACTGACGCCCGCCCACGCGCCTGACCCGCCCGGGCGGGCGCTCCGCGGGTGCGATGACCGAAGCGGCGTGGCATAATGGTGCGGTTTTGAACGCCGAGCCATGACGCACCCGCTTCCCGTGCTCCAGTCGAACGCCGTCGCGGACATGCGCAAGCCCGCGTGGCTGAAGGTGCGCGCGCCCGGCGGTCCCGGTTACGCCCGGCTACGCCGGCTCATGCGCGATCTCAACCTGCACTCGGTCTGCGAGGAGGCGCACTGCCCGAACATCGGCGAGTGCTGGGAGGACGCCACCGCGACCTTCATGATCCTGGGCGACGTGTGCACGCGTAACTGCGGCTACTGCGCCGTCGCCCACGGGACGCCGGTGTGGGAGGACCGCGAGGAGCCCGAGCACATCGGCCGGGCCGTGGCCGAGCTGGGGCTGGAGCACGTCGTCATCACCTCGGTGAACCGCGACGACCTCGCCGACGGCGGGGCGGCCCACTGGGCGGCGACCATCCGGGCGGTCCACGCCCACGCGCCGGCCTGCCGGGTGGAGGTGCTGGTGCCCGACTTCCAGGGCCGCCGGCCCTCGCTCGACACCGTGATCGCGGCGGCGCCGGCGATCTTCAACCACAACACGGAGACGGTGCCCCGTCTGTACAAGGTCGCCCGCCACGGCGGGCGCTACGATCGGGTCCTCGACCTGTTCCGGCACGCGCGGGCCACCGCGCCCGGGTTGCCGCTCAAGTCGGGCATCATCCTGGGGCTTGGCGAGGAGCGCGGCGAGCTGGTGGCCACGCTGCGCGACCTGGTCGAGGTCGGCGTGTCGATCCTGACGCTCGGGCAGTACCTGCGCCCCTCGCCGCGGCACCTGCCGGTGGCGCGTTACTACCACCCCGACGAGTTCGCCGAGCTGGCCGCGATCGGCCGCGAGCTGGGCTTCGCCCACGTCGAGTCTGGCCCCCTGGTGCGCAGCTCCTATCACGCCAAGCGCCAGGCCGACGTCGCCCACACCGTCGTCGCAGGCCACCCACGCCCCGACCCGGCCTCGCGGCCCCCGCTCCAATAATGCAATACGCGCCGATCCTCATGGTCTTCGCGCTGTGCGCGGCGGTGGCGGGCGCGCTGCTGTTCATCCCGTCGCTGATCGCGCCCCGGCGCCTGACGCCGATCAAGAACGAGCCGTTCGAGTGCGGCAAGGACCCGATCGAGATCGCCGAGGGGCGCTTCGCGATCAAGTTCTCGACGGTCGCCATCTTCTTCATCCTCATCGACATCGAGCTGCTCTTCATCTGGCCGTGGGCGATGCTGTACCGCCGCCTCGGCTGGTTCGGTTTTGCGGAGATGCTGGTGTTCCTCGGCATCCTGATGCTGGGGTTCGTCTACATCTGGCGCAAGGGGGGACTGGAATGGGAGTAGGCAGCTTCTTCACGTCCAAGCTGGACGAGGCCATCGGCTGGGCGCGCAAGTACTCCATCTTCCAGTACCCGTTCGTGACGGCCTGCTGCGGCATGGAGTACATGGCGGCGGCGTGCTCGCACTATGACGTCGATCGGTTCGGGGCCGGCCTGCCGCGCTTCTCGCCCCGGCAGGCCGACGTGCTGTTCGTCGTCGGCACCATCTCCCACAAGATGGCGCCCGTCCTGAAGCGGATCTACGACCAGATGACCGAGCCCAAGTGGGTGGTCGCCTTCGGCGTCTGCACGTGCACCGGCGGCTTCTACGACAACTACGCCACCGTGCAGGGCATCGACACCATCATCCCCGTCGACGTCTACATCCCCGGCTGCCCGCCGCGACCGGAGTCCGTGCTGGACGGGCTCATGAAGCTCCAGGACAAGATCGCGCTGCAGACCCAGAGGTTTTGAGCTCGTAGATGACCGGAGGGGAGATCCTTCAGCGCCTGACCGACCGGTTCGGCGCCGCCATCGTCGAGACGCACCAGGACCTGGGTGATGCCACCGCCGTGGTCGAGCGGGGCTGGATCGTGGAGGTCCTGCGCTTCTGCCGCGACGCCACCCTGATCGGCTGCGACGTCCTCGTCGACCTGACGGCCGCCGACTACCTCAAGTTTCCCGGTCGCGAGGACGGCCCCCGCTTCGAGGTCGTCTACCATCTCTACTCGCTGACCCACAACCACCGGCTGCGCGTGAAGGTGAGGGTCGACGAGGACGACGCCGTGGTGCCGACCATCGTCGATCTGTGGCCGATCGCCAACTGGCTCGAGCGCGAGGTGTGGGACATGTTCGGCGTGCACTTCACCGGCCACCCCGACCTGCGCCGGCTGCTCATGTACGAGCAGTTCGTCGGTCACCCGCTGCGCAAGGACTACCCCATCAACCGGCGCCAGCCGCTGATCGGACCCAAGGCGTGAGCCCCGAGCCGGTCACCCGCGAGTTCATGCTCGGCGAGGGAAGCGGCACCGGCAGCGGCCAGAACTTGCAAGTGGGCGTGGGGCCGGCCCACCCGGCCATGCACGGGATCATCCGCATCATCACCGAGCTGGACGGCGAGTACATCCGCAAGGCCGACGTCGAGATCGGCTACCTGCACCGCGCCTTCGAGAAGGACTGCGAGGCGGGCGGCTACAACAACGCCATCCCCTACACGGACCGGCTGAACTACGTGTCGCCGCTGATCAACAACTTCGCCTACGCCTCCGCCATCGAGAAGCTGCTGGGCATCGAGATCACCGAGCGGTGCAAGTACATCCGCACGGCCATGGCGGAGATCTCCCGCATCTGCGACCACCTGACGTGCGTGGGCGCCTCGGCCATGGAGCTCGGCGCCTTCACCGTCTTCCTCTACATGATCAAGGCCCGCGAGTTCCTGTGGGAGCTGGTCGAGGACGTCACCGGGGCCCGGCTGACGATCTCCTACGGCCGGGTCGGCGGCGTGAAGGCCGATCTGCCGGACGGCTTCGCCACCAAGGTCGGCGCCGCCTTCACGCAGACGCGCGAGGTCCTGGACGAGGTCCACCGGCTCCTGACCGGCAACCGCATCTTCATGGACCGCATGATCGGCGTCGGCGCGCTCTCCCGCGAGGAGACGATCGCGTGGGCGATCACCGGTCCGCTGCTGCGCGCGGTCGGCGTACCCTACGACGTGCGCCGGGCCCACCCGCACTGGGCCTACGACCGCGTGGACTTCGAGATCCCGACCCAGAAGGACGGCGACAACTATTCGCGCTATCTCGTGCGCATGGCCGAGATGGAGCAGTCGATGCGGATCGCCGAGCAGGCGCTGGCCGCGATGCCGGGCGGCCCCGTCAACGTCGACTTCGAGGGACGCCCGATCGATCCCGCCTCGTACGTGGACCAGGGCAAGCAAGGCAAGACGGAGGGGCTGCTGCTGGTGCCCATCCGCCTGTCGCCGAACCTGCAAGGCCAGAACCGGCCCGCGCTCGAGCAGGTGAACGTCGCCGACAAGCGGGTGGTGATGCCGCCCAAGGAGACGGCCTATGGCTCCATCGAGGGGCTGATGAACCACTTCATGCTGGTGATGGAGGGGTACGGGATCCGGCCGCCCAAGGGCGAGGCGTACTTCGCCTCCGAGGGGGCCAACGGCGAGCTCGGCTTCTACGTGGTCTCCGACGGCACCGACCGGCCTTACCGCGTGCGCTGCCGGCCGCCCTGCCTGATGCCGGTGGCCGCGCTGCCCCGGATGATCGAGGGCCAGATGATCGCCGACCTCATCCCGACCTTCGGCTCCGTGAACATGATCGGCGGAGAGCTCGACCGGTGAGCACGACCCCCGGCGCCCCCGCCCGCGTCGCCTTCTCCACCGAGCAGCTCGCCGAGGTCCAGCGCCTCCAGCGCCTCTACCCCGACAAGCGCGGGGCCCTGCTGCCGGTGCTGCACATGGCCCAGGAGACGTTCGGCTGGATCTCGCTGGAGGCCGAGGAGTACGTGGCCGGGCTGTTCGACCTGTCGCCGGCCCACGTGCACGAGGTCGTCACCTTCTACACGCTGTACTTCCAGCAGCCCAAGGGCCGCCACGTCGTCGCCGTCTGCCACAACCTGTCCTGCACGCTGGCTGGCTCCAAGGACCTCCTGGCCCACGTCAAGCGGCGGCTCGGCATCGACGTCGGCGAGACCACCGCGGACGGGCGCGTCACCCTGCAGTCGGTCGAGTGCCTGTGCGCCTGCGAGGCCGCTCCCATGGCCCAGGTCGACGACCGCTACGAGCTGAACCTGACCCCCGACAAGGTCGACCGCATCCTCGAGGGACTGCGCTGATGGCCGAGACCGTGCTGATGCGCAACTTCGAGCGCGCCAACTCCCACACGCTCGACGTCTACCGTGCCGCCGGCGGCTACGCGGCCTGGGAGAAGGCCAAGACGATGGAGCCGCCCGCCATCACCGAGGAGGTCAAGCAGTCGAACCTCCGCGGGCTGGGCGGCGCCGGCTTTCCCACCGGCATGAAGTGGTCGTTCATCCCCAAGGGCCACACCGGGCCCGTCTACCTCGTCGTCAACGCCGACGAGGGCGAGCCGGGGACGTTCAAGGACCGCTATCTGCTGGAGCGCGACCCCCACGCGCTGATCGAGGGGATGCTGATCGCCGCCCGGGCCATCCGTTCCGCCGTCGGCTTCGTCTACATCCGCGGCGAGTACGTCCAGCCGTGGCGCGTGTTCAGCGCCGCCGTCAAGGAAGCCTACGATGCGGGGCTCCTGGGCAACGGGTTCGAGATCGTCGTGCACCGGGGGGCCGGGGCGTACATCTGCGGCGAGGAGACGGGGCTCCTGTCGTCGCTGGAGGGCAAGAAGGGCTGGCCCAAGATCAAGCCCCCATTTCCGGCCATCAAGGGCGCCTTCGGCCAGCCGACGATCGTCAACAACGTCGAGACGTTGTGCTGCGTGCCGCCCATCGTCGAGCGGGGGGCGGCGTGGTTCGCCGGCCTCGGCACCAAGACCCAGGGCGGTACCCGGATGTACTCGGTCTCGGGGCGCGTGAAGCGGCCGGCCGTGTACGAGACGCCGGTCTCCATCACGCTGCGCCAGCTCATCGAGCTGGCCGGCGGCGTGACCGGCAGCGGCCGGCTCAAGGCCGTGGTGCCGGGCGGCGGGTCGGCGGCGATCCTGACCGCCGACGAGATCGACGTCACCATGGACGTCGACGGGCTCAAGAACGCCGGCACCATGATCGGCTCGGCCGGCGTGATCGTGATGGACGAGAGCGTGTCGATCCCGGAGGCGCTGCTGGTGCTGGCCCGCTTCTACGCCCACGAGTCGTGCGGGCAGTGCACGCCGTGCCGGGAGTCGACGGGCTGGATCTACAAGATGGTCCACCGCATCGTCGACGGCCACGGCCACAAGGACGACCTCGACACCATCCTCGACGTCGCCAAGCGCGGCGCCGGCACCACCATCTGCGCCTTCTACGACGGCGCCGTCGGCCCTTACATCTCCTACATCGAGAAGTTCCGTCCCGAGTTCGAGGCCCTGATCGGGAAATAGCGATGCCCAAGGTGACGATCGACGGCAAGGAGATCGAGGTCGAGGCGGGGACCAACCTCATCGAGGCGGCCCGGCGGCTCGGCATCGAGGTGCCGCACTACTGCTACCACCCGAGCCTCTCGATCGCCGGCCAGTGCCGGCTGTGCATGGTGGACATCGAGAAGACGCCACGGCCGACCATCGCCTGCAACACCCAGGCGACCGACGGCATGGTCGTCCACACCGACACCGAGCGCGTGAAGCAATCGCACCAGTCGATGATGGAGTTCCACCTGATCAACCACCCGCTCGACTGCCCGGTGTGCGACCAGGCCGGGGAGTGCTGGCTGCAGATCTACTACATGAAGCACGGGCTGTACGACCCGCGGATGACCGACGAGAAGGTCCACAAGCCGAAGGCGGTGCCGCTGGGGCCCCACGTCATGCTCGATGCCGAGCGGTGCATCCTGTGCTCGCGCTGCGTGCGCTTCTGCGACGAGATCACCGGCACCGGCGAGCTGGGCATCTTCCACCGCGGCGATCACTCGGAGATCGGCCTGTTCCCCGGCCGCGATCTCGTCAACAACTACTCGGCCAACGTGGTCGACATCTGCCCGGTGGGCGCCCTGACCGACCGCGACTTCCGGTTCCAGGTGCGCGTGTGGTACCTGGACACCGCCAAGTCGATCTGCACCGGATGCGCGCGCGGCTGCAACATCGACGTGCACGTCAACCGCCGCCGGCCCCACCACGCCGAGGGGCGCCGGGTGGCCCGGCTCAAGCCGCGCTTCAACGCCGAGGTCAACGCGTGGTGGCTGTGCGACGTGGGCCGCTACCACTTCGGCTTCGTCGACGCGCCCACGCGGCTGACGGTACCGACCCGGCGGAGCCCCGGCGGCCCCGTCGAGGCGAGCTGGGACGAGGCGGTGACGGCCGTGGCCGACACCCTGCGCCGATGTGCGCCCGAGCAGGTGGCGGTGCTGGCCTCGGCCCAGATGGCCAACGAGGACCTGATCGCCCTGCGGCGCGTGCTGGAGCAGCGGGGCATCCAGCAGGTGGGCTTCGAGGTGCCGCCGGCGGCGCCGACCGAGGGCGACGAGTTCCTCCTGCGCGCCGACCGGACGCCGAACCGCCGGGGCGCCGAGCTGATCGGCCTGACCGGCGACACCGCCGCCATCCTGACCGCTGCCCGCGCGGGCCGGCTACGCTGCCTGTGGGTCTTCCACCACGATCTGCTGGCCTCGGGCTGGCCGGCCGGCGAGGTGGCCGAGGCGCTGGCGCGGGTGGAGACCGTCATCTTCACGGGCCCCAACGCCAACGCGACGAGCGAGCGCGCCCACTGGGTGCTGCCGGCGGCGGCGTGGCTCGAGCGCGAGGGCACGTTCACGAACTTCGAGGGCCGCGTGCAGCGCTTCCGGACCGCGATCGAGCCCCTCGGGGCCGCGCTGGCCGAGTGGGATCTGCTCGGCCGCGTCCTCGCCGCCGGCGGCGGGACGCCGGCCGGCAGCCGGGCCGAGCACTGGTTCCGCGACCTGACGCGGGCGGTGGCGCCCTACGCCGGCCTGACCTACCAGAGCGTGGGCGATGGCGGCCAGCTGGTGGCGGGTGCGACCTCGGCCGGCGCCCCGGTGCCGCCCGGTCGGCGGCCGCGGGTGACGGCGTGACGACGGCGGCGGCCGCGCGCGGGAGGGGCCGCTGATGCTCGACGTCGGCGTCGCCTTCGGGCGCGTGTTCTTCATCGTCATGTTCGTGCTCAACCTGGGCGGGCTGCTGGGCTGGGTCGAGCGCAAGCAGTCGGCGATCATGCAGGACCGCATCGGCGCCAACCGGGCCTCGATCTTCGGCTTCCGCGTGCTGGGCCTCTTCCACCCGCTGGCCGACGCCATCAAGCTGCTCACCAAGGAAGACTTCCGGCCGGCCCGGGCCGATCGATTCCTCTTCTGGCTGGCCCCGTTCGTCTCGGTCTTCTTCGCGCTGGTGGCGTTCGCCTCGATCCCGTTCGGCGACACCCTGCGCATCGGCGACCGCGAGTTCCAGCTGCAGGCGGTCACGCTGAACGTCGGCCTCCTCTACGTGTTCGCCATGCTCTCGCTCGGCGTGTACGGCGTGATGATCGCCGGCTGGGCGTCGGCCAACAACTACGCGCTGCTGGGCGGCCAGCGAGCCGCCGCCCTGATGATCTCCTCGGAGATCGCCATCGGCGCCTCGATCATGGGCGTCGTCATGGTGTACGGCTCGCTCAACATGCAGGACATCGTCCGCGGGCAGGGGACGCTGCTGGGCGGCTGGCTGCCGGCCTGGGGCATCGTCACCCAGCCCCTGGCCTTCATCCTGTTCCTCACCGCCGGCATCGCCGCCACCAAGCGGGCGCCCTTCGACACGCCGGAGAGCGAGTCGGAGATCATCGGCTACTTCGTGGAGTACAGCGGCATGAAGGCCGGGATGTTCATGATGTCGGACTTCCTGGAGACCGTGGTCATCGCCGGCATGGTGACCGCGCTGTTCCTGGGCGGCTGGCAGGTGCCGTTCCTCCTCGGCGACGGCTTCCACTTCCCGGGTGGCGCCACCTGGACGCTGCCGCACCTGCTGGTCGTGGCGCTGCAGGTGGGGAGCTTCGTCGTCAAGGTCTGCGTCATGATCTTCATCATGATGCTGGTCCGGTGGACGCTCCCGCGCTTCCGCTACGACCAGGCCATGCGGCTGGGCTGGCTCGGCCTGTTCCCGCTGTCGATCCTCAACATCGTGGTGACGGGAGCGGTCCTGCTCCTGGTCGGGGGGAAGGCCTCGTGAGGTTCGTCCAGCGCTTCTACCTGCTGGAGGCGGTACAGGGGGTGGTGCTCACGTCCGGCCACTTCTTCCGGAACATGGGCGCCCACATCGCCCGCGCGTTCGGCAGCCGTACGGCCCGGGGGGCCGTCACCATCCAGTATCCGGAGGAGCGCCGGCCCTACTCGCCGCGGCTGCGCTCGCTGCACCGGCTGGTCCGGCGCGAGGACGGCTCGCCGCGGTGCGTGGCCTGCATGATGTGCGAGACGGTGTGCCCGGCCCACTGCATCTACATCGTGGCCACCGAGCACCCCAATCCCGAGATCGAGAAGATGCCCGAGCGCTTCGACATCGACCTCGGCAAGTGCGTCTTCTGCGGCTACTGCGTGGAGGCGTGCCCGGAGGACGCCATCCGCATGGACACCGGCATCCTCGAGTTCTCGTCCTACAGCCGGGGCGGCATGATCTACACGAAGGAGACGCTGCTCGCGCTGGAGCCGATCGGCGCCGACGGGCGGCCGACCTCGCCGGTGCCGATCCCGGCGAACCGCACGGTCTGATGTCGCTGGTCGTCTTCGTCATCGTCGCGCTGGTGGCGGTGGGCTCCGCCCTCGGCCTCGTGCTCCGGCGCAATCCCATCCACGGCGCGCTGTTCCTGGTGGTCAACCTCGGCGCCATCGCGGTCTTCTACCTGATGCTGGGCGCCGAGTTCCTGGCCGCGGCCCAGGTGATCGTCTACGCGGGCGCCATCATGGTGCTGTTCGTCTTCGCCATCATGGTGCTGATCCCCGGCAAGGAAGAGACGGGACCCGACCCCCGCCGCGTGCTGCGCCTGTTCGCGCTGCCGGCCGCGGCCGTGCTGTTCGTGCTGCTCGGGGCCTGGCTCTTCGTGCCCCGGGCGGCGCCGCCGGCCGGGACGGTGGCGGCCACCGGCGGCGTCGAAGTCATCGGGCGCCTGCTCTTCACCGACTACCTGTTCCCGTTCGAATTGACCTCGGTCCTGCTGCTGGCCGCCATGGTCGGCGTCCTGCTGCTGGCCCGCCGGCGGACGTAGATGGTCCCGGAGTCGTACTATCTGGCCCTGTCGGCGTTGCTGTTCGCCATCGGGACGATCGGCGTCATCGTGCGACGCAATCCGCTGGTCATCTTCATGTCGATCGAGCTCATGCTCAATGCCGTGAACCTGTCGTTCGTGGCCTTCGGGCACCGCCTCGGCAGCAACGAGGGGCAGGCACTGGTGTTCTTCGTGATGGCGGTCGCCGCCGCCGAGGTCGCGGTCGGGCTGGCCATCATCGTGGCCATCTTCCGCCTGCGCCGGCGGCTGTCGATCGACGACCTGAGTCTCATGAAGTGGTAGCGTGCGAGCCGGTACGGGCCCGCCCGCAAATTGTTGATACAGTAGGCTGAAGTAGCGACCGCCAGGGGGAAGGTTCATGGCCCAGACGACGTCGGCCCCGAAGAAGCCGCCGGCCGCGCCCGAGATCGACCCGGAGCTCGCCCGCCGGCTATACCACGACATGACTCTCATCCGCCGCTTCGAGGAGAAGGCCGCCGAGGCCTACGCCCTCGGGAAGATCGGCGGGTTTCTCCACCTGTACATCGGGGAGGAGGCGGTGGCGGTCGGCGCCACCTCGGCGATGCGGCCGGACGACTACGCCATCGCGGCCTACCGCGAGCACGGTCACTGCCTGGCCAAGGGCTCCGACCCGCGCCGGGCCATGGCCGAGCTGTACGGGCGCGTCGACGGGCTCAGCAAGGGCAAGGGCGGCTCGATGCACCTGTTCGACAAGACGACCAACTTCCTCGGCGGCCACGCCATCGTGGGCGCCCACCTGCCCCTGGGCGCCGGGGCGGCCTTCGCCATCAAGTACCGGGGGGGCGACCAGGTCGTGGCGTGCTACTTCGGCGATGGAGCGGTGCCGGAGGGCGAGTTCCACGAGGCCATGAACCTGGCCGCGCTGTGGAAGCTGCCCATCATCTTCGTGTGCGAGAACAACCGTTACGCCATGGGCACCTCGCTGGAGCGGGCCCTGGCCGAGACCGAGATCTGGAAGTTCGGCCGCTCCTACAACATGCCGTGCGAGGCCGTCGACGGCATGGACGTGCTGGCCGTGCGCGAGGTCATCGCACGGGCGGTGGCCCGGGCCCGGGCCGACGGCACCCCCAGCCTGATCGAGGCCCGCACCTACCGGTTCCGCGGCCACTCGATGCGCGACCCGGCCGGGGCGGTGTACCGGACCAAGGACGAGGTCGAGCGCGAGAAGCTGCGGGATCCCATCGTGCTCTTCCGCGAGCGCGCGCTGAAGTCGGGCTGGCTCAGCGACGACGACGTGCGCGACATCGACAAGAGCGTCAGCGATCTCATCGACGAGGCGGTCGCCTTCGCCGACGCCTCGCCGGAGCCGCCGGAGTCGGAGCTCCTCACCGACATCTTCAAGGAGTCCTGAGATGGCGGTGATGACCTACCGGGAAGCGCTGAACCTCGCCCTGCGCGAGGAGCTCAAGCGCGACGACCGCGTGTTCGTCATCGGCGAGGAGGTCGGCCTCTACGAGGGCGCCTACAAGGTGACGCAGGGGCTGCTGAAGGAGTTCGGGCCTCGGCGCATCGTGGACACCCCGATCGCCGAGTCCGGCTTCACCGGCGTCGGCATCGGCGCCGCCATGGTCGGCCTGCGGCCGGTGGTCGAGATGATGACCTTCAACTTCGCCCTGCTGGCCCTCGACCAGATCGTCAACTCGGCCGCCAAGCTGAACTACATGTCGGGCGGCCAGTTCAACGTGCCCATCGTCATCCGCGGCCCCGGTGGCCCCGCCCACCAGCTGGCTGCCCAGCACTCGCAGTCGATGGAGGTGTACTTCTATCACGTGCCGGGGCTGAAGGTCGTGCGGCCGTCGACACCGGCCGACGCCAAGGGGTTGCTGAAGTCGGCCATCCGCGACGACAACCCCGTGATCTTCATCGAGTCGGAGACCCTCTACAACATCAAGGGCGAGGTTCCCGACGATCCGGAGTTCACGATCCCGTTCGGCCAGGCGGCCATCCGGCGCGAGGGCACCGACGTCACCCTCATCGCCTACATGGGCATGATGTACCGGGCCCTGGAGGCGGCCGAGGATCTGGCCAAGGAGGGGATCTCCGCCGAGATCGTCGATCCCCGCACGCTGCAGCCGCTCGACTCGGGGACGATCCTGGCCTCCGTCCGCAAGACTCACCGGGCGGTGGTGGTGGAGGCGGGCGCCGGCTTCGCCGGCATGGGCTCGGAGCTGTCGGCCGTCATCACCGAGCAGGCCTTCGACGACCTCGACGCGCCGGTGGAGCGGGTCACCGGGGTGCCAGCGCCGATGCCGTACGCGCGCAACCTCGAGAAGGCCAAGACCCCGTCCAAGGAGCGGATCATCGAGGCGGTGCGTCGCGTCTGCTACGCGAACGGGAAACACTGATGGCCATCTCCAAGGTCGTGATGCCGAAGCTCTCCGACCAGATGGAGAACGGCAAGATCATCAAGTGGCTCAAGCAGGAGGGCGACCGGGTGCAGTCCGGCGACATCCTGGCCGAGGTGGAGACCGACAAGGCCGACGTCGAGATGGAGGCGTTCGGCTCCGGCGTGCTGCGCAAGATCCTCGTCCCCGCCGGCGGCGAGGTCCCGGTCGGCTCGCTCATCGGCGTCATCGCCGAGCCCAACGACGACATCGGCGCCGTGGTGAGCCAGGCGGGCGGGGCCGCCCCGGCCGCCGCCGCCCCGGCTCCGGCTCCGACTCCGGCCGCTGCCCCGACGGCCGCCGCCGGCGCAGCCGAGATGGCCAGTCGTCCCGCCGCCGTGCCGCCGCAGCCGCGCCGCGAGGACCCGGCGGCACGCACCCCGGCGCCGGCGGCCGGCCCGACCGCGCCCGCGCGGCCGGTCGCGGCCCCGGCGGCGGCACCGGCCCCGGCTCAGCCGGCCGCGGTACCCGAGGGGAAGGGGCGTGTGAAGGCCTCGCCGCTGGCCCGGAAGATCGCCGCCCAGTCCGGGGTCGACCTGAGACTGCTGCACGGCAGCGGCCCCGGCGGCCGCGTCGTGCGCCGCGACGTGGAGGCCGCCTCGACCGGCGGCGGCGCTGCTGCCGCCGCGGTGGCCGCGCCGGCCGCCGCCGGCGTGGAGTTCGAGGACCGGCCGCTCAGCGCGATGCGGGCGACCATCGCCAAGCGGATGCCGCTCAGCAAGGCGCCGGTGCCCCACTTCTACGTGTCCTCGGAAGTGGCGATGGATCGCGCGTGGGCGTTGCGCGAGGAGCTGAACGGCCTCGAGGGGCAGCCCAAGGTCTCCGTGAACGATTTCGTCATCCGCGCCTGCGCGCTGGGGCTGCTGCAGCACCCCGGCGTCAACGCCTCGTTCCAGGGCGAGTCCATCCGCGTGTTTCACCGCGCCCACATCGGGATCGCGGTGGCACTGGAGGAGGGGCTCATCACGCCGGTGCTGCGTGACGCCCACGCCAAGTCGCTGGCCCAGATCGCCACCGAGGCGCGTGACCTGGCCGAGCGCGCCCGGGCTCGCAAGCTGCGCGCCCCCGAGATGAGCGGCGCCACGTTCTCCATCTCCAACCTCGGCATGTTCGACGTCACCGAGTTCTCCGCCATCATCAACCCGCCCGAGGGCGCCATCCTGGCCGTGGGGACCGTGCGCAAGGTCCCCGTCGTGACCGACGCCGGCCTCGGCGTGGGCCGCCGGATGATGCTGACGATCTCCTGCGACCACCGGGTGATGGACGGCGCCATGGGCGCGCGCTTCCTGCAGGACGTGAAGCACCTCCTGGAAGAGCCTCTCCGGCTCCTCATCTGATGGCGAAGACGTTCGACGTCGTCGTCGTGGGCAGCGGACCGGGCGGGTACGTGGCGGCCATCCGGGCGTCGCAGCTGGGGCTGTCGGTGGCGGCGATCGAGGACGACCGGCCGGGCGGGGTGTGCCTGAACTGGGGATGCATCCCGACCAAGGCGCTGCTGCGCAACGCCGAGGTCCTCGGCCTCGTGGAGCACGCCGATCGCTTCGGCATCAAGGTCGACAACGTGCGGGCCGACTACGCGGAGGCCATCAAGCGCAGCCGCGGGGTGGCCGACCGCATGGCCAAGGGTGTCGAATTCCTGTTCAAGAAGAACAAGATCACGCTCTTCCCGGGGACGGGCACGCTGCGCTCGAAGAGCACGGTGGAGGTGAAGGGCGCGGCCGGCACCGAGACGCTCGAGGCCAAGGCCGTCATCCTGGCCACCGGCTCCCAGCCGAGGTCGCTGCCCGGCGTCACCATCGACGAGAAGCTGGTCGTCTCCTCCAACGGCGCCGTCCGCAACGAGACGAAGCCGGCCTCGCTGATCGTCATCGGCGCCGGCGCCGTCGGCATGGAGTTCGCCGACGTCTACGCCGCCTACGGCACCACGGTCACCGTGCTGGAGGCGCTGGACCGCGTGCTGCCGGTGGAGGACGCCGAAGCCTCGGCGCTGGTGGCCCGGCTGTTCGGGCGGCGCGGCATCACGATCAAGACCGGCGTGAAGGTCTCCGCGGTCAAGCCGGGCGGCCAGGGCGTCATCGTCGAGACCGACGGCGGCCGGCTCGAGGCCGCCCAGGTGCTCATGGCGGTCGGCCGGGCGGCCCGCACCGCCGGCGTGGGCCTCGAGGCCGTCGGCGTCCAGATGGAGCGCGGGTTCGTGAAGATCTCGCCCACCATGGAGACGTCCGTCAAGGGCGTCTACGCCGTCGGCGACATGGCGGGGGCGCCGCTGCTCGCCCACAAGGCCATGGCCGAGGGCGTGATCGCCGCCGAGGCGATCGCCGGCCGCAACCCGCGTCCGCTCGACTACGCCAACGTGCCCTCCTGCACCTACTGCCGTCCCCAGGTGGCCTCGATCGGGCTCACCGAGGCCAAGGCCAAGGAGAACGGCCGCGAGGTGATGGTCGGCAAGTTCCCGTTCACCGCCAACGGCAAGGCGGTGGCGCTGGGAGAGACCGACGGCTTCGTGAAGGTCGTGGCCGACAAGGCGACCGGCGAGCTTCTCGGCGCGCACATCGTGGGCCCCGAGGCGACCGAGGTCATCCACGAGTTCGCGGTGGGCCGCACGCTGGAGGCCACGGTCGAGGAGATCATGCACACGATCCACGCCCACCCCACGCTGTCGGAAGCCGCGCTGGAAGCCACCCTCGCCGCGCTCGGCCAGGCGATTCACATCTGATTGAGATGGGGGCCCCGACATGGCCCCCAAACCCCCACACGTTCGTCGCCCCCCGGCGGAGCCGGGGTGCTCCTCTGGTAACGCGAGAGCCGGGGCCCGAGATGGCCCCCAAACCCCCACACGTTCGTCGCCCCCCGGCGGAGCCGGGGTGCTCCTCTAGCCCCGAAGTAGGAGAGGATCGCAGTCCCCGGCGGTGCCGTCGTACCTTGCGCAGCCCACCGTGCTCGCTGTACCGCACTCGCCTCACGTACTCGCCGCGCCCCCCGACGTTGACTCCTGACCCACGCCTACCCCACCATCCCGGCATGGACCGACGCCGCTTCCTGCTGACCTCGCTGGCTGGTGCCGTCGCCGGGCCGCTCGCCGCTGGGGCGCAGCAGGCGGGAAAGGTGCCTCGGATAGGTTTTCTTGGGGTGTCGTCCCCTTCCGATAGGCCGCTTCTGCTCGATGCTTTCCGGCAAAGGCTGCGCGAGCTCGGGTGGGTTGAGGGCCAGAATATTGTCATCGACTATCGATATGCGGAGGATCGGGTCGATCGGCTGCCCGACTTGGCGGCCGAGCTGGTCCGGCTCAAGGTGAGCCTCATCGTATCGCTGGGGACGCAAGGAGTAACGGCAGCCAAGAACGCCACCGAGACGATCCCCATCGTCATGATTGCCGTTCGCGATCCTGTTGGCACCGGGCTCATCGCGAGCCTCGCGCGGCCGGGCGGGAACGTGACAGGGGTGTCCGGCACCGCCGGCCTGGAATGGGTCGCCAAACAACTGGAACTGCTGAAGGAGATCGTCCCCAAGATCCGCCGTGTGGCCATCCTCTCGAACCCGACCAATGCGTACCACCAGCTCGCGATAAGAGAAGTGAACGTCGCGGCCCGGTCGTTGGGAGTGCAGCTTCAACTGCTGGAGGCTCGAGGTCCGAACGAGTTCGACGGCGCATTCGCGGCGATGGCCAAAGAGCGCGTGGGAGCCCTCCTCGTACTGTCAGATGTGATGCTCAGCTCCCACCGAACACGGCTCGCAGACCTCGCAGCCAGGAGCCGCCTGCCGGCAGCATTCGGCGTCAGGGAGAGTGTGGAGGCCGGAGGTCTCATGTCTTACGGGCCGAGCTTTCTCGATCTCCACCGGCGGGCCGCCACCTACGTAGATAAGATCCTCAAGGGGGCCAAGCCCGCCGAACTGCCCGTCGAGCTGCCGACCGAGTACGAACTCGTGATCAACATGAAGACCGCGAAGGCCCTAGGTCTCACCATCCCGCAGTCGGTGCTGCGGCGGGCGGATCACGTCATTGAATGACGGGGAGCCGCGCCGCTATTTCCACCGGAATCGGGTCCACCAACGGCGTCATCTCTGAGATGGCCCCCAGGCCCCCAGCATTCGTCTCGCCCAGGCGAAGCCGGGGCGCTCCTCTGTCTCGCTAGGTGCCACGCTGGGCGCCGCACGGGCTGAAGTCGATGCAGTAGACTGTGGCATGCCTACCGACATGAGCTTTCCGCTGAGTCCTGAGCAGCAGGCGTTGCGGGCGCGCGCCCGTGAGCTGGCCGATACGGTCTTCGCCGAGCGGGCCGCTCGATGGGACGCGACCGAGGAGTACCCGTGGGACAACGTCAAAGATCTCGCGGCGGCCGGCTTCATGGGCATGACGATGCCGGCGGCCCACGGTGGTGGGGAGCGGCCGCTGCTCGACGTGGTGCTGGTGATCGAGCAGATCGCGCGGGCCTGCGGCATCACGGGACGCATCGTGGTCGAGGGCAACTTGGGCGTGGTGGGCGCGCTCACCGCCTACGGGACCGAGAGCCAGAAGCGGCGCTACTTCCCGTGGGTGCTCGAGGGCGAGAAGCCGGCCATCGCCATCTCGGAGCCGGCGGCCGGCTCGGCCGCGACCGACATGACGACGCGCGTCGAGGAGACGCCGACGGGGTACCGGCTGACCGGCCACAAGTGCTGGATCACCGGCGCCGGCACCTCGCGCCTGTACCTGGTCTACGCGCGCTTCGGCGATCGGCCGGGCGCCGACGGCATCGGCGGTGTCTTCGTCGAGCGCGACACGCCCGGGCTTCCGGATCGGCCGGCGCGAACTCATGATGGGGCTGCGCGGCATCCCCGAGGGCGAGCTGCACTTCGAGGGGTGCGAGGTCCCGCGCGAGAACCTGCTGGTCGGCCCCGGCGACGGCTTCAAGAAGCTGATGAACGCCTACAACGGCCAGCGCCTCGGCGCCGCCACGGTGGCGCTCGGTATCGCGCAGGGCGCCTTCGAGCGGGCGCTCGCCTACGCGGCCCAGCGCCGGCAGTTCGGCCGTCCCATCGGCGATTTCCAGGGCCTCCGGTGGAAGCTGGCCGACATGGCGATCAAGCTCGACGCCGCCCGCCTGCTCATCCACCGGGCCGCCGTCGGCGCCGGGCGCGGCTTCCCCGACGCGCTCGACGCCGCCAAGGCCAAGACCTTCGCGGCCGAGACCGCGCAGGAGGTGACCAGCCAGGCGCTGCAGATCCACGGCGCCGCCGGCTACGGCCGCACACTGCCACTGGAGCGCATGGTGCGCGACGCCCGCATGTTCGCCATCGGCGGCGGCACGCTGGAGATGATGCGCAACCTGATCGCCGACCGCCTGCTGCCGACCCGGTCCAACTGGCGGGCGTGAGATAGACCTCGGCTTCGGCCTCCCCCTGGCGGGCGCGTGGGCCACGCCGGAGGCGCTCGTGTCCGTGGCCCGGCGCGCCGAGGCGCTCGGCTACCGCGCGGTGTGAACCTTCCAGTGGCTGTTCTATCCCGTCGCCCCCCGCGAGGAGTACTACGGCGCGCCCGGCGGGCCGTGGCCCGGCCGCGTTCGCCTCCGTGATGGATCCGCTCGCGGTGCTGGCCTACGTCGCTGGCCGGCACGCGCACCGTCCGGCTCGGCGTCTCGGTGCTGATCATGCCGCTCTACCAGCCGATCGTCCTGGCCAAGCAGCTGGCCACGCTCGACGTGCTTTCGGGCGGACGGCTCGACGTCGGCCTCGGTCTCGGCTGGTCGAGCGACGAGTGGGCGGCGGCCGGCGTGTCGATGGAGCGCCGAGGCGCCCGGGCCGACGAGTTCCTGAAGGTGCTCGAGGCGGTGTGGACGGAGGATCCGGTGGAGTTCACCGGCGAGTTCTACCGGGTGCCGCGCGCCACGTGGCGCCACGGCCGGTGCAGCGCCCGCACCCGCCCGTGCTCCTCGGGGGCTATCACGAGAGCGTGCTGCGTCGCGCCGCCACGCTCGGCGACGGCTACACGGGCCGCTGGCGAGCTGACCGCGACGGTGGCGCGGGTCCGCGAGGTCGGCCGCGGCGGCCGGCCGTGACCCGGCGCGGTTCCCCATCGTCTGCCGGGGCTCGTACCACCCTCACGCCGGAGCCGCTGGGCCGACGGGCGTCGGGCGCTGTGGGGCTCGGCGGAGCCGATCCGCGAGGACCTCGGCTCGCTACGCCGCGGCCAGCGTGACGCAGATGTTCCTGGAGCCGAACTTCCAGCCGGGCGGCGCCGAGCTCGAGCGCGTGCTGGGGCAGATGGAGGCGCTGGCGCCGTGAGACTTGCGCCGCGGGGCGGAGCGGGTGTATTCGTGAGTCCGCGCCATGCCGCCACGTCCGACCGGATTCGCGTCGAGTCCTGAGCCTGCTGCTGCTGCTCTTGGTGGCGGCGGTGGTGCTCCAGGGCGCCAGCACGCCCCACACGCACGCGCCCTCGAAGCCCGGCGTCTACAACCAGGACCACGACCTGGTGCTGCAGGCGACGCTGCACGGCGCCGCCGTGCTGGCGGAGGCACCGCCGGCCCCGCTCGTCTTCATGCTGGTCGCGGCGGTCGCGCTGCTCGCGATCGGTCCGCTTCGCTCGGTCGACACGCCCGACCTGCGACAGTCGCGCCCCACCCCGCGCCTAGAGCTCTCTCCCGACCTGATTCGTCGCCCGGCGGCCTCCTGCGAGGTCGCCACATTCACGGTTCTCAGGGGAGGACTCCATGCGTGGATTCGTCGTCGTCACGCTCTGGCTGGCGATCGTGCTGGGCCCCGGGTTCGCCGCCGCCCAGGAAGCCGAGGCGCTGCGCCGCGAGCTGGACCAGCTCCGGCGGCAGCAGGAGCAGTATCAGAAGGCCATCGAGGCGATGAGCGATCGGCTGAAGCGGCTCGAGTCGCAGCCGGCGCCGGCCGCGGTCGGCGCCGGCGCCAGCCGCCCCGGGCGGCGTCGCCCAGACGCCGGCCGGCGCCGCGCGCCGGGCGCGGACGCCGATCGCTGATCGACCTGGCCCGACCCCGCGAGCCGTTCGCCCTCTACGGCCAGCGCGGGAGCTGGCCAGCTGCTGTTCGACATGGGCGTCGTCGGCGACTTCGTCGGCCAACCTGACCCAGCGCAACGTCGACAAGGCGAACGCCGGCACCTTCGCCGGCCGCGAGAACCGCTTCTTCCCGCGCGAGGTCGAGCTGAGCCTCTTCGGCCAGATCGATCCCTACGCGCGGGCCGAGGTCCGCATCGAGTCGGGCGAGGAGGAGGCCGGGCGCCGAGACGGGCGTGTCGCTGGCCGAGGCCCACCTCACGCTGCTGACGCTGCCGTGGGGCACCCAGGCCAAGCTCGGCCAGATGCGGACCGCTTCGGGCTACGCCAACCAGATCCACGAGCACGACCTGCCGTGGGTCGACCGGCCCAACGTCCTGCGCAACTTCCTGGGCGAGGAGGGGCTCACCGAGAAGGGGTTCGAGGCCACGATCGTGCCGACCTGCCGTTCTACCTGGAGGGGCTCGTCGGCGTCTTCAACGGCGACAACGAGGTGGCGTTCGGCCGCGGCAAGCTCGAGCCAGCCGCTGGTGACGGGGCGGCTGCGGACGTTCTTCGAGCTGACCGACGAGCACGCCATCCAGCTCGGCGTCTCCGGGGCCGGCGGGCAGACGTCCGACCGCCTGCGCAGCGCGCTGGCCGGCGTTCGACGTGAAGTACAAGTTCCGACCCGACGGCTGGCTGCACCCGCTCCTGACGGTCGGCGCCGAGGGCTCTACTCCGATCCGCCGGGTCGAGTCTCAACGACGCTCGGCGCCGAGAAGACCACGCGCAATCGCTTCGGCTGGTACGCCTACGCCGAGGTCCAGCCCTGGCGGCGCTGGGCGGGCGGCGTGCGCTACGACTGGACGCAGTTCCCCGTCGATCCCGGGCGCGAGTGGGCGGTCGAGCCGTACCTGACCTTCTGCCCTCGGAGTTCCTGCGCTTCCGGCTGGCCTACAAGCACACCGACCGCTCGCAGCGGCGCAGGCGTCCTCCGACAACGGCGGCAGCGGCGCGGCTCGTCGACGAGCTGCTCTTCCAGGCGCGTTCATCCTCGGCGCCCACCCGGCGCATCCGTTCTGAGGAGGCGAGCGCATGACGACGTGTCGTCATCCGCCATCGTTGCTGGCCGTGATCGCCGGCGCCGCCGTCGCCGGCGCCGGCTCCGAGGCCGCCGACAGGGTCCGCGTGGTCACCACGATCCCCGATCTCAAGTCGCTCACCGAGGCGGTGGGCGGCGACCTCGTCGAGGTCGAGTCGCTGACACGGGGGACCCAGAACTTCCACGAGGCCGAGGTGCGGCCGAGCATGATGCTGAAGCTCCGCCGGGCCGAGCTGCTCGTCGAGAACGGCGCCGAGCTCGACGCCTGGGTCGACGTGGCCGTGCAAGGGCGCCAACAACGCCGACATCGTCCGCGGCGGCCGCGGGCGCATCGAGGTCTCGCGCGGGCGTCCCGCTGCTGGAGGTGCCGCGGCACGCGCGTCGATCGCTCGATGGGCGACGTCCACCCGCTCGGCAACCCGCACTTCTCGCTCGACCCCGGCCTGGCCCCGCATCATCACGCAGAACATCCTCGAGGGGCTGGTCCGCGTGGCCCCACAGCACCGCGCCGCCTTCGAGCGGAACCGGACGGCCTTCCTGGCCCGGCTGGACGAGCAGATGGCGCGCTGGATGAAGCTGATGGAGCCGCGTGAAGCGGGGCCAAGGTCGTCGTCTACCATCCCGACTTCATCTACTTCCTGACGCGCTTCGGGCTGGTCCAGCTCGGCGCCATCGAGGACCGGCCCGGCATCCCGCCCTCGCCGCAGCACCTGGTCACCCTCATCCGCCAGATGAAGGAGGAGCGGCGTCAAGGTCGTCCTGGTCGAGCCGTGGAACGACGTGAAGCTGGCCAACCGGGTGGCCGAGGAGGCGGGGGCCAAGGCCTACGTCATGGCCACGTCGGTCGGCGCGGTCAAGGGCGCCGACAACTACGTCGCGGCGATCGACTTCAACGTCACCACGCTGGTGAAGGCGCTACGCTAGCGCATGCTCGCCGACCTGCTCGCGATCCTGTGGGCGCCGTTCCTCATGTGCCTGGTGCTCACGGGCATCCACGCCTACCTCGGCGTCCACGTCCTCGCCCGCGAGGTGGTGTTCGTCGACATCGCGATGGCCCAGATCGCCGCGCTGGGCGCCACGGCGGCGTTCCTGGTCGGCTACGAGACGGACACCTGGCAGTCCTACGCGTGCGCCCTGGCCGCCACCCTCGTGGGCTCGGTCGTCCTGGCCCTCACGCGCAGCCGTCGGCGGCACGTCTCCCAGGAGGCGGTGATCGGCGTCGTCTACGCGGTGTCCTCGGCGGCGGCCGTGCTCCTCGCCGATCGCGCGGCCCACGGCGCCGAGCAGGTGCGGGGCATGCTCGTCGGCAACCTGCTGGCGGTGGGGCCGCTGGAGGTCGCCAAGGTCGCCGTCCTCTACGCGTTCGTCGGGGCTGCTGCACTGGCTCTGCCGGCGCCCGTTCTTCCTGATCTCGACCGATCCCGACGCCGCCTACGCCGCCGGCTGGCGCGTGCGGTGGTGGGACTTCCTCTTCTACGCGTCCTTCGGCGTCGTGGTGGCGAGCTCGGTGCGCATCGCCGGCGTTCTGCTGGTGTTCTCCTACCTCATCGTGCCGGCGCTGGCCGGCGTCGCCCTCGGCGGCTCCGTGCTGTCGCGCCTGCTCATCGGCTGGGTCTTCGGCACGCTCGTGAGCGTGCTCGGCATGGTGGCCTCGGCCGCGCTCGACCTGCCTACCGGCGCCACGGTCGTGTGCGCGTTCGGCTTGATCTTGATGGTGTTCGGCCTCGCGTTTCGTCTCGGCTGGCTGCGCGGCGCGCCGGCGCCCTCGTGACGGGCGGCGTGCGCCTCGTCGCGGTGGTGCTGGCGCTGGTCGGCTGCGCGGCGATCGCGCCGATCCAGGGCGCCGGCGAGCTCGCCGGCGACTGGCACGGCCGCGTCTCGGGGCCCGCCGGTCACGCGCGGGCCGTCCTGGTGGTGGGCCCGACCGGCGCCTACCAGGCGACCATGTACCTCGACGGGGGCGATCGCGCCTTTCATGGCGCCCTGATGGTCGTCCGGCCAGGGCAGGTGCGCTACCAGGGCAGCGACGGCAACGGCACCGTCCGCGTCACGGACGAGAACGGGCGGCGGCGCCTCGGATTCCTGCGCGACGACGGCGGGCTGGAGGCCGTCTTCGAGCGGCGCTGAGGCCCGTGGCGCGAGTGCTCGGCGCCGTCCGACGACGAACCGAGCGATCAGTGCCCGTGCAGGAAGGGCAGGCGGACCACCAGCAGGAAGCCGTTGATGGTCGACAGCCCGCCGAGCACGGCCAGGAACGACGAGAACCAGAACATCGGGCGTGAGCTCGAGAGGATCGACACCGAGGCGCACACGATGGCGATCTGCAGCAGCACCTCGGCGTAGTCGAAGTACGGGTCCTTGGCCTGGTTGCGGTCGCGCTCGACCTCGGCCGCCTTGGCCCGGGGCTCGATCTCCTTCTTGTCGGCGTTCATCCGCTTCTCTTCGTCGGCGAACTTCCTGGTCAGTGCCTCGACCTTCTCGCGCTCGGCGCCCCGGAGCGCCGACGGCTCGGCCAGCTGCGTCTCCAGCACCAGCTTGTTGCCGCGGTTGAGGTGCTCGCGGATGACCTTGGACTGGTAGTAGGCCCACTGGTTGGAGGCTTCCTGCTGGGCCAGCAGCATCTCCTTCATGGCGTTGTTGCCCCCGAGGGAGGCCACGGCCAGGATGACCGCGTAGACGGCGGTGACGAGGGCGACGCGACGGCTGAACGTCTTGTCGCGTCGCTCCTCCAGCTCCTCGGGGTTGGGGAGCTCGACCTCAGCCACGCGGCGGTGTCGGGCCCTTGCGCATCTCGTCCCGCATCGCGTCCTTGCCGGCCTCGAAGGCGGTCATGAGGCGCTGCGTCTGCTCCTCGAACAGCTCCCGGCTCTTGTCCAGCCACTCACCGGCGCGCCCCTGGGCGTCGTTGGCGATCTCCTGCGCCTTCCGGGCGAACTCGCCCCCGTGCTCCGCGAGGAGGTCGCGCGTCTGCGGCCCCGTCCGCGGCGTCAGCAGCAGCGCCGCCGCCGCCCCGATCAGTCCGCCGAGAAAGAACCAGCCCAGGTAGCCCGCCGCATCGTTCTGCTCATTTGCCATCGTCATCTCCTTGTCCCCGTCGCAACCGCTGCACGAAGACGTCGACACCCCGGCGCAGGCCGGCGGCCAGCCCGATGACCTGACCCGCCCGGGTCAAGCCGGCCAGTCCCATCACGACCCGGCCCAGCCCCTCGGCCACCGTCTGCACCTGTTCGGTCACCTCGCCCACGCGCTCGACCTCGCGCCGCGTCTCGCGGGTGAGGTCGCGGATCTCCTCCGTCAGGCCGTTGGCCTGGCCGATCAGGGGGCGCAGCTCCTGCTCCACGATCTCGAGCACCGCATCGGTCCGGCGCAGGGTCTGGCGCAGCGCCAGGATCGCGGCCACGAGGGCCCCGCTGACGGCCACGGCGCAGACGACGAGGACGAGCTGAGCCCACGGCTGCATGGGGCCGAATTATCACCGCAAACAGCGCCGAAAATCAATAAATCCGTTGACTTTGGGCTCTCTCCCGACGACAGTTATCCCATGTCGGCCCCCGACCGTTTCGAGGAGCTGCACCGGCGTCACGCCCTGGCCGAACTGGGTGGCGGCGAGGAGCGGATCCGGCGCCAGCACAAGGCCGGCAAGAAGACCGCGCGCGAGCGGCTGGAGCTGCTGCTGGACCCGGGTTCGTTCCTCGAGATCGACCGCTTCGTGGTGCACCAGAGCCACGACTTCGGCATGGAGGACCAGAAGGTCCCCGGCGACGGCGTCGTCACCGGCTCGGGGCGGATCCACGGCCGCCCGGTGTTCGTGTTCGCGCAGGACTTCACGGTCTTCGGCGGATCGCTGTCCGAAGCCTACGCTCGAAAGATCTGCAAGGTGATGGACCTGGCCATGAAGACGGGCGTGCCCGTCATCGGCCTCAACGACTCGGGCGGCGCTCGCATCCAGGAGGGGGTCGTCTCGCTGGCCGGCTACGCCGACATTTTCCTGAGAAACACGCTGGCCTCGGGAGTCATCCCCCAGATCTCGGCCATCATGGGGCCGTGCGCCGGTGGGGCCGTCTATTCCCCGGCCATCACGGACTTCGTGGCGATGGTGAAGAACACCGCCTACATGTTCGTGACCGGCCCCGATGTCCTCCGCACGGTGACCCACGAGGAGGTCTCGGCCGAGGAGCTGGGCGGGGCGACCACGCACAACGCGACCTCCGGCGTCGCCCACTTCGCCGCGGACAGCGAGGAGGAGTGCCTGGCGCTGATCCGCGAGCTGATGACCTTCCTGCCCGGCAACAACGTCGACGATCCACCCCGCCGGGTGACCCGCGACCCGGTTGACCGCCGCGACGAGTCGCTGCAGGGCATCGTGCCGGATCAGCCGAACAAGCCGTACGACATGAAGGAGGTCGTCCGCACCGTCCTCGACGACCACTACTTCTTCGAGGTCCACGCCGCCTTCGCGCCCAACGTCATCGTCGGCTTCGGGCGGCTGGGCGGGCGGCCGGTGGGGATCGTGGCCAACCAGCCCGCCCACCTGGCCGGGTGCCTGGACATCAACGCCTCGCTGAAGGCCGCGCGCTTCGTGCGCTTCTGCGACTGCTTCAACATCCCGCTGGTGACCTTCGAGGACGTCCCCGGCTTCTTGCCCGGCACCGCCCAGGAGTTCGGCGGCATCATCAAGCACGGCGCCAAGCTGCTCTACGCCTACTGCGAGGCCACCGTGCCCAAGCTGACCGTCATCACGCGCAAGGCCTACGGCGGCGCCTACGACGTCATGTCGTCCAAGCACATCCGGGGCGACGCCAACTTCGCGTGGCCGACCGCCGAGATCGCGGTGATGGGGCCGGAGGGCGCCGTGAACATCCTGTACCGGCGCGAGATGGACGCCGCCCCCGACCCGGCGGTCTTCCGGGAGGCCAAGATCCGCGAGTACCGCGAGAAGTTCGCCAACCCCTACGTGGCGGCCGAGCGCGGCTACATCGACGAGGTCATCGAGCCGCGCGACACGCGCGCTCGCCTGTGCGCGATGCTCGAGGTGCTGAAGACCAAGCGCGACAGCAATCCGCCGCGCAAGCACGGGAACATCCCGCTGTGAGGAGACCGGCGTGAGCGGCCCCGAGCGGAAGCCCGCGTTCACCAACTCGTGGGGGACGCCGCGCCAGCGCGTGTACGGGCCGGCCGACGTGCCCACCGACAGCGCCGGCGCCGAGGCCCCCGGCCAGTACCCGTTCACCCGCGGCGTGCACGAGGGCATGTACCGCTCGCGGCTGTGGACGATGCGGCAGTACGCCGGCTTCGGGTCGGCCGCCGAGACGAACAAGCGCTACCGCTTCCTGCTCGACCAGGGGCAGACGGGGCTGTCGGTCGCCTTCGACCTGCCGACCCAGATGGGTCACGATCCCGACGCGCCGATCGCCCAGGGCGAGGTCGGCAAGGTGGGGGTCTCGATCGCGGCGCTGGAGGACATGGCCGATCTCTTCGAGGGCATCCCGCTCGACCGGGTGTCGACCTCGATGACCATCAACGCCACCGCGCCCATCCTGCTCGCGCTGTACGTGGCGGTCGGCCGGCGGCAGGGCGTGGCGTCCGAGCAGCTGTCGGGCACGACCCAGAACGACATCCTCAAGGAGTACATCGCCCGGGGGACGTACATCTTCCCGCCGGGGCCGTCGATGCGGCTCATCACCGACGTGTTCGCGTGGTGCCGGCTCCACGTGCCCCGCTGGAACACGATCTCGATCTCCGGCTACCACATGCGCGAGGCCGGCTCCACCGCCGTGCAGGAGGTGGCCTTCACCCTGGCCAACGCCGTCGCCTACGTGCAGGCCGCGGTCGAGGCCGGCCTCGATGTCGACAGCTTCGCGCCCCAGCTGTCGTTCTTCTTCAACGCCCACAACGACCTCGTCGAGGAGGTCGCCAAGTTCCGGGCGGCCCGCCGCCTGTGGGCGCGTCTCATGCGCGAGCGGTTCGGGGCCCGCGATCCCCGCTCGCTCATGCTGCGCTTCCACGCCCAGACGGCCGGCAGCATGCTGACCGCCCAGCAGCCGGAGAACAACATCGTGCGGGTGACGGTTCAGGCGCTGGCCGCCGTCCTCGGCGGCTGCCAGTCGCTGCACACCAACTCGATGGACGAGGCGCTGGCCCTGCCGACCGAGCGGGCCGTGCGCATCGCCCTCCGCACCCAGCAGATCCTCGCCTTCGAGTCGGGGGTGGGCGACACCGTCGATCCGTTCGGCGGCTCCTTCGCGGTCGAGCGGCTGACGCGCGACATCGAGGAGGCCTCCGAGGTCTACATCAAGAGGATCGACGAGCTCGGCGGCTCGGTGGCGGCCATCGGCTACATGCAGCGAGAGATCCAGGACGCCGCCTTCCAGTGGCAGCGCGAGGTCGAGGACAAGGCGCGGATCGTGGTCGGCGTGAACGACTTCGTCACCGACGAGGTCCCGCCGTCCAACCTCTTCCAGCTCGACGCCGGGGTGGGGGAGGCGCTCGTCGAGCGCCTGGTCCGTCTGCGCGCGACGCGCGACGGCGGCCGGGCCGAGCGGGCGCTGGACGCGCTGGAGACGGCCGCCCGCGGCCGCGACAACCTGATGCCGCGCCTGGTGGAGGCCGTCGAGGCCTCGGCGACGCTCGGCGAGATCTGCCTGCGCCTGCGCGCGGTGTTCGGCGTGCACCAGCCCTCGGTGACGTTTTGAGGCGCGCGACCGGACTGGCCGTGGTGCTGGCCGTGCTGCTGGCGGTGGTGGCGCCGGCGGGCGCCGGTATCGCCGACCGGGTCGCCGCCACCTTCGCGCTCATGGCCGCCGATTTCGTCAAGGCCTTCCAGCCGGTGGAGGCCGTCGTGGTCTCGCTGGAGGGCCCCGAGATCTTCCTCGACGTCGCCGCCGAGAACGGCGCCCAGGTCGGACAGGAGTACGTGGTCTTCCGGAAGGGCGATCCCTTTTCCCATCCGCTCACCGGGCGGCCGCTGGGACGGTACGAGCAGGTGCTGGGGCACGCCCAGGTCGTGCGCCTGTATCCGAAGTTCGCGGCCGCCGTCTACCTGCCGCTGCCCGATACGCCGCGCCCCCGCGCCACCGACGGGGCCCGCATCACCCGGGCCCGGGTCCGGGTGGCGGTGACGCCGATGCTCGATCTCGCCGCGACCAACGCCGACGTGCGGCGGGTGCCGTTCATGCTGGCGGCGGCCCTGGAGGGCTCCAAGCGGTTCCAGGTGGTCGATCCGCTCGCCGTGAGCGACATGTTCGCCAGCAGCGGCCTCAGCGTGCAGGAGATGCTGGCTCGGCCCGAGCGGGCGACGCGGGCGGCCCGCAACCTGGAAGTCTCCGGCTGGATCATGCCGATGCTGCTCGAGCGGCGCGGCGTGACGTACCTGGACGTGACCTACATCTCGGCCATCACCGGAACGGCGCTGATCTCGCGCCGGCTGCCCCTGGTGACCGCCAGCTCCGCCGAGGAGCAGCGGTTTCCGTGGGAGCCTCGGCCCGAGGACTGAGAGGCCTGTGTTATGGTAAGCGCGGCATGAAGGCGCGATTTCTCGCCGGGTTGCTCGTCGTGCTGGTGGCGGCGTCGGGCTGCGGCACGGTTCGACAGCTCTTCGGCATCGCCAGTCCCGGCGAGCCGACCATCAATCTCAAGTCGGCCGAGACGCGCTGGCTCCTCATCAAGAACCCCCGTTTCGGCGACGTACGCAGCGAGCCCGAGTACGTCTGGGTCGAGGAAGACAAGATGCCGACCACGATCAACACGCTCGTGCGCGGCAAGAGCGCGATCATCGCGCCGCCCGAGATCGTCGCCAAGTACGGACCGCCGCCGGGCGGCGGCAAGATCAGCACCCGGCAGGGCGTCCCGTACCCGACCGTCGAGGCGCAGCGGCCGGCGCCGGTGGCCGACCCCCGGGCCGCCGGCAGCGCCGCACCGGCCCTGGTGCCGGCGGCGCGGGCGACCGCGGTGGCGGCCGCGACTCCGGCCCCGGCGGTGCCGGTGCCGGAGTCGCCCAAGCGCGGCCTCGTCGTCCTCGTCGATGCGCCCCGCATCGTCGTCGACCTCACCGCCGCCGACGGCCTGCAGCCGGGTAGCATGCTCAGCCTGCGCCGTGATCGCATCCCGATCGTGCACCCCGTCACCGGCGAGGTGCTGGGCGAGCTCGACGACGAGGTGGCCACCGCGCGCGTCGTGGAGACGCGGGAGCGCTTCTCGGTGGCCGAGCTCCAGTCGGTCGCGGCCGGCTCCCAGGTCCAGGTCAAGGACCGGGTCTTCGTCAAGTAGCGTCCGCCGCGGTGACCACGCCCACGCTCGAGCGCGTCCTCAAGGAGCGGGTCGCCGCGCTGGTCGGCGACGACCTGGCCGAGGTCGAGGACGAGATCCGTCGCGAGCTGCACTCGCCCGTGCCCCTCATCCAGGAGATGGGGGGCTACATCGCCGGGGCGGGTGGCAAGCGGCTGCGCCCGATCCTCCTGCTGCTGGGGGCCCGGCTGGCCGACTACCGCGGCCCCCGGGCCATCCGGCTGGCCTGCGTCGTCGAGCTGCTCCACACCGCCACCCTGATCCACGACGACGTGGTCGATCAGGCGCCGCTGCGGCGCGGCCGGCCCTCGGCCAACGCCCAGTGGGGGGACGACGCCTCCGTGCTGGTGGGCGACCATCTCTACTCGAAGTCGTTCGCGATGCTGGTGCGCGACAACGACCGGGCGGTCATGGAGACGCTGGCCCGCTCGACGGTGTCGATGACCGAGGCCGAGGTGTTCCAGCTCCAGCTCAAGCGCAGCGGCCTCACCTCCGAGGCCGACTACGTGCGGATCATCACCCAGAAGACCGCCTCCTTCATGTCCGCCTGCTGCCGCATCGGCGCCCTGCTGGGCGGAGTGCCGGCCGAGCAGACGGAAGCGCTCACGCGCTACGGCCTCGACATCGGCATCGCGTTCCAGATCTCCGACGACGCGCTCGACTTCACGGCCGACCAGGCCCGGCTGGGCAAGGCGATCGGGGCCGACCTGCGCGAGGGCAAGCGGACGCTGCCCCTCATCGCGATGCTGGAGCGGGTGCCGCCGGCCACGGCCGAGCAGGTGCGGGCGGCCCTGCGGCGCCGCGCGCTGAACCCCGACGAGATCGAGGACATCCGCCGCCTCGTGCTCGAGCACGAGGGGGTGGAATACGCGCGTGCGCGGGCCCAGGCCTTCGCCCAGGCCGCCAAGACCGATCTCGAGGCGTTCGCGCCCTCCGAGGAGCGAGAGACGCTCTCGCTCGTGGCCGACTTCGTCGTGGATCGTGACCGGTGAGCACCGTCCGCCCACGCGCGTGCCCGGCCTCGTCACGCTGACGACCGATTTCGGGCTCCGCGACGCCTACGTCGCGGAGATGAAGGGCGTGATGCTCGGCATCGCCCGGAAGGCCGGCCAGTCCCTGCAGTTCGTCGACGTGACCCACGAGGTGGAGCGTCACGACATCACCGAGGGGGCGCTGGCGCTGGAAGCGGCCGCCCCGTTCTTTCCTCCCGGCACCGTCCACCTGGCCGTCGTGGATCCCAGCGTGGGGACGGCCCGGCGGGGCCTGGCTCTGGCCGTGAGCGGGCAGCTCCTGGTGGGTCCCGACAACGGGCTGTTCACGCCGTTCCTGGCCGGCGACAGCTGGCGGGCCTTCGAGATCGCCGAGGCCGACTACCGGCTGCCGTTCGTGAGCCGGACCTTCCACGGGCGCGACCTGTTCGCGCCGGCCGCGGCCCACCTGGCGCTCGGCCTGGATCCGGCGCGGCTGGGGCCGGCGGTGACCGATCCCGCCCGGCTGGTGTGGCCCGAGGTGCGCGCGGTGGCGGGCGCGGTGGCCGGTGCCGTCGTGCACACCGACCGGTTCGGCAATCTCATCACCTCGATCCACGCCCGCTCGACCGATCTGCTCGACGCCGGTGTCGTGATCCGCGTGGGGGGGCGCGAGGTGCCGGTGGTCGGGACCTACGCCGAGCTGCCGGTAGGACGGCCGGGTGCCCTGGTGGGCTCGGCTGGACGGCTGGAGATCGCGGTGCGCGAGGGCAGCGCCGCGGCGGTGCTACGCGCGCGCCGGGGCACGCCGGTGGTGGTCAGTCGGACGACTTCGGCGTCGAGGCGCTCGAGGCGGCGCCGCTAGCGGCACCGTCGGACTTCGCGGGGGTGGCCGCCGGCTTGTCGGCCTTGTCCGCCTTGTCCGCCTTGTCGGATTTATCGGTCTTGTCGGACTTGTCGGACGTGGTGCCGGTCGATGACGACGACTTCTCCTCGCTACGCGCTTTCTTGCGCGCCTCGGAGGGGTAGTCGGTGACGTACCAGCCCTCGCCCTTGAGGATGAAGGGCGCGGCGGAGAGGAGCCGGCGGACGGGGCCGCTGCAGACCTCGCAGGTGGTCAGCGCGGGCTCCGAGATTCGCTGGCGTACTTCGAAGATGCGGTGGCAGGAATCGCATTGATATTCGTAGGTCGGCACGAGTGGAGGCTACATGGGAGGGGAAAGCGTGTCAACACGCGGGGTTGTGGTGATGGTCAGCGCGTTGCTCCTCGGTGGTTGCGCGTCCACGTCGGTGAGCGAGTCCGATCGGCTCCGGGCTCAGGCGGCCTATGAGCGCGCCCTGACCCACGTGAGCGAGCGTCAGCCCTCGCCGGCGCTCGGCGCGCTGAAGGAGGCCGTGAGCATCAACCCGCAGGTGGCGGTGTACCGGGACACCCTCGGGCTGGTGTACCTGGAGCTCGGACGTCCCGAGCTGGCCATCGATGAGCTACGACGGGCCGTCGAGCTCGACCCCAAGCTGGCCGACTCCCACTTCCACCTGGGGACGGCATACGCCGAGGCCGGCCGGTGGGAGGAAGCGGTCGCCAGCTACCGGCGGGCGCTGGCCCTGCCGACCCTGACCATCCACGACTTCGTCCACCAGAACCTGGGCCTGGCCCTGTACCACCTCAAGCGCTACCCGGAGGCGGAGAGCTCGCTCCGGTTCGCCCTGAGCCTCGACCCCCAGATGCAGGCGGCCTACTACAACCTGGGTCTAGTGCTGGTGGCTGAGAAGCGCCAGGACGAGGCCCGAGCGGTCTTCCGCCGAGCCCGTCAGCTGGCCCCTGACAGCCCCTTTGGACAGGCCGCTCGGGAGCGTCTCCGGGCCCTGGGAGACGGCGGGTAAATATTATCGGAATCGGGCCTTTTTCCTTGACGTTCGAAAGCCCGACACGGTAAAACCGTCACGCTGTCTGCATCCCTGTAACTGTTGGTGATGTCGCTCTTTGGGCAACGACGTAAGCGAAGCGCACCACTACTGAGGAGGCAGTGCATGAGACGGACGTTTGCAGTCGTCGCGTGCGTGATCGCCATTCTCGGACTCGTCGCTCCTGCGGCTTTTGCCCAGGCGCCGGCTCCGAAGGTGACGATCGTCGGCCTGTTCGACCAAGTCACGACGGCCGGCAAGAACATCTACGATGGTGACTTCACCCGGTCCAATGAGTCTGAGTGGTACGCGCGGACTCGTTTCCGCCCCGACTTCACGTTCGAAGTCGGCCGGACCAAGGCGGTCCTCGGTCTCGAGATCGACCTGCAGTACGGCGCGTGCGGTACGACGGGTGGTGACGGTAGCTTCGGCACCGCGGCGGCCGCCGGTTGTAAGTCCGGCACCAACGGCGGTCTGGACACCAACACCGACGTCGGTGGCATCATCGAGATCAAGTGGGTCTACACCGAGTTCGACCTGACCGGTAAGGACAGCCTCCTGCCGTTCATCCCGGTCAGCCACGGTGGCGCGGGTCGGTGGTCAGCCCTACGCGACCCTGGCCAACTACAAGGTCGCGTACGCCAACGGTGACTTCGCGGGTATCTCGACGCGCACCACCTTCGCGCCGAACCTCAGCGTGGCGGCGGCGTACGTGATGGTCGAGAACGAGAACACGGGTCCGACCGGCCAGAACAAGCGGCCGGGCTTCTCCACGCGCGGCCAGGACTTCGCGGTCATCCTGAGCCCCGAGATCACGCCGTTCAAGGGTCTCGACATCAAGCCGCTGTACTCGTACTTCCACGCCGAGGGCTCGACGGCGGGTGCGGCTCGCCGGACGGTCTTCGACACCCGGATCGCCGGTGGCAGCACGGTCGCGGCCGGCGCGGCCAACACCGGTGACCACGAGAATCGCCACACGGTCGGTCTCGACGCCCGCTGGCGCTCGGGTCCGTTCTCGCTGGATCCGACCTTCTACTACCAGTTCGGTAATCGCGACTTCAACCGCGCGGCGGGGGGCGACACCGAGGCCGACATCCGGGCCTTCCTGGTCGACATCCAGGGCGGCTTCCAGCTCGGCCCGCTCCTCCTCGAGGCGCGCGGCATCTGGAGCAGCGGTAACAGCGCCACCTCCGACATCACCGACAAGGTGAAGTACTTCGAGCCGCTGAACCTCGACACCGGCTACTACAGCGGTTGGGCGCAGATCCTCGCCCTCGGTGTCGACTACTTCAACGGTGGCGGCGGCACCCTGAACCAGTTCTCGACCAACATCGGTTACGACCGGTACGGTCGCCGTCAGCTTGGCTTCCGGGCGACCTACAGCCTGACGCCGCAGCTGGCGTTCTACGGTATCGTCAGCCCCACCTGGACGGACAAGAAGGTGGACACGGACACCACGATCGTTGCCGGCCTGCGACAGGCCCCGACGAGCGGCGGTGACAGTCGCTACATCGGTACCGAGGCTGACCTGGGTATGACGTGGCGGTTCGCTCCGAACACCGTGTTCGATCTCGTCGGCGCCTACCTCTTCGCGGGTGGCGCGCTGGACGCAGTTCGGACGGTCAACGGTGTTGTGACGAAGTTCGACTCCGAGGACGGGTGGTCGCTGACCGCCCGCGTGCGGCTGTCCTTCTAGTCGCACATCACGCGTAGTCCACGGGGCATGGGGTCTCCCCCATGCCCCGTTTCTTTTGCATTCCTTGACTCTCCAGAGGGCGTGGGCTAGCCTCGGGCCATGCGCGCGGCCCGCTTGAACATTTCCCGCGCCTCCCGCGGACTCACCCTCAGCCTGATCCTCCTGGCGCTGGCGGCCGTCACGGCCACGGCCCAGACCACGCCGTCGTCCCTGGCCGTGGTCGTGGACCAGGTGCTCAGCCTGTTCCCCAAGGTGGACGGCGATGTGCTCGAGGCGGCCAACGGAGCCGTCACGCTGTCCCTGGGCCGCAAGGACGGCGTGGTCGCAGGCATCGAGCTCAGCGTGTACCGTGAGGGCCGCGAGCTGCGGCACCCCCGGACCGGCGCGCTGCTGGGACGGACGGAGCAGGCGGTGGGCCGGGTGCTGGTCGAGCAGGTCCTCGAGGGATACTCCACCGGGAAGATCACGCAAGGCACCGACGTGAAGGCCGGCGACCGGGCGCGGGTCTCGGCCGGCAAGATCCCGATCACGGTGGTGCCGCTCGTGGAGGGCGTGAAGGACGGTCTGGCCGAGGCCGCGGTGCAGGAACTGGTGGACGGCCTCACCCGCACCGGTCGCTTCCAGATCGCGATGGGGGACTCGCTGGCGGTCAGCCTGCTGCAGGAGGGGCTGCAGCGCCAGGAGATCCTGGAGGGCAAGGGGCTCGCCAAGCTGGCCGAGCGGTACAAGATCGAGAACGCGCTGGTCGTGCACGTGAAGGCGGTGCAGAAGAAGCCCTTCCTGGACGTCCGGCTGTTCGCCCTGCCCGGGCCCAGCACGCTCATGACCACCGGCCTGTTCGTGCCCCCCTCCGTGCGGCCGACCCCGAAGGGCGACTTCTCCGCGGCGGGTCAGGCGCGCGGCAACCAGACGGCCCGCCCGCAGCAGTCGCTGCTGGCCCGGCTGCTCACCGGCGAGCTGGACAGCGGCGCGTACTCCACCGGCGAGGGCTCGATCCCGCTCAAGGAGATCGCCAAGTATCCGTTCGTGGTGACCTCGCTCGACGTCGCCGTGGCCCCCGCCGACAAGATCGCGCGGATGGTCATCACCGACGGGCAGAAGGTCTACCTGTACCGGATCGTCGAACGCGTGCTGGAACCCGAGTGGACGTGGACCGCCGACGCCGCCGCCGGCGTCTTCGCCGTGCAGCTGGCCGACCTCGATGGCGACGGTGTCCTCGAGGTAGTGGTGAACCGCTACCACCCGAACCCGGGCATCCTGCTCAAGTCGATGATCCTGACGACGCGCAACGGCCGGCCCACGGTGCTGGTGTCCGACGAGGCCCACATCCTCCTGGCGCTGGATCTGACCGGAGACGGCGTCAAGAAGACGCTGTGGGGACAGGACTTCGCCCAGGCCGGATTCTTCCGCAAGGGACAGATCGAGCGGCTGTCGCTGCGCAACACGTCCCTGGCACTCGATGGGCGGGTGCCGGTGCCGAGCGAGTTCCGGGCGACCGGGGCCACGATGTCCAACATCGGCGGCAAGGACGCCGTCCGCTCGCTGGCCTACATCGACGAGCACAACCGCCTGCGGATCTCCATGGGCAACCAGGAGCTGTGGCGCTCGTCCTCGCCGGTCGGCGGCGGCGTGGTCAAGCTGGTCGTCGACACACAGATCGAGCGGGGCGGCCGCAGCTACATCTACTTCAGCGAGCCCCACCCGGTCGCCATCGATCTCGACGGCGACGGGGTCGAGGAGATCGTGGTCGTCCAGAACCAGGTACCGGGGCGCATGGCGGTGGTCTACAAGGGGCCGGCGGGATATCGATTCCAGTCCGTGAACTCCGGATTCGAGGGGACGATCACCGGCCTCGCTGCCCTCCCGGGCGATCCCGTGCCCTCGCTGGTGGTCGCCGTCACCCGGTTCTACGGACTGCTCACCACCGCCGGCGACACCCAGATCATCATGACGATCCCGGAGTGATCCCCGCACGTCTCCGTCTGTCCCGCTGATCGGTTCCGCCGCGTGATGTCTCCTCGCGTCAGCAGCGTGAGCACGGCCCCGCCCCGCGGGATGCGCGACGTCCTGCCGCCCGAGACCGAGCTGCGCGACGCCGCCACCCAGCAGATCCTGACCGTCTACCGGAGCTTCGGCTTCCGGCGAATCGAGACCCCCGCGCTCGAGAGCCTGCGCCTGCTGGCCGGCAGCGACGGCGGCGAGAACGAGCGACTGATCTTCAAGGTCCTCAAGCGTGGCGAGGATCTCGAGACGGCGCTGCGTGAGGGCGGCGAGCTGGCCGACCTCGGGCTCCGCTTCGATCTCACGGTCCCGCTGGCGCGCTACTACGCGGAGAACCACGCCCGGCTGCCGGATCCGCTCAAGGCGATCCAGATCGGGCCGGTGTGGCGGGCCGAGCGCCCTCAGAAGGGGCGGTTCCGCCAGTTCACCCAGTGCGACATCGACACGCTCGGGCTGGGGTCGGGGGTGGTGGAGGTCGAGCTCATCCTGGCCACGTGCGAGGCCCTGACCCGCCTGGGTCTCACCGACCTGACCGTGCGGATCAACGATCGGCGGCTGCTGGGCCTGATCGCCCGGCACTGCGGCTTCGAGGAGTCGGCGCAGGCGGGATTCTTCATCACCTTCGACAAGCTCGACAAGCTCGGGCCGGAGGGGGTGCTGGCCGAGCTGCGCCGGGCCGACCTCGAGGGCCCGGCCGTCGATCGCTTCGAGCGCCTGCTGCCGACCCTGCAGAAGGGCGAGCCTTCGCTGGAAGCGCTGCGCGCCCTGCTGGGGGCCGGCGCGGCCGGGGAGGCGTTCGAATCGCTCGCGTGGATCGCCGCCGCCGCCGGCGGTGAGATGCCGGGCGGCAGCCGGGTGCAGTTCGATCCCACGCTCGTGCGCGGCATGGGCTACTACACCGGGACGATCTTCGAGATCAGCTCCCCCGCCTTTCCCTCGTCGATCGCGGGCGGGGGACGCTACGACCGGATGGTCGGCAAGCTGCTGGGGCGGGACGTCCCCGCCTGCGGCTTCTCCATCGGCTTCGAGCGACTGATCACGATCCTGGTCGAGCGCGGCGAGGCTCCCGGCGCTGCGCCGCCCGCGCAGGCCCGGCGGATCGCCCTGCTCGTCGACCAGGACGGTGATCTCGCCGCGGCCCTGGCCACCGCCCGGACGCTCCGGGCCGCCGGCGATCTCGTGTCGCTGGAGCTCAAGCGCAAGAACACGAGCAAGCAGCTCGGCGATCTCGCGACACACGGGTTCTGGGGCTACGCGGTCGCGGAGGGCGCCGGGACGGTCGCGGTGAAGCCGCTGACCGGGTCCCGGGAGCGCGGCTGATGCACCGCTATCGCACGCACAACGCCGGAGAGCTGCGGGCTGGCCACGTGGGCCAGGGGGCCCGGCTGTCGGGCTGGGTGCACCGCAAGCGCGACCACGGGCAGCTGCTCTTCATCGATCTGCGCGACAACTTCGGTGTCACCCAGTGCGTGGTGGACTCGTCGAACCCGAGCTTCGCGGCTGCCTCGGCGCTGCGGCTGGAGAGCGTGATCACGGTGACCGGCACCGTGGTGGCGCGGGGCCCGGAGGCGGTCAACGCCAAGCTGCCGACCGGCGAGGTCGAGCTGGCCGTGACCGAGCTCGGCGTGGAGGCGATGGCCGAGCCGCTGCCGCTGCAGGTCAACGCCGACACCGACTTTCCCGAGGAGACGCGGCTCCGGTACCGGTTCCTCGACCTCCGGCGGGAGGTACTGCACCGCAACATCCTGCTGCGCAGCCAGGTGATCGCCAGCATCCGGCGCCGGATGATCGCGGCCGGCTTCACCGAGTTCCAGACGCCGATCCTGACGTCGAGCTCGCCCGAGGGCGCCCGCGACTACCTGGTCCCGAGCCGGATCCACCCCGGGCAGTTCTACGCGCTGCCGCAGGCGCCCCAGCAGTTCAAGCAGCTGCTGATGGTGGCGGGCTTCGACCGCTACTTCCAGATCGCCCCCTGCTTCCGCGACGAGGACGGCCGGGCCGACCGCTCACCCGGCGAGTTCTACCAGCTCGACCTCGAGATGTCGTTCGTGACCCAGGAGGACGTGTGGGCGGCGCTGGAGCCCATCATGCACGGGGTGTTCACGGAGTTCCGGCCGGAGGCCGCGGTGACGCCGGCGCCGTTCCCCCGCATCACCTACGACGCGGCGATGGCGACCTACGGCAGCGACAAGCCGGACCTGCGCAACCCGCTGGTGATCACCGACGTGACCGAGGTCTTCCGCGGCTCCGGCTTCTCGATCTTCGCCACCGCCATCGAGCAGGGCGCGATCGTGCGGGGCCTGCGGGCGCCGGGGGCGGCCGCCCAGCCCCGCAGCTTCTTCGACAAGCTCAACCAGTGGGCGCGTGACCAGGGAGCGCCCGGCCTCGGCTACGTGACGCTCGCCGAGGGCGCCGCCAAGGGCCCCATCGCCCGGTTCCTCGACGCCCCCCGGCTGGCCCGGCTGCGCGAGATCACCGGCGCCACCGACGGCGACGCGGTGTTCTTCGTCGGCGACAAGCGGGCGGCGGCCGACCGGCTGGCCGGCCGTGTCCGCGTCAAGCTCGGAGAGGACCTGGAGCTGCTCGAGAAGAATGCGTTCCGGTTCTGCTGGATCGTCGACTTCCCGATGTACGAGCGCAACGAGGACACCGGCGCCATCGAGTTCAGCCACAACCCGTTCTCGATGCCCCAGGGAGGCCTGGAGGCGCTGCAGACGCAGGATCCGCTGACGATCAAGGCCTACCAGTACGACATCGTCTGCAACGGGGTCGAGCTGTCCAGCGGGGCCATCCGCAACCACCGGCCGGACGTCATGTACAAGGCCTTCGCCATCGCCGGCTATTCGCGCGAGGAGGTCGAGGCGCGCTTCGGCGGGATGCTCAACGCGTTCAAGTATGGCGCCCCGCCCCACGGCGGCTCCGCCCCCGGCATCGACCGCATCGTCATGCTGCTGGCCGGGGAGAGCAGCATCCGCGAGGTGATCGCCTTCCCCCTGAACCAGCAGGCCCAGGACCTCATGATGCAGGCGCCCTCCCCGGCGACGCCCGAACGGCTGCGCGAGCTGCACATCCGCGTCGTCCCGCCGGAGGGGGAGCACCCCCGGTGAGAGCCGCGACCCGCATGGTAGACTCGGGGCCAGTGAGCGAGAGCCGTTGAGCGAGGCGACCACCACGACCACCCGCCGCCTGTCGCTCGCCCCCGACGTCGATCTGGGCGAGCTGCTGGGCCGCAACGACGACCACCTCCGCACCCTCGAGTCCGAGCTGGACGTGCGCATCGTGGCCCGCGGCCACGACATCATGCTCAAGGGCGACGAGCGCCAGGTGCGCCGGGCCGAGCGCGCGATCACCCAGCTGGCCGAGCTGCAGCGCTCGGGGGCGCCGGTCCGGGGCGGCGAGGTGCGGGCGGCGGTGCGCATGATCGCCGCCGACGCCGACGCCGACCTCAAGTCGGTGTTCAGCGATGCCATCGCGGTGCCGTCCCGCAAGAAGCTGATCACGCCCAAGACGCGCGGGCAGAAGCGCTACGTCGACGCCATCCGCGGCCACGACATGGTCTTCGCGATCGGCCCCGCCGGCACCGGCAAGTCGTTCCTGGCGGTGGCGATGGCGGTGTCGGCGCTCATGAAGCGCGAGGTCGCCCGCATCGTGCTGACCCGGCCGGCCGTGGAGGCGGGCGAGCGGCTGGGCTTCCTGCCCGGCGACCTCTACGAGAAGGTGCATCCCTACCTGCGCCCCCTCTACGACGCGCTCTACGACATGCTGGAGTCCGAGAAGGTCGCCTCCCTGATGGAGAAGGGAGCGATCGAGATCGCGCCGCTGGCCTACATGCGCGGGCGCACGCTCAACGACGCCTTCATCATCCTGGACGAGGCGCAGAACAGCACCACCGAGCAGATGAAGATGTTCCTCACGCGGCTCGGCTTCAACTCCAAGATGGTGATCACCGGCGACGTCACCCAGGTCGACCTGCCCGCCTCGCGTCACTCCGGGCTGATCGAGGTGCAGTCGATCCTCAAGGGCGTGCCGGGCATCACGTTCGCTTACTTCGACGAGCACGACGTGGTCCGCCACCGCCTGGTGTCGGCGATCATCCGCGCCTACGGGGCCCACGAGGCGGAGCGCGCGCCGACCCGGCCGCCGGCTCCGGCGCCCGCCCGCGACGACGAGGCGACCGCCGGCGCCTGCTGATGCCGGCGGCCATCGATAACCGCCAGCGTCGCGTCCCGGTCGCCAAGCCCCGCCTGGCCCGGACCATCGCCCGTGTGCTGGCCGCCGTCGGGCGCGCCGCCGGCAGCGTGGAGGTGGCCGTCGTGGACGACGCGGAGATGCGGCGCCTGAACGCCACCTACCGCGGCATCAGTCGCCGCACGGACGTGCTGGCCTTCCCGCTCGAGGCTCCCGACGCTCCCGGCCAGCTCGTCGGCCAGATCGTCGTCTCCGCCGAGGCCGCGCGCCGGCAGGCGCGCCGCGTGGGGGTCCCGCTGGCCCTCGAGCTCGACCTGCTGGTCACGCACGGTACTCTTCATCTCGTGGGCTACGACGACCGCGACCCGGTGGAAGCCGACCTCATGCATCGCCGCGAGCGCGACCTCCTCCCCACCGCCCCGAGGCGCCTCTGGAAAGGCCTGCTACGGCATGAGTAAGCGGGGTCGAGCGCCCGAGTTGTCGGCGTCTCCGGATCCGCGGGCAACGGAGCCCCCCGCCGAGTTCCGCGCCGGCTTCGTGTCGTTGATCGGCCGCCCCAACGCCGGCAAGTCGACGTTGCTCAACCGGCTGGTCGGGCAGAAGCTGGCGATCGTGTCGCCGCGCCCGCAGACGACACGCAACCGCATCACCGGCATCCTGCATCGGCCCGACGTCCAGGTCGTCTTCGTGGACACGCCCGGGCTGCACACCGGGGGCGGCAAGCTGGGCGAGTTCATGCTCCGGACTGCCCAGCGGGCGGTCGAGGACGTGGACGTCGTCTGCCTGGTCGTCGACGCTACCGATCGCTCGGGTCCCGACGATCTGGTGCTGGCGCCGCTGCGCGCGTATGGCGGCACCACCGTGTGCGCGCTGAACAAGATCGATCTGGTGCGGCCCAAGTCGGCGCTGCTCCCGCTGCTCGAGCGCTGGCAGGCCGCCCATCCGTTCCGGGAGCTGATCCCGATCTCCGCCACCGCCGGCACCAGTTGCGATCGTCTCCTGGAGGTCCTGCTGGCGGCGCTGCCCGAGCATCCGGCGTTCTTTCCGGCCGACGCCACCAGCGACCAGCCGGAGACGTTCTGGGTGGCCGAGGTCGTGCGCGAGCAGGTCTTTCACTTCATCCACCAGGAGGTTCCCTACGCGGTGGCGGTGCGGGTGGAGGAGCTGACCGAGCGCACGAAGCCGGAGCAGCTGTACATCCGGGCCACGATCTTCGTGGAGCAGGATTCCCAGAAGGGCATCCTCATCGGCAAGGGCGGCGGCATGCTCAAGCGCATCGGCAGCGAGGCCCGCCGGCAGCTGGAGGCCTTCTTCGGCATCAAGGTGTTCCTGGAGCTGCACGTGCAGGTGCGGCGCAACTGGCGGAAGGACGAGCGCGCGCTCCGCGAGTTCGGCTTCCGGCTGACCTCCTGACGTGGGGCTGGGCGCCTCGGCCGCCGTCGTCATCGGCAGCTTCCCGCTGGGGGAGAGCGACCGCGTGGTCACGTTCTTCTCGCGCGACTTCGGCCGTCTGCGCGGCGTGGCCAAGGCGGCGCGGCGCCTGCGCTCGCGCTTCGGCGGCGCGCTGGAGCTGTTCACGCTGGGCCAGCTGGTGTTCTTCGACACCGGGCGTAGCGACCTCGTCCGCATCGATCACTTCGACGTCACCCACCCGTTCGCGGCGCTGCGGGAGAACCTGGACACGCTCGGCGAGGCCGCCTGGATCGTGGAGGTGGTGGGGCGCACGACCGGCGAGCGCGATCGCCAGCCGGTCCTGTACGGGCTGCTGATCCGCGCGCTGCGGGCGCTGGAGGCGACGCCCCGGCCGGCCCGGATTGCCGTCTGCTTCGGCGTCCGCTGCCTGGACGTGCTCGGCCACCGGCCGCGCCTCGACCGCTGCGTGGAGTGCAGCCGAGCCTATCCGTTTCCCCGGCCGGGCCTGGCCGAAGGGGGCCTCGTCTGCGAGGGCTGCCGGTCGGCGACCGACGCGGTGCCGGTGACGCCGGCCACGGTGGCGGCCTTCGCGCGCCTGCGGAACGTGCGGTGGGAGGACGCGGTGGCCGCCCCGGTCGGCCGGGCCGGCCCCGAGCTGCGCGCCGTCCTCGACACGCATCTGTCACGACTCATCGGCCAGCCGACGCGTAGTGGACGCTTCCTCCGCGAGCTGCACCGGCTGGAGACCACCTCGGGAGAGCGCCCATGACTGCGATGGCCGTGCGAGCTGATGTCGCCGACGAGGCGCGCCGATGACTTCGATGGACGTCCTCGTCTCCCTCTGCAAGCGCCGCGGATTCGTCTTCCAGTCGAGCGAGATCTACGGCGGCACCGGTTCCTGCTGGGACTACGGTCCGCTCGGCGTCGAGCTGCGCAACAACATCAAGCGGGTGTGGTGGCGGGACTTCGTGCAGCAGCGCGGCGACATGGTGGGGCTGGACGCCTCGATCCTCATGCACCCCACGGTCTGGAAGGCCAGCGGCCACGTCGACAACTTCACCGATCCCATGGTCGACTGCCGTGAGTGCCAGCACCGCTTCCGGGCCGACCAGGTCGACGCCATGCCGTGGGTCCACTACTGCGAGGCGACCAAGGGCAACAAGTTCACGATCGCCGCCGGTGAGGCCTGCAAGCATTGCAGCAACCGGCGCACCCTGTGTCCGAACTGCGGCAAGGGGCAGCTGACCGAGCCGCGCCAGTTCAACCTGATGTTCAGGACGTTCATGGGGCCGGTGGAGGAGGACGCCTCCGTCACCTACCTGAGGCCGGAGACGGCCCAGGGCATCTTCGTGAACTTCGACAACGTGCTGCAGTCGACGCGGCGCAAGCTGCCGTTCGGGATCGCCCAGATCGGCAAGGCGTTTCGCAACGAGATCACCCCCGGCAACTTCATCTTCCGGTCGCGCGAGTTCGAGCAGATGGAGATCGAGTTCTTCGTGAACCCGCAGGAGACGCTCGACGGCCGGCCCGCCGACGAGGCCTGGCACGACCGGTGGATCGCCGACTGCCAGGCGTGGTTCACCCGCTACGGGCTGCAGCCGGAGCACGTCAAGCTGCACGAGCACGCGCGGGACGAGCTGGCCCACTACTCCAAGCGCACCGTCGATCTGCTGTACCAGTTCCCGATGGGCTGGAGCGAGCTCATGGGCATCGCCAACCGAACGGACTTCGACCTCAAGCAGCACGCGAAGTTCAGCGGCAAGTCGCTCACGTGGTTCGACGAGGAGCGCAAGGAGCACGTGGTGCCCTTCGTCATCGAGCCGTCGGCGGGCGTCGATCGGGCCCTGCTGGCGTTTCTGCTCGACGCCTATCAGGAGGAGGAGGTCCGAGGCGAGAAGCGGGTCGTCCTGCGGTTCCACCCCGAGCTGGCGCCGGTCAAGATCGCGGTGCTTCCGCTACTGAAGAAGCGGCCGGAGATCGTCTCCACCGGCCAGGACCTGCGCGCCCGGCTGGCCAAGCGCTGGGTGACCATCTACGACGACACCGCGGCCATCGGCCGCCTCTACCGACGGCAGGACGAGGTGGGCACGCCGTACTGCGTGACCGTCGACGTGAAGACGGTCGGCGACGCCGACAAGGGTGAGGTGGGAGACCAGCGGGTGACGATCCGGGAGCGGGACTCGATGGAGCAGATCCGGGTCCCGATGGCCGACCTCGAGCGCGTCTTCGATCAGCTGCTCACCGGGACCGCGTGGACGGAGGTGGCGGCGGCCTACCCGCGCGCGGAGGGCTGAGCCTTCAGGGGCCCTGGGCGGGAGCGGGCGTGAGGCGTCCCGGCGAGATCGCCGGGGTGGCGACGACGTCGAGGGGCAGCGTCGAGGACGCGGCCGGGTCGGCGGTCGGTGGGGCGGCGGCGATCGGCGGCCCCGGCTCGGCTGCCTGCGGCTTGCCGGGTATCGGCGGTGCCGGCAGCGCCGGGGCGGGGAGCGTCGGCGTCGCCGGCGCCAGATCACCGGGCGCCCCCGGCACGGCCTGCCGCCGGGCGCCACACGCCACGGCCGGCTCGGTTCCCTTCACGAACGCCATCATGACGACCCGGACGCACTCGTTCGACTGATCGAGGTCGACCGGGGCCAGGACCACTCGATCTGGCATCGGGAAGTCTTCCTTGGGGCTGTCACCGAGCACCCGGCCCATGTAGCTGACCCAGATCGGCACCGCGACGCGGGAGCCCGTCTCGTCCTTGCCGAGGCTGCGCGGGCGGTCGTACCCGACCCACACACCGGTGGCCATCCGTGGCGTGTAGCCGATGAACCACGCGTTGGAGTAGTCGTTGGTGGTGCCGGTCTTGGCGGCCACGGGGCGTCCCAGGGCCTTGGCGGCCTGGCCGGTCCCGCGCTCCACCACGCCGCGGAGCATGTGCGTGACGACGTACGCGGTCTCCGGCGAGACGGCCTCGCGCGGCTCCGGCATGCTCTCCTCGAGGAGCTTGCCCTGCGGGTCGGTGACGTACCGGATGGTCGTGGGCGGTAGCCACTGCCCCTGGTTGGCCAGCGCGCCGTAGGCCGACGTCAGCTCGATCAGGGTCAGGTCGGAGGTGCCGAGCGCCAGGCTCAGGTTGAGGTCGAGCGCGCTGCTGATGCCGAAGCGCCGGGCGACCTGGATCGTGCGGTTGAGGCCGACCTTCTCCTGGATCTTCACCGTCACCACGTTGACCGATTCCTCGAGCGCCTGCTGCAGTGTGGTCGGCCCTCGGAACTTGCGGTCGTAGTTCTCGGGCTTCCAGGACTGGCCGTTGGGACCCACGGCGTAGGAGACGGGGGCATCGTCGACGCGAGTGGCCGCGGTGAGGCCGGACTCGACGGCGGCGATGTAGATGAAGGGCTTGAAGGCCGAGCCCGGCTGGCGGCGGGCCTGGACGGCCCGGTTGAACTCGCTGCGGAAGAAGTCGTAGCCGCCGACCATGGCGCGGACGTAGCCCGTCTGGGCCTCCACCGTCACGATGGCGCCCTCGGGATGCTCGCCCGGCTTGGCACCCTTGGTGCGGCCCTCCAGCGCCTTGAGCCCGTCGCGGAGCGCCTGCTCGGCGGCCAGCTGCATGGTCGGATTCAGCGTGGTGTAGACGTTCAGCCCGCCCTTGAAGACCATGTCGGCGCCGTACCGCGCCTCGAGCGTCTGCTGGACGTAGTCGAGGAAGTACTGGCCGGTCGTGCGACGTCGCTCGGGCGGGATGAGGCCGAGATCCGCGCGGGCCAGCCGCTTGGCCTCGGGCTCCTTGAGGGCGCCATACTCCACCAGCCGGCGGAGGACCACCTCGCGTCGCCGCTTGGCGGCCTCGCCGTGCTCGAACGGCGAGTAGGTGGTGGGCGCTCGCGGTAACCCGGCCAGCAGCGCCGCCTCGCGCACGTTGATCTCGGCCACCGACTTGCCGAAGTAGGTGCGGGACGCCGCCTCCACCCCGTAGGCGCCGTGGCCGAAGTAGACCTGGTTCAGATACATCTCCAGGATGCGGTCCTTCGTGTAGCGGCGCTCCAGCTCCAGCGCCAGCACCGCCTCCTTCATCTTGCGTTCCAGGCTCTTGTCCGGGGTCAGGAAGAGGACCTTGGTCAGCTGCTGGGTGATCGTGCTGCCGCCCTCGGCCAGCCGACCTCGACGATAGTTCTGCACCATCGCGCGGGCGATCCCGATGGGATCGACGCCCCAGTGGTAGTAGAAGCGCTTGTCCTCGGTGGCGATGACGGCATCACGCAGCGCCTGCGGGATGTGGGCCAGCGGCACGAAGATCCGCCGCTCGACGTGCAGCTCGGTGATCAGCTCGTCGTTGTCGTCGTAGATCTTGGTTCCGACCAGCGGCTGGAAGGACTCCAGCGCGGTGACCGACGGGAGCGTCCGGGGCAGGATGGTGAAGGCCCACAGGGCAGCCACGGCCACCCCCGTACCGACGAGCAGGGAGACGATGCCCGCGGCGATGAGGACCCCCCGCAGCCACCGCCGCCTACGTGGCCGGGCCCGCCTACGCTCGGCCCCCGGCTCCTTCTTCTCTGCTGCCATGCCGGGCCATTATACCGGCGCCATCGGCCGGGTAGACAAGACAGCGTGCGATAATGCCGGACCGGAGCCGAGGGCATGCCGACATCGATACGTGACGACTTCGAGGCGCGGGGGCTCATCGCCGACGTCACCACGCCCACCGAGCTCGACGCCCACCTGGTCGAGGCCCCCCGCACGGTCTACGTGGGCTTCGACCCCACCGCGGACAGCCTCCACGTCGGCAGCCTGGTGCCGCTCCTGGCGCTGCGGCGCTGCCAGCTCGCCGGGCACCGCCCGATCGTGCTGGTCGGCGGCGGCACCGGGCTCATCGGCGACCCGGCCGGCAAGACCGGCGAGCGTGCGCTCAACGCCGAGGACTACGTTGCGGCCTGTGCCGCCCGGCTGAAGGCGCAGGTCCGTCCATTCCTGGACTTCGACCAGGGGGCCCACGCGGCGATCCTCGTCGACAACTACGAGTGGCTCTCGCGGCTGGAGCTGATCCCCTTCCTGAGAGACGTCGGCAAGCACTTCAGCGTCGGGGCCATGATCGGGCGGGAGTCGGTCCGGGCGCGCCTGGGCGCCGGGATCTCCTACACGGAGTTCACCTACCAGGTCCTGCAAGCCTACGACTTCCTGGCGTTGCACGAGCGTCACGGCTGCACGCTGCAGATGGGCGGCAGCGACCAGTGGGGCAACATTACCGCGGGGACCGAGCTGATCCGCCGGACCGCCGGGGCCGCCGCCTACGGTCTGACCGTGCCGCTGGTCGTCAAGGGCGACGGGACGAAGTTCGGCAAGACGGAGACGGGCACGATCTGGCTCGATCCGGCGCGGACTTCCGCGTACGAGATGTACCAGTTCTGGCTGAACACGGCCGACGCCGACGTCGGGCGGTTCCTGAAATACTTCACGTTCCTGGCCCCGGCCGAGATCGACGACCTCGTCCGGCAAAGCCTGGCGACACCCGAGAAGCGGGCGGCCCAGAGGGTGCTGGCCGATGAGGTCACCCGGCTGGTCCACGGCGAGGACGCCAGACGGGAGGCCGAGCGCACCAGCCAGCGGGCGTTCGACGACGACGTCAGCTGGGTGCTCGAGGCGGACGCCGGGAGCGTACCCGGCTCGGTCCTGCCCCCGTCCGAGGAGCCTCGGCCGGTCTGGCGGGTCCTCAAGGACGCGGGGATCGTGCCCTCCACCTCGGAGGCCCGGCGGCTGATCCAGCAAGGGGGCGTGGAGATCAATCGCCACCGGGTGCAGGGCCTCGAGGAAACCCTGGCGGCCGGCCGGTACGCCATCAAGGTGGGCAAGCGTCGGGTCTATCGGGTCATCATCGAGGCCTAGGTCTGGGCCAGGCCTGGCCCTGAAGAATTCGGTCGAAGGACTTGACAGTGCATGGGCGCATCCGTATAGTCATGCTTTGCCCGAGAAGAAGTAGGGCAATGGTCGCGTAAGCCGAGTAAGAGTAGCGAGTCCGGTCACCTTCCAAGCTGACCGCAGCGCTCTTTGAAAGTCGCATATGCTACTGGCTCACGAAAAGTGTGAGCACCCATCCGTTCTAACGAGTACCTTGCGCTCGGCCGAGTGACTGCAGAGCATAGCAGTAACACGTTCGAGCTAGAGGACCAGGTTCATCGCTTTAACATGGCGAGTTTGATCCTGGCTCAGAGCGAACGCTGGCGGCGTACTTAACACATGCAAGTCGAACGAGGATCATCGGTGTAGCAATACATCGGTGGTTCTAGTGGCGCACGGGTGAGTAACACGTGGGTAACCTGTCCTTGAGCTCGGGATACCCTCTCGAAAGGGAGGCTAATACCGGATACGTTCCTCGGATTGCGAAGTCTGGGGAGGAAAGGTGGCGCAAGCTGCCGCTCTTGGAGGGGCTCGCGGCCTATCAGCTAGTTGGTGAGGTAACGGCTCACCAAGGCTATGACGGGTAGCTGGTCTGAGAGGACGACCAGCCACACGGGAACTGAGACACGGTCCCGACTCCTACGGGAGGCAGCAGTGGGGAATTTTCCGCAATGGGCGAAAGCCTGACGGAGTGACGCCGCGTGGGGGACGAAGGCCTTCGGGTTGTAAACCCCTGTCAGAGGGAAAGAAGGGTGTCGGCGCGATAACCGCCGGCACTTGACGGTACCTTCAGAGGAAGCCCCGGCCAACTCTGTGCCAGCAGCCGCGGTAAGACAGAGGGGGCAAGCGTTGCTCGGAATCACTGGGCGTAAAGGGCGCGTAGGCGGGATGGCAAGTCAGTCGTGAAATCTCTCGGCTCAACCGAGAAACGTCGGCTGATACTGCCGTTCTTGAGGGATGCAGAGGAGACTGGAATTCCCGGTGTAGCGGTGAAATGTGTAGAGATCGGGAGGAACACCGGTGGCGAAGGCGGGTCTCTGGGCATCTCCTGACGCTGAGGCGCGAAAGCGTGGGGAGCAAACGGGATTAGATACCCCGGTAGTCCACGCTGTAAACGATGACGACTAGGTGTGGGGTGGTTCAGTCCATTCCGTGCCGCAGCTAACGCATTAAGTCGTCCGCCTGGGGAGTACGGCCGCAAGGTTGAAACTCAAAGGAATTGACGGGGGCCCGCACAAGCGGTGGAGCATGTGGTTCAATTCGATGCAGAGCGAAGAACCTTACCTGGGCTTGACATGCTGGAAGTAGAACCCCGAAAGGGGAACGACCTGTTAAGTCAGGAGCCAGCACAGGTGGTGCATGGCTGTCGTCAGCTCGTGCCGTGAGGTGTTGGGTTAAGTCCCGCAACGAGCGCAACCCTTACCCTATGTTGCCAACGGTTCGGCCGGGCACTCTTAGGGGACTGCCGGCGAAGAGCTGGAGGAAGGGGGGGATGACGTCAAGTCCGTATGCCCCTTATGCCCAGGGCTACACACATGCTACAATGCGCGGTACAGAGGGTTGCCAACTCGCAAGAGGGAGCCAATCCCCCAAAGCCGCGCTCAGTTCGGATTGCAGGCTGCAACTCGCCTGCATGAAGTCGGAATCGCTAGTAAGCGCAGATCAGCAGGCTGCGCTGAATACGTTCCCGGGCCTTGTACACACCGCCCGTCACACCACGAAAGCCAGCTGTACCAGAAGTCGCTGCGCTAACCGCAAGGATGCAGGCGCCCAAGGTATGGTTGGTGATTGGGGTGAAGTCGTAACAAGGTAGCCGTAGGGGAACCTGCGGCTGGATCACCTCCTTTCTAAGGAGCTTCGAGAGTCCGGCGTTCGTCGTTCGATCCGATGGATCTCTTCGATCGTCGGGCTCTCCACGCTCTCACTTCGGTGTTCACGCCTTCGTTGGGCCAGTAGCATTTTTTTCGCCTGGGGCCTTTAGCTCAGGTGGCTAGAGCGCGCGCTTGATAAGCGCGAGGTCCCTGGTTCGATCCCAGGAAGGCCCACCAGACTTGTCGGCGGGGATGTAGCTCAGTTGGGAGAGCACCTGCTTTGCAAGCAGGGGGTCGCCGGTTCGAATCCGGTCATCTCCACCAGGCGTGAAACGATGCGGATCGACGCGAGTACTACTCGCCAGATCTTTGACAACCGAATACGAGATTCTCGAGTGTAGCCAAGCGATGTTCTCCAAGTGTTCTTAGTTCGTGGTCAAGCTACTAAGAGCGAACGGTGGATGCCTTGGCGCCGGGAAGCGATGAAGGACGTGGCAAGCTGCGATAAGCCTCGGGGAGCCGCAAGCAGGCATCGATCCGAGGATGTCCGAATGGGGGAACCTGGCTGGGGTAATGCCCAGTCGTCCCTGACTGAATACATAGGTCAGGGCACGCGAACCGAGGGAACTGAAACATCTCAGTACCTCGAGGGAAAAGAAAGCAACCGCGATAGCCCAAGTAGCGGCGAGCGAACGGGCCACAGCCTAAACCAGGTCCGAGCAATCGGGTCTGGGGTTGCGGGGCGCTCATAGGGGAACCCCGAAGAGTTACCAAATCAGGCGATAGTCGAAGGCTCTGGAAAGTGCCGCCATAGCGGGTGATAGCCCCGTAGACGAAATCGTACTGATCTCTTTGGTGAGCGTACCCAAGTACTACGGGACACGTGAAACCCCGTAGGAATCAGGGGGGACCACCCTCCAAGGCTAAATATTCCCCGGCGACCGATAGTGAACCAGTACCGTGAGGGAAAGGCGAAAAGAACCCCGGTGAGGGGAGTGAAATAGAACCTGAAACCGTTCGCTTACAAGCGGTAGGAGGGCTATGCCATCGCAAGATGGAAGGCCTGACTGCGTGCCTTTTGCATAATGAGCCGGCGAGTTACTGGTACGTGGCGAGGTTAAGCGCCGAAGGCGCGGAGCCGGAGCGAAAGCGAGTCCGAATAGGGCGATAAGTCGCGTGCCGTAGACCCGAAGCCAAGTGATCTACCCCTGGCCAGGGTGAAGCCGCTTTAACAAGCGGTGGAGGCCCGAACCGGTGTTGGTTGAAAACAGCTCGGATGAGCTGGGGGTCGGAGTGAAAGGCTAATCAAACTTGGAGATAGCTGGTTCTCCCCGAAATAGCTTTAGGGCTAGCCTCGCGTGTGACGTGTGGTGGTAGAGCTCTGAATGGGCTAGGGGTCCTACCAGATTACCAAACCCAATCAAACTCCAAATGCCATCCGTTAAAGCGCGGGAGTCAGACGACGCGGGATAAGCTGCGTGGTCGAGAGGGAAACAACCCAGATCGTCGGCTAAGGTCCCTAAGTGCGTGCTTAGTGGGAAACGATGTGGAGTCGCTCAGACAGCCAGGAGGTTGGCTTAGAGGCAGCCATCCTTTAAAGAGTGCGTAACAGCTCACTGGTCAAGTGATTCTGCGCGGACAATTCAACGGGGCTCAAGCACGCCACCGAAGCCGCGAACTCAGCCCGTTAAAAGGATGAGTGGTAGGGGAGCATTCCGCAATAGGTCGAAGGCCGACCGTGAGGACGGCTGGACGAAGCGGAAGAGATAATGCCGGCACGAGTAGCGATAAAGCAGGTGAAAAACCTGCTCGCCGAAAGCCCAAGGGTTCCTGGGGAAGGTTAATCCGCCCAGGGTTAGGCGGTACCTAAGCGGAGGCCGAGAGGCGTACGCGAAGGACAACAGGTTAATATTCCTGTTCCGCCGCGGTGACGTTATGAGCGATGGGGGGACGGAGAAGGCTAAGCACCGCCCGCGATTGGAAGTGCGGGTCCAAGCGCGTAGGGGGCTCCGATAGGTAAATCCGTCGGGGCGCTGCAAGGCAACCCTGAAACGTGATGGGGAGGCCTCCGGGCCGTAAACGGGCTGATGCCATGCTTCCTAGAAAATCCTCTAGCCAGTTGCCGAGGCGACCGTACCGGAAACCGACACAGGTGGGCGAGGAGAATATCCACAGGCGCTCGGGAGAACTCTCGCGAAGGAACTAGGCAAAATAACCCCGTAACTTCGGGAGAAGGGGTGCCCCACTAGGGTGTTAAAGCCTGAAGGGGTCGCAGTGAAAAGGGCCAAGCGACTGTTTACTAAAAACACAGGACTCTGCCAACTCGTAAGAGGAGGTATAGGGTCTGACGCCTGCCCGGTGCCGGAAGGTTAAGGAGAGGGGTTAGGGGGGTAACCCTCGAAGCTCTGAACCGAAGCCCCGGTAAACGGCGGCCGTAACTATAACGGTCCTAAGGTTAGTTCAACGCTAGCCCCCGCCCTCAGTAATGACGGCGAGTGCATCCGGCCAAATGCTGGGACGTCTGAGTATCCGACGGTACTCGAAGCTCGAGTGACAATCCGATCGGTGCAGACAATCAGCAGGAAAGATCGAGCGCGCATCTTCGGCGTTCGAAATCCTCAGAGGCCATACGCCGGATCTCCAGCTTCCCGCTGGAGAATGAGATGGTCCGAGCTGCATGGCGACATGCAGAGGTGAGCGGAACCGAAACGACTCACCCGTTCCTTCAAGAACGTAACAAGGCTGAGCGAAATTCCTTGTCGGGTAAGTTCCGACCTGCACGAATGGCGTAACGACTTGGCCGCTGTCTCCGCGAGAGACCCGGTGAAACTGTAGCGCCAGTGAAGATGCTGGCTACCCGCGACTAGACGGAAAGACCCCGTGAACCTTTACTGTACCTTGGCATGGAACTTTGGCGGAGTCTGCGCAGGATAGGTGGGAGGCTTTGAAGCCGGCACTCCGGTGTCGGTGGAGCCGACGTTGAGATACCACCCTGACTGTGCTGGAGTTCTAACCTAGGCCCGTGATCCGGGTCGGGGACAGTGCCAGGTGGGCAGTTTGACTGGGGCGGTCGCCTCCTAAAAAGTAACGGAGGCGCTCGAAGGTGGGCTCAGCACGGTTGGAAATCGTGCGACGAGTGTAAGGGCAGAAGCCCGCTTGACTGTGAGACCAACAAGTCGAACAGGTACGAAAGTAGGACCTAGTGATCCGGTGGTTCCGAGTGGAAGGGCCATCGCTCAACGGATAAAAGGTACTCCGGGGATAACAGGCTGATCTTGCCCAAGAGTTCATATCGACGGCAAGGTTTGGCACCTCGATGTCGGCTCATCGCATCCTGGGGCTGGAGCAGGTCCCAAGGGTTGGGCTGTTCGCCCATTAAAGCGGTACGTGAGCTGGGTTTAGAACGTCGTGAGACAGTTCGGTCCCTATCTGTCGCGGGCGGAGGAGATTTGACGGGAGCTGCCCCTAGTACGAGAGGACCGGGGTGGACGGACCTCTAGTGTGCGAGCTGTCCTGCCAAGGGCACCGCTCGGTAGCTATGTCCGGCAGGGATAAGCGCTGAAGGCATCTAAGCGCGAAACCCGCCTGAAGATGAGATCTCCCGGGGCGTAAGCCCCCTGAAGGGCCCTGGTAGATGACCAGGTTGATAGGCCGGAGGTGTAAGCCCCGTGAGGGGTTCAGCTGACCGGTACTAATCGCCCGTGCGGCTTGACCACGTTGTACTCATACCTACGTTCGATCAATGGAGCGATGCAGTCGTAAGGCTGCGCTCGAGAATCTCGGGATTTGGTTGGCCGGCGCCCGATGGGCGCCGGTACGATTCAATTCCCGGTGGCATTGCCGGAGGGGCCACACCCGTTCCCATCCCGAACACGGAAGTTAAGCCCTCCTGGGCCGATGGTACTGCGCTGGCAACGGTGTGGGAGAGTAGGTCGCTGCCGGGTTAAAACGCGAACGCCCGGGGGTCTCAAAGCCCCCGGGCGTTTGTGTGTTCAGCGGCGGTTCGGCTCCCGACAGCTCAGGCGAAGGCGCTCCAGAGCGCCAGGCCGAAGCCCAGCACGGTCACCCCGACCGCCGCCGCGGCTAGCACCTGATCGAGGAGTGTCTCCGAGTTGTGCTCGGCCAGCGCCAGTACGAGCCCCGCCACGAAGCCCCCGACGAAGCCGCCGGCGTGCGCGACGTTGTTGACGCCCGACATCAAAAACCCGAGCACGAACAGGACCAGCGCCCACTGTCCGTACTGACGGAAGACCATTGCGCCGTAGGCCCCGCCGCGTTTTTGCCCGAACGCGACCAGCGCGCCGAGCAGGCCGAAGATCGAGCCGGAGGCGCCGATCGTGAAGTCGTAGACGAGGAAGTTCGAGGCCAGGAAGCCGACGGCGCCCGCGACCGTGAAGATGATGACGAGCCGAGCCGGCCCGTAGAGATCCTCGACGGCCGGGCCCAGCTGTCGGATCCACAGCACGTTGAAGAGGATGTGGAGCAGCCCGCCGTGCAGGTAGATGGCGGTGAACAACGTCCACCACTGTCCCTCCTGCCACGGCACCGCCCCCGTCGCCCCCAGCACCCGCAGCGCACCCAGGCTCGGTGAGAAGACGTTGAATCCCCGGGGCTGCAGCGCCGCCTGAGGATCGATGATCAGGCTCGCCACGTAGAGCACCACGCACGCCACCGAGACCACGTCCACGAAGCTGCGCCGCCGGAAGAGGTTGCGCAGAGGGCCGGCGAAGCCCCACATCCCCGGGTTGCGCCGGCCGCACACCAGACAGGCCGGGGCGTCGGCATTCGTCAGCCGCCCGCACGAGGGACACAGGATCGCGCCCGAGGTCTTACGAAACATCGTGCTCGACGGTGTCGCCCAAGGCTTCGTTCTCGGTAGGCCGGCTGGGGATGCGGTAGCGCTCGTCGAGCCAGGTGCCGAGGTCGATCAGCCGGCAGACGAGCGAGCAGAACGGGCGGTTCACGTTGCCGTGCCAGGTGGTGGAGGTCCGGCAGGTCGGACAGGTCACCGCTCGATCGTACCGGCCGTCTACAAACGCTGTCAACTCGGCCACTTCGCCGGCGCTCCGGCCTGATTTCTCGTTGACCGCCGCCGACCCCATCGCGTACATTGTGCGGGAATTCGCGCGCTCACCGACGGCCTGCCAGGAGACCGATACATGAATTGGAACCTCACGCGTCCCTCACGCGCCGCCTGGCTGGTCCTGCCGGCGCTCCTCCTCATCGCCCTCGCCCTCGCGTGGCCCGGCTCGGCCGCCGCGGCGGCCGGAGGCGAGGCGAACCTCAAGATTCCGGACCTCAGCCAGTCCCGCGTGGCCGGCATGAGTGGCCGGACCCTGCTCATGCTGGGGCTCCCCGTCTGCGTGCTGGGGCTGGTGTTCGGGCTCGTCATCTACGGGCAGCTCAAGAACATGCCCGTGCACCAGTCGATGCGGGAGATCTCCGAGCTGATCTACGAGACCTGCAAGACATACCTGATCACGCAGGGCAAGTTCATCCTGCTGCTCGAGGTCTTCATCGGGATCATCATGATCCTGTACTTCGGTTTCCTGCTGCACTTCGAGGCGAGCCGGGTCATCGTCATCCTGCTCTTCAGCCTGATCGGCATCGCCGGCAGCTACGGCGTCGCCTGGTTCGGCATCCGGATCAACACCTTCGCCAACTCGCGCACTGCCTTCGCCAGCCTGCGGGGCCAGGCCTTCCCCGTCTACGCCATCCCGCTCAAGGCGGGGATGTCGATCGGCATGCTGCTGATCAGCGTCGAGCTGTTCCTGATGCTCTGCATCCTGCTCTTCATTCCGAGCGACTATGCCGGACCGTGCTTCATCGGCTTCGCCATCGGCGAGTCGCTGGGAGCGGCCGCCCTCCGGATCGCGGGCGGCATCTTCACGAAGATCGCCGACATCGGCTCCGACCTCATGAAGATCGTCTTCAACATCAAGGAGGACGACGCCCGCAACCCCGGCGTGATCGCCGACTGCACCGGCGACAATGCCGGCGACTCGGTCGGGCCGAGCGCCGACGGCTTCGAGACCTACGGGGTCACCGGCGTGGCGCTCATCTCCTTCATCGTGCTGGCCGTGCGGGAGCCGGCCGTCCAGGTCCAGCTCCTGGTGTGGATCTTCGTGATGCGCGTGCTCATGATCGTCGCCTCCGGCGCCTCCTACCTGATCAACGAGGCGGTGGCCCGCGGCCGCTACGCCAGCGCCACCCGGATGAACTTCGAGGCGCCGCTGACCTCGCTGGTCTGGCTGACGTCGATCGTCTCGGTGGTGACGACCTACGTCGCCTCCTACGTCCTCATCCCCGACCTCGGCGACGGTAGCCTGTGGTGGAAGCTGTCCACCATCATCACCTGCGGCACGCTGGCCGGGGCCATCATCCCCGAGCTGGTCAAGGTCTTCACCTCGACCGAGTCGGGCCATGTCCGCGAGGTCGTGACGGCCTCCCGCGAGGGCGGGGCCTCGCTCAACGTCCTGTCCGGCTTCGTGGCCGGCAACTTCAGCGCGTACTGGCTCGGGATGACGATCGTCCTGCTGATGGGCATCGCGTTCCTGGTCAGCACACTCGGCATGGGCGCGCTCATGGTGGCACCGGCCGTGTTCGCCTTCGGCTTGGTGGCGTTCGGCTTCCTCGGCATGGGCCCGGTCACCATCGCGGTCGATTCCTACGGCCCCGTCACCGACAACGCTCAGTCGGTCTACGAGCTGTCGGTGATCGAGGAGATTCCCAACGTCGCCCAACAAATCCGCCGGGACTTCGGCTTCGAGCCAAAGTTCGACACCGCCAAGGAGCTGCTCGAGGAGAACGACGGCGCCGGCAACACGTTCAAGGCGACCGCCAAGCCCGTGCTGATCGGGACCGCCGTCGTCGGCGCCACCACCATGATCTTCTCGATCATCGTGGTCCTCACCGCCGGGCTCACCGAGAACCTCGACAAGCTTTCGCTCCTCCACCCGCCCTTCCTGCTCGGTCTCATCACCGGGGGAGCGGTCATCTACTGGTTCACGGGCGCCGCCACCCAGGCCGTCTCGACCGGCGCCTACCGTGCGGTGGAGTTCATCAAGGCCAACATCCGGCTGGAGGGCTCGACCAAGGCCTCGGTGGCCGACAGCAAGAAGGTCGTGGAGATCTGCACGCAGTACGCCCAGAAGGGCATGTTCAACATCTTCCTGACGGTGTTCTTCTCCACGCTGGCCTTCGCGTTCCTGGAGCCGTACTTCTTCATCGGCTACCTGATCTCGATCGCGCTCTTCGGTCTCTACCAGGCGGTGTTCATGGCCAATGCCGGCGGCGCCTGGGACAACGCAAAGAAGATCGTCGAGACGGAGCTCAAGGAGAAGGGCAGCGCCCTGCACGCCGCCACCGTGGTGGGCGACACCGTCGGGGATCCGTTCAAGGACACCTCGTCGGTGGCCATGAACCCCGTCATCAAGTTCACGACGCTGTTCGGCCTGCTCGCCGTCGAGCTGGCGGTGAGTCTGAGCGCCACCAGCGGCCCCGGGCTGAGCCGAGTGCTGAGCCTGGTGTTCTTCATCCTCTCGATGGTCTTCGTCTGGCGGTCGTTCTACGGCATGCGGATCGGGAGCGGTGGCCAACCGGCGCCCACGGGTGACCGGGCACGGGCGGGGGCGGTGGCCGGCGGAAAGTAGGTGGACGCGCTCGTCGATCTCGCGACGGGGCTGCTGACCGGCCGCCACGGTCTCGACGACCTCATCCGCTGGGGCGGCTACGCCGTGCTGACGGCCATCGTCTTCACCGAGACGGGGCTGCTGATTGGCTTCTTCCTGCCGGGTGACTCCCTGCTGATCACGGCCGGGCTGGTCGCGGCGACGGGTCAGCTGAACATCTGGGTGCTCAACGCCCTGCTGATCGTGGCGGCGGTGGTCGGCGACAGCGTCGGGTACGCGATCGGCCGGCGGGCGGGGCCGCGCCTGTTCACCCGGCCGAAGTCGCTCCTGTTCAACCCCCGTCACATCGAGCGCACGCGCGCCTTCTACGCCCGCCACGGTGCCCGCACCATCGTCATCGCCCGCTTCGTGCCCATCGTGCGCACCTTCGCACCCGTCGTGGCCGGCGTCGGCGAGATGGAGTACCGGCGCTTCGTTTTCTACAATGTCGCCGGCGGTGTGGGATGGGTGACGAGCATGACGTGGGCCGGCTATCTGCTGGGGCAGGTGGTGCCCAACATCAGCGACCACATCCACATCGTGGTGATCGTCGTGATCGTGCTCTCGATGATCCCGATCGCCGTCGAGCTCGTCCGGGAGCGGCGACGGCGCTCGGTCTAGTCTTCGGCCGGGCGCTGGCCGCGGCCGCCGCGCGGCTGCCGGCGCCGGTCGCCCTCGGGCTCGGGCGACGCCTCGGCGATCTGGCCCGGCTGGCCCTGCCGAAGCGTCACCAGGTGGCCGCCACCAACCTCACCGCCGCCTTTCCCGATCTTTCCCCCGCGGCCCGAGATCGGCTCGCCCGTGCCTCCTGGCAGCACTTCGGGATGACCGTCGTCGAGCTGGCCCGCTTCCTGGGCCGGCCGCTGCAGGCCACGCTCGACGAGCTGACGATCGACGGCCTGGGGCATCTGCAGGCGATCATGGCCGAGCACGGCCGTGCCCTCGTGCTGACCGCGCACCTCGGCAACTGGGAGTATCTGGCTGCCTCCCACCGGCTGATGGGCTATCCCCTGGCCATCGTCGTCCGGCCGCTCGACTCTCCGGCGCTCGACCAGCTCGCCCAGGCGATGCGACGGAAGACCGGAGCCGCGCTGATCGACAAGCGGGGGGCCCTCCGCCCGGTGCTGCACGCCCTGCGTCGGGGGGGCCTGGTGGGAATCCTGCTCGACCAGAACGCGACCCGACGGGAGGGCGTCTTCGTCCCGTTCTTCGGCCGCCCGGCCTCTACCTCTCGGAGCCTGGCCCTGCTGGCGCTGCGTACGCGAACCCCGATCGTGCCCATCTTCATCCGGCGAGAGGGAGCCGCCCGTCACCGGGTCGTGGTCGAACCGGCCCTGCCGGCCCCGCCCTCGAATGACCTCGAGCGGGCGACCGTCGAACTCACAGCCCGATGTACCGAGAGGGTCGAGTCCGCGATCCGTCAGGTGCCCGAGCAGTGGTTGTGGTCCCACGACCGCTGGCGGACTCGCCCGCCCGGGGCCGGCCAGGGTTGATACGTATGGCGGCGCTGGTGATCGTCCTGCTTCTCGGTCCCGCCGAGGCGTTCGAGATCAGCCTCGAACCCTATCGCGAGGCCCGCCGCGCCGGCGCCCTCGGCGTCGTTGCCGGGCGAGTGGTGGCCGAGCCCAGAACGCCGCGTGTACCCGGCCGGCCATTCGTCAACACGACCGTCACCCTGGTCCCACATTCCCCGGCCATCCTGGCCAGGCTCGAGCGCCTCAAGGATGGCTCGCGCGAGTCGTCCAAGGCCTTCACGGCGGCGGCCCCGACCATGCGGAAGACGCTGGAAGGGTACGAGCGGGAGCTCCTCGAGGCGGGGGCGCCTGATCTCAACTCCCTGGTCCTCGTCGATCACGATGGCGGCTTCAAGATCGACGACGTCCCGGCCGGGGCCTGGCTGCTGGTGGCCTGGCACGCCGCACCCGTCGACGTGTCGTCGCCCAAGCCGAAGGCGCGTCAGCGCGACATCTACCAGCCTCAGCCGAGGCTGCAGGGCTACCAGTCGGTCACCGTCTGGCTCCGGGACCTCACGGTGGGAGGCCGGGCGACGACGACGGTGGAGCTGACCGACCGGAACAGCTGGTTTCGCGGCGTTGTCGAGGAGAAGGTGCTGGACACCGGCCGCTGAGCCGGCGTCCAGCACCGAACCCGCAGCTACTTCTTCACTTCGTCCTTCTTCGGGGCCTCGGCCTTGGGCGCCTCGGCGGCCTTCTTCGGGGCGAGCACCATCACGGCGTCGGCGACGTTCTTGCCCTCGTGCTCGTGATAGCGCACGTTCACGGGATCGCCGGCGGCGAGGTCGCCGGCGGTGATGTCCTTGCCGGCCTTGCGGATCTTCGTGGTCTTCGGATCGACGGCGAACGTCCAGTCGGTGGCCTTGCCCGTCTTGGCCTTGCCCGAGACCACGAGGCTGTCGGGGGCGGCCGTCTTCACGGTGCCACTGGCATTGTGGGCGGCGGGCTTCTTCGCCTCCGCGGGCTTCTTCTCTTCCTTCGGTACGGCCGCCGGGGCCGGCGTCGGCGTCGGCTGGCCCTGTGCCAGCGCGCTGCCGGTGATTCCTGCCACGAACGCCACGCCGAGCATCAGTGCGATCAGTCTCTTCACGGCTCTTCCTCCAGTACGACGTATCAGGTTTGCGTTGTCGCTTGAAGTTCACGCCAGAGCATCCGGGCGGTCTGTGATTCTCTCGCCTCCCTTCTAAGTGTCAGGAAACTAAACACAAAAACTAAAAGCCCCCTCACGCCCCGGAAGGGCCGGGGCCCCGTTGACCGGCCACTGGCGCCTATGGTAAAAAATAACCGGGCTTTCACCCCGAATATGACCATTGAACCCCGTTTCGCCGTTGCCTCAGCCCTTTTCCTCTCGGTTTTGGCATCGGGCAGCATCAGGCCCGTCGCCGTCGAGTCGTTCTGGCCTGACGGCGCGACCGGTGTCGACCACGCTGCAGTGCCCGCGCCTCTCGACGACGGCCGTCCGGACCTACTCGTTGAACAGTGGCTCGACGGAGTGGGTTCCGTGGCCGAGCAGGAGGCGGCGAGCGAGACCGAGCCCGCCGGTGTCGATCCGTGGGCCGACGCGTTTGCCGAATCGAGCCGAGCGGCCGTCGTCGCTCAGCCTCGGGCGGCCTCCTCGACGTACCCGGTCACCGTCAACCCCCAGGTGCAGCACTTCCTCGATCGCTTCACCGGCGCCCGTCGGGATGTCGTGAACCTCTGGGCCGGTCGTTCCGGGCGGTACCTCGGAATGATCCGCCAGGTGCTGAAGAGCCGGGGTCTGCCCGAGGAGTTGGCCTACACCGCCATGATCGAGAGCGGGTTCAACCCGCTTGCCGTCTCGCGAGTGGGCGCCAAGGGCATGTGGCAGTTCATGGCCGGCACCGCGCGTCGTTACGGTCTCCGGGTCGACCAGTGGATCGATGAACGCCTGGATCCGGAAAAATCGACGATCGCGGCATCCAGGTACCTGCGGGACCTGTACAACATGTTCGGCTCGTGGGCACTGGCGCAGGCGGCGTACAACGCCGGCGAGGTGAAGGTGAGCCGGGCCATCCGGGCCACGGGCTCGTCGGATTTCTGGACCCTGGCCAAGACCAACCACCTGCGGACCGAGACCAAGGATTTCGTGCCGGCGATCCAGGCCGTCACCCTCATCGCCCAGAACCCCGCCCAGTACGGGTTCGAGTTCAACGAGGCAGGGTCGCCTGGAATCGAGACTGTCGCCGTCCCGCCCGCGACCGATCTCCGGCGGCTGGCGGCCAAGGCGGGTATCGCGCCCGCGGCACTGCAGACGCTCAATCCGACCATCGTCCGTTCGATCACCCCTCCGGGCGACCCCTTGCAGATCAAGGTCCCACCGGGCACCAGTACGGACGTTCTTTCGGCCCTCGCCCCGGCTCCCGCCCCTCGGCGGTCGACGCCGGCCACGACCGTACGTGGCGGCACCAAGCGAGCCAGCGGCTCCGCTGACGACGTCCACGTCGTCCAGCCGCGAGACACCGTCGGCTCGATCGCCAAGCAGTACGGCGTTGCTGTCCGGGACGTGCTCCGCTGGAACCGCCTTCAGAACGACGCCCGGATCCGGCCAGGTGACCGCATCCGGGTCGCTGACTCCCGCTCGCTCCTGTCCGAAGGACAGGGCGGGTTCAGGTGAGGATCGAAGTCCAGCTCTTCGCCACCCTGGCCGCCTACCTGCCCCCCGACAGTCGAGAGGGGGCGACGACGCTCGAGGTTCCCGACCGCAGCACCGTCCGTGACGTCATCGAGCGCCTGCGTCTGCCCGCGGATCTCGAGCGCGTCACGCTCGTGAACGGCGGCGATGCCGAGCCCGAGCGCCCCCTGCGCCCCGGCGACGTCGTCGCCGTGTTCCCCCCGCTGTCCGGCGGCGCCTGAGGCCCTGTCGCCCTCGGCCTCATCAGCCCCGGCGATCCGGGTGGTACACTCATCTGGCCGAAACGGAGCGCACCGGAGCACCGGAAGCGTCTAGGAACCCGGTGGGCCTCCCGGACTTCAAATCCGGTGTCCGGCTCTAGACAAGTCGGAGGTGGGTTCGACTCCCACACGCTTCCGCCATTGAGAACGAGGACGATGGCCAGGGATCAGGGAAAGGGCAAGGGCGCCAGGACCAAGACCGGATCGGGACGGTCGCTCAAGGTGGGGGCGTCCGTCGCTGCGGTCGTCGTCGTGGCGGCCATCGTGGGCTGGTTCGCCTACCGGGCGGCGGCCGATCGTCCCGGCGAGGAGCTGCCCGACCTGGGTAACGAGCACATCCAGACCTCGTCCGACCCGCGGATCGCTTACAACTCCGATCCTCCGACGTCGGGTCCGCATCTGCCGTACATCGCCCCGTGGGGCGTGCACACCCGGCCCATCCCGCTCGAGCTGCAGGTGCACAACCTCGAGGATGGCGGCGTGGTCGTGCAGTACAACTGCACCTGCCCCGAGGTGGTCGACAAGCTGCGCGGCATCGTGACGAAGTACGACAAGTACGTGATCCTGGCCCCGTACCCCGGGATGAAGTCCCGGATCGCGCTCACCGCGTGGACGCGGCTGGACCGGTTCGAGGAGCTCGACGAGGCGCGGGTGGTCCGGTTCATCGAGAAGTACCGAGGCATCGACCATCACAAGAGGTAGCCTGGCCGTGGTGTTATCCGCCCTGGCGTTGGCCAGCTGCGCGCGGCCCCATGTCTCGCCGCTGGCGCCGCCGCCGTACCGGGCCGAGATCCCCGCCGCCTACGCGCGTACCTGGAGCGCGCTCGTGCGGGCCTTCGCCCGCGAGAACCTGCCCCTGCGGGCCATCGCCCGCGACTCCGGCGTGATCGCCTCTGACGACTTCGTCACCCCGATCGGGTTGTGGGCCGACTGCGGCACGATCGGCGACGACCGGCTGGAAGGCGAGGCGCTGGTGTCGTTCACGCTGTTCGCCGAGGCCAACGGTGCCGACAGCACTCGCGTGCAGCTGAACTCCAAGATGCGGACGCAGGGGCACCGCAAGGGCGACTCCGGCAAGCTGCGGGCGGCACCTGTGTATCCGTGCGCTTCGACAGGCCGATTCGAGGCGAACCTGGTCGAGACCGTGCGCGAGCTGGTGAAGGAGTAGCGGTGCCGTCCCGCCTGGCCGACCTCATCCGCCGTGCCCGTCGCCTGGCCGCCGAGCGCGACCGCTTGATCGAATCCCTGGCGGCCGACTGGACCCGCGCCCTGCGAGGCCAGCGCCTGTCGGCCTCCGATCTCGACGAGCTGTGGGGTGGCCTGACCGAGGAGGCCGTGCGCCGGGGTGCGGTGGCCAGTGAAGGCCGCTGGACCGCCCAGGCCTGGCGTGCGGAGGCGCAGGAGGTCATCGGCCGCGTCCGCGCCAAGGTCGAGGCGGCCCTCCGTGAGCGCTGACCCGACCGCCCTCCGCGGCCTGCCCTCCGTCGACCAGGTCCTCCGCGCGCTGAACGGTCGCCCCGACGTCGCCGGGCTCCCGCGGGCTCGCCTGACGTCCATGGTGCGCGAGGTTCTCGACGCCGAGCGGCGTCGCGTGCTGGCCGGATCCGCCACGCCGGTCGACGTCGAGGTCCTCGCCGCGCGCGTGGTCGAGGCCGGGCGACGAGCCGGCGTCTTCTCGCTGCGGCCGGTCATCAATGCCCAGGGGGTCGTGTTGCACACGAACCTGGGCCGGGCCGTTCTGAGTCCGCTGGCGCTGGAGCGGGTGGCGGCGGTCGGCGCCGCCTACTCCAACCTGGAGCTCGATCTCGCCTCCAAGGAGCGCGGCTCGCGCTACAGCCACGTCGAGGCGCTCCTGCGCCGGCTCACCGGCGCCGAGGACGCGCTCGTCGTCAACAACAACGCGGCGGCGGTCCTGCTGGCCCTGGAGACGCTGGCCCACGGCAAGGAGGTCATCGTCTCCCGCGGGGAGCTGATCGAGATCGGCGGCGAGTTCCGGATCCCCGACATCATGCGTCGGGGCGGGGCGGTGCTGCGCGAGGTGGGCGCCACCAACCGCACGCACCTGCGCGACTACGCCGAGGCGATCGGGCCCGACACCGCGCTCCTGCTGAAGGTCCACACCTCGAACTACCGGGTCGTGGGCTTCACCGCCGACGTGAGCTCGCGGGAGCTGACCGAGCTGGGGCGGCAGCGCGGGATCCCGGTGATGGAGGACCTCGGCTCGGGCTCGCTCGTCGACCTGCGCCCGTGGGGATTCCCGTACGAGCCCACGGTGCCGGAGGTGGTGGCCTCCGGCGTCGATCTCGTGTCGTTCTCCGGCGACAAGCTGCTCGGTGGTCCCCAGGCCGGGATCCTCGTCGGCCGCCGGGAGGTCGTGGCCCGGCTCAAGAAGAACCCGTGGAACCGGGCGCTGCGCATCGACAAGTTCACGATCGCCGCCCTGGAGGCGACCCTCTATGCCTACGAGGCGGGGACCGCGCGCGAGACGATTCCCACGCTGCGCGCCCTGACCGAGCCGCTCGCCGACGTCCGCCGTCGCGCCCGCCGGCTGCTCGGCCGCCTCGACCCGGCCACGCGCGCGAGCCTGGCTCCTCACCTGGTGGAGGACCACGCCGAGGTCGGCGGCGGCGCGCTGCCGACGGTGCAGCTGCCCACCATCGGCCTCGCGGTCGGCGCCACCCCCGCCGCCGCGCGCGCCCTCGACGTTGCCCTCCGCACGGGCGATCCCCCCGTCGTCGGCCGCATGCTGGACGATCGGCTGTTCCTGGACTGTCGCACCGTGCTGCCTCACCAGATTCCGGCGCTGGCCGCCGCCCTCGCCCACGCCGCCTCGCCGATCGCGTCGAGCTAGGATCCGCCGGCGCCCGCCATGAAGCACGTCGTCGTCGGGACCGCCGGCCACATCGATCACGGCAAGACCTCGCTGGTGAAGGCGCTGACCGGCACCGACACCGACCGGCTGCCCGAGGAGAAGGCGCGCGGCATCACGATCGACCTCGGCTTCGCGTTCCTGGAGGAGCCGGACGGGCTCACGATCGAGATCGTCGACGTCCCTGGCCACGAGCGCTTCATCAAGAACATGCTGGCCGGCATCGGCGGCATCGACGTCGCCATGCTGGTCATCGCCGCCGACGAGGGTGTGATGCCGCAGACCCGCGAGCACTTCGGGATCTGCTCGCTCCTGCACGTTCGCCAGGGGCTGGTCGTGCTCACCAAGACCGACCTCGTCGAGCCGGACTGGCTGGAGCTGGTCCGCGAGGACGTCGCCGGGCTCGTGCGCGGTACCTTCCTGGACGGCGGCCCGATCCTCGGCGTCTCGGCCAAGACCGGGGAGGGGATCGCCGAGCTGCGCGCCACGTTGCGCGCGCTGGCAGCCACGGTGCCGGCGCGGGGCACGGACCAGCTGCCGCGGCTGCCGATCGACCGCGTGTTCACGATCAAGGGCTTCGGTACCGTCATCACCGGTACCCTGATGGCGGGGCGGCTGCGCGTCGACGATCGGGTCGAGGTGTTCCCGGCCGGCGTGCAGGCGAAGGTGCGCGGGCTGCAGGCCCACGGCCATGCCGTCGCCGAGTCGAGCGCCGGCCAGCGTACGGCCGTGAACCTTCAAGGCGTGGAACGCGTCGCCGTCGATCGCGGCAATGTGCTCGGCCTGGCCGGCACGCTGGTGCCCTCGGAGCTCGTGGACGGCACGCTCGAGCTGCTGGCCGACGCGCCGCGACCGCTCAAGACGCGCGACCGCGTCCGCGTCCATACCGGCACCAGCGAGATCATGGCCCGCGTGCTCCTGCTCGATCGCCAGGAGCTGACACCGGGCGAGTCGACGCTCGCGCGCCTGCGCCTGGAGGCTCCCCTGGTGGCGCTGCCCGGCGATCGATTCGTGATCCGCTCCTACTCGCCGATGGTGACGATCGGCGGCGGCACGCTGCTCGACATCGCGCCGCCACGGTTCAAGCGCAAGGCGCCGGCGCTCTTGGCCCACCTCACGCTCCTGCGCGAGGATCGTCCCGAGGCCGTCGTCGAGGAGCACGTCCGCCACGCCGGCGGTGGCGGCGTTCGGGTGGCCCCTCTATCGGGCCGGGTGCCGTTCGGCCCCGAGCGTTTGCGCGGCCTGCTCGACACGCTACAGGCCGGCGGCCGGATCGTGGCGATCGACCGCGACTGGTTCGTGCACGGCGAGGCGCTGGCGCGACTGCGCGACCTCGCGGTTGCCGCGCTCGAACAGTTCCACCGGGCCTCGCCGCTGCGCCCCGGCATGTCGCGCGAGGAGCTGCGCGGCCGGGCGGGCGCGCCGGACGAGCGCGTCTTCGCCCACCTGCTCGGCGCGCTGGAGGCGGACGGGATCGTGCGCACCGACCGGGACAAGGTGTCCCTGGCCTCGCACTCGGTGCGGCTGTCCCCGGAGCAGCAGAAGGCGGCCGACCGGCTGGAGCAGGAGTTCCTGACCGCAGCGGCCGCTCCCCCCAGTCCGGAGGAGGCGCTCGCCCGGGCCGGACAGTCCGGCGACGAGGAGCACGAGCTCTTCCAGGTGTTGATCGAGGCCCGCAAGCTGGTCCGGGTGAAGGAGTCCCTCTACTTCCACGCCCAGGCCCTGGAGGCCATCCAGGACAAGCTCGTGGCCATGCTCCGGGAGCGCAAGGAGATCGGGCCGGGCGACATCAAGGACCTGCTCGGGATCTCCCGTAAGTACGCCATCCCATTGCTGGAGTTCTTCGATGCCCGCCGAGTGACCGCCCGGGTCGGGGAGCGCAGGGTCTTGCGCGGGGCGTGAGCCGGGGAGTAAGGTGAGGGCGTCCGAGAAAAGGAGCCACCCATGTTTGGCCTGGGCTACCAAGAACTGCTGATCATCCTGGTGATCGTGCTCATCCTGTTCGGAGCCAATCGCTTGCCCGAGCTCGCCAAGTCCCTGGGGTCGAGCGTCAAGGAGTTCAAGAAGGGCGTCAACGAGGTCAAGGCCGAGGAGCCACCCGCCGCGCGGAAGGAAGAGGAGAAGAAGGCCTAGCCCGCTCCTCCGGCGTCCCCCCGCTCCTCCGCCCGCAGTACGCTGCGCCTCCCGCGTATACTCCACACTCGCATGCGTGAGCGAGCCGACCGCGTCGACTACGCCCTGGCGGCGGCCCTCTCCCTGCTGACCGTTCTGTCGCGCCTGCCGTACCGGGCCCGGATGCTCTACAACTGGGACGCCGTGCAGTTCGCCCTCGCGCTGCGCGAGTACGACGTGGTCAAGCACCAGCCGCACCCGCCCGGCTACATCCTCTACGTGGCCCTCGGCCGCCTGGTGCACGGCTGGACCGGTGACCCGGCCGCGGCCTACGTCCTGCTGGCCGTGATGTTCAGCGGCGCCGGGACGTTCGTCGTCTACCTGCTCGCCCGCGCCGTGTACGACCGTCCGACGGCGCTGACGGCGGCCGCGCTCCTGGCCGTCAGCCCCCTGTTCTGGTTCTACGGCACCGTCGGGCTCAGCTATGCCGGCGAGGCGCTGATGGCCTCGGTCGTCGCGTACTTCGCGTTCCGCGCGATGCGCGGTAGCGAAACTGACGCCTGGCTCGCCGCGGGTTACCTGGGGTTGGCCGGTGGCCTCCGGCAGTCGCTGCTGCTGCTGCTGTTCCCGCTGTGGCTGATCTCGGTGGCGGTCGGCGTGCGTCGTGCCCGGGTGCTCGTCATCTCGAGCGCGGTCCTGATCCTCGCCGTCCTCGCCTGGTTCGTGCCGATGATCTGGCTCACCGGCGGGCTCGAGCGCTATCTCGAGGCCTCCCGCCAGCTGGCCGATACGGTCGTGAGGCCGACCTCGATCCTGAGCGGTCCGCTCGAGGTCACCCTGCGGATGTCACGCTATCTGCTGGAATCGGTCCTGGTGGCGCTCGGCCCGCTGGCCGTCGTCGTTCTCCTGGTGCCGTGGTACGTGCGGCGGCACGGCTGGGGTCAGCGCGAGTGGTTCCTGCTCGCGTGGACGGTGCCGCCGGTGCTCGTCTACATGCTCGTGCACTTCGGGCAGGCGGGCTACGTGCTGACGTTCCTGCCGGCGCTCGTGATCCTCTTCTCCCGCGTGCTGCTGGCCGCCCTGGCCCGGGCCGCCGAGCGCGTGCCGCGCGCGTGGGTCCGCGGGGCGCTCGCCGCCACCGCCGTGACGCTGATCGTGCTGGCCAACGGCGCCTTCTTCGTGAGCGCGCGGCCGCTCGCGCGCGATTTCGACACGCGTAAGCCGGCCTGGTTGCAGACCGCCCACGACGAGGCATTCGACTGGATCTTCAGCCGGACGGCCGCCGCCCTGCGCGAGCACGAGGAGGTGATGGCGACCTTCGTGTCGGCGATCCGCGGTCTGTACCTGCCCGAGGACACCGCGATCATCACCGAGCTCGGCAACGCCCGCTCGTACCCGTGGCTTCGTCACGCGATGTTCTACCTGCCGGAGTACGCCATCTACGAGCTGCGGGTCGGCGACGTCTCCCCCGGCTACTACGCACCGCGCCTGGCCTTGGCGATGACCCCGCTCGTCGACAGCGACGTCGAGGTGCCGGCCGGCGTCAAGCGTCTGGTCTGGTTCGTCGACTACTGGAGCCCGGCTACCGAGCGGCCGCCCGGCCTGCAGGAGATCGAGATCCCCCACGGCCGCTACCTCTACGTGCTGCCCCTGGGCCGCAAGCCGATCGGCTACGCCGGATACACGCTCGTCCGGGCGCGCTGACCTCGGAGTGCTCCGCCGGGACGACGTCCTGGTCATTGTCTCGGCCGTCCTGCCCCTGGCGATGCTCGTGGTGACCGAGCGCGTGGTGGCCGGCGCCGCCGGATTTCCGCTGGACGACTCGTGGATCCACCTGCACTTCGCTCGCAACCTGGCCGAGGGCGCCGGGTTCGCGTACAACCCCGGCCGGCCGGTCGCAGGCTCGACGGCGCCGCTGTGGACGCTGCTCCTGGCCGCCGGCGCTGCCGGCGTCGGCGCCTCGGTCGGCCTGGCCAAGGGCCTGGGCGTCCTCTGTGCGCTTGGTGCCGCGGTGCTCACCCGGCGGGCGGCGCTGGCGTGGGGCGCACCGCCCGCCGTCGCGGTCGTGGCCGGCGTCGCCCTGCTGTGGGCCGGGCCCATCGCATGGGGCGCGCTCTCCGGCATGGAGGTTACCCTCGCTGCCCTGCTGGTGGCCGCCGCGCTCGTCGCCCACGCGGCGGACCGTCCCTGGCTCACGGCCACGCTGGCCGGCCTGGCGATCACCGCCCGGCCCGAGGCCGCGCTGCTCATCCCGTTCCTCGCGCTCGCGGGGCCGCTGAGCGCCCGGCGTCTGGCCGCGTTCGTCCTGGTGCCGGCCGTCATCGTGGCCCCGATGGTGGCCTTTTCCTACGCGACCGTCGGCGCGCCGTACCCGGCGACGGCGGCGGCCAAGGTGGAAGGCGGGCTCATCGGCTGGCTCGCCGGCCTGCGCGAGCCGCTGGCCACGACGCTGGCCCTGCGGCCCGGAGCCTTCCTCGTCGAGTGGGCCCAGTGGCTGTGGCGTACCCACTTCCTGCTCCCGCTGGTGCTGCTGCCGTCCATCGTGCTGGCGTGGCGGCGCTGCGGCCGCGCGCTCGGGATCGTCGCCCTGGCCTTGCTGGCCCACCCCGTGGGCATGGCGCTGCTGGCGCCGTACCGCGGGCCTGGCTTCCAGGAGGGGCGTTACTCGATCCACTTGCTGCCGCTGGCGATCGTCGTCGTCGCGGTGGGGGCAGGCGCCGCCCTGCAGCGGCGCCGGCGCCCGCTCCTGCTGGCCTGGCTGGCGCTGGCGCTGTGGTCGCTTGTGCCCGCCGCCGAGCGCTATGCCTGGGGCGTGCAGAACATCGAGGCGATGCAGGTGCGGCTGGGCCACTGGGTGGCTACCAACACGCCTCCCGGGGCGCGCCTGGCCGTCAACGACATCGGTGCCATCGCCTATCTGTCACGGCGGCCGATCGTGGACCTCATGGGACTGGTGACGCCCGAGATCCTGCCTTACCGGCGGCAGGGGGAGGAGGGGGTGATCCGCTTCGTCACCGAGATCTGCCCCGACTACGTGATCGTCTTCCCGACCTGGTTCCCGCGCCTGACCGCGCGCGCCGACCTCCTGGAGCCGGTCGAACGGGTCAGGCTCGACCGCGTGGAAGTCTCCGGCGGCCCCGAGATGGTCGTCTATCGGTGGCGGGGGTGTGGGGTATGATCGGATATGCGCCGGGTCGCGATGGTCGCTCTCTCGTTGAGCCTGCTGATCATGGCCCTCCCGGCACCGGCCCCCGCCCAGGTTTACCGCTACACGGACGAGTCGGGCCAGAACCATTACGTGGACGGGCTCGAGAAGGTCCCGGCCCGCCATCGTGCCTCGGCGGTTCCGCTGTCCATGCGCAACACGCCGACCTCGACGGCCCCACCGGCCGCGGCCGGCGCCGTCCGCCCGTCCGGTACCTCGGTCATCAAGTACACGCCGGGGCAGCGGATCATGGTGGACGTGAAGATCAACGGAGGCTTCACCGCCCGGCTCTTGCTGGACACCGGTGCGGATCGCACGATGATCAGCCCCCGGACACTGGTGGCGGCCGGGGTACCGGTCACCCGGCCGGTCGCGACGGGCACGATCACCGGCGCGACCGGGACAGACCGCATCAACTACGTCGTGGTCGAGTCGCTCGAGGTGGGTGAGGCCCGGGTCGGCCGCATGCCCGTCGGCTCCTATGAGCTGGCCGGGACCGAAACCGGCGACGGCCTGCTGGGCCGCGACTTTCTCGACCAGTTCAAGATCACCTTCGACGCCGGCAACGGCGAGGTGCACCTGGCCCCGAAGTAGCCGCTCCAGAGCCGTGTGGTACCATGACGATTCCTGGTCATGGACTACAAAGCCACGCTGAACCTGCCGAAAACCGACTTTCCGATGAAGGCCAACCTTACCGCGGCGGAGCCGCGGATGCTCGCCTGGTGGGACGAGATCGGTATCTATCAGCGGCTGCGCCAGGCCGCGGCCGACCGTCCCCTGTGGATCCTGCACGATGGGCCGCCCTACGCCAACGGGCACATCCACCTGGGGCACGTCCTGAACAAGGTCCTCAAGGACGTGATCGTGAAGTCGCGGTCGATGGCCGGCTACAACGCGGTCTACGTCCCCGGCTGGGATTGCCACGGGCTGCCGATCGAGCATCAGGTCGACAAGATGCTCGGCCTGGACCAGCCGGGCGTCGACGTGCGGCGGGCGATGGACCCCATCGAGAAGATCCGGCGCTGCCGCGAGTACGCGCTGAAGTTCATCGACATCCAGCGCACGGAATTCAAGCGGCTCGGCGTCTTCGGCGACTGGGAGCATCCCTACATGACGATGGCTCCCGCCTACGAGGGGGTCATCGTGCGCGAGTTCGGGCGCCTGGTCGGCCGCGGGCTCGTGTACAAGGGCCTCAAGCCGGTGCACTGGTGCATGCACTGCAAGACCGCCCTGGCCCAGGCCGAGGTCGAGTACGAGGACGAACGGGCGCCGTCGGTCTACGTCCGCTTCCCGCTGGTGGGGCCGCTGCCGGGGTTGCCGGGGGCGCCGAAGCCTTCGCTGGCGATCTGGACCACCACGCCGTGGACGCTCCCGGCCAACCTCGCCATCGCCGTGCATCCCGAGGAGGACTACGTCGCCCTCGAGGGGCGGGGCGAGACGCTGATCGTCGCCGCCAAGCTCGCTGACACCTTCGCTGCGCTGGCCGGGCTCGAGCGGCCGCGCCGGCTGGCCACGCTGCCCGGCCACGCGCTGGCCGGCCTCGAGTACCGCCACGCCTGGCTCGACCGTACCGGCAAGGTCGCGGCGGCGCCGTTCGTGGCGATGGACACCGGCACCGGCCTCGTCCACATCGCGCCGGGTCACGGTGAGGAGGACTACGACCTCGGCCGGGCGCTGGGGCTGCGCATCTACAACCCGGTGGACGACGACGGGCGCTTCATCCCCGAGGTCGAGCACTTTGCCGGGTTGACGGTGTGGGAGGCGAACCCCAAGATCATCGCGTACCTGGCCGAGCGCGGCGCGCTGATCGCCCAGGTGCCGTTCGCGCACACCTATCCGCACTGCTGGCGGTGCAAGAACCCCACGCTGTTCCGGGCGACCGAGCAGTGGTTCGCCGCGCTCGACAAGCAGTCGCTGCGCGAGCGCACGCTCAACGCCATCCGTCACGGCGTGCAGTGGATCCCGCCGTGGGGCGAGGACCGCATCTACAACATGATCGCCCACCGCCCCGACTGGACGCTGTCGCGCCAGCGCGTGTGGGGCGTGCCCATCGTGGCCTTCGCCTGCGAGGGGTGCGGCGGGCAGCTGCTCGACGAGGCGGTGATCGAGCACGTGGCCCGGCTCTTCGGCGAGGGGCGCGGCATCGAGGAGTGGTACCTGCGGAGCGAGGCCGAGCTGGTGCCGGCCGGCACCCGCTGTCCGAGCTGTGGGGCGACCGACCGCTTCCGCAAGGAGACCGACATCCTCGACGTGTGGTTCGACTCCGGGTGCAGCCACGCGGCCGTGCTGGAGACGCGGCCCGACCTGCGCCGGCCGGCCGAGATGTACATCGAGGGCTCGGATCAGCATCGCGGCTGGTTCCACTCCTCGCTGCTGGAGTCGATGGCCACCCGTGGGGAGCCCCCCTACCGGACCGTGCTCACCCACGGCTTCTTCGTGGACGGCGAGGGCCGGAAGATGTCGAAGTCCGTCGGCAACGTGATCTCCCTCGACGACCTGCTGCCGAAGTACGGCGCCGAGATCCTGCGCCTGTGGGTCGCCGCCGAGGACTACACCGAGGACATCCGCGTCTCGTTCGAGATCCTCGACCGGTTGGCCGACGCCTATCGCCGGATCCGGAACACGTTCCGGTTCCTGCTCGGCAACCTGGCCGACTTCGACGTCCAGCGCGACCGCCAGCCCTACGAGGACCTGGACGAGGTGGACCGGTTCGTCCTCGACCGGCTGGCTCGGCTGGTGGATCGCGTCACCCGGGCCTACGAGGAATACCAGTTCCACACGGCGTTCCACACCGTCCACAACTTCTGCGCGGTGGATCTGTCGGCGCTCTACCTCGACGTCATCAAGGACCGGCTCTACACCTCGGCCGCGACTGACCGGCGGCGGCGAGCTGCCCAGACGGTGTGCTACGAGGTCTTCGCCGCGCTGGCCCGGCTGATGGCGCCGCTGATGACGTTTACCGCCGAGGAGGCGTGGCGGTACCTGCCCGGCGCCCGCGCGGAGAGCGTGCACCTGGAGCGATTCCCCGAGGTGCCGCTGGCGTGGCTGGACGACACCCTCAAGCGCGACTGGGACCGCCTGCTCGAGGTCCGGCGCGAGGTGGCCCGCGCGCTGGAGCTGGCCCGCGCGCGCAAGCTCATCGGCAGCGGCCTCGAGGCCGCCGTGCGTATCACCAGCGCTCCCGAGGACCTGCCGGCCCTGCTGGGGGCCAAGCGGATGCTGCTGCAGACGCTGTTCATCGTCTCCCGGGTCGAGCTGGGCCCGGGCCCGCCGGGGGCGGTGCACTACGAGAGCCAGGAGATCCCCGGCCTCGTCATCGACGTCGACCGTGCCCCCGGCGACAAGTGCGAGCGGTGCTGGATGCGCAGCCCTGCCGTGGGGGCGAGCCAGGCGCATCCGGGCCTGTGCGATCGCTGCGTGGCCGTCGTCGGCGCGTGATCGTCGTGCTGCTGCTGGCCGGCGCCATCGTGGCGCTCGACCAGGTGACCAAGTTCGCCGCCCTCGACCGACTTCCGCTCGGCGTGCCGATCAGCGTGATCGACGGATGGCTCTCGCTCACGCTCGTGCTCAATCCCGGACTGGCTTTCGGCCTGCTCGGCGGCGTGCCCGCGAAGTGGCGATGGCTGGTGGCGGCCCTCTCGCTCGTGGCCCTCGCCGTGCTAGCCCGGGTTGCGCTGCGGGTGCTGCCCGACGGGGGCTGGCCGGGGCGGCTGGCGATCGGGCTGATCTTCGGGGGCGCCGTCGGCAACCTCATCGACCGCGCGCGGTTCGGCGCCGTCGTGGACTTCGTCGACGTGCACTGGCGAGGGTGGCACTGGCCGGCCTTCAACGTCGCCGACTCGGCGATCACGGTCGGCGTCGTACTGCTGGCGCTGCGCCTCATGAGCGAGCGCTCGACGCCCCGATCCGGCTGACCCCATGCAACGCCTATCGCTGGTGGTGGACGCGGCCGCCGCCGGCGAGCGTCTGGACCGCTGGCTGGCCGTGCACGTCCCCGACCTTTCCCGGGCGCGCCTGCAGGCCCTGATCGCCGGCGACCACGTCCGCGTGGACGGCGCCTCTCGCAAGCCGTCGCACCACGTGGTGGCGGGCGAGCGTGTCGAGGTCGAGATCCCGCCGCTGCCGCCCGAGGAGCTCGAGCCGGAAGCCATCGCGCTCAGCGTGATCCACGAGGACGAGCACGTGCTGGTGCTCGACAAGCCGGCCGGCATCGTCGTGCACCCCGGCGCCGGCAACGCGCGGGGCACGCTGGCCGCCGCCGTCCTGGCCCACGCGCCCGGCGTCGCCGGCGTGGGCGGCCCCCGCCGGCCCGGGGTCGTGCACCGCCTCGACAAGGACACCTCCGGGCTCCTCGTGATGGCCAAGACGGCCGCGGCCTACGACTCGCTCACCGCCCAGCTGGGAGCCCGCACGGTGCGGCGCGTGTACCTGGCCGTCACCCACGGGAGGCTGGCCCAGGCCGAGGGTGTCGTCGACAAGCCGATCGGCCGTGATCCTCACGACCGTACGCGCATGGCTGTCCGCCGGCTGGGGCAGGGGCGACGGGCAGTGACCCACTACCGCGTCCTCGAGCGCTTCGCCGAGTTCACCTTCCTCGAGGCCCGGCTGCAAACCGGCCGCACCCACCAGATCCGCGTCCACCTGGCCGATCTCGGCTACCCGATCGCGGGTGACTCGACCTACGGGGGCCGGCGGCGACGTGATCTGCCGGTCGCCATCGACGGGCTCGCGCTGCACGCGACCGCGCTGGCCTTCATCCACCCCGCGACGGGGCGGCCCGTCGAGTTCGCCTCGGCGCTACCACCGCGCCTCGACCGACTGCTGTCTCACTTGCGCCACGCGCCGTAGCCGGAAGTGGCACCGAAGGTCCACACTCGATGGCGGAAGTCCGCACCATTGCGTGCGCGGTATGTGGCACAGGCCTTGCCACCCCCGATGCTAGTATGAAGATCTCCGCATGAATGGGTTGACCACGGTCATCCTGGCGGCCGGCGAGGGCAAGCGGATGCGCTCGCGGACGCCGAAGGTGCTGCATCCGCTGTGCGGCCGCCCCCTCATCGGTTACGCCCTCCGGTTGGCCCGGACGCTCGCGGACCGGGTCGTGCTGGTCGTCGGTCCCAACGCCGACGGCGTCCGGGCGCTGGCTGGCGACGGCGTGACGATCGTCGAGCAGCGCGAGCGACTCGGCACCGGCCACGCCGTGCTGCAGGCCCGTGCCGCCTGCCCGACCACCGGGCCCGTGCTGGTGCTGGCCGGCGACATGCCGCTGCTCCTGCTGTCGACGCTCGAGCGGCTCGTCGAGCACCAGCGCACGACGGCGGCGGCCGCCACCGTCCTCACCGCGGTCGTCGCGCGCCCCTACGGCTACGGACGTGTGCTGCGCGTGGCCGGGCGCGTGAGTCGCATCGTCGAGGAGCGCGATGCCACCGACGACCAGAAGCGGGTGGACGAGATCAATACCAGCGTCTACTGCTTCGACGCCCGCCGGCTGTGGCCGACTCTCGGGGATCTCAAGCCAAACAACGACCAGGGGGAGCTCTACCTGACCGACGTCGTGGAGCTCCTGGCCCGGGCCGGCGCCAAGGTCGAGGCGGTGTCGGTGAGCGATCCGGCCGAGGCGCTCGGCATCAATGACCGGCGGCAGCTGGCCGAGCTGGCGGCCATCCAGCGCCGCCGCATCCTCGACCGGCTCATGGTCGAGGGCGTCACCGTGATCGATCCGGCCGCGACCTACGTCGATGTCGACGTCGAGGTCGGCGAGGACACCGTGCTCCACCCGGGGACCACGCTGCAGGGTAACGTGCACATCGGCGAGCGGTGCACGGTGATGCCGGGCAGCCGTATATGCGACTCGGTGCTCGGCGACGACGTCACCGTTCTCGACGGGGCGGTCATCGTCGACAGTCGCGTGGACGCCGGCCAGACGGTGGGGGCCCATGCACGGCTCGAGGGGCGGGGGCCCGACGGTCCCGCGCGCGTCGAGGCGGGCGCTGCCGTCGACCCCCGCGTACGCGCGCTGCTGGACAGCGGCGCCCGCATCCCCCGGCCCGACGCGGTGATCATCGCCCCCGAGGTCCGGCTCGAGCGCATCGTGGCCCGTGGCCTCGTCCTCCATCCCGGCACCAAGATCGTGGGCGAGCGCACGCTCATCCTCGAGGGCGCCGAGGTGGGCTACGAGGAGCCGGCCACGCTGGAGAACGCGGTGCTCGGCCGTCGCGTGAAGATCCAGGGCGGCTTCGTGAAGGACTCGGTGCTGCTGGACGGCTGCGAGGTCCGCCAGGGCTTCCACGGGCGCGAGGGCTGCCTGCTCGAGGAGGACAGCTACTTCGCCCACAACGTCGGACTGAAGATGACGATCGTTTTCCCGTTCGTCGTGCTGGGCAGCCTGATCAACTTCTGCGACTGCCTGCTGGCCGGGGGAACGAGCCGCAAGCACCACAGCGAGGTGGGCAGCGGCTTCATCCACTTCAACTTCAGCCCGCGCGGTGACAAGGCGACGCCGTCGATGTTCGGGGACGTCGCCCGCGGGGTCATGCTCGACCAGGCGCCGATCTTCCTGGGGGGCCTCGCCGGGGTGGTGGGTCCAGTCCGGATCGGCTACGGCTCCGTGCTCGTCGCCGGCGGCGTGTACCGCGCCGACTACGACGAGGAGCTGCTCGTGCTCGGCGAGCGCCGCCGCGACGGCAGCACCGCCTACCGACCGCGGGCCCTCGGCGCCATCCGCGCCAAGGTGAGCAAGAACGTCCTCTACCTCGGGGAGCTGGCCGGGCTGTGGGCATGGTATCGACACGCCCGGCCGCGCATCGCCGGCTCCGACCCGCTGGCCCAGGCGGTCATCGCCGCCGGGCAATCGATGGTCGAGGCGAACATCGACGAGCGGCTCAAGCAGATGGACCGGTTCCGCGATCTCGTGCGGGAGTGCATGCCCGAGGCGGGCGGCGCGACACCGCTGGCGGGCGAGTGGCGCGCGTTCGTCGACGGCTGGGATGCAGTGCGCCCCATCGTGAAGGACTACCGCGCGATCGAGGGGCGCGTAGAGGCACGGGAGGCGTTCTGCGCGCGGCTGGTCGCCGGCCCGTCGTACACCGCAGCCATCCAGGCGCTGAGCCCGGACGACCGCCGCACCGGCACCGCCTGGCTCACCTCGATCCAATCGGATCTGGTGGACCGCTGCCGGGCCGCGCTACCACTCATCACGACCTAGAATCAGCGAGACTTCGAGGGGCGCCACGGCGAGAGATCGAGGGGCGCCACGGCTTAGCCGGGGCGGCCCGAGGGCGGGGGGTCTGGGGGCGACGTCGGGGCTGAGCGGGAGATCGAGGGGCGCCACGGCTTAGCCGGGGCGGCCCGAGCGGCGGGGGGTCTGGGGGCCATGTCGGGGCTGAGCGGGAGATCGAGGGGCGCCACGGCTGAGCCGGGGCGGCCCGAGCGGCGGGGGGTCTGGGGGCCATGTCGGGGCTGAGCGGGAGATCGAGGGGCGCCACGGCTGAGCCGGGGCGGCCCGAGCGGCGGGGGGTCTGGGGGCCATGTCGGGGCTGAGCGGGAGATCGAGGGGCGCCACGGCTGAGCCGGGGCGGCCCGAGCGGCGGGGGGTCTGGGGGCCATGTCGGGGCCCCCAGCCAGAATGAAGGGAGCAACGCCATGTGCGGGATCGTCGGGTACGTCGGGGAGAAGAGCGCGGTCGGAATCATCGTCGACGGCCTCAAGCGGCTGGAGTACCGGGGGTACGACTCCGCCGGCGTCGCCGTGATCGGCGCGGGCGGCGCTCTCGAGGTGCGGCGGGCCGCCGGCCGGATGAAGATGCTCGAGGGAGTCCTGCGTGAGCGGCCCATCGCGGGTCGCATCGGCATCGGCCACACGCGCTGGGCGACGCACGGGCGCCCGTCCGACGAGAACGCGCATCCCCACACCGACTGCTCGGGCACGCTGGTGGTGGTCCACAACGGCATCCTCGAGAACTATCTCGAGATCAAGGAGCGCCTGCTGGCCGAAGGCCACACCTTCAAGTCGGAGACCGACACCGAGGTCCTCGCCCACCTCATCGAGCATCACCTGAAGGCCGTGGGCCGCCTCGAACGGGCGGTGAAGCTGGCGCTCGGCGAGTACCGCGGCTCCTACGCCGTCGGTGTGGTGTCGACGGCGGCGCCCGACCGGCTCGTCGCCGCCAAGCACGGCGCCGGCAGCGTCGTGGTCGGCCTCGGCCGCGGCGAGATGTTCGTGGCCTCGGACATCCCGGCCATCCTCGGCCACACCCGCGACATGGTCATCCTCGAGGACGGCGAGGTGGTGGTGGTGACCGCCGAAGGGGTGGAGCTCAGCACGCTGGACGATCAGCCGGTGCAGCGCGACCCCGTGCGCATCCTGTGGGACCCGATCATGGCCGAGAAGGGCGGCTACCGGCACTTCATGCTCAAGGAGATGTACGAGCAGCCGCGCGCCATCACCGATACCTTCCGGGGCCGGGTCGCGCCCGAGACCGGCAACATCCTGCTGCCCGACGTCACTCTCGACCCATCGACCGTCAAGGCGATCCAGCGGGTGGTCTTCGTGGCGTGCGGCACCGCCTCCTACGCCTCCCTGCTCGGCCGCTCGATGATCGAGAAGCTGGCCGGCCTGCCGGCCGAGGTGGACCTGGCCTCGGAGTTCCGGTATCGCGACGCCATCGTGGGGCCAGAGACGCTGGTGGTCGCCGTCTCCCAGTCGGGGGAGACGGCGGACACGCTGGGCGCCGTGAAGGCGGCGCGCTTGAAGGGAGCGCCCATCCTGGCCATCACCAACGTCGTCGGCTCCGCGCTGTCGCGCGAGGCGACCGCGACTCTCTACATGCATGCGGGCCCAGAGATCGGCGTGGCGTCGACCAAGGCATTCTCGACCATGGTCGTGGCCTCCTACCTGCTGGGGCTGTGGCTGGGCCGCCTGCGCGGCGTGCTGACGGCCGAGGACGTGCGCAAGCGCGTGCAGGACCTGGTCGAGATTCCGCGGCTGGTCGAGAAGACCCTCGAGCTGGACGGCGCGGTGGCGGCCCTGGCCCGGCACCTGTCCTCGGCCCGCGACTTCCTGTATCTCGGCCGCGGGCTGCAGTACCCGATCGCGCTGGAGGGCGCCCTGAAGCTCAAGGAGCTGTCCTACATCCACGCCGAGGGGTACGCCGGCGGCGAGATGAAGCACGGTCCCATTGCGCTGATCGACGACGGCTTCCCGGTGGTGGCCCTCGCCCCTCGCGACGGGTCTTACGAGCGCATGCTGGGCAACATCGAGGAGGTGCGCGCGCGCGAGGGCCAGGTGATCGCGATCGTCCAGACCGGCGACAAGCTGGTGGCCTCCAAGGCGCAGCACGTCATCGAGGTACCGGCGGCGGCCGACCTGCTGTCCCCGCTGATCACCGTGGTGCCGCTGCAGCTGCTGGCCTACCACATCGCGGTGCGCCGCGGCTGCGACGTGGACCAGCCGCGCAATCTCGCCAAGAGCGTCACCGTCGAGTAGTCCCGCGGCCGCGCCCTCGACGCTGATTCACTGGCATCTCGACCGCGAGGGGCGCCATCCCTTCGGGCGCGCGTCGCCCGACCCCGCCCGGTGGGAGCCGATCGGCTTCCCGCCGCCGTGGCCGGACCGGCCGTGGATCTACGCCGTCATGGTCGCCTCCGCCAACGGCGTCGTCGCCTGGCGGCGCACCGGCGCCGGCGACGATCCCGTGCTGGCCATCCTCGGTGGCGACCGCCGCCGGCCGGCCCGGGTCGCCGACAAGCACCTCCTGCGCTTCCTGCGCTGCTTCGGCGACGTCGCCGTCGGTGCCGAGACCATGCGCACGCAACCCGAGCTGCTGCTGAGCCCGCAGCAGCCGAGCGACGAGCCGGCGCCCGAGCTGTTCGCCTTTCGCGAGCGCGCGGGGTTGCCGCGACAGCCCCGCAATATCGTGTACTCGCTCTCGGGACGACTGCCGCTCGCGCATCGCATCTTCACGACGCCTGGCATCGATCCGCTGGTCGTCACCACGCCGGCGGGGGAGGCGGCCCTGCGCCGGCAGGCGGGGTCGGCGCCACCACCGCCGACCGTCGTCGCGGACCTTGCCGAGGCGGGAGGACTCGCGCGCGCCCACGCGCGCTTGTTCGCCGAGCATGGCGTGCGCTATCTCGACTGCGAGGGCGGTCAGACGGTGCTGGAAGTCCTGCACGGAGCGGGTCTCCTCGACGAGGTCTTCCTGACCGTGACGCCGTTCGTGATCGAGGAGGACGCCCACGCCGGCCTGCTGAAGATCTTCGACTTCGAGGCGGAGCGCGCGGAGCTCATCGGGGAGGGCCGGACGGCCGCGGACGAGACGTGGCTCTTCCGCCGCTGGCGGTTCAACCAGCGATGATGCCGGTGGTGCGGGGGTACTAGCGGGGGTTGGGCTGCAGGGCCTCGGCGCCGCACGCGTCGGCGACGAGGCGATCGAGGTGCATCAGGTCGAAGGGCTTGGGCAGGTAGCCGTTGGCGCCCGCGTTCAATGCCTCCTGGGCGACCTGCAGGGAGTCGTAGCCGGTCATGATGAAGATGGGCACGGTCACCCCCATCTCGCGCAGCGACTTCAAGAGGCTGATCCCGTCCAGTCCCGGCATCTTGATGTCCAGCAAGGCCACGTCGGGCGACCCGCGGACGATGAGGCTGAGCGCCTGCGACGCGTTGGCGGCTACCTGCACCGCATAGCGGTTCTCGAAGAACTGGCGCAGGATGTCCTGCACCACCTCGTTGTCTTCGACGACCAGGATCTTCTTCACGGCGTTCGTCTGCGGCAAGCGGTATGCCAGACAGCGCCCGCCGAACCGCCCGAAAAATCGGCGTGCCACCGGGGATTGCCCGGCCGGGCGCTGTGACGATTTGGCCTGTCGCGCGCAATTTGTCCCGTCGGTTACAATCACGTAGTGTCAGCCCGGCTCGAGCACCTCCTCGACGATCTGAACCCCGCGCAGCGTGAGGCCGTGGTCGCCGGCGACGGGCCGATGCTCGTCCTGGCCGGGGCCGGCAGCGGCAAGACCCGGGTGATCGCCTATCGCATCGCCTGGCAGCTGACCCAGCAGGGGCTGTCGCCTCGCAACCTGCTCGCCGTCACGTTCACCAACAAGGCGGCGGGCGAGATGAAGCGCCGCGTGGAGGCGCTGCTGGCCCCGGCGGGCATCAGGCCCCCGCTCATTGCCACCTTCCACTCGATGTGCGTGCGGGTCCTGCGCCAGCACGGCGGCCACGTCGGTCTTCCGCCCCACTTCACCATCTACGACGAGGACGATCGGCTCGCGCTGGTGAAGGAGTGCATGAAGGAGGGCGAGCTGGCCGACCGCACGTTCACGCCGAGCGCGGCCGTCCATCGGATCTCCTACCTCAAGAACCAGATGACCGCCGTGACCGAGGCCCTGCGCGACGCCCGGGGGCCGTGGGAGAAGAAGGCCGCGCTCGTCTACTCGCGCTACGAGAAGCGGCTGCGGGAGACGGGCGCCGTGGACTTCGACGACCTCCTGCTGCTGGTGGTACGGCTGCTGGCCGAGACGCCGGAGGTGCTCGCCTGGTACCGGGGGCTCTGGCGCTCGGTGCTGGTCGACGAGTATCAGGACACCAACCGCGCACAGTACCGGATCATTCGCTTGCTCACCCAGGAGCATCGCAACGTGTGCGTGGTCGGCGACTCCGACCAGTCGATCTACAAGTGGCGGGGTGCGGACATCCGCAACATCCTCGACTTCGAGGACGACTTTCCGGGCACCAAGGTCGTGCGGCTGGAGCAGAACTACCGGTCGACCCAGCGCATCCTGGCTGTCGCGGCCGGGGTCATCGCCCACAACGTCCAGCGCAAGGACAAGACGCTGTGGACGGAGAATCCAGCCGGGGAGCCGGTGCGCGTCTACCGCGCGTGGGACGAGCACGAGGAGGCCTCGTTCGTCGCCCAGTCCATCCTGGGGCTGCGCGGCGAGGGGGTGGCGTGGGACGGTGTTGCCGTCTTCTACCGCACGAACGCTCAGTCCCGCGTGCTCGAGGACGCGCTGCGGCGGGCCCGCATTCCCTACGTCATCGTCGGCGGGGTGCGGTTCTACGAGCGGCGCGAGATCAAGGACACGCTGGCCTACCTGCGGCTCGCGGTGAATCCGGCCGACGACGTGGCCTTCCGCCGGGCGATCGGCGCCCCCAGCCGGGGCATCGGCCCCACGACGCTGGCCCGCCTGGACGAGGAGTCGGCGCGGCAGAGCCGCCCGCTGCTGGCGGTGGCGGCCGAGCCGCCCGCCGACATCCGCGGCAAGGCGGGCCGCACGCTCCAGGACTTCGCGGCGCTGATCGCCCGGCTGGCCGGGCAGCGGCGCGACCTCGCCCCGCCCGCCTTCATCGACCTGATGCTCGAGCAGACCGGATACCGGGAGGCGCTGCGCCAGGAGCGGTCGCCGGAGGCGGAGGGGCGGCTGGAGAACCTGGAGGAGCTGATCGCCGCCGCCGAGGACTTCACGCACGTCGAGGCAGAGCCGACCCTGGAGGGATTCCTCGACGGCGTGGCGCTCGTGGCCGACGTCGACGAGCTGAAGGACGCCGACTCGCGGGTGACGCTCATGACCCTGCACTCCGCCAAGGGGCTGGAGTTCCCGGCCGTGTTCGTGACCGGGCTCGAGGAGGGCGTGTTTCCCCACGCCCGCTCGATGAACGATCCCGACGAGATCGAGGAGGAGCGGCGGCTCTGCTACGTCGGCGTCACCCGCGCGCGCGAGCGGGTGGTCCTGTCGTGGGCCCTGCACCGGCGGATCCACGGCTACGGGGTGGGTGAGCCCTCGCGCTTCCTGCGCGAGATGCCCGAGGAGCAGCTGCTGCCCCTCAACGCGGGCGGCGGCCGCGTGCAGGAGCCGGCCGCCCCGGCCCTCGCGGTTCCCCGCTACGAGCCGGAAGAGGCCGCGTGGCCGATCAAGGTCGGCGCCCGCGTCCGCCACGCCCGCTTCGGCGAGGGGCTGGTGGTGGGCGTCGAGAAGGACGGCGCCGACACGATCGTGACCGTCGGCTTCGCCAGCGTCGGCCGCAAGCGGCTCTCGCTGCAGTACGCGCAACTGGAGGAACTGTGACCGTCGTCGCGGAGCGGAGCCGAATCCTGCCTCGAACAGCCCACCCACGGCGCGAGCCGGTCGAGCGCCACTCGCTCCAATGATCTCTCGCGAGGACGTCGAGCACGTCGCGCGGCTGGCCCGGCTGGCGCTGGGCGAGGCCGAGCTGGAGCGCATGCGCGAGCAGCTCGGCGGCATCCTGGCCTACATCGACACGCTGCGAGCGATCGACACCGCCGGCCTCGAGCCGACCTCCCACGCGGTACCGCTCGTCAACGTGATGCGCGAGGACGAGGGGCGACCGTGCCTGCCCCAGGACGCCGCCCTGGCCAACGCGCCCGACCGCAGCGAGGCCTTCTTCCGCGTGCCCCGGATCATCGAGGACTGAGCGTGGCCGCCTCGACCATCCACGCGCTGACCGCCGCCTTCGCCAAGGGCGAGGCCTCACCGGTCGCGGTCACCGAGACGTACCTGGCGCGCATCGCCGCGCTCGACGCGCGAGTCGGCGCCTACCTGACCGTCACCGGCGACGAGGCACTGGCGGCGGCCCGGGCCGCCGAGGCCCGCTACCGGGCCGGGACGCCCCGGGGGCCGCTCGACGGCGCGCCGCTGGCGCTCAAGGACGTGTTCTGCACGCGCGGGGTCCGCACGACCTGTGGCTCGCGGATCCTCGAGGCCTTCGTGCCGCCCTACGACGCCACCATGGTGGAGCGGCTGCGGGCGGCCGGCGCGGTCATCCTCGGCAAGACCAACATGGACGAGTTCGCGATGGGCTCGTCCACCGAGCACTCGGCCTTCCAGCTCACCCGCAACCCGTGGGACCTGAGCCGCGTGCCGGGCGGCTCCTCGGGTGGCTCGGCGGCGGCGGTGGCGGGCGGCCTCGCCGCCGGCGCCTTCGGCACCGACACCGGCGGTTCGGTGCGCCAGCCGGCGGCCTTCTGCGGCGTGGTCGGGCTCAAGCCGACCTACGGGCGGGTCTCCCGCTACGGCTTGATCGCCTTCGCTTCCTCGCTCGATCACGTGGCGCCGGTCGCGCTCGACGTGACCGACGCCGCGTTGCTGCTGGGTGCGGTGGCCGGCCACGATCCGCTGGACGCCACCTCGGTCGACGTGCCCGTGCCCGACTACGCGGCGGGGCTGGGGGGCGGTGTGCGGGGGCTGCGCATCGGCGTGCCCGACGAGTACTTCGGGGCCGGGCTCGATCCCGAGATCGAGCGCGCGGTGCGCGCGGCCATCGACGTGCTCCGCGACCTCGGCGCCACCGTCGAGCGTGTCTCGCTGCCGACGACCCAGCACGGCGTGGCCACCTACTACATCGTGGCGCCGGCCGAGGCCTCGTCCAACCTGGCCCGCTACGACGGCGTGAAGTACGGGCTGCGGGTGCCGGGCAAGGATCTCATCGACATGGCCGGCCGCACGCGGGCGGCCGGCTTCGGGGCCGAGGTCAAGCGGCGGATCATGCTGGGGACCTACGCGCTGTCGGCCGGATACCACGACGCCTACTACGGCCAGGCCCAGAAGGTGCGCACGCTCGTCCGCCGCGAGTTCGAGGCCGCCTTCGCGCGCGTCGATCTCCTGGCGGCGCCCACCACGCCCGGGGTGGCGTTCGAGCACGGCGCCAAGGCCGACCCGCTGGCCATGTACATGAACGACGTGTACACGATCCCGGCCAGCATGACCGGGCTGCCGGCCATCTCCGTCCCGTGCGGGTTCAGCGCGGCCGGGCTGCCGATCGGCCTGCAGCTCATCGGCCCCGCGCTCGACGAGGCCACGATCCTGCGCGCCGCCCACGCCTACGAGCAGGCCACACCGTGGCGCGACCGCCACCCGGAGCTGACGTGAGCGCGCCCGGAGCGTACGAGACCGTCATCGGCCTCGAGGTGCACGCGCAGCTGGCGACGCGCTCGAAGATGTTCTGCGGCTGTCCGACGGCGTTCGGCGCGGCGCCGAACAGCCAGACGTGCGCGATCTGTCTCGGCATGCCGGGCGTGCTGCCGGTGATCAACCGCCGCGCCGTCGAGTTCGCCGTCCGCACGGCGCTGGCCTTCGGGCTGCGGGTGAACGCGGCTTGCCGCTTCGCGCGCAAGCACTACTACTACCCGGACATGCCCAAGAACTTCCAGATCACCCAGTACGAGGAGCCGCTGGCCGAGGACGGCAGCCTCGAGATCGAGACCCCGGCCGGCGGGCGACGCATCGGCATCCAGCGGCTGCATCTCGAGGAGGACGTCGGCAAGCTCGTCCACGAGGGCGACTTCGCGTCCGCCCAGGCCAGCCTGGTCGACTACAACCGCTCGGGCATGCCGCTCATGGAAACCGTGTCGCGGCCGGATCTGAGATCGCCCGAGGAAGCCGCGGCGTACCTGCGCGCCTTCCGGGCCGTGCTCGTCCATCTCGGGGTGTGCGACGGCAACATGGAAGAGGGCTCGCTGCGCTGTGACGCCAACGTCTCGCTCCGCCCCGTCGGGGCCGCCGAGCTGGGCACCAAGGTCGAGATCAAGAACTTGAACTCGTTCCGCAACGTGCAGCACGCGCTCGAGTTCGAGGTGCGACGGCAGACCGAGGCCCTGGCGGCCGGCCGGCGGATCGTGCAGGAGACCCGGCTGTTCGACGCCGACCGCGGCACTACCCGCACGATGCGCTCCAAGGAGTACGCGCACGACTACCGCTATTTCCCCGAGCCCGACCTGGTGCCGCTGCGGCTGGATCCGGCCTGGGTCGAGCAGGTGCGCGCCGACCTGCCCGAGCTGCCGCAGGCCCGGCGCCAGCGGTTCGTGCGCCAGTACGGGCTGCCGGCCTACGACGCGGAGATCCTCACGCAATCGAGCGCGCTGGCCGCGTACTACGAGGCGGCGGTGCGGGCGCATCCGAACGCCAAGGCCATCTCCAACTGGGTCATGACCGAGCTGCTGCGCGATCTGGAGGGCGGCGACGAGACGGCGGTGGCCCGCTCCCCGATCGCGCCGGCCGATCTGGCCGGCCTGGTCCGACTCATCGACGACGGCACCATCAGCGGCAAGATCGCCAAGGACGTCTTCGCGCGGATGCTGGCCGGCGGCGGCGATCCGGCCGCGATCGTCCGGCGCGAGGGGCTCACCCAGATGGCCGATGCCGGCGCCCTGGAGGTGCTGGTCGACCAGGCGATCGCGGCCAACCCCAAGGCGGTCGCCGACTTCAAGGGCGGCAAGGTGGCGGCCGCCAAGTCGCTGGTGGGCCAGGTCATGAAGGCCAGTGGGGGCAAGGCCAACCCGAGCATGGTCGACCGCCTCGTCCAGGAGAAACTGTCGAGGATCTGATCCCCGCGGCTATAATCGGAACCGCGCGTCATGATTGAGCTTCACCGGGTCTCGAAGATCTACGCCGTGGGGCCGGTGAAGGTGCCAGCGCTCTCCGACGTCTCCTTCCGCGTCGCCAAGGGCGAGTTCGTCACGCTGTGCGGCCCCAGTGGCAGCGGCAAGACGACCCTCATGCGCCTGCTCTACCGCGACGACACCCCGACCGAGGGCGAGGTGGAAGTGCTGGGCGAGGAGCTGACCCAGCTGACCCGGGGCCAGGTCGCGGCGCTGCGCCGTTCGATCGGCATCGTCTTCCAGGACGCCAAGCTGCTGCCGGGGCGGACGGTCTACGAGAACGTCGCCTTCGTGTTGCGCGTGCTCGGCACGCCGCGTCGCGAGATCACCGGGCGCGTGTTCGACGCGCTCCGCGCCGTCGGGCTCTCGGCGCGCGCCCAGGCCTATCCCGCTCAGCTCTCGCAGGGCGAGGCCCAGCGGGCCGCGCTGGCCCGCGCGATCGCCCGCAAGCCGCTGCTGCTCATCGCCGACGAGCCGACCGGCAGCCTCGACGAGGGCATGGCCGCCGAGGTCATCGACATCGTCAAGGACATCTGGGCGGGCGGAACGACCGTGCTGTTCGGGACGCACCAGGCCTCGCTGGCGGCCGCGCTGCAACACCGCACGCTGAGCCTGCAGGGCGGGCGGCTGGTCAAGGACGAGGGCTGAGGCGCGTGTTCGGCTTCCTCCTGGGCGAGGCGCTGCGCGACCTTCGACGGGCCGGGCGAGTGGCCGTCAGCGCCATCCTCCTCATCTCGCTCTCGCTCGCCGCCCTCGGCGCCTTCTGGCTGCTGTCGTCCAACCTCGGCCAGGCCATCGCCCAGTTCCGGGAGCGGGTGAAGGTCATCGTCTACCTCAAGCGCGAACCGCCCGCCGCCGAGGCGAATGCGCTGGCCGAGCGGGTGCGGCGGATGCCGGGGGTGGCGGCGGTACGCTACGTCGGCAAGACCGAGGCGCTCGGCACCCTGAGGCAGGTGCTCGGCAAGGATGCCGCCGTGGCCGACTCGCTGCCGCAGAACCCGCTGCCCGCCTCGCTGGAGATCACGCCCACCGAGGAGGGCTCCACGCTCGAGGGCTCGCGCGAGCTGGTCACGCGGCTGTCGGCACTTCCGGAGACGGACGAGGTCGGCGGCGGCGTGGAGTGGATGGACCGGTTCGCGCACGGGCAGCGGCTCCTGTGGCTGTTCGCCCTCGGCGTGGGCGCGGTGCTGGCCGGTGCCGCCATCCTCACGGTGTCCACGGCCACGGCCCTGGTCCTGCACGTGCGCCGCGACGAGATGGAGATCATGCGGCTGGTCGGCGCCCCCGAGCACGTCGTGCGGCTGCCCCTGCTGCTGCAGGGGATGATGCAGGGACTGATCGGTGCCGTGCTGGCGATCTGGGTCCTGATCGGCTGCTACGCGATCCTGGGCCCGCGCATCGAGCCGCTCGTGACGGAGGCGCTCGGCGTCACGCGGCTCACCTTCCTGCGCCCGCTCAACGTGGTCTCCCTGATGGTGGCGGGGACGCTGCTGGGCGGGCTGGGCGGCCTGATGGCCCGCGGGCGCCCCGAGCCATGAGCCTCCCGCGGCGCCTGCTCGCGGTCCTGGCCCTGGTGGCAGTGGCCGCCCCCGTCCTGGCCCAGGCCCCCCGCAAGGACGACCCGATCCAGGCCGAGCAGCGCAAGCTGCGCCAGACCGAGCAGCAGCTGCGCGACGAGAAGCGCAAGGCGGCCGAGGCGAGGGCCCGGGAGACCTCGCTCCTGGCCGAGCTGGACCAGGTCGAGCAGCAGCTGGCCGACAAGCACAAGCAGATCGGCAAGCTCGACACCCGGATCGCCAGGACCCTGACCGAGGTAACCGGCCTCCGGGGCGAGGTCCAGGGGTTGCAGCGGCAACGGTCGGGCCAGGAACAGGCCCTCAGCCGCCGGCTGCGGGCCATGTACAAGATGCATGCCCAGGGAGGGGCGCTGCCCCTCCTGCTATCCGGTGATGACCCGGTGGCACGGGCCGTGGCAGTGCGCCACCTGGCCAGTCTGGCCACCCTGGACGCTCGCCTCATCCAGGAGTATCGTGGAACGACAGACCGGCTCGATGATCGCCGGCGCCGGGAGGAAACCCGGCAGCGGGAGCTCGCCGATCTCAAATCCGACGCCCAGCGTGAACAGGCCGAAGCCGATCGGGATGCCGCCAAGCGCCGTAGCCTCCTCGCCAGGGTGCGTGACGAGCGCGCCTACCACGAGCGGATGGTCGGCGAGCTCACCGAGGCGGCTCGCCGACTCGAGGCGTTCATCGGGGACCTGCAGGCCAAGCAGCGCCGCCTGGCCCGGGTGCCACCGCCCAAGGGAGGAGGCCTCCCGCCCGGGGTGGGCTTCGGCAATCTCCGGGGGCGCCTGCCGTGGCCCACGGAAGGGCGTATCATCGCGGCGTTCGGCGCGCAGGTGCACCCGCGGTTCGGCACGCGTACGTTCCGTAACGGTGTGGACATCGAGGCCAACGAGGGTCGCGACGTGGCGGCCGTCTACAGCGGTCACGTCATCTACACGGGATGGTTCAAGGGGTACGGCAACCTGATCATCCTGGATCACGACAACGAGTACTACACCCTGTACGCGCACATGGCCGAGATCGGCGTACGGGAAGGCGACGACGTCCGGCAAGGGCAGCGTCTGGGGACAGTCGGGGACACGGGCTCGCTGGAGGGACCGCGGCTGTACTTCGAGGTCCGCTACCAGGGCAAGCCGCAGGATCCGGAGCAGTGGCTCCGGCAGCGGGGCTGAGAGGTCGGCCAGGGGGAATCCATGAAGAAGGGGATCGTCATCGGGGCGCTGCTCGTGGTGTTCACGCTCTCGCTGGGCGGCTCGGCGGTCAGCAAGGTCACCGACAACGCCGCCACCTACGAGCAGTTGCGATTGTTCACCGAGGTGCTGTCCATCGTCCAGAACCAGTACGTGGACGAGGTACCGCCCAAGGAACTGATCTACAGCGCCATCAAGGGCACGTTGCGCGGCCTCGATCCGCATAGCTCGTTCCTCGATCCCGAGAGCTACCGCGAGATGCAGGTCGAGACCTCCGGCAGCTTCGGCGGGCTCGGCATCGAGATCACGCTGAAGGACGACATCCTCACCGTGGTGGCTCCCATCGACGGCACGCCCGCCTACCGGGCCGGCCTGCACACCGGTGACCGGATCTTCAAGATCGACGGTCTCCCCACCAAGGACATGCAGCTCGCCGACGCCGTCAAGCGGATGCGCGGCAAGCCCGGCACCAAGGTGACGATCAGCATCGTGCGAGAGGGCTGGGCCGAGCCGAAGGACTTCGACATCGTCCGCGAGCAGATCCGCGTGCAGTCGGTCCGCGAGGTGCCGGTCGGTGACGGCGTCGAGTACATCAAGCTGCGCCAGTTCCAGGAGCAGAGCCCGCACGACCTGGAGGCGGCGCTGGAAAAGGCCTCCAAGAACGGCATGAAGGCGCTGGTCCTCGACCTGCGCAACAACCCGGGCGGCCTGCTCACCGCGGCCGTCGAGGTCAGCGAGAAGTTCATCGACGACGGCAAGCTCGTCGTCTACACCGAGGGCCGCGTGCGCAACCAGAACATGCGCTTCTCGGCGCACGCCAAGCGCGGGTACTCGCAGATGCCGATGGTGGTGCTGGTCAACCAGGGCAGCGCCTCGGCCTCCGAGATCGTGGCGGGCGCGCTCCAGGACTGGGGCCGGGCCACGGTTGTCGGCACCCAGACCTTCGGCAAGGGCTCGGTGCAGACCATCATCCCGCTGTCCGACGGCTCCGGGCTGCGGCTGACGACGGCCAAGTACTTCACGCCCAAGGGGCGCTCGATCCACGGCAAGGGCATCACCCCGGACGTGATCGTGGAGATTCCCAAGGAGACGGCGCCGCCCAAGGAGCGCCCACTGCCGTCCACCGATCCGCTCGACGATCTCAAGAAGGACGTGCAGCTGCAGAAGGCGCTCGAGGTGATCAAGACGCTGCGTACGGCGAAGTCGCAGGGCTAACACACCAACCCCGAAGGCGATGGCGGCCGGGTCCGCCCGGCCCTCATCGCCTTTCGTGTTTCTGGTCGAGGGTGCCCGGAAAAGAGGCAGAGCGATCGACGATGTCCAAGCTGGTCCTCGGGATCGAGAGCTCGTGTGACGAGACGGCCGCGGCCGTCCTCGCCGACGGCCGCCGTCTGCTGTCGAGCGTGGTCGCCTCCCAGGACGACGTCCACGCCCCCTACGGCGGGGTCGTGCCCGAGCTCGCCTCGCGCCGCCACCTCGAGGTGATCGTGCCGGTGGTCGACAAGGCGCTGGCCGATGCCGGCGTCCGCCTGGGAGACCTCGACGGGATCGCGGTCACCTGCGGCCCCGGCCTGGTCGGCTCGCTCCTGGTTGGCTGCTCCATGGCCAAAGCGCTGGCCTGGGGGCACGGACTGCCCCTGGTCGGCGTCAACCACCTCGAGGGACACATCCACGCCGCCTTCCTGACCGACGACCCGCCCGAGTACCCGTTCGCCGCGCTGGTGGTCTCGGGAGGCCACACGGCGCTCTACCACGCACCGGCCCCGCTGACCTACCGCCTGATCGGCCAGACGCGTGACGACGCCGCCGGCGAGGCGTTCGACAAGGTGGCCAAGCTCCTGGGACTGGGATTTCCGGGCGGGCCGATCATCCAGCGCACGGCCGAGCGGGGAGACCCGCGGGCGATCGAGTTCCCGCTGGCCCAGATCACCGACGGCGCCCGCGACTTCTCGTTCAGCGGGATCAAGACCTCGGTGTCGCTCTACGTGAAGCGCCACGGACCGCTCTCCGAGGCCCAGGTGGCCGACGTCGCCGCCTCGTTCCAGGCCACGGTCGTGAAGATGCTGGTGCAACGCACGGTGCGGGCGGCCCTGCACGTGGGCGTCGAGCGCGTGGTCCTCACCGGTGGCGTGGCCGCCAACGGCCCCCTCCGGGCCGCGCTCGCCGCCGCCGCCGCCGAGCACGACATCCGCCTGCACGTCCCCCCGCCGCGTCTCTGCACCGACAACGCGGCCATGATCACGATGGCGGGCGCCGCTCGCCTGGCCGCCGGTGAGCGCGCCCCCCTGACGCTGAACGCCCAGCCCGATCTTGCGCTGGCGTGAGCTGAGGCGCCGGCGGCGGGGCGGGCGCGCATGAACTTCCAGTCGGTGCTGGCCGGCCTCCCCGACGCGGTGATCGCCGTCGACGATGCGCTGCGCGTCGTGTTCTGGAACGCCGCCGCCGAGGTGCTCGTCGAGCGTTCGGCCCGTCGCGTCGAGGGCCGGCTGCTCAAGGAGGTCTTCGCCGCCGACGCCTCGCTGGTGCGCCGGCTGTCGGAGACCCTGGCCACCGGCGAGAGCCGCTCGGAGGCCGAGGGCGTCGTCGAGCGCCCCGATCACCGGCAGGTTCCGGTCAGCATCGTGACGGCGCCGCTCTTCGATCGGGACGGCCGCGTGGAGGCGGCGGTGGCGGTGCTGCGCGATCTCTCGCGGATCCGCCAGCTCGAGGCCGAGGTGCGCCGCGGAGAGACGCTGGCCTCGGCGGGTCGGATGGCCGTCGGCCTCGCCCACGAGATCCGCAACCCGCTCGGCGCCATCCGCGGCGCCGTCCAGCTCCTGGGCCGCGAGCTGGGGCCGGAGTCCTCGCTGCACGAGTACACGCGCGTGCTGCTGGCCGAGGTCGATCGCGTCAACCGGATCATCGAGATGCTGCTGAACCTCGCCAAGCCGGCGCCCATTCACCCGGTGCCGCTCAACCTGCACCAGCTGCTCGAGCGCGTCGCCCTCCTCAGCGAGGAGACGGCCCGCGACCGGCGGGTGACGATCGTGCGGCGGTACGATCCGAGCCTGCCGCCGATCCTCGGCGACGAGGACCGGCTGATGCAGGTGTTCCACAACCTCGTGCGCAACGCGATCGAGTCGATGGCCGACGGCGGCCAGCTGACGCTGGTCACCCGCGTGAGCCTCGGCCAGCTCTTCGGCAAGGTGGATCTCGGCTCCGGCCAGCGCACGATGGTGGAGGTGCTGGTGACCGACGAGGGGGCGGGGATCCCGGCGGCGGCGCGCGCGCGGATCTTCGACCCGTTCTTCACCACCAAGGATAGCGGGCTGGGTCTTGGGCTCGCCATCTGCCACCAGGTGCTCGAGCAGCACCGCGGCGCCATCCAGGTCGACAGCGCCGAGGGCCGCGGCACCATCGTCACCTGCTTTCTGCCCATCGCGCGATGAGCGCCCACGGAGCCCCATGCCCCACATCCTGATCGCCGATGACGAGGACAGTCTGCGCTGGGTGCTGGAGAAGGGTCTCCGCCAGGCCGGCTACGAGGTGACCGCGGTCAGGGACGGCGCCGCCGCCGTCCGCGCCGTCGAGGCCGAGCCCTTCGACCTCGTCTTCCTCGACGTGCGCATGCCGGGCGTGGACGGCCTGGCCGCGCTGGCGCGGATGCGCGAGGTGCGGGCGGATGCCTGCGTGGTGGTGATGACTGCGCACGGCACCATGGAGACCGCCATCCAGGCCATGCAGCGCGGCGCCTACGACTACCTCACCAAGCCCTTCGATCTGGACGAGCTGCTGCTGCTGGCCGAGCGGGCCCTGGCCGCGGGCCGACTGACGCAGGAGGTGGCGCGGCTCAAGACCGGGCTGCAGGAGGTCCGCGAGTTCAGCGCCCTCATCGGCCGTCACCCGCGCATGCAGGAGGTCTACAAGACGATCGGCCGCATCGCCGGCACCGACGTCACCGTCCTCCTCCGGGGAGAGTCGGGCACCGGCAAGGAGCTGGTGGCCCGCGCCATCCACCACTACAGCCGGCGGGCCGGCCGCCCGTTCGTGGCGGTCTCGTGCGCGGCCATTCCCGGCACGCTGCTGGAGTCGGAGATGTTCGGGCACGAGCGCGGGGCCTTCACCGATGCCAAGGAGCGGCGGCTGGGCAAGTTCGAGCTGGCCCACGGCGGCACCCTCTACCTCGACGAGATCGGCGACATGCCGCTGGAGCTGCAGGCCAAGCTGCTGCGCGCGCTCCAGGAGCGGACCATCGAGCGCCTGGGCGGCCACGAGTCGATCCGCGTCGACGTGCGGGTGCTGGCCGCCACCAACCGCGACCTCGAGGTCTTCATGCGCGAGGGCAAGTTCCGCGAGGACCTCTACTACCGCCTCAACGTCGTCACGCTGAACCTGCCGCCCCTGCGCGAGCGCCGGCGCGACATCCCGCTGCTGGTCGAGCACTTCCTGGCCAAGCACGTCAGCGATCTGGGCGAGCGCGGAGTGGCTCCCGACGCGCTCGATCGGCTGGTCGGCCACGACTGGCCCGGCAACGTGCGCGAGCTGGAGAACGTCGTGCAGCGCGCCATGGTGATGGCGACGAGCGGCGCGATCCTGCCCGAGCACCTGCCGATCGGGCCGGTGTCGGCCGCCGCCTCCGTCGCCGTCGATGCCTCGCTGGAGGAGATCATCGAGCGCAAGCTCATCGAGTGCGTGCGCGGCCTGCGCGAGCACGCCAGCGCCAACCTCTACGACCTGATGATCGGTCTCGTCGAGAAGCCGCTGCTTCGCGCCGTCCTCCGCGAGACGGGCGGCAACCAGGTCCGGGCCGCCCAGATCCTCGGTATCAACCGCAACACGCTCCGCAAGAAGCTCACCGAGCACGGGATCGATCCCGACACGCTCGAGGGCTGAGCGGCCCCATCGCCGGCGCCCGCGCAACGTCTGCGCGATCGCCACGCAACACCTGCGTGACGACGTTGTCGCGCAATCGCGCGCGGACTCGTTCTAGAATCGAACAGCGTCGTTTCGAGTGAGGTGCACGAGGTCGATGGCGCGACATTCCGCGCGGCGGGCAGCGGATCGTCGTCAGTGAGGCGTCGAAGATGTGCGGCATCGTGGGATACGTCGGTGACAAGCAGGCGGTCGGCATCATCGTGGATGGGCTCAAGCGGCTCGAGTACCGGGGCTACGATTCAGCCGGCGTCGCCGTGCTCGACGGCGGCGCGCTCCACGTGCGGCGCGCGCCCGGCCGGCTGAAGGCGCTCGAGAGCGTCCTCGCCGAGCGGCCGCTCGGCGGCTCGGTCGGCATCGGCCACACACGGTGGGCCACCCACGGCCGCCCGTCCGAGGAGAACGCCCACCCCCACACCGACTGCGGCGGCTCGCTCGTCGTCGTCCACAACGGCATCCTGGAGAACTACCTGGAGCTCAAGGAGCGGCTGCAGGCCGAGGGCCACGCCTTTCGCTCGGACACCGACACCGAGGTGCTGGCCCATCTCGTCGAGCATCACCTGGCGCGGGCCGGCAACCTCGAGCGCGCGGTGCGGCTCGCCCTCGGTGAGGTGCGCGGCTCGTACGCGATCGGGGTGGTGGCGACGGCGGCGCCCGACCGGCTCGTCGTGGCCAAGCAGGGGGCGGGCAGCGTCGTGGTCGGCCTCGGTGAGGGCGAGACGTTCGTCGCCTCCGACATCCCGGCGATCCTGGCTCACACGCGCGACGTGGTCATCCTGGAGGACGACGAGCTGGCGGTGGTGACGGCCCTCGGCGCCGAGATCACGACGATCGGCGGCCGGGCGGTGTCGCGCGCGCCCGTGCGCATCACGTGGGATCCGGTCATGGCCGAGAAGGGCGGCTACCGCCACTTCATGCTCAAGGAGATCTACGAGCAGCCGCGCGCCATCACCGACACGTTCCGGGGCCGGCTGGATCTCGAGGGGGGTGACGTCCTGCTTCCCGAGCTGAATCTCGACGAGGCGGCCGTCCGAGCCATCCAGCGCGTGGTGCTGGTGGCCTGCGGCACCTCCTGGCACGCCGCGATGCTGGCGCGCACGATGATCGAGCGACTGGCCGGTATCACCGCCGAGGTCGACCTGGCCTCGGAGTTCCGGTACCGCGACGCCGTCATCGGACCCGACACGCTGGTCGTGGCGATCTCGCAGTCGGGGGAGACCGCCGACACCATCGGCGCCGTGAAGGCGGCCCGGCTCAAGGGCTGCCCGGTGGTGGCCATCACCAACGTGGTCGGTTCGGCGCTCGCCCGCGAGTCGACGGGGCTGCTGCAGATGCACGCGGGGCCGGAGATCGGCGTGGCCTCGACGAAGGCGTTCTCGACGATGATCGTGGCCGGCTATCTCCTCGCGGTGTGGATCGGGAGACAGCGGGGGGCGCTCACGCCCGAGGAGACGAAGAAATGCCTCCACGACCTCGTCGAGATTCCCCGCCTCGTCGAGCAGACGCTCGCGCTGGACGGGAGCCATCGCCGAGCTGGCCCGGCAGCTCAGCAGCGCCCGCGACTTCCTCTACCTCGGGCGTGGCCTTCAGTTTCCCATCGCCCTGGAGGGGGCCCTGAAGCTCAAGGAGATCTCCTACATCCACGCCGAGGGGTACGCGGGAGGCGAGATGAAGCATGGTCCCATCGCTCTCATCGCCGATCAGCTACCGGTGGTGGTGCTGGTGCCGCGCGACTCCTCCTACGAGCGCATGCTCGGCAACATGGAAGAGGTCCGCGCTCGTGAGGGCATGCTGATCGCGATCACGCATCCCAACGATCGGGCGGCCGCCTCCAAGGCCGCCCACGTCATCGAGGTGCCGCCGGCAGCTGAGCTGCTGGCCCCGCTGGTCACGGTCATACCGTTGCAGCTGCTCGCTTACCACATCGCCCTTCGCCGCGGCTGTGATGTCGATCAACCGCGCAATCTGGCGAAGAGCGTGACGGTCGAATAGCCGTCTCGGGCTGCCCGACGGATCGAGTTCTCAGCCTGATTGAACCCAGAGAAATGGGGATGTCCCTGCGCAGTGCACGGTCAGTAACTGACCATTGAATGGCACAATGCCTGGTCGTTTCCTGTCCAACCATCCAGTGGTTTAGCCGAAGACCACTATTGTAAGTAACTGATATTGCTAACTAGACTGCACGAATAGTCCTTTGGCCCACGCCTTGCGTAGTTATTGCGCGCGTATGCAGAAACAGCACACGAACGAAAAAGTGTCAAAATACTTGCCGACCCCCGAGGCCGATCATAGAATTGCAGCTCCCTTTCGAAACGCCCGCGGTACCGGGGAGAAGAGGTCCGACTTGAGCCGGGTTGTGGCAGCCGACAGCGACGCGATGCCCTATGTCGTCGGGGAATCGACGCGGATGCGGGAGATCTACACGATCATCCGCAAGGCCGCGCCCTGGGACGCGAACGTGTGCATCGAGGGCGAGAACGGAACGGGCAAGGAGCTGGTGGCCCGAGCCGTACACTTCTCCGGCCCGCGCCGGGACCATCCCTTCGTGACCCTGGACTGCTCGACGATCGCCGAGGGCCTGATCGAAAGCCACCTCTTCGGGCACGTCAAGGGAGCGTTCACCGGCGCCGTCTCCAGCCGTCAGGGCGTGTTCGCTCAGGGGCACACCGGGACGGTCTTCATCGACGAGATCACCGAGCTTGCCCCGCACCTGCAGGCCAAGCTGCTGCGCGTCATCCAGACGGGCGAGTTCGTGATGGTCGGAGGTAGCCAGCCGCAGCGCGTGAACGTGCGCATCATCACCGCGACCAATCGCGATCTTCGCCAGGCCGTCGCCAAGGGCACCTTCCGGGAGGATCTGTACTTCCGCATCGCGGTCGTCCACATCTCGATCCCGCCGCTCCGCGAGCGGCGCAAGGACATCGCGTTGCTCGCCGAGCACTTCCTCCGTGAGTTCGTCGCCTCCGGGCACCGCCAGGACATCCGCGGTCTCACGCCCCGGGCGATGAATGCGCTCGTCAACTACTCGTGGCCGGGCAACGTGCGCCAGCTCAAGAACTGGATCGAGCAGGCTCTCGTGCTCGCCGACGGGGAGCTCATCGACCTCGAGCACTTCCCATCGCTGACCCGGGAGACCTCCGAGGTGATGGGAGCCCAGGCGCCTCTGGCGCCGCTCGGCCTCCGGCTCGAGGAGCTCGAGCGCTGGTACGTCCTCGAGACCCTCCGTCGCGCCGACGGTAACCGCACCAAGGCGGCGCGCCAGCTCGGGATCAGCCTTCGCGGCCTGCAGTACAAGCTGCGGCGCTACGGCACGAGCGTCGGGGGCAGTGAGCCCGATGCCACCGGCGGCACGATCAGCGGAGGGATGGGCGCGATGCGCCAGTGGCACGACCGCCCGGGCATCTCCCTGAACGGCTGAGACTGCCCGACCCGAATCCGATCGGATTTGCCGCCGACGGGGGTCCCCCCGATCGGCGGATCTCGATTCGTAAGCTTTTCCGACACCCACCCTCCACTTCGATACAGCCGAGCGAGCTTCGCAGTATCATTGGCCATGCCCCCGACCTCGGTACTGCTCGTCGAGGATGACGACGCGGTTCGCGGACTGTTCGAGGACACGCTCCGGAGCGCCGGGTTCTCCGTGCGCGCCGTGTCCTTGGCCTCCGACACGTTCGAGGCGTTGCGCGAGGGCACGCCGGACGTGATCGTGCTCGATCTCGGAATGCCGCGAGGAACGCTGCAGGGCATGGAGATGCTGGCGCGGCTGCGCGAGGTCGAGAAGTGGCGGGACATCCCCGTGGTGATCCTGTCGGCCTTCGGTGACGTGGTGAATCGGGACGTGACAGGACGGCTGGGGGTGGCGGCGATCCTGGCCAAGCCGCTCGTCGAGGTCGACGAGCTGACGCGAACGATCAGACGGATCGGTCGCTAGAGGCGTCGGCGTCCGTTCGAGGAAACGCGTGCATCGCTCCCCGCGACACCGTCACGAACTGCATCGATTCCATCCGGAGCGCCTCGTCGATGTGCTGGCGAGTCCGGCGGTCGGTCGAGCGCCGGTCGGCATGCACCGCGGTCACGCCGCTGCGCCGATCGCGCCCGCGGCGGCGGTCCAGGACCACCTCGACGTTGTCCTCGGCGGCGAATCGGGCGCGGACATAGTCGTAGAGGCCGGGATGATACCGAGAGATGATCAGCAGGTGCCGGAGCAAGCGGGCGCCAGATGATCCACTCGTCACGGTCGGTTCCCTCACGGTCTCGGTTCGCATCGCCTTGGCAGAGCCCTCCGCACTCTCACGGGCACCGTCCCCCGGGTGGCCCGCACGGGGTGCATAAGGCGCGCCTCCCGACAGACTGCCGAGAAAACACGCACATACGAGGTGAGGGGGTGTGATGCGATGGCGCGGTGTAAAGAGACTCGACGGAGCCGCCCCAAGGCCCCTGGGGTCATCCCCCCAAACTTGACACGCGCTCGGCCCCTATGCCACTGTGGCGACCCCAGGTGAATCACGACTTTAGGAGGGCCGGGCAGATGATTGCTCGGGGCAGTCTGGCCATTACGCTGTCCTCGCGGCAATCCGTCGCACTCACACGAAGGAGACGCCCAGTGACGAAACGTATTGGTGCCGGCCTGCTGGTTCTCGTGCTGCTCCTGGCGACCGCCGGGTCGACCGTTGCCCAGGACATGGGCGTCATCACGGGTTCGGAAAAGGGGACGTACTACCAGTTCGGCCTCGACCTGCAGAAGCTCGTCAAACCCACCGGCGTGAACCTGACCGTCCACCCCTCGAAGGGATCCGTCGAGAACATCTTCGCGGTCTATCAGCGGCCCGGTGTGCAGCTCGGCATCGTGCAATCCGACGTGCTGGCCTTCGTGGCGCGGCTGCAGAACGATCCGGTCCTGACCCGCATCGCCAAGAAGACCAAGATGGTCTTCCCGCTGTACAACGAGGAGGTTCACCTCGTCGGTAAGCGGGGGATTGCCGAGTTCGACGACCTGGCCGGCCGGCGAGTCGCCGTCGGCCGCGAGGGCAGCGGCACCTATCTCACGGCGCGCCTGCTCTTCAAGCTGTCAGAGGTGACGCCCAGCGAGATGGTGCTGATCGACACCCAGGAGGCACTGACCGAGCTCAAGGCCGGCCGCGTCGACGCGATGTTCTACGTCGCCGGCTACCCGGTACGCCTGCTCAAGGAGGACATCAGCGACAGCGATCAGCTGGCGGTGATTCCGATCCTGAACAAGAGCATCGTCGAGTTCTATCCGCGCGCCGAGATCCCGGCCGGCACGTACGCGTGGCAGCCCGCCGCCGTCAACACGGTGGCCGCCAAGGCGGTGCTGGTGTCGTTCGACTTCCGCCGCAAGGACTGTGACGCCGTCGGCAAGGTCGCTCAGCTCATCGCCAGCCGCCAGGACTGGTTGCAGAAGAACGGACACCCCAAGTGGAAGGCCGTGGATCTGAATTATCCACTCCGCGGGTGGGAGCAGTACGACTGCGTACGCAAGGTCCTGGGCAAGCCGGCCGCGGCCGCGGCCCCCGGCACCACCCCCCGGGTGGGTCAGAACCCGGTGTTCGACGCGATCAAAGGAGTACTGGACGAGTGAAGCTGTGGCGCCTGATCACGCTCGTTGCGGGGGGTGGGATGCTCGTGGTCCTCGGCGCCGCTGCGCTGATCGTGTGGCCGCTGTTGTGGCCGCCGGACCCGGACGCCTCCGTGCAGCTCGTGAACGGGCGCCTGGTGGGCGAGGTGACCGGCTACGTCGGTCGTGTCGATCGTGACGCGCGCACTCTGGACGTCTCGGCGAGCCTCGTCGGCTGGCGCCCGGTGCCGCTGACGGTCAACGAATCGACGTCCATCCTGGTGCAGAATCGTCAGGGGGCGTTCGGCGACCTCTGGAAGGACTTGCCGGTACGGGTGTCCTACGAGGTCGTCGGCGACGCCCGGCTGGCGAAATCGATCGAGGTCGTCGCGGCCGAGGCCGAGATAGCGCGGGCGGCCGCGACCAGCGCCGTGAAGACACCGGCGAGCCCAGGCTCGGGCGCCCCCGCGCCGGCCGCCGCCCCGGCCTCCTCCGCCGTCGCCCCGGCGGGGCCTGTCACTCCACCGGCGCCGGTCGTCCCACCCCCGCCGGCGGCGCGCACCCCCCAACCAGAGCCGGCAGCCGTCGTTCCGCCCGCGCCCCTCGCGCTGCCTCCGCCGGCCCCCGTCACCGCCCCGCCCGCGGCTGCCCGCGTGACCGAACCCGAACCGGCGAGGCCCGCGACGAGCCGACAGCCACCGGCTCGTGCAGTCGTCCCTTCGCCGGCCCCCCGACCGGCCCCGATGCCTGCCGTCGAGCCTCCGAGGCGCGTCGAGCCCCCGGTCGCCGCCCGTGAGCCACGGCCCGAATCGGAGGCGCCGGCCACGGTTCGCCGACCGCCACCGGCCGTCGAGTCCGACAGCAGCGACGGAGGCGCCGCCATCGACTGGCTCCTGAAGGACCGCGGCAGCCGCTAACCCCGAGGGCGGGCGAGCAGGGCGCCCCGCAGCGGCATGTCGAGGTGCCGCACGCCGAGCGGGCGCATCGCGTCCACCACCGCGTTCACCACCGCCGGCGTCGATCCGATCGTCGCTGCCTCGCCGATGCCCTTGGCGCCCAGCGGGTTGAAGGGCGTGGGGGTCACCGTCGCCTCCGTCCGGAACGCCGGAAAGTCTTCGGCGCGGGGGATCGCGTAGTCCATCAGGGAGCCGGTCGAGAGCTGTCCCTCCGCGTCGTAGACCAGATCCTCCCATAGCGCCTGCGCAATGCCCTGGGCGAGGCCGCCGTGGACCTGCCCGGCGACGAGCATCGGCGAGATGCGCACGCCGCAGTCATCCACGGAGACGTAGTCGCGCAGGCGCACGGCGCCGGTGTCGCGGTCGACCTCGACGACGGCCACGTGGGCGCCGAACGGGTACACGAGCTGGGGCGGGCGGAAGTAGTTGTCGGCCTCGAGGCCGTGGTCGAGGCCGGCGGCCAGCCCCTCGCCGTATGCGGTGGCGGCGATCTCGGCCAGGCCGAGTCCCTTGGCCGGCGCCCCCTTGACCTGATAGCGGCCCGATTCGAGCACCACGTCCTCGAAGGCGGCCTCCAGCATGCTGGCCGCGACCCGGCGCGCCTTCTCCTGGACCCGGAGCGTCGCGTTCAGGATCGCGGTGCCCCCGACGGCCAGGCTGCGGCTGCCGCCGGTGCCGTTGCCCATCTGCACGGCTGCGGTGTCGCCGTGGCGAACGACGATCTTGTCGAAGTCAACGCCCAGGTTGTCGGCGATGATCTGCGCGAAGGTCGTCTCGTGGCCCTGACCGTGGGCCGAGGTACCGGTGTACGCGGTGACCGACCCCGACGGCTCCACGCGCACCACCGCGCTCTCGAAGGGCCCGAAGCCGCACATCTCCACGTAGACGGCCTGGCCGATGCCGAGCAGCGTGCGGTCGTTGCGCGCCACCCGCTCCTTCTGCTCGCGCCGCAGCGCGTCCACGCCAGCCAGCTCCAGCGCCTTCACGAGCGCCCGGTCATACTCGCCGGAGTCATAGTTCTGGCCGGTCGGAGTCGCGTACGGGAACGCGCCGGGGGGGATGAAGTTCTTCCGGCGGATCTCCTCGGGCGGCTTGCCCAGCTCGGCGGCGACGATGTCGATCAGCCGTTCCAGGTAGTAGGCGGCCTCGGGCCGGCCGGCCCCGCGGTAGGCGGCCACCGTCGTCGTGTTGGTGAACACGCAGGTCGATTGCAGGTCGACGTCGGTGAACTTGTAGACGCCCACGCCCATGCCCAGCGTGAGGTCGGGGATGAACGTGAAGACGGGATAGGCGCCGATGTTGGCCGTCACCTTCATGCGAAGCGCGCTGATGGTGCCGTCGTCCTCCACGGCCGCCTCGAGGTCGGCGACCTGGGCCCGACCGTGGGTGGTGGCGACCATGTGCTCGACGCGCGTCTCCACCCACTTGAGGGCCAGCCGGTGGTGGCGGGCGAGCGCGGCCAGCACCACGTCCTCCGGGTAGCAGCCGAACTTCACGCCGAAGCCGCCGCCCATGTCGGGGTTGATGACCCGGATGAGGTTCTGCTCGACGCCGATGACGTTGGAGAGGTCGGCGCGCAGGGCGTGGGGGGCCTGGTGCGTGGCCCACACGACGATGCCGCCGGTGGTCGGATCCGGCGTGGCCACGCACGCGCGGGGCTCCATGGCGACGCCGCACAGCCGCTGGCTGACCATCCGCTGCTTCACCACACGTCGGGCCCGGGCGAAGACCGCGTCGGGATCGCCCTTCTTGATCTGGGTCTGGTGCTCGATGTTTTTGGCCGCGTCGGCGTGCAACTGGGGGGCGCCGTCGGCCATGGCGGCGAAGACGTCGGTCACCGTCGGCAGCGGCTCCCAGTCGACCTTCACCGCGTCGATGCCGTCGTGGGCAGCGTAGTCGGAGTCGGCCACGACGGCCGCCACGGCCTCGCCGACGTGGCGGACGACCTCGGTCGACAGCGCCCAGTGCTGACGGCCGGGCGCACCGGTGCTGGCGCCGCCCTCGGCGGAGGCGCTGGCGGGTGGCAGCGCCTTGGTCAGCTTCCGGATGTCCTCGCCGGTCACGACCATGCGCACGCCCGGCACCTTCAGCGCCGCCCGCGCGTCGATCTTCTTGATGCGGGCGTGGGCGTGGGGGCTGCGCACGAAGGCCACCCACAGCATGCCGGGCACCACCACGTCGGTGACGTAGGTCGAGGTGCCGGTGATCATGCGCGGATCCTCCTTGCGCTTGACCTCGGCACCCATGAGCTTGGACGGAGTGAGAGTGGTCATGGCGCGAAGGATAGACGGGCCGCGGGCGCCCCGCAAGGCGCCCGCGGCGGATGGTGCCAGTCTCAGGCCGGGCGGTAGATCTCGCCGCCCGTCTTCTTGAACTCTTCCGCCTTCTCGCGCAGCCCCTGGACGACGGCGACGGTCTCGGCCGCCACCCCGTGCTTGGCGGCGTACTCGCGCACCTCTTGCGTGATGCGCATCGAGCAGAACTTGGGGCCGCACATCGAGCAGAAGTGCGCCAGCTTGGCGCCCTCGGCGGGCAGCGTCTCGTCGTGGAACTCGCGGGCGGTATCGGGGTCGAGCGAGAGGTTGAACTGGTCCTCCCACCGGAACTCGAAGCGCGCCTTGGAGAGCGCATCGTCCCAGGCGCGCGCGCCCGGGTGCCCCTTGGCGATGTCGGCGGCGTGCGCGGCGATCTTGTACGCGATGACGCCGTCCTTGACGTCCTTGCGGTTGGGCAGCCCCAGATGCTCCTTGGGCGTCACGTAGCAGAGCATCGCGGTGCCGTACCAGCCGATCATGGCCGCGCCGATCGCCGAGGTGATGTGGTCGTAGCCGGGCGCGATGTCGGTGGTGAGCGGCCCCAGCGTGTAGAACGGCGCCTCGTGGCAGACCTCGAGCTGCCGGTCCATGTTCTCCTTGATCAGGTGCATCGGCACGTGGCCCGGCCCCTCGATCATCACCTGGGCGTCGTGCTCCCAGGCGATCTTGGTCAGCTCGCCGAGGGTGTCGAGCTCGGCGAACTGCGCCTCGTCGTTGGCGTCGGCGTTGCAGCCGGGCCGGAGGCCATCGCCGAGCGAGAACGCGATATCGTAGGCGGCCATGATCTCGCAGATCTCGCGGAAGTGGGTGTAGAGGAAGCTCTCCTGGTGATGGGAGAGGCACCACTTGGCCATGATGGAGCCGCCGCGGGAGACGATGCCGGTGATCCGCTTGGCGGTCAGGGGGACGTAGCGCAGCAGGACGCCGGCGTGGATCGTGAAGTAGTCCACGCCCTGCTCGGCCTGCTCGATCAGCGTGTCGCGATAGAGCTCCCAGGTGAGGTCCTCGGCGACACCGCCCACCTTCTCGAGAGCCTGGTAGATGGGCACGGTGCCGATCGGCACCGGCGAGTTGCGCAGGATCCACTCGCGCGTCTCGTGGATGTTCTTGCCGGTGGACAGGTCCATCACGGTATCGGCACCCCATCGGGTCGCCCACCGCAGCTTGTCGACCTCCTCCTCGATCGAGGAGGCCACCGCGGAGTTGCCGATGTTGGCGTTGATCTTCACCAGGAACTTGCGGCCGATGATCATCGGCTCGGTCTCGGGATGGTTGATGTTCGAGGGGATGATCGCGCGCCCCCGGGCGACCTCGTCGCGGACGACGTCCGCCGACATGCCCTCGCGCAGCGCGATGAACTCCATCTCGGGCGTGATCTCGCCGCGGCGGGCGTAGTGCATCTGGGTCACGCAGCGGCCCGGCCTGGCCCGCAGGGGCCGCCGGACCGAGGCGAAGCGCACGCCGCCCAGCGTGGGGTCGTCGTCGCGCTGGCGGCGATAGGCCGAGGTCGGCCCCGGCAGCTCCTCGATGTCGGTCCGGCCGACGATCCAGGGCAGCCGGAGCGCGGGCAAGCCCTGCTTGATGTCGACGTGGGCCTCGGGATCGGTCCAGAGCCCGCCGGTGTCGTACAGGCGCAGCGGCGGCTCGCCGCCGTGCAGGCAGACCTCGCGCATGGGCACGCGCAGATCGGGACGAGAGCCGGACACGTAGACCTTTCGCGACGCAGGCTGCGACATGGGGCCTCCCTTCGCTGGTATTAACCAGGTCAGGTTCATGCGGTCGGCGACGCGTAGCCGCCCTCTCAGCCCGGTTCCCCGAGCTCCCGCGTTACCGTTAGACGACGGCCGTAGGCTACGCCTGCCGCGCGAGACTTTCAAGCGGCTCGACGCCGGTGCCGAGCGAGCCGGCCCGTCGCGGGAGTGATATCATCAGCCTCCGGTGAAGACGCCTCACATGTCCCTCTCCACGGCGTGCGGAGTGGTGCGAGCGGTCCGGCCGCGGATCTCCAGATGAGCCTCGTTCCCGGCAGCGCGATCGTCACCGGCGGAGGCTCGGGCATCGGCAAGGCCATCGCCCTCGCCCTGGCCGGGGCCGGCGCGCCGGTGGCGGTGGTCGACCTGCTGCCCGAGGGTGGGGCCGCCGTCGCCGCCGAGATCGGTCGGGCCGGTGGCAAGAGCTGCTTCATCGCCGCCGACGTCAGCCGCTGGGAGGACGTCGATCGCGCGGTGGCCGAGGCGGTGCGTGCGCTGGGCCCGCTCGGCATCCTGGTCAACGCGGCCGGCATCCTGGACGGCTACGCGCCGGTCCACGAGATATCACCGGCCCTGTGGACGAAGGTCATCGCCATCAACCTGGGCGGCACGTTCTTCGGTTGCAAGCGGGCGCTGCAGGAGATGGCCCCGGCCGGCCCCGGTCGCATCATCAACCTGGCCTCGGTGGCCGGGCTGGTCGGCGACGGCGGCGGGCCCGCCTACGTCGCGTCCAAGCACGGCGTCGTCGGCCTCACCCGGCAGCTTGCCGTGACTCACGCCGCGCGGGGTGTCACCGTGAACGCGATCTGCCCGGGCCCCATTCAGACCGGGCTGCGCGCCAACTCGACGTCGATCCTCGGCACCGACGCCCCCGTCATGCGCGGCGTCGGCGGCGACGAGGCGGCCATCAAGGCGGTCACGCCGATGGGCCGGCGCGGGACCGTCGAGGAGATTGCCGCCACCGCGCTCTTCCTGGCCAGCGCCGAGGCCGGCTACATCACCGGCCACACACTCGTGATCGATGGAGGATGGACCGCGCGATGATCAAGCGATTCCACTCACTGTACGTCGGCCAGATCGACCTGGAGAACATCGGCCTGCAGGGAGTTCCGGCCAACGACCGTCGCTACAGCAACGAGCGACTCTCCGAGGTGTTCTGGACCGCCCGTGACGTCGCCCAGCTGATGGACGAGCTCGGCTACTACGCGTTCTGGACGGCCGAGCACCACTTCCAGCACGAGGGCTACGAGTGCTTCCCGAACCTCATCCAGCTCTCCTTGTGGCTGGCCACCCAGACCAAGCGTCTCAAGCTGGGCTGCGCCTTCAACGTCCTGCCCATGTGGCACCCGATCCGCCTCGCCGAGGACTACGCGATGGCCGACATCGTCACCGACGGCCGCGTCATCATGGGGGTGGGACGCGGGTACCACTCGCGCGAGGTCGAGAGCTTCGGGGCGCCGGTCATCGACCAGGCGGCCAACCGGGAATTGTTCGAGGAGCAGGTCGACCTCATGCTGAAGTGCTTCGGCGACGAGTCCTTCAGCCATCACGGCAAGGCCTACGAGGTGCCGCCCCCGGTGGAGTACCGCGGGTACCAGATGCGGGAGATCACCTGCGTGCCGCGGCCCAAGCACCTGCCGGTCGAGGTGTGGATGCCGATCGCCAGCAGCAAGTCCATCGACTACATGGCCTCGAAGAACTTCAAGGCGATGGTCACCCTCAACGGCGAGAAGATCCTCGACGACGTCGTCAAGGCCTACCGTGACGCCTGCGTCCGGCACGGCCATCCCAAGCAGCTCGGCCAGGACATGATCTGGGGCGCCGGTCTCTACCTGGCCGACACACCGGAGGAGGCCAAGCGCCGGGTCGAGCCGTCACACGACGAGCGCTACAAGTGGTTCGCGCCGTTCGGATTCGTGCGCTACGCCGACGAGCAGGGGCGCACGTGGGGCACGCCGGGGGCGCCGGCCCGCATTCCGACGCTGGCGGACGGCATCCAGCAGAAGGCGTGGTTCTGCGGCCCGCCGGCGCAGGTGATCGAGGGCATCAAGTCGATCGAGGCCAAGTACCCCGGGCTCGAGGACTTCATGATCCACTGGGCCGAGGGGCTGTCGCCCAAGGAGTTCAAGGAGCAGCTGCGCTGGTTCGCGCGTGATGTGATGCCGGCGTTCCGGGGCTAGCCGACCGCCGGACGGTCGGTTTCTCGGCGCGCAATTCCTGCGGGTGCGTGACCGCTCGTTGCGCTCCCACGGATGTCGAGTCCGTGGGAGCGCCTGCCGAGACTCCATTGCCAAATAGCTGATTCTTGAGAGCATTTGGCATCCCCAACGATGTGGCACAACAATAGCGAGCCCTGAAGCGCAGAATGATACAGACGCCAGTGCCCGAAGCCATGGAGACCGGCACGTCCGCCGCGAAGCTCAGCACGCCCGCCGGGTGGCCGCGACATCAGCCTCCGCACGTTCCGGTCAGGCGCAATGCCAAGGAGTTCAGGGAGCAGGGGCGCTGGTTAGCGCGTGACGTGATGCCGGCGTCTCGACCGTGACGGCCCGCCCGCGCGCGTCGCGGCGCGCGCGGCCGAGCACCGCCGACACGCCGCCCACTCGGCTTCGATAGGCGCCACGCATGAGGCTGGTGGCGCCGTTCGGATTTTATGGATGGGGGAACATCGGCGACGAGGCGACGCTGCAGGGCTTCGGGCGTCTCCTCGCGCGCTACGACCCGCACGCCTCGGCGTCCTTCGCCTCGCGGGATCGGCGGCACACGGCGCGGGTGGAACCGTCCTTCAGCTACTTCCCGGCGTCGCGCGCGAGCGTGGGCGGCTGGTGGGCCAACCGGCGCGCCGACGGCGCGGTGTTCGTGGGAGGGACGCCGATCATGGACGTGCTCGGCCGGTGGCCCCTGAGCGAGGTCGTCCCGCTCGTGGCCGCCCGCGCCGCGCGAGGCACGCCCGTGGCCTTCGTCGGCGTCGGGACGGAGCGGCTACAGCACGAGGACTCGCGCCGTCTCATCGCCGACGAGCTCGCGCCTCGGGTGTGCCACTGGAGCGTCCGCAGCGAGTACGATCGCGAGCGTCTCCTCGCGTACGGGGTGGCTGCGGACCGTCTCACCGTCGCCGCGGATCTGGCGTGGACGCTCGAGCGCAGCCCGGAGGAGGCGGTTGACCAGCTGCCCCAATGTCTACGGGCCGCCCCCGGCGAGGTGCTGGTCGGCGTCAACGTGACGAACGAGCGCTTCGTCGCCGAGCGCGCCCCGCGTCTGTTCATCACGCTCGCCGAGTTCCTCGACCGGCTCGTCGAGAAGCAGGGCGCCCGCATCGTGTTCTTCTGCAATGAGATCCGCGAGGACGAGTCCTTCGACAAAGCCGCGAGCCAGCTCGTCATCGGCCACATGCGGCACCCCGAGCGGGCGGCGATCCTCGCTAACGAGTACCGGACGCCCCAGCAGATGATGGCGCTGCTCAGCGCCTGCCGGCTCGCCGTCGGCATGCGCTACCACTTCTGCGTCTTCGCCGCCATCCAGGGCGTGCCGTTTCTCGCGATCAAGCGCTCGGACAAGGTCGCAGACCTTTGCCGAGATCTGAGCTGGCGCCACGGCGCCGGACTCGACGAGATGGACGCGGCCCACCTCGAGACGATGGGAACCGATCTCCTGGCCGGTGGAGAGGGGGCATCCCGCACGATGCTCGAGCGGGTCGAGTCGATGCGGGCTCGAGTCTGGCGCAACAGCGTCCCCCTGGACGTCCTGCGGGGGCGATCGTGACCGCCTCCGAGCCTGTCGGCGATCGATACGCAAGTCTTGCGCGCCCCTGACCGCTCATTGCGCCCCCCGGCGGCACCGGCGGGCAGATTGGACACTGTCGGAGTATTGCTGGAGCTACTGATTTATAATCATTTTTTGGGCGCCGCCCCCCGGCGATGATGTGGCACGACAATAGCGAGGCGTCTGTAATCTTGCAGGCTAACGAAGACCCCATGGCGGAACTCACGCGTATCCAGACCCATGCGCAGAAACCTTCCCGGCGCGCGCGGGCGAGCGTCGCTCCTAACATGAGCGTGCCGATGTCGGTGATCGAGGCGCGTCAGCGCCTCCTCGACCTCGATCTCGGCGCGATCTGGCAGCGTCGCGAGCTCCTCTACTTCCTGGTCTGGCGCGACGTCAAGGTCCGCTACAAGCAGACGGCGATCGGAGCGGCCTGGGCCGTGCTGAGCCCGCTCCTGACGGTGCTGATCTTCTCCGTCGTGTTCGGCCGGCTGGCGAAGATTCCCTCTGACGGGCTGCCGTACATCGTCTTCGCGTTCGCGGGCTTCCTGCCGTGGACGTACTTCGCCCAGGCTCTGGCGCGGGCCAGCACCAGCCTGGTCGGCAACGCGCACCTCATCACCAAGGTCTATTTCCCGCGCCTGATCATTCCGCTGTCGGGAGTGCTGACGCCGGCCGTGGACTTCTGCCTGTCGCTGCTGACCCTGTTCGGGCTGATGGCCTGGTACCGGATGACCCCCGCCTGGAATCTGCTGGCCCTGCCGGCCTACCTGGTGCTGGCGGCCGCGATTGCCCTCACGATCGCCCTGTGGCTGGCGCCGCTCAACGTCCGCTACCGCGACGTCAATCACACGATCCCGTTCCTGGTCCAGGCCTGGATGTACGCGTCCCCGGTCGTCTACCCGATCAGCCTCGTACCCGAGCCGTGGCGCGCTCTGTACAGCCTGAATCCCATGGTGGGAGTGATCGAGGGATTTCGCTGGTGCCTCGTCGGCGCCGGCCCCCTCGACGTGGGGGCCGTGGTCGTGAGCGTGGCCGTGACGGTACCGTCGCTCGTCGGCGGGCTCATCTTCTTCCGGCGCATGGAACGCGCCTTCGCGGACGTGATCTGATGGGCGACCTCGCCATCCGCGTCGACAACATCTCCAAGCGGTACACGATCGCCTCGGCCCGGTACCGCCACGACACGCTGCGCGACCAGCTGATGGACGGCGTCAGCGCGCTGCTGCATCCCCGGCAGCGGAGCCGGGCCCGCCGGGAGGTCTTCTGGGCGCTGCGCGACCTGTCGTTCGAGGTCCACCAGGGCGACGTCGTCGGCATCGTCGGCCGGAACGGTGCGGGCAAGAGCACGCTGCTCAAGATCCTGTCCCGCATCACCGAGCCCAGCTCGGGGCGGGCCGAGATCTACGGGCGGGTCGGCTCGCTGCTCGAGGTCGGTACCGGCTTCGATCAGGAGCTCACGGGGCTCGAGAACATCTACCTCAGCGGCGCCATCCTGGGCATGCGGAAGGCGGAGATCGACCGCAAGCTGGACGAGATCGTCGCGTTCTCCGAGGTCGGCCAGTTCATCGACACGCCCGTGAAGCGCTACTCGAGCGGCATGTACGTGCGCCTGGCCTTTGCCGTGGCCGCTCATCTGGAGCCGGAGATCCTGATCGTCGACGAGGTGCTGGCGGTGGGCGACGCTGCCTTCCAGCGCAAGTGCCTCGGCAAGATGGGCGACGTGGCCGGGGAAGGGCGCACGGTGCTGTTCGTGAGCCACAACATGGCCGCCATCACGCGTCTGTGCCGGCTGGGCCTGTGGCTGGACCGCGGGCAGCTCAAGGACGTCGGCCCGGCCGACGAGGTCGTCGCCCGCTACTTCGCGGCCGGCGTCGACGCCCTCGGGGAGCTGACGTTCCGGGACCGTCCGGCCGAGGCGCCCGGATCGGAGTTCGTCCGCCTCCTCGCCGTCCGCACCCGCTCCAGCGAGGGCCACGTCACGACGTCGATCGATGCGCGCTCGGCCATGAGCGTGGAGGTCGAGTACGAGGTCCTGAGGCCGGCGGCGAGTCTCCGGGTCGGGGTCAGCCTCACGGCGCACGACGGCACCGTGCTGTTCTCGTCCACGGACGCGGACACGCGCGAGGAGGCCCGGACGCCGGGCACGTTTGTGAGCCAGTGCACGATCCCGGGCAACTTCCTCAACTACGGACAGTACTTCCTGTCGGTCGGCTCCGACACCCCGATGATCCAGACGCACTTCTTCGTCGATCGGGGCCTGTCCTTCACCATCGAGCAATCGGGGGGAATCGGCGCGCACATCTCCGATGGGCGCCAGGGCCTACTGCGGCCGGATCTGCCATGGACCATGCGGAGGCTGGCATCCTGATGGGCACTGTTGTGGACGAACGCGGGGGCGTGAGGACGCTGACGCGGTGGGTTCGGATGGCGGTCCTGTGCTCCCTGGGACGCTCGGACTACAAACGCTGGGGCGACGCCGGCAATCTCGAGGCCTGGTGGGAAGCGCGCACCCAGAAGCTGGCCTCGATGGTGCCGACCGACGCCCGGGTCATCGAGTTCGGCGCCGGCACCCTGGCCCTCAAGCGCTACCTCGCCCCGACCTGCAGCTACGTGGCCTCGGACCTGGTCCAGCGGGGCCCCGACACCTTCGTGTGCGACCTGAATCGGCGGCCGCTGCCGGACCTGCAGCCCTTGCACGCGAACGTCGCCGTCTTCGCCGGCGTGCTGGAGTACGTCCGCGACGTCCCCTCGGTCGTCGCGTGGCTGTCGGACCACGTCCGGTACTGCGTGGCCTCGTACGCCGTCGCCCGTCGCTCCGGCGCGGTGCGGGCGCTCGCGGCGGGGGCGCGGCGGACCTATTTCGGCTACATGAATTCCTACAGCGAGATGGACCTGGTAGCGTTGTTCCGGCGGGGCGGGTTCGCCTGCCTTCGGACAGACAGCTGGAACGACCAGCGGCTCTTCCTGTTCGCCAAGCAGCCTTCGGAGGCACGCGCATGAGTGACGGCAGCTTCATCCCGGTCGCCGAACCCGACCTGACCGGCAACGAGAAGGCGTACGTGCTCGACTGCCTGGACTCGACGTGGATCTCGTCGAGCGGCAAGTACCTCGACCGCTTCGAGGCGGGCTTCGCGGAGTTCTGTGGGGTACGACACGCGGTGGCCTGCTCGAACGGGACGACGGCGCTGCACCTGGCCCTGGTCGCCCTCGGGGTGGGGCCGGGCGACGAGGTCATCGTCCCCACGCTGACGTTCGTGGCGACGGCCAACACCGTGACGTACTGCGGGGCCCAGCCGGTGTTCGTCGACGCCGAGCCGGATACGTGGACGATCGATCCGGCCGCCATCGAGGCCAAGATCACCCCCCGGACGAAGGGCATCATCGTCGTCCACCTGTTCGGGCAGCCGGCCGACATGGACCCGATCAACGCCCTGGCTCGCCGGCACGGTCTGTTCGTGCTGGAGGACGCCGCCCAGGCGCACGGGGCGGAGTATCGGGGCCGCCGGGCCGGGGCTCTGGCCAACATCGCCACCTTCAGCTTCTTCGGGAACAAGATCGTCACCACGGGCGAGGGCGGCATGGTGGTGACGGACGACGACGACATCGCCGGGCGGATGCGCCTGTTCCGGACCCACGGCATGGACCCCAACCGCCGCTACTGGCATCCGGTCATCGGTTACAACTACCGCATGACCAACCTCACGGCCGCCATCGGCCTGGCCCAGCTCGAGCGCGTCGACTGGCAGCTGCAGCGGCGACGGGAACTGGCCGCCTGGTACCGCGAGGAGCTGGGGGGCGTGGACGTCCTGACCTGTCAGGGCGAGAAGCCGTGGACGCGGCACGTCTGGTGGATGTTCTCGGTCCTCGTCAGCGAGCATGCGGCGGACCGCGACGGCGTCATGGACGCGATGCGCCGCCGCGGCATCGAGACGCGGCCGTTCGTCCACCCGCTCCACACCCTGCCGCCCTACCGCGAGGCCAGCCAGGGCCAGGCGTTCCCGGTGGCGGAGGCGATCGCCCGCTCCGGCATCAACCTGCCCACCTTCACTGGACTGACGCGGGACCAGGTGAGGCGGGTGGGCGACGCGCTGCTCGAGTGCCTGGCTGCGGTGAAGACCGCGTGACGACGCGCCATCGTCGGGCCGCTCAATCAAGGGACGGAATCGGACAGCCATGAAGAAGACGTTGCTGGTCACGGGCTCCAACGGGCTCATCGGCTCGGAGATGGTCAGTCACTTCCATCGGCTGGGCTGGACGGTGCACGGCGTCGACAACAACATGCGGGCGGACTTTTTCGGGCCCCAGGGCGACACCCGCTGGAATCAGAAGCGGCTGCTCGACGAGCATCCGGGCTTCGTCCACCACGAGCTGGACGTCCGTGACCGGGCCGGGCTCGAGACGCTGGTACAGACGGTGGCGCCGACGGCGGTCATTCACACCGCCGCCCAGCCCAGCCACGACCTGGCCGCCAAGCGGCCGTTCGAGGACTTCGACGTGAACGCCGGCGGCACCATGAACCTGCTGGAGGCGATGCGGCGCCACTGTCCCGCCTCGCCGCTCGTGCACATGTCGACGAACAAGGTGTACGGCGATGCCCCCAACCGGATCAAGCTGGTCGACCGTGGCACCCGCTGGGATTACGACGACCCGGCCTTCGTCGACGGCATCCCGGAAACGTTCACCATCGATCAGTCCAAGCACTCGCTGTTCGGGGCCTCGAAGGCGGCCGGCGACATCATGGTGCAGGAGTACGGCCGCTATCACGACATGCCGACGTGCTGTCTGCGGGGGGGCTGCCTGACGGGGCCCGCCCATTCCGCGGTCGAGCTGCACGGCTTCCTCGGCTATCTCGTGAAGACGAACGTCACCGGCGGCACCTATTACGTCTACGGGTACGAGGGCAAGCAGGTCCGCGACAACATCCATTCCTACGACGTGGCCCGCTTCGCCGAGGCCTTCATCGAGTCGCCACGCTCGGGTGAGGTTTACAATATCGGCGGTGGCCGGGACAATTCCTGCTCGATCCTGGAGGCGTTCGACCGCGCGGAGGCGCTGACCGGCAAGGCCATGAGCTGGGAGTATGTCGCCAAGGCGCGCGAGGGTGACCACATCTGCTACATCAGTGACCTGCGCAAGATGAAGGCGCACTATCCGGGCTGGGGGATCACCAAGAGCCTCGACGACATCTTCGGCGAGCTGGTCGCGTCCTGGATGCAGCGGGCGTGAGACGCGGCGTCGTCGTGCTGGATCGGGACGGCACCATCAACGTGGAGCGCCACTACCTGGCCGATCCCGCCCAGGTCGAGCTGCTCGCCGGCGCCGCCGAGGGGCTGCGGCACCTCCGCGACCTGGGCCTGGAGCTGATCGTGGTCACCAACCAGTCCGGCGTGGGGCGCGGGTACTTCACCGAGGACACCCTGGCCGCGATCCACGCGCGGCTGGTCGAATGCCTGGCCGCCGAGGGTGTCGAGCTGAGCGGCATCTACGTCTGTCCGCACGTGCCGGCCGACGGGTGCCGGTGCCGCAAGCCCGGCCCGGGGTTGCTGGAGCAGGCCGCGCGCGAGAGGGGCTTCGAGCCGCGGGCGGCGTTCGTGATCGGCGACAAGGCCTCGGACATCGAGCTGGGGCGGCGGGCGGGGAGCACCACGCTGCTGGTGCGGACCGGCTACGGATCGGAGGTCGCCGGCGCCGGCGACGTCATCGCCGACCACGTCGTCGAGGACCTGCGTGAAGCGGCACGCGTGATCGAAGGACTGATCGGTGCCGACGAGGCGATCGGCGCCGGGGTCCAAAGGAGTGCGCGGAATGCAACCTGAGGCTCAATCCACGGCCACGGTGCGGTCGTATCTGGCCGAGAGCGCGGCGATCAAGCGGCTCACGGCCGACGCCTGCGCGGAGTCGATCGTCACGGCGGCGGGGGTCATCACCGAGGCCTTCCGCGCGGGGGGCAAGCTGCTCATCTGCGGTAACGGCGGCAGCGCCGCCGACTGCCAGCACATGGCGGCCGAGTTCGTCAGTCGGCTGACCAAGGACTTCGAGCGACCGGGGTTGCCGGCCATCGCCTTGACGACCGACACCTCGTTCCTCACGGCCTACGCCAACGACTGCGGCTTCGACGGGATCTTCGCCCGCCAGGTGCAGGCGCTCGGCCGGCCGGGCGACGTCCTGCTCGGCATCAGCACCAGCGGCAACTCGCCCAACGTCATCCAGGCGGTCGAGCTGGCGCGGGCCACCGGCCTGCGGACGGTGTCGCTGACGGGCTCGGGCGGCCGCCTCGGCAAGCTGGCTGACGTGGCCATCGCGGTGCCGAACGACGACACCCAGCACCTCCAGGAGACGCACCTGGCGGTGGAGCACCTGCTGTGCCTGCTCGTCGAGCGGGCGCTGTTCGGAGCCCGGCCATGATCATCAGCCGGACGCCCTTTCGCATCTCGTTCTTCGGCGGCGGCACCGACTACCCGGACTGGTACCGCAAGCACGGCGGGGCGGTGCTGGCCACGACCATCGACAAGTACTGCTACATCACGGCCCGGCACCTGCCGCCGTTCTTCGAGCACCGCATCTGCCTGGTCTACTCGAAGATCGAGTACTGCCAGACCATCGAGGAGATCGCCCACCCGTCGGTCCGCGAGGTGCTGCGGTTCCTCGACGTCCAGCGCGGCGTCGAGATCCACCACGACGGCGACATCCCGGCCCGCAGCGGCATGGGCTCCAGCTCGGCCTTCACGGTCGGCCTCCTCCACGCCCTCTACGCGCTCAAGGGGCAGATGGTCAGCAAGCACCAGCTGGCCATGGAGAGCGTGCACCTCGAGCAGGACGTCCTGAAGGAGACGGTCGGCTCCCAGGACCAGGTGCTGGCCGCCTACGGCGGCTTCAACCACATCACCTTCGCGCCCAACGGCGAGATCTCGGTGCGGCCGGTCACGCTCAGCCGCGAGCGCATGCAGGAGCTGAACGCCCACCTGATGCTGTTCTACACCGGCATCAAGCGGACCGCCTCGACGATCGCCGACACCTACGTCAACGACATCGACGACAAGCGCCGCCAGCTCCGGCTCATGCGGGAGCTGGTCGACGAGGGGGTGTCGATCCTCGGCGGGGGCCAGGACCTCGGCGGGTTCGGCGAGCTCCTGCACGAGGCGTGGCAGGCCAAGCGGAGCCTGAGCGCCAAGGTGTCCAACTCGTACGTGGACGACATCTACGACCAGGCCCGGGCGGCGGGGGCCATCGGCGGCAAGCTCATCGGCGCCGGCGGCGGGGGCTTCATCGTCTTCTTCGCCCCGCCCGAGCGGCACGCGGCCATCCGGGAGAGGCTGGCCAAGCTCATCCACGTGCCGGTCAAGTTCGAGTTCGGCGGCAGCCAGATCATCTTCTTCGAGCGCGAAGAGGACTACTCGGCCGAGGAGCAGGCGCGCTCGGCGCGGACGATCGAGGCATTTCGCGAGCTGGGCCACTGATCGGCCGGGCACGCAGACCAGAGGGAGGGGCAACGTGCGGATTCTGGTGACGGGCGGTGCGGGATATCTGGGGTCGATCCTCGTTCCGATGCTGCTGAACGACGGCCACGACGTCACGGTGGTGGACAGCTTCATGTACCAGCAGACGTCGCTGCTCGACTGCTGCTGGAATCCGCGGCTGACCGTGGTGCGAGGCGACGTCCGCGACCGCCGGCTCCTCGAGGAGCTGGTGCCGAAGGCCGACGCCATCTTCCCGCTGGCGTGCCTGACGGGGGCGCCGATCTGCGCCAAGGAGCCGGAGGCCGCCCGGGCGGTGAACCTCGAGCAGATCAAGACCATCGCCGGGCTGGCCAGCCGCGGGCAGCGGATCATCTACCCGTGCACGAACAGCGGCTACGGCATCGGCGAGGCCGACATCTATTGTGACGAGGACTCGCCGCTGCGGCCCATCTCGGTGTACGGGCGGGTCAAGGTGGAGGCCGAGGCCTTCCTCCTCGACCGCGGTGACTGCGTGACGTTCCGGTTCGCCACCCTGTTCGGGGTCAGCCCGCGGATGCGGCTCGACCTCCTGGTGAACGACTTCACCTTCCGGGCGGTCATCGACCGCTTCGTGGTGCTGTTCGAGCCGCACTTCAAGCGGAACTACCTGCACGTGCGCGACGGCGCTGGCGTCTTCCGCCACGCCCTGGCCAACTACGACGCCATGAAGGGGCGCACGTACAACGTCGGGCTCAGCGACGCCAACCTCAGCAAGTGGGAGCTGTGCGAGGTGATCCGCAAGCACGTCCCCGAGTTCTACTTCGTCGCGGCCGAGATCGGCGAGGACCCCGACAAGCGTAACTATCTCGTGAGCAACCAGCGGATCGAGGACACCGGGTTCCGGACCACCGTCGGCCTCGACGACGGTATCGCCGAGCTCGTACGGGGGTACCAGATCCTCCGGCGCGACCAGCACTCCAACATCCGATGAAGGTTGCGATCGACGCGCAGATCCTGCCCGGCGTGACCGGCGGGATCGCGGTCGCCGTCAAGAGCCTCCTGCAGGGGCTCGGCCAGCTCGAGGGGCCCGAGAAGTACGTGGTCGTCATCGACTCCGAGGAGCAGCGCGCCTGGCTGGCTCCGTTCCTGGGGGCCAATCATCGCCTCGTGATGCGGCCCCGCGCCCAGCCCACGCGCGCCCGGCGGCTGCTCTCGCGCATCGCCCACCCCATCGTGCGCGTCCTCCGCGGCTCCGGGGACGGCGGGAGCTCGGGCGTTCCGGTCTCCGGGGGATTTCACGAGAGCCTCGGCTGCGACGTGCTGCACTTCCCGACCCAGAGCTTCATCCTGTGCGCCGTGCCCACGGTCTACAACCCGCACGATCTCCAGCACCTGCAGTATCCCCAGTACTTCTCTCCGCGACTGCTGGCCTGGCGGGAGGCGATCTACCCGGCCGGTTGTCACCACGCGCAGACGGTGGTCGTGGGCTCGCAGTGGGTGAAGGAGGACGTCGTCCGCCGTTATCGGGTCGACCCCGACAAGATCCAGGTGATTGCCGAGGCGGCGCCCACCCAGACGTCGGGTGAGCCCACGGCCGCCGACCTCGAGCGCGTCCGGGCGGCCTACCAGCTCGACGCGCCGTTCCTGCTGTTCCCCGGCGTGACCTGGGCCCACAAGAACCACCTGCGGCTCTTCGAGGCCCTCGCCCGCCTGCGGGACGACGCCGGCGTGAGGCTGAACCTGATCTGCACGGGCTCCCGCTACCCGTCGTTCTGGCCGCGCATCGAGGCGGGCCTGCGCCAGTACGGCCTCGACGGTCAGGCTCGCTTCCTCGGGTACGTCCCCGACGGCGACCTGCGGGGCCTGTATCGGCTCGCCTCGTGCCTGGTGTTCCCGTCCCTCTACGAGGCCAGCAGCCTACCGATCTTCGAGGCGTGGCTCGACGGTCTGCCGGTGGCCTGCTCGAATGCCACCGCGCTGCCCGAGCAGGTCCGCGACGCCGCCCTGCTGTTCGATCCGACCGACGTGGGGGCGATCGCCGACGCCATCGTGCGGATCACGACCAACGCTGACCTCCGACGGGACCTGCGGGCGCGAGGGTACGAGCGGCTGAAGGACTTCGACCTGCTGCGCACCGCCAAGGCCTACCGGGCCGTCTACCGCCGGGCCGGCGGCTTTCCGCTGTCCGACGAGGACCGCTGGCTGCTCGGATGGGACTGGATGAGCGGCACCCAGCAGCGCGAGGAGGGCCGGCCGCTGGAGGGGCCGGGGAGGACGCACGCGTGAAGGTCCTGGTCATCTCGGCGGCCTATCCCCCGATGCACGCCGGCGAGTCTGCGAATGCCCATCACCTGTGCACGCGCCTGGCCCGCGCCGGGCTCGACGTGCACGTCCTGACCTCCGCGGACAACGTAGGCGCCAACGACGCCGGCGTCACGGTCCACCCGATCATGCGCCGCTGGTCCTGGCGGGAGGTGCCCCGGCTCATTCGGTTCGTCGAGCGCTGCGCCCCCGACGCGGTGCTGCTGATGTACCTCGGCGGGATGTACGGCTACCACCCGATGATGACGTTCGCCCCCACCATGGTGAAGCGTCGCCTCCCGCGGGTGCCGTTCGTGACCCGCTACGAGAGCCCGTTCGCCGGCGCCACCGCGACCACGACCGGGCTCACGACCCGCGCCATCCGCAAGCTGGCGGCCTACGCGGCCGGCGGCGCGGGCGTGGGGCACGATTCGGGCACGCTGCTGCGGGACAGCGATCACGTGATCGTGCTCTGCGAGGGCCACCGGACGGTGCTGGCCGAAGAGGCGCCCACGGCCCGCCCGCGGATGGTCGTGATCCCGCCGGCGCCCAACGTCCGGGTGTCGAGCGAGCCCCCGGAGCGAGCGCGGCTGCAGGGCCGGGCCAAGCTGGGTGTCGACGCCGACGACTTCGTGATCGCCTTCTTCGGCTACATCTACCCCAAGAAAGGCATCGAGACACTCCTCGAGGCCTTCCAGATCCTCCGGCGCGAACGGCGCCGGGCTCGGCTGGTGTTCATCGGCGGGACGATCGACCTCGACGCCGAGGTCAGCGGACGATACTGGAACGACATGCAGCGGCTGTGCGCGGACCTGGGCGTGGCCGATCGGACCACCTGGACGGGTGCCTTCAAGTCGGACGGCGAGGAGCCGTCACTGTACCTGCGGGCCGCCGACGTGTGCGTCCTGCCGCTGCACGGTGGCGTCCAGCTCAACAACAGCTCGTTCTCGGCCATGGCGGCGCACGGCGTTCCCATCGTCACGACCCGGGGGCCGATGACCGACGACGCGTTCGTCGACCGCGACAACGTCCTCCTGGTCGAGCCGAGGGACCCGGCGGCGCTGGCCCAGGCGATCGGCACCCTGATGCAGGACGACGACCTGCGCGAGCGCCTTCGTGCGGGCGTGACGAAGCTCGCGCACGAGTGGCTCTCGTGGGACGAGGCGATCGCCCGCACCGTGGCGCTCCTGCACGCCCCGGCGTGATGCCGGCCTCGTGCGATAGCGCGCCGGCCACGTCGACGGCTCCGGCGATGAACGTCTTGATGGTCGTCCCCTGGGACCAGCCGTTCGGCGGCGTCGCCTCCGTCGTCGGCAACCTCGCCCGCAGCCTGGAGCAGGCCGGGCACCAGGTCGTGTTCTTCCACCCCGGCGAGCCCGAGTACTGCCGGCGCCGGACGACGGCGTGGGGCTTCACGGGCTACGAGCGGAATCTCCGCTCGCCCTTCATCGAGGGGAAGCCGATCAGGAGCCTCCTGGCCTTTCTCGTGTACCTCGTGCCCACGCTGCTCCAGCTCGCCGCCGTGCTCCGGCGGCACCGGATCCAGGTCATCAACGTCCACTATCCGGTGGAGCCGTTCGTCTACTTCGGGATCCTGCGCTGGCTCCTGCCGATTCGGCTGGCCGTGTCGGTGCACGGGGCGGACCTGTTCCGGGACGGGCGACGGTCGAAACGGTACCCGTGGTCGCTCCGGTTGCTCGTGGCCGGAGCCGACGCGCTGGTGGCCCCGTCGCAGGCGTTCCTCCAGGAGTGCCTGGCGGTGTTTCCACAGGCGGCCCGCCGCGGCGCCGCCGTCCACAACGGCATCGACATGGACGAGCTGGGCCGGCCGGACCCGGGCCCAGGGCTGCCGGCGCAGCCGTACGTGCTGTGCATCGCGGCGCACAATGAAAAGAAGGCGCTCGACGTGCTGCTGGCGGCCTTTGCCGAGATCGGCGACGCCCACCGGGGCGTGCGGCTCGTGCTCGTGGGCGATGGCCCGCTGCGTCCGCAGCACGAGGCCCAGGCGCGGGCCCTGGCCCTCGGGGGGCGGGTGGAGTTTCTGGGCGAGCGTGGTCGGGCCGAGGTGGCGCGGCTGCTCCACGGCTGTTCGATCTTCGTGCTGCCCTCGCGGTCGGAGCCGTTCGGGCTGGTGGTCGCCGAGGCACTCGCGTGCCGCAAGGCGGTGGTGGCCTCGGCCGTCGGCGGCATTCCAGAGATCATCGAGGACGGCCACACGGGGGTGCTCGTCGAGCCCGACAATCCCCCGGCGCTGGCGCGGGCGCTGGCCCGGATGCTCGGCGATCAGGGGCTTCGCGAGCGCGTGGCCAACGCGGGCTACGCGCGGGTGCACGAGTATTTCGGCTCCGAGCGCATGGGTGCCGAGTACCAGCGGCTATTCTCCGCGCTGCTGGCGTAGCTTCCGCTCTCGCGTCCCTTCGGGTCTGCCCGCTCATCGCCGTCGCCTTTCTTGACACTTCTGCGACGGCCGGCGCGGCTACTGGGTGGATGTTCCCGTGAGTGCAGGGTTTTTCGGGCGGGGCATCCTTCTTGCGGACACGTACGACCCATGAGAAACGATGGCCTGCCCATGACTGCCCGGTGCTGGGGTCCTGCTCGCCGCCGATTGTCGGGTCACTTCTCCACGCGTCTGGCGGCGGCGCTCCTCGCCTGTGCGGCGGCCTTCGGCGCGCCGCTGGCTTCTGACACCACGGCCCAAACGCTTCCGGCTGGGTTCCAGGACGTCACGGTCTTCAGCGGTCTCACCCAGCCCACCGTCGTGTCCTTCTCACCGGACGGCCGCATCTTCGTCGCGGAGAAGAGCGGCCTCGTCAAAGTTTTTAACAGTCTCACCGATCCGACGCCGGACATCTTCGTCGACCTGCGGACGAAGGTGCACAACTTCTGGGACCGCGGCCTGTTGGGCATGGCCCTCGATCCCGGGTTTCCAGCCCGGCCGTATGTCTACCTTCTTTACGCCTACGACGCGCCTATCGGTGGCACGGCGCCTCGCTGGGGTGCCGACGGGGTCACCGCCGACCCCTGCCCGAGCCCCCCCGGCCCCACCACCGACGGTTGCGTCGTGAGCGGACGGCTCTCGCGCTTCGAGGCGTCTGGCAATGTGGCGGTCATCCCGGAGCGGGTGCTCATCGAGGACTGGTGCCAGCAGTATCCGAGCCACTCGGTCGGACAGCTCGTCTTCGGTGCTGATGGTGCGCTCTACGTCAGCGGTGGTGACGGCGCCAGCTTTGGCTTTGCGGACTGGGGCCAGGATGGCAGCCCTCTCAACCCTTGCGGTGACCCGCCGGTCGCCGTCGGCGGTACCCAGAGCCCACCGACCGCCCGCGGCGGTGCACTGCGGAGCCAGAGTCTCCGTCGTCCTGCCGGTGAGCCCGTGGTGCTTGGCGGCGCGGTCCTGCGCGTCGACCCGGAGACCGGCGCCGCCCTTTCGACCAACCCCAACTTCTCTCACAGCAACGCCAACGCGCGACGCATCATTGCCTATGGGCTCCGCAATCCGTTCCGGATCGCGACGCGTCCCGGTACGAGCGAGATCTGGGTCGGCGACGTCGGCTGGGATGTCTGGGAGGAAATCAACCGGATCCAGAACCCGACCGCGGGCGTCTTGAACTTCGGCTGGCCGTGCTACGAAGGCGCTGCACCGCAGGGGCAGTATGACGCGGCCAACCTGAGCCTCTGCGAGTCTCTGTACGCTCAGGGCGGTAGCGCTGTCACAACGCCGGTGTACACCTACAATCATGCGGCGAGCGTCGTGCCGGGTGACGGGTGCCCGACCGGAAGTTCATCGATCTCGGGACTCGCCTTCTACAACGGCGGGAATTACCCCGCCTCTTACAGTGGCGCGCTGTTCTTCGCGGACTACTCGCGGGGCTGCATCTGGGCCATGCTGAACCCACCGGGCACGCCGCCGCCCGGCTCTCTTCCCCCGGGCCTCGTGGCCGGCTACGCCTTCAACGAGGGCACCGGGACCACCACGACCGACGTCAGCGGAAACGGTCACATCGGCTCCATCACGGGGGCCACGTGGACGCCGCAGGGCCGATATGGCAGCGCGCTGTCGTTCGACGGCGTCAACGACATGGTGACGGTGGGGCACTCGAGCCTGCTGGACCTGCCGAATGGAATGACGCTGTCCGCGTGGATCTTTCCGACGGCGCACGGGAACGGGGTGTGGCGCAACGTCCTCATCAAAGAGCGATTCGATGGCGAGGTCTACAACCTCTACTCGAACGTGGACACGAACGTCCCGACCGTGTACGCGGTGCGGAGTGCGGCGCCCGGGCAGCCGCTGGACGCGCGGGGAACGGTCGCGCTGCCGCTGAATGCGTGGACGCACCTGGCGGCCACCCATGACGGAACGACCCTGCGTCTGTACGTGAACGGCGTGCAGGTGGGGAGCCGGGCGATGGCCGGGAGCCTGCTGACCTCGACGGGCGCGCTGCGGATCGGCGGCAACAGCATCTGGGGGGAGTTCTTCCAGGGCCGCATCGACGAGGTGCGCGTCTACAACCGTGCTCTCAGCGCGCGCCGAGCTGCAAACGGACATGAACACTCCGCTCCCGTCGACCGGTACGTCGATCCTCCGCTTCGTCGGGGCCGCTCACGGGCCGGTCAACCTCGCCATCGGCCCCGGCGGAGATCTGTTCTACACGGACTTCGACGGCGGCACCATCCGGCGCATCGTGTTCAACGGAGCCAACAATCCCCCGGTCGCGGCGATCCAGGCGACACCGACGTCCGGAGCGGCGCCGCTGGCGGTCCAGTTCAGCGCCTCGGGTTCGAGTGACCCCGATGGTGACGCGCTGACGTACTCGTGGGACCTGAACGGCGACGGCGTGTTCGGCGACTCGACGCTGATCAACCCGTCGTTCACCTACAACACGGCGGGGGCGTACGCGGTGCAGTTGCGCGTCACCGACAGCCGGGGCGGCTCCAGCACGACCGGGACGACGATCGTGGCCGGCACTCGCCCGGTCGCCACCATCAACACGCCGTCCGCCGCGCTGACGTGGAAGGTCGGCGATCCGATCAACTTCTCGGGGAGCGCCACCGACGCCGAGGATGGAACCCTGCCGGGCACGGCTCTGACCTGGACGGTGATCCTCCATCACTGCCCGTCGACCTGCCACACCCATCCGGTGACGGCCTTCGTGGGCACGGCGAGCGGCTCGTTCGTGGCGCCCGATCACGACTATCCTTCGCACCTCGAGCTCCAGCTGACGGCGCGCGACTCCACCGGGCTCACCGACACCAAGAGCGTGCTCGTGTTCCCGCAGACGGCGTCGCTGAGCTTCCAGACGAGCCCCACCGGTCTGCAGCTGGCCGTCGGGAGCACGAGCCAGGCGGCCCCGTTCACCCGGACGGTGATCCTGGGCTCGACGAACACCATCAGCGGGACCACGCCGCAAACCCTGAACGGCACGAACTACACGTTCGTCTCCTGGTCGGACGCCGGCGCTCAGAGCCACAATATCGTCGCCAACGCGTCGGCGACCTACACCGCGACCTACGCGGCCGGCGTGGCCACCGAACCCTCCGGCCTGGTCGCCGCCTGGAGTTTCAACGCGGGCACCGGCACGACGGCGGCGGACGTGACGGGGAGCGGCCGGACCGGTACCATCTCGGGGGCCGCGTGGACGACGCAGGGGAAGTTTGGCAGCGCGCTCTCGTTCGACGGCGTGAACGATTGGGTCACCGTCGCCGATCACAACTCCCTGGACCTGACGACCGGAATGACCCTCTCCGCGTGGGTGTTTCCGACGGCGCAGGGCAACGGGGTGTGGCGGAACGTCCTGATCAAGGAGCGGACAGGGGGCGAAATCTATAATCTGTACTCGAACGTCGACACGAACGTCCCGACCATATACGTGGTGGGGAGTGCGGCGCCCGGGCAACCGCTGGATGCGCGGGGGACAGCAGCGCTGCCGCTGAACGCCTGGACACACCTGGCGGCCACCTACGATGGCACGACGCTGCGCTTGTACGTCAACGGGGCGCAGGTGGGCAGCCGGGCCCTGGCAGGCGCACTGCTGACCTCGACCGGGGCGTTGCGGATCGGAGGCAACAGCATCTGGGGCGAGTTCTTCCAGGGGCGAATCGACGAGGTCCGCGTTCACAACCGTGCGCTGACCCCCACGGAGATTCAGACGATCATGAACCTGGCGCTTGCCCCGTGAGCGCCGCTCAGGTCTCGATCACGTCGCGGGAGACGGCCTGAGCCGCCTCGAGCGTCCTGAGCCGCCGCCCCCTCGCGGGCGGCGGCTCGCCGCAGCGCGGTAGGGCAGGACCCTTGCGCGTCAGGCGGCGCCGCGCGGCCGGCTGCCGCCGGGCCGGGCCTCACTCGATGTAGCCGAGGGGCTCGCCACGCCGCGCTTCCCGTGAGCCGCAGCCAGTTGGCCTTCACCCCGACCATCGCGATCCACACGTCCCCTCCGGTTGTCGATGATCGCGTGTTGCTCGCCGGGCCCGACCCTCACGTCGACCGTGGCCGTGGCGAGGTGGCTTCCCGCGGGCGCCTCAGCGGCGCGTCACGACGCGCAGCGCCGCGGAAGCTCCCGCACCGCCGACTCCACGGCCGGTGCCAGCTGTTCGGCGTAGAAGCGGTGCCCGCGGGCATCGAGGTGGCCGTCCAGCTCGAAGTAGAGCGGTACCCCCTGTCTGGCGCGGAAGGCCGGCATGACCGTGTAGAAGGGGAGCCCGGCGCCCGCGGCCGCGCGGCGGATCGCCTCGTCGGGGGAATCGGAGACGAGCATGCGGCGATCGAGCTCGAATCCGTACCGGTTCTGCCACGTGGCGAACATCGGCGCGCTGACGTACACGCCGAACGGTACCGAGGCGACCATGACGGTCGCGCGCCCGGCCTCGGCGGTCCGGCGGATCCGGGTGAGCTGGGCCGACATCTGCTCGATGAGTCGCCGCGTCTCGACCTGGTCGAGATCGAAGGTCTCGATGAAGGACTGGGGGTGGCGGATCGCCGACACCACGAGCGACGGGTTCAGGTCGCCGCCCTCGAACGCGCGACGAACGCCGGCGTCGATCCGCCCATACCGGGCCATCTCGATCGGGTTGAAGCTCGCGAGACGGGCGTGGGCCTGCTCCTTCCACGTCGTGTTCACCGACAGCGCGCTGGCGCCGTGGTGCAGCGATTCCTCGGCCAGGCCGGCCAGCATCGTCAGGTGCGGATACATCGCCTCCTGGGCCCGGCGGAGCATCCGTACGACTCGGCGCGGCCAAGTCCGCCGGCCCGGCGGCGTCCCTGCGCCCCGGAGCTGGCCCAGGTCGTCGCCTTGCAGGACGGCGACGACGACCAGGTCGGGCTGGAGGGCGGGCACCGCCCGGGTGGCGATGTTGGCGTAGTCGACCGGGCTACCTCCGGGGAACCCGAGATTGGCGATCTCGACGGCGACGCCGGCCCGCCGGAGCCTTGCCTCCAGCACCTTGGGCCACGACTCCTCCAGCGACACCCCCCAGCCGAACGTGAACGAATCGCCGATCGCGAGCACCCGGCAGGGGGAGAGCCGGGGAGAGAACTCACGGTCCCGGAATCCCAGGGCGTTGGTGACGGCGGTGAAGCTGAATTCGGTGGTCTGGTAGGTGGCGGTCGAATGGGGGTGGAAGATGAGCCCGGTGGTGGTGGTCGGGTCGGCCACGACGACCCCGGCGATACGGTCCACAGCCATGGTGGCGAGCACCGCCGCCACCGTGGCCACGGCAACGGTGGTTACCCGGATGAGTCTGGATCGTCGGGTCCCGCTCTGTGATCCCGGCATACGCGCCTCACTCGTCTCGGTCGGTGCGTGTTGAGCATTGCGGGCTGTCTCCTCATGGGCAGGACCTCAGCGGCTCGGGGGGGCGCGCTTGTTCGTGGGCGCCGCGGGCGAGACGTGACTCAGCGAGGCGCTGGGATCGGTCACCTCGCTCCATGCCGTGGATCGGACGCCAACACATGGCTCCGGCGAGGCCACGGCCGGGGGACACTCCTGAAGACTGCTCCCGGCTTCGGTGTCGTCGCCGTCGGTGAGGATGCTGAGCACCGGCAGGTCGGGAGGGTCGCTCCATGCCAGCGAGCTGACCGCGACGAAGAGGGCGAGGACCACGAGGGCGCCCAGGCGGCGCCACCTGCGCTCGCGATCGGGGGGATCGCGGCGGATCATGCTCCTTACGGAGTCACCGGCCGGGTCATGTCGGTCTGGATCTCGGTCGGGGTGAGGGCGCGACTGTAGATGCGGATCTCGTCGATCCGGCCCTGGAAGAACTCGCCCCAGATGCCGTTGCCGCCGATTCGCAGGGCCCCGGTCGAGGTCAGCAGCGAGCCGCTGACGGCCCGGCTGCCCACCTGCACCCCGTTGACGTAGAGCCGGAGCGTGGTGGCATCGTACGTCGCGGCCAGGTGCGTCCACGTGTTGACGGGGAGCTGGGTCGTGCCGGGGGCATCGATCGGCGCGGTGGGTGACGAGGCGCGGACGACATACACGGTCGGCGCGCCGGTGTTGATGTTCGAGTAGAGGTTGTAGACCTCCCCGCCCGTGCGCTCCTTGATGATGACGTTTCGCCACACCGCGCCCTGGGCGGTGGGGAAGACCCACGCCTCCAGGGTCATGCCGGTCGTGAGGCCGAGCAGCGCCGTCGAGTTCACCGTGACCCAGTCGTTGACCCCGTCGAAGCTCAGCGCGTTGCCGAACCGCCCCAGCGTGCTCCAGGTGGCCCCGGAGATGGTGCCGGTGTGCCCGCGCCCGGAGGCGTCGGCGACGGTCGTCCCGGTGCCCTCGTTGAAGCTGTACGCCGCGACCAGACCCACGTCGGCGGGCTGGGCGACGGAGAAGCTGATGGTGAAGTCGTTGGTGTTGGGGTTGGCCGCCGCGTCCTGGCAGCGGACGAAGAAGCTGTAGCTGCCACCGTTCGCCAGGCCGGTGACCGTGGTGGAGTGGGCGGTGGCGCCGGTGGTGGTGAACGTGGTGGTCATCGAGGCGTAGGCCACGCCGGCGGTCGTCGCGTAGCGACAGGTGGCGTTCTCGTTCGTGGCGAGGCTGATCGAGGTCTGGGTCGTCCCTGCCGCGAGGGTGCCGGTCGGCAGGCCGTTGGACCGCACCGGTGGCGTGGTGTCGGCGGGCTGGGCGACCGAGAAGCTGATGGTGAAGTCGTTGGTGTTGGGGTTGGCCGCCGTGTCCTGGCAGCGGACGAAGAAGCTGTAGCTGCCACCGTTCGCCAGGCCGGTGACCGTGGTGGAGTGGGCGGTGGCGCCGGTGGTGGTGAACGTGGTGGTCATCGAGGCGTAGGCGACGCCGGCGGTCGTCGCGTAGCGACAGGTGGCGTTCTCGTTCGTGGCGAGGCTGATCGAGGTCTGGGTCGTCCCTGCCGCGAGGGTGCCGGTCGGCAAGCCGTTGGACCGCACCGGTGGCGTGGTGTCCGTAGGCTGGGCGACCGAGAAGCTGATGGTGAAGTCGTTGGTGTTGGGGTTGGCCGCCGTGTCCTGGCAGCGGACGAAGAAGCTGTAGCTGCCACCGTTCGCCAGGCCGGTGACCGTGGTGGAGTGGGCGGTGGCGCCGGTGGTGGTGAACGTGGTGGTCATCGAGGCGTAGGCTACGCCGGCGGTCGTCGCGTAGCGGCAGGTGGCGTTCTCGTTGGTGGCGAGGCTGATCGAGGTCTGGGTCGTCCCTGCCGCGAGGGTGCCGGTCGGCAAGCCGTTGGACCGCACCGGTGGCGTGGTGTCGGCGGGCTGGGCGACGGAGAAGCTGATGGTGAAGTCGTTGGTGTTGGGGTTGGCCGCCGTGTCCTGGCAGCGGACGAAGAAGCTGTAGCTGCCACCGTTCGCCAGGCCGGTGACCGTGGTGGAGTGGGCGGTGGCGCCGGTGGTGGTGAACGTGGTGGTCATCGAGGCGTAGGCGACGCCGGCGGTCGTCGCGTAGCGGCAGGTGGCGTTCTCGTTCGTGGCGAGGCTGATCGAGGTCTGGGTCGTCCCGGCGGCGAGGGTGCCCGTCGGCAGCCCGTTCGACCGCACCGGCGGCGTGGTGTCGGGCGACGATCCGCCGACCGGGGTGTTCATGTCGCTCTGGATCTCGGTGACGGTGAGGGCCCGGCTGTAGATGCGGATCTCGTCGATCCGGCCCTGGAAGAACTCGCCCCAGATGCTGTTGCCGCCGATCCGCAGAGCGCCGGTCGACGTCAGCAGCGCGCCGCTGACCGCCCGGCTGCCCACCTGGGCGCCGTTGACGAACAGCCGCAGGGTGGTGCCGTCATAGGTCACGGCGAGATGCGTCCACACGTTGATGGGGATCTGCGACACCCCGGGAGCATCGACGGGGGCGCCGGGCGCAGAGGCGCGCACGACGTACACCGTGGGCTTGCCGGCATCAGTGTTCGAGTAGAGGTTGTAGATCTCGCCGCCCGTCCGCTCCTTGATGATGACGTTCCGCCAGAGCGCACCCTGGGCGGTGGGGAAGATCCACGCCTCGAGCGTGAGGGCCGCGGTGGGGTTCAGCAGCGCGGTGGAGGCCACGGTGACCCAGTCGTTGACGCCGTCGAAGGTCAGCGCGTTGCCGAAGCGGCCCTGGGTGGTCCAGGCGGCGCCTGAGATGGTGCCGGTGTGCGCGTTGCCGGAGGCATCCGCAGTGCTGGTGCCGGTTCCCTCGTTGAAGCCGTAGGCGGCCACGAGACCCGTCGTCGCCGCCGGCGCCACCGCGAAGGTAATGGTGAAGTCGCTGGTGTTGGCGTTGGCGGCGGCGTCCTGGCAGCGGACGAAGAAGTTGTAGCTTCCCCCGTTGGTGAGGCCGCTGACCGTGGTGGAATGGGCCGTGCCGCCCGTCGTGGTGAAGGTGTTCGTCATCGAGGCGTAGGCGACGCCGGCCGTGGTCGCGTAGCGGCAGGTGGCGTTCTCGTTGGTCGTCAGGCTCAGCGTCGTCTGCGTCGTACCAACCGCCAGGGTCCCCGTCGGCAGCCCGTTGGACCGCACCGGCGCCGTGACGTCGGCGGGGGCCAGGGTCAGGGTCAACGTCTGCGAGGTTCCGGTGGCGACCGCGTGCGTCGCGGCGCCGCCGTCGGACCAGGACGCGAACTGATAGGCCGTGCCCCCCACCGTCTGGGGCGAGACCGCGCTCACCGTGAGCGCCGACCCGGCGATCACCGTGTAGACGAAGGGCGTGGTGACCGTCGTGGTCCCCACCACGATCTGGGCGCCGCTAGGGCTCGACTGGAACGTGAGCGTCGACGTCCGGGGCTGCAGCGTGACGCTGGTGGTGGTGGCCAGTCCCAGGGAGTCGGTGGCCGTGAGCCGGAGCTCGAGCGTGGCGGGAAGGTCGTGGTCCGGCGCGGCGAAGGAGCCTCCGGCCACGCCGATGAAGTCCTGCAGCGCGTGGGTGTGGCAGTCGGACGGGCAGTGGTTCAGGAGCAGCGACCAGGACAGGGCCGAGGCCGGCATCGCGCCGTCCTCGGGGTCGGTCGCCGAGCCCGAGAAGGTGATGACCTGGCCCACGCTCCACTGCAGGCTCGCCGCCGGGGTGGTGATCGTCGGCGTGGGCGCCAGGTCGTTCACGATCACGACGACCGAGGCCACGGCCGACAGCCCCTGGGGGTCGGTGACCTTCAGCCGGACGGTCCGCGCGCCGGCCTGCGTGTAGACGAAGCTCGGCTGGGCGACGGTCGAGTCGTCGAAATCGCCGTCGCCGTCCAGGTCCCAGGCATAGGTGAGGGTCCCGCCCTGGGGATCGGTCGACGCGCTGCCGTTGAAGTTGACGGTCAGCGGCGCGGAGCCCGAGAGCGGACCCGACTGGATGACGGCCGTGGGCGGGAGATTGCCCGTCGTGTACGAGATGCGCTGGACCGAGCCCCCCTCGCGGTCCGCGTAGAAGAGATCGCCACCCGGCCCCGTCCGCAGGTCGACCGGACTCGAGGCGCCGGGCATGAAGACCGCGCGATTGGCCGGGTTCGGAAGGCCGTCGGCGCCCTTGAACATGACCCAGATGCAGTTGCGCGAGGCGTCGGCGAAGAAGAGCGCGTCCTGGTAGGCGGCCGGGTAGCTCCCGGTTCCGTAGAAGGCCAGGCCGGAGATCGAGCCGCTCCCGGCGCCGCAGGTGTCGCCGGCGACCACGGGTTGCGCGTGATCGAAGGCGTAGTACGGCGGCGTGACGAGCAGGGGGTGCTCGTAGAGTCGGCTGCAGATCTCGGTGCCGGCGTACGAGGTCGTTCCGGTGCCCTCGTAGCACGGCCACCCGAAGTTCTCGACGATCCCGTCCGAGGCGGACTGGACGACGTTGATCTCCTCCCAGGTGGTCCAGCCGGCGTCGGCGATCCACAGCTCGTCCGTGCCCGGCCGGAAGGTCAAGCGCGACGGGCTTCGCAGCCCGTGGGCGACGATGCGCTGCGCATTCGTATCCACCGGCGACACCGCGGTCGCGTTCGCATCCAGGGAGGTGACGGCGCCGTCGAGCCAGCCGCTCGCCCAGTGGTGCGTGCGAGCGCCGCTCTGCACGAAGGTGTGCAGGAGCCCGGCCTGGGACATCTCGCTGTCGAGCAGCACCATGTGCTGGGTCCAGGCGCTGGTGTCCCCGCTGATCCACAGACGGTTGCGGGTGGTGAACGCCTGCGCGCTGCTGATCACGAGCGCGGGGATCTCGTAGTCGTCGAAGTTCTGGTCCGTCCCGAAGTTCTGCGCCATCTGGAACTGGGAGATGTCGGTGAACTGGGTGGGAGCGTCCCACGCCGCCGCCGCGCTGAACACGTTGGGATGGCGCAGCATGAGGGTCAGGGCGCCGTTGCCGGACTTGCTGAAGCCGAGCACCCAGCGCTGGGGGATCTCCCCCGACGCCGGGAAGCTGTCCCCGAACGGCACCAGGTCCCTGACGATGAAGCTCTCCAGCCAGCGCGTCACGTCGGTGGCGTGGTCGCCGTACCAGGGCTCGATGTGGAACGAGGGCGCGATCAGCGTGACGTTGAAGCGGTTGTGGACGTTGAGCAGCCGCAACTCCTCGAGGCCGTCGCTGTACTGCGACGACCGGCTCGTCACGCCGGTCTCGACCGGCAGCACGTACAGGTGGCGGCGCAGCTTGCCGGGAGCGGGATTGGTCGGCTCCAGGACGCGCACGACCGTGGGCTGGGGCCCCTGGAAGACCGACGTCACCGGGTAGCTCTTGACGCCGTTGCCGTCGACCGTCGGGGTGCCCACGAGCATCGAGGTCGTCTGCCGCACCGGCGCCCCGGTGTCCGGATGGACGCGGATGACGGTGCCGCTGAGGGCGACGGGGTCGGCCGGCGTGCGCAGATCCTGGCTGCGCAGGGCGCCGCCCTCGCCGGCCGGATCGGGGCTCGGGCTGAACCCCTGGCCGACGTCCACGAAACCGTCGCTCGCTCCGTCCCCGGCGCTCGCGTAGAGAGCGCCGTCCGGACCGAAGGCAAGGCCGCCGACGGGCTGACCCGGGTAGCGCTGGAACCAGTCCTCGACGAGGACCTGCTCGGCGCCGACCATCACGTTGCCGCTCGCCTGCAGGCGCGAGAGGCGCCCGCTGACCGCGCACTGCTCGGCGTTCGCCGGCGGGCAGCCGTCGCCCCACATCGGTGCCGTGCCGCCGATGGGAGCGTCGTGCGTGTAGAGCACGTAGACGTAGGGCAGGGTCGGGAAGCCGGGGTCGAGGGCCAGCCCCAGCAGGCCGCTGGCGCCGTGGTCGTACACGCGTGTTCGCAGATCGGCGAAGACCGTGGGCGTCGTCGCGGACACGCTGGCGAAGACCTTGATGAGCCCGCTCTTCTCGGCCACGAAGACCCGCCCGTCGGCGGCGAACTGGAAGGCGGTCGGCTGGACGAGCCCGCCGAAGACGAGCGCCTGCTGGAAACCGGGGTGGGTCGTGAACGACCACACGACCGGGGGGCTGAGCGGATTGCCAGCGAGGTCGGCGGCGGCACTCAGCGTCGCCGTGTACGTCTTCCCGGCCTGCAGGTCGACCACGGGATTGAGGGTGACGGTCCGCGCCGCGGCGTTGTAGCTCTGCGAGGCGGAGACCACGGCGTTGGAGGCGTCGCGAAGGACGAAGACGATCGAGGCCGGCTGCACCGGTTCGGAGAAGGCGGCGGTCACGTTGATGGTGATCGATACGCCCGTGGCCCCCGCCGCCGGCGATTGGCTGCTCACCCGGGGCGGTTGAGTGTCGGCCTGGGCGAGCACGGGACTCGCGGTCACGGCCACGTCCACGGCGGATCCCAGGATCGCCACCGCTAGCAGCCGACGGACCAGTCTGCCGAGCGCCGCCCGCGTGCCCGATCGTTTACATCCCTCGGTTGACGTGTTCGCTACCTCCCGGTCTTGACGATTGACGGCCAGACGCATGGTTCCGACCAGAGTGCTTCAAGACGTGTGCCTGACTCCAGGCCCTTGTTTTTAAAGGAGATTGTGAGCACGTCGGATCTCGGCGCGAGAAACCGTAAAGAATGCCGACGGGTGTGAGGAAAGCACAGGTTTTAGCGCGGCGTATTATAGCCGCTCCGCGCGGGTCGCAGCCGCATCGCTGGGGCGGCCACGAGGCGCCCGCTATAATGTTTCGACGCCCAGGGGAGGGCGGCTGATGTCGGACGTCGCTCTGCTGAAAGACAAGATCACCCGCCGTGAGTACACCGTCGGGGTCATCGGGCTCGGCTACGTCGGACTGCCGCTGGTGCTGCGCTTTGGCGAGGTCGGCTTTCGGGTGATCGGGTTCGACGTCGACGCCGCCAAGGTCAAGCAGCTCAACGACGGCACCAGCTACATCGAGCACGTTCCCACGCCACGCGTCCAGGCGCTGGTCGGGGCGGGACGCTTCGAGGCGACCGCCGACTCGGGCCGGCTGGCCGAGCCGGACGCCGTCATCATCTGCGTGCCCACCCCCCTGACGCGGCATCGTGACCCCGACCTGCGCTACATCGAGCAGACGGCCGACGCGGTGGCGGCCACGCTGCGCCGCAATCAGCTCGTCTGCCTGGAGAGCACCACGTATCCCGGCACCACCGACGAGGTCGTCCTGCCCCGGCTCGAGGCCCGCGGACTGCGGGTCGGACAGGACTTCTTCCTGGCCTTCTCACCCGAGCGCGAGGATCCGGGCAATACGCAGTTCGATACCGCCACCATCCCGAAGGTGGTCGGCGGCGTCACCCCCGAGTGCCTCGACCTGGCCACGACGCTGTACGCGCAGGCCATCAAGAAGGTCGTGCCGGTCTCCTCGACGCGGGTGGCCGAGGCGACCAAGATCCTCGAGAACGTCTACCGGGCGGTCAACATCGCGCTGGTGAACGAGCTGAAGATCGCCTTCGAGCGGATGGGCATCAACGTGTGGGACGTGATCGAGGCGGCCAAGACGAAGCCGTTCGGCTTTCAGCCGTTCTACCCGGGTCCCGGACTCGGTGGGCACTGCATCCCGATCGATCCCTTCTACCTGACCTGGAAGGCGCGCGAGTACGGCGTCTCCACGCGGTTCATCGAGCTGGCCGGCGAGATCAACTCCGGGATGCCGGCCTACGTCATCCAGCGGCTGATGGATGCGCTCAACGATCGGGGCAAGGCCCTGAAGGGGGCCCGCGTTCTCGTCCTCGGGGCCGCCTACAAGAAGGACACCGACGACCCGCGCGAGTCGCCGGGGCTCGAGATCCTGGAGGAGCTGATTCACAAGGGGGCCCGGGTCGACTACAGCGATCCGCACCTGGCCCGGCTGCCGGTGGTGCGCCGCCACAGCATCGATCTCGCCTCGGTCGAGCTCACGGAGAGCGCGCTACGGCAGTACGACGCGGCCCTGCTGGTCACCGATCACACGCGCTTTCCCTACGAGCTGATCTTCCGGAGCGCCTCGTTGATCGTGGACAGCCGGAACGCCTTCCGGGCTCGGGGCCTCACCGGCCCCCACGTCGTCTCGGCCTGAGCCAGGACGTAATCAGTGGGAGCGCGGGCCGGGGTCCAACGCTCTACTGCGCCGGGATCGATAGAGGCGCGCAGGAGTGATCGGTGCTCGACTGCCCGGCCGCGTTGACCGACCGGATGCAGATGAACGCGCCGTATGCCGCGCCGGTTCGATAGTACGGTATCCTGGAGGCGCATTGAGGTGGTCGTGATCGTGCCCTGCTGGCCGCCGCTTCCATCCGAGAAGGCGGTCGTGTACCGATAGGAGGTGGCGCCACTGCCCGCAGTCCAAGCCGATATCGAACGTGACGCCGGTGCTGCCGAGCGTCGTTCGCGTCACGACGGGATTCCCGGGCGCGGCCGGAGGAGTCGATGAGGCCGTCGGCGGTGCGATGACGAAGCTCGAGGCTCCCGACCGTCGTCACCGGGGGCTGGGAGTGAACACGGTCACCGGCACCGAGCCCGCTGTCACGAGGTCGCGGCGGCGATGGCGGCTTGCAGCTGCGTGCTGCTGATCACCGTGGTGGTGCGGGCGGCGCCGTTCCAGCGCACGACCGAGCTAGGCGTGAAGCCGGTGCCGTTCACTGTGAGCGTCAGGCTCGCGCTTCCGGCAGCGGCGCCGGTCGGCGCGAGATTGGCGACGGTCGGGATGCGGGGGCGCGCGGGCGTCGAGGCCGGCCGCGCCGGGATCGTCAGGGGCGTACAAGCCTGATCAGCGCTCTGGCAGCCCCGTCGGGCCCCGACCGATCGGACGCACACGAACGCCGGAGGCGGCCGTGCCACTGGCGTGATACGGCATCCGAAGCTGGAACGAGAGCAGGCCACGTCACCGAGCCCTGCTGTCCGCCGCTGCCGTCGGAGAACCCGGCGACGTAGCGGTACGACGTGGCGCCGCTCGCCGCGTTCCATGCGATGGCGAAAGTCACCCCGTCGGCATCGGTAGCCGAGTGTTCTGACGGTCGGGTTGTCCGGCATCGCCGGGTTGCCCGGCATCGTCGGATTGCCGGGCAACGGGATCGGCGTCGTCGCGGTGATGGTGAAGTTGCGGATGGTCGAGGCGCCGCCGCCCGGGGCCGGCGTGAGGACGCTCACCGAGGCGGCGCCGGCGGTCGCGAGGTCGGTGGCGTTGAGGGCGGCGCGCAGCTGCGTGGCGCTGACGAGCGTCGTGGGCCGGGACGCTCCGTTCCACCGCACGATGGACGTGGGCGCGAAGCTGCTGCCGTTGACCGTCAGCGAGAGGCCGGTCGCTCCCGCGGCCACGCTGGTCGGGGCGAGACTGGTGACGATCGGCACCGGCGCGTTGACGGTGAAGGTGCGGGGCGCGGAGGTGCCACCGCCCGGCGCCGGCGTGAACACCCTCACCGTGACCGCGCCGGGGATGGCCAGATCGGCCGCGGTGATGGCGGCCCGCAGCCGGCGCGAGTTGACGTACGTGGTGGTCCGGGCAGCGCCGTTCCAGTAGACGACCGACGCGGTGCCGAAGCTGCTGCCGTTCACGGTGAGCGTGGTGGCCGCGGCGCCCATGTTCGCGCTCGTCGGCGACAGGCCGCTCGTCACGGGGACGGGAGCCGCCTGCTGCGGAGGATCGACGGGCTTGACGTCGAACCTGGCCGTCACGGCGGTGACGGCGCTCATCGTCCACGTGCACGTCGCCGCGGTGCCGCTGCAGGCGCCGCTCCAGCCCGCGAAGACCGAGCCGGTGGCCGGGGTGGCCGTCAGCGTGACGGCGGTGCCCACCGCCATGGTCTCGGCGCAGTCGGCGCCGCAGGCGATGCCGGGCGCCGTGCTGGCCACGGTGCCGGTGCCGGTGCCGCTCTTGCTCACGGTGAGCGACACCGGGGCTGGACTCGCGGTGAAGGTGGCCGTCACCGCGCGCGCTGCGCTCATCGTCACCACGCACGTGCCGGTGCCGGCGCACGCCCCGCTCCAGCCGGTGAAGGCGGAACCGGCGGCCGCGGCGGCGGTGAGCGTGACCTGCTGCGTGCCCTGGACCAGCGTCTCCGAGCAGTCCGTGCCACACGAGATCCCGGCCGGCGCGCTCGTCACCGTCCCCGCGCCCGTTCCGCTCTTCGTCACGGTGAGCGCGACGGTGGGCGCGGTCGTCGAGGACGAGCCGCTGACGGCCCGCGAGACGGTGTCACCACCCGCCGTGACCGTCACGTTGGTGGCGAAGGTGCCGCCGGTGGTGGGCCGGAACCGGATCGTCACGACCTGGCTCGCGCCCGACGCGAGCGAGAACGACCCGCCCGACACGATGCTGAAGGGGGCCGCGACGCTCGTGGTCCCCGTGAGGGTGGCGGCGCTCGTGTTCTGCACGGTGAGGGTCTGATCCGCGCTGCCGCCGACGGCGAGGCTGCCGAAGGCGATGGCGGCCGCCGGCGTCACGCTGAAGTCGGGCCGGGCGACGCCGCTGACGGTCGGCGAGCACGCGCTCTCGTTGCCAGTGAAGTCAACGGCGGTGATGCGCGCGAAATAGGTGGTGCCACCCCCCAGGCCGCTGATGCGAGTGGCCACCGCCTGCCCGGACGAGGGCGTGGCCGTCGTCGAGGAGACCGAGTGAAACGACGCGCTCGGACACGCCGGGACCGTGGTGGCCAGGTAGATCCGATAGCTGCCGAGGTCTCTGAGCGGGGTCCCGTCGGCGTTCGTGGCCGGCGCCGTCCAGTTGAACGAGAGCGAGGCAGCTTCGGCGCCCGTGCTCGCGATGATCACCGCAATGACAACGAGCACCGCAACCCGAAGGATGCCACCCCGCATGTTGGTGTTTCTCCTCGTCGCTCGTGCGCCGGGGCAGCGCGCAGCTCCGTGCCGGCCGAGAGGGCCGAATACCTGCAACCACTACGGCTGCATCGAGGCGACGCTGGGCAAGAGGGGTGCCATGGGTGGGGGCAGATGGTAAAGCGTTGCCGAATAAGGGCCGAGGGAGGTTGAAGAGCAGGCGAACGACGTCAGACCGCTGACGAATACGTCAGAAGCGAGACAGCAGACAGGGACTCAGGCCGTGATCGAGCGGCCTCGGAGCCCGGACCGGCGGCTATCCGCTGGCGGCGGCCGGCCTCAGCTCGCGGCTGTCGATGCGGTGCTTCTCGAGCAGGCCGTGGAGCGTGGGCCGGCTCACGCCGAGCTCGGTGGCGGCGCGGCTGATGTTGCCACGCGTGCGCGTGAGCGCGTCGACCACGACCTGGCGCTCGACGCGGTTGCGGGCCTCGCGCAGGGACAGCCGCTCGACCCGGCCGGGCTGGGGGATGGCAAGATCGACCGGCTCGATGAACTGGCCGCGCGCCATGATGCTGGCCCGCTGCACCGCGTTCTCGAGCTCGCGGATATTGCCCGGCCACCGATACTGGGCAATCGCCGACAGGGCCTCCTCGCTGAAGCGCAGCTTGCGCCGGTACTCCTGGCAGGCGCGGCGGAGGAAGGCGTTCGCGAGCATCCCGATGTCCTCGGACCGCTCCCGCAGCGGCGGCAGCGTGATGGTCACGACCGAGAGCCGGAAGTACAGATCCTCGCGCAGGCCGCCGGCCGTGATGTCCGCCTTGAGGTCCTTGTTGCTGGCCGCGATGACCCGGGTGTCGACGTGAATCGGCTGGCGACCGCCGAGCCGCTCCACCTTGCGCTCCTGCAGGAAGCGCAGCAGCTTGACCTGCAGCGCCAGCGGCATCTCCCCGATCTCGTCGAGGAACACCGTGCCCCCGTCGGCCTGCTCGAGCTTGCCCTTGCGCTGCACGTGGGCGCCCGTGTACGCGCCCTTCTCGTGGCCGAACAGCTCCGATTCCAGCAGCGTCTCCGGGATGGCGCCGCAGTTGATCGGCACGAAGGGAGCGTCCTTGCGCCGGCTCTTGCTGTGGACCGCGCGGGCCACCAGCTCCTTGCCGGTGCCGCTCTCGCCCTGGATCAGGACGGTGACGTCGGTCTTGGCCACCAGCGACACCATGCTGAAGATCTCACCCATGCGCGGCGTGCTGCCGATGATCTCCTCGAAGCGCGCCCCGGCCTCGGCCTCGGCGGTCTCGCGGGCCGTCTCGCTCTCGAGCGTCTGCAGATACGTGCTCCGCCGCAGGACCATCTCGTACTCGGCGAGGTCGGCCGACTTGGAGAGGTAGTCGAAGGCGCCGAGCTCGATGGCGCGGCGAGCATTGGTGCGATCACCACTGCCCGTGAGCACGATGACCTTGGTCCCGGGGGCGGCCCGCAGGATGTCCTCGAGCGTGCTGAGCCCCTCCTCGACGGTGTCGGGGTGAGGGGGCAGCCCGAGGTCCAGGCTGACCAGATCGGGATGGACCTCGTTCACCAGGGCCAGCGCGCGGAGGCGGCTGTCGGCGAACCACAGCGCGTAGCGCTCGCGCAGGGCGTACTTCAACTGCGTGCGAATCGCCTCGTCGTCCTCGACGATCAGGAGTTTCGGGAGGTCGCTCATCGTACGGTCTCCAGGGAATGACTCTCGACGTCCGCCCGTAGCGGGAGCTTTACGGTGAAGGTCGTGCCGTGGCCTTCCACGCTCGCGACCCTGATCTCGCCATCTTGGTCCTCGACCACCTGCTTGGTCTGGTAGAGCCCGATCCCCCAGCCGCCCTTCTTGGTCGAGCGGAACGGGGAAAACAGGTGGTGCTCCTGGTATTCCTCCGGAATCCCGCAGCCGGTGTCGGCGACCGAGATGACGGCGTGGCCCTGTTCTTCCGCCAGCGTGACCGTCACCGTGCCATCGCGATCGATGGCCTCGGCGGCGTTGGTCGTGAGGTTCTCGACGACCCGCAGCAGGGCGTCGCGGTCGCCATACACCGTGTTCACCGGACCCAGGTCGCGCACGAGCCGGACCTTGGTGTCGGCGGCCAGCGGGCCGGTCGCCTCGATGATGAGCGCCTGCAGGTCGATGGCCTCGGTCGCGGCCGGCGGCGTCGTGACGTCCGGCGAGGAAAGCCGGGCGAGCAGACGACGCATGCGCTCGACCGTTCGCGACAGCGTGGTCGTCGCGTCCCGCTGGAACTCGGGGTCGCTGAAGTTGTGAGTGGCGTTGCGGGCCAGCAGCGAGAGCGCCGAGACGGCGTTCTTGAGGTCGTGCATGACCGCCGCGGTGAATCGATCGAGCGTCTCGAGCCGGCGCGGCGCCGGCGAGGTCTCCGATCCTCGGATGGCCGCGAGCGCGAGCGCCACCTGCTCGGTGACCGTGATCAGGAACCGGCGATCATCGTCGCCATAGTCGAGTCCCGACCGCCGGGGACCGAGCACCAGGAGACCCGGAAGCGTCGTGCGCCAGCGGATGGCCGCGGCGAAGGCACCCGCCAGGGGCGGGGTGGTCACGTCGCGCAGGCTCGCGGCGGCCACGGGGGTAGCCGCGGCCGCGGCCCGGATGACGTGGGCCAGGCCCGAGGTTTGATCGATGCGCGGGGCGAAGGTCGTGCTGCCGACGCTGGCGCTGAGCCGGTACGTCACCTCGCCGGCCTCGGCGAGATAGACAGCGATGGACGTCGCGCCGGAGGCCTGCATGACGACGTCAGCCAGCGCCCGGGAAACCTCATCGGCGTCGCTGAGTAGCGCCAGGCGACTCGTGAAGGCCGGCCACAACTCCCCGTAGTCGTACCCAGCCGTCCCGGTGTCTCCGCCGGCGCCCAGCCACCGACCCAGGCCTCGCGAAGCGCGCCTGGTCATGGGGTGAGCCATCGCCGGAAATTCGAGGTCGCACCCTCGAGGCCGGGTAGAGTTGGTGCTACGCGTTGGAGGCGAGCCTTCGATGGCATCGGCGCGCAGCCAGCATCGCAAGGCGCGTGCCTGCCCGGCCAAGCCACTATGTGCTTGATTTCGTTACATCACTCCAAGAGGGTGGCCATGCCGGTCGCACGCAAAAATTTGAGCCCTCTAGCGCATGTCAGAAAAAACGACGACTTGCGCCTGAGACGGCCACGCAATAATTGCTGGTATCTCTGCACGGGCGCGATCTTCAAGCGCTACCACGCCTCGGGTACGTGTCGCCTGACCGAGGCCCATCGACGCGGGATTCGCGCTGGTAGCGTCCGAAACCCGTACGCTCTGACGGCGGCAGGCCGCAAGTCTTGCGTGCTACGTTCGATGCAAGTCGTCGTTTTTCCTGACATCCAGATCGAGCGACCCCAAGTTTTGCGTGGCCTTGCCTCCGGAGCTATGCGAATGAACCTAGCTAAATCAGCTAGATACGAAGCTCATCGGTCGGGCATGCCCTTTGCGATGCAGCGCCCCCGATGCGACGGATCCCCTTGTCAACACTGGTAGCGCAGGAACCCCGGATCGTGGCACTGGGAGGCGGTACTGGCCTGCCAATAGTCCTCGAGGGGTTGAAAGAGGCGCTGTTCGCGGACCGGGGCTCGATCCTGTCGGATCGCGAGCGTGACCGGCTGGCGGCCATCGTCACGGTCGCGGACGACGGAGGCAGCTCGGGGCGCCTGCGGAATGCCTTCGGTGTGCTGCCGCCCGGCGACATCCGCAATTGCTTGCTGGCGCTGGCCGACCGCCAGTCCACGGTTGCGGCGTTGTTCAACTATCGCTTCGAGGGCGCCGGTGACGACGAGATCGGCGGCCACAGCCTGGGGAACCTCATCCTCACGGCGCTCAGCCGCCTCGAGAACGACTTCTCGAAGGCGATCGAACGCGGAAGCGAGATTCTCGGCGCTCGTGGTCGGGTGTTCCCCGCCACGGTCGACGACGTCAAGCTGTGTGCCCAGTTCGAGGACGGGAGCTGGATCCAGGGCGAATCGCGCATTGCGTCCGTGCCCCGGACGATCCGCCGGGTGTTCCTCGAGCCTCGGGTCGCGACGCCGCTGGCCCAGGCCATCGAGGCCGCCCGGAATGCCAACATCGTGGTCATCGGCCCCGGCAGCCTCTACACGAGCCTGATCCCCGTCCTGCTCGTCAAGGAGATCGCCGACGCCATCACGCAGTCCGGTGCCCGCGTCGTGCTGGTGATGAACCTGACCACGGAGCCGGGCGAGACGGACGGCCACACGGCCGCCGACCATCTGCTGGCCATCCGCCGCCACGCGCCGGCGGTACCGATCCACGACGTGCTCCTCAACGCCACCCCCGTTCCCGATGATCTGGTCGGTGTGTACGCGGCGTCGGGCGCCCGTCTGGTGTCTCCGGACGTCGAGCTCCTGCGCGCGCTCGGCCACCGGCCCGTGCTGTGCGACCTGCTGGGGACGGGCCCCAAGATCCGTCACGACGCCCGCAAGCTTGCCGGCGCCGTCCTCGATCTGATCGGCGAGCCCCGCCCCAGCGCGGACGTCGTGACCCTGTCGGCGCCGCTCGTCGCCACCAGCTGAAGGCCCGAGCAAGCGAATGAACGCGCTCAGCATCGACGTCGAGGAGTACTACCACGCGACGATTTTCCAGGAAGCGGTCAACGGGGTCACCACCGGTCTCGAGAGCCGCGTGGAGGCGAGCACCGAACGGGTCCTGGCGTTGCTGGCCGCCCACGACGTGCGGGCCACCTTCTTCGTACTCGGCGAGGTCGGCTCCGGGCACCCGGCCATCGTGCGCAAGATCGCCGGGGCCGGACACGAGGTGGCCTGCCACGGCTACCATCACGACCTGGTGTTCGGGCAATCCCCGGAGACGTTCCGGGCGGGGATTCGTCGCGCGAAGGCCGTGCTGGAGGACGTCGGCGGCCAGCCGGTCGTCGGCTATCGGGCGCCGAGCTTCTCGATCGGGCCGGAGGAGCGGTGGGCCTACGCGATCCTCGCCGAGGAGGGCTTCCGGTACGACTCCAGCGTCTACCCGATCGTCCACGATCGCTACGGCGATCGCGAGGCGCCGCGCTTCCCGTACGAGATCTGGCGGAGCGGCAGCGACAGCCTGATCGAGTTCCCGATCGGCACCGTGCGGCTCTTCGGCGTCAATCTCCCGGTGGGTGGCGGCGGCTACTTCCGCCTGCTCCCGGACCGCGTCTTCACCGCCGGCATCCGGCGCGTCAACACGCGCGAGCAGAAGCCCCTCATGTTCTACTTCCATCCCTGGGAGCTCGATCCCGGGCAGCCGCGACCGCCGATGGCCTGGCACCGCCGCTTCCGCCACTACGTCGGCCAGGAGCGGCACGAAGCCAAGCTGGCGCGCCTGCTGTCCCGCACGCCGTTCGGCACCGCGCTCGAGGTTCTGGAGCGGACGAGAGGTTGAGGTCAATGCGGGCTGAGGAATGTCGGTTCGAGCCCGGCGACGACCTGGCGTGGGACGCCTACGTCTCGGCGTGTCCCGATGCCGGGCTCTACCACCGGCCCGGCTGGGCCCGGGTGATCCAGCGTGGCTACGGCCACCGGCCGGTCTACCTCTGGGCCCGCGACGCATCGGGGGTCCGTGGGATCCTGCCGCTCGTCATCTTCAGGGGCGCCCTGGGCGGCCGGTCGCTGGTGTCCCTGCCGTTCCTCGACGAGGGCGGGTTGAGGGCCGACGATGACGCCGCCCGGGCCGCCCTCTGGCAGGCGGCGGCGGAGGTGAGCCGGCGCGAGCGGGCGCCCTCGATCGAGCTGCGCCAGGGCGAGCCGAGCGGCCTGGAGCTCCCGCCGCTGGGTTCCAAGGTGAGCGTGATGCTGGAGCTGGCCCGCGACCCCGACGCGATGTGGAAGCGGCTCGACGCCAAGGTCCGCAACCAGGTGCGCAAGGCGACGGGCAGCGGCCTGGAGCCGGCGTGGTGCGGCATCGAGGGGCTCGACGACTTCTACACCGTGTTCGCGCAGAACATGCGGGACCTCGGCTCGCCCGTCCACGCCCGCGGCTTCTTCGCGGCGATCCTCGAGGAGTTTGCCGGCGCCGCCCGCCTGCTCCTGGTCCGGGATGGCCGCCGGACGGTCGCGGGCGGGGTCTGCATCGTGTTCCGCGACACGGTCATGGTGCCGTGGGCCTCGTCGCTGCGGGAGTGGCGCAGCAAGTGCCCCAGCAACCTCCTGTACTGGGAGGTCATCCGCTCGGGGTGCGACAAGGGGCTGCGCTGGCTGGACTTCGGCCGGTCGTCGCCCGGGGGCGGGACGTACCGCTTCAAGATGCAGTGGGGCGGGCAGGAGCGGCGCCTACACTGGGAGGCCACCGAGCGGCCCTCGCTCATCGATTCGGAGAACCCGAGGTACCAGTGGATGATCCGGGCCTGGCAACGGCTGCCCGTGCCGGTGACGAAGATCATCGGTCCGGTCCTGCGCCGGCGGCTGAGCAATTGACCATGGCCCTGGCCGCCCTGGACGCAGGTCTTGCGCGGCGAAGACAACTGCAAGTCGTCGATTTTTTTGACAGACGGCTAGAGCCTCAACTTTTTGCGTGCCTGCCATCGAAGACCACTCGAAGAACCAAGATAAATCGTATAGTTGTGACTCAGTTCGATGGGCACGAGCCTTGCGATGTGGCCCGCCCGGAGGAGACGACGTGACTGACATCCTCGGTATCTCGGCCTACTACCACGACAGCGCGGCGTGCCTCGTCCGCGACGGCGAGATCATCGCGGCCGCGCAGGAAGAGCGCTTCACGCGCAAGAAGCACGACGCCGGGTTCCCGCTGGAGGCCGTCCGGTACTGCCTGCGCGAGGGCGACATCGGCGTCAAGGACCTCCGGTACATCGCGTTCTACGACAAGCCGCTGCTGAAGTTCGAGCGGCTCCTCGAGACGTACCTGGCCTACGCGCCGTCGGGCCTCGGCTCCTTCCTCAAGTCGATGCCGGTGTGGCTGCACGAGAAGCTGTTCCTCAAGACCATGCTCCAGCGCGAGTTCATGAAACTGGACGATGGGGTCGAGAAGCGCGACCTCCCCGATTTTCTGTTCGGCGAGCACCATGAGTCCCACGCGGCGTCGGCCTTCTATCCGTCGCCCTTCGAATCGGCGGCGGTACTGTGCATGGACGGCGTCGGCGAGTGGGCGACCAGCTCGGCCTGGCTCGGTGAAGGCCAGGAGCTCACGCCGCTCTGGGAGATCCCGTTCCCGCACTCGCTCGGCCTGCTGTACTCGGCGTTCACCTACTACACCGGTTTCAAGGTGAACTCGGGTGAGTACAAGGTCATGGGGCTGGCGCCGTACGGACGGCCGACCTTCGTCAAGGCCATCTACGACAACCTGCTCGACCTGAAGCCCGACGGCACCTTCCGCATGAACATGGAGTACTTCAACTACTGCACCGGGCTCACGATGACGAGCTCGAAGTTCGACGCCGTGTTCGGCGGCCCGCCCCGCCAGCCGGAGACGCGGCTGGCCCAGCGGGAGATGGATCTGGCCCGCTCGATCCAGGAGGTCACCGAGGAGGTGATGCTCCGCCTGGCCCGGACCCTTCACAAGGAGACCGGCAGCGACAACCTCTGCCTGGCCGGCGGCGTGGCCCTCAACTGCGTGGGCAACGGCCGTATCCTCCGCGAGGGGCCGTTCCGCGGCCTGTGGATCCAGCCCGCCGCCGGTGACGCCGGCGGTGCCATCGGCGCCGCGATGCTGGCCACCCATCGCCTCGAGGGGCGCGCGCGCAAGACCAGCCCGCCCGAGGATGCGATGAAGGGCGGCTACCTCGGCCCCGCCTTCAGCAACGATGAGATCGAGACGTTTCTGAAGAAGAGCGAGGCGCCCTACGTGCGGCTCGGTGACGCCGAGCTGCTCGACCGGGTGGCGGACGAGCTGGCCGCCGGCAAGGTCATCGGCTGGTTCCAGGGCCGTATGGAGTTCGGGCCGCGCGCGCTCGGTGGCCGCAGCATCATCGGCGACGCCCGGAACACCCAGATGCAGTCGGTCATGAACCTCAAGATCAAGTACCGTGAGTCGTTCCGCCCCTTCGCGCCCTCGGTGCTCCGGGAGCGCGTGGCCGACTACTTCGAGATGGACTGCGACAGCCCCTACATGCTGCTGGTGGCGCCGGTCCTCGAGAAGCGGCGGACGCCGGTCACGGCCGCCCAGCAGAACCTGTGGGGCATCGACCTGCTCAACGTGCCGCGCTCGGACATCCCCGCCGTGACCCACATCGACCACTCGGCGCGGATCCAGACCGTCCACGAAGGGACGAACCCGCGCTACCACGGGCTCATCAAGGCGTTCGAGGCCAAGACCGGCTGCGGCGTGATCGTGAACACGTCCTTCAACGTGCGCGGGGAGCCCATCGTCGGCTCGCCCGCCGACGCCTACCGCTGCTTCATGCGGACCGAGATGGACGTGCTGGTCCTCGAGAACTGCGTCCTCGTGAAGGCCGACCAGAAGCCGCTCGAGGGCGACAGCGACTGGCGCAAAGAGTTCGAGCTGGACTGAGGGAAGGGGACCATCGCATGAAACGGACGGACGAGGTCCGGCAGCTGCGCCACTTCGGATTCCTGGTCGGCGGCATCTTCGGCCTGATCGGACTGTGGCCGCTGGTGTGGCGCCACCAGAACCCACGCCTGTGGGCCCTGGCCCTGGCGGTGGCGCTGGTGGTGCCGGCGGTGATCGCGCCGCGGATCCTGGCGCCGGTTCAACGGCTGTGGCTGAAGCTGGGCGAGGGACTGGCCTGGATCAACACGCGGATCCTGCTGGGCCTGGTGTTCTACGGCCTCGTCACGCCGATGGGGGTGGTGATGCGGTTGATGGGTCGCGATCCGATGCGCCGCCAGCTCGAGCCGAGCGGCGAATCCTATCGCATCCGCTGCGTGCCGCGGCCGGCCACGCACATGACGCGTCAGTTCTAAGGGGGGCGAGATGGGTGAGTTCGTCGTCGAGCTGTGGGCGTTCATGAGAGAGCGGAAGAAGTTCTGGCTCCTGCCGATCGTGCTGGTCCTGGTGCTGTTCGGGGGACTGATCATCGCAACGCAGGGCTCTGCGATCGCGCCGTTCATCTACACGCTCTTCTGAGCGGACCCGACCACAGGAGGGCAGCCGAGAAGCGCTCGTGCGGGCACCGACCCGGCTTCGGGTGGGTGCCCGCGCGCGGCGCGGCCGTATGAATCGTTCAGCCTTTCGTCTCGTCCCGCCCGCCGGTGCCCCGGTACCGCTGCGCGCCGTCCTCCCGTCGCTCGTCGATCGGGCCGGGGCCCCGCGAGGCCTCGCGGCCCTGCAGAGCGAGCTGGGGCCGCGCTCGACCTTCCTGGTGTCGTCGGGCCGAGCCGCCCTGACCATCCTGCTCGAGGCGCTGAAGCGCCGCTCGGAACGGCGCGAGGTCGTGATCCCGGCCTACACCTGCTTCTCCGTCGCGTCGGCCATCGCGCGGGCCGGGCTCACGATCCGGCTGTGCGACGTCGATCCGGTCACGTTCGATCTCGATCCCGACGCCCTCCGGCGCCTTCCGCTCCACGAGGCCCTCGCCGTCGTGCCGTCAGGGCTGTACGGGCTGCCCGGCGACCTCGTCGGGCTGGAGGCCACCGCCCGCCTGTTCGGGTCGAGCCTGATCGACGACGCCGCCCAGTGCCTGGGGGCCACGATGGCCGGGCGCCCGTGCGGCACGTTCGGTGACGCCGGCTTCTACAGCCTGGGCCGTGGCAAGGGCGTCACGACCATGGGGGGCGGCATCCTCGTCGCCCACCGCGGCGACCTGGCCGAGGCCATCGCGTCGATCGTGCGCGAGCTGCCGCGCGCGTCCGCCGCCGAGACGGGCGCCGCCGTGGCCGGCTCGCTGCTCTACTCCGGCCTGTTGCACCCGTCCATCTACTGGCTCGTCGATCGCGTGCTGGATCTCGGGGGCTCGCACTTCGAGCCGGAGTTCCCGCTGGCCCACCTGTCGGCGTATCAGCGCCGGCTGGCCGAGCAGGTGCTCCCGCTGGCCGCCGCCTACAACAAGACGCGCCGCGATCACGCCGATCACCTGCGATCCGGCCTGGACGGCGTGGTCGGGATCGCGCTGGCGCGCCCGGTCGCCGGCGCCAGCCCGGTCTATCTCCGCTTCCCGATCCTGACCCGCGACTCGGCCCATCGCGCGGAGCTGCTGCGGAAGCTGCGCGCCGCTGGGATCAGTGCCAGCGCGTCGTACCCCACGCCGATCGGCGACATCCCCGGCATCGCGCGATATCTGGCGCCCGATCAGGAGAGCTGTCCGGCCGCCAGCGCCATCGCGATGCGCATCCTGACGCTGCCGACCCACCCGGGCGTGACGGCGCGGGACGTCGACCGGATGATCGCGATCGTCAGGACATCCCGGTGATCGCGGCCGTGCGGCGCTTCGCCAAGCGGCTGCTGGCCCACGGCCTCGTCGACACCGGCTGCTGGGACCTCGTGCTGCGGGCATGGGCGCGCCAGGGCACGCCCGTCGTCCTCACCTATCACCGCGTCCTCGAGAAGTGGGAGCCAACGCTCGACTACTCGCAGCCGGGAATGGTCGTGACGGTACCGACGTTCGAGCGGCAGCTGGCCTTCCTCGCGCGATACTTCGACATCGTGCCGCTCGGCGCTCTCGCGGAGGGCCCGGCGCCCCGGGGCGGCCGGCGCCCGCACTGCGTGATCACCTTCGATGACGGCTGGCGCGACAACTACGAGCTGGCCTACCCGATCCTCAGGAAGCTGGGCATCCCCGCCACGGTCTTCCTGACGACCGATTTCATCGGGACCGAGCGGGTCTTCTGGCACACAGACCTCATCCATCTGCTCCTGTTCGGCGACCTCTCCCGCTTCGTCGCCGGCGAGCGCGCGCTGGCCGGCTACCCGGCGGTGGTGCGCGAGACCATCCGACGCTGTGTGGTGGCCGGGCGCGCCGCCAGCGCGGCGGACACCGACGCGGTCGTGGAAACCGTGAAGGCCCGGTGCGGCGAGAGCCGGATCAACGACCTGATCGACACGCTGGCCCGGGCCGCCGGGCTGCACCGGCCGCTCCTCCCCGGCCGCCGGTTCTTCCTCGACTGGAACCAGGTCCGCGAGATGGCGGCCGGCGGCGTCGAGATCGGCTCCCACGGATGCTCGCACAAGATCCTGACCCGGCTGCCGACGCAAGACGCCAAGCAGGAGCTGGTCAAGTCGAAGGCGGAGATCGAGTCCAATCTCGATCGGCCGATCACCCACTTCGCCTTCCCCAACGAGGACGCGAACCCGGCGCTGGTCGCGCTGGCCGCCCGGGCCGGCTATCGCACCGCCTGTGTCAGCGCCGCCGGGGACGTGGCGGTCACCGCTGGCATCCGCACGCTCCGCCGGGCGGGGATGCACGAGGGCGTCGGCACCGGCGACGGCGGCCACGACGATGCGTTGCTCGGCCTGGCGCTCCTGCGGGCGCCCCGGAGCCGCCCGGCGTGAGCGCGCTGGTGACCTCGGGCAACCTGCGTAGCACGCTGGCGGTGACGCGGAGCCTGGGCCGCCGCGGCATCGCCGTGACGGTGGCCGACGAGCGGCGGCGCAGCCTGGCCGGCGCCTCGCGCTACTGCCGCGCCGCGATCCGCGTTCCCTCGCCGGTACAGGAGGGCGCGGCGTTCGTGGGTGCCATCCACCGCGAGGTCGAGCAGGGCGGCCACCGGGTCGTGATCCCCATGGACGACATCACCCTGTCGCTCCTCACCGAGGCGCGGGCTCGGTTCGACGGGCTCGCGGCCCTGCCGTTCCCGGGGCCGGAGATCGTGCAGATGGCCCACGACAAGGCCGCGCTCGTGGCGGTGGCGGGGGAGCACGGCGTGCCGGCGCCCCGCACCGTGGTGATCCGCGAGCCGGCCGATCTCGGGACGGCGGCGCGCCACGTGGGCTTCCCCGCCGTCGTGAAGGCGCGTGTCTCGCGGCTGGTCGTGGACGGGCACTGGCGATCGGCCGGGAGCACCTGCTACGTCCACACGCCCGCCGAGCTGGAGGCGGCCTGCCGGGCGGTGGCCGAGACGATTCCCGATCCGATCGTCCAGGAGTACGTCCCCGGCGAGGGCCGGGGCATCTTCGTCCTCATGAACCGCGGGCGGCTGCGAGCCGCCTTCGCCCATCGCCGCCTGCGCGAGAAGCCGCCGTCCGGCGGCGTGTCGGTCCTGTCCGAGAGCGTCCCCCTCGACCCCCAGCTGCTGGAGCACGCCGAGCGGATTCTCGAGGCGCTCAAGTGGCACGGGGTGGCGATGGTCGAGTTCAAGCGCGACGCTCGCGACGGCGTGTCGAAGCTGCTCGAGATCAACGGGCGCTTCTGGGGGTCGCTGCAGCTGGCGGTGGACGCCGGCGTCGACTTCCCGGCGCTGCTCTACCAGCTCGCGGTGGAGGGCGACGTCGAGCCGGTCCACGACTACCGGGTCGGGCGTGCGTCTGCGCTGGGGGCTCGGCAACGTCGACTGGCTGCTGCTGCGCTCGCGCGAGACGGGGGCGCGCCGCGCCCTCGGCGAGCTCTTCCGGTCGACCGGACCGCGGGCGCGCGGCGAGATCCTTCGCGGCGACGACCCGGCGCCGGCGGCGGTCGAGCTGTCGCAGTACCTGAGCGCGGCCGCGCGCGGCGTGCTGAGGAGGGGGGCATGAGGGCCCTGTTCTTCGCCTCCCTCGGGCTGGTGGTCTACACCTACGTCGGCTATCCGCTCGTGCTGTGGGTGCTGACGCGGCTGCGCTCGCACGACGTCCGCCCACGGCCCATCGAGCCGTCCGTCTCGGTCGTCATCGCCGCCCGGAACGAGGCCGACAAGATCCGGCGGAAGATCGAGCACACGCTGGCCCTGGACTATCCGCGGGAGCGGCTGGAGATCCTCGTCGCCTCCGACGCCTCCGACGACGGCACCGACGACATCGTCAACGAGTACGCCGGGCGCGGGCGTGCGGCTGGTGAGGGCGCCCCAGCGGAAGGGCAAGGAGAACGCCCAGGCGCTCGCGCTGGCGGCGGCCGGCGGCGAGATCGTCGTCTTCACCGACGCCGCCACCCTGCTGGAGCCGCAGGCGCTCCGGAGCCTCGTGCGAGAACTTCGCCGACCCCTCGATCGGCGCCGTCAGCACCGAGGACCAGCTGGTGGACGCCGCCGGCAACCCGACCGGGGAGGGGCTCTACGTCCGCTACGAGATGTGGGTCCGGCGGCTCGAGAGCCGCTTCCACTCGCTCGTGGGCCTGAGCGGATCCTGCTTCGCGATCCGCAAGACGCTGTGCGCGTACTGGCCCTCGACGCTCGCCAGCGACTTCCTCTCGGCCCTGCACGCGGCCCGCGGCGGCTACCGCTCGGTCACCGATCCCCAGGCGCGCGGGCGGTTCGTGGCCGTCCGCTCGTCGCAGGCCGAGATGACCCGCAAGACGCGCACCTTCCTGCGGGGCATCACGGTGCTCATGGCCAACGCCGACCTGATGAACCCGCTGCGCCACGGCCGCTTCGCCTTCCAGCTCGCCAGCCACAAGTTCCTGCGCTTCGCCGCGCCGCTGCTCCTGATCGTGGCCCTGCTCGCCAGCGCGCTGTCGTGGAGCGACCCGCTGCTGCCGCCTGCTCCTCGTCGGCCAGCTCGCCTTCTACGCGCTCGGCGTCGCCGGAGGCAGGCTGCCGGTCCTGCACGGCAACGCGCTCGTCCGCACCATCCACTTCTTCACGATGGTCCAGTGCGCCATGCTCATGGCCTGGGGACGGTATGCGATGGGCCACCAGCAGACGACCTGGGAGCCGTCCAAGCGTCCCGAGACCGCCCCGGCGGCGCCGCCGGCGCACTGACGCGATGCCTCAGTCTGCCGCCGCCCGCTGGTCGGCCGCCTCGGCGTGTGCCATCTCTTCTCCGGTGACCTGTGGGCCGGCGCCGAGGTGGTCGATCTTCAATCTGCTCAGCAGTCTCGCCAAGGATCCGAGCCTGTCCGGTGATCGCCCTGGCCCTGAACGAGGGCGAGGTCACCGAGCGGCTGCGCCGGGCCGGCGTCGTGACGCACGTGATCCCCGAGAGCCGGTACGGCCCGGTCGGCATCCTGGCCCGGGCGGTCCGCGTGCTCCGTGACGCCGACGTGAGGATCCTGCACTCGCACCGCTACAAGGAAAACGTCGCTGGCGGCGGTGCTGGCGACCCGGCTGCGGATCCCCACGCTGATCACGACGATCCACGGGTTGCCGGAGTCGCCGGCGAGCAGCCGCGGGCCAGGCGCGCCGGGCGCGCTGGCGGGCCCGGCTCGACTTCTCCGTCGTGCGGCGCCTGTTCTCGGCGGCGGTGGCCGTGTCCGACGAGATGAAGCACGTCTTGACCGCGCAGTACGGCTTTCGCCCGGCCCAGGTCGAGGTCATCCGCAACGGGGGCCGCTTCCCACCGCGGAGCGGTGCCGGGCCGGATGGGTGGCGAATCGTTCCACATCGGAACCGTCGGGCGCATGGTGCCGGTCAAGGGGCTCGACCTGTTCCTCGATGCGGCGGCGGCGCTGCGCCGGCAGACGCCGCGCGTGCGCTTCAGCATCCTCGGCGACGGCCCCCTCCGCGAGGATCTGGTCCGGCAGGCCCGCGCCCTCGGCATCGACGACTGCACGGACTTCGTGGCGCCGCGCCCGGACCCGTTCGGCTACTACGATTCCCTCGACGTGTACGTCAACACCTCCCTGCACGAAGGGTTGCCGCTCAGCGTGGTCGAGGCGATGGCGTGCGGCAAGCCCATCGTGTCGGCGGCGGTGGGCGGCATCCCGGAGGTGGTGACGCACGGTGAGCACGGGTTCCTGGTGCAGGAGCGTGAGGCCGACCGCTTCGCCGATCTGTACCTGACGCTGATGCGGGACGACTCGCTGCGGGCGAAGATGGGCGAGTCCGCCGCCACCACCGCCCACTCGCGCCTGAGCGCCGGGGCCATGGCCGAGGCCTACCGGCGGCTGTACGACCGCTGCGCGGGCGAGGGCGCCGACGGCATGCGCGGCTGGTGGCCGCCGGCTCGGCCGCAGCGCTTCCGCGGCGGCCGGGCGCCGCGTCGTCGAGCGCATCGAGACCCGCAAGGCCGAGACGCTCCGCCGCCGGGCCGGACGCGCTGACGCGGCGCGTGCTGCGCTCCGCGCCGCCGGAGCGTCGCTCGTGCTGTGTCAGGGCAACGTCAGCCGCAGCGTCTTCGCGGCCAACCTGCTCGCGACGGCCCTGAAGGACCATCCGGCGGTGACGGTACGGTCGGCCGGCCTCGGCACCCAGCCGGGCTGGCGCGCCCATCCGCGGGTGGTCGCCCGGTGCCAGGCGCTCGACATCGACGTCCGCGCCCACGCGTCGGTGGCCATCTCGGCCACGCTGGTCGCCGCCGCCGACGTGATGTTCGTCATGGAGGTGGCGCACCTCGTCGAGATGACGCGGCGGTTCTTCGGCGCCCGGGGCAAGACCTTCCTGCTCACGTCGCTGGCGCCGGAGGTCGCGAGGGACATCCCGGATCCGGCCGGCAAGCCCGACGACGAGGTCGACGCCTGCCTGGATCACGTGAAGGGCGCGGTGACGCCGCTGATCGGTGCCCTCATCGGGCCGCGCGGGGCCGCACGATGAGTGGTGGGGCCGCCCGCATCACCACGGTGCTGCACCTGTCGAGCTCGAGCGGGCCGGGGGGCGCGGAGGCGGTGATGGCTACCGTCGCGGCCGGCCTCGACCCGGCGCGCTATCGCTCGGTGGTGTGCCTGTTCCGCGAGGGCTGGCTGCGCGAGCGGTGCCAGGGGCTGGGACTGGAGACGCACGTGCTCCGGATGCACGGCATGCTCGATCTCGGCTGGCTGCGGCGATTCACCGCGTTGCTTCGGGATCGGCAGGTGGCGCTCATCCACGCCCACGAGTTCGGGGCGAACACGTGGGGCACCATGGCGGGCCGACTGGCCGGGCGCCCGGTGGTGGCGACCGTCCACGGGCGCAGCTACTACGCGGATTCCCCGAAGCGCCGGCTGGCCTACCGGGTCGTGAGCCGGGCGGCCACGATGGTGGCGGTGTCGGAGGACGTCACGGCGCTTCGTCGTCGAGTCTACCGGCGTGTCGCCGCGCCGGGTCCGCGTCGTCCACAACGGCATCGGCACACCGGCGCCGGTGTCGAGCGAGGCGCGGGCGCGGCTGCGGGGCGAGCTGGGCATCCTCGACGGTGAGCAGGTCGTCACCGTCGTCGGCAGCCTGTACCCCGTGAAGGGTCACCGCTACCTGCTGGAGGCGGCGCCGCAGATCCTGACGCTGTGCCCCTCGACGGTGTTCCTCTTCGCCGGCCGCGGCGACTGCGAGGCCGAGCTGCGGGCCCAGGCCGGGAGCCTCGGCATCGAGGCGCGAGTACGCTTCCTCGGCCTGCGCCAGGACGTGCCGGCGCTGCTGGCGCTCGCCGACGTGTTCGTGCAGCCCTCGCTCTCCGAGGGCCTCTCCATCGCCATCCTGGAGGCGATGGCCGCGGCCCGGCCGGTCGTGACGACCCGGGTGGGAGGCAATCCCGAGCTGGTCGTCGACGGCGAGACGGGGCTGATGGTGGAGCCGGCGAACGCCTCGGCCCTGGCCGCGGCGGTGACGCGCCTGCTCTCCGACGCCGCCGAGGCGCGACGGTTCGGCGACCATGGGCGCGAGCGCGTGCAGACCCGGTTCTCGATCGGCGCCATGGTGAAGGACTACGAGGCGATCTACGACGGGGCCCTCGGGCGCCCGGCCACGGTCGCGCGGCCGGCGGCGGCCGAGCGGGTGCTGCGATGACCCTGCCGACCACGCTGCTGCCGCCCGGCAAGCGCTTCGCCTTCTCGGTCCTCGACGACACCGACGACTCGACGCTGGCCAACGTGGGCCCCCTGTACGCGATGCTGCGTGAGTACGGTTTCCGCACGACCAAGACGGTGTGGCCGATGGACTGCCCGGAGGGCAGCCGCAACTTCTTCGCGGCCGAGACGCTGCAGGACAAGAAGTATCTCGGGTTCGTGCACGAGCTGGCCGACGCCGGCTTCGAGGTGGCCTTCCACGGCGCCACCATGGAATCGAGCCGCCGCGAGCGGACGCGGGAGGGGCTGGAGCTCATCCGGAGCGAGTTCGGCGCCTACCCGCGGCTGTTCTGCAACCACGGTCAGAACCGCGAGAACCTCTACTGGGGGTCACGCCGGTTCCACTCGGCGCCGGTGCGGCTGCTGAGCCGTATCCTCGCCCGGCGGGACGGCGACGTCTACGAGGGCGATCGGGAGGCCTCGCCGTTCTTCTGGGGCGACGTGTGCCGGGACGTCATCCAGTACGTCCGCAACCTCACCTTCGAGCGCCTCGACATGCTCGGGGTCGATCCGGCCATGCCCTACCACGTCGCCGGCGCCCCCTACGTGAAGTACTGGTTCTCGACCGCCGACGCCCCCGACGCCGCGGCCTTCAATCGCCTGCTGACCCGGGAGCGCATCGACCGGCTGGAGGCCGAGGGGGGCGTGTGCATCGTCTCGACGCATTTCGGCAAGCGGTTCGTGAAGGACGGACGGGTCGACCCGACGACCGAAAGTCTACTGAAGTACCTGGCCGATAAGCGAGGATGGTTCGTGCCTGTGTCCGACGTGCTCGACCGCCTGCTGGCGGCGGGGCGGGGTCGGACGCTGACGCGCGGCCAGCTCCTGCGACTGGAGCTGCGGTTCCTGGCGCGAGCGCATCAGGCAGCGCCGGGCACCCGGGGTCTGAGGACGGACGACATGGAACAGCGAGACAAGCTGAAGGAGTGGATCGGCGCCGCCGAGGTGACCCTGCTCGAGCGCGGCGACGACGCGACGGCGGAGCGCTTTGCCTGGCTCGCCTCGGGGCTGCTGCGCCGGTCGCCCGACAAGCTGTGGGATCTCCTGCGCGAGGCCACTCGTGAGGATCTGGACAAGGTCCCGGGGATCGAGGGCCTCCTGGAGCGCCTCGCCCAGGCGCTGATTGCCGTCGGACGGCTCGGCGACGCGAGCGACCTGGCGACCGCGGCGACGCGGTGGCAGCTGCGCCTCGGCGGCGCGGTGCATCGCCAGCTCGCCCAGGCGCACCTGCGGGCGGGGCAGCCCGCGCGCGCCGAGGAAACGATCCGCGAGCTGCTCAAGCGTGATGCCGCGGACGCCGACGCCGTGCGCCTGCTCTACCGGCTGCTGCGCGAGGGCGGGCGGCCGACGGAGGCGCACAGGCTACTCGATCGCCTGGTCGAGCTGGATCCCACCTCGGCCACGGCCACCTTCGCCCATCGCGAGCGGGCCAAGCTGCCGGAGGCGGGCGGGCGCCCGGTCCGGATCGCGCTGCTGAGCTCCTACGTGATCGACCCGCTCGTTCCGTTCCTCGACGGCGAGTGCCGCCGGGCCGGGTTGATGCCGGCCTTCTACGTCGGCCCCTTCAACCAGTACACACAGGAGGCCCTGAACCCCGGCAGCGGGCTCTACGCCTTCGCCCCCGAGATCGTGTTCGTGGCGCTCGACCTCGAGGATCTGTTCCCGGCCGTTCGCGGGGTGCCCTCGGCGGAGGAGCTGGCCCAGGGGCGGGAGGAGATCCGCAGCAAGATCGGGGCACTCGTGCGCGAGCTGCATGCGCGGAGCAGCGCCCTGATCGTCGTGCACGAGCTGGCGCCGACCGTGCGTAGCCCCCACGGCATCCTCGACAACCGGCGTGCCGACGGCCTGACTCGCTTCGTCGAGGACGTCAACCGCGACCTTGCCCAGGAGCTGGCCGCGCAGGGCCACACCTTCCTGCTGCCGCTGCGCGAGGCGTTGCGGCGGGCCGGGGGCGAGCGCGGGCAGGGTCGCAAGCTCTGGTACATGGCGCGGATGCGCCACGGCGACGCCGCCCTGCACGAGCTGGCCCGAGCCAGCATGCGCTACGTGAAGCCGCTCAAGGGGCTGACCCGCAAGTGCGTCGTCGTCGACCTGGACAACACGCTGTGGGGCGGCGTGGTGGGTGAAGCGGGGGCCGACGGGATCCACCTCGGCCCGACCGCCCCCGGCGTCGAGTTCGTCGAGCTGCAGGAGGCGCTGCTGAACCTGACCAAGCGGGGCATCCTGCTGGCGGTCTGCTCCAAGAACAACCCGGACGACGTCCTGCCCGTGCTGCGCGAGCACAAGCACATGGTGCTGCGCGAGGAGCACTTCAGCGCGCTGCGGATCAACTGGCGCAACAAGGCCGAGAACCTGGCCGAGATCGCGGTGGAGCTCAACATCGGCCTCGACGCGCTCGTCTTCCTCGACGACAACCCGGTCGAGCGCGAGCTGGTCCGCCAGATGCTGCCCGAGGTGCTCACGGTCGAGATGCCGAAGGACGCCTCGCAGTACCGGGCCACGCTGGAGGACCTGACCGACTTCGAGCTGCTGGCCTTGACCCGGGAGGACGAGCTGCGGGTCAGCCAGTACCAGGCCAACCGGCGGCGCCAGGCCCTGGAGAGCTCGAGCGGCTCGCTGGACGACTACCTGCGCTCGCTGGAGATCCGTGCCGAGATCGGCCGGGCGGCGGCCCACCACGTGCCCCGTCTCGTGCAGATGTTCAACAAGACGAACCAGTTCAACACGACGACGCGGCGGTACCAGACGCCGGACGTCGAGCGATTCATCTCCTCGCCCGCCCACCAGGTCTACGTGCTCGACGTGGCCGATCGCTTCGGCGAGCACGGGCTGGTCGGCACCGCCGTCGTGCGCGAGGACGGCGAGGCGTGGGTCATCGACAACGTCCTGCTGAGCTGCCGGGCCATGGGGCTGTCGGTCGAGACCTCGCTGCTGAAGCACATCCACGACGCCGCCCGGGCCCGGGGCGTGGCCCGCCTCGTCGGGGAGTTCGCGCCGACCAAGAAGAACGCGCCGTGCGCGGACTTCTACGAGCGCCACGGCTTCCGCCGCGACGGCGACGAGAGCGGCACCCAGGCCTGGGTGCTCGACCCCCGCGTCGACCGCGTCGAGGGCCCGGCGTGGATCACGGTCACGGTGACGGGAGCGCCGGCGTGAGCAGCGTCGAGGAGGTCGTCTGCCAGGTGTTCGGGGCCGAGCCCGGCAGCATCGACGCCGGCTCGTCGCCCGAGAGCGTGGAGGGCTGGGACTCCATGGGTCACCTGAACCTCATCGCGGCGCTCGAGAAGCGCTTCAACGTCAGCATCGACATCGGCGACGTGATGGAGATGGTGAGCGTGCGGCGGATCCGCGAGATCCTGCTCGACTACGGCGTGCGGGGCTGACGAGCGCATGGCGAGGGGCGGCTACGCGGTCCGGCTGTACGAGCCCGAGCTGGCCGAGGCGTGCGACCGCTTCATCCAGCGCGTCTGGCCCCGGTCCGAGGACCGCGGCCCGGCCGCCAGCGGCGATGCCAGTCTGCCGCCCCGGGTGCTGTTCCTCAAGGAGCAGGAGGTCATCGGCCACGTCGCCACCGCGCCGGTGCGGCTGGCCGTGAAGGGGCAAGTGCTCGACGCCGCGTGGGCGGTGGGGCTCGTGGTCCTGCCCGAACACCGCAACGGGCCGGTGGCGCCACTGCTGGTGAAGAAGCTGAACGAGGCGATGGACATCGCGCTGACCTTGCACGTCGAGGCAGCCGCCCTCCGGGTCTTCAAGGGCGTGGGCTGGCACCACCTGGGCGTCCTGCCGCAGTACGTACGGGTCCTGAACTCGCGCTCGTTTGTCCGCGCGTTCGCGCGGCGCGGGGAGCAGTTTCTGCCGGGCCGGGTGGCGTGGCTGTGGCCGGCGCTGCGCCACCTGTCGCTGCCCATGGCGGCCGGCGTGAGGCTGGGCTTCGGCGCGCTGGCGGCGGCCGGCGCCGTACGGCGGCGCGGTCTGGCCGGCGTCACCGTGACCGAGGAGCACGCATTCGATGCGGGCTACACCGAGCTGGCCGAGCGCGTGAAGGGCAAGCTGGGCGTATGGGTGTACCGGGACGAGCGGCATCTGGCCGCGCGATACGGCCGCCGGATGGGGGCGTACCGCCTGCTCGCCTGCCGGCGACAGGATCGGCTGCTCGGCTACTGCCTGGTGAAGCTCCGGCAGTTCGCCGACGACCCGCGCATGGGCGACATCCGCATGGGGACGATCGTCGACTGCGTGTTCGATCCGGACGAGCCGGCGGTGCTCGACGCCCTGCTGGCCGCCGCCGTCGCCCGGTGCCGGCGCGAGCGCGTCGACGTGGTCTTCTGCACCGCCTCGCTGAAGGCGCTGGGCCGGGGGTTGAGGCGCCACGCGTTCGTCGCCATGCCAGGGACGCTCAACGCCGCCGTTCACGATCGGACCGGTGCGATGGGCGAGCAGCTCCCGCTCGAAGCGTGGCACCTGATGCGGGGGGACTCGGACGCCGATGAGAACTGCTGAGGTCGCGACCCATTCGGGGCGCGGGGGGCGGCCGTGATGGATCAGCCCCCCGTAGCGATGCGCAAGCTGGATGACTCGCAGGCGGCCACGTTCGACACGGACTATGTCGACGGCGGGCGCTGGGACTCGGTGAAGGCCCAGCTCGCCCGGGACTTTCCGGCCGGCGACTTCAGCTTCCTCGACGTCGGCGGCGGCAACGGGCGATTCGCCGATCGCTTGCTGGAGGAGTACCCCGGCGCCACTGGCACCGTCCTCGACAACTCCGAGGTGTTGCTGGGCCGCAACGCCGGCAGCGCCCGCAAGAGACTCGTGTGCCAGTCAGCCGAACACATCGACACGATCGAGGGCCCGTTCGATCTCATCTCCGTGCACTGGCTCCTCCATCACCTTGTCGGCGAGTCGTATGGGCAGACGCGGCGGAACCAGCTCAAGGCGTTGCGGTCGCTCCGGGCGCTGCTGTCGCCCCGAGGCCGGATCTCCATCTTCGAGAACATGTACCAGGGCTGGGTGTTCGAGGATCTCCCGGGCCGGCTGATCTACCACGTGACGGCGGCCCGCTTGATCGCCGGCCTGTCTCGCCGGATGGGGGCCAACACCGCCGGCGTGGGTGTGTGCTTTCTGTCCCGGCGCCAGTGGCTCGCCAGCTTTCGCGAGTGCGGCCTGGAGGTGCTCGGCTATACCGAGCCCGACCACTGGACGTGGGCGTTGCGGCCGGAGTGGCGTCTGCTGTTGCACCTGCGGGCGGTGCGGGTCGGACATGTGTGGCTGCGGGCCGTCTAGGCGACCGTAGCTAGAGGAGAGGCTGCGCCATGTGTGGCATCGTTGGGATCGCAGGTTCGGCCGGCCGCCCGGTCGACGACGCCGTCCTTCGCTCGATGAACGACGCGCTCTGGCACCGGGGCCCCGACGACGAGGGCTATCTCGTCCGCGACCAGGTCGGGCTCGCCATGCGACGCCTGTCCATCATCGACGTCGCCGGGGGCCGGCAGCCGATCCACAACGAGGACAAGTCGGTGTGGGCGGTCTTCAACGGCGAGATCTACAACTACGACGAGCTGCGCAGCGACCTCCAGCGCCGCGGCCACCACCTGTACACGAAGAGCGACACCGAGACCCTGGTCCACCTGTACGAGGAGTACGGTGACGCCGGCGTCAGCCGGCTCCGGGGGATGTTCGCCTACGCGCTGTGGGACGAGCGGCGCAATCGCCTGCTCGTCTACCGCGACCGCTTCGGGATCAAGCCGCTCTACTACGGGCGCCACGACGGCCGACTGTACTTCTCGTCCGAGCTGCGGGCCTTCCAGCGGGTGCCGGGCTTCCCGCGCGACCTCAACGAGGCGAGCATCGAGCGCTACCTGGCCTACCTCTACGTGCCGGGGCCGGAGACCATCTGGAAGGGCGTGGCCGAGCTGCCCCCGGCCCACTACCTGGTGTACGAGGACGGCAAGCTGTCGGAACACCGGTACTGGGACGTGGAGTACCGGGAGGACCGGCGGGTGCCGGCCGCCGAGTGGCGCGAGCGGTTCCTGGCCCAGTTCCGGAACAGCGTGGAGAGCCACCTCGTGAGCGAGGTGCCGCTGGGGGCGTTCCTGTCGGGTGGGCTCGACTCGAGCGCCATGGTGGCCGTCATGGCCCAGGCCTCCGGCAACCGCGTCAAGACCTTCTCGATCGGCTACGAGGGCGCCGGGGCGTTCCAGGACGAGCGCGCCCACGCCCGGGTCGTGGCCGAGCGATTCGGGACCGAGCACCGGGAGTTCGTCGTCTCGCCCGACGTCGTCGATCTCCTCCCCGACCTGGTCGGCACGATGGAGCAGCCGTTCGCCGACTCGTCCGTCATCCCCAACTACTACATCAGCAAGCTGACGCGCCAGCACGTGACGGTGGCGCTCTCGGGGCTGGGCGGCGACGAGATCGCCGGCGGCTACCAGCGCTATCTCGGGATGCTGTGGGCCGAGCGCTACGGCCGCCTGCCGCGTGTGCTCCGGCCCCGATGGCTGGAGGCGGCGGTGGGCCGGCTGCCCGACGTGCGCTCCGGCCGCCGGTGGATCGACCAGGCCAAGCGGTTCTTCGCCTCGGCCCACCTGGCTCCGGCCGCCCGCTACGCGGCCATGGTGACCACCTTCTCGGCGGCCGATCGGGCCCGACTGCTCGCGCCCGAGTTCGTCGGACGCTCCGGCGCCGGTGAAGCGGAACGCTTCGTCACCGACGTGTTCGGCTCCGGGCGCGCGGACAGCGTGCTGCACGCGGCGATGCTGACCGACCTCGGCACCTACCTTCCGGGCGACCTGCTGGCGCTGGCCGACCGCACCAGCATGCGGCACTCGCTGGAGGTGCGCGTCCCCTTCCTCGATCATCCGCTGGTCGAGCTGATGGCGACGGTGCCCGGTGACCTCAAGGTGCACGGCCGGACCAAGAAGGTCCTCATGCGGGAGGCGCTCGCGGGGCTCCTGCCGGCCAGCATCCTCGGCCGCCGCAAGGTGGGCTTCTCGGTGCCGATGGCGCTGTGGCTCCGGACCGACCTCCGGAGCACGATGGAGGACGTCCTGTCGGAGCGCGAGATCGGGCGGCTGGGTTACCTCCGCTACGCCGAGGTCGCGCGGATCAAGGCCGAGCACCTCGCCGGCCGCACGAACTACGAGAGCAAGCTGTGGGCGCTGATCAACCTCGTGTGCTGGCACCGGCAGTGGCAGGGCGGTGCCGCGTGATCCAGGGCCACGGAGGCGAGCGATGGACGGGCGTATGACGGACCAGGGGCGCCCGCCGATCAGAGCCGGGGCGCCGGCGACACCCGGGAACGCCGAGGCGGATCCGCGAGGGAGTCGGCCTGCCGCTGGCCCTCCTGCTCGTCTGGCTCTGGTTCGAGTTCGGCCGGCCCCCGAATCCGCTCGGCATCCCCATGCTGCTTTCGATCGCGATGTTCGGGGGATGGCTGCTCCGGAAGGACAAGCGCTGGAGCCGGCAGCACACACTGTTCGTGGTGCTGCTCGGGCTGCTGGCGCTCTCGGTCCCGATGGCCGCCAATACCTTCTCGGCGTACATGGCGACGTTCGGCATGGCGGTGACGATCCTGACCGTGTGCGTCCCGATGCCGTCGCTGCTCACGTCGAGCCGAAAGATCCGGGCCTGGGTCTACACGTTCGTGGCGGTCTCGCTGCTCGTCGGCGGCTGGGCGCTGTTTCACGGCGGGCTCGGTCCGTCCGGATCGGGCGGGGGCCAGGACGAGAACTACGTGTCGGCCATGATGTGCATGGCCATCCCGTTCGCATACTTCTCGATCTTCGGGGAGACGCGGCGCCGCGTGAAGCTGTTGTTGATCCTGTCGGTGGTGGTCTTCACCGGCGCCGTCATCGTGGGCTTCTCGCGGGGTGGGTTCGTCGGGCTCTGCGCCGTCGGCCTGTACTGCCTGGCGCGCTCGCCCAAGAAGCTCCTCGGGGCCACCGTCGTCGCCGTCATCGTCATCGCCGCGCTGCTGTTCGCGGGCGCCGACTACTGGGAGGAGATGGGGACGATCACCGACACCTCGGAGGCCACCGCCGACCTGCGCCTCGAGATCTGGAAGATCGGCCTCCGGATGTGGGCGGGGAATCCCGTGTTCGGAGTGGGACCCGGCAACTTCCGCTGGCAGGTCGGCGACTACCAGTCGGCCGAGCAGCTGGAGAAGTATGGCCGCAATCTCCAGGGGAGCATCATCGCCCACTCGCTGCCGGTGGAGCTGCTCGCCGAGCTGGGGACGACCGGGGTGATCGTGGTGGTGGCCCTGCTGGTGGGCACCTGGCGGAACGTGCGACGGCATCCAGCGCGAGATCCCACGTCCCCGCCGGGTGACGGACGCCAACGACCTGTGGCCGCTCAGTTGCTATGGCGATGCGGTCCTCGGCAGCATCATCGGGTGCCTCGCGACCGGGGCGTTCCTGTCCCTCTTGTACTTTTCCTACCTGTGGCTCCTGATCGCTCTGGGCAGCGCGATCACGCAGGTGTTCGACGCGCAGGCCGGCCAGCCCGCCCGCCCCGCCTGGTGACGGACCCGTTCGGGCCATTCCGGCCGTCCGCTGACATCGATGGAGAGAGGTGCGTGAAGGTCGAGCCGCAGCCCCCGGTCCGCCGATTCGGCGTCCGCAAGCAGATCCTGTTCACGGTCATCATCGTCACGGCGTTCCTGCTGCTGGCGGAAGGCGCGGTCCGGGTCTATGCCCTCCTGTTCCGGACCTCGTACGAGCGGTACAACTCGCAGACGGGCCGCCTGGAGCTGGTTCCGAACCTGCGACACACGAACGCGCGCGGCGAGGAGTTCCGGATCAACGCGCGAGGCTTCGTCGGCCCTGAGTTCGACCAGCAGCCGCCCGCGGGCGTCGTGCGGGTCATGGCGGTGGGGGACTCGTGCACGTTCTCCGAGGGGTTCTGGCGCTTCGCGTACCCGAGCATCCTCGAGCGCCAGCTCAACGCGGCGGCCGGCCGCAAGCGCTTCGAGGTCATCAACGCCGGGATCGAGGGGTACAACTCGACCTTCGCGCGGGCGCGCATCGAGCAGGAGCTGATCGGCTACCGGCCGCACCTGGTGCTGCTCTACGTCGGCTGGAACGACCTCATGAAGACGGATCCGCGCAACGCGCAAGCGGTCGGCAAGTACTCGGCGCTGGCGGCCCTGATGGAGCAGAGCTACCTCGTGCGGGCCTACCGGAAGGTGATGTTCGTCTACCTGCGGCCTCTGCTGTTCCGGCCCCGGGTCGGCGCGGAGACGGAATCGCGGACCTACGATGCGTTCGTGCCGGCCGTGTATCAGGACAACCTCCAGTCGATCGTGGCCACCCTGCGTCGACACGGCATCCAGACCGTGCTGGTGACGCGTGCCGACCGTGGTGCGGCCGGACATGACCCGGGACGACCTCGACAAGCAGCACGTCTTCTTCCCGTACTTCGCCGGTACCTACAGCGTGGGCGAGTTCCTGGCTCTGCACCACGCCTACAACCGGGTCGTGCAGGCCGTGGGCGAGCGGTCGGATACGCCGGTGGTCGATCTCGAGGCGGCCTTCGAGCGGCACGACAAGAACCCGCTCTTCTGGGACACGATGCATCCCAGCCGCAAGGGGCACTGTCTGGTCGCCGGCGAGCTGTACAGGCGATTGGCGCCCGGCTTCGGTCTGAACGGTGAGGTTCCGAGGGACGATGAAGCGATTTGCCGCTAAGGCCCTGCTGCTGATCGTCTCGACGGTGTGCGCGCTGGGCCTGTCCGAGCTGATCCTGCGCGTGGTCTATCCCCAGCAGCTCGGGGTCTGGTACAGCCTGCGCAACGGCATGGTCATTCATCCGCCCAGCACCCGGATCCATCTCACCAACTTCGGCCAGACCGTGGAGTTCAACTCGCTGGGCATGCGCGACGTCGAGCACCGCCCGGTGAAGGAGCCCGGCACCTTCCGGATCCTGGTGCTGGGCGACTCCTTCATGGAGGCCCTGCAGGTGCCGCTGGAGGAATCGTTCCACCGGCTGCTGGAGCACCGGCTGCGAACGCTGACCGGACGGCCGGTCGAGGTGATGAACGGCGCCGTCAGCGGGTGGGGCACCGACGATCATCTGGAGTACCTGACCCGGTACGGCGTGAAGCTCGCGCCGGATCTCGTCCTCGACGCCATGACCCTTCACAACGATGTCTCCGACAACCTCGAGCAGCGCTATCACACGCTGGTCGACGGTCGGCTGGTCGCTCGGCCGCCGAGCGAGATGTCCGAGGCCGACTTCCGGCTGCTGAAGGTGAAGGACTACTTCGCGTCGCGGTCGCACCTGACGCAGCTCATGCGGAAGTACCGGCACCTCTCGGAGATGCGCCAGGCGGGCCGGCAGCTGGACGTGCACGTCCTCCGGTTGCTCGAGAAGGACGAATCCGCCTCGATGCGGAAAGGGTGGGAGCTGACGCAGGGGCTCATGCTCGGGCTCCGGGACGAGGGCGCCCGGGTCGGCGCCCGGACTGCCGTGATGCTGATCCCGCTGTCCCTGCAGATCTACGGGGACGTCCGTCAGCGGTGGCTCGAAGCCAACGGCGTGACCGCCGATCGTCTCGACCTCGAGCGTCCCCAGGAGCGGATGCGGGCCATCAGCGCGGCGTTGAACGTCGAGAACGTCGACCTGTTGCCGGCCTTCCGGAAATCCTTCAAGGACAACGGCCGGAGCCTGCACCTCGTCGGCGATGGGCACTGGACCCCGGAGGGACACCGCCTCGCCGCCGCGGTCGTGGCCGACGAGCTGGTGGCCCGCAAGCTCCTGGTCGGGGCGGCGGCGGCGGGTCGCTGACATGCGGATCTGCAAGATCTGGGACGCCGACTATCCGTGGGACATCCGCGTCGAGAAGGTGGCCGACTCGCTGGGAGCGGCGGGCCATACGGTGGACCTCGTCTGCCGGAACCAGGGCCGCCGGCCCCGCGTGGAGCGCTGCGGGACGTTCACGGTCCATCGATTGCCCAGCCTGCCCCGGGCGCTGGGCCCCCTGCACGCCGTCGCGAACTTCCCGCACCCGCTCAGCCCCGTCTGGCTCCGGTCGATCGCCAGCGTCGTGCGAACCACCCGGGCCGACCTGATCCTCGTCCGCGACATTCCCCTCGTGCTGCCCGCGGTCATGGTCGGCCGGCGCCATCGCATCCCGGTGGTGCTCGACATGGCGGAGAACTACCCGGCGATGCTGGACGACCGGCTTCGCTACACGCCGACCGGCCCGCTCGGGCGTCTCGTGCGCCAGCCGGCGCTGGCCCGGGTCATCGAGCGGGCGGCGCTCCGTCTGGTCGACCATATCGTCGTGGTCGTGGAGGAGTCGCGCGACCGCCTGCTCGAGGCCGGGGTGGCGCCGAACCGGCTGAGCGTCGTGGGCAACACGCCGCGGCTGGATCGGTGGAATCCGGGCGACGTCACCGGCCGGGTGGGCTCCGGATCGCCGGGGGTGGGGATGGTCTACCTGGGGAATCTCGACGGCAGTCGAGGGATCGACGTGGCCATCCGGGCCGTCCATCATCTCAAGGCCTCGGACCATGCCGCCCACCTCGCCGTCATCGGTGACGGGCCGAACATCCAGGGCCTCCGCGCGCTGACCGCGGAGCTTGGCGTCGCCGACCGGGTCCGGATCACCGGGCGCCTCCCCTTCGAGGACGTGCAGACCGAGCTGGCCCGGGCCGACGTCGGGCTGATCCCGCACTACTCCACGGAGGCCTGGAACTCGACCATCCCGAACAAGCTCTTCGACTACATGATGCTGGGCCTGCCGGTCATCGTCTCCGATACCCGTCCCACCGCTCGCGTGGTGCGCGACACCGGGTGCGGCGAGGTGTTCCACGACCGGAGCGTCGAGGATCTGGCCCGGTGCATCGTGGCCCTGGAGGGGGCGGCGCCGCGCGCGCTCCGAGGCGGGAACGGCTGTTCCGCTGTCCGCACCCGCTACAACTGGACGCACGATTCTCGGGTGCTCGTGGAGACGATCGAGGCGGTCGCCCGGCACGCGGCGTCGAGCTGAGACCGTGAAGACCGTCATCATCCTGTTCCCGGAGATCCTGCGGCCCCTGAAGGTGAACCACGCGCACATGTTCGAGGTGCTGTCCCGATCCCTGCGCGGCTACGTCCTGACGATGTCGTCCGGAGCGCATCGGGGAGTGCGGATCGCCGACTTCGAGCTGTACGCGGGCGGCGCTGCGGCGCAATTCGCCCCTCAACGGGCTGACGAGGCTCGCGGTCTTCGTCGCCCTGCCCCTGTGGCGGCTGCGAGGGCGCGGCCGCATCGACGCCGTCATCACCTACGACCCCTACGGCTCCGGTCTCCCCGGCCTCATCCTCAAGGTCTTGCTCCGGACCAAGCTGATCGTGCAGGTCATGGGGGACTATCACCGACTGGACCCCAACGACGAGCTGCTCGGTGAGTACGGCAAGCTCCGGAAGACCGGGGGAACGCTCAAGAAGCTCATCATGAGGACCGTGCTGCGCCTATCACTCGCCGGCGCCGATGCGGTGAAGGTCTTGAACCGGGACCAGGAGGCCTTCGTGCGCTCCCGCTGGCCGAAGAAGACCGTGTACCGATTCGCCGACTTCGCGGCGACGGGATTCTTCGGCTCCCTGGCGACCTACGAGGGCGACTACCTGCTGGCGGTGGGGCACCCGTTCCACCGCAAGGGCGTCGACATCCTCATCCGGGCCTTCGCCCGGATCGCCGATCGGCACCCCCACATGCACTCTGCGCATTCTCGGCTACGCGCCGAAGAACGAGCTGGACAGCTATCGCGAGCTGGCCGATCACCATCCCCGAATCGAGTTCGTCCAGGCGGGATGGATCGAGGCGGTGGGCGAACAGATGCGGGGCTGCTATGCCTTCGTCCACGCGGCCAGATCCGAGGCCATGGGCCGCGTGCTGCTCGAGGCGATGGCGTGCCGGAAGGCCGTGGTGTCCACCCGAACCAACGGCGGGGCCGACTACGTCGTGGACGGCAAGACCGGGATCCTGTGCGAGATCGACGACATCGACGGAATGGCCGCGGCCATGGACGCTCTGCTGTCCGATCCGCGAGCTCGCGCGGCAGATGGGACAAGCGCCGGGTTCGAGCACATGAGCCAGGAGTCCTCCGAGGAGCGCTTCGCCGAGCTCTTCTCATCCATGATCGACGAGGTCACGGCGCGACCGGCCGATAGCCCCAGATCTGACCGCTCAGCCGAGATGTCAGGCCGGCCGCCTCGACGGGGTAAGACGCGGGCTTGACCTCTCGACGCACGATCGCTCAAAGTAGATCGGTCGTCGGGCGGTTCATCAGGGGTTTCGGCACAGCGTGCGAGGGCCCGCCGGCGTAGCGCCGCCAGTCGAGTACGCGAAGATGTCAGGAGAGACGATGTGACGAAGAGACCCACCACAGAGGAATTCGGTGCGCCGTCGTGTCTGGCATACCTCGCGTGGTCACGTGTAGCGGCAGCTCAGCAGGGCATCGCGGCCAGGTACCCGCGAGACGTCGGGATCGAGCGCGATCCCGACGTCATCATGACGGAGATGTTCGAACGCAACTCCGTGACGGAGGTCACCGGCGCCTGGACGAATACCCAGAACACCGCCGGGATGTCCCTGACGTCTGATGTCCCCGCCGGCAGTGACGGGACGCGGTCCCTGCTCATGACCTCCCCGGGAGGAACCAACACGGGCGGCCAGCTCTACAAGAAGCTGGCCCCAGGCCACGATCAAGTCTATATGCGCTATTACATCAAGTATGCGTCGGCGGGAACCTATCACCACACGGGCGGCTGGCTCGGGGGCTACAACCCTCCGACGGACTGGCCGCAGGGGGGTGCCGGCGAGAGGCCGGTGGTAATGATCGAATTCAGATCGGCGCCGAGCCGGCGAACTCGGCCCTCAGGTTCGATCTCTATACGTACTGGATGGACATGCGGGCAAGCCCGACCGGAGACTTCTGGGGGAACACGTTCATCCAGAATCCGAGCCTCGTCGCCAAGACCGACCGCTGGATGTGCGTCGAGGTCATGGTGAAGATGAACGACCCCGTCTCGGCGAGCAACGGGGAGATGGCGCTTTGGATCGATGGCGTCCAGATCATCCACCTGCGGCCGGGCGCCCCCCTGGGGCGGTGGAGCTCGAACATGTTCTTTCCGGACCCGAACGGCGCCCCTTCGAAGGGTTCCGGTGGCGGGCGCCGACCTCCTCGACTTGAACTGGATCTGGCTCATCGTACTACACGACGGACAACCCGCAAGGATTGGTCGGAAAGGTATGGTTCGACCATCTGGTCGTTGCGAAGAAGTATATCGGGCCGATCAGCACGTCGGCAGTCGACAGCGTCGCCGGGCCCGCCGACGCAGTTCAAGGTGCAGTGATGTCATTGTCGACAACGGCCCTTCGGCAATGTCTGGGAACTGACGCTTAAGCGTCAGCCGCTAGTGGATTTCGACAGCCTGACACATCTTCATTCCGTGAAGAGGCAGGCCGTAAAGTCCTGATTTATCGACACAATTTCCATGGAGCCCTCATTGCCGAGGTGTCTTGGCACGTCTGCTGCCTTATGCCGCCGACGGACGATTCAGTCGCTCCAGCGCCGCGCGAACCCGGGTAGGCCCCCATTCGCAACAAAGCGGCGTGTGGGACTCACAAGGGCGCGATCTGATAAAACTCACAAGGGCACGATCTGATAATGAGAAGGGGAACTCAATGAGATCCAACAGGCTGGGCTTGTCGCTAGTATTGATGTTCGTCGTGGGCGCTGATCGGGATACGTCCTCGGTCACGGCGTGGCCGCGGAGCAACATTGCGGCGAACTCGGCGCGGCCTGCATCTGTTCCGAGCCGCTCAACACAAACGTCTATGCCGGCGGCCCCGACTTCTGGAACCCGTGCCGACAGCACGTCCAAGGAGTGCAGCGTCGAGCCCGCATCGATTGGCGGCGCGGTCGTCCGCACTTCCGGCGACCATCGTCGGGTCCAATGACGCCGCGGCGCTGTCAAGGCTCCCGCGTCGGGCAACCGCGTACGCGGTAATCCTCGCGCGCCAACGACAACCACGAGGGGACGTTTCGCGGCCGGCAACGGTGTGCCGGTCAGCAGCAGCATTGCCCGGCTGGCCGCCCGCTGGTACGTCTACCACTCGCCTAACTTCGACTTCAAAACCGGTTCAACCTCCTGCCAGAACACGAAGATCATGGAACTCGACGCACGACTCGCGGATCAACTACAACGGGCGGCTTCCAGACGTACAACTACCTGCAGTTCAGCCCCGCCATCGATTGTGCGTGTCCGGGCCGGGGCTCCAACGACCAGGCGTCGAGCCCGTCCGAGATGCAGGGCAAGTGGTGGCGCTGGGAAGCTGTCATCACCCGCCGCTCGGGACCCGGCTACCGGCTGATCTTCTACGGCAAGAACATCACGGACAATCGACCCGAGGTCACCATCATTGACCTCTCGCTGAACTCCGGGGTGGCCAACCTCACCCCGCCCGGCCTGATGTCCATCATCGTCTCCAACAATCATCGCTTCTCCCCGAGCGGCAATGCCTGCCCGGCTGTCGCGGCCTCTCGCATTACATGATGGCGGGCTGGACGTCGGACTCAGGCCAGCGCATCGGCCCGGCGGTAGAAATCGAGGGCGGTGGTGGAGGCGGAGCCGGAACTCCTCCACCTCAGGATCTCCGCCTGCGGCCCCGACGAACGTGAAGATCTCGCTGTCCGATCCGCAGATGCTCCGGTCCGGCTTTCCCCGATCGCCCTGGTCGGCACGGTGGCAGGACTGGTGCTGGTGCGCAGAAAGCGTCGCCCATAACCGTGGCGCGATCGAAGAGACCAGCGTAACGGAGTGCCTTCAAGGGGGCACCGGGGCAACGGCCCTGGTGCCCCTTCCGCGACTACGGCGTCGCCCCGTCACGAGTCCGCCCGCTCGATCAGCCGGCTGCTGCGCGGGCGGCACCTGCGAGGCCGAACTCTTCCACTCTGTCGGCGATGAACAGAGGGGAACGCCGCTATGGAACGCTGCACGGTCCCACCGGAGTCGACGACCTGGTGAGCCGTCGCCCTCCGCAGGCGAGATCGTGCCGGCCGAGCCCGAGCCACGCAATGGCGCATCTGTAGCAGATCGGCCACGAGGCCGTCGAGATCGTCGACATGCCCGAGACGGGCGGCCCAGTCCCGACGGCTGACCGGCGAGTTGACGCGGCGTGGTCTCGGGCGGCACTATGACGGGCGCTTCGAACAATGGCCGGCCAATGTGATGCAGAGAGCGCCAGGATGTCCCCCGCGATGGTCCCCGGCGCTTGGTCCAGCCCGATCGCACCGCCAGCGTGGATTGAGCGCGCTGCTGACGCTGGCATTGGGACGGTGTTGGTGGTGTGGTGACTGCTGTGATCGTGACCGAGGCCGACAATGAAAGGACGTCACCCCCATGAAACAGTTGGTGCTGGCGCACCTGCCCGTACCCCTGATCCACTGGCTCAAGAAGCGCCACTATCTGCGCCTCCTCAAGCAGCAGGGCCCGGAGGAAGAGCGGGACTTCGCCGTCATCGCCAAGCTGGTGAAGCCGGGAGACCATGTAATCGACATCGGCGCGAATTACGGGGTCTACATGAAATTCCTGTCCGATCTCGTCGGTGCCACCGGCCTCGTCTCGTCAGTCGAGCCTGTGCCCAGCACCTTTGACATCCTCGCGTTCAATGCGAGGCGCCTGCGCCTCACGAATGTGCGTCTGCTGAACTATGCGTTCTCCGACCGCACGGCCGAGGCCGTCATGGAGATTCCACGGTTAGCGGGGGGTGGCGAAAACTACTATATGGCGAAGATTATCGGCGGCCCCTCGGACCGGGCCTTGCGACAGGTCAGGATCAAGACCGTCACCCTCGACAGCCAGTTCGCCGCCGAGGTCGGCGCGCTCACCTTCATCAAGTGCGATGTCGAGGGGCACGAGCTGCCCTGCGTGTCCGGGGCCCTCCAGATCCTACGCCGGGATCGACCCGCGTGGTACGTGGAAGTGAGCGGCGATCCCGACCAGCGCGCCTCGGATAGTTGGACGCTGTTCAGGATCTTCGAAGCGGAATCGTATGCCCCATTCTGGTTCGATGGCCGGGTCCTGCGACCCCGGCGGCCCGGGGATCGCAGTGTTAACTACTTCTTCCTGCAGCCGTCGCACCTGCAGAGCCTGAACGGGTTTACGGACAAGTCATCGCCACCGTCGCCGGCACGCGCAGCCTCTGCCCCACCTTGGAAAACTTCGCCGTGAAGGCGTAGCACCGACTCCGAGGATGTCGAGCATACCTACGAGGCACTGGTGCGGGCCTTCGAGTGGTTCGGCGGCGTGCCGGGCGAGGTCCTGGGCGATAACCAGAAGTGCGCGGTGATCGCGCACCGCCGCGGCGGCGAGGTCGTCTACCAACCGCGGTTCCTCGATCCGGCCGGGCACTACGGCTTCCGGCCGCGCGCCTGCGGCCGGCCCGAGCCCAGACGAAGGGCAAGAACGAGGCGGAACGTCGGCTACGTCAAGCACCACTTCTTCGTCCGCTATCGAGCCTTCGACAGCTGGGCCCATCTCAACCAGTTGGCCCAAGCTGCGTGAGGAAGCCGATCCCCCGGGTGCACGGCACCGTATACGGGTCGTGGCCGTGCGCTTCGTCCGGGAGGCGCCGACCCTGCAGCCCTGCGCTGTTGTCGCGACGAAATGCATTGGCCCCATCCGCACATCGGCGCCAACGCGGTCGCGCCCTCACCGCCGACCGAGTTCCAGATGGAGGCCGACAAGGATCCGGCCCCGTCGAACCTCGACGACTCAGTCAAGGGGGGACGCCTGATTGCTCGACTGCAGGCTGCTGTGCCCACGGTTGCACCTGGCCCTGACCAGGATGGACATGCTATATAGGGATATCTACAATTAGATACGTACCATCGATAGAATTGAACTCCCCTGATTCTTTCGGGAGGTGTCATGCCCGGCCCTATCGGTGTCGTTCAGACTCGCCAGTGATCGTCGCGGCGAATGACCAGTCCGCTCATCCCGTGCCGAGGTTGTCCGGGATGTTCCTTCCGAGGCCTCCCGAGGCCTCGACAATGCCGGAGAGCCTGACCGGGGCCCTTTGACTCCCAGCGAACGCGGCATCACGAGCCCCGACTACCACCTGGCACGCCCTCGGGATGTCTTCCACGGCCGTCATAGCGCGCTCCACTGCGCGCGGCGCTCCGAAACGACTCTGCACCTCACGGCCGAACGGCCGTGAGCCTGCTGCGTTTCCTCGACCGTCGGGCGTGGGTCCTGGCGGTGGCCGCCGTCGCGGTCGGCTTGGTGAGCGGGGTGGCCAGCGCAGCCCTGATCGCACTCGTGAACACGGCGCTCGTATACCCGACGGCCGAGCGCGGGTGGCTGGCGCTGGCCTTCGCCGGTCTGCTCGGGATCAAGGTGTTGACCAACGGCTCCGCCCGCATCATGGTCAACCACTTCGCCCAGCGCATGATCGGGCGGCTGTGCACCGAACTCAGCCGCAGGATCCTGGCCACGCCGCTACGCCACCTCGAGGCTGTCGGCATTCCCCGCATCCTGAACACGCTGACCGATGACGTGATGGTGCTCGGCTGGACGCTCAACAGCCTCCCGGGGCTGGCGATCAACCTGGCGGTTCTCGCCGGCTGTGCGGTCTACCTGGGTTGGCTATCGTGGCCCATCCTCGTCGGGGTCCTCTTCTTCGTCGGCCTCGGCGGTTTCGCGTACCGGGTTGCGATCGCCCGCGCCTCCCACTACCTGCGGCAGGCGCGGGACACGCGGGACACCCTCCTTCGCCACTTCCAGACGCTGACCGAGGGCACCAAGGAGCTGAAGCTCCACGCCGGCCGGCGGCGGGCGTTCCTCACCCGGCGCATCGAGGTGACGCTGGAGGCGGTACGACGCGACGCCGTGGCCGGACTGCGCCATCACGTCGTGGCCAGCGGGTGGAGCCAGGCGGTCTTCTACCTGCTGCTGGGCGTCGTGCTCTTCGGCGCGCCCGTGCTCATGCCCATCCAGCTGGAGGCGATGACCGGTTACCTGCTGGTGATTCTCTACATGATGAACCCGGTGTGGGCCGTGATCGAGTCATGGCCCGCCCTGGTCCGTGGCCGCATCGCGGTCCAGAAGGTGCAGGAGCTCGGGCTGTCGCTGGCGGTGCCGACGGCGGCGAGCGAGGCCGTTGCCGAGCCGGTGGAGTTCGGCCAGCTGGACGTGGTCGGCGTGATGTTCGGGTACGGTGGCGATGCCGACGGCCCGGGGTTCACGCTGGGTCCCATCGATCTCAGCCTGAAGCGGGGCGAGCTCGTCTTCCTGGTGGGTGGCAACGGCAGCGGGAAGTCGACCCTCGTGAAGGTGCTCACGGGCCTGTATGCGCCCACCAAGGGGACGATCGAGCTGGACGGCCGCGCCATCGACGACACGAACCGCGACTGGTATAGCCAGCACTTCTCGGCGGTGTTCTCGGACTTCTACCTGTTCGACGACCTGCTAGGACTGGACGGCCCCGACGTCGACGCCCGGGCCGGCCGCCACCTGGTGCGCCTGGAGCTGGACCGCAAGGTGCGGGTGGAGCAGGGGGTGTTCTCCACGACGGCGCTCTCGCAGGGGCAGCGCAAGCGCCTGGCCCTGCTCGTCGCCTTCATGGAGGATCGGCCGATCTACGTCTTCGACGAGTGGGCGGCCGACCAGGACCCCCACTACCGGGAGATCTTCTACCGGGAGCTATTGCCGGAGCTGCGGGCGCAGGGCAAGACCGTTGTCGTCATCAGCCACGACGACCGCTACTATGGCCTCGCCGACCGGGTCATCCGGCTCGACTACGGCTCGATCACCGGCTGACCCGCGTGCGCCCGCCGGCCTCGAAGGGCTGGAGCGAGGCCTCGAGCATCTCGCCGCGAGCATTCCAGGAGTAGTGCTCCCCCACGAGCCCGTAGGCCCGATCCGCCAGCCGCTGCGCGAGCGGCGGCTCCCGTAGCAGCCTCAGCACCTGGGCGGCGAACGCGTCGGCTCCGTCGGCCATGAGCACGTGTTCGTCGGGGCGCGCGTCGAGCCCCTCCAGGCTGAGCGACGTGGCGACGACCGGGCGTCGCATCGCCATCGAGGCCAGGATCTTGTTCTTCATGCCGGCCCCGGCCCGCAGAGGGCACACGAAGACGGCGGCCGACTGGACGTAGGGGCGGACGTCGTCGACCCGGCCGGTGACGTGTACGCCGGGTTCCCGGGCCAGCTCACGCACGCGGGCCGCCGGATCGGAGCCGACGGCCCAGAACTCGACGTCGGGCATGGCCCGTCGGATGAGCGGGAAGATCTCCTCGCAGAAGTGGACGACCGCGTCCTCGTTGGGGCCGTAGTCCATGACCCCGGTGAAGACGAGCCGGTTCCGATGCGAGGCCCCGGCGCTCGGAGCGAAGTACTCGGTGTCCACCCCGTTGGGGATCGTCAGGGTGCGATCCGTCCGCGCGGCCCGGCGCACCACCGCCTCGTCCACCGGCGAGTTCGTGATGATGAGGTCACAGGCGGCTCCGAGGCGCCGCTCCCACCAGGCGATGCTGCGCGTCTCCAGGTAGAGCGCCAGCTTCTTCGGCAGCCGCTGCTCCATCGCCAGCAGCCGCCCGTAGAGCAGCGTGGGGGAGTCGTGAAGGTCGACGACGACCGGCACCGGATGCGTCCCCACCGCGTACTGGCTCATCACGAGGCCATCGATGAAGAGCAGGTCGATCGGCTCCGGCCCCGCCGATCGCCTCGCGATGAGGTCCAGCACGCCCCGGTAGTAGCCGGGGGCCCGGTACTCCTCGAGGAAGTGGGGCGCCAGCCGGAGCCGATGCACCTGCTTGCGCCACCAGGTCGGCACCGGCGGGTCGGGCAGGACCGTCACGTCCTGGAAGACTCCCGCCGCCGCCGGATCCGTCGAGAAGCTCTGGAGCCGGTCGGGGGAGGAGCACTGCGCGAGCAGGGACAGCCGATGCCGGCGGGCGAGCCCCCGGCACAGGCTGAAGAGCCGTGGCGATCCTGGCATGCGCGACGTGGCGGGGATGTTCCCCGCCATGACCAGGATGTTCAACGCTCGACTACCAGCAGATGCCCTCGTAGTGAGGGGCCATGGCGACGTTCTTGGCCCCGGCGACCAGGTCGATGACGAACTGGTCGGGCCGCATCTTGGCCAGCAGGGCCGGGATCTCCGGCGAGGCGTGGCCGATCACGAGGACCTCGGCGTGGTCGACGAGCTGCTCGGGGGTGTCGACCAGCAACGACGACAGGTGGGGCACGTGCTGATCGATGAAGCTCTTGTTGGCGCCCACGAGCCGGGTGATCGAGATGTTCTTGTCGTAGACGCGGATCGAGTAACCCTTGCCGAGCAGCGTCTCGATCATCTCGACGAGCGGGCTCTCCCGCAGATCGTCGGTGTCGGCCTTGAAGGTCATGCCGAGGAACCCGATGCGCTTCTTCTGCAGGAGGCCGATGCGCTGGATCGCCACGATCAGGTGCTGAGCGTTGCTGCGCAGGATGGAGCCGAGCACCGGCGTCTCCAGGTCGAGGAGCTTGGCCTGGTGGGTCAGGGCCCGCAGGTCCTTGGGCAGACACGAGCCCCCGAACGCGAACCCCGGCCGCAGGTAGGCGGCCGACAGGTTGAGCCGGGTGTCCTTGCAGAAAATCGACATCACCTCGTGACTGTCGATCCCGAGCCGCTTGCACACGTTGCCGATCTCGTTGGCGAAGGTGATCTTGAGGGCGTGAAACGCGTTGTCGGCGTACTTCACCATCTCGGCCACCCGGAACGAGGTGCGGACCAGCGGCGCCTCCAGCTTCTCGTAGACCTTGACGAGTGGATCGGCGGGCGAATCGGCCGCCTCACCGATCACGATCTTGGGCGGGTGGTAGAAGTCGTGGACCGACGACCCCTCCCGCAGGAACTCGGGGTTGTAGCAGATCGACCACGTGCGCCCCGCGGCCTTGCCGGAGGATTCCTCGAGGGCCGGAATGGCGACGTTCTCGGTCGTGCCGGGCAGCATCGTGCTGCGCAGGACGATCAGGTGGGGGGCGTCCTTGCGCCGCAGGCCGGCGCCGATCTCCTCGCACACGCGACGCACATAGCGGAGGTCGAGGCTGCCGTTGGCGAGGCTCGGCGTGCCGACGCAGACCAGCGAGATGTCGGTGGCCTCGATGGCCTCGGTCGCCGACGTCGTGGCCCGCAGGGTTCCGTTGGCGTGGCCCTGGGCGATGAGCTTGTCGACCCCGGGCTCGACGATCGGGGAAATCCCCCGGTTGATGCCCTCGACCTTGTCGGCGTTGACGTCGACGGCGACGACGGTGTGCCCGTCAGAGGTCAGGCAGGCAGCCGACACGGTCCCGACGTAACCCAGGCCGAACACGCTTATACGCAATCGAGCTCCTCCTCGAGGTTTCGCCGGAAAATATCACCGCTCGTCCAGAGTAGACTACGAGGACGCTCGGGTGCAATGACAACGCGGATCGCTCGTACTGTCGTCATTCTTGCCATCCTGGTGATCCTCGTCGTCACCCTGTGGCCGGCCGAGCCGACGGGTGCCATCGATCTGGAGCAGGTGCTGTGCATTTTCTGCAGCCGAGCATCGCTGGCCGATGCGCTGTCCAACCTCGCCCTGTTCCTGCCGCTCGGCGTCGCGTTCGGAGGGCTCGGCGTCCCTCGGCGCCGCACGGTCCTCTTCGCGGCGGGCCTGTCGCTCGCCGTCGAGCTGGCGCAGTTCGCGATCCCGGGCCGCGATCCGAGCCTGAGCGACGTCATCTTCAACGTCGTGGGTGCCTGGCTGGGCCGGGCCGTCGCCCGGGCCGGGCCGCCGCTGGTGCGCCCGCCCACGCGCCTGGCGAGCCGGTTGTCGCTGCTCGCCGCGATGGTGGCCGGTGCGGTCTTCATCCTGACCGACGTCCTCCTCCGGCCCTCGCTGCCCGAGGCCACGTACCTCGGTGGCTCCGCCGATGTGTACGTCTCCGCCAAGCCCCTCCGGCTCGGCGGCAACACGGAGTCGCGCGGGCACTTCGAGGGCCGCATCGACGACGTGCGTGTGTACTCGCGTGAGCGGTCCGCCGCCGAGATCGCATCGGACATGCGCACGCGGGTCACGGCCGCCGCCCGCTCGCCGGAGCTCGTAGCCGCCTACAACTTCGACGAGGGCTCCGGATCGGTGCTCACGGACGTCTCCGGCCACGGCAATGCCGGACGGATTCAGGGGGCGGCGTGGACCGACGGGCGGTTCGCGGGGGCGTTGGCCTTCAACGGTGTGAGCGACGTCGTGGTCATACCCGCTTCGCCCTCACTCGAGCTGGTGCGCGCCATGACCCTGGAGGCGTGGATCTATCCCACGGCCGGGCAGCGCGGCCGGCGGGCCGTGCTGGAGAAGGAGTACGACGACTATTTCCTGCTGGCCGGCTCCCGGGACGGTGCGCTCCGGCCCGGGGGCGGCGCCACCTTCGGCGCCTCGACGGAGCGCCTGGTGGCTCCGGCCATGGTCCCGACGCACGCGTGGACGCACGTGGCCGTGACCTACGACGGGGCGGTCGCCCGGCTGTACCTCAACGGGGAACTGGTGGCTCGCCGCCTTCGCTGGTACCCGGGACGCGTGACGTCGGTGATGCTGGACGGATTGGCGATTCCGGCCGGCGTGAGCGCCGAGTCCCCACAGCTACGTGCTCGCCTTCTCGCCGGGGCGCCATTGACGGTGCGCGCGGTGGCCGCATCACCGGTGGCCACGCGGGCGCCGCTGGTCACGCTTCACGACGAGGCCCGCCACGAGATCCTGCTGCTGGCCGCGGAGGGCCACGACATCGTCGTGCGGCTGCGATCGCGCGCGGCGGCCGCCGAGCTCGACGCTCCGGTCGTCCGGGCCGCCGGGCTCCTGCACGGCGTCAGCCCAGGCGATCCGCTGGTCGTGACGGCCTGGCGGTCGGCGGGGCGCTACTGTGTCGGCGTCAACGGGCGTACGGCGTGCGGCCTGGGCTTCACCGTCGGGATGGGGTGGAGCCTGTTCGTCTATTCTCAGATCCCGCCGGGGTGGCTGCACCCCACGATGAATGCGCTGTGGGTGGCCACGCTCGTCTTCCCGTTCGGATTCTGGCTGCGGCGCCGCTGGGAGTCGGCCCTCGGCGGAGTCCTTCTGACGGCCGGTGCCGTGTTGCCGTGCACGCTCGGGACGTTGAGCGTGTCCTCGACGGAGATCGTCGGCGCCCTGCTGGGGCTGGCGGCGGCGCTGACGTGCTCCATCGTGGCCGTCGCTCCGCGCGCAAGACTTGCGGTGACCGCGCAAGACCGTGACTGAAGGAAGTCGATACAGTCCTATTTAGGTATATTAATTAGCTAGTTGCAATTGGTCTGATCGGCTCCGCTCTTGCACCCCTGTCTCGTGACGATGTCCGGCGCGATTGGAGTTTCCTCGTACGACCAGTTCGTTGCTGCGTAGCTCCCTGGCGCAGGTCTCCATGCTGCGCACGGTCATCTGGCGTTCATGAGCGCCATCGCCGGCCTGTTCCGGACCGACGGGCAGCCCGTGGCCCGCAACGACGTCCAGCGCATGATCTCTGCCCTTCCCCACCGCGCGCCGAACGCTGCCGCCACGTGGGCGCACGAATCGGTCGCGCTGGCTCATGGCGCCCTGTGGTCGACGCCCGAGGCTGCGCGCGAGCCGCAGCCGCAGACGGTGGGCTCGTGCGTGATCACCGCCGACGTCCGCCTCGACAACCGGGAGGATCTTGTGGCAGCGCTCGGCACCGATCGCGCCATCGGCGACGCCGCGCTGATCCTCCGCGCCTACGAGCGCTGGGGCGAGGCGTGCGTGCCGAAACTTCTCGGCGACTTTGCCTTCGCCATCTGGGATGGCGCCAACCGGCGCCTGTTCTGCGCGCGCGATCACATCGGCGCCAAGCCGTTCTACTATCACCACGCGCCGGCGGCGCTGCTGTTCGCCTCGGAGATCAAGGCGCTGCTGACCAGCCCGCTGGTGCCGTACAGCCTCAACCCCGGGCGTGTGGCCGACTACCTGGTCGGTCTCTTCGACGACCGGGCGGCCACGTTCTATCGCGATATCTACCGGCTTCCGGCCGGGCACACGATGACGGTGGGCCGGGACGGAACACGGATTCTCCCGTACTGGTCACTCGACCACGTCCAGGAGATCCGTCTGGGCTCCGACGAGGCGTACGAGGAGGCGCTCCGGGAGTGCTTCGCGGCGGCCGTCAAGAGCCGCCTGCGTAGCCGCCGCCCCGTCGGCAGCCTGCTGAACGGCGGCCTCGACACCGCGTCGATCGTGGCCACGGCCCGTAGCTTCCGGGGGCCCGAGGACGGTGTCCTCGACGTCTTCACCGCGGTCTTTCCGGGGCTCCCGGTCCCCGACCTGGGGAAGATCGACGAGCGGGCCTTCGTGGACGCTCTGGTCGCCCAGGGCGGGCTCAGGGCCCATTACGTGCGGGGCGATCTGCTGAGCCCCCTCGGCGACGTGGATCGCGCCCTGTGGCATCTGGACGAGGCCTTTGCAGCGCCCCACCTGTACCTGCATTGGGGCCTCTACGAGGCCGCACGCCACCAGGGGGTGGGTGTTCTGCTCGACGGCACCGACGGTGATGCCTTCTCCCGCCGCCACGGAGCTGGGGTCTCCAGCCTGCTCTGGCGAACCGCCCAACCCCTGGTGCCGCTCTCCTGGCGACGGGCGGTGAGGCGGCTGTGGCGGCGGGAGCCTGCCTGGCGGGCCCAGTCCATCATCCGGCCCGAGTTCGCCCAGCGGACGGGTGTTGCCGAGCGCATGGAGGCCTTCGAGCAGGGCCACGCCGGGTCCTCCCGCGCCGCTCACCGGCGTGCCATGGAGTCCGGCCGGATCCCCTACCTACTGGAGACAACCGACAAGGCGGCCGCGGCCTTCGGCATCGAGCCCCGCTATCCGTTCCTCGACCGTCGCTTGATGGAGCTGTCCCTGGCGCTACCGGTTGACCAGAAGCGACGAGGGGGATGGAGTCGCTCGGTGATGCGGCGGGCCATGAAGGGTCTCGTGCCCGACGAGGTCCGCTGGCGCGCCGACAAGGCCAACCGGGCGCCCAATTTCACACAGCGGCTCCTGGCCGCGGACCGGCGCCTCGTGAGCGAGGTCCTCGATCAGCCGGAAGTCATCGCCGACTACGTGGACATCGCGGCCCTGCGAAGGGCGCACGATCGCTACGTGAGGCGGCCGGGCTCGGACGCCGCCTCGCTGACGGTCCATTCGGCGGTCGTCCTGGCGCTCTGGCTCCAGCGAGCAAAGCTCACCGGCTAGCAGCCTGGTGGGGCAGGTCCGGCCGTCTCCCGAGCGGGTCCCGCTGGGAGACGGCTCGCCTGATCGGCCGCTACTTCCGCTTGCGCTCCTTCTTGACGTAGGACTCGTAGTAGCGGCGGTAGTAGTTCTTCAGCGAGGCCGGGGCCACCTGGTTCAGGACGACGCCCAGCACGCGGGCACCGGCACCCTCCAGCAGCGCCTTGGAGCGCTCCAGATCGCGGAACCCGGTCGAGCTGGCCCGGGCCACCAGGATGACGCCATCCACGGCCCCGGCGAGCAGCAGGTTGTCGGGGACCAGGAGGACCGGCGACGAGTCGCAGATGACGAAGTCGGCTCGGGTTCGCATGTCGCTGATGAGATCGCGCAGGCGGTGTCCGCCCAGCATCCCGCGGGCACGCGGCTGGAACGACTCGCCACGCTGGGCGAGCCACAGCCCCTCGTTGTTGACCGGCATCAGAGCCGGCTCGCTCGGCTGCTCGGCCTCGAGCGTCTCCACCAGCCCCTTGCCGTTCTTGATCTTGGTGACCCGGTGCAGGGTGGGACGAAGGAAGTCGGTGTCGGCGAGCACGACCCGTCGGCCGACTTCGTTGAGCGCGAAGCCGAGGTTCACGACGACCGTCGACTTGCCCTCGTCGGCGAACGCGCTCGTCACCAGCAGACTGCGGAGCGGCTCGCCGCGCATGCCCAGCTCGATGCCCACGCGCAGGGCCCGGAACGCCTCGGTGAACATCAGCTGCTCGCCCGGCTCGGGGCCGGTGTCGGCGACACTGCCGGCGAAGATCGCCTGGCCGGGACGCACCCGGGGGACGAGCGCCAGCACCGGCAACCCGGTCGCTGCCTGCACGTCGTCCTCGTTCTCGATCGTCCGGTTCCGCCACTCCGCCGCGGCCGGGGCGCCGACGCCCACGACCAGCGCGATGCCGAAGGTCGCGGCGAGGGCCAGCATCCGCTTCTGGTTCGGGGCCGGCACCGGATACGAGGCGGGGTCGATGACCTTCACGACCTTCATCTCACCCTGCTCGCGAATGCGCGCCGCCGTCAGCTTGTCGGACAGCATCGCGTGCAGGCTGCGCTGACTCTCGACGTCGCGGGTCAGCCGGGCGTACTCAGCCTCGCCGCCGGACAATCCCTTCAAGCTCTGCCGCAGCCCCTCCGACTGCCGGCGCAACGCGTCCTCGCGGGCCGCCGACGACTGGTACGTCGCCTCCAGCGCGATCAGCTGCTCGGCGAAGTTCACGCGCTCGGCCGCGGGGACCGAGGAGGTCGCCGAGGGCGCCGAGGCCACCGTGTCCTTGAGGGCACCGCCCAGCATCTGCATCAGCTCGTCGATGCGCGCCTTGACCACCCGGATCCGTGGATGCTCCTCGGTGTACCGCTGCCGGAGCTCCAGGAGCGAGGACTCGAGCTGCGTCAGCTGGACCCGCAGCCGCTCGACCTCGGGGGAGTTCACGCGGATCGACGCGATCACCTTCGGGTCCGTCGACCGCTTCTGGCCGTCGACCTTCTCGCGCAGGCCCTCGAGCCGGGCCTGGAGGATCTTCTGGCTGGTCACGAGCTCGGCCAGGGCCGTCTCGGTCTGGCCCAGGCGGTCGACGGTGGCCTTGGCCTGGTCGGGGAGCCGCATGCCGCCGTGGGAGGCGACGAAGCCCTGCAGCGCCTGCTCGCTGGTGTTCATCGTGCGCTTGACGTCGGTCAGCTGCTGCTCGAGGAACTCGCGCGTCACCCGGGCGTCGTCGATGTTGAACGTGCGCGTCCGGGCCATGAGGGCCTCGATGTACGTCTGCACGATGTCGACGGCCGCCTGGGGCTTGGAGGCCTCCGCCGAGATGGTGATGATGCCGCTCTTGTCCGAGCCACGGCGGTGAAGGTCACCCGCGCCCGCTGCAGCTCGGCCAGGGCCCGCCGATTCGCGGTCGTGACGGGCGGCTCGATGCCGCGCCAGCGCAGGTAGGCGTTGTGGAGCGACTGCGCGTAGTCAGCGTGGTAGGACGTCTCGAGGAGCTCCTGCAGCGAGGCGCTGGGCAGGCTCTCCACGACCGTTCTCGGCCAGGCTGCGAGAGTTCAGGATCGCTAGCTGGACCGGGAACGGCCGGCCGCCCGACGGGTCCTGGAAGACGACGCGAGTGGTGGGCTGGGCCTCGAGGAGCAGCACCGCCGACGAACGGAAGCGCGGCGGTTCCTGAGAGGCGTAGTGGCCCAGCGGGATCAGCAGCCCCATGGCCAGCAGGGTGGTGATCACCGCGAGTCGCTTGCGCCGACGCACGACTCCGCGCACGATTCGTTCGACGATCGCCCAGGCTTCCATGAGCTTCGCGCCCTCTCAGACTGCGGTAAACGCCGGGGTTCCGGCAATCGACTTTAACGGGAAACTCAGCGGGACCCTCGCGCGAACAGTACCACCTGCAGGGTGCTGAGGAGAATGACCAGGTCGAGCAGCGGGGAGAGGTTCTTGATGTAGTACAGGTCGTACTGCAGCTTCTCCATCGAGTCCTCGACCGACGCCGCATAGCGGTGGCGGACCTGGGCCCAGCCGGTGATACCCGGCTTCACGGAGTGGCGGCCCATGTAGAACGGGATCTCGCGCTGCAGGGTGCCCACGAACTCCGGCCGCTCGGGGCGGGGACCGACGAAGCTCATGTCGCCGACGAGCACGTTCCAGAACTGGGGCAGCTCGTCGAGGCGAGTCCGGCGGATCAAGCGACCCACCCGGGTCACGCGGGGGTCTCCGGCCGTCGCCCACACCGCGCCGTTACGCTCGGCGTCGACCGACATCGACCGGAACTTGTTGAGGACGAAGATGCGGCCCCGCTCGCCCACGCGCTTCTGGCGGAACAGCATCGGCCCCTTGGAGTCGAGCTTGACGGCGAGGGCGACGAGCGCCATCACCGGCAGGGACAGGCCGAGCCCGATCAGGGCCAGGCCGATGTCCATGGCCCGCTTGACCATGCGCGTCGTCTCGGTCTTCACGAAACCGTCGGAGAAGATCAGCCAGCTGGGCCGCAGGTTGGCGACCAGGATCTTGCCGGTCTGCTTCTCGTAGAACGTCGGCCATTCCTCGACGTTGATGCCGCGCAGCCGGCACTCCAGCAGGTCCTCGGCGGGCAGCGCGCGTCGCATCTCGGTGAGCGCCACGAGGATCAGGTCGGGGCGCAGCTCGTCGGCGAGACTCAGAAGATCCTTGGTCTTGCCAAGCAGCTCGAAGCCGGCCGGGACGCGGTCAGCGGCGTCGGGGGCGTCCTCGAGGAACCCGAGGATCGTGAACGGTCTCGTACCGCTGAACTGGAGCTCGGGCAGGGCGGCAACCGAGCGGCCGACGCCCAGGACCAGGACCCGGTGATTCATCCGCCGCTTCGGTCCGAGCGCGACCCACGCCGTGCGCGAGCCGAGCAGCCCGAGGACGATGACGCCGAAGACGTGGATGAACGCCAGCCGGCCCAGCCGGACCGGTGGCACGGAGAAGCCGATCGCCGCCGTCATCGTGGCCGACGCCGCCAGCGCGACCAGCAGCCGCGAGGCGAGCTCGACCCGCCGGATCCGGAAATCGACCTTGTAGAGGTCGGCCAGATACAGGGCCAGCAGCGTCACGCCGGCGACGATGACGGTCTTCAACCAGAGCGCCCCGTCAGGGCTCCAGTAGCCGAGATGCCGTGCGGACGTCACCGCCAGGGTGAGGATGGCGAGGTCAGTGGCGATCATGGCGAACACGATCGAGGGTACATAGTGCCGGTAGAGTCGTAGCATGGGCGCGCCGCTGTAAAGGCAAGTGCCGTACCGAACCCGTGTCACTCCTAAGCTGCTGTTTTTTATGGCGTGACCGGAGCACTGCCGCGGGCGCCGACGCGCAAAAAGTTGTGGCCTGCGCATTAACGTCCGAAAATCCACCACTTACAGACAGGGGAGGGCGCACGATTTGCGCGCCTGTGAGGCAAAACCGGAAAGGCTGTCGCGTCAACAGCCGAAGTGCTCGGAACCCATGTCCGATCCTCCCTCGGGTCACGGTGAGACCGGTGCCGCTCTCATACCCGTATAGGGTATTTTATCCTCGACAACGTAGCCCTATCTATGGTGTTTTTTGTTTCTTGCCCCTCGTACCTATGGTATTGATACCCTCGGCACGCAGGGCGGGACGGGCAGGCACTTCACTATCGGGAGGAGGAGATATGGCGAAGGCAAAGAAGGCATTCGGGGGGTATTCGATCAGCTTCAAGGGCGCCAAGGACAGTCTCGAGTCGGTTTTCGGTAGCTCGCCGATCGGGCCTTCGGACATGACCAAGAAGCTCTGGGCCTACGTGAAGCGGAAGAAGCTCGCCGGCAAGCGCTGAGTCTCCTTCGGAGGGGGCCCTAGGTGGCCCCCTCCATCTGCTCCCCCGGCCGTCATCCGTAGATCCCAGCCCAAACCGACCGTGCGCGATCATGAGCCTCGCTGCGCGCAATTCTTGCGGGGGAGCATCGTGGAGGGAGTCGTGTCGTCGAGCGGACGTTCTAGAAGTTGAAGCGGAACGCGGCCTGAACCCGATTCTCGGCGTAATTGCGGTTGTCGAATTCGTTGAGGCCGGTCGTGGTGCCGGTGGTGCTGGCACTGTCGCTGCCGGCGGTGGTCTGCTCGAAGTACGTGTAGCTGAGATCCAGCAGCAGCCAGCGCAGGATTCGCCAGGACACCAGGGCCGAGCCACCCCAGTTCTTGGTGTCCTCGTTCCGCGTCGAGGCGGTGCCCCCGATACCCGTGAACTTGTTCTTGCGGTAGGAACCGGACACGGTCGCGGTCACCGAGGGGGTGAAGCGATAGGTCACGGCCGCCGTCACGCCCTCCGTCTCGACGACGCCGAAGTTGTCGCCGTCGGCGAACGTCTCGGAGAAGCCCTTGTCCCCGGTCAAGGTGATCGTGGTACGGACGAACTGGTAGGTCAGGCTCGAGGCCGAGAAGAAGTTGGGCCCGATGCTGATCCCGCGGTCCGCGGAGAGCGCGGTCATGCCCACGCTCCCGGCGAGCGTCAGCCGCCCCGGCAGCGTGTAGCTCGTGAACAGCGAGGCGGTCCACAACCGATAGTCGGTCTCGCCGGAGGTATTGCTCGTGGTGGTAGTGCTCGTGGTGGAATCGCCCGTGATGGTACGGAACGCGTAGCTCCCCTTCAGGCCGACCGTGGTCAGGGCGGAGAGGCGACGGCTGCCGGAGACCGTGAACTGATGACCGCTCACGTTGAACTCCCGGCCTGCGGTCGTCGACTGAATGCCCGTGCCAGTGCCCGTGCCTTCCGTAGAGTCGGTGGTGACGTAGTCGTAGCCGGCCGACACGACGTTCGTCTGATAGATCGGCAGGGAGGCGCCGGCGGCGACCTCGTGGGTCGTCGTCTTGCCTCCGTCGTCGTCGGAGAAGTTGATGAGCCGGTAGGACTGCTTGGTCGTGACGAGGTCGATGAGGTACTCCGACGTGGCCGAGAACGTGTTGCTGGAGAACGAGCGCCGTCCCTGCCGCAGGCCCAGCCGGTCGGCTTCACCCGGCTGGTCGCTCTGGATGTACGAGTCGGCGAGCGTCACCTGCCAGCGCGGGTTCACCTGGTACACGACCTGTCCCAGGATCGAGTGGAAGAGCGACACGTCCTTGGTGGCCGTGTCGTAGGCGGGCGCGAACGTGTATGCGATGAGGCCCTTGATCAGCGGGCTGTTGATGCCGAGCCGGAAGCCGGGCGACACCGTCGAGCGGAAGTTCTCCTGCTTGTTGGTCTTGGTCAGATTGAAGTTGTCGGTATATTCCTCGAGCACCGTCAAGTTCGGCTCGAACTGCAGCGTCGCGGTCGGAGTCGGGCCAGTGCCCGGGGCGACGACCAGTCGCTGCGGCGCCGAGGGCACGGTCGTCGGTGGCCCCGCCGGCTGCACGTCCGGGATGACCGGGACCAGCACCGGGACGGATGTTGGCGGCGGCGTCCCCGGCGCGACGGGCTGTTGCTCGCCAGCGGCCGGGGGCTGTCCAGGAAGCGGCTGAACCGGCAACGGCGGCTGGCCATATCCGGGCTGCGGACCAAGGCCTGGCGGTTGACCGAACCCGGGTAGCGGAGTGTAGACCGGTGTCTGGCCAGTGCTCGGCGGAACCACGATCAGGGGTTGCTGGGCAGGATCCTGGGCAAAGACCGTATGAGACGGACCGGCGACCAGCAGAAGGATGACCCCTCCGAGTACTACGCTCTTTCCGGTGCGGTGGGCCATCGCTCCGGCTCTTGCTAGAAGAGCCGCTGGGGAACGGTGACGATGTCGTTGGGTTTGAGGAGCACGTCCTTGGATTCGGGATCAGTCATGATGTCGTTGACGTTCACCCGAAGAACCTCTTTCTTCGTGCCCTCGCCCCGGGTGATCGTCACCCGCCGCGGCGAAGCCAGCGGCGTGAAGCCACCGGCCGCGGCGATCGCCGTGGTGACGGTGAGCTCCCGCACGTACTTCACCTGACCGGGAGTCTTGACCTCGCCTTGGACAAACACGACGCCCGCGACCGGCACGACGACGGTGTCGCCTGGCTGCAGGCGCAGGTTCTGCGCCATGTTGCCCCGCTGCAGCATGTCCTGCAGGTTCACGGGGATGCGCGTCTGGCCGCGCTGCACGAAGGCGCCCTCCAGATCCGCGCTGGGCGCCGGTCCGCCGACGGACGACAGCGCTTGTAGCACCGTCATCTCCTGGGTGAGCTGCAAGGGCCCCGGTCGCACGACGCCGCCGATGAAGTACACGGGGCGGCTGCGAATCTCGCGGACGCCCACCGTCACCTGGGCGCCCCGGACGGTGCGGCTGTACGCGGTGGTCAGGCGGGAGGCGAGCTCGGCGACGGTCAGTCCACCGGCCTCGGTCTCGCCGAGCAGTAGCAGCGAGATCTTGCCGTCCGGCCTCACGCTGACGACCTGGTCGAGATCCTTCTGGTCCAACACCGAGATGGAGAGAACGTCGTCGGTGCCGATGCGGTAGTCGGCGGGCTGAGCGATGGACGCCGGAATCCCCACGGTGAGGCTGGCGGCGAACACGAGGAGCGAGACGAGGGAGCGCCGCGCCCTCATTGCGTCAGCAACGGGCCGATGCGGGCCGAGCCCTTGAAGGTGTTCATAGGTCGGGATTCTAGCCGCGTACGGAGAAGCTACTCAAGTATTTCGAGGGCATCGTCGCCGGGGGATGCTGCCGCCACGACGGAGGGTACCGAGATGCCGGGCCCCCCCACCGCTCGGGCCGCTTACCGGGGTAGCTCGTCGAGCCGGCTGATTACCAGGTCGGCATGCACGCCAAGCTCCTCTTCCGGCGCCCCGAGTCGGTTGCACCACGCCACCTGATAGCCGCACGCCTTGGCGCCGGCCACGTCCCAGCCGTTGGACGAGACGAAGAGCAGGTCGCCAGCGGGGATGCCGAGGGCCCGCGGAGGCGAGGGCGTACACGGCGGGCGACGGCTTGTAGGTACGGACCGCATCTACCGAGAGCACGTGGGAGAGGTGACGGCCGATCCCGCTCGAGGCGACCGCCGCCTGTAACATCGCCGGCGAACCGTTGGAGAGGATCGCGCGCGGGTGGCTCTCCAGCCGCTGCAGGGCGGCCGGAACTTCGGGAAAGCAGGCCAGTGAGAGGTAGGCCTCCATCAGCCGGCTGATCTGCGCCTCATCGGCCGTGATCCCCAGACGCCGGACCGTCCATCGCAGCGCGGACTCGGTGATCACCCAGAAGTCCTCGTAACGGCCCATGAGGGCGCGCAGCCACGCGTATTCCAGCTGCTTCTGGCGCCACATCACCGAGAGCGTGAGGGGGTCGGCGGTCAGAGCACGCCCGGCCTCGACCACGGCGTGCACGTCGAACAGCGTGCCGTAGGCGTCGAAGACGTACCCACGGATGTTGCCCACGGGTGGCCTAGTGAAGCGTGGCCGGGGTCGCGGCGCGGCCGGCGCGGCGCGCGGGCGGCCGGCGGGGCGTGGAGCGGGGGCGGGGAGGCTCGGGGGGTTGCTCGATGCCGGACTCGACGAAGCCGAAGCGCAGCAACCGCTTGGCGTCGAGGAACGACATGGCGCGCGTGCGGGCGCCGAGGACGATCATCAAAAACTGCTGGCCATTGCGCCAGGCCGAGACCGCCAGGTTGTAGCCGGCCTCGTTCGTGAAGCCAGTCTTGAGCGCCTGCACGCCTCCGGGATCGCTGAAGAGGGGGATGTGCCGTGCGTAGACGCGTCCATTGTAGACGAAGGTCTGGCCGCCGAGCAGCGGCCGCGACGCCGGATAGTCGGCGAGCAGCCGGGCGGTGAGGTGCGCGAGGTCGCGCGCGGTCGAGCGCTGGGAGGGATCGGGGAGGCCGTGCGGATTCGCGAAGCGGGTATCGGTCAGCCCGAGCTGCTGGGCGCGCTCGTTCATGGTCACCACGAACGTCGCCTCGTCACCACCGAGGCGCTCGGCCAGCGCGGTGGCGGCGTCGTTGGCGGAGGCGATGGCCACTCCCTCCAGGAGCACGTGCAGCGGCACCTGGTCGCCGGTCCGCAGCCCCATCCGGTAGCGCCCCGTGCGAGCCGCGTGCTGGCTGATCGTGACGAGCTCGTCGGGGTCGATCTGGTGGGCCTCGATCGCCTCGCAGGCCAGATAGAGGGTCATGAGCTTCACGAGGCTGGCCGGCGCGCGCTCGACCCCGGCGTTCTTGGCGTAGATCGTCCGGCCCTCTGGATCGAGAAGCAGGACCGCCTCGGCGCTGAGCACCGGCGGACGCCCGGTGGTCTGGGCGACAGCGGCGGGGACGAACGCGACGCTCGTCATGGACAGGATCAGCAACAGACGAGTCGCGTACACTGCGCCCATTCTAGCCAGCCGTCTCGGCGGCCGGCAAGCCAAAAGCCTCAACGAACCGCTTGCTTGAGCTCCTTGGAGGGCTTGAAGCGTGGCACGCGGCCGCCCACTGTCGCCGCCTGGCCCGTGCGAGGGTTGCGAATGGTGCGCGGCCGCCGCCGAGCGACGGAAAACGCCCCGAATCCCACCAGCGTCACGGTGTCGCCGCGCTTGAGCGCGGCCCGCACACCACCCAGCATCGCCCGGAGCGCTCGATCGGTGGCGGCGCGGGGCCAGCCGGAAGCGTCCGACATGCGATTCACGAGCTGAGCTCGGGTCACGCTACATCCCGAAGACGGTGCGCGCCTCGTCCATCACGGCCTCGGTGACGGAGGCGTGCCCCTTGTCCTCCGCGAAGCGCTCGATCGAGCGCTTCGCCATGGGACGGATGAAGGAGGGGATCCGTTCGAGCCGCGCCAGTGCCTCCGGCGTCCACGCCACCCCGCTCGACGGCGCGGCGGCCAGCGGGGTTTCTCCAAGCGCGGCGGCGAACGGGCAGCCGGACCCCGGCGCATCGCTGGCGCCGCCGCCCCCCTCGAAGGCATCGGGCCGAGCCCCGGCCATCGTGGAGCGCAGGTTCTCGAACGGCTCCGGCGGCACCGTGCGCCCGCCCACCTTGACGCCGAGACTGCGGACCATCTGCGTCTCGAACGGGTTGGTCAGCATCGCCACGCGGAAGCCGCACTCCGGGCAGCGGAACGTCACCGTGAGCGAGCCCTCGTCGGGTCCCTCGGTCCCGTGCAGCTTCATCGGCTGGTCGCAGTCGAGACACAGGAACTTCATGGCGCGCGCATTCTATCATCGCGGCCGGGGCGGCGGCCGGGGCGCAGGCGCGGCCACGCGGCCAGGGCCGGCGGCGTCTGCATGACGAGCACCGCGGCGACGGCGAAGGCCAGTGTGGGCCAGCGCGCGGTGAGCGCACTGCGCACGGCCACTGCCGAGAAGAAGATGTAGGCGGCGAACCGTGCGCGCGCGTGCCGGCGGCCCAGGAACCACGCCGTCAGGGCCGCCGCCGCGGCGGCGAGCCAGGCGCCCCGGGTGCCGAGCGCGACGGCCCCGTACACGAGACAGGCGAGCGGGAGCAGCGTGACGACGACCCGGGAGGCCATCGCCCGGATGGTACAATGGCGCCTCGTCGGGACCTCGCCGTGACCGCCGGGGTAGCTCAGAGGCAGAGCAACTGATTCGTAATCAGTAGGTCGCGGGTTCAACTCCCGCCCCCGGCTCCAGCAACCACTGCAAGCTCCGAGGCCCTCCCCGCCCTCCACTCAACGCGCCTCGCCGCGGGTTTCCCCGACAACGATGGGCTGTCGCATGCAGTAGAATCAGCGGGATGAAGCGCGTGCTCATCGTCGACGACGAACCCGAGCTGACCGACGTCGTGCGGGAATATCTGCAGGACCGCTACGAGGTCGAGGTGGCCAACTCGGGGACGGCCGCACTCCTGGCCGCTCAGCGGCAGCGCCCGGACGTCGTCTTCCTCGACATCAACATGCCGGGCCCCAGCGGGGTCGAGGTGTTGAAGCAGCTCCGGCGGGCCGACCCCACCATCCCGGTCATCATGGTCACCGTCAATACCGAGGTGGCCGTGGTGCAGGAGTGCCTGCAGGAGGGCGCCTTCGCCTATGTCCCCAAGCCGTTCGATCTCAAGTACGTGGAGCACATGGCCGCCCTGGCCACCGAGATGAGCACCGGGGGCCGCACGCCCGCCTAGCGACCCGCGCGAAACGCTTCGGGGGACACCACCCGATTCGGTACGATGGTTGCCCAGACATTATGGTGTCCGTGTCCGAGACGCTCCCGGCTCCCTCCTCCCGCGGCCGCGTCGTCGCCATCGCCCGCAACACGTTCCGCGAGGCCGTGCGCGACCGCGTCCTCTACAACCTCGTCCTGTTCGTGCTGCTGCTGAGCGTCGGCGCGATCTTTCTCGGTGCCGCCTCGGCCTCCCAGGACGCCAAGATCGTCGTGGACCTCGGGCTCAGCGCCACCCTGCTGTTCGGCGCCTTCATCGCGATCTTCGTCGGCGTCGGCCTCGTGTGGAAGGAGATCGAGCGACGCACGGTCTTCGCCATCTTCGCCAAGCCGGTCGGACGGGGTGAGTTCCTGCTCGGCAAGTATCTCGGGTTGTGCGTCACGCTGGCCCTCAACGTGGTCGTGATGGGGATGGGCGTGGCGCTCGTGCTGGTCTACGTCGTGCGGGGGACGACGCCGCTGCTGCTGGCGCTGTGGCCGACCGCCGCGCTCATCTTCCTGGAGCTGACCATCCTCACGGCGGTCGCGCTGCTGTTCTCCTCGTTCTCGTCGCCGATCTTCGCCGTGTTCGGCTCGCTCGCCGTCTTCGTCATCGGCCACTTCACCGCCGATCTCAAGGGCTTCGCCGCCCTCTTCGACGCCGCCGCCGTCCGGGGCGGGCTCACCGTGCTGTACTACGTGCTCCCGAACCTGTCCACGTTCAGCCAGATCACGCCCGCCGCGTACGGGCTGGTGCCGCCGCCCGGGTACCTGGCCGCCGCGCTCGCCTACGCGGTGGCGTGGGACGTGGCGCTGCTGGCGGGGGCGATGCTGCTTTTCGCGCGGCGGGATTTCAAATGATGCGGACGCTGGCGCTGACCCTGGTGCTCGTGCTTGCGTTCGGGGCCAGCGTGGCGATGGCCCGCGTGCTCGACGCCGGACGGCCCACGCTACGGGCCGCCGTCGCCGATGAGCCGCCCTACTTGACCCCCGAGACCGCCCGTCGCCTGGCCCTCGGCTTCGGCGGGCTGGCCGCCGACTGGTACTGGCTCAACGCGTTGCAATACGTCGGGCGCAAGATCCAGGAGCAGTCGTCGACGAGTCGGCTCGACGTCGACCAGGCGGTGGAGCTGGACCGCATCAAGGCCGTCAACCCCCGCGTGCTCGTCGGCCTGTTCGACATGATCACCACGCTCGATCCGCGCTTCACCGCGGTGTACGAGTTCGCCGCCGTGGTGCTGCCGGCCGTCGACCCGTCAGCCGCGGTGGCCCTCCTGGAGAAGGGGATCCAGGCCAATCCGGACCAGTGGTACCTGCACCAGCAGCTCGCCTACATCTTCTGGCAGCGGGGCGACAACCTGGCCGCCGCCGACGCGTTCCGGCGGGGGGCCCGCATGACGACCGCCCGCTGGATGGAGTACATGGCCGAGCGGCTGGAGCGCCAGGGCGACGACCCCAACGTGGCCCGCGTGATGTACACGCGCATGTACGAGCAGGCCCAGGACGAGCAGGTCAAGCAGTGGGCGCTCAAGCGACTCATGGAGCTGCGCTCGCTGCAGGAGCGTGAGGTGATCCGCCGGGTGCTGAGCGACTTCGTGGCGACCACGACCCGGTGCCCGCGGGCGTGGACCGACGTGGCGCCCGCGCTGCAGGCGGCCGGGCTCACGGTCCACCCCCAGGGGCCGCCGCTCGATCCCGCCGGCGCCCCCTACGTGCTCGTGATCAGCCCGCTCGGCTGCGACGTGAGCCTCCACCGCTCGTCAACGGTGCCGCGCGGATGAACGCGATCGAGCTCGAGGGCCTCACCAAGGACTACCCCACGGGCTTCCTGCACCTGCGCCGGACCCGGGTGCTCGACGGGCTCTCGCTCACCGTGCAGCGGGGCGAGATCTTCGGCTTCCTGGGTGGCAACGGCGCCGGCAAGACGACGACGATCAAGATTCTCATGCGACTGATGGCACCGACCGCGGGGCGGGCGCGCTTGCTCGGCCATGACGCCGGCGACGTGGCCGTGCACGCGCGCGTCGGGTACCTGCCGGAAGCGCCGTACTTCTACGACTACCTGACCGCGCGCGAGCTGCTCCAGTACTGCGCGGAGCTGTTCGGCTACCCGCGGCCCGCGCGGCGGGCGCGCGCGGCCGATCTGCTCGAGCGCGTCGGCCTCGACGAATCGGCCTGGGACCGCCAGCTCCGGAAGTTCTCCAAGGGCATGCTGCAGCGCGTGGGGCTGGCCCAGGCCCTCGTCAACGATCCCGAGCTGGTGGTGCTCGACGAGCCCATGAGCGGGCTCGATCCGATCGGCCGCCGCCAGGTGCGCGACCTCATCGCCGCCCTCCGCACGGCCGGCGTCACCGTGTTCTTCTCCTCGCACATCATCGCGGACATCGAGGTCCTGTGCGATCGGGTGGCCATTCTCCACCGCGGCCGCCTCCAGCACCTGGGCCGGCTCGACGAGCTGCGCCAGCACGCCGACACGCCTGGCCACCTGGAGGTCACGGTCGTGGGGGCCACGGTGGCCGCGCTGGAGGACGCGCTCCGCAAGGTCGAAGGCGCCCGGGTGACCGCGTCGCCCACCGGCGCCCGCATCGAGGTGCCGACCGAGCAGGACGTCGACGCCGCGCTGGCGGCGGTCCGCGACTGCGGCGCCCGCCTGGTCAGCGTGCAGCCGGTCCGGCAATCGCTCGAGGACCTGTTCGTGGTCGAGGGGCCGCGCGCGCTGCACGCCGACTGACGGGAGGCTTGACCTCCGAGGCGACGGACCCGTAAGGTCGTAGGATGGTCGAAACGGGACGCCACCGGCTCCTCATCGTAGACGACGAGCCGCTCATCCTCGAAGTCCTCACCGAACACTTCAAGAGCGAGTACGATGTCGACACCGCGCTCAACGGCGCCGACGCGCTCGGCGCTATTCTGAGAGCCCGCCCCGACGTGGTCATGCTCGACATCAACATGCCGCGCATGAACGGTGTCGAGGTGCTCAAGGACATCAAGCAGATCGACGAGTCGATCGCGGTCATCATGGTCACCGCCAACGAGCAGGTGGCGATGGCCGCCGAGGCACTGCGCAACGGAGCCTTCGGGTACGTCCCCAAGCCCTTCGACTTTCGCTACCTTGACCACATGCTGGCCACGATCATCGATCACCTGCCGCGCGCGCGCTAAACCCCCGGCTTCCTGTCGACGTAGTTTTTTCAATCGCTGCCCGTTGGTGGCACCTGCCTTGCTGCTCCTCGCGTACAGGAGGACGAAGCCGATGGGACCTATGGCAACCGTGGTCTTCCTGCTCCTCGGTCTGCTCGTGATCGTCGGGGTCGGTGTGAAGCTCTATGACCTCAAGCGCAAGCGCGAGGCCGACGGCGTCCACGTACAGGCCCAGGTGTCCGACGCCCTGCTGCGTGACCCGAGCCTCTTCAGCCTCGCGGTCACCCCCACGGCTCACGTGCCCTGGTGGTCCGGTACCCCGGTCATGCTCGACGTGGTCGGGCGAGTGCCGACGCCCGAGTACCGCGATCGAGTCCTCCAGATGGTCGAGCAGGAGGCCCGTCAGGTCCGCCCTGACGTGGTGGTCGTCGACCGCCTCCAGGTCGAACCGACGGCGGGAATCCGCGTAGCCTGACGGGCACCGCCACCGGGCTTTGCTAGGATAGCGTCCGCGCCCGGCGGCGTGGCGGGACCTACCGTTGCGTCTGCCGGCGCGGATGCCATGGACGACTTCCAGCGCTGGTGCGATCGGGGTCGCGCCCGGGTGGTCGGGGGCCGCTTTCCCGAGGCCGAGACGGCGTTTCGCGAGGCGTTACGGCGGCGACCCGCCGACGCTCGGGTCTCGGTCGAGCTGGCCGGCGTGCTGCGCCGGCTGCGCCGGCCGGGCGAGGCCGAGGTGCTGCTGCGCGAGGCGCTGGTGCGTGCGCCCGACATCGTCTCGACTCACGCCGATCTGGGCGCCGTGCTTTTCGAGCAGGATCGCTTCCCCGAGGCCGCCGAGGCGTATCGCGCCGCGGTCCGTCTCCGCCCCGATTTTGCCAAGGCGCACCTGGCCCTCGGCCTGGCCCTCGAGGGCGCCGGCGACTTCACGGCCGCCGCGGCCTCCCTGCATGACGCTCTCCGGCTGAAGCCCGGCGACGCCATCGCCGCCGGCAACCTTGCCCGCGTCCTCCGGCGGCTTCGCCGCCCGGACGATGCGGCCTCGATGATCCAGGAGACGCTCGAGATCGGCCCCAACGCCCCCGACGCCGCACTCCTGCTCGAGCTAGCGGGGGCCCAGCTCGAGCAGGGGCAGCACGCCCAGGCGGCGGAGACGTTCCAGTCCGTCATCGAGCTTCGACCTCACGACGCGCGAGCGCATCTCGGCCTCGGCCTGGCCCTGGAGCGTCAGGGGCGCGCCGCCCAGGCGACACCAGCCCTGCGCGTGGCTCTGCGGCGCCGGCCAGACGATCCTGCCCTCCGACAGGCGCTCGCCTTGAACCTGAAGCGACGCCGCCGGTACGGCGAGGCGGCGGCGGCCTTCCGGGAGGCGGTGCGGCTGGCACCCGGCGAAGCACGCGCCCACTACTACCTCGGGGTCGTGCAGGAGCGGCAGGGTCGCTACGACGAGGCCGTCACCGCACTCGGCGAAGCCCTTCGGTTACGCCCGCGCTTCTTCGCCGCCCAGGCGGCACTGGCGATGACCTATCGACGGCAGGGCCGCTGGGCCGCCGCCGCGGCCGCGTACGCCGACGCCATCCGGCTACGACCGGACGATGCCGAGCTCCATGCCGGGCAAGGCCTGGCGCTGGGCGCACTCGGGCAGTACGCCGAGGCCGAGGCGGCGTTCCGGCGGGCGGTGGCCCGGCGGCCCGACGACGGCGATCTTCACTACGAGCTCGGAGTCGCGCTCGGCCGGCAGGGCCGCCACGCCGAGGCTGAACGCGCGCTGCGCGAGGCGATCCGCGTCGAGCCCGATCACATCCGGGCGCGGGCCAACGTCGCGCTCGGTCTGGGGCGGCAGGGCCGCCACGCCGAGGCGGAGGCGGCCTATCGCGAGGCGCTCACGCTGTCGCCCGAGCATCCCGCGCTCCATCGCGGCCTCGGCGTCTCGCTGTACTGGCAGGGACGGCCCGGTGAGGCCGAGCTAGCCTTCGGCACGGCCATCCGCTTCAAGCCCGACTACGTCCGCGCCCACTGTGACCTCGGCGAGGTGCTGTTCGAGCACGGTCGGGCGACCGAGGCCGAGGAGGCTTACCGCGCCGCCCTGCGGCTCAAGGGCGACTCGCTCGCCGCGCGATTCGGTCTCACCCGGGTGCTGGTGGGGCAGGCGCGCTGGCCGGAGGCCGAGGAAGCCGCGCGCGCCGTCATCGCGCTGAGCGTGGACGCCGCTCAGGCCCACTTCGATCTGTGGCAAGCGCTGGAAGAGCAGGGCAAGTGGCCGGAGCTCGAGGAGGCCGCCCGCGCGGTGACGGCAGCCAAGCCCGAACATGCCGATGCTCACGCCCGGCTGGGTCGTGCCCTGCACGAGCAGGGGCGCTACGAGGCGGCCGAGGTGGCCTACGCTGACGCCGTGCGGCTCGGCCCCGACCTCCCGCGGTTCCGCGAGGGACTCGCGCGGGCCCGGCGCGCGCGAGCGGTCAGCGCGCGACGGAGCGAGGGACGGCCGGCGTCGGGGCGACGACGGGGAGGCCGAGCAGGCGGCTGAACTCTTCCAGGTCGCGGGCGGGTACATCCGGCCGCTGGCGGACCTTCTCGAGCACGCCGGCGGGGTCGGCGTCGATCGCGCGGCTGGTCTTGGCAAAGAGCTGGACGAGGCGCCGCGCCTCCTTCTCGCCCTTGGCCGTCGCCACCGAGGTGGCCAGCTTGCTCGCCAGGGCCAGGATGCGGCTGTCGAGCTTCACGAACCCGCTGACGGTGGCGTTGATCTGGCTCCGCCCGTTCGGCGCCGGCTGGGTCCCGTAGTCGATCACGACCACTGCTTGCCCATGGATGTCGGGCAGGATGCGCTGCTGATAGACGCCGCGCGCCTGCATGAGGCGCACGCCCTCGGCGGCGTGGACGAGCTCGAAGGTGCCCACCGTGCCCCACCCGTCGTCGATGCCGAGTCCGCCGGGCGTGGCCCAGATGCGGTAGCGGGCCAGCTTCAGCGCGCGGGTGACGTGGGTGGCGAACTCGGGATGATCGAGCAGGTACTCGAAGACGTCGCGGCGGGCCACGAACGGCTCGGCGTCGACCTTGACGGCCAGCGAGGGGTTGTCGGTGACCCCCTGGACCCTGGCGCGGGCGCGCTCCGGGAGCTGTCGCGGGAGGTCGACGGCGTGGCCGACCTCGGCGCCGCCGATGCTCCCCGCGAGCACCACACTCAGGAGCAGCAGCGAGCGGCCGGCGCGACGGAGCCTCACGACGTCTCGATTATTGCACGCGGCTGGGCTCTTGACGGCTCCCCGTCGCCGCCGGTACGCTTCGGGCGACTGATCGCCGCGACCGTCCTCGAATCGTCCCCGGCCCCCGCGGGCCCAGGAGCCGCGATGACGCGAGCCTGCAACCGGGCGGCGCCGCCCCCGTGAACCACTACCTCTACGCGATCGTCGATGGCCTGCCCACCCGCTGGCGCCCGCCGACGGCCGGCGTCGCCGGCGCCGCCGTCATTCCCCGCCGCATGGACGATCTCGTGATCCTGTCCAGCCTGCTCGAGTCGATCCCGGTCTCCGGTCCCCGGATGCTCGCGGTCCACCAGGACGTGGTGGCTTCCGTCGTCGAGGCTCCCGCCACGCTGCCCTTCGGGTACGGCACGGCGGTGCCGGCTCCAGGGCTGGAGGACTGGGTGGCGACCCACCGGAGCACGGTCACGGCGGCGCTCGGGGTGGTGCGCGGGTGCGTGGAGATGGCCGTGAAGCTGCTGCGGCTGGACGGCGCGATCGTCCACTCCCGGCCCGGCCGGGGATCCGTCGGCCGGGAGGAGCCGGTGCTGCGGGCGCTGGCGGACGCCCTGATCGAGCGGGCCGCGCTCGCCCAGTGGCGCTATCGCCCCTCGGGCAGCGCCGGCAACGTGGCTGCCGCGGTCTCGTTCCTGGTGCCTCGGGCCGACCTCGGGGGCTTCCTGGCCCGCATCGCCCCGGTGGCCTCGCACGCCCCCGACGTGGCGGTGGTGCCCACCGGCCCGTGGGCGCCGTACTCGTTCGTGCCCGACCTCGGCCGGCCCCCGCTGGCCCGGGTACCGGTCGGGCCCTTCGAGGTCGTGGGCCGGCGGGCCGGGTGAGGCGTCTCGCCCGCCCCGAGGTTCGGTGATAGTCTTGCGCCACTTCGCGGGGGGTGGCAGATGAGGCTGGCGCGCACGGCGGTCGAGGCGCTGATGGACGGGCGTGACGACGGCAGCCTCGAGGGCGCGCTGGAGGTGTTCGAGGTCTTCGCGAGCGGATCGCTCACAGACGAGGTCTACATCCTCGAGGACGTCGCCGGGAAGCGCATCGCGATCGCGCCGGCGTCGCTCAAGGCAAAGTATCGGCGGGGGTGAGCCATGGCACTCATCGTTCTCTCTCATCAGCTCGGCGCCGGCGGTCCTGAGATCGGTCTGGCGCTCTCGCAGCGCCTCGGCTATCGCTACGTCGACCAGGAGCTGCTCCAGGATGCGGGGCTTCGTTACGGCCTCGCCGAGGACAAGCTGTCGCACCTCGACGAATCCAAGCCCTCGTTCTTCGAGCGGTTCGACACCGAGACGCGCCACCACATCACCGTCCTGCAGACCACGCTGCTCGAGCTCGCCGAGCTCGACAACGCCGTGCTCATGCGCGGGGGCGGTCAGTGGCTGTTGCGCGGAGTTCCGCACGTCCTGCGCGTGCGTGTCATCGCGCCGTTCGAGCACCGCGTGAAGCAGTGGATCAAGCGCCAGGCGGCGACGACGCGCGAGACCTACAACCAGCGGGCGGCCGCTCACCTGGTGCGCAGCGACGACAACGAGAAGGCCGGGCGGATGCGCTACCTCTACGAGGTGGAGATCTCCGACCCGATGCTCTACGAGCTGATGGTCAACACCGAGATGATGCGCTACGACGCCGTGGTGCAGATGATCGACGGCCTCACCAAGCGGCCGGAGATGGCCACCACCGACGCCGGCCGTCAGATGATCGCCTCGCGCGCGCTCGCTTCCCGGGTGCAGGTGTCGCTGGCCACGCATCCGGAGACGCGGCGCTATCGCATCACGGTCGAGGCGCAGGGCGGCGTGGTCACGCTCGAGGGCACCACCGCGCTCGATCGCGCCGTCGAGGTCGCGCGCTCCGTCCCCGGCGTGCGCGACGTCCGCACGCAGCAGGTCGAGATCCCCCCGATCCCGCCGTTCGTCGCGTAAGCCTCCCGCCGGGCGGCTAGCGAGTCGGCGGGGGCGTGGTCGGGGTCGGTGGAGGCGCGGAGTCGGGCGATTCCGCGATCTTCAGCGTGAGCGTCTTGTGGTCGCGCTTGCGGATCACGTCGAGGGGGACGGTGGTGCCGGGCTCGGCGTCGGAGGACAGGCGCTGGAGGTGGTGGTAGTCGTCGACGGGAGTGGCGCCGAACTTCACGATGACGTCGTTGGGTTGCAGGCCGGCGGTCTCGGCCGGACTGCCAGGGTAGACGCGGGCGACGATGGCCCCCCGGGTGTTGTCGAGGCCGAGGGCCTGGGCGAGCTCGGTCGTGAGCGGTTGCAGCGAGACGCCGATCCAGCCGCGTGTCACCTTGCCCCGATCGATCAGCTGCGAGATCACCCGCTTGACCATGTTGGCGGGGATGGCGAAGCCGATGCCCTGACCGGTCGCCACGATCGCCGTGTTGATCCCGATGACCTCGCCCCTCAGATTGACGAGGGGGCCGCCGGAGTTGCCCGGGTTGATCGAGGCGTCGGTCTGGATGAAGTTCTCGTAGGTCGCGATCCCCACCTCCGAGCGGCCCGTCGCGCTCACCACGCCGACCGTCACCGTCTGGTCCAGGCCGAACGGGTTCCCGATGGCGATCGCCCACTCGCCTACCCGTAGCGTGTCGGAGTCACCGAGCGCGGCGACCCTGAGGTCGCCCTCCGGCTGGAAGCGGACGATGGCCAGGTCGGTCTTGGCGTCGGTGCCGACGATCCGTCCCTGAAACTCCTGCTTGGACGGTAGCTTCACCGTCACGCTGTCGGCGCCCCGGATCACGTGGAAGTTCGTGAGCACGTAGCCGCGCTTGTCGATGATGACGCCGGAGCCGAGCCCCGGCTGCCGGAACTCCTCGCGACGCCCCGGCCCGCCCCGACCGAAGAACTGGTCGAAGAAGTCCTTGAAGAACGGATCGTCCGTGCCGGGTCCGGGAACGACCGGGGTGCGCCGGCTCCGCGCGAGCTGGACCGTGCCGATGTTCACCACGGACGGCCGGACTTTTTCGGCGACCGAGACGAACGCGGCCTGCAGCGCGTCGGCCGTCGCCGTGGGCGACGCCGGCGCCGGCGCCACGCGGGCGCGGCGGCTGGCGAGCCAGCCGTAGGAACCGAAACCCATGCCAGCTATGGCGAAAAGTAGGCCGGCCACCAGTACGGCGCGTGCGACCTGTGGCGTCATCCCGGGAGGGCCTCGATCCTCGTAACTCGCGCAGAACTAGGCAAAAATTCGGCCTTTTTCCTTGACCCTTCGATCGTGAAAAAGGGACAATACGCCATTGCGTGAAATTCGTCCAGCCCCCTCGTTTAAAGGTCGGATTTGTAGAGGGTTAAGCCTTCTGCTGACCGTGTGCCTGCTGGCGCCGTACGCAGCGGTTGCGCAGCCGGCCAATCCGGCAACGACAAATCCAGCGACAGGTAGTCCGGCCACCGCGTCGGCGCCGCCTCCCACCGCACCCGGAGCGAGACCGAACATGCTCGGCAACATCCCGCTCGTCACGCTGCCCTCGCGGAGCGTCGCCGGGCCGGACTATCGCCTCGGCAACGGCGACGTGCTCGAGGTACAGATCGCCGGCCGGCTCGAGGTGACGCGACTGCAGGTGATCGTCGATCCCGAGGGCATGGTGAGCGTGCCGCCCGTCGGCGAACATCGAGGTGGGGGGCCTGACGCTGCTCGAGGCCAACCGCCGGGTCAGCGAGCGTGCCCGTGCCATGCTGCGGTTCGCCGACGTCAGCATCGCGGTGTCCTCCCCGCGCGTGTTCGAGGTCGTGCTCTCGGGCGAGGTCGAGCGGCCGGGCGCCTCCCAGGCCCAGGCGACCCAGCGGCTGCACGAGCTGATCATCGGCGCCGGGGGGGTCACCCCGCGGGGCAGCGCCCGTCACGTGCAGATCACCCAGGGGACGGCCGTCCGTGAGGTCGACCTGCTCCGCTTCGAGCTGCGCGGCGACATCGACCAGAACCCCTACGTGCAGGACGGCATGCGCGTGCACATCCCGCCCCGGACGGCCTCGGTGACGCTGGCCGGCGCCGTCCGCCGCCCCGGCGAGTACGAGCTGGGCCCGGCCGGTTCCCTCGGCGAGCTGCTCGAGCTGACGGGGGGGCTGGCCCCGGGCGGCGCCGGCTCCGACGCGCGACTGACCCGGATCGGGCCCGACGGCCGCAAGGAGACCGTGTCCATCGACCTGCGGGCGGCCGTGGCCGGCGCCACCGACCTGCCGCTGCAGGCGGCCGACACCCTGTTCGTGCCGCCGCTCACCGTGCTGCAGGACGTCGTCGAGGTGCGCGGGGCGTTCGTGGGTGGGGCCGACAGCAGCAAGACCTCGACCTCCGGCAAGCCGACCATCGTGCAGCGCTTCGAGCTGGCCCAGGGCGAGCGCGTCCGCGACGTCATCCTGAAGGCCGGGGGCGCCGCCGCCTACGCCGATCTTCGGCTGGCCTTCGTCGACCGGGCCGGCACCTCGGGACCCCGTCAGCGCGTGCCGATCGACGTGCAGCGGCTGCTGGTCGAGAAGGACGAGACCCAGAACATCCAGCTGCAGAACGGTGACGTGCTGACCCTGCCGGTGGTGGAGGACAAGGTGTACATCGTCGGCGAGGTGAAGTCGCCGGGCGCCCAGGACTACCGGCCTGACCTGACGCCGCGCGAGTACCTCGCGCTGGCCGGGGGGCCCGGCAACCGCGCGAAAATCGGAGCCACCACCGTCACGTTCCGCAACGGCCGCACCTACGCGATGGCGGAGGCGCCGCCGCTGGAGGCCGGCACGGTGGTCACGGTGCCCGAGGTCTCGGTGAAGTGGTGGCAGGACTACGTGCAGATCGCCCAGCTCCTGGCCAGCCTGATCACCGCCTACACGGGGATCTTCATCCTCTTCAATGGGTCGGTGGGCAGCAACAACAACTAGCGATGTACGAAGCCTACTGGCAGCTCAGCGAACCACCCTTCGACAACTCGCCGAATCCGAAATTCTTCTACCTGTCGCCCGAGCACGAGGAGGCGCTGGTCCGGCTGGTGTACACGGTGCGCCACCGCAAGGGCTGCGGCATGCTGACCGGCGAGTACGGCTGCGGCAAGACCACGCTGTCGCGGGCGCTCATCCAGCGGCTGGAGGCGGAGCGCTACGAGATCGGCCTGCTGACCAATCCCAGCTGGAACGCCATCGACTTCCTGCGCGAGGCCCTCTACCAGCTCGGCCAGGAGACGCCCGAGACCAGCAAGCCGGCGCTGCTGCACATGCTCAACGACCTCTTCTTCCGCAACTTCCGCGAGGGCCGCGACACCGTGCTCATCGTGGACGAGGCCCAGCTGATCGAGGACGACGCCGTCTTCGAGGAGCTGCGGCTGCTCATGAACTTCCAGACCGACGACCGCTTTCTGGTCACGCTCCTCCTCATCGGCTCGCCCGAGCTGGCCCCCAAGGTGCGACGGCTCAAGCACCTCGACCAGCGCATCACGATCCGGTACCACCTCAACACGCTCGACTACACCCACACCGTGAACTACGTCGCCCATCGCCTGTCGATGGCGGGGCGGCCGACGCCGATCTTCACCGAGGCGGCGATCAAGCTGATCTTCGACTTCACCCGGGGCACGCCCCGCGAGATCAACAACGTGTGCGACGTCGCCCTGCTGGTCGGCTACACGAAGCGGGCGCGGGAGATCGGCGACACGATCGTCGCCGAGGTGATCAAGGACATGGTGGGAGTCTCCTGATGGTCCGGATGAGTGATCTCGTCCGCGGGCTCGGTCGCGACGCGGCCGCCGCCCCCCCGGTCGAGCGGCCGCCGGAGCTGCGCCCCAGCGAGCCCGCCCCGCCGCCGTCGCCGCCGCGTGCCGAGGTGGCGGAGCCGCCGCGGCCGGTGCCGGCGCCCCCGGCCAGCGCCGCCGCCGCCGACGACCCGTCGGCGCTGCTGGGTGAGCTGCAGGAGCTGCTGCTCGAGGCCCGCGGCCTCGCCCGCGGGACCGGCGACTTCCCGTGGGCGCGCCTGCAGGCGTTGATCGACCGCGCCGTCACCTCGCTGGAGCGCTCGCCCGACCTGTTCTGGGTGGCCAACAACCCGGCGGCGGCACCCGGCGTGGACTACCTGGCCTTCCACCAGGCGCGAGTGGCGGTGATGGCGCTGCGCATCGGCGCCAACGTGGCTTACGACCGCCGCCGCCTGATCCCGCTTGGCATGGCCGGCTGCCTCATCGACGTCGGGCTGTGGCAGATGCCGGAGACGCTGTTGCGGCGACTCGACAGCCTCGCCGGCGACGAGCTGGCCGCCTACCGCTCGCACCCGCGGCTGTCGGCCGACCTCGTGCGCCGGTGGGCGCCGCCGCACGAGGCGATCGTGCAGGCCGTCCTCGAGCACCACGAGCGCGAGCAGGGCCAGGGGTTCCCGCAGGGGCTGACCGGCACCGCCGTCGACGCCGACGCCAAGATCCTCGGCCTCGCCGACACCTACACCGGGCTCACGGTGCCGCCGACCGCGCGGCCGCGGCTGCGCCCGCACGAGGCGGTACGCGAGATCGTCAAGTCGCGGCACGATTCGTTCCCGCCGGCGCTCATCAAGGCCCTGCTGTCGGAGATCTCGGTGTTCCCGCCCGGCACCGTGGTGCGGCTCAACACCGAGGAGATCGGTCGCGTGATCGCGGTCAACCGCAACCATCCGCTTCGCCCGCGCGTGGAGATCATGGCCGACTCCAAGGGCCAGCGGCTGCCCACGCCCAAGATCGTGGATCTCTCGGAGGCTCCCTTCCTCTACATCACCGGACCGGTGACGGAGGCCAGCCGCTAGATGGCGCAGTACGAGGCGAACCTTCGCGACTACTGGCAGATCGTCCGCCGCCGCCGGTGGATCGTCCTGGTCTCCGTGGTCGTGGCCGCCGCCGTGGCGTTCTGGGTTGGCCAGAAGAAGGTCCCCACGTACCAGGCCACGGCGGCCGTGAAGTTCGAGCAGTCGACGGCGCTGACCGGGCTGCTGGTCGAGGTGCTGTCCTACTCGACCGCCGACAACATCGAGACCCAGGCCAGCCTCATCAAGAGCTACCCGATCCTGGAGGAGGTGGCCCGCCGGATGGGCCGGCTGCCCCAGGCCGGCGGCACCGAGGCCCTGCGCGAGTCCCGCGCGTACACGGCGACGCTGGAGAGCATCTCCGGCAAGCTGCGCACCAACCGCGTGGGCGGCACCAGCATCCTCGAGATCACCGCGGTCTCCACCAATCCGCTGGAGGCGCGCGACCTCGCCAACACCGTGGCCGAGGTCTATCGGGACAACAACCGGGCCAACCGCAACGCCCGCATCACCGAGGCCCGCAAGTTCATCGAGGGCCAGCTGAAAGAAGTCGAGTCCCGCGTCCGGCGGGCCGAGGAAGAAGTGTGGGCGTTCCGGGACGCCAACCGGATCATCTCGCCCGGCGCCGAGTCCTCGATGCTGCTGTCGCTGTTCACCCAGGTGCGGGGCGACATCGAGAAGGCGCGCCAGCAGCGTATCGAGCTCGAGCAGGTCGCCGGCCGGCTGGAGCGCACCGACCCCGCCAGCGTGGCCGACCGGGTCTACATCGACACCCAGAACCCGGCCATCATGCGGCTGATCGGCACCCAGACCGACCTCATCCTCGAGCGCAACAACCTGGCGCTGGAGGTGACCGATCGGCACCCCAAGCTGCAGGCCATCGACGACCGCCTGCGCGAGGTGCGGCGGGAGACGCGCCGCGAGGTCGCCGCCCAGATCGCGCTGCTGCGCAATCGCGAGGAGATCCTGGGCCGCCAGCTCGGCGAGCTGATGCAGCGCAACCGCGAGGTGCCGGCCGTCGAGCTGAGCCTGGCCCGCCTGCAGCGGGACGCCAAGGTCAACGACGACCTGCTGACCCTGCTGAAGACGCGCCACCAGGAAGCACTCATCAAGGAGTCGGAGGGCGTCGAGGAGGTCACCATCGTGCGGCCGGCCACCGAGCCGCTGGCCCCGATCGGCAGCGAGAGCGCCAACATGCTGCTGATCGGCGGCGCCCTCGGGCTGATGCTCGGCCTCGTGCTGGCCTTCGTGCAGGAGACGCTCGACACCTCGATCGGCACCATCGAGGACGTCGAGTCCTATCTCGAGGTCCCCGTGCTCGGCATCGTCCCCCACATCGATCCCCGGGAGACGATGCAGCGCCTCATCGAGCGGCGCCCGTCGCTGGCCCAGATCGAGCCCGACGTGTTGCAGAGCCACGCCCTGCTCATCACGCACTTCGATCCGAAGTCGCCGGTGGCCGAGGCCTACCGCACGCTGCGCACGAACATCCAGTTCGCGCGGCTGGAGCGCGGCGGCAAGGTCCTGGTCGTCACCAGCCCCACGCTGCAGGAGGGCAAGACGACGACCATCGTCAACCTCGCCCTCACCATGGCCCAGAGCGGTCAGAAGACGCTGCTGGTCGGCGGCAACATGCGGCGGCCGAGCCTGCACCGCTTCTTCGGCATCGAGCGCGAGCCCGGCCTCAGCGACATCCTGATCGGCAACGCGCGGTGGCGCGACTGCATCCGCACCGTCGCCGACATCCTGATGGGCCGCTTCGAGATGGAAGACATCATGGCCGCTCCCGGCCTCGACAACCTGCACATCATCGAGGCGGGCCCGATCCCGGCCAACCCGTCCGAGCTGCTGTCCACGAGCGCGATGGGCGAGTTCCTGCGGGCGGTCAGCGCCGAGTACGACATCGTCCTCATCGACACCCCGCCCGTGCTGCCGGTCACCGACGCCGCGATCGCGGCCGGCCAGGCCGACGGCGTGCTGCTCGTGTACCAGGCGGGCAAGGTCGGCCGGCTCGTGCTCAAGCGGGCCAAGGCGCACCTGGAGTCGACGCGGGCCAAGGTGTGGGGCGTCGTGCTCAACGACGTGCAGACGGAAGTCTCCGGCTACAACTACACGCACTACTACACGCACTACTACGGCGAGGAGACGCCGTCGGCGCGCGAGGGCGGTGCGCTGCAGCGGGCCTGGGACAGCGTGCGGGGACGCCTGGGCCGGGCCCCGACCGCGCGCCCGGAGGAGACGCCGGCCGAGTCGGAGTCGGAATCCCCGGAGTCACCCGAGCTCCGCGTCGGCGACGTGCCCCGGCCCGTCGCGCGCCGGTCCGGCCGTCGAAACGTGTGGATCGCCCTGGCCCTGCTCGGTGGCCTCGGCGCGCTCTTCGCCGGACTGGCCGCCTGGCAGATGGGTGTGATCGGCGGCGGCACCACGCCGCTCGGCCAGCTGCGCCAGCGGCTGGGCATCGGCCCCGCTGCCCCCGCGCGTCCGCCCGTCCCCGTCAAGCCCACGACCCCGCCGGCGGCGCCGCCCCGGCCCGCGCCGCCGTCGGCGCAGGAGCCAGCGGCCCCGGTCGCCACCGTCGAGCCGTCGCCCGCGCCGGCGTCGGGATCCGCCCCGCCGGCGCCGACCCGCGCCCCGGCCGCGCCGGCGGTTCCCGCGCGGCCGACCACCGTCATGACCGCGCCGCCGCCGGCGGCGACCCCGGGCGCGCCCGTGGCCACGCGCTTCGCCGTCGAGATGGGTCCGTTCCTCTCGACCGGCGACGCCGAGCGAGTGGAGCGCCAGCTCACCCAGGCCGGACTGCCGACCACGCGCTTCCGCCAGCAGACCGGCGCCGGGCTGTACGGGGTGCTCATCGAGCGGCTGGCGCCCGGCCGCGACGTGCAGGGGCTGGTCGCGAGCCTGCGTGAGCAGGGCTTCGCCGCGGCCGCCGTCGTGCGGCAGGATCCACCGGCCGTCCGGCTCGGCGAGCCGCTGCCCCTGCGCGGCGCCGTCGACCTCGCCGAGCGCGCGCGCGGCCTCGGCCACCCCGTCCGGGTCGCGGCCGAGCCCGGCGAGGCCGTCGCCTACACGATCCGTCACGGCCAGTTCGCGTCCCGCCGCGAGGCGGAGACGAAGGCCGAAGAGCTGGGCCGTTTCGGCCTGTCGCCGCAGGTGATCCAGGTCCGGTAACACCCTCGATGCGATTGGCATCCGGGGGCCCGGCCGGTGCGCCCGTGCTCGGCAAGCTCCTGCTCGTCGGAATCCTGGTGATCACCGCCTACACGCTATCGGTGGGCGTGACGCGCGTGTCGTTCGGCTACACCGTCGGTGCCCTGGCCGCCGTCACGCTGTTCGGCCTCGTCTTCCTCCGCAACGACTTCGGCATCTACGTGGTGACGTTTTCCATGCTCCTGTCGCCGGAGTTCGCGGCCGGGGGCAGCGGCATGGCCGAGGGGCGGACGATCATGGTCCGCAGCGAGGACTTCATCCTCATCGTCATCGGCCTGGCCTGGCTGGCCAAGACAGCCGTCAACAAGGAGCTCGGGCTCGTCGCCAAGACGCCGCTCAACCGGCCCATCCTCGCCTACGTCCTCGCCAACGTGGTGGCCACGATGCTCGGCTACCTGTGGGGCACGGTGGGCAGCTCCAGCGGCTTCTTCTACGTCCTGAAGTACGTCGAGTACTTCGTCGTCTACTACATGGTCGTGAACAACGTGCAGGACCGCGCCCACGCGCGCCGGCTGGTCATCGCCGCGCTGCTCACCGCCGCCATCGTGAGCGTGGTCGGCATCGCCCAGATCCCGAGCGGCGAGCGGGTGTCGGCGCCGTTCGAGGGGGAGATCGGCGAGCCGAACACGTTCGGCGGCTACATGCTGCTCATGATGGCGATCGCCGGCGGGGTGGCGCTGGAGACGCATCGCTTCCGCGTGCGCGCCATCTGCCTGGGGCTGCTCGGTCTCATGGCGCTGCCGTTCACCTTCACGCTCTCCCGCGCGTCCTACCTCGGCGTGGTGCCGGCGCTGCTGGTGCTGGCGTGGCTGACGCGCCAGCGCCGACTCATGATGGGCGTCGTGCTGCTGCTGGCGGTGTGCTCGCCGATCCTCGCCATCACGCTGCCCTCGGCCGTGACCAAGCGCGTGCTCTACACCTTCGAGCCGGAGAAGGGGCAGGCGACGGTCCGGCTCGGCAAGGTTGGCCTCGATCCGTCCACCTCCGCCCGCCTCATCAGCTTCCAGAGCGCCATCGGCGGATGGCTGAGCAGGCCGGTGTTCGGCTACGGCGTCACCGGATTCGGCTTCATGGACGCCCAGTACGCCCGCGTGCTGGTGGAGACGGGAGCGGTGGGGCTGGCCGCCTTCGCCTGGCTGATCGCCACCGTGATGCGCTTCTCCCTCTCGGCCTTCCGAACCCTGCGCGAGCCGGAGGACCGCGGGGTGGCGCTGGGATTCCTGGCCGGCACGGTGGGACTCCTCCTGCACGCCATCGGCTCCAACACCTTCATCATCGTGCGGATCATGGAGCCGTTCTGGTTCTTCGCCGGGATCGTGCTGATGCTGCCCCAGCTCGAGCGCACCGAGGTGGGACCGCCGACGGTCGCGGCGCCGGCGCCGGTGGCGCCGCGCCGCCTCGATCCCCGCCTCGCGCTGCGGCTCGGACGATGAGCGTGACGTCGCCATCCCACCCGCCGACGGGCGACCGGTGGCGCCTGGTCGCCACCGCGCTGCTCGTCTACGCGATGTGCCTGAACCCGGTGCTGCACAACCCGATGACGTGGAGCGCCCTCGATGCCGCCGTCTCGGTCGTGGAGACCGGCCGCTGGCAGGTCTCCCACGGCGACTTCTACGGTGATCACGACGTGGCGATGGCCGGGCCCACCAAGGTGGCGGGGCCGCCCCCGGGGCTGGCCTTCCTGCTGGTGCCGGCCTACGCGGTGTGGCGGACAGTGGCGGGGACGGTCGACACGCCGGGCGGCTTCGTGGCCTTTCACGTGTTCGCCACGCTCGCCATCGCCGCCACCGTGTCGGCGCTGATCGCCGCCGAGGTGAGCGCGCTGGCCGCGTGGCTCGGCGCCTCGCCGGCCGGTCAGCGGTGGGCCGCGCTCCTCTTCGCCTTCGGCACTCCGGCCTTCCTGTTCGCGACGCGGCTCTTCAAGGAGAACCTCGCCGCGCTGGTGGTTGTCGTGGCCTTCCGCCTCGCGGTGACGGCGGAGGGTCCCGGGCGCCGCCTGCTCGCCGGCCTCGCCGCCGGCACCGCCGCCCTCGTCGCCTACCCGTCGGGGCTCATCGGCCTCGGCCTCGCCGTCGTGGTAACCGCGACGGCCGGCTTTCGCGGGCTCGGCGCCTTCGCGCTCGGCGGGCTGCCCCCGCTGGCCGCGCTGGCCCTGTACAACACCTGGCTCTTCGGCCGTCCCTGGCGCTTCGCGTACTCCACGTACCTGAACATGCCGGAGATGGTGGCGGACGTGCGCTTTCGCCTGCCCGACGCCAGCGTGCTGGTGAACTCACTGCTGAACCAGCGCGAGGGCCTGTTGCTCTACTCGCCGTTCCTGCTGCTCGGCGTGGTCGGGCTCGTCGCCGCCTGGCGCGCCGGCCGCCGGCTGCCCGCCGTGGTCGTCGCGGGCTTCACGCTGGCGCTGTGGGGGCTGAGCGCGGCCTGGCTGGCCCAGTTCCCGCGCTCGTTCACCGGCGCCCGCTATCTCTTCCCCGCGGTGCCGCTGCTGGCCGCCTATGCGGCGCCCGTCCTGGAACGGGTCGGGAGCCGCGCGCGCTGGACGCTGGCGATCCTGTCCGTCGGCCTCACGTACCTGGCCGTGCAGGCCGGTCACATCGCCGATCCCTCGCCGCTCGTCTACGCGGCCAAGACCTTCGTGTCGGGCACGGGGCTGCCGGTCCTGTTCAAGGAGACGCTGCCGACCTGGCTTGGCCTCGAGACCCTGCACACGACGCTGGGCCGCGCGGACGTGAGCGCGCGCGATCTGGTGGGCCTGCTGGGCACGCCGGCCGGCTGGCGGCTGGTGCTCAACCAGGCGCTCGTCGGCACCGCGGCTCTCGCGGTGGCGGCGGCCATCGCCGCGATCATCCGTCGGCTGTGGGCGCCGGAGCCGGTCTCTGCGACGACGGCCGCGCAGGCGCTGGTGCGATGACCGCCGCCGCCGGGACGCTACCGCCCGGCAGCCGCACGCGGCGGCTCGGCGCCGACTTCGCAGCGCTGACCAGCGGCTGGCTGATGCGGGCCGCCCTCGGTGTGCTGATCTCGGTTCTCACCGCGCGCTACCTGCGGCCGGAGGAGATGGGACGTTACGCGTTCCTGGTGTGGCTGGCCGGATTGCTGCCCGTCGTCCTGAGTCTCGGCCTGCCGACGACGCTGACCCGCTACACCGCCGAGGCGTCCGGCGCCCGCCGCGCCTCGACGGCCGGCGCGCTGCTGACGGCGGTCGTCCGCTGGCAGACCACGCTGGTGCTCGGCGCTACCGCGGCGATGATCCTCGTCGCCGCGTTCCTGCCCGCGCCGTGGCGGCTACCCCTGGCGCTGACCGCGCTGAGCCTGCCCAGCCAGGTGATCTATGCGAGCCTGGCGGCGTTCCTGTCGGGCTTCCAGGTCTTCGGCTGGCAGGCGGTGCTCAGCGTCGCGATGCTGGCCCTGCTGGCCGCGCAGTTCGCCATCGTGGCCGGGCTCGACGGTGGCATCGCCGGCCTGATGCTCGCCCACGCCGTCGCCAACGCCGCCGGCCTCGGCGTGCTGGCGTGGCTGGCCCGGCGCGAGGGGCGGCGCCAGGGCGCCTGGCCGGCGCCGGCGCCGCTGGCCGCCGACACCCGCGCCGACGTGCTGCGCTACGCGCGCGGCGCCAGCGCGCTGGTCATCCTCGACGCTGTCGTCTGGCAGCGCACCGAGGTCGCGTTTCTGCAGGCACTGGCCTCGCCCGCCGAGATCGCCTTCTATGCGCTGGCGTTCGCGGTGGCCGCGCAGATCAGCCGCATTCCCTACCAGGCCTCGGTCGTCCTGTTCCCGAGCTTCCCGGCGCTGGTCGGGGGCGGTCGCGTCGCCGAACTGGCCGGGTTACACGGCACGGCGATGCGCTACCTGGTCCTGCTGGGAGCGCCGCTCGCGGTCGGGCTGGCGGTGACCGCACCGGGTGTCGTCGGTGTGCTCTACGGACCGGCCTACGCGCCCGCCGCCGCCGTGCTCGCGGTGCTCGCGATCGGCAGCCTGCCGTCGTTTGCGGCCGGCGCCAGCCCGGCCGTGCTGCACGCGACCAAGCGACAGGACCGGCTGCTGCGCCAGGGCGTGCTGGCGGCCGCCGTCGACCTGGCCCTGGCGCTGGCCCTGATTCCCGTCGCCGGCGCGCTCGGCGCCGCGCTGGCCACCGTCACCGCCCAGGCGATCGGCAGCCTGCTGGCGATTCGGGCGGCGGTGCGCGTGGCCGGCGCCGGCGTGCCGGCCGTCGCCCTCGCTCGCATCGTCGTCGCGGCCGGCCTGATGGGAATCGTCGCCGCCGTGCCGATGCTGGCGCTGGGCGGGGCCGCCGGCCTGGCGGCGGCGGTGCTGGCCGGGGCCGCCGCCTATCCGCTGGCGCTGCGCGCCCTGCATGCGCTGACGGCGGAGGATCTCGATCGCACGCGTGTCCTCGTCGAGCGGCTGCCGGCGCGGGCGCGCGCCGGCGGCCTCGCCGTCGCCGGCTTTCTCTGCCGCGGCCCACTGCCGGAGCCATGGTCGCCGTCTCGGTGATCATCCCGACCTACCGGCGCGAGGCGCCGCTGCGCCGGTGCCTGGCCCACATCCTCGCCCAGCGCCACCCGGCCTTCGAGGTGCTGGTCGTGGACCAGAGCCCCGAGCACGAGCCGGAGACGTGGGCGGCGCTGCGTGCGTTGCCGCCGCACGCGCGCCACGTGCGCCTCACCGAGCCGAGCGTGACGGCGGCCGTCAACGCGGGCGCCCGCCTCGCCACCGCGCCGCTGCTGCTCTTCCTCGACGACGACATCGAGATCGACGACGGCGAGCTGCTGGCCCGTCACGTCCGCCACTACGACGACCCGACCGTGGCCGGCGTGGTCGGAAGGATCGTCAACGCCGAGCGCCGCGGCGACCTGCCGCGGCCGGCCGCGGCCGGCTCGCTCGGGTTCCTGTCGATGAACTTCGATCATCCCCACCCGATGGACGTGCCCACCGCGGCCGGCGCCAACATGTCGTTCCGGCGCGAGCTGGTCGAGCGGCTGGGCGGCTTCGACGAGCGCTACACGGCCAACGCGTTCCGCTGGGAGACGGACTTCAGCCTGCGCGTGATCCGGAGCGGTTATCGCATCCGCTACGATCCCGAGGCCCGCGTACTTCACCACTACGGCACGCCGGGCGGCTGCGAGAACGAGCACCTGCTGGGCCGTGACGCCGCCTCCCACGCCTGGTACCGGCCGTTCTTCCGCAACAACGTCTACTTCGCGCTGAAGCTCCTGACCGGGGAGGATCGGGCGCGCTTCCTGTGGCGGCTCTACCGCGAGCACGTCCTCAACCGCGCGTTCGCGGCGGCGGGGCCGGCCTTCCTGGCCCGGCGCCACGCCGCCCTGGCCCGGGGCGCCGCCGCCGGCTGGCGGGTCTGGCGCCAGGCCCGGGCGGCCGGGCGCTGACATGCGCATCGCCATGGTGACCCACGTCATGCCGTACCCGGCCGACTCCGGCACCCGCATCCGCGTGGCCCGCGTGGTGAGCGCGCTGCGTCGGCGCCACGAGGTGACGCTGCTGTCGCTCGAGGCCGGCGACGCCCGGGCGGCGGCGACGGCGCTGCGCGTGCCGGTCGCCGTCCATCCGGCCCGCGCGCGCCGCGGCTTCGAGCCGGTGGCGGTGGCGGCCGAGACGACGGCGGCGGTGTGGCGGGCGGTACGCGAGTGGCGCGCGGACGCCGTGCACGTGCAGGGGACGTTCGGTGCTGCCGCCGCCGGCATCCACCACGGGCCGCACGAGGTGCCGGCCGTGATCGACGAGGGGTGCGTCTATCACCTCAGCTATCGCCGCGCCGCCGCGCTGGCGCCGACGCCGCTCCACCGCGCGCGCGGCCTCGTGCGCACCTGGCGGCTGCGGCGGTTCGAGCGGACGCTCGCCCGGCGGGCGAGCGCCGTGGTGGCGGTGTCGCCCGACGAGGCCGCGGTGCTGCACGCGATCGCCCCGACCACGCGGGTGGTGGTGGCCCCCAACGGAGTCGACGCCGGCGCGGTGACGCCGTCGCCGCCGGGCGACGCCGCGCTGTTCGTGGGGCTGCTGAGCTACGCGCCCAACCGCGACGCCATGGCGTGGTTCGCGCGCGAGGTGCTGCCGCGGCTGGCCCCGGGTGGGCCCGTGGTGCTCGTAGCCGGGCGAGATCCCGGGCCGGAGCTCGAGGGACTGGCCCGCGTGGCGCCGCAGCTGCAGCTCCTGGGGTTCGTGCCCGACCTGGCGCCGCTCTACGCGCGGGCCGGCGTGTTCGTGAACCCGATGCGCGGCGGCGGCGGCACCCGGCTCAAGATGCTGGAGGCCATGGCCGCCGGCAAGGCCGTCGTCTCCACGACGATCGGCGCCGAAGGGCTGGCCCTCACCGCCGGGCGGGACGTCGTCATCGCCGACACCGCCGTGGAGTTCGCGGCCGCCGTCCGCGCGCTGCTGGCCGATCGCGGCCAGGCTGCGCGGCTGGGCCAGGCCGCCCGGGCCCTGGTGGAAGCCCGCTACGGCTGGGACGTCTGCCTGGCCCCCATCGAGGAGCTCTACGCCTCGCTCGACCGGCGCGGAGCGGCGGCGTGACGGCCCGCCTGTCCGTGGTGATTCCCGTGCTCAACGCGGCCCGCACGCTGCCCCGAACACTCGCCGCGCTGGAGGCGCTGTCCCCCGGGCCCGACGAGATCGTGCTGGTCGACAACGGCTCGACCGATGACACCCCGGCCCGCCTCCACGCCTACGCGGCCACGGCGCGGGCGAAGGTGGTGGTGCTCCGCGAGCCCCGCCGGGGCGCCTCGACCGCGCGCAACACCGGCGCCCGCGCGGCCACTGGCGACGTCGTCGTCTTCACCGACGCCGACTGCTGCCCGCGCCCCGACTGGCTGGCCGCGTTGCGGGCGCCCCTGGCCGACGCCACCGTCGGCGCCGTGGCCGGCCGGCTGGCCTCGACGCCGCCGCGCGGGGTGGTGGAGACGTTCAGCAGCCTGTTCACGCTGCAGGCGCCGGCGGCGCCGGCCCGCCACACGCGCTGGACGCCGTGGGCAGGTGGATTCCCGACCGCCAACCTGGCCGTGCGGCGCGAGCTGCTCACCCGCGTCGGCGGCTTCGACGAGTCGGTGGCGATCTATGGCGAGGACTACGACCTGTGCGCCCGGCTGTACGAGGTGGGGGTCGCGATTGCCTACACGCCGGATGCCGTCGTCGAGCACCAGCATCGCGTGGCCCTGCGGCCGATGCTCCGCCAGGCCTTTGGCTTCGGGCGCAGCCACGCCTGGCTGATGCGGCGCCACGTGCCGCGGGGGCTCTGGCTCACGCTGCCGCGCGTCTCGCTCGTGCGCGAGCGGTTCCCGATCGCGCTGTGGATCGAGGCGGCCTCGCCCGACAAGAAGACGCTGGCGCTGGTGGCGCTCGGCCTGCTCTGGCCGCCCTCGCTCGTGCTGCTGCCGCTCTACGGCGGCTGGATGTGGTGGGAGATGACGCGGCGAACGCGCGCGCGCGGCCTGGCCGTCTCGTGGCTCGGGCGGTGGGGACTGGTCGGCTGCCTGCTCGCCAAGGCGGCCGCGCTGACGGGCGGGCGCTGGTGGGGCTCGCTCAGGTATGGCCGTGCCTGTCTCTGAGGCGCCGACGATCTCGGTGCTGATCTGCACCAAGAACCGGCGCGCCGACGTCGCCCGGGCCCTGGCCTCCTTGCGCGCCGACGGCGTCGAGCGCGACGGGGTCGAGATCGTGGTCATCGAGGAAACCGCCGACCCGGCGCCGATCCCCGGCGTGCGCTACGTCACGCTGCCGCCCGAGGGGCGCGGCTTCGCCTACGTGCGCAACCTGGCCGTGCAGACCGCCAAGGGCAGCGTGCTCGTCTTCGTGGACGACGACTGCGAGGTCGTGCGCGGCTGGTTCGACGCGCTGCTGGCTCCGCTGCTGGCCGACCCCGCCGTGGGCGGCGCCGCCGGCGCCGTGCTGGTCCGCGACTGCAACGCCGTCGGCTACGCCGAGAGCATCCTGGGCTTCCCGGGGGGCGGCCTGCGCTACCTCGACGCCGCCGGCGGCCGGGTGGTGCCGACCATGCACCTGTCGACGTGCAACTGCGCCTACCGGCGCGAGGCGATCGAGGCGGCCGGTGGATTCTCGCCGCTGGCCGCGCTCGGCGCCGAGGACAGTCTGCTGGCCGAGCGGGTGACCGCCCGCTGGCCGTGCCGCTACGTGCCGGCCGCCGCCGTGTACCACAAGCCGCGCCAGCGTCTGGGCGCCATCTTCCACTGGTTCGTGCGGCGCGGCCGCGCCGAGATGCTGATCCTGCCGGCCAAGCCGCGACCGGCTGCCGTCGTCGCCTCGCTCGTGCGCGGCTCGACCGTGCTGCGGGTGCTCGTGGTCGGGGTGGGGCTGGTCTGGCTGCCATGGCCGGTGTGGATCACGGCGCCCGCGCTGCTGGCGCTCTACTACGCGGGGCTGCTCCAGCGCTTCGCCTTCGCGCGCCGCTATCCGACCCACCGCCGGGGCTGGTGGCTGACGCCGCTGGTGAAGATGATCGCCGATGCCGGCGCCGAGGTCGGCCGGCTGCGCGAGCTGCCCGGCACACTGCGGCGCTGGCGGGCAGCCCGGGTCGGGAGTGTCAGCGGTGGCTGAGCGGCCGGCGATCTCCGTGGTGCTCATCACCCGCAACGAGGCCGCGCGCATCCGCGCCTGCCTGGACAGCGTCCGCTGGGCCGACGAGATCGTCGTCGTCGACCAGCACAGTCGCGACGAGACGGCCGCCATCTGCCGCGAGTACGGCGCGCGGGTGATCGAGCGTGACATGGTGGCCGGCTTCGGCGAGCAGAAGGGGTTCGCGGTCGCCCAGGCGACCCGGCCGTGGATCCTCAGCCTCGACGCCGACGAGGTGGTGACGCCGGCGCTGCGGCGGGCGATCGAGGCGGCGGTGGCCGCGCCCGGCGACTGCGTCGGGTTTCGGGTGCCGCGGCTGACGTCCTACCTGGGCCGCTTCATCCATCACTGCGGCTGGTACCCGAGCCCCGTCCTCCGCCTCTTTCGCCGCGACCGGGGCGGCTTCAACGACGCGCTGGTCCACGAGGAGGTCGTCGTCGACGGCCCCGTGGGCGATCTCGCCGAGGACCTGCTGCACCGCAGCTACGACTCGCTGGCCGACCACGTGCGCAAGCTGCTCCTGTACACGGCCTACGACGCCCGCATGCTGCGCCGCCGCGGGGCGCGCCTGGGTCCGCTCGCCGCCGTGTGGGCGCTCGTCTTCAAGCCCGCGGCCCTCTTCGTGCGCAAGTTCGTCGTCCAGCAGGGGTTCCGCGAGGGCTGGCACGGCTTCGTGCTGAGTGCGATGGCCGCCCTCGTCATGTTCGTCAACGCCGTGCGGCTGGCGGAGCTGACGGGCTGGCTCGGCGGGCCGGCGGCCGACGCCGACGAGCCGACGGAGCCGCCCACGGTTCTGCTGCTCTCCAACTTTGCCGAGATGGTGGGGGGCGGCGAAGAGAGCCTGCTCGGCCTCGCCGCGTCCCTCGACCACCGCCGCCTGCGCGTGATCGCCTCGGTGACCGCCGAGGGGCAGGTGGCCGCGCAGCTACGCCGGCTCCGCGTCCCCGTGAGCGTCGTGTCGCTGCCGCCGGTGCGGCCGTGGACGCTGCCCATGATGGCGGTGGCGCTCGGACGGTTGCGCCGATTGCTCGCGCGGGAGCGGGTCGCGCTCGTGCACGCTCACGGCAGTCGTGGCGCCCTCTACGCCGGCCTGGCCGCGCGAAGCCTCGGCGTGCCGCTCGTCTGGCACGTCCGCATCGACGAGCCCGATCCGCGGCTCGATCCGCTGCTGATCCGCCTCGCCTCCGCCGTCGTCGCCAACTCGACGGTGACCGGCGCCCGGCTGGCGCCGGCCGGTACCCGCAAGCTGACGATCGTCCCCAACGGTGTCGATCTCACGCGCTTCGCGCCGCGCCCACCGGACGCCGCGCTGCGCGCCACGCTGGGGCTCGATGCGGCGCTGCCGGTGGTGGGCTTCTTCGGTCGGCTCGAGTACGGCAAGGGCGTTGACGTCCTGCTCGATGCCGCCGCCCGCGTCCACACGAAGCTGCCGGCGGCGTTCCTGTTCGCGGGCGACGGGCCGCTGCGTGAGCGCCTGGCGGCCCGGGCCGCCGCCGAGGGCTTGCCCGTGTGCTTCGCCGGCCGGCGCGACGACGTCGCCGCCTTGATGGCGCTGTGCGCCGTCGTCGTCCTGCCGTCGCGCCGGGAGGCGTTCGGCCGCGTGCTCATCGAGGCGATGGCCGCCGGCGTGCCGGTGGTCGCGACCGCGGTGGGCGGCATCCCGGAGGTGTGCACCGACGGCGTGACCGGGCTGCTGGTGCCGCCGGAGGACCCCGACGCGCTGGCGGTGGCGATCGCGCTGACGCTCACCGACCAGGCGGCGACGGAGGCCCGGGTGGCAGCGGCGGCCGCCGACGTGCGGGCGCGCTTCGATCTCGCCGCCCACGCGGCGGCCGTCCAGGCCGTCTACACGCGCGTGCTCGACCGGGCGGGCGCGGCATGAGCCTGCGACTGGCCGTGGACGGCCGCGAGCTGGGCGCCGACGTGCGCACGGGCATCCGCCGCTACACGGTGGAGGTGCTGCGCGCCGCCGCCGCCCGCGGCGTGGAGTGCATCGCCTATGTCGATCGCGCCACCGGCTACGCGGGCGCCTCCGGCGTGACGGTGACGACGCTGGGCGGCTTCACGCAGTGGTGGGACCAGGTCGCGCTGCCGGCCGCGCTGCGGCGCGACCAGGTCGATGTGTTCCTCTCGCCCTACTACAAGCGGCCGCTGTCGGCGCCGTGTCCCACCGTGGTGACGATCCACGACCTGTTCTTCATCGGGTATCCGGGCCGGCGCCGCCCGCTCTACGACGCCGCCATGACGCGGCTGGCCCGCCTGTACGCCTCCGGCGCCGGCGCGGTCATCACGGATTCCGAGCACAGCCGCCGCGCCATCGTCGAGCGGCTCGGCCTGGCTCCCGAGCGCACGATGGTGATCCCCGTCGGCCTCGGGCCGGAGTTCCGGCCGGCGACGCCGTCGGCGGCCCAGCGCGCGCGCTACGGCCTGGGACCGCGCTACGCGCTCTACGTCGGCAACTTCTTGCCGCACAAGAACCTGCCGCGGCTGCTGCGCGCGTGGGCGGCGCTGCCCGAGGCGCTCGCCGGCCACCGCCTGGTGCTGGCCGGCGGCGGCCGGGCCGGCCGGCCCGCGCTGGAAGCCCTGGTTGTCTCGCTCGGCCTCGGCGAGCGCGTCGCGTTCGCGGGACTCGTCGAGGACGCGGACCTGCCGGCCCTCTACGGTGGAGCGACCGCCGTCGTCCTGCCCTCGCTCGAGGAAGGGTTCGGCTTGCCGGCGCTGGAGGCGATGGCGTGCGGGGCGCCCGTTGTGGCCAGCCGCCGTGGCGCCCTGCCGGAGGTGGTGGCCGACGCCGGGGTGCTGGTCGATCCCGAGGACGAGCGCGCGCTGGTGGCAGCGCTGGCCCGGGTGCTCGGCTCGGCCGCCGAGCGCGCGGCCCTCGTGCAGCGGGGACTGGCGCGGGCGGCGCACTTCACCGCCGAGCGCACGGCGGGGCGCGTGGTGGATCTGCTGCAGGCGACGGCGGCCCGACAGCCGGCGCTGTCGCGGAGCGCCGGCTGATGTGCGGCATCGCCGGCATCGTCGGTGGCACGCCGGCGCCGCGTGTGCTGAACGCCATGCTGGCCGCCATCGAGCATCGCGGCCCCGACGATCGCGGCGTGCACGCGGGCGACGGCGTCGCCCTCGGCATGACGCGGCTGGCCATCATCGACCTCGTCACCGGGCGACAGCCGATGTCCTCCGACGACGGCGCCACGACGATCGTCTTCAACGGCGAGATCTACAACTTCCGGGCCGTGCGCGCGGAGCTCGAGGCGCGCGGCGAGCGCTTCCGCACCCAGAGCGACACCGAGGTGATCCTGCGCGCCTGGCAGCTCGACGGCGAACGCTGCGTGGACCGCTTGCGCGGCATGTTCGCCTTCGCCGTGTGGGACGCCCGCCGCGGCCGGTTGTTCCTGGCCCGCGACCGCGTCGGCAAGAAGCCGCTCTACTACTGGCAGGGCGCCGGCACGCTGGTCTTCGCCTCGGAGATCAAGGCGCTGCTCTGCCACCCGGGGCCGGGCCGCGAGGTCGACTGGCCGGCCTTCCATCACTACCTGGCCTACGGCTACACGCCCGGCGCCCGCTCCGCCTTCGCCGGCATCGCCAAGCTGCCGCCCGGCCACACCGCGATCTTCGAGTCGGGGACGCTGACCCCGCGGCGCTACTGGTCGCTGCCGGCCGCCGCCCCGACCGCGCCCCGCCTGGACCAGCACGAGCTGGCCGAGGGCATCCGGAGCGAGATCCGCGAGGCGGTGCGGCTGCGGCTGGAGGCCGACGTGCCGGTCGGCGCGTTCCTGTCGGGCGGTGTCGACTCCAGCATCGTCGTCGCCTGCATGCGCGAGGTCACGAGCGGACGCCTCCCGACGTTCTCCATCGGCTTCGGCGACTCCGCCGCCTCGTGGGACGAGCTGCCCTACGCGCGCCAGGTGGCCGAGCGCTTCGGGACCGAGCACCACGAGGAGATCCTGGAGCCCAAGGCCGCCGAGCTGGCCCCGCTGATCGTGCGCGGCTTCGACGAGCCGTTCGCCGACTCCTCGGCCATCGCGACCTACGCGGTGGCGGCGGCCACCGCGCGCCACGTGAAGGTCGCGCTGTCCGGCATCGCCGGCGACGAGACGTTCGCCGGCTACCCGCGCTACATGGGCGTGCGCGTGTCGGAAGCCTGGACGCGGGTGCCGGGCTGGCTGCGCCGCCCGGTCGGCGCCGCCGCCGCCGGCGCCCTGCGCGAGTCGTACACGAGCCGCAACCTGCGCGACTGGGTCGTGCGCTTCGCCGCCGGCGCCGAGCAGCCGCTGCCCGAGCGCTACTTCGGCTGGACGCGTTTCTTCGACACGCCCACCCTGCACGCGCTGGCCACTCCGGCCCTGCGCGCGGCGCTGACCGGCGATCCGGACGCGGCCGGCCGGGCGGCGTGGGCGACGCGCGGCTGGGGCGATGCCGTGGACGGCGCCTTCCGGATCGACCTGGCGACCTACCTGCCGGACGACCTGCTCACGATGGCCGATCGCATGAGCATGGCCAGCTCGCTGGAGCTGCGGGCGCCGTTCTGCGATCACCGGGTGATCGAGGCGAGCCTGGCCATCCCCCCGCGCGTGAAGACGCCCCGGCTCCGGCTCAAGGGGCTGCTGAAGTCGATCTACGCCGACGTGCTGCCGCCGGCGGTCCTGAATCATCGCAAGCAGGGGTTCATGATCCCGCTGGCCCGCTGGCTGCGCGAGGACCTGCGCCCGCTGCTGGATGACCTGCTCGGCCCCGAGCAGGTGCGGGCTCGCGGCCTCTTTCGCGTCGAGACGGTCGAGCGACTGCGCGCCGAGCACGTGGCGGGGCAGCGCTCGCACTCCGACCGGCTGTGGACGCTGATGATGGCCGAGCTATGGCTGCGCGAGTACCTCGACCGCGGCGGCGCCTGGAGGCTCGCGTGACCCCGCTGCGAATCGTCGCCGTCGCCGACGTCTCGCCGCTGGCCGTGATCGGCGGCGCCGAGCGCGTCTTGTGGGAGCACGTGCGGCGGCTGGCCCGGCGCGGCCACGACGTCCGCGTGCTGTGTCGGGCGGTGAGCGCCACACCGGCGCCGCCCACGGTCCGGGAGGGCGTGGAGATCGTGGAGTTTCCCTCGGTGCGGCGCTCGCCGACGGATCTCCTGCAGAGCACCGTGCTCGGCGCCCGCCGGGCGCTGGCGTCCCTGCTGGCCACGCGCGACGCCGACGTGCTGAACGTCTACCAGCCGCTGTCGGGCTACGGCGTGCTCACCTCGCCGGCTGGGCGCCGGGTGCCGACCCTCTACTCGTTCATGTCGCCGGCCCCGCTCGAGTACCGCTCGCGCCGGCGGATGACGGCCAACCATCGCGCCGGCGTCGTCGGGCTGGCCGGCGTGGCCGGGCTGTGGCTGGCCGAGCGCGTGTGCCTGCGCCGCTCCGCCCGCGTGCAGGTCCTCAGCGACTTCTCGGCGTCGCTGCTGTGGAAGCTCTACCGGCTGCCGGCCGAGCGCCTCGTGAAGATCAGCGGCGGCGTGGACGTCGAGCACTTCCAGCCGGCGCCCGACCGGCGCGAGGTGCGGGCGGCACTGGGGCTGCCGCTCGACCGGCCCATCGCACTGACCGTGCGCAACCTCGAGGCCCGGATGGGACTCGACCGGCTGATCGAGGCGATGGTCACGCTCGTGCGCCACGTCCCCGACGTCCTCCTGCTGATCGGCGGCTCCGGCTCGCAGCGGGCCGCCCTCGACGCGCTCGTGCGCGCGCGCGGGCTCGACAAGCACGTCACGTTCCTGGGCTTCATCCCCGAGGGCGACCTGCCGCGGCACTACCAGGCGGCCGACGTCTTCGTGCTGCCGACGCGCGAGCTGGAAGGCTTCGGTCTCGTCACCGCCGAGGCACTGGCCTGTGGCACGCCGGTGCTCGGCACTCCGGTCGGCGCCACCCCCGAGCTGCTGGAGCCGCTCGACGCCGGCCTCGTCTTCCGTGACGCGACCGCCCCGGTGATGGCGGAGGACCTGGCCGCGCTGCTGACGCGGCTGGCGGATGATCCGGCCGCGGCCGCCCGCCTGCGGACGGCCTGCCGCACCTACGCGGAGGCGCAGTTCGGCTGGGAGCACGTGGTCGACGATCTCGAGCGGACGCTGCGCGACATCGCGGGCGGGGTGCGCACGGAGCCGACGGCCGCCGGCGCCTGCGAGGCGTGCGGTGGCGCCCTGCGCGCCTCGCGGCTCGTCTACGGAGGGCGGCGCTACGCGCGCTGCCGGCGCTGCGGCGCGCGCCGGGTCATCACGCTGCCGACCCCGGGCCAGACGCGCCACGAATACCAGGTGCGCTACGCCCGCCGCTTCCCGCCCGGCGAGATCGATCCGGCCCGCCGCCAGATGCTGGCCGACATCGCGGCCCGGGCGCGCCGGGCGGCCACACCCGGGCGCGTGCTGGACGTCGGCTGTGGCGGCGGCCACTTCATGCTGGCCGCCCGCGCCGAGGGCTGGCGACCGCTCGGCACCGACCTCTCCCACGCCGCGTGTGTGACCGCGCACCGGGCGGGGGCGGGGCCGGCCGTGGGCGCCGACGCCGAGGCGCTGCCCTTCGGCGCCGGCACCCTCGACGCGGTGGCGCTCGTCAACGTGCTGGACCACACGGCGCGGCCGCGCACGGTCGTGCGCGAGGCGGCGCGGGTGCTGCGGCCGGGGGGCCTGCTGATCGTCCGGGTGCCCAACGGCGCCTTCCACCCGAAGTGGGCGCGACTGCTGGCCGGTGCGGGGCCGCTCGTGCGGTGGCGGGGCTGGGACGCCTACCCGATCCTGCACCTGTTCGCGTTCGGACCGGCCGCGCTGCGCCGGCTGGTCGAGGGCGCAGGGTTCGAGGTGCTCGCCACGCTGAACTCGGGGCTGGCCAGCCCCGCGCCTGGTCCCGCCGCCACGGGCTGGGGGGCCGCCGCCCGGCGCCTGCTGCGCGACGTCACCACCGCCGGCGCCCGGGTCGTCCACACGCTGTCCGGTCGCCGCTGGGTGATCGGGCCCTCGATCGAGCTGTACGCGCGCCGGCGCGCGGACGGGGAGGGGCGGCCGTGATCCCGGTGATGCACGTCATCACCCGACTCACCGTGGGCGGCTCGTCGGAGAACACGGTGTCGATGATCGAGCAGCTCGAGAAGTATGGCTACGCGGCCACGCTGGTGCTGGGGCCGCAGTCCGAGGAGCCGGTCGTGGAGGACGCCCGGCTGCGCGGGTGCCGCATCGTGGAGCTGGACGGCCTCGTCCGCGAGGTGAGCCCGGCCCGCGACGTCGCCGCCGTCCTGCAGCTGTACAGGCTCTTCCGGCGCGCCCGGCCGGCGATCGTGCACACGCACACCTCCAAGGCCGGCTTCGTGGGCCGCCTGGCGGCGTGGCTGGCCGGCGTGCCGGCGGTGATCCATCAGCCGCACGGCCACATCTTCTACGGCTACTGGAGCCGAGCGCGCACGGCCATGTTCGTCGGGCTCGAGCGGATCGCCGCGCCGTGGACGGACACGATCCTCGCGCTGACGCCGCGCGAGATCGAGGAGAACCTGGAGCGCGGGATCGGGCGCGCCGCGCAGTACGCGGTGGTGCCGAGCGGCGTGCCGACCCAGGCGCTGCGCGACGCGGCGCCGTCGCGGGCGGCGGCCCGGCTGAAGCTGGGGTTGCCGGACGACGCGTACGTGGTGGCCGGGGTCGGGCGCTTCGTGCCGATCAAGGGGTTCGATCTGCTCGTGGCCGCGCTGGCCGAGGTGCTGACGCGCGTGCCCGACACGCACCTGCTGCTGATCGGCGACGGCGTGGAGCGCGGCGCCCTGGAAGCCCAGGCCGCCGCCCTCGGCGTGGCCGAGCGGCTGCACATCACCGGCTCCGTGAGCGACGTCACGCCGCTGCTGCCCGCCGCCGACGTCCTGGCGGCGCCCTCGCGCAACGAGGGGATGGGGCGCGTGCTGGTCGAGGCGATGGCGCTCGGGCTGCCCGCGGTCGGCACCCGCGTGGGGGGCATCGCCGACGTGATCGTGCACGGCGAGTGCGGACTGGTCGTCCCCCCCGAGGATCCGCCGGCGCTCGCCGGCGCGCTCATCGAGCTCGGCCAGGACACCGCCTTCCGGGCCAAGCTCGGCGACGGCGCCCTGCCCCGGGCCGAGACGTTCTCCATCGGCGTGGCGGCCGTGGCGATGCGCGCCGTCTACGACGAGCTGGTGCGCTCGCGCCGCCTGGGCCGGTGAGACGGCGCGCGCTCGCCCTGGTACTCGCGCTGAGCCTGGGCGCCGTCGCCCCGGCCGGCGCGCTCGAGCGCGTGCGCGGTGTCGTGCACGTGCACTCCGACCTGACCACCGGCGACTTCACCCTGGAGGGGCTGGTGGGGCTGGCCGATCAGCAGGGGATCGGCGTTCTGCTGCTGGCCGAGAACTACCGGCTGCGCGTGGACTACGGCCTGCCGCCGTTCCGCGCGCTGATGCGGGTGAGCCGGCACGAGCCCTCGGTCGGCGACGCGCTCGAGGGCTACTTCGCGCGCGTGGCCGAGGTCCAGCGGCGACTGCCGCACGTGCTGCTCGTTCCCGGAGTCGAGGTGATGCCGCACTATCACTGGACCGGCTCGGCGGTCGCCCTCGATCTCACCGTGCACAACCTCCAGAAGAACGTCCTCGTGTTCGGCCTCACCGATCCGGCCGCGCTGGCCTCGCTGCCCGTCGTCGGCCGGCCACCGGCCGGCCACTACACCGCGCAGTCGCTGATCGATGCCCTGCCCGTGCTGTTGCTCGTGCCCGGGGTGATGCTGCTGCTCCGCCGCCGCCCGGTCCGCCGCCGACTGGGCCGCGGCGCCGTCGTCGTCGTACGCCGCCGGGCGTGGGCGCGCGGTGGTCTGCTGTGCGCCGTCGGCGCCGTCGCCCTCGTACGCGGCTGGCCGTTCACGACCGATCCGTACCCGAGCTCGTCGGACCCGGGGGTGGCGCCCTACCAGGCAGTGATCGATCACGTCGAGCGGCTCGGCGGTGCCGCCGTGTGGTCGTTCCCGGAGGCGCGTGACATCGGCGAGCAGCAGTACGGTCCGGTGCGGGTGGGCTGGCTCACCGAGCCCTATCCCGACGACCTGCTGAAGACGTTCCGCTACACGGCGTTCGGCGCGGTGTACGAGGACACCAGCACCTTCGAGCGGCCGGGGGGCGGCTGGGACCGCCTGCTCGCCGAGTACGTCCGGGGCGAGCGCACGCGGCCGGCGTGGGGGCTGGCGGAGTCGGGCTTCCACAACCTCACCGCCGGCAAGCAGGTGGGACCGCTGCAGACCGTGTTCCTCGTCGAGCAGCGCTCGGAGGCGGGCGTGCTCGACGCCCTCCGCCGCGGGCGGATGTACGCGGTGCAGCGCACGCGCGAAGTCGGCTTCGACCTCGCACAGTTCGCGGTGAGCGCCGGGGGCGCGCCGGCCGGGGCGGGGGAGACGCTGCGGGCGCCGGCGGGGACGCCCATCGAGCTCGCCGTCGCGATCGAGGCCAGTGACGGCCGCGCCCACGACGTGCGGGTGGCCATCGTCGTCAACGGCCAGGCGGTCGCGATCGAGAAAGGCGCCACGCCATTCCGGACCGTGTATCGCACCACGACCGACGGGACGCCGCTCGTGCTCCGCCTGGAGGCGCGCGGCTCCCAGCAGCGTCTGCTGAGCAACCCGGTCTTCGTGCGGCCCTGAGCGTGGGCGTGCGCGTCGCGATCCACCAGCCGCACTACCTGCCGTGGCTCGGCTACCTGGCCAAGTGGGCGGCCGCCGACGTGTTCGTCTTCCTGGACACGGTGCAGTACGAGAAAAACGGCTGGCAGAACCGTAACCGGATCAAGACCGCGGCCGGCCCTCGCTGGCTCACGGTGCCCGTGAACGCGCGGCTCGGCACGCCCATCGTGGAGGTGACCGTCGACGGCGCCCAGCCCTGGCCCGAGCGGCACCGGCAGGCGATCGCCCAGGCCTACGCATCCGCCTCCCACCTCGACCGGTACCGGGCCGAGCTCGACGCCCTCTACGCGCAGGCGTGGCCGCGGCTGGCGCCCCTGGCGGTGGCCACCGCCGAGTGGCTGGCGCGCGCGGCCGGCATCGCGACCCCGGCCCGGCTTGCCTCCGCGCTGGCGGTGACCGCCGTCGACCCGACCGAGCGGCTGGTGGCCCTCTGCCAGGCGGTCGGCGCCGACACCTACCTGGCCGGCCGTGACGGTGCCCGCTACATGGACGTGAAGCGCTTCGCCGAGGCGGGGATCGAGGTGCTGTATCAGGACTACGCCCACCCCACCTACGCGCAACTGCACGGGGAATTTGCTCCGAATTGCTCGGGGCTTGACCTACTATTGACCCACGGCGATGAGGCTCTGGCCATTCTCCGCGGAGGTGACCACTGGTCGCCGGACCCGCCGGCCACTTCGTGAGGCCGTCCCGATGACGACGCCATGAACGTCCTCGCTCTCGGCGCCCACCCCGACGACATCGAGTACGGCTGCGGCGGGATGCTGACCAAGTACGCCGAGAAGGGGCACGACGTCTTCCTGTGGATCGCCTCCGACGGCAGCCTCGGCGGCGAGGGGGCCGTGCGGCGCCAGGAGCAGACCGACTCCGCGCTCATCATCGGCGCCCGCGAGGTCTTCTGGGGCGACTACCGGGACACCGAGGTCCCGCTCACCCGGGAGCTCATCGGGCGCATCGAGACCGTCATCAAGCAGATCCAGCCGCGGATGATCTTCGTGCACTACCCCGACGACACGCACCAGGATCATCGCAACCTCGCCCAGGGCACCATGTCGGCCACGCGCTACGTGCCGAACTTCCTGTTCTACGAGGGGCCGACGACCCAGAACTTCTCGCCCAACTGCTTCACCGACGTCGAGAAGGTGCTCGACAAGAAGCTGGCCAGCCTGGAGGCGCACCGCTCGCAAGTGGCGAAGACGAACATCGAGGATCTCACCATCCTCGAGCTGGCCGTGTCGTCGGCCAACTTTCGCGGGATCCAGGCCCGTGTGAAGTACGCGGAGGCCTTCCAGTCGATTCGCCTCCTGATCAACATCTGATCCCGCACTCTCGCCCGACCCTCGACGATACCGACGCCGAGCGCGTGGCGGCCGTGGTGCGTCGTGGCTGGGTGGCGCCGGGCCCGGAGTCCGAGGCCTTCGAGCGCGAGCTGGCCGCCCGCCTCGGCACCGAGGACGCGGCGGTCGTCAGCTCCGGCAGCGCGGCGCTCGAGCTGGCGCTGCGCGCGCTCGGGGTGGGGGCCGGCCACGAGGTCGTCATCCCGACCTACGTGTGCGACGCCCTCCATCACGCCGTCACCCGTACCGGCGCCACCCCGGTCCTGGCCGACGCCGACCCCACCACGCTGTCGATCTCGGCGGCCACGGTTCAGCCCCGGCTCACCCCGCGCACGCGCTGCATCATCGTGCCGCACGCCTTCGGTCTCGCCGCCGACCTGGCGCCGGTGCTGGGGCTGGGCGTGCCCGTCATCGAGGACTGCGCACAGACGCTCGACGCGCGCGTGGACGGCCGGCCCGTCGGCGGGCTCGGCGCGCTGGCCGTGTGCTCCTTCTACGCGACCAAGCTCGTGACCGCCGGCGAGGGTGGGGCCGTCGTCGGGCCGGCGGCGCTCGTGGCCCGTGTGCGCGACGCCCGCGACTACGACGAGCGTGACGACCTCGTGCCCCGCGTCAACGCGAAGCTGAGCGACCTCGCCGCCGCCCTCGGCCGCGGTCAGCTGGCCCGGCTCGGTGCGTTCGTGGCCCGCCGGCGAGCGATCGCCGCCCGCTACCGCGAGCGGTTGCGCGGCACGCCCTGCGCGATGCCGCCGGATGCAGGGCCGCGGCACGTGTACCATCGCTTCGTGGTGGAGGTGGAGCGGCCGCCCGACGTCGTGCAGGCCGCGCTGGGCGCACGCGGCGTGGCGGCGCGACGGCCGGTGTACCGCCCTGCCCACCGGGCGCTCGGGCTCGACGGGTTCCCCGAGGCCGACCGGCTGTGGTCCCGCACGCTGTCGCTGCCGTGCTATCCCACGCTTACCGACGCCGAGGTCGACACGGTGGCGGCGGCGCTGGCCGAGGCGCTGGCGTGAGCGTGACCGCCGGCCCCCAGGTGGCCCCGCAGCCGCTCGGCATGGCCCCGGCCGCACGCGCGGTGGGCCGGCTGGCGCTCGTCGGCGTCCTCTTCCTGCCGCCCGTGCGCCGCTGGTTCGCCGTCGCCGGCCTCGACTGGGCGTACCTGGCGGCGCTGGCGTGGGCGGTGGCGTTCTTCGGGGTGCCAGTGGTGCGGCGCCTGGCCTTCGCCTTCGGCGTGCTCGACGCCCCCGCCGCCCGCAAGGTTCATCGCACCCCGACGCCGCTCCTGGGAGGGGCCGCCGTCTACGCCGCGTTCGCGCTGACCGTGCTCTTCAACTTCAACTTCTCGCGTGGGCTCAAGGGCGTGGCCGTCGGCGCGACCATCGTCGTCCTGCTCGGGCTGCTCGACGACATCCGCGACCTGCCGGCGCCGGTGAAGCTGGCCGGCCAGGTGGCTGGCGTCGCCGCTGCCGTGGCTTACGGCGTGGTGCTGAGCGTGGTGCCGAGCTGGCTGCCCGGCGCCGGTGTGCTCAACGTCGTCCTCACGCTGCTGTGGTTCCTCACGGTCACCAACGCGGTGCAGTTCCTGGACGGCATGGACGGCCTCGCCTCCGGCCTGGGCGTCATCGCCGGGCTCTTCTTCAGCATCAGCGCCGCCCTGACCGACCAGCCCTACCTGTTCATCCTGGCCGCGCCACTGGTCGGCGCCTGCCTGGGCTTCCTGCCCTACAATTTCCGCCGCGACGGGGCCCGCATCTTCCTCGGCGACTCCGGGGCGAGCTTCATCGGCTTCACGCTCGCCGGCCTGGCCGTCATGGGAGAATGGGCTGACGAGGATCCGCTCGTCGCGCTGCTGACACCGATCTTGATCCTGGCGGTCCCACTGTTCGACATCGCCTTCGTCGGCGTGGTTCGGGTGGTGACCGGGAAGGTGCATTCGTTGCGAGAATGGCTGGCGTACACGGGGAAGGATCACATCCACCACCGCTTCGAGGCGCTGGGGCTCAGCAAGGCCCAGAGCGTCTTCCTGATCTTCTTCATCTCCGGCACCCTCGGCCTCTCGGCCATCCTGCTCAAGCAGGCCACGCCGCGCGAGGCGGTGCTGATCCTGATCCAGGCCGGCTGCGTGCTGGCGATCATCGCGATCCTGGAGGGTGTGGGACGGGGGCGGCCGGGGCGACCATGAGCTGGCGGCAGTGGCGGACGCGTCTGGCCGCCATCTACCACCCCGACGAGTCACCGCGGAAGACCGCGCTGGCGCTCGCCATCGGCGTCTTCCTGAGCTTCACCCCGTTCTGGGGATTTCAGACCCTGCTGGCCCTGCTGCTGGCGACCGTGTTCAAGCTCAACCGGGCGGTCACGGTCACCGGGACGTGGCTCAACCTGCCGTGGTTCGCCCCGTTCATCTACGCCGGGGCCGTGAAGCTCGGCGCGCTGATGTTGCCCGATCTGTCCGGCCTGGCCGGCTTTTCGATCTACCTCCTCGTCGGCAGCACCACCCTGGGGCTGGCGGCCGCCGTGCTCACGTGGATCATCGCGTACGCGCTCATACGGCGGCGGCGCCAGCGCCGGGCCGGGGGTGACGACGCCGATCGCTCCCGGACCGCCGCCTGATCGTGGCGGCCGAGCTCGCCGACCTCCTCGCTCGCTGGACGACGCTGGAGCCGTCCACCACGTTCCTGCTCGCCCGGCTGCTGGCGGTGCTGCTGACGGCGGCGCTGCTGCTGCTCGGCTACCGCCTGCTGCTGGGCGTGATAGGCCGCATCGTGCGGACGCGGCCCTTCCACGAGACGGCGCGGCTGCGCACGCTGGCCACGCTGGTGACGAGCCTGCTGCGATGGGCGGTCGGCTTCGTCGCCGTCGTCGTCATCCTGCGCGAGCTGGGCGTGGACGTGCTGCCCATCATCGTGTCGGCCGGCGTCCTCGGCCTGGCCATCGGCTTCGGCGCCCAGAGTCTCATCCGTGACGTCATCACCGGTTTCTTCCTGCTCTTCGAGGGGCTGCTCCACGTCGGCGACGGCGTGCAGATCGGGGCCACCACCGGCCTCGTGGAGTCGATGGGGTTGCGCGTCACCACCGTGCGCACCGAGGACGGCGCGGTCCGGGTGCTGCCCAACGGGCTGATCACCGACTTCGCGAACTACGGCGCCGGCGGGATGCGGGCCTCGGTCGAGGTGCCGATCGCCCGGGACGTCCCGGTGGAGGAGGCGCTGGCCGTGCTGGGCGAGGTCGGCGAGGCGTGGGCAGCGGGAATCGGGGGCGGCGCTGGACCGCTCGCTGGTCCCGGGTATCATGGGATTCAGCGGCGGCGAGGTGATCCTGCGCCTCACCGTGCGGGTGGCGCCGGAGCAGCGTCTCGCCGTCGAGAGCGAGCTTCGGCGGCGGATCAAGTCGGCGTTCGATCGCCGTCACTGGCCCCCCATCGGCGCCGCCGGATAGGAGCCCTCATGCGCGTACGCAAGGCGGTGTTTCCCGCGGCCGGTCTCGGCACGCGGTTTCTCCCCGCGACCAAGGCCCAGCCCAAGGAGATGTTGCCCCTCGTCGACAAGCCGACGATCCAGTACGTGGTCGAGGAGGCCGTCGCCTCCGGCCTGTCGGAGATCATCATCGTGACCGGACGCAACAAGCGGGCGATCGAGGACCACTTCGACGCCGCCTTCGAGCTGGAGTACTACCTGAACGACCGCGGCAAGACCGAGGAGCTGGCCCAGATCAAGACGATCTCCGAGATGGCCTCGGTCTCCTACGTGCGCCAGAAGGAGCCGCTCGGCCTCGGCCACGCCATCCTGGTGGCCCGCTCGCTGGTGGGCGACGAGCCGTTCGGCGTCTTCCTGGGCGACGACATCATCGGCGGGGCCTCGGTGCCGTGCATGCGCCAGCTCCTGGACGTCTTCGCCAAGCAACAGGGGCCGGTCATCGCCGTCGAGCGGGTGCCGCGCGAGCGCATCCACCAGTACGGGGTCATCGCCGGCCGCAACATCGGCGGCAACGTGTGGGAGATCAGCGACCTGGTCGAGAAGCCGAAGGCCGAGGACGCGCCCTCCGACCTGGCCATCATCGGCCGCTACGTGCTCACGCCCGATCTGTTCGAGATCCTGGCCGAGACCCACGCCGACAAGCGCGGCGAGATCCAGCTGACCGACGGCCTGCGCACCCTGCGCCAGCGCCGGCCGATGTACGCGGTGGAATTCCAGGGCAAGCGATACGACACCGGCGACAAGCTCGGCTTCCTCAAGGCCACCGTCGAGTTCGCGCTGGCCCGACCCGACCTCGGCGACGACTTCCGCGAGTACCTCCGCGCGCTGAAGATCTAGCGGCTGGCGTGGCCCCGGCCGCCGGGGCCGGCCGGTGCCTGGCGCGGGGCCGGGGGCTCCGCGGGCGTTTCTTGACCCGGTTTGGGTGGGCACCTATGCTGGCGGGGTGCCTCCTGAGCGTCGGCGTCGGTCGCACATCAAGCTGACCTCGCATCCGGGGGGTGTCGCCCACCTGCCGATCCGCTGGGGGGAGGCGGATCCGAAGATCCGCGGGCCGGTCGTCGGATCGACGTCGGTCGCCGAGCAGCGCAACGTCATCGGCACGCACGCCGGCTCGTACGCCATCTACCGGGCGCTGGCCGTCGCCGCCGGCGCGCTCGACCCGGCGCGGCGCCCCGATCTGACCGACACCGCGCCCACCGATCGTGTCGGGCCGCATCCGCAGTGGTTCGAGCCGGATCGCATCGTCTCGCTCGACCCGTTCGGGGCCGTCGTCGCCGACGTGTACGCCGGCTACCTGGCCCAGGGCTACGACATCCGCCCGTCCATCGCCATCACCCAGGCCCAGGTGGACGTCCCCGAGATCGGCCGCGCCGTCGAGGCCGGGCGGCTGCGTCCCGACGGCGTCATCCTGCGCGACTCCGGCGCGGCGGTGGTCACCAAGGTCGCGCTGGAGCCGGTGTGGTACCTGCCGGGCGTGGCGCGGCGGTTCGGATGCTCGGAGACCGACCTGCGTCGCACGCTGTTCGAGGAGACCGGGCGGATGTTCCCCGAGCTGGTCACGCGCGGGGATCTCGAGGTGTTCCTGCCGCCCATCGGCGGCCAGACCGCCTACGTGTTCGGCACGATCGGGCACCTCGCCGATCCGTCGGTGCCGCTCACCGCCCGCATGCACGACGAGTGCAACGGCTCCGACGTCTTCGGCTCGGACATCTGCACCTGCCGGCCCTACCTGGCCCACGCCATCGAGGAGTGCATCCGCGGCGCCCAGGCCGGCGGCGTGGGGCTGATCGTCTACTTCCGCAAGGAGGGGCGGGGGCTCGGCGAGGTCACGAAGTTCCTCGTCTACAACGCGCGCAAGCGACAGCCCGGGGGCGACCGCGCCGAGCACTACTTCGCGCGGACCGAGTGCGTGGCGGGCGTGCCGGACATGCGCTTCCAGGAGCTGATGCCGGACGTCCTGCACTGGCTGGGCGTGCGCACGATCCACCGGCTCGTCTCCATGAGTCACACCAAGCACGACGCCATCGTGGCGGCCGGCATCACGGTGGGCGAGCGGGTGCCCATCCCCGACGCGCTGGTGTCGCCGGAGGCGCGCGTGGAGATGGACGCCAAGCTCGCGGCCGGCTACTTCACGAAGGGTGACGTCCCCGACCCGCGGGAGCTGGCCAGACCCAAGGGCCGCGGCTTGCAGTGACGGTCGCCCCGGCGGTCGAGACCGCGATCGACTATCTCCGGAGTCCCGAGGCGATCCGCGAGCGGGCCGGTGCGGTGCTGGCCCGCGGCCTCGCCGGCGGGCTCGAGCACTTCGCGATCGACCTGTCCCGCCTCGACGCGACCGCCGATCTGGTCGCCGCGGTCACCCGCGAGCGCTATCCGGACGGCGTCGTCCCGCCGCACAGTCGCTGGCGCCACTTCGACGCCGGCGGCCACGCCCGCCTGGCCGAGCTGGAGCGCGCCCTCGGCGGGCTCGACGCCGACGAGCGAGCGCGAGCCCGGATCGATCTCGTGGTCACCAGCGTCCTGCTCGACGCCGGCGCCGGACCGGACTGGCGCTACGTCGATCCGGCTACCGGCACGGTGTCCCGCCGCTCGGAGGGACTGGCGGTGGCAAGCCTCCGGCTGTTCGCCGACGGGTTCTTTTCCTCCGAGCGCGCGACGCCCTGGCGGACCGACGCGGCGGGGCTCGTGGCCGTCTCCGAGGATCGGCTCGGCGCCGCGCTGCAGGTGTCCGCGGACAATCCGTTGACGGGGCTGGCGGGCCGGGCCTCGCTGCTCCGGGATCTCGGCCACGCGCTGCGGCGCCTGCCGGAGCTCTTCGGTGCACGCCCGCCGCGTCCGGGCCACCTGCTGGACGTCCTGCGCGCCCGCGCGCGGGCCGGCGGGCTCGAGGCCGTGGACGTGCTGCACCACGTGCTCGTCGGGCTCGGTCCGATCTGGCCGGGCCGATTGCAGTGCGAGGGCGTCAACCTGGGCGACGTCTGGCCCCATCCGGCCGCCGGCGGCGCCGGGCCCACCGCGGGCCTCGTGCCCTTCCACAAGCTCTCGCAGTGGCTGGCCTACTCGCTGATCGAGCCGCTGGCCGACGCGGGCGTGACCGTGACTCGGCATCGATCGGCTCACCGGACTCGCCGAGTACCGCAACGGTGGGCTGTTCCTCGACACCGGCGTGCTGGCCCCGCGCCACGAGGCCGTCGTGCGTGAGGAGCATCGCCCCGGCGACGAGGTCGTCGTGGAGTGGCGGGCGCTCACGGTGGCGCTGCTCGATCGCCTCGCCCCGCTCGTGCGCGCGCGGCTGGGTGCCGGCGATCTTCCGCTGACGAGCATCCTGGAGGGCGGGACGTGGGTCGCCGGCCGCCGCCTGGCGGATGCGCGGCGCGGCGGCGCCGCGCCCATCCGGGTCGCGAGCGACGGGACCGTGATGTGAGCCGCGCCACCACGCCGTCAACGGGGAGACCACGCTGATGCCCGGTCAGGTGCACGTCGTCGAGCATCCGCTCGTGCAGCACAAGCTGAGCCTGATGCGCATGAAGAGCACCAGCACCTCGGCCTTTCGCAACCTGCTCAACGAGCTGGCCATGCTCATGGCCTACGAGGTCACCCGCGACCTGCCCACCCACGCCGTGGCCATCGAGACGCCGCTGGCCCGGACCACCGCGCCCATGCTCGACGGCAAGAAGATCGTGCTCGTCTCGATCCTGCGCGCCGGCACCGGCATCCTCGACGGCATGCTGAAGCTGATCCCGAGCGCCCGGGTGGGGCACGTCGGGCTGTACCGCGACCCCCGCACGCTGGGCGCCGTCGAGTACTACTTCAAGGTGCCCAAGGAGATGGTGGGCCGCGACGCCATCGTGGTGGACCCGATGCTGGCCACCGGCAACTCGGCGGTGGCCGCCGTGGATCGGGTGCGGGACACACACCCGCGCTCGATCAAGTTCGTCTGCCTGTTGACCTGCGCGGAGGGGCTGGCCAACTTCCACGCGCACCATCCCGACGTGCCCGTATACACGGCGGCCATCGACGGCCGCCTCGATTCCCACGGCTACATCATCCCCGGCCTCGGGGACGCCGGCGACCGGCTCTTCGGGACGAAGTAGCCGACGACCGCCCCCGCGCCCTAGGTCAGGCCATAGAAGCGCTTGGCGCCCCCGGCGAGGATCTCGCGCTTCGTGGCCGCCGATAGCCCGGGGCGGTCGGCAATGAGCTTGGGGGCGCCCGGGAAGAAGCCGTCGGGGTGCGGGTAGTCGGTGGCCCACAGGATCTTGTGGGGGCCGATGTAGTCGGCCAGCACGCTCAGGCTGCCCTCGACGGGCTCGAACGAGATCCAGCAGTTGCGCTGGAACAGCTCGCTCGGGCGCATGGTGAGCCCCGAATCGTTGAAGCCGGCGTCGTCGAAGTGCCGGTCCATGCGGTCGAGCCAGGGCGCGATCCAGCCACCGCCGGACTCCATGAAGCCGATGCGCACGCGGGGGTGGCGGTCGCACACGCCCTCCCAGATGACGCTCATCGCCGCCAGCATCATCTCCATCGTGTGCGAGATGATGTGGCGCGCGCCCCGCGTCTCGAAGCGGTCCACGCCCACCTGGGGCATGCCGCCGCTGGCGCCCTCGTGCAGGCCGATGGCGAAGTCGAGCTCCTCCACCTCCCGCCAGAACGGCGCGTAATCGGGGTGGTGGAGCATGCGGCCGTTGTAGGGGTTGGGGCGCAGGAAGCCGCCGCGCATGCCGAGCTGCGTGCGGGCAAAGCGCATCTCCTCGATGGCAAGATCGATCGACTGCATCGGCAGCATGGCGACGCCGAAGAGGCGGTCGGGGTAAGGCCGGCAGTAGTCGGCCAGCCAGCGGTTGTAGGCGCGGCACATGGCCGCGGCCAGACCGGGCTCCTGCACGGCGCCGGCGAAGAGGCCGACGCTCGGGTAGAGGAAAGCGGCGTCGATGCCGTCGAGGTCCATGTCGGGGATGCGGGCGTGCGGATCGAAGCCGCCCGGCCGGCCCTCCATGTACTTCATCGTCGTCTCGTCGGCGCGCCCCTGCCGGGCCCCGATGGCGCCGATGTTGCCGAATCCTTTCTTGCTGCCCAGCACCTTGCCCTCGACGAGCAGCCGCTCCTTGCCGTCGGTGTCGATGATCAACCGCGGGGCCCGGTCGCGGTAGGCGGGGTCGATGTACTTCTCCCAGAGGTCGACCGGCTCCAGCACGTGTCCGTCGGCGTCGATCACGTTGTAGGTGCGTGCCATGGTCCTGGTCCTTTCGGCTCGACCGTCCGTGCCTCGCTCAGTTCTTCGCCGCTGAGTACGGGTAGATCAGGGTCCCGGACTTGAACTCGTCAGGGAACAGGACCACCTTCTTGCCGGGGCCTCGGAACTGGTCGACGCTGTTGCCGGCGATCTTCTGGTACTGCACCATCAGCGTGCGGCCCTGAGCCCACTCGCCGTTCTTTCCGAACTTCACCTTGCCGACGATCGTGTTGAACTCGGTGGCGCGGATGTAGGCGGCCAGCTTCTGCTGGTCGAGACCCTTGGTCGCCTCGACCGCCTGTCCCAGCACCTGCAGGGCGGCGTACGCGTAGGGCGGCAGGTAGTAGCCGAGCGTGTCGACGCCTTCCTTCTGGGCGCGAGGCTGGTAGGCCTTGAAGAAGTCCTGGATGCCGGGGAACATCATGGTCGACTCCGGCGCCCAGAAGTCGTAGTTCACGATCCCGTTGAGCATCGGGCCCATGTTCGCCATCACGGTCGTGAACATCAACCCCACCATGCCGCCGCCCACGATCTTCGGCTGCAGCCCGACCTCGTGGATGGCCCGCAGCATGCCCACCGAATCGGGCGGATAGGAGGCGATGAAGAGCACCTCGGGGTTGGTGGCCTTGATGGCGCGCACGATCGGCGTGTAGTCGACGGTGCTGGGCGGGTACGTCTTGTCGTAGACGGTCTTGAAGCCGAAGCGCTTGATCAGCTCGCGGGCCCCGACCAGCGCGTTCTGCGGGTACTCGGCGTCGGCGCCGACGATGGCCACCGTCTGGGGCTTGGGGTTCTGGCGGGCGGCCAGCTCGAAGAAGCCCAGTGGCGTGCTGATCTCGGGATCGGGGCCGTTGGGCGAGATCTGGAAGTAGTTCGGATACTTGTACTTCTCGTTGTTGGCCAGCCCGAAGATGCCCATGAGCGTGAGCTTGCGCTCCATCGCGATGGGCATGAGCGGCGCGATGAGGTTGGTGCCGTAGCCGGAGACGATCAGGTCGACCTTGTCCACCTCGAGTAGCTTGGTGTAGATCCCGGGCACGGTGGCCGGGTTGGTCTGGTCGTCGTAGTAGATCAGCTCCACCGGCCGGCCCAGGAGCCCGCCCTTCTTGTTCACGTCGTCCTTCCAGATCTGCATCGCGAGCAGGGCGGGCTTGCCGTTGGCCGAGAGGCCGCCGGTCAGCGCCATGCCGAACCCGATCTTGATGGGGTCGGCGCCGCGGGCTGCGAACATGCCGCCGCTGGCGACCAGCAAGACGACCACGACGAGGGCGATCAGGGCGGGGAAGGCCTTCGGGCTCCGGTGCGGGATCATGGGTCGTCTCCTTCGTACGCGTCTCGGTGTGCGCGACTGGGAGCGGGCCGTTGCTTCGAGCGTGCCCAAACTGCGCCCGGTGCCGCGGCCTTGTCAAGGCCCCGGGCCGCCGCGGTGGTCCGGGCGCCGGCTTGACGGGGCCACCGGGGCCCGGGCACTATCGGCGCCATGCGATTCGGGATCTTCGGCAGCGCCCAGGCACGACGCGGCGGCCCCGACGTGGACAGCGGGGCCGGCTTCCGGGACTTCGTCGAGTACAACGTCGAGGCGGAGGCGCTCGGCTTCCACAGCAGCTTCGTGGTCGAGCATCACTTCACGGGCTTCGGCCAGATCTCGGCCACGCTGAATCTGCTCACGTGGATCGGGGCCCGGACCTCCACGCTGCGCCTCGGCACCGCCGTGATGACGCTGCCCTGGCACAACCCCGTGCTGCTGGCCGAGCAGGCGGCCACGATCGACCTGCTGTCGAACGGCCGCCTCGATTTCGGCATCGGCCAGGGCTACCGCCACAACGAGTTCGCCGGCTTCTGCGTCCCCATGGAGGAAGCCGAGGCGCGCTTCGAGGAGGCGCTGGAGGTCCTGCTCAAGGCGTGGACCGCCGACGCCCCGTGGTCGCATCACGGCAAGTACTGGCAGTTCGACCAGGTCGTCGTCGAGCCGCCGACGCACCAGAAGCCGCACCCGCCGCTGTGGATGGGGGCCGGCCGCCCGGCGTCCATCAAGAAGGTCGCCGCCCTCGGCTACAACCTCCTGCTCGACCAGTTCGCGCCGGTCGCCCAGATCGGCGAGCGCATCGCCCTCTTCAGGGCGGAGGTGGAAGCGCGCGGCCGGGTGTTCGATCCGATGAGTGTGGCGGTCACGCGCTCGATCAACGTGGTCACGACCGCCGCCGAGCGGGACAAGGCGCTGGAGACCCGGCTGGCCGCGCGCCGGCGCATGGATCGCCTCGCCCAGCGGCCCGACGGCCAGAACACCGCCAGCATGATGTCGTACGCCGACACGCTGGAGGCGGCCGAGGCCGGCGCGCTGTACGGCACCCCCGACGAGATCGCCGCCAAGCTGCAAGCGCTCCGTGACGCCGGGGCCGAGTACGTGCTGCTCAACAGCGCGGGCGGCGTGCCCAGCCTGCGCCGCTTCGCTCACGAGGTGCGGCCCGCCTTTGCCGGGCCGCGCTGAACCGACAACGGGGAGACCATGCGCAGCATCGACATCCACGCTCACGTGACTCCGCAGTGCTTCTGGCGGGCGACCGAGAACGGCGGCGACTGGCACACGCTCCGGCGTGAGAAGGACGCGCAGGGTGGGGAGATCGCGGTGGTGGGCGGCCGCCGGCAATCGCTGCCGCCGCGGGCCCGGTGGACGCCGGAGGAACGGCTGGCCGACATGGACTCGCTCGGCGTGGACGTCCACGTCGTCTCGCCCTACGTCGGCTTCTACAACTACCAGCTCGACACCTCGGTGGCGCTGGCCACCTCCCGCGCCACCAACGACGAGATCGCCGCGATGGTCAAGGGCTGGCCCCGGCGCTTCGCCGGCCTCGGCACGCTGCCGATGCAGGACGTGAAGGCCTCGATCGACGAGCTGGAGCGGTGCATGACCCAGCTCGGCCTCAAGGGGGTGGAGATCAACGACCACGTCAACGGCCGCACCTTCGAGGAGCCGGAGTTCCGGCCGTTCTGGAAGGCCGCCGAGCAGATGGGCGCCGTGATCTTCTTCCACCAGGCCGGCGAGACGCTGGTGGCCCAGCGCAGCACGCGCTACCACCTGCCGAACAGCATCGGCAACCTGGTCGACCGCGCCGTCACCTTCGCCACCCTGGTCCACGGCGGCGTGATGGACGCCCACCCCGATCTCAAGATCGTCCTCGGCCACGGCGGCGGCTACACCTGCTACGGCATCGGGCGGATGGACCACGGCTGGCAGGTGCGGACGGAGGCGCGCGAGCACATCAGCCAGCCGCCCAGCGCGTACCTGCGCCGCTTCTACTACGACTGCATCGTGTACACCGAGCCGGCGCTGCGCTACCTGATCGACACCGTCGGCGTCGACCGGGTGGTGTTCGGCACCGACTGGCCCTACGACATGGCGCTGGACTGGCCGGTGTCGTGGATCCTCAGCATGACGAGCCTGTCGGCCGAGGAGAAGGACGCCATCCTCTCGAAGAACCTCGAGCGGCTGCTGGGAATCTGAGCGGACACCAAGGAGCCCCGGTGATGAGCTACGAAGCGCTGTTTGCCGAGACGGTCCTGATGCGCGGTCACCAGGGCGATCAGATCGACGCCTACCTCGCCCGGCCGGTCGGCCTCACCGCCGTGCCCGGCGTGGTCGTCATCCACCACATGCCGGGCTGGGACGGCCCGACCAAGGAGATCGCGCGTCGCTTCGCCCATCACGGCTACGCGGCTATCTCGCCGAACCTCCACTTCCGCGAGGGCAAGGCCACGCCGCAGGAGAACAGCGCGAGCATTCGCGCGGCCGGCGGGATGCCGGACGACCGGACCATGGGCGACGTGCAGGGCGCCGTGGACTATCTGCGGACACTGCCGTACCTGAACGGCCGGGTTGGCATCATCGGCTACTGCTCGGGTGGCCGGCAGTCCTACCTGGCCGCGTGCACGGTGCGCGGAATCGACGCGGCCGTCGACTGCTACGGCGGTGGCGTGGTGGCCAAGGCCGAGGAGCTGACGCCGCGCCAGCCGGTGGCGCCGATCGACTTCACGCGCGATCTGCAGTGCCCGCTGCTCGGCCTCTTCGGCGTCGAGGACACGCGTCCGTCGCCGGAGGACACCGTGAAAACCAGGGACGCGCTCGACAAGTTCGGCAAGAGCTACGAGTTCCACACCTACGACAACGCCGGCCACGCCTTCTTCGCCGTCGACCGGCCGCAGTACCGCCAGGCCGCCGCCATCGATGGCTGGGACAAGGTGTTCACCTTCTTCGGCCAGCACCTGCGCTGAGCCCGCCATGAAAGTCGACTTCGGCATCAGCCTCGGCTCCAGCGTCGGCCTCCTGGGCGGCGCCGACACCCAGAAGTTCATGGACCTCGTGAAGATGGCCGACGGCTACGGCGCCACCGCCATCGGCACCTACGACTCGGCGTTCCTGGGCGGCGACGCCTACGTGCGGGCCACCCTGATCGCGCTGGCGGCGCCGCGGGCCGCGATCGGGCTACGCCCGAGCAACCCGCTCACCCGGGAGCCGCAGATCATGGCCTCGTTCCTGGCCTCGATCGACCGTCTCACCGGCGGCCGCGCGTTCCTGGACATCGCCAGCGGCGACAGCGCGGTGTTCAACATCGGCTACCCGGCCGCCTCCCGGGCCCGCATCGAGGACTACGTCACCTGCGTGCGGGGGCTGCTGGCGCGGGGCGAGTCGACCTACCAGGGCCGGCCCCAGCGCGTGCGGTGGGCCGCTGACGCCGTGCGGCCGCGCGTGCCCATCTCGATCTGCGCGGAGGGGCCCAAGATGCTGCACCTGGGCGGTCGCATCGGCGACGGCGTCATCGCCGGCACCGGGCTCTTGCCCGAGGTCGTCAGCGACACGATCGCGCGCGTGCACGCCGGCGCCCGGGAGGCCGGGCGCGACCCCGGCGACGTCGACATGTGGTTCACGGCGCGCTCGTCGCTGCACGAGGACCGCGAGACCGCGATCGACAACGTCAAGGCCTCGGTGTCGTCGATCCTCAACCACGCCATGCGCTTCGGTCTCGACGGCAAGCACGTGCCGGACAGACATGCGGGCCAAGATCCAGGACTACGTGGACGGCTACGAGCTGTACGACCACGTGCTGCACGCCGGTCGCAACCCCAAGCGCATGGCCGACCTCGGCCTGACCGACTACGCCATCGACCGCTGGGCCCTGGCCGGGGCGCCGCGCGACTGGATCGCCCGCATCGAGCAGCTGGCCGAGCGCGGCGCCCGCAAGCTGTGGGTGGGCGTCAACGGCGCCGACCTCGACGCCCAGCGCCATTACCTGACGCTGATGGGGAAGGAGATCCTGCCGAGATTCGTCGGGTAGCCGCCATGCTGACGCGCATCGACCACGTCATGATCTGTGTGCCCGACCTCGCCCGCGGCATCGACGCGTACCGACGGATCGGATTCGACGTCCACCCCGGCGGTGCGCACTCGAGCGGTGGCACCGAGAACGCCATCGCGTTCCTGCAGGACGACTACCTCGAGCTGCTGGGCGTGCGCGAGGGCCGGGCGGGCGAGGTCAGCGCCGGGCTCCGCGAGTTCCTGGCCCGCGGCGGCGGCCTGCGCTACATCAGCGTGCAGAGCGACGATCTGGCCGCCGACGTGGCCGGCATGCGGGCCCGCGGCGTGGATGTGAGCGAGCCGACCGACGGCGGCCGGCGCACGCCGGGCGGCCAGGAGCTGCGGTGGCGGGCGGCGTCGCTGGGCGCGAGAAACCCGCTGCCCATCTTCTTCATCCAGCACCTCACGCCGCTGGCCGAGCGACAGCGGCAGGTGGGGACCGCGGGCCAGCACCCCAACGGCGTGCTCCACCTCGAGCGCGCGTACATCGCCGTGACCGACGTTGCCCGAGAAGCCGAGGCGTACAGTCGCATTCTCGGCATGCCGGTGCCGAAGGTCGTCCGGGGCAACGTCATCAAGGCCGACATGGCGGTGTTCGAGATCGGCCCGACCGGGCTCGGCGTGGCCCAGCCGGCCGAGCCGGGTCCGGCGGCGGAAGCGCTCGCCCGCCGCGGCCCGGGACCGTTCCAGGCGCTCTACCGGACCCGCAGCATGGACGCCGCCGTGCGACACATCGTCGGCCATGGCCTTCCACCACCGGCGCGGGGCGTTCGCAACACGGGCGAGCAGGCCATGCTGGTCGACCCCCTGGACGCCTGCGGCGCCTACATCGGGTTCGTCGGCCCGGCGTAGGTGTCCCGGGTGTCGCCGATCCGCGGCGTTGACGGTGGCGCCGTCGATCGCTAGCGTAGCCGGCATGGCGATCTCGCTGGAGCGCATCCGCCGCTGGACCCGGGCCGAGTACGACCGCCTGATCGATCTGGGTGTGTTCAAATCCGGCGACCACGTGGAGCTGCTCGGCGGACATCTCGTCGTCGGCGAGCCCCAGGGCACCCTCCATGCGACCGCGGTGGGCCTGGTCGATGACGCACTGAGAGCGTGCTTCGGGCCGGGGTGGTTGGTCCGGGGACAGATGCCCATTGCCCTCGACGATGAGTCGGAGCCCGAGCCCGACGTCGCCGTCGTGCCGGGGACCCGGTACGACTACGTCGCGGCTCACCCTGCGCGGCCGGTGCTGCTGGTCGAAGTGGCGGAGTCCTCCCTGGCCGACGACCGCGTGACCAAGGGGGCGCTCTACGCACGCGCGGGGATCCCCGACTACTGGATCCTCAACCTCGTCGATCGTGTCCTCGAGGTGTACCGCGGCCCGCTGCGCTCGAGCGCTCACCAGGACACCGCGATCGTGCGCCCCGGTGCCTCGATCGCGCCGCTCGCACGGCCCGACACGCCCGTCGAGGTCGCCGCGCTGCTGCCGCCGGCCTCCGGCTACTACGCTAGATGACGCCGTCCCGGCGGAGCGTCTCCAGCTCCTCCTGCCCGACCGACAGCAGCTTGCCGTAGACCTCGGCGTTGTGCTCGCCCAGCAGGGGCGAGCGGATCATGTCCGTCGGCGAGTCGGCCAGCTTCACCGGGTTGCCCGGCATCGGGTAGACGCCCCGACGCGGATGCTCCAGATCGGTGATGAAGCCGGTCTGGCGCAGGTGCGGATCCGACAGCACCTCGGCCGAGTCGAGGACGGCACCGCACGGGATGCCGGCGCCGGCCAGGATCTGCAGCACCTCGTGCTTCGGGCGCTTCTCGGTCCACGCCACGATCATGCCGTCGATGTCGTCGATGAACGCGACACGGTCCCGCCGGTCCTCGTAGCGCGGGTCCTTCCCCAGCTCGGGCCGCCCGACGATCTTCGTGAGCGAGACCCACATCTCCTGGGTCGCGCAGTGGATGAACACGTAGTCGTTGGGGCCACCGGGGCTGCAGCGATAGATGTTGGACGGCGCCGCCGCCACCGAGCGGTTGCCCTGGCGCGCGGCCGGCTTGCCGCTGACGTACGTCTCGCGCAGGTGGATGCGGAGCAGGTTCACGACGGCGTCCTGCTGGGCGACCTCGACCTGCTGGCCCACGCCCGTCACCTGGCGCTGGATGATGGCGGCCAGGATGCCGATCGCCGTGTGCAGGCCGGCCCCGGTGTCGGCCAGGCCGCCGATGGCCTTGGTGGGCGGGCCGTCGGGCGAGCCGGTCATGCTCATGGCGCCAGCCATGGCCTGGGCGATCCACTCGAAGCTCTTGTAGTCCGAGTACGGTCCGCCGCCGGAGAAGCCCTTGACCGAAGCGTGGATCAGGCGCGGGTTCATCCCCTTGAGTCGCTCGTAGCCGAGGCCGAGCCGATCCATCACGCCGGGCGCCATGTTCTCGACGAGCACGTCGCTGGTCTTGACCAGCTCCTCGAACATGGCCTTGCCGCGCGGCGACTTGAGATTCAGCGTCACCGCCTTCTTGCAGGAGTTCAGCAGCATGAAGAACCAGGCGTCCTCGCCGCGCTTGTCGGAGAGCGCCGTGCGCCCCGGCTCGCCCGTCGGCGGCTCGATCTTGATGACCTCGGCGCCCAGCCACGCCAGCATCTGCGTGCAGCTGGGCCCCGCCTCGTACTGTGTCAGGTCGAGAACGCGAATCCCATCGAGCGCCTTGGGCATGGGCTGGATCCTCTCTCTCCGAGCTTGCGGTATGGCCACTCCGGTCACGTGCTATAGGCGGAGAAGCGCACGGTCGTGGCGCGTGCCTTGTGGTCGGTGATCACGTTGACGACCGCCGGCTTGCCGGATGCGAAGGCACGCTCCAGCGCCGGGCGGATGTCGTTCGGCTTCTCCACGAACTCGCCGTGGGCGCCGAGGTCCATGGCCATCCGGTCGTAGCGGGTGTGGCCGAGGTTGCGGCCCGGCTTGGGCAGCGGCCGCGTCCACGACGCGTCGGCCGTCCAGCCGCCGTTGTTGCTGATGACGCACACGACCGGGATCTTGTGGCGCACCGCCGTGTCGATGTCCATGGCGTTCATGCCGAAGGAGCCGTCGCCGTGCAGCACGAGCACCTGGGCGTCGGGCTTGGCCACCTTGGCGCCCACCCCGTACGGCAGGCCGACGCCCATGGTGCCGAACGCGCCCGAGTTGAGCCGGTGGCCGGGCGTGTAGGTCGGGATGGCCTGGCGGCCGTAGTTCAGGATCTCCTGGCCGTCGACGACCAGGATGGCGTCGCGCTTGAGGAAGTCGCGCACCTCCTTGCAGAGGCGGAGCGGGTGGATGGGCAGGCCGTCCGTGCTCATCGCCTTGTCGGACTCCGCACCCTTCTCGGCATCGATCACCCGCAGCTTGCCGGTCCAGCTCGTGTAGCGCTTGGGATCGATCTTGCCCCGGGCCTCGTCGGTGAGCTGCTGGAGCACCGCGCGGGCGTCGCCGGCGATCGGCACGTCGGCCTCGCGGTTGTGGCCGAGCTCGGCCGGGTTGACGTCCACGTGGATCACCTTGAGATCGGCGCCGAACCGCGGCGGCCGCCCGAACTGGATCATCCAGTCGAAGCGCGTGCCCACCGCGACGACGACGTCGGCCTCGGTGAAGGCGGTGCTGCGCGCGTTCAGGAACGACAGCGCGTGGTCCTCGGGGATGAGGCCGCGCGAGATCGGCTTCGTGTAGAACGGAATCCCGGTGGCCTCCACGAAGGCCTGCAGGGCGGCGGCGCCGTCCGACCACCACACGCCGCTGCCGGCGATGACGAGCGGGCGCTCGGCCCGCGCGAGCAGGGCGATCGCCTCCTTGACGGCGCCGGTGTCGCCGAGCGAGCGCGGCGACGGCTTCCAGGCCGGGGCGTAACGCACCGACTCCTCCTCGATCTTCTCGCCGAGGACGTCACCGGGCATGTCGATGTAGACGGGGCCCGGCCGGCCGCTCGTCGCCTGGCGGAAGGCGGTGGCGACGACGTCGGGGATGCGCTTGGCGTCGTAGATCCGCTCGGCCCACTTGGTGACCGGCTTGAACACCGCGAGCTGATCGATCTCCTGGAAGGCCTCCATGCCGAAGTAGACGCGGGGGCTGGAGCCGCCGATGGCGACCAGGGGGGCACAGTCGGTGAACGCGGTGGCCACGCCGGTCAGGAGATTGGTGGCGCCGGGGCCGGAGCAGCCCATGCAGACGCCGGGGCGTCGCATGATGCGCGTGTAGGCGTGGGCCGCGAACGAGGCCGCCTGCTCGTGGCGATGGTCGATCGCGCGGATGCCGAGCTGGATGCACGCGGCCTCCGCCTCCAGCATCGGGCCGCCCATGAGATAGAACATCGTGTCCACGCCCTGCGTCCGGAGCGCCTTCGCCAGGACCTCCGACCCCGTGATCGTTGCCATGACGCCTTCCTTCCTTCCGTGTATATCGCCCCGTTCGTCAGACCTGGCGGGATTATACCGGCCTCGTGACGCCCCGAAACCCTGGGGGGTTTGGGGGGCCATGTCGTGGCCCCCCATGTACCTAATCGAACATCAGGACGGTGCGCGCGACCTCGCCGGCCTTCATCGCGCGGAACGCCTCGTTCACGTCCTCGAGCCGTCCCCGCCGCGTGATCATCTCGTCGAGCTTGAGCCGTCCCTGCCGGTAGAGCTCGACGTAGCGGGGCATGTCGACCTTGAACCGGTTGGAGCCCATGCTGCAGCCCTGCACCTTCTTCTCGCGCAGGAACGACGGCCCGTCGAGCTCGATCTTCTGACCGACCGGGATCATGCCGACGATCGTGGCCGTGCCGCCCGGCCGCAGGCATTCGAAGGCCTGCTCGGCGGCCTTCTTGAGGCCGATTGCCTCGAACGCGTAGTCGGCGCCGGGGCCGGTGAGCGTGCGGATGGCCTTGACCGGGTCGTCCTTGGAGGCGTCGACGGTGTGGGTGGCGCCCAGCGACTTGGCCGTCTCCAGCTTGTGACCGACCACGTCGACCGCGATGATCATGCGGGCGCCGGCGATGACCGCGCCCTGGATCGCCGCCAGTCCCACCCCGCCGGCGCCGAAGACCACGACCGTGGTGCCGGGCTCCACCCGCGCGGTGTTGAGGACGGCGCCGACGCCGGTGGTGACGCCGCAGCCGATCAGCGCGCCCCGGTCCAGCGGCATGTCGTCGCGCACCTTCACGAGGCCGCTGTCGTGCACCAGCATCTGCTCGGCGTAGCTCGACAGGTTGGCGAACTGGTTGACGGGGGCGCCGTTCCAGGTGAGCTTCGGCGGCTCGTTCGTCGCCCGCACCGGCCGGCTCTGGCACAGGTGGGTGCGGCCGGTCAGGCAGTACTCGCAGTGGCCGCAGAACACCGACAGGCAGGCGATGACGTGGTCGCCTGGCTTGAACTCGTCCACGTGGGGCCCGACCGCTTCCACGATCCCGGCCGCCTCGTGGCCGAGGATGGCCGGCGCCGCGAACGGGTAGAGCCCCTCGATGAAGTGCAGGTCGCTGTGACACACGCCGCTGGCCACCGTGTGGACCAGCACCTCGCGCCCGATCGGCTTGGCGATGTCGACGTTCTCGATCGTGAGCGGCTTGTGGGGACCATGGAACACGGCTGCCTTCATGGGGGACTCCTTGTGAAATGTCGGGGCGATCGCCGGGCCCGGCCCGGCGCCTGGAGTGTATCGCACCGGGGCGCCGAGCGCCGATGCGCGCTACACTCGGGCGCGTCAAGGAGGTTGCCATGGACTACGGACTGTTCACGATGCCCTCGCACCCGCCCGAGCGAAAGCTCTTCGACGGCCACCAGTGGGACCTGCAGACCCTTCGCTGGGCCGACGAGCTGGGGTTCAGCGAGGCGTGGATCGGCGAGCACCACACCGCGCCGTGGGAGCCGCACCCGGCCCCCGACCTGCTCGTCTCCCAGGCGCTGCTGCAGACTTCCCGCATGCGCATCGGCCCCGGTGGCTTCCTGATGCCTTACCACCACCCGGCCGAGCTGGCCAACCGCGTGGCCATGCTCGACCACCTGGCCCAGGGCCGCCTCAACTTCGGCGTGGCGGCCAGCGGGCTGCCGAGCGACTGGGCCATGTTCAACGTGGACGGCATGTCGGGGCAGCACCGCGAGATGACGCGGGAGGCGCTGGAGATCGTCCTGCGCCTGTGGAGCGACGAGGCGGAGTTCGATCACAAGGGCAAGTACTGGCACGTCACCAAGACGGGGACCATGCTCGACACGCTGCGGCCGCACATCAAGCCGTTCCAGAAGCCGCACCCGCCCATCGGCGTGGCCGGCGTCAGCAAGGGCTCCGACACCCTCAAGCTGGCCGGCGAGCGCGGCTTCTGGCCGATGAGCCTGAACCTCAACCCGACCTACGTGGGCAGCCACTGGGAGTCGGTCGAGATCGGCGCCGCCCGCAGTGGCCGGACGCCCAAGCGGTCGGACTGGCGGCTGGTGCGCGAGATCTTCGTGGCCGACACCGACGCCGAGGCCATGCGCCTGTCGGTGGGCGGGATGATGGGCCGCATGATGCAGGAGTACTTCCTGCCGCTGCTGGCCTCGTTCCAGTTCACCGAGTTCCTGAAGCATTCGCCCGACGTGCCCGACTCCGACGTCACCCCCGCCTACTGCGCCCAGCACAACTGGCTGGTGGGCTCACCGGCCACGGTGGCCGAGCGCCTGCAGGCGATCTACGACGAGGTGGGTGGCTTCGGCCACCTGCTCCTGTTCTGCTTCGACTACTCCGACAACCCGCAGGCCTGGCGCCATTCCATGGAGCTGCTGGCCCGCGAGGTGATGCCGCGCTTCAAGAATCTGGTGCCGAAGTAGGGCTCACGTCGGCCGGCCCTTGCGGGCGATGAACTCGGGGAACGCCGACTCGGCCTTGGCGCCGCGGACCACGTTGGTCGTGTAGTCGCGCTCGTTCGCCCACTGCTCCTCCAGGGTGGCGCCCCGGTCCCGCAGCAGCAGCGCCTTGACGCCCAGGACCGCCTCCCGGCGGTTCTGGGCGATCATCGTGGCCAGCCACATGGTCTTCTCGCGCAGCTGGGCACACGGCACCAGGTGGTTGAGCAGGCCGATGCGATGCGCCTCCTCGGCCTCGACCACGCGGCCGGAGAACAGCAGCTCCTTGGCGATCGGCCACCCCACCTGGTTGGGCAGCGTCCACGTGCTGTTGATGCGGCCGTAGGCGGCGGCCAGGAAGCGGAAGCTGGCGTGCTCGCAACCCACGCGCATGTCGAGGGACGAGGCCAGCACCCCGGCGCCGCCGTAGGCGAGGCCGTTGATCATCCCGATGGTCGGCTTGGGGCAGGCGCCGATCTCGTAGCTGCCGCGGGCCCGCACCGCCCCCCGCGCGTCGAGCTCGGCCTGCGTGTACCGGCGGTCGTCCTCGCGCTGCTCGTGGATGTCGCCGCCCGCCGAGAACGCGCGGGTGCCGGCGCCGGTGATGACGATGCACCCGACCTCGTCGTCGGCGGTCATGGCGGCGACGGCGTCGTGCAGCTCGGCGCTGAGCTGCTGGTTCATCGCGTTGAGCTGGGCGGGCCGGTTCATGGTGAGGATCGCGACGCCCTGCGACTTCTCGACGACAACGTACTGGGTCATCCCTGCCTCCCGGGTTGGCGCTCGAGGTGGCTCTGCATGAAGCGGGCGGCCCGGCTGCGGGCGTCCGCGGTCGCCCGCTGGTTGGCCTCGCGGCGCTGCCGCGTGGGGCCGGGGTCGTCGAAGTTGTGCTCGGCGCCCGCGTAGACGACCAGGTCGACCGGGGCGCCGGCGGTCCGGCTGCGCGCGACCAGCGCCTGACAGGGGGCCGGCGACACCTCGTCGTCGTCGCCGGCGAGCAGCACCAGCACCGGCGCGTAGGGTATCCACCGGTGCTTGACGTGCTCCATCACGCAGCCGGGGTAGAGCGCGACCGCGGCCCCGAAGCCGGTGGCGGGCGTCGGCCGGGCCAGGCCCGGCGTCGTGTCGGACATCGTCACCAGTGCGGTCATGGCACCGTTGGACCAGCCCTGCAGGCCGACGCGGTCGCCCCGGACATCGGCGCGCCCGCGCAGGTAGGCCAGGGCGCCGTAGGCGTCGAGCGGCCGCACCGTCTGCTCGCTCACCGCGGCCGGCCGCTGGCGATAGCTGTCGCGCGGGAAGCCGGCCGCGTAACCGCGCGGCCCGAAGCTGTCCACCAGCAGAGCGACGTAGCCGTGCTCCTGCCAGAACCGTCCCCAGCTCGCGTGGCGTCCGGACAGCGTGGCCGCCGTGTACACCCCGCGGGCCAGCGAGGAGTAGGCGCCACTGCGCCCGTGGAGCATGACGACGGCGGGATGGGGGCCGGCGCCCTCGGGCCGGAAGAGATAGCCGACGAGCGTGGTGGTGCCGTCCGCACTCCGAAAGCGGATGGCCTCGGGCGCGGTCGCTTCCGCCGCGCTCGTCAGCACCAGCACGCCGAGCGCGGCGAGCAGCCGGGGTAGCCGCATGGGGACGGCCGCCGCGCCTACGGCGAGCCCGGAGCGGCGGCCGGCGCCGGCGCCGCGACCTCGGGCTCGAGGTCGAGCTCCAGCAGGTCGTTGTGCCAGTTGAACGCCGCGCACTGGGTCGTGCGCCACACCAACTCCTCGATCTGCCGGGGCGAGAAGGCAGCGGCGAGTCGGTCGAACAGCCGGCGGCGCAGGCGATGCACGACCCGCGGGTGCACGCCGGCCGCGGCCGGTGCCAGCCCCGCCCACACGACGAAGCGCGCGAGGTCCACCACGAGGCTGTCGGTGGCGTCGAAGCCCGGGTGCGGGGCCACGAAGGTCTCGTCCTCGTCCAGCCGGCCACGGTCGAGGGTTTCCAGGTAGGCGACCTGGGTGGCCGTCAGCCCGGTGCCGAGCGCGCGCGGGGTGTGGTGGGCCACGCAGTAGTCGCAGCGAGTGGCGTTGGACACGACCAGGATCGCGATCTCGAAGTGGCGTGCCTGGACCGGGCTCTCGCGCTTGAGGGCGAGCAGCTGCCCCCAGACGTGGCGAAAGATGATCGGCGAGTGGGCCATCGTGGCCCACAGGTTGCGGAAGTCGGGATAGGCGTGCTCGCACTCGTCCCACAGCGGCCTCAGCTCCGGGTCCACCTGGTCGCGCGTCAGCGGCTCGAGGAGCGGCATCGCTCTGTTCTAGTCCGCCCCGTCGTCGCCGTCAACCACGGCTGGTGGCGGCGGGGAGGCGCGCCGTTCTTGCAGGAATCATATATCGCGATATATGATTCCTTTCGTGACCGGTAAGTCGTCGCCGTCGGGCCCCTTGCAGATCTTCAAAGCCGAGTTCTTCAAGACTCTCGGACACCCGGTGCGGATCCGCATCCTCGAGAGCCTCATCAGCGCCGAACGCAGCGTGCAGGAGCTGCAGTCGGCGCTCGACCTCGAGCAGCCACTCGTCTCCCAGCATCTCGCGGTGCTGCGGGCCAAGAACATCGTCAGGGCGCGCAAGGAAGGGACGACGGTGCGGTACATGATCAGCGTGGCATTGATCGCCGACTTGCTCGTGATCGCCCGCCGGATCTTCGACAGCCAGCTCATCGACAGCCAGACGATGCTTCGCGAGCTGCGCCGCGAGGGACGTCGCCGGTCGTGAGGCTCTTCTCCAAGATTCTCCGGGTGGGGCTCGCCACCGAGCCGCTGACCACGGGCGGCGACGAGGTCCTGCATCTCCTCCACGACGTGGATGCGCGGGCTCGCCGGCTCTTCGGCCGCGCCCTGGCCATCCGCGAAGTGGACGCCGGATCGTGCAACGGGTGCGAGCTCGAGATCTCCGGGCTCACGGGCCCGGTGTACGACAGCGAGCGCTTCGGGGTCCACTTCGTCGCCTCGCCCCGTCACGCTGACCTGCTCCTGGTGACGGGCCCGGTCACGCGAAACATGGCGGTGCCGCTGCTGAAGACCTACGAGGCGACCCCGGCTCCGAAGCTGGTGGTGGCGGTCGGAGACTGCGCGCGGTCCTGCGGCGTCTTCAAGGGCAGCTACGCGGTCGTCGGCAGCGTCGACCAGGTCATCCCGGTCGACGTCTTCGTGGATGGGTGCCCACCGGAGCCGAGCGACATTCTCCGTGGCATTCTCGCCGCCGTTGGTCGCCGATGACCCTCCTGTTCGGTCTCATGGTGACGGGCTATGCGTTCGGGGCGCTGGCCGCGGCGCTCTCGCCGAATGACCGCGCCGCCCGGCGCCTGACCGCGAGCGGCACCGTCGTGGGCGGCGGGGCGGGACTCGCCGTCGCCCTCCGGCACTTCGCCAGCGGAGCACCGCTGGCGCTCGAGGCTCCGGCGCTCCTCTCCATCGCGGACGGCCTCGTCTTCCATGTGGATGCGCTGGGTGCGTTCTTCTTGGCGCTCGTCGGCCTCGTTGCCGTGCCGTGCGGCATCTACGGCGCCGGCTACTCCGCGGCCTACGAGGGCCGCTATTCGCTGCGGTTCCTGGGCGCCATGCTGAACCTGTTCCTGCTCACCATGAGCCTGGTCCCCGTCGCCGGTAACGTGCTGACGTTCCTGCTGATGTGGGAAGGCATGTCCCTCACGTCGTACTTCCTGGTCATGACCGAGACGAACGAGCCGGATACGGTTCAAGCGGGCGGCTGGTACCTTGCCATGACCCACGGGGGGCTGGCGCTGGTGCTGGCGGCCTTCCTGCTCCTGGCGGGCGGCGCGGCCACGACCTCGTTCGCCGACTTGCGCACGGCGGCGGCCACGCTGTCGCCGGCCACGCGCAATGCCGTCTTTCTCCTGGCGGTGCTCGGATTCGGTTCCAAGGCGGGCATCGTGCCGCTGCACGTGTGGCTTCCGCGCGCTCATCCCGCCGCGCCGAGCCACGTGTCGGCGCTGATGTCGGGCGTCATGATCAAGCTGGGAGTCTACGGCCTGTTGCGCGTCGGCCTGGATCTGCTGGGCGGCGGCCCCGCCTGGTGGGGCGCGCTCCTGATCGGCCTCGGCGGGCTATCCGCCGTGCTCGGCGTGCTCTATGCCCTGATGGAGAACGACCTCAAGCGGCTGCTCGCCTATTCGAGCGTCGAGAACATCGGCCTCGTCTTCATCGGGATCGGGACCGGCTTCCTCTCCCTGAGCCTCGGCACGGTCCCGGCAGCGATGCTCGCGCTGAGCGCCGGGCTCTATCACGCGCTGAATCATGCGGCGTTCAAGGGACTCCTGTTCCTCGGTGCCGGGTCCGTGCTCCACGCGACGCACACCCGCGATATGAACCGGCTGGGGGGTCTGATTCGCCGGCTGCCGTGGACCGCCCTCTTCTTCCTGATCGGCTCCATGGCCATCGCCGGTTTGCCTCCCCTGAACGGGTTCGTCAGCGAGTGGCTGCTCTTCCAGTCCTTGCTGCCCGGCATCGGCAGCTCGGCCCCCCTGGTAGCTCCGCTGATGACGTTGGCGGTCGGGGTCCTCGCCCTCACGGGCGGGCTGGCCGCGGCCGGCTTCGTGAAGGCCTTCGGCATCACGTTCCTGGCCATTCCCCGGTCGCCCGCGGCCGAGCACGCCCACGAGGCCCCCTGGTCGATGCGGATCGGCATGGGCATCTTGGCGGTCGCGTGCGCGGGCTTCGGGTTGGCGGCCGTGCCCATCATGTCAGGGCTGGGCTCCGTCCTCGCTGGCCGGGCGGGGCTGGCGGCAACGACCCCGCGACCGGGCGGCCTGTCGCTCTCGATGCCCGGGGCGGTCGGGCAGATGTCGCCGATCCTGGTTGCGCTGGGGCTGGCCGTCGCCACCGCCGGGGTGTGGGTCGGAGTCCGCCTGCTCGGGAGAGGGCCGGGACTCCGCGTGGACGAGACCTGGGGATGCGGCCGGATCGCCCAGACACCGCGGATGGAATATACGTCGACCGCATTTGCCGAGCCCCTGCGCCGCGTGTTTGCCGGGCTCTACCGGCCAACCAAGGACCTCTCGATCGACTTCCATCCGGAGTCCAGGTACTTCGTGCAGTCCATCGAGTATCGGAGCGAGATCGTGCCGTGGTTCGAGCGCTATCTCTACGCTCCGGTGATCGCGCGCGTCAGGTGGTGGGCCGTGGGTGCGCGCGCGATCCAGTCGGGCTCCGTCCACGCGTACTTGACCTACCTGGTGCTCGCGCTGCTGGGGCTCCTGGTGGTCCTCCTCGTGCAGGGCGCATGAGATCCCCCGGCCCGAGGTGGTGGCGATGATCGGGTACGTGCTGGAAGCCGCGCAGGCCGCCCTGGCGCTGCTGCTCGCCCCCGGCGTGGTCGGGCTCATTCGCTGGATGAAGGCCCGGCTGCAGAACCGCCGGGGGGCGCCGGTCTGGCAGCCGTACTGGGAGCTGGCCAAGCTTTTCCAGAAGGAAGTCGTCGTCTCCAACAACGCGTCGTGGCTGTTCCGCGCCGCGCCGTTCGTCGTCTTCGGCAGCGCGGTGACCGTGACGTTCCTCGTGCCGATCCTGGCCGTGCCGCTGCCCTTCGACGGGGTCGGCGACCTGCTGGTCGTCGTCTACCTTCTCCTGCTCGGCACCTTTTCCCTCTCGCTCGCCGGCCTCGATCCCGGCTCGCCGTTCGGGGGGATGGGCGCGAGCCGCGAGATGACCATCGCCGCGCTCGCCGAGCCCACCGTCGCCCTGGCGATCTTCGCCCTCGCGCTCAGTGCCGGCTCCACCAACCTCGGCCAGATCGTGGCGCGCACCATGAGCTACCCGGGGGCGGCTCTGAGCCCTGGTCACCTGCTCGCGTTCCTGGCGCTGTTCATCGTGGCCCTCGCCGAGACCGGACGGCTACCGGTCGACAACCCGGCGACCCATCTCGAGCTGACGATGATCCATGAGGCGATGGTGCTCGAATACTCCGGTCGCTATCTCGCGCTCATCGAATGGGCGGCGGCCGTCAAGCTGTTGATCTTCTTCTCGTTGCTCGGGAACCTGTTCGTGCCGGCCGGCATCTCCATGGCCCTGACCCCGGCGACGCTCGCGATCGCCGTCGTCACGCTGCTGGCCAAGTTCGCGGTCCTGGCGGGGGCGGTGGCCATCATGGAGACCAGGATCGCGAAGCTGCGGCTGTTCCGGGTGCCGGAGCTGCTGAGCGTCTCGTTCGTCCTCGGATTGCTCGCCGTCACCTCCTCCTTCCTGCTGAGATAGCCAATGGACAGCGTGTTCTCTCAGGTATGCGTCCTCGGCTCGAGCCTGGTGCTCATCTTCGGCCTCACCCTGTTGTGGCGGCGGAGCGTGACCGCCTACATCACGGCCTTCCAGTGGCAATCGAGCGTGCTGTCGGCGTCTCACGGCGGTCGTGGCGTACTTCGGCGGCGACCACGAGCTGTACTGGGCGGCCGGCGCGCTCGCCGCGCTCAAGGCGGTGGTCATCCCGCGGCTCTTGCGACGCATGGAGCACCGGTTCGCGGCCGCGCGCGAGCTGCAGCCGTACGTGAACACGCCCACCTCTCTGGTGATCGCCGGCCTGCTCGTGCTCTTCGGCTACGCCATCACCCGACCGCTCGTGGCGCTGAGTCAGCTGCCCACGCGGGCGGGCATGCCCCTGGCCATGGGACTGGTGCTCGTCAGCCTCTTCGTCGTCATCAGCCGCAAGAAGGCGCTCACCCAGGTCGTGGGCTTCCTGATGCTCGAGAACGGGCTCGCCCTGCTGGCCGTCCTGGGGACGTACGGGATCCCGTTGATCGTCGAGCTCGGCGTGTTCCTGGACGTCCTCATGGGATTCCTGGTCATGCAGATCTTCATGTACCAGATCCACGAGACCTTCGAGAGCATCGACATCGAACAGCTCAATCGCCTGAGGCATTGACGACGTGAGCACGTTCCTGTGGCTCCTCGGGCCGCCGCTGATCGGGGCGCTGCTGGCGGCGGTGGTCAGGCCCTACCGACCCTTCGTCGGCTGGACGAACGCCCTGCTCTCCCTCCTCTCGGTCGGGGCGGCGGTCGCCCTCTGGGGCCACATCCTGGCCGGCGACGTGCTGACGTCAGGCCCCCGGGAGTTCCTGCGGGCCGACGCGCTGTCGACGCTGCTCGCGTTATGCGTCAGCGTCGTCGGAGCCCTGGCGGCGTGGCTCGGGCCCGGCCTGGGCGGCCCCGACGGCTACTCGGGTCCGCAGGCCCGGCGGTTCCGCATCTTCGGCAATCTCTTCACGTTCACGATGCTGTTCGCGGTGACCACGAACAACGTCGGCTTCATGTGGATCGCCATCGAGGCGACGACGATCACCTCGGCGATGCTCATCCCGCTCCACGTGACGAAGGCCTCGGTCGAGGCCTCGTGGAAATACATCCTGATCGGCTCGATCGGCATCGCGCTTGCGTTCGGGGGAACGGTCCTGGGCTACTTCGATTTCGTCCACCTGGCCGGCCGTCACGAGCTGACGCTGAACTGGACCGTGTTGATAGCCCTGGCGCCACGCCTGCACCCCCCGGTCATCCAGCTCGCGTTCGTGTTCATCCTCATCGGCTACGGCACCAAGGCCGGCCTCGCGCCCATGCACACGTGGCTCCCGGACGCCCACTCGGAGGCGCCGGCGCCCCTGTCCGCGATGATGTCGGGCGTGCTGCTGGCGGTGGCGCTCTACGCCGTGATCCGCTGGGAGGTCGTCGTGAACGCGGCGGTGGGGACGCGGTTCACCGACAGCCTCTTCCTCCTGCTCGGGGTGCTGTCGATCTTCATCGCCGCCTTCAGCCTGGTCGTCCAGCGGAACTACAAGCGCATGCTGGCCTACTCGAGCATCGAGCACACCGGGCTGATCTGCGTGGGGCTGGCGCTGGGGCCCCTGGGGACCTTCGCCGCCATGCTGCACCTGCTGAACCACGCGCTCGCGAAGTCGATGATGTTCTTCCTGGCCGGCCGCGTGCTCCATCGGTACCGGACCGCCGAGATCGACGGGGTGTCGGGGCTGCTCACGACCATGCCGTGGACGGGCGGCCTCTTCGCGGCGGGGATGCTGGCCGTCATCGGGCTGCCGCCGTTCGGACTCTTCATCTCCGAGTTCGCACTCTTCCGGGCGGGATTCGCGGCGGGTCGCCCGTGGCTGATGGGGCTCGTGCTGGCGCTGCTCGCGGTGGCCTTCATCTCGGTGCTCGGACACACGAACCGGATGCTCTACGGCGCGCCCGTGGCCGGCACCGCCGTGGGCGAGGGCAGTGCCTGGCCCCTGGTCCCGCTCGGCGTGTGCATGGCGGCGCTCGTGGTGCTCGGGCTCACGGTGCCGGCGCCGCTCGACACGCTGCTGCGGCGGATCGTGGAGATCGCCGGACGATGACGACCCGCCTGCACGAGCTGGCCGCGGCGCTGGCCGAGCCGATGTCGGTGACCGATGTGCGTGTGGTGAGGGGCCGCGAGCTCCACTGCTCGGTCCGTCCGGCCGCCGTCCCGGCGCTGGCCGGGCTTCTGCGCGCGCGGTTCGGGGCGGAGCTCGTATTCATGGCCGCCGCCGACCGGCGAGCCGACGGGGCCGCGTTCGAAGTGCACTATCTGTTCACGCCCACCGGGGAGGACTGGTTCCTGCACGCCACGGCGGCGGTACCGGCCGACACGCCCACGCTCAGCTCGCTGGCGACGTTTCACTACCCCGCCTCGCGATTCGAGCGTGAGATCTACGATCTGTTCGGGATCACCGCCGAGGGGCACCCCGATCCCCGGCCGCTCGTCCGCCACGGCTTCTGGCCGCCCGACTACTTCCCGCTCCGCAAGGACGCGGTCCCGCGCGAGTTCACCGACGACGGGCGCTCTTTCCCATTCACCGAGGTCGGCGGGGAGGGGGTGTACGAGATCCCGGTCGGACCCGTGCACGCCGGGATCATCGAGCCCGGGCACTTCCGCTTCAGCGTCGTGGGCGAGACGATCATCGACATGAAGTCGCGACTGTACTTCACCCACAAGGGCACCGAGAAGCTCTTCGAGGGGCGCGCGCCCGGCGGCCGGCGCGGAGCTGGCCGAGCGCATCTCGGGCGACACCACCGTCGGCCACTCGCTCGCCTTCTGCCAGGCGGTGGAGGCGGTCGCCGGCGTCCGGGTGCCGGAGCGCGCGGAGTACGTCCGGGTCATCCTTCTCGAGATGGAGCGCCTCTACAACCACGTGGCCGATTTCGGCGCGATCGCGAACGACACCGGCTATGCGGTTGCGCACTCCCATTGCTTCCGGATCCGCGAGCGACTGCTGCGCCTGAACAAGCGGCTCACCGGCAATCGGCTGCTCCGCGGCGGCATCGTCCCCGGGGGCGTCGGGGCCGACCTCCCGCCCGGCCTCGACCTTCCGGCCGAGGTCGAAGCCGCCCTGCGCGACTTCGACGAGATCGTCGAGCTGAGCCTCGAGAACACGCTCGTCATGGATCGCCTCGACGGGGCCGGCCGCCTGACCACCCAGACGGCCCGCGATCACGGTGTCCTCGGCTACGTCGCCCGCGCTTCGGGCCTGGATATGGACGCACGGCGGGACCACCCGTTCGCCGCCTACGATCGGCTGTCCTTTCGGGTTCCCGTCTTCGAGTGGGGGGACGTCAGGGCGCGCACGCTAGTGCGCGTGGACGAGGCGCGGGAGTCGGTCAAGCTGATCCGGCAGGCGCGTGGACCACCTGCCGCCGGGACCCTGACCGTCCCGCTGCCCGTTCTGCCCCCGTTCGCTCCGGCCTTCTCGATGGTGGAGGGCTGGAGAGGAGCCATCGTCCACTGGGTGATGGGTGGCGCCGACGGCCGGCTCTCGCGCGTGAAGGTGATGGATCCGTCGTTCTTGAACTGGCGGCCGCTGTCCTACGCACTCCTCAAGAACATCGTCCCGGACTTTCCGCTCTGCAACAAGTCGTTCAACCAGTCCTACTCGGGGAACGATCTGTAGACGGGGACCAGCGTGGCTAGAGGCGGCCGACCGGGAGTCGGCCCGCGTGGATCTCGGCGGCCTGCCCAGCGTCGAACGGCGCCGCCAGCAGCGTCGTGTCCTCCTGGCGGGTGCGGAACAGCTCGGCGATGTAGTGCATGCGGTCGCCGAGGTCGGCCCAGTCCCGCGCGCCGGAGCCGACGGGGCTGTCGGGCGCCGGATCGATGGTGGCCAGCAGCTGCCGGAGCTCGGCGTCCCGGGGTTTTCGCAGGTCGAGCGGGCAGGTGCCGATGACGTCCCGGCCGAGTCGGAGGCGGGCGCCGGCCAGATCGAGCGTCATGAGGTGCTCGGTGAGGATCCGCCGAACCCGCCGACGCACCACGTCCACGAGGCGCGCCGTGACGTCGTCCAGCGGGCCCTCGCCAGCCTCCAGCCGCCCGCGCACCCGGGGCGCGTCGGGCAACAACCGCGCAAGCAGACGCGCCTTCACCTCGCGCGGATGCGCGACGGGCGCGTCGAGCGCCTCGGCGATCTCCGGCTGCAACCGCGTCTGCTCGTGCAGGCCGATCCGCAGGGTGGCGAGCAGGATCTGCTCGGCGCGCGCGCGACGGGTCCGTCGCCGCCACGGCCCGGGCGTAGGCCACGAACGCCTCCCGCAAGAGATCTTGACCCTCTGGTGACGGGCCCGGCCGCAGCCCGGCGGCGAGGCGATCGAGGGCGGGGCCACCCTCATCGAGCGCGGCGAGCAGGCGGGCGAACGCGGGGCCCAGCTCCTCGAACACCTTGAGCGTTGCCGCGCGCGACCGCCGCGCTCGCGCGCTCCGCCGCGCGCACCGGGGAGACGACGTCGCGCACGGTGGCCACCAGCACACTGCGATCGGCGGTGTGGCCGACCGCGCGCAGGACGTCGCCGAGCCGCGTGACCGTCGCGCCGACCTCTTCGCTGCCGAGCTCGGCCTCCAGCGCCCGCGCCAAGTCCTGGCCGCGGATGGTCTGGCCGGCTTGCTTGGAGGCCCAGGTGGCGAACGTGCACCAGTTGGCGGCGGGGCCCGTCCGGGCGGCCAGGCCGGCCGACAGCTCGTGATATGCCTGCGTGATCCCCAGGTTGCGCGTGACCGGCTCGGCGCGACGGACGATCGCGTCGAGCTCGGCCAGCGAGGGCACCGTCAGCTGCGGCGCTACTTGCCCTCGAGCGCCGCCAGCGGCGCGTAGTCGGCCACCGAGCCGTGGCCACCCGCGAACCGGGCCGGCGTGATGCCGGCCTTCTTCACGCCGGCCACCAGCGAGGCCAGGGCCGGGTTGAGCTTCTCGGGCAGCGCGCCCGCGCCCGGACTCCAGATGTCGGTGACGAAGCCCAGCTGCGCCGCCGGCACGTAGCCGATCAGCAGGCCGTCGGCGTGCGGGTTGCCCTCGAGCACGTAGGCGTGGACCTCGCGCTGCCCGTCGCCGAGCACGTGGCGACCCGCCACCTCGACGATCGGCGTGCTGCTGAGGTTCCGCGTGGCCAGGTCGGGGTTGCGCGTGAACGGTGCCGCCAGCACGCGGCGGTAGTGAGCGGCGGTGCCCTGGCCGACCACCAGCGTGGCCCCCTGGGCGGCGTAGGCGCGCAGCCCGCCGGCGTGGTCCATGTGGTGATGGGTGAGCACCAGGAACTTCACCGGCTTGTTCGGATACTTGGCCTTGGCGGCGCCCAGCACCCAGTTCGACTGCCAGTCGCTCACCGGCGCGTCGAACACGACCAGGTGGTCCGTCATCTCGACGATCATGCTGTGATGCGAGCCGCCGACCGCGTGCTGCACGCCCGGCGCCAGCTCGACCAGGCGCAGGCCGGTCCCCGCCTTGGTGTCGTAGCTGGGAGCGTCGGAGTCGAGGTAGGTGCCGATGAACTGGCGGCGGAGCACCCACTGGAACGGCACCGCGCCGGTGGCCGGCTTCGAGGCGCCCGTGCGGAAGGCGTCGGGGATGGCCAGCGAGTCGGAGGCCACCGCGCCGTTGATCTTGGCGCTCGTGATCTTCGTCTCGGCCACCACGCGGCCGTTCAGCTCGTACTTCTGCGTGGTGGCCATGCGCACGCCGTCGATCGCCTGCCAGTCGGACAGCACGAGGTCATAGGTCACGTCGCCCCAGATGTTGTCGTAGTCCAGGCTGCGCACGCGCAGGGGCAGCCCGGTGCCGGCGTCGAACAGCACCGTCAGCGTCCGGTCTCCGGTGCGGTAGTGCACGGCCGGGTGGGTGGTGCCGCCCACCACGATGTCGCCGGCGGGGGCGACACGGTCGGGGTGCCGGTGCATCTCCAGCAGCAGCAGGGGCGAGGTCCGCAGCAGCTCGCGGTGGGTAGCGGCCAGCCGCAGCCCCGACATCGCGTGGGCGGGCGGCTTGGCGTCGAGGCTCTGCTTGGTGCGGCCGTTGCTGTCGATGCCGGCCACGTAGCCGGCCGCCGGCGTCACGACCTCGGTGAAGGTGAACGAGCGGGGCGCCGGGTAGGCGAACTTGCGCGACCAGTCGATACGGGTCGCGCCGGCGGCGACGTCGGTCACCGCCTCGAAGGCCGACTCGCAGGCGAAGCGCATCTCGCCGCCGGCCGCCATGGACTGCTCGGGCTCCCACTGGCGCAGGGTGCCGCGCGTGGCGATCGTCTTGACGCCGCCCAGAGTCTCGGCGCCTCCGACCGCCTGCAGGCCGCGGCTGACAAGCGCGCCGCCGCCCGACTGCATGGTCGCGCACGAGACCAGGACCAGCGAGATACCGATGAGGACCGCCAGGCGCTTCATGGATGCCTCCCGTCGACCGGAGATCGAGCTGCGGAGCGCCGACGTTACCGACCCACTCCCCGGCTGTCAAGCCGGCCCACCCCTGGTGGTCCGGCCGGCCGTCGGCGCGGCTATCCTGTGGCCGGAGCGGGGGCCGCGTCTATAATCGGGCGCAGACCCCGACGAGAGGAGGTGAGCTCATGGCCAAGGGCACCGGCATGCGGAAGGAAAAGAAGAAGCCGAAGAAGAAGAAGTAGCGCCGGATGGCTCGTCCGCTCCTGCTGAGCTGCGAGGCGGTCAGCAAGGCCTTCGGGACTCGGTCGCTCTTCGACGACCTGTCGTTCGGGTTGTTCGAAGGCGACCAGGCCGGCCTCGTCGGCCCCAACGGCTCCGGCAAGTCCACGCTCCTGAAGATCCTGGCCGGCCTGGAAACGCCCGACCGCGGCGCCCGCTCGCTCCGCGGCGGCGTCCGGATCGGCTACGTGCCGCAGGACCCGGTCTTCCCGGCCGCCCGCACCGTCGCCGACGTCGTGCTGGCCGCGCTGGCCGGCGTGGACGAGGAGGACCGGCCCGGCCGCATGGCCCAGGCGCTCGGCCGGGCCGGCTTCGCGGACGGCCACGCGGAGATCGCCACGCTCTCGGGCGGCTGGCGCAAGCGGCTGGCCATCGCCCGCGAGCTGGCCGCCGCGCCCGACATCTTGTTGATGGACGAGCCCACCAACCACCTCGATCTGGAAGGCATCCTCTGGCTGGAGAGCGTGCTGGCCGACCGGGCGCGCGCCTGCCTCGTCGTCAGCCATGACCGGTACTTCCTCGAGCACGTGGCCACCCGCATGCTCGAGCTGAACCGGGTGTACCCGGGCGGCGTCTTCGAGACCGAGGGGCGGTACAGCGAGTTCCTGGTGCGTCGCGACGACTTCCTGCGCGGGCAGGCCGCCTACCAGGAGTCGCTCGCCAACACCGTGCGCCGCGAGATCGAGTGGCTGCGCCGGGGCGCCAAGGCCCGCTCCACCAAGGCCAAGGGCCGCATCAAGGAAGCGGGTCGGCTGATGGAGGAGCTGGAGGATGGCCGGGCCCGTGGCGCCACCGCCACCGCCGGCATCGACTTCACCGCCTCTCAGCGACGGACGCGACGGCTGCTGGCGGCGCGCGGGCTGACAAAGGCGCTGGGGGGCCGCCGCCTGGTCAGCGACCTCGACCTCGTGATCACGCCCGGCACTCGCGTGGGGCTGATCGGCCCCAACGGCAGCGGCAAGACGACGCTGCTCAACGTGCTGGCCGGCACGATGCCGCCCGACGCCGGCGAGATCGAGCACGCCGACGCCCTGCGGATCGTGCGCTTCGAGCAGGAGCGCGGCGGTCTCGACCCCACCCAGAGCCTGCGCCGCGCGCTGGCGCCCGAGGGCGACGCCGTCACCTGGCAGGGGCGCAGCGTGCACGTGGCCTCGTGGGCCAAGCGATTCCTGTTCCGTCCCGAGCAGCTCGAGGTGTCGGTCGGCCGCCTGTCGGGCGGCGAGCAGGCCCGCATCCTGATCGCGCGGCTGATGCGTGAGCCCGCCGATCTGCTCATCCTCGACGAGCCCACCAACGACCTCGACATCCCCACGCTGGAGGTGCTGGAGGACAGCCTGGCCGAGTTCGACGGCGGGCTGGTCCTGGTCACGCACGACCGCTTCATGCTCGAGCGGGTGTCCACGGTGATCCTCGCCCTCGACGGGCAGGGAGGGACGGAGACGTTCGCCGACTACGCCCAGTGGGAAGCGGCGCGGGCGGCGGCGCCCCCGGTGCCGCGACGAGCGGCCGAGCGCGCTCCCGAGAGGGAGCGTGCCCGGACCCGCCGACTCGGGTATCGTGAGCAGCGCGAGTGGGACGGCATGGAGCAGGCGATCCTCGACGCCGAGGCTGCGCGCGAGGCGTGCCAGCGCCAGGCCGAGGACCCGACTATCGCCTCCGATCCGGCCGCGCTGCAGCAGCGCTACGCCGAGCTGGAGGCGGCCCGGGCCGAGGTCGACCGGCTCTACGCGCGGTGGGCCGAGCTCGAGGCCAAGCAGGACTGAGGTCAGGAGGACCGTATGCATCCCGAGCTGGTAGTGGGCGGCACGATGCCCGATCTGGAGGTGACCGATCACCGCGGCCAGCGCGTGACCCTGTCGGCGCTCGCCCAGGGATTCCCGCTCATCCTGTCCTTTTACCGCGGCTTCTGGTGACCGAAGTGCGAGTGCCAGTTGCGGCACTATGTGAGCTTCCAGGACGAGCTCAAGATCAACTACTGCCACCTCGCCGTGGTCAGCGTCGACCCGCCTGAGGTGAGCGCGGCCTTCCGCACGGGGCTCGGCGCCACCTTCGCGTTCCTCAGCGACCACGATCGCGCGGCGATCACCGCGCTCGACATCGTGGAGGTCACCGGCACCTCGCACGGCGACGTGGCCGTCCCCTACTCGTTCTCGCTCGCCCCCGACCTGACGATCCACCGGATCTACAACGGCTGGTGGTTCGTGGGACGGCCGACGGTCGAGGAGCTGCGCCAGGACCTGCGCGCCATCATGGAGAAGTGCCGGTCCGACTACCGCTACGAGGGCCCGGCGGGGACCCGCGCGTGAGGTTCGACGGCCGCGTGGTGGTCGTCACCGGGGCGGCCAAGGGTATCGGGGCGGTGACCGCCGAGAGCTTCGGCCGCGAGGGCGCTCGGATTGCTGCCCTCGACCTCGACGGGCCCGGCGTCGAGTCGATCGCCGCCGGGCTGGCCGCCCGCGGCGTGGACGCGCTCGGCCTGAAGACCGACGCCACGTCGGCCGCCGCGGTGGGCGCCGCCGTGGACACCGTGCTGGCCCGCTGGGGCCGCGTCGACGTCCTCGTGAACAACGCGGGCGGCTTCGCGGTCATGCGCGCCTTCGAGGACACCTCCGAGTCGGAGTGGGAGGCCATCCTGCGCTCCAACCTCACCAGCGCCTTCCTCGTCACCAAGGCCGTGCTTCCCGTGATGAAGCGGCAGCGGGCCGGCCGCATCGTGAACCTCGCCTCGGTCGTGGCGCGGGGCGGCGCCGTGCGGGTGCCGGCCCACTACGCCGCCGCCAAGGCCGGCGTCGTCGCGCTCACCCGGATGCTTGCGCTCGAGGTGGCCGACGCCGGCATCACGGTCAACGCGGTGGCGCCGGGCACGACGGCGACCGACCGCGTGCTGGCGGCGCGGACACCCGACGAGACGGCCCGCGTCGCGGCGGCCATCCCGCTCGGACGGCTCGGGCAGCCGGCCGAGATCGCCGAGGCCATCCTCTTCCTCGCCTCCGACGCCGCGAGCTTCGTCACCGGCGCCGTCCTCGACGTCAACGGCGGCCAGGAGATGGCGTGATCCGTCTCGTCCGTGCGCTGGTGATTGCCGCCTTCGCCGTCGGTGTCCTCGCGCCGGCGGCCGGCGCCGCCGACGAGCCGGGCCGGGCGCCGGTGCTGGACTGGGACACCGGCGCCGGCAAGAGCTACTGGATCCCCGCGCTGGAGATCGGCGGATTCATCTTCAGCCTCAACCAGTTCAACCGCCACCTCGTCTCGCCGATGGACGACTACGAGAGCGACGACGACTCGATCGGGAGGAACCTCCGGACCACGCCGGTCTATGACAAGGACCCGTTCAGCGTCAACCAGATCGGGCATCCGTACCAGGGCAGCATTTATTACGGGCTGGCTCGCTCCGCCGGGCTCGACTACTGGCAGGCGCTGCTCTACACCATCGGCGGCAGCTTTCTGTGGGAGACGGTCGGCGAGACCACGCCGCCGTCGATCAACGATCACATCTCCACCGGCATCGGCGGCTCCTTCGTGGGCGAGGCGATGTTTCGCATGGCCAGCCTGCTCCTCGAGCACGGCGGTGAGACGCCGGGATTCTGGCGCGAGCTGGGCGCCGCCGTGATCTCGCCGCCCACGGCGCTCAATCGCCTCGCCTTCGGCGAGCGCTTCAAGCCGGTCTTTCCCAGCCGCGACCCGGAGATCTTCATCCGTCTGCGCCTCGGCGCCACCCTCACCACCGACATCGCCGGTCAGGGGCTGCCCAACACGGCCAAGCGGCAGGAGGGCAGCGCCGACTACTCGATCACCTACGGCCTGCCCGGGAAGCCTGGCTACCGTTACAGCCGCCCGTTCGACTACTTTCACTTCGAGTTCACCGCGGTGCCCAACGCCAGCACGGTGGGCAATGCCATCGAGAACGTCTCGGTCCGCGGCCTCCTGGTGGGCGATCGCTACGAGTGGGGGGACGACTATCGCGGCGTGTGGGGCCTGTTCGGAAGCTACGACTACCTGTCGCCGCAAATCTTCCGGGTCGCCGGCACCGCGGTCTCGGTGGGGACGGTGAGCCAGTGGTGGCTGTCGCGCCACGTGGCGCTGCAGACCACGGCGCTCGGCGGCGTCGGGTTCGGGGCCGCCGGCACCGTCGCCGACCAGGCGGAGCGCGACTATCACTACGGCGTGCTGCCGCAGGCGCTGCTCGGTCTGCGCCTGATCTTCGGCGAGCGGATGATGCTGGAGGTGGCCGGGCGGGGTTACTACGTGGCCGGGGTCAGCTCGGGCGGCGGCGGGTCGGAGACCTTCGACCGGGAGATCATCACCCGCGGCAACGCGGGGATCACCGTGCGCATCTTTGGCCCGCACGCGATCGGCCTGCAGTACATCGTCTCGTCCCGCAACGCGCGCTTTCCGGAGCTGGAAGGGCGGCGCCACCAGACCATCGAGACGATCAGCCTGTCCTACAACTTCCTCGGCCACACACGGTTCGGCGCGGTCGAATGGCGCCCGGCCGCGACCGCCGCGCGCTGAGCGCCTTGACTCCGCCGCGGTGCGGGCGCAGCCTCGGGCCCAGGGAGGATCGATCATGTCGCGACGCCTGAGGTGCCTGGTGCTGCTCGGGGCCGCTGCGCTCGCCGGCTGCGCCGGCCTCACCGGCACTCAGGAGCAGGGCTGGCTCGCGTTCCACGACTGCCAGCGCACCGCCGCCACCTCGGCCGCGCTCGAGGACATGCTCGTGGGTGGGCGCGTCAACTACCGGACCCAGGAAGGCGTCGACTTCAGCGCCATGAAGGCGTGCATGGAGAGCCGCGGCTATGCCTGCGACCTCGGCATGACCATCGGCAGCCGCCCCCACACCCACTGCTACCCGAAAACCAGCTAGGGAGGTCGTAGCCATGGTGACGCAGGCGATCGAGCCGCGGATGGAGCTGGAGCAGCACCTGCACATGTACCGGCAGATGGCGAAGATCCGCGCCTTCGAGGAGCAGGTCAACGAGCTGTACAAGGGCGCGAAGATGCCGGGCCTGGCCCACCTGTACGTGGGCGAGGAGGGGGTGGCGGTCGGCGTGTGCGAGGCCCTCAAGAAGGACGACTTCATCACGAGCACCCACCGGGGCCATGGCCACTGCCTGGCCAAGGGCGCCTCGATCAATCGCATGTTCGCCGAGCTGCTGGGCAAGGAGCCGGGCTATTGCCGGGGCAAGGGCGGCTCGATGCACATCGCCGATCCGGAGACGGGCAATCTGGGCGCCAACGCGATCGTCGGCGGCTCCGCCGGCATCGCCACCGGCGCCGCGCTGTCGGCCAAGATGCGCGGCAGTGGGCAGGTCGCCGCGTGCTTCTTTGGCGACGGCGCGCTGGGGCAGGGGCTGCTGTACGAGGCGATGAACATGGCGGCACTGTGGAAGCTGCCGGTCATCTACGTCTGCGAGAACAACCTCTACGGCGAGTACACGCCGTGCGGCGAGACGATAGCCGGCGAGATCCTCGGTCGGGCTCGAGCCTTCGGCATCCACGCCGAGAGCGTCGACGGCCAGGACGTGCTGGCCGTCAACGCCACCATGCGGCGGCTGGTCGAGCGGGCCCGTCGCGGCGAAGGCCCCGCGTTCCTCGAGTGCAAGACCTACCGCTACTACGGTCACCACGTGGGCGACGTCAATCGCGAGTACCGCTCGCGCGAGGAAGAGCGCGAGTGGATGACGAAGCACGACGCGCTCCTGACTCTGTCCGCGCGGCTGACGGCGCAAGGGCTGGCCGATGCCCAGGTGTTCGAGCGGATCGCGACCGACGTCAAGGCCGAGGTCGATGCCGGCGTGCAGTACGCGCTGGCCGCGCCGTACCCGAGCCCGGGTCAGGTCGACGAAGACGTGTACGCCTGAGGGTCCCCGGCAACGGTCCTGCCATTTCCCGGGGTCCTTGACGACGGTTCGGCGCCTGTGCGACTGTGACCTCCCAAACCAGGGGGTGAACGGGTGACAACGCAGGGGGTCGCCAGGATCGCCGGGGGGGTCGCGGTCGCCGTCATGCTCGCCGTCGCCGGCATCGTGACGTGGTCGTGGTACTCCAAGTCTGACCCCGTCGCCTCCCTCACCACCGAGGACGGACCCCGGATGGGCGACCTCACCGGCTACGTCGGCCGGATCGACCGCTCCACCCAGACGGTCGATGTCTCCGAGAGCATGCTCGGCCTCCGGCCCATCAGCCTGGTCGTGACCAACGACAGCTCGATCCTGGTCCGGGGCAAGCAGGGCGGGCTGGGCGACCTCTGGAAAGACATGCCGGTGCGGGTTTACTACGAGGTCCGCAACGACGTCCGGTACGCGACGTCGATCCAGGTCCTCTCCGACGAGACCCCGTCGGCCACGCCCAGCGCCCCGGTGGCAAGCCGGCCGGCCCCGGCCGTCAGGCCCGAGGTGGCGGCTCCCAAGCCACCGGCCGAGGTCGAAACCCCCGGTCGAGGTGAAGCCCGCGGCCGAGCCCAAGCCGGTGGCTGAGCCGAAGCCGGCGCCCGAGCCGAAGCCGGCGCCCGAGCCCAAGCCGGCGCCCGAGCCGAAGCCGGCGCCCGAGCCGAAGGCGGTGGCTGAGCCGAGGCCCACGATTGAGCGCAAGCCCGCGGCCGAAGTCAGGGCGACACCCGAGCCACGGCGTCGCCCGGAGCCCAAGCCCACTCCGGAGGTCAAGCCGGCGCCCGCCCCGACCCCCATGGTCGAGGCCCCGAGTGCATCCGAGTCGAGGCCGGTCGCCAGCGCACCCCGCCCGGCGCCGGTGCCTGCACCCGCTCCCGCCGTGACCGCTCCCCCCGTGGCGCCGCCCCCCGCGGCCGCGCCCGCGCCCACGGTCCGCCCGCCCGACAGCGATGCCGGCGACGGCTCGGCGGTGATCGACTGGCTGCTCCGCGACGGCCGTCGCCGCTAGATCGCCCCGTCCTTCGCCAGGGCGGCGATGTCGGCGTCGCCGTAGCCCAGCTCCCGCAGGACCTCCTGACGGTGCTGACCCAGCAGCGGCGAGGGCGTGATCGTGGTCGGTGAATCCGAGAGCTTGATCGGGTTGCCGACCGTCACGTAGCCGCCCCGCACCGGGTGCTGGACCTGCACGATCATGTCTCGCGCGTGCAGGTGGGGATCGGTCAGGACCTCACCGGTGTCCAGGCAGGCCCCGCACGGCACCCCCGCCCCGGCCAGGATCTTCATGACCTCGTGCTTGTCGCGGGTGGACGTCCACGCCTCCATCAAGGCGTTGACCTCGTCGCGGCGCTGCCAGCGCGCCTCGGCGGTCTCGTAGCGCGCGTCGCCGACGAGGTCGGCGCGGCCGATCGCCCCCAGCAGCGCGTGCCACATCTGCTGCTGCACGAAGACGAACACGTAGTCGTTGGGGCCGCCGGGATGACAGCGGTACGTGGTGCCCGGCACCCCGGCGCCGAGCTGGTTGCCGGTGCGCTCCATGGGCTTGCCGAGCCGCTGGTGATCGCGCAGGCTCACGCGGATCAGGTTCACGACCGCGTCCTGCATCGAGACCTCGACCTGCTGGCCGCGGCCCGTGGTCTGGCGCTGCATGAGGGCGGCGAGGATGCCGATCACGCAGTGCATGCCGGTACCGGAGTCACCGATCGAGGGCCAGACGTAGGTGGGCGGCCCGTCCGCCGACCCGGTCACGCTCATGGCGCCGCCCATGGCCTGGGCGATCGGCTCGTAGCTCTTGTACTCGGCGTACGGCCCGTGGGAGCCAAAGCCCTTGATGCTGGCGAACACCAGACGGGGGTTGATCCGCTGCAGCTCCGCGAAGCCGAAGCCGAGCCGTTCGATGACGCCGGGCCCGAAGTTCTCCAGCAGCACGTCGGCCGACTGCAGCAGCGTGCGGAACACCTCCTTGCCGCGAGGGTGCTTGAGGTTGAGCGTGAGGCTGCGCTTGTTGCCGTTGAAGGACAGGAAGAACAGGCTGTCGGCGTCAGCCCTATCTTTCAAGGTGTGACGGGCCGGATCGCCCTTGCCGGGCTCCTCGACCTTGACGACGTCGGCGCCCAGCCAGGCCAGCATCTGCCCGCAGGACGGCCCCGCCTGGTTGTTCGTGAGATCGACCACCTTGATGCCGGTCAGTGCCTGGGTCATGGGCAAATCCGTATCACAAGCGGCCGGCCGGGTCTAGAATCCGGACAAACGTGGAAGGGAGGTTGCCCCATGCCCGTCAAGACCCGCCAGATCGGTCCGTGCTTCGCCGCCGAGGTCGAGGGTGTCGACATCAGCCGACCCCTGGCTCGCGAGGACGTCGCGGCCATTCACGCCGGCATGGACCAGTACGCGGTCCTCGTCTTCCACGACCAGAAGGTCGACGACGCCCAGCAGCTGGCCTTCACGCAGAGCCTGGGGCAGATCGAGCACGCGATCGGTACCAGCCTGCGCGCCGCCGACGAGTACCGGCTGCCCACCACGTTCGCCGACGTGTCGAACCTCGACCAGCACAACCGCGTCTTCGCCCGTGACGACCGCCGGCGGCTGTTCGGGCTCGGCAACCGGCTGTGGCACTCCGACAGCTCGTTCAAGGCCACGCCGGCCAAGTACTCGCTCCTGCACGCCCTCAGCGTGCCCTCCAAGGGCGGCAACACGGAGTTCGCCTACATGGTGGCGGCCTACGACACCCTCGACGCCGACACGAAGGCCGCCGTCGAGGATCTCGTCTGCGAGCACTCGCAGATCTTCTCGCGCCAGCAGCTCGGCTTCACCGACTTCACCGACGAGGAGCGCGCCCGCTTCGCGCCGGTGCGCCAGCGGCTGGTCCGCACGCACCCGGTCACGGGACGCAAGTCGCTCTACTTGTCCTCGCACGCGGGCTCGATCGTGGGCTGGCCGGTGCCGGAGGCGCGGGCGTTCCTGCGCGATTTGGTCGAGCACGGCACCCAGCGCCAGTTCGTCTACGCCCACCGGTGGACGGTGGGCGACCTCGTCATGTGGGACAACCGGCAGACGATGCACCGCGCGCGGCCGTTCCCGGCCGACGAGCCGCGCGACATGCGGCGCACGACCCTGATGGGCGACGGCCCCACGGTGGCCCAGGCCGCCGCCTGAGGCCTCAGAGTCTCGAGAAGCGCGCGTCCTCCACGTCCGTCGGCACCGCGCACAGCATGCGGCGTTCGCCCACCGTGGCCATGGCCAGGAGGCGTCGGGGGATGGTGCCCTTGGGAGGAACCCGGCGCGCCGAGGGTGGCCACTTGGCGCCGACCAGGAAGCGCACGCACGGCGGGGCCTCCTCGCTGCTGGCGCCGCGCCGGCGCCGCGGGCCAAACGAGATCGCAACGGTGTTGGGGTAGGCGCGGGCCAGCTCGACGGCCCGGGTCAGCACCACTTCCTCGGCGACCGCGAGCTGCTCGGCCCGCGTGAGCATCTCGTCGAATACCCGAGCGGCTCCCTCCAGGCCCGGCGCTTCCCGGTACGCGGTCAATGCCGCTCGCGCCTGCTCGACGGCCTGCATCGTGACCAGCCGGAGTTCGGGCTGGTTCCCCATCCGGCCGGCCCTCGGGTAGAGCCGCCAGGGGCCGTCGGCACCGAGTGTCTCTGCCGGCCTGGCTGCGACAACGGAACGGAGGATGCGCACCGGGGGCCCGCTCGCGCCTCTCATTTGCGTCTCCCCTGAAACAGGATCGTCAATGGCGAGGCGCATTCGACGCAAAAACCAAGCCACACTTAGCCGGGTGCAAGATATTGATTCTGCTAACCGCGCCCCGAGAGTCCCAGCTGGTCAGGTGGTCAGGTCACTGGTGAATCGATCGGGAGGCGGGTGGTCAAGGAGGCGAGGACTAGACGGCGCCCTCCTCGACGGCCGGCGGTCGCTCGGTCGGGGCGGGCGCTCCCGGCTTCGGGGGCTCGAGGCGGATACGGCGCATGAGGGGCAGGAACAGCGGGACCACCGCGAACATCATGGCCAGCAGCCAGAAGTCGTCGGCGTAGGCGAGGAGCTGAGCCTGGGCCACCGTCTCTCGGTAGAGCATCGCGACCGCCTGGCGCTCGGCCGTGAAGGCGTCGCTGCCCAGCGTCGAGAAGTGGGTCGTCCACCGGCTCAGCCGCGCGTGCGTCTCCGGATCCCAGGGGGTGATGTGGCTCACCAGCGTGGCCTGGTGGAACTGGCTGCGCTGGGCGAGCAGGGTCGTCGTGACGGCGATCCCCACGCTGCCGCCCAGATTGCGGAGCATCCCGTAGACGGCGGTGGCGTTGACGAGCTTGTCGCGCCGGATCGTGGCCAGGGTCAGCGTGGAGAGCGGCACGAAGATGAACCCGACCGCGAAGCCCTGGATGAAGCGGGGCAGGGCCAGGGCCCAGTAGTCCATGCCGAGGGTGAGCGAGGTCATCATGTAGAGGCTGACGGCATTGAGCAGGCAGCCGAAGGCGAGCATCCAGCGCTGGTCGACGCGGGTGACGATGCCGGAGGCGAACAGCGAGAAGATGTTGCCGAGCCCGCCCGGCGCCAGTACCAGGCCCGAGGTCCACGCGTCGTAGCCGAGTAGCTTCTGGGTGAAGACGGCCACCAGCAACATCCCCGAGAACATGCCAAAGCCGACGATCGAGATGAGCGAGGCGCCGGTGGCAAAGTTGCGATCGGTGAACACGGCCAGATCGAGCACGGGATCCCGGGCCGTCAGCTCGCGCACCAGGAAGGCGACGAGCGCGACCACGGCCACGATGGCCAGGGCCACGATGGCGGTCGAGTCGAACCAGTCCTCCCGCTCGCCGCGGTCGAGCACGAGCTGCAGGCAACCGAAGCCGGCGACCATGAGCCCCAGCCCCCACCAGTCGATCCGGCCCGGTTTGCGCAGGTACGGAGGATCGAACAGGAAGGCGCCGGCCATGAGGAAGCCGACGATGCCGACCGGCAAGTTGATGTAGAAGATCCACCGCCACGACCACTCGTCCGCCAGGTAGCCGCCGACGGTCGGGCCGAGGATCGGGCCCAGGATGAAGCCGATGCCCCACACCGCCATGGCCAGCCCGCGCTGGTGGAACGGGAAGATCTCCCAGAGGATGGCCTGCGAGAGCGGGATGATCGGCCCCCCGCCCAGCCCCTGGAAGATGCGGGCGATGATCAGCGTGGTCAGATCGGGAGCCGCGCCCGACAGGAACGAGCTCAAGACGAACAGCGTGGTGCAGATCAGGAAGAAACGTTTCCGTCCGAACAGCCCGACCAGCCAGCCGGTGGCCGGGATCACGACCGCGTTGGCGGCCAGGTAGGAGGTGATCACCCACGACACCTCGTCGAGCCCCGCCGACAGCGAGCCCTGCAGGTGGGGCAGCACCACGTTGGTGACGCTCGTATCGAGGATCTGCATGAAGGCCACCACCATGACCGTGAAGGTGATGGCCCACTTCTGGGCGGAGGAGACGGGCGGCGCGTCGGGGATGGGAGACGACATGCGGCCAGGCGCGGTCTGTCAGTCCAGCCGGTAGACGCGGCGGGCGGTGCCGCTGTACAGGGCTCGCTTGTCGTCGGCCGAGGCGCCGGCGGTGATCCGCTTGAACGCGTTCCAGAGTGCGGCGTAGCCGATGCCCATCTTCTCGACGGGGAAGTTGCTCTCGAAGGTGCAGCGCGACGGCCCGAACCGCTCGATGCAGAGCTCGATGTACGGCCGCCAGAGGTCGGCCAGCTCGGCCGAGGAGGGTGGCGCCGGCCGGGCCCCGTAGTCGTAAGCAGCCAGCCGCATCATCATGCCGCCGAGCTTCATGGTGACGTTGGGGCAGGTGGCGAGCTCGGTGATCCCGGCCTTCCACGTCGCGAAGACCTCGTCCCGCTTGCCGGCGTAGGGACCGTAGCCGAGCGGGCCACCGCAGTGGCCCACGATGATGTTCGCCTCCGGCATCGCGCGGGCCAGGTCGATGGCGTCGGCGAGCTGGGGGTGGAAGACCCAGGCATCCAGCGACAGGCCGAGCGCGGTGAGCCGGGCCAGCCCCGCCCGGAACTGCGGCCGCCGCATGTCGTGCGGGCCCGTGGCCACGGCGCTGTTGCCGATGATGTCGCTGGCGTCCCACGCCGCCGAGTGGCGCACGCCGCGGAAGCGCCCGCCGCCGGCGCGCAGCTGCGCCTGCAGCACCGGCTCCACGCGGTCACCGAGCGCGAGGTCGGCGAAGCCGACGATGCCGGCCGCCACGCGGGTAGCGCCGTAGTTGCCGCTGTCGCTCATGGCGGCGATGCCGGCCACGAACTCCGTCTCGCCCACCGGCCGCATCTCGGCCGGGCCGCCGGCGCGGTACATCGCGTGGCACTCGAGGAACACGGTGGCGACGACGTTGTGGCCGGTGCCGAGGTCGGCGAGCAGCTCGTGGAGCAGGTAGCGATGGTCGGGCCGCTCCCACAGGTGATGGTGGGTGTCGACGATCGGCAGCTCGGGCTCGAGGATCGGCTCCGGCGCCGCCTGGGCCAGCCAGGCCTCGGACGGCGCGCTGATGCGCCCGTAGCGGGTCGGCCGCGAGTACTGGCTCACGTCAGTGCGTGTGGTGGCCGGTGCCGGGGCCGTGGGAGTGGCCGGAATGCGAGAAGCCGCTGGACGGCGGCGCCGGCGTGGCCGCCGGCGGCCGGTTCATGTTCATCTCGGGCACGGTGAAGATGCGCTCGGCCGCGGCGCCGTCGGTCGGGCAGAAGGTCTCGGCCCCGGCGTCGCGCACGGGCCGCGAGACCACGAACTCCAGGCCACAGGCGCTGCAGCGGTACGGGTAGCGCACGCCCTCACCCCGTCACGTGCGCCGACCAGTAGTGGTGCGTCTTGGCCACGACCGTGATGATGCTCTTCACCTCGTCCTGCAGGCGATAGCCCGGCCCGGCCGGCAGCAGCAGCCGGTCCTCCTCCACCCGCGGCTCGACGTTCTCCAGCACGATCGCCGCCGCCATCCACACCGCCATCTCCGGCGACTCGCAGGTGATCGCGAGCCACCCCGGCTCGGTCGACTCCGCGTAGAGGCCGGTCGTCTCCCAGATGCCGCGCCGCATCTCGGCGAGCATCTCGCGATCGGCGCCGGCTTCCGGGCCCGTCGGCGCCCGCAGCGGGCTCTCGGGCCCGCGGTGCGGCGGGCCGCCGAAGAGGGCCAGCTCGCAGAACGAGGTCCACATGGCGCCCCAGTCGGGACGGCCGTCGGCCTGCCACACGAAGGGGGCTGCGGCCATCGGCGCCTGCCGATCGTTCACTGCTGCCATCGACGCGGGATGATAGCACCAGTCTTGACTCCCGGACGTGGCGGGCGCAGCCTCGCCGCATGCGGATCGAGCGGATCGACGTCTACCGGGTGCAGGTGCCGCTGGTGTCTCCGTGGAGGACCTCGTACGGAGACCAGAATGTGACCGACACGGTGCTGGTGCGGATGGAGGGAGGCGGCCATCACGCCTGGGGCGAGAGCTGTCCGCCGTCCGTTCCGGACTACTCCGCCGAGCACACGGTCGCCACCTACCACACTGTCTGCGCGCACATGGCCGGCCGGCTGATCGGCCAGGAGATCGCCTCGGTCCAAGATCTGTTGGCCCGGCTCGACTTCGTGAAGGGCAACCAGTTCGCACGAGCCGCGCTGGAGATCGCCTGGTGGGTGCTGGAGGCCAGGCGGCGCGGGGTGCCGCTGCACGTGGCGCTCGGCGGCCACGGCGACACCGTCGCCGTCGGCGCCGACTTCGGGGTACAGGACTCGCTCGACGCGCTCATGGCCAGGATCCAGGGGGCGATCGACGCGGGCTTCCCGCGTATCAAGCTGAAGTTCCGGCCCGGCTGGGACCTCGACATGGTCGCCGCCGTGCGCGCGACCTTCCCCGACTTCACCTTCCATGTCGATTGCAACGCCGCCTACACCCCGGCCGACACCGGGCTGTTCCGCAAGCTCGATCGCTACCGACTCGCCATGATCGAGCAGCCGCTGGCCGACGACGGCATGAGCCTGGTCAACCACGCCGACCTGCAGGCCCAGCTGCAGACGCCGATCTGCCTGGACGAGAGCGCGCTCAGCCTGGCCCACGTCGAGGCCGCGATCCGGCTGAAGTCGTGCCGCGTCATCAACATCAAGATGGCCCGCGTCGGCGGCCTCGAGGCCTCGCGCCGCATCCAGGCACTGTGCGCGGACCACGGCATCCCGTGCTGGGTGGGCGGCATGCTGGAGACCGCCATCGGCGGCGCCATCTGCGCCGAGCTGGCCACGCTGCCCAACTTCACCTACGCCGGCGACATCTTCCCATCGTCCTATTTCTACGCCGACGACCTCGGCAAGCCGGAGCTGGTGCTCAGCGGCCGCGGCGAGATCGCGACGTCGCGCGTGCCCGGCATCGCGCAGGAGCCCGATCCGGACCTGCTCGCGCGGTGGACGGTGGCGCACACGGAGTTTCGTGCGTCGTAGGTGCGGGGGGGCGGGCGCGCCGCTCGCGTCGAGCTGTACGGCTCAAGCGCGATCCGCGCGCATGGCAACGCCAAACATGTCCTGCCGCAGTCCCGCGGCTGTCCATCAAGCGCCCGCCCGTGGAGCTGGCCAGGCGGGCGACGGCGCCCGAGTAAGTAGTGGCGCACCGACGTCGAGCTCGTCCGGCCAGCTACTGTCTGAGATTGTCCACTCTTGACAGGTTCGCTCCGGCGAGTGAACCGGACTTCGACAGTTGCCCCCCGAATAGGTCTCTTGAGGGCCGTGCAGGTCCCAGGCAACGCACCCGATTGCCGATCCGCGGAAATTCGCGGTGGCCCATCGATCGCGTGTCACAGGCGCGTCCCGGGGGCCGCGAATTCGCGGTGTAGAGTCGGCCCCACACAAGGGGGCCGTCGCCATGTCGATTGATTCGCCGAGCCTTCCCGTCGCGCTGGAGCCCACCGCCGAGCTGGACCGCCTGGGTAACGAGATCGCCGAGCTGGCGGCGCACCTCGACGCCGCCACCGCGCGCCTGCTCGATCTCATCCGCGAGTTCGATGCCCGGGGCGGCTGGAATTCCGGCTTCGCCTCCTGCGCCGCGTGGTTGACCTGGCGCGTCGGGTTCGCGCCCGGTGCGGCCCGCGAGCACGTGCGGGTCGCGCGCGCCCTGGCCACGCTGCCCCGGCTCGCTCAGGCGCTCGCCCGCGGCGAGCTGTCCTACGCCAAGGTCCGCGCCCTCACGCGCGTGGCCACGCCCGAGACGGAGGAGCGCCTGCTGGCCGTCGGCCGTGCCGGCACCGCGGAGCACGTCGAGCGTATCGTGCGCGGCTGGCGGCGGGTGGACCGGCAGGCCGAAGCCCGCGAGGCCGCCCTGCAGCACGCGGGTCGGGCGCTGCACGTCTATCCCGACACGGACGGCACGGTCATGCTGCGCGGGCGGCTGACGCCGGAGGTCGGCGCCGTCCTGCTCAAGGCGCTGGCCGCCGCCCGCGAGACCCTGTACCCGCCGACGCCTCGGGCGGCCGACGGCGACGGCCCGGAGCACGTTCCCGTGGAGACGCCGACGCTGGTCCAGCAGCAGGCCGACGCGCTTGTGCTCATCGCGGAGACGGCGCTGCACCACCGGCTCGATCCCGGCGCCCCCGGCGAGCGCTACCAGGTCGTCGTCCACGTCGACGCCGAGGTGCTCGCGGATGCGGACCAGCCCGGCCAGTCGGTCCTCGAAGACGGCGCACGCGTTCCCGCGGGAACGTCCCAGCGTCTGGCCTGCGATGCCAGCCGGGTCGTGATGCGACACGACCCCGACGGCCGGATCGTGGAGGTCGGCGCCCGGACCCGGACGATTCCCCCAGCGCTCCGGCGAGCCCTGCATCACCGCGACCACGGCTGCCGCTTCCCGGGCTGCGGTGTCCGGGTCGGTCAGGGCCATCACATCCGCCACTGGGCCCAGGGCGGCCCCACCACGCTGTCGAACCTCGCGCTGCTGTGCCGGCGGCACCACCGTGCGGTTCACGAAGACGGTTACGGGGTCGAGCGGCTACCCGACGGCGAGCTCGAATTCCACGATCCGAACGGACGGCTCGTGCCCGCGGTCCCACGCCCGCCGGAGATGCCAGGCGAGCCGGTGGCGAGCCTCCGGGCACGGCACGAGGCGGCGGGGTTGCACCTCGACGCGCGCACGGCGATCCCGGGCTGGCTGGGGGAGTCGTTGGATGTGGGCTGGGCGATCGACGTCCTGCATCCGTTGGCGGTGAGGGCGGCGCAGGGCTGAACAGCCGGAGGCTCACGCGCTCAGCGACGCAGCTGCCCCGGCTAGCTGTCGAGATTCACCCCGGGCGTCGGCCTCATCCGCCGCGCGGCATTCAGCTGGGGCGCCTGCGGAGATCGATCGCCTACCCCACCAGCACGGCGCGCGCGGCGTCCAGCGTGCGCTCGATCTGCGTGGCGCTGACGTCGAGGTGGGTGACCGCGCGTACCGTGCGTGGACCCATCGCGCCCATGCGGATGCCGTGCGTCAGCAGGCGATCGACGAGGGTGGGCGCATCGACCGGTCCTGTCAGCTCGAAGAAGACGAGGTTCGTCTCCACCGTGGCGGGGTCGAGCGTCACGCCTGGCAGCGCGGCCAGGCCCTCGGCCAGGCGGCGGGCGTTGGCGTGGTCCTCGGCCAGGCGCTTGACGTTGTGGCGGAGGGCGTAGACGCCGCCGGCGGCGATGATGCCGGCCTGGCGCATGGCGCCGCCCATCTGCTGCTTGAGGCGCCAGGCCTCGGCGATGAAGTCGCGCGAGCCGGCCAGCGCGGCGCCGACGGGGGCGCCCAGGCCCTTGGTGAAGTCGATCCACGCCGAGTCGAAGAGCCCGGCCCACTCGCGGGCGGCCACGCCGCTGGCGACGACCGCGTTCATCAGGCGGGCACCGTCCAGGTGCGTGGCCAGGCGGTGGCGGCGCGCCACCTCGGTGACCCCACGCACGCGGGCCAGCGGCCAGATCGAGCCGCCGCCGAGGTTGCTGGTCTGCTCGACCCACACCAGCCGGCTGCGCGGGAAGTGCCGGAAGTCGGGGCGGATGCCCTCCTCCAGCGCCGCCTCGTCGAACTGGCCGCGGGCGCCGTCGAGCGGGCGGATGTTGACGCCGGCCAGGGCGCCGGGGCCGCCGGTCTCGAAGTGGATGGGATGCGCGGTGCGGTGGGCCAGCATCTCGTCACCGGGGCGGCAGTGCACGCGGAGCGCGATCTCGTTGCACATCGTGCCCGAGGGCAGGAAGACCGCCGCCTCCTTGCCGAGCAGGTCGGCGACCATCTCCTGCAGGAGATTCACGGTCGGGTCCTCGTACTTCTGCTCGTCGCCCACCTCGGCGTCGCACATGAATCGACGCATCTCGGCGGTGGGGCGGGTGACGGTGTCGCTGTAGAGATCGACGGCGATGGGGCTGGGCGTGGTCATGGCCCGAGCATAGCAGGCTCCCGGAAGCTGAACGCCGGGTCGAGCGGCGGCAGCGGCGCGCCGAAGAAGATGCGGCGCTGCATCCGGGGCAGCAGGGGCGAGCGCAGGAACAGCGGCAGCACCCGCGGCACCAGCCACCGCACGAGCGGGTTGGCGCTGGTGTTGCCGAGCAGCAGCCCCTGGGCCCCGAGCTGCAGGCGGTGCAGCGTCCGCACGTCGTCCTCGCGCAAGCGCTGGACCTCCATCAAGGCCTCGCCGGGAATGGGCCCATGACCCAGGCGGGGGAAGATGACCTGGGCGGCCACGGCGGCCGTCGCCAGAGCCACGTTGACGCCGATGGCGCCGGCCGGGCTCATGGTGTGGGCGGCGTCCCCGATCAGCAGCACGCCGTCGCGCGCCCAGTGCCGGACGAAGCGGATGACGCCCTCCAGCGGGAAGAACGGGGTGAAGTCGCGTAGCCCGTCGGCGAAGGGGGCGAAGATCGCATCGAAGCGCCGCACTCGCGCGGCCACCGCCGCCACGCCATCGGCGCGCCAGCGCCGCCACTCACCGGTCGGCAGCAGGATGCCGGCCTGGATGTGGTGCGGGTACTTCGGCAGCATCAGCCCGCGGATCTCGCCCAGCGAGACGTAGAAGGTGCTGGACCAGCCGGGCGGTTGCTCGATCGTGAACCAGATGACGTCGAAGTCGTGGTGCTCGTACTCCGTCTCGAACTTGCCGAGTCGGGCGACGGCCGAGTGGCGCCCGTCGGCACCCACCACGACGTCGGCGCGGACCTCGAACGGCTCCTGGCCGTGCCGGCGCCCGCGCACGCCGACCACACGGCCGTCCTCCTCGATCAGCTCCGTCATCTTGGCGCCCATCCAGCACTGGAAGGACGGAAACGGCTGCGCCTTGCGCAGCAGCGCATCCAGGAAGATCGGCTGCGGCATCCAGATCGCGTACGGATACCGGGGCGCGATGCGCGAGAAGGCGAACTCGCCGACCTCGCGGCCGTCGAGCCGGATCTTGCCCGGCCTCCAGCAGCGAGTGCGGCTGGGCCTTCACGTAGTCGAGCAGCCCCAGCTCGTCGAGCAGGTGCACGGTGCTCGGCTGCAGCACCTCGCCCCGGAACTCGCGATCGAACGTCTCGTGGCCCTCCAGCACCAGGACCTGGGCGCCCCGCTTGGCCAGCAGCAGGCCCAGCATCAGGCCGGCCGGCCCACCGCCCACGATGCAGGCGCCCACACGCACGGTCGTCACGGTTCTGAACCCGGTGGGGTGCCGTCGTCACGATCCGTCATCGGTTTCCGTAGAGTATAGTCTCGCGTGGTCATGGACTTCGGGATCAACCTGGCCACGTCGGCCGATTCGTGGAAGGTCGTCAAGCGGGCGGAGGAGCTCGGCTACACGCGGGCGTGGTTCTACGACACCCAGATGCTCAACGCCGACGTGTTCGTGGCGATGGGCGCGGCGGCCGTGCAGACCTCGCGGATTCGCCTGGCCACCGGGGTGCTGATCCCGTCCAACCGCATCGCGCCAGTGGCGGCGAGCGCGCTGGCCTCGCTGAACGCGCTGGCCCCCGGCCGCGTCGATTTCGGCGTCTCCACGGGTTTCACGGCCCGTCGCACGATGGGGCTCGGCCCGGTCCCGTTGGCCGACATGGCCGAATACGTCCGCATCGTGCAGCGGCTGCTGGCCGGAGACACCGTCGAGTGGACGTTCGAGGGCAAGCGGCGGAAGATTCGCTTCCTGAGCCCGGACCTCGGTGTGGTCAACCTCGCCGACCCGATCCCGCTGCACGTCTCCGCGCTGGGGCCGAAGGGTCGCCGGCTCACCGCCGAGCTCGGCGCCGGCTGGATCTACGCGGCCGGCCACCAGGGTGCGGCCCTCGCCGCCGTCGCCGACATGCAGACAGCCTGGCGGGCGGCCGGCGTCGATCCGGCCGGGCCGGTGGCGACCGCGTTCACGGGCGGCTGCGTGCTGCGCGAGGGCGAGGCGTTCGACGGGCCGCGGGCCCGCGCCCAGGCGGGGCCGCACGCCACGATCGCGCTGCACAACCTGGTCGAGGTCGAGCAGTTCGGCAACATGGGACGCAGCGTGCCGGCCGCGCTGGTGCCGCTGCTCGAGCGCTACCGGCAGATCTACGACGCGTACGAGCCGGCCGACGCCCGCTACCTGTCCAACCACCGTGGCCACCTGATGTTCCTCCGCCCCGAGGAGCACGAGGTGTGCACGGCCGATCTCGTGCGCACGCTGACGTTCACGGGGACCACGCCCGAGCTGCGTGAGCGCATCCGGGCGCTTCGCGCGGCCGGCTACAACCACTTCTCCGTCCACATTCGCCATGGCCACCCCCAGATGCTGGAGGAGTGGGCCGAGGTGCTGCAGGGGGTGTGAGAGGGGCTAGATGATCGAGCGCACGAGGCCGCCATCGACGAGCATCGTCGTGCCGGTGATGTAGCTGGACCGGCTGGAGGCCAGGAACGCGACCAGGTGGGCGAGCTCGTCGGGCTCGCCCACGCGCCCGACCGCCGTCTCGGCCGCCCGCTGGGCGAGCGCGTCGTCGACCGAGATCCCCAGCTCCTTGGCGCGCGAGGTCACGTTGGACAGCATCCGCTCGGTGAGGATCGAGCCCGGGCAGACGTTGTTGATCAGGATGCCGTCGCGGCCGACCTCGTCGGCCAGGCTCTTCATGAACGCCACCACGCCGAGGCGGGTGACTCCGGAGAGGGCGAGGTTGGGGATCGGCTGGTAGACGGTGGCGGCCAGGATGTTGATGATGCGGCCGCGGCCGCTCGTCTTGAGGTGCGGGAGCGCCTCCCGGGACATGCGGGCGAAGAACAGCAGCGAGCGGTCGAGCGCCGTGGCCCACTGCTCCTCGGTGGCGTTGTGAGCACGGGCCAGCGGCGGCCCTCCGGAGTTGTTGACGAGGACGTCGATCCGGCCGAAGCGCTCCACGGCGGTGGCGATGAGACCGCGGATCGTCTCGTGGCGATCGAGGTCGCCGGCGAAGGCCAGGACGTCGGCGCCGGTCGTGTCCTTGATCTCCTTGGCGGCGGTGTCCAGGTCCGGCTTCGAGCGACTGCAGATGGCGACCTTGGCGCCCTCGCGGGCCAGCGCCTGCGCGCACGCCCGTCCCAGCCCCTTGCTCGCGCCCCCGACGATCGCCACCCGGTCCTTGAGCTCGAGATCCATGGGCGCTGTTATCGGAGGAAACCGCTTGGATGTCAACGTACTATGGATGTCTGGCATGAGAGTCGTTGCGCTTGTCCTGGCGGTGATCCTCACCACCGCCGCCAGCCCCGCCTGGTCCCGCTCGAGCCCCGGGGCCTCGGCCCACGGGCTGTCCATCCACGGCGATCTGAAATATCCGCCCGGCTTCGCCCACTTCGGATACGTCAACCCGCGGGCCCCCAAGGGCGGCGCCGTCACCCTGGCCACGACGGGGACCTTCGACAATCTCAACCCCTTCGTCCTCAAGGGCGTCGCGGCGGCGGGCATCGGCACCACGTTCGACACGCTGCTGACGCAGTCGTCGGACGAGCCGGCCTCCGAGTACGGGCTGGTGGCCGAGACGATCGAGACGCCGCCCGACCGGTCGTGGGTGACGTTCACGCTGCGCCCCACCGCTCGCTTTCACGACGGCAGCGCGATGACGGTCGAGGACGTCATGTGGACGTTCGAGACGCTGCGCACGAAGGGGCATCCGCTCTACCGGACCTACTATGGCGCGGTGGCGCGCGTGGAGGCGACGGGGCCCCGCGCCGTGCGCTTCACCTTCAAGGAGGGGGAGAACCGCGAGCTACCGGTGATCCTGGGGCAGCTGCCCGTCCTGTCCAAGGCGTACTGGGCCGGGCGCGACTTCACCAAGACCACGCTGGAGGCGCCGCTCGGGAGCGGGCCCTACCGGGTGGAATCGCTCGAGCAGGGACGCTCGATCACCTACCGGCGCGTGGCCGACTACTGGGCCGCCGCCCTGCCCGTCAACGTGGGCCGCTACAACTTCGACACGATCCGCTACGACTACTACCGCGACGACACGGTGGCGCTGGAGGCGTTCAAGGGCGGTGCCTACGACATCCGCCAGGAGCCGTCGTCGAAGAACTGGGCCCGGGCCTACAACGTCCCCGCCGTGCGGGACGGCCGCATCCGCAAGGAGACGATCCCCAACGAGGTGCCGACCGGCATGCAGGGGTTCGTCTTCAACACGCGCCGGGCGATCTTCCGGGATCCGCGCGTGCGGGCGGCGCTGGCCGCCGCCTTCGACTTCGAGTGGAGCAACGCCCACCTCTTCTACGGCGCCTACACGCGCACCCGCAGCTACTTCTCCAACTCCGAGCTGGCCTCGCGCGGGCTGCCGAGCGCGGCCGAGCTGGCGGTGCTGGAGCCGTTCCGCGGCCGCGTCCCCGACGAGGTGTTCACGCGGGAGTACCAGCCACCGACCACGGGGGCCGAGGGTGTCCGCCCCAATCTCGTCCGCGCCTTCGAGCTGTTGAAGCAGGCGGGGTGGGTCGTGCGGGACCTCAAGCTGGTGAACGTCGAGACCGGGCAGCCCCTGGCCTTCGAGATCCTGCTCGATGACCCGACCTTCGAGCGCATCACGCTACCGTTCGTGAAGAACCTCGAGCGCCTGGGCGTGAGCGCGCGCGTGCGCACGGTGGACTCCGCGCAGTACGAGTACCGGACCAAGCAGTTCGACTTCGACATGACGGTGGGATTGTTCGCGCAGTCGCCGTCGCCGGGCAACGAGCAGGTCGACTTCTGGGCCTCGGTCTCCGCCGACACGCCGGGCAGCCGCAACCTGCCCGGCATCCACGATCCCGTGGTGGACCGGCTGATCGAGCTGCTCATCGCGGCCCCTGACCGTGCCGCCCTCGTGGCCCGCACCCGGGCGCTGGACCGCGTCCTGCTGTGGGGGTACTACGTCATCCCCCACTTCCACCTCGCCGCCTTCCGCGTGGCCTACTGGGACCGTTTCGGCCGGCCGCCGGTCGCGCCCACGTACGAGCTGGGCGTGGACACCTGGTGGGTCGATCCCGGCAAGACGAGCGGGCGGGGACGCCCGTAGTGCTGGCGTATCTCGCGCGGCGGCTGCTGCTCGTGGTGCCGACGCTGTTCGGGATCATGCTGGCGAACTTCGTCATCGTGCAGGCGGCGCCGGGCGGCCCGGTCGATCTCATGCTGGCGAAGATCCGGGGGGCGACGATCCAGGCGACGGCGCGGGTGGGGGGCACCGGGGGTGGCGAGGCGGCGGGCGGCGCGGCCAGGGGGGCGGGGGGCGGCGAGGACGGACTCTCGCGGGCCGCGCGCGGGATCGATCCGGAGCTGGTCCGGCAGCTCGAGAAGCAGTTCGGCTTCGACAAGCCGGCCTGGCAGCGCTTCCTGCACATGATGCGCAGCTACCTGGTCTTCGATCTCGGCACCAGCTTCTACCGCGACCGCCCGGTGCTGGGGCTGATGCTCGAGAAGCTGCCGGTGTCGATCACGCTCGGACTGTGGACGACGCTGCTCGTCTACCTGATCTCGATCCCCCTCGGCGTCGCCAAGGCCGTGCGCGACGGCACCCGCTTCGATGTGTGGACGAGCGTGGCCGTCATCGTGGGCTACGCGATCCCCGGGTTCCTGTTCGCGATCCTGCTGATCGTGCTCTTCGCCGGCGGCTCCTTCGCGCAGTGGTTCCCGCTGCGGGGGCTGAGCTCCGACACGTGGGCGCTGATGTCCTGGCCCGCCCGGGCCGTCGACTACCTCTGGCACATCGCCCTGCCGGTCATCGCGCTGGTGGTGAGCGGCTTCGCCGGGCTGGCCATGCTGACGAAGAACTCGTTCCTGGACGAGATCAACAAGCAGTACGTGGCGACGGCCCGGGCCAAGGGGCTGAGCCGCCGGCGCGTGCTCTACGGCCACGTGTTCCGCAACGCCATGCTGATCGTGGTCGCCGGCTTCCCGAGCGCGTTCATCGCCATCTTCTTCGCGGGCGAGCTGCTGATCGAGGTGATCTTCTCGCTCAACGGCCTCGGGCTGCTGGGGTTCGAGGCGGCCGTGAACCGTGACTACCCGGTCATGTTCGGCACCCTCTACCTGTACACGCTGATCGGCCTGCTCCTGAACATCGTGACCGACCTGGCCTACACGGTGATCGATCCCCGCATCGACTTCGAGCGGCGGGACGCGTGACCCTCACGCCGCTGACGCGTCGCCGCCTGGCCGGCTTCCGGGCCAGCCGGCGCGGCTACTGGTCGCTGTGGATCTTCCTCACGCTGTTCGTCCTCTCGCTCGGCGCCGAGCTGCTCGCCAACGACCGGCCCCTGCTGGTGCGCCACGGCGGCCGCCTCTACGTGCCGGTCGTGCGCGCCTACCCGGAGACCGCGTTCGGAGGCGAGCTGCCGACCGAGGCGTCCTACCGCGATCCCTACGTGCAGCGGCTGATCGAGGCGCACGGGTGGATGGTGTGGCCGCCCGTGCCCTATCGCTTCGACACGATCGACTGGGCGCTGGCGGGACCGGCGCCGGCCCCGCCGTCGGCGCGCCACTGGCTGGGCACCGACGACCAGGGGCGGGACCTGCTGGCCCGGCTCGTCTACGGCTTCCGCGTCTCGGTCCTGTTCGGCCTGGCGCTGACGCTGGCCAGCTCGCTGATCGGCGTGGCGGCGGGGGCGGTGCAGGGATACTTCGGCGGCTGGACGGACCTGCTCCTGCAGCGGTTCATGGAGGTGTGGTCGGGGCTGCCGGTGCTCTACCTGCTCATCATCCTCGCCAGCATCGTGCAGCCGAGCTTCTGGTGGCTGCTCGGCCTCATGCTCCTCTTCTCGTGGATGTCGCTGGTCGGCGTGGTCCGCGCGGAGTTCCTGCGCGCCCGCAGCCTCGACTACGTGCGCGCCGCCCGCGCGCTCGGCGTGCGCAACACCGTGATCATGACCCGCCATCTGCTGCCCAACGCCATGGTGGCCACGCTGACCTTCCTGCCCTTCATCCTCAACGGCGCCATCACGACGCTGACCTCGCTGGACTTCCTCGGCTTCGGGCTGCCACCCGGCTCGGCCTCGCTCGGCGAGATCCTGGCCCAGGGCAAGGCCAACCTCCAGGCGCCCTGGCTCGGCCTCACCGGCTTCTTCGTCCTCGCCCTCATGCTCTCGCTGCTGATCTTCATCGGCGAGGCCGTGCGCGACGCCTTCGACCCCCGGAAGATCCGGTGAGCCCGCTGCTCGAGGTGCGCGACCTCTCGGTGTCGTTCACCGTGGAGGGCCGCGAGGTGCCGGCCGTGCGCCACGTCTCCTTCGTGATCGAGCGCGGCGAGTCGATGGCCCTGGTGGGCGAGAGCGGCTCCGGCAAGTCGGTGACGGCGCTGTCGATCATGCAGCTGCTGCCCTATCCGACCGCCCACCACCCCAGCGGCAGCATCCTGTTCCAGGGCCGGGAGCTGGTCGGCGCCCCCGAGGCGGCGATGCAGCGGGTTCGCGGCGACCGCATCGCCATGATCTTCCAGGAGCCGATGACCTCGCTCAACCCGCTGCACACGATCGAGAAGCAGGTGAACGAGGTCCTGCGCGTGCACAAGGGGCTGGCGCGGGCGGCGGCGCGGGCGCGGACGCTCGAGCTGCTGCGGCTGGTGGGGCTGCCGGCGGCCGAGCAGCGGCTCGACGCCTACCCGCATCAGCTCTCGGGCGGCCAGCGCCAGCGGGTCATGATCGCCATGGCCCTGGCCAACGAGCCCGACCTGCTCATCGCCGACGAGCCCACCACCGCGCTCGACGTGACCATCCAGGCCCAGATCCTCACGCTGCTGCGCGACCTGCAGTCCAAGTTCGGCATGGCCCTGCTGCTGATCACCCACGACCTCGGCATCGTCCGCAAGGTGGCCGAGCGCGTCTGCGTGATGAGTGCGGGCGAGATCGTCGAGGCCGGCGCCACCCGCGCGATCTTCGAGGCGCCTCAGCATCCGTACACCAGGCGACTGCTGGCGGCCGAGCCCCGCCCGATGGCCCGGGCCCCGCGGGCCGACGCCCCGGTGGTGATGGAGGCGGAGGACGTGCGCGTGTGGTTCCCGATCCGGCGCGGGCTGCTGCGCCGCACGGTCGGGCACGTCAAGGCGGTGGACGGCGTGAGCGTGACGGTGCGCGAAGGCCAGACGGTGGGCGTGGTCGGCGAGAGCGGCTCCGGCAAGACCACGCTGGGGCTGGCCCTGCTGCGGCTGCAGGCCAGCCAGGGCCGCATCCGCTTCGCCGGCCGGGATGTGCAGGACGTGCCGGCCCGGGCGCTGCGGCCGTTGCGGCGCGAGATGCAGGTGGTCTTCCAGGACCCGTTCGGCGCGCTGTCGCCGCGGATGTCGGTGGCCCAGATCGTGGGCGAGGGGCTCGGCGTGCACGACATCGGCGCCACCGCGGCCGCGCGACGCGAGCTGATCGACGCCGCGCTGGGCGAGGTCGGCCTCGACCCCGCGCTGCGCGACCGCTATCCGCACGAGTTCTCCGGCGGCCAGCGGCAGCGTATCGCCATCGCCCGGGCGCTGGTGCTGAAGCCGCGCTTCGTGGTGCTGGACGAGCCGACCTCCGCGCTCGACATGTCGGTGCAGGCCCAGGTCGTCGACCTGCTGCGCGACCTGCAGGCCCGCCACCGGCTGGCCTACCTGTTCATCAGCCACGACCTCAAGGTCATCCGCGCCGTCAGCGACGAGATCCTCGTGATGCGCGACGGCCGCGTGGTCGAGCGGGGCCCGACCGAACGGATCTTCGAGCGGCCGGAGCAGGCCTACACGCGGGCGCTGCTGGCCGCCGCCCTCGACCTGGAGGCGGTCGAGGAGGGGGAGGTCAAGACGTAGGAATTGGCGGCGTGGTACGATCCGCCCGCCCGACCACCTATGGAGGTAGCACCTATGGACACCCCCGCTCGGAACGTCGCCATCCTCAAGGACGCCTACCGGCAGTGGAACGACACCAAAGGCGGCAGCACCAAGATCTGGCTCGACCTCATGGCGGACGACGTCAAGGTCCGCTCCCTGGCCGCCGGCCGGCCCGGCGCGGCCTTCACGAGCGCGATCAACTCCAAGGACGAGTTCAAGCGGTACTTCGAGGGGTTGCTCACCGAGTGGCAGATGCTCAACTACAAGACCGGCCAGTTCATCGCCGAGGGCGAGCGGGTGGCGATGCTGGGCTCGACGGCGTGGACGAACCGCACCACCGGCCGCACCGTCGACACGCCCAAGGCCGACTTCTGGACTTTCCGCGACGGCAAGATCGTGGAGTTCTACGAGCTCTACGACACCGCGGCGCTGCTGGCGGCCGCCCAGCCCTAGCCCGGTCTGTTCGCGCTGCTAGCCCTTCCGGAGCCGCGGGTCGAGGGCGTCGCGGAGCGAGTCGCCGAAGAGGTTGAAGCCGAACACGCCGAGGCTGATCGCGATGCCGGGGAACACCGGGATCCACGGCGCCTTCTCCGCGTAGGACAGGGCGGAGCCCGAGAGCATCAGCCCCCACGAGGGCGTCGGCTCCGCCGCGCCCAGCCCGAGGTAGCTCAGCGCCGCCTCGGCGAGGATGGCGCCGCCGAGCTGGGCGGTGAGCATGATGATGTAGGGCGCCACCACGTTGGGGACGATGTGCCGGAGCACGATCCGGACCTGGGCCGCGCCGAGCGCCGCCACCGCCTCGACGTAGACGTTTTCCTTCACCGCCAGCGCGGTGGCCCGCACCACCCGGGCCGCCCGCGGGATGATGGGGATCGCGATGGCGATCACCACGTTGGGGACCGACGGCCCCAGGATCGAGGCGATGGCCAGGGCCAGGATGAGCTGGGGGAACGCCAGCAGGATGTCCATCAGCCGCTCGAGCAAGAGGTCCAGCCGCCCGCCCACGTAGGCGCTGGTCACGCCGAGGAGGCCGCCGATCGTGCAGCCGATGAACGAGGCGGCGAAGCCGACGAACAGCGCGATGCGGGCCCCGTACATGATGCGGCTGAGCAGGTCGCGCCCGAACTCGTCGGTGCCGAACCAGTGCTCGACGCTGGGGCGGGCGAACTGCAGCGTGTAGTCGGCCTGGTAGGCGTCGTAGGGCGCCAGGGTGTCGGCCAGCGCGGCGACGACCATCAACCCGAGAATGATCAGCGCGCCGGCGGCGCCGAGCGGCTTGGTGCGGACGAACTTCAGGACCTCCTCGACGACGGTCAGTCGCGGCGCCAGCGGCCGTGGCGACGGCGGTGGTCGGGGGGGCCTCGACGGTGGTGGCCATCGTCAGCGATACCGGATGCGCGGGTCGAACCACGCGTAGGTGAGGTCGACGAGCAGGTTGATGATCACGAAGCCGGAGGCGATGAGGAACACGAGCGCCTGCACGACGGGGTAGTCGCGGTGGGCCACCGCGTCCACCACGAAGCGGCCGATGCCGTTGAGCGTGAACACCGTCTCGGTGACGACGAGGCCGCCGATCAGGAAGGCGAACTCGGTGCCGATCAGCGTGATCACCGGCAGCATGGCGTTCTTCAAGGCGTGGCGGATGACCACGGCCCGCTCGCGCAGCCCCTTCGCCCACGCGGTCCGGATGTAGTCCTCCCGCAGCACCTCCAGCACCGTGGAGCGCGTCATGCGAGTGGTGACGGCGGAGTACCGGTAGCCGACGGTGAGCACCGGCCAGATCATGATCGACAGGTTCGCCCACGGATCGACCCAGGGGGGCGTGAACTCCAGCGGTGGACCCCAGCCGAAGAAGATCACCAGGGTCAGGATCGTGAGGATCCCGACCCAGAAGCCGGGGATGGCGAGACCGCCGATGCTCACGATGCGGATGACGTAGTCCACCCAGGTGTCCTGGCGGACGGCCGCCAGCATGCCGAGCGGGATGGCGATGATCACCGAGACGAGCGTCGCCAGCAGGGCCAGCTCGAGCGACAGCGGCAGCCGGATGAGCAGCTCCTCGATGACCGGCTGCCCCGTCCACAGCGAGGTGCCGAAGTCGAAGCGCAGCAGACCCCACAGCCAGGTGCCGTACTGCACCAGCAGGGGCTCGTCCAGGCCGAGCCGCTGGCGCATGGCGGTCAGCTGCTTGGGGTCGATGTGGCCGGCCTGGTCGCCGCCGAAGATGAGCAGGGCCACGTCGCCCGGGATGACCCGCATGATCACGAACACCAGGGTGGCGGCCCCCACCAGGGTGGGGACCATCAGCAGGAGCCGCTTGAGGATGTACGTGCGCATGGCCCGTGTCGTCCCGGCTCAGTCTTCCGAGAGCCAGACGTCCTGGAGCTTCTGGTTGGTGAAGTGGCTGGGCGGGGCCACCCAGTTCCTCAGCTTGGCCCAGTGCACGACGTTGCGTGACCACCAGAGCCCCGGCACGTAGTAGGCGTTCTGCAGGACGAGCTTCTGGAGCTCGATGACCAGCTTCCGGCGCTCGGCCGGGTCGAGCGTGCGGGCCTGGCGCGCGTACAGGTCGTCGATGCCGGGGTTGGAGAATCGCGCCCAGTTTTGCGGGGACCCGGCCACGTAGGGCGCCAGCAGCTGATCGGGATCGTCGACGAAGGCGCCGGTCGGGAAGACCATCACCTCGAAGTTCCCCTGGTCCCGCCCGTCGGCATACCAGGTCGCCGTCTCCAGCGGCCGGTGCTCGGCCTCGATCCCGATCTTGCGCCACTCCTGGATCACGTACACCGCGAAGTCCTGGTAGGGGAGCTTGACGTTGCGGTTCTTCAGCACCAGCTTGAAACCGTTCGGGTAGCCGGCCTCGGCCAGGAGCTTCTTCGCCTCGGCCCGGTTCTTCTCGGCGTCCCGCCCGAAGCCCGGAAACGTCTCGAGCTCGGCCGGTGACAGGGACCACTCCGTGCCGGGGCGGGTGAAGGCGCCGACGTCGCGGAGGCCGGTGAGCGGGTGCAGCACCCGGCTCCCGTGTAGCGATCGAGGCCCAGCGTGAGGGCCTTGCGCACGCGAAGGTCCGTGAAGGGCTTCACGCTGTTGTTGATGGCGACGTCGAAGTGAATGACGAAGGGGGTCTGCTGGACCACGATCTTGTCGCCGAGCTGCCGCTTGATCGCCTCGACCTCGCCGAGGGGCAGGTCGCGGAACTCGACGTGCGCGCGGCCGGACCGGACCGCGGCCGCCCGGACGGCGGTCTCGGTGCTGATGAAGAACTTGTAGCCGTTGAGGTACGGGCGGTCCTTGACGAAATAGTCGGGGTTGCGCTCGCCCTCGAACGTCGACGCCGCGGGTGTAGCTCTTGAACCGGAAGGGCCCGGAGCCCACGACGTTCTTCTTGAAGTAGTTGGGGTCCTGGTCGAGGTACTTCTTCGGGAAGATGACGTTCCACGGGGAGGCGAGATTCGTCAGCAGGGAGGCTGACGGGAACTTGAGCTTGAACACGACGGTGCCCGCCTCCGGCGCCTCCACGCTCGCGATCGCCGAATAGTGGTGCTTCCGGATGCTGCGCACGCCCTCCGGCGGCGCCAGGATCTTGTCGTAGGTCGCCTTGACGTCGACGGCGGTCAGCGGCGAGCCGTCGTGGAACCGGATGCCCGGGTGAAGCTTGAACGTGTAGGTGAGGCCGTCGGGGGCGATCGTCCACTCGCTGGCGACGTCGCCGATGACGTTGGGGTAGCGGTAGGGATCGATCTGCAAGAGCGTGCTGTACAGCGGGGCGACCGGCTGGAGGGTGGCGAAGGTCTGCTCCTGGTGGGGGTCGAGGCTCGGCGCGTCGGCGCCGATGGCGGCCAGCAGCACCCCACCGCGGCGCGGCGTGTCCTGGGCCGCGACGGGGGCCGGGGTCGCCAGCAGCACGGTCCCGACCAGGATGCCGAGGGCGACGACGGTGGACAACGGTCGATGACGGGGAATGGCGTTCGTCATCTGACACCTCCCACGCAGGTGGGTGGTCGGACGTTTGAGGGCCCGCGAATCCGGTTCAGTCCTCCGAGAGCCAGACGTCCTGCAGCTTCTGGTTGGTGTAGTGGCTCGGCGGCGCCACGTAGTTCCTCACCTTGGACAGGTGGACGACCCGGCGCGTCCACCAGAGGCCGGGCATGTAGTACGCCTGCTCCAGCACCCGCTTCTGCAGCTGGATGACGAGCTTGCGGCGCTCGGTGGGGTCGATGGTCCGGGCCTGGCGGGAGAAGAGGTCGTCCAGCGCGGGGTCGGAGAAGCGGCCGTAGTTGGACGAGGCGCCGGTCGTGTAGCGGTTCAGGAACTGGTCGGGATCGTCCATGAACTCGACGGTGGGCTGCAGGTACAGTTCGAAGTTGCCGGTGTCCCGGCCGTCGGCGAACCAGGTCGCCGTCTCCAGCGGCCGGTTCTCGACCTCGAGACCGATCTTCCGCCACTCCTGGATCACGTACACGGCGAGGTCCTGGTACGGCAGCTTCACGTTGCGGTTCTTCATCACGGCCTTGAAGCCGTTGGGGAAGCCCGCCTCGGCCAGCAGCTTCTTGGCCTCGGCCCGGCTCTTCTCGGCGTCGCGCCAGAAGCCGGGGATCTTCTCGAGCTCGGCCGGCGGCACCGCCCACTCGGTGCCGGGGCGCATGAGCGCGCCGGGGTCGCGCAGCCCCGTGAGCTGGTAGAGCACCTTGCCGCCGGTGTAGCGGTCGAAGCCCAGCGTCAGCGCCTTGCGCACCCGGATGTCGGTGAACGGCTTCACCGTGTTCTGCATGGCGATGCCGAACTGCCCGACCATCGGCGTCTCCTGCACCACGACCTTGTCGCCGAGCTGCTTCTTGATCGCGTCGACCTCGGAGAGCGGCAGGTCACGGAACTCGATGTAGGCGCGCCCGGACCGGATGGCCGCCGCCCGCACCGAGGTCTCGGTGCTGATGAAGAACTTGTAGCCGTCGAGGTAGGGACGGTCCTTGACGTGATAGTCGGGATTGCGCACGCCCTCGAATGTCGAGCCGCGCGTGTAGCCCTTGAGCTTGAAGGGGCCGGAGCCGACGACGTTCGTCTTGAAGTGATTCGGGTCCTTGTCCAGATACTTCTTCGGGAAGATCACGTTCCACGGCGAGGCCAGGTTGTCGAGCAGCGAGGCCGATGGGAACTTGAGCTTGAAGATCACCGTGTTGGCGCTGGGCGCGTCGATGCGCTCCACCGCCGTGTAGTGCTCCTTGCGCACGCTACGGACCTCGGCCGGGGGGAACACGATCTTGTCGTAGGTGGCCTTGACGTCGGCGCTGGTCAGCGGGGAGCCGTCGTGGAACTTCATGTCAGGCCGAAGCTTGAATGTGTAGGTCAGTCCGTCGGGGCTGATCTTCCACTCGGTGGCCGCGTCTCCGATGACCTTGGGATAGGCGTAGGGGTCGATCTGCAGCAGCGTGCTGTAGAGCGGCGCCACCATCTGGATGTTCGCGAAGGTGCTCTCCTGGTGGGGGTCGAGGCTCGGCGCGTCGGAGCCGATGACGGCCAGGAGCACGCCGCCGCGGCGGGGCGTCTCCTGGGCCGGGGCGGCCCCGGGCGCGCACGACCACGACCGTCGAGGCGAGCAGGGCGAGAAGGACGAGCAGGACACGTGCGGGACGACGTCGGGACCGTGCCATCGGACACCCCCGGGCTCACGGCGATTGGAGCGGTCGTCGGACGAGCGATGTGAGCGCAGACGCTACCAGCGCGGCCCGGGCGCGTCAAGGTTGGTTGCGCGACTGGTGCCTCGCCGTGGCCGACGCCCGCCCCGGCCTCGACGAGCGCCGAGGCGGGGCCGGGCTCAGGCCTGGTCGAGCCAGACCCGGTGCATGTCGATCAGGCCGGCCGGGACCATCTGGAAGCCCTTGACGTGCTTGTGGTGGATCTTCTGCTCGTTCACGTGCAGGAGCGACCACCACCGGGGCGTCCTCGACGATGGCCTTCACCGCGTCCTCGTAATGTTTCTTCCGCTTCTTGAAGTCGGCCTCCTGGCGGGCGGCCTCGACCGCCTGGTCGAACGCCTTGTTCACCCACTTGCCGGCGTTCCAGGCCTCGGTCGAGTGCAGCTCCGGGTAGAGCGTCTCGTCGGGGTCGAGGTCGGCGTCCCACTGCACCTGCACGAGGTCCCACTGCCGCTCCTGCAGCCAGCGCCGGCGGAACGTCGGGAAATCCGCCAGCTCGATCCGGACCTTGATCCCGATCTTGGCGAGCTGGGCCTGCACGACCTCGGCCCGGCGGGGCGCGGCCCCCGTGTTGACCGAGAGCAGCAGGAGCTCACGGCCGTCGTACTTGGCCTGCTTCATGAGCGCGCGGGCCTGCTCGAGGTCGAAGTACTGCCCGTTCTTGCCGGACTCGAAGGCCGCGTCGTAGAAGCCGCCCATCGGCGGAGAGATCGGCCCGTGGGCCACGATGCCCTCGCCGAACTCCACCCTGCTCGAGGATCTCCTTGCGGTCGACGGCGAACGTGACGGCCCTGCGCAGGGCCTTGTCGGTGAACGGCTCCTTGGCCAGGTTCATGTGCATGCAGACCCAGTTGCCGCCGACCGCGGAGAGCGCGGTGAGCTTGGGATCCTTGCGCAGGTCGCCCACGAACTGCGGCGAGGCGTAGTTGATGAGGTCGACCTCGCCCGTCCTGAGGGCGGCCACCAGCGTGGAGGGCTCCACGATGATCTTGATCATCACTTTGTCCAGATAGGGCAGCTTGCCGCCGGCGGCGTCCGTCTCCCAGTAGCCGCGGTTCTTCTCGAGGAGGATGTAGTCGCCTTCCTTCCACTCCACGAACTTGAAGGGCCCCGTGCCCACCGGGTTGCGGCCGTAGGCCTTGCCCTTCTCCTTGACGGCGCGCGGGCTCAGGATGGTCGCCGCCCGCCCCGTCGAGCCCGTGAAGGCCACGCGCAGGAAGGGGTAGGGTTTCGTGAAGTGCAGCTTGATGGTGTGGGGATCCGGCGTCTCGATGGCTTCCAGCAACTCGAGCTTCCAGGCGTGGATCGGCGACTGGGCCTTGTCCTTGACGCGCTCCAGGTTCCACTTCACGTCGGCGGCCGTGCACGGGTCGCCGTTGTGGAAGCTCACGCCCTTGTGCAGGCGGAAGACGTGGATGCGGTCGCCCTGGATCTCCCACTCCCGGGCCAGGTCGGGCTTGAAGTCGACACTCTTGCCGTCGGGCGAGGTGATCTTGAGCAGCCCGTTGTAGATGTTGTTATGGATGGAGCAGGCCACGATCGACGTCGTGTTGTGCGGCGTCCAGCGTGTCGATGTTGGAGAAGCTTCCGATCTTGATGGTCCCGCCGGGCTTCGGCGTCTGGGCGTGGGCCGGTGACGGCAGGCCGAGCGGGGCAGCGCCGCCAGCACCACCCCCGACCAGCCGAGCATCCGGAGGACCTCCCGGCGGTTGACGTCCTCGCGCAGCAGCGCCCTGACGACCTCGAACCCGTCTCGGCTCTTCATGATGCTGTTCCTCCTTCGTAGAGATGGCAGGCGACGGCGTGGCCGGGCGCAACCTCGCGGAGCGGTGGCTCGACGTCGTCGCAGCGCGGGAAGCGGTAGGGGCAGCGGCCCGCGAAGCGGCAGCCCCGGGGCAGATCGATCGGGCTCGGCAGCTCGCCCTCCAGCAGCCGCGCCGTATCGAAGATCGAGGCGCGGCCGTCCCCGATGGTCGGGATAGCCGCCAGCAGCGCCTGCGTGTACGGGTGGAGCGGCTGCGTCGAACAGCGCCGTCGGTGGGCGCGACCTCCACGAGCGCGCCGAGGTACATCACCGCCACCCGGTCGGCTGACGTAGCCGGATGACGCCGAGGTCGTGCGAGACGAACAGGTAGGCCAGCCCGAGCCGCGTCGCGCAGCTCGACGAAGCAGGTTGAGGATCTGCGCGTGGACGGACACGTCGAGGGCCGAGACCGGCTCGTCGCGCAACGATGTAGCCGGGGGCTCGACGCGCCAGCGCGCGCGCGATCCCGACCCGCTGGCGCTGGCCGCCGCTGAGACTCGTGCGGATAGCGCGTCGGCGTGCTCGCGGCTGCAGCCCGACCATGCTCGAGCAGCGTCGGCCACCCGCGTCGCGGCGCTCGCTCGCGCCGGCCGAGCCGTGGACGCGGAGCGGCTCGCCGACGTGCGCGCCGACGGTCATCCGAGGGTTCGAGCGACGTCGTAGGGGTCCTGGAAGACGATCTGGGCCTTCGCGCCGGAACGGCAGGAGCTGTCGCCGCCGGCCGCGCCGTGATGTCCTCGCCGTCGAAGACGATGCGGCCGGCGGTGGGCTCGATGAGCGCGCAGCACGAGGCGCGCCGTGCGTCGTCTTGCCGCAGCCGCTCTCGCCGACGAGGCCGAGCGTCTCGCCCGGGGTCGATCGTGAAGCTGACGCCGTCGACGGCGCGCACGCACCCGCCGCCGTCCCGGCAGCGATGCGGCGTGAGCAGCCCCTCGCGGAGGCGGGAAGTCGCTTGACCAGGCCCTCGACGCTGAGCAGCGGGGTCATCGGGCTCCCACGAGGTGGCGAGCCGCGATCTGACCGGCCCCGACTCGGGCGCAGGACGGGCTCCTCGGTGGCGCACCGCGCGCTCGGCGACGCGGCACCGCGGATGCGAACGCGGCAGCCGCGCGGGAGGGCCTTGAGGCCCGGCGATGACGCCGGGGATGGCGCCGAGGCGGTTGCCGTCGTCGAGCCCGGGCAGGCAGGCGAGCAGCGCCCTGGTGTAGGGGTGGCGGGGGCGCGGAACACCGCGGCGACCGAGGCCTCCTCGACGACGCGCCCCGCGTACATCACGATCACGCGGTCGGCGACATCTGCGCGACGATGCCGAGATCGTGGGTGATGAGCAGGACCGCCATGCCGAGCTCGCGCGGCGAGGCGGCGGAGCAGCGCGAGGATCTGGGCCTGGATCGTGACGTCGAGCGCCGTCGTCGGCTCGTCGGCGATCAGGAGCGCGCGGCGCGCACGCCAGCGCCATGCGCGATCATCACCCGCTGGCGCATGCCGCCGGAGAACTGGTGCGGATAGTCGCGCAGCGGGCGCGCCGGCGCCGGGGATGCCGACGCGCGTCGAGCAGCTCGACCGCGCGCCGCCGCGGGCGCCGCGTCCGCGTCAGCCCAGGTGCAGGGCCGATCGCCTCGACGAGCTGGTCGCCGACCCGGAAGACCGGGTTCAGCGAGCGCTCGGGTTCTGGAAGATCATCGCGATGTCGCTTGCCCCGGATCCGCGCCAGCGCCGCCTCGTCGAGCGCCGAGCAGGTCGCGCCCGCGAAACCGCACCGCGCCCGCTGACCCGCCCGGCGGGCGGCGGACCAGGCCGAGGATCGCCTCGGAGCGTGAGCGTCTTGCCGGCGCCTGATTCACCGACGAGGCCGACGATCTCTCCGCGGCCGACCGAGAAGCTGACGTGATCGACCGCGCGCAGGGGGCCGTCCTCGGTGGCGAACTCGACGACCAGGTCGCGCACGTCGAGGACGGGCTCGGGCCCCGGCCCGGCGGGACGCTCCTCGGTCACGCGTCTCATCGTCGGAGCCGCGGGTCCAGCGTGTCGCGCAGGCCGTCGCCGAGCAGGTTCAGGCCGACGATCGTCGACCATGAGGGCGATGCCGGGGATGGTGGAGACGTGGGGCGCCATCACGATGAAGTTGCGGCCCTCGGCGATCATGGAGCCCCACACCGGCGTCGGCGGCGGCGGGCCGAGCCCGAGGAAGGACAGGCCCGACTCGGTGATGATCGCGCCGGAGACGCGCAGGGCCGCTTGCACGATGATGGGCGCCAGCACGTTGGGCAGCACGTGGCGCGCGATGATGGCGGGCCCCGACACCCGGCGAGGCGCGCGGCCTCGACGTAGGGCTCCTCCTTCACCGCCAGCACGTCGGCACGGGTGACGCGCGCGAAGGGGGCGATGAAGCCGACAGCGACGGCGATGATGACGTTCTTCACTCCGAAGCCCATCACCGCCATCATCGCGATGGCCAGGATGATGATGGGGAAGGCGAAGAGGCCGTCCATCACGCGCATGATCACGGCGTCCACGGCGCCGCCGTAGTAGCCGGCCACCAGGCCGAGCGTGACGCCGACGATCATCGCCAGCAGGACGGCGACGATGCCGACCACGAGCGCGATGCGCGCGCCGTAGACGATGCGGCTCAGCATGTCGCGGCCGAAGCTGTCCGTCCCCGCCCAGTGCGCCCAGCTCGGCCCCTCGTTGGCGGGCCCCACGCCCTGGATCACCGGGTCGTAGGGCGCGAGCACGTCCGCGAAGAGCGCCATCAGCACGATGGCGAGGAACACCGCGAGGCCGAACACGGCGCCGCGGTTGCGGGCGAACCGGCGCCACCACCGCCGGGCGGCGGCGCCCCGCTCGGCGCGCCGGCCGCCGCCGGCGCCTGGGCGGGCGAGGACCTCGGCGTCGAGCGGCCGCGCCATCAGGCCGACCCGGATGCGCGGGTTGAGGAAGGCGTAGGTCGAGGTCGACCGCGAGGTTCACGACCACGACCGCCAACACGCCGACCAGGATCGCGCCCTGCACGATCGGCGTAGTCGCGGTTGAGGATGGCGGCGACCGTGAGCCGGCCCATGCCCGGGAATGCCGAACACCGTCTCGGTGAGCACGGCGCCGCCCAGCAGCGTGCCGAATTGCAGCCCGATCACCGTCACCACCGGGATCATCGCGTTGGCCAGCGCGTGGCGGTAGACGAGAGCCGCCCGCCGCACGCCGCGGGCACGAGCGGCCTTGATGTAGTCCTGGTCGAGCACCTCGAGCAGGCTCGACCGGATGATGCGGGCGACCAGCCCCGAGAAGAACGTCCCCAGCGTGATGGCGGGCAGCACCAGCCGCCACGACCCCTCCCAGAAATTCTCCCAGGGGTGCACGTAGCCCACCGCCGGGAACCAGCGCAGGTGCACGCTGAAGATCCAGATGAGGACGATGCCCTTCCAGAAGCTCGGCATCGAGTAGACGAAGATCGCGAAGCCCATGGAGCCCCAGTCCCAGGCGCTGCCCTTGCGCATGGCGGCGACGATCCCGGAGGGCACCGCGACCAGGATGCCGACCAGCATGCTGGCCACTACCAGCGAGAGCGTGGGCAGGAAGGCGTCCCAGACCAGCCGGCTGACTCGCTCGTGGTTCAGGTAGGAGTCGCCGAGGTCGCCGCCCAGGATCGCCTGCAGCCAGATGAGGTACTGGACCACGATCGAGCGGTCGAAGCCGAGCTGCGCCCGCAGCCGATCGTAGGCCGCCTGGGTGAAATCGTCGCCGAGCATCATGAGGACGGGATCGCCGGGGATCATCCGCATGAGGGCAAAGATGATCACCGACACCGTGAAGAGCACGGCGAGCGTCTGGCCGATACGGGACAGGAGGAATCGGAGCATCCCGAATCTCACCCCGACAGACCGGTCGCGAAGGTGCCGGCGAGTATACCCCGGGGCGTCGGAGACCGGCGACCGGAACCTGCCCGGTCGCGGCCGGGGGCTCAGAGCTTCAGGTGGGGATCGAGCCAGTCGCGCAGGGCGTTGCCCATGAGGTTGATCACCAGGGTGGTGAGGAAGATGGCCAGGCCGGGGAAGGTGGCGATCCACCACGAGTTGAGCATGTAGACACGCCCCTCGCCCAGCATGTTGCCCCAGGCCGGCGTGGGCGGCTGCACGCCCAGGCCCAGGAAGGACAGGAACGACTCCAGGATGATCACCTGGGCCACCTGCAGCGTCGCGATGACCACGATGACCGACACGAGGTTGGGCACGATCTGCCGGAAGATCAGCCGCCCGTGGCTCATGCCGAGGGCGCGACCGGCCACCACGAAGTCGCGCTCGCGGATGGCCAGGGTCTCGGCCCGGATGACGCGCGCGTAGATGGGCCAGCCCGCCACGCCCAGCACGATGACCATGTTGAAGAGGCTCGGTCCCAGCACGGCGATGACGGCCAGCGCCAGCAGGACGAAGGGGAAGGTCAGCATGATGTTGATGCCCGTCATGATCGTCCAGTCGATGTTGCCGCCGAAGTAGCCGGCCCCCAGCCCCAGCAGCACCCCGATGGTGGCCGACATGAGGACGGCGGCGACCCCCACCACCAGCGACACCCGCCCTCCGTGGATCACGCGCGCGAGGAGGTCCCGCCCGACCTGATCGGTACCCAGCAGGTGCTCGGCGGTGCCGCCGGCCATCCACGCCGGGGGCGACAGCCGGTGGCGGATGTCCACGGCCAGGGGGTCGTGGGGCGCGATCCACGGGGCGAGGACCGCGCTGGCGATGATCAGGAGGAGAATGCCGGCGGCGGCCACGCCCCAGCGCAGCCGCAGCAGGCGCCGCCAGCTGGCCCGTCCCGCCGCAGACGTCTCGGGGTCGGCCGGGTCGACCGCGGGGACCTCGAGGCTGGCCGGCGTGCTCATCGGGTCAGGAGGCGCGGATGCGGGGGTCGATGATCCCCACCACCACGTCGACGACCAGGTTCACGGCCACGATGAGCAGGGCGAGCAGGACCACCGCGCACTGGACCACCGGGAAGTCCTGGTTGCGGATCGAGTCCACGGCGAGCGTGGCCACCCCGGGCCAGGCGAAGACCGTCTCGGTGATGATGGCGCCGCCCAGGAGCTGGCCGAACTGCAGCCCGAGCACCGTGATCACCGGGATGCACGCGTTGCGGAAGGCGTGCTTGCACCACCACCCGCGGCTCGGCCAGCCCCTTGGCCCGCGCGGTCTTGATGAACTCCATGCTCATGACCTCGATCACGCCGGAACGGACGAGGCGCATGGTGATGGGCGCCAGCGCCGCGCCCAGGCAGAAGGCCGGCATCAGGAAGTTCTGCCAGGTGCCGTAGCCGGAGGCGGGGAGCAGCCGCAGGCGCACCGAGAACACGATGATCATCATGATGCCGAGCCAGAAGATCGGCGCGGCCTGGCCGGCCACCGCCACCGCCGTGCAGAGGCTGTCCACCCACGAGTGGCGCCTGAGCGCGGCCAGGATGCCCAGGGGCAGCGCGATCAGGAGGGCGACCACGAGGCCGGCGAAGGTGAGGTAGATCGTCGGCGGCATCCGCTCGAGGACGAGCCGGAACGCCGGCGTGTCGGCGTACCACGACTTGCCGAAGTCGCCCACCACGGCGCGGGAGACGAACTTCCAGTACTGCACGTAGAGAGGCCGGTCGAGGCCGAGCAGGTGGCGGTAGCGCTCGAACTCCTCCTTGCCGGCGTTCTGGGGCAGGAGCAGGAGGACGGGGTCGCCGAGGACGTGCAGGATCCCGAAGGCCAGGAGCGAGATCCCGAGGATGACCACGACGAGCTGGACGAGCTGACGGGCGAGGTACCGGCGCATGCGGGGCGGAAGGCCCGGGCCCGGGAGCGACCCGGGCCCGGTCTCGGGGCTACGCCTACTTCTTCCGCGGCGTCACGGCCCACATCCGGTCGACCTCGTCGCGCGGCGCCTCGTAATCGATCCGGCTGCTGACGCCCCACACGCCGCGCAGCCCCCACTTGAAGATGTAGGCGGCGTCGTCGTGGATCAGCTTCTGGGCCTTGGCGTAGATCTCCGCCCGCCGCTTGGTGTCGAGCGTGGAGCGGCCCTGGATGACCAGGTCGTCGAACGCCTTGTTGCAGTAGTAGCTGTACGGCTGGTTGCACGTCATCACGTCGTAGAAGATGGCGTCGGCGTCGAAGATCGAGTAGTAGCCCCAGGAGAACTCGAACATCGGGTCGGCCTTGTTGTCGCGGACCAGGTTGGTGAAGGGGCCGCTCTCCCCGACCATGCGGGCCTTGGTCCGGATGCCGGCCTTGGCCAGATCGGCCACGATGGTGTCGGACGTCTGGATCAGGCCGGGCTCCACGACTGGCTGGGTGCGCAGGAAGCCCACCTCGAGCCCGTTCGGGAAGCCGGCCTCGGCCAGCAGCTTCTTGGCCTGGGCCAGATCCTGCTTGTAGGGCTTCAGCGCCGGGGTCGAAGCCGAAGGCCATGGGATTGACGGTGGTGGCGGTGCGATCGCCGAGGCCGTTGAGCACGTGCTTGATGATCGAGTCGATGTCGACGGCGAGGTTGGCGGCCTGCCGCACGCGCTTGTCCTGCATCGGGTTGGGGCCCGACCGCCCGGCCTGGTCGAGCTGGATCATGGCCGTGCGGAGAATCGGCGAGGTGGCCGTGCGGGCCTGGCCCGACTTGTTGATCACGTCCATCTGGTCGGGCGGGACGGCCTTGATGATGTCCACACCGCCGGAGATCAGCTCGGCGATCTGGGTGGCCTGCTCGGGGATGATGCGGATGCGCACGTTCTTGAAGGCCGGCTTGGGCCCCCAGTAGTCCTCGTTGCGGACCAGCACGTGCTCCTGCTTCTTGCTCCACTTCACGAGCTTGTAGGGCCCGGTCCCGACCGGGTTCTCCTGCATCCACTCGTGGCCCTTCTCCTTGATGACCTTCTCCGACTGCATCACCTGGGCGGTGAGCCGCTCCACGAAGAGCGGGTAGGGGCCGTCGGTCTTGAAGCGCACGGTGAGGTCGTCCACGACCTCCACGCTCTTGATCTTGGCGTGGTTGCCGCGGGCGGTGAGCTTGAGCTCGGGGTTCAGCACGCGGTCGAAGGTGGCCTTGACGTCCTTGGCACCGAACGGGGTGCCGTCGTGGAACTTCACGCCCTTGCGGAGCTTGACCTCCCACGACGTGTCGTCGAGGGCTTTCCAGGACACCGCCAGGCTCGGCCCCACCTTGCCGGTCTTGAGGTCGCGGGCGGCCAGGTGGTCGAAGACGTTGTAGCCGAGGATGATGCTCTCGCGCAGGACCGAGTTCGGTGGATCCCAGTTCTGGACGTCGCTCTGCAGGGCGTAGACGATCGTGTCGTCCTTCGACTGGGCGAGGATGTCCGCGGGCGTGAGCAGGGTGAGCGCCAGGAGCAGGACCGATCCGAGTGTGATCGCGCGAGTCATGAACCCTCCCTCTTCCGAGTGCCGGAATCTCAGGCAGGCCGGACGGTGACCGGCGCCAATCCTATCCGCCGGGCGCCGCCCCGTCAAACGGCCCGCGTCCCCCGGGTGCCCACCCGGCGATCTTGACTCCAGCCCCCGACTGACGCAGCCTCAGGGGCCCAGGGAGGGTGGCATGGCCGACGCGCGGGAGCTGACGTACGGCGAGGCGGTGAAGGAAGCGATCGCGGAGGAGATGCGGCGCGATCCGCGCGTGTTCCTCATCGGCGAGGACGTGGCGGAGGCCGGCCATCCCTTCAAGACGCTGGTGGGGCTGGTGCAGGAGTTCGGCACCGAGCGGGTCATCGACACCCCGATCTCCGAGCCCGGCTACGCTGGCATCGGGGTGGGCGCGGCCATGACCGGCATGCGGCCGATCGTCGACGTGATGTTCGGCGACTTCATCACGCTGACCATGGACCAGATGGTCAACCAGGCCGCCAAGGCCCACTACATGTCGGGCGGGAAGATCAAGGTGCCGATCGTCTTCCGCACCACGCTGGGCGCCACCCGCCGCTCGGCCGCCCAGCACTCGCAGTCGCTGCACGCCTGGGTGAGTCACGTGCCCGGCCTCAAGGTGGCGCTGCCGTCGGGCCCCTACGAGGCCAAGGGGCTGATGAAGACCGCCATCCGTGACGACAGCCCGGTGGTGATCTTCGAGGACAAGATGATGTACCGCGTGAAGGGTCCGGTCCCGGCCGATGACTACACGATCCCGTTCGGCGTGGCCGAGGTCAAGCGCGCGGGCAAGGACATCACCATCGTGGCCACCAGCAGCATGGTGACGGTGGCGCTGGCCGCCGCCGCGATGCTGGAGGAGGTCGGGATCAGCGCGGAGGTGATCGACCCCCGCACGACGTGGCCACTCGACAAGCAGGCACTGATCGACTCCGCCAAGAAGACCTCGCGCGCCATCGTGGTGGACGAGGGCTACGAGCGCTACGGCGTGACGGCCGAGATGGCCGCGGTGATCGCCGATGGCGCCTTCTACTATCTGGACGCGCCGGTCAAGCGCATCGGGGCCATGGACGTGCCGGTGCCGTTCTCGCCGGTGCTCGAGGACCTCACGGTGCCGAACGAGAAGAGCGTGTTCGAGGCGGCCAAGGCGCTCTGCGGGAAGAAGGACTGATGCCCGCGACCGTCATCATGCCGGCCCTGGAGCTGGCCCAGGAGACCGGCAAGGTCCTGAAGTGGCTCAAGCAGCCGGGCGACAGCGTCCGCAAGGGCGAGCCGATCGTCGAGATCGAGACGGACAAGGTGACCGTCGAGGTCGAGGCGCCGGCCGCCGGCGTGCTGCGCGAGGTGAGCGCCCAGCCGGGGGACGTGGTGCCGGTCGGCCGGACGATCGCGCTGATCTTCGCGGCGGGGGAGGCGCCCGGCGCGGCGTCATGCCGGCGGCGAGCGCGGCCGGCGGTCGTGCCGGCGCCGCCCGTCGGCGATTCGCCGGGGGTGGTGAAAGCCTCGCCGCTCGCCCGCAAGATCGCCGAGCAGCATGGCGTCGACCTCGCCGCGGTGCAGACGCCCAGTGGACGGGTCGAGAAGGCCGACGTGCTCGCCTACGTCGAGCGCCAGAAGCTGTCGGCGGGTAACGGCGCTGCGAGTGCGGCCCGCATCGCCGCCGCCTCGCCGAAGGCGCGCCGTCTGGCCGCCGAGCGCGGTGTCGACCTCCGCGTGGTGCGCGGCTCCGGTCCGGGTGGCGCCGTCCTGGCGGCGGACGTCCCCGCGGCGGGTGCCCCGGCGGCGCCGCGGGTGGCGGCGGCGGGCGTCAGTAACGTCTGGCGCATCATGGCCGAGCGCATGACGGCGAGCTGGACCACCGCGCCCCACTTCTACCTGGTGCGCGAGGTCAACGTGAGCCGGCTGGTCACCTGGCGCGAGCGCGCGAGCAAGCAGACGGGCGTGCGCCTCACGTACACCGATCTGCTGGTGAAGCTGGTCGCCGCGGCGCTGGTGCAGCACCCGCGGGTGAACGTGTCGTGGAAGGACGGCTCGATCGTGTCGGCGGCCGAGATCAACGTGGGGCTGGCGGTGGCCATCGACGACGGTCTGGTCGTGCCCGTGCTGCATCGTGCCGACACGCTGAGCCTCGCCGAGATCGCCGGCCGCCGCGAGGATCTGGTGAGCCGCGCCCAGAGCGGCAAGCTGCGCCCGGCCGACATCCAGGGCGGCACCTTCACGATCAGCAACCTGGGGATGTTCGGGGTCGACGCCTTCAATGCGATCGTGAACCCGCCGCAGGCGGCCATCCTCGCGGTGGGCCGCATCACCGAGCGCGTGGTGGCGCTCAACGGCCAGGCGGTCGTGCAGCCGACGATGGTGCTGACGCTGTCGTGTGACCACCGGGCGCTCGATGGGGCGCGCGGCGCCCAGTTCATCGGCGCGCTGGCCGAGCTGGTCGAGGAACCGCTCGCGCTGCTCCAGTGAGCATCGACGCCATGGCTTCGAGCAGCTGGAGCTACACCAGCGGGACGAGCGATCTTCCCCTGCTCGGCCTCACCATCGGCGACCTGTTCGACCGCACCGCCGCCGAGCATCCCGACAACGAGGCGCTCGTCTCCCGCCACCAGGGCCTCCGCTACACCTATCGCCAGCTCCAGCAGGCGGTTGATCGCGCCGCCCGGGCGCTGATCGCCCTCGGCGTCGACAAGGGCCAGCGGGTCGGCATCTGGGCGCCGAACTGTGCCGAGTGGGCGATCACCCAGTTCGCGACGGCCAAGCTGGGCGCGATCCTCGTGAACATCAACCCCAGCTACCGGCTCCACGAGCTGCAGTACGCCCTCAAGCAGTCGGGATGCACGTGGCTCGTCACCGCGCCGCGGTTCAAGACCTCCGACTACACGGGGATGGTCCACGAGCTGGTGCCCGAGCTGGCCGCCCGCCGGCCCGGCGCCCTCGCGTCCGCCGCGTTCCCGCTGCTGCGCGGCGTCGTCCGGCTGGGCGACGAGCCGTCGCCGGGAATGCTCGGCTGGGGCGCGTTGCTGGCGATGGCCGAGCGAGTCACCGCCGACGACCTGGCCCGGCGGCAGCGGCAGCAGGAGTTCGACGATCCGATCAACATCCAGTTCACCAGCGGGACCACCGGCTATCCGAAGGGCGCCACGCTCAGCCACCACAACATCCTCAACAACGGCTTCTTCACCACCGAGCTGCTGCGCTTCACCGACCGGGACCGGCTGCTCATCCCGGTGCCGCTCTATCACTGCTTCGGCATGGTGATGGGCAACCTGGGTTGCGTGACCCACGGCGCCACCATGATCTACCCCAGCGACGGCTTCGACGCCACCGCGGTGCTGGAGGCCGCCCAGGCCGAGCGGGCCACCGCGCTCTACGGCGTGCCGACGATGTTCATCGCCGAGCTGAACCATCCCGACTTCGCGCGCTACGACCTGTCGACGCTGCGCACGGGGATCATGGCCGGCTCGCCGTGCCCGGTCGAGGTGATGAAGCAGGTGCAGGCGCAGATGCACATGCACGAGGTGGCCATCGCCTACGGGATGACGGAGACGAGCCCGGTCAGCACGCAGACGCGCATCGGGGCGCCGCTGGCCAAGCAGGTGGGCACGGTGGGCCAGGTCCACCCGCACGTGCAGATCAAGATCGTCGATCCGGCAACGGGGCAGGTGGTGCCGGTCGGCGAGCGGGGCGAGCTGTGCACGCGCGGCTACAGCGTGATGCTCGGCTACTGGGACAACGACGAGGCCACCCGCACCGCCATCGACGCCGCCCGCTGGATGCACACCGGCGACCTCGCCACCCTGGACGACGAGGGCTACCTGAACATCGTCGGGCGCATCAAGGACATGATCATCCGCGGCGGCGAGAACGTGTACCCGCGGGAGATCGAGGAGTTCCTGTACGGCCACCCGGCCGTGCAGGACGTGCAGGTCATCGGGGTGCCCGATGAGAAGTACGGCGAGGAGATCATGGCCTGGGTGCGGCTGCGGGAGGGGCAGGCGGCCACCGAGGACGAGATCCGCGACTACTGCCGCGGCAAGATCGCCCACTTCAAGATTCCGCGCTACGTCCGCTTCGTCGACGCCTTCCCCATGACGGTGACCGGCAAGGTCCAGAAGTTCCTCATGCGCGAGGAGAGCGTGAAGGCGCTCGGTCTGGAGAAGGCCGCCGCCGTCAGGATGGCGTGAGGCCGCGGTCCGGCAAGGGCAGCGCGAGGTACCGGCCGCCCTCCTCGTACATGAGCCGCGAGGCCACCAGCCCGTCGAGGAATTCCTGAACCTCGACGAGGTCGAGATCCGCCGCCTCCGTCTCCGGCAGCGCCGCCAGCGCCTCGGCGGCCGTCGCCCCGTCCTCGCACGTCAGAAAGAGCCGGGCCTCGCGTTCGTCGAACGAGTAGTCGGCCGGCTCGAGGTTGGGCCGGCGGTCGTGGACGACCAGGAAGCCGGGGCCGCGGCGGTAGCGCAGCGCGCGGTCGCCGGCGACCCCGCCCGCCCGCCAGGCCTCGATCACCGCGCGGAGCGGCGCCACGTAGGTCTCGGGGTCGCGCCCGTCGGCGTGCCGGTACTCGAAGTTGTAGGCCAGGTCGGCGAGCGTCGCATCGTCCACGGGATAGACCAGCCGGTACCAGGGCAGGGGCCCGAGCACCTCGAGCCCGAACTCGCCGGGCTGGTTGTGGTAGGGGCTGAAGCGGTGGATCGCGAGGCGACAGAGCTCGGGCACGGCCAGGTGCGTGAGCGAGGGGAGCACGTCGGCCAGGCGCGCGTATTCCTCCGGCGGTTCTCCCGGAAAGCCGTAGATCACGTTCCAGAAGACGTGGATGCCGTACTCGGCGCACCACTTGAGCAGGCGCACGTTCTGGAACGCCGTGACCCCCTTGCGCATGAGCGCCAGGATCGGGGTGCTGAGGCTCTCGATGCCCGGCTGGAGAAAGTTCACGCCCGCGCTCCGGAGGAGGCGGACCTGCTCGCGCCGGAGATTCGCCTTCGTCTCGTAGTAGAGGCTCAGGTCGTGGCCGGCCGCGGCCAGCCGGGGCAGGACGTCCCGGAAGTACTGCATGTCGAGGATGGTGTCGACCAGCGTGAAGTCGAGGCGATCGTGGCGCCGCGCGAGCGCGGTCAGCTCCTCGACGACGCGGTCGCCGCTCTTGCTGCGGAAGGCCATCGTGGTTCCGTTGAGCCCGCAGAACGTGCAGTGGGACTTCGCCCCCCACCAGCACCCGCGGGACGTTTCGTACGGCAGCCGCACCTCCCGCATCACCTCCGAGGCGAAGGCCGTCTTGGCGAGTCGCTCGAAGTACTCGTCGAACCTCGGCGTGGGGATCTCGTCCATGCGCACGCCGGCGGCGCCGGATTGCGGCATGGCGACCGACCGGTCGCCGTCCCGGTAGCAGAGGCCGGGGGCAGGACGGATCCAGTCGCCCGCGAACAGGTCACGGACGAGATCGGGGAGGAGCCGCTCGGCCTCGCCGCGGACGACGACGTCCACCCAGGGAAAGGCCCGGTGCAGCGCCGCCCCCATGGGCCCGTCGCAGTTCCCGCCGCCGAAGACGATCCTGAGTGATGGATCGTACTGCTTGAGCAGCCTGGCCAGGGCGAGGGAGGGCACGTTCTGGCTGAAGGTCGAGCTGAACCCGACGACCCGCGGCCCGGCGGCCAGGATCTCGTCGGCGGCACGCTCCAGGAATGCCGGCACCAGTGCCCGCATCGTGAGCGCTTTGGCCACCTCCCGGTCCGGCACCGGCTGGGCGCGGAGATGCGCGAGGTACTGCATGTCGCGGTCGGGGTCGTCCCGGAAGGGCGGGACGGCGAAGATCCAGTCGCCGAGGCCCAGCGGGAAGTTCGTCTCGCCCACCATGGCGTAGTCGGCCAGCTCGATTCGCTCCGCCTGGGGCCGCCCGGCCGTCTCCGCCAGGCAGTGCTGCATGAAGGCGAGCATGAGCGAGCGCGGCTCGGTGGCGATGCCGGCCTGCTCGAGGACGCTCGTCAGGAGACCCAGCTGGATCGAGGGCAAGCCGAGCGTGTGCCAGGGCATGGCGATCAGCATCACGCTCGGCTCCCGCATCGCTGGTGCCCGGGTCTACGAGAGCTTCACGGCGCGGGGCTGACGGTCGCTGGCCAGGGCGCCGCCCTTCACGGCCTTCGCCTTCGACGGGCTCATGTCCTTGACCGACTGCTTCTTGGCGGCGAGCTTCTTTGCCTTCTTCTTGGCCTTGGCCATCGTTGCCTCCTGGCGAGTCTCCGGGGTGCCCCCTCGGGGGGGCAACTATAGACGGGGTCGGCCGGGCCGTGCAACGGGCCGGGGAGGGATGTGTCAGGCTTTCCCCGACTGTTCACGCCACGGGGACGTGATAGAAGCCACCCCATGAACAAAGCATTCCTCGATCTGCCCCGGAGAGAACTGAAGCCGCGCCGGACGGGGCTGACCAGCCTCATCGACACCGGCCTCGCCACTGGACAGTTTCGCGACGTCATCGAGAGCCATCACGGGCTCGTCGACATCGTCAAGTTCGGATGGTGCACCTCGCTGCTCACCGGCGACCTCGAGCGCAAGATCGAGGTGCTCCGCGGCAACGGCGTGAAGTACTACTTCGGGGGGACGCTGTTCGAGAAGGCGTACTCCCAGGACCGGCTCGACGGGTTCCTGGGCTGGGTGCGAGGTCACCGCGCCGAATACCTGGAAGTGTCCAACGGCGTCATCGACATGCCCAACGAGCAGAAGTGCGAGTTCATCCAGCTGTTCGCGCGCGACTTCCACGTGCTCAGCGAGGTCGGCTACAAGGACAGCGGCCGGTCCGAGGGCATGGACGCCGAGCAGTGGATCCGCTGCATCAAGGCCGACCGTGCGGCCGGGGCCGAATGGGTGATCACGGAGGCGCGCGAGAGTGGCGCCAGCGGGCTCTGCCGGCCGAACGGCGAGCCGCGCTTCGACCTCATCGAGGACATCGCCGGTGCCGGGTTCGACATGGACACGCTCATCTTCGAGGCGCCCACCAAGGCGCTGCAGACGTACTTCATCAAGCGATTCGGCGCCCGGGTGAACCTGGGCAACGTCAGCTTCCAGGACGTCGTGGGGCTGGAGACGCTGCGACTGGGACTGCGCGCCGACACGTTCACGCTCTTCGATGCGCCCCCGGCGCTGGGCGCCGCCGCGGTGCTACCGGCCTAGCCGCACTCTCGTTCCTCCGTTCGTCGCGCCGCTATACTGAGGCGCGATGGTCGTTTCCTGCTACCGCGAGCTGCCCGCTACCCCTCGGGGGCCGCTGACGAGACGCGGCGTGGCCGCCGTGGCCCTCGTCACGGCCGCGCTCGGCGGCTGCGTCGGCGCCACCCGGAGTCATCTCGACTGGGTCGCGGTCGCGCCCGAGGCCAGGACGAAGGCCGAGGTGGTGGGGCGCTTCGGTGCGCCGCTCCGCACGACGCAAGAAGGCGGTCGGGACGTCTGGTACTACCGGCTGTCCAAGACCGCCCTCGCCCCGGGCCGGGCCCCGGTCACGGCGGCGCCGAACTCGCTGTTCGCCTTCGGCATCCCCGTCTGGTGGATGACCCGGCCCGACGAGAACACGCGGTTCGTGTTCGATGGCGACACCATCGGCTCCGCGGCCGAGCTGACGCGAACCAGCCGCGGCTTCTACTGCGGCCTCAACGTCGCCGGCGGCAACCCCTTCGTCTGCGGCCCCACGCCCTGAAGCCCGCTCAACGCTCCGGCGCCTCCGGCCCGAGCCCCAGCGTGCGCATCAGCGCCAGCGCGTTCGAGGTGCGCACCACCCCCGGCCGCATCCGGTAGTCGAATACCATCTGTCCGTCCTCCAGCCGGTCCTCGAAGTGCACGTTGGTGGCGCCGACGCCGGGGTCGTTCGCCACCTCCGACAGCGCCAGGTCGTGGGTGGTGACGAGGCCGACGGCGCCGCGCCTCACGAGGCCGCTCACGATGGCAGCGGCGCCCAGCCGGCGGTCGTGCGAGTTGGTGCCGTGCAGGATCTCGTCGAGCAGGAACAGCAGTGGCACCGGGCCATCGGCGATGCGAACGAGGTCGCGCAGGCGGACCAGCTCGGCGTAGAAGCGCGAGGTGCCCTCCTGCAGCGAGTCGCGGATGCGCAGCGTGGCCCCGACGGCCAGGCGCGAGAGGCGCAGCCGGGTGGCCCGCACCGGCGCCCCGGCCAGCGCCAGCACCGCGTTGACGCCGACCGAGCGCAGCAGCGTGCTCTTGCCCGACATGTTGGAGCCGCTGACGATCAGCACGCGAACGGCGTCGCCGAGCGCCACGTCGTTGCGCACGCAGCGAGCCTCGGCCATGAGCGGGTGGCCGAGCCCCTCGGCCTCGAAGTGCGGCGCGCCGTCGATGAGCTCCGGATAGACGTCGGCCGGGTGCTCCCACGCGAAGCCGGCCAGCGAGGCGAGAGCCTCGATCTGACCCACCGCGGCCAGCCACGTGGCGATCGAGGCGCCGTGACGGGCGCGCCAGGCGTCGATCGCCAGCGCCCAGTGCACGTCCCACATGGTGAGCAGCGCCACCGGCTTGAAGAACTCGTTGCGCCGTGAGTCGAAGAGATCCACCCGCCGGCGCAGGCTGCGCACCGCCTGGGACGGGCGCGTGCCCTGCTCTCGCAGGCGGCGGCCGAGCTCGGCCAGCAGGGGGGCGGTGAGCGGCTCCCGCTCGATGCGCTCGAGTACCGCGGCCAGCAAATCGAGGTCGGGGCCGTGCCCGGCCACCGCGCGGTCGGTGTCGACCACGCGCGGGCGCAGCCGCCAGCGAACGAGGCTCTGCACGGCGAGGGCGCCGAGCGCCACGAGCGGCGGCGCCCACCCGAGCGACCACGCCAGCACCGTCGCCAGCGCCGCGAGCGTCACGACGAGCGCGCCCACGCGGAGCCCGGTCGACGGCGGGGGCGCCGGCGCCGCCAGGGCGGCCAGCGCGTCGGGCCGCACGGTGGCCGCCACCTCGTCGCCGAGGGCGGCCAGGTCCTCGCGCAGCTCCAGTCGCGGCGCCAGCTCCCGCACGGCCACCTGGCGCGCGCGGACGGCCGCGGCGTCGGCGGGTGCGAGGAGCCAGGCCGCGAGCGTTTCCTCGCCCATCGTGGTGCGCGCGCCGCAGAGCAGCTCGTACAGCGAGCCGGGGCCGAACACGTCGAGGTCGTCGGCGTACGGATGGTGAGGATCGAGGAAACGCGCGCCCGTGCGGCCGGCCCCCGCCCACCGGCCATCCAGGCGGGCGAGGCCGCGCTCGTAGAAGTCGACGCCCCGCTCGGCCCGGCGGCGCCGGCGACGGACGCGGGCGTGCGCCACGAGCAGGCCCACGAACGCGGCGATGGGTACCACGAGCCACCACGAGGACAGCCGCCCGGTGCTGGCCAGCCACCCGAGCAGCACCGCGACGGCGGCGACGCCGAGACGGACGCGCGAGACCGTCTCCTGTCGCCGGGCGGCGTCGGCGGCGTGGGCGCGGTGCTGATCGGCGCGCCGCCGGTACTCGCCGGCCGGCGTCACGTCAGGATCGGGCATCGTCCACGCGCATCGTCGAGCCAGCGTACGTCAGCGGTCGGGAGGGCGCGAGCGGATTTGCGCCGCCGGCGCCTGATCGACGAGCAGCGGCTGGAAAGCCTAGAAGGTGGGCTTCGCCTTCAGGTTGGCGATGCTCGGCGACACGCTGGCAATGTTCGGCCGGAGGTAGTCCTCCCTGAACCCGTCGTCGACGGTGACGCTCTTGGCCGGGTCAGCCGCGAGGTCGGTCTGGACCTTCTTCTTGAGGGTGGGCGTGCGGCTCTTCTTTGCCTTGGTGGGCTTCCGTTTCGTGGCCCTCGCCTTGGTGACCTTCGCCTTGGTGGCCTTCGCCTTGGTGGGCTTCCGCTTCGCGACCTTCCGCGCTGCCTTCTTCTTGGCCATGTCTCTGCCTCTCCGACCCCGAGGATGGACGCGGGCGCCCCTGGCCCGGCCGCAACGCGGGCGCGAGACGACGGCACCTCACGCTAGCAAGAGTGCCGTGGGTGGTCAATGGCCCCGCGCCGTCGCGCTGGCTATACTCGTCTCGCCATGACTCTTACCGACCGGTACGGCCTGCCCGTCACCACCACCTCCGCCACCGCCGTCGACCACTTCCAGCAGGGCATGGACGCCGTGCTCGCCTACGGACCGGGCGCCGAGCAGGCGTTCACGGCCGCGCTGGCGGCCGATAACCGGTTCGCGGTAGCCCACGCGGGTGTTGCTCTCGTCGCCCTGGTGCAGGGCGATGCGGCCCTGGCCCGGTCGGCCGCCGGCCGGGCGCGGGACACGGTGGCCGGCGCCACCCGGCGCGAGCAGCAGCACGTGGAGGCCCTGGGGGCACTCGTCGCCGGCGAGACGGCCCGCGGACTCGCCCTGGTCGACGAGCACGTGGGAGAGTTTCCGCGCGACGCGCTGCTCGTGAACCAGGCGAGCAGCGCCATCGGCTTCGCCGGCCGCCCCGATCGTGAGGAGTACCGGATGGCGTTCCTCGAGCGCCTGGCCCCCGCGTATGGGGACGACTGGTGGTTTCAGTCCGCGCTGGCCTTCACCTACCACGAAGCGGACCGGTACGAGGAGTCACGGAGCCTGTCGGAGCGCTCGCTACGGCAGTATCCCGGCAACGCCAACGCCAGCCACAACCTGGCCCACATCCACTTCGAGACGCTCGACACCGACGCCGGCGCCGCTTTCCTGGCCGAGTGGATGACGGGGTACGATCGGGCGGCGTCGTTCCACTGCCACCTCGCCTGGCACCTGGCCATGTTCGAGCTGCACCGGGGCGCCTACGCGCGGGCGCAGGAGATCTTCGAGCGCGACATCCTGCCCGCGGTCAATCCGCGGCTGGCCATGATCGACGGTGCGGCGCTGCTGTGGCGCTTCCGGCTCGACGGACAGCCGACCGCGCCCGCAGCCTGGCGGTCGCTCGCCGATCTGGCCGAGCGCGTCTCCCGGCCCGGCTTCGTCTTCGGCGAGATCCACGCGGCTCTTGCCTACGCCGCCGGTGGCGACGGGACCGCGCTCGCAAAGCTGCTGGACGGCCTCCGGGCCCTGGGCGCCAAAGGGCATCCGATTGCCGGCACGGTGGCGCTGCCGATGGCCCAGGGGGCGGCGGCGTTCGTGGCCGGCGATCACGCCGCGACTCTGGGACATCTGGAGCCGGTCGAGCGGGAGATGCACCGGGTCGGGGGTAGTCACGCCCAGTGGGAGCTGTTCGAGGAGACGATGGTGGTCAGCTACCTGGCGCTCGAGCGGTACGACGACGCCCTCCGCCTCATCCACCGGCGCCTGCAGCGCCGGGCGTCGCCTCGCGATCTCGGCTGGCGCGAGCGTGCGCGCGCCGGCCTGGCGGCGCGGCGGCCCTAGGGAGCCTTGGCCTGCAGCGTCTTGATCTGCAGGTAGGACTTCACGGCTTTCACTCCAGTGACGGACCGGGCATGGCGGAGGACGGCCTCCATCTCGGCCTGATCCTGCACGACACCGGCGAGGACGAGCTGCCCGTTGATGGCGGCGAAGTCCACGTGGGCCAGGAGCAGTCCGGTGTCGAGGGCGATGCGGGTGTAGAACCGGACGCCCACGCTCATGTCGCCCAGCCGCGAGGGGCGCTCGTTGAAGAAGTAGGTCTCGACCCGACGCACCCCCGCCTGCTTGCGTGCGATGGCGACGGCCCGGGCCCCGGCGTCGTTGCCCGGCGTGGTGACTCCGGTCAGCACCACCAGCCCCTGGTGGCAGAAGACGTCGACCGACAGGAAGCGCTGCAGGCTCGCCTCCATCAGCTCGCCGCGGATCGTGTTGGCGATGGCGGCGTCGGTCTGCTGGACCGAGAGCGCGCGGGCGTCGGTCGCGATGTCGTAGGCGGCCAGCACGGCCATGGTGCAGCCGCTGAGCGTCAGGACGGCCGCGGCGGCCGCGGCGGCGACGAGGGTGCGGAGGGCTGCGTGAGCCATGCATCAAGCGTAGGGGACCACTGGAGGGGCCTGTCCACGGCCGGTGGTGGGGGGTCGGCGGGGACGCGACACCTACCCCTAGCAGTCTTGACTTCATTCACGGCAGGCTCCATGTTCGGCCGTGTCGATCCTGACGGCGTCGAAGGTCCACAAGGTCTATCGCACTCCGGCCCGTGATCTCGTGGCGCTCGAGGATGTGAGCTTCTCGGTGGAGGCTGGCGAGTTCGTCACCCTGGTGGGGCCGAGCGGGTGCGGTAAGTCGACCCTGCTCAAGATCGTCGGGGGCCTCGTGGACCGTACGGGCGGGGACGTCGTCGTCAAGGGCCAGCCCGTCCTGGGCCCCCGCCGGGACATCGGCATCATGTTCCAGACGCCGGTGCTCTTCGACTGGCGGACCACGCTCGAGAACGTCCTGCTACCCACCGAGATCCTCGGCCTGGACCGGGAGACCGCGCTGGCCCGGGCCCGGGCCATCTTGAAGACGGTCGACCTGGAGGGGTTCGAGGACAGCTACCCGAGCCAGCTCTCGGGCGGGATGCAGCAGCGGGTCTCGCTGAGCCGGGTCCTGGTCTACGAGCCGGACGTGCTCCTGATGGACGAGCCGTTCGGCGCCCTCGACGAGTTCACCCGCGAGCGCCTCAACCTCGAGATCCAGCGCATCTGGATGCAGGCCCGCAAGACCATCCTCTTCGTGACTCACAACATCGCCGAGGCGGTGTTCCTCTCCGACCAGGTCCTGGTCATGACGCCGCGGCCCGGCCGCCTGGCCCGCGTGGTGCGAGTGCCGTTTCCGCGGCCGCGCGAGATCCGCCTGTTGAAGAGCCCGGAGTTCGCGTCACTGGTGTTCGAGATTCGCGAGATCCTCGGGGTCGCCTGACAGGAGGCGCGGCATGCCATCCACCGAGATCGCCGAGCGCACGCCATCCCCCGCCGCCACCGCCCGGCCCGGCGGCCGCGGCCGGCTCGTGCAGATCGAGCACGTGCTGTCGGTGTCGTTCCTGGTCGCCGTGCTGGCCGGGTGGGAGGCGTTGAACCGGTTCGAGGTCGTGCACGAGATCATCCTGCCGGCGCCCACGCGGATCGCGGCCGGCGTGTGGACCGTCGTCACCCTCGACGGGTTCGCGCGCGAGCTGGGCACGACGCTGCTCGAGGTGTTCCTCGGCTTCCTTCTGGCCGCCGTGGGAGGGATCGGCATCGGCATCCTCACCGGGACCTTCCCACTGTTTCGCCGGGTCATCTACCCCTACGTCGTCGCCTTCCAGGTGATCCCCAAGGTCGTCTTCGCCCCGATTTTCCTGGCCTGGTTCGGCTACGGCATCGAGTCGAAGATCGTGCTGGCGGCGGTGATCGCGTTCTTCCCGTGTCTCATCAACACCGCCGTCGGCCTGCGCTCGACCTCGGAGGACGAGGTGATGCTGATGCGCTCCTACGTGGCGAGCCGGCTGCAGATCTTCTGGAAGCTGACGCTGCCCAAGGCGCTGCCCTTCATCTTCGCCGGCCTCAAGACGGCGTTCACGTTCGCGCTCATCGGCGCCATCGTGGCGGAGTTCGTGGGGACCTACCACGGTCTCGGCCTGATGCTGGAGACCTTCACCTTCGCGCTCCAGATGCACCTGGTCTTCGCGGTCATCGTGATCATCTCGGTGGTGGGAATCGTGCTCTATGCCGCCCTCGACTTCCTGGATCGCCGGATCGTCTTCTGGCGGCGGGAGGAAGGGCTGTGAGAGGAGAGACGCTCATGCGGAACACGCGGTGGATGGCGGCGCTGCTGGCGATCGTGATGGGGCTCGTCGGACTGGCTCCGCTGGCCGAGGCCCAGGCGCCCCCCAAGGCCAAGTACATGCTGTCCTCGAAGAAGGGCACGCCGCACTACCCGGCCACCCTCGCCGAGCACCTCGGCTTCTTCAAGGAAGAGGGGTTCGACATCGAGGTGCTGCCGGGCTCGGGCAGCGGCGCCATGATCCGCCAGGTGATCGGCAAGCAGGTGGACATCGGGCAGGGTTCGCCCGGCGCCATCCTGATGGCCATGCAGGCCGGCGCCAAGCTCAAGGGCGTCTACACGATCTTCTACAAGGACGTCTTCCCGATGATCACTCTGGGCAACAGCAAGGTCCAGAAGGTCGAGGATCTGCGGGGCGGCGCGCTTGGCATCAGCGAGTTCACCGGGGGCGAGGTGGCTATCGCGCGCGGCGTGCTGGCGCGGGCCGGGCTGACCGAGGGCAAGGACGTGGCCCTGCTGCCCGTCGGCGAGACGCCGGCCTCCGCGCTGCAGGCGCTGCGGAGCGGCCGGGTCGGCGCCTACATGACCGGCTTCCAGGACATCGTGGCGCTGCGCTACCAGGAGCCCAACGTCCGCGAGATCGTGATCCCGCAGACCTCGAAGTTCCAGTCGCAGATCCTGGTGATGCGCCAGGAGGTCCTGGAGGGGCAGCGCAAGATGGTGGTGGCCATCTGCCGGGGCCTGGCCAAGGCCACGCTGTTCACCCAGACCAATCCCAGCGCCGCCCAGGCCATCCTCACCAAGGTCTCACCGGCCGAGTACGTCGATCCCAAGTTCGGCCGTGCCCTGCTCGACACCATGCTGGACCTCACGAAGTCGCCGGCCGATTCCTTCGCGAAGGGGGAGTTCGGGACGAGCAGCCTGGAGGCGTGGGAGGCCTACCAGGACTTCCTCATCACCGGCAAGACCGCGGCCCAGGGCGCGCTGGAGAAGCCGCAGGATCTGAAGGGCTTCCTCACCAACGAGCTGGTCGCCGACTGCAACGACTACGACAAGGAACGCATCCGCAAGATGGCGCGCGAGTGGAAGTGAGCGTCGTCTGATGGGCGCCGTCGGCCTCATGGGCATGCACGTGCCGGGCATGTCCTGGCGAGAGATGCGGGAGGCCGCCGTGCTGGCCGAGCAGCTCGGCTACAGCTGCATCTCGATGGGGGAGTCGTGGGGCGAGGATGCCCTGACCTCGCTGGCCCAGCTGGCGGCGGTGACCTCGCGCATCCGCATCGGCAGCAGCATCGTGCCGGTCTTCGCGCGGTCACCGGCCAACCTGGCCATGACCGCGCTGAACCTGGACCGGATGTCGGAGGGGCGCTTCTTCCTCGGTCTCGGCACCAGCGGCCGGCTCGTGATCGAGGACTTCCACGGCGAGCGGTTCGCCAAGCCGCTCACGCGCATGCGCGAGTACATCGACATCATCCGCAAGGCCGCCCGGGGCGAGCGGCTGGATCACGAGGGCGAGTTCTTCCACACCAAGCGCTTCCAGCTCCGGTTCCCGCCGTACCGGGCGACCCTGCCCATCTACATCGCCTCGCTCAGCCCGCCCAGCCTGCGCCTGACCGGCGAGCTGGCCGACGGCTGGCTGCCGATCTTCCTGGCCCCGTCGCGGATGGCGGCGGCGGTGGCGGAGCTGAAGGCGGGAGCGGAGGCGGCGGGCCGGTCGCTGCGCGACATCGCCATCTCACCGCAGGTGTCGATCTACGTCACCGAGGACGTCGCCGCCGCCCGCGATCGCGAGCGACCGCACATCGCCTTCTACATCGGCGGCATGGGCGTGTTCTATCACCAGTACATGCACCGCATCGGCTTCGGCGCCGAGGCCGACCGCGTACGCACCGCGTTCCTTGCCAAGGAGCGCGACCGGGCGGCCGCGCTGGTCACCGACGAGATGGTCGACGCGGTGACCATCCTGGGGCCGCCCGCGCAATGCCGCGAGCAGATGCAGCGCTTCTTCGCCGCCGGCGCCCAGGAGATTCGCCTCGTGTTCAACGAGCCGACCCGGGACGCGTACCTGAAGGCCCTGCGCGCGGTCGCGCCCGGATAGGCCGCGGCCTCGACTCAGACGAGCTTGGGCAGCACCTGATCGGTGAAGAGCGTGAAGCTCTGGTGGCTGAGCGGCGCGCACATCAGGTAGTCGAGCCCGATCGTCTCGCGCAGCTCGAGGATCGTGTCGAGCACGCGGTCGGGGGTGCCGCGAATGACCACCTCGTTCATGTAGCGCTCCACCGGGTCGATGCCGGGCACCCAGTGCGCGGGGGGCGGGCCGGCCCGCTTGGTGGGGTTGGCGTAGGAGGCGACCGTCCACAAGGCACCGGCGCGGGCCACCTCGTCCGCCTCCCGATCGGTGGCCCCGACGGCGAGGAGCCGCGCGGTCGGGATCACCCGGCCCTCGGTCGGGAAGCCGTGAGCACGCAGGACGTCGTAGTAGTGCGCCCGCTTCTTGCCGATGTCGGTGTGGGTGGCGTGGGGATCCTGCAGGATGTCGTAGCCCTTCTCGGCCGCGCGCCGGATCGAATCCGGTGAGGTGGCGGCCAGCCACACCGGTGGATGGGGGGCCTGCAGCGGCTTGGGCAGGACCTCGACGCCGTCGTAGCGCCAGAACTTGCCCTCGTAGACGAGGCGCTCGTCACGCCAGGCGGCCAGCACGATCTCGACGCACTCCCGGAAGCGGTCGGAGCTCTCCTCGACGGGCACGCCGAAGGCCTCGAACTCGGCGCGGTCGAAGCCGCGGCCGGCGCCCCAGTTCACGCGACCGCCCGAGAGGACGTCGATCAGCGCGACCTCCTCGGCGAGCCGCAGCGGGTTGTAGAACGCGGCCAGCGACACGGCCAGCCCGATCCGCAGCCGGCGGGTGCGGGCGGCGACGTGGGCGGCCATGACGTTGATCGACGGGCACACGCTGTAGGTGTTGAAGTGGTGCTCGGCCAGCCAGACGCAGTCGTAGCCCGTCCGGTCCATGGTCTCGATGCGCGCGAAGGCCCGCTCGTAGACGGTCGTGAGCGGCACCCGCCGCGACCACGAGAAGAACTGCAGCACTCCGACCTTCATCGTCACCGTCTCCCGGCCCGCCGGCCCTGCGGGAGGGTAGCACGCCGTTCGGTCAGCGCGCGGACACTCCGAGCCGGGCGAAGAAGCGGCGGATCAGCTCGGCGATCCGGGGCGCGGCCTCATCCAGCGCGAAGTGGCCGGCGTCGAGCAGGTGGACCTCGGCCTCCGGCACGTCCTCACCGAAGGCCATCGCCCCGGCCACGGTGAAGGACGGGTCGTGCTTGCCCCACAGCACGAGGGTCGGCGGTCGGTGCTCGCGCAGGTAGGCCTGCCATCGCGGATACGAGGCGACGTTGGTGCGGTAGTCGTGGAACAGGTCGAGCTGGATATCGGCCATGCCGGTCCGGTTCAGGAACGCGTACTCCGCCTCCCACGTGTCGGGATCGATCCGTTCGGGGTGCGGACTGTTGCCGACGTGCCGTTGCCGGGTGGCCTCCAGTGACAGGAAGTTTGCCCGCACGGCGGCCTCGTGGCTCGCCCGATCGGCCCAGAACGCGCGGCGGACCGCCCACAGGTCGGAGAGCCCCTGCTCGTGCGCGACCGCGTTCTGGACGACGAGCGCGCGCACGCGCTCGGGATGCGCCAGGGCCAGCCGGAAGCCGATCGGACCGCCGTAATCTTGCAGATAGAGGCTGTAGCGGTCGAGACGCTGCTGCTCGAGGAAGTGATCCACGACCTCGGCCAGGCGATCGAACGTGTACGGAAACGTCGCCGGCGGTGGCGCGTCGCTGCGGCCGAAGCCGGGATAGTCCGGGGCCAGCAGGTGGAAGCGATCGGCCAGCCGGGGGATCAGGTCCCGGAACATGACCGACGAGGACGGGAAGCCGTGGAGGAGCACCAGGGCCGGCCGCCGTGGGTCGCCGGCCTCGCGGTAGAAGATGCGCAGGCCGTCGACCGTCGTCGTGCGGTGCCGGACCACCTCCGGGTCGGAGGCGTCATCCATGATGGTTTCGACGCGCGCGAGCGCGCTCGCGATTCGCGTCGACTCCGCGGTAGGAAGACGCGCGGGTCATCGGCTACGATGCTGGGGGCGACCGGGCCCAGCCCACGTGACGGAGGAGACCATGGCACTCGTCTATCACCGCCCCGGACTCGTGCTGGCCCGCAGCTCGGTCTCGGCCGATCCCCTCGTCAAGGCGCTCCAGCACGACCTGCGCCGGCTCGGCTACCTGCGGTCCGGTCTCGACGGCGGATTCGGCGAGGGGACGGAGCGCGCCGTGCGCGCGCTGCAGTGGGACCTGCTGCACGCCGGCCAGCGCGGCCCCGACGGCGAGGCGCCGGTGTCGATCCGGACGTTCAATCGCAACCGGGTGACGGGGGTGACGGGCGTCCTCGACGAGGGGCTGGCCGCGTGCCTGGAGGACATCCTCGCCGATGACCGGGTGCCGGCGCTGCCGCGCTCGGTCGACCCCATCGGGGCCAACCGGGCGGCGTTCGCCAGTGTGCAGACCCTGCTCGGGCTCGCCGTGCCCCGGCCGTTCCTGCTGGCGATCCTCCTGCAGGAGAGCGGCGGCCTGCACTTTCGCATGCCGACGCCGACGAACGCCGACGACTTCATCGTGGTCGGTCTCGACCGCAACGACGCTGGCCAGCCCGATCACATCACCTCGCGCGGCTACGGTATGGGGCAGTACACGCTGTTCCACCATCCGCCCCGGCCCGACGAGGTCGACACCGTCATGCGTGATCCCGTCCGCAACGTGCAGCGGGCGGTGAGCGAGCTGCGCGAGAAGCTCGAGCGGTTCGTCGCCGGTCCCACGACGGGGCAGCAGGCCGACGACCGGCTGGCCGACTTCGGCCCGGGCCCGCTCCGGCGCTGTCGCTTCAAGGCCGACGACCCGCGTTTCATGACCGACTGCGCGCGCTGCGCCGGCGAGGTCCTCGTCGACATCGACGCCACCCGACCCCTGTACCCGGGCACGACCGACACCCTGCGCCCGACCGAGTACCATCCGGAGACGTCGTACAAGAAGGTGCCGGACCGCGCCAGGCTGGGCTGCGACTGGCCCTACGCCGTGCGTCGCTACAACGGCGGGGGCGTGAACTCCTACCACTACCAGTACCAGGTCCTGCAGCGGCTCACGCGGCCCCCACTCGCCGGCTGACGCCTCAGGCGTTGATGTTGGCCTCGAGGATCTTGGGGGCGATCGTCCACGCCGCCCGCGGTGCCGCCTCGATCCTGCCTTGCAGCTGCTCGAGCGCCTGCTTGAACTCGCCGAACGCCTGGGCGCCGGCGGCGTCGAGGGCCAGGTACCCGAAGTCCTGGAGCAGGGGCGCCCGGGTGACGTTGAGGTTGAAGTTGGCGTTCACGAGGCGCTGGTAGACGTCGAGGGGCTCGCGGCGCCCGTCGCGATAGACGCGCACCGGTTGCACGTGCGTCCACAGCTGGTAGTTCCAGAGGCCGGTGCCGAGGATCTCGTGCTCCACGCTGGCCAGGTAGATGAGCGCGGCGACCAGCCGGGCGGTGGACTCGAGCGTGATCGTGGCGCCGAGGACCGCGCGGACCCCGTTGGGCACCAGGCGGTCGAGCTCCGCCGTCCACGCGGCGACGGCGACGTCGCCCGCGAGCGCCGCGTCGGTCGGGTAGTAGGCTTTCAGGTAGCGGAGCGCGTGCGCGTAGAACACGTCGAAATGCGCCTGGCGATTGGTGAGCGCCGGCGTCTCGAAACCGCCGCCCACCAGCCCGCGCCGCTCGGCGTCGCGGCGCGGATCGAGCACGGTGAGGTCGTAGCGCTCGTAGCTCTCCTGGAACAGCTGGCACATCCCTCCGTGCGTGAAGCTGAAGATCGAGTCGAAGTCCCCGCCGGGGGCCATCAGCCCCTTGGTGACCAGCTCGTTGCTGTACTGGGTGCCGAACATGTGCGGCCACAGCAGGCGGCGGAGCGGGTGGGTGGCTGGCAGGCTGTTCCGGGTCGCGATGGCGAAGGGACCGCCGGCAGCGAGGTGGACGCCGTTGAAGTGGCGCACGAGCGAGACATGCGTGGTCGCTGCGCACAGCGCCAGCTTCTGGGCGAGGTCCCACTGCGGCTGGCCGGGGGTGCAGGGACCGAGCTCGCTGTCGATCTTCACCGCCTCCAGGCGGTGGGTCGCCGCGTTCACGCGGAACACCACCCGCACGCCCAGCGAGCGCAGACCGTCGTGGTGCTCGTAGCGGGCCAGGTGGCGAAAGTCCCAGTGATAGCCGCCTTCCGGAGCCCGCTCGACGTAGCACGCGTAGGGACCCGCCACGGCCAGCGATCCGAGATCGATCGTCCCCTGATACTCCGCGGGCAGCACCGGCGCCGGGAAGCAGCTCCGGTGGCCGGCGGTGTACGCCTCGTCCAGGGCCTTGTTCGGATCGGCGTCGATGCTCGGCAAGCCCGCTTCCATCGGCGAGAAGCCACGGTAGAGGCCGACCTGAACGTCGTAGAAGCCGGACTTCAGGGCCGAGGCCTCGTCGGAGGGGACGTGGTCCGCGACGCGGATGTTCGGGATGGGAATGCTCGGAAACTGAGTGGCGAGCCCGACGGCCTGCAACGGCTTGGCGTCGTCCGCGGGCACTGGAATCTTGGCCGGCCGGTTGGCCTTGAACTTGAGGATCGCGATCCGATTCCAGAACTGCTTGCGCGCGGCCCACATCGTCGACCCCTTCCTGAAGCGCGGGCGCTTCCGAGCGTGAACACGATGGTACAGTGTGGCGCCGTCAGGGAGGTGAGCATGAAATTCGGCCTGTACGCCTCGATCGCCAACCCGCCGCGGGGTGAGCATCTGGATCGCTGTATCGACGAGGCCATCGCCGAGGCTCAGCTGGCCGAGGCCAGCGGCTTTGATTCCTGCTTCTTCGGCGAGCACCACCAGGACGCCGACGGCTTCCTGCCCTCGCCGCTCATCGTGGCCACCGCGGTGGCCGCCCGCACGCAACGCCTGCGGGTGGGGACCTCGGTCATCCTGCTGCCGTTGCACCATCCGGTCCGCGTGGCCGAGGACGTGATCACGCTCGACCTGGTCTCCAAGGGACGCGTCGTGCTCGGCGTCGGCATCGGCTACCAGCCGGCCGACTTCCGCGCCTACGCGGTGCCCATGGAGCACCGCATGGCGCGCTTCGAGGAGAGTATCGAGATCCTGCGCCGGTGCTGGACGGGCGAGCGCTTCTCGTTCCGCGGCGCCCACTACACGCTGGACGACGTGCAGGTCACCCCGCGGCCGTACCAGCGGCCGGGGCCGCCGCTGTGGATCGGCGCCAGCGTGCCGGCTGCCGCCCGGCGGGCCGGCCGGGTCGCCGACGGCTTCGTCGGCACGCCCAGCACCAGCCTGGAAAACGCCACGCGGCTGGCCGAGATCTACGCGCACGCCGCCCGCGAGGCCGGCCGGGCGCCGGAGATCGTGCAGATGCGCGATGCCTGGGTGGCGAGCAGCCGGGCCGAGGCCGACGCGGTGTACGGCCCCCACGTGATGACGGCCTACCGTTATTACTGGGAGAACCAGCTGTCGGAGTTTCGCGGCATGCCGGCCGGCACCCCGTTCACCCTGGAAGCCCTGGCCCCCGACCGTCTGATCCTCGGCGACCCCGAGACCTGCGTGCGGGAGTTCCAGCGCTGGCAGAAGGCGACCGGGGCCACCACGTTCCTGCTGCGGCTGCGCCACGCCCACTCGGGTGGGCCGCCCCACGAGCGGATCATGGCGGCCATCCGCCTGTTCGGCGAGCGGGTCCTGCCCTACTGCCGGGAGGGCTGAATCCTCGGCCGGCCGGTGGGCATCGGACAGGGAGCCGGGTTCGGCAGGCTGCTAGAATCAAGCTCATGCACGACAAGGGTCATGACGCCATTGGGGCCTTCCCGTTCCGGACGGAGCTCAGCCTCGGTCCGCTGATCGATTTCTGGACACGGGCCGGCGACGAGGAGTCGGCCATCTGCGCGGCCATGGGCCGGCTGGTCCGTGAGCAGGTCCAGGCCGCGCCCGGCCTGGGCGATCCCAATCCGGACGCCGCCCTGCTGGAGCGCCACGGCGACCTGGTCGACGTGCTCATGAGCGCCGAGTTCCCCGCCGCCTTGTGGGAGCACGCCTACGGCGCCGCCATGATGCCGTTCGATCTGCGCGCGGTGTACGCCACCCCGTCGATGCGGCGCGATCTCATGGACGCCGACGGCGGGCTCCAGGGCCGCCTGAACGTCGGCGATGCGCTGATACCGGTGCTGCGCCGCGGCCACGCCTACGCCCTGGTGCTGCACCGGCTCTACGGCGTGCAGGTCGAGGTCGAGCACCCGCTGATCCTCACCGTGACCGAGCCGGCCTCGGGCCTCGACCGCCACTTCCGCATCTTCTTCGACGGGCAGTTCGTCGCCGTCGACGCGCCGGACGGAGTGCCGCCGCTGCCCGACGAGGCCCGCGGGCAGGTCCAGGCTCGGCTGCTGGAGCCGGGCTACCTCGAGCGCCTGCTGCCGCCCGACCGCTTCGTGCTGCGCGGGATCACCTTCCTCAAGGCCATCGAGGTCACGGACCAGGAGGTGCTTTCCCAGCTCAAGCGGGACCTGATCGACCGGGAGTCGATCGTGTCGCAGACGCGATTTGGCGAGCTGCAGCAGCGGCTGCGCACGCTCTTCCGCCGGCCCGAGCTGCGGCTGGGTCTGGCCGCGCTCGACGGCGAGCGGGTGCTGATCCTCAACTACGGCGCCCGCCACGAGCATGCGTGCATCTTCGCCGACTCCGTGCACCACCGGATGGACGAGTTCGCGGGGACGGTGTACGAGCGGGCCGTGATCTCCGGCCGGCCCGTGATCATCGACGACCTGACCGCCCTCGATCGTCGCACCGTCATCGAGGACCAGATGATCGATTCCGGCCTGCGCGCCTTCGTGGCCGCGCCGCTGCACTACCAGGACCGGGTCATCGGCACCCTCGAGCTGGGCTCGCCGCGGCCGGGCGACTTCAGCGCCGCCCAGCTGGCGGTGCTGCACGAGGTGCTGCCGCTCTTCGCCATGGCCGTGCAGCGCAGCATGGAAGAGCTGAACGCCCGCATCCAGACCGAGATCAAGGAGCGGTTCACCGCCATCCACCCCGTGGTCGAGTGGCGCTTCCGCAAGGCCGTGCTCGACGGGCTGGAGAAGTCCGGTGACGCGGCCGCCGCCGAGCTGGAGTCGATCGTCTTCGAGAACGTCTTTCCGCTATACGCCCTGTCGGACATCCGCGGCTCGTCCACGCACCGGGCCCGCGCCATCCAGGCCGACCTGCTGGCTCAGCTCCGCCTCGCCCGCGAGGTGCTCGACGCCGCCTACGAGGCGCGCCGGCTGCCCGCTCTCGACCACCTCCGCTACCGCATCGACCAGCACACCGAGCAGATTGGCGAGCACCTGGCCGCCGGCGACGAGGTGGGCATCGTGACGTTCCTGCGCGCGGAGGTCGAGAGCCTGCTGGAGCACCTCGCCAGCTTCGGCCCCGGCACGGCGGCCCGGGTGGCGGCCTACCGCGCCGCCCTCGACCCCCAGCTGGGGACGGTGTACCGCGACCGCAAGATCTTCGAGGCCAGCGTCACCCGGCTCAACGAGGCGATCTCCGGCTACCTCGAGCTGGAGGAGCAGGCGGCCCAGTCGATCTTCCCCCACTACTTCGAGAAGCAGAAGACCGACGGCGTCGACCACCAGATCTACGTGGGCGCCTCGCTGGTGGAGGACGGCGGCTTCGACCCGCTCTATCTCAAGAGCCTGCGGCTGTGGCAGCTCATGGTGGTGTGCGGCATCGCGGCCCGGGCCGATCGGCTGGCCGCCGAGCTGCCGCTGCCGCTACGGGCCACCCACCTGGTGCTCGTGCAGCACGCGCCGCTGTCGATCCGCTTCCGCTTCGATGAGAAGCGTTTCGACGTGGACGGCGCGTACGACATCCGCTACGAGATCGTCAAGAAGCGGATCGACAAGGCGCTCATCAAGGGCACCACCGAGCGGGTGACCCAGCCCGGCACCATCGCCGTCGTCTATGGCCACCCGGCCGAGGGGCAGGAATACCGCGGCTACCTCGAGTACCTCCGCCACCTCGGCTACACCGGGGCCGAGGTCGAGGAGCTCGAGCTGGAGGATCTGCAGGGCGTGCACGGCCTCCGCGCGCTGCGCGTCACGGTCGCGCTCCGCGACTCGCTGGACGGTCGCCCGTCCGCGGCGGCCGAGGCCGCCCGCGCCACGCGCTGAGGCCGGCCCCGCCGCCTACTTGTCGGCCGTCCGGATCGCCGCCGGCCCGCCGCTCATCTTCACGCGCTGGCCGGTGTCCTTGAGCGCGCTGCCGTCCCACGCGAGGACCCAGTAGTCCTTCTCGACCATGTTGCCGACGAGGATGGTCTTGCTGTCGGGCGCCCACGCGACTCCCTGCGACCAGTGACCGATCGGCGCCTCGGCCACGCGGGTCAGCGTCTTGCCGGTGACGCGCACGATGACGAGCTTGCCGCCGGGGTTGAAGAACGGCGACTCCTTGGGGCGATTGCTGCCGTTGTGGACGACGACGGCCACGACGGAGGCGTCGGGGGCGATCTTCAGCCCCTCGGCGGTGGAGCCCAGCACGCCGACGGTGTCGACCACGCGTGGCGGCTTGGCCGTCAGGTCCATCAGCGTCACCGCGTCGCTGTCACCGGTGGCGCCACCGGCGAGGTGACCGACGATCGCGAAGGCGCCGGTGGAGGCCACGTCCATCACGATGGGGCGCAGCCCCGGCACCATGTCGCGCTTGGTGTACTCGACCTTGGCGCCGTCGATCGACAGCACCGAGACCTTGTTGTCGTTGGAGCGGGACACGAGCGCGGTCTTGCCGTCGGGGGTGAAGGCCACCATCCCGCCGCCCGCCTTCTCGCCGCCCACCTCGACGGTACCGGCCGGCGCCACCGTCTTGCCCTGGATCGTGAAGACCGAGACGGTGCCGTCGACGAGGTTGGAGACCAGTGCCAGCGTCCCCGCCCGGTTGATGGAGACGCCGGCGGCACCGCGGCCGGCCTCGAGGGTGGCCAGCACCTTGGGCGGTGTGGCCTTGAGGTCGATGACGGTCACCTGGTTGTTGGGCGCCTGCTTCGTGCGGTCGGCCGGGTCCACCTTGTTGGACGCGGTCACGATGGCCAGCGCCTCGTCGGGGGTGACACCGATGCTGAGCGGCGGGCCCACCACGCTCACCGGCGCGGCGACCTCGCCGACGACGCGGGGCGGGGAGGCCTTGAGGTCGATGATCGCCACGGTATCGGCCGGCGGGCTGGGCACCACCGTCACCACGCCGTTCACGAGGACGACCTTGTTGTCGTTGCCGGAGACGGCGATCTGGGCGCTGGCCACCGGGGCTACGGTCACGAGGGCGAGCAGGGCGAGACCGGCAGCGAGCGGCGTGCGGCGATACAGGCTCATGGCGTCCTCCTGGGGAGCGGTCGGGCGGGGCCAATCATAGGCGATTCCGGTAATGGCGGCACGGCCCCTCGGCCACGGAGGATGTCCTCGCGGCGCGGTGAGAACTCAGCGGCGCCGGAAGCGTTGCACACCGAAGCTCAGCGCCACGCCCCAGGCCGCCGCCCCGATCACCAGCCAGACGACCGGGACCACCAGCTCGGGGGTGAGCGTGGGCCGCTGGAGGAGCGGCCACACCCCCCGGAGACCGAGGAGCAGGCCGCCCATCCAGAGCATCATCATGACCGCCCAGAGCGCTGCTAGCAGAGCAGCTTCCAGTTCTTGCAGAGCTCTTTCGGGAGCACGGTCACCATCCAGTAGCCGACGCCGCCGAAGCCCGTCACCACGGTGATCCACAACAGCGTCGTGTTCAGGCGGCTGACCTTGAAACCCTCGGGCAGCCGGCGATTGTTGATCAGCAGGATCTGCCAGGCGCCGATCGATCGATAGACCAGTGCCGAGATCGCCACGCCGATCCAGATGATGAACGGCTGGGCGACCGTGATGAGGTAAAAGCCGGCCAGCACCGCGGCCGTCACCACCACGAAGTAGTAGAAGCGGTAGGAGTGGCGGGCCTTACCGGTCACCGCGATGGCGTCACAGGTGGTTCGGCCGATGTAAGTGTCGTACAGCGGGAACTGCGCATCGTAGAGCGTGACCATGATGAACAGCAGCATGAGCCAGCCTGCCATCGGCCCCATCACGCCCTGGGCGATGGTGGCCATCTGGATCGGCACCGCCACCCCGGAAGGGATGTTGCCGGTCTTGAGGTAGTCCTCGTGGAGGTAGGCCAGGCCGGCCACCGAGTAGAGGTAGGTCATGATCAGGCCGCCGATGATCGACCACCACAGGATGAGGCTGTAGCCGCCGAGCTTCACCCACCCCTGCATCTTGGCGCGTTCGCCCGGGTCCTGATCGTCCCAGCGGATCTCCTGGGCGGTGATGTTCTCGGGCGGGCGGAGCACGCCGGTGACCTGGCCGGCGTAGCGGCCCATGCCGAAGCCGGCCGCGATGACCCAGAACGAGACCCACATGAGGCTGCCGCCCGGCTGGTTGAAGAGCGCCAGCGCGTCGGTCGGGGGCAACGCCTTCGGATAGCCCTCGGCCAGATACGTGATGCCGAGATAGCCGAGGAGGACCTGCCAGTAGTGCTGCGGCTTGGCCGCGATAATCGTGACGGCCAGCACCAGAACGATGTTGGCGAACATGATGAAGGTGAAGAACTTCGACAGGAACGCGTAGGTCCGGTTGGAGAAGTAGAAGACCACCAGCACAGCGAGCAGCGCGATGACCGCCCACAGGTAGTGGGGCGGCCCGAACGGCAACGGATTGCCGATACCGGTGAAGCGGTGGGCTGCGATGACGGCACCGCCCATCCAGGCCGGCCACGCAAACGTCAGGACCGTCACCACCGCCCAGAACCACGGCCAGAAGCCCCGGGGCCCGAGGTCGTTCGTCGCTGCGAAGAAGGAGCGGCCCGTGCAGACGCTGTACTTGATGCACTCGTACACGAGCGCGGTCTCGAGGACGACCGAGATCGTCATCAGCCAGTGCATGTGCAGCGTGCCACGGGCCGAGATGTTCGGCAGCAAATACGCCTCGCCGCCGCCGATCGAGATCCCGAAGTTGATCGCCTGTGGCCCGAGCGCCGCCAGCATCCCGGCCAGCGTCAGCGGGAACGGATTCGGGACACGGTTGACGGCGCGCGCAGGCGCCGGTTCTGTGACCACGGTTGCGGCCATGGCACCCTCCTCAGTGAGGTCCGAGCGAGTGTGGGCGCGTGGGAGCACGGACGGGCGGGGGGCCCGCGCGAGAGGGGCGGCACGGATGATTGTCCTCGATCCCGATCCAGGGGCATGGGCGCTCCCGAGTCGGACGGTCAGAGGGTCGTGGCCGGATGATGGCGGGGCCAACGCCGCCTTGTCAAGGCAAGGAGGTGAGGGGCGGCTCAGCTCCTGAGGATGCGCTCCCCCGTGGCGGTGTCGAAGAACACGATACGGTCGCGGCGGAAGGTGAAGCCGCGGCGGTCGCCGACGGCCAGCCGGTTCTCGACGTCCACCTTGGCCACCAGCGAGCCGGCCCCGCCGTAGTCGAGGAAGGCCAGCGTGGCGTCGCCAAGCGGCTCCAGCAGGCTCACGGTGGCGCGGCCGCCGTTGGCCTCGGCGGTGAGGCGCACGTGCTCGGGCCGCACGCCCAGCGTGACCGGGCGGGACGGCAGCGGATCGCCACCCTTCAGCTCCAGCCGCACGGCCGGGGATTCGAAGATCAGCCCGCCCTCTTCCCCGCGCAGCTCGCCGTCGATGAAGTTCATCGCTGGCACGCCGAAGAAGCCGGCCACGAACCGGTTGGCAGGATCGCCGTAGACGGCCAGCGGCGGCCCCACCTGCTGCACGCGGCCCAGGTGCATCACCACGATCCGATCGGCCATGGTCATCGCCTCGGCCTGATCGTGGGTGACGTAGATGAAGGTGGCGCCGAGCGAGGCGTGCAAGCCGCTTGAGCTCGGTGCGCATGTCCACGCGGAGCTTGGCGTCGAGGCTCGACAGCGGCTCGTCCATCAGGAAGACGCCGGGCTGCACGATGATGGTGCGGGCCAGCGCCACCCGCTGAGCCTCGCCGCCCGACAGCGTCCCCGGCTTCTGGTCGAGCAGGTGGCCGACCTTCACGGTGGCGGCGACGGTGCGGACCCGCTCGGTGACGGCGGCCGGGGCGACCTTCTTGATCCGCAGAGGGAAGGCGATGTTGTCGAAGACGGTCAGGTGCGGGAACAGGGCCAGGCTCTGGAACACCATGCCGAGGTTGCGGTCGCGTGGCTCCCAGTCGGTCACCCGGTCGTGGCCGATGTAGACGTTGCCTGCGGTCGGCGACTCTAGCCCGGCGATGATGTTGAGCGTGGTCGTCTTGCCGCAGCCGGAGGGGCCGACGAAGACGACGAACTCGCCGTCAGCGATGTCGAGGCTGACGCCGCGCACGGCCTCCGTCTTGCCGAAGGACTTCGCGATGGCCTCCAGGCGGACGCCGCTCATCGACGGATCATCCCGAAGCTGAAGCCCTTCACCAGGTGCTTCTGGATGAGGAAGCCCAGCACGACCACGGGGATGGTCACCACGGTGCCGATGGCGGCCTGGGGCCCGTAGAGGCGCCCCTCGACGGCCGACTGGAACTTGTTGAGGAGCACCGGCAAGGTCAGCACCTTGGGCTGGCTGAGCGTAAGGGCCAGCAGGAACTCGCTCCAGTTCAGGATGAAGACGAACAGCAGCGTCACCGCCATGCCGGAGGCGACCAGCGGAAACACCACTCGGCGGATGGTGGCCAGCCGGCCGGCGCCCATCAGGCGGGCGGCCCGCTCCAGCTCGCGGGGGACCTCGTCGATGAAGGCCAGCATCATCCAGATGACGTAGGGCAGCGTGGTGACGATGTAGAGCAGGGTGAGGCCGTAGTAGGTGTCGAAGAACTCCACGCGCCGGCCGATCAGCCACGCGAAGGCCTCGGGCAGGCTGGCGTAGTAGATGAGCATGGGGATCGCCACCACGATCGGGGGCAGCATGCGGATGGTCAGGATCGAGTACGGGTAGTTGCGGCCGCCGGTGCGGAAGCGGGAGATGACGTAGGCCAGGGTGGAGCCGAGCAGGAGCGAGATGACGGAGGCGGTGGTGACGATGACCACGCTGTCGAAGGTGGCCTTCCAGATGTTGTAGGCCTGCTCGGTCTGCTCGCGCCGCAGGGCGCCGGTGTCGCCGAAGTGGAAGATCTGGCGGTAGTTCATCAAGGTCGGCTCGAAGTCGACGAACGGTACCCACCGAGTCGGCCAGCTCACCCAGTCGCCGGCGTCCTTGAACGAGGTCATCACCATCCAGCCGATCGGGAAGAGTACGACCAGCGTCCACGCCAGCAGGACGGCGTGGCGGAAGACCGTGAAGAGGTGGCGCCGGGTCACCGCGCCGTCTCCGCCTCGAGCTGGCGCCGCTCTCGACGCAAGAGCCAGATGCTCAGGTAGATCAGCACCGTGAACAGCACGAGCAGGATCAGCGAGGACGCCGCCGCATAGGAGATCTTGTTGAAGATCCACGCGTTGCGCCAGAGGTAGATCGAGATCGTCTCGGTGGCGTTGCCGGGGCCGCCCTGGGTGAGCAGCATCGGCATGTCGAAGATCTTCAGCGCCTCCATGGTGCGGATGACCAGCGCGATGACGATCACCGGCTTGAGCAGGGGCAGCTCCACGTGGCGGAACACCTGCCAGCGGGTGGCGCCCATCACCTCGGCGGCCTTGATCGGATCGCGGGGGAGCGCGGCGAGGCCGGACACGAAGATCAGAAAGGTGAGCGACGTCCACTGCCAGACGTCGGCGAGGACGACGGCGGCCTGGGCGGCCCGGTATTCCGACAGCCAGCGGATGCGGAGGTCGAGGCCGGTCAGCGCGCTCAGCGTGGAGTTGAGGGGGCCGGTGTCGATGAGGAGCATCGAGAAGTCGTAGCCCACGACGACCGGGATGATCATCATCGGGATCAGGAACACCGTGAAGTAGAAGCGGCGCCCCCAGAAGCTGCGGTAGGTCAGCAGGGCCAGGCCGAAGCCGAGGCCGAGCTCCAGCACCACCGCGCTGCCGGCGAACAGGAAGGTGCGCCCGACCGCGTCGAAGAACCCCTCGTCGGTGAGGGCGTCGAGGAAGTTGGAGACTCCGCCCCACGGCGCGTCGGTCCAGAAGCCCCGGGTGATCCGCCAGCGCAGCAGGCTGATGTAGACGGTGAGGACCATCGGCACGAACAGCAGCGACAGCACCAGCGCCTGGACCGGGATCAGCGGCAGGATGCGAAAGACGCGCTCCTGCTCCAGCCACCGGCCCAGCCGCGCCCGGGCGGGGGGCCCCGCCGGCGCGGGACCCCGGGACTCAGTCATCGAGCCGCGCGATCAGTAGCCGGCGGCGTCGAAGTAGGCGCCGCTCTCCACGACGTACTTCCACGCCTCGATCTGCTTCTTGCGGCCGATGTCGTCGGTGATCTTCTCCCACTGCCGGGCGGTGCGCTTCATCGCCTCCTCGGCGGTGATGCGCCCGTGGTAGGCCTCCTGCAAGGCCACGTCGAGCGCGTCGAGGTACTCGCGATTGCCCTGCAGCGGGATCATCGGCACCGCCAGCTTGGCGTTCTCCAGCGTGACCTTCACGAACTGCTCGCCGAACTTGGCGACGATGTTCTTGTCCTTGTCCTGGCCCACCCGGAATGGCTCCCAGAACCCGTCGCGATCGGCCACCGTGCGGTTGCCGACCTCGGGCCCGGTGAACCACTGCAGGAACCAGTAGGCGGCCTCGGGGTGCTTGCTGAACTTCGAGACCATGTAGTTGGTGCCGGCCGGCTGCACCGAGCGGCGGACCAGCTTGCCGCCCACCATGCTGCCGGGGATCACGCAGCTCAGCACCTTGCCCTTCAGCACCGTGCCCTGGGCGTTCTGCGAGTAGCCGACCAGCGAGGGGAAGGTGGCGATCGAGAACGAGTTGCCCTGGGCGAAGAACGGGTAGTTCTGCGGGGTGCCCCAGCCGAAGATGTCCTTCGGCATGTACTTCGTGAGCGCGACCTGGTCCTTGGTGACCTCGACGCCCTCGGGGCCGTCGATCAACGGCTTCATGTTGCGGTCGAAGAACAGCTTGCCCTTGGAGATGAAGCGGCCCTGCCACCAGCGGTAACCGAACTCGCGGGCCCGGTACTCCTGGGCGCCGTAGAGGTCCTTGTCGAGGACGACACCGTAGAACTTGTCGCCCTTCTTGCCCTGGTAGAACGAGGCGAGCTCCTCCCACTGCTTCCAGGTGTCGGGGCAGCCCGGCTCCCAGCCGAACTTCGCCTTGAACGCCTTGCGCGCCTCCGGCAGCTCGACCAGGTCCTGGCGCAGGGCCAGGATCGTCTGGTCGCCATCGGTGAAGAAGGTGTAGAGCTTGCCCTTGTAGTACATCTCGGCGCGGAGCGTCTTGGCGATGTCCTCGAAGTACGGCTTGCCGCGGGCGGCCCAGTCGTCGAGGGCCACCACCGCGCCCGCCTCGACGGCGTCGGGCAGCATGTACATCTGGTGGTTGTAGATGTCGTACTGGCCGGTCTTGGCGACGGCGTCGGCCATGATCTTGGCCGGGATCTCCGTGTAGCCGTACTCGATCGTCTTGATCTTGATGCCGGTGAGCTTCTCCCACTCGTCGAGGTACTTGGGCTGGGCCTTGGCGAAGAGCGAGACCATCATCATGGTCTGCTCGAGCTTGTCGACGCCGATCTTCTTGAGATAGGCCTTGGCGCCGTTGACCGCGCGCTCCTCGACGGTGTTGCCGGGGACGGTCTGGGCGGCGGCGACGCTCACGGTGCACAGGGCGAGCACGAGCGCCCAGATGATCGCGCGGTGGCGCATGGACACCCTCCTTTGGGTGGACCTTTCTTAGCGGGATGCGGCGGGGTGTGTCAAGGGGCGGAGCGGACGGCGGACGCGAAACGCGCGATCGAGAACGGGCTCAGGTCGGTCTCCGGCGCCTGGCCGAGGATCTGGGCCGTGACGACCTTGGCGCTGAAGGGCCCGAGCGTCAGCCCGGTCGGTCCGTGGCCGGTGATGAGGAAGATGCCCGGCACGCCGGGCACGGGGCCGAGTACGGGCAGCGTGTCGACGGTGAAGGGCCGCAGCCCCACGCGGATCTCGCGGATCTCGGCGGCCGCCAGCCCCGGCGCCACCCGCAGCGCCTCCCCGAGCACCTCGCGCACGCCGGCCGCCGTCGTGTGGGGCGCGAAGCCGGAGCCGGTCTCGCGCGTGGCGCCGGCGACCACGCGACTGTCCGGCCACGCCACCAGGTAGTGATGGTGGAAGGCGCTGATCATGGGCCAGCGGCTGGTGTCGGTGCCGCGCAGCCCGAGGTGGATGATCTGACCACGCTGCGGCGCCACCGGGATGGTGACGCCGAGCTGGGCGGCGAAGGCCTGGGACCAGGCGCCGCCCGCGATCGCCACGGCGCCGGCCGCGATGCTCTCGCCGTCCACCACGACGCCGCGGACCGCGTCGCCCTCGCGCGCCAGTCGCTCCACGACGCCCGGGCGGACGACGAGCCCGGCCGCCTCGGCCGCCGTGCGCAGCGCCCGGTTCAGCAGGCGGCCGTCGACGCGGGCAGCCCCGCGCGAGTAGATGGCCCCGTGCACCTGGGCGAGGGCGGGGAACAGCTCGCGGGCCTCGGCCGGGCTGACCTCGTGGAGATCCTCGGGCCGGGGCAGCCCGCGGGCGCGCTGGCGCTCGAAGACGATCCGCCGGGCGCGCCCGAACGGCTCGATCTCGTCGTCGGTGGCCGCCACCACGAGCTGCCCGCACCGCGCGTAGCCGGTGTCGCCGGCCTGCTCGCCGCGCAGCTGGTCGATCAGCGTCGGATAGTAGGCGACCGCCTCGACGGCCAGCCGGAACCACGCCTCCGGGTCACGGCTGTTCGTCTCCGGCGAGAGGATGCCGGCGCCGGCGTCGGTGGCGCGCCCGGTGTCCGCGCGGTCCACCAGCAGCGTCCGCGCCCCCGCCCGGACCAGGTGATAGGCGGTGGCCGTGCCGAGCAGGCCGCCGCCGACGACCACCGCGTCGAACGGCCGGGGAGTCGTCACTATCGGGCCTCGCGGAAGGTGGGGTCGGTCGTGGCGCCAGTGCGAGGCGTCCAGTCGAGCGAGTAGTACTCGCCGCGGTCGCGTGCCCAGGGGTCGAAGGCATTGACGACGTGGTCGAGCTCGGGCGCCAGCTCGGGGATGGTCCGCAGGAGCACGCGCTTGAGGGGAGAGATCTCCACCTCGTGGCCGTTCGGCCGGCCCTTCTCCATCCGCTTGTCGGGCCCGTTCTGGATGACCCAGGCCACGCCGAGGTGCGTGTAGAACTCCGGCCGGAAGCTCGACGTGAAGAAGCGGTCGCTGAACAGGCGGCGCGAGGCGTTCAGGATGAAGACCTGGAACTGCGTCTCCGAGATCGCGAAGCCGTGGGGCCGGGCGAATTCCGCGAGCCAGCCGACCACGGTGTCGACGTCCTCGATGTTGTCGACGAGGCTGCCGTGGGGCTGCCCCAGGCAGTCGTTGATCCTGGTCCCGTCGGCGTTCACCTGGGCCTCGGTGATGATCTTCGAGGCGTCGCACCGGTGCTGTCCGTAGATCTCGCGCAGGATCCCGACCAGCCGCACCTGGTCGGCCCGCTCGGGGGACCCCGGGGCCAGCCGGGGGTCGACGAAGTCGTCGAAGCTGGTGAGCTGGCGCAGTCCGTACTGCCGCCGGAACTCGTTGAAGCGCGGCACCCCGCGCTCGCGATCGCGGATGAGGTCGAGCGCGGCCACGTCGATCTTCCCGGTCGCACTGGCCAGCCGCGGCAGCTCGAGGTTCTGCAGGAACTGCGGATGGTTCTGCAGCGTCAGCAGGCCGAGGCGCTGCCGGCCCATCGACAGCGCCCAGTTGGCGAGGCCGCGGTCGCGCATCGCCTGGGTGGCCCGGCCGCGGAAGGTGTCGACCACCGCCACCCGGGCACGGATGCGGTTGGGATCGAGGTCCCACTGCCGGTACTCGATGAGGTCGGGGACGAGGGCGTGCAGGCGGTAGACGGTGACGAACTCCTCCGGGAAGTTGAACGGCGAGCCGAAGTGGTTGATCCCGCCGTTGACGTGATCGGGGTTGGCCAGGCTCCACAGGTCGGTCTTGTTGGGATCGTAGGCGGCGAAGATCGCGTCGTCGGCGTACACACGGTTGCCGAGGCCGAAGATGCCCGGCCCGGAGGCGAAGACCGAGTACCACTGCGTGGCCTTCTTCACGTCGCTCGACTTGCCGAAGTTGTTGACGGTGATCTGCTCGAGGGCGGCCTGGACGCGCTCCTTGCCCCGGAACAGCCCCGTCCAGTTGGCGTTCATGCCCAGGAAGAGCGGCTCGTCGTAGAGGAGCTGGGGCGTCCATTCGGTGGTGTGGATCTTGGCGATCTCCGCGGAGACCACCAGGCGGGCCGCCTCGAAGAGCTCGTCGGCGGTCACCTCGCGATAGCGGATGACCTGGGCCGGCCGCGCGGGGTTGCGCAGCCCGGAGTCGGCGTCCGGCGTGGCGGCGGCCTGCGCGCGGAAGGCGTCGACGAACAGGTTGTGCTCGCGGGCGAACACGGTGTGATAGAAGCTCATCCCGATCGTCCAGTTGTCCGGGAAGGCGGTCGCCTCCTGCCCCGCCCACTGCGGGTTCATCGGATCGGAGGCCTCGAGCAGCGGCAGGTAGCCGAGGCGCTCGCCGGCGCCGGCGCGCTGGCCGACCGGCATGAGCAGCAGCTTGGCGGCGTCGCCGGGGGCGCGCTTCACGCGTCGGCGCGAGGTCTCGTCGTAGCCGTAGATCTGCGAGGCGTCCCACCACGCGGTCACGGTGTTGCGCGTCGTGCGGGGCGCGCGGGACAGGTGGGACTTGCCGCCGTGGGTGAAGCTCGCGGGATGGCCGCTCTCGGCGACGAGCGAGGGGTCGATGCGATCGTCCGGGCGACATCCGAGCGTGGCCGCCATCCCGGCCGGGCAGCCGACGGCCATCGTCCCCGGCGCGTTCTGGCCCTCCTGCAGGTGCGAGAACCAGTCGTGGGTCATGAACTGGATCCAGAAGGCGGCCAGGACGTTGAAGAACGGCGCCTTCTTGTAATCGCAACGGGCGCCGGTGTCGTCGCCGGGCAGGCCGTGCCCCTCGCGGCACCGGGCCGGGTCCGACTGGGCCCGCGTGAAGAGTCGGCGGCTGATCACCTGCGGGTCCGGCCTGAGCAGGCCCAGCCGGTCGCCGTGCCGGTTGCGAGTGAGCTCGTTACCGCCGAGCTCGGGGAAGGTGACCTCGAACTGCACGTTGCGCGCGAACGGCATCGACGCCGAGCCCACCAGCGGGTTCTTGAGGTCGTTGCAGATGCCACTCAGCGTGCGGAAGCGGATGAGCTCGCCGCCGCAGACCTGGGGCTGATCGCCGCCGACCGCGTCGTAGAGCGGATGGCCCCTGGGCAGTCGCATCTGGGGCCATGTCTTCAGCGCGGGCCCGCCCACGCCGTCCCGGCCCGTCACGTAGTCGGCGTACGTCCCGCTGCTGTCGAACAGGTTGAACTTGATCAGCTCGATGCGCTGGTACTCGAGGTCGAGGAGCGCGCCGTCGATGCCCCGGCTGTTGGCGCCGAGATGACCGGGCGCCGACACCGGCGCGCGGCTGTCGCCGTCGGCGGTCGCCCAGTAGTTCTGCCAGTCGAGCCAGGGCACGCTTCGCCCCGCCACCGCGCGCTCGCCGCCCCGGCAGCGGGCGGTGCTCTCGTCGACCTTGCCGAGGAACCGCTCGGCACGATCCTCGGCCACGGGGCGAAGGCCGCGGGCGGCGACGGCGACGCAGGCTTCGGCCGAGTCGATCGCATCACCGCGGGTGGCGCATCCAGCGAGGGCGAGCAGGGCTCCGAAGACCAGCGATCCGATTCGTGGGCGCATCATCGACTCCTTCATGGAGCGACCAGCGTGGCGCGTCTGCGCCGCGAAAGTCAAGCCGGCAGCGCGCGTTCAGGCGCTCAGGTGGAAGCGGCGCAGCTCGGGAAAGCGGTACATCCACAATCCCACCACCAGGATCGTCCCCACGCCGCCGATCAGGACCGCGGCCACGGCGCCGAAGGCGGCGGCGAGCACGCCCGACTCGAACTCGCCGAGCTGATTGGAGGTGCCCGTGAACAGCGAGTGCACCGCGCCCACGCGGCCCCGCATGCCATCGGGCGTGCGCAGCTGGACCAGGGTCTGCCGGATGATCATGCTGAGCAGGTCGGAGGCCCCCAGCACGGCCAGCGCGGCCAGCGACAGCGGCAGGCTCGTGGATACCCCGAACAGGATGGTGGCGACGGCGAAGATCAGGATGCTGCCGAAGAGCACCGGCCCCGCGTTGCGCTCGATGGGGCGACGGGCCAGCACCACCGACATGGCCAGCGCGCCGACGGCCGGGGCCGCTCGCAGCAGGCCGAGGCCCCACGGCCCGGTGGCCAGGATGTCGCGGGCGTAGATCGGCAGCAGGGCGGTGGCGCCGCCCAGGAGCACGGCGAACAGGTCCAGCGACATCAGGCCGAGCAGCAGCCGGTGGCGCAGGATGAAGCCCACCCCGGAGAAGAGCGAGTCGGCGGTCAGCTCCTCGCGGATCCGGGCGGGCTCGTTGCTCTGCACCAGTCCGACGAGGGCGCCGCCCACCACGTAGAGCGCGGCCACGGTGAGGTAGACGGTGGCGGCGCCGAGCCCGTAGAGCGCGCCGCCCAGCGCGGGGCCGACGATGCGCGCCGTCTGGCCGGCCGCGGTGACGCTGGCGATCGCCCGCGAGAGACGCGAGAGCGGAACGAGGCTCGGCAGCAGCGCGGCCCGGGCAGGATTCTCGAACGCCCGGGCCATGCCCAGGAGGGCGACGATGGCGAGGATCCCGTCGCGATTGAGCCAGCCGCCGAGGCTGCCGAGGGCCAGCGCCGCCGTCGCGCCCGCCTCGGCCACGTGGCAGCCCACCACCACGAGGCGGCGGTCGTAGCGGTCGGCCACCGGGCCGACGATCGGCGTGAGGACGATCGTGGGAACGAACTGCACGAGGCCGACCAGGCCCAGGTCGAGCGCGCTGCCGGTCAGCGTGTAGAGCTGCCAGCCGACCGCGACCGACTGCATGTGCTGCGCGAGCGTGGACAGCACGCGCGAGCACCAGTAGAGGGCGAAGGGCGTGGTCGGCAGTCGACTCACGCGCCCTGGACGACCGAGGCCGCGCCGCCCGGCTGCCGTCGCCACATGCTGGCCCGCCAGCGGATCCCGATGACGATCGTGAGGAGCAGGCCGAGGGCGGTGGCGGCGGTGATCGTCGGCGGGTAGCCGACGCGCTCGATGAGGAAGCCCGAGCCCAGCAGCCCCAGCGGCAGCCCGTACACGGCCAGCATCCGCACGCCCATGATCCGGCTCCGGAAGCGGTCGCCGGCGGCGGCGAGCAGCACCGCGGTCATCGCGATCATCGCCACGTTCTGCACGAAGCCGGCGGCGACCAGCACGAGCATCCCCACGCCGAGGCTGCGCACGTGACCGAAGCCGAGCAGCAGCACGTACCAGATCACGGTGCCGACGAGCGTCGCCCGCTCGGGGTGGCGGGAGCCGCCCGTGAGCACGGTGGCGAGCGAGGCCAGCAGGCCGCCGAAGGCGAAGCTGGCCACGAGCAGGCCGAGGCCGGTGGCATCCACGTGATAGACGGACCGGGCGGCGAAGGGGAGCAGGCCGCCGGTGACCGGGTAGGCGGTGAGGTTGATCAGGAAGGCCAGCAGCATCATGGCGAGCAGCTCGGGCGTGGTGGCGACACGGAGGAGGCCGTCCTTGAGGTCGCGCCCGCGCGAGGGGGCAGGCAGCGTCGCGCTCCGCGGCGGCCCCGCCGGGTCGGGCATCGGCGGCCGCCGCGATACCCCGAAGGTCAGCACCAGACTCGCCGCGTAGAGCGTGGTCACGACCGCGTAGGTGACGCCGAGGCCGAGCGCGGTGGAGAGACCGGCGCCGGCCAGGGCGCCGCCCACGCGCGCGGAGTCCATGGTGGCGCGCGACATCCCGAGGGCGCCGATCAGGTGCGCGGGCGGGATCGTCTCGCCGATGAGCGTGTTGCGCATCACCAGATCGTTGGGGCGCACGATGCCGGCCAGGGCGGCGACGACGAGCACCCAGGCCGGGCTCAGCACTCCGGCCAGGGCCAGCGTCATCAGCAGCGCGCCCAGCCCGGTGTAGATCGCGCGCATCGCGCACAGCATGGCCCGGCCGCCGAGGCGGTCGCCCAGCACGCCGAACATCGGCGCGGCCAGGGTGCCGAGGAACTGCAGCGAGCCGAACGCGGTGAGCCACACGACCGAGCCGGTGTTGACCATCACGTACCAGCCCAGCACGAGGGTCTCCATCTCGAACGCCCACGAGGTCAGGAGATCGGCCGACCACTGGTAGCGAAAGCTGCGCACGCGGAACGCGGCCACGGTCACGGGGCGTCGTTGCTCCTCACGGTGGACACGGACGGCAGTACGGTACATCATCTGTCGCCATGCGAATCGTCTTTCCCGACGGCGCCGGCTGTGTGCGCGATCCCGCCGAGCTCGATCCCCTGCGCGCGCTGGGGCCGGTGGATTTCTACGACGGCCCGCCGCCCGACCGGGCGACGCTGATCGAGCGGCTGCGACCGGCCGAGGCCGTGGTCCTCGACTACTCCGAGATGGACGCCGAGGTGCTGCGCGCGTGCGAGCGGCTGCGCTTCGTCAGCTTCCTCGGCATCGGCTACAACAGCTGCATCGACGTGGCGGAGGCGACGCGCCGGGGCGTGGCCGTGGCCTACACGCCCGACTACGGCGCCACCTCGGTAGCCGAGCACGCGCTGGCCATGCTGCTGGCCCTCACGCGCCACATCGGCCCCGCCTTCGTGAGCGCACGGGAGGGGCGCTGGGAGCCCGGCAAGTTTCTCGGGATGGAGCTGCGCGGCAAGACGCTCGGCCTCGTGGGCCTCGGCCCCATCGGCACCGAGATGGCCCGGCTCGGGGCCGGGCTCGGTATGCGGCTGCTCGGGTGGACGCGCCGGGCCACGCCGGACCGGGCCCAGCACGGCGTCGTCCTCTCCTCGCTGGACGATCTGTTCGCCGCCGCCGACGTGGTGTCGCTGCACCTGGCCTACACCCCGGAGTCGCACGGGCTCATCTCGCGCGCGTTGCTCGAGCGCATGAAGCCGGGGGCGTGGCTGGTGAACACGGCCCGGGCCAAGCTGGTCGACAACGAGGCGCTGGTCGACCTGCTCCGCGCGGGCCGCCTGCGGGGGGCGGCGCTGGACGTGCACGAATCGGAGCCGCCGCCGGCCGACTACGTCTTCCGCACGCTGCCCAACGTGCTCATCACGCCGCACATCGGCTACAACACGCCGGAGGCGGCCTCCAACATGCTGCGCATCGCCATCGCCACCGTCGAGGCCTTCGCGCGGGGCGAGCGGCTGCACGTCGTCAACGGCGTCTGAGCGATGCGCTTCGGCATCGTCGTCGGGGCGACCTTCGGCGTCCTCTCGATGGCCCGGCGCGTGGATCCGGCCGTCGAGATGTTCCTGGTCGCCGCGCGCGCCGGCACCGTGCGGCTGGCCAGCGACCTGCAGATCGTGGCCGATCACGGCTTCGCGGATTGTCCGACGGCCGACGCGCTCATCGTCACCGGCGGCCCCGGCTGGACCCGGGAGTCGGCCAACCCGGAGATGCTGGCGTTCCTGCGTGAGCGATCCACGACGACCGGCGTCATGGCCTCGGTGTGCACCGGAGCCATGATCATGGCGGGCGCCGCCTGCTCGACGGGCGCCGGGCCACCACCAAGCGCGCGGTGACCGGCGCCGAGATCGCGCCGATCGTGCTCCTGCGCGAGCGCTATCCCACGGTCCGCGTGCTCACCGCGCGCGTGGTCGACGAGGGCGCGGTGGTGACGGGCGGGGGCGTGAGCCTGGCCATCGACCTCACGCTGCACCTGCTGGCGCGGCTGTGCGGGCCGGCGGTGGCCGAGGAGACCGCGCGCATCATCGAGTACACGGCGGCTGGCGGGCCAACGGCGCCGCCTTCGAGGCGCCGGCTACTTGAAGGCCGGCATCACCTGCTGGGTGAGGATCTCGAGGCTACGCATCTCCCGCTCGAACGGCAGCAGGCCGCCGGGGTTCAGCTCGGCGGCGATCCCGGTGATGCCGAGGTCCTCCTTGAGCCGGCCCAGCCGATCGATCAGCGCGGGGGCGGTGCCGAACGCCACCTTGCGGGCCAGGATCTCGTCGTAGGACAGCGTGGCCAGCCGCTTGGCCTGGCCCGTGCGCAGCTCGACCGGCCCGGTACCCGCCCGGCCGAGCGGCTCCAGCGTCAGCCCGGCCTGGCGCTCCATGTAATAGGTGATCGTCTCGTACGGCTCCTCGCGCGCGGCCTGCTCGGTCGGCGCCGCGTAGAGCGGGATACGCAGGCAGGCGTCGCCGTCGCCGGGGTGCCCCGCCTCCCGCCACGCCTCGCGATACGTCTTCAGGCAGCTGGTCAGCTCGGGAATGTCCATGCCGCGCAGGCCGACGAAGATGGGCAGGCCCATCTTCCCGACGCGCGGGAACGTCTCCGCCGTCGTCGCCGCCATCCGCACCAGCGGGTGCGGCTTCCGGTACGGGCGCGGGGTGACCGTCACATCGGAGAAGCGATAGAACTCACCCGCGTAGCTGAAGGCCTCGCCCTTCCAGGCGGTCAGGATGATGTCGAGCGCCTCGAAGAAGCGCGCCTGGCTCTCCTCGTAGGGCACGCCGAGGGCGTCGTAGGAGCGCGGGCTGCCGCTACGGCCGATGCCGAAGTCGAACCGCCCCTGGCTCAGCTGATCGAGCGTGGTGATCTCGCCGGCCACCCGGAGCGGGTGGTTGAGCGGCAGGAGCTGGACCGCGGTGCCGACGCGCAGCCGCTTGGTCCGGGCCACCGCCCAGCTCGACACCAGCAGCGGGGCTGACAGCACCGAGCGGGTCGGGTTGACCATCATCTCGGCCAGCCACACGATGTCGAGTCCCCAGGCCTCGGCCGCGTCGACGGCCTGGGCGATCTCGTGGAAGGCGTCGGCCTGGCCGGCGCCCCGACGCGTCTGCTCGAGGAATATGCCGAAGTCCATGGTGCCGGATGCTACCGCGCGACCCGGGCGGAGACAATGCCCGGCGTAGTAAGCTCCGCCCGGGAGGACCCGCATGAAGGCCTACTGGATCACCCCCGGTCCCACCGGGACCGGCGTCGAGCTGCGCGAGACCCCCACGCCCGAGCCCAAGGCCGGCGAGGTCCTGGTCCGGGTCCGGGCCACCTCGCTCAACCGGGGTGAGCTGCTGGGCGGCAAGCCGGGCGCCCCGGCCAAGGCCGGGGGTGGCGAGTGCGCGGGCGAGGTCGTCAAGCTCGGCGAGGGCGTGACCGGGGTGGCGGTCGGCGACCGGCTGATGGGCCGCTGCACCGGCGGCTTCGCGGAGCTGGCGCTGATGGACGCGCGCGAGGCCATGCGGGTGCCGAAGGCGATGGCGTGGGAGGAGGCGGCGGCCACGCCGCTGGTCTTCCTGGTCGTCTACGACATGCTGGTCGCCCAGGGACATCTGACCTCCGGCCAGTGGTTGCTGGTGACGGGCGTGTCGTCCGGCGTGGGCGTGGCGGCGCTGCAGACGGCCAAGGCGCTGGGCGCGCGGGTCGTCGGCACCTCGGGGTCGGCCGACAAGCTGGCCCGGCTGGAGAAGCTCGGGCTCGACGTCGGCATCCGCACGCGGGCGGCGGATTTCCACGAGGCCGTGCTGAAGGCCACCGGCGGCGCCGGCGTGCACCTCGTCGTCAACAACGTGGGCGGCACGGTCTTCGCCGAGTGCATCCGCTCGCTGGCCTTCCAGGGCCGGCTGGCCATCGTGGGCCACATGGACCGCACGATGAGCGCCACGCTCGACCTGGAGGCCCTGCACAGCAAGCGGCTCACGGTGTTCGGCGTGAGCAACCGCCTGCGCACCGCCCCCCAGCGGGCCGAGACGGTGCGCGGGTTCGTCAAGGACGTGCTGCCGTTCCTGGAGGATGGCCGCCTGCGCCCGCTGGTCGACCGGGTCTTCGAGTTCGCCGACCTGCCGGCCGCCGTCGCCTTCATGGAGTCCGACGCCCAGGTCGGCAAGATCGTCGTGAAGGTCTAAAGGAGGCCCCGTGCAGTTCGACCCGCAAGTGATCGACTCGGCCGCGATGTACAAGCTCCTCATCGGCAGCGTGGTGCCGCGACCCATCGCCTGGGTGTCGAGCGTCGACGCCGCCGGCGTGCGCAACCTGGCCCCCTTCAGTTACTTCATGGCCATCACCCACGAGCCGCCCACGATCGCGTTCTCGGCGGGGCCCCGCGGGGCCGAGATCGGCGGCGGCGTGCGCGGCAAGAAAGACACGCTGCACAACGTCGAGGTCATCCGGGAGTTCGTCGTCAACATCGTCGACGACGCGCTGGCGGAGGCGATGAACGTGACCTCCGGCGACTACGGTGCCGAGGTCGACGAGTTCGCCCAGGCCGGCCTGGCGGCGGCGCCGAGCGTGAAGGTGAGGCCGCCGCGAGTGGCCGCCGCCCCCGTCAGCATGGAGTGCCGGCTGGCCCAGATCATCCCGGTCGGACGGCTGCCGCACCATCTGATCGTCGGCGAGATCGTGCAGATGCACGTGCGCGACGACGTCTACGACCCGGCCACCGGGCGGCTGGACGTGCACCGGCTCAAGCCGGTGGGCCGCCTGGCCGGCCATCTGTACACGCACGTGCACGACATCTTCGAGATGAAGCGACCGGCCGTCGACTACAAGGGGTGAGGCGAGCGTCCCCGTGGGGGGACGTGTGCTACGCTTCGCGCTCGCCGGGCCGACCGGGACACCACAAGCGAGGTGCAACAGTGCGACCGAACAAGATCAAGCAGATGTGGCGCGACAAGAAGTGGGTCACGATGGGCTGGCTGTCGGTATCCCACGGCTTCACCGCCGAGGTGATGGCCCGCCAGGGCTTCGACACGCTCTGCGTGGACATGCAGCACGGCACCACCGACATGAGCGACGTGTGGCCGATGCTGCAGGCGATCTCCCAGACCGACACGGTGCCGGTGGTGCGGGTGCCGTGGAACGATCCGGCGACGATCATGAAGGCCCTCGACCTGGGCGCCTACGGCATCATCGTGCCGCTGGTGAACACCGCCGAGGAGGCGGCCAAGGCGGTGGCGGCGTGCCGCTATCCCCCGGTGGGCATGCGCTCGTCAGGACCGGTGCGCGCGGTGCACTACGGCGGCCCTGACTACGTGGCCAAGGCCAACGACGAGATCGTGGTGATGGCGATGATCGAGACCAAGGAGGGCATCGCCAACCTGGATGCCATCTGCGCCACGCCCGGGCTCGACGCCGTCTACATCGGCCCCGCCGACCTGTCGTTCGCGCTCGGGCTGCCGCCCGGCCCCGACAAGTCGGACGCCGTGCACATGGCCACCTGCGACAAGATCCGCGACGCGGCCCACAAGCACGGCATCAAGGCCGTCATGCACTGCGCGAGCGCGGCCTTCGCGGCCGGCTCGGTGAAGCGCGGGTTCGACATGGTCATGCTGACCTCCGACCTGGCCTCGATGGTCGCCGGCGTCCGCCGCCAGCTCGACGAGCTGAAGGCCGCGACGGCCTGAGGAACGCCCCCGAGGGCAGGCGCCGCTCCTGGCGGCGCCCGCCCTCACGCGCGACGGGAGCCTAGCAGGTCCTGTTCAGTACCATGTCGAGACACACCGAGCTGGTGCCGGTGATCTGACCGGTGGTCGGGTCGATGATCGGGGTGGAGAACGTGATCTTCCCGTAGGTGAAGCCCACGGTTTCGAAGCCGGAGGCGCTGGAGCCTTGCAGCTCCGCCGACGCGTCCATGTTCGTGACGAACGCGTTCTCCAGCTTGATGGTGACGGTCTTCCTGGGTGCGGTCTGGAAGATCATGAACCAGGTGATCTCGACGGTGAGTGCCTCCCCCGTGAAGGCGGCCCGCAAGAGCTTCGGGCTGGCCTTGTCGAAGCGCTTGACGACCGCGAGCGGCCCGGCCTGGGCCCGGCCGATGGTGAGCCCGCCACCGACCGACGTGGTCGTGGGAGCGTCCAGGCCGAAGTTGGTGCTGAACACCTGGACGGCGTCTTTCGATCCTGTGAGGCCCTTGATGTCGGGTTGATCGCCCAGGATCGCGCCCTGGATGATGCCCGTGATCTTCGCGAAGGCGTCGTCGGCCCAGGAGGGCTGAGCCGCCACACCCATCCCCACCAGGCCCAGGCACAACGCCAACGCTACCCGCCCTGCTCTCCTCGCCCCCATGACCTGTCTCCCTGAACCACCCGGTCGCGCTGCGTTCACTGCCCGGCGTCTGTACCTCCGGAGTCCGCCGATCGGCCCCGATCCGTTCCGTGCGCCGTCGCGCTGCGCAGCAACCGTGCGGCCAACCCGGCATCTCTCCGATTTCACTGATGCCCGTGGCGTCGAGAGCGGGTCGGGGACGGGGAAGTGTCCAGTTTTTTGAGACCATGTGCGCTGACCTGGGGCCTGCTATCCTTCGCGCGGGCGCCGGGCTCGGCGTCCACAGTGGGAGGACGATCATGCGCTACCGTCCGTTCGGCCGGACCGGATTGCAGGTGTCCGTGGTGGGCTTTGGCTGCTGGCCGATGGCCGGCGACCGCTACGGCGCCATCGAAGACGACGAGGCCGTCAAGGCCATCCATCGGGCCCTCGACCGCGGTGTCAACTGCGTCGACACCGCGCCCGCCTACGGCGCCGGTCACTCCGAGGAGGTCGTGGCGCGGGCGCTCGAGAAGCGCCGCCGTGACGTCATCCTGGTCACCAAGTGCGGCGTGAAGGCGCCGCCTCCGGGCCAGCTCGGTCCGCTCCGGGACTCCAGTCGGGCCAACGTCCTGCGCGAGGTCGACGTCAGCCTGAAGCGACTGCGCACCGACTGGGTGGATGTGCTGCTCGTGCACTGGCCCGACGCCGGCACGCCGTTCGACGAGACGATGCGGGCGCTGGAAGAGGTGGTCACCTCCGGGCGCGCCCGCTTCGTCGGCGTGTCGAACTTCACGGGCGCCATGATCGCCGAGTGCCTGGGGACGCGACGGGTCGACGTCTCCCAGGTGGGCTACCACATGTTCGACCGGCGCCAGGAGCAGGAGACGTTCCCGACCTGCCTCGAGCACGGCATCGGCGTGATGGGCTACGGCTCGCTCGGCCACGGCCTCCTGACCGGCGCCTTCACGCCGACCACCACCTTCGATCCCGGCCGCGACTGGCGCGGCAACGGCGTGGCCTTCGGCCAGCCGATCTTCCGCGCCGACAACTTCAAGGCGAACCTGTCCGTGGTCGAGCGCCTCCGGCGAGAGATCGCCGCGCCCCGCGGCGTCACCGTGAGCCAGGTCGCGCTGGCGTGGGTGCTCGGCCACCCGGCGGTCAGCACCGCGCTGATCGGCGCCCGCACACCGGCCGAGGTCGACGCCAACGACGCCGGCGCCGAGCTGGCGCTGTCCGCGGAGGAGCGCGCCCGGATCGACACGATCCTGACGGGCGTGGCGGGGCGGGTGCGCGAGTTCACCCCGCTGCGGCCGGCGATGGAACCGTGGGGGCAGGAGCTCCCCGCGGTCCGGCAGGGCTGAGCCATGCGGATCGGGTTCTCGCTGCTCAACAACCAGGGGATCGACGACGTGCAGGCGCTGGTCGATCTGGCTCGCCGGGCCGACGACCTCGGCTTCGACTCCGTCTGGGTCCACGACCACGTCTTCAACGTGGGCCACGTCCTCGAGCGCATCGGCCGCAAGCCCTACTACGAGCCGCTGACCCTTCTGAGCTTCGTGGCCGCGTGCACCACCCGGGTGCGGCTGGGGACCTCGGTCCTCGTGCTGCCGTACCACAACCCCATTCGCCTCGCCAAGGCGGCGGCCACGCTGGATGTCCTCAGCGGCGGCCGGCTGATCCTCGGCGTCGGCGTGGGCGCCATCGACAACGAGATGGAGGCGATGGGCACGCCGTTCAAGGAGCGCGGCGCCTTCACCGACGAGGCCATCGCCGTCATGCGGGCCCTGTGGACCCAGGAGGACCCGCGCTTCGAGGGGCGGTACTCCCGGTTTTCCGGGATGGTGTTCTCGCCGAAGCCACTGCAGAAGCCGTCCATCCCCGTGGTCATCGGCGGCATCAGCCGCGCGGCCATCCGGCGCGCGGCCCGGGTCGGCGACGGCTGGCAGCCGCTCGGCTTCGCCCCCGAGGCACTGGGCCAGGGAATCGCGACGCTGCACGAGGAGGCTCGCGCGTGTGGGCGCGATCCGTCGGCGATCCCCGTCGCGATCTCGATGTCGCTCGGCCCGGCCACGTCGCGGCGCCACGCGCTCGGCACCAAGCCCGCCGAGATCCTGGGGCACGCCCGGGCCTTCGCCGGCGTGGGCGTCGACACGCTGGTGATCTCCATCACCACCAGCGATCCGCGCGAGGCACGCGCGGCTCTGGAGATGGTGGCGCGCGAGATCCTCCCCGCCTTCCCGAGCGAGCGCCGCGGGAGCTGACCGCGCACTCGGGGGAGCCAGGATGCCTCACCAGGTCCGCACGGACAGCATCGAGGCCTCGACACCCGCTCGCCACGATTCGCCCCGCCTGTCGCTGAGCCTGCTCGGTCCGTGGTCGGCCGCGCTGCGGCCGGGCTCGGCGCTCGTCCTCCCCGGCCGCAAGACCCAGGCGCTCCTCGCGTATCTGGCGCTGTCGCCGGGCGCCCCGCAACCGCGGGTCCGGCTGATGACGCTGCTGTGGGGCGAGCAGGAGGAGCGCCTGGCCGGGCAGAGCTTGCGGCGGGCGCTGTACCTGATCCGGCGCGCGCTCGGCGCCGCCGAGGATCTCCTGATCGCCACCGGCGACACCGTGGGCCTCGAGGCGGCGGCGGTCGACGTCGACGTGCGCGAGTTCGAGCGGCTCGCCGGCGTGGACGATCCCGACGGGCTCGAGCAGGCGCTGGCCCTCTATCGTGGCGAGCTGCTCGAGGGCCTCGACGTGGGGTCCGCCGAGTTCGAGGACTGGCTGCGCGGGCAGCGCGAGCGCATGTTCGAGGTCGCCGTGCAGGTCGGTGGTCAGCTCCTGGCCCGGCAGACGCGGGGTGGGCGCCTCGAGCCGGCCGTGCAGACGGCGGTGCGCCTGCTCGCTCTGGAGCCGGCCGAGGAGCCGGTGCATCGAGCGCTCATGCGGCTCTACGCGCGGCTGGGGCGGCGAGCGGCCGCGCTCCGGCAGTACCAGCTCTGCGTCGAGGTGTTGCGGCGCGAGCATCGCGTCGAGCCCGAGGCCGAGACCACCGAGCTGTACCTCGAGATCCTGCAAGGGCACGCCGTGATCGCCGACCACGGCGCACCCGCCTCGATGCCCACCCTGGCCGAACGGCGGGCGGCGACGGTGGCGCCCGTGGCCGTCGAGGCGCCGCTGGTGGGGCGCGCCGCCGAGATGGGCGCGCTGCTCGAGGCGCTCGACAGCGCGTGCGCCGGCGCCGGCCGTCTCGTGGTGATCGCGGGCGACGCCGGGATCGGCAAGACCCGTCTGCTCGCCGAGCTGCCTCGGGCGGCGCGGCAGCGCGGCTGCCGGCTGCTGTCGGGGCACTGCTATCAGACCGAGCAGGTGCTGCCGTTCCGACCGTTCATCGAGGCGCTTCGCCAGGGCGGCCTTGCCGGCGAGGGTGACACCGTCGCGGGTCTCGCCGCGCCCGTCCGCGCCGAGCTGGCCCGGCTCTTCCCCGAGCTCGGCGCCGCGCCGACGACCGCGGCCACCACCGCCGAGGCGCGCGCGTGGCTGTTCGAGGCCGTCGCCGATCTGCTGGGCCGCCTGGCCGATCGCCAGCCGCTCGTGCTCACGGTGGAGGACATCCACTGGGCGGACGAGATGACGCTCTACCTGCTCGCGTTCCTCGCCCGCCGCATCGCCGCCCGCCGGCTGCTGATCGTCGCCACGGTGCGTGAGGAGGACGTCGAGGACGCGCCGGGGCTCGGGCTCGTGCTGGCCGAGCTGGCCCGCGAGGGGCTGGCCGGCCGGATCGGTCTGGGCGCGCTGTCCGAGGTCGAGACGGGCGAGCTGGTGAGCGCGCTGGGCCAGCGGCGTCCCGGTGAAGATCGGGCCGCCCAGCGGGCGGCGCGCGTCTGGCAGGCCAGCCGGGGCAACCCACTCGTCGTCGTCGAGACGATGCGCGAGCTGTCCGAGCACCCGGCCGTCGAGACCGACGAGGATCCACCGATTCCCTCGCGCGTGCGTGAGCTCATCGCCACTCGCCTGGGCCGGCTCGGCGAGCCGACGCGTCAGATCATGGCGGTGGCCGCGGTGGCCGCCGAGCCCAGCAGCTTCGAGCTGCTGGCCGGCGCCGGCGGAATGTCCGAGCGCGAGACCGCCGAGGCCGTCGAGCGGCTGGTCCGCCGTCGCGTCTTTCAATCCGCCGGTGAGCTGCTGGAGTTCTCACACGAGCGCGTGCGCCAGGTCGCGCTCGAGCTGCTGCTGCCCGCCCGCCGGCGGGCCTTGCACCGGGCGGTCGGCGAGACGCTGGAGACCTTGCACGCCGGCGGCACCGGCGAGCTCGACGACCGGCTGGCCCACCATTTCGTGCAGGCGCGAATGCCCGACAAGGCGGTGACCTATCTCACGCGCTTCGCCGAGACGGCGCGCCGCCGGCGCGCGCTCGACGAGGCCTCGCGCTCCCTCGATCAGGCCCTGGCGCTGGCCGAGCAGCTACCGGGTCCCGACGGCGAGCGTCGGCGGATCGATCTGCTGCTTCGCAAGGCTTTCGTGCTCGCCATCCGGACCCGGTACCAGGAGGTCTTCGACCTGCTGGCTCCCCACGAGGCCCGGGTGAGCGGCCTCCGGGATCCGGCGATCGCGGGTCCGTACTACTTCCGGCTCGGCATCGCTTGCCTGCATCTCCGGGACACGGACCGCGCGAACGACCTGGCCCGCCGGGCGCTCGCGGAGGGGACGCGCTGTGGCGATCGCGAGACCATGGGCCGCGCCCACTACGTGCAATCGCTCCGACTCCACTGGCTCGGGCACGGATTCGAGGAGGGCGTCGCCCACGCCCGTCGCGCGATCGTGCTCCTGGAGCAGGTGGCGGACGCGCACTACCACGGCTGGGCGTACTACACGCTCGCCCATCACCTCTACTACCTCGGCGCCTTCGGTCCGGCCCTGGACGCCGCCGCCCAGCCCGAGGCCATCGCCGATCGCTTCCACGAGCCGCGTCTGGCCAGTCTCGGCTGCCTGATGGGCCTCATCTGCGCCACGCGCGGGGACGGGGAGGTCGGGGTGCGCCATTGCCAGCACGCGGTGGCGCGCAGCAACGACCCGGTCGTCGCGGCCGCCTCGCGGGCGTGCCTGGGCCACGCGTACGCGCTCGGAGGGGACGGCCCCCACGCGATCGTCGAGCTGACCGCGGCCGTCGAGGGGCTGCACGCGGCCGGGGCGGCGTCTGGCGAGGCACGGTTCCTCGGTTGCCTGGCCGATGCCTACCTCCTCGATGGCGCCGTGGCCCTCGCCCACGACACCGCCACGCGGGCGCTCGCGCTGTCCGTGGCCCTCGGCCATCCCTGGAGTCGCGCGTGGGCCGAGCGCAGTCTGGGGCGGGCGGCGCTCGTCAGGGGGGATCGTGGCCGCGCCGGGCAGCATTTCCGCTCGGCGCTCGAGCAGTTCGACGCGCTGAAAGGACGGTTCGAGGCAGCGCGCACGCGTATCGATCTCGCCGAGCTGCTGCACGCGGGCGGTCGCGTCGCCGACGCCCGGCACGCGCTCGAGGTGGCGCGGGCCGAGTTCTCCGCGCTCGAGGTGCCGATCTGGGAGGCGCGCGCCGTCGACCTCGGTCGACGTCTCGGGCTCGGGGGCTGAGGCGCTATACTTCTCGCATGCGCCACATGCTGTTCGCGGTTCTCGTGATCCTCGTCGTCGCCCAGGCGGCCGGCTGTCGTAGTTCGGGGGACGACAGGAAGGACACCGAGCGCGTCGAGCACCGCGTGAGCCGGGACGTGTAGTCGTTCAAGGCGGCGACCGATCGGGGCCCCTGCTCTCGCGGACCCAGAGGAGCACCCCGGCTGCGCCGGGGGGCGACGAACGTGTGGGGGTTTGGGGGCCAGGTCGGGGCCCCCATCTAACTAATCGACGTACGCCGGGCGCGCGGTCGTCGTCTGCGCGGCGAAGATCGAGCGGTAACCGACCTGGTCCCAGCGCGGGGGCAGCCGGGCGGGGTAGGGCTCCATGTGCACGTGGCTCGGCTCCTGGCCGCGGACCAGCAGGCCGGTCTTCGTGGTGGGGGCCGGGGCCGGGCTGATCGGCAGCGCGTCGGCCGCCGCGTAGACGTTGAGGAGCAGCGGCCGCATCCGCGCCGAGTCGTTCGCGGCGGAGCCGTGCACCACGCGGCAGTCGAGCAGGACCACGGTACCGGCCGGCCCGCACAGGTCGACCGTGGTGTCGACGGGCAGGGTGGCGACGTCGCGCGGGACCAGCGCGCCCGTCCAGCGGCCGTCGTCGTCGAACTGGTCGAAGATCGGCCCGCGGTGAGTGCCGGGGATGGCGGTGAGCGGCCCCTGCTCGGGGCCGGTGTCCTCGAGGTACACGCCGAACGTCAGCACGGCGCAGCTCGTGTGCGGCCACGCCTGGATGTCCTGGTGCCAGCGCACGGCGTCGCCGCCCGCCGACCACTTGAAGTTGAGCTTCGAGCTGTGGAAGCGCAGGTCGGGGCCGAGCAGGTCGGCGATGAGATCGACGACGCTTCCGTCCTGGGCGAACGCCCACAGGTCGGGGTGCTGGTCGACGGCCTTGCGCAGCCGCCGGATGTTGGGCTTGGCGGCGGAGTGATCGGGGGCCAGGTCGAACTGATCGTCGGAAGCGGTGAGTGCCCGCGACTCGTCGATCTTGGCGGCCACGACGGCGCGCAGCCGGTCGAGCCAGGCGCCGCCGACGTAGCCGGGCACCGCGAGAAAGCCGTCGGCGAAGTACCGCTCGCGCTGCGACTGGTCCAGCACCAGCGGCGTCTGCGCCAGCACCCGGGCGGTGATCATTGGGCCAGCGCCCCGCCGTCGATGACCAGCTCGCTGCCGCTCATGTACGAGGACTCGTCGGAGGCCAGGTAGAGCACGGCGCTCACGATCTCGGCCACCGTCCCCATGCGCCGCATCGGCACGCGCTGCAGCCGGCGCTCCATGGCCTCGCGGTCGCGGAAGGCGCTGTGGAACATCTCGGTGTCGACCGGGCCCGGGTGCACGGAGTTGCAGCGGATGCCGTCCTGGGCGTGCTGGCTCGCCGTCACCTTGGTGAAGATGCGGATCGCGCCCTTGCTGGCCGCGTAGGCGGGCTCCTGGTGCAGCGACTGCCCGATCCCGGCCACCGAGGAGATGTTCACGATCGAGCCGCCGCCGCTGCGCCGCATGGCGGGGATGGCGTGCTTGGTGCCGAGGAACACGCCCTTGGCGTTGACGGCCATGACCCGGTCCCACTCCTCGACGGTGCGCTCCTCGATGGGAACGCGCGGGATGACGATGGCCGCGTTGTTGATCAGGATGTCGAGCCGCCCGTGGGCGTCGAGCGTGGTCTTGACCGCGCTCTGCCAGTCGGCCTCGCGGGTGACGTCGAGGTGCACGTAGGTGGCCTGGCCGCCGTGGTCGCGGATGGTGGCCTCGACCTTCCGGCCCTCGGCGTCCAGGATGTCGCCGAAGACCACCCGGGCGCCCTCCCGGGCGAACGTCTCCGCCTCCGCCGCCCCCTGGCCCCGCGCCCCCCCACTGATCAGTGCGACCTTGCCGTCCAGCTTGCCCATGCCGGCCCTCCCGTCGTGATGACGGGATTCTAGACCACCCGGGGGCCGGCCGCGCGGCCCGCCTGGAATGGATCTACAATGCTCAGCGCCGAGCGGAGGCGGCCGGATCGTGCACTTCGGGCTCTTCGTGGAGGAGATGCGGCAGGGGTCGAGCCAGGCCTCGGCCTTCCGCGACGTCTTCGAGCTGGCCGACCGCGCCGAGGCGTGGGGCGTCGATTGCCTCTGGCTCGGCGAGATCCACTTCACCCCGACCCGCTCGGTCATCTCGGCCTCCCTGCAGGTGGCCAGCGCGATCGCCACTCGCACGCGGCGACTGCGTGTCGGCACCGCCGTGCAGGTCCTGCCGCTGAACCATCCGCTGCGGATCGCCGAGGAGGTCGCCACGCTGGACCACATCAGCGAGGGGCGGCTCGAGTTCGGCATCGGGCGCAGCGGCGTGGTGCGGACCTACGACGTCTACGGCGTGTCGTACGCCGAGAGCCAGGCGCGCTTCCGCGAGGGGCTGGAGATCATCCGGCTGGCGTGGCGGGGCGAGCCGTTCAGCTACGAGGGAAAGTTCTATCGCGTCCAGAACGCCACGGTCGTGCCGCGTCCCTACCAGGCGCCGCACCCGCCGATCCGGATGGCCACGACCAGCGACGAGACGTTCCCGCTGGCCGGGCAGATGGGGCTGCCGATCTTCATCGGCCTGCGCGCCACCGAGATCGCCGACCTGCAGCGCCAGCTCGGGCCATACCGGCAGGCCTGGCGCGAGGCCGGCCACGCCGGCGAGCCCAGCGTCTACCTGCGCATTCCCGTCTACGTCTCGCCGACGGCCGCGGGGGCCGTCGAGGAGCCGCGCGCGAGCGTGGCGGCGTTCTTCGCGCGCCAGACCGACCTGGCCAAGGCCGCGGTGGGTCGGGCCGGCGCCGGGCCCGCCGACCGCCGCCAGCTGCAGGCCGAGCGGATGGCCAGCCTCACCTACGACGACGTGCTGGCCCGCAAGGTGGTGTTCGGCACCGCCGCCCGCGTGATCGAGCGGCTGACCCAGCTGCGCGAGGAGCTCGGGATCGACGGCATCGTGGCCGAGCTGAATCCCGGCGGTCTCATCCCACCCGAGCTGGAAACACGCAGCCTCCAGCTCCTCACCCACGAGGTGCTGCCCGCGTTCCGGTGAGCGGAAAGGACTGGCGATGGTCCCCAGCCTGATTCTGTCGTCCGACTCGCACGTCTTCGAGCCCCCCGACCTGTGGGTGACGCGCATCGACGCCGCCTTCCGGGCCCGCGCGCCCCGGCTGCAGCGGATCGACGGCGCCGACCAGATCGTGATCGAGGCCGATCAGGTCCTCTCCGGCATCGGCCTCATCTCCAACGCCGGCGCCCGGTTCGAGGCGCCGGAGACGATCTCCGGGCAGGGGCGCTTCGAGGACGTGCCCGCCGGCGGCTACGATCCCGCCCAGCACCTGGCCGACATGCGGCTCGACGGCGTGGCCGGCGAGGTGCTGTACCCCTCGCAGGGGCTGTTCTATTTCCGGATCGCCGACGGCGCGCTGATGTCGGCCATCTTCCGCGCCTACAACGACTGGCTCGCCGAGTTCTGCCGCGCCGATCCCGCCCGGCTCAAGGGCATCGCCATGATCAACCTGGACGACGTCGAGGACGGCGTCCGCGAGCTGGAGCGTGCCGCCCGCCTGGGGCTGGCCGGCGCGATGATCACCGAGTACCCGCTCGAGCACCGGCGCTACGACCAGCCCGAGTACGAGCCGTTCTGGGCGGCGGCCGCCGCCCTGGGCATGCCGCTGAGCCTGCACACGGCCACCCGGCGGCAGGGCAAGATCCGCGGGGCCGGGGACAAGACGCTGCGCGACGCCAGCAGCCGGGCGACCAAGGCGTTCTATCCGGCGCTCTCGCTGTGCGACCTGATCTTCTCGGGCGTGTTCGAGCGCCATCCCGCCCTGACGCTGGCCATCGTGGAGTTCGAGCTGGCGTGGGCGCCCCACGTGCTCTCCACCATGGACTACACGTACCGCGAGCGCCACGGCGAGGCGTTCTACCGGTTCAAGGACGGCCGGCGCCCGAGTGACTTCTTCCGTCGCAACGTGGTGCTGAGCTTCCAGGAGGACGCCATCGGCATCCGCCTGCGGGATACGATCGGCGTCGACAACATGATGTGGGGCTCGGACTATCCGCACAGCGAGTCCACGTTCCCGCAGTCGCGCAAGATCCTGGCCGAGATCCTGGCCGGCGTGCCCGCCGACGAGCAGGCGCGGATCGTCGGCGGCACCACCGCCCGCGTCTATCACTTCGACGTGGCCCGGCTGACCCCGGCGCCCGCCCCGCGAGACAGCGCCCATGCTTGAGGAACCCACGTCGCTCCGCATCGAGGACCCCGGCGTCCGCACGCTGTTCACCGAGCCCGCGCGCTTCCAGTCGTGGCTCGACGTCGAGGCCGCGCTGGCCGAGGCCCAGGCCGAGCTGGGCATCATCCCGGCCGCGGCCGCCCGCGAGATCGTCCGCAAGTGCCACCTGAAGTACCTCGACCTGGCCGCGGTGCGCGAGGGGCTGGCCCGGACCGGGCACCCGCTGGTGCCGCTGATCTGGGCGCTCGACAAGGCGTGCGACGGTGATGCCGGCGGCTACGTGCACTGGGGGGCGACGACCCAGAACGTCACCCAGACGGGCCAGCTGCTGCAGGTGCGGCGCGCCCACGACATCTTCCTGCGCCAGCTGGCGACGCTGCTGGTGACGCTGGCCGACCTGGCCGAGCGCACCAAGGACGTGCTGCTGCCCGGCCGCACGCACGGCCAGCACGCGGTGCCGGCGACGTTCGGGTTCAAGGTCGCGGTGTGGATCGACGAGCTGGGACGCCACGTCGAGCGGCTGCGCGGCTGCGAGGGCCGCGTGTTCGTCGCCATGCTGGGCGGCGGCGCCGGCACGCTGGCCTCGCTGGGCGAGGCCGGCCTCGCCACCCAGGACAGGATGGCGGCCCGCCTCGGCATGCGTCCGATGCCGGTGCCGGCGCGCACGATCGGCGATCACCAGGCCGAGTACGTCACGCTGCTCGGCATGCTGGCCGCCACCTGCAGCAAGATCGGCCGCGAGATCTACACGCTGATGAAGCAGGAGTTCGGCGAGGTCGAGGAGCCGGTGCCGCCCGGCACCGTCGGCAGCAGCACCATGCCGCAGAAGCGCAACCCCAAGCTCTCGCAGGACATCATCGCCGCCGCCGCCCAGATCCGGGCGCTGGTGCCGCTGGCCCTGGAGGCGATGCAGACCGAGCACGAGGCCGACCGCACCACCAGCGTGATGATGAGCCGGGCCCTGGTGCAGGCGTGCGAGCTGACCGGCGACGTGCTGGCGCGCATGATCGCGCTCTTCGACGGGCTGCAGGTGTTCCCCGACCGCATGCGCGAGAACCTCGATCTGTCGGGCGGCCTCATCATGGCCGAGGCGCTCATGCTGGAGCTGGGCAAGCAGATCGGTCGCCAGCGCGCCCACGACGCCGTCTACGACGCCGCCCAGGCCTCGGTCACCGAATCGCTTCCCTTCCGCGAGACCCTGGCCGCCGACCCCCACGTGAGCGCCGGGCTCACGCCCGCCCAGGTCGACGCCCTTCTCGATCCCGCGCGCTACGCGGGGCTCTGTCGCCAGTTCGCCGAGCGCGGCGCTGCCCGGGCGCGCCAGATCGCCGCCGCTGTCGCCGGTCGCGCCATTTCTTGACTTAGCCAGCGACGGTCCCCGACGATGCACTGAGTGCCGACGGCGATCGGCCGTCAGGGAGGTGCATGGTCGCCTCGCAGTGGTTCGTCCCGCGCCCTGCGGCTCGGTGTGTGCCCTCGTCGGCTGGGCCTCGGATCGACGGCTCCGTGTCGTCCCGGCCTGCCGACCATGAACAACTGGATCCTGGCCGCCGTGGCCCTGGCCTGCCTGGGAGGAACGACCTGGCGGCGCCGCGTCGTCGCGGGCCTGGCCGGAGTGCTCGTCGCCGTCGCATTCACCTCCCTGGCCCAGGACGTGACGGGGTGGGACTTCGCGATCGACGAGCGGCTGTTCCAGGACGCCGAGACCCACCGAGCCCTGCGCCCGGGGCGCATGGCCATCGCGACCAGCGTCGGCCTGCTCATGACGGCGGTCACGCTGCTGCTCGCCGCGCTGGGTTCGCACCGCCCCGACGCCGGACGCGTCGCGCGCGTGCTCGGCGGCTGTGTCGCGGCGATCGGTGGGCTCGGCCTCGTCGGTCACGCCTTCCACGTGACCTTCCTGTATTCGTGGTACGCGTTCGGCTCCATGGCGCTGCCGACGGCGGCGGCGTTCGTCCTGCTCGGGCTCGGTCTGACGATGGCGGCGCGCCGCGTGTGGGTTCCCCGGGCGATCAGCGAGGATCGGCGGATCACCGAGGCGGCCGCGCTCGCTCTCGTCCTCGCCGCCGGCGCCACCGGGATCGTGGGTATCGCCGCGCTGGAGGCCCAGGTGAGCCGGGCGGTCGAGCGCGAGCTGCAGACCCTGCTGAACGCCCACCTGGTCGAGCTGACCACCAACCTCGATCTGCGCACCACGCGCGCGGCCATCGTGACCACGCGGCCCAACATGCGTCACCACCTGCGGCTTCTGGGGTCGTCGCCGGACCGCCACGAATCCCGCCAGGTCGTGCAGGGGGTGCTGGAGAGCTTCCTGTCCCACGGCTTCTCGACGCTCGTCGCGACGCTGCCGAGCGGCGTCGAGGTGGCGCGGACCGGTGCCGAGCCCGGACCCGGCGTGCTCGACATCGTGCTGGGCGGTCCCGGAGCGGCCCGCCTCATCTGGCGCAACGGCCTCTTCCTTCGCCAGGACCTCGCGATGGAGGACGCCGAGGGCGCCCTCGGCGCCGTGATGGCCGAGCAGGAAATGCCCCGGCTGGCCGCGGTGCTCACGGGTGACCACGCCCCCTTCGCCAGCGCCGAGTTCCTGCTGTGCGGCCGGCCTGACCCCGGCTTCCGCTGTTTCCCCTCGCGGCTGTCGCCGGCGCCGGTGACGATCGTGCCGGCCGCCGGCGGCGAGCCGCGTCTGGCCCAGCGCGCGCTGAGCGAGGGCGCCGGGGCCAGCACGACCATCGACTATCGCGGTCATCGGGTCCTCGGTGTCTACGCGCCGCTCCCGGAGCTCGGGCTGGTGGCGGTGCTCAAGGTCGACACCGACGAGCTGTACGGTCCGGTCCGCCGCCGGCTCGCGGGCGCCCTGCTCCTGGTCGGCGCCGTCACCGTGATCGGCGTGGGGCTGGTCCGCTGGCGGGTCGGCTCGCTGGCCACCCAGCTCGAGCGCCGCGTGCGAGACCGGACCGCCGATCTCGATCGGGTGAACGTGCGCCTGCGCATCCTGCACGAGATCGACCGCGGGCTCATCACCGCGCAGGCGCCGGCCGCGGTCGCCGAGGCGGCGGTGCATCCGCTCCGGCGCCTGCTCGACGTCCCCCGGGCCATCGTGAACCTGTTCGACTACGACACCGGAGAAGCGGTGTGGCTGGCGGGAGCGGGTCGGCGCCGGGTCCGCGTCGACGCCGAGATTCGCTTCCCGCTGGCGCTCATGGGCGATCTCGACGGCCTGCGACGCGGCGAGGTCCAGACGATCGACGTCCGGGCGCTGCCGCCCAGCTCGCACGCCCGCGCGCTCCTCGAGGGCGGCGTGCAGGTCTACCAGGTGGTCCCGATGATCTCGGACGGCGAGCTGATCGGAGGGCTGAGCTTCGGGGGGGCGCCGGACGATCTCTCGCCCGAGCACATCGCCGTCGCCCAGGAGGTGGCCACCCAGATGGCCATCGTCATCGCGCAGACGCGCCTGCGCGACCGCATCCAGCAGCAGGCCGACGAGCTGGAGCAGCGGGTCGCGGAGCGCACCCACGAGCTGAGCGATGCCAACGCGCAGCTGCAGCACGAGATCGGCGAGCGGCGGCGTGCGGAGACGGTGGCGGCCCGGGCCAACCAGGCCAAGAGCGATTTCCTCTCGCGGATGAGTCACGAGCTCCGCACGCCCCTGAACGCCATCCTGGGGTTCGGCCAGCTGCTGGAGATGGAGCGGCCCGAGGGCCGTCAGCGCGAGAGCGTCGAGCAGATCTTGCGGGCGGGCCGCCACCTGCTCGGCCTGATCGACGAGGTGCTCGACATCGCGCGCATCGAGGCGGGACGCCTGCGATTGTCGGTGGAGCCGGTGCCGCTGGCCGAGACGATCCGCGGCGCCGTCGACCTGATGGCGACGCTCGCGCGTGACCGGACCATCGACCTGCGCGTGGAGGCGGCGCCGTCGGGGATGCACGTCATGGCGGACCGCCAGCGTCTGCATCAGGTGCTGCTGAACCTCCTGGCCAACGGCGTGAAGTACACCTCGCCGGGGGGCACGGTGACGGTGTCGTGCGCGGCCGTCTCCGACGACCTGCTGCAGGTGCGGGTGACCGACACCGGGCCCGGGATCGCCCCCGACAAGCTCGAGCGTCTGTTCACACCGTTCGACCGCCTGGGCGCGGAGACCGGAGGTGTCGAGGGCACCGGGCTGGGACTCACCCTGTCCAAGCACCTGGTCGAGGCCATGGGCGGCGTCCTGCGAGTCGACAGCCGGGTGGGGGTGGGCAGCACCTTCTCGGTGGAGCTGTCGATCGCCGAGGCAGCGGTCCAGCGGCTGCCGCGACCGTGGCCGGCGCCGGTGGTCGAGGCGAGCCTGGCGGCGGCCGTCGTCCTCTACATCGAGGACAACCTCTCGAATCTCCGGCTGGTGGAACGCATCCTCGACAGCCGGCCAGGCATCAGGCTCATGTCCGCCATGCAGGGACGGGTCGGCGTCGATCTCGCCCGCGAGCACCGGCCGGACCTGATCCTCCTCGACCAGCACCTGCCCGACATCCAGGGCGACGCGATCATCGGCATCCTGAAGGACGATGACCGCACGCGCGCGATCCCGATCGTGATCCTGAGCGCCGACGCCAGCCCCCGGCAGATCCAGCGCCTGCGCGAGGCCGGCGCGCTCGACTACCTGACCAAGCCGCTCGACGTGAGCCGGGTCCTGGCCGTGATCGACGAGGTCGTCGCCGGCCGTACGCGCGGCCGCTAGTCGAGGGAGCGCGACGGCCGCCGCGCTCGCCGGAGCGCGGACGGCGGGCGGCGATACACCGCGCGGAAGGCGGCGTTGAAGCGCCGGATGCTGGCGAAGCCGGCGGCGAAGGCGATCGCCGACATCGGCAGCGTCGTCCGGTCGACCAGCGCCTTGGCCCGCTGCACCCGCCGGGTGGTGGCGACGGCGGTCGGCGAGGCGCCGGCGTGGCGCGCGAACAGCCGATGCAGGTGCCGCGGCGTCATGCCGAGCGCGTCCGCGAGATCGGCGACGCTCTTGCCGTCGTCGAGGAACCCCCGCTCGATGAGGCGGAGCGCGCGCGACACCGTCGCCCCCGCGCCCCGCCACGCCGGCGTGCCCGGCGCGCTCTCCGGTCGACAGCGCAGGCAGGGGCGGAAGCCGGCGCCCTCGGCGGCGGCGGCGGTGGGGAAGAAGACGACGTTGCGCGATCGGGCCGGCTTCACCGGGCAGGTGGGGCGGCAGTAGATGCGAGTGGTCAGCACGCCGGTGAAGAACCGGCCGTCGAAGCGCGCGTCGCGCGCCAGTCGTGCGCGATCGCAGGTGCTCCGGTCGAGCGCGAGGAGACAAGCCCGCACGGTGCCGCGAGCCTACCACGCAGAGGCGCCGACGCCGCCCGCCGGCGGACGATGACGTCCGAAAGCGGCCAGACACCCGTCGGTGTCCCCGGTAGCCTCGAGACAACGATGAGCGCACGGATCTTCTACGGCTGGCGCGTCGTGGCCGCCACCTTCACCATGGCGCTGTTCAGCTTCGGGCTCGGGTTCTACGGGATCACCGTCTACGTGGCGACGCTCCAGCGGCTGCACGGCTGGTCGGCGGCGGCGGTGTCGGCGCCGGTCACGGTGTACTACGTGGCCGGCGCCCTGCTGACGATGGCGATCGGCCGCGTGTACGAGCGTCTCGGTCCCCGCCTGGTGGTAGCCGGCGGCAGCCTCGCGATGGCCGCCGGCGTCGTCGCCCTCGGCCTGGTCACCCGGCCGTGGCATCTCTACCCGGCCTTCCTCGTGATGTCGGTAGGCTGGGGCGCCATGAGCGGGGCGGCGATCAACATCATCCTGGCGCCGTGGTGGGAGCGGCGCCGGGGGCTGGCCGTGAGCATCGCCTTCAATGGGGCCACCCTCGGCGGCATGCTCGTCGTGCCGGCGCTCATCCTGCTCATCGCGCGGCTCGGCTTCGCCCGGGCCCTCGGCCTCGCGGCCCTGGTGGCGCTCGTCGTGCTGCTGGCCCTGGCCGGCGCGGTCATGCGCCGGAGCCCGGCCGAGCTGGGGCTGGGGCCTGACGGCGATGCGCCCCGCGCACCGCGTCGGGGGCCGGCGGCTGCCGCGACACCGGCCCCCCGAGGGGACGCGCTGCGCACGTGGCGATTCTGGAGCGTGTCGGCGCCGTTCGCCCTCGGTCTCGCCGCCCAGGTCGGTGTCCTCACGCACCTGGTCGCGCTGGTGACGCCCGTCCTCGCGGCCGGCGGGGCTGGCCGCGCCGTGAGCGCGACGACGGCGGCGGCGCTCGTCGGCCGCCTGGCGACCGGCTTCGTCGTCGATCGCGTGAGCCCGCGGCTGGTCACCAGTCTCACGCTCGCCGCCCAGCTCGCCGGCCTGGCCCTGCTGGCGCCGGCGGACTCGGCGGTGCGCGTCTACGCGGGGTGCGTGCTCTTCGGCCTGGGGGTCGGCAACCTGACGACGCTGCCGGGCCTCATCCTCGCCGCCGAGTGGCCCCGCGAGCGCTTCGCCGCCCTCGTCGGCCTCGCGGTCGGGATCAACCAGTTCACCTTCGCCTTCGGACCCTCGCTCGTCGGCGTCGTGCGCGATCGGGCCGGCGGCTACGGGCCGGCGCTGGCCGCCTGCGCGGCGCTGCAGGCGGTGGCGGCCGTCATGGTCCTGCTCGGTCCCGGCCGCGCCCGGGAGTAGTATCGGCGGCAATCGGAGGGCTCGATGATCGTCGACATCCACGCGCACTACTTCCCGAAGGCGTACAACGATCTCCTGATGCGCATCGGCGGGCGCAGCCTGCCGGAGGCGGCGCGGCCGATCACGGCCCGGCCCCTGCGCCACGACGACCCCTCCGGCATCGCCACCCGCCTTCAGCAGATGGACGACGCGGGGGTGCGGATGCAGGTGCTATCGCCGGCGGCCAGCCCGCCCTACGCCGAGAAGGAGGCCGACGCCGTCGAGGCCGCCCGGCTCATCAACGACAGCTACGCCGAGCTGGCCGCCCGGTACCCGGGGCGGTTCTCGGCGGTGGTCTCGCTGCCGCTGCCCCACATCGACGCCTCGCTGCGCGAGATGGAGCGCGGGCTGGACCAGCTCGGCATGCTCGGCGTGTCGCTGACCTGCTCGTGCTTCGATCGCTCCACCGCCGAGGCGGAGTTCGAGCCCCTCTACGCGGAGATGAACCGGCGGCGGACCGTGCTGAACTACCATCCCATCCAGAACGGCATCTGCTCGCCGCTGATCAACGACTACAAGTTCACGGTCTCGGTGGGCGCCTCGCTCGAGGACAGCGTCATCGTGCTCCACCTGATCGCCCGCCGCGTGCCCGAGCGCTACCCGGCCATCACGTACGTGATTCCCCACCTGGGTGGCATCATCCCCATGCAGCTGCAGCGCCTCGACAACCAGGCGCCGAGCCAGTATCCGAACCTGCCGGAGCGCCCGAGCGTGACGGCGCGCCGCTTCTACTACGACACCGTCGGCCACGGCTCGCCGGCGGCGCTGCTGTGCGCGTGGAAGGCGTTCGGCGCCGATCATCTGGTGGCGGGCAGCGACTACCCGGTCCTGCTCCCGTTCGAGACCTACCGGCAGACGTTTCACTACGTCCGGGAGGCGGGGCTGCCGGCCGCGGACGCCGAGCGGATCCTCGAGCACAACGCCCAGATCGTCCTGGGCCTCCCGCACTGAGCTAGGGGGTTCCGCCCAGTCGCGCGCCCGAGGCCTTGTCGAACAGGTGGTGCCGTCTGAAGGTGAGCCGGACGTGGTCGCCGGTGCGAGGGGCGCCCTCGCCGGTGGTCTTGGCGTGGATCTCGTGCTCGCCGGCGCGGACGGTGAGCAGCGTCGTCTGTCGGATCGGCAGGGTCAGCGTATCGACGACGATTCCGCGAAGGCCATCGCCCGGCCCATCCGGCGCGACCTCGACGTCCTCCGGTCGCACGCCGACCCAGGCGTGGTCCGGCCAGCCGCCGCCCGGCATGGCGCGGGCGTCGACGAGGCTGATCGGCGGCGAACCGACGTCCAGGTTCAGGAAGCCGGCCACGAAGACGTTCCGCGGCGTGTCGTAGATCTCCAGCGGCGTGCCCACCTGCTCGATGCGGCCCCGGTCCATCACGGCCACGAGGTCGGCCAGGATCAGGGCCTCGTGGTGGTCGTGGGTCACGTACACCGTCGTGATGTCGAACTGCCGGAGCAGCACCTTCAGATTGACCCGGTACTTCTCGCGGAGCGCCTGGTCGAGGTTGGCGAAGGGCTCGTCGACCAGGAAGACGGTGGCGTCGCGGGTGATGCAGCGGCCGAGGGCGACGCGCTGCTTCTCGCCACCCGACAGCGTGGGCGGCATGCGGTCCAGCAGGTGGGCCAGCTCCACGCCCATGAGCTCGCTCGTGCGCTCGTACTTGGCCCGGGCCAGGGCGTCGAGGGCCGGCGTCTTCTTCCGGAACAGGAAGTACGACAGCACGTTCGTGCGCGCGGTGAAGTGCGGGTAGAGCGCGTAGTTCTGGAAGACCATGCCGACGCGGCGGGCGCCGGGCTGCACGTCGCGCACGTCCACGTCGTCGTAGCGCACCTCGCCGGAGTCGGGCGGGATGAGGCCGGCGATGAGCTTGAGTAGCGTGGTCTTGCCGCATCCGCTCGGCCCCAGCACGACCATGGTCCGGCCGTCGGGGACGCGCAGGCTCAGGTTCTCGATGCGGAACGTGGCGGCGCCGGCGCGGGCGCCGTCGGTGAGGGTCTTGGAGACCTCGAACAGATCGATGCGCGCCACGCGCCGCCCTCGCCTGCGCTACACGGCGGTGTAGCCGCCGTCGACGAGCAGGTCGCTGCCGGTCATGAAGGTCGAGGCATCGCTGGCGAGGAACACGGCGGCCCGGGCGATCTCCTCGGGCTGGCCGAGCCGGCCGAGCAGGTGCTTGGGCCCCAGCATCCGGCGCGCCTCGTCCATGTCCTTCCAGCGCTGCAGCATCCGCCGGGTCTCGACCGCCCCCGGCGACAGCGTGTTGGCGCGGATGCCCTGGGCCGCGTGGTCGGTGGCCAGCACCTTGGCCAGCTGGATCAGCGCGCCCTTCGTGGCGCAGTAGGCCGGCCGCCCGGCCGAGCCGACGCGGCCGAGCTGGGAGGCGATGAGGATCACGCTGCCGCCCCCGCGGGCGATCATCGCCGGCAGCGCCGCCTTGACCATCAGGAAGGCGCCGGTGAGGTTGATGCGGACCACGCGGTCCCAGGCGGCCTCGTCCATCTCGAGCACGGTGGCGGTGCGGTCGGCGTCGGCCGCCCCGTAGAGCAGGACGTCGAGACCGCCGAGGCGCTCGGCGGCGGCGACGGCGGCGCGGCAGCTGGCCCCATCGGTGACGTCGAGCGCCACCGGCAGCGCCTTGCCGCCGCCGGCGTCGATGTCGGCCGCCGTCTTCCGCGCGCCCGCCTCCTCGACGTCGGCGCAGGCCACCGCGGCCCCGGCGGCGGCGAAGGCCAGCGCGGTCGCCCGGCCGATGCCATTGGCGGCGCCGACGACGAGCGCGATCTTGCCGGTCAGGCCGAACGCGGGATCGATCACTTGAGCTTGAGGTCCTCGAACGGCGCCGAGTAGGAGAAGCCGGGGATGCGGCCGTCGCCGGCGTCGGCCACCCGCGGGCCCACGCCCCAGATGAAGGCCTGCTCGAAGAGCGGGATGGCCGTGACCTTGTCGCGGATGATCTGCTGGATCTGGTGCACCAGGGCCTCGCGCTTCTTGGCGTCGAGCTCGCGGGCCTGGCGGATGTAGAGATCGTCGATCTCGGGCAGCGAGCCGTAGGCGTAGACACCGTTCTTGGTCGCGTACGGCTCGAGCCGGGTGGCCGCGTTGCCGAAGGCGGCGGTGATCACCTTGATCACGCCGTGCAGCTTCTTCTCCCGCCACGCCGTGAAGTAGGCCGCGCGCTCCATCGTGCGCAGCCGGCTGCGGATGCCCACGGCCTGCAGGTTGGCGATGACGGCCTCGCCCATCGAGTCGTAGGGGGGAAACGGGTTGAAGTCGCCGGCGTCGAAGCCGCTGGGATAGCCGGCCTCGGCCAGCAGCTTCTTGGCCCGGGCCGGATCGTAGGCGTGCGGCTCCATCGGGAGCGCGAACTGGAAGATGCGCGGCACGTAGTTGCCGGTGAGGCGGCCGAAGCCGAGCATCTCGGCCTGGTTGATCGTGGGGCGGTCGATGGCGTGGCTGGCCGCCAGCCGCACGCGCTGATCGGCCCATGGCGATTTCGGATCCCACTGCTCGGGCAGCTCCAGCCAGAAGGCGCCGCTCACCAGCGGCGCGGCCAGCCGGAAGCCCGGTGTCTTGCGCAGGGCGTCGGCGGTGGGCCCGGTCAGCAGGTAGGCGAGGTCCACCTCGCCGGCCCGCAGGGCGGCGGCCCGCGTGGCCTCCTCCGGCATCGAGCGCATCACCAGGCGCTTGACCGATGGCGCCTTGCGCCAGTAGCCGTCGAAGGCCTCCAGCACCAGCTCCACGCCGGGCTTGATCGAGACGACCTTGTAGGGGCCGGCGCCGACCGGGGCGGCCTTGAAGCCGTCGTCGCCGACCTTCTCGACGTATTTCTTCGGCACGATCCAGCCGGCGCCCGACGCGGTCGTGCCGTAGAAGGTGATGAAGTCGGGCCACGGCTCCTTGAGGAGGAAGCGCACGTGGCCGGGATCGACGACCACCACCTCCTTGACCTTGTCCTTGAGCAGCTTGGCGCTGGCGCCCTTGTAGCGATCCCACGAGAACTTCACGTCCTCGGCGGTGACCGGCTCGCCGTTGTGGAAGCGCACGCCCTTGCGGAGCACGAACGTGTACGAGAGGTGGTCCTTGGCCTCCGTCCACGACTCGGCCAGGCTGGGCGTGGTGAGCCCGGCCGGCATCGGCCGCACCATCGCGTCGTGGACCGCGTACATGACCATGAACGGCGTGCTGAACGCCTCCGTCTCGGCCGGGTCCAGCCAGCGGGAGGCCAGCGTGACGTGCAGGGCCCAGCGCATCTCGCCGGCGACCGGCTTGCCGGACTGGGCGAGGGCGACCGCCGGGTGGACGAGGCTGACGGCGAGCAGCAGGAGCGCGACCAGGACGAGCGACACGGACGCGACGCGGGGACGGCCGATCGACGATGGCATGCCGATCACCGTAGTCTCCCGGGCGCGGAAGGTCAACCGCGCCGGGTCCGGCTCAGCCGCGCGGGGAGCCCTCCGCGCGGCGGCCGGCCAGCTCGGCGAGGACGTCGGCGAGCTGCTCGGGCGCGACGGGCTTGGTCAGGTGGGCGTCGAAGCCGGCCTCCCGGGAGCGCCGGCGATCGTCGGCCTGGCCGTACCCGGTGATCGCCACCAGGATCGGCTCGGGCCCGCGCCGCGCGCGGATACGCCGCGCGATCTCGTAGCCGTCCAGGCCGGGCAGGCCGATGTCGATGAGCACGACGCCGGGCCGGGTCGCCTCGGCCCGGGCCAGCCCCTCGGCGCCGTCGGCGGCCTCGTCCACGCGATGGCCCTCGTACTCGAGCACGGCGCGCAGGCTCTGCCGGGCGTCCGGGTTGTCCTCGATGATCAGCACGGACGTCGGGGCCGGGCGCCGGGAGGGCATGGCGGCGGCACCCGCGACCGGCCCCCGGCCGAGCGGCAGCCGGATCGTGAACTCGCTGCCCAGCCCCGGGCCCTCGCTCCGCGCCTCCACGCGGCCGCCGTGGAGCTTGACCAGCCGCTGCACCAGCGTGAGACCGATGCCGAGGCCACCGGAGGTGTGGGCGAGGGACTGATCGCCCTGCACGAACAGCTCGAAGACGCGCGGCAGCATGTCGGCGGCGATCCCGATGCCGGTGTCGCGGATGCGGAGCACCGCCTCGTCGCTCTCGGCGACGACGGCGACGCCGATGCGGCCACCCGGCGGCGTGTACTTCGACGCATTGTTGAGCAGGTTGACGACGATCTGCTCGAGGCGCGCGGGATCGGCGTCGACGTAGAGGGCCGTCGGCGGCAGCACCACCGCCACCGCCTGTCGCCGCGCGTCGGTGAGCGGTCGCGTGGCCTCCAGCGCGTGGGCCACGGCATCGGCGACCGGCACGATGCCCCGGCGCAGGTCGATCCGGTCGCGGGTGATGCGCGAGACGTCGAGCAGGTCGTCGAGCAGGCGGGCCAGGTTGCTGGCCTGGCGGGCCACGATCGTCGCCGACTGCGCGATGACGGCGGCCGGCGCATCGGGCCGCCGCAGCAGGGCGGCGGCGGCGACGATGGGCGCCAGGGGATTGCGCAGCTCGTGGGCCAGCAGGGCCAGGAACTGATCCTTGGCCCGGTTGGCCTCCTCCGCCTCGGCGCGCGCCGCCTGCTCCCGGGCCAGGAGCTGCACGTTGCGCATCGCGATCGCCGCCTGGTCGGCGAAGGCCTGGAGGAGATCGACGTCGGCCTGGGTGAAGGTGCGGATCTCGCGATGGGCGGTCGAGATGGCGCCGATGATCTCGCCCTTGACCTGCATCGGCACGGCCAGGACCGCGTGGTGGCCGGCCCCGGCCAGGCCGCGCCGGAAGTCGGAGGTGAGCACGATGCTGGGCTCGTCGAGGACGTTCGAGGTCCACAGCGCCCGGCGCTCGGCGACCGCCCGCCCGACCAGCCCCACCCCGGGCGGCAGTCGGTACCCGGGCTTGAAGTTCTCGAGCCACTTGCCGGCGATGGCCACGCAGGTCAGCGAGCCGTCGGGCTCCAGCAGCCGGACGACCGAGGACTGCGCCTCGAAGAGCGGCAGGATGCTCTCGGCGATCCGCTCCGCCACCTCCGACACGTCGAGCGACTCGCTGAGCGTCCGCGCCACCCGGGCCAGCTCGTCGGTGTGCCGGCGCGTGCGCTCCTGCTCCAGCTCGGCCCGCTTGAGATCGGAAACGTCGGTGACGTGGGCGACGAAGCCGTGCACGCGGCCGGCGGCGTCGACGTCGGGCACGTACGTGGCGCGTACGTGGCGGGGGAGGCCGTCGCGGTAGGTCAGGGCGGCCTCGAAGGTGACGCGGCGGCCGGCGAGGGCGGCCCGCACGTGGGGCTCGATGACCGTGTACACGGCCTCGCCGAGGACGTCGCGGATGTGACGGCCCGCCACGTCGCGGGCCGGACAGCCGAACCACTCCTCGTAGGCGCTGTTGTTGAAGCGGTAGCGCTCGTCCGCGTCGACGTAGCCGATCAGGGCCGGCGCCGCCTCCACGATGAATTCGAGTCGCGTGTTGCTGTGCATCGCAATAGCCGATCGCGGCACCCGGACCCGCGACCGCCGTCGATCTTATCGTCGCTTGCCAGGCCTGTCGATCGCTGGTTCAGCCGCCGCTCAGACGGTCGCCGCCCCCGCCACCGCGCACTGGTGGTCCTGCTCGCCGGTGCCGCCGCCGCAGCCGATGGCCCCGATCACCCGGCCGCCCTTGGTGAGCGGCACCGCGCCCGTGCTCGGCAGGAGCTGGCCGGGCGCCAGCCCGGGGACCGCGCTCCAGAACGCCGGCTGCTCCTTGGCCAGATCGACCATCTCCTTGGTGCTCCGGCGGAAGGCCGCGGCCGCCATCGCCTTGCCCTTCGAGGTCTCGGGGGTGAGGAAGCCGGTGCCGTCGCCGCGCGCGCACAGGATCAGGCGGCCGGCGTCGTCGACGACGGTCACGGTGATCGGGGTGCCCAGCTCCCGGGCACGGGCCTGGGCGGCGCTCACGGCGCGCTCGGCCATGGCGAGGGTCAGATCAGACATGTCGTGTCTCCTGTCAGGTCGGTGGGGTGAATGCTCGCGCAGGGTAACACCGGTCCCCGACCGAAAGCCGGGTGTGATACGGTTCCTGGCGCCGTGCCCGCTCCCTCGACGTCGCCACCGACTTGCCCATCGAACCGGAGGAAACCCATGAAGCGGCTGCTCGCCCTCGTCATCCTCGCCGTCAGTCTCGTCGGCCTCAGCCTCACCGCCGGCGCCCAGTCCAAGACCGTGCTCAAGTTCGGTCATCACGCGCCCGTCACGTTCCCGTACCAGGACGGTGCGCTCAAGTTCAAGGAGGTGGCCGAGCGTCTCTCGGGCGGCAAGCTGGAGGTGCAGGTGTTCGGCGGCGCCCAGCTCGGCGGGGAGCGCGACCTGCTGGAGGGGATCAAGCTCGGCACCCTGCACCTGGCCATCGGCGCCGGCGGGCTCGCCAACTTCGCGCCGGCCTACAACATCGTGCAGCTGCCGTTCCTCATCAAGAACCAGGAGCACATGGTCAAGATCGCCGACGGCCCGGCCGGCAAGCTGCTGTCTCAGCGAATCGAGGAGCAGGGCGGCTACAAGGTGCTCGGCTACTTCAGCACCGGCGACAGCGGCATCCAGACGGTGAAGGGCCCGGTGCGGACGCCGGCCGACCTCAAGGGCGTGAAGATCCGCGTGATGGAGAACCCCGCGCTCATCGAGTCGATGCGCGCGCTCGGCGCCAACCCCACCCCGCTGCCGTTCCCCGAGCTCTACACCTCGATGAAGCAGGGCGTGGTCGAGGGCGCCACCATCGACTACACCGCGCTGTGGACCACCAAGGTCTACGAGGCGGTGAAGTACGTGACCGAGCCCGGCTTCCATTTCCTGTCGGAGCCACGGCCCATCCTGATCTCGGCCAAGTTCCTGGCCAGCCAGCCGGCCGAGGTCCAGCAGTGGATCCTGCAGGCCGGCGCCGAGTCGGCCGTGTACGAGCGCTCGCTCTTCAAGGACCGGCAGGGCAAGGCCATCGAGGATCTGCGGGGCAAGGGGCTGCAGTTCGCCAAGATGGACGACAAGGCGTTCCTGGAGGCCATGAAGCCGGTGTGGCAGAAGGTGGCCGCGACCTACAAGGCCGAGGACATTCTGGATGCCATCGTGAAGGCGGGACAGTAGGCCGTGGCCGACGCCGCCGGCGTGGGGCTCGCCGTCGAGACCTCCGCCGGCGCGACGGCGCCCGCCTCGGTGGCGTGGCGGCTGCTGGAGGTGACGGCCGGGCTCCTGGTCGGCGCCATCACCGTGCTGGTCACGGTGCAGGTCTTCGCCCGCTACGTGCTCAACGACACGCCGCCGTGGAGCGAGGAGCTGTGCCGCTACCTGTTCGTGTGGACCTCGTTCCTGGGCGCCTGCGTGGCCATGCGCCGGGCCGCCCACCTCGGCGTCGACAGCCTGGTCGTGCGGCTGGCGCCCCGCACGCGGGAGATCCTGCACCACGCCGTCACCGTCGTGGTCGCGGCGTTCTGCGCGCTCCTCGTCTGGCAGGGCTGGGCGCTGGTGCCGGCCATGGCCTCGCAGCGGTCGCCCTCCATGGGCGTCTCGCTGCAGTACCTGTTCGCCGTCATCCCGCTCGCCGGCGTCCTCATGCTGGGGCTGCAGCTCCGCGCGCTGGCCCGGGCGTGGGCCTCGCCCTCGCTGCGCACGGGCGTGGCGCTGGTCGCGGCCGGCGCCGTCGCGGTCGTGCTGGCGGGACGGATGCTGGACGTCAGCCCGGGGCTGGCGGTGACGGTGCTGATCGTCACGATGGCGGGGCTCATCGCCGTGAACACCCCGATCGCGTTCGCCGTCGGCACCGCCTGCGTGGTGTACGTGCTGCTGCGCGGCGACCTGCCGCTGATCGTGGTGCCGCACCGGATCATCGGCGGGATGGATTCGTTCCTCCTGCTGGCGCTGCCGCTGTTCGTGCTGGCCGGCGACCTGATGAACACCGGCGGCATCACCGAGCGGCTGGTCGGCTTCGCCCGGGCCCTGGTCGGGCACATCCGCGGCGGCCTCGGGATGACGACCGTGGTCAGCGAGTACCTGTTCTCCGGCATCTCGGGCTCCTCGGCCGCCGACGTGTCCGCGGTGGGCTCGCTGCTCATTCCGGCCATGACCCGGGCCGGCTACCGGCCGGAGCTGGCGGTGTCGATCGTGGCCGCCGCCTCGGCGATGGGCGTGCTGGTGCCGCCGTGCCTGATGATGGTCATCCTCGCCAGCCTGACCGACCTGTCGATCGCCGCGCTGTTCATGGCCGGCTTCCTGCCGGCCGCGGCGATGGCGGTGTTCCTCATGGCGCTGATCTACGTGCAGGCCCGTCGCCAGGGACTGCCGCGCGAGCCGCGCCCGTCGCTGCGCGAGGTGGGGCGCGCCTGCGCGCGCGGAGTGCTGCCGCTCGTCGCGCCGGTCATCATCCTGGGCGGCATCCTGGGCGGTATCGTCACGCCGACCGAGGCCGCCGTGCTCGCGGTGATCTACGCCCTGCTGCTGGGGCTCGTCATCTACCGCGAGATCCACCTGCGCGACCTGCTGCCGCTGCTGGTCAACACGGCCTCGCTGACGGGGATGGTGATGCTGCTGGTCGGCACCGCCTCGGTGCTCTCGTGGATCTTCGCCGCCCAGGGCATCCCCCGGCTGATCGCCGGCGTCCTGCTGGGGCTGTCGTCGGACGCCACGCTGGTGCTGCTGGTCACCATTCTGGTGTTCGTGCCGCTGGGCGCCATCCTGGAGGGCGTGCCGGCCATGATCATCCTGGTGCCCGTGTTCTTTCCCATCGTCGCCCGCTTCGGCGTCGACCCGTTGCACTACGGCATCCTGGTGGTCGCCTCCCTCGGGCTCGGGCTGTTCGTGCCGCCCTTCGGCGTGGGGTTCTTCATCGCCTGCGCGCTCGGCCGCACCACGGTGGAGGGCGCGGCCCGGGCCTACGTGCCGTACGTGGTCGCCCTGCTGCTCGGTCTGCTGCTCGTCGCCTTCGTGCCGTGGATCACGCTGGTGGTGCCGCGGCTCATGAAGCTGTGAGGCGCGGCGCCGTGCTCCACGACCTGCCCGCCACCCCGGCCACCTGCTTCTGGGGATTCTTCGACGCCGCGCTGCCGCCCGTGCTGCGTGTGCGCTCGGGCGACCTCGTGCGCATCGAGACGCTCACGCATCAGGCCGGTGACGCGCCGGATCTCATGATGGACGACGGCGTGCGGGCGGTGTACGACGCCATCCCCATCGCCACCCGCGGGCCCGGCGTGCACGTCATGACAGGGCCGATCCACGTGGAGGGGGCGGTGCCGGGCGACACGCTGGAGATCCGCGTGCTCTCGATGGAGCCGCGGCTGCCGTACGGCACCAACATCGCGGCGTGGTGGGGGCACCTGTACGACGACTTCGGCAAGGAGCGGATCACCATCTACCGCGTCGACGCTACGGCCGGCCTGGCCCGGGCCGCGTTCGCCTTCGACTACACGACGACGCCGCGCTACGAGCAGCCGGGGATCATCGTTCCGCCCGATCCGGCCGCCCGCCAGCCGGCGCTGGCCAACGTCGTGGTGCCGCTGCGGCCGCACTTCGGGGTCGGCGGCGTGGCGCCGCGCGAGGCGGGCCGGCTCAACAGTATTCCGCCCGGAGCGTTCGGCGGCAACGTCGACAACTGGCGGTTCGGGCCGGGGGCGGCGATGTATTACCCGGTGTTCCAGCCGGGGGCGCTCTGCTATCTCGGCGACCCCCACATGGCCGAGGGCGACGCCGAGCTGTCGGGCACGGCCATCGAGGCCTCCGCGAACGCGCTGGTGCAGCTGACCGTGCGCAAGGACCTGCGGCTGACGGGTCCGATGCTGGAGACGCCGACGCACTGGATCGCGCACGGCTTCGACGAGGACCTGAATCGCGCCATGAAGTCGGCGGCGCGGGCGCTGCTGGCCTTTCTCGTCGAGCAGCGCGGCCTGAGCCGCGACGATGCCTACTCGCTGATCTCGGTGGCCGGCGACTTCGGCATCACCCAGGTCGTCGATCAGCGCCAGGGCGTGCACGGGATGATCGCCAAGAGCCTGTTCGTTCCTTCCGGGCGCCGCCAGGGCCGGTAGGCGTGGCGTACGACCTGGTGATCCGCGGCGGTCTCGTGGCCACGGCCACCGATGCCGTGGTGGCGGACCTCGGGATCCGCGGCGGGCGCATTGCGACCATCGATCAGGGGTTGCCGGCGAACGGTCACGAGATCGACGCCCGCGGGCTGGTGGTGGTGCCGGGAGGGGTCGACGTTCACACCCACCTCGATCTCGATCTCGGGGGCACGCGGACTGCCGATGACTTCGAGTCCGGCACGGCGGCGGCGGCCTGCGGCGGCGTCACCACCATCTGCGACTACGCGTGGCAGACAAAGGGCGTGAGCCTGGCAAGGACGATCGAGACGTGGAAGGCCAAGGCGCGGGGCAAGGCCCACGTGGACTACGGCTTTCACGTGATTCTCTCGGAGGCGACCGACGCGGTGCTGGGGGAGATCCCGGCCCTGGTGGGGGCGGGGTTTCCGAGCGTCAAGGTGTTCACCATCCGGGAGTTCGGGCTCGAGGACGCCGCGCTGCTGCGGGTGCTGCGGGCGGCGCGGGCGGCGGGCGCGCTGGTGAACGTGCACTGCGAGAACAGCGAGATGCTCGATCTGGCTCAGGCCGATCTGGTCGCGGCCGGCCGTACCGATCCGCGGCACTACGCGGACAGCCGCCCGGCGCTGGCGGAGATCGAGGCCACCCGGCGGGTCATCGACTACGCGGAGCTGGTCGACGCCGAGGTCTACATCGTCCACATGTCCTGCTCGGGGGCGGCCGAGGCGCTGCGGGCGGCGCGGCGGCGCGGGCTGCGCGTGTGGGGCGAGACGCGCCCGATCTACCTCGGGCTCACCCAGGACGCGTACGCGCGGGGCGGCGTGGAGGCGGCGAAGGTCTGCGGGGCGCCGCCGCTGCGCACCGAGGCGGACCTGACGGCGCTGTGGGACGCGCTACGCGGGGGCGACATCCAGACGATCGGCAGCGACAACACCTCGTGGACCGTGGCCCAGAAGGCGGAGGGGGCGACGGATTTTCGCAAGATCCCGTACGGCGTGCCCGGGCTCGAGACGGAGATGCGCGTCGTGTATTCCGAGGGCGTGGCGAAGGGGCGGATCTCGCTGCAGACCTTCGTGTCGGCGTTCGCGACGACGCCGGCCCGGCTCTTTGGTCTCTACCCCCGGAAGGGCACGATCGCCGTCGGCAGCGACGCCGATCTGCTCCTGCTCGATCCCGCCGCCACCCAGACGATCGACGAGCGGGCCCTGCACTCGCGCGCGGGCTACGACCCGTTCAACGGCTTCCAGGTGCGGGGCGTGCCGAGGGTGACGCTGTCGCGAGGCGAGGTGATCGCGCGGGACGGGCAGCTGCTGAGCCGCGCCGGCCGCGGGCAGCTCGTGCTGCGGGAGCGCGCGCCGGGCTAGCGGAGCAGGGCGGGAGCCAGCACCCGGAGATCGTCGAGCGCGCGGCCGGGCTCGGTCGCGATGGCCTGGATCGCCACGTGGTCGGCGCCGGCCGCGTGATGCGCGCGCACGCGCTCGGCCACCGCGTCCACGTCGCCCCACGCCACCAGCGCGTCGATCAGCCGGTCGCTGCCGCCGCCCGCGAGGTCGGCGTCGCCGAATCCCATCTCGCGGAAGTTGTTCACGTAGTTCGGCAGCGTCAGGTAGAAGGCGAGATGGCGTCGCCCGGTGGCCCGGGCACTGGTGGCGTTCGTCTCCACGACCACCGCCTGCTCGGGCGCCAGCAGCGGCCCGGCGCCCAGCACCGCGCGCGCCCGGGCCGTGTGCTCGGGCGTGACGAGATAGGGATGGGCGCCGTCGGTGCGCTCGCGCGCCAGCTCCAGCATCTGTCGGCGGAGCGCGGCCAGCACCCGGGGCAGCGGCTCGGGCGGGGGCGGCGGGGCGTACTTCACGCGCTCCATCGCCTCGAGGTAGGCGCGCATCGCCGCCACCGGCTTGCCATAGTCGTGACCCCGGACCTGCACCAGCGGCAGGTGGCTGACCCCCAGGCCGAGGACGAAGCGGCCCGGGTACGCCTCGGCCAGCGTCAGGCTCGCGTTGTTCATGGCGGTGGGGTCGCGCGCGTAGATGTTGGCGATGCCCGTGGCCACGACGATGCGCTCGGTGGCGGCGAGGAGGACCGCGGCGTGCGCGAAGGCTTCCTTGTTGGTGGCGCCCTCGCCGAACCACAGCGTGCCGTAGCCGAAGCGCTCGATCTCGGCCGCCGCCGGCCGCTCCTCGGCCGACGACCGCGCCGCCAGCGCGCCCCACACCCCCACTCGACCCATCCGGCGCTTCAACGCGTCGCGGCTCACGGTGGCCATGGGTCCCATCGTAGAACGGCGGTCCAGTCGCCGTGCGTCAGGTGGCGCCGAACTCCGGGGAAAGGTAGCATCCAGGCCATGCGACCGATCCTCGTGAGTCTCCCCATCCGTCTCGTCCTCGTCGCCGTCGCCGTGCTGATCGCCGCCGCGCCGGTCGCCGCCGCGCCCGAGGGGCAGGTCACCTGGGGCGTGCACACGACGCTGGTGCCGTCCTACTTCGATCCGGCCGAGACGACCATCGGCACCTCGTTCATGGTGCTCTACGGCATTCACGACGCGCTGGTGAAGCCGCTGCCGGGCAAGGGCGTGGCGCCCGCCCTGGCCGAGTCGTGGACCGCCTCGCCCGACGGGCTCGTCTACGACTTCGTCCTGCGCAAGGGGGCCCGCTTCCACAACGGCGATCCGGTGACGGCTGACGACGCGAAGTTCTCGTTCGAGCGCTATCGCGGGATCCACGCCAAGACACTGAAGGAGCGCGTGGCCGCGGTGGAGACGCCCGACGCCGGCCGTGTGCGCATCCGCCTCAAGCAGCCGTGGCCGGACTTCATGACCTACTTCGGGACGGTGACGACCAGCGCGGCCTGGGTCGTGCCACGCAAGTACGTCGAGAAGGTCGGCGAGGACGGCTTCAAGAAGGCGCCGATCGGCGCCGGCCCCTATCGCTTCGTGTCGTTCTCGCCGGGGATCGAGCTGGTGCTGGAGGCCTTCGACGGCTACTGGCGCAAGACGCCGGCGGTCAAGCGCCTCGTCATGCGCGTCATCCCCGATCCGTCCACGCGCCTGGTCGCCCTCAAGCGCGGCGAGGTCGACGTGATCTTCTCCGTGATCGGCGAGCTGGCCGACGAGCTGCGTCGCATGCCGGGCTACGGGCTGAAGCCGGTCTATCCCTCGACGCACTGGCTGTCGTTCCCCGACCAGTGGGACGCCAAGTCGCCCTGGCACGACCGCCGCGTGCGGCTGGCCGCCAACCACGCGATCGACCGGCCGGCCATCGACCAGGTGCGCACCGGCGGGCTCTCGCGGATCACCGGCAGCATCGTGGCGGCGGCCAGCGACTTCTACTGGGCGCCGACGCCGTACGCCTTCGAGCCGGGCCGCGCCAAGAAGCTGCTGGCCGAGGCGGGCTACCCGAACGGGTTCGACGCCGGCGACTACTACTGCGACATGACCTCGGCCGACGCCGCCGAGACGGTCATGGGCTTCCTGCAGGCCGTCGGCATCCGCGCCCGCCTGCGCCCGCTGGAGCGGGCGGCCTTCAACAAGAGCCTGGCCGACCGCAAGCTCCGCAACCTGGTCCAGATCATCGCCGGCGTGGCCGGCAACGCGGCCACCCGGCTCGAGTCGTACCTGGCCTCGACCGGCACGTTTGCCGCCGGCGGCTCGCCCGACCTCGACGGCCTGCTCCAGGAGCAGGCGACGGAACGGGACCGGGCCAGGCGCGAGGCGATCCTGCACCGGGTGCAGCAGCTCGTGCACGAGCGCGCGATGTTCGCGCCGCTCTACGACCTCGCCTTCGTCAACGGCGTGGCGCCCCGCGTGGAGGAATCCGGCCTCGGCCTCATCGCCGGCTACGCGTTCTCGGCGCCCTACGAGGACGTGAAGCTCAAGGCCCGCTGAGCCGACCCCCACACCGCGAACCGGAGGACGAACGGGACATGCTGCCGACGCACGGACGCTACGAGTACTCCAGCATCACCTCGCGGCCCGACTACACCTGGCCGGGCGGGCGCCGGCTGGCCGTCTATCTGGCGCTCAACATCGAGGCCTTCGGCTTCGGCGTCGGCAAGGGCGCGGCCATCGCGCCGCCCGATCAGGCCCAGAGCCACAGCGTCTTCAGCTGGCGCGACTACGGCAACCGCGTGGGCATCTGGCGGCTGTTCGAGCTGCTCGACGAGCTCGGCATGCCGGCCGAGGCCCAGATGAACACCGCGGTCTACGAGGCGGCGCCCGACATCCCGGCCCGGCTGCGGGCGCGGGGCGACGAGATCCTGGGCCACGGCGTCACCAACTCCGACGAGCAGGGCCACCTGACCGAGGACCGCGAGCGCGCGCTCATCGGCGAGGTGACGGCGGCCATCGAGCGCCACGAGGGAGCCCGGCCGGTCGGCTGGATGAGCCCGTGGCTCTCCAACAGCCCGGTCACGATGGACCTGCTGCAGGAGGCGGGCTATCGCTACGTGATGGACTGGACCATGGACGACCAGCCGATCTGGCTGCGCACCCGCAAGGGCCGCATCCTCTCGGTGCCCTATCCGATCGAGGTCAACGACACCCGCGGCGTCATCTGGTACCACTACACCGCCGAGGAGTTCGCCGACATGATCGTCGATCAGTTCGACGAGATGCTGGCGCAGTCGGCGCGCCAGCCGCTGGTGTGCCCGATCTCGCTCCACCCCTTCGTGTTCGGCCGCCCGTACCGCATCCGCCGGCTGCGGCGGGCGCTGCAGCACATCCTCGAGCACCGCGACCGCGTGTGGCTCACGCGCCCCCGCGACATCTGCGCCCACGTCGAATCGCTGCCCGCCGGCACCGTGCCGGGCAGCCGCTGAGGAGAGCACCCATGAAGATCGGCGCCGTCCTGCCCCAGACCGAGATCGGCAACGACCCGGCCGCCATCAAGGCGTACGCCGAGGCCGTCGAGGCCATGGGCTTCACGCACGTGCTGGTCTTCGACCACGTGCTGGGCGCCAACCCGGAGCGCCCGGGCGGCTGGAAGGGGCCCTACACGTTCCGCCACGCCTTCCACGAGCCGTTCGTGCTGTTCGGGTTCCTGGCCGCCGCCACTCGCCGGCTCGAGCTGGTGACCGGCATCGTCATCCTGCCCCAGCGCCAGACCGCGCTCGTCGCCAAGCAGGCAGCCGCCGTCGACGTGCTGTCGGGCGGGCGGCTGCGCCTGGGCGTGGGCGTCGGCTGGAACCCGGTCGAGTTCGAGGCGCTCGGCGAGGATTTCACGAAGCGCGGTCGGCGCATCGAGGAGCAGGTCGAGGTGCTCCGCGCGCTGTGGACGGGTGAGCTGGTGACCTTCAAGGGACGCGAGCACACGATCTCCGACGCCGGCCTCAACCCGCTCCCCGTGCAGCGGCCCATCCCGATCTGGATGGGCGGCGAGAGCGAGGTGGTGCAGCAGCGGATGGCTCGTCTGGCCGACGGCTGGATGCCGCACTTCCGCGCGGGGGCGGCGGGGCAAGCCGCCGTCGATCGCATCCACGGCCTCGTCCGTGCGGCCGGGCGCGAGCCACAGGCGTTCGGGATCGAGGGGCGCATGGCGCTCGCGCAGATCCCCGAGGGTGAGTGGGGCAAGGAGCTGGAGGCGTGGAAGGCGATGCGCGGCATCAGCCACCTGTGCGTGCACACCGGCGGGATGGGGCTGGCCAAGCCCGGCGATCACGTCGAGATGCTGCGCCGCTTCCGTCAGACCGTCGGGCTGAAGTAGCGGGTCAGGCCTCGTACTCCTGCGTGACCTCGACGTCGACCTCGCCGTCGTCGTCGATGGTCAGGGTGATCAGGTTCGGTCGGCAGCAGACCGTGCAGTCCTCGGTGAAGGTCTGCCGCCGACCGCCGCTGGTGTCCACGAACACCTCGTTGGCCTCGCCGCAGAAGGCGCAGCCGTACTCCACGACCTAGGCGACCCGGTGGCGCTGCACGGCCGCCGTGTTCAGCTCGAGTCCCAGGCCGGGGCCGGCCGGTGCCACCAGCTCGCCCTGCTCGACCCGGGGCATCGCGGCCAGCAGGCCGGCGGAGCGGGGGACGTACTCGACCAGGTGCGCGTTGGGGATCGAGGCCAGCAGGTGCACCTGGATCTCCGGCACCACGTGGCCGCACACCGGCACCCGGTGCGCGTGGGCGAGGGCGGCGATCTTCCGCCACGGCGTCACGCCGCCGACCCGGGCCAGGTCGAGGATGAGCACGTCGACGGCGCGTGCGTCCAGCAGCGCGCGGAAGGCGTCGAGGTGATAGAGGTGCTCGCCGGCGGCCAGCGGCACCTGCAGCTGCTGCCGCAGGGCGGCCAGCCCGGCGAGGTCGAGGTGGTGGATCGGATCCTCCAGCCACGCGATGCCGGCCTCCTGCAGGGCCCGGCCGCCGCGGCGCGCCTGCGCGGGTGTCCACGTCTCGTTGATGTCGACCATGATCCCGGCGTCGGGCCCGATGGCCTCGCGCACCGCACGGACGCGTCGCACCTCCGCCTCCGGCGTCGCCTCCCGTCCCAGTCGTAGCTTCACCGCGGGGAAGCCGGCGTCGACGTGACCCCGGGCGGAGGCGGCCAGCTCGGCCGGCGACAGGCTGTACCAGAGACCGTCGCTCGCGTACGTCGGCACCCGATCGCGATGGCCGCCGAGCAGGCGGTGCAGCGATTGACCGAGGGTCTTGCCGCCGGCGTCCCACACCGCGATGTCCAGCGGCGCCAGCGCGCAGTGCAGGAGGCCGCCGGGGCCGGCCCAGTCGCCGCGCCGGGCCAGGCGGTCCCAGGCCGCCTCCGGCTCCAGCACGCTCATGCCGATCAGGTGCTCGCCCAGCTCGCGCGCCGCGTGCCCGATGGCGGTCATCAGATCCGGGCGCGGGTAGACGATGTAGCCGATGCCCTCGACGCCGTCGGAGGTCCGGATGCGGGCCAGGACGTGCCAGTTCGCGTCGACTGTGCGTCCGCCCGCCAGGTACGGGCGCTCGACGGGGATCCGCACCACGTCCACGGCCACCTGCGTGATCTTCACCACCGCACCTCCGGGAAGGGAATCGCGTCCGCCGACACTGTACCGCGCTGGCCGGCCGTGCGCGGCGCCCGGGAAAGTTGACGCCGCCACCGCGCCCGGCGCAGTATCGTCGCAATGTCGCGGGCGCCGACGCCGATTTCCCGCCGCACGCTGCTCGCCACCGGTGCCGCCGCGGCCGTCCTCCAGGCGCTTCCCGCTGCGGCCCAGCGTCCCGCCGCGCCGCTGTCGCTCGACGACGCCAGCCGTCTCAACGCCACGCCCATCGCGCGCCACTGGCGGCCGCCGGGCGTCACCGGGGATGGATGGATCACCGCGCTTCGCGCCGAGCTGAAGGCGGCCGCGGCCGAGGGGCGGCCGGTCTCGCTCGGCGCCGCCCGCCACTCGATGGGCGGCCAGGCGCTCGCGCGCGACGGGGTGGCGATGACCTTCGACGTGAAGGCGCCCGACAGCGGCTGGATCGTCCTCGACCGGGAGGCGAAGAGCTACCGCGTGGCCGCCGGCGCCCGCTGGCGGCAGGTGATCGGCGCGCTCGACCTCGCGGGCTTCTCGCCGGCCGTCATGCAGTCGAACCACGACTTCGGCGTCGCGGCCACGCTGTCGGTCAACGCCCACGGCTGGCCGGTGCCGTACGGGCCGTTCGGCTCGACGGTCAAGGGCTGCCGGCTGATGCTCGCCACCGGCGAGCTCGTCACCTGCTCGCCGTCCGAGAACGCCGAGCTGTTCGGCCTCGTGACGGGCGGCTACGGGCTCTTCGGAGTGATCGTCGATCTGGACGTGGCCATGGCCGGCAACGTCCTGCTCCGGCCCAGCTACGAGCTGATGCCGGCCGCCCGGCTCGGCCCCCGCATGGTGGAGGTGATCGGCGGGGACGACGCGGTGCGGATGGCGTACGGGCGGCTGGCCGTGGACGCCAAACGTTTCCTGCGCGAGGCGCTGCTGGTGACGCTGCGACCGGAGGCGGGCTCGCCGGCGGCGGCGACATCGGGCGGGCTGATGGTGACGCTCTCGCGCCAGGTGTTCCGCGCGCAGATCGGCTCCGACGCCGCCAAGCGGGCGCGCTGGTACGCGGAGACCGTGGCCGGGCCCAGGGCCTCGTCCGGCATCGCCTCCCGCAACCGTCTGCTCAACGAGCCGGTGGCGAACCTGGCCGGGCGCGATCGCTCGCGCACGGACATCCTGCACGAGTACTTCCTGCCGGCCGAGGGGCTGGAGACCTTCCTGACCGCGGCCCGCACGATCATCCCGGCCTCCCGGCAAGACCTGCTCAACGTCACGCTGCGCTACGTGGCCGAGGACCGCACGAGCGTGCTCGCCTACGCGCCGGCCGCCCGGGTCGCCGCGGTGCTGCTCTTCTCGCAGCGCATGACGCGCGCCGACGACGAGGACATGGCGGCCATGACCGGCCGGCTGATCGACGCCGCGCTGGAGGCGGGCGGCGGCTTCTACCTGCCGTACCGGCTGCACGCCTCGCGCGCGCAGGTGGCGCGCGCCTACCCCCGGCTGGAGGAGTTCGTGACGCGCAAGCGCCACCACGATCCGGGGCTGCTGTTCCGGAACACCATGTGGGACCGGTACTTCACGACATGAACCCGCTGCGGATCATCGCCATCGTGTACGCCGTGCTGTTCGCCGGCGTCACGAGCCTCAACTACATCCCGGGGCTGACCGACGCCCAGGGCCGCACCTTCGGCCTGTTCGCGCTGGACATCTTCGACGACGCGCTGCACGCGGCCTCCGGGCTGTGGGCCGCGCTGGCGGCGTGGCGCTCGACGCGGGCGACCGTCATCTACTTCCGGTGGTTCGGCACCCTCTACTGCCTCGATGGGCTGCTCGGCCTGGCCACGGGCTCCGGCTATCTCGACCTGGGCATCATCCTGCACGGCGTGCTCGATCTGCCCTTCGTGACGCGCGTCCTGATGAACCTGCCCCACATCGCGATCGGCGGCTTCGCGGCTTTCGTTGGATTCGTGCTCGCCCGCCGCTGGGACCCCACCGCCGCCGGCCGCCGCTGACATGCTGCGCTGGGCGAAGCGGGCCGTGCTCGGCCTCGTCCTGCTCGCCGTGGTCGTGTCGGCCCCCATCGTGTGGATCGAGGGCTTCTGCACCTCGGCGCGCGATCCGGCCGCGCGCCCGCCCGCGCCACTGGTGAACGATCCGGGCTACGCCCGCCGCGAGTCCGACAGCTACCTGTCCTTCCCCGAGTGGCACATCGTCTACGCGTACGAGGACCTTGCCGGCGTCCTGCGCGGCGGCGACGAGAGCCGCTTTGCCTACGGCCGTCAGATCACCGGCTTCTGGCGCAGCCTGTGCGGGCTCACCCGGGTCGTCACCGCCCGCAGCGACGTGGGCGTCGACACCAAGGTGATGCTCTACACGATCGGGTGGAGCTTCACCGCCGAGCTGGGGATCCAGGGCGCTTACGAGAAGACCGTTGGCCGGCTGTTCGAGTGGCAGCGGGGGCCTGGCAAGACTCCGGAGGACGAGTTCGCCGCCCAGGACATGCAGGCCTACGCGGCGTTCCTGCGGCAGACGCCGTGGTACGAGTACCCGTTCGCCCGGCGGCTGGTCGCCTTCTGGCGGGAGACGCCGCTGTGGGGACCGCAGCAGGCGCGGAAGATCGAGCGCCGTGGCGTCGTCACCCTGGAGTACGGCACCAAGGCCGTGTACGGCGCGGTGATCGGCTGGGCCTCGGCGACCGCGCTGGGCGCCGCCGATCTGGAGATCTCCACGGTCGTCGTCGGCCTGCAGCCGGGCGACGTCGCCCCCGGTGCGCGAATCACGATCGTGCGCGAGCTGGGCGGCGGCCGCACGCTGATCCGCACGCCCCGCTACCAGGCGTACACGGATCTGGTGATCGCGCTAGCCCGCCGCGGCCGCGACGTGGCCGAGATCGCCGGCAACCAGCGAATCCTGATCTCGGTGCTGGTGCCGAAGGGGCCGCTGCCGGCGCTGCCCGGCGCCACCGCGCTCTTCGAGGCGCCCCTCCAGTCGCGCCCCGACCGCCGCCGGATCGGCCTCGACGTCACCGTCCCCCAGCTCGCCGCCACCATCCGCGCCCTCGAGAGCGCCGGCGCCTCGGTCGAGCACATCTACGACTATTGATGTCTACGCTTTCTCGCAGAGCATCTTGATCGTCTCGAGGCCCTGCTTGTAGTCGGCGAGAACGGCGTTGGTCATTTCTCGCGGCGGCTGGGGGCTGGACAGCCACTTCGCGTAGAACTGCAGGGACGTTCTGCGCTCGCCCAGACGCTTCAGGGTGAACGAAGCCCGCGCCGGCAAGTCCTTTTCCACGATCCTGCCTTCCTCGACGTACGTGATCTCATCGTCCCCGATATCGCTCTTGACCGCGACCCACTCGACGGTCAGGCCGTGGAATATGCAGGTGTGCCGCAAACCGATCCGCTCCGTGGCCGGCGGTCGGTCGAGGCGCTCGACGGCTGACAGCCATCGGGTTCGCTGGTCGAGGTCGATCACCAGCTGATAGACCTCGAGCATCGGCGCGTCGATCTCCACCGCCACCGAGTCGTCCCCGAGCTCGACCACGGGGCTGATGCGCGGGGGTGGATCCGCGAGGGTGTTTCTGACCCCGGCCAGGGGGGCGTACTGATACTCGATCGTCCCGATGGCCGGGTACTCATCGTTCGATCGCTGCCAGGCGAGAGCGCCCGGGGATTCCTTGAGGCTCGAGAGATCGAAACAGCTGGGCGTGGCCAGAATGTACTCGTCTGACGCAATCCGGTTCTTCATCAGGCGGTGGGCGACAACCATGTCGAGTCCCGAGCACTTCGTGAACTGCATGACCTTGATTTCCTGGACCACGCCGTGGTGGGCGATGAACTTCAGGGTCAGGTTCGACGCCGTCTTGCAAGCGCCGCAATGGCATAGCGAGTCCCGCTCGATGATCTTGAGGTGCGTGTGGAAGCTTTCGAACATGCTCAGGCACTGCTGGACGAGGACGGCGCCTTCGATCGGCGGGCCCTTGCGATAGAGCAGGAGGGCGTCGCCCTCGACCTCGGAGAGGACGAACTCGCCGCTGTTGGCCGCGAGGATCGCCTCCAGCAACTCGTTGATGATGTGGGAGCTGTGGACGAGCTCGGTCTTGGTCAGAAACTCCGTATAGCCGCTGATATCTGGAATCAGGATCGTTGCGCTTTCAGCCATGGGCCGTCATTCTCCGGGGTCATTGGTCCGATCGTTGACCGTCGTGCCACCAGATCCCCGGTTGGTGTCGTCAGGGGTCCACCGGACAGGCGATCGTGAACCGCGCGGTCCCAGGGATCGCGCGTAAGGCCGATAGGCGGCGCCGCGCTCAGAGCGAGAGGATGCGCTCGCTGACGATGTATCGCTTGTTGGAGGTGTAGGGACGCACCTCGGGCTTCCAGCGGCCGATGTCGGAGGTGTCGTTCCACAGCTTGGACATCGGCAGGGTCGTGTTCTCGACCTCGTAGGCGCACAGGTAGCGGGGCTCGCCGGCGGCCTCCGTGCGATAGCGCACGGCGTTGACCGATCCCGGGAGCTTCATCAGCAGCGGCAGGTGCTCGGTGTCGTACAGCTCGTTGAACAGCGCCTCGCGGTGGCGCTCGATGTCCATCATGACCCAGAAGACGTACGGGGTCTTGCCGGTGAGCGAGGCGGCGCCGCCCACCCATTCGTACTTCGTCAGGTGGCGGTTCATCGTGTGGGGGCGGATCTGGCCGGGCCACCGCCCGGCCTCGCCGGCCGCCTTCCACGCGGGCGTGTCGAGGACCGCGAGGCTATCCAGCTCGTAGGCCGCCAGATAGCGGGAGTCGGTCGGCGACGGCTGGCGGTAGCGAGCGGCCCGCTGCACGCCGGGCACCGACCGGAGGTTGGGCACGTGCTCGCGGTCGTAGACCTCGTTGAACGTCGCCTCGTGGTCGTGGGCGACGTCCATCCGGACGAGGAACAGCGCGTGGGTGGCCATGGGCTTACCGGTGCGTCCCGGCGGCTTCCATCACCCGGGCGCCGGCCTTCTTCGAGGGGCCGATGAACTCCACCATGTTGCCGTCGGGATCCTTCACGAAGACCTGGCGCAGGCCGGTGGGACCGGAGAAGACGTCGCGGCAGACGAGCCCCAGCGTCTCGATCCGCTCGGCGGTGGCGTCGCAGTCGTCGGTCCACAGCGCGAAATGCGGGTAGCGCGCCTCGATCCGCTCGCGCTCGACGGCCGGGCGCACGAGCTGGTCGTTCAGGATGATGTGCAGCTGCAGGTCGCCGCCCAGGCTGTACCAGATGCCCGGGAAGTTGAAGGCCGGCCGCGCGATCTCCTGGAACCCCAGCGTGTCCGAGTAGAACTCGCGGGCCTTGGCGACGTCGGTGACGGTGATGCTGACGTGGGTGAACTGCTTGAACAGGCTCATGGGTCCCTCCCGGCGGTCGGCTCGAGTGGTCCAAACGTATCACGGGCGGGCCGTGCCTTGACAAGGACGCGGGTGCGCCAACATGCTCTCGGCATGAGACCACTCCGCTCCGTTCGTCGCCTCGTCCTCGCCCTGCTCGCCATCGCCGCGCTCACCCTGGCTGGAGCCGGCCTCGCCGCCGCCGCGCCCGAGGGCACGCTGACCATCGCCATGCACTTCACCCCGGTCACCCGCTGGCTCGATCCGGCCGAGGGCGAGAGCACGATCACGCCCTATCTGCTGCTCTACACGCTGCACGACGCGCTGCTCAAGCCCATGCCCGGCGTGGGCTCCGGCCCCAGCCTGGCCGAGTCGTGGTCGATGGGCAAGGACATGCAGAGCGCGGACTTCACGCTGCGGGCCAACGCGAAGTTCCACAACGGGGAGCCGGTCACCGCCGACGACGTGAAGTTCTCCTTCGAGCGCTACCGCGGCGGCGCCGCCAAGGTCCTCAAGGACGGCGTCAAGGAGATCCAGACACCCGCCCCCAACCGCGTGCGCTTCGTCTTCAAGGAGCCGTGGCCCGACTTCCCCGCCTTCTACGGCACCTTCGTCGCCAGCGCCGGCTGGGTGGTGCCGCGGAAGTACATCGAGCGGGTGGGCGAGGAGGGCTTCCGCAAGGCGCCGATCGGGGCCGGACCGTACAAGTTCGTGAGCCTCAACCCCGGCGTCGAGCTGGTGGTCGAGGCCTTCGAGGGCTACTGGCGCAAGGCGCCGTCCATCAAGCGCATCGTCTTCCGCAGCCTGCCCGACGAGACGACACGCGCGGCCGCCCTCAAGAGCGGTGAGGTCGACCTCGCCATGCTGCTGACCGGGCCTACCGCCCAGGACATCAAGCGGACGGCCGGCATGCGGCTGGTGGCGCCGCTGCTGGGCGTGTTCTGGCTGGACTTCCCGGATCAGTGGAACCCGAAGTCGCCGTGGGCCGACCGGCGGGTGCGGCAGGCGGCCAGCCTCGCCATCGACCGGCGGGCGCTCAACGAGGCCGAGACCATCGGCCTGTCGCGACCGGTCGGCAGCACGGTGCCGGCCTCCTTCGAATTCGCGCTGCCCTTCGAGCCGCCGCCCTTCGACCCCGCGCGGGCCAAGAAGCTGCTGGCCGAGGCCGGCTACCCGAACGGCTTCGACGCCGGCGAGCTGTCGCCGTTCCCGCCTTACAACGCGATGGGCGAGACGATCCAGGGCTGGCTGCAGGCGGTCGGCATCCGCACGCGCATGCGGGCGATGGAGCGTGGTGCCTTCATGACCGCCTGGCGCGAGAAGAAGCTCACGGGCGTGGTGCTGACGATCAGCGGCGTGTCCGGCAACGCGGCCACCCGCCTCGAGTCGTTCGTGACCAAGAACGGCGCCTTCGCCTACGGGGCGCTGCCCGAGGTGGACGACCTCTTCCAACGCCAGGCCAAGGAGCTCGACCGCAAGAAGCGCGAGGCACTGCTGCACCAGATCCAGAAGATCCTGCACGATCAGGTGGTGCAGGCCCCGATCTACCACCTCGGCTTCCCGATCGGAGTGGGGCCGCGCGTGGACGACATCATGGCCACGGCCATCCCCGGCTTCTACATGTCGCCCTACGAGGACCTCAAGCTGCGGCGGCCGCAATGAAGGTCACCGGCCTCGAGACCTATCTGCTGTCGGCGCCGCTGCCGCAACCGGTGCGCACGTCGACGTCCACGATCGCCCGCGTGAGCGAGGTGGTCGTGCGGCTCACGACCGACACCGGGCTGGTCGGGGTGGGTGAGGGCCACGGGCCCTTCCTGTTCCAGGCCGGCGCCGACGGCCTGCGCACGGTGAACGACATCCTGCGGGCCATCACGCCGCTCGTCGTCGGCGCCGACCCGTTCGAGGCCGAGCGCGTCTGGCAGGACCTGTTCGCCCTCACCTACACGAGCGTGCGCGGCATCCCGACCCTGGCCAAGCAGCACCGGCCCCTGGTGACGGCGATGAGCGCCATCGACATCGCGCTGTGGGACCTCAAGGGCAAGGCGATCGGCCGCCCCGTCCACGCGCTGCTGGGCGGCGCGCTGCGCTCGCGCGTGCCCGCCTACGTGACGGGCTTCTACTACCGCGACGGCGAGAAGCCCGACGATCTCGCGCGCGAGGCCGCGATGTACCTGGAGGCCGGGTACCGCACGGTGAAGGTGAAGGTCGGCGGGCTGTCGCCCGAGGCCGACGCCGAGCGGGTGGGATTGATCCGCAAGGCGGTCGGCCGCGACGTGGCCATCATGCTCGACGCCAACCAGGGGTGGAACCTGCCGACGGCGGTGCGGGCGGCCACGCTGTGCGCGCCCCACGACATCTTCTGGCTCGAGGATCCGATGCCCTGGTACGACGAGCGCCGCACGCTGGAGCGGCTGAAGGCCGAGACCGACATTCCGATCGCCGCCGGCGAGACGGAGTACAGCCCCTTCGGCCTGCGCACGATGCTGGCCGAGGGGCTGGTCGACTACCTGATCATCGACTCCACCTGGGCCGGTGGCTTGACGACGTGGCGCAAGGCGGCGGTGATGGCCGAGCTCTACCAGATCCCGCTGGCCGCCCACCACGATCCGCAGATCCACGTCCACGCGGTGGCGGCGAGCCCGACCGGCTTCATCCTGGAGTCGTTCGCCGACCCGACGCGCGATCCGCTGTGGTTCGAGCTGTTCCGCGAGCGGCCGGCCATCGTCGACGGCTTCATGGCGGTGCCGGAGGCGCCGGGGCTGGGGCTCGAGCTGCGCGAGGAGACGCTCGAGAAGTACGGCGTGAAGCTCGGCTGACGCCGATGATCACCGCCGCCGACGTCGTCGTGGTCGGCTCCGGCGCCTTCGGCGCCAGCGCGGCGTACCATCTGGCCCGCCGCGGCGCCCGGGTGGTGGTGCTGGAGCGCGCCGCCCTCGCCTCGCAGACCTCGCCCCGCGCCGCCGGGCTGTCCAGCCAGGTCCGCGCCACCCCGGCCCTCACCAAGCTCGCCCAGCGCGCGGTTGCCAAGCTCGCGACGTTCACGGCCGACACCGGCCAGCCGCTGCGCTTCACCCAGAGCGGCGCGCTCAAGATCGCCCGCACCGAGCGCGACGCCGAGCAGCTCGACCGCGAGGTCGCGCGCGGCGCCGCCGCCGGCGTTCCCATCGAGCTGGTGAGCGTGGCCGAGGCCCGCCGGCGGCTGCCGATCCTGGGCGAGCGCGGCATCGTGGCCGTCACCTGGAGCCCGACCGACTGCAACGTCGAGCCCTCGGAGCTGCCGATCGGCTACTGCCGCGCCGCCGAGAAGCTCGGCGCGGTGCTGCTGCCCCACACGCCCGCCACCGGCTTCGCCATCGGCCCCGGGGGCGTGGAGGGGGTCCGCACGCCGGGCGGGACCATCGCGACCCGCGCCGTCGTCGACGCCGCCGGCGCCTGGGCGCGGGTGCTCGCCACCGCGCTCGGCGGCGCGCTGCCGGTGGTGCCGACGCGCCACCAGCTGCTGATCACCGAGCCCATCGCCGGCGTCGGTCCCGAGTTTCCGATCGCCCGCGTGATCGACGCCAACGTCTACGTGCGCCACGAGCGCGGCGGCCTGATGCTGGGCGGCTACGAGGCCGAGCCACTCCAGCCCGACCTGGCGGCGCTGGGCCCGTCGTTCGAGATGGCCGACCTGCCGCTCGACATCGAGGTGCTGTGGCGCCTGGCCCGCAGCGTGCGCGAGCAGTTTCCGATCTTCCAGGACCCGGCCATCCGTGTCGCCGAGCACCGCGGGGGGCTCCCGACCTTGACGACCGACGACCGCTACCTGGCGGGGCCGCTGCCCGGTGTCGCCGGCGCCTGGGTGATGAGCGGCTGCTGCGTGGGAGGCCTCAGCGTCGCCCCGGCGCTGGGCGAGGCGATCGCGGAGTGGATTCTCGACGGCCGACCCGCGCTCGACCTGGGTGAGATCTCGCCGGGGCGTTTCGCCGGGCGCGACCTCGACGAGGCCGGGCTCCGCGAGCGGTGCCGCCAAGCCTACGCCAGCCACTACCGGAGCTGAGCTGACTGCGCGGAGGTCGTCGGCGTTACGAGGCGGCGGGAGCCAGCGCGGCGGCGGTGCGGTTGCGGCGCTGGGCGACCAGGCGGCTCACCATCCAGGCCACGACGGCGCCGATCAGCACGGCCTGGGCCGCGATGCTGACCACGCGAAGGCCCTGCTGCAGCACCTCCAGCCGCACGCCGCTGCCGTAGCCGATCAGGATGAACACGCCGGCCCACACGAAGCAGCCCAGCGCGTCGAGAGCCAGGAAGCGCGGGAAGGGCATGCGCGTGAAGCCGGCCAGCGGAGCCAGCAGCACGCGGGCGCCGATGACGAAGCGGCCGAAGACGACGCTGGCGTGACCGGGCCGGAAGCGGGGCTTGGCGCCCAGGCGGGCCAGCAGCTTGGCGCCGCCGGCACGCCCGAGCCAGTAGCCGAGGCTGTCGCCGGCCAGCGCGGCGGTCGCCGCAACGGCCAGGCCGAGCAGGGGATCGAGGTGACCGTCCTTGGCGACCACGCCGAAGGCCAGGAGAAGGAGCTCGCCGGGGATGGGCAGGCCCGCGTTGTCCAGCAGGATCGCCGTGAAGACGATCCAGTAGCCATACGCGATGAAGAGTCCCATCAGCAGCTCGGCGGTCAGGGTCACGTTCGTGATCTCCTTCTGGCTGTGGCCTGTAGCACTGGCCGTACCATGTTTGGGACGCGCCGTAAGTCCCTGCCGATGTGTGGATCTTCGCGCTGCCGGCGGCACGGTCCGGGCGGCCTGCCCGGTTCCTCACCACCCGGGCTGGACGGATCTCTACCAGGGCTAAGTTGGCGTGGGCGTGGGAACAACCGGCTGGAGGCCGCTCCGTCCGAGGCGCGCCCGATGTCGGGCGCAAAGTGTGCGCGCCTGAATTTGTTGCGGCCATCCGAGGGCTCTGTTAGTGTCGGCGCCGTTGCAAGCGCCCGGGGGGCTCGCTCGGACCCAGGGAAGGTGGTGTGGACGAGGGAGGACCAGGGAGCGTTGACCCGTCAGATCCTGATCATTGCCCTCACGTCGTTCGTCCTCACCCAGCTCGCGAGCTTCGCCACGTCCATCTACCTACATCGCACGCTGGCGCACCACGCGCTGTCGCTGCGGCTGCCCGTGGCCCTCATGTTCCGGACGATCCTGTGGCTGCTCACCGGCCAGAGCCAGCAGCAGTGGGTGGCCGTGCACCGCAAGCACCACACCTTCACCGATCGTGAGGGCGACCCGCACAGCCCCAAGCTCCTGGGCTTCTGGCGCGTGCAGCTGTGGAACGTCTACTACTACATCCGCGAGGCGCGGCAGCAGCAGATCATCGACACCTTCGCCCCCGACCTCGCGCCCGACTGGTGGGAGCGGCACGTGTTCTCCCGCGGGTACACGGGCCTCGGCCTCGGCACGGCGGCAGTGGCGCTGACCCTCGGCTGGTGGCAGGGTGTGGTGGCCATGCTCGGCCACGGCGTGCTGTTCGTCTTCGTGGTGGCGCCCCTGATCAACGGGCTCGGCCACTGGCGCGGCGCCCAGAACTTCGGCAACACCGCCTACAACTCCCGAGGCCTGGCCTGGGTGACCGCGGGCGAGAGCCTGCACAACAACCACCACGCCTTTCCCCGCTCGCCCAAGTTCAGCCTGCGGCGCTCGGAGCTGGACCCCTCGTGGATCGCCATTCGCGTGCTGGCCGCCCTGCGTCTGGTCGACGTCGTGGGGCCGCCGATCAAGGCTCGCTCCGCGCGCTGAGCCCCCGATGGCCACCGACCCGCTCGAACTGACCGTCGAGCTGTCTGCCCGCGCTCGCTTCGACGTGGTCGACATGCGGTCGCGCCTGTCGACCGAGCACGGCGACGCGCTGGCCGAGTACCCACACTGCCTGTACTGGTCGGCTCACACCACCGCCGGCTTCCTCGATCGGCGCCTGACCGGGCGCCTGGCCCCCGAGCTGGTCTCGAGCTACATCGAGACGCTGCGCCGGATCTTCCCGGAGGGCGCCGGCTACGCGCACGACTGGCTGGATCATCGCGAGGACCTCGACGCCGCCCAGCGCGCCGTCGAGCCGCGCAACGGCGACTCGCACCTGGCCTTCATCGCCGGCGGCCTGCGCCCGTGCGTGACGCATCCCAACCGGGCCGACGAGCTGGTCTGCTTCGTCGACCTGGACGGCGTCAACGACGGGCGGTCGCGCCGGCGCTTGACCCGGGTGATCGGCTTTCACCGCGAGGCGGTGGTGGCCCAGACGCGGCTGCAGGTCCCGCTGTCCGGCCACCCCATCGAGTCGATCAACCTCAAGGACCCGCGACTCGGCGTGTGGGCGCAGCTCTCGGAGTTCGTGGCGGGGGCCGACGTCGGCAAGGGCCGCTTGCACATCGCGCTGGGGCGGGGCGAGCGTGACTCCGCGCTGACGATCAACGAGTTCGAGACACTCCTGATGAAGTACGACCTCGCCTCCGTGCTGCGCAACCCCCTGCGGTTCATGACCGAGGAGTACCGCAACACCCTGGCCAACCCCCGCGCGGTGGCCGGCCGCGCGCTCGGCTACGCCAAGTACGATCTGGTCCGGGTACTGAACTCGGGCCTCGACACGCTCGGGCTGCACGGCTCCTTCCTGGAATCGCTGCTGGCCCGGACGCTGGCGGTGCCGGCCGGGCGCATGCTGCGCATCCGCCGGTCGATCAACATGCTGGTGGCCCCCGACCGCGACGGGCGCCTCGGCCCCGTCGAGGGCGTGTACCAGAGCCCCATCCTCATCCAGTGGCAACGGGCCGCGCGCCCGGTCCGCGTGCTCGACGTCACCCTGACCCGCCTGGAGTGATCAGAAGGTAGCGTCCAGCACCACCTCGCCGGAAGAGCTCGGGCTCCTCCCGGCGCGCCGTCCGCACCACCTCGAAGGCGAAGGCCATGTGGGCGCTCTCGTCGCGGATGACCCAGGTCCGAAGTTGCGCAATATATTGGGGTCGCTAGCGGTGTGTCAGCCAAATATTGGGGTCGGGTAGCGGTCGCTGGAGACCGGCGGCGAGCGCCTCGGCCGGTGCATACTGAAGCCATCCGATCATGAACCCCGCGACGACCGCACGAGCCCCGCAAGTCACGGTCCGCCGCCCCCGCGTGCGTCGAGCCCGGCGGGCGTCCCGCCCGTCGATCCTGCGCCGGGCCGGGCGCGCGCTCCTGTGGCTGACGGCGGTGCCGCTGGCGATCCGGATCCTCGTGGGGGCGGTCCTGCTGGTGGCGGTGTGGTTGGCGATCAACTGGATGTACCAGGTGGTCCGCAAGCCGACCGAGCTCTTCTTCCCGGTCAGCGGCTCGCTGTCCAAGCCGCCGGCGGAGACGTGGCGCCAGTACGGACCGCTCTTCCACGAGCACTCGACCGCCGTCATGACGCCCGACCTGTTAGCGGCGCTGGCGCAGCTGGAGGGCAGCGGCAACCCGGTGGCGCGGACCTACTGGCGCTGGCGGCTGGCCTGGAACCCGTTCGAGCTGTACCAGCCGGCATCGAGCGCGGTCGGCATGTACCAGCTGACCGACCCCACCTTCGAGGAGGCCAAGCGCTACTGCATTCACGACCACAAGGTCGTCGAGGACGGTCCCTGGAACGACCCGCGGTCGTGCTGGTTCAACGGACTCTACACGCGCGTCGTGCCCAGCCACGCCGTCGAGCTGACCGCGGCCCTGCTCGACCGGACCGTCGCCCGCACGCTCGAGCGCAACCGGATCACGACCGCCACGCTCCGGCAGCAGCAGGACCTGGCCGCGATCATCCACCTGTGCGGCGCCGGCGCCGGCAACATCTACGCGCGCCGCGGCTTCCGGCTCACGGCCGGCCAGCGCTGCGGCGATCACGACCCCAGCCGCTACCTGGCTCAGGTCGACGCGCTCAAGCGCCAGTTCGTGCGCCTGGCCGCCACCTGATTCACTAGCTGAGCTGCGCGGTCAGATCCCCGTCCCGAAGCCGCCGGCGGCACGGACCGTCGCCGCCTCCCCCATGTGGCCGGCCGCGTGAAAGAGCGCGATTCCGCTGAGCACCGCCGCCCGCGGCCGGCCGGGGAACGCCTTCTTGAGGGCGTCGGTCCGGGCGCCGAAGCCACCGTCCGCCGCCGCCCGCTCGACGCCGTCGGCCGCCACCGGGCCGTCCCAGTCCTGGGCGGTGAAGGCGCCGACGACCTCGCGGGTGCGGCGTCCGACCGCGTCGCGATACTCGCGGAGCGCGCCGACGTCGATCTGCCCCGTCAGCTCGCTGACCTCGGCGCTCGTCATGCCGATGCCGAAGTCGCGACGCGTGATCCCGAGCCGCTTCATCCAGGCGGCGTCGGCGACCTGCGGCCGACCCGCCAGGATCTGATTCACCATGATGTCCTCGGCCCGGGCGATGTGCCACATCAGCCACGCCAGCGAGTTGAGGTCCTCGCGCGGGCGCACGCGCATCTGGTCGTCGCTGAGTCCGGCGAAGGCCCGCTCGGCCTGCGACATCTTGTTGCCGCCGACGGCGGCCGAATGCATCGCGGCGTGCTGATCCAGGAACAGGTCACGGATGTCCATGGCACCCTCCAGTCGGGCGAGACTGTGCGCTCGACCCCAGCGCGTGTCAAGCGAGCCACCGCGCCGACACCCAAGGAATTTCAGCTTGCCGGCCGGCGCGTCCGCGGTGTAATACCCCGAAGGCAGGGGACGCCGCGGGCCAGACCATACTGGCGGCAATCGCCAAACATCTCACCCGTCGAGGAAGGAGCATTGCCGTGCAACTGGGCATGATCGGTCTGGGCCGCATGGGGCAGAACATGGTCGTCCGGCTCGCCAAGGCCGGGCACCAGCTCGTCGTCAACGACCGGAGCGCCGAGGTCGTCGCGCAGACGCAGGAGCGGGTCAGCAAGGAGGCGGGCGGCCAGGCCGGCGGCGCCGCCGCCCTCAAGGAGTTCGTGGCCAAGCTCACCGCGCCCCGGGCCATCTGGCTGATGACGCCGGCCGGCGTGGTGGACCGCGTCATCGCCGACCTGGTGCCGCTGCTGCAGAGCGGCGACATCCTGATCGACGGCGGCAACTCCTACTACATCGACGACATCCGGCGCGCCAAGGAGCTGGCGTCCAAGGGCATTCACTACGTCGACGTCGGCACCAGCGGCGGCGTGTGGGGTCTGGATCGGGGCTACTGCCTGATGATCGGCGGCCCCGACGCGGCGGTGAAGCATCTCGATTCGATCTTCAAGGCGCTGGCCCCCGGCCGCGGCGATGCGCCGGCCACGCCGGGCCGCGAGAAGGTCAAGAACAGCACGGCCGAGGACGGCTACCTGCACTGTGGGCCGTCGGGCGCGGGCCACTTCGTCAAGATGGTCCACAACGGGATCGAGTACGGGCTGATGGCCGCCTACGCCGAGGGCCTCAACGTCATCAAGAACGCCAACGTCGGCAAGAAGGGGCGCGAGGCCGCCAGCGCCGAGGTCACGCCGCTGCGGAACCCCGAGCACTTCCAGTACGACTTCAACCTGGCCGAGATCACCGAGCTGTGGCGGCGCGGCAGCGTCGTGGCCTCGTGGCTGCTCGACCTCACCGCCTCCGCGCTGGCCGAGGATCCCGAGCTGGCCAAGGTCAAGGCCGAGGTGCCGGACTCCGGCGAAGGACGCTGGACCGTGCTGGCCGCGATCGAGGAGGGCGTGCCGGCCACCGTGCTGACCGCCTCGCTCTACCAGCGCTTCACCTCGCGGGGCGAGGACGAGTTCGCCTGCAAGACCCTGCAGGCGATGCGCCGCAAGTTCGGCGGGCATTAGGAGATGGGGGGCCACGAAATGGCCCCCCAAACCCCCCAGCGTTCGTCGCGCCCCGGCGGAGCCGTGGCGCTCCTCGATCTTGCGCGCGTGTGGCCGGGGCCACGACACTCGCGGCGTCTCCCCCAGACCTCCCCAGCGTCTCGCGCGCTCCGGCGGAGCCGTGGCGCTCCTCGGTCTTGCGCGGCGTGGCCGAGGCGCCCGACATGCGCGCGCCGAGAATCCCCCGACTCGCTAGTGATGCCGCCCGGCGGACGCCTGGTCGCGCCGGCGGGCGGTGTACGCGTCTCCAGGCGCGCTGGGAGTGGTGACGCAGGCGTTCGTGGAGGGCGCTGAGGATTTCGGCGATGGCGGCGTGGGCCCAGACGTCGAAGAAGGGGGAGTCGAGGAGGGTGGCGATGTCGCGGCCGCCGCGGGTCTTGGCCTCCGCCTCGCTCTCGCCCGATCGCGCCGCGCGCAGGTGACCGATCACCCGGTCCTTGTGATAGATGGCCGGATACTCGACGTAGCGGTACAGCTCGACGAAGTCACGCGTGAAGAAGACGGCCACCGGGACCGAGGCGAAGCGTTGACCGTTCTTGTCGTTGGCGTACTCCCGCACCAGGTCGGCGTTGCCGCCGGCCGTCGCCTCCGGCAATCCCGCCCGCAGCATGGTGTCGCCGTCGCGCGCGAAGATGCGCAGGGTCGAGACCGCCGGCCTCGGCCAGGCGCGCCAGGTACGGCACGTCGCGCCGGCAATCGGACGACCAGTCCTCCGAGAGCACGAGGACGTGGGCGGGCCCACCGGGCTGGGCGGCCAGCCACGCGATCGCCGCCCGCTGATCGTCGCCGAGCCGGGCCCGGGCGTGACGCTCGCGGAGGTAGCCGCCCCAGTCCACGCGCGGTCGAACCAGGCTGAACCGGCGGATGTCGAATCCCTCACGGGCGAGGTTCTCGGGCGAGCCGGCGAACGTCACGTACTCCTCGAAGGTCATGCCCCTGGCGAAGCGCTCGGGCGTCATGCGGTCCTCCACCGTTGCGGTGTGCGTGTCGGGGCGCAGTGTAGGTGGCGCCGTCCGACCCGGTCAAGCGCGTGACCGGCGAGCGCGTGCTGGTGACGGGCGGCGCCGGCTTCCTGGGGATCAACCTCGTCCGCTTCCTGCTCGAGCGCGGGGCCGCCGTCACCTCGCTGGACCTCGCCGCGTTCGACTATCCCGACGTGCAGGCGCGCGTGCAGGCGATCCAGGGCGACATCCGGGACGCCGCCGCCGTCCGGCGAGCCATGGAGGGCGCGCGGCTGGTGGTGCACGCGGCCGCGGCGCTGCCGCTCTACACCCCGCGGGACATCTACACGACCGACGTCGTGGGCACGCGCACGGTGCTGGAGGCGGCGACGGCGCTGGGCGTCGACCGGGTCGTGCACATCTCCTCCACGGCGGTCTACGGCATCCCCGACCACCACCCGCTGCTGGAGGACGATCCGCTGCACGGCGTGGGGGCCTACGGCGAGGCCAAGGTGGAGGCCGAGCACGTGTGCGGCGAGTACCGGGCGCGCGGGCTGTGCGTGCCGATCCTGCGTCCCAAGTCCTTCGTCGGCCCCGAGCGGCTGGGCGTCTTCGCGCTGCTGTACGACTGGGCCGCCGATCGCCGCAACTTCCCGGTGCTGGGCTCCGGCCGTAACCGCTACCAGCTGCTCGACGTCGAGGACCTGTGCGCGGCGATCCATCTGGCCCTCACCCTCGAGCGGGACCGGGTGAACGACACCTTCAACATCGGCGCCGGTGAGTTCGCCACCATGCGCGAGGACTACCAGGCCGTGCTGGACCGGGCCGGGTTCGGCAAGCGGATCGTGCCGCTGCCGGCGGCGCCGGCCATCTGGACGCTGCGCGTCCTCGAGCGCCTGAGGCTCTCGCCGCTCTATCGCTGGGTCTACGAGACCGCCTGCGAGGACTCCTACGTGTCGATCGAGCGGGCCCAGCGGGTGCTCGGCTTCCGGCCGCGCTACTCCAACCGCGAGGCGCTGCTGCGCAACTTCGAGTGGTACCTGGCCCAGCGCGACCGCTTCGCGCGCCAGTCCGGGATCTCCCACCGCGTGCCCTGGAAGCAGGGTATCCTGCGCATCGCCAAGGCGTTCTTCTAGCCCCTCTCGTTGGAGGCCCGGCCATGACGACGTGTCGCGCGACCGCCGCCACCCTGTTCCTGCTGTTCCTCGCCGCCGGATCGGGCGCCGGGCCCCGCGGCCGCCCAGGAGACCCCGCGCGCGGGCGGGATCCTCAAGGCCGCCATGATCGGCGAGCCGCCCACCCTCGACACCCACACGACCACCGCCACGATCTCCTACCAGATCGCCTGGCATGTCTTCGAGACGCTCTACACGTACGACCGGCAGTTCCAGCCCATTCCCCACCTGGCCGAAGGTCACACGGTGGCCGACGGCGGGCCGCCGCTACACGATCACCCTGCGCAAGGGCGTGAAGTTCCACAACGGACGCGACCTCACGGCCGCCGACGCCGCGGCCTCCATGGCGCGCTGGGGGCGGCTGCACGTCACCGGCAAGACGCTGTTCAAGTCCGTCGAGGCGGTGGAGGCGAAGGACGCGACCACGCTGGTCGTGCACCTCAAGGAGCCGTCGGGATCGCTGCTGTTCGCGCTGGCCTCGCCATATCTGGCCATCCACCCCAAGAGCGTGCTCGATGCCGCCGGTGATCAGCCGGTCAAGGAGCTGGTCGGGACCGGACCGTTCCGGTTCGTCGAGCACAAGCCCGATCGCCACATCCGCCTGGCCCGCTTCAAGGAGTACTCGGCGCGGTCGGAGCCGAGTGACGGCCACGGCGGCAAGCGCACGGCGTGGGTCGACGAGATCCACTTCCTGCCGGTGCCGGAGGTCGCGGTGCGGACGGCCGGGGTCGAGAGCGGCGACTACCACTTCGCTCAGACCGTCAAGCCGGACCAGTACGACCGGCTCAAGGCCAACCCGCGCGTCGACGTGCACGTCGTGAAGCCGAGCGCGTGGATCACGGCGGCGCCCAACCACAAGCTGGGCGTCATGACGAACCGCAAGCTCCGCCAGGCCCTGCAGGCGGTGCTCGACATGGAGCCGATCATGACGGCGGCGATCGGCCACAAGGCCTTCTTCCGCGTGGACGGCGCGCTCTACTTTCCCGAGCAGGGGGTCTTCCACACCCAGGGCGGAGTCACCGGCTACAACCTCAAGAACAAGGACCGGGCCCGGGCCCTCCTGAAGGAGGCCGGCTACACCGGTCAGCCCGTCCGCTGGATCACCACGCGGGAGTACGACTACATGTACAACTCCGCGCTGGTCGCCCGCCAGCAGATGGAGGAGGTCGGCTTCAAGGTCGATCTGCAAGTCCTGGACTGGGCCACGCTGGTCCAGCGCCGCAGCAAGCCGGAGCTGTGGGATCTCTTCACCACCGGCATCACGTTCGGGCCCGATCCCGCGCTGACGTCCAATCTGCAGTGCGACTGGCCGGGCTGGTGGTGCCACGAGGAGAAGGAGCGGCTGCTCGGCGAGCTGATCCGCGAGATCGACCCCAAGAAGCGGCGGGCGCTCATCGAGCGCATCCAGGCGGTCTTCTACGAGGACGTGGGCCGGATCAAGATGGGCGACTTCTTCACCATGTACGGCAGCCGCGACCTCAAGGGCTTCCAGGGCAACCCGTTCCTGCACTTCTGGAACGCGTGGCTGCCCCGCTGAGGCTCGTCAGGCCGCCGTCGCCGGCGCCTTGTGCAGCCGGCCGTCCTTCATGATCACGAGCAGCGCGTCCCGGTCTTGCAGGCGCTTGACGTCGGTGAGCGGATCGCCGTCGACGAGGAGGAGATCGGCGAGGTAGCCGGGCTTGAGCTGGCCCAGCTCGCCGGCCATGCCCATGATCTCGCCGCCCATCCGGGTGGCGGCCACCAGCGTCTCCATCGGCGTGAAGCCGAGCACGTCCACGAAGAGCAGGAGGTCCCGCGCGTAGGTGCCGTGCGGGTTCCAGGCGAAGCCGTAGTCGCCGCCGGGGAGCACCCGGATGCCGCGCTTGCGCATCTTGCCCATCGTCTCGACGGCGACCTCGATCTCGTGCAGGAGACCGTGCTCGCGAGCCATGGCCGGCGTGAAGCCCCAGTCGCCGGCGCTGTGGCAGGCCTGCCAGGTGAGGCCGAGGGCGGGGCCGACGAAGACCCGGTCGCGATGGGCCTCCAGCTGGTCGAGCGCCTCCTCGTCGGCAAACGTCGCGTGATAGATGATGTCGATCCCGTGCCGCACGCACATCTTCACCGACTCCGCACTGCGGGCGTGGGCGCACACTCGCACACCGCCGGCCCGCGCCATCTCCATCGCCGCCGCCACCTCGGCGTCGGTCATGACCGCGCGCTCGAACCGGCTGTTGCGCGGCCCGTTGTCGCCGGAGACGTTCAGCTTGAGGAGGTCGACGCCCTCCCGCAGGAGCACGCGGCACACCTTGCGGATCTCGTCGGGACCGTCGGCCACCCACGCGAAGGTCGGCGTCTCGTTGTGGGGCAGGTGGAGCAGGTTCTCGTCGCCGAGGCCGCCGCTGACGGTGATCTCGGGGCCGTTGGCCAGGTAGCGCGGGCCGGGGATGCGGCCGGCGTTGATCTCGTTGCGGATCACCACGTCGAGCCGGGGCTTGGCCGAGGCGGCCGACAGCACGCTGGTATAGCCGCAGTCGAGCATGAGCTTGGCGTTGCGCATGGTGACCAGGACGTGCTCTTCCGGCGGCAGCCGGGTGAAATCCGAGTTGCGGGCGGCGTCGGGATAGCTCACGTGGCCGTGGGGCTCGATCAGGCCGGGCATCAGCGTGGCGCCGGCGCCGTCGATGACGCGCGCGTCATCGCGGGGCAGGCCGCCCCCCGGCTGGACGGCGGCGATGCGCGGCCCCTCGATCAGCACGTCGCCCGCGAACGGCGTCGCCCCGCTGCCGTCGAAGATCGTGGTGTTGGCGATCAGCGTCCTGTCCATGGCCGCCTCCGTGAGAGCTCACCATAGCACGCGGGGGTGGCTTCGATCTGGGCCGGCCGCCGGCCGCGCGACGGGGGTAGAATCGCCCACGCGACGCCAGGCAGCCGCCGGCGTCCCCAGGGGGTGGGCCGATGGAGATTCGTCGTCTGGGACCGCAGATCGGCGTCGAGATCCGGGGCGTCGACGTCAAGACGCTGGACGAGGCCGGCTTCGCGCGGATCTATCGCGCGTGGCTCGACCACAACGTCGCCGTCGTCGTCGACCAGGACCTCGCGCTCGAGGACTTCCTGCGCTACAGCCGCCGCTTCGGCGTGGTCGTCCCGCACCCCTCGAAGTCGACGCGGCACCCGGAGGTTCCGGAGATCACGCTGCTCGGCGTCAACAAGTTCGGCGCCGACGGCCGCCTGGACATGGCGATCTACCGGCGGGGCGCCGAGGGGTGGCACACCGACGGCGCCTACGACGAGGAGCCCTTCAAGGCCACCCAGCTATATTCGCTCGCCGTCCCCAGTCGTGGCGGCGACACCTGCTTCGCCAGCATGTACGCGGCCTACGACGCGCTGCCGTCCCCGCTCAAGGAGCGTCTGGAGGGCCGCCAGGGAGCCTTCACCTACGGGGGCCGGCGCAAGGCGACCGCGCTGCTCGACCCGGAGGACCGCGAGTGGACCCCGGTGTTCCATCCGATCGTCCGCACGCACCCCGAGACCGGGCGCAAGGGGCTCTACTTCGATCCCGGCAAGATCCTGCGCATCGAGGGGCTGGAGCCGGCCGAGAGCGACGCGTTGATCGACGAGCTGACCGACCGCATGATCCAGCCCGAGGGCGAGTACCGCCACCAGTGGCGCAAGGGCGACGTCGTGATCTGGGACAACCGGTGCTCGTATCACAAGGCGGCGGGAGACTACCCGCCCGAGGAAGACAGGATCCACTGGCGCGTGTCCATCAAGGAGCGCCCGGCCACCACGAACGGAGAGCGGTGATGACGATCGTCGCGCGCATGCTCACGCAGGAGGCGGACGGCATCGGCGGTTACATGGCCCAGGGCGTCGGCGCCGGGCTGCGGCCCGGGGTCCTGATGGTGCACCACGCCCACGGGGTCACCGCCGACTACAAGGTCGACGCCTACCGGCTGGCCCAGCTCGGCTTCAACGTGCTGGCGCCGAGCCTGTTCAACATGTTCGGCATCCCCGGCACCGACCACATCGGCCAGGGGGCCGACCTGCAGGCCAAGCACTCCGACCCCGAGTTCCTCGGCAAGATGGACGAGGCCTGGCAGTACCTCGTCCACCGCATGGGCTCCGACCCCGCCCGCACCGCCTGCATCGGGCACTGCATGGGCGGCCGACTGCTCATTCCGTTCGCGGCCGATCATCCGAGCGTGAAGGCCATCGTCCTCTACTACCCGTCCGTCCGCGACGAGCCGGAGACCTCGCACCGGCCGCGTCACGCCTTCCACCTGGCCCGGACGCTCAAGTGTGCCTCGCTGGTGTTCTGCGGCGGCCTCGACTACATCGCCACGCCGGCCATCCAGGGCCCCCTCTGGCAGAGCTTCATCGCCAACGGGCAGCCGGTGGAGTGGCACTTCTTCTCGGACGCGAACCATGGCTTCAAGCATCCCGACAACGCGGGCTTCCAGCCCCACTACGCCGACCTCACCTGGCCGCTGGTGACCGACTTCCTGCAACGGAGGGTATGAGTGGACCTTCAATCGCTTCGCGCGGGGCTGCGCGGCGCCCTGCTGCAGCCCGGCGACCCCGGGTACGACGGCGCCCGCCACGTCTGGAACGGCTCGATCGACCGCAAGCCGGCCCTGATCGCACGGTGCACCGGCGCCGCCGACGTCATCGCCGCCGTCGCCTTCGCGCGGGCCAACGGCCTGCTCGTCTCGGTGCGCGGCGGCGGTCACAACGTGACGGGCAACGCGGTGTGCGACGGGGGGCTGATGATCGACCTCTCGCCGATGAAGGGCGTCCGGGTCGATCCGGTGGCGCGCACGGTGCGCGCTCAGGGCGGCGTGACGTGGGGCGAGCTGGATCACGAGACCCAGGCCTTCGGCCTGGCCACGACCGGCGGTCAGATCTCCACGACCGGCATCGCCGGCCTCACCCTGGGCGGCGGCCTCGGCTGGCTGATGCGCAAGTGCGGGCTCGTCGTCGACAACCTGCTCTCGGCCGACGTCGTCCTCGCCGACGGCCGGTTCCTGACCTGCAACGCCACCGAGCACGCCGACCTGTTCTGGGGGCTGCGGGGGGGCGGCGGCAACCTGGGGCTGGTGACCGCGTTCGAGTACCGGCTGCACCCCATCGGCCCGACCGTGACGGGCGGCGTCCTCCTGTACCCGGCTGCGCGCGCGCGAGAGGCCTTGCGCTTCTACCGCGACTACATGGCGACCGCCTCCGAGGACGAGATGGTCGCGTTCGCCTTCCAGTCGGCGCCGCCGGCGCCCTTCGTGCCGGCGGCCGTGCAGGGCGCGCCGGTGGTGGCTCTGGCCCTCTGCCACGTCGGCTCGCCCGCCGAGGGCCAGCGGGCCGTCGCGCGGCTGCGCGCGTTCGGACCGCCGCTGGCCGAGGCGATGGGGCCGATGCCCTACACGGCCGTGCAGAGCATGATGGACGAGGGAATGCCGTTCGGCCGCCACGTGTACCTGCGCAACGACCACCTGACCGGCCTCGGCGACGACGTGATCGACGTGTGCGTGCGACAAGCCGAAGCGGTGACCTCGCCGCTGTCGATCGTCGTCGTCATCCCGCTCGGCGGCGCGGTGGCCCGGGTGGGTGAGCACGACACCGCCTTCAGCCACCGGCAGACGCCGTTCGACATCGACGTCTTCGGGATCTGGACCGATCCGCGCGAGTCCGACCGCCACCTGGCCTGGGGCCGCGGGTTCGGCGCCGCGCTGCAGCCGTTCTCCCGCGGCGCCTACATCAACGAGATGGGCAGCGAGGGGGACGAGCGGATCCGGGCGGCCTACAACCCCCAGAACTACGCGCGGCTGGTCGCGCTGAAGAACACCTACGATCCGACGAACTTCTGGCGGATGAACCAGAACATCAAGCCGACCGTCTGAGGCGGGGAGACGACATGGCGCTCAAGGTGCGCAGGGTGATCACGGGCCACGACGCCGGCGGCAAGGCGATCATCAAGATCGACGAGGTCGCCGCCCACGCCTTCACGGGCCGGCCGGGCGCGACCGGCATCAACGTGTGGACCACCGAGGGCTTCCCCGCCAACAACGACGGGGCCGAGGACGCGGGGCTGCGCAAGGTGGGCACCACGCTGCCGGACGGGACGATCTTTCGCGTGCTGGAGTTTGCCCCCGGCCTGGCGGCGCGCAACCACCGCACGGACTCGATCGACTACATCGTCGTGATGTCGGGCGAGATCGACATGGAGCTCGACGACTCCGTCGTGCACCTGAAGGCCGGCGACGTGATGGTCCAGCGCGGGACGATCCACAACTGGGTCAACCACGGCACCGCGCCCTGCCAGCTCGCCGTCATCCTGATCGCTGCCAAGTCGGTCGAGGCCGGCGGCAAGGTCCTCACCGCCGCCGGCTAGGCGCCGCGGCTACGGCATCGTCACCGTGATCGGCCGCGGGATCTTCCAGCCCTCGTAGACCACGATGGCCAGGAACACCACCTTCATCGCGCCGAAGTTCGCGGCCAGCACCTGGTAGAACATGTCGGGGCTGGTGGGCGGGAACGGCACCCGGCCCAGGTCGCCGCGCTTGGCCAGGATCTCGTTGATGAACGTCATGTTGACCAGGTAGGTGGCCACCAGGAACGAGAGCGCGCCCACCACGATGGCGATCGCCTGCAGCCCGGCGCTGCGCTTGTCCCCGGCGAAGCGGATGGTCCCGTGGCCGACCAGGAAGCCGATGGCCACCGCGATCAGCCCGAAGCCAATGTGGGTCAGCACCGTGAATCCCCACCACGCCAGCATGCCGGCGGCGCCCCCGAGCACGGCGCCGAGCGTCGCCATCGGGTAGTTGATGTCCTGGGCCATGCTGGCCACCGCGCGCTGGACCTCGAGCTTGACCGTCTCGTAGCAGGCCCGGCAGTAGGTCCGGTCGTGGGCGGCGACGTTGTCGCCCGGGGTCAGGGCCTTCGCGCACCGAGCGCAGGTGAGGGACGGGGCCGGAGCCGTGACGTTGGTCATCCTGGATCCTCCGTGGGAACGGTCCAGACCACTTTAGGTTTTCGGCGGAAGGCGGGTCAACGCTGACGGGCGGGGGGCGAGAGCCCCACGGGTGGTACGGGGTGGTGCGGGCGACCGGAAGGGGCGGCGGCTACTTGATGCCGAGCAGCCTGGCCGCCGTTCCGCCCAGCATGGCGATGCGCTCGTCGTCGCTCAGCCCCGGCGTGCCGAGGATGTGGTCGACCGAGGTCTTCGTCCACGGGAACGGGTAGTCGGTGCCCATCACGATCTGGCCGGCGCCGGTCTCGGCGACCAGGTGGCGCAGGGCCTCGGAGGTGAAGACGATCGAGTCGTAGTAGAGCTGGCGCAGATACTCGGTCGGCTTCTTGTTGAGGGTCCGGGTGCAGCGCTCGGGAAAGGTGACGCACCCGGCGTCCGAGCGGGCGGCGTACGAGGGCAGGTAGCCGCCGCCGTGGGCGGCGCAGATCTTCAGCCCCGGGAACCGGTCGAGCGTGCCCTCGAAGATCAGGTGCGAGAGCGCGATCGTCGTCTCCAGCGGGTTGCCGATCACGTTGTCGAGCACGCCGTTGCCCTTGAACCGCGCGCCCAGCTCGAACGGTGCCCCCGTCCCCTGCGGATGGATGAAGACCAGGACGCCCAGCTGCTCGGCCTTGGCCCAGAACGGATGGAACCGCGGATCGGCCAGCTCGGCGCCGTCGACGCTGCCGCCGACGCCGGCACCCCGCAGTCCGAGCCGCTTGACCGCGTCTTCCAGCTGCTCGGCGGCGAGGTCGGGATGCTGCAGCGCCACCGACGCGAACGCCACGAAGCGCTCCGGGTGGGCGGCGCAGATCTCGGCGAGCTTCTCGTTCTGGATCCGGATCAGCTCGCGGGCGACCTCGCGGTCGGCCTTGTACCAGTAGGCGTTGATGCTGAGCGCCTCGACGTCGATGCCCTGCTCGTCCATCGCGCGGAGGCGCTCGGCCGGGTCGGTCATCAGGAGCGTCGGCGGCCCGACCTTCAGGCCGAGCAGGGCCATCGCCTCGGGAATGCTGCAGTGCGCGTGCACGTCGACCGTCTTCACGTGGCGGCCGGCGACGACCACCTCGCGGCGCCGGGACTGGGGCCGGGCGGCCGACGGGGCCGGCGCATAACCCGGGGTCGCGCTCAGCAGATGGCAGCCGTCGAAGACGATGCCGTCCACGGCCTTACGCCTGCCCGCCCTCGAGGTCGATCGTCCCCTCGCGGCGGTTCCAGAGCCGGATCATGTGGCGCCGGCGGGAGCCGTCGGGGGCGTCCTGGAACGCGGTGCGGCTGTGGGCGAACTGCCGGTTGTTGATGTACTGGAACTGGCCGCGCTCGATCCGGAACTCGATCCAGTTGGTGGGGTCGTCGACGATGCCGCGCAGGGCCAGCAATGCCTCGCGGCCCTCGTCGTCGAGCGGCTCGCCGGCGAGCCGGTGGCCGTTGTGCACGTAGTCCTCGTAGTAGCGCCCCAGCAGCGTGCCGTCCGCCTGCCGCTCGTAGACCGGTCGCCGCGCGAAGGTCGGCGCGTCGGGCCCGTGCTCGGCCTGCCGGTCCCAGCAGAACGGGCGATAGAGGCGTCCCACCAGCGCCGGAAAGCGCGCGGCCATCTCGTTGTGGGCGGTCACCAGGCTGACGAACCGGCTGATGCCACCGGCCGGCGCGGACTCCAGGCAGAAGAGCCCGACGAACTCCGGCGGCATCCACAGCCACCCGGCGTCGGTGTGGAACGGCTGGCCGAGGTCGGTCACCGAGCGGCGGACGCCGTAGCCGAGCTTCTGGCCGGTGTCCTTCACGTCGTAGAGGCGGCGGCCACCCCACGTCTGCGCCACCACCGGACCCAGCAAGCGGGCCAGCAGCCAGCCGATGGCCTGGTTCTCGACCGTGCCGTAGCGCTCGACCGGCACCCGGTCCAGCACCGCCAGGCCGATCTCCTGCAGCTTCACGCGGACCGCCGCCATCAGCGCGGTGCAGATCGGGAGCCGGAAGTCCTCGGGGGTCAGGTCCTCCACGGGCCGCGGCTCCGCTTGCAGGCGGGCGGCGACTTCGTCCAGCTCGGCGGCGCCTGCCTCCGGCATGGGCACGAGCCAGTCCTTGGGCGTCAGACCGTCGCGCTTCCACGCCTGGGGGCCCGCGATCTCGTCGGTCACCAAGCCGGATGCCGCGTGCGCTGACGCCATGATCACTGTCCTCCTGTCACGGGGTCGCCAGAGCCGGATGCCCCGGGCGGCCTGCTGCGCCCGAGAATCTGCCGGAAGCGCCGTCTCGTCAAGTGCGGTACACGCGGTTGACGCGGGGCCCGACGGTGGTGGCCACCTGGTGAGGGCCGAGCCCGTGCCGCCGGCCGACCTCGGCCGCGGTGATCTCGGCCTCGCCCTGGCGGCCGATGATCACCACCTCGTCGCCGACCCGCGCCTCCGGCACCGCGGTGAGGTCGATGCGCGTGTGCTCGAGGTTCGGTCCGCTCACGATGGGTGCCGCGCACCCCCGCACGAGCACCCGGCCGGCGTGGAGCCAGGCCAGACCGTCGGCGAGTCCCATCGGGATGACTCCCAGGCGCATCGGGGCGGCCACCGGGAACGGCGCCAGCTCGGCGAAGCGCTCACGCGGCAGGATCTCCTTGAGCGCGATGACCCGGGTGGTGAGCGCCCGCAGCGTCGGCCGCAGCGGGATCGGCGAGGTCTCGCCGGGCATCGTGATGCCGTACAGCATGCGCCCCGGATCGACGGCGTTGAGGTAGGTCTGCGGGAAGCGCAACACGAAGGGCGAGGAGGCGAGCAGCCGGGTCGGCACCCGGACCCCGCGCGCTTCCAGCTCGTCGACCACCGCGGTGAACCGGCCCAGCTGCCACTCGGCGTAGGCGGGATCGGCATTGTCCGGCGCGTGTGGATGGGCGCACAGCCCGGCCAGGCGCAGGTGCGGCAGCTCCAGCATGGCGGTGATGGTCTTCACCGCCTGCTCCGCCGGAACGCCCAGCCGCTCCAGACCGACGTCGATCTTGACGAACACCTCGCACGGCCCGGCTGCCGCCTCCGCGTACGCGCGGGCGCTGTCGAGGTCGACCAGCGTCGGGGTCAGGCCGTGGGCGAGCGCGTCCGGCGCGGCCTCCGGCAGCGAGCTCGGATACACGAGGATCGGCGCGGTGATGCCACGCTGCCGGAGTCTGATACCCTCACCGAGGTCGGCCACGGCGAGCGCGTCGGCGCCGTTGGCGACGAAGACGGCGCCCAGCTCGGCGGCGCCGTGGCCGTAGCCGTCGGCCTTGACCACGGCGAAGATCCGCCGCTCCGGGCCCACCATCTGCCGCACGGCGCGGGCGTTGGCGGCGGCGGCGCCGAGGTCGATCTCGAGCACGGTCGGCCGGGGCAAGCGGGCAGTCGCGGTGACGGTCATGGCAGCTCCTCAGCGCGGAGGATACTCTGGAATGCGAAGACTCGGCATAGCCTGCATCGGCCTGTTCGTGCTAACGTCCGGCGCCATGGCGAACGACGTCACTCCGGCAGTCAAGTCCGAGCTGGCCCCGTCGGGCAAGCTCCGGGTCGGGATCAACCACGGCAACTTCCTGCTCGTCACGCCCGGCTCCTCGGCCACGGAGCCGCGGGGCGTCGCCCCCGACCTGGCTCGCGAGCTGGCCCGCCGCCTGGGCGTGCCGATCGAGTTCTCGAAGTTCGAGACGGCCGGGGCGCTGGGCGATGGCGTCCGCACCGGCGCCTGGGACGTGGCCTTCCTCGGGGCCGAGCCCCAGCGCGCCACCGAGATCGCCTTCACGGCCGCGTATCTGGAGATTCCGGCGACCTATCTGGTGCCGGCCGGCTCGCCGATCCGCACGATCGCCGACGTCGATCGGGAGGGCGTGCGGATCGCCGTGGCCGAGAAGAGCGCCTACGAGCTGTGGCTGAGCCGCAACATCAAGCACGCCAAGCTGGTGCTCACCAAGGGCATCGACGCCTCCTACGACATCTTCGTGAAGGACAAGCTGGAGGTGCTGTCCGGCCTGCGGCCGCGCCTCATCAGCGATGTGCAGAAGCTGCCGGGCTCGCGGATCCTCGACGGCCAGTTCGCGGCGGTGCAGCAGGCGATCGGCACGCCCAAGGCGCGGGCGACCGGCGCGGCCTTCCTGCGCACGTTCGTGGAGGACGTCAAGGCCTCGGGCTTCGTGGGCGAGGCGATCTCGCGCAACGGCTCGCAGGGCGTCTCGGTCGCGCCGCCCGCACCGTAGCGGCGGGAGCGTCCGGGAGCGCACGGCGTGAAGGTCTCGTTCTTCGAAACCGTGCGCTACGTGCCGCCGCGGGCGCTGCCGGCCGAGTGGCCGGTACCGTCGGGCGCCTACGATCCGGCCGCCGGTGCCGCCGCCTACCAGGGCATGATCGAGCGCCTCCGGTACGTGGAGGCGCTCGGCTTCGACTGGGTCAGCGTCTCCGAGCACCACTACTCGCCGCGCATCCTCACCCCGTCGCCGATCGTCTCGGCGGCCTTCATCGCCGCCCAGCTCCCGCGCATCACCATCGCCCTGCTGGGCCCGATCGTCCCCCACAGCAATCCGGTGCGCGTGGCCGAGGAGCTGGCGATGCTCGACACCATGGCCGGGGGCCGCCTGGTCGTCGGTCTCCTGCGCGGCACCGCCAACGAGGCGATGACCTACGACCTCAACCCCCAGGAGGCACGCGAGCGGACCGACGAGGGGATGGAGCTGATCCTCAAGGCGTGGACGGAGCCCGAGCCGTTCGGCTGGCAGGGCCGCCACTTCCAGTACCGGACGGTCTCCATCTGGCCGCGGCCGCTGCAGCAGCCGCATCCGCCCACCTTCGCCCTCGGCACCAGCCGCGAGTCGTGCGAGTTCGCCGCGCGGCATCGCCTGGGGTGCGGCGTGTCCTACGGCCCCTTCGAGGTGATGGGCAAGGCCACTCGCTACTACCGCGAGCAGTGCGCGCGCCACGGCTGGACGCCGGCGCCCGAGCAGATCCTCTATCGGGCGAACATGCTGGTCGCCGACACCGACGACGAGGCCCACGCCCTGCTGCGAGCGCAGTCGGCCCAGGCGCCGTTCGCGCTCCGCGCCGGCGTGCGCGAGGCCATGATGGCGGCGGACGCCCGCAACATCGCGGGCGAGGCGCGGCCGGCCGTCCTGAGCGGCGCGCTGCCCACGACGTTCGTCGGCAGCCCCGACACGGTCGTGGAGCAGGTGCGTCGCTGCCGCGAGGTGGTCGGGGCCGGCGTGCTCGACCTGTCGCTGCACACGCCGGGATCGACGGACCTGGAGCCGTTGACCCGTGCGCTCGAGCTGTTTGGCCGCAAGGTGCTGCCGCGCATCCGGGACATCTGATGGAGACTGCCGTGACGCTCGTCGCGTTTCGCGAGGGCGCGGTCGAGATCGACGGCGCCCCGTTCCGCTACCGCGAGGCCGGGCAGGGAAGCACGCTCGTGCACCTGTCGGGCCCGGCCGGGCTCACGCCGGCGCACGGCCTCCTGGCCCAGCGTTTCCGGGTGATCGTCCTCGGGCCGGCGGGGCCGGGTCAGCGGCCGGTGGCGATCGTCGCCCAGGCGCTCCACCGGCTCGGTCTCGATGCCTTCGACTTGATGGGCACCGGGTCCGACGGCGCGACGGCGCTACGGTTGGCGCTCCTGGCGCCGACGCGCGTGCGGGCGCTGGTGCTGGAGGCTCCGAGCGCCGGGCGACGACGGGGAGGTCGAGCGGCGGCTGGCGGACATCGCGGTGCCCACGCTGGTGCTGCTCGGCACTCGCGACGACGCGGCCGGCGCCGCGCTGGGTCGCGCCAGCAAGACGCGGATCGCCGGCAGCCACCTGGTGTTCGTCTACGACGCCGGCCCCGCCATCGGGCGCGATCGGCCGGAGGCGTTCGCGGAGGTGGTGGCGGACTTCCTCGAGCGCCGTGAGGCCTTCGTCATCAGCCGCGCGCGGACCGTGCTGCACCCGTAGCGTCCAGGAACTCGCGGAGCGAGACGAGCAGGCCGGCGGGATTGTCGCCCTGCACGGTGTGCCCGGCGCCCTCGATGCGGACCCAGCGCCCCTGGCGCAGGCGACCGGCCAGGCGCTCGGCGTCCTCGTCGTGAAAGACGTCGCTCTGGGCGCCGCGCACCACCAGCGTCGGGCACTCGACGCCGTCGACCGCCGACCACAGCAGATCCCGCCGGCGTGCGAAGGCCTCCGGATCGGGCGCCTTGCCGCGGTGCCGCTGGTCGTACTTCCACATCCAGCGGCCGTCGGGCATGCGCCGCAGGTTGTGCAGGAGGCTGCGCCGGAGCAGGTCGCGGTTGCGGCGCGGGTTGAAGCTGAGCGCCCGCTCGACGTAGTGCTCCACCGAGTCGAGCGGGGTGGCCTCCGAGGTGAACGCGGCGATCTTGCGCACGCCCTCGGTGCGGATCTCGGGGCCGACGTCGATCAGCACCAGCCCGGCCAGGCGCCGGCTGTGGCGGCCGGCCCAGGCCAGCGCGTTGACCCCGCCCAGCGACATGCCGACCAGCACGAACTGCTCGAGCCCCAGCGCCCCGACGAAGGCGTCGAGGTCGGCGGCCTGCGTCTCGGTGGCGTAGTCCATCTCCGGCGACCACTCGCTCTCGCCGTGGCCGCGCTGATCGAGGGCCAGGCAGTGACGCTCGGGCTTGAGCGACGCGCACACGAGATCCCAGGTGTGGGCGTTGAGGCCGCCGCCGTGCAGGAAGACCACGGGCGGCCGGCCCGCGGTGCCCCAGTCGAGGTAGTGGAAGCGCATCCGGCCGAGCAGCAGGTGATGGGCGCTCGGCAGCGCCAGGTCGGGCAGCGGCACGCCGGCGGTGGCAGCCGAGGCCTCGAGGTGCGCGCGGAACTCGTCGGGACCGAGGCTCATGCGGGCTCCTTGCGGGACAGGCGATAGACGCGGGCCGCGGTGTCGTGGAAGAGCGCGGCCTTGTCGGCCGCCGAGTACTTGGCCGTGAGGTACTTGAAGGAGTTCCACAGCACGGTGTAGCTGCAGCTCGCCTTGTCGACGGGGAAGTTCGACTCGAACATGCACCGCTGGGCGCCGAACTTCTCGATGGTGACTTCGTAGTAGCGCCGGGTGGCCTCGGCCAGCTCCCGGCTGCCCGGGGGCCGCGACCGCTCGTGCCAGCCAAAGCCGTTCATCTCCATGTTGATTCCGCCCAGCTTGGCCACGACGTTGGGACAGGTCGCCAGCTCCGTGATGGCCGGCCGCCACTGCGCGAAGACCTCGTCGGCGCGGCCGGCGTACGCGCCGACCCCCAGTGGCCCGCCGAAGTGATTCAGGATGATCGTGGTGTCGGGGAACGCGCGGGCCAGCGCCGTGACGTCGGGGATCTGGGGGTGATAGCACCACGCCTCGAAGGTCAGCCGGCGGGGCGCCAGGTGAGCGAAGCCGGCCCGGAAGTCGTCGCGCTCGAAGAGGCCCGGTCCCGGCCGGGTGCGGTGGCCGGGCACGGCGGGATCGGCGTCCCACGCCGCCGCCCGCCGGATCCCACGAAAGCGGCCGCCACCGGCGGCGATCTGAGCGTCGAGCACGGCAGCCACCGCGTCGCCGAGGCGCAGGTCGGCCGTCCCGATGATGCCGGCCGCCACCCGGCTCGGGCCGTAGAGGCCGGAGGCGCTCATCGCGGCCACGCCGTTGACGAACTCGGTCTCGCCGACGGCGCGCAGGGGCTCGGGCCCGTCGGTCTTGAACATGGCCCCGCACTCGATGAAGACGGTGGAGACGACGTTGTGACCGCCTCCGACGTCGGCCAGGATCTCGTCGAGCAGATAGCGCGACGCGACCCGCCCGGCCTGGGCGTCCCAGAGGTGGTGGTGTGGATCGCAGATCGGCAGGTCGGGCTCGAGCGGCGCCTCGATGGTCTGCTCGAGCCAGTCGTGGTTCGTCGATCGTGTCGTCATGGCGGCGGTCGGCCTCCCCGTGGAAATCCGAGACAGCCAGCGTAGGATGGCACAATCGAGCCGGCGATGGAGGCTCATCCCGAGGAGGGGCGCGATGTCTGACCTGGAACGCGTCGACGCGGTCGTCGTCGGCGCCGGCTTCGCCGGCCTGTACATGCTGCACCGCCTGCGCGGGCTGGGGTGCTCGGCCCGCGTCTACGAGGCCGGCGACGGGGTCGGCGGCACCTGGTACTGGAACCGCTACCCGGGTGCCCGCTGCGACGTCGAGAGCATGGACTACTCGTACTCGTTCTCCGACGAGCTCCAGCAGCAGTGGCGGTGGACCGAGCGGTACGCCTCCCAGCCCGAGATCCTGCGCTACATCAACCACGTGGCCGACCGCTTCGACCTCTGGCGCGACATCCGCCTGTCGACCCGGGTGACCTCCGCGGTCTTCGACGAGGCGACGAGCCGGTGGACGGTCGAGACCGACCGCGGCGAGCGCGTCTCGGCGCGCTTCTGCATCATGGCGACCGGCTGCCTGTCCAACGCGCAGGTGCCGAAGCTCCCGGGGCTGGACAGCTTCCAGGGGCACCGGTACCACACCGGTCACTGGCCGCACGAGGGCGTGGACTTCACGGGCCAGCGCGTCGGCGTCATCGGCACCGGCTCCTCGGCCATCCAGTCGATTCCGCTCATCGCCCAGCAGGCCGCCCACCTGTACGTCTTCCAGCGCACACCCAACTTCAGCGTGCCGGCTCGCAACGCACCGCTCGACCCGGAGTTCGAGCGCCGGGTGAAGGCCGACTACGCCACCTTCCGGCGCCAGGCCCGCGAGTCGCGCGTCGGCTTCGTGGTCGAGCGCAGCGAGGCCTCGGCGCTGGCGGTGCCGGACGAGGAGCGTGAGCGCGAGTACGAGAAGCGCTGGGGCCGCGGCGGCCTGGGGTTCACCGCCACCTACGTCGATCTGTTGACCAGCCAGGAGGCCAACGACACCGCCGCCGAGTTCTGCCGCGCCAAGATCCGCGCGCTGGTGCGCGACCGGGCGGTGGCCGAGTTGCTGGTGCCCCGCGACTATCCGGTCGGCACCAAGCGGATGTGCGTCGATACCGACTACTACGCGACGTTCAATCGCGACAACGTCACGCTCGTCGATATCAGGCAGGCGCCGATCGAGGCGATCACCCCGCGAGGGCTACGCACGCGGGCGGCGGAGTACACGGTGGACAGCCTGGTGTTCGCCACCGGCTTCGACGCCATGACCGGCGCCCTGCTCGCCGTCGACATCCGCGGGCGCGGCGGCCGGACGCTGCGCGAGGCGTGGGCCGAGGGGCCGCGCACCTACCTGGGCCTGGCCGTCGCCGGCTTCCCGAACCTGTTCACCATCACCGGGCCCGGCAGCCCGTCCGTGCTGAGCAACATGATCGTCTCCATCGAGCAACACGTGGACTGGATCGCCGACTGCCTGGTCTACCTGCGCGCGCACGGCCGCGAGGTCGTGGAGGCCACCGCCGATGCCCAGGAGGCGTGGGTCGCCCACGTCAACGAGGTCGGCAACACCACGCTCTATCCCCGCGCCGCCTCCTGGTACATGGGCGCCAACGTGCCGGGCAAGCCGCGCATCTTCATGCCGTACATCGGCGGCGTCTGGACGTATCGCCAGAAGTGCGATGCCGTCGCCGCCCGCGGCTACGAAGGATTCGCGCTGACGCCGGCCTAGCTCGGGAGGGCGTCGGTCAGCATGCGACCGACGACGACCATCTCCGGACTGGTGACGCGGTAGGTGTCGAGGGCCGCCAGGACGTCGGTGGATTCGGTGGGTGGGGGCGGTGGAGGTGTGGCGGGCAAGGGCGGCAAGGCGGCGAACACGGCGGGGATCACATCGTCGACCGCGGCCAGCACCCTGGCACACGCGGCCTTGGTGACGGTGTCGCTCAGATGCGGATGGAGCACGGTGGCCACGTGAGCGAGGAAGCCCGGCCAGCTGGCCAGCATGCGGTAGAGGCCGGGGACGAAGGGCTCGCCGGCCACCGTCGTGCCGAGGGTCGTCAGCACGGCGCGCTCGGCGGGCGGGAGCGCGGCGACGTTGGCCAGCGAGGGCAGCTGACCCAGCGGCGCCGGCGGCGTCCAGCTGGCGGCCGTGCCCGCGACACCGGTGGGGCGCTCGCCCGCCAGCAGTCGCCGCAGCAAACCGGACAGGACCAGGTTGACCGGGCTCACGCGCACGAAGCTGGCGCACGTCGCGCGGATCGACGCCTCGGCGGCGGCGTCGACGCCCCAGATGCGCAGGGCGTCGCGGGATATCGGCGGCAGGCGCGGTACGGTCACGGCCTCGACGGCGCGCCAGGCGGCGAGCTGGGCGCGGCCGCTCGTGAACGCGGGGCTCAGCGCGGCCCACGTCCACTCGAGCCAGCCCGGCCGCGTGGCCAGGTGGCGCTGCAGGGACGACACGTAGGGGACGGCCCACAGACGGCGGATCTCCGCATAGATCGCGGCGAGAGCACCGGTGGCGTCGCGCTCGGCCAGCTCACTCAGCATCGTGGCCTAGCACTCTAGCAGATCGCTCTCGGCTAGAATCACCAGCCATGGCGTCGAAACGTCCGGCCCGGCGGCTCGGGCCACGCCCGGCCCGGTCGAGCGGCTGCGCGCGATCTGCCTGGCGCTGCCGGAGACGACCGAGAAGCTCGCGTGGGGCGAGCCCACGTGGCGCGTGCGGGGGCGGCTCTTCGCCCAGCTCGACGATCACCATCACGGTGCCGACCACCTGGCCGTGTGGCTGCCGGCCCCGCTCGGCGAGCAGGAGGCGATGGTGTTCACGGATCCCGAGCGGTTCTTCCGACCGCCCTACGTCGGCGTGCGGGGCTGGGTCGGCGTACGGATCGACCGGCGCCCGGACTGGACGGTGGTCGCCCGGCTGGTGGAGCAGGCGTACGGGATGGTGGCGCCGCCGCGACCGAAAGGCGCGCGCGTCGCCGCGCCAGCCCGCGCCGCCAAGACAACGCGGGGGCGATGATGCCGGCCGAGGTGACCCGGCGAGCGATGGAGCGATGGCTGCTCGATCATGGCTTCAGCCAGCTCCCCGGCAAGAAGACGAGCCACCGGCAGTACGAGGGGCACGGGGTGAAGATTGCGCTGCCGGGGCATGGGCCTCAAGACCTGACGAAGAAGCACGTGGCGCTGATCGTGCGGCAGCTGGTCGGGGCCGGGTTCGAGCGGGCGGAGCTGCTGCGAGAATTGAAGGGACCGTGAGCGGACAAGGAGAGCCTGAATGCGAGTGATCGACATGGAGTGCAACGTTCCCAAGCGCGGCGGCGAGCCGGGCGAGGCGCCCGCGGCCAGCGCGCCGGCCGCCACGCCGCCCGCGGCCGAGCGACCGGCCGGCTACGGCATGGCCAACTACGAGCGGATCTTCCGCTCGCGCCGGGACGGTGGTGACCCCCGACCGGACACCGCGCTGGCCGAGTACGTCGCGATGATGGAGCGCATCGGCATCGTCCGCGCGGTGCCGTTCGGGGCCTCCAACGACGAGGTGGCCGAGCTGCTGGCCGAGTATCCCGACCGCTTCATCGGGCTGGCCCGCATCAGCGGGCTGCACGGCATGCGCGGCGTGCGCGAGCTGGAGTTCCGCGTGCGCGAGCAGAAGTTCGTCGCCCTCGGCGTCTCCGCCCTGGTGGACGGCATCCCGGCCAGCGATCGCCGCTACTACCCGCTCTACGCCAAGGCGGCCGAGCTCGACATCCCCGTGCGCATCTACTCGTCGATGAACTACGCGACCGACCGGCCCTACGACCTCGGCCACCCGCGCCACCTCGACCAGGTGGCCATCGACTTCCCGGAGCTGACGCTCATCGGCGGGCTCGGCGGCTGGCCGTGGGTGAACGAGATGGTCGCGCTCGTCCGCCGCCACCCCAAGCTCCACCTCGACACCTCGGCCCACCGCGGGAAGTACCTGGGCCAGCGCGGCTCCGGCTGGGAGATGCTGATGCAGTTCGGCAACACGCTCATCCAGGACAAGGTGCTGGTCGGCCTGTCGGCCGGCCTCGTCAGCCAGGCCTACGAGACGCTGATCCAGGAATACATGGACCTGCCGCTGAAGGACACCGTGAAGGACAAATGGCTCTACGCCAACGCCGCCCGTGTCTTCGGCATCAAGTGAGCGGGAACGGCGGGGTTGTGCCAGGATCTTGACATCGAGGGAGGACACATTTAGGTATTAGAGTCTGAGGCCATGTTGAGCCATCGTCCGGAGCAAGGTTTCGGAGCCGACCGCTGGGCGGGACCCGTAGACCGAGGTGTCCCACACCCGCCAGGCCCAGTGAGCGGCGCTGGCGGCCGGGCCTGACGCCTTGCCGGACGTGGCCGCCGCCGTGGATCCGCAGCACCTGCAGCTCGTTGCCAAGCGCTGGAGCGATGGCTGCGTGATCCCGTTCCTAGGGGCCGGCGTCAACCTGTGTGGACGCCCCCAGGACACGAAGTGGAAGTCAGGGACGTACCTGCCGAACGGTAGCGAGTTGGCCAGTCACCTCGCCATGGGTCACGCCTATCCACCAGACGAGGTGCAAGAGCTCGTGCGGGTGTCTCAATACATCTCGACCATCGTCGGCTCCGGACCGCTCTACAACACACTGCGCACAGTGTTGGATGCCAACTATCCGCCGACGGATCTGCACCAGTTCTTCGCCTCGCTGCCGAACACGATGCGCGGGAAGGGGTATGGGGAGCGGGCGGCCAATCCGCTGATCATCACGACGAACTACGACGATGTGCTGGAGCGCGCTTACGCGGAGGTCGGCGAACCTGTCGACGTGCTCACGTACGTCGCGGATGGTGCCCATCGCGGGAAATTCGTCCATCGCCCGGCCAACCAAGAACCCGTCGTCATCGACCGGCCAAATGAGTATCTGGCGATCCCGATCGGGACACGTACGGTAATCCTCAAGATGCACGGCGCTATTGATCGGAGCAGCGCGGACGGTGATAGCTACGTGATCACCGAGGACCACTATATCGAGTACCTGGCCCGGACAGAGCTGACCACGCTCCTGCCGGTCCAGGTCGGCAAGGTGCTCCGTCAGAGTCACTTTCTGTTCCTGGGCTACAGTCTGGCCGACTGGAATCTTCGGGTTCTGCTCCACCGCATCTGGGGCCAGCAGGTACTCAGCTGGAAGTCGTGGGCGATCCAGATGAAGCCCAAGCCTCTCGATCAGCGGTTCTGGGCCAAACGCGATGTTGATGTCCTCGACGTGGACCTGGCTTGCTACGTCGCGGGCCTTACCGCCTCGATCGCCGCTCTGCCGCCCGCGTCTATCTCATGATGGCGACCGGGCGCCGGAGCCCCTACCAAGGCCTGATCCCGTACACGATCGAGGACGCGCCTTTCTTCTTCGGACGGTCCGCGGAGCGCGAGTTGATTGTCGCGAATCTCATTGCGGGTCGCCTCACGCTCCTCTATGGCGCCAGCGGTGTGGGGAAAAGCTCAGTGCTGCACGCGGGTGCCGTGCACGATTTGAGTATCGAGGCACGCCGGCACCGCGAGGCAGCGCGGCGCCCCGAGTTTATGGTCGTCTCGCTCAGCGCCTGGCGTGACGATCCTGCCCTGCGCCTTGTCGAGCGCCTGCACGCGGCCGCCGAGTCGCTGGGATTAGAGCGGTCCCCGGACGCTGCCTCACTCGCGCGTACCCTCGACCACTATGCGCAGCAGCTGGCAGGGGGCGTGTTGGTGATTTTGGATCAGTTTGAGGAGTACTTTCTGTATCACCCCTACGAGGACGGCGAGGGGACGTTCGCTGTGGAGTTTCCGCGCGCCGTCAACCGCCCCGATCTTCGGGTGAATTTCCTGATCTCGATCCGCGACGACTCTATCGCCGGGCTTGACCGATTCAAGGGCCGGATCCCGTCCCTGTTCGGCAACTACCTGCGAGTGGAGCACCTCGACCGGAAGGCGGCAACGGACGCTATAGTGCGTCCGGTAGAGAAGTACAACGAGCTGACTCCCGGCAACGGTCATCCACGATCGGTCGAGAAGGGGCTCGTGGACGCTGTGCTCGACCAGGTGCGCACGGGCCAGGTGCACCTCGGGCAGACCGGGTTGGGCGCCGTGAAGCGCGAGCGCTCTGCCGAAGACGACCGGATTGAGACGCCTTACCTTCAGATTGTGATGAGCCGGTTGTGGGAGGCTGAGGTCGCGCAGCAGTCGGGAACCCTGCAGTACGCCACGCTGGCTAAACTGGGCGGCGCGGAACGCATCATTCGCACGCATCTCGACGTCGTGATGTCCGGACTGGCTTTGCGGCAGCAGGCGACTGCGGCGGACATGTTCCACTACCTCGTCACGCCGTCGGGTACGAAGATTGCGCACGGCGTAGACGATCTCGTCGACTACGCCGGTGCGCCGGACGCCGAGATCAGGCCCGTGCTGACCTATCTCGCCGATCCTGCGGTCCGCGTGTTGCGCCCGGTCTCGCCTCCGCCTGACCGTGCGACAGAGACGCGCTACGAGATCTTCCACGACGTCCTGGCTGCCGCGATCCTCGATTGGCGTGCCCGGTTCAAGCAGGGGCCGTTCCGCTGGCGCCTCGTTTTGCTGGCTACGCTCGCCGTAGTCCTGGCAAGTATCCCACTCCCGTGGCTTGTGGCGGTGACGGGAGTCCAAGTCAAGGACATCCCGTCGACGTCGGCGTTGGTCGGCCTAGTCCTGCAGGCGACGGCTGCCGCGATCGTGTCGGTCAAGGCGCGGCGTCTTCGCCCCGTCTACGGACTGGCGGTCGCGGGGATTTCTGCAGCCCTCATGTTCCTTGTGTTCTTCACGCTCGGCTGGGACTCTCAGAAGGCTGAGTTCACTGACTCTGTGCTCTTGCCCTCGTTCGGTCTCGGCCTACTCAGTAGCTGCATGGGAGGACTGGTCGGGAGTGCGGTCGCCCTCATGCGGGGCCTCGAGAATCAGCGTCGGCGAGGCCGCAGTCGCCGTCAGGTCACGTGGGCTGCCAGCGGTGCGGTGGCCCTGGGCGTCAGCGTGTTCACAATGGTTGTCGGCTGGAGCGCACTCGGCTTCGCAGCCTTCGTCGTGTCCGTATTCAGCGGCATCACGACTGACACTCGGCAGATGGTGGTGCACGGCCTGGTGGTCCTGGGGGGCGTGCTTGTCGCTGCGATATGGGCGTCCATTGAGCGGCCGCGTCAATGGTGGTCTACCGCGCTGGTCGCGGTGTGGTGGGGCGTCGGGGGGATCCTGATCAAGACGCCGGAGGTGTGGAGTATCGGTCTGGGGCTTTTATTGCAGCTGACCTCGTCCTGGCCGTCGCTGTATCTCGACCGCCGCGCGCGGTCCGCCGCTTCCGCACGCCCTGACCTGTAACCGCCTGCGATAGAATCCCGTCTGGATGAGCATTTAGCCCTCGGCCCGCTAACCCAGGAGAAACTGGATGTTGACCCCCGCGACCATCGACGCCACTGCCCGCGCCTGCTTGCAGATGCACCGCACGCGCACTCGCTACCATCCGCTCGATGACGCCGTGCGGGCAGCACCGCTGGACGACGCCTACCGCATCCAGGACGCGCTGCACGGCCTGCTCGCCGCGGCCGGGCGGGGCACGATCGCGGGCTGGAAGATCGCGCTCACCTCCAAGGCGATGCAGCAGATGACCGGCGTGGACCAGCCCGCCGCCGGCGCCATCTTCTCGTCGGTCATCCACCCGTCTCCGGCCAAGATCGACGTCGGCGCCTACCATCACCTGGGTGTGGAGTTCGAGGTGGCGGTGCGGCTCGGTGACGATCTGCCGGCCAGCGGCGGCCCGTGGACGCGGGCCGCCGTGGCCAGCCGTATCGCCGCTTGCCTGCCCGCCTTCGAGCTGGTCGAGGACGGCGACGCCGACTACAAGACCCTCGACGCCTTCACGCTGGTGGCGCAGAACACCTGGAACGGTGGCGTGGTGGTGGGGGCGCCGGTGATCGACTGGCGGCCGGTCGACCTGGAGAACGGCGTGACGCGCTGCTGGATCAACGGCGAGGCCGCGGGCCAGGGGCGGATCGGCGACGCCCTCGGCCACCCCTTCGAGGCGGTGGCGTGGCTGGCCAACCTCCTCAACCGCCGCGGCCGCCTGCTGGAGCGCGACATGATCGTGATGACGGGCAGCAGCATCACCACCAAGTTCCCGGCGCCCGGCGACCGCATCCGCTTTGCCATCGACGGCCTCGGAGAGATTGCGCTGGCCGCCTAGCGCGCCCCCGAGCGGCTCGGCTGGGATAGAATCGCGCCCACGTTCAACGGGGCGGGGGAGGGACGCATGGACCTGGGGCTTGGAGGCCGACACGCGATCGTGACCGGGGGCAGCCTCGGTATCGGCAAGGCCATCGCGCGCGAGCTGGCTCGAGAGGGAGCGGACGTCGCCATCGTGGCGCGCACGAAGGATCAGCTGGAGAGCGCGGCCAAGGAGCTGGCGGCCGAGACCGGGCGTCGGGTCATCGCGCTGGCGGCCGACGTCACCAGCCGGGCCCAGGTGGACGCGATGGTGGAGCAGGCGGCCGCGCAGCTGGGCGGCGTGCACATCCTGGTGAACAGCGGGTCGGCACCGGGCGGCTCGGCCTCGGCCACCGGCCCCATCGAGGCGGTGGTCGACGAGGACCTGCTGCAGGACTTCAACGTGAAGTACGTGGGCGCCCTGCGCTGCGCGCGGGCCGTGCTTCCGCACATGAAGCGGGCCGGGTGGGGCCGCATCGTCAACATCAGCGGGACCAACGCGCGCAACGCCGGCAACCTGAGCGGCGGCGCCCGCAACACCTCGCTCGTGCACCTGACCAAGACGCTGGCCGTGCAGGTCGGGCGCTTCGGGATCACGGTCAACTGCGTGCACCCCGGCACGACGCGCACCGAGCGCACGCCGCGCCTGCTGGCCGCGCGGGCCAAGGAGCTCGGTATCGCACCCGCGGAGGTCGAGGCGCGCGACTTCGCGCCCGACTCGCCGCGCGGCAACGCCATCTGCCGCATGGTCGACGCGGCCGAGATCGCCTACGTCACCGCGTTCCTCGCCTCCGACCGGGCGTGGGCCATCTCCGGCGAGCTGATCGTCGCCACCGGCGGCGCCGGTCGCGCCGTCTACTACTGAGGAGCCAGTCATGATTCTCGAGCGATTCAAGGTGCCCGCGAAGGACCAGGTGATGGTGGCGGAGGCGGCGCTGCGGCGGACGGTGACGCAGATCTTCGAGAAGCTGGGCGTCAGCCCCGAGGACGCCGCCGAGGCCGCCGACGTGCTGACGATGACCGACCTGCGCGGGGTCGAGACGCACGGCGTGTCGAACATGCTGCGGGCCTACGTCCGCGACTACAAGGCGGGCAAGCTGGACCCCCGGCCCGGCTGGCGCATCGTGCGGGAATCGCCGGGCACGGCGGTGATCGACGCCGAGCGGCGCCTCGGCGTCATCGTCGGCCCCAAGGCGATGCGGCTGGCCGTCGCCAAGGCGCGCACGGTCGGCGTCGGCGTGGTCACCGTGTTCAACAGCGGCCACTTCGGCGCGATCGGACACTACGCCATGCAGGCCGCCGCCGAGGACATGGTGGGCGTGTGCTTCACCGGCGCCGGGCTGAGCGTGGTGCCCACCTTCGCGTCGAAGCCGATGCTGGGGACCAACCCCATCGCGCTGGCCGCCCCCGCCCGCCACGAGGCGCCGATGCTGTTCGACGCCGCCACCTCGGCGATCGCCGGCAACAAGATCCGGCTGGCGATGCGGGTCGCCTCGCCGCTGCTGCCGGGCTGGGTGACCGACAAGGAAGGCACGCCGATCATGGAGGAGAAGCCGGTCTTCGACCGCGACGAGTTCTACCAGCTCCCGCTCGGCGGGACGCGGGAGCAGGGCTCGCACAAGGGCTACGGCTTTGCCCTCATGGCCGAGGTGCTCTCCACCGTCCTGGCCGGCGCGCTGCCGACGATGCTGGTGCCGGGCAGCGGCTCCAAGAACCACTTCGCGGCCTACAGCATCGAGGCGTTCACCGACGTCGAGCAGTTCAAGGACACGATGGACGCCATGCTCAAGACGCTGCGCACGGCCACGCCGGCGCCGGGGAACGAGCGCGTCCTCTATCCGGGGCTGTCGGAGGCCGAGGAGACCGAGCACCGGCGGGCCCACGGCATCCCCCTGCACAAGGAAGTGCTCCAGTGGTTCGCCGAGTGCACGGGGGAGATGGGGCTGCCGCCGCTGGTCGCCATGGCCTGACGCCAGGCCGTTTCACACACCGGCCGGTCCGGGGTCACACTGGATGAGGAGGACCACATGGCTTCCATCCATCGAGAGATCCTGGTTCGCGCCGGCGCCGCCGAGGTCTGGGACGCGATCCGCGACGTGGGGGCTCCGCACAAGCGCCTGGCCCCCGGCTTCCTGGTCGACACGCGGCTCGAAGGCGACGCCCGGGTGGTGACCTTCGCCAACGGCCTGGTGGCGCGCGAGCTGATCGTCGACATCGACGATCAGGCGCGGCGGCTCGTGTGGGCCGTGGTCGGTGGCCGCCTCACGCATCACAACGCCTCGCTGCAGGTCTTCCCCGACGGCGAGGAGCGCTGCCGCGTCGTGTGGATTGCCGACCTCCTGCCGCATGAGCTGGCCGGCACCATCGGCGGCCTCATCGAGCAGGGTCTCGGCGTGATGCAGCAGACTCTGGCGCGTTCCTGACCGTTGCCGCACCCCCTGGTGACCCAGCTGCGGTTCACGCGTCGCGAATGGCTACGCGGCCTCAAGGGCGTGACGGCCGAGGACGCCGCGCGCCGCCTCCCACCGATCAACCCGATCGCGTGGATGATCGGCCACCTCGCCTGGCAGGAGCAGCTGTACTGGCTCGATCGAGCCCAGGGCCGGATCGTGGTGCCCGAGGTCAGGCGCTTCGGTTACGGCAAGCCGCTCGTGGTGCCGGCCCTCGACGAGGCGTGGGCGTGGTGGCGCACCGTCACCACCGCCGCCGATCCCTACCTCGACACCCTGGCCGGCGCCAGGCTCACGCGGCGGTGGAAGCGCGAGTCATCGCAGGAGACGCCCGGAACGAAGCTCCACCGCACGACCTACCACTACTGGTTTCACCTCGGCGAGTCGCAGGCCATCCGCCAGCTGCTCGGCCACACGAAGCTCCCCGACTTCGTCGGGGGCTTCGGCACCTCGCAGTATCGTTCGATCAGCTGACCGTCAGCTGGTCGCGGAGGCGGTGGCGGCGCGCCAGATTCGGCGGGCGCCCTTGTCGATCTTGAGCGCGGTGACGGCGGCGCCGGCCAGGAAGAGACAGGCCAGCACGTAGGCGGCCCCGTACCCGCCGGTCGTCTCGAACAGCACGCCGGCCAGCGAGGAGCCCAGCGCGGAGCCGGTCTGGTGCACGAGGAAGATCAGCCCGAAGACCGAGCTGACCGAGAAGCGCCCGTAGATGTCGGCGGTCAGGGCGGAGGTCATCGAGCCGGTGCCCGCCATCGTGATGCCGCCGAGGACGGCGACGGCCAGGATGGCGGCCGGGTTGTCGCGGATGAGGAACAGGCCGGCGAAGATGAAGATGCGGCCCGCATAGATCGTGGCCAGCACCGGCCGCCGCCCGAACCGATCGGACAGCGCGCCCAGCATGATCGTGAACCCGATGCTGGAGCCGCCGAGCACGCCGAGCGCCCACGAGGCGAACATGGGGGAGTAGCCGTGGTCGGTCAGCATCGGAATGCCGTGGGCGGAGAGCAGGCTCATCGAGAAGCCGCACGTGAAGAACGAGCCGGCGAGCTGCCAGAAGGCCAGCGTGCGGAGCGCCTCGCCGGCGGTGACCCGCTCGACCGGCGCCGCGGTGGTGCCGGGCTTGAGCGTGCCGCCGTCCGCCATCAACCCCACCGACTCCGGCGAGTCGCGCAGGACCAGCAGGCACAGGGGCAGGACGAGGACCAGCACCCCGGCCGCGATCCACATGTAGGTCTGGCGCCAGCCGGTGGTGAGGATGAGCCAGGTGACGGCGGGGACGAGCAGGCTCATGCCGGTCATCGAGGCGCTGCCCAGCACCGACAGCGCGGTGCCGCGGCGCTTGCTGAACCACCGGGCGACGACGCCGGAGGCGATCACGGGCCCGGTCCCGGCCAGCCCCAGCGGCACCAGCACGCCGTAGACGGCGGCGAACTCCCAGAAGTTGCGGACCATCGCGGTGAGCACGAGCGAGAGCACCAGCAGCACGGTGCCGACCGAGGTGACGGCCCGCACGCTGAAGCGGTCGAGGGCGAGGCCGGCCAGCGGCATGAAGGCGCCGTAGAGGAACAGGCTCAGCGCGATCACGATCGAGAAGCTGGCGCGGTCGAGGCCGAGGTCCTCCACGATGGGCTTGAGGAATGGCCCGACGGCGTGTCGCACTCCGGTCGAGATGAACGTCGTCATCGAGAAAGCCGCAACCACCCACCAGCCGTAGAAGATCCCTCGAGAGTTCATGTCCAGCGACTATACCCCACTCGCCCGGCCGGCGAGGGGCTCGAGGTGCTCATCGAGCTAGAGCTGCTTGTCGAGGTGGTCGGCCAGTCTGAGGGCGAGAGCGACGATGGTGAGGGTGGGGTTGGCAAAGCCGCCGGTGGGGAAGACGGAGCTGCCGGTGACGAAGAGGTTGGCGAGGCCGTGGACGCGGCCGTGCTCGTCGACGACGCCGTGCGCGGGATCGCGGTGCATGCGCGTCGTACCCATGTGGTGATGGGCGTTCGGGTCCGGCGGGGCGCCGGCCACGATCGCCACGCGCCCCAGCCCGTGACGCTCGAGCTCGGCGGCGATGACGGCGTGGACCTGGGCCAGACGACGCTGATCGGTCGCGCGCCAGCGCCAGTGAACGGCGGCCCGCGGCAGCCCGAAGCGATCGCGGCCGTCGCCGAGCGTGATCCGGTTGTCGGGGTCGGGCGCCTGCTCGAGGTTGAGCAGCAGCTCGAACGCGGCGAAGCGGCCGCGAGCGCCGCCCGGGCGCCACCAGTCGGCGCGGGGACGTGGGCGCGGCCCCCACACTCGCCGGCGGAGCGCCTCCGCCGCCGGCCATCGCAGCTCACCCGGCACCGGCAGCAGCGTGACCGCCGCCGCGGGCAGCTCCTGGCCGCGGCGCGCCTCGTCGGTGAAGGCCAGGTGCCCGACGACGATGCCGCCCGCCGCGGCGTGGAAATCGTAGAAGCCACAGCGCTCGAAGAGCCGGGGATCGCTCGGCACGAGGCGGCAGGAGACGTCTCGCGGATGCTCCATGAAGCACCGGCCGATCAGGCCGGACCGGTCGCCCAGGCTGTGACGCTCGTCGGCCAGCAGCAGCAGCCGAGCGTTCTCGATGCCGCCGGTGGCGAGCACGAACTGTCGGGCCCGCACGCGCAGCGCTCGCCCGGCGAGCCCGACGGCTCGCGCGTTCACGATCGCGGGCGCGCCGGGGTCACGTTCGAGCTCGAGCGCAGTGGTGTTGAGGCAGAGCACCACGTTGGGCGCGCGACGGATCTCGCCGAGGTGGGCGTCGGTGAACCACCGGGCGGCACCGAACTGATAGACGGCGGTCGTCAGCGGCCCCGGCGAGAGCCCCAGGCACGGGCGCTCGGCGCTCGCCCACGCCTCGCCCCCGTACGCGATGCGCCCGAGCCCGCACAGCGCCTGGGCTCGCTCGTAGTACGGGTCGAGGTGCGTCCGGTCGAACGGCCAGCCGCTCAGCGGCCACCAGGGGCGCGGCTCGAGATCGACGGCTCCGAGGGGCGTGTACTTGGCTCCCGCCTCGGCCCCGAACCAGGTGTTCCAGAGGTGCACCGTTCCCCCCGCCTGGCGGTGCCGCGTGGCTCCCGGCGCGGCGTAGTCGTCGCCGGTGCTGGTGCCGTCGGCCAGGGCCTGCGTGTCCGCATCGACGTGCTGGCCGCCGCTCTCGAGGAGCACGATCCGCCGCCCGCGGGCGGCCAGCTCGCGGGCCAGCACCAGCCCCGCCGGCCCCGCGCCCACGACGCACACGTCGGCATCGAGCAGCGGGGCGCCGAATGTCCGGGCGTCCACTTCCATGCGGGGCCTAGCATACTCGCGGGGCAACGCATTCTTTGACTCCCCACGGCCCGATCTGCGAGAACGATCTGCAGGACAAGGACGTGGGTGTCATGAGCCGGTCGTCCGAGGTCTCGATCATCATGCCGACCATGGCGACCCGCGAGCGGGCGGACAGCCTCGTCCGTGCGATCGAGACCGTCGTCTCGCAGAAGGGCGCGCGCGGCGTGCCCCTGGTCGTCGTCAACGGGCGGGTCGGCGCCCCCGACCTTCTCGCGCACCTGCACCGACGCTCCGATATCCGGCTCGTCATCCTCGAGGACGCCAACCTGCCGCGGGCCCTCCAGGCCGGCCGACAGCGCGTGCAGACGCCGTACTTCGCGGTCCTGGACGACGACGACGAGCTGTTGCCGGAGGCGCTGGAGATCCGCGTGGCCGCCCTCGAGTCCGGCCCCCACGCCGACGTGGTGGTGACCAACGGCTTTCTGGCCGGGCGCGGCCGCGCCGAGCTCAACATCGCCGACTTCACCGAGGTCGACGCGGACCCGCTCCGCCGGCTGCTCGCGCAGCACTGGCTGCCGCCGTGCGCCGGGCTGTTCCGCACCGCCGCCGTGACGACGGCGTTCTTCGACGGGATTCCCCGGTACCGGGAGTGGACGTACCTGGCGCTCCGGCTGGCGCTCGGGCTGCGCATCCGCTTCACCGCCCGGCCCACCTTCGTGTACCGCACCGACACGCCCGATTCGCTCTCGAAGTCTCGGCCCTACTGTCTGGCCGGGCCGGCCGCGATCAGACGCATGCTCGAGCTGGACCTGCCCGCCGACGTCCGGGCCGTTCTGCGCATCCGGCTCGCCGGCGACCTGCACAGCGCGGCGGTGTGCGAGCTCGACGATGGGCACTACCGGGCGGCCTGGGGCTGGCACCTCAGGAGCCTCGTGCAGCCCTCGGGCTGGCGGTACCTGCCCTTCGCGCGGAACCTGCTGCTCGGCGCCCTCACGGGGAGCCGGGCCGAGGACTCCGGCTGGGCGTGAGCGCGCGGGTGCTCGTTCTCGGCATCGATGCCGGCAGCCCGGCGTTGCTCGAGCCGTGGGCGGCGGCGGGGGTGCTGCCGACGCTGCGCGCGCTGATGAGCCGTGGCGTGGTGGGACGCACCGAGAGCGTCGAGGGATTCTTCGTGGGCTCGACGTGGCCGTCGTTCTACACGGGGGCCTCGCCCGCCGAGCACGGCATTCACAGTCTCGTCCAGCTCCGGCCCGGCACCTATGACCTGGATCGATGCTACACGGGCGAGTTCGTCAAGCGCGAGCCGTTCTGGAACGCGCTCGGCCGGGCCGGTCGCCGCGTGGCCGTCCTCGACGTGCCGCTGAGCGGTGTGTCACGCGGACTCAACGGCATCCAGATGGTGGAGTGGGGCTCGCACGACGCGAATTACGGCTTCCGGACGTGGCCCCGGGCGCTGGCGCGGGATGTGACACGCCGCTTCGGCGTCCATCCGCTGACCCGGAGCTGCGACGTGGATCACCGATCGCCCGACCAGTTCCGTGATCTCACGCGCCGGCTCGTCGACGGCGTCCGGACGAAGGCGGCGCTCACCCGCCACTACCTCGCGCGGGGCGAGTGGGACCTGTTCGTGCAGGTCTTCACCGAGGGCCACTGCGCGGGCCACCAGTGCTGGCACCTGCACGATCCGGCCGCTCCGGGGTGGGATGCCGCCACCGTCGCCGTCACCGGCGATCCGCTCCGGGAGGTGTACGCCGCCATCGACGCCGCCATCGCCGACATCCTGGCCGACGTCGATCGCGAGACGTTCGTGCTCGTGCTGGCCAGCCACGGCATGGCCCACCGGGTCGGCGCCCAGTTCCTGCTGCGCGACGTGCTGGTGCGACTCGGTGCCGCGGTGGCGGCGCCGGCACCACCGTCCGGTGGCGACGAGCGTTCCCGGGGGCTGGCCGCGGCGTGGGCGCGCACGCCGGAGGTCCTCCGGCGACCACTCCGGGCCGCGCGGGAGCGCGCGCACCGCTGGCGCGACGCGCGGGCGTGGCCGCGGCCGCTGCCGGCCGAGGCGCGGCAGGGGCGCTGCTTCGTCGTCGACAACGGGCTCGTGGTCGGTGGCGTCCGTCTCAACCTGGCCGGGCGCGAGCCGCACGGGCTGCTGACGGAGGCCGCCGTGCCCGAGTTTTCGCGCGGCCTCGAGCGCGACCTGCTCGATGTCGTCGACGCCGAGTCGGGACAGCCGGCCGTGAGGCGCGTCCTGCGCACCGACGACCTCTATCGGGGCGCCCATCGCGCGCACCTGCCCGACCTCCTCGTCGAGTGGAGCGAGCACCGTGCGCTCGGCAGCGCCACGGTCGGCGCCGGGCGGGGTGCCTCGGTGCGACTGTCCTCGAGCCGGATCGGGACGGTCGAGGGGATCAACCGCTATTGCCGGAGCGGCGACCACCGTCGCGACGGGCTCTTCGTGGCGGTGGCCCCGGGGCTCGAGCCCGAGCGGCTGGCGCAGCCGGTGTCGATCATGGACTTCGCGCCGACCCTGACCCGTCTCCTCGGCGTGGAGCTGGCCGGCGTGGCCGGTCGTCCGATCCCGCGACTGCTCGACCGGGCCTGAGGAATGCCGCGCGCTCGATCGCTGCCGGCGAGCGTACTGGCCAACTGGACCGGCTACGCGGTTGGCCTCGTCGTCAGCTTCGTCCTGAGCCCGCTGGTCGTCGGCCACCTGGGCGCCTCGGCCTACGGCGTGTGGACGCTGCTGGTGACGCTGACGGCGTACCTGGGCTTGCTCGATCTCGGCATCCGCAGCTCGGTGACGCGCTACGTGGCGCGCGCGGAGAGCCGCGGTGATCGGGCGACATCGATCCAGGTCGCGTCGACCGCGCTCGCGGTGTTCACGGCCCTGGCCGGCGTCGCCGTGGTGGCCGCGGCCGCGCTCGGCCTGATCGCGCCCAGCGTCTTCCACATTCCGGCCGAGTACCGCACGACCACCGTGATCGTGGCGACGCTGGCGGGGGCGTCCACCGGCCTGGCCCTCGTGAACGGCGCGCTGGGCGGCGTGCTCGTGGGGCTGGAGCGCTTCGACGTCGTCGGCGCCATCGAGGTCGTCACGACACTCGTCCGGGCCGGGCTCGTGCTCGGCGTCCTGATCACCGGCGGCGGTCTCGTGGAGCTCGCCGTCGCCCAGCTCCTCGCCTCGCTCACCGGCACCGGGCTCACCGCGTGGTGGGGGCGGCGCATCCTCCCCGGGCTGCGGCTGCGGCCGACGTGGAGCCGTCCCCATCTGCAGCTCCTCGTCTCCTACGGAGGCGTTGCGTTCGTGGCCCAGCTCGGCGCCGGTGTCGTCGAGCGGGCGGCCGTGGTCGTCATCGGCGCCTTCCTGCCCATGGCCGCGGTCACCGTCTTCGCCATCGCGAGCGGGCTGATCGACTACGCGCGGGCGCTGGTGGCCGGTATCCGCACGACCCTGGCCCCGCGCGCGAGCGCGCTGGAAGGGCGCGGCCAGGGCGAGGCGCTGCGCGATCTGGTGCTGGACGGGGCCCGGTACTGCACGCTGCTGGTGCTGCCCATCGCGGTGACGTTCGCACTGCGGGGCAGCTCGTTCATCGGGTTGTGGATGGGGCCGGCCTATGGCGGGCCGTCGGGGGCGGTGCTGGCGATCCTCGCCGGGCGCCTCGTGGTCCTGGGGGCGACGGGCGCGGCCGGCAACGTCATGCTGGGCGCCAGCCGCGAGCGGGCGGTGGCCGTGCTCTACGTCGCCGAGGCCGCGATCAACGTCACGGCCATGCTGCTCCTCGTGCGCTCGGCCGGCCTGGTGGGCGTGGCGTGGGCGACCACGGTGCCGACGGTGGTGGCCGCGCTCCTCGTCTGGCCGTGGCTGTTGCAGCGCAGCTTCGGCGTGAGCGTTCGCGGCTACCTGGCGGCGGCCTGGGGGCGGCCGGTCGTGGCCGTGCTGCCGTTCGCGGCGGCGACCGGACTCGTCGAGCGGCTGTGGCCGGCGCCGAGCCTGACGGTGTTCCTTGGACAGGTGGCGGCGCTGATGCCGCTGGCGCTCCTCGGATGCTGGTACGTCGGGCTCTCGGATCCGGAGCGCCGGCGCTGCCGTGACGCCGCTCGCGCGCTGCCGTCGCTGCTCACCGCGCCCGGCCGCTAGCCGTCTGCCCCGACCGAATCAGCTGGTGAAGAACTCCAGCAGCAGGCGATTGATCTCGGGGGCGTTCTCGTACGCGGACCAGTGACCGGCCCGCGGGATGCGGTGCAGGTCGAGCGGCGCGCGCGCGACCGCACGGATCTCGCCGATCAACAGGTCAGCCGGCCGGAACGGCGAGTCGTCGCGCTCGCCCCACAGGAGCCGCAGCCGGGCGGACATCTGGGGGAGGTCGCTCAGCAGGGTGCCGCCGCCGCTCACCTTGCGGCTGTCGAAGCGCGCGCGGCGCACCCCGTCCACCTGGATGTCGACGGCCTCCTCGGTCACGCTGGCGGGGTCGCTCAGCATGTTGACGAGCAGGTTGTGGCGGCAGATCTCCCGGAAGAGCGCCGCGTCGCCGCCGGCTTCCTTGTACGAGCGGATCGGGCGCTCGCCGAAGCGGCGCGCCGGGAAGCCGCCGGGCGAGACCAGCGCCAGGTGGGTGACGCGCGGCCCCAGGCGGCGGGCGAGATTGGCGGCGATGGCGCCGCCGAACGAGAACCCGGCCAGGCGGAGCGGAGCGTCGCCCGGCAGCATCTGTCCGAGCAGCTCGTGCACGAGGTCGAGATAGGCGGGACCGGTCGTCTCGCGAGGCACGGGCGCCGAGTCGCCATACGAGGGATGGTCGAGCGCGTGCACGGTGAAGCGCGCGGCCAGCGGCTCGACGTTGCGGGTCCAGTGTCGCCACGACCCCATGCCGCCATGGAAGAGGACGAGGTCGGGGCCGTGGCCGGACCTTCGCACGGCCATGCGGGGTGCGGTCTCCGCGCTCATGCGACGCGCGGCCGTACGCGCTCGGCGAAGGTGACCATCTGCGCCTGCAGGTCGGCGCCGTCGGCGGCGAGGAACTCGATGACGAGGTGCTCGACGCCGCACTCGCGCAGCTCCGCCACCTGCTCGACCAGCGCGGACGGCTCTCCCGCCATCACCCGGCCCGCCCGGGCGGCCGACCGGGGAGCCTGGCCGGGCCGCAGGACGCACACGTCGTTGCGCAGCGTCAGCGCCGGCGGCACCGCCCGCCCTCGCTCCGCGGAGAGCCGGGCCAGCTCGGCTCGTCCGGCCCGCAGCTCGTCGGGAGGGCGACTGATCGGATGCCACGCCGCCCCCAGCTCGACGGTGCGCCGCAGCGCGGCCCGGCTGTGGCCGCCGACCCAGATCGGCGGGTGCGGCTTCTGCAGCGGCTTGGGCTCGAACACGAGGTCGTCGAACCTCGTGTAGGTGCCGGCAAACGACGGCGACGGGCTGGTCCACAGCGTCTGCATCGCGCGCAGGTGCTCGTCGGTCATGGCCCCGCGCTCGGCGAAGGGCACGCCCAGCATCGCGCTCTCGGCCGCCACCCAGCCGGCGCCGATGCCGAGCACCACGCGGCCGCCGCTCAGCGCGTCGAGCGAGGAGACCATCTTCGCGGTGACCACCGCGTTGCGGTAGGGCACGATCAGGACGGTGGTGCCCAGCCGCACCCGGCGGGTGGCGCCGGCCAGCACGCCCAGCGTCACCAGCGGGTCGTAGACCGTCTCGCCGAAGTTGACCACGTTGGCGCGCGGCACCACGACGTGGTCGCTGACCCAGACCGAGTCGTAGCCGAGCTCCTCGGCCCGCACCGCGCTGTCCCGGATGATGTCCGGCGTGGCCAGGTGACGGCAGTTGGGGATCCACACTCCGAAGTCCATCGAGCCTCCCTCGCGCCTGGGATCGAACGACGCTCCGCCCCGGGATGGTACACTCGCGACAGCACGATCGTGAGGGGAGGACCGACGGTGGCGTTCGACTACGCGCAGTACTTCGGCGAGATCAAGCTGACCCAGGACCTCCTGACGAAGAAGGACGAGCGCTCGTGGCTGCTGACGCCGCCGCGCGACGGCGAGCGCCACGACGTGGTCCTGTACCTGGGCTGCAACGTGCTCCGTACCTCCCACCTGGTCCAGACGGCCACCGCGGTGTTCGACCGGCTGGGGCTCGACTACGTGGCGGCCGGCGGGCCGACGTACTGCTGCGGCATTCAGCACCATCGGCGCGGCCAGGAGGCCTCGGGCGAGCGCTACGCCAACCACACGATCGACCTGCTACATCGCATGGCGCCGCGCGAGGTCGTGATGTGGTGCCCGTCGTGCATCCAGTTCTACGACGAGGTGCTGCAGGCCGAGATGCCGTTTCCGAAGCGCCACACCACCGAGTTCCTGGCCGACCGGCTGGAGCGCGGCGATTTCACCTTCACCCAGCGCGTCGAGGCCACCGTGGCCCTGCACTCGCACCCGCTGTCGGAGCCGCGCCAGCGCGAGGGGCGTGCCGCTCGCCGTCTGCTGGAGGCGGTCCCCGGCGTCACCGTCGTCGACTTCGAGCCCGACCCGCGCTGGGGCCGCACGTGCACGCCGGCGCTGCAGGAGCAGCTCGGCCCCGAGGTGTGGCGGCAGATGGTGCTCGACGACATCGATCGCGCGCTGGCGGCCGGGGCCACCCACATGGCCGGCATCTACCACGGCTGTCAGCGCGACCTCTGCCGGTTCGAGGCCGAGCGCCCGATCGTCTTCGAGCACTACCTGACGATCTTCGCGCGGGCCCTGGGGATCGAGTTCGAGGATACCTACAAGAAGTACGTGCGGCTCGGTGATGCCGACCGCATCCTCGAGGACGCCACGCCCTGCATGGCCGCCAACGGCGTCGATCCCGCCGTCGCCCGCGGACTCGTCCTCAAGACCTTCGCCCGGCGCTAGCCAACGGCGCTGACGCCCCGGGCGTCAGCGCCGTCCATGAGTCACTCCACGAACCATTCGTTCGCTCGGTGGCGTCAGCCGCGGCGTCGATCCGTGCGGCGACGTGCCGTGACGGTGCGGATCCAGGCGGTGAGGATCTGGGCCAGAGGGCGTTCGTGGGTGGTGAAGCCGTGGGTGGCGTTGGGGATGACGATGCCGATGAAGGAGCGGGCGCGGGTCGCGTGGCGCTCGAAGGCTTGTAAGAGCTCGTCGGGACGGCGGTCGAGGTACTCGTCGCGGGCACCGATGATGGCGGCCACGGGGATTCGCACGGAGGCGAGGGCGGGCCAGCGGGCGGTGGGGCGGTAGTAGGGGAAGACGTCCTCGGCCTGGCCCGGCTTGTAGAGGCTGACGTAGCGGCGGGCGCTCCAGAAGCCCCAGGCGTGCGGCACCAGGGCGCGCGGATCGCGGCGGGCCAGGCGCTCGGCCACGGCGACGCGGCGGCGCAGCTCGCGGGCACCGAGGCGCCGGGCCTCGCCGGCGATGTCGGAGATCGGCCCGAGCAATGCGAGGGCGGCCACCCGCCGGTCGCGGGTGCGGGCCACGTAGTGCAGGACCTTGTTGGCGCCGGTGGAGTGGCCGGCCAGCACCACTCGCTCGAAACCCAGCCGGACGGCGAAGGCGATCACCGTGCGGATGTCCTCGACGCTGGCGCCGAACCGCTCGAAGGCGGCGCCGGCCAGGCGAGCCCCCCGGCCGGCGACCACGTCGTGGCCGCGGGTGTTGACCTTGAGGTAGCCGATGCCGGCCGCGGTGAGCCGGGCCGCCAGCTCGGCGATCAGCGGCTGCCCCGAGGAGAAGGCCGAGCCGAGGCCGTGCACCCACACCAGCGCGAGGCGCCGCCGGCCCCGCGGCACCGCCCCGACGCCGTCGAGCCAGACGCCGTCGCGCGTGCGCAGGCGAACGAGCGAGGTGGGGACGCCGAGCGGCCTCGTCATGTCAGCACGCGGCCGGATTATACTGCCTGCCGTGATCACCTCCCGGACCGTCGCCGACAACCTCGCCAAGGCATCGTGGATCCGCCGCATGTTCGAGGAGGGCGCTCGCCTCAAGCAGGAGCGGGGCGCCGACAAGGTCTTCGACTTCACGCTGGGCAACCCGGAGATCGAGCCGCCGCCGGCCGTGCTGGCCGCGGCCCGGCGCGTGCTGGACAGCGACGCGCCCCACCTGCACGCCTACATGCCCAACGCCGGCCACCCGCGCGTGCGCGAGGCCGTGGCCGCGCGGCTGCGGACGGCCACCGGCCTGCCCTACACGGCCAACCACGTGCTGATGACCGTCGGCGCCGGGGCGGCGCTCAACACCGTGCTCAAGGCCCTGCTCAACCCCGGCGACGAGGTGCTCACGGTGGCGCCGTTCTTCGTCGAGTACACGTTCTACGCCGAGAACTACGGCGGTCGGCTGATCGTCGTTCCTCCGAAGGCCGATCTCACCCCGGACGTCGCCCGGCTCGAGGCCGCCATCACCCCGCGCACGCGGGCCATCATCCTCAACTCGCCCAACAATCCGAGCGGCGTCATCTATCCGGCGTCGGCCTTCGTGGAGATCGAGGCGATGCTGGGCCGGGCCGCCCAGCCGATCGTGCTCATCAGCGACGAGCCGTACCGCGCGCTCGTGTTCGACGACGTGCCGGTGCCCCAGGTGCCGCCGCTGGTGACCCGCACCGTCGTGGCCACCTCGTGGTCCAAGGCGCTGGCGATTCCCGGCGAGCGCATCGGCTACCTGGCCTTCTCGCCCCGCATGACGGAGGCGGCCGAGCTGTTCGAGGCGTGCACGTTCACCAGTCGCGTGCTCGGCTTCGTCAACGCCCCGGCGCTGTGGCAGTGGGTGGTGGCCGAGGTCGGCGACCTCGTGATCGACGTCGCCCCCTATCGCGAGAAGCGCGACCTCATGTACGAAGGGCTGCGCCGCATCGGCTACGAGTGCGTGAAGCCGCAGGGCGCCTTCTACGTGTTCCCGCGGACGCCGATCGACGACGACGTGGCGTTCGTGCGGCTGCTGGCCGAGGAGGGCGTGCTGACGGTGCCCGGCTCCGGCTTCGGCATGCCGGGCCACATCCGGATCTCGCTCACGGTCGAGCGCGACACCGTCGTGCGTGCGCTCCCGGGCTTCGAGCGGGCGTTCGGTCGCGCCCGTGGCGGCGCCGTCTGACCGCGCTGACCGGCTTCGACGCCCCCGTCGTCGTCTACGCCGCGTTCGTCCTCCTGCTGGCCTACCTCGTCCGGGGCATCGCGGGGTTCGGCTCGGGATTGATCGCGGTGCCGATGCTGTCCAACGTCGCCCCGGTCGGGACGGTGGTGCCGGTCGTCGTCGCGCTCGACTATGTCGGCTCGGCCGGGCAGGGCGCGCGCAACCTCGAGCGCGTGGCCTGGGCCGAGCAGCTCGTCCTGGTGCCCTTCACGCTGATCGGCGTAGCGACCGGGCTGCTCGTGCTGCGCGGCGTGTCCTCGGCGCTGCTGGCCCGCGCGCTCGGCGCGTTCGTGATCGCCTACGCCATCTACCAGCTCCTGCCGCTGCCGCCGCTGCGCGGCTCGCGGTGGGCCGCGATCTGGTGCGGCCTCCTGGGCGGGCTGGTCGGCACGCTGTTCGGCACCGGGGGTCCGTTCTACGCCGTGTACTTCAACCTGCGCGGGCTCGACAAGGGCGCCTTCCGGGCCACCTTCGCGACCAACTTCCTCATCGACGGCGGCGTGCGGCTGGCCGGTTACGCCATCGCCGGGCTGCTGGGCTGGACGACGCTGATCTACGTCGGCGCCGCCCTGCCGCTGGTCGCGATCGGGCTGTACGCCGGTGGCCGCGTGCACGTCAACCTGAGCCAGCGCGCCTTCATCCGGCTGGTCAGTCTCATCCTGCTCGCGACGGGCACCGCGCTGCTCTTCCGCTGACGGCGCCCGCCGCCGGTCAGAAGGCCAGGCGCCAGGCGCCGGCCACGACGACGGCGGCGGCGAGGCCGAGCACCGCCTGCACCGGAGCGGGCGGGGCCGAGCGCCGCGTGAGCGCGGCCAGCAGCCCGAGCCCGCCGCCGGCGAGGAAGCCGAAGAGGTGGGCCAGGACGTCGGCGTCGGGCCCGGTGCCGAGCAGGGCCAGCAGGGCCAGGCTCGCGCCGAGAATCACCCACGTCTTCCGCGCGATCGATCCCACCCGGCGCGGGGCCGCGATGCGCAGCGCGGCCAGCACGCCGATGGCGCCGAAGATCGCGGTGGAGGCGCCGACCGAGGTGTGATCGTGGCCGTGCACGGCCGCGGTGAGGACGTTGCCGGTGGCGCCGGCCACCAGGAGCAGGCTCAGGCCGAGGCCGGGTCCGAGCTGCCAGCACACCGCCGTCACCAGCACCGCGGCGGCGGCCGCGTTGCCGCCCAGGTGCGGCACGTCGGCGTGCAGCGTGAGCGCGGTCACCGCGCGCCACCACTCGCCCGCCATGATGCGGCCGGCGTCGGCGGCGCCGTGCTCGAACCACGAGCTGCGGGCGGCGCGGGGCCCGGTGATGGCGAAGAACCCGACCAGGAGCAGGGCGACCACCACCCCCGCGATGGTCATCGGCCGCGCGGGGACGGCCTCGCCGTCGGCCCGGACGTCGCGCGCGTTCTCCTGATCGTAGGCCGCCAGCGTCGCCAGCGCCGAGGCGACGTCGTCCGGCGGCACGATCAGCGCCCATCCGTCCAGCCGCTGTCGCATCCAGTGCGGAATCCCCGCCGCCGCCAGCACGACCGCCCACTCGTCAGCGTGCCGCCGGCTGACCGTCACCCGCACCGCCGTCCCCGGACCCTCCATGACGTGCGCGTTGGTGCTATCGCGCGTGAGGCTCGGGGACGGGGGAGCGACCGGCGGCCGGCGCCGCAGCCCGGGCAATGTCGCGGTCGCGCCTTGCGACGGAGCCGTGGCGAGCGCGCTCTCTCGGGGCGGGATGAGCGAGCCGCCGACCGCGGACAGCTGGCACCCGAGCCCCCTCTGGGGGATGGGGGGCCGAGCGAATCCCGCGTGCGTGATACAGGCGGAGTCGCCGGCGCGACCGCGGCATGCCCGGGCTGCGGCGCCGGCCGCCGGTCGCTCCCCCGTCCCCGAGCCTCACGGGCGGAGCAGTTTCGTGTACGTGGCCTCGTCGAAGCCGACGATGAGCGTTCGTCCTTTGCGCACGGTGGGGGCGCGCAGGTTGCCGGTGGGGCCGAGCAGCAGGCCGAGCAGCTCTGTCCGCGGCGGCTGCTCGCGCTTGAGATCGACGTGCACGACGCGCTTGCCCTTGGCGACGTAGAGCTGGTCCACGTCCTTCAGCACGCCAAGGGCGGCGTCGCCCTTGATGGTGGCCTTCTTGGCATCGGCCTGCGCGGCGACCGTGACCTTGTGCTTCGCAAGGAACCCTTGCGTCTTGGCGCAGGTCATTCAGCCGTTGCGGTGGTAGCTCCAGTCGATCCGGCTCATGGCGTCCCTCCCGTGGCCAGGATGATGGCACGGATCGCGCCGATGGCCCACGCTCGCCCGCCGTCTACCGGATCGCGGCGCGCAGCTCCTGGACGAGGCGGTGTAGGTCGTCCGCCGTGACCGGTCGCTGGTCGGCGAGGGCCTCGACGCGCGGATAGAGCGTGCGGCGCGCGTAGGCGCGGTAGGGCGCGGGCAGGCTCATGAGCAGGGCGATGAACGCGTCCTGCAGCTCCGTGGGCCAGCGACGCTCGTGCTCGCGGCGGGCCGGGCCGAAATCGAACGGTGTCGCGGCGATCTCGTGGCGGCGCCCGGCTCGCAGCGCCGAGGTCGCCGCCTCGTCGACGCCGTCGCCGGCCAGCACCACGCCGTACGCCTCGCGGGCGTGGGCGGGCGAGACCAGGCCGGAGGCGACGTCGGCGAGCACCTCGGCCGGCGGGCGCTGGAAGCGATCACCGTGGCCGCCCCCGCCGGGCGTCCGCACGCTCAGCACGTCACCCGGCTCCAGGGCCAGCACCTCGATCTTCGGCAGCGTGCGCTCGTCGGCGGTGCCGGGGTTCAGCACGACGCTGCCCGTCGAGCCGGCGCTACCGCCGGCCACGCCCCACGGCGCGAACCGCAGCCGCTCCATCCCGCGCGCGGTCACCAGTCCCTCGGGGCGGAAGACCTGGAAGTCGAGCCGCACCGCGTGGCCGCCCCGGAAGCGGCCGGGCCCGGCCGAGTCGGCCACCAGGTGGAAGCGCCGCACGACGATCGGCACCTCGGCCTCCAGCGTCTCGGCCGGCGTGGTCTTGAGGAAGCCGAGCGAGGCGTCGCAGCCGTCGATGCCGTCGCGGCCGGGGCGGCCGCCGCCGCCACCGATCATCGGCTCGATCACCGTCACGTGACGCCGGCCCGCCTCGGGATCGGGTAGCGACAGCGCCACCATGCACCCCTGGCCGCCGCTGGCGGCCGGAATGTCGGCGGGCACCGCGCGGGCCAGCGCGCCCAGCACCGCGTCGTAGACGCGCAGCACGGTGGCGTAGCGGACGCCGCAGGCCGCCGGGAACTTCGGATTCACGACCGAGCCCTCGGGCAGCGTCATGCGCACGCGGCGCAGCACGCCGGCGTTGAGGGGAATCGTGCGATCGAGCGTCACGAAGTAGTTCACCAGCGCGATCGACATGAACGGATGAACGCGGCCGGCCGTGGGCACGTTCAGCGCGGACCCGACCTGCACGTCGCTGCCGGTGAAGTCCAGGTGGATCTCGCCGTCGCCGATCGTGAGCGCGACCTTGAGGCGGATGGGGATGTTGGTGACGACGTCGTCCTCGATGTAGTCCGAGAACTCGTAGCACCCGGCCGGCATCCGTCGGATGAGCGCCTCCACCTTGCGGGCGGCGTAGTCGATGAGGTCGTCCATCGCCTTGTCGACGGTGTCGGGGCCGAAGCGCCGGATCAGCTCGTGCATCCGACGCTCGCCGGTGGTGAGCCCCGCCACCAGGGCCTGGAGATCGCCCCAGTTCTGCTCGGGGATGCGGCAGTTGGCCAGGATCACGTCGAGCAGGTCGCGGTTCACGGCGCCGCGCACGAACAGCTTCTTGGGCGGCAGCCGCAGCCCTTCCTGGAAGATCTCCGAGGCCCGGGGCGTGATGCTGGCCGGCACCATGCCGCCGACGTCCGAGCTGTGCAGGAAGCCGGCGCCGTAGGCGACGAGCCGGTCGTCCCAGAAGATCGGACGGATCAGGTGGATGTCGGGCAGGTGAGTGGCGGCGGCCGCCGAGCCGTAGGGATCGTTGGTGATGACCACGTCGCCGGGCTCGAGCGGCCCCACCGCCTCGAGCGTGGCCGCGTAGCTGATGCCGCCGAAGCTGGCCACGCCGAGCTCGACCGGGTAGGCGAAGAACTCGCCCGACGGCGTCAGCAGGCCACAGGTGAAGTCGGCCGTCTCCTTCACGAACGTCGTGTAGGCCGTGCGCTCCACGACGTAGGCCATCTCCTCGACGGCGCCCTGCAGGTAGTTGCGGAGGATCTCCACCGTGATCGCGTCGAGGCGCATCAGCTCTCCTTCTGGAGCACCAGGTTGCCGAAGCGGTCGACGTCGCCGACGTGGCCGGTCGGCACCAGCACGGTCGTGTCGGGCTGCTCCACGATGGCGGGCCCGACCAGGCGGGCGCCGCGGCCGAGCGCGGCGCGGTCGAAGACGCGCGCCTCGGTCGGGCGGCCGTCGAGCCAGATGCGTCGCGTCGTTCGCGGCACCGGGGAGGCGCCGGCCGGGATCTCGGCGAGCGGCACCCGCGGGCGCCCGGCCCGCAGCTGCACGCGGAGGTTGACGATCTCCGCGGGCGCCTCGCGATCGGCGTGGCCGAAGGCCCGCTCGTGCGCGCGGTGGAAGGCCGTCAGGATCGCGCCGCCGCCGCCCGCCGCCAGCCAGGCCGGCTCCACCGGTACCTCGATCTCGTAGGACTGGCCCACGTACCGCATGTCGGCGGCAGGCCGGAAGGTGGCGGGGCCGGCGCCGGCGCCGTGGCGCGCGAGCCAGTCGGCCAGCTCGGTCCGGAGGGCGTCGTAGGGCTCGCGGAGCGCGCCGGCGTCGAAGGCGGTCGGCGGCGTCGCCTCCAGGCGCACGTGGATGGTGCGCACCGCATCGTTGACGATGTCGGCGCTGATGGCGCCGAGGGCGCACAGGGTGCCCGGCGAGCGGGGGACGAACACGGCGGGAATGCCGACCTCGCGGGCCAGCAGCGCCCCCACGACCGGCCCGGCGCCACCGAAGGCCACGAGCGCGAACTCGCGCGGATCCACCGCCGCCCGCGACAGGATCTTGGTGAACTCCGCGTACATGTTCGACACGGCGACCCGCACCACGCTCTCGGCCGCCTCGCTCGGCGTCATGCCGAGCCGGCCCGCGAATCGCGCGATCGCCGCCTCGGCCAGCCCGCGGTCGAGCGGCATGCGGCCGCCGAGGAACCGGTCGGCGTCGAGGAAGCCGCAGACCAGGAAGGCGTCGGTCAGCGTGGCCTCGGTGCCGCCGCGGCCGTAGCAGGCCGGCCCCGGGTGGGCGCCGGTGCTGCGGGGGCCGACCTTCGGCAGCCCGACCTCATCGACCCACGCGACCGAGCCACCGCCGGCCCCGATGGCCGTCACGCCCACCACCGGCATCATCACCGGCACGCCGCCGATGTGCTCGCTCGTGCTCGAGCGCGGCCGGCCGTCCTCGACGACGGCGATGTCGGCGCTGGTGCCGCCCACGTCGAGCGTGATGACGTTCGGCCGCCCCGCCTGCGTCGCGACGTAGGCGGCCCCGATCACGCCCGAGGCCGGCCCCGACAGCAGCGTCGCCACCGTGTTGGCGGGGGCGGCGGCTACCGGCATGATGCCGCCGTTCGACTTGGTGACGTGGGGGGTGGCCGGCACCCCGCGGGCGGTGAGCGCCTCCGCGAACCCGGCGAGATACCGGCGCACCTGCGGCTGCACGTAGGCGTCGAGCACGGCCAGCGCCGTCCGCTCGTACTCCCGAGCCTGCGGCCACACCTCCGACGAGGTGCTCACCGGGAGCCCCGGCGCCGCGCGCTCGGCGATCGTCCGCACCCGGCGCTCGTGGGCGGGGTCGCGATAGGCGTGGAGCAGTGAGACCACCAGCCCCTCGACTTCGTGGCCGGCCAGCCGGCGCACGGCGGCGTCGGCGCCCACCTCGTCGAGCGGCGTGTCGACGCTGCCGTCAGCGCGCCGGCGCTCGCGCACCTCGGCCACCCGCGCGCGCGGCACGAGGGGCAGGGGACGGGCGCCGTGCAGGTCGAACGGGTTCGGCAGTCGCAGGCGCTGCAGCTCGAGCACGTCGCGGAACCCCTCGGTGACGAGGAGGCCGAGGCGGGCGCCGGTGCGCTGGATCAGCGTGTTGACCGCGATGGTGGTGCCGTGCACCACCGCGCCGATCTGGCCGGGGTCGATGCCGTGCTCGTCGGCCAGGCGCTGCAGCCCGGTGCGGACCGCCTCCGCGAAGTCGGCCGGCGTCGACGGCACCTTGAGCCCGAGCAGCTCGCCGGTCTCCGTGTCGAAGACGGCGAAGTCGGTGAAGGTGCCACCGATGTCGATGCCGAGCCAGAAGCGCGCCACGCTTCGTTCCTGTACCGCGGCGGCCCCGCGAAGTCAATCGCACGACCCGGCTACGTCAGCGTCTGCCCCTCCTGGCGCTCGGCCCGCAGCACCAGCACGGCGGCCTCGATCAGAAGACTGTGCAGCCGGGCGTGGTGAACGAACCCCTGCTCGACGTCCCCACGCTCCAGGCACGACCCGAGCTTGACGTTCTGATCCTCGATCTCGCGCAGCAGGTCGAGCAGCATCGCCGGTTCCCCCCTTTGCGGTACTCCTCTGAGAGCGGAGCGCAGCTACGCGAACGGGGGGGCGCGGTCGAGAGGGGTGATGAGGGCGACGGGGCCGGGCGCCCGTGACACCCGAGCCCGCGGCAGCGGCTCGGCGGCCGTGGACGACGCGGCCCGCGGGGGCCCGGCCGGCGACACGGCGACGGCCGCGACGATGGCCAGCACGACATCGTCGTGGTCGGCGTCGTCGTAGAGGCCCGCGATCCAGGTCTGGTCGGGAGGGGCGGCATGGCCGAGCGGAACCAGGGAAACCAGCGCGCAGGCCAGGGTTCCCACGATGAGGGCCCCGGCCGGGCTTCGGCTGGCCACGCGCTTCACGGGGCGGAGGATACGCCCGGGCCGGCAGGCGCGCCAGCGATCGAGCTGAACCGGCCCTACGCGGGCGGCAGCCGGAACGCCTCGTCGATCTCGACCTGGTATCCGTTGGCGAGGCGGTTGGTCTCGTTGGCCATGCCGACCACGGCCATGAGCTCGCCGAGCATCGCGTCCGTCATGCCGTGCGCCCGCGCGGAAGCGGTGTGGGAGGCGATGCAGTAGTCGCAGCCGTTGCTGGCGCTCACGGCCAGGTAGACCATCTCCTTGGTGCGCGCGTCGAGCGCGCCGGGCGTCATCACCTCCTTGACGCTCTCCCAGGTGCGGCGCAGCGTGGGCAGGTGGCCGGCCAGCGCCTTCCAGAAGTTGTTGATGCGGTCCGTCTTGCGCGTGGCCATGATGTCGTCGTAGACGGCGCGCACCTCGGCGCTCGCCTGCGCGTACTCGATCAGCTTCACGGTCGCCATGGGCTCTCCTCCGGAGTCGCGATCACCTGCGATTGTACCCGCCGGCCACCCTCGACCTTGACATGGGCCCGCCGGCACGCGTACGTAGGGGCGCGCCAGGATCTGACCTCGAGAGGAGAACCCCATGCGCCTCGCCGCACTCGTGCTCGGCATCGCCGTTGCGCTCGTCGCCCCCGTCGCCGGCGCCGCCGACCTGTCGGTGGCCGAGATCGGCAGCTTCCACGTCGGCGGCCGCGCCGTGTCGCTCTCGGGGCTGCCGACCCGCGACGTCGTGTTCACCGCCGGCTCGGCGCCCATCAAGGTCGATCCCAACGGCGACTTCGAGGCCGAGCAGATGTACGTGCAGTACGTCAAGCTGTCGAGCCCGAAGGCGCGCTACCCGCTGCTGCTCTGGCACGGCGGCGGTCTCACCGGCGTCACCTGGGAGACGAAGCCGGACGGCCAGCCGGGCTGGCAGCTCTTCTTCCTTCGGGCCGGCCACGACGTCTACGTCTCCGACGCGGTCGAGCGCGGCCGCGCCTCGTGGGCCCGCTATCCGGAGATCCTGCCGGGCGAGCCGCTGTTCCGCACGAAGAAGCAGGCGTGGGAGGACTTCCGCATCGGTCCCGTCGGCAGCTACAAGCTCAACACGGCCGAGCGCGTCGCGTTGCCGGGGCAGCTGTTCCCGATCGAGGCGTTCGACCAGTTCATGAAGCAAGGCGTGCCCCGGTGGTCGACGACCGACGCCCAGATCCAGGCCGCCTACAACCAGCTCGTGCAGAAGGTGTGCCCGTGCGTGATCCTGACCCACAGCCAGGGCGGCAACTTCGGCTTCAACGCCGCGCTGACCGCGCCCGACAAGGTGAAGGCGCTGATCTCCGTCGAGCCGTCGGGTGCGCCCAAGCCGGAGGTGGCGGGCGGTGGCAAGCTCAAGGGCGTGCCGCACCTCGTCGTGTGGGGCGACTTCGTCGGGCAGAGCGCGCTGTGGACGCGCTTCGTGCCGGCCTCGAAGAGCTACGCTGACGCGTTGCGCGCGGAGGGCGGCGTCGCCGACTGGTTCGACCTGCCGAAGATGGGCGTGGCCGGCAATACCCACATGCTGATGATGGACAAGAATTCCGACCAGGTGGCGGGGCTGATCCAGAAGTGGATGGCTGACAAGGGGCTGATGCGGTAGGGGTGCGCTATCGCGCGGGTCTCTACCTGCTCCTGACGCCTTACCTGCTCGGCGTCGTCGCGCTGGTGGTGGTGCCGGCCGCGCTCTCGGTGGGACTGGCCTTCACGGCCTACGACGGCCTGTCGGCCCCCGAGTGGCGCGGCCTCGCCAACTTCCGCGAGCTGGCGACGGACCCGCTGTTCGCCATCGCGCTGCGCAACTCGCTCCTGTTCGTGGTGCTGACGGTCCCGCTGCGGGTGGTGATCGCGCTGGGGCTGGCGCTGCTGCTCAATCGCCCGCGCCGTGGCGTCGGCCTCTATCGCGTCGCCGTCTACGTCCCCACGATCGTGCCGAGTGTCGCCTACGCGCTGGTGTGGCTGTGGATCTTCAACCCCCGCCACGGCCCCCTCAACCTGGCGCTGGCCGCCGCCGGGCTGCCCACGCCGGCGTGGCTGGTCGACAGCGCCACCGCGCTGCCGGCCATCGCGCTGACCGCGCTGTTCCAGATCGGCGAGGGGTTCGTGATCGCGCTGGCCGGTCTCAAGGCGGTGCCGGAGGAGTGCTACCACGCCGCCTCCCTCGACGGCGCCGGCCGCGCCGCCACCCTGCGCCACGTGACGCTGCCCCTGCTGGCCCCGTGGCTGCTGCTGCTGACCATTCGCGACGTCATCGCCAGCGCCCAGTCCACCTTCACGCCGGCGCTCCTGATGACCGGCGGCGGTCCCTACTACGCCACGCTCTTCGTGCCGCTGCTCATGTACGAGACGGCGTTCGACCGCTTCCGCTTCGGGCAGGGGGCGGCGATGATGCTGCTCCTGTTGCTGGTCGTCGCCGCCCTCATCCTGGTCACCTACCGGGCCGCCGGGGGCTGGGGCCACGAGGACGAGGCCTGAGATGACGCGCTGGCCCCGCGTGCTGGGCTTCCACGCCGCCGCCCTCACCGTCGCCGCGGTGTTCCTGGTGCCCGGCCTGTGGGTGCTGGCGGCCTCGCTCCGGCAGCCCGGCCTGCCGCCGCCGGTCACGATCGAGTGGGTGCCGGAGCCGCTCGCGTGGTCGAACTACGCGCGCATCTTCGAGGTGCTGCCGCTGGCGCGCTATCTGGCCAACTCGCTGCTGGTCGCCGGCCTCGCGGTGCCGCTGACGATCGTGGTCGCCTCGTGGGCGGGCTTCGCGATGGCCCAGCTGCCCCCGCGCGCCCGCTATGCCTTCCTCGCCCTGGCCGTGGTGGTGCGCATGGTGCCGCTGACCGCGGTGTGGCTGACTCGCTTCCTCGTCCTGCGCGAGCTGGGGCTCATCGACACGATCCTGGCCTTGCTGGCGCCGGTGTGGATGGGCTCGAGCCCGTTCTTCGTGCTGATCTTCTACTGGTCGTTCCGGCGCCAGCCGGTGGCGCTGTTCGAGGCCGCGCGGCTGGAGGGGTTGGGCCCGCTGCGCATCTGGGCCTCGATCGCGATGCCGCTGGCGCGGCCGGCCACCGCCGCCGTCGCCCTGCTGACGTTCGTGCAGTACTGGAGCGATTTCATGAACCCGCTGCTCTATCTGAAGTCCGACGACCGCACCACGCTGGCGCTCGGACTGCGCGTGCTGCAGCAGCTCGACGCGACCAACTGGCCGCTGCTGATGGCGGGGGCGGTGGTGATGATGCTGCCGGTGCTGCTGCTCCTGCTCGTGCTGCAGCGCGCGTTCTGGTCGGCGGCCGGCGGCGAGGCCGGGCCGGGAAACGCGCGCGGCGGTATGATGCCGCTGTTCCAGCGGGAGGTGCCGTGATGCGCGCGCTCGTGCTGCTCGTGCTGGCCGCGGTTGCCCTGGCGCCGCCGGCGGCGCCCGCCCAGGCGCCGGCCGCGCGGATCTCGTTCATGGTCTTCGGCGATACCGCCGAGAAGGCTGCCTACGAGCGGCTGGTGGCGGACTTCACGCGGCACCACCCGGCGATCCAGGTCTCGCTCGTGCACGTCCCCAGCCAGGGCGACTACCGCAAGCGGCTGGGCGTCGACTTCGCGGCCGGCTCACCGGCCGACGTCATCCTCCTCAACTACCGCCGGTACGGTGCCTTCGCCGCCCGGAGTGTTCTCGAGCCGCTCGGGCCCTACCTCGAGCGCAGCCGCGTCATCCGCGAGGCGGACTTCTTCGCGCCGGCGCTGGAGCCCTTCCGGTGGCAGGGCACGCTCACGTGCATTCCCCAGAACCTGTCGAGCCTCGTCGTCTACTACAACCGCGAGCTCTTCGAGCGCGCCGGCGTACCCCGGCCCACCGAGGACTGGACGTGGGACGACTTCCTGCACGCCGCGCGCACGCTCACGCGCGACACCAAGGGCACCGGGCGGATCGACCAGTACGGGCTCGGCACCGAGGTGTCGATCTTCCGCCTGGCCCCGTTCGTGTGGCAGAACGGGGGCGAGCTGGTCGACGATCCGCGGGCCCCGACGCGGCTGACGCTCGACGCGCCGCTCACGCGCGAGGCCCTGCAGTGGTTCGTCGAGCTGCAGACCAAGCACCATGTGGTACCCGACCTCGTGGAGGAGAAGGCCGAGAGCAGCGAGCGGCGCTTCCTGAACGGGCGCCTCGGCATGTTCCTCAACAGCCGCCGCGGGGTGCCTACCTACCGGACGATCACGACGTTCGATTGGGACGTGGCCCCGCTGCCCCGTCGCCGCCAGCGCGCCGGCATCCTGCACGCCGACGCCTACTGCATGCCGAAGGCCGGGCGCGCCAGGGCCGCCGCCTGGACGTTCATCGAATACGCCAACTCGGCCGAGGGCCAGCGGACCATCGCGGCCTCCGGGCGTACGGTGCCCTCGCTCCGCGCGCTGGCCGAGTCGCCGGCGTTTCTCGATCCCGGCGCCAGGCCGCAGAACAGCCGGGTGTTCCTCACCGAGGTTCCGTTCATCCGGGCAGTCCCGGTGACGGAGGGATGGATCGACGTCGAGGACCTGGCCGGCGAGGAGCTGGCGCGGGCGTACTACGGCCAGGCCGGCATCGACGAGGTGATCGCCACCACCATCCAGCGGGCGGCCCCGTTCTTCAAGGGCGCGAGCCGACCCCGGTAGCCGGCGCGCGAGCGCAAGTCGGGGCGTCGGGGGCTCGACGCCGGCCGTACACTTGAGCCCGAGCGTTTCGTTCCCGGGGAGGGTGTCGTGAGCGAACCCATCAGGCTCCAGTTCACGCGGTTCTCTGCCTTCTACTCGCCGCTGATTGCCACCATCGCCGGCGGGTTCCTGAAGGACGAGGGCTTCGCGCCCGAGCACTCGATCGCGCCGCTCGGCAAGTCGGCGATCGACGGCGTGGTCCAGGGCACGGTCGACGTCTGCCAGTCGGCGCCATCGCAGGGCTTCGGGCCGCTCGAGAAGGGCCAGAAGCCCGCGGCCCTGCACTTCGCCCAGATCAACGAGAAGGACGGGTTCTTCCTCACGGGGCGGACGGCCGACGGGGCGTTCAGCTGGGACAAGCTCAAGGGCAAGGCCGTGCTCGTCGACCACGGGGGCCAGCCGCTGGCGATGTTCAAGTACGCCTGCCACAAGCAGGGGCTGGACTTCGGGGCCATCAAGGCGGTCAACGTTCCCAGCGACCAGATGGACCAGGCGTTCCGCAAGGGACAGGGCGACTACATCCATCAGCAGGGCCCGGCGCCCCAGCAGCTCGAGCACGACGGTGCCGGTCACGTGGTGACCTCCGTCGGCCAGGCGATCGGCCCGGTCGCGTTCTCCAGCCTGGCCGCCACGCCGGCGTGGCTGAAGACCGACGCCGCGCGGCGCTTCATCCGGGCCTACCGCAAGGCGCGGGCCTGGCTCCTCGCCACGCCGGCCGCCCAGGTGGCCGAGGCCGAGGCCTCCTTCTTCCCGGAGATTGCCCGGCCCGTGCTGACCGCGACGATCGCGTATTATCAGAAGCTCGGCTGCTGGACCCCCCACGTCGAGATCACCCGCCCGGCCTTCGAGGTCGCGCTGGACGTGTTCCAGCACGCGGGGCTGATCACCCGCCGACACCGGTACGAGGACGTGGTGGCGCCGCCGCCGGACGCGGGCTAGCGGCAGCATTGACACCGGACCGAACCATCGTCATGCTTTCGCCGGCATAACCAGCAGGACACGGAGGACAGACCAGCACTCATGCGATACGAGGCACCTGAAACGGTCGAAGGGGCAGTGGCGTTGCTCGCCGGGGCGACGGGCGAGGCGCGGGTTCTGGCCGGAGGCACCGACCTCCTGGTCCAGATGCGGGCCGACGTCGTCGATCCGGGGCTGATCGTCGACATCAAGAAGATCGGTGAGACCCGTCGGGTCACCGAGGAGAAGGGCGGCTGGCGCATCGGGGCGGCCGTGAGCGGGGCCGAGCTGAAGGAGCATCCCCGGCTGAAGCAGGTATGGCCGGGCGTGATCGAGGCGGCCAACCTCATCGGCTCCACGCAGGTGCAGGGGCGCGCCACGCTCGGCGGCAACCTGTGCAACGGCTCGCCGGCTGCCGACAGCGTGCCGGCTCTCATCGCCGCCGGGGCCATCGCGACCCTGGCCGGACCACAGGGCCGGCGTGATCTCCCGGTCGAGGACGTGATGCTGGGGCCCCGCAAGCTGGCGCTGCAGAAGGGCGAGATCATCGTCTCCTTCCTGCTCCCGCCACGGGGAGCGCGCTCGAGCGACGCCTACCTGCGATTCATCCCGCGCACGGAGATGGACATCGCCGTGGTAGGTGCGGGCGTGAGCCTGACGGTCGACGAGGCCGGCACCATCACGGCGGCCCGGGTGTCGCTGGGGGCGGTGGCGGCGCGGGTGCTGCTGGTGGCGGAGGCGGCCGCGGCCATCGTGGGCAGCCGGCTCGACCGGCCGGCCCAGGATCGGCTGGAGGCGGCCGCGCGAGCGGCCTGCCGGCCGATCGACGACAAGCGAGGAACGATCGAATTCCGCATTCAGGTCGCCGGTGTGCTCGCCCGTCGGGCGGCTCTCATCGCGCTGGACCGAGCGAGGACACGCTGATGGCCAAGCATCACATCGAGGCGACGGTGAACGGCGACGCGGTCGAGTTCCTCTGCGAGACGGAGGACACGCTGCTCGACGTCCTGCGCGACACCCTGAACCTGACCGGCAGCAAGGAAGGCTGCTCCTCCGGCGACTGCGGCGCCTGCAGCGTCATGCTGGACGGGCGGCTGGTCTGCTCGTGCCTGGTGCTGGGCGCCGAGGTCGGCGGCCACAAGGTCGAGACGATCGAGGGCATGGCCAAGGGCGAGGCGCTGCATCCGCTGCAGCAGCGCTTCCTCGAGGGCGCTGCCCTGCAGTGCGGCATCTGCACGCCCGGGTTCCTGGTGGCGAGCAAGGCCCTGCTCGAGAAGAACCCCAATCCGACCGAGACGGAGATCCGGTACTGGCTGGCCGGTAACCTGTGCCGGTGCACCGGCTACGACAAGATCGTCAGCGCGGTGATCGACACCGCCGCCGCGATGAGAAAGTGATCGCCGTGCGTCAGATTCGCCGAACGTCGGGCGCCGGAGCCCTGCGCAGGCGCCCCGACGCCTCAGAGAAAGGATAGGCCCATGGCCGAGAACGGGACGAACGGAACGAACGGGCAGGGCGTCGTCGGCACGCGCACGATCCGACCGGACGGCATCGACAAGGTGACGGGCCGGGCGCGCTTCGGCGCCGACTTCAACCTGGCCGGTCAGCTCATCGGCCGTGTGCTGCGCAGCCCGCACCCTCACGCGCGCATCGTGTCGATCGACACCTCGAAGGCGGAGGCGCTGCCGGGCGTCAAGGCCGTGATCACCCGCGACGACTTCGCCGACCAGTCCTCGGAGTTCATCCCGGCCGGCGAGATGATGATGAACTACAAGGACGTGGTGCGGAACGTCATGGCCCGCGAGAAGGTGCTGTACGAGGGCCACGCGGTCGCCGCCGTCGCCGCCACCAGCACGGCCATCGCCCGCCAGGCGGTCAAGCTGATCGACGTGAAGTACGAGATCCTCCCGCACGTCATCGACGTGGTCGAGGCCATGCGGCCGGACGCGCCCGTCCTGCACGACGATCTCTTCACGGTCGGCGTCGAGCCCAAGCCCGACAAGCCGTCGAACATCGCCAAGCGCGTGGAGATCGTGCTGGGCGACATCGAGGCCGGCTTCAAGAAGGCCGACATCATCATCGAGCGCGAGTTCAAGACGGCGCCCGTCCACCAGGGGTACATCGAGCCTCACGCGGCGCTGGCCACCGTGTCGGAGGACGGCTCGACCGAGCTGTGGTGCACGACCCAGGGCCACTACATCGTGCGGGCCCATTGCGCGCGGCTGCTCGGCCTGGACATCAGCAAGGTCCGCGTGACCGCCACCGAGATCGGCGGCGGCTTCGGCGGCAAGACCGTCGTCTATCTCGAGCCGCTGGCCATCGCGCTCTCCCGCAAGGCCAAGCGACCCGTGAAGATGGTCATGTCGCGCGAGGAGGTCTTCAAGGCCTCCGGTCCGACCTCCGGCGCCACCGTGAAGGTGAAGATGGGCGCCACCAAGGACGGCCGCTTCGTGGCCGGCTACGCCGAGCTGAGGTACCAGGCCGGCGCCTTCCAGGGGTCGCCGGTGCAGCCGGGCGTGATGTGCGCGTACGCGCCCTACGACATGGAGAACGTCAAGGTCATCGGCTACGACGTCGTCTCCAACCGTCCGAAGGTGGCGGCCTACCGGGCCCCGGGCGCGCCGATCTCCGAGTTCGCGGTCGAGAGCGTGGTCGACGAGATCGCCAAGAAGCTCGGGCTCGACCCCATCGAGCTCCGCCTGATGAACGCGGCGCACGAGGGCACGAAGGCGGCCTACGGCCCGAAGCTGGGGCCCATCGGCCTGGAGGAGACGCTCAACGCCGTCAAGAAGACCGAGCACTGGAACACCCCGCTGCGCAAGTGGCAGGGGCGCGGCGTCGCCTCGGGCTTCTGGTTCAACATCGGCGGCGAGACCTCGGCGTCGCTCACGGTGAACGAGGACGGCACGGTGTCGCTGATGGCCGGCACGCCGGACATCGGCGGCCTTCGGGCCTCGCTGTCCATGGTGGCCGCCGACGAGCTGGGCATCCCCTACGACAAGGTGCGCCCGATCATCGGCGACACCGGCTCCCTGGGCTTCAACTTCCTGACCGGCGGCAGCCGGTCGGCGTTCTCGGGGTCGATGGCCATCGTCGAGGCGGCCAAGCAGATCAAGGCCGAGCTGTGCGCGCGGGCCTGCAAGCTGTGGGACCTCAAGCCGGAGCAGGTCGCCTTCGAGCGCGGCCACGTGCGGCCCATCGGCGGCGCCGAGGACAAGGCCAAGCCGATGTCGCTGGCCGACTTCGCCAAGGTGGCCGGCAAGACCGGCGGCCCCATCGGCGGCTACGGTCGCATCAACGCCCAGGGCGCCGGCCCCAGCCTGGGTACGCACCTGGTCGACCTCGAGGTCGATCCGGAGACCGGTCGCGTGACGATTCTTCGCTACACCGCCGCCCAGGATGCTGGCCGGGCGCTGCATCCGGCCTACGTCGAGGGCCAGTTCCAGGGCGGGGCGGTGCAGGGAATCGGCTGGGCGCTGAACGAGGAGTACATCTACGGCGCCGACGGCAAGATGCAGAACGCCGGCTTCCTCGACTACCGCATGCCGGTCGCCTCGGACGTGCCGATGATCGACACGATCGTGGTCGAGGTCCCCAACCCCAAGCATCCCTACGGGGTGCGCGGAGTGGGCGAGACGCCGATCGTCCCGCCGCTGGGCGCCATCGCCAACGCCATGGAGAACGCCACCGGCGTCCGCTTCACCGAGCTGCCGATGTCACCGCCCAAGGTGCTGAAGGCGCTGAAGGAACTGAAGGAGCGCGAGGCCGCCAAGGCCTAGCGACTGCATGGCGCGAGTCGTATTGGTAGGCAACCTCGCGCAGCTGACGGGGGGCGTCGCCGAGTTTCAGCTCTCGGCGACGTCCGTCAAGCAGCTGTTCCAGCAGCTCTCCGAACTACACCCCGCGATCGAGCCGCACCTCGAAGAAGGGATCGCGGTGGCCATCGACGGGCAGATCTACCAGGACGCGCTCTTCCAACCGATCGGACCGAACAGCGAGGTGTTCCTGCTCCCCCAGATTGCCGGGGGGGCCGTCGGACGAATCTAGCCGCCGCGACGGCGCCGTCCCCCGGGCCAGGATCCGCGAAGTAGCCGGAGCCTCCAGACCTGCCGGCGAGTGTTCAGGGCTGGACGTGGGCGCGACCATGGAGGGGAAAGACCGAGACGGGAGGCCTCCATGGAACAGACGTTGGAACGCAACCATCCGGGCGTGGTGACGAGGGCGTGCTTCAAGCTCGGCGAGCGGATGTTCGGCAAGGTGCCGACGCCCGAGCGCCTCATGGCCCAGCGGTTGCCGCTGATGCTGGGGCTCGGCGGGCTCTACGGCGCCATCGAGTGGTTCGGCCGCATCGACGCGCAGCTCCGGGCGCTCCTCAACGTGCAGGTGGCCACCCTCTACGGCGTGCCGTACTGAATGGATGTCCGCCACGCCGTCGGCGTGCGGCAAGGTGTCCCGGCCGAGAAGCTGGCCGACATCCTCAGCTACCGCGGCAACCCGCGCTTCAGCGAGCGGGAGCAGGCCGCCCTCGAATTCTGCGAGCAGACCACCCGCGACGACCTCGACATGACCGACGAGTGCCTGGCCCGGGTGCGCGAACACTTCACGGAGCCGGAGATCGTGGAGCTGGCGTTCATCGCCGGCTTCCAGATCTTCGCCAGCAAGTTCGCCAAGGCGTTTCGGCTGGCACCCCAGGGATTCTCGGGCTGACGCGCGGGCGGGCGAATCCGACGTGCCATCACTGGCTCGCCGCGACGGGCAGACACAACCCGTCGCGGCGAGCCGACCGGGCGTCGGTCAGATCGGCTTGATCTCGACCTGGCGGACCTTGATGGTCCCGGCGGCCGTGGTGGGCGCCGGATGGCCGATCAGTCCACGAGCGCCTGGTAGACGGCGTGACGGAACAGCGCGCGATCCAGGCGTTGCGCGGGGCCGGGCACGGTCTGCGTCATCATGATCGCGATGAGCTGCTCCTTGGGATCGACCCAGAAGCCGGTGCCGGCGGCGCCGCCCCAGTTGTACTCGCCGGCCGAGCCGATCGCGTTGTTCACGCCCGCACCCTTGCGGACGGCGAAACCGAGCCCGAAGCCGTAGCCTGGCTGGAGGGTGGGAATCGAGGGCTTGATGGTGTCGAGGTGGTCAGCGGTCATGTAGGCGACGGTGGCGCGACTCAGCACTCGGGCCCCGTCGAGCTGGCCGCCGTTGAGCAGCATCTGCAGGAAGCGCGCGTAGTCGAGCGTCGTGGCCGCCGATCCGGCCCCGCCCGCGTCGTTCTTCTGGGCCACCGTCACGTCCAGCAACTCGATCGGCTTGCCCGTCTCCTTGTCGGTGGCGAACGGCTGCGCGAGGCGCGCCACCTTCGGCTTGGGGACGACGAAGGCGGTGTCCACCATCTTCAGCGGGCCGAACAGGCGCTTCTCGAGGAACGCGCTCAGCGTCATGCCCGACGCCGCCTCCACCACGCGGCCGAGGATGTCGGTGGACAGGCTGTACTCCCACACGGTGCCCGGGTGATGGGCGAGCGGCACCTTGGCCAGGCGGTCGATCTGCTCGGCCGGAGTCACGTCACGCCAGTCGACGCCGGCCGCGAGGTACGCTTCCTTCACGTGCTGGTTCGGCGTGTTGTTCGAGTAGACGATGCCCGAGGTGTGTCGGAGCAGGTCCTGGACGGTCATTGGCCGCTCGGCCGGCACCAGCTTGTACGTGGTCTTGCCATCTGCATCCGGCGTGGCGACGGCGACCTGGAGATTCGCCAGCTGCGGGAAGTACTTCGAGACGGGATCGGCGAGCGTCAGCTTGCCGTCCTCGACCAGCATCATCGCGGCCACCGACGCGAACGGCTTCGTCATCGAGTACAGGCGGAAGATGGCGTCCTTGGTCATGGGCGCGCGCGTCGCGGGGTCGCGCTGCCCGAACGTCTCGAAGTACGCGATCTTCCCCTTCCGCATGATGATGACCGCCGCGCCCGGAAAGCGACCCCGGCCGATCTGGGCCTCGAAGCTCTGCCCGACGCGCTCGAGGCGCGAGGACGACAGGCCGACCTGCTCCGGCTTCGCGGTGGGCAGGGGCTCGGCCCAGGCGGCGCTGACGACCAGCACTGCGGTGACGGCGGCCAGGAACGCGACGCGGAGCTTCATGGGGCGCCTCCGTTGGCGGAACGAGGGGAACGACGGGTAGCCCGAACGCTAAGCGAGCGGCGGCGCCGAGTCAAGGATGCGCTGGCCCCATGCTACTCTTCGGGGCCATGAGCGGCTGGATCACCGTGGGCGACGTGCGGCTCGAGATCGTCGAGCGCGGCCAGGGCCGCCCGATCCTGTGGCTGCACGGCGAGGAGGGGCTCGACCCGGAGGCGCCAGTGCTTCAGGCGCTCGCGGCGCACGCGCGCGTCGTCGCCCCGTCGCATCCCGGGTACGGCCACTCGCCGGAGGTCGGCCGCATCGACACCGTGGACGACCTGGCCTACCTCTATCTGGATCTGCTCGACCAGCTCGACGCCCGCGACGCAGTCGTGGTCGGCTGCTCGCTGGGCGGCTGGATCGCCGCCCAGATGGCCGTGAAGTGCACCGGGCGGGTGGCGCGCCTCGTCCTGATCGGCGCCCTGGGTATCAAGGTCGGCGACCGCGAGACGCGCGACATCCCCGACATCTTCGCGCTGCATCCTGACGAGGTGCTCCGGCTGCAGTATCACGACTCCGCCGGCGCCCGGGTCGATCACGCCACGCTGTCCGACGATCGGCTGACGGTGATCGCGCGCAACCGCGAGGCCACCGCGCTCTACGCCTGGGAGCCGTACTTCCACGACCCGAAGCTGCGGGGGCGGCTGCACCGGATCACCGTGCCCACCCTGCTCCTGTGGGGCGCCGAGGACCGCTTCGTCGCCGCCAACTATTATGGCGCGGCCTATCGCGAGGCCATCCCGGGTGCGCGGCTGGAGACGATCGCCGGAGCCGGACACTTTCCGCATCTCGAGCAGCCGGCCGCGGTGGCCGAGCGCGTCCGCGCGTTCGCTCTGCCGTAGAGACGGCCCGGACGTCGCGCGGCCCTCCGCCCGACGAGGAGACTGGACATGCGCGCCTGGTTCTTCAGCGAGAACGCCTACCACCTGCTGCCTGACGCGCGAGAGTACGACTCCATCCGGGTCAAGCTCCCCAACCGCTACTACGATCCCAAGCTCGGCGCCGACCTCTATCACCGGTTCATCGACGAGTGGCTGATGGCCGAGGACCTGGGGCTCGAGATCATGGTCAACGAGCACCACCAGACGGCGACCAACGTGAACCCGTCGGCCGCCGTCGTCATGGGCGCGCTGGCGCGGGTGTCCCGCACGGCCCGCCTGCTCATCCTCGGCAATCCGATCGCCAACCGGCGCGAGCCGGTGCGGGTGGCCGAGGAGATGGCGATGGTCGACGTGTACTCGCGCGGGAGGCTGGAGTGCGGGTTCGTCCGCGGGGTGCCGTACGAGATGTCGGCCGGCAACCACCGGCCCACCCACATGCAGGAGCGCTTCTGGGAGGCCCACGACCTGATCGTGAAGGCGTGGACGACGCACGACGGCCCGTTCAACTGGGAGGGCAAGCACTTCCACCATCGCCAGGTGAACATCTGGCCCCGACCGTACCAGGAGCCCCACCCGCCGATCTGGATCACCGCGCTCAGCCCGAGCAGCGCGCGCGAGGTGGGGGCGCGCGGCTACACGGCGGCCTGCTTCCTGACGGGCTTCGAGGGCACCAAGACGGTGTTCGACAGCTATCGTGAGCGCCGGGTCGAGCTGGGATTGCCGGCCGCCGCCCGGGACCGCTTCGCCTACGCCGCCCTCGTCTACACCGGCGAGACCGACGAGGAGGGCTACGCCGGCGCCCGCAAGCTGATGTGGTATCTGGAGTCGAACAAGGTGCCGCCGCAGTTCACCAGCCCGCCTGGCTATCACCCGATCGCGGCGACCGTGAACGCGATGAAGGGCGCCACGCCGGGCATCTACAAGATGTTCCAGAACCCGACGCTGGAAGGGCTCATGCACCACGGCCTGGTCTTCGCCGGCAACCCCGACTCGGTTCACCGCCAGATCATGCGCATGTACGACCACGTGGGTGGCTTCGGCCAGCTCCTGATGATGAGCCAGGCAGGGTTTCTCGACCACGAGGAGACGGTGAAGGGGATGCAGATGTTCTCGCGGGAGGTGTATCCGCGATTGAAGGAGCTGCGCTGAGGATGAAGTTTGGCATTCACCACGCGTCCTGGCTCGACAGGCCCGACCCGGCCGAGGCGTTCGAAGCGGTGAAGACGAAGGCGCGGTGGGCAGAAGATCGCGGCTTTGCCTGGTTCTCGGTCATGGATCATACGATCCAGACCCCGAACGTGGGCGCGCCTGACGAGCCGGTCCTGGAAGGCTGGACGGTGCTGGCGGGGCTGGCCGCGGTCACCAGCCGCATCCGACTCGCCACCCTGGCCACGGCGGTCGGATATCGCAATCCCGCGCATCTCGCCAAGATCGCGGCCAGCGTCGATCTGATCAGCCGGGGACGGCTGACGCTCGGCATCGGCGCCGGCTTTTACGAGGACGAATACAAGCAATACGGCTGGGAGTTCCCGCCGCAGCCGGCGACCCGCATCCGGCAGATGGAGGAAGCGGTCCAGTTGATCGTGAAGATGTGGACCGAGCCCCGCACGACGTTCCACGGTCGGTATTTTCACGTCGAGGATGCGATCCTCGAGCCGAAGCCGGTACAGAAGCCGCACCCGCCGATCCTGATCGCCGGCGGTGGCGAACAGATGACGCTGCGCGCGGTCGCCCGTCTGGCTGACGCCTGCAATCTGGTCCGCTGCGACGTGGCGGAGGTACGGAACAAGCTGGCGGTGCTGCGCGGACATTGCGACGCGGTGGGACGCGACTACGACACGATCGAGAAGACGTATGTCCAGCACTGGCTGCTGGCCCGCGATGACGCAGCGGTGGCGGCCAAGCGCGAGCGGCTGGCTGCCCGCGAACTGTCGGGTGGCTTTGTCGGTACGGTGCCCGAGGCCATCGACCTGATCGGGCAATACCAGGACGCCGGCGTCGAGTTGCTGATCCATAGCGATCGACGGAACGACGTCGAGACCCGTGAGCTCTTCGCCTCGGATGTCATGCCGCACTTCGCCTGACCGGCGATGGCGCACGAGCGATCCGCGTGATCTCGCGTCACGAGTTCCACGCGCGGGTCACGCGGACACGCCCCGCCTCCAGCTCGAGGCAGTAGACGTCGGGATTGGACAGGCCCGCCCAGGCCGAAAAGCCAAACCGCGCCTCGAAGGAGCGGAGGATCAGGGTCATCAGGTTGCCGTGGGTCACGACGGCCACGACGCGCACGGGCCGGGCCAGGAGCGCGTCGATCGCCGCCCGCCCGCGTGCCATCGCCGTGCGGCTCGATTCCCCGCCGGGCCACACCAGATCGAGATCCTCGAACGTCCGGCGGATCGCCTCGCGCCAGTGCTCCAGCGGGGCGGCAGAGAGCACCCGTTCGGCGAGACGGGGGTCGATCTCGACGTCGAGGGCCAGCCGCTGCGCCAGGGGGGCGATCGACTGCTGCGCGCGGGCGTATGGACTCGAGACGAGCAGCTCCACCTCCCGGGTTTCCAGATAATCCGCCAGGGCGATTGCCTGGCCCTGGCCGGCGGCGGTCAGCGGAGCGGCCGCTTCCTGACCGGCAGATTCGCAATGACGGACCAGGAAGAGTTGCGTCGCCACGGAGACCGGTCAGGCGCGGATGGCCTGCACCATGCGCTGGGCGGCCCCGGCGATCAGGCCCGCATCGCTGCCCAGCACGACAAAGCGATAGCCGCGCTCGATCATCGCGCGCGCGTCGTCGGCCGAGAAGGCGATGCCGCCGAGGGCGACGCCGGCGCGGGCCAGGATCTTCGCCTCGGCACGCGCCACGACCTCGCGCAGGCGAGGGTGGTCGGGCTGGCCGGCCACGCCGAGGTTCTCGGACAGATCGCCACGCGCGATGGCGACGACGTCGAGGCCGGCCACTCCGAGGATCTCGTCGAGCGCGTCTACGCCCGCCAGCGACTCGATCAGCACCACGTTCACCACCGCGTCGTTGGCGGCCTTCAGATAGTCGAGGTTCGATAACCCCCACCGCAGCGCCGCGTAGGTCGGGCCGTAGCCGCGCCGCCCGGCCGGCGCGTAGCGGACGGCCTGCGTCGTGGCTTCCGCGTCCGCGCGGGTGGCGATCTGCGGGAAGACGACGCCGAGGGCGCCGCCGTCCAGGACCGGCTTGACCAGCTCGGGCCGTGTCCCCGGCACTCGCACCAGGGGGGTCGCCGGGGTGCCAGCGGTGGCCGCGATCATGGCGGCGATCGATTCGATGCCGACGGCCGCGTGCTCCATGTCGAGCATCAGCCAGTCCACGCCGGTACGCGCCAGCGCCTGTACCAGGGGCACGCTCGGCATGGTGACCAGGTAGCCCAGGGTAGGGCGGCCGGCGGCCAGCGCGCGTCGCAGCGAGCCGAACTCGGAAGTGCTCACGCCTCGGGAGTATAGCGAGGTTGCCCGACCGGCCTTGGGTGATGGTCGCGCCGGCCCTCGCCGTGCGCGACTCCCGCGTGATCCGCGCCTGTGCGCACCTGACGGCGGCGGGGGGTAAGATGCGACAGCCATGACCGATGACGGCGCCCGCCGGTCCGCTCCGCAGGTGATCGAGCCCCTGGCCCGGCCCTTCGACGCCGTGGTCGCGCTGCCCGGCTCCAAGAGCTACTCCAACCGGGCACTGCTGGTGGCCGCGCTGGCCCGCGGCCGCTCCGAGATCACCGACGCCCTCTACTCCGACGACACCGGCTACATGCAGGGGGCGCTCACCGCGCTCGGCGTGCGGGTGCAGGCCGACGAGGCCGCGCGCGCGTTCACGGTGGACGGCGTCGACGGGCGCTTCCCCACCGCCGAGGCCACGCTGCAGATCGGCAACGCGGGGACGGCGGCCCGCTTCCTGACCGCCGCCGTCGCGCTCGGGCAGGGAACGTACGTGGTCGACGGCTCGCCGGCCATGCGCAAGCGGCCCATCCAGCCGCTGCTCGACGGGCTGCGGGCGCTCGGCGTGGACGCCGAGAGCCGCGAGGGCACCGGCTGCCCACCGGTGGTCGTGCGGGCCCGGGGGATCGCCGGCGGCCGCGCGCGGATGCGGGGGGACATCTCCAGCCAGTACTTCAGCGCCCTGCTGATGGCCGCGCCCTACGCCCGCCGCGACGTGGAGATCGAGGTCGAGGGCGCTCTCGTCTCGGCACCCTACGTCACCATGACGCTGTCCACGATGGCGGCGTTCGGCGTGCGCGCCGAGCGTGACGGCGACCACGCGTTTCGCGTGCCGGCCGGCCAGCGCTACGAGGGGCGGCGCTACCCGGTCGAGCCGGACGCCTCGGCGGCGTCATACTTCTTCGCGGCGGCCGCGGTCACCGGCAGCCGGGTTGTCGTCCCCCGCCTCGGCACCGCCTCCGCCCAGGGCGATCTCGGGCTGGTGCAGGTGCTCGAGCGGATGGGGTGCGAGGTCGCCGTCGCCACCGACACGGTGACCGTGCGGGGGCCGGCCCGGCTCCGCGCGGTGGACGCCGACTTCACGCGCATGGGCGACGTGGCGACCACGCTGATGGCCATCGCGCCCTTCGCCGACGGCCCGGTCACCGTGCGCGGGATCGCCCAGACCCACTTCGAGGAGAGCGACCGCCCCGTCGCCGCCGCCACCGAGCTCCGCCGCATGGGGCTGCGGGTGGACAGCGACTGGGACAGCGTGACGATCCACCCGGGCGTTCCCCAGCCCAGCGATGTCCACACTTACGATGATCACCGCATCGCGATGAGCTTCGCGGTGACCGGCCTGCGGACGCCGGGCATTCGTATCCTCGACGCGACGTGTGTGTCGAAGACCTTTCCCGACTTCTTCGACGTGCTCGAGCGCCTGACCGCCAAGCCCTGACGACCGGCGCCGAGGCGCGCGCTACCGCCCGCCCGTCACCGCCAGCGTGTGCCCGGTGACGTAGCTGGCCTCGTCGGAGGCCAGGAACAGGACCGCGTGCGCGACCTCGAACGGCTCCCCGAGCCGCCGCAGCGGCGTCATGTGATTGGGGCTGTACTCCACCGTCTCGTTCATCCGCCTGAGCCCGGGCCCGAAGCGCTCGGTGTCGATGGGTCCCGGGGCCACCGCATTGACGTTGATGCGATGCTCGGCCAGCTCGAGCGCCACGTCGCGCACGAAGCCATGCACGCCGGCCTTGGCCGCCGAGTAGGCCGAGCCGCCCTGATAGTAGGCGGTCCACGGCGTGCCCTCCCGGGCTCCCGAGGACATGCAGACGATCCGGCCGTACTTGTTGCGCATCATGTGGGGCACCGCCGCTCGCGTGCACAGGAACGTCGACCGCAGATTGAGCCGGAGCACGAAGTCCCAGTCCTCGACGCGCATCTCCCAGATCTTGGCGTTGCGGCTGCCGCCGACGACGTTGACGAGGATCTCGACGCGCCCGAAGCGCTCCACGCAGGTGTCGATCAGCCGCTGGGCCGGCGACTCCTCGGTGAGATCGCCGGCCACGGCCACCGCGGTGCCGCCGGCCGCGGTGATGGTGGCGGCCGTCTGTTCGAGCCCACGCGCCTCGACGTCGCCGATGACGACGTGGGCCCCTTCCCGGGCGAGGAGCTGGGCGATCTCTCGCCCGAGCCCGCCGGCCGCGCCCGTCACCACGGCCACCCGGTCTCGCACGCCGGGCATCGTCAGGCCGGGTCCAGTCCCACGATCTCGTTGAACCGCCCGAGGCCGATGTAGAGGGTGGTGTGCACGGTCAGCTCGATGATCTCCGCCTCCGAGAAGTGGGTGCGCAGCTCGGCCCAGAAGGCGTCGTCGACCTTCTGGTGGTCAACGGCAAGCTTCTCGGCGTAGCGCAGGGCGACCCGCTCCCGCGGGGTCAGCAGGGTGGACGTCTCGTCGTTGATCGCCGCGATCTTCTCCTCGGTCGCCCCCGCATGCCGGGCCCCGGCATAGCGCAGGGTCAGTCAGTAGCGACAGGCGTTGAGGCCGGCGATCTTGATGCGCACCAGCTCGCGCAGCACCGGATCGATGGCGCCGGCCCGGGCCAGGGCCGCCCGGAACGCGCCGAGGGCCTTGAACACGGCGGGGTTCTTCGCGTACGTCCGCGTGCTGGCCGACGTCCCGGTCTGCTGCTCGGCGTCTGCACAAGCGTGCCGGATCTCGTCGTCCACCTCGTCAATGCCGAGCGGTTCCATCCTGGCCATCGTCGGTCTCCTTTCAGGAGCGGGTCAGCTGGGGATGCAGGCGGTGACCGTGATCTCGATCACCAGGTCGGGGGAGTTCAGCGCGGCGACGGTCACGGTGGTCCGGGCCGGCTTGTCGGTCGGGAAGTACTTCGCGTACTCCTCGTTGTAGGCGGCGAGGTCCTGCACCCGGGTGAGATAGGTGGTCGCGGTCAGCACGTTGTCGAGCGAGGTGCCGGCGGCGGTCAGGATCGTCTTGATCCGCTCCAGGATGTTGCGCGTCTGCTCGCGGACGTCCTTGCCCAGCTCGCCGGTGACGGGATGGCGGCCCGTCTGGCCCGACACGAACACGAGATTCCCGAACCGCGTGGCCAGCGACAGGTTGGTGTTGGCGGCGGCCGCGTCGACCTTGACGATCTCTTTCTTCGGCATGGCGTGTCCTCTACGACAGATCGACGATCTCGATCCAGTTAGGGTTGGCCCTCAGGCGAAGACCGGCAGCACGTCGGCCTTGACGTTGGCGGGCTGATAGATGGCCTTCACGCTCTTCTCCGCGCTGAAGTAGGTGGTGACCTGCTTGCCGAGACGGTTCACGAGCGAGGGGTGCAGGCACACCCGGGTGGCCACCGTGAGCTTCTCGCCGTGGGGGCCCAGCGTGGTCGGCCCGACGACGCGCACGCCCTGGGCGACGATCTTCAGCCTCTCGCTGAGCTCCCGCCACGTGTCGTTGAACGACTCGTGCTGGGAGGGAAGCTCTTGCAGCGTCAGCGCCGGCGTCCGCTGGCCAGGGTCGATCACGAGCCCAGCGTCGGCGGCCTGGCGCATCATGAAATCCAGGGTGATGTCGCCAATGCCCTTGTCCGGGTAGCCGCCGCCGACGTCGGAGTGCACGCCGGGGAACCACACCTGAAGCACGCGCTGGCCGGCCAGGGCGGCGGCGTTGGTCGCCTGCGTCCACAACGTGGGGACGTAGGGACCGCGTTTCTCGTCCACCGCCAGCGCCTGGACGGCGGTCTGGACGAGATCGCCGAGCGTCGTGTCGTGGAAGCCGACGATGGGCTCGTTGACCGGCATCGCTCCCGCCAGCGGTACGCCGAGCGCGCCCACCGTGTCGTACACGCCGATGAACCGGACCTTCGCGCCGGGATGGCGCGGGAGCGTGCTCACGGCGGGACCGACGTGGCCCACGGCGTCGCCCGCCCGGTTCACCAGCCAGGACCGCACGCCGTCCGGGCTCCAGCCGGTCGGCCGCGCGATGACCCCGGCCCCGGTGGCGTAACAGTCCACGTACGCGCGGAGCACGTCCGGCACACTCGGCCGCACCAGCAACCCCGCGGCCTTGATGAACCCGCAGAGCGACCGGGCGGTGTAGGCCCCCCGTGAGAAGCCGAAGACGTAGATCTCGCTGCCGGGCTCGAAGTTGTGGCCGAGGAAGTGATAGGCGTCACGGACGTTGTCGGACAAGCCGAGGCCGAGGCCCCCGCCGGCCAGCCGGGTAAACCAGTTGGTCCCGACGCCCTCGTCGTAGAAGAGCCGGATGTCGGCGCCGTCGCGCGCCTGCCCGAAGCAGGTCCGCGAGCCGTGCTTCTCGATCTTCTCCGCCGGCGAGCCGAGCCGCTCGCGCAGGAACTGGTAGGCCCGGTAGATATTGGTCCCGGTCCGAGGCGTGTTCCACGTCCCGTCGCAGCACACCACGAGCTTCCTGGCCATCGGCTCCTCCCGTGTTCACGCCCGTGACCACCACTACACGATGGAGCCCCTCGCGGGCAACCCCGACGAGGCGGCCGGCGCCGACCTCAGCCGCCGACGCCGAGCGGGATCGTGAACGTGAAGGTCGAGCCGAGCCCCGGCTGGCTCACGACCCAGATGCGCCCGCCGTGCAGCTCGACGAACTTGCGGGAGAGGGCCAGCCCGAGGCCGGTGCCCTCCACGCGCTTGGCGGAGGCGCCCACCTGGCGGAACTCCTCGAACACCGCCTCGAGATCGTCGTCGGCGATGCCCTCGCCGGTGTCGGCGACGGCGATCTCGGCGACCCCATCGCGGGCGTCCGCGCGGACGTCGACGCGACCCCCCTCGGGGGTGAACTTCAGCGCGTTGGAGAGCAGGTTCAGGAGCACCTGCTTGACCTTGCGCTCGTCACCGCTGACGACGCCCAGGTGCGCGTCGACCGTTCGGCCGAGCGCGATGCCCTTGCGGCTGGCCCGCTCGCGCATCAGGAGCAACGCGGTGTCGATCGCCCCGGGCAGGTCGAAGTCCGCCCGCTCCAGATCCATGCGCCCGGCCTCGACCTTGGACAGGTCGAGGATGTCGTTGATGAGCGAGAGCAGGTGCCGCCCCGAGCCCAGGATGTCTTGCAGGTACTCGGCCTGCTTATCGTTGACCTCACCGAACATCTGCTCGGCCAGGACCTCCGAGAAGCCGATGACGGCGTTGAGCGGCGTGCGCAGCTCGTGCGACATGTTGGCCAGGAACTCGCTCTTGTGGCGGCTCGCCGCCTCCAGCTGCTGGCTCTTGTCGGCAATCTCGCGGAAGAGGCGCGCGTTCTGGATGGCCAGCACGGACTGGGTGGCCAGGGTCTGCAGCAGGTCGACGATCTCCTGGCTGAAGGCCTCCGGCTCGCGGCGCCACACGGCCAGCACCCCGACGATCTGGTCCTCGAAGAGCAGGGGCACCCCCAGCAGCGAGTGATAGCCGTGCCGGCCGAAGACGTCGCGGACGCGCGTAACATCGTAGGTGCCGTCGCCGAGTACGTCGGCGACCTGCACGGGCGCTCGCAGGGCGGCGGCCTTCCCGGTCACGCCCTCCCCGAGCCGGATCGGCGCCGCCCGGATGACCTCGCCGAGATCCTCGTCCAGCCCGTGGGCGCCCCGGACTCGGCTGAACACCTGCTTGACCTCGTCGAACTCGTAGATGACGCCGCCGGCGGCCTGGGCAAGCTGGACGGCGCGGGCCACGACGGTGGTGAGGACCATCTCCAGGTCCAGCGTGGAGCTCACGGCCTGGGCCACTTCGCCGAGGGCCTGGAGCTCTTCCACCGAGCGCGCGAGCGCGGCGGTGCGCGTCTGCAGCTGCTGGATCAGGCGCGCGTTCTCGATGGCGATGCCCGCCTGGTCGGCGAACGTGGTGATCAGCTCGATGTTCTTCGGCGTGAACGGCTCGATGCGAGATTTCAGGATCGTCACGACGGCCAGGAGGACGTCCTCGCGGAGCACGGGCACGGCGAGCACAGTCCGGTAATCCTGGAGCCGTTGCAGATCCTGGTACTGGTAGCCGGGTTCGGCGAGGACGTCGGGGACATGCACCAGCGTCCGGGTGGCCGCGGCGCGGCCGGACACGGAATCGTGTCCCGGCCGGATCGGCGTCGTCTCCAGGAAGTGCACGAACTCCGGAGTGGCTCCATAAGCGGCGGCGAACCGCAGGACCTGGCCGTCAAACCTGAAAATGTGACCACGCGTGGCGTCGCACAGCTGCGTGGCGTTCTCGATCAGCGTCTGCAGGACGGTCGCCAGGTCGAAGGTGGAGCGGCTGATCAGCTTCAGGACCTCGCTCGTGGCCGTCTGCTGGCCCAGCGCCTGGGTGAGCTCGGTGTTGGCCGTGGCCAGCTCGCTCGTGCGCTCCTCGACCTTGTGCTCGAGGGTGGCGCGGGCGGCCTCGAGCTCGGCCGCCGACCGGTTGAGCTCGTCGCCGAGCGCCTGCAGCTCGTCGCCGGTGCGGACCTCGACGCGATGGTCGAGCTCGCCGGCGCCGATCCGCGCCGCGCCAGCCTGCAAGATCCGGATGGGCGCGACCATGCGGCGGGCGAGGACGATGCTGGCCAGGATGGACAGGCCGAGGCCCAGCACGAAGATGACGATGCTGCGGATGATCGGCTCCCGCAGCGGGGCGTAGGCGTCGGCGGCCGGCCGCTCCACGAAGACGAGCCAGTCGAGCGGCGCGATGACGGCGTGGGCGGCGAGGACGCGGCCACCGGCGAGGCCGTCGGCGACCACCGCCACGGGGGCGGTCGCGGGCCCGGGCGTGCCGGCGGCCCGGGCGGCCTTCACCTGGGCCAGCGCGGAGAGATCGCGCCGCTCGCGCAGGATCCGGCTGTCGCGATGGGCGACCAGGTTGTCGCGGGAGTCCACGACGTAGGCGTAGCCGCCCGGGCCGACCTCGACCTGGGCGATGACCTTCATCACGTTCCGGAGGCTCACCTCGGCCGCCGTGACCTCGACGGCGTACTTGCCGACCGGCATGGCCAGGGTGACGTACGGCTCGGACTCGGTCACGAGATAGACCGGACTCCAGTAGGTCTTGCCTGTCCGCGCGCCGAGGAAGGCGGCCGCCTGGGACCAGTCCTCGCCGCTGTCGACGACGTCCGGCTGCAGGCGAGACACCCGGAGCTGCTCCTTGCCCGACACGTCCAGGTGACGGAACTCGCTGATGGCGGGAACGTTGCGGAGGACCCGGAGAAAGTCGAGCTCGCGCTGCTCGGCGATCGCCGCCGCCAGCCCCTCCCGGAACCCGAGCGCGCCGCGGCCGGGCCGGCCGGCCGCCGGATCGTCGGAGGCGGTGCGGGTCGTCTCCCGGACCCGATCCTCCACCTCGCGCAGGAACTGCTCGATGCGCGCCGCCGCCGCCGCCGCGTTCGCGCGCTCGACGCGCACGATGGCCCGCTGGGTCTCGCGGTACGAGAAGTACAGCTCGACCAGGCTGGAAGCCATCAGGACGCCCCCGACAAGGACGAGGAGGACGACGACGTACTTGCGGAAGAGCCGACCCTGAAAGGGGGCGGGGGTCATCGCCGCAGCGCGTCGGCGCGCAGCAGGATCTTGCGAGGCACCGTGAGGCCGAGCAGCTCGGACGTCTTGAGGTTCACGGCGAGGTCGATCCGCTCGGCGCCTTCGACGGGCAGGTCCTGCGGTTTGCTTCCCCGGACGATCTTGGCCACGAGCGAGGCGGCCTGCACGCCCTCGGCATACGAGTCGGGGCCATAGGACACCAGGCCGCCGTGACCGACCCACAGGGCGCTCGCGAAGACCGCCGGCACCCGCAGGGCGAGCGACCGCTCCAGGACGGCCAGGGGGATGTCCAGCCCCGAACCCTCCGGGGCCAGCATCGCCTCGCCGCGCCGGACCTCGGCGAGCACGCGCTTGAGCGCGTCGGTGTCGAGCACACCCCGCGGCACGATTTCCAGCTTGAGGCGCGGCGCCGCCTCCAGCACCTTGCCGATCATCGAGGTCGTGCTCAGGTCGGCCCCGTAATAGATGACCCACACGCGACGGACGCCCGGGGCCAGTGCCTTGAGGAACTGCAGGCGCTTGGCCACGAGCTCGCTCTGCAAGCTGGAGATGCCGGTCACGTTACCGCCGGGCTGGGCAAGGTTGGCGACGACGCCGGCGCCGACCGGGTCTCCCACCCCGGTGAAGACGATCGGGGCCGTCCTCGTCGCATCGCGGGCGGCGAGGGTGGCGGCCTCCTGGCTCGTGACGATCAGGTCGACGCCGGTCTTGACCAGGCTCTCGGCGGCGGCGGGCATGGCCTGGGTTTTTCCCTCCGTGAACCGGATGTCGAGGGCGACGTCACGGCCCTCCACCAGGCCAAGCTCCTTGAGGCCGGTCTTGAGCCCTTCGACCGTCGGGTGGGCGGTCGACCATGCCTCGTTGAGGACGCCGATGCGAAACGGTCGCCGTGCCTCCTGGGCCGCGGCCGCGACCGCGAGGAGCGAGAGCAGCAGCCCGAGCGCGATCCACGAGACCCGCGGTATCACCCCTTCGCCAGCTGGTAGTACACACCCTGGGCGACCTGGTCCCAGGGACCGATCAGCGTCTGGAACTTGACGTACGACGCGTTGACCTTCTTGGCCATGGGGCTGCGCTCGGCCTGGTCCCGGACCACGCCGGCGGTGATCTTCTTGAGCTCGCGCAGGACCGAGGCCGGGAACTGGACGAGCTCCACCTTGCCCTTGAACTCGGTCTTGATCCGCTCCAGCGCCACCGCGTTCCTGGTGTGGAAGTCCAGGAAGCCCATCACCTGGGTGGCCGCCACCGCCAGGTCGAGGATCCGCCGCAGATCGGCGGGGAGTGCTTCGTAGGCCTTGCGGTTGAAGCCGAACTCGCTCACGGTGCCGGGCTCGTGCCAGCCGGGATAGTAGTAGTAGCGCGCGGTGTTCTGCAGGCCCAGCGCCAGGTCGTCGTGCGGCCCGACCCATTCGGCGGCATCGATCACTCCGCGCTCGACCGCCGCGTAGATCTCGGCGGCGGGCGTGAGGATGGCGGTGCCGCCGGCCCGGGTCAGCACCTGGCCGCCGAGGCCGGCGATGCGCATCTTCAGGCCCTTGTAGTCGGCCAGGGAGTTGATCTTCTTCCGGAACCATCCGCCCATCTGGGGACTGAAGGCCGGACCGAGCCGCGGCACGATTCCGAAGGGAGCGTATGTCTCCTCCCAGAGCTGGCGACCGTCACCCTCGTAGTACCAGGCCGCCATGCCCTGCGGGTCAAGACCGAACGGCACGGCCATGAACCACTCGATCGCGGGCTCCCGGGAGGCCCAGTAGGCGGCCGCGGACATGAAGCATTCGATGGTGCCCTTGGAAGCGGCGTCGAAGCACTCGAACGGCTGCATGATCTGGCCACCGGGGTAGACCTCGATGCGAAAGCGCCCGCCGCTCATCTCGTCGACGACCTTGCCCAGGCGGATGGCCGAGCCCTGCATGACGTCGAGCTGCTTGGGCCAGGCCGTGGACATGCGCCAGTGCACCTTGGGCTGGGCGATGATGCTGGGCGCGTCGACGAGAGCGGTCGCCGCCACCGCCGCCATCACTCCGCCCGCCTTCGCGATGAATCGGCGTCGCTCGGTCATCAGGCTTCTCCTCGGTCCCTAGGTCTTGAGGAACTGATGGTAAGCCCCTTGCGAGACGTGGTCCCAGCTGCCGAGCTGGAGCTGGAACTTCGTGAACGAGGCATACACCTTCCTGGCCATCGGGCTCTTGCTGGAGTGCTCCCGGATGACGTCGGCAGCCATCTTCTTCAGCTCGCGCAGGACGGGCACCGGGAACTGGATCAGTTCCACCTTGCTCTTGAACTCCGTCCGGATCCGCTCGATGGCGATGACGTTCTTTCCGTGGAAATCCATGAGCCCGTCGACCTGGGTCGCCGCCGCGGCCAGGTCGAGGATCCGCCGCAAGTCGGTGGGCAGCGCCTCGTACGCTTTTCGGTTGAAGCCGAACTCTCCCACGGTACCGGGCTCGTGCCAGCCCGGGTAGTAGTAGTGCCGTGCGGTGTTCTGCAGGCCGAGCTTGAGGTCGTCGTGTGGCCCGACCCATTCGCAGGCGTCGATGGCGCCCCGCTCGAAGGCGGCATAGATCTCCGCCGCCGGCGTGAGGACCGGCGTGGCCCCCGCTCTCGCGATGACCTGGCCGCCGAGCCCCGCGATGCGCATCTTCAGGCCCTTGTAGTCCGCGATCGTGTTGATCTTCCGACGGAACCAGCCACCCATCTGCGGGGCGAACCCCGGGCCGAGGCGAGGGACGAGATTGAAGGGCGCGTATGTCTCTTCCCACAGCTTGAGCCCACCGCCCTGGTAATACCAGATCGCCATACCCTGCGGATCCATGCCGAACGGGACGGAGGTGAACCAGTCGGCCGCGGGCTCGCTGGCGGTCCAGTAGTAGGAGGCGGCCATGAACGCCTCGATGGTGCCCTTGGAGGCGGCCTCGAAGCACTCGAACGGCTGCATGATCTGGCCACCGGGAAAGACCTCGATGCGAAAGCGCCCGCCGCTCATCTCCTCGACGACCTGGGCCAGTCGATGGGCCGCACCCTGAAGCATGTCGAGTTGTTTGGGCCAGGCCGTGGACAGCCGCCACTGGAACTTGGGCTGAGCGACGACCTCGGGCGCGTCGAGCATGGCTGCCCCGGCGAGCGCTGCCGCCCCGCCCGCCTTGGCCAGAAACGTGCGTCGTTCGATCATCACACCGCCTCCTCGATTGGGGCGCGATACGATGCGCGGGCGGCCACTGCTTCAGGTTCGGCGGCCGCTGAGCGTCGGGCGATTGTGTCATGAACGATCGGTCGTCGCTCAGGGACTTCACGGAGGAGCCGTCATGGGAGATGGTGTCACGCTGCCGATCCTGCTCGGTGACTACGCCGGCACCCGCGCGCTGCGCCGGGGCGAGCTGACGTCGCCCATTGTCCGTCTGCAGTTCGCCGACGTGTCCTCGGTCGCCTCGGCCTTTCCGCGAGCCGTGCGCGACCTGGCCTTCGAGGTGGCCGAGCTGGCCATCGTGACCTTCCTCATCGCCCGGGCCCACGGCAAGCCGCTCGTGCTCCTGCCGGCCGTCGTGCTGGGCCGGTTCCAGCACGCCTACATCGTCTACAACCGGGAGCGTGGCCCGCTGGCGCCGAGTGACCTGCCGGGCCGCCGCGTGGGCGTTCGTTCGTACTCGGTGACGACGGGCGCCTGGATTCGTGGCATCCTCGCCGACGACTGGGGCGTGGACCTCGGCCGGATCAACTGGGTGACCTTCGAGGAGCCGCACGTCGCTGAGTTCCGCGACCCGCCCAGCGTGGAGCGCGCCAAGCCCGGTCAGGACCTGCTCGGCATGCTGCTCGCCGGCGAGATCGACGCCGCCATCGTCAGTGGCCGTGAGCCGAAAGACCCGCGCCTGGTCCCGCTCATCCCCGACCCCGACGGCGCCGCGCGCGCCTGGCACGCGAAGCACGACGCCATCCAGGTGAATCACCTGGTCGCGGTCAAGGCATCACTCACACGATCCCAGCCCCAGATCGTCCGGGAGGTGTACCGGCTGCTGGCGGCGAGCAAGCGGGCGGCGGCGCCCCGGGGGCCGGGCGACCTCGACACCACGCCGTTCGGGCTCGAGGCCTGTCGCCGCAGCCTCGAGGTCGCCATCGACTGCGTGCATCGCCAGGGGCTCATCCCGCGCCGGTTCACGGTGGACGAGCTATTCGACGATGTGACGCGCGAGCTCGGCGCTACCTGAACGCGCCTTCCTGATCGAGCTTCATCAGCGCCTGTACGCCCGTGCTGAAGGTCGGCCCGCCCCCCGGCACCGCGGCGGACTGGATCGACTCCAGCAGCTCGCGCTTGGTGGCGCCGTGCTCGATGGCCCGGCGCATGTGGGCCACGCACCCCTCCTGGCGGCCGCGGAAGGCAAGAATGCCGATGATGACCATCTCGCGGTACTTGACCGAGAGCTCCTTGCCCTCGCCGATCGACAGCGCGCTGAGCGGCTGGCGCGCGCGGACGTACTCGGGGTCCTCGCGGGCGACCCAGTCCCAGAACGGGTAGCCGTAGGGGCTGTTGCCCTTTCCGTTCACCTTCTTCGGCTTGGCGGCGGCGGCAGGACGTGTGGGCATCGTGGCCTCCTCTGGGGGCTTGGTCTTGACCGGGTGATCGTCGGCGGTGTATCGAGGGGCCCATGGTAATCCAATGTCCGACTTCCTGAACCTCCGAGATCGGGTGGTCGTCGTCACCGGGGCCGCCTCCGGAATGGGCCGGGCCATCGCCGGGGCGGCCGCCCGGGAGGGCGCCCGGCTGGTGCTGTCGGATTTCGACGGGGACCGGCTCAAGACGACGGCGGCCGGGCTTCCGGGCCAGGTGCGCCACCTGCGCGCCGACGTGACGAAGCTGCCGGAGATCGAGGCGGTCTTCGCGCTGGCCGAGCGCGAGTTCGGTGGGATCGACGGCCTCGTCACCTGCGCCGGCATCATCACCACGCTTCCGCTGCTCGAGGTGACCTCCGAGGAATGGGACCGCGTGTTCGCGGTCAACGCCAAGGGGACGTTCTTCACGGTCCAGGCCGCGCTGAAGCGGATGGTGCCGCGCGGGCAGGGGCGGATCGTGACGATCGGCTCGGACAGCTACAAGCTGGGCGGCGGCCGCGTCGCCAACATCCCGTACGCGGCCACCAAGGGCGCCGTCGTCACCATGACGAAGGGCTTCGCGCGGGCGCTGGTCGGCACCGGCGTGCGGATCAACTGTGTGAACCCCGGCCCCTGCGACACGCCGATGCATGCGCCGCTGACGCCGGAGCAGCGTACGATGATCGCCGGGCGGATCCCGCTGGGGCGGTTCGGTACCCCCGAGGAGATCGCCAGCGCCGTCCTGTTCCTGCTCTCCGACGCCGCCAGCTTCGTGTACGGCGAGAGCTTCAACGTGGACGGCGGCGTCTTGATGGAGTGATCGCGACGGCCAGGAGGGCCACCTCATGAAGCTCGGTCTCAGCATCGGATACTCGGGCGCGGAGCTGAAGCTGCCGGTCGACAAGGTCCAGCTCGCGGAGCGCCTCGGCTTCGACTCGGTGTGGACGGCCGAGGCCTACGGCTCGGATGCCATCACGCCGCTCGCCTACCTGGCGGCGCTGACGAAGCGCATCCGCCTCGGCACCGGCATCATGCAACTGGCCGCGCGCCCGCCCGCCTCGGCGGCGATGGCGGCCGGCACTGTCGACGCGCTGGCCGGTGGCGGCCGCGTCATCGCCGGGCTCGGCGTCTCCGGGCCCCAGATCGTCGAGGGCTGGTACGGGCAGCCGTGGGGGAAGCCGTACTGGCGCCTGCGCGACTACGTGGCCATCATGCGCAAGGTGTTCGAGCGCAAGGACCCGGTCGCCCATGACGGCCGCGAGATCTCGCTGCCGTACACCGGCCCCGGCGCGCTCGGCGTGGGCAAGCCACTCACCTCGATCCTGCACATGGACCCGCGGCTGCCGATCTGGCTCGGCACCGGCACCGAGGCCAACGTGAAGCTCACGGCCGAGATCGCCGACGGCTGGCTGCCGCTGGGCTTCGTGCCCCGCCTCATGCCCATGCTGCGCCCGTGGCTGGAGGAGGGCTTCCGCCGGGCCGGCCACGGCAAGGGCTACGGCGACTTCGAGATCCAGCCGCGCGCCGACGTCCGCATCACCGACGACGTCAAGGGCGCCCTGGCCCGCATGAAACCGCGGGTGGCGCTGTACGTGGGCGGCATGGGTCACCGCGACAAGAACTTCCACAAGGAGATGATGGTCCGCCGCGGCTTCGGCGACGCCGCCCAGCGCATCCAGGAGCTGTTCCTGGCCAAGCGCAAGGACGAAGCGGTCGACGCCGTCCCCGACGAGTTCTGCGACGAGATGGCGCTGGTGGGACCGGTCGGGCGCATCCGCGAGCGATTCAAGCCGTGGGCCGACTCCGGCATCACCGGGCTCACGATCGTCGCCGACCAGCCGGAGGCGATGGAGCTGATGGCCGGCCTGGCCGGCTGAACACACACCACACAGGAGCGATCCCATGACACGGATATCCCGAATCGTCACCGGCGTGGTCCTGGCCGCCGCCTGCGTGGGAGTGGCGGCCCACGCCCAGCAGGCCACGCCGCCGCCGTTCGCCACCACCAAGGTCGACGGCACCGACAACGTCTACGTCTTCCGCTATGGCAACGCGCAGTCGATGTTCGTCGTCACCTCGGCCGGGGTCATCGCCACCGACCCCATCGGCTATGGCCGGCCGCAGGCGGTGGTGACCTACGTCGACGAGATCCGGAAGGTGGCGAGCAACCAGCCGATCAAGTACGTGGTCTACAGCCACCATCACTTCGATCACATCGCGGGCGGCAAGCCGTTCAAGGATGCCGGCGCCACCTTCGTCGCGCACAAGCGCGCGGCCGAGCGGCTGGCCGTGCTCAAGGACCCGCACACGATCCTGCCCGACGAGACGGTGGACGCCAGCCGCACCATCACGCTGGGGGACACCACGCTGGAGCTGACCTACATCGGCCTCAACCACTCCGACAGCACGCTCGTCATGCGGCTGCCCAAGCAGAAGGTGCTGTTCGCGGTGGACTTCATCCCGGTGGGCTCGGTTCCCGGGCGCGGCATGATCGACTCCTACCCGCTCGAGTGGGAGGATGCGCTCCGCAAGGTGCAGGCGATGGACTGGGACAAGCTCATCCCCGGTCATCCGGGCGCCCCCGGCGGCCGGCTCGGAACCAAGCAGGACGCCCAGGACGTGCTGACCTTCCTGCAGGATGCCTCGGCCGCGGTGAAGGCCGAGGCCCAGGCCGGCAAGTGCTGGGACGCCGTGGAGAAGGAGCTGAAGCTGCCGAAGTACGCGACCTGGGCCGGCTACGAGACGGCGCTGCCGTTCGTCCTGCGCCGCTACTGCGGCCTCTGGGGTCGCGGCACCTGAGGATTGGCCTGCTCGAAGGACCGATCGTCGGGTGTCGGCATCACGTGGCCGCACGCCTTGCAGGTGCGGTGTTCGAGGGAGCCGTAGTACTCCTGGTAGGCGCGGCTGACCGGGTTCTCGGCGTAGTCGCGCACCTCGAACACCGCCTCGTACACCTGGGCCCGGCACTTGTCGCAGAACCACAGGAACCGGTCGCGCTCGCCCGGTCGGCGCTTGCGCTCGGTGATGAGGGCGAAGGCCCCGGGTGGAAAGCGCGGCGAGTGGGGCAGGCCGGGCGGGCAGTACATGTACTCGCCCTCCCGGAGCACCCGCACCTTCTCCTCGCCCTCGGGGGTGAGGTAGTGCAGGCGCATCTCCCCGCGTAGCTGCAGCATCGTCTCCGCGGACGGGTTGACGTGGAACTCGCTCCGGTAGGCGCGGCCGTTGGCGACGAAGGCCAGCGACTCGTCCTCCTGCCAGAGGACGGTCACCTGCCGGCCCTCGGCCATGATCGCGTTGAGGTCGGTGAACCGACAGTCGTGCATGCTCCGGCCCTCCTGGGGACGACGAGGGTCATCGTAGCAGAGCCGCCGGCGCTCCCGCCTCAGCGCAGGCGGGGGTCGAGCGCGTCGCGCAGGCCGTCGCCGAGCAGGTTGAAGCCGAGCACGGCCAGGAAGATGGCCAGCCCGGGCAGGGCGGCCACGTGGGGCGCCACGTTGATGTACTGCCGGCTGCTGGCCAGCATGCTGCCCCAGTCGGACACCGGCGGCTGCACGCCGAGACCGAGGAACGACAGCCCGGCCAGCGCCGTGATCATGCCGCCCACGTTCAGCGTGACCGCCACGATGATCGGGGCCAGGCAGTTGCGGAGGACGTGGCGGAGGGCCAGTCCCAGCTCGGTCACCCCCAGCGCCCGCGCCGCCTGCACGTACTCGGTCTCGCGCACGGCCAGCACGGTGCCTCGCACGATGCGCCCGTAGAAGGGGATGTTGACGACGGCGACGGCGATCATGCCGTTGACCAGCCCCGGGCCGAGCGCGGCGATGATGGCGATGGCGAGCAGGAAGTACGGGAACGCCATGAGCGTGTCGATCGAGCGCATGATCGCGTGATCGATCCAGCCTCCGCCCAGCCCCGCCACCAGGCCGCACAGCGAGCCGGCCAGCGCGGCCAGCGCCGTTGCGGCCAGGCCGATGGCCAGCGAGATGCGGGCCCCGTGCAGCAGGCGCGCCGTCATGTCGCGACCGAACTCGTCGGTGCCGAGGGGGTGGCCAGGCGTGAGCGGGCGGGCCAGCCGCCGGGTGGTGTCGACCTCGTTGGGATCGTGCGCGGTCAGCAGCGGGGCCAGCAGTGCGGCGAGCGCCAGCGCGGCCACCAGGCCGAGCCCCAGCACCGCCGCGTGGCTCCGGCGAAACATCCGGACCACGTCGCTCATGGCCGGCCCCGGCCGTGGCTACTCATAGCGGATGCGCGGGTCGAAGACGGCGTAGAGCAGGTCGACGAGCAGGTTGACGCCCACGAACGTGGTGGCGATCAGCAGCACGCCGCCCTGCACGAGCGGGTAGTCGCGGGCCTGGATCGCGCGGACCATCATCGAGCCGAGCCCCGGCCACGAAAACACCGTCTCGGTCAGGATGGCGCCGCCCAGCAGGGTGCCGACCTGGATGCCGAGCACGGTGACGACCGGGTTGACCGCGTTCTTGAGGACGTGGCGCCCGACCACGGCCCGCTCGGCCAGCCCCTTGGCGCGGGCCGAGCGCACGAAGTCCTGGCGCACGATCTCCAGCACGCTCGAGCGCGTCATGCGGGCCAGCGCGGCCGCCGAGGCGGTGCCGAGCGTCACCGCCGGCAGCACCAGGTGCCACAGCAGATCGGCGAGGTCGCCGCCGCCGTAGGGCGAGAACATCCCCGCCGACGGCAGCCAGCGCAGGGTGAGCGAGAACACGATGATCAGCATGATGCCGGTCCAGAAGACGGGCAGGCTCACCCCGGTGACGGCGACGGCCATGCTGATGCGGTCGAGCCACGAGTACTGGCGGGTCGCCGAGACGATCCCGGCCGGCACCCCGATCGCCAGGGCCACGAGGAGGGCGCCGCCGGTGAGGATCAGCGTGGCCTTGAAGCGCACCAGCACCTCGGGCAGCACCTCGCGGCCGAGCGGGATCGAGCGGCCGAGGTCGCCGCGCAGCACGCGGCCGAGCCACTGCCCGTACTGCACGGGGAACGGACGGTCGAGCCCCAGTTCGCGATGGAGCCGCTCGACGTCCTCCCGCGTCGCCTGGGCGCCGAGCATGATGGCGGCCGGATCCCCCGGCGCCAGGTGCATCACGGCGAAGACGAGCAGCGAGACCCCGAACAGGACGGGGACGGCGAGAAGCAGCCGTCGGAGGACGTAGCCCTGGAGGCCGCCGCCCCCTACTGCAGCCACACCTGCGTGAGCACGAGATCGAAGTTCGGGTGCAGCTTGAAGCTCTGCACACGCTTGCGGTGGACGATCACCTGCTTGCCGTGGTCGACGAAGATCCACGGCGCGTCCTCGACGATCACCTTCTGCGCTTCCCGGTAGAGCGGGATGCGGGCCTTCTCCTCGGTGGTCGTGCGGCCACGGCGGAGCAGGTCGTCGACCTTGTCGTTCTGGTAGAAGCCGGCGTTGAAGGCGGGCGGGAAGCGGTCGGACGACAGCAGCATGTACATCATGTGGTCGGGGTCACCGATCGACGGATTCCACGACATCTCCGCCATGTCGGGGCTCTCGAGGTACTTCTTGAGGTAGGCGCCCCACTCCAGCGTCTGGATCTTGGCCTTCACGCCCACCGCGGCCAGGTTGGCCTGGATGACCGTGGCCATCTCGACGGGTGACTGCATGCCCGAGCCCGACTCCGGGACCAGGAACGTCAGCTCGAAGCCCCCCGCATGGCCGGCTTCCTTCAGAAGGGCGCGCGCCTTCTCGACGTCGAAGGGGTACTTCGGCACGCTCTCCTCGTGGTAGGGGCCGTACACCGGCGACAGCGGGCCCCGGGAGACGATGGCCGTGCCCTTGAGGATGTCGCGGATGATCGCGTCCTTGTTCACCGCGTAGTTCAGCGCCTGCCGCACGCGCTTGTCCTTCAGCACCGGGTGGCGGGTGTTGAGCGCGATGTACCACGCCGCCGACGAGTTGCTCTCGGCGACGACGACGTTGGGGTCCTTGCGGAGATCGTCCAGGCTGTCGGGCGGCACGTCCATCGTGAGGTCGATCTCGCCCGTCTTGATGGCGGCCAGCCGGGCCTGGGCCTCGATGATCGGCACGTAGATGGCCTGGCGGATCTTGGGCGCGCCGCCCCAGTACTGATCGTTGCGGGCCAGCACGACCTTCACGCCCGGCTCCCACGTCTCTAGCTTGAACGGCCCGGTCCCGACCGGGTGCTTGACGATGTCCTTGCCCCACTTCTTGAGGGCATCGGGGCTGTACACGAACAGCGACTGGTGGGCGAGGTACTGCAGAAACGGCGCGAGCTGGGCCTTGAGCTTGATCTGCAGCGTGTAGGGGTCGATCACCTCCACGCCGGCGATGTTGCCGAGGAAGCTCTTCACGTACGGGTAGGTGCCGGTGCCGTAGAAGGGGCTCTTGTCGTTCAGCTGTCGCTCGAAGCAGAACCGCACCGCCTCGGCGTTGAACGGCGTGCCGTCGTGGAACTTCACGTTCTGCCGCAGCTTGAAGGTGTAGGTGAGGCCGTCCTTGGCGATGTCCCACGACTGGGCGAGGCCGGGCACCAGCTTGTAGCTGCCGAGCTCCTGGGCCACCAGCCCCTCGAAGATCCGCTTGGTGATGCGCGCGGAGTTGAGATCGGTGATCTGGGGTGGATCCATGGTGACGGGCTCGGCGAGGAGCCCGACGACGATCGCGTCCTTGGGGGGCGCGGCGTCGGCGCCGGTGACGAGGCTGAGCGCGAGGGCGAGGAGCGCCAGGGCGGCGAGGCGGCGGATCGGCATGAGTGGACCCCTCCCGGGTCCTAGGCGGACGCGGCGGCGTCGGCCGCGGCGAAGCGCTCCAGGTGGTGCTCGGCGTCACCGAACGTCTGGGCCAGCATCGTGAGCCGGCGGAACGTGTGGCTGATCTTGAGCTCTTCCGTCATGCCCATGCCGCCGTGCAGCTGGACGGCCTCCTGGCTCACGTGGCGACAGGCATCGGCGATCTTGATCTTGGCGGCGGAGATGATGCGGCGGCGCTCGGCGGGCTCGGCGGTGTCGACCTTCACGCAGGCCAGGCAGGCCATCGAGCGGGCCTGCTCGTGGCTGATCATCATCTCGACCATGCGGTGCTGCAGGGCCTGGAAGCTGCCGATCGGCACCCCGAACTGGCGGCGTGTCTTGAGGTATTCGAGCGTCGCCTCGTTGGCGTAGCGGATGGCGCCGACGGCCTCGGCGCAGAGCAGCGCGGTGGCGTAATCGACGACTTCCTCGATGACCGGGTAGCCCTCGCCCTCGCGCCCGAGCAGGGCGTCGGCGCCGACGCGGACGCCGCTGAGGTGGATGTCGGCGGTGCGGAGGTTGTCGATCGTGCGCGACTCCTTGATCGAGACGCCGGCCGCCGTGCGCGGCACCAGGAACAGGGTGATGCCGGCCGCGTCGGTGTCACCGCCAGCCGTGCGTGCGGACAGCACCAGGGTGTCGGCGCTGCCGCCGTGCAGCACCATGCGCTTGTCGCCGTCGAGCGTCCAGCCGTCGCCTGAGCGCCGCGCCTTCAGCCCGACCTGGCGCAGGTCGTAGCGCGCGCCGGGCTCGGTGTGGGCAAAGGCCAGCGTGTGCTTGCCCTGCACGAGCGCGGGCAGGATGCGGTCCTGCTGTTCCTTGGTGCCCGCGCGGGCCACGAAGCGGCCGCCGAGGCCGACGGTGGCCAGGTACGGCTCGACCAGCAAGCCCTCGCCGATCGCCTCCATCACGGGGATGACGTCGACGGTGGCGCCGCCGAAGCCGCCGTGGGCCTCGGCGAAGGGGACGCCGAGCAGCCCCATCTCGGCGATGGCCGCCCACACATCCGCGCTCCAGCCCCCCGGTGAGGCGATGATCTTGGCCCGGGCGTCGAAGCTGTAGTGGGTGGCCACGAACCGCTTGATCGTCTCGGCCAGCAGCGTCTGCTCCTCGCTCAGCTCGAAGTTCATCGCGTCGTCCTCTCGTTCACAAGCTCGCCTCGCCTTCGGCCGCGGCTCGCACGGCCACGTTCACAGGCTCGCCTCGCCTTCGGCTGCGGCTCGCACGGCCACGCTCACAAGCCGAGCGTCATCTTGCTGATGATGTTGCGCTGGATCTCGTTGGATCCCGCGTAGATCGTGGCCTTGCGCAGGTTGCAGTAGCGCGGGGCCAGGGCCGCCGTGAAGCGGTCGAAGCCGGGATCGGCGTCGACGGGGCGGAAGGCCTGGGCGAACGGCCCCGCCGCCTGCATCATCAGCTCGGTCAGCGCCTGCTGGATCTCGGTGCCCTTGATCTTGAGCAGCGAGACCTCGGCGCCGGGCGGCTTGCCGCCGCGCCGGAGCTGATCGAGGAATCTCAGATTCGTGATCTCGAGGGCCATCAGCTCGACCTCGACGCGCGAGAGCCGGTCGCGGAAGCGCGGGTCGTCCAGCAGCGGTTTGCCGTCCTTCAGGGTGGCCGCCGCGACCTCCTTGACCTTGAGCAGCTCGCGCTTGGAGACGCCGATGCGCCCGGTGCCCATGCGCTCGTAGCCGAGCAGGTGCTTGGCCACCGTCCAGCCCTTGCCCTCCTCGTGCACGAGGTTCTCGGCCGGCACCTTGACGTCGTCGAAGAAGACCTCGTTGACCTCGTGGCCGCCGTCCATCAGGTGAATGGGGCGCACGGTGATGCCCGGCGTCTTCATGTCGATGAGGAGGAACGAGATGCCGTCCTGCCGCTTGTCCGTCTTGCTGTCGGTGCGGACCAGGCAGAAGATCCAGTCGGCGTAGTGGGCCAGCGTCGTCCAGATCTTCTGGCCACTCACGACGTAGTGCCCGTTGTCGCGGACGGCCCGTGTCTTCAGCGAGGCCAGGTCCGAGCCCGAGCCCGGCTCCGAGTAGCCCTGGCACCAGAACTCCTCGCCGCTGTAGATCTTGGGCAGGAAGCGCTGCTTCTGGGCGTCGGTGCCGAAGCGGAAGAGGACGGGCGCGCACATGCGCAGGCCGAAGGCGACCAGGGGCGGCGTGCCGGCGTAGCCGCACTCCTCCTCGAAGATGTACCGCTGGACGACGTTCCAGCCGGTGCCGCCGTGCTCGACCGGCCAGTCGGGGGCGACCCACCCCTTCTTGGCCAGAATCTTGTGCCAGCGCTCGAGGTCGTCCTTGGAGAGCTCCCTGTAGTCGCGCACCTTGTCGCGCAGGTCGGCGGGCAGGTTCTGGGCGAGCCAGCTCCGCACCTCGTCACGAAACGCCGTTTCCTCGGGCGAGTAGTTGAGATCCATCGAGCCGCTCCTCCTGTCCGCCGGACGGGCTCCAGCCGGTCGGGCCAGGGGCCGATGGTATCAGGCGTCCACGGGATGGTCACGGGCAAGTGCCCGGCCGTCCACCCACCTCCGCGAGGCAGGCCGTTCGTGGCGTCGACGGCCTCGAGCCCCCAGGGCCTGGCGATCAAGAACCTCGAGGGCTGAGCCGGCCGTCCGTTCAGGTAAACGTCAGCGGCTCCAGGCTGATCTCCCCGCGGGCGAAGCGGTCGAGGGCCAGGGGGGCGATGTCCACGGTGCTCGCCCGGCCGTCGACGATCAGCTCGGCCATGAGCTGGCCCGCGATGGGGCCGTGCATGAAGCCGTGGCCGCTGAAGCCGGCGATCACGTGCAGGCCGGCCACGCCCGGCACCGCGCTCACGATGCCGGTCTGGTCCGGCGTCATCTCGTAGAGTCCGCTCCACGTCCGCATCAGCTGGGCGTCGGCGAGCACCGGCACGCGCCGGACCACGCGCTCCACCAGCGGCTCGGCCAGCGCCCAGTCCAGCTCGGTGCTGAACGACCCCGGCTCCTGCCGCCGGCCGATGCCGAGCAGCAGGCCGGCGCCCTCCCGGCGCACCGAGATCCCCAGGTGCGGATCGATGACGAACGGTGTCGCCTCCGGGATCTTCTCGAACGGGAACGGGGCGGTGATGAACTTCGAGCGCCGCAGCGGCGCCACCGGGATATCGATGCCGGCCAGCGTGCCGACCATGCCGGACCAGCAGCCGGTCGCGATGACCACGACGGGCGCGGTGACCGGGCCCTGCTGCGTGACCACGCCTTCGACGCCGTCCGGCGTCCGCGTGAACCCCACCACCTCACAGCCGGTGCGGATCGTGACGCCGAGCTCGCGGGCCCGGGCGGCGATGGCCGTGGTGGCCAGGTAGGGATCGGCGTAACCGTCGCGCGGCGAGTAGGTGGCGCCACGCAGGTCGTCGGTGGCCAGATACGGGAAGCGCCGGCGCGTCTCGTCGGGGGACAGCAGCCGCACGTCCACGCCGAGGCTCTGCTGCAGGGCCACGCTGCGCTCGGCCTGCGCGTGCTCGGCCTCGGTCGAGACCAGGATCAGGTAGCCATGCTGACGGAAGTTCGGGTCGACGCCGAACTCCTCGGCGAAGCGCTCGTAGGTCTCGATGCTTTGCCGGGTCAGCTCGATTCCGATCCGGTTGGCGTACTGGTGGCGGATGCCGCCACTGGCCAGCGCCGTCGAGCCCGAGCACACGTCGTCGCGCTCCAGCACCACGATGCGTCCGGCCCGTCGCCGGGCCAGGTGGTAGGCGGTGCTGACGCCCATGATGCCGGCGCCCACGACGACGACGTCGGCGGTGGTCATGCGGCCGCTCGTGGACGGTGGACCGTGATCGCTGGCATGAGGGGATGATACGGCCAGTCCGGCTCGGCCGGGCGTCCCTCGATCCAGTATGATCGGCGCGTGCCTCGGATGACCGGCTTCGCGCTCCCGGCGCCGGCGTGGACTCGCGCCTGGCTGCTGATGATCCTGACGCTGATCGAGCCCGCGCTGGCCCAGTCGCCGACCGCCGTCCCCTATCCCGAGGAGTACAAGACCCGGCTGGTGAGGTACGCGGTGGTGGATCGCGCCGACGGGTATTCACGGGATCTGTACGTGTCGCCACCCGTGATCGAGGCGCTGCGACGCGAGCCGGGGCTGCGGGAGCTGCCGGTCGGCGCCCTGTTCGCGATCGACGCGCACAGCGCCAGGCAGGTAGGCCGCGACCGCACGACCCGGACGCCGATCTTCGAGACGACCCCCCAGGGGCGCCTGGTCCGCAGCAAGGACGAGCGCACGCTGCACCTCATGCAGAAGACCCAGCCGGGGTCCGGCAGCCGGAACTGGACGTTCGCGGGATTCGATCCGGTCACGACCGAGCCCCTGAAGCTCCAGCTGCCTGGCGACTGTCTGCTATGCCACCAGGAGGCCGTGGTCAGCGACATGGCCTTCTCGATGCGCTTGCTGAAGCGCTTCGCGACGACCGGCGAGGTGCAGTACGGCTTCTGCCCGCACCCGGGACGCCAGTCCTGCCGCTTCTGAGGCGGGCGTCCCCCGATCCGGTATCATCGGCCCGTGCCTCGGACGCCCGTCCCGATCCCGTCTCCACGCCCGCTCGCTCACGGAGGACTCATGACCCGCTTCGCTCGTCTGTGCTCGCTCGTGCTCGTCGCCGCCGTCGTCCTGAGTCCGGCCGCCGCCGGCGCCGCCCCCGAGGGCCAGCTCACCTGGGGCGTGCACATCACGCTGGCCCCGACCTACTTCGATCCGGCCGAGACCCCCGGGCTGGTGACGCCGTTCATGATCCTCTACGCGCTGCACGATGCGCTGGTGAAGCCGATGCCCGGCCAGCCGGCGGCGCCGTCGCTGGCCGAGTCGTGGACGGTGTCGAAGGACGGGCTGGTCTACGACTTCGTCCTCCGCAAGGGCGCTCGCTTCCACACCGGCGAGCCGGTGACCGCCGAGGACGTGAAGTTCTCGTTCGACCGCTACCGCGGCGGCGCCGCTGCCCTGCTGCACGGGCGCGTGGCCCGCGTGGAGACGCCCGACCCGCGCCGCGTGCGGATCGTGCTGAAGCAGCCGTGGGCCGACTTCATGACGTTCTACGCGAGCCCCGCCACCGGCGCGGCCTGGATCGTGCCCAAGGCCTACGTCGAGAAGGTGGGGGAGGACGGCTTCAAGCGGGCGCCCGTCGGCGCCGGGCCCTACAAGTTCGTCTCGTTCAAGCCGGGGGTCGAGCTGGTGCTGGAGGCCTTCGAGCAGTACTGGCGCAAGGTGCCGAACGTCAAGACGCTGGCGTTCCGCGTGATCACCGACGAGTCCACGCGGCTGGCCGCTCTGAAGCGGGGTGAGGTCGACATCGCCTACAGCTTCACAGGACCGCTGGCCGAGGAGCTCAAGCGCTCGCCGGGGCTGACCCTGGCCAACGTGAACCCGCCGTTCACGGCCTGGCTGTACCCGACCGAGCAGTTCGACCCGAAGTCGCCGTGGGCCGACGTGCGCGTGCGGCGGGCGGCCAGCCTGGCCATCGACCGCCAGGCCATCAACCAGTCGCAGTATCTCGGCCTGGCCCGCCTGCAATCCGGCATCGTCCCCGAGGTGCAGGAGTACTACTGGGCCGGGCCCAAGCCGGCCTATGACCCCAAGCGGGCCCGGCAGCTGCTGGCCGAAGCCGGCTACCCGAACGGCTTCGACGGCGGCGAGGTGATCGGTGACACCGTGTATGGCGCCGCCCTCGGCGAACCGGCGGTCGACTTCTTCCAGGCGGTGGGCATCCGCACCCGGCTGCGGGCGATGGAGCGCGCGGCCTTCACCTCCGGCTTCGGCGAGCGCAAGCTGCGCGGCCTGCTGGTGGCCAACAGCGGTGCCGCCGGCAACGCCGCCACCCGGCTCGAGACCTTTGCCATCACCGGCTCGCGGTTCGTGTACGGCACCTACGCCGACATCGACGGGCTGTTCGCCGAGCAGGTCAACGAGCAGAACCCGCGCGTGCGCAAGCAGCTGCTCGACCGCGCCCAGCAGATCATCGACGAGCGGGTCGTCTTCATCCCGGTGATGGGCTCGGTGTTCATCAACGGCGTGGGGGCCCGGCCCGAGGTGCACGGCCTCGGCCTGCTGGCGGCCTATCCGTACTCGGCGCCCTACGAAGACCTGAAGCTGAAGAAGAAGTAGATGCTCGACGTCGCCCGCGCGAGGGCCGACACGCCCGGCGTGGGCAACGTGATCCACTTCAACAACGCCGGCTCGGCCCTGCCGCCCCGGCCCGTGCTGGAGGCGGTCACCGGCCACCTGCAGCGCGAGGCCGCGATCGGCGGGTACGAGGCCGCGGCGGAGGCGGCCGACCGCGTGGCCGACGTCTACGACGCCGTGGCCGCCCTGATCGGCGCTCGCCGCGACGAGATCGCCTTCGTGGAGAACGCCACCCGGGCCTGGGACATGGCGTTCTACGCCATCCCGTTCCGGCCGGGCGACCGGATCGTCACCGCCCGGGCGGAGTACGCGTCGAACTACCTGGCCTTCCTGCAGATGAAGCGCCGGGTCGGCATCGAGATCGACGTGATCGACGACGATGCCGCCGGCCAGATCGACGTGGCCGCGCTCGACCGGGCGATCGGGCCGCGGACGCGGCTCATCGCGATCACCCACGTCCCGACCCAGGGCGGACTCGTGAACCCGGCCGCGGACGTCGGCCGCATCGCCGCCCGGCACGGAGTGCTGTACCTGCTCGACGCCTGCCAGTCGGTCGGCCAGCTCGCGGTCGACGTGGGCCGGATCGGCTGTCACATGCTCTCGGCGACCGGACGCAAGTACCTGCGCGGCCCGCGCGGCACCGGCTTCCTCTACGTGCGACGCGACATCCTCGGCACGCTGGAGCCGCCGTTCATCGACCTCGAGGCCGCCTCCTGGGTCGACGCCGACACCTACGTGCTCCGTGAGGACGCCCGCCGCTTCGAGAACTGGGAGCGGTTCGTGGCCGGCCAGATCGGCCTGGGGGTGGCGGTGCGCTACGCGATGGGCGTGGGCATCGAGGCCATCGAGGCCCGGGTCAAGGCGCTGGCGGCGCGGCTGCGCGACGAGCTGGCGCGGCGGCCGGGCGTCACCGTCCACGATCTCGGCGTGGAGCAGTGCGGGATCGTGACCTTCCGCAAGGCGGGCGAGACGCCACTCGAGACGCGCCAGCGCCTGCGGGCCCTGAACATCAACGTGACGCACACCCAGGCCCGCTCCTCGCGCCTCGACCTGCCGGCCCGCGGCTTCGACGCCCTCGTGCGGGCCAGCGTGCACTACTACAACGACGAGACCGAGATCGAGCGCTTCCTGCGCGCGGTCGACGCGACGCCGCGCTAGGCGGCGCCTTCCTTGCGATCCGCCGAGGGCTTGGGCCGGCGGCGCTCACCCCGCAGGGCGGTGATCACCGTCGACAGCGTGCGGTCGATGGCGGCGAAGAGCAGCTCGACGCCGTAGCCGCCCAGGAAGGCCAGCACCGCCGGCGTGACGCCGCCCGGGATCGCCTGGCCGTCGCGGACGAGCAGCCACTGCAGGCTGACGCCGCTCAGCATTCCCAGGAAGATGCGCACCATGAACTCGCCCGTGCGCCGACCGTCGAAGCTGCGCTCGACCATCTCGGCATAGACCGTGCGCAGGACAAAGGCGCAGGTGCCGAGGGCGCCGTAGAGGACGGGCAGGATCAGCACGGCCACGATCGTGGCCACCGGCGTGATGACGTTGCGCAGCTCGTTCCAGTTGACGACCGGCAGGATGCGCTCCAGCGTCTCGTAGCCGGCCTGGATGCGTCGGGCCAGGTAGCCGTCGCGGTCGTCCAGCGCCTGCACGCGCAGATCGAGCTCCTCACGCTGGCGGACGAGGCTGGCCCGGAGATCATCGGCGACGCCCTGGCGGTCCCGGTCCAGCAGCGCGATCTGCTCGACGAGTCGCTTCTGGGCGACCCGGACCGTGCGCCGCTCCTCCAGGACGCGGCCGTACTCGGCCTGGTCCGTCACCACCGAGTTGATGAAGGTGCGCGTCCACTCCGCCCCGCCGATGATGATGATCAGGATCAGCGCCAGGGTGCCGAAGCGGTAGGCCACGCGCTGGGCCTCGGAGATCGGCTCCCGGCTGAATCGCCGCCAGAGCCACGGGCGACGGACGGTCCGGCTCGTCGCGCGCAGGGTGGCCGCGGTGGTGGGGTGCACCATGGCGGCCAGCTTGGAGTAGGCGGCCAGGAACTCCGTCTCCTCCTCGTCGCTCACCGGCCGCCCGCCGGTGACGGCCCGGAACGTCCGCACGATCGGGTCGCGGACGGGGGCGGTCACCTCGCGCCCGCTCGAGACGGCGTAGTAGAGGAGGGCGTCGGCGTCCTCGGCGCCGTTCGCCAGGCGCGCGCTGCCGTCGCCCTCGCCCGCCGGCTCCTCCGCGCTCAGCGCCGTACCTCGATACGGAACCAGCACTTGCCATCACCGGGCGTGCACAACCGCTCGGTGTCGAAGCGGACCTCGGTCTCCCAGCGGCCCTGGCGGAGCTGGTTGGCCATGCGGGTCACGTACGCCGTGGGCCGGTCGCGTTGCAGGGCGACCGCCTGCGGCTCGCCCTCGACCACCGGCCCCGCCCCGGGATCGAAGAGCCAGCGTACCTCCACCGGCAGCGCGTTGTTGACGGCGAGCTGGCTCCAGCACTCCTCGCCACAGTCGACCCGGAACCAGAAGCGCAGCGCCTCCTTGCCGAGCTTGAACAGGGTCAGGCGCGGGCTGGGCGGCTCCGGCACCTCCTGCGCGGCGAACGCGAAGTCGCCCAGGCGGACGAGCGGCTGGGTGTCGATGCTGATCTGGCGAGTGGTCAGGCCGGCGTTGCACCGGCAGGAGGCACTGACCTTGCCGTCGCAGCAGCGCGCCCGTCCCTGCTCGCAGCCGCACACGCCCTTGTTGTAGTGGCAGCAGCCCTGGGTGCCGGCCGCCGCCGCGGACGGCACCGCGCAGCCGCCGTCGACGCCCGGCAGCAGTCCGCCGCCGCCGGCGCCCAGACCGAGCGCGAGCGAGAAGAGAGCCGCAGCCGTCCATCCTCGTTTCATGGGCGAGATCCTCTCAGCACATCAGCCAGTCGCCGTACGTGCCCCGGATCGGCTTGCCCTCGGCGAACCGCGCCAGGCGGAACGTCGGCAGGTCGGGATGCGCGTTCGGTCCCTCGGTGATGAGTGCGGCGACCATCCGGCCCACTGCCGGGGAGAGCTTGAAGCCGTGGCCGGAGAAGCCGGCCGCCACGTGGAAGCCGGCGGGCCCGACCCGGTCGAGGATCGGGTGCCAGTCGGGCGTGACGTCGAAGCAGCCGGCGTAGCCGCGGGCGATCCGTCCCTCGGCCAGGACGGGGAAGCGATGGCTCACCCGGGCCAGCGCGTCGGTCGACTCGTCCAGGCTCACGCCTTCCTTGTAGGCATCGGGATCGGCAGCGGCCTGCGACTCCTCGACGTCGAGGCCGCCGACCAGGATGTGATCGCCCAGCTCGGGGCGGGTGTAGATGTTGGTCACGAAGTCGTAGACCATCGGATGCGGCCGCCGGTCGGCCTCGGGCCACGTCACGATGCTGATCTTGTGGCGGCAGACGTGGATGGGCAGCTCGACGCCGGCCATGGCGGCCACCGGCGCGCTCCACAATCCAGCGGCGTCGAGGACCACCGGGGCCAGGATGTCGCCGGCGGCCGTGCGGACGCCGCGCACGCGGTCGCCCTCGACGAGCAGGCCGAGGACCGCGGTGTCCTCCAGGATGCGGGCGCCGGCGGCGCGGGCGGCCCGCGCGAAGCCCTGGGCGGTCTCGACGGGGTTGCAGTAACCGGAGGCGGGCTCGTAGCAGCCGCCCACCAGATCGTCGGCGCGCAGGCGGGGCTCGATCTCGCGCAGCTCCACCGGCGAGACCAGCCGGGTGTCGATGCCGACCGAGCGCTGCAGGGCGACCGAGGCCTCCATGGGCACGCGCATCCGCTCGTCCACGCCGAGCAGGTAGCCGGTGTGGCGGAAGCCGCACGACTCGCCGCCCGTGTGCTCGGCGAACTGCTCGAAGAACTCGAGCGAGTAGCGGATCATCCGGCAGGTCTCGGCCGTGGAGTAGTGCTGGCGGACGCACGCCGAGCTCTTGCCGGTGCCGCCGGAAGCGATGGCGCCCTTGTCGACGACCACCACGTCGCGGACGCCGCGCCGGGTGAGGTGGAACGCCGTGCTGGCGCCGGTCACCCCGCCCCCGATGATCACCACATCCGCGGTTCGCGCTGTCGTCATGGAGGCGATGCTAACCACCGCCGCGTCCGGGCGCAACGGCCCCCGCCGGTCAGGCGATCGCCCCGGAGCGGCGGAGGGCGACGAGCTGCTCGGCCGTGTAACCCACCGCGGCCAGCACCTCGTCGGTGTGCTCGCCGACCCGCGCCGGCGGCCGCTCGATCGAGGGGCCGTCGTGGGCGAACTTGAAGGCGGCCAGCGGCACCGTCACCGGCGCCTCGACGCCCGGCACCGTCTCGTGGCGGTGCAGCACCCCCCGCGTCTTCAGATGGGGATCGGCCAGCGCCTCCCGCAGCTCGCGCACCCGCGTGGCCGGCACGTGCTTGGACTGCAGATAGGTCTCCCACTCGTCGGCCGTCTTCTCCTTCATCGTCTCGCCGACGGCGGCCAGCTTCTCGGCGTGGCGGTCGTGGCGCTCCTCCAGGCTCGCGCGCTTGGCCTCGTCCGGATCGCCGATCGCCTCGTAGAAACGGCGGTGCTGGCGCGCGTTGCTGGCCGCCAGCTGGACCAGACCGTCCTTGGTGGGAAACGCCGACGTCGAGGCGAAGCGCATGACGTTGCCGTTGCGCTTGGGGTGATGGCCGGAGTGCAGGTAGTCGGTGATGTGCGAGGCCTGCAAGATCATGGCGACGTCGAGCATCGCCATGTCGATGTGCTGCCCCTGGCCGGTGCGCATCCGCTGGAAGAGCGCGGCCGAGATGGCGAAGGCGCCCATCGTGCCCGTCGCGTAGTCGACCATCGGCGCCCCCGTCTTGATGGGGCCGCTGGCCTCGGTGCCGGTCGAGGCGGTGATGCCCGAGGTGGCCTGGATGGCGTGGTCGTAGGCGGTCTGGGTGCCGCGGGGGCCGCCGTGGCCGAAGGCGGTCATGGAGGCGTAGATGAGCGTCGGCTTGAGGCGGGCCAGGTCCTCGTAGCCCAGGCCGAGCGCGGCGAAGGCGCCGGGCCGGTAGTTCTCGACCAGGACGTCGGCCCAGTCGACGACCAGGCGCTTGAGCGCCTCCCGGCCCCCGTCCGTCTTGAGGTTCAGCGCGATCGCGCGCTTGTTCGACCCCTGGGTGAGGAAGCCGGTGCCCATCATCGCCTTGTTCAGCGCGTGGTCGGCCCCCGACTCCCGGCTCTGGTCGGGCTCGTTGGGGTCGTCCACCTTGACGACGTCGGCGCCGAGGACGGCCAGCTGGTAGGCGGCGAACGGCCCGGCCAGCACGTGGGTGCAGTCGAGGATCCTGATCCCTTCGAATGGCCGCATGCGGTCCCCCTTCCGGAACTCGGTGCCCCGAGGGTACCATCACCGGCAGAGGAGCCCTGCCGATGAGCGTGGCCATCCGTCAGATCCATCCGGTGTTCGTGGGCGAGGTGTCCGGGATCGACCTCACGCAGGCGCTCACGGCCGACGAGGTGGCCGCCATCGAGGCCGGCATGGATCGCTACGCCGTGCTCGTCTACCACGACCAGAAGATCACCGACGAGCAGCAGATGGTCTTCAGCCGCAACTTCGGCGCTCTCGAGGACGCCCGGGGCGGCAACATCACCAAGCCCGAGGACAAGCGGCTGCAGGCCGGCATGAACGACGTCTCCAACCTGGGCAAGAACGGTCGCCCGCTCCCTCGCGACTCCCGCGAGCGCGCGTTCAACCTGGGCAACATGCTGTGGCACTCCGACAGCTCGTTCCGGCCGATCCCGGCCAAGTACTCACTGCTGTCGGCGCGGGTGGTCAATCCGGTCGGCGGCAACACCGAGTTCGCCGACATGCGGGCGGCCTACGACACGCTCGATGCCGACACCAAGGCGCTGGTCGAGGACCTCGTGTGTGAGCACTCGCTGATGTATTCGCGCGGCCTGCTCGGCATGCTCGACTACTCCGACGAGGAGCGGGCGATGTTCCGGCCGGTGCGCCAGCGGCTCGTGCGGACGCACCCGGTGACCGGTCGCAAGTCCCTCTATCTGTCGTCCCACGCCGGCGCCATCGTCGGCATGCCGGTGGCCGAGGCCCGCATCCTGCTGCGCGACCTCAACGAGCACGCCACCCAGCCGGCCTTCGTCTACGTTCACCGCTGGGTCCCGGGCGACCTCGTCATGTGGGACAACCGGCAGATGATGCACCGCGTGCGCCGCTACGACGACGATCAGCCCCGCGACATGCGCCGCACGACGGTGGCGGGGACCGTGCCCACCGTCGAGCAGGTCCCGGCGTAGCCGTATGGAGACGAAGGTCGACGAGATCGGCGAGCGGATCTACCGGCTGTCGACCTTCCTGCCGGCGGTGGGGCCGAGCGGCTTCACCTTCAACCAGTTCCTGGTGGACGCCGACGAGCCGCTGCTGTTCCACTGTGGCCAGCGCGCGCTGTTCCCGTCCGTCTCGGCGGCGATGGCCCGCGTGATGGACGTACGCCGGCTACGCTGGATCGCCTTCAGCCACGTCGAGGCCGACGAGTGCGGTGCGCTGGGCGAGTGGCTCGACGCTGCCCCCGCGGCCACGGTCACCCACGGCGCCATCGGCTGCGCCATCTGGCTGAACGACCAGGCCCCGCGCCCGCCGCGGGCGCTGGCCAACGACGAGGTGCTCGACCTCGGTGGCCGGCGGGTGCGCCGGCTCGACACGCCCCACGTGCCCCACTGCTGGGACGCCGGCCTGCTCTACGAGGAAGTCACCGGCACGCTGTTCTCGAGCGATCTCTTCACCCACGTCGGCAATCCGGCGCCGCTGACCGGCGGCGACATCCTGGGCCCGGCCATGGCTGCCGAGGCGCAGTTCGGCTACACGGGGGTGACACCCGCCACCGGCGCCACCATCCGCCGGCTGGCGAAGCTGCGGCCGCGGACCGTGGCGGTCATGCACGGCTCGTCGTTCTCGGGCGACGCCGCGCCGGTGCTGGAGTCGCTGGCCGGGTTCTATGACGACCTGCTGCAGAAGGGCGCCGCCGCGGGCCGCTCGTGAGTCACGCCGCCCTCATGCCGCCGCGTTAGTCGGGGCGTACGCCTCGCGAATCGCGCGCAAGCAGCGACGGTAGGTCGCGCATGTCGTCGAAGACTATCGTCCCGGGGCCGCGCAGGTGCTCGGCAGCGGTCAGGCCGCCGGCGTAGCCAAGGGCGAGCATGCCGGCGGCGCGCGCCGCCGCCACGCCATGGCGGCTATCCTCGACGACCGCGCACGCCGCCGGCTCCACGCCCATCTGCCTGGCGGCGTGCAGGAAGAGGTCGGGCGCCGGCTTGCCGCGGGCGACCTCGCTGGTGCTGAAGATGCGGCCGGCGAACCGGTCGTAGAGGCCGGTGAGGCCGAGCGTGTAGCGCATCTTGTCGTGGGTGCCGCTGGAGGCCACGCAGGTGGGCAGCGTGATCCGGTCGAGCGCCTCCACGACTCCGGGCACCGGAGTGAGCTCGGCGGCGAAGGCCTCGCGGTAGAGGTGCTGGAAGGCGTCCTCCCAGTCGGGGGCGAGGGGACGCCCCAGATGCGCTTCGATCTCCGCCTTCATGAAGGCGTCGGAGCGGCCGACGAAGCGCTCGATGATCTCGCGCTCGGTGAGGGGCCAGCCCAGCTCGGCGAGGACCCGCACGTCGACGCGGACGGCCAGGCGCTCGCTGTCCACGAGCACGCCGTCGCAGTCGAGGATGACGAGCTCGAGCGGGCGCGTCATGCCGCCCGGGCGACCGGCGCTAGCGCTGCCGCACGACCGGGTTGCGCAGAACGCCGATGCCGGGGATCTCGACCTCGACGAGGTCGCCGTCCTTCATGTTCTCCGTCGCCCCGTCGGTGCCCATCCACAGCACGTCGCCGGGGTGAAGGGTCAGGTACTGGCTCATCCGGCTGATGAACTGGCGCACGCCGAAGATCGCGTCGCGCACGGCGTAGGTGAACATCTCCTTGGCGTTGAGGCGAATCGTGACCTTCAGCTCGTCGGGATCGAGGCCGGTGACGATCCAGGGGCCCATCGGCTTGAAGGTGTCGGTGTTCTTGCCCCGCCAGAACGTCCGGTCGCCGCGCTGCCAGGTGCGCTCGCTGACGTCGTTGCCGATCGTGTAACCGAACACGCAGTCGAGTGCCTCCGCCTCGGAGACGCCCTTGCACCGCTTGCCGATCACCACCACCAGCTCGCCCTCGTACTGCACCTGGTCGGTCGCGTCCCTGGGGATGACGATCGGCTCGTCGGTGGCCACGAGCGCGTTGTTGGCGCGGTAGCCCACGTCGGCGTTGGGCGGGAACTCCGGCTTCACGCCCCGGCGCTGGGCCATCTCGGTCACGTGCTCGCGGTAGTTGACGCCGGCCGCGTAGAAGGTGGGCGGGATCACCGGCACCAGCAGCTTGACCCGGCTCAGCCCGACGGTGTTCGACGGTCTGCGTGTAGCCGTCGAACGGGCTGCCGGTGACCTCGGTCACGGTGGTGTCCTCGATGAGGCCGTAGGCGACCGTGCGTCCCGACTGGTAGCGACACCATTTCATGTCCGTGCTCCTTGCGGCTACTGGGCGAGGAAGCCGCCGTCGACGGCCAGGACGTGCCCGGTGACCATCGCGGAGGCGCGCGAGACCAGGAAGAGGACGGCGCCGACGATCTCGTGCGGCTCGGCCAGCCGGCCCATGGGCGTCATCGCCTCGATGCGGTCGATGAGGTCCGGGTTCTCGGTGATCGCGCGAGTGAGCGGGGTCCGCACCCAGGTCGGCGCGATCGCGTTCACCCGGATGCCCTGCGCCGCCCACTCCACCGCCAGGGCTCGCGTCATGTTGACGACCGCGCCCTTCGTCGCCTGGTAGGAGATGTTGGGATAGAGGCCGCCGCCGACGACCCCCATGATCGACGCGGTGTTGACGATGCGGCCGCCCCGGCCGCCGGCCAGCATGTGGCGTGCCGCCTCCCGCGCGCACAGGAAGACGCCGGTCAGGTTGACGGCGACGACCTTGTTCCAGTTCTCGAGCGTCAGCTCGGTGGTGGGCTGGCGGATGGCGATGCCGGCGTTGTTGAAGAGGACGTCGACCCGGCCGTGGCGCGCGACCACCTCCGCGAAGGCGGCCTTGACCTGGGTCTCGTCGGTGACGTCCACCTTGTAGGCGTTCGGGCCCGAGGCGGCGACGTCGAAGCTGGCCACCCGGGCGCCGACGGCGGCGAGGGCCTCGGCCACGACGAGCCCGATGCCGCTGGCAGCACCGGTGATCACGGCCACCTCGCCGTCGAGACGGAACTCGGCGAGCGGATCGGTCACGGCCGGTGGGCCTTGAGGAAGCCGGCCACTTCCCGGTTGAAGACGTCGGGGCGCTCGAAGTACGTCGAGTGGCCGGCTGCCTCCACCCGCTCGAAGCGCGAGCCGGGGACGTGATCGTGGACCGTCTTCGAGAGCTCGGGCCAGATGAGCCCGTCCTCGTCGCTGGTCAGGAACATGGTCGGGACCCGCGTGGCGACGTACCGCTCGACGGGCGTGGTGAGGCGGGCGAGCTGATCGCTGAAGTCGGCGGGGCGCGGCGGATTGAGGCCGGCGACCTGCGCGTACAGGAAGGTGCGGACCGGCTCGGCCTTGCGGAACGTCGGGCCCAGGGCGCCGTGCCAGAGCACGGCCGGACGGGGCGCGCTCGTCGCGGCCAGTCGCTGCTTCGTCGCGGCGATCTCGGCGTTGGTCAGGTTGCCGACGGTGTTGGCGAGGACGATCGCCCAGAACCGCGCCGGCGCCTGCACGGCCGCCCCCACCGCCGCCCAGCCGCCCATCGACTGCGCGACCATGGCCGCGCGCGCGATGCCGAGGTGGTCGAGCAACGCCAGGGCATCGGTCGCGAGGGCGGCCGGCCCGGGGCTGCCCGCCACGTCGGGCGACTGCCCGAAGCCGCGCTGGTCCACCGAGACGCACCGATACTCCTCGGCGAAGGCCGGGATCTGCTGCCACCAGCTCAGGTGATTGCCGCCGGCGCCGTGGAGAAACAGGATCGTGGGCGCGTTGCCGCCGGTGTCCTCGTAGTAGAGCCGGAAGCCGTCCTTCACCATGAATGCCATCGCGCGTCTCCTCCGGCGGAAGGATACCGCGCGGACGCCCGCCGCGCTCCGAGGAAGCGACCGGCTTGCTCGCGGCGGCCGATGTCGGGGAGGATAGCGTCCGGAAGTAGGGTCGGCGCGGTCAGCGGCCGGCGCTGCCGGCCGGCCGCGACGTGACCAGGTCGACCACGGTGTTGGCGAGCAGGGCGGTCAGGATGAGGGCGCCGCCGGCCAGGGACGCCGCCCCCGGGCGCTCGCTCAGCACGAGCCAGACCCACAGCGGGCCCAGCACGGTCTCCAGCATCCCGATCAGCGAGGTCTGGGCGGCCGGGATCAGCCGGGCGCCCGCCATGAAGAGCAGGAAGCCGGCGCCGAACTGGCCGACCCCGAAGAAGGCCAGCAGGGCGAGGTCACGCGGCGTCGTCGCGAACGGTTCGGCCAGCGGCAGCGCCACCAGCGCGGCGATCGCCGTCGACAGCACCGCCGCCGCCACCATCTGAACCTCCGGGTGCCGGCGGACGAGGACGGTGGCGACGGCAAAGCTGGCCGCCATCACGATGGCCAGCAGGTCACCGGCCAGGGCGCCGCCGCCCGCCGAGCTCGACACCATCACCACCGCCCCGGCCAGCGCGATGCCCATCGCCAGCCAGGTCCGCCCGGCGACCCGCTCGCCGAGCAGCAGCCACCCGAACAGACCGGCCACGTAGGGTCCGGTGCTCATGAGGATCAGCGTGTTCGCCACCGAGGTCAGCGACAGCGAGAAGATGAAGCATGTCGAGGCCAGGGCCATGCAGAGGGCGACCGGCACGACGGGGCCACGCCACCGGGCGATCACGCCGCCGCCTCCGGCCAGCCGCAGCGCGGCGGCCAGGAACAGCGAGGCGAACAGGCTGCGCCACAGGGTGGTCGTCCACGGGCCGGTGGTGACCAGCCGGGTGATGAGCGCGCCGCTGCTCCAGCACAGGGCGGCGCCGGCCACGAGCAGGGCACCTCGCCGGGTGGCGGTGGTCGAATCGGACCGCGTCGTTGCGGTGAGATCAGGGGCCGGGGACATGAGCGGCGCGCACGCCGCTCATCATCCTACCAGCGCCCGCCGCCGACGCGGCTACAGCGGCGTGTCGCCGGCGATGGCGGCGACGTCGGCCACGCGCTCCAGGTCGAGGACACGGTCGTGGACGGCCTCGGCACGCGCGCGGCCCCAGGTCGGCGCCGCCAGCTCGAGGAACTTCGCGCGCACCGCGCCGGGCGGATGCGGGAGTTCGGCCTCGCCGCGGTGGAAGTCCGACCGTTCGACGATCCGGGTACCGTCGACGAGGACCACCGTGACCTCGGTCGGCTGGCGGGCGGGGAAGGCCCGGGTCATCTCCGGGTCCTCCTTCACCTCGACCCGTTGCGCCAGCGCCCGGATGCGCGGGTCGGCGAGGGCGGCCGCGTCGTAGTTGTCGAGGCCGGAGCGGCCATGACAGATGAGCGAGGCGACGGCGAACGGCAGCGAGAACCGGGCGCCGAACTCCGAGGCGACCTCGGCGTGGCCGAGGCTGGCGGCCATCGCGTAGGTTCGCACCAGGATCGCCTGCACGGCTTCCGGCGGCAGCGGGTGCTGCGCCATCACCGTCTCGACGCAGTCGAGCGCGCCGTGGATGTAGCGCCCGCACGCGTGGACCTTGATGAAGCCGCGCGGTAGCAGGAACTCGTCGCCGAGCCCCGCCACCGCCCGGTCGGGATCGAAGCGGTCGGCGTAGATGGCGCCGTAGACCGACGCGACGGCGTCCGGCTCGCCGGTGAAGCCGCTCTGCACGAGGGTGTGGGCCAGCCAGCCCATCGAGCCGCTGAGGCCGGTGTAGACGTTGCGCACGGTGGCGCCGGTCGTGAGCGCCCGCCGGCTGGCGGCCACGCCGAGCGTGGCGGCGACGTTGATGATCGTGCGCATCGCGGTGGGGTCGTAGCCGAGCAGTCGCGCCAGCGCCACCGCGGCGCCGATGGTGCCGAAGGTGCCGTGCGGATGCACGGCCAGCCGGGTGGCCGAGGCGCGCTTGATCCGCGCGCTCACCTCGTAGCCGGTCACGAAGGCGGCGAGCAGGTCGCGCCCCGAGCGGGCGTCCTGCTCGGCGACGGCCCACGCGAGCGGGATGACCTGGATCCCCGGGTGCCCGTTCGCGTGCAGGTTGCCCTCGTTCATGTCGATCCAGGTGCCGGCGGTGCCGTTCAGCAGCGCCGCGCCGGCGGGATCGGTGCGCCGCCCGGCCCCGATCACGGAGGCCCGGCCCGGCCGGTCGCCGGCCAGGTGGCGCGCGACGAGCGCGCGCATCTCGGGGACCTGCATGCCGTGCACGGTCACGCCCAGGCTGTCGGCGATGACCACCGTCGCGCGCTCGCGCACGGCCGCCGGTAGCGCGTCGAGTGGCGTGGTCGCGGCCCAGGCGGCCAGGCGGTCGAGGTAGTCCACGCTCAGACGGTCGCCGGCGCCGCTCGGCGCTCGAGCTTGGCCAGCATGTGCTCGCCGGCCAGGATCGGCGGATAGCGCGCCGGCCGGCTCGCGTCGGTGCAGGTGGGCAGGCACGCCACCGGCGCGTCCCAGTTGGGATGCAGGAAGAATCCCACCGTCTGCCGGCGACTGCCCGTCGCCAGCTCGCGCGGCGGGTTGACGACGCGGTGGACGGTGGACTTCCAGCGGTCGTTCGTCCAGCGCCCCATCATGTCGCCGAGGTTCACGACGAGCTGGCCCGGGGCCGGGCGCACGTCGTGCCAGGCGCCGTCGGGGAAGAGCACCTGCAGACCGCCGGGCGCGTCGTTGACGGCCAGGATGGTCAGACTGCCGAAGTCGGTGTGCGGCCCCGCCCGCAGCTGGCCCGGCAGCGGCTCGCCCGCGGGCTCCGGGTAGAGGTTGCTTGGACAGGTGCTGAAGTGGCGGTCGATCGTGTCGTCGAACCAGCCCTCGGCCAGCCCCAGCGCCAGCGCGAAGATCCGCATGAGGTCGCGCGCCAGCCGTTCCTGGGCCCGGTAGTAGGCGGTGAGCACCTCGCGGAACTCGGCCGGCGTCGCCGGCCACACGTTGGGGGCGTAGACCTTGGCGGCGCCGGGGAAGCGCTGGAAGTGCGAGGCCCAGTCGTCGAGCGGTCCCACGAAGAACTGCTCGCGCAGGTCGGGCGGGGTGTCGAGCCCGTAGGTCCGGCCCAGGCTCTTGCTCGCGAGCGCGCTGTAGCCACGTGGGACCCCCGGATCGTCGGAGCGCAGGGCGAGCTTCTCGCCCAGGGGCCGATCGAAGAAGGCCAGCGACACCTCGAACACGCGCCGCACCAGCGCGTCGGGGATGCCGTGGCCCGCGACGACCAGGAATCCGATCTCCTCGCACGCGGCTCCCACGGCCTCGGCCACGCGGCGCGCACCGATGGCATCGCCGGCCAGGTAGGGCTGGATGTCGATGACGGGAATCGCGGGGGCGGTCACGGCGCGCATTGTAGCGCCGGCGAGCCGGCTGCTCGCGACTTCCCTTGACACGCGCGGCCCGACGACGCTACACGTGAGCTGCGTTGGACGATTCTCTCGTTCCGCGGATCACGAGTCGCGCGCCGGTGTCGAGCCGCCTGGCGCGCTGGCGGGATGGCCTTGGCCAGCTGCTCCATCCCGGTCCGCCGCCGCCCGGTGCGCTCCCCCTGGCCGCCGCGCTGCTCGCGCTCACCTTGCTCGTCATCGCGGTGCTGATCTGGCTCGGCGTCACGCGCTACGATCGCGCCGCGCGATATTTCGGCGAGGGCCGCCCCGGCACCTACTACTCCGGCCTGCAGCTCGTCGCCTCCGCCGTCGTGGCCGCCGTGCTCGCGCGCCGGGCCGGGCGACATCCGGTGCGCCGCTTCTGGTGGGTGGTCGCGAGCGCGTTTCTCTACCTGTCGCTCGACGAGGTCTACGGTCTGCACGAGGAGCTGGACCGCGGCGTCCACAAGCTCCTCGGCTGGCACGACCGCCGGCACTGGCTGACCGACCATCTGGACGACGCCTTCGTCGCGCTCTACGGTCTGATCGCGCTGGCGTGGGCGGATCGCCACTTCGAGCGGCTGGTCCGCCTGCGGTGGACCGCGCTGATGCTCGGCGTGGCCTTCGTGTGCTTCGTGGGGATGACCGTGCTCGATTTCGCGGGACTCACCGCCTGGCTGGAGGACAGCCTGAAGCTGCTGGCCGGCACGCTGATCCTGGCCGGGCTGCTCACCGCCTGCCGCGACCCGGCCTCGACTCCGCCGGCGTCCTGACCGCGCTCAGTCGAGCGGGCGGGCCTGCACGCGCACGCCGTCGGCCGCCGAGAAATCGACGCGCAGGACCGAGCCGGCGGCCTGCTCGTCGCCCCACTCCGGCAGCGGCGCGCCGGCGTAGCAGGCGGTGACCGGGCCCTGGCTGACGTCGGCCCGCACGTGATGGTGGCCGAGGGCCAGGTAGTCCCAGCCGGTGTCGCGCACCTCGTCGGCGAAGATCGGCGACGAGCGCTCGGGGCGCTGCCGCTCGGGGTAGAAGAACCCGTGGGCCATGGCCAGGCACCAGCGCCGATCGTCCCGGACCGGGACGTGCGCGAGCGGCTGGAAGGCCGGCGTGTGCTCCTGCATGGCCCGGCCCCACACCACGGCGTCGAGCTCGGGGAAGTCGATCGTCTCGCCGTCGAGCCGCCGGATCACATGCACGTGGCGGGCGCCGGCCGCGAAGTCGTGGCGGTCGTGGACGCCGTTGGCGACCATGACGTCGTGGTTGCCGGGCATGATCACCACCGGCTGCCGCAGGCGGCCGAGCTCGGCACGCACGAAGTCGGCCGTGTCGTCGGGCACACGGTTGTGATCGAAGAGATCGCCGGCGATGAGCAGCAGGTCGACCCGGTCGGCCAGCGCCCGATCGACGATGCGCGTGAGGACGCGCCGGCCGCGCTCGCGATGCGCCGCCTGCCGGGCAGCGTCGCCGTAGCCGTCGCTGTCGAGGTGCACGTCGGCGGTGTGCAGGATGCTGAGCGGCCGTCGGGGGGAGGGCATGGCCCGTAGCATGCCACAGCCTGGCACTCGGGGTCCCGAGGCCGTATCGTGACCGGCGTGATCGTCCACCTGGTCGACGGGACCTACGAGCTGTTCCGCTACTTCCTGTCACCGGCGGCCGCCTTCGACCGCGGCGTACCCGAGGCGCTGCGGGCGGTGCGCGGCGTCGTCGGCTCCGTGCTGGGCATGCTGGAGGGCGGCGCCACCCACCTCGGCGTGGCCACCGACCACGTCATCGAGTCGTTCCGCAACGCGCTGTGGCCGGGCTACAAGACGGGCGAGGGGATGGACCCGGTGCTGGTCGCCCAGTTCGAGCCGCTGGAGGATGCGCTGCGTGCGCTCGGCGTCGTCGTGTGGCCCATGGTCGAGTTCGAGGCCGACGACGCGCTGGCGGCGGCGGCGGCGATGGCCGCCGGCGATGCGCGGGTGGCGCAGGTCGTCGTGTGCACGCCCGACAAGGATCTCGCCCAGTGCGTGCGGGGCGAGCGGATCGTCCAGCTCGACCGGCGCACGCGCGAGCTGCGCGACGAGGCCGGGGTGCGGCGCAAGTTCGGGGTGTCACCGGCCTCGATCCCCGACTGGCTGGCGCTGGTCGGCGACGCCGCCGACGGGTACCCCGGGCTGCCGGGGTGGGGGGCGAAGTCGGCGGCGACGGTGCTCGCCCGCTACGAGCACCTCGAGCGCGTGCCGAAGCTGGCCGCCGACTGGGCGGTGTCGGTGCGGGGCGCGCTGCGCCTGGCCACGACCCTCGCCGAGCAGCGCGAGCAGGCGCTTCTGTTCCGGCGGCTGGCCACGCTGCGCGAGGACGCGCCCGTCGGCCCCGGTGTGGACGCGCTGCGCTGGGTCGAGCCGCGCCCCGGCTTCGCGGAGTGGGCCGAGCGGCTCGGCGCCCCCGGACTACTGGAAAGGGCGGCGCGGCTGGCGGCGGTCCGGCGCTGAAGCGGTAGGGGTGGTCGCGGCCTTGACAGCCCGCGGAGGCCGGGCTACACGTGTGGGGACATGGAGCACCCCGGCAACCGGAGTCACCTTGTCCGCTCGTCCCGGTGGCGATCATCGCTCGGCGGGCTCGTGCTGCTGGTCCTCCTGTTTTCCGGCTGTGTGTCGATGCCCATCGTCGGCCCCACGCTCCTGCTCACCCGGGCCGATCGCCTCGCCCGCGAGGGCGCGTGGAGAGACGCGGTGGCCTCGTACGACGAGTTCCTGGTGCGCTTCCCCGACGACAGCGCCGCCCCCCGCGTGCTGGAGAGTCGCGATACGCTCGCCGCGATGCTGCTGGCCCGGGCCGAGCTGGCGCGGCGTCGCGAGGAGGTCGACCGGCTGCGCGACGAGCTGACGAAGCTCGGCGACGAGGGCGTGTGGCTGCGCGAGGACCGCACGCGTCAGCGCGCCGAGGCCACGCTGCTGCGCGACGAGGTCATGAAGCTGCGCGACGAGCGGACGCGGCTGCGCGACGAGGGGACGCGCCTGCGCGACGAGCGGACACAGCTCCGCGAGGAGCTGGACAAGCGGGAGAGCGACCTGGCGCGAGCGCGCCAGGAGCTGGCGGCGCGGCAGGCCGAGGCTGAGCGGCTCCGCCTCGACATCGAGCGGCTCAAGCAGGTCGATCTCAAGCTCGAGCGCAAGCGCTAGCCGACCCCGTCCACCGTTCGGAACGCCGTGGGCGGCGGGCGGGCCCGAGGTGGGGTCCGTGGGACCACGGGGCTGGAGGCCGCCTCCGACCGCCTTGGCTGGGCTCCATCCGGCTGGGGGGCGCACTGTCACGTGGCGGGAACGGGTCCACGGACCCCACCTCGGCCCCGCCCGCCGCCCACGGCGGCGAGACGGCGATCGATGTGCTGACTCGTAACATCAGCGGCGCGAAGCAGCGAGGAGAGCAAATCAGATGGGTGTGAGCGTTCAGTTCGATGCCAGCGCTCCGTACGAGGTCGATGAGGCGGATGAGGTGTTTGCGCGGGCGGGGGGTGTCGAGCTACTCGCGCGGGTCTATCGGCCGCGGGGGGTGGCGGGGGGTGCGCTGGCGGCGATCGTCGATGTGCATGGCGGGGCGTGGAGTCGGAATGATCGGCTGACGGGGGCGATTCATTGTCGGGCGCTGGCGGCGAGCGGGCTGGTCGTGCTGTCGCTCGACTTCCGGCAGGGGCCCGATCACCAGCATCCGGCGGCCAGCGCGGACGTGGCGGCGGGAGTGCGCTACGTGCGCGCGCACGCGGCGCGGCTGGGTGTCGATCCGCGGCGCGTGGGGATCGTGGGCAGCTCCAGTGGCGGCCAGCTCGCGCTGCTGCAGGCGGTCAAGCCCGGCGCCCCCGAGCATGCCGGCACGCCGATCGTGCTGCCGGACGGCTCGCTGGGCGCCGGCCCGGCCGACGATACGGTGGCGTTCGTCATCGCGCTCTATCCCGTGGCCGATCCGCTGGCCCGGTATCACTACGTGCTGTCGCGCCGCGACGAGCCGCCGGCGCCGTCGGGCTTCTCGGCCAAGCGGCTGATCGACGCGCACCACGGGTACTTCGCGGACGAGGCGGCGATGGCGGCGGCGAGCGTGACGCGGGTGGTGTCGAGCGGCGAGGCGCGGGTGCTGCCGCCGGCGTGGGTCGCGCAGCCCGAGCTCGACGACAACGTGCCGGCGGCCATCACCGAAGCGCTGGTCGTCGCCTATCAGCGGGCCGGCGGTCGGATCGAGCGGACGCACTTCCCGGGCGCCCGCCACGGCTTCATCCCGGCCGCGAGCGCCGACACCGACAAGGCGATCGCGCTCATGCGCGACTTCATCGGGGCCCGGCTGCGCGGTCAGGTCTGAAGGTCGCCGACCGCCGCCGCCAGGGTCTCGAGCTCGGCGCGCCACGACCCCGGCACGACCACCGGTCGCACGACGAACTTCGAGAAGCCCACCGCGATGAAGCTCTCGAGCTGCTGACGTAGCGCCGGCAGCCCCACCGGCATCAGCTCGAGGGCACGGGGCCGCCGCGCCGCCAGCGTGCGAGCAGTGGCCGCGTCGAGGGGCTCGCGGGCGTAGCCGATGCTCATGCCGAAGTGCTCGCCGCTGATCGAGCGCCCGGCCCTGGCCGCCGCCGCCTCGATGACGGCGCGGCCCGCCGCCGCCTCGGCCGGGGTGCACAGCGAGGGCAGCCAGCCGTCCGAGAGCCGCCCGCAGCGCTCGAGCGCGGCCGGCGCGGTGCCGCCCAGCCAGACCTCCAGCGGGCGCTGCACCGGCAGCGGCGAGAGCCGCACGTCGCGCAGGGTGCCGCCGACCCCCTCGTGGCTCACCGTCTCGCCCGCCCACAGCCGCCGGAGCAGCGGCAGCGCCTCGTCGATGAAGGCGCCCCGGGCCTTGGGGTCGACGCCGATGGCCTCGCGCTCGGGCGCGTAGGTGAGGCCGGGCACCAGCGTCACCAGCAGCCGCCCCTGGCTGAGCACGTCCAGGCTGGCGAGCTGCTTGGCCAGGCGCAGGACGTTGCGTCCCGGCAGCAGCATCGTGGTCCCGAGCTTCAGGCGGGGATTGCTGGCCGCCGCCCAGGCCAGCCCCACGGCCGGATCGATCACGGGCCCGGTCAGCACCTCTGACAGCCACAGCGAGTCGAACCCCAGGTCGTCGAGCCCGGTGACGAGCTCGGCCAGCGCGCCCGGCGCCGCCGAGGCGCCGGCGGCTCCCACGCCGATGCGGATCTTCATGTCATCTCCTCGCGGTCACGACGTCACTGCTGCCACCATACGGCAAGCGCGGCAGGCGCTCAACGTCTGGCCGCTGTACGCGGACGGTACAATTCGTGGCGGGAGGGCCGTCGGCATGAGCGAGCGGGGTACCCATCCGGCGCTGGAGCTATCGCACACGCTGATGAGCGAGGAGGACGCGCTGCGCCTGCTCGATGGCCATCGCATCGGCCGGGGAAGTCGCACGATGGACCCCAAGGCCCAGATCGTCGGCGAGTTCGTGAAGTCGATCCGCGTGCCGGGCTACTATCCGCCGCTGCCCGAGCTGCGCCAGCAGCTGCGCACGATGGTGACCCTGATGGACGAGCCGGCGCCCCCGCTGCCGCGGGTGGAGGACATCCGCATTCCCGGGCCGGCCGGCGAGATCCCGGCGCGCGTGTACGCGCCGAGCGTCGGCGCCGCGCTGCCGGTCGTGGCGTACTTCCATGGCGGCGGCTGGGTGCAGGGCGACCTCGAGACCCACCACGGCCTCTGCGCGCGGCTGGCCAAGCACGGCGGCGTGCTCGTCGTCGCCGTGGACTACCGGCTGGCGCCCGAGCACAAGTTCCCGGCCGCGGTCGAGGACTGCCTGGCGGCCTATCGATGGCTGCGCGCCCACGGGCGCGACGTCGGCGCCGATCCCGGGCGGGTGGCGGTGGCGGGGGACTCGGCCGGCGGCAACCTCTCGGCCGTCGTCTCGCAGCTCGCCGCCAGCGGCGGCACGCCGGTGCCGACGTGCCAGGTGCTCATCTATCCCGCCGTCGACTTCTCCACGGAGACGGACTCGCACCGCGAGATGGTGGACGGCCACGTGATCCCGCGCGATCGCATCATGTGGTACGGCGAGCAGTATCTGAGGAGCGAGGCGGACAAGGCCGATCTGCGGGCCTCGCCGCTACGGGCGGCGAGCCTGGCCGGCCAGCCGCCGGCCCTGATCGTCACCGCCGGGTTCGATCCGCTGCGCGACGAGGGGCGGGCCTACGGCGATCGGCTGCGCGAGGCCGGCGTGGACGTCGTCTACCGCGAGTACCCGGGCCAGATCCACGCCTTCGTGTCGCTGACCAAGGCCATCCCGCAAGGGCTGGCCTGCACGCTGGAGGTCGCCGAGTACCTGCGCAAGCGCCTGGGGTGAGTCGGGCGGCGGCTAGCGAAGCGCCTCCGCCGGGGTGCCGTCCTTCCACGGCAACGACACCTCGTAGGGATGCCGCAGGCAGTCGTCGGGCAGGCACTCGATGGGCGTGAAGTCGCGGTGGGCGATGTACTCGGGCCGCTTGAAGCGACGGATGTGGTTGGACACGACGCAGAGGCTCAGGTAGACGCTCACCCGGTTCCACGGCGAGAGGTTCGAGGTGGAGGCGTGGACCAGGCACGAGTGGAACATGATCATCGAGCCGGCCGGCCCCTTCGGCGCCACCAGCCCGCCCCGGTCGACGAGCCGGGTGATGGTCGCGTGGTCGATCGTCCACAGCGGATAGCTGGTCGTCCGGGTGTCGTGGCCGGCCTCGAGCACGCCCAGCTTGTGGCTGCCCGGGATGAACATCAGCGGGCCGTTGAACTCGTTGACCTCGTCCAGGAAGATCGCCACGTTCATCGCCCGCGCCTCCGGCATCTGGTCGTCGTTGAACCAGGTGCCGAAGTCCTGATGCCACTGCCACACGTCGCCGTCGAAGGCCATCTTGCCGTTGATCTTGAACTGGTGCATGTAGACCGGCTCGCCGAAGACCTGCACGGCCGGCTCGACCAGCCGCGGGTGGCGGGCCAGCCGGGCGAAGGGGGCGCTGTACAGGTGAGCCGCGAAGTTCGTCCGCACGGCGTCGCTGCCCTTCTCGCGGATGTTCTCGGGCCGGTGCTGGGCATAGAGGTTCGGCACCTCGTCGCTCAGGACCCTGGTCTCCTCGGGCGAGAACAGGCCGGGGAAGAACAGGTAGCCATCCCGGTCGAACTGCTCGAGCTGGGCCGCCGTCAGCTTCATGCCGTGTCTCCTCGCGCCTGGATTATACGGCGGTCGGTCAGACGGGTCGGGCCGACACCAGGATGAAGGCCACCAGGCACGGCACCGCGCCGCGGTTGCTCCAGGCGTGGTTGGTGCCCCGCTGGACCAGCACGTCGCCGGTCTTCAGGAGGGTCTCGCCCTCGTCCATCAGCGCCCAGATCTCGCCGCTGAGCACGATGGCGTAGTCCACCGTCGCCGTCTTGTGCATGCCGGGATGGCGCGAGGCGTCCCGGTCCATCGCGTGGCCGGCGCCCATCGACTCGAAGGCCGTCTTGCGGTCGAAGCCGGCCAGCGTGCTGTCGGGCGGAAACTCCACCACGCGGAAGATCGTGCCGCCGGCGGGCGGCTCGAGGACGACCGGGCGGGCGGCGGCGTCGGGAGCGCCGGCGTTGTCGGCGGGGGCGCCGTCGGTGACCCAGAGGTTCGTCATGCCGAAGGTCGGCACGCCGGGAATGGTGAGCACGTGCGGCGACGGGCCGTCGGTCAGGATGACGGACTTGCCCTGGCGGTTGTGACCGGTGACGACCCGACGGATCGGCTTGAGCATCGATGTCCTCCCCGCGCCCGGATGATGGCCCGGTAGCGCGCCGAGTATCCGGTGGCGGGCGTCGGACGTCAACGCGCGTGCGAACGTCTGGCTCCGGCGCGGGCGGCCGTGTATCGTGCGGGCGTGCGGATCGGCGTGAACCTCCTCAACTTCGGGCCGGGCGTCAGCCCCGACTCCCTCGTGGGCTGGACGCAGCTCGCCGAGACGCTCGGCTACCACTTCGTGATGATCTCCGACCACGTGGCGATGACCCCGGACGTCGTCGCCCGCTACCCGGCCCCGTTTTACGACCCGTTCGTCACGCTGGCGTGGCTGGCGCGAGCAACGCGCCGGGTGGAGCTGGGGACGACCGTCGTCATCCTGCCCTACCGCCACCCGCTCCACACCGCGCGGCTGGCCGCCAACATCGACCGGCTGTCGGGCGGGCGGTTCATCTTCGGCGTGGGCGTGGGCTGGGCGCGGCAGGAGTTCGAGGCGCTCGGGGTGCCGTTCGAGCGGCGCGGCGCGATGTCCGACGACTACCTGGCCGCGATCAAGACCGCGTGGACCACCGACCCGGCCTCGCACGCGGGCCCGTTCGTCTCCTTCCGCGACGTGCAGACCGGGCCCCGCCCGGTCCGGTCACCGCATCCGCCCGTCTGGGTCGGCGGTGCCAGCGACGCCGCCCTCCGCCGCGCGGTGCGCCTCGGCAATGCGTGGCACCCGATCCGGATCCGCCTGCCCTGGCTGCGCGACACCGGGCTGCCGCGGCTGCGCGCGATCGCCGAGAAGGAGGGGCGGCCGCTGCCGGCGCTGTGTCCGCGGATCCGGCTGCGCATCACGGCGGCGCCGATGGCGGACGACCAGCGCATTGCCGGCGAGGGCAGTCTCGACCAGGTGCGCGCGGATCTGGAGGCGCTGGCCGGCCTCGGCGCCAGCCACGTGCTCCTCGATACCTACACGGACGATGTGGAGGCCACGCGCCACCACGAGACCGCGTGGCGGATGCTGACGCTGCTGGCCGAGCAGGTGCTGGACCTGGCCGGTGAGCGCCTGCGCTGAGGCGCGCTAGACCAGCGCCTCGACCGGAAAGCCGCGCGCCCGCCAGCCGTGGTAGCCGCCCTCGAGCGGCCGCACCCGTGTCACGCCGAGCCGCCTGAGCGTCAGCGCCACCCGGGCGCTCGTCGCCTCGTTCGGTCAGGAGCAGTAGACGACCGCGTCCCGGTCGCGGGGGATCTCCGCGTGGCGCCGCTCGAGCTCCTCGGCCGCGATGCGGAGCGCGCCGGGGATCACGTGGGGGTCGGCGGCCACGTCGAGAGCCGAGCGGAGGTCGACGACGAGCATGGGCGTGCCACGGTCGATCGCCGTCTTCAGCTCGTCGGCGCCGATCCGCGCGATCCGCAAGCTCCGCAGAAATCGCCGACGCCTGACCCACTTCAGGGCGACGTAGGCGGCCACGCCCACCACCACCGCGACCGCGAGCACGGTGCCGAGGCGCCCGCTCTGACTGACCACCTGCTCGAGCGCGTCGCCCGCCACGTAGCCAAGGCCGCCCCACGCGCCCGCCCACAGGAGCGCGGCCAGGCTGCTGTAAGCCGCGAAGCGCGGGAGACTGACCCCGACCATCCCGGCCAGCGGGGGCGCGACGGTGCTGAGCCCGGGGACGAACTTCGCGAAGATCAGGGCCCGGACGCCGTAGCGCAGGAAGACGTCCTCGGTGTTGCGCACGCAGGAGTCGGGCTCGAGCGAGACCTTGCACACGAGCCGGAGGACGCTGCCGCCGCGGGCCCGGCCGAGACCATACCAGATCGTGTCGGCGATGACCGAGGCGGCGACGCTCAGCCCCAGCGCGAGCGCGAAATTGATCTTGCCGGTGGCGCCGAGCGCCCCCATGGCGAGCAGGGCCGGCACCGCGGGGAGGGGTACGCCGATCTGGTCGGCGAAGACATAGAGGAAGACGAAGACCTCGCCGTGGCGGACGATGAAGGCGAGGGCGTCGGCCATCGGATGCGGACCGACCTCAGCCGGCGGCGCCGTCCGCCGGCGTCGGGCGTCGCCGCCACTCCGCGAGCCGCTCGACGGCGACGTAGAACGCCGGCACCAGCAGCACCCCGAGCACGGTCACCGCGAGCATCCCGCCCACCACGGTGGTGCCGATCGAGTGCCGACTGGCGGCACCGGCGCCCGAGGCGACGACGAGGGGCAGCGAGCCCAGGATGAAGGCGAACGAGGTCATCAAGATGGGACGGAAGCGCAGGCGGGCGGCCTCCCGCGCGGCCTCCCGGATGTCGATGCCGCGCTCGCGGCGCTCCTTGGCGAACTCCACGATGAGGATGGCGTTCTTGCTGGCCAGCCCGATGAGCAGGGCCAGGCCGATCTGGGCGTACACGTCGTTGGCGAGCCCGCTCAGCCACAGCGCCGACAGCGCCCCGAGGACGCCGAGCGGCACCGCCAGAATGACCGCGAGGGGCACCAGCCAGCTCTCGTACTGGGCGGCCAGCACGAGGAAGACGAACAGCGCGGACAGCGCGAAGACGAATCCCGCCCGGCTCCCCGCCTCGATCTCCTGGAAGGCCAGGCCCGACCACTCGTAGGCCATCCCCGGCGGCAGGCGCTGGGCCAGCTCGGCCATCGCGGCGATGGCCTGGCCGGAGCTGGCCCCGGGCGCGGTGTCGCCGGCGATCTCGGCCGAGCGGTAGAGGTTGTAGTGGGAGATGGAGTCCGGCCCCGTCATCGGCTTCACCGTGACCAGCGTGCTGAGCGGCACCATCTGCGGGCCGTTGCCGTTCTGACCGGCCAGGCTGCGCACGTAGAGGCGGGCGACGTCGCTCGGCGCCGCCCGGAAGCCGGGCTCGGCCTGCAGCTGCACGCGGTACACGCGACCGAACGCGTTGAAGTCGTTCACGTACAGCGAGCCGAGGAAGATCTGCAGGGTCGAGAAGACATCCGACAGCGGAATGCCGAGCGCCTTGGCCTTGGCCCGGTCGACCTGGGCGTCGAGCTGCGGCACCCCCGGCCGGAAGCCGGTGAACGTCGCGGCCAGCTCCGGCCGCTGGCGGGCGGCATCCATGATCTGGCGGGCGGCGACGTCCAGATCTTGCAGACTGCCGCCGGCCACGCTCTGCAGCTCGAACTGGAAGCCGCCGCCGGAGCTGATGCCGCGGATCGGCGGCGGCGGGAACACCACCACCACGGCCTCCTGGATCCCGCCGAGACGCGCGCGCAGGCCGGCCAGGATCGCCTCCGCCTTCAGCTCGGGCGTCTTGCGGCTCGACCACGCCGTGAGCCGCGGGAACAGGGAGGCGACGTTGGGGCCGTTGACCCCGGAGATGAAGCTGCGGCCGCCGATGGCCACCACGGTCTCCACGCCCGGCGTGTCGAGCAGGATCTTCTCGATCTGGCGGACGACGGCGTCCGTGCGCTCGAGCGAGGCGGCATCGGGCAGCTGGACGTTGACCAGCAGGTAGCCCTGGTCCTCGGTGGGAGCGAAGCCGGTGGGCACGCTGCGCAGCAGCAGGTAGCTCACGCCGCCGAGCAGCAGCAGGACGACCACGGCCAGCGTCGCGCGCCGGACGATCAGCCCCACCGTGCGGTCGTAGCCGGCGGTCAGCCGCGCGAACGCGGTGTTCCACAGGCGAGCGAGCCAGCGCTGGCGGGCGGCGCCGGCCGGGCGCAGCAGGAGCGCACACAGGGCGGGCGTCAGGGTCAGCGCGTTCAGCGCGGACAGCGCGACCGACACGGCGATCGTCAGCGCGAACTGGCGGTAGAGCTGGCCGGTGATGCCGGGCAGGAAGGCGATCGGGATGAAGACGGCCATGAGGACGAGCGCGGTGGCGATGACCGGCCCCACCACCTCGGCCGTCGCCAGGCGGGTCGCCTCGCGCGGGGCCAGTCCCTCCTCGTCGAGATGGCGCTGGGTGTTCTCCACGACCACGATGGCGTCGTCGACCACGATGCCGATGGCCAGCACGAGGCCGAACAGCGTCAGCGTGTTGATGGAGAACCCGAACGCGCTGATGACGGCGAAGGTGCCGACCAGCGACACCGGAATCGTCAGGGTCGGGATCAGCGTGGTGCGCCAGTCCTGCAGGAAGACGTAGACCGTCAGGACCACGAGGCCGATGGCGATGAGGAGCGTCTGCACGACCTCCTCGATCGACACCCGCACGAACTCGGTCGTGTTGTAGGGCCGCGTGTGGGTCACGCCCGACGGAAAGCTCGGCGCCAGCCGGGCCACCGCGGCCTGCACCCCCTTCGACACGTCGAGGGCGTTGGCGCCGGGCAGCTGGAAGATGCCGATGAGCGCGGCCGGCTTGCCGCCGACTCGCCCGAACGAGCCGTAGTTCTGGGCCCCCAGCTCCACGCGGCCGACGTCGCGCACGCGCAGGATCGAGCCGTCGGCCCGCGTGCGCAGGATGATGTCCTCGAACTCGGCCGGCGTGGACAGGCGGCCCCGCGTCGTCACCGTGTACTGGAACTGCTGGCCGCGCGGGGCGGGCGGCTGGCCGATCTGGCCGGCCGCCGCCTGGAGGTTCTGCTCGCGGACGGCGTCGGCCACGTCGCCGGCGGTGAGGCTCAGGCTGGCGAGCCGGTCGGGGTTCAGCCACAGCCGCATGCCGTAGTCGCGTCCGTTGAAGACGGTCACCTGGCCGACGCCCGGGCACGCGGGCGAGGACGTCGACGACCTGGAGCGTGGCGTAGTTGGACAGGTAGAGCTCGTCGCGGCTGTCGTCGGGCGAGGTGAGGGCCACGATCTCGACGAGGTCGGGCGATTGCTTGGTGATGCTGAGCCCCTGGCGGGTCACGTCGGGGGGCAGCTTGGCCTGGGCGATGGCCACGCGGTTCTGCACGTTCACGGCGGCGATGTCGAGGTCGGTGCCGACCTTGAACGTGACCGTGAGGGTCATGGTGCCGTCGCTGCCGCTGCGGGAGGACATGTAGATCATGTTCTCGACACCGTTGACCTGCTGCTCGATCGGCGTGGTGACCGTCTGCTCGACGACCTCGGCGCTGGCCCCGGGGTAGGTGGCCGTCACCACGACCTGGGGCGGCGTGATCTCCGGGAACATCGCGATCGGCAGGAAGGGGATCGCCACCGCGCCGGCCACGACGATGACGATGGCCAGGACCGAGGCGAAGATGGGCCGGTCGATGAAGAAGTTGACGAACACCGGCGGTCAGCTCCCGGTCGCGGCGGGCAAGGCCTCGACGGTCGGCTCCACGCGCATGCCGGCCCGTACCTGCTGCAGCCCCTTCACCACCACGTGCTCGCCCGGCTTCACGCCGTCCTCGACGACCCACAGCGGGCCCACGCGGGGCCCCATGCGGACGGTGCGCGCCTGCACGGTCTGATCCGGCCCCACCACGAACAGCGAGGTGGAGCCCTGGCTCTCCTGCACCGCGGCCTGCGGGACCAGGAGCGCGTCGGGGCGGTCCTCGAGCAGCACGCGCAGCCGCACGTACTGGCCGGGCCGCAGCAGCCGGGCCGGGTTGGGGAAGGTCGCGCGCAGGGCCAGGGTGCCGGTCCGCGGATCGACCGCGCGGTCGACGAAGTCGAGACGCCCTTGATGGGGATAGGCGCTCTCGTCCGGCAGGCTGATGGTGATGCCGGAAGCGCTGGCAGCGCGCGGGCCGCTGGCGCCACACGGACAGCGCCTCACGCTCGCTCACGCTGAAGTTGACGTACATCGGATCGACGGTGGACACCGTGGCCAGCAGCGTGGAGTCGAGCCGCCCGACCAGGCTGCCGACCCGGACCTCGGCCCGGCCCATGCGCCCGTCGAGCGGCGACCGGATCTGGGTGTAGCCGAGCTGGATCGTGGCGGTCTCCACCACGGCCTCACCCGAACGAACGACGGCCCGCGCGTTCTCGATCGCCGCCCGGGACGCGGCGAGCGCGGCCTTGGCGTTCTCGAGGGCGGCGCGGTCGGCCTGCACGGTGGCGTCGATCGTCGTCATGTTCGTGCGGAGCTGGTCGTACTGCTCGCCGGCGATCAGCTCCTTCTGGAGCAGGACGCGGTACCGCGCCTCCTGCGTGCGGGCGTTCTCGAGCTGGGCCTGGTCGCGATCGATGTTGGCCTGGGCCTGGCGCACCTCGGCCTCGCGCTGGACCAGCGCCGCCTCGGCCTGGCGCAGCCCCGCGGTATCCCGGGCGACGTTGGCCTGGGCCTGGCGTAGCGTGGCCTCGAGCGGGCGCGGGTCGATGACGAAGAGGAGATCGCCGGCCTTCACGTCGGCGCCGTCGGGGACCACCTGCCGCTCGATGAAGCCCTCGACCCGGGCGCGGACCTCGACGGTCTTGACCGCGTCGGTCTGGCCCACGTAGTCGCCGTAGACCGGGATTCGCCGCGGCGTGGCCGCGACCACCGTGACCGCCGGCGGCTTCGGCGCCGCGCCGGCATCGGGCGAGCGACTGCACGCCGCCAGGGCCAGCAGGAGCGCGGCCAGAGTGACACCGGTCAGCACGCGCGGCCCCTTCATGAGATTGGGATGAGCCGCCGCGGCCAGACGGTTCCCGTCGGCCTTCGGACGACCGATCCGCCCGGGGCGGTGGGCGCTACTTGACGGCGAAGCAGTAGAACAGACCGGCGCCGCCGGTGCTCTTGAGGTCGTTCTGGCTGCAGCCGCCGTCCGGACCGCGCGACGGGTGCGACGAGTTCCACGACTTGGAGGCGTCGTCGTCGCGGAGCCCCTGCCGGTCGTGGTGCCCCACCATCGCCGCGCCCTGCCCGCTCTTTGACCAGTTGCCGCAGGTGCGATCCTCGCCGGCGGGGAACGCGGTGCCGTCCGGCTGGGAGCCGGTGAGCACGTCGTGCATGTTCGGCGTGTCGCCGCGGCCGTTGACGGCCTCGCCCTTCTCGGTCAGCGCGGTCTGCTTGGTGAGGTTGTTCTGGCCGTGCAGCTCGGCCACGCTCTTGGCGATGACGGTGCCCTTGGCGTTCTGCCAGGGGCCGGCGCCGATGCGATCGCGCGCGTTGACGGCGCCCGCGCCCTGCGTGCTCAGATACGCGCGCCACGTCTTGCCGCCGGCGCCGGCCGCCTGGGCGAGCTGCTGGCAGTGCTGGTCGGCGCCGGCCAGGCCGCCGAGATCGGCGCCCTTGCCGGAGCCCGCGCTCGTGATGAAGAAGCTCGTGTCGGCCTGCTGCGCGGGCGCGACCGTGCCGGCGCCGAGGATCAGCAGCGTCACCGCGCCGACGATCGCGAATTCGTGTCTGGTCTTCATGCGGTACCTCGACGGCGCGCGACTAGGCGCGCACCTCGCGAGCCAGGTAGTCGACGGCGGCCTGCACGCCGGCCGATCCGTGGGGGATGCCCAGCGCCGCCAGGCCCATCTCGACGGCGCCGAGGATGCCGATGACCATCGGCGCGTTGACGTGACCCATGTGCGCGATGCGGAACGCCCGGCCCGACCACTCGCCGATGCCCACGCCCAGGACGACGCCGCAGTGATCGCGACAGTAGTCGAGGAGCGGGCGGGGATCGCGCCCCTGCATCAGGACGGTCGTCACCGAGTTGGCGCGCTCGGCGGGAACGGTGGCGTTGAAGGCCAGGACCTGACCCTCCGCCCAGCGCCCCACTGCCCGGCGCGTCGCCTCGGCGAGGAGGGCGTGACGGCGGGCGGCGCGCTCGAGGCCCTCGTCCAGCAGCAGGTCGAGCGCCTTGCGAAGACCGAAGAGCAGGTGCTCGGGCGGCGTGCCGCCGTACTTCTGGTAGTGCACCTGACCCTGCCGGAACGTCCAGTCCCAGTACCGCGTGCGGAGATCGGCGCGCTGGTGGGCGGCGTGCGCGCGCTCGTTGGCGGCGACGAAGGCCAGCCCCGGCGGCGTCATCAGGCCCTTCTGCGACCCGGCCATGGCCACGTCGATGCCCCAGCCGTCCATCTCGAAGGGCATGCAGCCGAGCGAGGCCACGCAGTCGACCATGAGGAGGGCCGGGTGGCCGGCGGCGTCGATGGCCCGGCGGATGGCGGCGATGTCGTTGACGATTCCGGAGGCGGTGTCGATCTGGACGACGAGGACCGCCTTGATCTCGCGCGCGGTGTCGGCGGCGAGGCGCTGGGTGACCGCCGCCGGGTCGACCGCGCGCCGCACGTCGCCCTTGAGCACCTCGACCTTGACGCCCATCATCCGCGCCATGTCGCCCCAGCCGGCGGCGAACAGGCCGCTCTCCAGCACCAGCGCCGTCTCTCCGCGCGAGAGCACGTTGCTGACCGCCGCCTCCCAGCCGCCGTGGCCGTTGGCCGCGTAGATGTACGCGCGGCCGGTCGTGCCGAAGATCCGCGGCAGGTCCTCGAGGAGCGTGCGCGTGATGTCGAGCATCTGGCCCGAGTAGATGTCGACGGCCGGATGGTGCATGGCGGCGAGCACGGCATCGGGGATGTTGGTCGGTCCGGGAATGGCGAGGAACTCGCGTCCGCGGGCAACGGTCACGGTCGTACCTCTCGGGGGGGCAGGATGGGAGCGAGAATCACTGCGATATTGTAGCCCCGGCCACCAGGACGGGCGAGTGCTATCCTGCGCCCCGTGAAATGGGAGCGCACGATCACGGTGATCGGCTGCCACGTCGGCGGCGAGGACAACCACGTGATCGTCGGCGGCGTGCTGCCGCCGCCGGGCGCGACCATGTTCGAGCGCAAGCGCTACCTCGAGACGCAGGGGGACGAGCTGCGCCGCTGGCTGCTGCACGAGCCGCGGGGCAAGCCGGCGCTGTGCGTGAATCTCGTGACGCCGCCCACCCGGCCCGACTGCGACGCCGGCCTGATCATCATGGAGTCCACCGACTATCCGCCGATGTCCGGCTCCAACACCATCTGCACCGTCACCGTCCTGCTGGAGACGGGGATGCTGCCGATGCGCGAGCCGGTGACGCGGCTCACGCTGGACACGCCGGCGGGCCCGGTGCCGGTCGAGGCGCGCTGCCGGGACGGCAAGGTCGAGCGCGTGCAGTTCACCAACGTCGCCTGCTTCGCCACCCACCTCGGCGCCACCCTCGAGGTCGAGGGGCTGGGCCCGATCACGGTCGACGTGGCCTACGGCGGCGCCTTCTTCGCCATCGTCGATGCGCCGGCCCTCGGCCTGGCGGTGGAGCCGAAGGCCGCGCGCGACCTCGTCCTGCTCGGCAACCGGATCACGGCCGCCGCCGCCCGGCAGCTGCCGGTGCGCCACCCGGAGAACCCGGACATCCACACGGTGACGTTCACGGAGTTCGCGATGCCGTTCGCGGGGCCGGGGACGACGAGTCGCAACGCCGTGATCGTGGCGCCGGGCCGCATCGACCGCAGCCCGTGCGGCACCGGCACCTGCGCGCGGCTGGCCGTGCTGCACGCGCGCGGACAGATCGGGGCCGGGCAGGGGTTCGTGCACGAGTCGATCATCGGCTCGCGGTTCGAGGCGGGGATCGCGAGCGAGGTCACGGTGGGGGGCACGGCGGGGATCGTGCCGACGATCGCCGGCCAGGCGTGGATCACCGGCGTGTTCCAGCACGGGCTCGATCCGTCCGATCCGTTCCGGGGCGGCTTCACGCTGCCCGACATGTGGCTCGGGTGAATCCGGGCCTCGTTTGACAGGACAGGATCGTGTTCCTACACTAGCGCCCGCCATGGCCGCGGAGGCACGCGTCGTTGGGCTCCAGTGCCTCCGGTGCCGCGCACGGTTCGACGAGCCTCGGATGTTCGCCGGGTGTCCGCGCTGCCGGGCGCAGGGCGTCGCCGTCAACCTCACCGTCGAGTACGACCTGACGCCGCTCGCCGGCGTCACGCCCGCCGCGTTTCCGCGCGGCCCCGGAGGGATCTGGCGCTTCCGTGGCCTGCTGCCGCTGGGGGCGGCGCGCCCGGTCACGCTGGGCGAGGGCGGCACCCCGCTCGTGCATCTCGAGCGGCTGGGCGCGCGCCTGGGACTGCCGCATCTCTACGCCAAGGACGAGAGCCGGAACCCGACGTGGTCGTACAAGGATCGTCTCTGCGCGATGGCGGTGAGTCACGCCGTCGCCATCGGCGCCCGCGTCATCACGATCTCGTCCACCGGCAACCACGGCGCCTCGACGGCCGCCTACGCGGCCCGGGCCGGGCTGCCGTGCGTGATCTTCACCATGGCCTCCGTGCCCGACACGATGAAGACGCTCATGCAGGCCTACGGCGCCGCCGTCGTGGCCTGCCCCACCGGGGAGGCGCGGTGGGCGCTGATGCGCCAGGGCGTGGAGCGGCTCGGCTGGTATCCGACCAGCGGCTTCGTGGTGCCACCGGTCGGCTCCAATCCGTGGGGCATCGAGGGATACAAGACGATCGCCTACGAGATCGCCGAGGACCTGGGCTGGACGGCGCCCGACGTCGTCGTGGTGCCGAGCGCCTACAGCGACGGGCTCTACGGCGTCTGGAAGGGCTGGACGGAGCTGGGCCAGCTCGGCCTCGTGAAGTCGGCACCCCGCATGATCGCCGCCGAGCCGTTCGGGCCGCTCGCCCACGCGCTCGAGCAGGCGCTGGAGGCTCCGGAGATCGTCGAGGCGCCGGCGCCGTCGGTGGCGTTCTCGATCGCCTCGCGCTACGGCACCTGGCAAGGCCTGGCCGCGCTGCGCGACTCCGGCGGCGCCGGCGTGCGCGTGACCGACGAAGGCATCTTCGAGGCGCAGCGTGCGCTCGCGCGCGAGGAGGGGCTGTTCGTCGAGCCCTCGTCGGCCACCGCGGTCACCGCCGTCATGCAGCTGGCCAGTCGCCGGGCCCTCGATCCGGCCAGCACGATCGTCGTCGTGCTCACCTCCGGCGGGCTGAAAGATCCCGGCGCCAGCCGCACGTGGCTGCCCGTGGTGCCGGCGGCCGACGCGGACTTCGACCGCCTGCTCACCACGCTGCGCGATGCCTATGGACTCGCGCTGGACCGCTAGCCTGGGCGTCGCGCTGCTGGGCCACGGGCTGCCCGCCACCACGGTGGACTGGGCGCGCGCGGCCGAGCGCGCGGGCCTCGGCAGCCTGTGGATCGTCGAGGACTACTTCCTTCCGGGGGCCTTTGCCATGGCGGGCGCGGCGGCGGCGGCCACCGAGCGGATCGGGATCGGGCTCGGCGTGGTGAATCCCTACACCCGCCACCCCGCGCTGGTGGCGATGGAGACGGCGTCCCTCGCCGGGCTCGCCCCCGGGCGCGTCGTCCTCGGGCTCGGCAGCAGCAATCGTCGCTGGATCGAGGCGCAGATGGCGATCCCGTTCAAGACGCCACTGCGGGGCCTGCGCGAGGGCGTCGACATCGTGCGCCGGCTGCTGGCCGGCGAGCGCGTCACCTATGCCGGCGAGTGCTTCTCGGTCCACGACGTCGTCCTGACGCCGCCGCCGCCGGCGCCCGTCCCCATCGTGCTCGGCGTCAAGGGACCGCGGGCGCTGGCGCTGGCCGCGGAGGTCGCCGACGGCGTGCACTGCTCGATCTTGACGTCGCCCGCCCACGTGCGTCGCGTGCGCGCCTCCACCAGCACGGCGCCCGCGGGCCGCGGCTTCGCCGTGCTCGCCTACGTGCCGACGGCCGTGGACGCTGACGGCGCCCGGGCGCGGGCGCAGGTGCGCCCGCTGCTGGCCCGCTGCCTGGGCGCCCTGCACGGCCAGTCGATCCTCGCCGACGCCGGCCTGGAGCCGGCGCAGACGCAGCCGTTCCGCGACGCTCTGGCCGCCGGTCGCCCGGCCGCCGAGCTCGTCACCGAGGAGATGATCGACACGCTCGCCGTCGCCGGCACCCCCGCCCAGTGCCGGCGCGCGCTCGCGCGCCTGGCCGAGGCCGGTCTCGACGCGCCGGTCGCGGTGCTGCCGGAGGGCGTGCCGGTGACGGAGCAGATCGCCCGGCTGCGCGAGAGCCTGGTGCCCGCCTGGGCCGAGCTCGCGCGCGGGCCGTCCGGGGAGGCTCGCATGAGGTTCGGCGTCCACATCCCGACGTGCATCGAGGGCATGATGTACCCGGTGCCCTTCGCGAAGCCCGAGGACATCCTGCCCACCGCCCAGCTGGCCGAGCGCGTCGGCTTCGACTCCGTGTGGGGCAACGACCACATGACCACCCAGCGCTACGTGCAGCGCGAATGGCCGGCGCCCCCGAACTTCTACGAGCCGCTCATCACCTTCACCTACGTGGCCGCCCGCACCGAGCGGATCAAGCTGGCCACCGGCATCATCGTGCTGCCCATGCGGACGATGCCGGTGCTGGCCAAGCAGGTGGCCACGCTCGACCAGCTCTCGGGCGGGCGCGTGATCCTCGGCGTCGGCACCGGCGCCTACCGCGAGGAGTACGAGGCGCTCTACCCCGACGCCCGCGACGCCCGCCGGGGCGACATCACCGACGAGGGGATGCGGGCGCTGCGCCTGCTGTTCACCGAGCGCAAGGCGAGCTTCCGCGGGCGCCACGTGCGCTTCGAGGAGGTGGAGTGCTTTCCCAAGCCCCGCCAGACGCCGCTGCCGATGTACGCGGGCGGCAACCACGCCGAGGTGCGCCGCCGGGCCGGCGCCTACGGCGAGGGGTGGATGCCGGCCGTGCTCTCGCCCGAGGAGATCGCGCGCGGGGTCGAGGACGTCCACCGGGCCGCCGCCGCGGCGGGCCGTGATGGCGCCGCGCTCGACATCGCGCCGCAGTTCGCGTGCTCGATCGGGCGCACCCACGACGAGGCCGTGAAGCGCTTCCACGCCTCCCAGCTCTACAAGCACCTCGAGTCGCTGAAGAAGTCCACGCTGCGCGAGCAGCAGGCGGGTGGCTTCGAGGCCCGCAACCTGATCGGCAGCCCCGCCGAGATCTGCGAGCGCATCCGCGTCTACGAGCGGGCGGGCGTCACCACCTGCTCGGGCCTGCTCTTCGTCGCCAACACGGTGGCGGAGATGCAGGAGGCGATCGAGCTGTTCGGCCGCGAGGTCATCCCGAACTTCCGCTGATGAACCCCCAAGGAGGACGTATGCGCATCGTGCTCGTCGCCGTGCTGCTCGCGCTCGCCGCGCTTCCACTCGTCACCACCGCCCAGGCGCCGCCGCCCATCCGCATCGGCTTCGGCTCCGCCATGAGCGGTCCCGCCGCCATCACCGGCGAGGGCGTGAAGTGGGGAGGCACGCTCGCCGTCGAGGAGATCAACGCGCGGGGCGGCGTGGCCGGCCGCAAGCTGGAGGCGTACTTCGCCGACAACAAGGCCACGCCGGGCGAGGCGGTGAGCGCCGTCCGCAAGCTGGCCGACGTCGACAAGGTCGACGTGATCATCGGCCAGACCCACAGCGGCGCCTGTCTGGGCGCCATGCCGGTCGTGAAGGAGATCGGGGTGCCGATGGTCATCGAGGCCTGCTCGCACCCGCAGATCCGCCAGCTGAGCGGCAAGGGCGGTAACGAGTGGACGTTCCGGGTGGCCCTCGACGACGAGATCATGGCCTACACCTTCGCCCGCTACATGGCCAAGAAGGGCGTCAAGAGCTCGTCCATCCTGGCCATGAACAACGACTTCGGCCGCGGTGCCGCCAACGCCTACGACGCCGGCTTCAAGAAGGCCGGCATCAAGCTGGTCTCCACCGAGTTCTTCGATCCCGGCCAGCCCGACTACCGGCCCGTGCTCACGCGGCTGAAGCGGGCCGGCGCCGAGACGATCCTCGGCGTCATCCTGGCCAGCGACGGGGCGCCGTTCATGCGGCAGTACCGCGAGCTGGGGCTCACGCAGGGCGTGTTCTCGCGGGGCAGCCTCGTCACCGCGGAGTTCCTCCACCAGGTCAAGGACAACCCCAAGATCGGTGACGGTGTGATCGAGGCCGGCTACTGGGTGACCGGGCTCGACCCCGACTGGGACAAGAAGTGGCAGGAGCGGCACAACGTCCCGCCGCGCATCCACGGCTCGCTGGCCGCCATCGCGCTGAAGTGGGCGGTGGTGCCGGCCCTGGAGATCGCCCAGAAGAAGCACGGCAAGATCGATCGGGCGACGATCCGCACGGCCCTGACCGAGGTCGACGTCAAGGATTCGCCGCTGGGGCCGATCAAGTTCGACGCCAACCATCAGGCCTGGATCAACATGATCCTGCTCGAGATGCAGGACGGAAAGATCCAGATCCTCGAGAAACTCCCCACCAGCCCGGCCTTACTTAACTGATCCAGGACGTTCTCGAGCAGCTGGTGCATGGGCTGACGCTGGGGTCCATGTACGCGATGGTGGCGACCGGGCTGGCGCTGATGCTCGGGGTGGCGCGGCTGATCAACTTCGCGCACGGCGAGTTCTTCATGCTGGGCGCCTACGCGTTCTGGTACGGCTACAGCGAGCTGGCGCTGCCGTACCCGCTGGCGGGCCTGCTGGCGGTGGCGCTGATGACGGGCTGGGGCGTGCTGTACCAGCGCACCGTCATCCGCGCCATCCTCGCGCGCTCCTGGCACGTGCAGCTCATCGCCACCCTGGCCACGTCGATCGTGCTGACCAACCTGGCCATCATCGTCTTCGGCACCCAGCCCAAGGAGGTGCCGACCTACCTGTCCTCGCGCATTCTCGCGGTCGGCGGGTTCCGGCTGGTCTGGCAGCGGCTGCTCGTCCTCGGCGGCAGCCTCGTCATCTTCTGGGCGCTCCACCGGTTCGTGACGCGCACGCGGGCCGGCCGGGCCATGCGGGCGATGTCGCAGAACCGCGAGGCGTGCGCGGTGGTCGGGGTCGACGTGCAGCAGGTGGCGCTGCTCACCTTCGCGGTGTCGGCGGCGCTGGCGGCGGCCGCCGCCACGCTGGTCTCCCCGCTGTTCAACGTCTTTCCCGACATGGGCACCGGCATGACGCTGAAGGCGTTCGCCGCCGTGGTCACCGGCGGCTTCGGCTACGTCAACGGCGCCATCGCGGCCAGCTTCCTGATCGGCATCACCGAGGCGCTGGCCGGGAGCTACATCTCCTACGCCTACAAGGACGCCATCGCGTTTCTGGTCATGATCGCCGTCCTCCTCTGGCGCCCGCAGGGTCTCTTCGGCCGCCGGATCGGGATCTGACGTGCGGGCCGGAGGGCGACTGGCCCTGGTCGCGCTCGCGGTCGCCGCGCCGTGGCTGGTCGCCGCGGTGGCGCCGGGCCAGCAGCGCTACATCGTCCACGTGCTCGTGTACACCGCACTCTTCGCGGCGCTGGCGCTGTCCTACGACCTCGTGGTCGGTCACGTCGGCGCACTGTCGCTGGCCCACCCGGCCTTCTTCGGCGTCGGCGCCTACACGGCGGCGATCCTCGCCACTCGACTCGGCTGGCCGTTCCTGGTCGACCTCGTCGCGGCCGTGGTGGTGGCGGGGGCGGTGGCCGCGGTCGCCGGCGTGCCGCTCTTCCGCCTGACCGAGCACGCCTTCGCGGTGGGGACGCTGGGCTTCGCGGTGGTGACGTGGATCGTGGCGACCAACTGGGTCGAGGTCACGCGCGGCCCGCTGTGCATCACCGGCATCCCCAAGCCGGTCACGACGCTGCCGGCCTGGTACTGGCTGTCCCTGACCGTCCTCGGCGCGGTGCTGCTGCTCTACCGGGGGCTGACGACCTTCCGGCTCGGCCGCGCCCTGCACGCCGTGCGCGACAACGAGCCCCTGGCCTCGCTGGCGGCGATCGACCCGCTGCGCTACCGGATGCTGGCCTTCACCGTGGGAGGCGCGCTGGCCGGCGGGGTGGGCGCGGTCTACGCGCACTACCTCTCGGTGTTCTGTCCCGAGGAGATGACCGTCGCGCTCACGGTCAACCTGCTCGTGATCGTCTTCCTGGGCGGCGTCGGTACCCTGCGCGGCGTCCTCGTCGGCGCCGTGCTGTTCACCGCGCTGCCCGAGGTGCTGCGGCTGGCCCCGACCTGGCGACTCGTGATCTACGGCGGCCTGCTGCTCGTCATCGTCATCCGCTCGCCGGCCGGGCTCGACGGCCTGCTGACCCGCCGGGTGCGGGCCACCGCACGCTGATGGCGCTGCTGGAGGTGCGCGGACTGATCAAGCGCTTCCTGGGCGTCACCGCCGTGGACCGGGTGGACCTCGTCGTCGAGCGCGGCGAGCTGGTGAGCCTCATCGGGCCCAACGGCTCCGGCAAGACCACGCTGTTCAACTGCGTCACCGGCTTCCTGCCGGCCGACGGGGGGCGGGTGACGTTCAAGGACCGCGACGTGACCGGAGCGGCGCCGCACCGCATCGCCCGGCTCGGCCTGGCCCGGACATTCCAGCAGGTGAGCGTCTTCGCCCGCCTGAGCGCGCTCGACAACCTCGTGGTGTTCCTGCAGCAGCACCAGGAGGAGCAGCTCGTGGCCCGTCTCCTGCGCACGCCCCGGCTGCGGCGGCTGGAGACGGAGGCGATCGCGCGGGCCCACGGGCTGCTCGCCCTGGTCGGGCTCGACGGCAAGGCGGGGGCGCCGGCCGGCAGCCTGTCGTACGGCCAGCGCAAGCTGCTGGCCTTCGCGGCCGCCCTCATGCCCGACCCCGACCTGCTCCTGCTCGACGAGCCAGCCGCCGCCGTCAATCCGACCATGATCGAGCAGATGAAGGAGCACATCCGGGCCCTGCATCGCCAGGGCAAGACGGTGCTGCTGGTCGAGCACAACATGGACGTCGTGATGGACATCTCCGAGCGGGTCGTCGTGCTGGACCACGGCCAGAAGATCGCCGAGGGGCCGCCCTCCGCGATCCGCCGTGACCCGCAGGTCGTCGAGGCGTACTTTGGTCGGTGAGCGCGCGCTGCTGGCGCTGGACGGCGTCGTGGCCGGCTACGACGAGATCGAGGTGCTCCGCGGCGTCACCGTGGAGGTCGGCGCCGGGGAGATCGTCTCGATCATCGGCGCCAACGGCGCCGGCAAGTCCACGCTGCTGCGTACGGTGTTCGGCATGCTGCAACCGCGGGCGGGCACGATCCGACTCGACGGCCAGGAGATCGGGGGCCGACCGTCGGTCGACATCTTGAAGGCCGGCATCGGGTACGTTCCGCAGGGCCGGTGCAACTTCCCGGCGATGAGCGTGGCCGAGAACCTCGAGATGGGAGCGTACCTGCGACGCGACACGCGCGTGCGGGATGACATCGAGGCGCTGTTCGGGCGGTTCCCGGTGCTGGCCGCCAAGCGCACGGACCCGGCCGGCACGCTCTCGGGCGGCCAGCAGCAGATCCTCGAGATGGCGATCTCCCTGCTGCTTCGCCCGCGCCTGCTGCTGGTCGACGAGCCGTCGCTCGGCCTGGACCCGCGCATGGTGGAGCTGGTGTTCGATACGATCGTGACGATCAACCGGGAGGGGACGGCCGTGCTGATGGTGGAGCAGAACGCCAAGAAGGCGCTGGCCGTCTCCCACCGGGGGTTCGTGCTCGAGCTGGGCCGCAACCGCTTCGAGGGGACCGGGCAGCAGCTGCTCGACGACCCCGACGTCCGGCAGCACTATCTGGGAGGACACTGACAGCGATGGGCGACTGGCGCCTCGCGGTAGACATCGGCGGCACCTTCACGGACGTGGTCCTGCTCGACGCGGCCGGCACCACGACCGTCATCGAGAAGGTCCTCACCACCGCCAAGGACCCGGCCGCCGGCGTCATGGACGGCACCCGACGCGCGCTGGGCCGCGCGGCGGTGTCTGCCCGCGACGTGCGCTACGTCATCCACGGCACGACCCTCGTCACCAACGCGCTGATCGAGCGCAAGGGCGCGACCACCGGGCTCATCACCACGGCCGGCCACGAGGACGCGCTGGAGATCGGCCGCGAGACCCGCTACGACGCCTACGACCTCGCCATCGAGAAGCCGGAGCCGCTGGTGCCGCCCTCGCTGCGGCTGGGCCTCAGCGCGCGGATCAAGGCCGACGGCCGCGAGTCGGCGCCGGTGTCGGCCGCCGAGGTCGACGCCGTGGTCGATCGGCTGCGCGCGGCCGGGGTGGAGGCCGTGGCCGTGAGCCTGCTGCACGGCTTCCGCAACCCCGCCCACGAGCAGGCGGTGGCGCGCCGCCTGCGCGAGCGGGCGCCCGGCCTGCGGGTGTCGCTGTCGTCGGTCGTCTCGGGCGAGATCCGCGAGTACGAGCGGACGTCGACCACGGTCGCCAACGCCTACGTGCTGGGCGTGGTCGAGACCTATCTGCGCTCGCTGAGCGCGCTGCTCCGCGCCGAGGGCTTCGAGGGGCAGCTGCTGCTCATGCTCTCCAGCGGCGGGACGTGCACCATCGAGACGGCGTGCGAGGTGCCGATCCGGCTCGTGGAGTCCGGCCCGGCCGGTGGCGCGGCGGCCGCCGCCCACCACGCGCGGGCCACCGGGACCGCCCGGGTCCTGGCCTTCGACATGGGCGGCACCACCGCCAAGATCTGCCTCATCGACGACGGCGAGCCGCAGATCACCCGCGAGTTCGAGGTCGCGCGCGTGTGGCGCTTCAAGCGGGGGAGCGGGCTGCCGCTGCTGGTGCCGGTCGTCGAGCTGATCGAGATCGGCGCCGGCGGTGGCTCCATCGCCCACGTGGATCGCATGGGCCTGCCCAAGGTGGGGCCGGAGAGCGCCGGCTCCGAGCCCGGGCCCGCCTGCTACGGCCGCGGCGGCGAGCGCCCCACCGTCACCGACGCCAACCTCGTGCTCGGCTACCTGGACGCCGGCTACTTCCTGGGCGGCGCCATGCCGCTCGACCGGGCGGCGGCCGAGGCGGCCGTCCGCCGGCACGTGGGCGAGCGGCTCGGGCTCTCGCTGGAGGAGGCGGCCTGGGGCATCCACGCCATCGTCACCGAGAACATGGCCAACGCCGCGCTGATGCACGCGGTGGAGCGCGGCAAGGAGATCGGCGGCTACGACCTGTACGCGTTCGGCGGGGCGGCGCCGATGCACGTCGGCACCCTGGCCGAGCGCCTCGGTATCCGGACGGTCGTCGTCCCGCCCGGGGCCGGCGTGCGGTCGTGCTTCGGGTTCCTCGCCTCGCCGCTGGCCTTCGAGGTCGCCCGCTCGCGGACGGTCCAGCTGGAGAGCGCCGACCTCGACGACGTCGCCGCCCTCCTCGAATCGCTGGAGGCCGCCGCGCGGGCGCCCCTCACGCTGGCCGGCGTGGCCGCGGGCGAGGTGACCGTGAAGCGCTTCGCCGAGATGCGCTATCGCGGCCAGGGATACGAGCTCGAGGTGCCGCTGCCGTCGGGACGGCCCCACGCCGCCTGGCTGGCCGCCCTCGTCACCGCCTTCGAGAGCGTCTACCAGACCTACTACCGCCACGTGCCGTCGGGGTTGCCGGCGGAGGCGGTGACGTGGCGGGTGCGCGCCCAGTCGCCGCCGCCGGTGATGCCGCCGCCGCGCCCGCCCGCGGCGGCCACGCCGGGACCGAAGAGCGAGCGCCGCGTCTGGATCCCCGCCGAGCAGGCGTTCCGCTCGGTGCCCGTCTGGGATCGGTACGGCCTGCCGCCGGGCTGGACCATGGCCGGGCCGGTCGTGATCGAGGAGATCGAGTCCACCACCGTCGTCCTGCCCGCGTTCGACGTCGTCGTCGACGACGGGCTCAACCTCGTGCTCACGCGGAGGCAGCCATGAAGCGGCGCGCGTCCGATCCGGTCTTCGTCGAGGTGGCGTGGAGCCGCCTGATCAGCGTCGTCGAGCAGGAGGCCCAGGCCCTGCTGCGCACGGCCTTCACCAACATCGTGCGCGAGTCGGGCGACCTCTCGGCCGGCGTCTTCGATCTGCAGGGCCGGATGGTCGCCCAGGCCATCACCGGCACGCCGGGCCACATCAACTCGATGGCGCTGGCCGTGCCCCACGTCCTGCGCGGGGTGCCGCCGGCCACGCTGAAGCCCGGCGACGTGCTGGCCACCAACGATCCCTGGCTCAACTCCGGCCACCTCAACGACATCACGGTGGTGACGCCGGTCTTCCACCGCGGCCGGCTCGTGGGCTACACGGCCAGCACCTGCCACGCCATGGACATCGGCGGGCGCGGCATCACCGTGGACGCGCTCGACTGCTACGAGGAGGGGATGCTGCTGCCCCCGTGCCGGCTCTACGCGGCCGGGAAGCCGCAGCAGGTGCTGGAGCTGCTGGCCGCCAACGTGCGGGCGCCGGAGGCGGTGCTGGGCGACATCCACGCCCAGGTCAGCGGCAACGCGGTCGGCGCCCACCGGCTCGTGGAGATGCTGGAGGAGTTCGACCTCGACGACATCGAGGAGGTGGCGGACGCGATCCTCGACCGCAGCGAGGTGGGCATGCGCGCGGCCATCGCCGAGATCCCGGACGGGCAGTATCGCGGCACGCTGCGCCTGGACGGCTTCGAGGAGCCGATCGTCATCCAGACGTGCGTGACGGTGCGGGGCAGCGAGCTGACCGTCGACTATGCCGGCTCGTCACCGGCCACGAAGCGGGCGGTCAACGTCGTTCTCAACTACACCAAGGCCTACACGACCTACGGCGTGAAGTGCGTGGTGGCGCCGCACGTGCCGAACAACGCCGGCTCCTTCCGCCCGGTGACCATCACCGCGCCCGAGGGCTCGCTGCTGAACGCCGTGCGGCCGGCGCCGGTGGCCAGCCGCCACCTGATCGGGCTCTTCCTGCCCGACGCCGTGATGGGCGCGCTCGCCCACGCGGTGCCCGACCGGGTCATCGCCGAGTCGTCGTCGATCCTGTGGACCCTCGACGTGCGCGGCCGCGACCGCCGCGGCCACGCCTTCAAGGAGTTCATGGCGACCGGAGGCGGCATGGGCGCGCGGCCGACCAAGGACGGCCTCAACGCCACCCAGTTCCCCTCGACCATCCGCGGCGTGCCGGCCGAGATCGTGGAGTCGACCTCGCCGCTGGTCATCCACCGCCGCGCGCTGGCGCCCGACAGCGGCGGCGCCGGCCGCTGGCGCGGCGGCCTCGGCATGATCGTGGAGTTCGGCGTCGAGACCGAGGAGGACTGGCTGTTCACCGCCTCGTTCGAGCGCGCGCGCATCCCGTGCCAGGGGCTGTTCGGCGGCGGTCCCGGCGCCCCCGGCCGTGTGGAAACCGCGAGCGGCCGATTCCTCGACTCCAAGGCGCAGCACTGGCTGCGCCCCGACGACCGGGTGGTGCTGCACACGCCGGGGGGCGGCGGCTACGGCGATCCCCGCGAGCGCGAGGCTGCGCGGATCGCCGCCGACGTCGCCGCCGGCCGCATCTCCGACGGCAGGGGGCGTTGACAAGCGACCGCGTTCGCCGATAATCCCCCTGACCCGTCCGGTTCGCTCGTCGCTCCTCTCGACTCGAAGCGCGGAGACAGGAGGATCTCGACATGAACCGACCGACCCCGTTTCAGTCCCTCCTCCTCGCCACGGTGCTCCTCGCCCTGGTCTGCTCGCCCGCGCTGGCGGCGCCGGAGGGGCAGCTCACCTGGGCCGTGCACGTCTCACTGGCGCCGGCGTGGTTCGATCCGGCCGAGACGGCGGGGATCATCACCCCGTTCATGTTCCTCTACGCGATGCACGATGCGCTCGTGAAGTCGATGCCCGGCAACCCGCTGACTCCGAGCCTGGCCGAGTCCTGGACCGTCTCGCCGGACAGCCTCGTGTACGAGTTCGTCCTGCGCCGAACCGCGCGCTTCCACAACGGCGATCCGGTGACGGCCGAGGACGTGAAGTTCTCGATGGACCGGTATCGCGGAGCGGGCGCCGGGCCCTTCAAGACCCGCATCGCCGGCATCGACGTGGTCGATCCCCAGCGTGTCCGCTTCCGCTTCAAGCACCCCTGGCCCGACTTCCTGACCTTCTACGGGACGCCGGCCACCGGCGCCGGCTGGATCGTGCCGAAGAAGTACGTCGAGAAGGTCGGCGACGACGGCTTCAAGCGCGCCCCCGTGGGCGCCGGTCCGTACAAGTTCGTCTCCTTCAACCCGGGCGTGGAGCTCGTGCTGGAGGCCAACGAGCAGTACTGGCGGAAGACGCCGAGCGTCAAGCGCCTGGTCTTCAAGGCGGTGCCGGAGGAAGTCACGCGGCTGGCCATGCTCAAGCGCGGCGAGGCGGACATCGCCTACTCGATCCGCGGGCCGCTGGCCGAGGAGCTGCGACGGACGCCGGGGCTGACGCTGCAGCCCAACTACCCGCCCGGCACGTTCTGGCTGGTCTTCCCGGAGCAGTGGACGGCGCCGAAGTCGCCGTGGGCTGACAAGCGGGTGCGGCTCGCGGCCAGCCTCGCGATGGACCGGGGCGCCATCAACGAGGCCGAGACCCTCGGGTTCTCCAAGATCACCGGCAGCATCATCCCGCAGAGCTTCGAGTTCTTCTGGGCGGCGCCGGCGCCCGGGTTCGATCCCGCCCGGGCCCGCCGGTTGCTGACCGAGGCCGGGTACCCGAATGGCTTCGACGCCGGTGACTACTACTGCGATGCCTCGTACGCCAATCTCGGGGAGCCGGTGGTCAACTACCTGAAGGCGGTGGGCATCCGCGCCCAGCTGCGCCCGCTCGAGCGCGCGGCCTTCATCGCCAACAACCGCGACAAGAAGCTCAAGAACATCATCCAGACCGCGAGCGGGGCCGCCGGCAACGCCGCCACTCGCCTCGATGCCTTCGTGGCGGCCGGCGGCACCTTCACCTACGGAACCTATCCCGACATCGAGGGGCTCGTGCAGGAACAGGCCGGCGAGGTCGACCCCAAGAAGCGCGAGGCGATCCTGCATCGCATCCAGCAGATGCTCCACGAGCGGGCGGTGTTCGCGCCGATCTGGGAGCTCGCCTTCCTCAACGGGCACGGTCCGCGGGTGGCGGAGTCGGGGCTCACGCTGATCCCGGGTCACGCGTACTCCGCGCCTTACGAGGACGTGAAGCTGAAGGGCAAGTAGCCGGGGGCGCCGCTAACGGTCGAGCCAGGCGGCCAGCAGCCGACCTCCGTAGTCGTAGCCGAGGTTGGGGCCGTAGTTCTTGACCGCGCCCTCCCACACGGCGATGTAGGTGCCGGACGGGACGTGGACGTAGTACTGCTGGCGGGCCAGGTGGCGCTGGATCTGGTGAATGACGTCGCGGCGGGCCTTGACCTCCGCGCTGCGCCGCTGCTTCACGAGCAGGTCGTCGAGCACCGGGTCGTTGACGTGACTGCGGTTGCGCGGCTCGCCCGTGTAGTACTGGCCGAACAGGAAGCTGTCGGGCTCGAGGAACGGCGTGAGCGGGCCGAAGACCATCGTCTCGTACTTCCCGAAGCGGCACGCGGCCTGGTAGGCGCCGTACTCCTTCTGGTCGAGCTTGGCGTCGATGCCGACGTCCTTCAGGTTCTTGAGCACCAGGGTCATGGTGTCGACGAGCACCGTCGAGCCGTAGGTCGAGAAGCACACGCTGGTGGAGAAGCCGTTGGGATGGCCGGCGGCGGCCAGCAGCCGCTTGGCCTCGGCCGGGTCGTACTTGTAGTAGCGCGCACCCTCGCCCAGCTGGTCGATCGGCAGCGCCCAGTCCGACAGCGCCGCCGGCAGCGGCCCGTTGCTGGTGCCGACGCCCTCCAGGGTGGCGTCGATCAGCCCCTGGCGGTCGATGGCCAGCGAGATCGCCTGGCGGACCCGCGGGTCCTGGAAGGGCGCGCGGTCGCTGCGCAGGGCGAGGTCGTTGACGACGTTGGAGGGGAACTCCGCCGTCTTCAGGCTGGGCCGGCGCTTCTTCAGCGTGTCGGCGATCTGCACCCAGTCCGAGCGTTGGACCGTGCCGGGGAACTCCCACCCGAGGTCGTACTTGCCGGACAGGAACGAGGCGATCCGCGAGGCGTTGTCCTCGTCGACGACCATCTCGACCCGGTCGATGTAGGGCAGGGTGGGGACGAAGTAGTGCGGATTACGCACCAGCGTGAGCCCCACGTTCGGCCGGTACGACTCCAGCGTGTAGGGCCCCGTCCCGATCACCGCCTCGGGCTTCTTGAGGTCGCCAAACTTCTCCACGCACTCCTTCGCGATGATGGCGCCCGACATGGGGTTGGCGATCATGTCGAGGAACCACGCGAACGGCTCCTTCAGCGTGAAGCGGACCGTGTAGCGGTCGACGGCCTCCACCTTGGCGATGGAGCGGTACATCGAGACGTTGGCGCTCCCGGCCTCGGTGAGGATGCGCTCGAAGGTGTAGCGCACGTCGTCGGCCGTGAGCTCGCGACCGTTGACAGGGGCCTTGGCGTGGAACTTCACGCCCCGGCGCAGCTTGAAGACGTACGTCGTGTCGCTGGTCTGCTGCCACGACTCGGCGAGGTCCCCCTCGATCTGGAACGACCCCGGGCGGATGCCGGGGCCGGCCTTGTGCCGGAGCAGGCGGCTGTGCGTGAAGGTGATGACCACGTGGGTCTTGTAGGCGTGGGCCAGGATGTGATCGAAGTGGGGTGGATCCCACGTCCGTAGGGTGAGGGTGCCGCCGCGCTTCGGGGTCTGCGCACGGGCGACGGACGGGGCAGCGACGGCGGCCGCGCCGGCGGCGCCGATCGACAGGAACTCGCGACGGGTCACCATGCGATCCTCCTCGGTGAGGCTGGCGGCAGCATACCACCGCCTCGCGCGTCACCGGACGCGGAGGATCGCCTTCATGTTCGGGTGGAGGCTGCACACGTAAGGGAACTCGCCCCGGGCCTTCGTCCGGTAGGTCCAGGAGCCGCCCGCCGCGATGACCTTCGAGTCGAAGGCCGTCGCGGTGGCCGTGTGGGGGAACGGATCCTTGTTCACCCACACGACGGCGTCGCCCGCCTTCACCGTCAGGACCGCGGGCTGAAAGGCCATGGCCTCCGTCACCACCGTCCGCGTCGCCGGCTCGACCGCCGCGCCCGGCCCGCCGCTGCCGAGCAGCGGGCCGAGCACGACGGCGGCCAGGACGGCGAGGCGGCGGCCCCTACTTGCCGAGCGAGGACTGCAGCTGCTTGGCATGCTCGAGATGGGCGACGAACGCCGGCCGCACCTTGACCAGCAGGGCCTTCAGCTCGGCGTTGCTGGCGCCGGGAATCAGCGTCTTGTCGACGGCGTCGAGCACCGCCTGGTGATAGGCGACCTCGTTGTCGACGTAGGCCTTGTCGAAGGCGGCGCCCTTCAGCGTCTTGAGATTGGCGACGTTCTTGTCGCCGCCCGCCTTCAGGCTCTGGCTGGTCGGATTGTCGGCCGGGGTGACCTTCAGCTTGGCGGCGAGGTCGCCAGCCTGCTTGTTGACGCCCGTGTGGTCGGTGACCATCAGCTGGCCGAACTTCTTGACCTCGGCGCTGCTGGCCATGGACGCGGCCAGCTTGCCGGCATCGATGTCGACCTGGTTGGCGGTGACGACGATGTGCGCGATCTGCGCGTCATTGATGGCCTGGGCGGACGCCCCGGCGGCAGTGAGGCAGAGTGCGACGGCGGTGACGATGGCGAATGCTTTCATCTCCGGCTCCTCGGTGGTGAGTGAACGGCCGAACCAGTGAACGACTCACTACCGGATCGGATGCCGGGGCTGGTGCTTATGTTCCCCCGGGGGAGGCGGAGCGGGCGAGCGCGGCGAGCACGCCGGCCACGATGCGGTCGCAGCGCTCGCCGGCGAAGCCGAACACCTCGGCGGTGGCGGCGTCGAGGTCGCGGGCCAGCGATTCGCGCAGCAGCGCCCGCGCCCGGAAGAGCCGGGTCCGCACGGTGGCGGCCGGGATGGCCAGGCAGTCGGCGGTCTCCTGCACGGTCAGGTCGTCGACGTCACGCATGACGAAGACCGTGCGGAAGGCGACGGGCAGGTCGTCGATCCGTCGCTCGAGCAGGCGCCGCAGCTCGCCGCGCAGCACGGCCCCCGGCGGCGATTCGGTCGTCTCGTCGGCGACGTCGGCCTCCGGCGGGTCGGGGGCGTGGTCGGCCGAGCGCCGCTCGCCGAAGGGCACCACGACGCGGTCACGCTTGCGACGGCGCAGGCGCATGAGCGCCTGGTTGATGACGATGCGGGTGAGCCAGGTCGCCACCTGGGCCCCGCCGCGGAAGTCGTCCATGTGGCGATAGGCGTCGAGATAGGCCTCCTGCAGCGCGTCCTCCGCCTCGGCGTCGTCCCTGAGGATGGCGCGGGCGACGCGGAACAGCTTGCCGTTGTGTCGCCGCATCAGGGCCTCGAAGGCCGCGTGGTCGTGGCGCGCGATGCGCCCGGCGAGCTCGAGGTCGTCGAGATCGGCGAGCGATACGGCCGACATGGACTGGGGAGACATGGGTCGTCTGATGACTCCTGACTGATCAGATGCACGGAGGCCGGCCGGCGTTCCCGGCCTCCGCCGAAAATCGGCCGGCTGGCCCTGGTACCTCCGTAGAGCGCGGCTAGGCCTTGATCCCCAGCAGGGCGGCGGCGGTGCCGCCCAGGATGGCCGTCCGGTCGGCGTCGCTGAGGCCGGGGGTCTGGAGGATCAGGTCCACGGCGGTCTTGGTCCACGGATAGGGGAAGTCGGTGCCCACCAGGAGCTGGCCGGCGCCGACCTCGGCGACGAGGTGACGGACCCCCTCCGGCCGGAACACCATCGTGTCGTAGTAGATCTGCTTCATGTACTCCGACGGCGTCTTCTTGATCGGCCCGTGGGTCCCGCCGGGGCAGAGGTCGGGACGGGTCGGGCACCCCGTGTCGAAGCGTCCGGCGTACGACGGCACATAGCCGCCCGCGTGGGCCGCGCAGATCTTCAGGCCGGGGAACCGGTCGAGCGTGCCCTCGAAGATCAGGTGCGAGAGCGCGATGGTCGTCTCCAGCGGGTTACCGATCACGTTGCCGAGGTATCCGTTGCCCTTGAACCGCTGCTGGAGCTGGGCGGGGGCGCCGTCACCCTGCGGATGGATGAAGACGACCACGCCGAGCTGCTCGGCCTTGGCCCAGAACGGGTGGAACTTCGGGTCGCTGATCTCCTCGCCGTTGACGTTGCCGCCGATGCCGGCGCCGCGCAGCCCGAGCTTCTTGACGGCCGTCTCCAGCTGCTCGGCGGCGAGGTCGGGGTGCTGCAGCGCCACCGTGGCGAAGGCCACGAAGCGGTCGGGGTTGGCCGCGCACGCCTCGGCCAGCTTCTCGTTCTGGATCTGGCAGATCTGCTTCGCCAGATCCCGGTCGGCCTTGTACCAGTTCGGGTTGATGCTGAGCGCCTGGACGTCGATGCCCTGCTCGTCCATCGCCCGCAGCCGCACTGCCGCCTCCGTCGCCATGTCGAGGTCGGGCCGGAGCGCCGGCCCGCCGAGCTTCTGGTTCATCAGGGCCAGCGCTTGAGGGACCGCGCAGTGCGCGTGCACGTCGACGGTCTTCACGCGCTTGCCGTTGACCACGACTTCCCGGCGGCGGGGCTGCGCGTGGGCGGGGGCGGCGGCCAGCAGGTCGCAGCCGACGAACACGAGGCCGGCGAGCGCGCCGGCCGAGGTCTGGAGGAAGTCTCTGCGCGTGGTCATCGTTGGCCTCCGTGCTCGGCGTCGAGGTGGGCGCATTATCGGCGGGTTGCTCCACCCGGGCAACCCGTGATGCCGCCGAGGGCGCCGGCCGACGGCACGGCGTATGATCCGGTGTCCCTGCCGGACACGCCAGGCGGCAGGCCGGGGAGGCCGGGGTGATCGGCATCGAGTTCACGACGTTCTCGCTCATCGGGCGGTGCGAGCGCACCGGCATGTTCGGCGTCGCCATCGCCACCAGCGAGATGGCCGTCGGCTCACGCTGCATCCACGTCGCCCCGGGAGTCGGGGCCGTCGTCACCCAGGCCAGCACCAACCCGCGCCTCGGCCATCTCGGGCTGAATCTCCTGCGCGCCGGCTACTCGGCGCCCCGCGCGCTGGCCGAGATCGCGGCGAGCGATCAGTTCGTCGAGCGCCGGCAGCTCGGGTGCCTGGACGTGAGCGGCCTGGCCGCCGCCCGCACGGGCGCGGAGAACAAGCCGTGGGCGGGGCACCGCGTGGAGCGGAACGTGGTCGTCGCCGCCAACATGGTGGTCGGCGCCGGGGTCGCCGACGCGATGTTCACCACGTTCCAGAAGGGCGCCGACCTCCCGCTGTGGGAGCGGCTGCTGGCCTCGCTGGAGGCGGGCAAGGCCGCCGGTGGCCAGCCCAACGGCGAGGTGTCCAGCGGGCTCTTCGTCGTGGACCGCGAGCCGTACGCGCTGGTCGACCTGCGGGTCGATCTGCACGCCGAGCCCATCACCGAGCTACGCCGCCTGGCCGACGTGTACTTTCCGCTCGTGCCGTACTACAACCTGCGCCCGCGCGATCCGAACGTGCCGTCGGCGGCGGAGTGGCTGGCCGCGCAGCGACGGTCCGGCGCCTAGGCCGGATCCCCGCTCACCCGAGCATGGCCACGGCCTGCGCCAGCGTGCGGACGCGCGCGTACATCTTCATGGAGGTGTCGAGGCTGTAGGCGTGGGCGGCGGCGTCGCCGCCCCAGCAACACTCGCGCACGACCACGGTGTCGAGGTCCATGCTGAAGGCCTCGCGCACGCTGGTCTCGACTCCGCGATTGGTGGCGCCGCCGCCGATGACGAGCGCGGTGCGGCCGAGCAGGCGCAGCAGCTCGGCCACACCGGTGCCGTAGAAGGCGCTGGGGCGCCGCTTCAGGAAGACGTAGTCCTCGGGCCGGGGCGCGATCTCGTCGGGGAACCCGGCCTCCGGCGTGCCCTCGACGCAGTTGGTCAGCGAGGGGACACCGGTCTGCACACTGAGGTCGGTCGGGAGCAGGGTGACGTCGGCGCCGTCGGCCCGGCTCACCGGCGTCGTGTAGATGATCGGCACCTGGCGCCCGCGGCAGGCGCCGATCAGCGTGACCCAGGCCTCGAGGACGGGCCGCATCGCCGCCCGCCGCGCGGGATCGGCCGGGGTCAGGGCCCGGCGGCAGGCGTCGTAGACGATCAGCGCGGCGCGGGCGGTGTCGATGCGGTCGGGCATGCGCGTCTCGCCGGGCTACTTCATCCGGTCCTGGATCTTGGCGATGGCCGCGCGGGCGCACTCCTCGTCGAACTGGCCACCGGGGGCGCCGCTCACGCCGATGCCGCCGATCGCCTTGCCCCCCGCCATGATGGTCACGCCGCCAACGGCGTAGGTCACGTTGGGCAGCGGCGTCGACGGGACCGAGGTGGCCGGGTTCTTGGCCATCCGCTCGGCCACGGCCTTCGTGCTGTCTTCCTTGCGCGCGAGCGTCAGCGAGGCCGCGGAGTACGCCTTGTAAAAGGCATTGTCGAGCGTGTGGATGGGCGCGCCGTTGCCCCGCAGCAGCGCCTGGCGCGCGCCGTCGAGATCGACGACGACCGCCGTGACGGTGTAGCCCTTCTGCGCGCAGATCGCCACGGTGTCACCGACGAGCTCGTTGGCGAGCGGCGCCGAGAGCTTCTGCGTGGTGACCAGCCCCTGCGCCGAAGCCACCGTCGTGATGCCGAGCAGCGCGAACGTGAACAGGATGCCTGCCGCCAACGCTCGTGACATTGATGCCTCCCTGTCGGATGTCGGGCTGAGTGACTGAAGCGGGCACGCCCGTGGTCCGTGCCCGCGCGGATCATACTCCGGCACCGGGTCCCGGCGTGTCACTCCGGGACGAGCGAGGCGGCCGCCACCGCGTCGTCCAGCTCCAGGCCGAGGCCGGGGGCGGCCGGCGGCACCAGGAAGATCCCCTCCGGGGTCGCCTCCTCGCGCAGCGCCGGTCCCTTGAAGAGCCGGCTCTGGAATTCCAGCAGCGGGTTGTCGGCCATGAAGTACTCGATCCACTTCACGTTGGGCAGCCCGGCGGCCAGATGGATGTGGACCATCTGGAGGTTCCACGGTGACACCGGCACGCTGGCCAGCGTGGCGAGCGCGTGGACGCGGAGCCAGTCGGTGATGCCGCCGGTGACGGCCGCGTTGGGCTGGACGATGTCGACGGCGCCCTGGTCGATGAGCTGGCGAAACTCCGGCACGCCCACGTGCTGCTCGCCGCCGACGATGAAGGTGCGTCCCGCCCGCTGGCGGACCCGCACGTAGCCGGGGATGTCGTCGGGCGGCACCGGCTCCTCGAGCCAGTAGACGTCGTAGCGCTCCCAGCGCCGGAGCTGCTGGATGGCGGTGTCGACGTCCCAGGTGCCGTTGACGTCCACCATGAGCTTGATGTCCGGTCCGACGGCCTCGCGGACGTGCTTGACCCGCGCGGTCGCCTCGTCCACCGACACGAACGAGCCGCGGATCTTCAGCGCGGTGTGCCCCTGCTTCACGTAGGCGGCTGCCTTCACCGCGAGCTGGTCGGGCGGCAGCCCGTGAGCGCAGTTGGCGTAGGTCGCTACCCGGGGGCGGTGGCCGCCGAGCAGCGTGGACACCGGGGCGTTCAGGAGCTTGCCCTTGATGTCCCACAGCGCGAAGTCGACCGCCGCCAGGGCGGCCCGCACGAGGCCGTCGCCGCCGCGACGGGGCACGGCCTGCTCGTGCATCCGCCGCCACAGGTCGGTGGTGAGCAGGGGATTCTCGCCCACGACCACGCTCTTGAGATTGCGGCGGATCAGGCTGGCGACGACGTCGCTGGTGGCGCTGCCGGCACTGACGAAGCCCATCCCCTTCACGCCGCCATCCGTGTGAACCTCGACGATCTGGATCCCGCCGGGGTCCGTCCGGGGCTCGCGCGCCGCGCTGTACCGCCGTACCGTCACGTCCGTGATCTTCAGGGGCGACTCCTCTTATCGGCGAGTGGGCCGACGTCGGGGCCGCGTCCGCGAGGCCGAGCCGAACGCTCGGCGTCGCGGGCGCGGCGAGGGTGAGGGGGCCGCGCGCTATTGCTTGGCCGGGATCCCGGTCGACTGCCAGGACACGAACTCGAGGCCGGCCGGCCGCTTGGCCCAGATGGCGGTGAAGCGCAGCGGGACGGAGCGATCCTGGCCGGCCGAGGTCACCTCGTACACCGCGGTGCCGGTGATGATCGCCAGGCAGCCGTAGGTGCGCGTCTTGAGGTCGCCGTTCGGCGTCATCTTGCGGTACTTCGTGCGCCCCGAGCGCATGGCGTCGATGTACGTGGCCTTGTTGTCGGTGGCGGCGGAGGAGTGATTGTAGGTGAGGTCGTTGCCGAACAGCTTCTCCATGGCCGCGAAGTCGTTGGTGGTCTGGGCGGCGTAGCGCGCGTTCTCGGCCTTCATCGCCTCGTCGGCGGTGACGGTCCCGCTGCAGTCCTGGGCGGACGCCGCCCCGGCCGCGACGAGCCCCAGCATGGCGAGCAGCGCGAACAGTCGCAGGAATCGGGTTGTCATCGCCTTTCTCCTCCTCGTTGAGCGCGTTCCTGGCTCCGGCTCCTGCTAGGTACAACGCGGTCGAATCGGCGGTCAAGCGGGAAGTTCCGGCAGCGGCCGATCCTGGGTCACACTGGGCCTGCCATGACGGCGGTCGAGCGGGAGGACGATGGCGCCGACGTCCACGGACTCTGCGAGCCCGGCTTCGCGCCGGTGCGCCGGGCGTTCGCCGGGATCCTCGCGTCCGGCGCCGAGGTGGGCGCCGCCCTCGCCGTCCACGTCGACCGGCAGCTCGTCGTCGACCTGTGGGGTGGCCACGCCGACGCCGCGCGCATGCGGCCCTGGGAGCGCGACACGATCGTCAACCTCTACTCCGTCGGCAAGGCGGTCACGGCGGTCTGTGCCCTGCGCCTCGTCGAGGTTGGCCGGCTCGATCTCGAGGCGCCGGTGGCGCGATACTGGCCCGAGTTCGCGCAGGCGGGCAAGGCGCGGGTCCTGGTGCGCCATCTTCTGACGCATCAGGCGGCGCTGCCGGCGGTCGCCCGGCCGCTGCCGGCCGACGCGTGGAATCAGTGGGACGTGATGACCGGGGCGCTGGCGGCGCAGGCGCCGTGGTGGGAGCCGGGCACCGGCCACGGGTATCACGTGAACACGCAGGGCTTCCTGGTCGGCGAGGTCGTGCGACGCGTCACCGGCACCACGCTCGGCACTTACTTGCAGGAGAGCCTCGCCCGCCCTGCCGGCGTCGACTTCTTCCTCGGCGTCGGCGCTGAGCTCGAGGAGCGTTGCGCGGAGGTGGTGCCGCGGCCGGCGACTCCCGAGGACGAGGAGCTCCGCCGCCAGCTCAGCGTGGATCCGGAGCGCCTCAGCGGCCTACCCCTGATGCGTGTCAACGCCTATCGCAATCCGCCGGAGCTGTCGGGGACGGGCGTCGTGAACACCCGGGCCTGGCGCGCGGCGGAGGTGCCGTCGACCAACGGGCACGGCCACGCGCGCGCAGTGGCGCGTCTCTTCTCCGCGCTCGCCACCGACGGGGAGGTGGACGGCGTCCACGTACTCGCGCCGGAGATGATCGCTCGGGCGACCGCCCAGCAGGTGTACGGCGATGACGTCCTCCTGCAACGTCCCACGCGCTTCGGCCTCGGGTTCCAGCTGACGATGCGCGAGCGCCCGCTCGGCCCGGGCCCGCGCGCGTTCGGACACTTCGGCGCCGGCGGCTCCCTCGGGTTCGCCGATCCCGACGCGCGGGTCGCGTTCGGCTACGCGATGAACCAGGGCCGCGGCGGCTGGCAGCACAAGCATGTCCGCCACCTGATCGACCTCGTGTACGCCGCGCTCTAGCGCCTCACACCTCGGGCGTCGACGACGACTCCGTGGGGCGAGGCAAGGGTGGCGCCCGTCGGGTCGGACCCGGCCTCACCGAGGGGCGCCGAGCGTACGCCACCAGCTCCTCGACGAATTGCTCCGCGTACGGCGCCAGGAACCGGCGGGGGTCCCAGGCCAGGCTCAACCACCGGCCGATAGGCACGCCGCCCTGGACCAGCGGCATGGCCCGAACGGCGCCGCGCGGAATCCGTACGTTGGACGGAACGATCGCGACGCCGTACGCCGCCTGGGCCAGGGCCACGAGCGTGGAGGGCGCCCCGCTCTCCAGGAGCACGCGCGGCCGCAGGTGCGCGATCTGGCAGGCCGCGTCGAACCAGCCCCGCGAGGCGAAGTCACGCCGTGGCAGGAGCAAGGGGATCTCGGCCAGCGCCCCGATCTCCAGCGTCGGGCCGCGGCCGAGGCGGCTCGACTTCGGGACCACGGCGAGGACGTAGAGTGGAGTCAGCAGCCGTCGGCGGAACCGCGCATCGGCGGAAGCCGTGAGCGCGAGGTGGACGTCGCCCCGCTCCAGGCGCGGGGCCAGCCGGATGCCGCCATCCTCGACGAGGTGGACCTCGACGCCGGGGTGCCGTCGCCGGTAGCGGGCGAGGAAGCCGGCCAGCAGGGTCTCCATGGCCTGCGGCGTGGCGCCCACTCGCAGCACACCGGCCTGTCCGCCCTTGAGGGCCCGCGCCCGCTCGCCGAGCGACTCGGCATCCGTGAGCAGGCCGCGGGCTCGTCGCACCAGATCCTCGCCCTCGCCGGTGAGCTGGACGCGCCGGCCGAGACGGTCGAAGAGCTGGACGTCGAGCACGGCCTCGAGGGCGCCGATCTGACGCGACAGCGCCGGTTGACTGAGATTCAGCCGGACGGCGGCCCGGGCGAAGCCACCGGCGTCGACGATGGTCACGAAGGCGCGCAGGTGTCGGAGGTCCATCCCTTGATGCACTCTGCGCATAGATTACAGGAGCAAAAACTCATTGGACGCATGACGACGGCGCCCCTAGCCTGCCGGGCAGGAGGGTGTCATGAACATCAAGGCCGTCCTGCTGGGTCTCGTGGGCGCCGTCGCCCTCGCGCTACCGGTCGCCGCTCAGTCCCCGAAGCTGGGCAAGGTCACGTTCCCCACCTCCTGCGATCCCCGGGTGCAGGCCTCCTTCGAGCGGGGCGTGGCGATGCTGCACTCCTACTGGTTCACGGAGGCGCGCAAGGTGTTCGACGCGGTCGTCGAGCAGGACCCCGGCTGCGCGATGGGGTACTGGGGGCTGGCCGTCAACTATCTCGGCAACTCCCTGGCGTCGGCGCCGTCGCCGAACGACGTCGCCGCCGCCCTGGCCGGGCTCGACAAGGCGCGGGCGATCGGGGCCCGGACCCCGCGCGAGCGCGACTGGATCGAGGCGATCGGCGTCTACTATCGCGATGCCGATCGGGTGCCGCTGGGCGACCGGCTGGCGGCCTACACCCAGGCGATGGAGCGGATGACGCAACGCTACCCCGACGACTTCGAGGCATGGGCGTACTACGCGCTGACCCTGCAGGCCTCCGCGCCGAGGAACGACAAGGCGTACGGCAACCAGCTCAAGTCCGCGGAGATCCTGGAACGCCTGGTCAAGCAGAGCCCCGAGCACCCCGGCGTGGCCCACTACCTGATCCACGCGTACGACTACCCGCCGCTCGCCGCCAAGGGCATCGCCATCGCGAAGCAGTACGCGCGGATCGCGCCGGCCGCCCCGCACGCCCGCCACATGCCATCCCACATCTATTCGATGGTGGGGATGTGGGAGGAGTCGATCGTCTCCAACCGCGCCGCGCTGGAGGTCCAGCCCGACTACCACCACGCCACCGACTTCATGGTCTACGCTCACCTGCAGCTGGGCCAGGACGCCGCGGCGAAGACGCTGGTCGATCAAGTCGCAGCGCTCCCGCGCCGCGAGTACCCGATCCTCGCGAACTTCACCGCCGTGGCCGTGATCCCGGCGCGCTACGCGCTCGAGCGCGCCGACTGGGCGGGGGCGGCCGCGCTACCGGTCGTCTCGACCGGCCGGGCCATGGCCGACGCGCTCGTCCGGTTCGCCCGGGGCCTCGGCATGGCGCGCGGGGGCGATCTGGCCGGCGCGCGGCGCGAGATCCAGGCCTTGCAGGACCTGCACGGCGCGCTCGAGAAGGCGGGCCAGTCGTACTGGGCCGAGCGCACCGAAGAGCAGGCCCGGGCGGTGTCGGCGTGGATCGCCTACGCGGAGGGGGCGCGCGAGCAGGCCGTCAAGCTCATGCGGGCCGCCGCCGATAGCGAGGACGCCAGCATCAAGCACGTGGCGATGGAGAACCGTCTCTATCCGATGCGCGAGCTCCTCGGCGAGCTCCTCCTCGAGGTCGGGCAGCCGGCGGCGGCGCTGGCCGAGTTCGAGGCCTCGCTCAGGGAGAACCCGAACCGGTATCGGGCGCTGGCCGGCGCCGCCCGGGCCGCCGAGGCGGCCGGCGACCGGCCGCGGGCGGTGTCGTACTTCGAGAAGCTCATCGGCCTGTCCGGCAAGGCCGATACCGCGCGGCCGGAAGTCGCCCACGCGCGCTCGTTCCTCGGGCGGCGTTGACGCGCGCGATGTCTAGTCGGCCGCCTCGATCCGCCGGCCGCCGCGCATGAGGGAGGCGGCCAGGGCCACCGTCATCAGGCCGAAGCAGACGGCGTAGGTGGCGCTCATGGCGGCGACGAAGGCGCCCGGCGCCTCGGGGCTCGGCGTGGCGTCGGGAATGCCGGAGTAGTAGCGGAACATCTGGGTGAGGAGGGCGCCGCCCAGGGAGATGCCGATGAGCGAGCCCAGGCCGAACATCATCTGCACGAGGCCGGTGGCGAACCCGCGGTAGGCCCGCGGCACCGAGCCGATGATGGCCGTCTGGTTGGGGGTGTTGAAGAAGCCCTGGCCGACCCCGGTGCAGGCCAGCAGCAGCGCCGGCAGGATCCAGTGCGAGTCGACCTTCAAGCTGATGCCGATGGCGAACGCGGCCATGATCATGGCCAGGCCGATGGTGGCCGGGATGCGGGGGCCGACGCGATCGGTGAGGTGGCCGGCGAGGACGGCCAGGCTGATCGTCAGGATCGGCGCCGACAGGAAGAGCAGCCCCATGAACGACGGCGAGTGGTGGAGCACGTCCTGGATGTAGAAGGGCAGCAGGAAGGTGAGCACGCTGCTGGTCGTCGCGAACACGAGCAGGCTCAGGACACTGAAGGCGAACATGCGGATCCTGAACAGCGCGAGGTTCACCACCGGATTGACGGTCCGGCGCTCGTGGACGAGGAAGCCGCCGAGGCCGACGACGAAGATGGCGAGCATGACCCCGCCCGACCCCGCCCCGAGGGCCACCGCGCTGCGCCGGTCCACGACCAGCGTGAGCATCACGGTGAGCACGACCAGGAGGGCGGCGCCGACGTAGTCGACGGCCGGCGGCCGCTCGGACACGGACGGCCGGCGGCCGCGGGCGCGCAGGATGGTCAGCACGATCCCCGCCGCGCCGATCGGGGCCAGCAGGAAGAAGATCCAGCGCCAGCTCAGCAGATCGATGACCAGGCCACCCAGGGGCGGTCCGAGCAGGAGGCCGCCGTGGTACGACATCGTCATGAAGCCGTTGGCGCGCCCCTCGGCGCCCTCCGGCATCGCCTCCATGGCCAGCACGCGCGTGGCCGAGGCGATCATGGCGGCGCCGACGCCCTGCACGAGGCGGAAGACGATGAGCCAGCCCACGCCGGGCGCCACTCCGCACAGGATCGAGCTGACCGTCATGACGACGAAGCCGGTGCCGTAGATGGCGTAGCGCCCGTGAATGTCGCCGAGCCGGCCGAAGACCACCGACAGCGAGATGCCGGCGAGCTGGTAGGCGATGAGCGCCCACGAGACGGCCAGGATGTCGGCGTCGAGCGCGGCGGCGATCGTCGGCAGCGAGACGATGAAGATCCGCGTGGCGACGCCGGAGATGAACTGCCCCATCATCGCGTTGGCGAGGAGCAGTCGATCGGTGTGCTTGGCCATCCTCCCGGAGTCGACTCTCCTCAGCGCGGCCCGAGGTCGCGCTCGGCGTCGGCGAGCAGCCGCTCGAAGGCGGGCGGCACCTCGATGACGCGGCCGACGACGCCGGGACTGTAGCCCTGCAGCCAGTAGCTGTTGGTCGGATGCCCGCCCCCGGCGACGACGATGACGAAGTTGTCGGGCCCGGCCGTGATCGGCCACGGGTCGAGCGCGACGCTATCGCGCACGACCTTGCTGGCGTCGATCTCCAGCCAGGCCGGGCAGCCGGCCCGCCGCAGCTGCTCGAGCGGGATCCGCGAGTGCTCGAAGAAGAACTCGCGCATCGAGGCCTTCGTCCAGCCGAGGCCGGCCATCACCTGGGCCACCACGCCGGGCAGCATCAGAATGCCCGGTGTACCCCGCTCGTAGCCGGCGAGGCCGGGCATGTTGGGCACGCGCATGAAGTCGGCCATGCGGTGCATGCCCTGCAGCGCGTCCTCCTCCGGCGTCTCCTTCTTGGCGCCGCGCCGCCGGATGTTGGTGGCCCCGTTGGCGAAGGCAAGCGAGATCGAGCTGGTGCCGGGCGCGAAGCCGTGGCGCTCGGTGGCGTGGGGCGCCCAGCCCCCCGGCAGATTGGCCTCGTCCTCGGCGAAGACCACGTTCGTGTAGCGCACGCCCCCGTAGTTGGCCATGGTGCCGATGCCGGGCAGAGCGCCGCCCAGGTTCTGCTGCAGCAGGCGCAGCGCGCGACCGATGCTGGCGCCCGCCGGCCGCTGGGGATCCGGCCCCAGGCAGCCGAAGCCCGCGTTGAGGCGGATCTGGCCGCCGATCGGCCCGTTGACGATCACCACCGGGAACGCGCTGCCGGAGGCGGCCTGCAGCTGCTCACTGCCCGACTCGGGGTCGAGGAAGGCCTCGACGGCCGCGATCAGCACCGGCAGATACTCGGGCCGCCCGCCCGCCATGGCCAGCGCGATCGCGCAGGACTCGACGGTGGTCACGCCGCCGCGCGGGGGAAAGGCGCCGATCTGCCGGCGGCGGGGTTGCGCGGTGCCGCCGAGGATCCAGTCGACGCGCTCGCGTGTCGGGGGCCACAGCGGCAAGCCGTCGCCCCAGCGGTTGGTGAGCATCAGGTGATTGGCGCGCGCGAAGGCATCCTCCACGCTCGCGCCTTGCACGCGCACCATCGGGGCCTCGGCGGCCGCGTCGCCGGCAAAGGCCGAGCGCCAGCGCGTGAGACCGTCGTAGAACTCCTGCTTGCGGGCCTCCACCGGCGAGATGTCGCTGCCCGGCAGGAACATCGCGATGGGAAACGTCACCATGGCCGTGTCGGGGGCCAGCCCCAGGCCGGCCACGGCATTCGTCGTCACCCCGACGAAGTCCGTGCGGGTCAGCGTGACGGTGGGGATTCCCAGTGCTTCGAGCCTGGCGGCCGCCCGGCCGCACGCCGTTGCGCAGGACCCTCAGGCAGCGTTGCCGATGATGACGGCGTCGACTCCGCTCTGCTTGACCAGCGCCGCCGTCTCCTCGGACCCGATGACGGCGTTGCCCTGGGGAAAGGCGTCGATCGGCAGCACCTCGACGCCCGGGAAGTCCGCCTCGATCAGGGCCTTGAGCGTCGGCAGCATGCGGTAGGCCTGCCACTGCTCGTTGCTGACGAACCCGATCCGCTTGCCGGCGAGGCCGTCGAGGCGCGGCGCGTGCGGCTGCGTGACGGCGATGGCGCCGGACGGATCGTGGAACTCGAGGGTGGTCATGGCACGGCCTCCTGGCGACGTCATGCGTTCGCGTCGAGTATACGGGACGGGCGACTAGCGTGGTCGAGAGGCGACGGCCAGCTCGTCCGGCCGGCGCCGGCACACGTCCAGCGCCGTGGCCGCCAGCACGCGCGTGACCGTCTCCATCTCGCTGACGAGGACACAGGCGTCGTCCTCGTCGGCGTTGCCCCGGATGGTGGCGGGGCCGTACAGCAGGCAGGGGATGCCCGCCTTCCACAGGTGGCAAGTGTCGTCGGCGCTGTACGAGTGCGGGAGCACGGTGCCGATGGCCTTCGGCGACTGACCGGTGACCGCGCGATAGCTCCTCGCCACCGCCTGCACGATCGGCGCGTCGACCGGCATGTCGAACGGGTCCATCACGAGGCGCCGCCGGCCCTTGAAGGATGCCGGCGGCGGGATCTCGATCTCGTAGCGCAGCGCGGGATCGCGCGCGACGACGGGGTCGAGGACGCAGCGGATGTCGGCGACGATGCCGTCGACCGTCTGGCCCGGCAGGAAGTGGACGTCGACGATGATCGTGCAGAGGTCGGGGACGTAGGGCGGCTCCACCAGCACGTAGTCCGCGCCCCGCCCGCCCAGGATGCCGCCGACGTTGAGGCGCGGGAACGCCGGCAGGTCGGGGCGGGGAGTGTGGCGGAACTGCACGTGACGGAGCGCCTCGATGACGGTGGTCATCGTGTGGACCGCGTTCACGGTGCCATCGAGGCGGCCGATGTGCCCCGTCACCCCGTGCGTGTGGATGGCCATGTGGACGATGCCGGAGTGCACGGTGACGAGGTTGTCGGCGCCGAAGGGCTCGGCGACGACAGCGGCGTCGGTCCGGAGCCCGCTCTCCATGAGGTAGTGCGTGCCCTCGCCGCCTTGCGTCTCGCCGGCGACGCAGGCGACGACGAGGTCGCCGGGCAACCGCACGCCCGATCGGCGGACGGCCTCGGCGGCCATGATGATGCTGGCCAGGCCGCCCTTCATGTTCTGCACGCCGTGGCCGTAGAGGCGATCGCCCTCGAGCACGGGTGTCCACGGATCGCGCCGCCACCGGCGCGTGAGCGCGTTGATGTCGGTGTGGCCGTTCAGCATGAGACTGGCCCCGCCGCCGGTGCCGCGCAGGGTGGCGATGGTCTGCAGCCGGCCGGGCTCGATCTCCTGGAGGTCGACCTCGTAACCCCGCGGACGGAAGAAGTCGGCCAGGAAGCGCGCGACCGCCGTCTCCTCGGTCTTGAAGCTGGGAATGCGGATGAGGGCGCTGGCCAGGTCGATCAGCTCTTGCCGATCGACGTGACCCAGCACCGCGCGCGTCAGCTCGGGCACGTCACCCTCCCTGTCAAACGTTCGGCCGCGGGCCGCGCCAGCATAGGACGTCTCGGCGGCGCTGCCAACCGGGCGTCGTGGGGCTCGTTCGCGCGTGGTGCCGGCCCGTCGCTCCGGCCCTTGACAACGCCGGGCGCGCGCCGGATCTTGGCTCGCGACAGGCCTCGGAACCGATGCGCCCGGGCGAATCGCGCGGCCGGTGACTCGCCGCGACCAGGAGAGCTCGACGATGAGCGGCACACCGACGTTCGGGCGCTATACGGAACTTCCCGTCGACCAGATGACGCCCGAGCAGCGGGAAGGCTACCGCTTTCTGGTCGATGGCCCGCGCGGCCGGCTGCCCGGCCCCTACAAGGTCTGGGTGCACAACCCGAAGCTGGTTCACGCCGCGGCCCCGCTCGGCCAGCACTTCACCCCCGGCGCCTCGACGCTGACCGAGCGCGAGCGGGAGATCGCCGTGATCGTCATGACCAGCCGCTGGCACTCGGCGTATCCCACGGCCGCCCACGAGAAGCGCGGCAAGGAGGTCGGCCTGCCGGCGGTCGCGGTGGAGGCGATGATCGCGGGCCGGCCGGCGACCTTCTCGGACGTTCGCGAGCAGGTGGTCTACGAGGTGGCGATGGCGCTCGCCGGCGGCCGGCTGGTGCCCCAGGGCCTGTACGACCGCGCGGTCAAGGCGCTCGGGCACGAGAGCATCACCGACGTCATCGTGCTGATGGGGTACTACACGGCCGTCTCGCTGACGATGAACTTCTACGACGTGGCGGCCGGCACCCCCGGCCTGGCCCGCTGAGGACCGACCCATGACCGCATTGAAGATCGCGCCCCTGCATCCCTCGCTCGGCGCCGAGGTCGCCGGCGTCGATCTCAGCCGGCCGATCGACGCGTCCACCCGGGAGGCCCTGTCCCACGCGCTGGCCGACCACCTGGCGCTGGTGTTCCGCGATCAGACGCTGACGCCGTCCCAGTACCTGGCTGCCGCGTCGGTGTTCGGCCCGCCGATGGAGCAGCACTACTCACAGCACAACATGCCGGACTTCCCTTTGATCGGGCTGATCTGGCACCGGAACGGACAGCAGCCGGCCGAGCTGTGGCACACCGATCACACCAACCGCGAGCACCCGCCGGCCGCGACCATCCTGTACGGCGTGGAGATCCCGCCGGCCGGCGGAGGGACCAGCGTGGCGAACATGCGCGCGGCCTACGTCGCGCTGCCCGAGGACGAGCGCCGGCGTCTGGACGGGCTGACGACGTTCAACAGCCTGGACAGCGGCAAAACCGACACCCGCCCGGAGGACGAGGACAAGTACGGCAAGCCGATCGAGCATCCGATGGTGCGCACCCACCCGGTGCACGGCTCGCGGGCGGTGTACTTCCACATCTCCAAGGCCACGCACATCGACGGCATGACGCCCCAGGCCAGCCGCGCGTACATGTCCGATCTCCTCGACCGGATGATCCGGCCGGAGATCGTCTATCACCACGCCTGGCGCAAGGGCGACGTGCTGGTCATCGACGACCGCGCGACCATGCACCGCGCCCACGGCGACTACGACCGCAGCCAGAGCCGGGTCCTGTGGCGCATCATCGTGGAGGGTGATCGCCCGCGGCTCGTGTGACCTCGGCCCGACCCGACCGAGGCCGGGGGCCGGCGTCGCGTGCGATACTTCGCCGGATGGAACGGATCGGTGTCGCCTTCAGCGGGGGCCTGACGCCTGCCGAGATCGTCGAGTGCGTGCGGCTCGCCGAGGAGCTCGGCTACGAATCCGCGTGGGTGGCCGAGGGGCACGGCGGTGACCAGTTCGCCATCCTCGGCGCCTGCGCCGTGGCGACGACCCGGATCCGGCTCGGGACGAGCATCTCGAGCGTGTTCGTGCGGAGCGCCCCGACCATCGGCATGGCGGCGGCGACCATCGATCAGCTCTCGGGCGGCCGGTTCATCCTGGGGCTGGGCTCGAGCCACCGGGTGCAGGTCGAGCCCGAGCACGGCATCGCGTTCGTGCAGCCGACGGCGCGGCTGCGCGACACGATCGCGATCGTCCGCGCGCTGCTCCGGGACGGTGTCGTCTCCCACCGCGGCGAGGTCGTGACGATCGAGCGGTTCGACCTGTGGTTCCCGCCGCAGCGCCCGGAGATTCCCATCTACGTGGCGGCGCTGTTCCCGCGGTTGCTCGAGATCGCCGGCGAGCTGGCCGAGGGCGTGCTGCTCACGTGGCCGACGCCCAGCACGATCACGCGCGCCGTCGAGCACGTGGCGATCGGTTCGCGCCGGGTGGGGCGGTCAGCGGTCGACGTGGCCTCCCTGATCCCGTGTGCCGTGGCGGAGACTGCCGCTGCCGCGCGCGACCTGATGCGGCCGGCGGTCGGTCTCTACGCCGGGTTCTTTCCCCGCTACAACCGGCTGCTGGCCGAGGCGGGCTTCGCGGACGCCGTCGGCGTCATCAAGGACGCCTTCGATCGCGGTGGTCGGGAGGCGGCGGCCAAGGTCGTGCCCGACGCGCTGATCGACGCGGTCGCGCTCGCCGGCACCCCCGATACGTGCCGCGAGCGCCTGGCGGCGTATCGGAAGGCCGGGCTCGCGCTTCCCATCGTGAGCCCTCGCGTGTCGGGCCGGGATGCCCGGTCGATGGCGATGGCGACGATCCGGGCGTGTGCTCCGTGAGCGGCAGCCACTCCGCCGTGGACGCGACCGCTCAAGATCTCAAGTAGGCTGTGCCGCGCGCTGGCGCGGTAGCCCGAGCGCCACGACGATGCCCAGGGCATTGCCGCCGGCGGCGATCAGGACCGCCAGCCCATACCCCTGGGTCAGGTCGAACAAGCGACCGGCGGTGATCGGCAGGACGATGGCGGCGGTGCACCAGGCCAGGTAGATCCGGCTGGCCATCCGGCCGTACAGCGCCCGCCGCCAGTAGACGGCCACCGCGGCGGCCGTGAGCCCGGAGATCACCCCGTAGCCGAGGCCGACGAGCGTGAGGGCCAGGACCGCCACGCCGGGCCCGGGCCACAGCGTCAGCGCCACATTGCCAGCCAGCGCCACGGCGTGAGCGCCGGCGGCGACCGCGGGAATGCTGAGCCAGTCGACCATCCAGCCGCCGCCCAGGCGCGCGGCCGCGATGCTGCCGGCGATGAACGTGGTGCCGTAGACGGCCAGCGAGGTCGCGCCGCCGTAGGCCGTGATGATCCCAGCGGCCTGGCTGAGCACCATCAGCCCGGCCGAGGCGGCCAGGAAGAAGACGAACCACAGGCACCAGAAGATGGGCCGGCGTCGCTCGCTGTCGTCCAGCGCGACGGCGGCGGCCGAGGCTGCCAGCGTCACCCGGGAGCGCGCGATCAGCCACGCGCTGATCGATCCGGTGACGGCGAGGACGGCGGCGAGGCCGCCGAGCGTGGCGCGCACCCCGAACTCGCGCAGCGACCACCCGAACAGCGGCGCGGCGAGCATCGCGCCGAGCGGATAGAGACTGACGACGTAGCCGTTCACCAGGCCGTGGTGGCGCGTCACCGCCAGGTTCACGGTCTGCTGGGCCAGGATGTAGGCGGCGCCCCCGCCGGCGCCGAAGAGCACACCGTAGCCGATGGCCAGCTGCGCCAGCCCGCCCGCCGTGGCCGCCGTGGCGATGCCGAGCGTGCTCACGACCGCGCAGCCGAGCACCAGGATCGGGGTGGAGGCGATGCCGAATGCGTACGGGACCAGGTTCATGCCGGCGCCGAATCCGGCCGAGGCGACGGCGAAGACGAGCGCGAGGTCGCCGCGGCTCAGACCGAGGAGCGTCTCCAGCGGCTTGAGGAACACGCTGAAGGCGTACAGCGAGCCGAGCGGCACGTTGAGCGCCGTCGCCGCGGCGACGGTACGCCAGGGGCTCGGCTCGACGTTGGCCTCGCTCACGTTCGATCGGACACCGCTACCTCTCGCCGCGCGCCATGGGCCGAGTATGCCACGGGCTGACGCGCGAGCCGCCGGAGGCAGGAAGGGTCGCTGGCCCTAGCTGGTGGACCTCGCTAGCCCACCTTGCCACCCAGAGAGCGGAGGTAGTTTCGCGCTCGCTCACGGGCCACCTGGTTGGCCTCGGCGGCACCGCGCATCGCGCGCGCGGCTCGGGCCCGGGTGGCGGGTGCGCCGCCCGGTGTCTGGGCCTCGAGGTACTGACTGAAGGCGAGGAGAGCCTGCTGGTTGTCCGTCAACTCGGCCGGCGGTACCAGCCGCCTCGCGGCGGCGGCCGCCCCGGCACCGGCGACCCGCCCCGGCGTGTCAGTCCTCATCGTTGGGGCCACGGTGAGACTGCCGAGGAGGTCGTTGGCGGCGGCGACACGCGCGCCCATCGCGCCGAGCTTCCAGCGCCCGCGCAGGGATCTGAGCAGGCTGGTGTGATCGAAGGTCGTTGCGCACACCTGCGGGGGCAGCCACGGGGAGACCACGACGGCTGGTACCCGGACGCCGAAACGATCGAACGTGTATTCCTCGTGGTGGCGGTCGGGGGGGACTGCGTCGGGTGGCGAGACGTGGTCGTAGAACCCGCCGTGCTCGTCGTAGGTCACCACGAGCACGGTCGAGCGCCACAGCGCCTCGTTGGCCCGGATCGCGTTGTAGACCTCGGCGATCAGTCGCTGCCCGTTGCGGAGATCGTGGGGCGGATGGTCGTCGTTGGTCGTGGGCCACAGGTAGTCCGGCTCGATGAAGGCGAACTCGGGGAACTCATCAGCGGGCCCGCGGGCGTGGTCGGCGAACCACTCCATCCCGTAGTAATTCGATACGGAGCGGGTCGACCGCTGATCCTCGAGCAGGAGCGCCAGCGGGAAGTCGCCGTGGTAGACGTGCCACGAGCGGCCGGCCTCGTGGAGTCGCCGGAACAGGCTCGGCTGATCGTAGGCGTGGAGGTTCGGCTGGAAGAGACCCCGCGGCATCTTGACGCGTCCTTGCGACGTGCCGCTCATGGCGAACAGGCGATTGGTCCAGGTCGGCCCGGGCACCGAGGAGAACCACGCGTCACACACCGCGAACTGCCTGGCCAGGGTGTGGAGCGTGGCCAGATCACCCTGCGGACGGTATCCCATCACCTCGGCCCGCTCCTCGGCCGACGTCTGCGGGTACGAGTCGGCATAGTCCAGGACGAAGCCCTGGTTGCCGTCCCGCAGCTGGACGAGGACGTTCGCGGTGTCGTGCATCGGGTCGGGCTCGACGCGCCTCCTCTGCGTCGGTGACTGGGGATAGGCGCGACCGGCGCTGTCGCGATTGACCCGGGGGGGGCCGCCGGGCGGGATTCCGTCGAGGTCCGGAACCACCGCTTGCAACGCTCCCAGCATGTGATCGAACGACCGGTTCTCGAGCATGAGCAGCACGACGTGACGAAAGGGATCGGGGGCGACCGCGGCCTGCCGCGCGCGGCGTGTGGCCGGCGGCCGCTGACGAGGCGACGAGCGGGACGTGCGAGGCTTACGTCTCATGTACGGGCCCTCCAGCGAGCGTCTGCGTGGCGCGGCGACGATACCAGGGTGCGCTCGCGCGTCGAAGTCGAGAAATAGCGCCGTCACCCCGTGCTGTCAATAGGTGCGCATCGACATTGTGGGGGTTGCGGTCACCATGAAGACCGTCTATAGTTGGTCACCGGCGAGGTGGCGATAGCCCCGGGCGGGGCTGGTGAGAGGACGAGCGATGGCGGAATCGCGGGCGAGGAAGCCGACTGGGCGCGCGCCGGCCACGACCAAGAAGGTGGGGTTCCTCCCTGAGGTCCTCGACCGCACGGTGATCGCGGTGCCGCTCCTCCGGGATCTCGTCGGCGAACGCGACAAGGGGAGCCGGCGCGAAGTTCGCGACATCCTGATCGACGTGAACCTGGAGTTTCGCGGGGGCGTGCATGGAGCGCGTCGACGCGTCGAGTCCCTGATCCGAGAGGTCGTGGCGGCGCTCCGGAAGAACCCGACCCAGCAACGCGTCCACGAGCATCTGGGCGAGGCCGGGCAGTACGTGGTGGCGTCGCTCGATGGCGACGCGATCCGCGAGCTCGTCCGGCGCGACAGCCGCGCCGGGACCCGGCTGGCGCCGCGCGCCGAGCGGGCCATCTACCACATCTGGCCCGACTTCCCGCTCAAGCCGCTCATCGACAAGTCGATCAGCACCGTCAAGGCCGACGCCGCCCACAACGCCTTCGCGGCCCTCGGGGCCGGCGTGGTGTGGGCGATCGTCGACTCCGGCATCGACGGGGCCCATCCGCACTTCCGCCGGCACGGGAACCTGCGGCTCGCCGCGCCGCTGGCCCACCGCGACTTCACGGCAGCGCGAGGCGATGCGCTGATCGATCGATTCGGGCATGGCACACACGTGGCGGGCATCGTCGCCGGGCAGATGACGAGAGCCGAGGGCGAGATTGTAGCGGTCCGGCGTCACCGCGACGAGAATGGCCGTGCCACCGAGGTCGAGACGACCCTGGCCACGATCTCCGGGATGGCCCCACGCTGCCAGCTCCTGAGCCTCAAAGTGCTCGACGACGACGGCCGCGGCAACGGCACGGGCCGGTCGAGCAGCATCATCGCCGCCCTCCAGTACGTGCACGAGCTCAACGGCCACGGGCGGCGTATCCTCGTCCACGGCGTCAACCTGAGCGTCGGCTACGACTTCGAGCCCGAGTGGTTCGCCTGCGGACAGAGCCCGCTGTGCGTCGAGGTCGACCGGCTCGTGAAGACGGGCGTCGTCGTCGTCGTCGCGGCGGGGAATTCGGGGTACGGCTACGCCCAGAGCGAGCACCAGGGCGTGGTCTCGGCCGGCATGGACCTGACCATCAATGATCCGGGGAACGCCGAGCTGGCCATCACCGTCGGCTCCACCCATCGTGATAGCCCGCACATCTACGGCGTGTCGTACTTCTCGTCGAAAGGGCCGACCGGTGACGGCCGGATGAAGCCCGACCTGCTGGCCCCGGGCGAGAAGATCGTGTCGTGCGAGGCGGCCGGGCGGCGGGGCGGCCGGCCCCGGGCCGCCCGACGGGGGCGTGCGGTGGGCCGCTACCGCGAGGACAGCGGGACGAGCATGGCGGCACCGCACGTGTCGGGTGTGATCGCCGGCTTTCTCTCGATTCGTCGGGAGTTCGTCGGGCAGCCGGAGGTCGTCAAGCGCATCTTCCTGACGACGGCCACCGACCTCCAGCGCGCCCCCTATTTCCAGGGACGCGGTCTTGTCGATCTGATGCGCGCGATCCAGTCGATCTGAGAGCGGAAGGAGACGCCATGAGCAAGTCGCTCAGCAACGCTCGCCGTCGGACCATCGTCACCCAGGCGATCCGTCACGCCGAGAAGACGGCGCCCGACAACGACCTCGCCTTCCTGAACGCCCTCCGGGGACACGCCGGCCAGAGTCTGCCGCAGCCGGACGGCGGAGGCGCGCGCTCTCTGGGGCACGCGCCGGTCACCGGGACGAGAGGGCCGCGGCTCGACGCCGACGCCCGCTACCTGGCGGCGGTCCGCGGGCTGGCGCGCCGGACGTCGAAGAACGCTCGCATCATCGGAGGGACAGCCGTCGTCGGCAAGGAGTTCGACGATTGCGTTGCCGTCGGCGACGACGCCGACTGGGGCTGCACGGGTACGCTGATCGCCCCCGACGTCGTGCTCACCGCCGGCCACTGCGAGGTGCTTCACACGCGGATCTTCGTGGGCAAGGACGTCGACAAGAAAGGGCGCGAGATCCGGGTGAAGCGGCACGTCCGGCACCCGAGCTGGAGCGAGGCCCTGCGCAACGATCTCATGCTGCTGATCCTCGAGAAACCGGTGCCCGGCGTGAAGCCGCGGGCCATGGCCATCAAGAAGGTCATCGACGCCGCCACCGACGGTCGCGTCGTGGGCTTCGGTACGACGGATCTCGCCGGGAGCAAGGGCTATGGGGTAAAGCAGCAGGCGGACGTCCCGATCGTGTCGGCGGCGTGCCGGGGGCGCGTGAACGGGCGGAGCGACGGCGCGGTGTACGGGTGCCACGTCGGTCAGGAGATCGTCGCCGGTAAGCCGCTGCTGCTCCGCGATACCTGCAAGGGCGACAGCGGCGGCCCGTTGTACGTCGCCGGCGCCGGGGGGCGCTGGCTCCTGGCCGGCGTGACCTCGCGGGGCACCGATCTCGCCACCACCATGTGCGGGGACGGCGGCCTGTATACGCGGGTGGACCAGTACCAGGCCTGGATCACGAAGGTCTTGAAGTCGCGCCGATCCTGAGGCGCCCCGCCGGGGGCATGCATTCATATTCATGTTCGCGTGACGGAGAGGGACGAGACGCCATGGCCATCACGACCCGGGGATCGCACAACGTCCTTCGATCATCGAAGCCCGTCGCGGCCGGTGGACCGGTGCCGCCAGCGCCAGCGCCCGAGGTCGCCGCGCGAGGCTTGCTGGCCCGCATACGGCTCGCGTGTGACGGGGTCGAGGTCACGCAGGCGATCCAGGACATGGCGCACAGCGTTCCGCTCGTCGCGGACAAGCGCACGGTCGCCCGTGTCTACCTCAGCGTGACGGCGCCCGGCCCCGTCGTGGTGCAGGGGCTGGTGAGGGTGCGCAGGCTCAACCCGACCGGGCCCTGGCAGTTCGTGTCGTCCGTCGCTCCGGTGACGATCAACCCGACGGAGAACGGACAGCTCCAGCCCAAGCGGGAGAGCGAGAGCAGGAGCCTGAACTTCCTGTTACCGGCCTCAGTCTGCCACGCCGGCTCCTGTGAGGTTCGTCTCACCACGGTGTTCCGGACGTCGCCGTTCCAGCTGCTGTCGGTGCCGGCCAATGCCCGGCGGACCGTCCGGTTCGTGGCCTCGGCACCGCTGCGGGTGCGCATCATCGGGATCCGGTTCCAGGGCGGCACCCCGCCGCGGGCGGTCGCGCCCACGCCGCTCGACTTCACGCTGATCCGGTCGTGGCTGCGCCGCGCGTATCCGGTTCCGGCGGTCGTGTGGTCGCAGGTGACCGTCGACGGCCCGCAGGCGTGGCCGTTCGATGCGTCCACGATGAACGCGTTCGTCCGTGCCCTCCGCACGACGGACGTCCTCGGCGGTGTGGACGCGCGCACGCACTACTACGGCCTCGTGTCGGACGGTGACGGATCGTTCTTCATGCGGGGGCTCGCCTCCGGCATTCCGGGTGCGCCCGATCCGTCCACGGTGGCCTCGGGGCCCACGGGCGTCAACACGTGGGGATGGGACACGGATGGGTCGTACGGCGACTGGTATACCGGACATGAGCTGGGCCACACCTTCGGGCGCTTCCACGCGGAGTTCTGCGGCGCGGCCGGCGGAGCGCCGTACCCCTTCGTCAACGGCCAGCTCTCCAACGCGGACGCAGCCTTCGTCGGTTTCGACCTCGGCGATCCGGTGCAGGGGCAACCCATGCGGGCGCTGCCGGGAACGATGTGGCACGACGTGATGGCGTACTGTGCGTTTCAGTGGCTGTCGTCCTTCACGTATGGTGGAATCCGCGATCGGCTCGTCCTGGAGGACGCGTTGCCGGCGGGCGCGGCGCCCGGCCCGGGGCGGCGGGCGAGCACCAGGAGGCGGATGGGGAGTAGAGCGATGACCGGGGCGATCCACGTCGTGGCCACGGTGAATCTCACCCACGGCACCGGCGTCTTGCGGCACGTCGCCGGCGTCTCCGACGTCCCGGCCGGGCGATCGCTGGCTACGCCCGGCCGCGAGCGTGGGCGGACCACCGCGCGAGCGGAGCACACGGTCGCGCTGCGCCGGTCCAACGCCGACGGCCGGCCGCTCGACGAGAGGGCGGTGCCCCTCATTCTCGATGCCTGCGCCGACCCGGGCGACGATCGGACGGGGATCGTCGACACGTTCCTGCCACCCTCGCCCGACGCGAGCCGGCTGGAGCTGCTGTTGGACGGCCGGGTGATCGACGCGTTCGTCCCGGCCCCCGCCGCCCGCGCGGTGCAGAACATCCGGTCGGCGGCGGCGGGCCGCCGGCGGGCCCGGGCCGCCGGCGAGGCTGACGTGGACCCCGTGATCACGTGGGACGAACCGGGGCGGGCAACCCGACGCCGCGATGCCGCGACCGTCGGCGGGGCCGGGCGCGTCTACACGGTCCAGATCAGCACCGATGACGGGGGGACCTGGCAGACCGTGGGGCTCGGCCTGCGCGAGCCCCGGGTCACCATCGATCGTCAGCTTCTGGCGGAGGCCACCGTGGTCAAGCTTCGCGTCATCGCCCACGACGGCTTCCGCGCCGCCACGAGTGAGAGGACGCTCAGGGCGGAGGACCTGTAGCCGCCAGGGCCGGGCGCACGGTCAGAACCCGACGACGTAGGGGAGCTTCCGCGCCGTCCCCTCGATCGCCGCGCCCGCTTCCAGCAGCACCGCCGTCGAGTCCCAGGTGCCGTTGACGAGCTGGTTGCGCGGCCCGTCCGGCACCGTGGCCTTGATCACGCGGTCGCCGAAGCGGACCTCCTGCTTGTCCACGTCCACCGCCACCGGCTCCTGGGGCGAGCGCCCGATGGCCTTCTGCAGCCACTCGAGGTCCTCCTGGGAGGCGCGCAGGCAGGGGATGCCGAGCATCACGCAGTTGCCGAAGAAGATCTCGCCGAAGGAGCCGCCCACGATCGCGCTGATGCCCCAGCGCATCAGCGCCTGGGGGGCGTGCTCGCGCGAGGAGCCGCAGCCGAAGTTCTGGCCGACCACCAGGACGGAGGCGCCCTGGTACACGGGGGTGTTGAACGGATGCTCGGGGTTCTGCTTGCGGGCGTCCTCGAAGGCGTGCTCGCCCATGCCCTCGAAGGTGACGGCCTTCAGGAACCGCGCCGGGATGATGCGGTCGGTGTCGATGTCGTTGCCGGTGACGGGAATGCCCCGGCCCTTGATCTGACGGCGCTTGAAGTCGGTCGTGGTCATTTCAGGATCTCCCTCACGTCGGCGACGGCGCCGGTGATGGCGGCGGCCGCGACCATGGCCGGGCTCATCAGGAGCGTGCGGCCGGTCGGGCTGCCCTGGCGGCCGATGAAATTGCGGTTGCTCGACGATGCGCTCATCTCCCGGCCCTGGAGCTTGTCGTCGTTCATGCCCAGGCACATCGAGCAGCCGGCCTTGCGCCACTGGAAGCCGGCCTGCTGGAAGATCTCGTGGAGCCCCTCGGCCTCGGCGGCCTTGGCGACCTGCTGCGAGCCCGGCACGATCAGCGCGCGCACGTGGCTCGGCCACCTTGCCCTTCCTGGCCACCTCGGCGGCGATGCGCAGGTCGGACAGGCGGCCGTTGGTGCAGGAGCCGACGAAGGCCACGTCGATCCTGGCCCCCTTGATCGGCTGACCCGGCTCGAAGCCCATGTGGGCGAGCGCCTCGCGGTAGGTCGGCCGCTCGGCCTCCGGCGCCGACTCCGGCGCGGGAATGCGCTGGGTGACGCCGACCGACATCTCGGGGTTGATGCCCCACGTCACCACCGGCTCCAGCGCGTGGCCGTCGACGCGCTTGACGTCGTCGAAGGCGGCGCCCGGCTCGGTGGCGACCGTCTTCCACCACGCCGCCGCCCGGTCGAACGCCTCGCCCTGGGGGGCGTACGGCCGGCCGCGGAGGTAGTCGATCGTGGTCGCGTCGGGGTTGACGTAGCCGAAGCGGGCCCCGCCCTCGATCGACATGTTGCAGAGGGTGAGGCGCTCCTCCATGGTCATGCGATCGATGGCCTCGCCGGCGTACTCGTAGGCGTAGCCGACGCCGCCCTTCACGCCGAGCTGGTTGATGATGGCCAGGATGACGTCCTTGGCGTAGACGCCCCGGGCCAGCGCGCCGTCGACCCGCACCTGGCGCAGCTTGGGCTTGGCCATGGCCAGGCACTGGGTGGCCAGCACGTCGCGCACCTGCGTCGTCCCGATGCCGAAGGCGATGGCGCCGACGGCGCCGTGGGTGGCGGTGTGGCTGTCGCCGCACGCGATCGTCATGCCCGGCTGGGTCAGCCCCAGCTCCGGCCCGATGACGTGGACGATGCCCTGCTTGCCGGTGGTCATGTCGAAGAGGTTCAGGCCGAAGTCCTTCATGTTGCGGTACATGTGCGCGGCCATGTCCTCGGCCATGGGGTCGGCGTAGGGGCGCGCCTGGTCGGTCGTGGGGATGATGTGGTCGAGCGTGCCGAAGGTACGCTCGGGCATCCGCACCTTGAGCTTGGCGTCCTTCAGCATCTGGAAGGCCTGCGGCGTCGTCACCTCGTGGATGAGGTGGAGGCCGATCAGCAGCTGGGTCTGGCCGGACGGCAGCGTCCGGACCGTGTGCGCGTCCCACACCTTGTCGAGCAGCGTGCGTGCCATGAAGCTCCTCCTGCGCGCCGACGCGGCCGGCGCGAGGGCGTATCGTGCCCCAGCCCCACCGTGTAGTCCAGTGATACGTTGTCGCCTGAATGTTAAGCTCGTCTTCATGATCAACGCCGCCCTCTTTCCCGCGCTGGAGACGTTGCTGGCCGTGGCCCGCACGGGCTCGGTGGGGGCGGCGGCCCGGCAGCGGCACATCACCTCCTCGGCGGTGAGCCAGCAGATCCGGCGGCTGGAGAGCCACCTCGACATCAAGCTGCTCGAGCGGGCCGGCCGGGGCGTGCGGCTGACCGCGGCCGGCGAGGCGGCGTTGCCGGTCGTGCGCGAGCTGTGGAGCGGAGCCGAGGCCGCGTTCGGCCAGCTCGCGGAGCTGGCCGGCCGCCCGGCCACCACCTTGCGGGTGGCGGCCAGCGACTACCTCGGCAAGGGGCTGCTCGCGCCCGTGCTCCGCGATCTGCTCGACGAGGAGCCGCCGGTGCGCTTCGAGCTGGTCACCACTCACTCGACCGCCGGTGTGCGGCTCGTGGCGGCCGGCGACGTCGACCTCGCCGTCGTCACCGGCCAGGAGACCTCGCGCGGCCTCGAGGACCGGCACCTGTTCGATCAGCCGTTCGTCTGGGTGGGGCCGCGGCGCCGCGACCGCGTCCCGCTGACCGAGCGGTTGCGCCGCGAGCCCATCCTGCGCCTGGCCGCCGAGAGCCGTGGCCGCGCGCTGCTCGACCAGTACCTCGCCGACGAGCGGATCCGTCCGGTCTCGACCATCGACGTGCCGAGCGTCTCGCTGCTGCTCTCCTACGTGTCGGGCGGCCTCGGCGTCGGGCTGGTGCCCGCCCTCGCGCTGGCCGAGGTCCCCGCCGACCGCATCGTGAGCGCGCCCGCCCGGGTGCCGGCGCTGCCGGTCACGCTCGTGTGGCGCGTCGCCGCCCGGCGCCAGCCCGCGCTCGTCCGCCTGGCCGCGCTCCTCGCGACGGCCGGCGCGCGGGTGGGCGCGCGGCTGGCCCGGCGGGCCGAGCTGCGGGGGAAGGGGCGAGGCGCGTCTTGACAGGTCGCGTCACGCTCACGCACAGTGGCGGCTCACGATCCCACGGGAGGAATCTCATGCGCTCACGCCTCGTCGTCGTCTCGCTGCTCGCCGTCATGCTCGCGCTGCCGCTGCTCGCTCCGCGGGCCGTCGCCCAGAACGTGCTCGTCATCAGCATCTGGGGCGGCAACTGGAAGGACACGGTCGAGAAGGTCGTCGGCAAGGCCTTCACGGCGAAGACCGGCATCCCCGTGGAGTACGAGGTGGGCGGCACCATCGACCGCCTGGCCAAGGCCCGTGTGGCCAAGGGCAACCCGCTCGTCGACCTGAACTTCACCACGACGCACGTGGCGCGCCTCTACATCTCCGACGGCCTCTACGACAAGCTCGACATGGCCAAGCTGCCCAGCAGCAAGGAGATCGCCAAGGAGGCATTCCGGAGCGACTACCACGTGGGCTCGTGGGCCTACGTCTACACGATCGTCTACCGGCCCGACCTCGTGAAGGAGGACATCACGAAGTGGTCGGATCTCTGGAAGCCCTCGCTCAAGGGCAAGATCGCCATGCCGGACTTCGATCCCTCCCACATCATCACCATCGCGGCGCTGATGGAGGGCGGCAACGAGGTCAACTGGCAGAAGGGTGAGGGCCGCCTCAAGCAGCTGAAGGACTCGGTGGCAGCGTTCTACTCGACCGACGCGCAGAGCCAGGACCTCATGAAGACGGGCCAGGGGCCGGTGCAGGTGATGCTGTCGGTCAACGCCTATCACCTGCAGGAGCAGGGCATCGCGGTCAAGGTGGTGCAGCCGACCGACTATCCGGGCATCGTCGGCATCGACACCATGGGCGTGATGGCCGGCACCAAGAAGGCGGACGCGGCTCACCAGTTCATCAACCTGGCCCTGTCCAAGGAGATCCAGAGCGAGCTGGTCAAGGCGCTGCGGGCGGGGCCGGTCAACACGGGGGCGGCGGTACCGGCCAACCTCAAGGGCCAGCCCGGCATCTTCCTGAGCGCGGCCGAGTGGAAGGATCGCGGCTACATCATGAACGACGAGGCCCGGGCCAAGAACCTGCCGGGCTGGCGGGAGTGGTTCACGGCGAACATCGTCAAGAAGTGAAGCTGCTGCTGCCGGCGGTGGCCGTCCTCGCCGTCTTCGCGGCGGCGCTGGCGGCCCTGTTCCGGTGGAGCGTGCTCGAGTTCGTCCCCGGCTCGCTGCAGACGGGGGGTCTCACGCTGGCCAACTTCCGGGCCGCGCTGGCCCCCCAGTATCTCGGCGCCATCCGGGACACGGTGGTGCTGAGCGCGCTCACCACCGTGCTCACGCTGGTGTGCGCGTACCCGGTGGCGTACGCGCTGGCGCGGACGCCGTCGCGGCGAGTGCGGTCTCTCCTCCTCGTCCTCACCCTGGCTCCGTTCTTCACGGGCGCCATCGTGCGCACCTACGCCTGGGTGCTCGTGCTCGGCAACACCGTGGTGACGTGGCCGGTGCCGATGCTGTTCACCGAGCGTGGCGTGCTCGTCGGCCTCGTCCACTTCTCGATGCCCACGATGATCCTGATCGTCGCCGCCGCGCTCAGCCACATCGACCCCGCCTACGAGCGGGCGGCGGCCAGCCTCGGCGCCTCGCCGGCGCGGGTGTTCTGGCGCGTCACGCTGCCGCTGTCGATGCCGGGCGTCGTCTCGGGCGGCCTCATCGTATTCGCGTGGACGCTGTCGGCGTTTCCCACGCCGGAGCTGCTCGGCGGCGGCAAGGTGAAGATGATCGCCAACGTCGTGCGGGACCTGGGGCTGGACTCGTTCAACTGGCCCGGCGCCGCCGCCTTCGCCATGCTGGCGCTGGCCCTCACGCTGGCTCTGCTCGCCGCGGTGGGGCGGCTGTCGGCCGGGCGCGCCTCGTGAGCCTGCGGCTCGTCGTCGTCGCGCTGCTCGCGTTCCTGACCCTGCCGACCGTGGTGGTGGTGGCGGTATCGTTCAACCCGACGGCGATCCTGTCGTTTCCTCCGGCTGGGTTCTCGCTTCGCTGGTATCAGAACGTGCTGACCTATCCCCAGTTCCAGCGGGCGGCGCTGAACAGCCTCCTCGTCACCGCCGCCGCCGTCGGCCTGGCCCTGCCCGTCGGAACCCTGGCGGCGCTGGCGCTCGAGCGCGGCCGGCTGCGGGGCCGCGCGATGTGGGCGGCGGTGTTGCTGTCGCCGCTGGTCGTGCCCGGCGTGGCGGCCGGGCTCGGCTTCCTGATCCTGGCCGCCGCGCTCGGGCTGCTGCGCAGCCGCAGCGTCCTCATCGCGGCCCACGTGGCCCTGGTGCTCCCGTTCGTCGTGCGGGCGGTGTGGGTCAGCGTGCGCAACCTCGACCCCGCCCTGGAGCGGGCGGCGGCGAGCCTGGGAGCCACGCCATGGCGTGTCTTCCGCCGGGTGACGCTGCCGCTCCTGCGGCCGGGGATCTTCGCCGGGCTGCTCTTCGCGGTCGTGGTCTCGCTGAACGAGTTCGTCGTCTCGCTGTTCATCTCCAACCGGATGACCGAGATCCTCCCGGTGGCGATGTTCACCTACGTCGTGAACTACACCGATCCGACCATCGCCGCGCTGTCGTCGCTGTTCATCGTCGCCACCTTCCTGGTGGTGTGGCTCGCCGACCGGTACCTCGACCTCGGCCGCGTGTTCCTTCAGCATTGACGAAGGTCGTCGTGGAGCTCCGGGGCTGCACCCGCGACTACGGCGCCGTGCGCGCCGTCGACGCCCTCGATCTGGCCGTGCACGACGGCGAGTTCCTCGCCCTCCTGGGTCCGTCCGGGTGCGGCAAGACGACGACGCTCAATCTCGTGGCGGGCTTCGTCGAGCCCACCGCGGGGCGGATCCTGGTCGATGGCGAGGACGTGACCGGACGCCCGCCCCACCTGCGCGGGCTGGGCGTGGTCTTCCAGTCCTACGCGCTCTTTCCGCACCTGTCGGTCCGGGAGAACGTGGCCTTCGGCCTGCGCGAGCGGCGAGTGCCGAGGGCCGAGATCGAACGCCGGGTCGGCGAGGCCCTCGGCCTGGTGCGGCTCGACCGCGCTGGCCGGCAGCGGCCGAGCGAGCTGTCGGGCGGCATGCAGCAGCGCGTGGCCCTGGCCCGGGCGCTCGTCTACCAGCCGCGCGTGCTCCTGCTCGACGAGCCCCTGGCCGCGCTGGACAAGAAGCTCCGCGAGGAGATGCGCGACGAGCTGCGCGCCATCCAGCGCTCGGTCGGCATCACGACCATCTTCGTGACGCACGACCAGGCCGAGGCGCTGGGTCTGGCCGATCGTATCGCCGTCATGAACCGGGGCCGGATCGAGCAGCTCGGCGAGCCACGCGAGGTGTACGAGCGCCCGGCCACGCGCTTCGTCGCCGACTTCATTGGCGCGTCGACCGTGCTGCGCGGCCGCGGCGTCGCCGCCGATCGGGTGGCGATCGGCGCCGCGACGCTGCGGGTGGCCGGGGGCCGCCCGTGGCCGGCCGGCGCGACGGTCGAGCTCGCGATCCGGCCCGAGCGGGTTCTCCTGGCCTCGGGCCCCGGCGACAACGTGCTCGACGCGCGCGTCGAGGGGCTGGTCTATCAGGGCGCCCAGACCGAGGTGACGGCGCGGCTCGCCGATGGCCAGCGCGTGCTCGCCTTCGTGCCCGAGCCGGCAACGGTGCCGCTGGCGGCGGGCGAGGCCGTCCGCCTCTACCTGCCCGCCGACGCGTTCATGGTGCTGGCGTGAGGTGACGTCGCCGGGCTACGGCTTCAGCCGGAGATCCTCGTAGGGACCGGAGTAGGGGAAGTGGGCGATGAGCCCGATGGCCGGCTGCTCGACCCGCGCCCGCACGCCGTTGAGCTGGGCGAGCTGGAAGATGGGAACGAACATCGCCCGCTCGTGCGCGAAGCGCTGGATGGCGTGCAGCAGGGCCTCGCGCCGGGCCCGATCGGGCTCGCGGCTCTGCTGCTGGAACAGGTCGTCGATCTCGGGATACGATCCGAAGGCGAAGAAGCCGTTCGAGACCATGTTCCGTTCGATCCGGGTCGCCGCGTTGCCGAAGGCAGAATCGGCCCCCTGCAGGAGGTTCTTGACCTTCCGGTCCCGCCACTGATTCGTCCACGTCGCCCGCTCCAGCGGCCGCAGCCGGGTGCGGATGCCGACCGCGCGCAGATAGTTGGTCACGGCCTCGCCGAGGCTCGCGAATACCGCGTCGCACGTGTAGTCGCCGGCGTCGAAGCCGTCGGGATACCCAGCCTCGGCCAGTAGCCGCCTGGCCCGAGCCGGGTCGTAGGGGATGGCCGGCGCCGGCCACGCGAACTCGTAGTCGTCGGGGATGATGCTGGCGGACACCCGGGAGGAGCCCAGCGTCTCGGCCTGGTTGATCGCGTGGCGGTCGAGCGCCAGGGACGCGGCCTGCCGCACCCGGCGGTCGTGCCACGGTGACTTCGTGTCCCACGGTTCGGCCGTGAAGCTCATGAAGAAGGTGATCGGCAGCACGGCCCGGGTCAGCGTCAGCCCCGGCGTGCGCTGGGCTTCCTCAGCGAGGGGGCCGCGCAGGTTGTAGGCGATGTCCACCTCACCGCGCTTGAGCATGGCCAGACGCGTGGTGTCGTCGGGCACGCTGCGCAGTACCAGGCGCTTGACCGTCGGTCGCTTGCGCCAGTAGCCCTCGTGGGCCTCGAGCACCAGCTCCACGCCCGGCGCGAAGGAGACGAACCGGTAGGGGCCGGCGCCCACCGGGGCCTTCTTGAAACCCTCGTCGCCCACCCGCTGGACGTAACTCTTCGGAACGACCCAGGCGGCGCCGGTGGCCGGCGTGCCGAAGAACGTCATGAAGTCGGGCCATGGCTGCTTGAGCCGGTAGCGCACGCGATGGGGATCGACGATCTCGACGGCCACGACCCGCTCCCGGAACAGCGCCGCGGCGGCGCCCCGGTAGCGCTCGAAGGAGAACGCCACGTCGTCGGCCGTGAGTGGCTCGCCGTTGTGGAACCGGACGTGGCGGCGCAGCACGAACTCGTAGATCAGGCCGTCCCGCGACACCGTCCACGACTCGGCCAGGCTCGGAGCCATCGCCGCCCCCGGCATCGGCTTCACGAGCGCGTCGTGCAGGGCGTAGAAGGTCATCAAGGAGGTGACGCCGCCCTGGTGGTCGGCCGGATCGAACATCGCCGGGGCGATGGAAATCGGCACCGCCCACGTGATCTGGCCGTCGGCGGCGAATCCCACTCGGAACGGCAGAAGGAGGACGGCCAGCCCGACAACCCCTCCTCGAATCCAGGCACGGACGCTGGACGTCATGGTGGCGCTCCTCCTGGGGAGCGACGGGCTCCCGACACCGCCGAGCATACGAGGGCTCGGTCTCGCGGGAAAGGTGAGCGCGGCACTTCACTTTTGAGAAAAACTCACGAATACTCCCGGGGCGGGAGAGGAGGCCCATGGACCTCGTGCGGCGGATCGAGATCCTGATGCGCGCGGCCGACGCCGGCAGCTTCGCCCGGGCCGCGGGCGCACTGGCCCTCACGCCGTCGGCCGTCAGCCGGGCGGTGGCGGAGCTGGAGCAGGCGCTGCGGGTCCCACTGATGTATCGCACAACGCGGGAGCTGCGGCTGACCGAGGAGGGCGAGGAGCTCTACCGTCGCGGCGGGGACATCCTCGGCAAGGTGGCCGATCTGGAGGCCGCGCTGTCGCGACGGCCCGAGCGGCTCACCGGCACGCTCCGGGTCGGCCTCGGCACCAACGTGAGCCGCTACGTCGTCATGCCGGGGCTGGCCGGGTTCATGCGCCGGCATCCCGGGCTCCGCCTGCGATTCTCCGTCGTCAACCAACCGCGGGAGATGCATGCCGAGGGGCTCGATATGCTGCTCCGCATCGGCGATCCGCCGGATTCGGGCCTCGTCGCGCGCCGGATGGCCGAGCTGAAGTTCGGCGTCTACGCCGCCCCCGACTATCTGAAGGCCACTGGGGTGCCGGCCCGCCCCGAGGACCTGCTCCGCCACCGCTGCTTCGTTCACACGCCACCGCACCTGGCCAAGCCGCTCGACGAGTGGGTGTTCGAGCGGGGCCGCGAGCGCAAGCGGCTGAAGATCGTGCCGGCCTTCTCGACCAGCGATCGCGAGGCGCTGATCGCCGCCGTGGTCGGCGGTGCGGGGGTGATGCGGATCGGCATGTTCGATCCCGGGCTGGTGACCTCGGGCCGCCTGCGCCAGCTCCTCACCGACTGGACCTGCCCGGGCGGGCAGGTCGTGTACGCCATGTATCGCAAGACGCCCCGGCTGTCGCCGCGGGTCGCCGCCTTCCTCGGCTTCCTGGAGGACGCGTTCGCTGCCTTCGATCCCGAGGAGCTGACCATCCGGCACCGGGCCCGGAGGTAGAATCGCCGCCATGACCGAGCGAGCCCCGCTGTCGCAGGCGCAGATCCAGGCGATGCTCGGGCGCTCCGCGTTCATCCGCTTCCTCGACCTGCAGGTGGTCTCGCTCGACGCCGAGCGCGAGGAGCTGGTGCTGCGGATGCCGATGCGCCCCGAGCTGGAGCGTGGGCCCGGCTCCGGCCAGTTCCACGGCGGGCCCATCGCCGCCTTCGTCGACGTCGTGGGCGACTACGTGCTGGTGATGCTGCTCGGCGGCGGGGTGCCCACGATCAACTTCCGCGTCGACTTCCTGCGGCCGGCGGTGAGCGCGGCGCTGGTCGGCACCGGCCGGCTGCGCCGGGCCGGCCGGACGGTCGGGGTCGTCGACGTCGACGTGCACGACGCCGAGGGCCGCCTGGTCGCCGTCGGGCGCGGCTGCTACAGCACGACGCCCGACCTGCCGGCGGCGCCGCGATGAGCGGCTGGCGCAACCTCGGCGACGTCGTGGCCGGGGCGCGGGAGCCGGGGCGGACCGCGCTGATCGACCTCAGCGACGCCGCTGCGCCGCGCGAGTGGACCTTCGACGCCCTGGACCGCGCGGCCGCCGCGGTGGCGCGCGGCCTGGTGGCGCACGGTCACAAGCGCGGCGAGCGGGTGGCCATCCTCTCGGCCAACCGCGCCGAGTACCTCACCGTCTTCCTCGGCGCGATGCGGGCCGGGCTGATCGCGGTGCCGGTGAACCTGAAGCTGCCGGCGGCGGCCATCGAGCACATCCTGCACGACGCCGCGGTGTCGCTGGTCTTCGTGGATCGCGAGCGCCGGGCGGCCGTCCCTGCCGGCGTTCCCGTCGTGGCGCTCGACGCCGACCTCGACGCCTTCATGGACCCCGGCGCCTTCTCGAGTGTGGACCCCGACCCGGACGAGGTCGCCATGATCCTCTACACGTCGGGCTCGTCCGGCCTGCCCAAGGGCGTTCCGCTCACGCACGCCGGGGCGCTGTGGACCACCGCCCACCGGTTGCGGGCGACGCCGGACCTGGCGCAGCACCGCCTGCTCGTGGCGGCGCCGCTCTACCACATGAATGCGCTGTGGGTGAGCTGCGTGGTCGCGCTGCCCGGCCGCGCCAGTGTCGTGATGCTCCCGCGCTTCGCGGCGCGGCCGTACATCGAGGCGATCGGACGGTATCGCTGCACCTGGCTCACCGCCATCCCGACCATGATGGCGCTGGTGCTCCAGGAGCCGGCCGCGCTGGCGGCCACCGATCGCTCGTCGGTCCGGCGCGTCAACATCGGCTCGGCGCCGCTCACCCAGGCGCTCGTCGAGCGGGTGAAGGCGGCCTTCCCGGACGCGCAGGTCACCAACGGCTGGGGCACCACGGAGTCGGGGCCGGTGGCCTTCGGCCCGCACCCGCGCGGCGTGCCGCGGCCGGACGTCGCGCTCGGATATCCGGTGGAGGGCGTCGATGTCCGGCTCGTCGCCGGCGACAGCCGCGAGGCCGACGAGGGCGTGCTGCACATCCGGACGCCGGCGCTGATGCCGGGCTACCTCAACCTGCCGCACAAGACCGCCGAGGTCATGACCGCCGACGGGTACTACGTCACCGGCGACGTCATGCGGCGTGACGCCGACGGCTTCTACTCCTTCGTCGGGCGGGCCGACGACATGTTCGTGTGCGGCGGCGAGAACATCTACCCGGGCGAGGTCGAGACGATGCTCGAGCGCCATCCCGGCATCCGTCAGGCCTGCGTCGTGGCCGTGCCCGACGAGGTGCGGGGGGCCAAGCCGGTGGCCTTCGTCGTTCGGGCGGACGGCAATGAGCCGAGCGCGGAGGCGGTCAAGCAGTGGGCGCTGGCCAACGCGCCGCCGTACCAGCACCCCCGCCACGTCGAGTTCGTGAGCGAGCTGCCGCTGGCCGGCACCGGCAAGATCGACCGCAAGCATTTGACCGAGCGGGCGCTGGCCCTGGCCCGGACCGTCCGGGCATGAGGGCCATGGTCGTGCGTGAGCACGGCGACCTCGACCGCCTCGTCCACGACGAGCACTTCCCCGATCCGCGCCCGGGGTCCGGTGAGGTCGTGGTAGCCGTGCGGGCGACGTCGCTCAACTACCACGACGTGTTCACGCTGCGTGGCATGCCCGGCATCAAGATCCCGATGCCCGCCATCATGGGGCTCGACGTCGCCGGCGAGATCGACGAGGTCGGGCCCGGCGTCGAGGGCTGGCGCGTCGGCGATCGGGTGCTGATCGACCCCATCGACCGGCAGCGGGGTGGGCTCATGGGCGAGACGATCCACGGCGGGCTGGCCGAGCGTTGTCGGGCCGGCGCCCATCAGCTCATCCGCGTGCCCGACGGCGTGTCCTTCCCCGACGCGGCGGCGCTGCCGGTGGCCTACGGCACCGCCCACCGGATGATGGTGACGCAGGGCCGGGTGACGGCCGGCGAGCGCGTCCTCATCCTCGGCGCCAGCGGCGGGGTCGGGACCTGCTGCGTGTTCCTGGCCAAGATGGCCGGCGCCACCGTCGTCGCCTGCGCGAGCAGCGAGGCCAAGGCCAAGCGCCTGTACGAGCTGGGCGCCGACCACGTCATCGATTACGCGCGGGCCGACTTCATGGCCGAGGTCCACGCCCGCTTCGGCAAGCCTCACCGCCGCCGCTTCGACGGCGGCGTGGACGTCGTCGTCAACTTCACCGGCGGCGACACCTGGGTGCCGTCGCTGCGGTGCCTGCGCCGCGGCGGCCGGCTGCTGACGTGCGGGGCCACCGCCGGCTTCGATCCGAAGACCGACATCCGCTTCATCTGGACCTTCGAGCTGCAGGTTCTCGGCTCCAACGGCTGGACGCCCGAGGATCTGGTGACCCTGCTCGAGATGGTCGACGCCGGCCGCCTCAAGCCGGTGATCGATCGCGTGGTGCCGCTGGCCGAGGCCCGCGAGGGCCTCCGCCTGCTCGCCGACCGCGAGGTGATCGGCAAGGTCATCGTCGTCCCCGTACACTGAGGGGACGATGTCGCTCGCGGATCGCGCGGTCGATCTGGCCGAGACGCTGCTGCGCGAGGCCCGCGCCCAGCAGACGCCCGCCGAGCACGCCCAGGCCCGCAAGCTCGCCCGCATGATGTCCGATCCTCACGGCAAGGAGCTGACGATCGCCCTGGCCGACCAGGCCTTCCGCAGCCATCGGCCCGAGCGCATCGCCGACCAGCTCGCCTACCTGCTCGAGCGCTACGGCGTGCCGCAGTACATGGACTGGTGGGAGCGGGTCGCGCTGCTGCTGGGCGGCGCCATGGCCCACTACCTGCCGAGCCTGGTGGTGCCACCCATCGTCGCCCGGCTGCGCCACGAGACGCAGAACGTCATCCTGCCCGGCGAGGAGGAGGACCTGCGCCGCTACATCGAGGACCGGCGCCGGGCCGGCATGCGGCTGAACCTGAACCAGCTCGGCGAGGCGATCCTGGGCGAGGCGGAGGCCGCGCGCCGGCTGCAGGCGTACCTGACCCTGCTGGCCCGCGACGACGTCGAGTACATCTCGGTGAAGGTCTCGTCCGTCTTCAGCCAGATCGACCTCGCCGCCTTCCGGGCGACGGTGGCGCGGGTGGCCGAGCGGCTGCGTACGCTCTACCGGGCGGCCGCGCGCCACCGGTACCAGCACCCGGACGGGCGAATCACCCCGAAGTTCATCAACCTCGACATGGAGGAGTATCGCGACCTCGACCTCACGGTCACCGCGTTCCGCGAGGTGCTGGACGAGCCGGAGTTCCTCCCGCTGAGCGCGGGCGTGGTGCTGCAGGCCTACCTGCCGGACTCACATCGCGCGCAGCGCGCGCTCACCGAATGGGCGCGGGGGCGGCGGGCCCGGGGTGGCGCGCCCATCAAGCTGCGCATCGTCAAGGGCGCCAACCTCGCCATGGAGCGCATCGAGGCCGCGGTGCACGGCTGGCCGCAGGCGCCCTACGAGACGAAGGCCGAGGTGGACGCCAACTACAAGCGCATGCTCGAGTACGGCTGCCGGCCCGCCCACGCCGAGGCCGTCCACCTGGGCGTGGCCAGCCACAACCTCTTCGACATCGCCTACGGTCTCGTGCTGCGCGAGGCGCGCGGCGTCGAGGCGTTCGTCGAGTTCGAGATGCTGGAGGGCATGGCCAACCACCAGGCCCGCGCGGTGCGGGAGCGCGCCGGCGGCCTGCTGCTCTACGCGCCGGTCGTGCGGGCGGAGGACTTCCACAGCGCCATCGCCTACCTCGTGCGCCGGCTGGACGAGAACACCGCGCCCGAGAACTTCCTGCGCCACGTCTTCGACCTCGAGCCGGGCTCGCCGGACTGGATCACCGAGCGCGACCGCTTCCTGGCCGCCTTCGCGATCGCCGGCGAGCTCTCGGACGCGCCCCGCCGGACCCAGGATCGCCGGATGGCGCCGGCGTCGCCGGGCCCACTGGAGGCGAGGTTCGAGAACGATCCCGAGACCGACTGGACGCTGCCGGCCAATCGGGACTGGATCGAGGAGACCGTGGCCCGCTGGCGCGAGCGGCCCGCCGAGACGATTCCGCTCCAGGTGGGCGGGGCGCTGCGGCCGGGCGCGCGCACGGCCGAGGGCCGCGATCCCTCGCGCCCCGGCCACGTTGCGTACCGGTATGCGCTCGGCGGCCCGGTCGACGTCGATCGGGCGCTGACCGTGGCGCGCGCCGCCCAGCCGGCGTGGGGAGCGCTCTCGATCGACGCGCGCGGCGCCCGGCTCGAGGCCTGCGCGGTGGAGCTGGACCGCCGGCGGGGCGACCTGATCGGCGCGATGGTCGTGGACGGCGCCAAGACGGTGAGCGAGGCGGACGCCGAGGTGTGCGAGGCGATCGACTTCGCCCGCTACTACGCCCGCACGCTGCGCGAGACGGTCCCCGAGCTGAAGGACTGCCGTATGGAGCCGCTCGGCGTGGTGATCGTGACGCCACCCTGGAACTTCCCGCTCTCCATCCCGGCCGGCGGTGTGCTGGCGGCGCTCGCGGCCGGCAATGCGGTCGTGCTCAAGCCGGCCCCGGAGGCCGTGCTGGTCGGCTGGGGGCTGGCCGGCTGCCTGTGGGATGCCGGCATTCCGCGCGAGGTCCTGCAGTTCCTGCCGTGCCCCGACGACGAGATCGGCCGCGGACTGGTGACGGACGCGCGCGTGGGCGGCGTGATCCTGACCGGCTCGGTGGACACGGCGCGCCTGTTCCTGAGCTGGCGGCCCGATCTGCGCCTGTTCGCGGAGACGAGCGGCAAGAACGCGATCATCATCACGGCGCTGGCCGATCGCGATCAGGCCATCCGCGATCTCGTCCGCTCGGCCTTCGGCCACGACGGCCAGAAGTGCTCGGCGGCCAGTCTCGCCATCTGCGAGGCCGAGGTCTACGAGGATCCGGGCTTCCGGCGCCAGCTGCGCGACGCCGCCGCCAGCCTCGCCGTGGGCAGTGCGTGGGAGCTGACCAGCCGGATCACGCCGCTCACCCAGCCGCCCGGCGCCGCGCTGCGCCGCGCGCTCACCGTGCTGGACGAGGGTGAGGAGTGGCTGCTCGAGCCGCACCCGGCCGCGGACAATGCCCAGCTCTGGTCGCCGGGCATCAAGCTCGGGGTGTGGCCCGGATCGTTCTTCCATCACACGGAGTGCTTCGGTCCCGTGCTGGGGCTGATGCGCGCGGAGAGCCTCGAGCAGGCGATCGACCTCGCGAACGCGCCACCGTTCGGGCTCACCAGCGGGATCCAGACGCTCGACGATCGCGAGGTCGTGCGCTGGGTTGCCGGCGTCGAGGCCGGTAACCTCTACGTCAACCGGCCGATCACCGGGGCGATCGTCGGGCGCCAGCCGTTCGGTGGGTGGAAGGCCTCGTCGGTGGGACCGGGGGCCAAGGCCGGCGGCCCCAACTACGTGCTGCAGCTCGCCCGCTGGCACCAGGCCTCGCTGCCGGCGGGTGACGACGAGCCATTGCCGGAGCCGATGGCGGCGCTGCTCGCGCGATGTCTGGCGATGCTCGCCGATCCCGAAGCGCGCGCGCTTACCGAGGCCAGCGCGGCCAGCTACGCGCGCACGTGGCGCCGGCACTTCGGCCGCGAGCACGATCCGATGGCGATCCGCGGCGAGCGCAACGTGTTTCGCTATCGTCCCTGCCGCCGCGTGATCGCCCGGGGGACGCCGACGCCCGCGCTGGCCCACGTCGTGCTGGCGGCGTGCGCCGCCGGCACGCCGCTGACGGTGAGCGTGCCGCCCGACGTCGACGCGTGGAGCTGGCTGGAAGAATTCGGCATTCAGACGGTGGTGGAGGCGGAGGCCGGGTTCGTGGAGCGCCTGGCGCATCCGGGCGACGCCGAGCGCGTGCGGGTCTGGCAGCCGATCTCGACGGCCGCCCGGGCCGCGGCCAACGCCGCCGGCCTCACCGTCATCGACGCACCCGTCCTCGCCAACGGGCGCCTGGAGCTGCGCTGGTACCTGCGCGAGCAGGCCGTCTCGCGCGTGCTCCACCGCTACGGCAGCATGAATGAACCCGCCGCAACCGAGTGACGCGTGGGTGAGCACGATGCCTTGACCACGAACGCCCCCGGCGCGTAGTCTCAGCCCCATTCCAATGAAGTGCTCTCGATGCCAGCGCGAGAATCCTCTCGGGTCGAACTTCTGCCTGGGTTGTGGGACGCGGCTGGCCGTGGCCTGCCACGCATGTGGCCAGGAGTTGCCGGCGGCATCCCGATTCTGTAACAAATGCGGTACGCCAGTCGGCGATCAGCCCGGCGGATCTGCACGATTTGCCTCGCCTGACTCTTACACTCCCAGTCACCTCGCCGAAAAGATTCTCACCTCGCGGACCGCCCTGGAAGGGGAGCGGAAACTCGTCACGGTCTTGTTTGCAGACCTCAAGGGCTCCATGGAGCTGCTGGTCGATCGAGACCCGGAAGACGCACGTACCCTGCTCGACCCCGTCCTCGAATGCATGATGGAGGCGGTTCACTTTTACGAAGGCACCGTCAACCAGGTCATGGGCGATGGGATCATGGCGCTCTTCGGCGCGCCCCTGGCCCACGAGGATCACGCCGTCCGCGCCTGCTACGCCGCCCTGCGCATGCAGGACGCGCTGCAGCGTTATGCCGATCGCGTCCGCCGTGAGCACGGCGTGGCGATGCGTATCCGGGTGGGGCTGAACTCCGGCGCGGTGGTCGTTCGGACGATCGGCTCCGACCTTCGCATGGACTACACGGCGGTCGGCCAGACGACTCATCTTGCCGCCCGGATGGAGCATCTGGCCGACCCCGGCACGATTCTCCTCACCCGCGATACGCTGACCCTAGCCGAAGGCTTCGTGGAGGTGACCGCGCTCGGTGCGATGGCCGTGAAGGGTCTGCCCGAGCTGGTCGAGGCGTACGAGCTGACCGGGGTTAGCGCGGTGCGCTCTCGACTTCAGGCGTCCGCCGCGCGCGGCCTCTCTCGATTCGTGGGCCGCGACGCCGAGATGTCGCAACTTCACCGAGCCCTGGAGCTGGCCAGGCAGGGTCGTGGCCAGGTGGCCGCTGTCGTTGGGGAGCCGGGCGTCGGCAAGTCGCGTCTCGTCTTCGAGCTATCGCACTCCCACCGCATCGCGGAGTGGCTCGTGCTGGAGGCGGGCTCGGTGTCCTACGGCAAGGCCACGAGCTATCTACCCGTGACGGACCTTCTGCGGCGCTACTTCCGTATCGTCGACCGGGACACGCATCGCGCCCTCCAGGAGAAGGTGACAGGCAAGCTCCTCACTCTGGATCGTGCACTGGAGCCGCTCCTGCCGCCGCTCCTCGCCCTCCTCGACGTGCCGATCGAGGACACTCAGTGGCAAGGACTCGACCCGTCGCGGCGTCGACAGCACACGGTGGACGCGGTGAAGCGTCTTCTCTTGCGGGAGACGCAGGTCCAGCCGCTGCTGGTGATCTTCGAGGATCTGCACTGGATCGACGGCGAGACCCAGACGATCCTGGATAGTCTCGTCGAGAGCGTGCCCACCGCGCCCCTGCTCCTCCTCGTCAACTATCGCCCGGAGTATCGGCACGGCTGGGGAAGCCGGACGTTCTACACTCAGCTCCGCCTCGACGCGCTGCGTGCGGAGAGCGCGGACGAACTGCTCGACGCCCTGATTGGCCGCGATGGCTCGCTCGACCCACTCCGGCACCTCCTCGGGCAGAAGACGGGAGGGAATCCGCTCTTCATCGAGGAGAGCGTGCGAACTCTGGTCGAGACGCAGGTCTTGAGCGGAGAGCGCGGCGCCTACCAGCTTGACCAGCCGGTGAGCACCATCGAGGTGCCGGCCACCGTGCAGGCGATTCTCGCCGCCCGCATCGACCGCTTGCCCGCCGGGGACAAGCGCCTGCTGGAGACCGCCGCCGCCGTCGGCAAGGATGTGCCGTTCGTACTGCTCCAGGCCGTCGCGGACGAGGATGACGACGGGCTTCGACAGAGGTTGGGGCGTCTGCAAGCGGCCGAGCTCCTCTACGAGACGCGCCTGTTTCCAGATCTGGAGTACACCTTCAAGCACGCGCTGACTCACGAGGTGGCCTACGGCAGCCTGGTCCAGGAGCGGCGCCGGGCCCTCCACGGTCGGATCGTCGAGGCGATCGAGGCGCGCTACGCCGGCCGCCTGGCCGAGCACGTCGAGCGCCTCGCCCACCACTGTCTCAGAGGAGAGCTCTGGGAGCCGGCTGTGCGCTATCTGTGGCAGGCGGGTACGAAGGCGACGGAGCGGTCATCGCTTCCCGACGCCGTCACTCGGTTCGAGAATGCGCTCAGCGCCCTCCAGCGCCTCCCCGAGACGCGCGCCTCCCTGGAGAACGCGCTCGATATTCGCCTCGACCTCAGGCTCGCGCTCAATCAACTGGGTGAGCTGTCCCGGGTGCTGGCCACCCTGCGAGAGGCCGAGGACATTGGCGAGAAGCTGGGCGATGACCGTCGGCGCGGTCGGGTTCACGCGTCCATGGTAAACACCCACAATCTTCGCAGTGAGCTGGACGAGGCCGTGGCGTCGGGAACTCGTGCCTTGGCCATCGCCGATGCCCTGGGCGACGTTGGACTCCGCATCTTCACGACCACTTCTCTCGAGCAAAGCTACTTCTATCGAGGTGAGTACCAGCAGGTCGTCGCCCTGGCCAGGGCCAACCTGGACCTCGGGGAGAGGCAACCCCTCGACCGGCGGTTCCGAGCCTCCGCGCCGGCGTCAGTGTTCGATCGGCACTGGCTGGTGCGCGGGCTGGCGCAGCTCGGTCGCTTTGCCGAGACAACCGAACCGGCGACGACCATGATCAGGCTCGCCGAGCAAACCCACCACCCGCTCGCCCGGGGGTTGGCCCACTTCGCCGCGGGGACCGTTCACCAATGGAGGGGTGACTGGGGCGCTGCCCGGGTGCTGCATGAGCGCGCCATCGAGGTGCTCCAGGAGGGACAACAGATCCTTCAACTGTCGTACGTTGTCGGTCCCTTGGCCTGGGTGCTGGCCAGCCTTGGCGAACGGCGGGAAGCAGCGAGTCGAGCGCAGGAAGCCGAAGAGCGCCTCGATCTCATCCGGGCGCGAGGGCGCAAGGGGGGAGGGGCAGAGACCTGCATTTCCCTCGGTCACTGCTACGTGATCTTGGGGCGGCTCGATGACGCGCAGCGCATGGTCGAGCGAATCCCCGAGGATCGGACGACGGCGTCACGAGCGCAGGCGCTGCGTCTCGAGGGTGAGATCGCTGCGCACCCGGATCGCTGGGAGGCCGCCGCGGCCGAGGATCGCTATCGACAGGCGCTGCCGCTGGCCGGGGAGTGCGACATGCGGCCGCTCGTCGCGCACTGCCAGCTCGGCCTCGGGCAACTGTACGGACGTATGGGCAAGACCAAGGAAGCTCGGGAGCGCCTGACGACCGCCACGACGATGTTCCAGGACATGGAGATGCCGTTCTGGTTCGACAAGGCTGCGGCGGAAGTGGCACCGTGATCGCGCCAAGGAGCGCGGCTCACACGGCCGGGCCGTCCTGGATGGCCGCCGCCAGCTTGCCCGGCACGCGCCGGCCATCGCCGGCCTGGCCGCTCAGCTTGCCGTTCTCGACGACCACCTTGCCGCGCAGGATCACCACACTGGGCCAGCCGTGCACCTCCCAGCCGTCCCAGGCGCTGTAGTCGGAGCCGTGCAGGTCGGCCGAGCGAAGCGCGCGCCGCACGGTCGGATCGAACACCACGACGTCGGCGTCGCTGCCGGGGGCGAGGGCGCCCTTGCGCGGGTAGAGGCCGAGCAGCCGGGCGGCGTTCGTCGAGGTGACGGCGACGAAGCGCTCGAGCGACATCCCGCGCTTGGACACGCCCTCGGTATAGATGATGGGCACGCGCGTCTCGACGCCGACGTGGCCGCCGGTGGCGTCGGCGATGTGGCGGCTGCGCAGCTTGATCGCGCGCGGGGTGCACAGCTCGTCGGTGGCGACGGTGCTCAGGGTGCCGTCCTTCAGCCCGGTCCAGAGCTGCTGGCGGTCTGCCTCGTGCTTGAGGGAGGGGTAGGTGTGGAACATCACGCCGTCGGGGCGGAGATAGGTCTCGGCGGTGAAGGTCGCGTAGTGGTGCAAGGTCTCGCCGTAGATGGCGCGGCCCTCGCCGCGCGCCTCGGCGATGGCCTCCACGCCGGCCCCGGCGCTCACGTGGACGAAGTAGACGGCGGCCCCCTCGACGTAGCGGGCCAGCCGCAGCACCCGGCGGAACGAGATGTCCTCCGACATGGCGCTGTGCACGAGCGGCATGTGGGCGATGTCGGTGCGACCCTCCCGTTCCAGCCGCTCGTACATGTACATGACGAGGTCGTCGTCCTCGGCGTGGATGGCCAGCACGCCGCCGTGCTTGGCGGCCGTCTCCATGATGGCCCACAGGTGGCCGAGGCGGATCATGCGGCCCTTGCCGATCGGGCGGACGTCGGTGGTGAAGATCTTGAGGCTCGGGAACCCGGCCTGGATCGCCTCCGGGATCTGATCGATCACCTCCGGCGGCACCGCTCCCTGGAGCATGACGTGCAGGCCGTAGTCCGTGTAGCCCGGACGCCACACGGCCTGCTTGGCCTCGATGGCCCGGGCCAGCGTCATCCCCGGCTCCCACACGGCGAAGTCGACGAGCGTGGTGGTGCCGCCGCAGATGGCCGCCCGGCTGACCTGTTCCGGCGGCGCGCTGGTGGTATGGCCTCCGCCCAGCGCGGGGATCGGCCAGTGCGTGTGCACGTGCGGATCGATGCCGCCCGGGATGACCAGCTTGCCGGTGGCGTCGACGACGCGCCCGACGTCACGCGGCAACGTTCCCGGCGAGGCCACCGCGACGATCCGCTCCCCCTCGACGGCCACGTCCCAGCTCCCCACACCCTCGGGCGTCACCACCGTCCCACCACTGATCACCAGGTCAATCATCGAACGCTCCCTTAGTAGTCGTCGAACATGCGCTGGACTTCGGTCGGGTCGTCGGTGCGCGTGAGGGCGAGCATGGCGAGCACGCGAGCCTTTTGCGGATTGAGGTTGTCGGCGGCGACGAAGCCCCGCTCGCGCAGAGAGGTGCGCGGCAGGACGCGGCCGCTGCCGGCCCGGCTGGAGATCACCACGAGGACGCCGCGCGCGCGGGCGTCCAGGAGCGCCTCCGTCTCGCTCGGCGTGACCACGCCGGGCGCCAGCGACGCCGAGACGATGGCCCGGGCGCCGGCAGCGACGAAGGCGCGGATGGCGGTGCCGTCGGCCCCCGCGTACGAGGCGGTGACGTCCACGCGGGGCAGCTCGGTGCGGCCGCGCACGTCGAACTCCGTCGCCGGTGCGTGCCGGCGGGTCGGCTGCCGGTAGATGGCGATCCGGCCATCCGGGTCGGCGTAGCCGAGCATGCCGAGGTCCTGGCTCCGGAACGTCTCCAGGCGGAGAGTGGAGGCCTTGGTCACCTCGCGGGCGGCCTGCACCTCGTCGTTGAGCAGCACGAGCACGCCGAGGCCACGCGCCTCCCGGGCGCCCGCCACCCGCACGGCGTTGAGGAGGTTGAGCCCGGCGTCCGAGCTGAGCCCCGTGGGCGGGCGCTGGGCGCCCACCACCACCACGGTGGCGTCGACCTTCAGCGAGAGGTTCAAGAAGTACGCGGTCTCCTCCAGCGTGGCGGTGCCGTGGGTGATGACGATGCCATCCAGGGGGGCCTCGCGGGCCACGGCGTCGTGCACGGCCGCGTCCAGCGCCAGCCAGTCGGCGGGCCCGATGGCCGTACTGCCCACCGCCCGGTATCGGACTGGCACGATCTCGGCGGCCCCGGCGACCTCCGGGAAGCGCACCAGCAGCTCGTCGGGCTCGGCCTTGCGGCTGGTGTCCATGTACTCCCACAGGTCGAGGCTGTCGCGGCCGATCGAGGAGATCGTGCCGCCGGTGCCGATGAGCGCCACGCGGGGCTTGGTCGTCGTCATCGCGCGATGATACCGCCGATGAGGGCCGCTTGAACGCACCCGTCATCCACCGCTAGAGTCACGCCGGGGAGAGACGACGTGCAGCCCATCACGCGCTCGATGGTCGAGGCGATGGACGCCGGCGATCCGCTCGCCGGCTGCCGCGAGTGGTTCGCGCTGCCGGACGGCGTGATCTACCTCGACGGCAACTCGCTGGGCGCGATGCCCCGCACGACGCCCGCGCGGGTCACGCGGGTCCTCGAGGCCTGGCAGCGAGACCTCATCGGGAGCTGGAACCGCCACGACTGGATCGGCTGGCCGAAGCGGGTGGGCGACCGGATCGCGCGATTGATCGGTGCCCGGGTGGGTGAGGTGATCGTCGCCGATTCCACGTCGGTCGATCTCTTCAAGCTCCTGGCGGCCGCCCTGCAGTGCAACCCCGGCCGCCGGGTGATCCTGACGGAGCGCGACAACTTCCCGACCGATCTGCACGTCGCCCAGGGCCTCGTCCGCCTGCTCGGCCACGCCGGCGAGCTGCGCGCGGTCGGCGCGCCCGAGCTGGCCGGTGCCCTCGGGGACGACGTCGCCGTGCTCATGCTCACGCACGTGAACTACCGCACGGGGGCGATGCACGACATGACGGGGCTCACGGCCGCCGCCCACGCGGCCGGAGCGCTGGCGCTCTGGGACCTCTCGCACTCGGCCGGGGCCATGCCGCTGGCCCTGAACGATGCGGACGTCGATCTGGCCGTCGGCGGCGGCTACAAGTTCCTCAACGGCGGACCCGGCGCGCCCGCCTACCTGTTCGTGGCCGAGCGCTGGCTCGGGCGCATCCAGCCGGCGCTCTCGGGATGGATGGGGCATGCCCAGCCGTTCGAGTTCGCCGCCGCCTACGAGCCGGCCGCCGGCATCGAACGGCTCCTGGTCGGCACCCCGCCCGTGCTGTCGCTGGCGGCCCTCGACGCCGGTGTCGAGCTGTTCGACGCCGTCGATCTGCGGCTGCTCCGCGCGAAGTCCGTCGCCCTCGGGGGCCTGTTCCGGCGCCTCGTCGAGCAGGAGTGCGGGGGCCTCGGGCTTCGCCTGGTGTCGCCCGCCGACGCCGAGCGCTGCGGGAGCCAGGTCTCCTACGGGCACCCCGACGGCTACGCGATCGTGCAGGCGCTGATCGCGGGCGGCGTCATCCCTGACTTCCGGGCGCCCGACGTGCTGCGCTTCGGATTCGCGCCGCTCTACGTGCGCCACGCCGACGTGTTCGACGCCGTCGCCGCGCTCCGCGGGATCATGACGACGCGCGCCTACGACGACCCGCGCTTTCACGTCCGCGCCCGCGTGACCTGAAATCGCGCGGTGGTCGACGGCCGGCGCCCGGAGGCGGCGGCGGCGCCGAAGCACGGCGGCGTGATCGTAGCGTGATCGCCCCGCGACCGGCTCGGCGCGACGCACCGGCGTCAATCGGCGCGATGGTGTGGACGTTTCGGCTGTCCTCGGGCATGCTAGCGAATCTCGAATCACGCGCGCGGCATCTTCCACAACTGAGTCGCAACCGACGGAGGGTTAGACCATGGCACTACGGATCAACAGCGAGGCCCCCAACTTCACCGCCGAGACCACCCAGGGCAAGGTCAACTTCCACGAGTGGATCGGCGACGGCTGGGCGATTCTCTTCTCGCACCCCAAGGACTTCACACCGGTCTGCACCACCGAGCTCGGCTACATGGCCGGCCTCAAGCCCGAGTTCGACAAGCGCAACTGCAAGATCATCGGCCTCAGCGTCGATCCCGTCGACGATCACAAGCGCTGGTCGAAGGACATCGAGGAGACGCAGGGACACGCCGTGACCTACCCGATGATCGGCGACCCCGAGCTGAAGGTGGCCAAGGCCTACGACATGCTGCCGGAGGAGTCGGGCACCACCTCACAGGGCCGGACCGCCGCCGACAATGCCACGGTCCGCTCGGTCTTCATCATCGGCCCCGACAAGAAGGTGAAGGCCATGCTGACGTACCCGATGTCGACCGGCCGCAACTTCGACGAGGTGCTACGCCTGGTCGACTCCTGCCAGCTCACGGCCAAGCACAAGGTGGCCACGCCGGTGAACTGGAAGCAGGGCCAGGACGTCATCATCGTCCCCGCCGTCTCCGACGACGACGCCAAGAAGACGTACCCGGCCGGCTGGAAGTCGCCCAAGCCCTACCTCCGGATCGTGCCCCAGCCGAAGTAGCGGCCCGCCGCGGCGCGCCGGTGGCCACGGGCAGGCCACCGGCGCGACGCTTGACTCCCCCGGTCGTGTGTGGGACCTTCGGCGCCTCTCGTCCGTTCGGTCCGCTCGTCCTTTCCCTCGCTCGGAACGCTCCGACAGGAAGGAGAGCCCGATGGCCACGACCGACTCTCGCCAGAGCCCTCGAACCCTGCGGGTGACGCGACGTGACTTCCTCAGGCGCGTGGGATGGACCGGCGCCGGAATGACCGCGCTCGCCGTCCACGCCAGCCGGGGCCGGCCGTCCGCGCAGCCGGCGGCGTCGTATGCCGACTGGATGGCGGCCAGCCCGAAGCCGCCGAAGCCGGGCGGTGTCCTCACCCGGGCGTCGGCCTGGGATCCGCCCGTGATCGATCCCCGGCTGACCCAGTCGGTCGGACTCTTCCAGTTCATCGGTCTCACCAGCAATCGGCTCTTGCGCCATCCGTTCGCCGACGAGGCGACCGGCTACAACGACCTGACGTTGAAGGGGGATCTCGCCGAGTCGTGGCAGGGGAGCCCGGATCAGCGCGTGTGGACGTTCAAGCTGCGCCGAGGTGTGAAGTGGCAGAACGTGCCGCCGCTGAAGGGGCGCGAGCTGGTCGCCGCCGACGTCAAGTACTGCTTCGAGGCCTACGCGAAGGAGGGTGTGCAGGCGTTCACGTTTCAGGAGATCGAGGGGATGGAGACGCCCGATTCCCACACCCTGCGCGTCCATCTCAAGACGCCCAATGCGCTGTTTCCCCAGAACGTCGCCGAGCCCGTCGCCGTGATCTTCGCGCGCGAGGTCCTCGAGGAGGACGGCGACCTCAAGAAGCGCATGATCGGCACCGGGCCCTACATCCTCAAGGAGCACACCCGCAAGGTGCGGATCGTGCTCCAGCGCAATCCCGACTACTTCGACGCGCCCCGGCCCTACGTCGACGAGTACGTGATCCTGTCGGCGCCGGATTCCGCCACCCGCACGGCTGCGTTTCGCACCGGCCAGAGCGACTTCCTGCCGCTGCAGAGCCCGTCGGAGGTGGAGGCCGTCCGCAAGACGAATCCCACCGCCGTCGTGCAGGCGCTCACGCCCTCGATCACGCCGTTCGGGCTGGCCCTGGCCCAGGACCGGCCGCCGTTCAACGACGTGCGCGTCCGCCGCGCGCTGTCGATGGCCATCGACCGCCAGAAGCAGGTGGACACGGTGTTCGAGGGGCACGGCATCGTCACCGCGGGCGTGCCGTGGATCTACTACCAGGACGCCAAGCCGTCGGCCAAGGACCTCGGCCCCTGGTGGCAGTACCGTCCCGCCGAGGCCCGGAAGCTGCTGGCCGAGGCCGGGCACCCGAACGGCTTCGAGACGACGCTGTTCTACTACGAGTACTTCGCGCAGATGACCTCGCAGGTGCAGCTGGTCCAGCAGGAGCTCAAGAAGAACCTCAACATCAACGTCAAGATCAGCAAGCTCGACTACACGACGTACTACGGACGCTACGTCGAGGGCAAGTGGGACGGGATGGCCTGGGGCTTCCAGTCCGGCCACGCCGTCGGCCTCGACGAGCGGGCGTACGTGTACATGCACTCGAAGTCCACGAAGAACTTCTTCCGCGTCAACGATCCGGTCATCGACGAGCTGACCGTGAAGCTCCGGCAGGCGCCGGAGCGGGCCGAGCAGCGCGCGACCGCGAAGAGGATCGTGGACCGGGAGTACGACCAGGTGCTGCGGATGTGGATGCCCCACGGCTCCAACTTCGTGCTCTTCCAGCCCCACCTGCGGAACGCGGCCGGCGGCGTGCTGCGCGGGACTATCGGGTACGGCTCGCCGACGATCGCGCGGGTCTGGCTCGACCGGTGAGCCCCGTGGCCTGAGCTCGACCTGTCCGTTCGGGCGATTCCCTCGCCGGGTCCTCCCCGTCATGCTGGGGGCAGTCAGCGTGACGAGGAGGCCCCCATGGACAGGTTGCGTGCGCTCTCCGATGAACTGGCGGCGGCGGTCGCGCAGGCCGGCCGCTCGATGCTCGCCGTTCACGCCCGACCGCGACTGCCGTCGACCGGCGTGCACTGGCGCCCCGGACTCGTAGTGACCGCCAACCACACCGTGCACGCCGACGAGGGCGCCACCGTGACCCGCTCCGATGGTCGCGCCGTGCCGGCGACGCTCGTCGGCCGGGACCCCGCGCGCGACCTCGCCGTCCTCCGCATGGACGCCGCCGACATGGCGGTCGCCGAGATCGGTGACGCCGATGCCGTCCGCGTCGGCCACATGGTGCTGGCGCTCGGCGCCGGCCCCCGGGCGAGCTGGGGTGTGGTCAGCGCCATCGGCGCCCAGTCCCGCCACGCCGACGGCGATCTCTTCAGCCTCGACCTGACCCTCTACGCGGGGTTCTCCGGCGGCCCGCTGGTCGACGCCGACGGCCGTGTCGTCGGCGTGAACACCTCGGGGATGTCGCGGCAGATGCAGCTGGCCGTCCCCGCCACGGTGGTGGGGCGGACGGTCGACGCGCTGGTCAGTCACGGCCGCATCCCGCAGGGTTATCTCGGTGTCGGCACCCAGCCGGTGCGGGTGCCGGAGGCGATGCGACAGCAGCTGGGCCTCGACCAGGAGCTGGCTCTGATCGTCGTCGACGTGCAGGTGGGAAGCCCGGCAGCGGCCGAGCTCGTGATCGGCGACGTCATCCTCGCACTCGACGGCCACGCCATCGCCGATCCCATCGAGCTCCGGCGACTGCTGCGCGCCGAGCGGATCGGTCAGCGCATCACCGCCCGGATCGTCCGTGGGGGCCAGGCGCGCGACGTGGAGCTGACGGTCGGCGAGCGCCCGCGGCGGCCGCGCTGATGGATCTCGCCGGCCTCGCCGCCGACCTGCGCCGGGTCACGGTGGAGCTGACGGACGGCGGCCGCGCCGTCGGCTCGGGCGTCGTGTGGGCGCCTGGCTGGGTGGTGACGAACGCCCACGTGGCGCCGCACGCCGACGTGATGGTCCGTCGGGCCGACGGCGCCGGCTCCCGGGGGCGGGTGGTGGCCCGCGACCGCGGCGCCGACCTCGCGCTGCTGCACGTGCCGGGCCTCGACCTGTCCGCCGCCACGTTTGCGCCTGCCGACGAGCTGCGGGTGGGCTCCCTCGTCGTCGCGGTGGGGCATCCGCTCGGCGTGCGCGGTGCGCTGACCACTGGCATCGTGCATTCGATGGGCGCGCTCGTACCCGGCGGCCGGTCGTGGATCCAGGGCGATCTCCGCCTCGCGCCCGGCAACTCCGGCGGGCCCCTCGCCGACGCCGGCGGCCGCGTCGTCGGCCTCAACGCGATGATCGTGGGTACGCTGGCCCTGGCCATCCCGGCTGGCGAGGTGGCGCGGTTCGTACGCGCCGCCGGGTGAGGCAGCGTGCATCACCCGCCGATCCGCGTGCTCGTCGCCGCCGACCGGGAGGTGGCGGCCGCCCGGCTCGAGGCCATGCTGCGCGTGGATACGACTCGGCGGGTGCTGATCGGCACGCCCGGCGCGCTCGCCCGGCTCATCGAGGAGCACGACCCAGCCGTCATCGTGCTGGCGTCGACAGCGGCGAGGGCGATCTCCATCCTGAGCACGCTGGTGGACGCGACGCCGGCGCCGCCCGTGGTCCTGATCGTGGACGATCCGCGGGCGGCATGGACTCCCACCGCGCGCCGGGCCGGCGTGCGCGCGGTCCTGGATAGCCGCGCCGGGGCGAACGAGATCTCGGCCGCGCTCACCGCCGCCCTGGCCGGACTGATCACGCTGCACCCCGACGTCTACCGCGCCCCCGCCCCGGCGGCGGGGCTCGAGGGCGAGGCCGAGCGGGCGTTGACGCTGCGGGAGCTCGAGATCCTCGAGATGCTGGCCGAGGGGCTTCGCAACCAGGCGATCGGCCGCCGCCTCGGCATCTCGGCCTACACCGTGAAGTTCCACGTCGCCTCGATCCTCGCCAAGCTGGGCGCGGCCGGGCGCACGGAGGCCGTGACCCTCGGCGTGCGCCGCGGGTTGATCTCACTCTGACCCGAAACGGCGGTATGCTCCTGGGCCATGACCGCCGAACCCCACGACCTCTCGATCGCCGAGCTCTCGGACCGGATCGCCGTGCGCAAGCTCTCACCCGTGGAGCTGGTCGAGGCGCTGATCCAGCGCGCCGAGCAGTACGACCTGCAGACGCGCGCCTTCATCACGCCGACATTCGACCTGGCCCGGCGGCAGGCGAGGGAAGCCGAGGCCGCCCTCGCGGCGGGCGCCTCCCGCGGCCCGCTGCACGGCATCCCGTTCGCGCTGAAGGACATCTACGACACGCGCGGCATCCTGACCTCCGGCCACTCACGCGTCTTCATCGACCGCGTCCCCGCCGAGGACGCCACGACCACGCGCAAGCTCTACGAGGCCGGCGCCGTCCTGCTCGGCAAGCTCGCCACCCACGAGATGGCCCACGCGGGCCCCTCGTTCGACCTGCCGTGGCCGCCGGCTCGCAACCCGTGGAACCTGGCGCACTTCACCGGTGGCTCGTCGACCGGCTCCGGCGCTGCCGTCGCGGCCGGCCTGGTGCCGGTGGCGCTTGGCTCCGACACCGGGGGCTCGATCCGCGGTCCGGCCTCGCACTGCGGCGTCGTCGGCCTGATGCCGACCTTTGGGCTGGTGAGCCGGGCCGGCGTCATCACCAACTCCTACACGTTCGATCACTGCGGGCCGCTGGCCCGGACCGTGGAGGACTGCGCGCTGGTGCTGCAGGCGCTGGCCGGCTACGACCCCAGGGACGCCGGCAGCCGGCGGCGCTCGATCCCCGACTATCGCCAGGCGCTCGGTACGGATCTGCGTGGGCTCCGCATCGGCGTGCTGCGCCACCACTGGGAGGAGGACATCCCGGCCTCCGAGGACGTGCGCCGCGCGATGGACGCCGCGCTCGACGTCCTGCGCCGGCTGGGCGCCCAGCTCGAGGAGGTCCGGGTCCGGCCACTCGGCCAGTACTTCGACGTGAAGATCATCATCGCCGAGAGCGAGATCTTCAGCGTCCACCAGAAGAACCTGGTCTCCCGGCCCAAGGACTTCGGCGCCGACTTCCGCTCGCGGGCGTTCCCGTCGGTGCTGTTCACGGCCAACGACTACGTCCAGGCCACCCGCGAGCACCGCCGGATGATGGTCGAGATGGAGCCGCTGTACGAGCGGTTCGACGCGTTCGTCATGGCGGGGATGGGCGAGGCGCCGAGGCTGGCCGACTACCGCAGCGTCTCGTTCTGGCAGAAGCCGAGCCTGCTCACGGCCTGGAACGTCACCGGCCAGCCGGTGCTGGCGCTGCCCAACGGCTTCGGGCGGAACGGGCTGCCACTCGGCATGCAGATCGTCGGTCGGCCGTTCGAGGAGAGCACCATCCTGAAGGTGGGTCACGCCTACGAGCGCGCCACCGAGTGGCACACGCGGCGCCCGCGACTCGTGCCGGGCGCCCCGGCCCCGGACGTCGTCCCCCCGCCGGTGCTCTCGGTGACGGGCGACGTCGACGCGACGACGCGCGACCTGTGCGTCAAGGCGGCCCGCCGGGCCGGGCTACCGCTCGACGACCTGATGCTGGCCCAGCTGCTGGAGGGCGCGCCGTACGCGCTGGCCATGGTGCAGCGCCTGCGCCGTGACCACGACGTGCACCACGAGCCCGCCAACGTGTTCAGCTTCCCCGCGTCCACGCCGGGTACCCTGCCGCCCGGCTAGCCGCCAGTCGGTCGCGGCCACCGGCCGCCGGGCGGCCCAGCTCGGATCGTCAGCAAGCCCTCGACCCTCCAGTCGACTGCCGCGACACGAACACGGGCTGGTAGCGCGAGTCGGGGGGCCCGCGGCGGCCGGTGTAGAATCGCGCTGATCGCTCCGGATCACCCCACACCACCGACGGGAGGCAAGCAGGAGTAACGACCATGAGCACTGAGCCCGAGCGCCACGAGTTCCAGACCGAGGTCCGCGAGCTGCTGGACCTCATGATCCACTCGCTCTACTCGCACAAGGACATCTTCCTGCGCGAGCTCGTCTCCAACGCCTCCGACGCCCTCGACAAGGTGCGGTTCGAGTCGGTGAGCCGGCCGGAGCTGGCGCCGATGGGGGAGCTGGGGATCACGCTGGAGGTCGACGCCGACGCCCGCACGCTGGCCGTGCACGACAACGGCATCGGCATGAGCCGGGACGAGGTCGTGCAGAACCTGGGGACGATCGCGCGCTCGGGCACCCGCGAGTTCCTGAAGGCGCTGCGGGAGGCCCAGTCGGCCAATGCGCCGGAGATGATCGGCCAGTTCGGCGTGGGCTTCTACTCGAGCTTCATGGTCGCCGATCGCATCACGGTGATCACCCGCCGTGCCGGCACCGAGGAGGCCACGCGCTGGGAGTCGACCGGCGACGGCGGCTACACCCTGGAGGCGGCCGAGCGTTCGGGCGCCGGCACCACCGTCACCCTGCACCTCAAGCCGGTGGACGAGGACGACGGGCTCAAGGACTACACCAAGGAGCCCGTGCTCCGCGACATCATCAAGCGCTACTCGGACTTCGTCTCCTACCCCATCCGTCTCAAGGCCGAGACGCTGAACTCGATGAAGGCGATCTGGGCGCGCGGCAAGGACGAGGTCACCGAGGAGGAGCATCGCGAGTTCTACAAGCACATCAGCCACGACTGGAACGACCCCCTCGAGCACATCAGCGTGCACATGGAGGGCGGCTTCGAGGCCCGGGCGCTGCTCTACATCCCGTCCAAGGCGCCGTTCGACCTGCACCATCGGGACGGTGGCCACCGGGGCCTGTCGCTCTACGTCAAGCGCGTGTTCATCATGGACGACTGGCGGGATCTGCTGCCCGCCTACCTGCGCTTCGTGCGCGGCGTCGTGTCGTCCGACGACCTCTCGCTCAACGTCTCCCGCGAGATCCTCCAGAAGGACCGGCAAGCCCAGGCCATCCGCAAGTACCTGGTGCGCCGGATCCTGGCCGCCCTCAAGGAGATGAAGGAGCAGCGCGCGGAGACGTACCAGACCTTCTGGACGGAGTTCGGCGACGTGATGAAGGAAGGGCTGGTCGGCTTCGACGAGGGGCACGACAAGCTCCTGGAGCTGATCCTGGCGCCCTCCACCGACGGGCCCACGCCGACCTCGCTCGGCGACGCCGTGAAGCGGATGAAGGAGGGCCAGCCCGCGCTCTACTACGTGACGGCGCCGAGCCGCGAGACGGCCGAGCGCTCGCCCCACCTGGAGGCCTTCCGCGCGCGTGGCTACGAGGTGCTGTTCTTCCTCGACCCGATCGACGAGCTGTGGCTGCGGCTGCCGCGCGAGTTCGAGGGCAAGAAGCTCGTCTCGGTCGCCAAGGGCGCCGTCGATCTCGGCACCGAGGAGGAGAAGAAGCAGGAGGAGACCGCGCGCGAGGAGTCGAGCGAGCGCTTCAAGGACCTGCTGCTGGGGCTGCGGGCGGCGCTGCAGGACGATATCCGGGACGTCCGGCTGTCGGGTCGGCTCACCTCGTCACCCGCCTGCCTGGTCGGCGAGGCCGGCGACCTCAGCCCCCACCTGGAGGAGTTGCTCCGGCGCAGCGGCCAGGAGGTGCCGAAGGTCAAGCGCGTGCTCGAGCTGAACCCGTCGCACCCGCTGGTCGAGCACCTGCAAGCCTTCCACACGGCGCACCCAGCCGACGAGCGATTCAAGCGCTACGCCGAGCTGCTACACGGGCAGGCGATCCTGGCCGAGGGCGGGACGCTGCCGGATCCGGCGGCGTTCAGCCAGCGGCTGGCCGAGCTGCTGGTGGAGGCCACGGGCCACTGAGCTGAGCGCGATTACCCCAGCAGCTCGCGGCAGTCGAGGTCGTCGACGGCGCGCATGATGCGCTCGAGGTGGTTCCACCAGATCCCCGGCGGAAGCCCGTGGTTGGCTTGCCACATCGGGGTCATGATCTGCCACAGCACGGAGAACCGGTAGTCCTGCCAGAGCGCCTCGAACGCGTAGCCGCCAACGCCGTGGGCCACGAGCGCGTCGTGGTATCTCCGCAGGCTGTCTCGCTCGTAGCGGGCTCGCCAGTCGGGGAAGCAGTGCACGGCCAGCATGTAGGCGAGGTCGTCGCTGGCCACGTCAACGCGCCAGGCGTCCCAGTCGATCAACCGCACGCCGCCGCCGGCCTGGCGAGGCAGCATCGCATTCCAGACGTGGGCGTCGCCGTGCACGATCGTCAGGTCGCGATGCGTACGATACCGATCGAGCAGGCGGGGCGCGGCCTCGACCATGCGCTCGTAGAGCCGCCGGCGCTCGGGAGACAGACGTTCGCCCAGGCGATCGGCGAAGGTCGCGAGCTCGGCCGGCACGGCGGCCAGGTACCGGTCGAACACGCCCGCCTCGTCGGCGAAGGCGCCGACAGAAATGCCGAGGTGTTCGTGGTCCCACCACGCCGCGTGGAATCGCGCGTGGGCCTCGACGACGGCGCGGCACGGCTCGATCGACGGCGGCAGCGGCCATTCCCCGAGCGCCTCGTGGGAGGCCCGACCGCGACATCGACGACCGCGCCGTGCGACAGGACGCCGGCGCCGCGCAGCATCGCGGTGAGGCGGTCGGGTGACGCCTCCGGCGGCCGGGAGTCCATGTCCGGACATGGTACGATGCGACGCCCGACTCCGACAGCGAGGGAGACCCGTGAACATCCGACCCAACCGCATCAAGCAGACACTCGCGGCCGGCAAGGTGGCCACCATCCTGTCCGGCACCAACGATCCCGACCTCATCGACCAGGTCGCCACCGTGGGCGTGGATGGCGTCTGGCTGGAGGGCGAGCACGGCGGCGTCGACTGGGGCGATCTCGGCAACCTCACGCGAGCCTGCGACCTGTGGGGCGTGACCTCGGTCGTGCGCGTGATGGACAACGACTACGCGCTGATCTATCGCACCCTCGACCGCGGCGCCCAGGGCATCGTGGTCCCCCACGTCAACACCCGGGCCGAGGCCGAGCGGGTGGTCGAGGCCGGCAAGTTCGCGCCGCTCGGCAAGCGGGGCATGTTCACCAGCCGCCAGGGGTTCGGCGTCGACGGCTATCTGAAGACCGCCAACGACCAGAGCCTGCTGATCGTGCTGATCGAGGACATCGCCGCCGTCCGCAACCTGGACGACGTCCTCAAGGTCGACCACATCGACTGCTTCTTCGTGGCGCCCAACGACCTGGCGACCTCGATGGGCCACATCGGCAACATGGGCCACCCCGACGTCCAGCAGACGGTCGACGGCGCCATCAAGAAGATCGTCCAGGCCAACCGCGTGGCGGGCACGCTGGTGAACTCCGCCAACGTCGAGCGCTACACGAAGCTGGGCGTACGGCTCGTGATGACCAGCTTCTTTCCGTGGATCCAGGCCGGGGCCAAGGAGCTGATCGAGCGCGCGGCGGCGGGTGCCCGCGGCTGACACTGGGGACGGCACGGTGAGGGCGGCCGCACCGATGGCGCGCCGGCGGGCTGTCGGCTGCGCCGTGCTGGCCCTCGTCCTGCTGGGGACGCTCGACGTCCTGTCGCCCCGGGTCGCGCTGGCCCAGGCGTCGCTGGAGCGGGCCCGGGAGCTCCAGGCCGAGGTCGTCGAGCGCTTTCGGCGGGGCGAGTACGCCGAGGCCATCCCCAAGGCCCGGGAAGCCCTGGCCTTGCGCGAGAAAGCCCTCGGCCCCCAGCATCGCGCCGTGGCCGAGAGCCTCCAGAGCCTCGCCGATCTCCTGCGGGAAACGGGCGAGTACGCCGAGGCCCGGCCGCTGTACGAGCGGGCGCTGGCGATCCGCGAGAAGGTGCTCGGCCCGGAGCACGCCCTGGTAGCGCATACCCTCGACGAGCTGGGGATCCTCCTGCTGCGCACCGGCGACTACGCGGCGTCGCGGCCGCTGCTCGAACGCTCGCTCGCCATCCGGGAAAAGGTGTACGGCCCCGACCACAACAACGTGGCGGTGAGCCTTCAGGATCTCGGGTACCTGCTGTACTTGACCGGCGACTTCGCCGCGGCACGGCCTCTGCTCGAGCGGGCCCTGCGGGTTCGGGAGCAGGCGCTCGGACCCACCCACGTCTCGCTGGGCACGACCGCCCTGTACCTGGGCCGGCTCCACCGCGACAGTGGTGACTACGCCGCCGCGCGTCCGTTGCTCGAGCGGGCGCTCGAGGTCCGGGAGCGGGCCCTGGGCCCCGCGCATCCCACGGTCGCCACCGCCCTGTCGCATCTCGGCCTCCTCCTCGTGCAGACGGGCGACTACGCGGGCGCCCGGCCGATGCTCGACCGAGCGCTGGCGATCCGCGAGAAAGCCCTGGGGCCGGACCATCTCGACGTCGGGGCGAGCCTGAGCGACGTCGGATATCTGCTGCACCTCAGCGGGGACTACGCGGGGGCCCAGTCACGCTACGAGCGCGCGATCCAGATCCAGGAGCGGAGGCTGGGTCCGAACCACCCGGCGCTGGCCACCACCCTCATCAACCTCGCCAACAACCATCGGACCGCCGGCGACTACGCGGCGGCACGACCTCTCGTGGAGCGAGGCCTCAGGATCCGGGAGCAGGCGCTGGGGCCGGCGCATCCCTCGGTGGCGGGCGCGCTGAGCGCGCTCGCGGTCCTCCTGTACGGCAGTGGTGACCATGCCGGGGCGCGTCCTCTCTACGAGCGGGCGCTCGCCATCCGCGAGGCGGCGCAGGGACCGAACCACCGGGACGTCGCCGGCGTCCTGATCGATCTGGGCCTCCTGCTCGCCGCCACCGGCGATCTGGCGGGCGCGCGGCGCGCCGATGAGCGCGCGATCCGGATCGCCGAGCAGGCGCTCGGCGCCGATCACATCGGCCTGGCGGCGCCGCTGAACAGCCTCGGCGCGCTGCTGCGGCAGATGGGCGACTATGCGGCGGCACGGGTGGCGCTCGAACGGGCGCTCGCCATTCGCGAGCGAGTGCTCGGCCCCGATCACCCGGACGTCGCCCGCAGCCTCATCGAGCTCGGTACTCTCCTGCAGAGAACGAAGGCCTTCGATGCGGCGCGCCCGCTCTACGAGCGCGCGCTGCAGATCCGCGAGCGCGCCTTCGGCCCCAACCATCCGCTCGTGGCCGGCGCTCTCAGCGCGCTGGCCCTGGCCGACCGGGCGACGGTGCGTCACGCCGAGGCGCGCGCCCGCTACGAGCGCGCGCTGCGCATCCGCGAGCAGGCCTTCGGGCCCGGGCACGTCGACGTGGCCTGGAGCCTCAACAATCTCGGCGCGCTCTTGCGGGTGAGCGGCGACTACGACGCCGCCCTCCCTCTCTACGAGCGGGCCCTGCCGATCGCGCGGCGCGTCGGACTCCCCGACCTGAGCTGGCGGGTGACCTTCGGGCTGGGCCGGACGTACGAGCAGCGGGGCCGCCTCGACGACGCGCTGTCGCTCTATCGGGAGTCGATCGCGACGGTCGAAGCGCTGGCCGCCCAGTTCGGCGACGACGCGCTGCGCACGCAGTTCCTGACGAGCGAGAACCGGCTGTTGCCGTACGACGCGCTGACCCGGCTACTCCTGGATCTGCATGGGCGCGACTCGAGCAAGGGGTACGAGCGCGACGCCTGGGCGGTGCTCGAGGCTCGCAAGGGACGTCTCGTCGCCGACGCCCTGGCCTCGGCCCGACCGGCGCTGCGCGATCCGTCGGCGCGGCAGGCGGCCGAGCAGGTACAGGCCAAGGAGCGGCAGGCGCGCGCGCTGGAGCAGGCGCTGCGCGAGGCGCAGGAGGCGGGGTCGACCGCGCCGGGGGCCGGGCGCATCCAGAGTCTCACCACCTTGCTGGCCCAGACCAAGGCCGAGTATCTGGGCCAGGCTCAGGCCTTCCTGGCTCGCTATCCGCAGTACAAGGCGCAGTTCATCGATCAGCAGACCGTGGACCCCAAGGCCCTGGCCAAGTTCGCCGATCGGTTGCCGGCGGGGACGCTGGCCATCCAGTACTTCGCCGCCTCCGACACGCTCTACCTCTTCGTCGTCGCGCCCGGGGGCAGCTTCCAGGTGAAGAGCCGCCCGGTGTCGCAGGCGGACCTGTACGAGCTGGTGAAGGAGTATCGCCGCTACCTCGATGCGGCCACGGCGCAGCACCTGCCGTGGATCGACGACGGCTCCAGCGTCTATCGCGAGAAGGTCGCGCCGCTGCGCGAGCTGAGCCGCAAGCTGTCCGCGCTGCTGCTGGAGCCGGTGGCCGCCGAGCTGAAGACCCATCGCAATCTGGTCCTCATCCCCAACGACCTCTTGCTCTACCTGCCGATCCACGCCCTCACGCTCGCCGAGCGGGACGGCTCCGTTCGATTCCTGGTGGAGACGCACGCGGTCAGCTACGTCACCCAGCTCGAGCTCGTCGATCTCTTCACTCCGTCGGCACCGGAGGTCAACGTCCCCCTGCTGGCCCTGGCGAATCCGGACGGCAGCCTGCCGGCGGCCAGCCGGGAGATCCGGGATCTGGCCAGGCTTCGCTCGGGCGCCACCGCGCTGGAGGGGGCGCAGGCCACCAAGGCGCGCTTCCTCAGCCTGGCCTCGCAGTTCTCCGACGTGCATCTGGCCACCCACGGCGTGCTGGACGCCGAGCGGCCCGAGCGCTCCTATCTGTTGATGGCCGGCGGGGACGAGGAGAGCCAGCGCCTGAGTGTCACCGAGATCGCCAGCCTGAGCCTCGGCCGCAACGGGCTGGCGGTTCTCTCGGCCTGCGAGACGGCGCTCGGCGAGCAGGTGCCGGGGGCGGCGCTCACGACTCTGGCCGCGGCCTTCAGTCAGGCCGGCGCCCACTCGGTCGTCGCCTCGCTCTGGAAGGTCAACGACGAGACCACCGGGCGCTTCATGGTGGCGTTCTATCGCGGCCTGGCCTCGTCGGGGCGCGCCGCCGCGCTGCAGCAGGCCCAGCTCACCATCCTGCGCCAGCAGAGGACGGCCCACCCCTACTACTGGGCGGCGTTCATCCTGATCGGCGCGCGCTAGCTCAGGCCAGGAGCGTCCCCCGCGTCTTCGTCGCGAGCCGGTAGACGCTCGTCCGCGCGGTGAGGAACAGGACGCTGCCGTCCTCGCCCCATGCCAGGTTCGCCGGGAGCTCCGGCAGCACGATGCGCCCGAGGAAGGTGCCGTCCGCACGGCACACCCAGACGCCCCCCGGCCCGGTGCAGAAGACGTTGCCGCGCACGTCCACCTTGAGGCCGTCGGGCACGCCGGGGTCCGCCGAGGCCATGTCGAGCAGGACACGGCTGCCCGTCAGCGTGCCGTCGGGCCGGACGTCGAACGCGCGGATGTGCTTGTGCGCGGAGTCGTCGATGTACAGGACCGACTCGTCGGGCGAGAAGGCCAGGCCGTTCGGTAACGCGAAGTCGTCGACCAGCAGTTGTGGCGCTCCGTCCGCGGTCAGCCGGTACACGCCGTTGGCGGGTTGCTCCTTGCCCGGGATCGGGTTGGCCCACCAGCCGGCCGGCCGCACGGTGCCGGGTGGCGCCGGCTGCACGCCGTAGGGGGGATCGGTGAAGTAGATCGCGCCGTCGGACTTCACCACGATGTCGTTGGGGCTGCTCAACCGCTTGCCCTGGAAGCGGTCGGCCAGGACCGTGCGGGTGCCGTCGTCGGCCACGCGGGTCACGCGGCGGCCGTCGTGCTCCGCCGCCAGCACGCGTCCCTGGCGATCGAGGGTGAGGCCGTTGGACATGCCGGTGGCGAACGTGGTCAGCTCCGGCCCCTCCGGCAGCCGGCGCCAGCGCACGATCCGCTTGTTCGGGATGTCGCTGAAGAGCAGGGAGCCACCGCGCCAGACCGGCCCCTCGGTGAAGGTCAGCCCGCCGGCGATGCGGTCGATGGCCGCGTCGGGGGCGACGAGCTCGTGGAGACCGGGATCGCGCACTTCCAGTGGTGACATGGCGTTGTCTCCTCAGGCCGGAATGATCGGCAGCATGACGCAGGACGTGCGCCCGCGCTCGTGGAAGACGGTGTTGTCGGCGACGATGCGGCGGCGGTCGCGGCCGAGCGGCTCGCCCGTGTTCGGGTTCACGTCGAAGCGGGGGTGGTTCGAGCTCGAGATGTCGAGCCGGATGCGGTGGCCGGGCATGAACAGGTTGCTGGTCGGGTAGAGGGTGATGGTCACCTGCATGGCGACGCCCGGCGTCACCGGCTCGCCCCGCTCGCGGCTGTTGCGATAGCGCAGCCGCACGATGCTGTCGGTGAGGTTCAGCGCGTACCCGAGCGGGTACCACGGGCTCGGCGGATAGACGTCGACGAGCTTGGCCGTGAAGTCGGTGTCGAGGGCGGAGGTCGCCACCCACAGGTGGACCTCGACGGGGCCCGTCACCTCGGTCGCCTCGCGCAGCGGCTCGGTCTGGAAGACGAGCACGTCGGGACGGGAGCCGAGCGGCAGGTAGGGTGGGTGGCAGCCGTGGAAGCTCGGCCCCTCGCGCTGGTCGAAGCCGCCCGCGCGCATGATGTCGGCCGTCCGCTCGCCCCGGCCCAGGTAGCTCGGGTCGGCGATGCCGGCTGGCAGCGGCAGCACGTCACGCAGCGACGAGACGTTGCCGCCGATCGACGGCACCGGGTGGGCGGGATCGAAGCTGTAGGTCGTGGCCGAATGCTCCTCGCGCGGCGGCTCGAGGCGAAGCGAGCCGTCGCCGTGCAGGTGAAACTCGGTGAAGCGCGTGCGGGCCAGCGGCCACTCGTGCTCGTCGCGCCAGCGGCCGCCGTGCACGAGGCGGCCGGCGCCCGAGCGCCGCCCGGAGCCGCCGCCCATCACGAAGATCCGCAGCGGAGCCTCGGCGTCGAGGCCGTTGTCGACGCCGCGAAGCCCCCGATCGAACCAGCGCAGGTGCAGCTCGTCGAAGCTCGGCAGGGCCGCGTCGCGGCCGAACTCCACGTCGCCGGCGTACGAGAGCTCGACCGTCTTGGCGCCGTGCGTCCACGGGCCCACCAGCGCGCGCACCTGGCGGCGCCCGCCGGCGCCGAGGCCCACGAAGTTCTGGAAGGTCGCCCGCGTGTAGGAGTCGTACCAGCCGCCCACGAAGAGGATGGGCATCTCGGGGAAGCGGTCCCAGTGGGCGCGCGGGTTGAGGCTCGGGTGCTTCCAGTAGTCGTCGTAGTCAGCGCGGGTCAGGATCTCCAGCGCCCACTTCTCGTAGGGCGGCACCCGGGCGAGCTGGGTCTGGCCGGGCCGGATGGGCATGCGCTGCAGCCACTCCGAGAACGGCGGCGCGCCGAGGTTGAGGGCGGGGGTGAGGGCGGGGGATGCGGTGAGGGCGGCCTGGGTGTTGTACGCCGAATGCCAGAAGGCCCAGGCGAGGAAGCGGAGCTCGAGGGCACCGCCGTGCCGGACCGAGCTCTCGTGGGCGTCGGCGCCGCTCATGTTGGCGACCATCGTCGCCAGCCCGTCGGGCCCGAGCGCGGCCATGGCGGTCTGCGTCCAGCCCGACCACGAGGTCCCGAACGACCCCACCACGCCGTTCGCCCATTCTTGGCGCTGGATCCACGCGATGGTGTCGGCGCCATCCTCGGCCTCGGGAACCAGGAAGTTCACATCGCCCTCGGAGCGAAAGCACCCGCGGCAGTCCTGGTTGACGACGACGTAGCCACGGGCCGCGAACCACCGGCACTCGCTGAGCGTCGTCTCCGTCTCCGCCTTGTTGTACGGCGTGCGGTGCAGGAGCACCGGCCGCTTGTCGGCCAGCGGCACGCCGTGGCGGGCCGGCCGATAGACGTCGGTCGCCATGCGCACGCCATCGCGCATGGTTACCATCACGTTTTCGGTCAGGTGCACATCGAACTCGGGCCGGGACGGCTGGACGGAGCGGTCGAGGGCTCTCATGACGGTGGATGATAACCGCTTCCGGGCGATGGCGAGGGTGCGAGGGGGGAACGTGGTCTGCGTGGCAGGCGGCGCCTCGGTGGCGCCGCCTGCCACGAGCCGGTCAAGCGAGCTTGAGGTTCTTGAGCGGGAGGCTGCGCACCGGCTTGCCGGTCGCCGCGAAGACGGCGTTGAGCACCGCCGGCGTGACCACGCAGATGGTCGGCTCGCCGACGCCGCCCCAGAAGTCGTAGGTCGGCACGATCACCGTCTCGACCTTCGGCATCTCGGCCAGCTGCAGGATCTTGTAGCGGTCGAAGTTCAGCTCGGTCATCCGCCCGTTCTGCACCGTGCACTCACCGTAGAAGGCCGCGCTCAGGCCGTAGGCCACCGAGCCCTCGACCTGGGCGGCGATCTGGTCGGGGTTGACCGCGTGGCCGCAGTTGAGCGCCAGCACCATGCGGTGCACCTTCACCTTGCCCTCGCCCGTCATCGACACCTCGGCGACGGCCGCCGAGTAGCTCCCGTAGCCCATGAACTGTGCGATGCCGCGATGCATGCCGGCTGCTAGCGGCTTGCCCCAGTCGCCCTTCTCGGCGGCGGCGTTGAGGACGGCGAGGTGCTTGGGATGGTTGCCCATGAGGCGGCGGCGGAACTCGACGGAGTCGACGCCGGCCGCCCGGGCGATCTCCTCCATGAAGCATTCCATGTACACGCCGTTCTGGTTGGTGTTGACGCCGCGCCAGGGGCCGACCGGCACGTGCGTGTTACGCATCGCGTACTCGATCAGCAGATTCGGCACCGTGTAGCCGAGCTGGGCGTCGCCGGGTTTGTCGGTGTAGCCCTGGAGCTGGCGGTCGTCCTTGTTGTTGGCGATCAGCGCCGGGTTCGAGAACGCGTTGATCGACTGACCGGACACGCGCACGTGGAGGCCGACCAGCCCGCCCTTGTCGTCGAGGCCGGCGGCCAGCTTGCACTGCGAGATCGGCCGGTAGAAGTCGTGCCCCATGTCCTCTTCGCGCGACCACACCATCTTCACGGGGACGTCGGGGAACTGTTTGGCGATGAGGGTCGCCTGGCGGACGAAGTCCTGGGTGCCGCCCCGCCGGCCGAAGCCGCCGCCGAGGTCGTGCCGGTAGACCTCGCACCGGTCGAGCGGGACGCCCGACTGCTCGGACAGCGCGGCCAGCGAGGCCTCGGCGTTCTGGGTCGGCACCCAGCACTCGGCCCGGTCCGCCGAGATCTTCACCGTGCAGTTCATCGGCTCCATCGTGGCGTGGGCCAGGAACGGCGTGCTGTAGACCGCCTCGACCTTCTTCGTCGCTCCCTGGATCGCGGCGGGGGCGTCGCCCTCGTTGCGGAAGGCGTACGCCTCCTTCGCCGTCAGCCCCTCGGCGAGGTGCTCGGCGATCTTGGCGCTCGACTGGGAGGCGCCGGCGCCCTCGTCCCAGACGATCGGCAGCACGTCGAGCGCGGACTTGGCGCGCCACCACGTGTCGGCGACGACGGCGACGGTGGCGTCGTTCACCTTGACGACGCGGCGGACGCCGGGCCGGCCGGACACCTTCGCCTCGTCGTAGCTGACGAGCTTGCCGCCGAACACCGGACAGGCCTTGACGGCGGCGTGCAGCATGCCGGGCAGCTTGAGGTCTATCGCGTAGACCTTGCTGCCGTTGAGCTTGTCGGCCGTGTCCAGCCGCTTCATCGGCTTGCCGGCGACCTTCCAGGTCTTCGGATCCTTGAGCGTGATGCTCTTGGGGTCGGGCGGCGTCAGCTTGGCGGCGGCGTCGGCCACCTTGCCGTAGCTGGTCTTGCGCCCGGAGGGGCCGTGCGTGATGACGCCGTCAGCCACGCTGACCTCGGCCACCGGCACCTGCCACTGATCAGCCGCCGCCTGCAGCAGCATCATGCGGGCAGCAGCACCGCCGCGGCGGACGTAGTCGTGCGAGGTCCGGATGCCGCGGCTGCCGCCCGTGCCCATCTCGCCCCAGACGCGCTTGCGTGCGAGGTTCTGGCCCGCCGTGATCGACTCGGTGGCCACCTTCTTCCAGTCGCACTCGAGCTCCTCGGCGACGAGCTGGGCGAGACCGGTGAGCGTGCCTTGCCCCATCTCCGAACGGGCGATGCGGATCACGCAGGTGTCGTCCGGCTTGACGACGACCCAGGCGTGGACCTCGGCACCCGCTCCGGCCGCGGCCTTGGCCTCGGCCGAGCCGGTTCCGAGCGGCAGCCGCAGGCCGATGGCCAGGCCGCCGCCGGCGGCGGCGGATCCGACGATGAAGGCGCGACGTGACAGCCGCATGTCAGGCCCCCTTCCGGCCGGCCGCCATGTGCACGGCCGCGCGGACGCGCTGGTAGGTGCCGCACCGGCAGATGTTGGCCATGGCGTCGTCGATGTCCTGGTCGGTCGGCTTGGCCTTGCGCTTCAGCAGGGCCGCCGCCGCCATGATCTGGCCGGACTGGCAATAGCCGCACTGGGGAACGTCGAGCGCCGCCCACGCCTTCTGGACCGGATGCGCGCTGGTGGCCGACAGACCTTCGATGGTGACGATCTTGTCGGTGGCCTTCACGCTGCCCACCGCGATCGAGCAGGAGCGCGCCAGCTCGCCGTTGAGGTGCACGGAGCAGGCGCCGCACTGCGCGACGCCGCAGCCGTACTTGGTGCCGGTCAGCCCCACCTGCTCGCGGATGACCCACAGCAGCGGCGTGTCGGCCTCGACCTGCACGTCACGAATCCGGCCATTGATGTTGAGCTTTGCCATGGGCATCCTCCCGGGATGGTCGCCGCGTGCGCCTACACTACCCGACGGCCGACGAGGTGCCAAGTGAGGATGTGACACGCGTGATATGGTTCCGGGCGAGCACCTGAGCACCGCCGACCTGGAGGCCCGTATGACGACGGTAGAGACAGCGCTCGGCCCGATCGCCACGGCCGAGCTGGGACCGACCCTGATGCACGAGCACGTCGTCACCCGCTCCCCCGGGGTGCAGGAGAACTGGCCGCACCTGTGGGACCGCCCCGGCATCCTGGCCCTGGCCGAGCAGAAGATGGCCGACCTCTACAGCCGGGGCATCCGCAGCATCGTCGACCTGACGACCGTCGATCTCGGCCGCGACATCGACCTGATCCTCGGCGTCGCCCGCCGCTCGCGCGTGCACATCGTCGTGGCCACCGGGGTGTGGTGGATGCCGCAGCGCTACTTCACCAGCCACGGCGTGGACGAGGTGGCCGAGCTGTTCATCCGCGACATCACGCAGGGCATCGGCACCAGCGGTGTGAAGGCGGCCATCATCAAGTGCGCCACCGACACCGCCGGCGTGACGCCGGTGATCGACAACGTCCTGCGGGCCTCGGCCCGGGCCCAGAAGGCCACCGGCGTGCCGATCTCCACCCACACGTGGGCGGCCGGGCGCACCGGCGAGCTGCAGCAGGCGATCTTCGCCCAGGAGGGCGTGGACCTGAGCCGCGTCATCATCGGCCACAGCGGCGACAGCGAGGACCTCGGCTACCTGCGGGGGCTGATGGAGCGGGGGAGCACCATCGGGATGGACCGCTTCGGCCTCGAGAACTTCCTGTCCACCCCCAAGCGGGTGGACGTGGTGGCCCGGCTGTGCGCCGAGGGCTACGCACCGAAGATGGTCCTCTCGCACGACGCCAACTGCTGGAGCGACATGCTGTCGGAGGACGCCAAGCGGCGCCACCGCCCGCACTGGCACTACAACCACATCTCCGACGACATCCTGCCGGCCCTGCGCAAGGCCGGCGTCGGCGAGGAGCAGATCGACCAGATGCTGGTGCGCAACCCCCGGGCGATCTTCGAGGCGCGAAAGGCGTGAGCCGGTGATCCCGATCACGCTCACCTGTGCCGACTACGCCCGCCTCATGCCCCTGGCCACCGGCGAGGTGAAGCCGGAGGGGATCGCGCTCACGCTGGCCCTGAGCCGCCGGGGCTCGTGGCCGGAGCGGGCCGAGATGCTCCGCCGGGCCGTGCAGGACCCGGCGGTGCAGGGCGGCGAGTGGTCGATGGCGCAGTATCTCTATCGCATCGACAAGGGCGATCGCCGGTTCGTCGGCCTGCCGGTCTTTCCGCTGCGCAACTTCACCGCGCGCGACCTGTACGTCCGCCGCGGCGGTCCGATCCGCGAGCCCAAGGACCTGGCCGGCAAGCGCATCGGCATGTACAGCTACAGCGCGAGCGGTTCCATCTGGTACCGCCACTTCCTGCGCTTCGTGGGGCTGGATCCGGCCGCCATCCAGTGGTGGATCGGCGACGTCGACGCCGCCTGGTCCTCGCCGGTCGATCCCAACCTGCCGGCCGGCGTGAAGACGGCCCCGGCCGGGCGCTCACTGTCGGAGATGCTGCTCGCCGACGAGCTGGAGGCGATCTACAGCCCGCCCCGGCCCCAGGCGTACCATCCGCAGAGCGGGCGCATCGCACGCCTGTTCCCCGACTTCCGCCGCGTCGAGCAGGAGTACTTCCGTCAGACCGGCGCCTTTCCCCCACAGCACCTGATCGTGCTCCGCCGGGAGGTGTGGGAGGCGAACCGCTGGATCGCCCGCAGCCTCACGGAGGCGTTCATCGCCGCCAACGACTGGTTCCGCGCGGCTCAGGCCGGCTTCCCCTACGCTACGCCGTGGCTGGAGGCCGAGCTGGAGGAGACCGCCGCCGTGATGGGCGAGGATTTTCACCCATACGGGCTCGAGCCGAATCGCGCGCAGATCGACATGTTCGCCGGCGAGGCCTTCCGGCTCGGGCTGACGAGCCGGCGCATCACCGTGGACGAGTACTTCGACGACTATCTCCAGAAAGGGTGAATCATGCCGGTCATCCTGGGTGCGGGCGCCTATCGTTACGAGGTCACCGAGGGCTGGGCCAAGCTGCCGCCGGGACAGGAGTTCAACGCCGACGTCGCCGCGGTCGGTGTCGACGGCCAGGACCGCGTCTACGCCTTCAACCGCGGCGCGCATCCGATGGTCGTGCTCGACCGTGACGGCAACTTCCTGCGCTCGTGGGGCGAGGGCGTGTTCCACCGAGCCCACGGCGTGCACATGGCTCCCGACGAGACGCTGTGGCTCACCGACGATGGTGATCACACCGTTCGCCACTGCACGCTCGACGGCAAGGTACTGCTGACCCTGGGCCTGGCCGGCAAGCCGACCCCGTACATGAGCGGGCAGCCGTTCCACCGCTGCACGCACACGGCGCTGTCGCCCCAGGGCGATCTCTACGTCTCCGACGGCTACGGCAACGCGCGGGTGCACAAGTACGCGCCCAACGGGACGCTGATCACCTCGTGGGGCGAGCCGGGCACCGACCCCGGCCAGTTCAACATCCCCCACAACATCGCCTGCGACGCCGACGGGTGGGTGTACGTGGCCGACCGCGAGAACCACCGCATCCAGGTGTTCGACGGCGACGGCAAGTTCGAGACGCAGTGGATCAACATGCACCGGCCCTCCGGCCTCTACCTGGAGCGCGGGGCCCACGGACACTTCTACGTGGGCGAGACGGGCGGTGGCCTCGGCGTCAACATCGACCACCCGAACATCGGACCGCGGATCAGCATCTACGACGCCAAGGGCCAGATGCTTGCGCGGCTCGGCAACCGCCCGGCCGGCCTCGAGCCCGGGCAGTTCATCTCGCCGCACGGGCTGGCCGTCGACACCCACGGCGACATCTACGTGGGCGAGGTCTCCTACACGAACTGGGGCCGGCGGGGACCCACCCCGCCCGGGCTGCGTAGCCTGCAGAAGCTCGTCAAGGTACGGTGAGATCATGGGACAGCTCGACGGCAAGGTAGCGATCGTGACCGGCTCGGGGCGTGGGATCGGACAGCAGGTGGCGCTGCGGCTGGCCCGCGACGGCGCCGCGGTGGTCGTGAACGACCTCGACGACGCGCCGGCCAAGGAGACCATCGGGCTCATCGAGAAGCTCGGCGGCCGGGCCGTCGCCTGCAACGGCGACGTCACCGCCAAGGACTTCGGCGAGCGCATCGTGGCCACCGCCGTGAAGCAGCTCGGCGGGCTGCACGTCATCGTGAACAACGCCGGCTACACCTGGGACAACGTCATCCAGAAGATGACCGACGAGCAGTGGTACGCCATCATGGACGTCCACGTGACGGCGCCGTTCCGCATCCTCCGGGCCTTCGCGCCCTACTTGCGCGAGCAGTTCGAGGCCGAGTCCAAGCGCGGGGAGCGCATCGTCCGCAAGGTCGTGCAGATCTCGTCGACCTCGGGCGTGCGCGGCAACGCCGGGCAGGTGAACTACTCGTCGGCCAAGGCGGCGGTGACCGGCATGACGCGCACGCTGGCCAAGGAGTGGGGCCGCTACGCGGTCACCGTGAACTGCGTGGCCTTCGGCTACGTCCAGACGCGCCTGACCAAGCCGCTGGCCGAGGGCGAGGCCGGTACCATCGAGGTGGCCGGGCGGACGGTCAAGGTCGGTGTGCAGGGCAACCGCATCGCCGCCATGAACCAGATGATCCCGCTCGGCCGCGGTGGCTTCCCGGAGGAAGCAGCGGGCGCGATCTACCTGTTCTGCAGCCCCGACAGCGACTTCGTCAGCGGCCAGACCCTCGTCGTCACCGGCGGCGCGTAACAGGTGAAGGCCGGCGCGATCTTTCCCCAGACGGAGTGCGGCACCGACGTCGCCGCCATCGCCGAGTTCGTGCGGGCCGTCGAGGCCATGGGCTTCGACCATCTCTTCGTGGCCGACCACGTCCTCGGGGCCGACCCGAAGTTCCATGCCCACCCCTCGCTGGCCACCTACTCGCACGAGGCGGTGGTGCACGAGGCGCTCACGCTGCTGGCCTACCTGGCCGCCGTCACGCGGCGGCTGACCCTGGCCACCGGCATCCTGATCCTGCCCCAGCGGCAGACGGCGCTGGTCGCCAAGCAGGCGGCGCAGATCGACGTGCTGAGCGGCGGCCGGCTCCGCCTGGGCATCGGGGTGGGCTGGAACGCCGTCGAGTTCGAGGCGCTCGACGAGCCCTTCGACAACCGCGGCCGCCGCAGCGCCGAGCAGATCGCCGTGCTGCGCGCGCTGTGGACCCAGCCCGTCGTCGACTTCCGCGGCGAGTACCACCGCATCAGCCACGCCGGCCTCAACCCCATGCCGATCCAGCGGCCGATCCCGATCTGGTTCGGCGTGGGCAGCCGGGAGCAGCCGGTGCCGCCCGAGGCGGCGCTGCGCCGGATCGGGCGACTGGCCGACGGCTGGAGCCCGAACTTCCCGCCCGATGCGCAGGGTGAGCGGCTCGTCGCCCGCGTGCACCAGTACGCGCGCGAGGCTGGCCGGGATCCCGCCGGTCTCCCGCTCGAGGGCCGCATCCGTCTGGCCGGGCAGAGCCCCGATGGGTGGAAGAAGCAGGTGGAGGCGTGGAAGGCCCTGGGCGCGACCTCGGTCATCGCCGAGCCGCGCAACGCGGGCCTGCGTTTCCCGGATGGCCATCTGGACGCGCTGCGCCGATTCAAGGACACGCTCAAGGAGGTCTCCTGATGCCACCGGTGACGCTGCAGGTCTTCTCCGACTACGTCTGACCCTGGTGCTATCTCAGTACCGTGCGTATTGAGAAGCTCCGGACCGAGCACGGCGTGAAGATCGAGTGGGTGCACTTCCCGCTGCACCCGGAGACGCCGGTGGAGGGCGGCCGCGCGCTGGCCGACCTGTTCGCCGGGCGCACCATGGACCGCCAGGCCATGCACGCCCAGATGAAGGCGCGCATGGACGCCGAGGGATTGCCCTACGGCGAGCGCACGATGACGTACAACAGCCGGCTGGCCCAGGAGCTGGGCAAGTGGGCGGACACGCAGCCGGGCGGCGAGGCGCTGCACGACGCGCTGTTCCGGGCCTACTTCGTCGACGCGCGCGACATCTCGCAGCCGGCGGTGCTGCTGGAGATCGCCGAGCGCGTGGGGTTGCCGGTCGACGGCGCCCGCGAGGTGCTGGAGCAGCGGACCTTCAAGACGGCTGTCGACGCCGACTGGGCGCTGTCGCGGCGCTACGGCGTCACCGGGGTGCCGACGTTCGTCGCCGGACGCCACGGCGTGGTGGGCGCCCAGCCCTACGAGGTGCTCGAGCAGCTCGTGCGTGAGGCCATGGCTCCGGGTGATGCCGGAGCGTAGCGCGTCATCCGGGTCGCGCGGGCGGGCCGACGCGGCGTCGGCGGCGTGGAGACGACCGGCCCCACCGGGCCTGCAGCATCGCCACGAATTCGCGGGCCGAGGGCGTGAGCGCCGCCTCCCGATGCCGGACGATCGAGATCGTCCGGCGTACGTTCCACCCGGGTAGCCGGAGGACGGCGAGAGATCCGGCCCGGAGCTCGCCTTCGACGGTGAACTGACTACACCCGGCCACGCCATGACCCCGCGCGACCGCCAGCTTCACCGCTTCCCAGTTCGGTAATTCGAGGCGACGGCTCGGGGTGATGCCGGCGTCGGCCCAGGCCGCCTCGACGGCGGCCTGGGTCGCCGAGCCTTCGTTCGGCGAAATCCACGTCGCCGCTTCCGCATCCCGCCGCGACATCGTCTGACCGGCAAGCTGGGCAGGACCCACCACCACGATCTTTTCCTCGACCAGCGGCTCCGCTTCGATCTCCGGCGCCGCCGCGAACCCGCCGACCACGCCAAGCTCGGCGCGATGCGAGCGCAGCGCGTCCATCGTTTGTGCTGACGGCCCGGACATGATTCTTACCCGTACCCCGGGGTGCGCACGCTGGAACGTGACGACGACCTCGGGCAGGAGGTAGGTCGCGGGGACGCCTGACGCGACGACCACGAGCGAGCCAGTGGGACGCGCGCGGAACTCGGCGACGCCCCGGGCGGCCTGGGCGAGGAGCGCCTGGGCCCGGAGCACGTGATTGGCGAGAAACATCCCGGCGGGTGTGAGGTCGCCGCCCCGGGCTCGGCGCTCGACCAGTTTCACCCCGGCCCCCCGTTCCACGTCCGCGATGTGCTTGGAAACCGCGGGCTGACTGATGTGGAGCTCACGGGCGGCCGCCGAGAACGAATGGCGCCGCGCGAACGCCGCGAATGCCCGCAACCGGGCCTCCAGTTCCATAACCTGGAATTATACCGACCCGCCACCCTATGTATTTCAGTTCTGCCGTGGGGCGGCCTAGCTTCTGCCTCGGAAGCATTGTTCGACTACACGACCCTCGGAGGTGCCTATGCGTAGGCGTGGTGCAACCACCCTCATCGTGTCCCTTGCGTGCCTGATGGTCTTGCTCGCGCTCGGGGCGTGCGCACCGACCGCGCCCGCCGGCCGCGCTCAGGGGAAGGCCGGGGCGATCAGCCCGAGCTGGTCGGCCTCGGCGTACCAGAGCCAGGACCGCGACGACGCCTGGCACTTCGCCTACGCCGTGCAGAGCTGGGCCGCGGAACAGAGTGGGCACGTGGTGATGATCCCCGCCCGCTACACGATCGTGGCCGATCGGGCGTTCTTCGCCGAGGAATTCAGCCACATCCCCATCCGAGCGTTGCGCGGCGTTCGCGCGAACGATCCCGACCAGGTGGTCGTGCTCAAGCACCTGTGGACGACCCACGCGTCGTCGTGGGACTACGACACCGACATCAAGTTCGTCCTCTACGGCCCGGGCTTCGTCAAGGAAGGCGTGAAGCTCGAGAAGACCACGCTGCAGAACATCGCGCCGACGTACGCGCGCCTGATCGGCACCCATCCGCCCAAGGGATCGATGGGCCGCGTGATGACGGAGGCGCTGGTGCCGACGTCCAAGCGTCCCAAGGTCATTCTCACGATCGTGATGGACGGGGGCGGGCGGTCGCTCTACGAGGCATGGCCGGAGGCCTGGCCCGTCATCAGAGGGCTTTCCGCGCGGGGTGTCGAGTACACCGACGCCAAGGTCACGCAGCTCGAAACCGCGACGGCCGTCTCTCACGTGGCGATCGGGACGGGTGGCTATCCCTTCACGACGCGTATCGTGGGGAACGAGATCTACGACCCGGCCACCAAGCAGGTGGTCCAGTCGTTCCCGGATTTCTCCGCGGAGTTCATCAAGGCACCCACGCTGGCCGACGAGTACGGCGTCAGCTCGCAGCACAAGGCCGTGGTCATCGGCACGAGCGCCCAGGACCGGGCGGGGATGGGCATGATCGGCCACGGGGCGGCGTATCACCCCGGGAACAAGAACCACATCGTCGTGCTGTTCGCCCAGCCAAAGCGGCCGGCGTGGAAGGAGCAGTTCCCGGGCGGTGATCAGGAGCTCCGCCTGATGACGAACCTCGACCTCTATGACTTTCCCGCGTATCTCCGGGGCCGGCGCTGGGAGCCGTACGTCAAGGAGTTGACCGGCGGTACTGGCGTGTGGATGGGGCACAAGGTCGACGACAGCTCCAACGTCCGCTTCACGCCGGCCTTCGTCGACTTCGAGTGCGACAACATGCTGCTCATGATGGATCGGGAACCCCTCGACACGACCGACGTGACCTCGCTCGTCTACCTGGGCCTGAAGACGACGGACTACGCGGCGCACCGGTGGGGTCTCGAGAGCCTCGAAGCCCGGGACGCGCTCCGAGCGCAAGACGCCTGCGTCGGCAAGATGGTCCAGAAGCTGAACGCCCGGGTGGGCGAGGGGAACTACGTAATCACGATCACCGCCGACCACGGGATGATGCCGATGCCGGAGGTGACGGGCGGCCATCGGCTCTCGCTGCGCACGCTCCTCGAGCTGATCGACCGGAAGTTCGGAGCCAAGATCGGGCTCGGCGGCGGGTTCATCAATCTGTGGTTCGATCAGGCGAAGATGAAGGAGCTCGGCATCACCAATCAGGACATTGCGGCGTACCTGCGTTCGTTGACGGCGGGCGAGTACTACGGCCCGCGCGAGAAGTGGCCGACGTATCTCACCTATCGGCCCGAGCAACGGCTGTTCTTCAATGCCTACACGTTCGAGCAGGTCGAGGCGTTCGTGAAGGCGAACCCGCAAGCGCTGGATGGCCAATCCGTACGCGGGTGCCGGTCCGGACATGTCCGTCGAGCGGGACCTCGAACGGCTCTATGCGAATGGGTCCGGCCTCGGCTATCTCGCCTACGGGGCCCAGGCCGATGGCGTCCTGCCGCGCATCGACGGCACCGGCTACTTCTACCGAGATGGCTCGGAACTGGAGGAGGAGCGCGAGACGTTCGAGGAATTGCGGCGCCGCTGATCCGCCGGTGACGGTGGCGTTGACCCGCCCGGAGGCCGCTGCTAGGCTGCGACCACTCGCCGTCGAGCGAAGGTGGGAGGACGCATCGCCATGTTGCCGGCCCCGGGTTTCCATCACCTGCACCTGAACTCGGTCGATCCCGACACCGCGATCGACTTCTACGTGCGCCATTTCCCGCGGTCCACGAAGGCCACCTGGGGCGGCCTGCCGGCGCTGGCGGCGCCGAACGACGTGCTCGTGCTGTTCACGAAGGTCGCGACCCCGCCGCCGACCTCTCCCCAGACCGCTCTCTGGCACTTCGGCTGGCACGTCACCGACACCCGCGCCAGCCTCGACACGTACCGGAGCCGGCCCGACCTCGAGCTGCTGCCGCTCTACACCACCGACGAGGGCGGCGCCGTCTTCGTCAGCAGCGACACGTGGCCGAGCCCCGGTCCCACGCCGGGGCTGACGAAGGCGCAGATCGCCGAGGCGAAGGCCACGGGCGTGCAGCCCACGCGCAAGGGCGGCTTCGGCTACATGCGCGGGCCCGATGACGCGCTGGTGGAGTACGCCGGCGACCATGGGGCCGAGCGCTTCAACCACGTCCACATGTTCCAGGACGATCCATTCTGCGCGCAGCTCTGGTACCAGAGGCACCTCAACGCTCCGGTCTTCGCGGGGCGCACGGCGCCGGCGTCGATGACCGAGACGACCTGCACGGTGCCGCGCGGCCCCGACCGGAGCTGGCCGGCGCTGGGGCGGGAGGGGATGTTCCGGGCGCCGGCGGCGGCGGTGATGTTCGGCGACGTGGCGCTGCCGTGGTACGCGCGCCAGGACGACCGGCCACTGGTCAGCTCCCGCGGCCACGTGTACGACCACATCGCCCTCAGCGTCACCAACCTCGACGGCTGGATCGCCAAGCTGCGCGGGGAGGGCGTGACCTTCCTCGAGGAGCCCTACAAGCTCGGCAGCGCGCGGGCGGTGATGATCGAGGGCCCGAGCCGCGAGGCCGTGGAGCTGGTCGAGACCGCGTAGTGACCAGCCCCTTCGTCCCGGGCTCGGCGGTGCGCATCGCCGGTGCACCAACGGGCCCGCTGGCCGGGCTGACGTTCGCCGCCAAGGATCTCTTCGACGTCGCCGGCCACCCGACCGGGGGTGGCAATCCGGACTGGCCGCGCCGGCATCCGGTGCCGACCCGCCACGCGTGGGCGGTGCAGCGGCTGCTCGACGCCGGCGCCACCCTGATCGGCAAGACGATCACCGACGAGGTCTCGCTCGGCATCCTGGGCGAGAACCCGTTCGAGGGCACGCCGCTCAACCCCGCCGCACCCGAGCACGTGCCGGGCGGCTCGTCGTCGGGCTCGGCCTCGGCAGTGGCCCAGGGGTTGTGCGACACGGCGCTGGGCACCGACACCGGTGGCTCGGTGCGGGTGCCCGCGAGCTTCTGCGGCCTCTACGGCATCCGTCCGACCCACGGCCGCCTCGACCTCACCGGCATGATGGCCCAGGCCCCCAGCTCCGACACCACCGGGTGGTTCGCGCGTGACGCCGAGACATTCGCGCGCGTCTCCGCGGTGCTGCTCGACGAGCCGATCACGCCCGCCGACCTGCCGACCACGCTCGTCGTGGCCAACGACGCCTTTGGCCTCGCCGACGCCGAGGCGGCCGCCGCGCTTCGGCCGATGGTGCGCACGCTGTCGGCGCTGGTGGGCTACGTGCGCGAGGATCTGCTGGCGCCGCCCGGGCTGTCGGTGTGGGCGCGCTCGCAGCGCACGCTGCAGTCGTCGGAGTCGTGGCTGACCTTCAAGGACTGGCTCGACCGCGACAACCCGCGGCTGCAGTTCAGCGTGGCCCGCGGCCTCGTGGCCGCCGGCGCCATCCTCGAGAGCGATCGGCAGGCCGCCGCGCTCATGCGCGCCGAGGCGCGCGCCCGCCTGGCCTGGCTGGTGCCGCCGGGGGCGATCCTGTGCCTGCCGACGACGCCGTTTCCGGCGCCCCGCAAGGGGCTGCCGCTGGCGACGCTCGATCCGCTGCGGGCACGGATGAGCTGTCTGACGACGGTCGGCGGGCTGACCGGCGTGCCGCAGGTGAGCCTGCCGGGCGCGACCGTGGACGGCCGGCCGGTGGGGCTGTCGATCGTCGGCGCCCCCGGCAGTGACGCCGTGCTGGTCGCTGTCGCGAAGGCGATGGCGATGGAGGCCGAGCAATGACCGACGTGACGCCCAACATCCCCGAGGTGGTGGCCGAGGTGCGCGCCCGCTTCGAGCGCTACGAGCAGGCGCTGATCGACAAGAACGTCGACGTCCTCGACGCCACGTTCTGGAACAGCCCCCACACCATCCGCTACGCCGTGACCGAGCACGGCTACGGCTTCGAGCAGATCCACGCCCACCGCGTCGCCCGCCCGCCGGGGCCGGGCACCAAGGAGAAGCGCATTCGCCTCGAGATCCTCACCCTCGGGCGCGACCTCGCCACCGTGAACCTCGAGTACAAGGTGCGGGGGCGCGACCGCGTCGGCCGTCAGAGCCAGACGTGGGTGCGCTTCCCCGAAGTGGGGTGGAAGGTGATCGCCGCGCACGTCTCCATGCTGGAGACGGCGTAGCCCTCACTGCCCCCGACTACGCCGATCGTAGGAGATCGAGTAGGCGGCCGACCGCGCGAGCAGCACGGGATCGTTCGAGAGATCGATCCCGTCCGTCCGGTTGACCGGATCGAACACGAGCGTCCGCTCGTCCTCGGCGCTGGTCGGCGAGATGCTCGTGATCTGCAGGCGGCCCAGCTCGACGCGCGGCCGGTCGGCCGGCCACAGCGTGGTGGGGTCGTCGGTCGGATCGCCGTCGGCGGCGAGCTGCAGCTGCAGACGGAAGGCGACGGGGCCGGTCCGCAGCCGCTCCTGCAGCTCGTCGCGCAGGAAGTTGGCGCTGCGCTTGGCCCCATCCTCGGCGGTCAAGAACGCCTCGCCCGCCTCGGGGATCCAGTGATAGCGGCCGTGGCGGCGCGAGCCGTCGGCGGCCGTGAACAGGAAGGCGTGCTCGGCGTGGTAACCGGCCTGGGCGTAGCTGACCGGCACCGGCTTCTGCATCAGCCGGCCGATGAACGCGGCGGCGCCGGGGTGGCTGCCGAGGAACTTCGGCACGGCGTCGGGGACGGGCTTGCCGGTGGCCGGGTCGGGGAGCTGGGCCAGGAGGAACTCCAGGAACTCCTCGGGCGTGCGGGCGGGGAAGCCATCGATCGAGTTGGCCAGGATGTCCGCCGACTTGCCGCCGCCGAGCGGGATCTTCACCGACATCGCCCGCACACCCGGCTGACCGTCGTGCGCCTCGGGGTTGCCGCTGGCGTTCGAGAACCGGATGGTCGTGGGCACGGGGCCGCCCTGCAGGTGGGCGGCCTTGGTCACCCGGCGCGCGTCCGGAGACGGCTGGAACGTGCCGGCGCAGACGAGGCCCTTGGCGTGGGCGGCGCGGAAGCCCGGGTGGGCGCCGGCCAGCCTTCTCATCGTCTCGACGAGCTGAGCGATCACGGTCGGGGGCGCGGCGGATGCGGCCATGGGAACCTCCTCCCGGGTTGGATGCTTCTCCGGGGCCGAACGTCTCGGCGGCGGACTACTTGACGAAGGTCAACGTGCAAGGCCTGACCTCGGTACGCTCGCCGCTGCCGCGCGCCTCGTCGAAGCGAGCGTCGACGCGATACGAGTAGGCCGTGCCCCGGGACGAGCGGTTGGCAGTAAATTTCGGGTCGCCCACCATGCCCTTGGCGTCGATCACGGCGGCGCCGTCGGCCTTGATCCTGCCCTTCAGCACCACCGAGCTCGGGTTGCCGGCGACGCCGTACTGCCCGGACAGCACGCCCTCCTTCACCTCGGCCTGGAACCGAAATTTGTAGCCGGCGGCCGCCTGATGGGCCGGACAGTCGATGGTGACGTCCCACATGCCGTCGAAGCGCGTCGGGTCCGGCGAGCGAGGGGTCTTCGTCACACTGGCCAGTCGCTGCCGGGCCAGCGCCGCGAATGCGCCATCCGGATACTGCTTGAGGTAGGCCTGGAACGCCGCGGGGTCGTCGCCGTCCTTGATCGACATCCAGAACAGCGACTCGCGGTCGGGGGCGGTGGGGGGCGGCGTCGCTGACGCGACGGTGGTCACGTTGACGGTGACGTTGACGACGAGGTCGCCGGTGAGCGACGACGATTCCCACGGCGTCTGCGAGCCCTTCGACCGCTCGGCGACGGCGATCCGCACCCGCTTGAAGACCTCTTCGACCTTGAGGCCGGGGACCCGCAGCGCCTGCAGCAGCTCCTCGGTGTAGAGGCCGTTGGCGCCGTCGCCGTCGGCGGCCACCGAGCCGGGCGCGGTGGCGTAGGCGACCAGCGTGCCCCGGGCGGCGTCGACGGGGGCGAGACCCCGGGAGGCCCCGCGCAGCCGGCGCTCGAAGGGGTTGTTGCGGCAGGCGTCGAGGATGACGATGTTCACGCGGTTCTTGGCCTCGTTCATCTGCTCGAGCAGCAGGTCCACGTCGACCGCGGCGATCCGGGTGGCCGCCTCCGAGTCGATGTCGGCGTCGACCGGGACCAGGAAGTTGCGGCCGCGGACCTGCAGGCCGTGGCCGGCGTAGTAGAAGAACCCGACGCCGCCTTCGGTGAGCTTGCGGCCGAACTCGACGATCGCGGTCTCCATGGTGCGCTTGGTGGTGTTCTCGTGGGCGAGGACGGTGAACCCCAGGTCGCGCAGGGTCTTGGCCATCGCCCGCGCGTCGTTCACCGGGTTGCGCAGCGGGACCTCGCGGTAGGTGCTGTTGCCGATGACCAGCGCGACGCGCGCCTCGGTCTGCGCCCTCGCCACGGCCGGCAAGGCGAGGATCGTGACGACGACAGCCGCGAACACGAGGCGTGACCAGAGGCTCAGGGGGGGCATCCGTGTCTCCTGACTCAAGGGCTAGCCCAGAAAAGCATGCGGGCCGGTAGCCGGTCAAGGTCGGCCGCTACGGTCCTCCCGGGCCGTCCGGGTGGCCGCCTCGTCCACCTTCAGGGTGATGGGGTCGATCACGACGCCGTGCTCGCGCCGGGCATAGGCGAGCGAGACCTTCTCGTCGCGGACGTCCTCCGCCACCCGCTCCGGATCGCGCGTGAACGGGTCGCCGTGGCCGCCGCCGCCCGGCTGCTCGTGCAGGACGACGTCGCCGCGCCTCAGGGTGGTGGCGAACTTGGCGGGCATCTGGCGGGCCTCGCCGTCGGGGTTCAGCACGTTACGGGTGCCGCGGGCCGGGCCGCCGCCGGCCAGGCCGTAGGGCCGGAACGCCATGCGGTCGGAGCGGAGCTGCAGCGTGGCCTCGTCGTTCAGCAGCGTGTAGCGCCGGCGGAGGCCGAGGCCGCCGCGGAAGCGGCCGGCCCCGCACGAGTCGGGCACGAAGCCGTACTCGTCGATCCGGATCGGGTGATTGGCTTCCAGCACCTCCACCGGCGAGTTCGACATGTTCTGCGACGGGTTGGTCACCGCCTCCATGCCGTCCTTGTCGGGCCGGCCGCCCCAGGCGCCGGTGATCATGTCGACGAGCACGAACGGGCGGTGCTCGCGCGTCTGACCGCCCATCGAGAGCACGGTGTTGCCGCCTTCGCCGGCGGCCGGCACCCGCTCGGGCAGGGCCTGAGCGAGGGCGCCGAGCATCACGTCGAGCATGCGGTAGCCGGTGAGCGCGCGGGCCGCGCAGGCGCCGGGCAGCCGCGGGTTCAGAATCGTCCCCTCCGGCGCGATCACGTCGATGCAGCGAAAGATGCCGGCGTTGTTCGGCACGTCCTGCCGCAGTACCGAGCGGACCGACAGGTAGGTGCACGACTTGGTGAAGGACAGCGTGGAGTTCAGGGCGGCCTTCACCTGGGGCGAGGAACCGGTCCAGTCACAGGTCAGGTGCCCGTCGTCGTGGATGGTGATGGCCACGGTCAGCGGCACCGGCGCCTCGCTGAACCCGTCACTGTCGAGGTAGTCGGTGAACCGGTAGGTGCCCTTCGGCCACCGCGCGATCTCCGCGCGCGTCACCCGCTCGGCGTAGTCGAGCAACGCGTTCAGGTAGGCGCGCGTCGCCTCGCGGCCGTGGCGCGCGAACAGCTTGCCGAGCTCGCGCTCGCCCACCTTGCACGCGGCGTACTCGGCGCCGATGTCGCCCAGCACGCGGTCGGGGACGCGCACGTTCTTCTCGATGATCCGGTGGACGGCCCGGCTCGGCACCCCGCGCTCGTAGAGCTTCACGGGCGGGATACGCAACCCCTCCTGGTAGACCTCGGTGGAGTCGCTGGCGTTGGAGCCGGGGACCCGGCCGCCCATGTCGGTCTGGTGCCCGATGACGACGGCGAACGCCTCCAGCGTGCCCTCCACGAAGATCGGCAGGAACAGGAACACGTCGGGGATGTGCATGCCGCCCGCGTAGGGGTCGTTCATGACCACGACATCGCCGGGGTGCAGGTCACCGGCGAACTCGCGCCGCACGCTCTGCATGGCGTCGGGCACCGCGCCGAGATGCTGGGCGATGGTCTTGGCCTGGGCGATCAGGCGGCCCTCGGCGTCGCAGAGGGCCGCCGAGTAGTCCATCACGTCGCGGATGATCTCGGAGCGCGCCGTGCGGATGACGGCGTAGGCCATCTCGTCGACGATGGCATCGAGCGCGCTCTTGATGACGGCCAGCGTGATGGGGTCGAGCGTCATGGTCCCGCCTCCGGCGGACGTGTCCTGCGAGGGTCGGCGAGCGTGATGAGGAGGTTGCCGAAGGCGTCGCGGCGGACGGCAGCATCGGGGGGCACGACGGTGGTGGAGTCGTACTCCTCGATCACGAGAGGGCCGGGGGTGGGCGCGGTGGGCACGGAGGCTCGGCTGATCACCGGGGCCTCCACGGGCGCGGCGCCGCGGGTGAAGTGCACGGGGCGGCGGCGCGCGGTGATGGGGGGCTCGCCGACGACGGTGACGGCGCGGAAGTCGAGGCGGTGCTCGCGCAGGCCGGTGGCCACGATGCGGACGTTGACGAGCTCCAGCGGCTCGCCGGTGGCGTAGCCGTAGGTGGCGGTGTACTCGCGGTCGAAGGCGGCGGCCAGGGCGGCGAGGCCAGCGTCGTCCAGCCGCGTGTCCGGCACCGGGATGACCAGCTCGGAGGCCTGACCGACATAGCGCAGGTCGGCGTGCGCCTCGAGGCGGACGCGCTCGGGCGGATAGCCCTCGGCGGCGAGGGTGGCGAGCGCCTCGTCGCGGATCTCGTCCAGCCGGGTGCGCGCGCGGGTGAGGGCGGGGGCGTCGGCGAGCAGCCCGCCGGCGGCGCGGACGAAGTGGTGCTGCACGTCGCTGGCGAGCATGCCGACGGCGGTGAAGACGCCGGGGGAGACGGGGATCAGCACCCGCCGCACGTCGAGCGCGGCGGCGACGTCGCAGGCGTGAACGGGACCGCTGCCGCCGAAGGCCACCAGCGTGAAGTCGCGCGGATCGCGCCCGCGCTCGATGGTGACCGCGCGGATCGCCCGGGCCATGCTGGCGTTGGCCACGTCGCGGATGCCGTGCGCGGCCTCGACCACGGCCAGGCCGAGCGGCGCCGCCACCTCGCGCGCGATGGCGTCCGCCGCCAGCTCGGCGCGCAGCTTCAGCTCACCGCCGGCGAGATACTCGGGGTTGAGGTGGCCCAGCACGACGTTGGCGTCGGTGATGGTCGGGTGAGTGCCGCCGAGGCCGTAGCAGGCCGGGCCCGGCCGGGCGCCGGCCGACTGCGGCCCCACGCACAGCAGTCCGCCACCGTCGATCCACGCGATGGAGCCGGCGCCGGTGCCCACCTCGGCGATGTCGATGGCCGGCACCTTGAGCATGTAGCCGCCGGCCTTGATGAAGCGGCTGGAGGTGCTGATGCCCTCGCGGAACTCGTACTCCGTGGTCAGCGTGGGTACGCCGCCTTCCACCAGCGAGGCCTTGGCGGTGGTGCCGCCCATGTCGAACACGATGAGGTTGGCCTCGTCGAGCGCGGCGCCCAGCCGGGCAGCGCCGGTGACGCCGGCGGCCGGGCCCGAGCCCACCGCGAAGGCCGGCCGCTCGGCCGCCTGCCGCGCGCCCACCACGCCGCCGTTGGAGGCGACGACCAGGAGCGGCGCGTCGAGGCCGATGCGGCGCAGGCTGGTCGACAGGTTGTCGAGATAGCGGCGCATCACCGGCAGCAGGTAGCCGTTGACGACGGTGGTGCTCGTGCGCTCGTACTCCTTGATCTCCGGCAGCACCGCGTAGGACGCGGTGACGTCGAGGCCGGACACCGCCGCCCGCACCAGCCGCTCGGCCGCCTGCTCGTGGGCGGGATTGGCGTAGCTGTTGATGAAGCAGATCGCGATCACCTGCACGCCGGCCGCGGCCAGGCGCTCGGCGGCGGCGACCACGGCGGCCTCGTCGAGCGGACGCACCACGCTGCCGTCGGCGGCGATTCGCTCGTCCACCTCCAGACGGAGGCGGCGGGGCACCAGCGGGGCCGGCTTCTCCCACGTGAGGTCGTAGAGGTCGGGCGTGCGCACGCGGCCGATCTCCAGCACGTCGCGAAAGCCGCGGGTGGTGATGAGCCCGGTGACGCCGCCGGTCTTCTGGAGGATCGTGTTCGACGCCACCGTGGTGCCGTGCACGATCTCCACCACGTCGCCGGGCGCCACGCCGGCCGCCTGCAGCAGCGCGGCCAGACCGGTCACCACCGCGCGGCCGGGATCGTCGGGGGTGGAGGAGACCTTGCTTACCCGCAGGGCGCCGTCGGGCAGGCGCAGCACGATGTCGGTGAACGTCCCGCCGATGTCGACGCCGATGCGGAGGCCGGACGGGGCGGGGGCGGAAGGCACGCGGTGCAGTGTACTATCGGGCCCCGGAAGCCGCGACGCCGAGCGCCAGGAGGAGAGCGATGCCGATCTTCACGCGCCCTGATGCCGAGCTCTACTACGAGGTCCACGGGTCGGGTCATCCACTGCTGCTCTTCGCCCCCGGCGGGCTGCGCTCGGAGCTCGACTACTGGCGCCACAGCCCCGCCAACCCCGGCGCCCCGCCGGCGTGGATGAACCCCATGGTCGATCTGGCCAGCCGCTTCACGGTGGTCGGCATGGACCAGCGTAACGCCGGCCGCTCGCGGGGCGCGGTGACCGAGACCCACGGCTGGCACACCTACGCCGGCGATCACCTGGCCCTGATGGACCACCTCGGCTTCCGCCGCTTCGCCGTGATGGGCGGCTGCATCGGCGGCACCTACTGCCTGACGCTGTGCGAGCTGGCGCCGGAGCGCATCACCGCGGCCGTTCTGCAGAACCCGATCGGGCTGCACGAGAATCGCGATACGTGGGACGACGCCGTCAGCGGCTTCGCCAAGACGATGATGGAACGCGACCCCTCGCTGCGCGAGGACGTCATCCGGAAGTTCGGCCACAACATGTTCGGCGGCGACTTCGTCTTCTCGGTGAGCCGCGACTTCGTGCGCCGCTGCCCCACGCCGCTGCTGCTGCAGCCCGGCACCGACAAGCCGCACCCGGCCGCGACCAGCGACGAGATCGCCCGGCTGGCGCCCAAGCTCGAGATCCAGAAGGACTGGCGGGGCCCGACTCACCTGGCCGAATCGATCCGCCGGGTCACCGAGTTCCTGACACGCCACACGCCGGCATCGTGAGCGTCGCCGGGTAGCCACCGCCTCGCGCGGGGACCCGCCCGGCCACCGGCAGCGTGGCGCCGAGACGGGTGGCCACGACGAGCGTCACGCCGGGCGGTCGCGCCGCGGCGAGCAGGCGAACGGCCGACCAGACGTCGCCGTCGTCGCAGTCCGACAGGTCCAGCGCCAGCATCACGCGTCGCGACAGCAGCGAGCCCCGTGCGTGCAGCGCCATCGAGCCCCGCAAGGCGGCCGGGCAGGCGCCGAGGACGGCGGCAATGGCCCCGGCCTGCCGCCGGTCGCGCGCGTTCAGGAGCACCAGGACCAGCGCAACCACCGCCACCACGAGCCCGAGGAAGGCCAATCCATTCATCACACGGGTATACGGGCCAGGCGCGGCGCCGGGGTGGAAGGTCCAGCGTTTGGCCGGCAGGGATGCTATCGTCACCGGCCATGCACGACGAATTGACCGGCCAGACCGTCGAGTTGCTGCAGCAGCTGATCCGCAACCAGTGCGTGAACGACGGCAACGTCGCCTCCGGCCAGGAGGTGCGCACCAGCGACGTGCTGAAGACCTACCTGCAGGGCAGCGGCCTCGACGTCGAGGTCTACCAGCCCGATCATGCGCCGGGCCGCACCAGCCTGGTGGCGCGCATCGAGGGCACCGATCCGGCAGCGCCGACCCTGTGCCTCATGGGCCACACCGACGTCGTGCCCGTGAACCCGGCCACGTGGACGCGGGATCCGTTCGGCGGCGAGCTGGTCAACGGCGAGGTGTGGGGCCGCGGCGCGCTCGACATGCTGAACATCACCGCCTCCCAGGCCGTCGTGCTGAAGGCGCTGGCCAAGCGTGGATGGCGGCCCCGCGGCACGCTGGTCTATCTGGCCTGCGCCGACGAGGAAGCCGGCGGTGCGCTGGGCGCCGGACACGTGTGCAAGAAGCACTGGGACTCGCTGCGCGCCGACTATCTGCTGACCGAGAACGGCGGCACGGTCAGTGAGCACAACGGCCAGACGAACGTCGTCGTGCACGTGGGTGAGAAGGGCGTGGCGTGGCGGCGGCTGCGCGTCAAGGGCACGCCCGGCCACGGCTCGATGCCGTATGGCGCCGACAACGCGCTCGTGAAGGCCGCCCAGGTCGTCACGCGGCTGGCCGACTACCGGCCGTCGCCGTACGTGGGCGAGCTCTGGGACACCTTCGTCGGCACGCTCGACGTGGAGCCGGCCGTGAAGGCGGCGCTCGTCGACCCCTCCCGGGTCGACGAGACCATCGGGCACCTGGCACCGGGACTGGCCAAGTACGCGTGGTCGGCCACCCACACCACCTTCTCGCCCAACATGTGCCGGGCCGGCGTGAAGACCAACGTCATCCCCGACACCGTCGACATCGAGGTGGACATCCGCACCATCCCCGGCGACAACGAGGACGAAGTGCGCCGGCACCTGGACAAGGCCCTCGGCCCCCTGTTCGAGGAGGTCGAGATCGAGAAGCTGTTCTCCAAGGAGGCCTCGGTGTCGCCGACCGGTACGCCGCTGTGGGACGTGCTGGGCCGCGTCGTCGATGCTCACTACCCGGGCGCAAAGCTGCTGCCGCGGCTGATCGTGGGGTTCACCGACGCGCCGTACTTCCGCGAGCACGGGGCGATCGCCTACGGCTTCGGCCTGTTCTCGCGGACGCTGACCGCCGAGGCGATGGCCGGCCGCTTCCACGGCAACGACGAGCGCATCGACGTGGAATCGCTGGCCCTGACCACCCAGGCCTGGCTCGAGACGTGCGAGACGTTCCTGGGATAGGCCAGACGCTGGAGGGACCTTCGACGCCGGATGACCCGACGACGCCGTCGCGATCTCGACGCCATCGCCCGAGCCGTGGGACACTGGCCGCATGCGGAGGCCGCGATGAAGGGCAAAGGCCGGAAGCAGGGGGAGATCAAGCCGTGACGCTCGCCGCCGACCACGACGTCCCCGTTCCCTACATGCAGCGGACGCGCGACTACTACCAGGCGCTGGGCTTTGCGCCGTACCGGTGGGCGCACTTCGCCGACGTGCCGTTCACCCCGCTGGCCAGACCGCTCGCCCAGTCGCGCGTCGCCCTGATCACGACGGCGGCGCCCTACCAGGCCGGCGTCGGCGACCAGGGCCCGGGGGCCAAGTACAACGCGTCGGCCAAGTTCTACCAGGTCTACTCCGACTCGACGGAGGGCACCCCCGACCTGCGCATCTCGCACGTCGGCTACGACCGCACCCACACCACGGCCGAGGACCAGCGGACGTGGCTGCCGCTGGCGGCGCTGCAGGCGGCGGTGAAGACGGGCCGGATCGGAGCGCTGACGCCGCGCTTCCACGGGGCGCCGACCAACCGGAGCCAGCGAGTCACCGTCGAGACCGATGCGCCCGAGCTGCTCCGGCGATGCCGCGAGGACGGCGCCGAGGTGGCGGTGCTCGTCCCCAGCTGACCGGTCTGTCACCAGACCGTGAGTCTGGTCGCGCGGCACCTGGAGGCGGACGGGATCCCGACGGTCGTCATGGGGTGCGCGAAGGACATCGTGGAGCACTGCGGCGTGCCGCGCTTCCTGTTCAGCGACTTCCCGCTCGGCAACTCGGCCGGGCGCCCGCACGACGCCGACTCCCAGGCGGCCACGCTGGAGCTGGCGCTGCGAGTGCTGGAGACGGCCCCGGGGGCCCGGACCACGGTGCAGTCGCCGCTGCGCTGGCGCGACGACGCGTCGTGGAAGCTCGACTTCAACAACATGGCCAAGCTGACGCCCGAGGACATCGCCGAGCGCCGCAAGGAGTTCGACGTGGTGAAGTCCATCATCAAGACCAAGCAGGAGGGCGTGTGAGCAAGCCGTTCGCCGGTGTCCGCATCCTCGACTTCACCCGCTATCTGGCCGGGCCCTACGGCACCTACCAGCTGGCCCTGCTCGGCGCCGACGTGGTGAAGATCGAGTCGCGCGATGGCGACGAGACGCGCAGCCAGCTCGTCAGCAAGGAGTGGGCAGACCGCAAGATGCCGCCCGGCTTCCTGGCCGTGAACGGCAACAAGCGCAGCATCACCCTCGACATGCGGCGGCCGGAGGCGGTCGAGGTCGTCAAGCGGCTCGTTCCGACGGCCGATGTCGTGTGGGAGAACTTCCGGCCGGGCGTGATGGACAAGCTTGGCCTCGGCTACGAGACGCTCTCCGCGCTGAACCCGCGGCTCATCTACTGCGCGGTCTCCGGCTTCGGCCACTCCGGCCCGGAGAAGACGACGGCCGCCTTCGACGGCAAGCTGCAGGCGATGTCCGGGATCATGTCGATCACCGGCGAGCCGGCCGGCGGTCCCATGCGGGCCGGGTTCGCCATCTGCGACACCATCGGGGGCATGACGGCGGCGCTGGCGGTGTCGAGCGCGCTCTACCAGCGCACCCACACCGGCCGGGGGCAGTTCGTCGACGTGGCCATGCTCGACGCCGCCCTGGCCTTCATCCCGGGGCCGGTGTCGGAGTACACGGTGGCCAACATCGAGCAGAAGCAGATCGGCAATGGCTCGGTCAGCCGCAAGCCGACGGCCAACCGTTTCCGGGCCAAGGACGGTTTCATCGTCCTCGCCGTGCTGACCGAGAAGCAGTTCGTCGGCCTCATGAAGACGATCGGGCGCCCCGACGCCCTGAACGACCCGCGGTTCAAGGACTGGGCGGCCCGGACCGACAACGTGGGAGCGCTGCGTGAGGTCATCGAGGGCGCGCTGGCCAGCGACGATCCCAAGACGTGGGAGACTCGGCTGACCGCGGCCGACGTCCCCTGCGCCTGCATCTGGAAGATCGACGAGATCGTGCAGCACCCGCAGCTCGAGCACCGCGATGTGCTGCAGACCATCGACTCGCGCTACGGCCCCATGCGGCTCGTCGGCGCCGGCTTCCGCCTCGCCCACGGCAGCCCTGGTCTCGACCGCCAGCCCCCGACGCTCGGCGAGCACACCGAGGAGATCCTCGCGGAAGCCGGCTACGCGCCGGCGGAGATCGAGCGCCTCCGGCGCGACAGCGTGGTGTGATCTCCTGGGGCGCCTGTGCAAAGCGCCGCATGGCGGTGCTGGGGCGTGTTCGGACGGGTGTGGCAGGGTGTCGACCGGTTACTCGGTGATCTCTCGGATGACTCGGCAGGGGTTCCCCGCGGCAAATACCCCGTCCGGCACGTCCCGGGTGACGACGCTGCCGGCGCCGATGACGGTCCGGGACCCGATCCGAACGCCCGGCAGGATGAGCGCCGCGCCGCCAACCCACACGTCTGCTCCGATTTCGATGGGCTTGCCGTACTCCTCACGTCGCCGGAGCTCGGCGTTCATCGGGTGCACGGGCGTGAGGATCTGCACGCCCGGCCCGAAGAGCGTGTAGTCGCCGATCCGCACGCGGCAGACGTCGAGCACGACGCAGTTGAAGTTGAAGAACACCCGCTCGCCGAGCTCGATGTTCGTCCCGTAGTCGCAGAAGAACGGCGGCTGCATCCAGACCGTGTCGCCGCCTCGGCCGAACAGCTCGCGCAGGATGGCTCGGCGCGCGTCGGCCTCGCCTTCGCGCGTGGCGTTCAGAGCTTGGCATAGGTCGCGGGCGCGCTCCCGGCCGGCGACGAGTTCAGGGTCGAGTGGATCGTACAGCGCGCCCGCCAGCATCTTCTCGCGCTCAGGTGGCATCCACGGCTCCCGGAAAGGGATCGGACCCCGGTTGCGCTCGCGGGACGCCTGGGCGCCGCGCGTCCTGAATCGCTCGCCAGACGCGCTCGGCCGTCGCCGGCAGCTCGATGTGCTCGACGCCCAGCTCGGCGAGCGCGTCGACGATCGCGTTGACCACCGCGCCCAGCGCCGGCGTGGTTCCGCCCTCGCCGCCGCCGCGCAGGCCGAGCGGGTGCGAGGTCGAGGGCACCTCGCTGATCTCCGTGGTGAAGGCCGGGAGCATGTCGGCCCGGGGCAGGGCGTAGTCCATCAGGCTCGCCGACAGGAGCTGGCCGGTCTCGGCCTCGTAGGCGCACGATTCCCACAGCGCCTGCCCCACACCCTGGGCGATGCCGCCGTGGGTCTGGCCGTGCAGGATCATCGGATTCACCGCGCGTCCGCAGTCGTCGACGGTGGTGTAGCGCGCCACGTCGACCACGCCGGTCTCGGGGTCCACCTCGACCTCGCACACGGCGCACCCGTACGGGAAGGACGGCGCGGTCAGGACCTCGTCGCAGAGCCCGTCGAGGGTGCCGGCGGCCGCCACCTCGTACAGGTCGACCGAGCGGTCGGTGCCCTTCACGCGGAAGCGGCGGGCGGCGAACTCGATGTCGGCCTCGGCCGCCTCCAGCATCCCGGCGGCGATCCGCGTGCCCTTCTCCACGATCTGATCCGACGCCTTGGCCATGACGATGGCCGCCAGCCGGAGGGCCCGCGCGGAATGGGCGCCGCCGCCCGTGACGGTGACGTCGGTGTCGCCGGTGATCAGCCGCACCTCGGCGAGTGCCACCCCGAGCCACTCGACCAGGAGCTGGGCGAAGCTGGTCGCGTGGCCCTGCCCTGACGAGAGCGTGCCGAGGACGAGGTCGACCCGCCCCTCCGGCCGCACGGTGATGTGGGCGCGCTCGCGAGGATCGCCCGTGTTGATCTCGAGGTAGCTGGCGACCCCGATTCCACGGTAGCGTCGGCGCCGGCGCGCCTCGGCCCGGCGGGCCTCGAACCCCGCCCAGTCCGCGAGGGCGACGGCGCGGTCCAGCGCCGCCCGGTAGTCGCCGCTGTCGTACAGGGTGCCGAGGCCGTTCCGGTACGGCATGGCGCCGGCCGGCACCAGGTTGCGCCGCCGCAGCTCGAGGCGATCGAAGCCGTGACGGCGAGCGGCGAGGTCGATCAGCCGCTCCATGACGAACATGACCTCGGGGCGGCCGGCGCTGCGATAGGGCGTGGTCGGCGACGTGTTGGTGACGACGGCCCGGCCGTGCACCGACACGGCCGGAATGTCGTAGGCCGTGGTCGCGATCGCCATGCCCTTGTTGAGCGGGTGAAACGAGACGGCGTGGGCGCCGACGTTGCTGGTGTTGGCGGCGCGAAAGGCCAGGAAGGTGCCGTCGGCGTCGAGCGCCAGCTCGGCGTGGGAGGCGAGATCGCGGCCCTGGTAGTCGGCCAGGAACGCCTCTCGCCGGTCGGCCGTCCACTTCACGGGCCGGCCGAGGTGCCGGGCTGCCCAGGCGACCAGCGCGAACTCCGGATAGCAGCTGTTGCGAGTGCCGAAGTTGCCGCCCACGTCGCGTGCGACCACGCGCACCGCGCTCTCGGGCACGCCGAGCGCGCCGGCCACGCCGGTGCGCGTGCGCCCGAGGCCGCCGGCGCCGGCGTGGACGGTGAAGCGGCCACTGTCCGGATCCCATTCCCCGATCGCCGCCCGCGGCTCCATCGTCACCCCGGTGACGCGCTGGACCCACGTCTCGAGCCGCACCACGTGGGCGGCCCGCGCGAAGGCAGCCTCCGCGGCGGTGGCATCGCCGGCCTTCACGTCCACGCACACGTTCGACGGAGCCCCGTCGTACAGGAGCGGTGCGCCGGCGCCGGCGGCGGTCAGGCTGGCGGTCGCCGCCGGCAGGGGTGTCCATTCCACGCGGACGCGCTCGGCGCCGTCGCGCGCGGCGGCCGGCGAGTCGCCGATGACCATGGCCACCACCTCGCCCACGAACCGCACGCGGTCGGCCGGCATCGGGGGATGCGGCGCCGGGAAGGCGACGTGCTGGCGGCGGATGATCTCCTCGTGGGGATTGGCCGGCATCGGGCTGTGCGTGAGCGGCCCGAGACCACTGGCGACGGCGTCGGTGCCCGTGAGGACCGCGATCACGCCGGGCGTGGCGCGCGCGTCGGCGGTCTCGATGGCGCCCGACCCGGGCGTGAGCGTGGGGCGAGCGCACGAAGCACGCGTAGACCTGGCCGGGGAGATTGACGTCGTCGCTGTAGCAGCCGTCGCCGACGAGCAGGCGGGCGTCGTCCTTGCGCAGCACCGGTTGGCCGACGCCCTCACGGCCGCCGCCGACCGGCGGTCTCAGAAAAGACATGTCGTCTCCGACTCGGTGAGCATCCTAGCGGACGACCGGCCCGGAACCTGTCGCATCGGTCTTCAGCGGGGGGAGGACGTCGCGGGGGTCGAGGCCGAGCTCGAGCATGCCGAGGGTCGACAGGCAGAAGTCGCGCGGGGGGAACTGGACGGGGGCGACGGCGCCGTCGCGGAAGTAGCGCTCGAGCGGGGAGGTCCTGGACAGGGCGTGGGCGCCGCCGAGCGTCATGGCCGTGCGCGTGATCCGCGTGACCGCCTCGCCGACGAAGTACTTCGCGCGGTAGAGAGCGGCCAGGGCGGTCGGGGTCGGGCCCTCGGTGTCGCTGAGCCAGGCGGCGTGATACGTCAGGAGGCGAGCGGCCTCGAGGTCGACGCTCATCTCACCCACCTGGCGACGCACGTCGGGATGGTAGGCCAGGGACTGGGTGAACCCCGGTGGCGTCCGGCCGTGGACGGTCTCGAGGATCGCCCGGTAGGCGGCTACCGCGATGCCGAGGTAGACGGCCGTGTAAGAGGCCCAGAACCAGTTGGCGCCGTCGCGCCGGAACGGAACGATGTCGTCCGACCGCACCAGCAGCGCGTCGTCGGACACCCAGCAGTCCTCCAGGATCATGGAGTCGCTGCGGGTGGCCCGCATCCCCAGCGTGTCCCAGACCTTCTCCACTCGACGGCCGGGGGCGTCGGGGGGCACGAGAAGCACCATGGCCGCCGTCGACGAAGTGGCGTCGTCCGGGTAGGCCATCACCATGACGTAGTCAGCGGCGGCGATCATCGACGCGAAGGCCTTGCGGCCGGTGATCCGGTAGCCGCCCTCCACGCGACGGGCGCGCGTCAGCGGCACCGACGTCCCGACCAGCCCCGAGGTCGTCGGCTCCGAGAAGTTGCCGCCGATGAGCTTGCCGTCGTGCACCACCATCTTCGCCAGTCGTTCCCGGGTGGCGCGCGTCACCAGCGGGCTCGCCACCAGGGGTCCAACGACGGACAGGTGCATGTTGAACGACAGGGCGGTGGAGGCGCAGCCCTGAGCCAGCTCCTCGGCCGCCAGGGACCAGCCCAGCAAGCCGACACCACCGCCGCCGAGCTCGGCGGGGACGTTCAGCCCATAGAACCCGGCGGCCCGCAGGGCCGCGTAGTTCTCCAGCGGATCGCTGGCGTCCCGGTCGTGCTGGGCCGCCCGTGTGGCAAAGTCCTTCGCCAGGCACCGAGCGCGCTCCTGGAGATCACGCTGCTGCTCGGTGATGCGAAACTCCATGCGACGGTCCTCCTCACCGGGACGTGGTGCCCGTGGCCCGGGAGGATAACAAGAATCACGCCGTGCGGTTCTTGAAGAACGAGCTCTTCACGGCGATCTTGCCCGCGCGGAACGTGAACAGGTCGCAGCCGTTGACCTCGACCGTCCGGCCCTCGGCCGTCGTTCCGGTGAAGACCCACTCCGACACCCCGCGGTCGCCGGCCACGACGTGGCGCGTTTCCCGGAACGCGGCATCCGGGAAGGTGGCGAACACCCCGGTAAAGGCCTCGCGCACGCGGGCCCGACCGGCATAGCGGGTCCCGCACACCTCGGAGCCGGAGGCACCCTCGAAGACGCAATCGTCGGTCATGAAGGTCATCAGGTAGTCGACGTCGTGGCGATTCCAGCCGTTGCCGAAGAACGCATCCAGATCCTCGCGCGTCACCATGGTGAGTCGTCCTCCGTGGGTGACGATGCGGCCGGAGCGGCAGGGCGTCAATTCCCGATACAACTGGTACGGCGTGTCGGGCGAGGCCATGTATGGGGGCGACGCGAGATCGGCCACCATACATCTGTGCGGCGAGCGCGCCCACCACCATACATCGGCGCGCGCCGCCGGCGATTTCAGCTCATTCCACGCCGGCCAGCTTGAGCTCGTGAGCGCGGTGGCAGCTGACGAGGTGGCCGGGCGAGATCTCCTGCCAGGCCGGCGTCTCGGTCCGGCACACCGCGATGGCGTGCGGGCAGCGGGGATGGAAGTAGCAGCCGCTGGGCGGCGCCGCCGGATTGGCGACCTCGCCTTGCAGGATCACACGCCGGGAGCGCGTGCGCGGATCGGGCTCGGACACGGACGACAGGAGCGCGGCCGTGTAGGGATGCTTGGGGGCGGCGAAGATCTCGTCGGTGCTGGCCAGCTCCACCATGCGCCCGACATACATGACGGCCACCCGGTTGCTGATGTGGCGCACGACGCTGAGGTCGTGGGCCACGAACAGATAGGTCAGCCGGAGGTCGGCCTGCAGATCGATCAGGAGATTCAGGATCTGCGCCTGCACCGACACGTCCAGGGCCGAGACCGGCTCGTCGGCGACGACCAGGCGGGGATGCAGGGCCAGGGCGCGCGCGATGCCGATGCGCTGCCGCTCGCCGCCGCTGAAGGCGTGGGGGAACCGGCGCATGTACTCCGGCCGCAGCCCCACCCGGCGCAGCAGGTCGGCGACCCGGTCCTCGCGCTCCCGCCGGTTCTTCATGCCGTGAACCAGCAACGGCTCGCCCACGAGGTCGAGCAGCGTCATGCGCGGGTTGAGGGAGGTGAACGGGTCCTGGAAGACCATCTGCATCTCGCGCCGCAGCGCCCGCAGCTGGGCCGGGCGCAGGGCGCCCATCTCGACCACCGAGCCGTCGCCGACGCGCATGAAGATCTCGCCCCGGGTGGGCTCCATGGCTCTCAGGATGCAGCGGGCGGCGGTCGTCTTTCCGCAGCCGCTCTCGCCGACCAGTCCCAGCGTCTCGCCCTCGTCGATGTGAAAGTCGATGCCGTCGACCGCGCGGACGTGGCCGACCGTGCGCTTCAGGAAGCCCTTCCGGATGGGGAAGAGCTTCTGGAGGCCGGCGACGCGGAGCAGGGGCGGGACGGGCGCGCTCATTCGTAGAGGAAGCAGCTCACGGCGTGACGGGCGTCGACCGACTTGAGGACCGGCTCGCGAGCGTCGCAGGTGCCCGCCATGAAGTCCGGGCAGCGCGGATGGAAGGGGCAGCCGGTCGGCCGGTCGTAGGGGTGGGGCACGGCGCCGGCGATCGGGGTCAGCCGCTCCCGCGTGCGCGCCCGGATGCGCGGGATGGAGCGCAGCAGCGCCCGCGTGTACGGGTGCCGGGGCGCGTGGAAGATGGCGTCGACCGGTCCCTGCTCGACCACCCGGCCCAGGTACATCACGGCCACGTCGGTGGCCATCTCGGCGACCACGCCGAGGTCGTGGGTGATGAGCATGATGGCCATGCCGTCTTCCTGCTGGAGCTGGCGCATCAGCGCGAGGATCTGCGTCTGGGTGGTGACGTCCAGCGCGGTCGTGGGCTCGTCGGCGATCAGCAGAGTCGGCTCGCAGGACAGCGCCATGGCGATCATCGCCCGCTGGCGCAGGCCGCCGCTCAGTTGATAGGCGAGCTGGTCCACGCGCTGCTCGGGCGTGGACACGCCGACCCGCCGCAGCATCGCGATCGTCCGCTCCCGCGCCTCCTGTCGTCCGACCGGCTGGTGGAGCATGATGGCCTCGATGATCTGGTTGCCGACGCTGTGGACCGGACTGAACGAGGACATCGGCTCCTGGAAGATCAGCGCGATCTCCGCCCCGCGGATCGACCGCATCTCCTGGCTGTTCGGCGCCAGCTTCGCCAGATCGACGACCTGATCGCCTCCGCCGTTGGCCCCCGGCCGCCGGAACCAGATCTCCCCCTCGACGATCCGCCCCGGCCGATCGACGATCCTGAGGATCGACCGGGCCGTGATGCTCTTCCCGCACCCGCTCTCCCCCACGACCCCCAGCGTCACCCCCGGCGCCAGATCAAAGCTCACCCCATCAACCGCCCTCACCAACCCCTCATCCTGCTGAAAATAGGTTTTCAACCCCCGCACCGACAGCAGCGGCTCCCGCGCCGGGGACTTTGCCGGTTCGTGCATGCCGTCAGCCACTAGGTGATCCGCGTTCGAGCGCCGGCTTTGCCGGCGCAATCCTCTGGTCTGGGGGGAGGCAGGGAGGAGCACGCCGTCAGGCGTGCGACGACCGTCGGAAGGGGGGCGAAGCCCCCCTCCGAGTTCAGTACGGATCCGCCGCATCACGCAGCCCGTCCCCCAGGAAGTTGAAGGCCATCACGGCGATGATCACCGGCACCGCCGGCAGCATCAGCCACGGCGAGATCGCGACCGTCTGGACGTTCTGCGCCTGCTGTAGCAGCACGCCCCAGCTGATCGCGGGCGGCCGCAGCCCGAGGCCGAGGAAGCTGAGCGCGGTCTCGCTGATGATCATCGCGGGCAGGGCCAGCGTGGTCGCCGCGATGATGTGGCTCATGAACGAGGGCACCATGTGCACGAAGATGGTGCGCAGCTGGGTGCACCCGACCAGCCGGGCGGAGACGACGAAATCCTCCTCGCGCATCGACAGGAAGCGGCCGCGCACGACGCGCGCCAGCTCCGTCCACCCCAGCAGCGAGATGATGATGGTGATGGCGAAGTAGACCTGCAGCACCGACCACTCCCGCGGCAGGGCGGCGGCCAGCCCCATCCACAGCGGGATCGTGGGGATCGAGCGGAGGATCTCGATGACCCGCTGGATGACCGTGTCGGCGATCCCGCCGTAGAAGCCGGAGAGCCCGCCGAGGACGACGCCCAGGATCAGGCTGGCCGTCACGCCGAGCAGGCCGATCGTGAGCGAGATGCGAGTGCCGTACATCAGCCGCGACCAGAGATCGCGTCCCTGCACGTCGGTGCCGAGCACGAAGATGGTCTTCGACGCGTCGAGGCCCTCGTCGACGCCGATCAGGTGGCGCGACGCGGGGATCACGCCGAGCACGTGATACTCGAAGCCCCGCGCGAAGAACCGGATCGGGATCTTCTGGCTGGGATCGGCCTGGTAGACCCGCTTGAAGGTCTGAGGGTCGCGGCCGCCCTTGAGGGCGTAGACGTGGGGGCTGAAGCGCCAGCCGTCGAACCAGTGGATGCGCTGCGGCGGCATCAGCGAGCGCTGGGCCTCGGAGGCGTTGGGGTCGGAGTACGCCAGGAAGTCGGCGCCGAGGACGGCCAGGTAGAAGCCGGCCACGACGACGGCGCTGGCCACCGCGACCTTGTGCTTGCGGAACCGCCACCACATGAGCTGCCACTGCGAGGCGACGAAGATCCGCTGCTCCTTCGGCTCGGCCGCCATCAGGTCTCCTCGAGCCGGATGCGCGGATCGATCCACACCAGCAGGATGTCCGAGGCCAGGGTGCCGATCACGGTCATGACCCCGAGCAGGAGCACGATCGTCCCCGCCAGGAACATGTCCTGGGCGATGAGGGCCTTGAGCAGCAGCGGCCCCACCGTGGGGAGGCCGAGGACGAGGGAGACGATGATGCTGCCCGACACGATGTAGGGCAGGGTGTAGCCGATCGTGCTCGCGAAGGGGTTGAGGGCCACCCGCACCGGATATTTCAGGATGACCCGGGTCTCGGGCAGCCCCTTGGAGCGCGCCGTCACCACGTACGGCTTGCGAAGCTCGTCGAGCAGGTTCGCGCGCATGATGCGGATCTGCTGGGCGGTACCGGCCAGCCCCAGGATGACCGCGGGGATCGGCAGGTGCTTGAGGAGGTCCCAGGCCCGGGCCCAGCTCCACGGCGCATCCGCCAGCTCCGGCGAGAACAGCCCCCCGATGTGAGCGTTGAAGAAGACGAACCCCAGGTAGAGCAGCACCAGCGCCAGCAGGAAATTGGGGACGGCCAGGCCGATGAAGCCCACGAACGTCGCCACGTAGTCGCCGACGGAGTACTGGCGGACGGCGGAGTAGATCCCGATCGGCAGGGCCAGGACCCAGGTGAGGATGAGGGCGGCCACCGAGACCACCATCGTGAGCCACAGCCGCTCGCCGATCACCTCGGTGACGGGCCGCCGCCACTCCATCGACATGCCGAAGTTGCCGCCGGAGATCTGCTTCATCCACTTCAGGTATTGCACGTAGATGGGCTGGCCGAGGCCGTACTGGATGCGGAGATTCTGGGCCTCCTCGTCGGTGACGACGCTGCCCGTGGAGGCCATCTGCGCGATGTAGGAGGTGACGTAGTCGCCGGGCGGCAGCTGGATGATGACGAACGACAGGACGGAAATCGCCCAGACGGTGAAGATGGCGAGGATCGCGCGACGGCCGATGTACGTGAGCATGGCTGGGTCCGGGTCACCGTCGGCGGGCGACGGTGACCCGGGCGCCTCCGCTGACTATTGCTTCCAGTAGAACGTCGCCGGCCGCGAGATGCCCGGCGTCTTGCCGTCCGGGCTGTTGTACATGCGCGACGGGATGTTGCCCAGGTTGTTCTTGACCACCCGCACGCCCATGGCGGCCGGGCCCTGGCCGACCACGCCGATGATGTACACCTCCTCGGCCGCGATCCTCCAGACGTCCTTCCCGAGCTGGATGCGCTCCTTCTCGGGCGCGCCGAAGGCCTTCTTCCACTTCTCCATCAGCTCCTTCATCCGTGGCTCCGGCTCCTTGCCCTGCGCGCCGGCGGAATGGAACCACTTCGCGTACAGCGGGCCGGACGAGGCGACGGAGGCGATCTCGTAGGGGAACACGTGGAGCGGGAAGGTGAACAGGTGCTCGCTGCCGTCGTTGTTCCACGCCGCCAGCTGCTGCTCGTTGGCGGCCGTGCGCTTCAGCGCCAGGCTGCGCTCGACCTCCTGCACCTGCAGGTCGATGCCGATTTTCTTCCACTGCTCGCGGATCACCTCGGCGATCTGCGTGTACTGCACGAACTGGCCGCCCAGGGTCATGATCTCGATGCGCAGCCGGCCCTTGCCGTCGCTGCGCAGCCGGTAGCCCTCGGCGTCCTTCTTGGCCAGGCCGACCTTGTCCAGCATCTCGTTGGCCTTCTTGAGGTCGAGCGTCGACCACAGCTTCCGGTACTGGGGGCCGGGGTTGTACTTGTTGGTGTCGACCGGCACCACCGAGCCCGGCGTGCCCGTGCCCAGCCAGAACGTCTCGTTGATCTGGTCACGATCGATGCCGAGCGACAGCGCGCGCCGGAAGTCCGCGGTGTTGAACCACTTCGCGATCTCGGCGTCGGCGTCGTAGTTCAGGTTGAACTTGATGATCAGGTCGCAGTAGTCACCGGGGTCGAGGTGGACCTTGTAGTTGCCCTTGGCCTGGTTCTCCAGGAAGACGGGCAGCTTGCCGAGGTCCATGTGCCGGGAGGCGTAGTCGTACTCGCCGGCGATGGCACGCAGGTTGATGACCTCGAGGTTCTCGGCCAGCGTGAGCACGACTTTGTCGAGGTAGGGTAGCTGGTTGCCCGCGGTGTCGACGAAGACGCTGTAGGGATTGCGCTCGAGCGTCCACGTCGGCGTGTTGATCGGGGTCACCGTTTTCCAGGCCGAGAGCACGGGCAGGTCCGGGTTGACGGCCCAGTCGTTCCTGGCGAGGAACATGCGGACCCAGGAGTCGAACTTCGCGTCCTTCACCTTCTTGTCGAGCTCGGTCTGGCCCGCGTACTTCGGGTGGAACTGCTTCATGTAGTGGGCGGGCGCGAAGCCGCCCATGGCGCGATAGCCGAACATCTGGCCGGCGAGGTCGGTGGAGCCAGCCAGCACGTCGGGGAACATGGTGTACGGCTCGGGGAACCTGTACCGCACCGTGTAGGTGTCGACCTTCTCGATCACGCCCTGCTTGCCGTTGATGGCCAGCGTCGCCGACGGCGTGGGGACGAGGTCTTTGTTCTGGTAGACGTCCTCGAACCAGAACACGAAGTCATCGGCGGTGAACGGCTTGCCGTCGCTCCACTTCATTCCCCGGCGCAGGTGGAGCAGCCACACCTTGCCGCCGTCCTGCATCTCGAGGCCCTTGGCGAGGTTCGGCACGACCTTGTCGCCCGAGTAATCCCAGAACATCAGGTGATCCGGCCCCGAGCAGCAGCGGAAGCCGTTCCAGAAATCGGCCGGGCCGGTGAAGCCGGCGCGCCAGGTGCCGCCGTACTTGCCGATGTCGCGCAGCGGCTTGATCACGAGCGGGTCCTGGCCGATGCGCTCGGCCACCGGCGGCAGCTTGCCGGCCTTGACCAGCGCCGCCAGCGGCGGCGCCTCCTTGAAGGTCTTGGGGAATTTGGCGGCGTCGGTGACGACCTCCGGGCCTTCCAGCTTGCCGATCAGGTTCTTGCCCGCGCCCTGCGCGAGGGCGCCGGCGGCGACGGCCGCGCTGAGCGCCGCCACCACGAGCGTGACCGTGAGTCGGGTTCGGAGGGTGCGTCTCCGCGGTGTGCGCATCGGCTCGGTCATGGGTGTTCCCCTTCCGCGCTGAAAGGTATCGATGTGGGGCACGATTATCGTGATATTCCCGCGGCAAGTCCAGACCCGAAGATCTGCGGGCAGGCGGTTCTTGACGCCGGGCGGGACGCCGGTTAGGGTCGGCCCCGGCATCGCCCAGTCACCGAGAGGAGATCGTCCACGATGGCGCTGACGCTCGCGGAAGCCAACCGGGTCGTGCAGGGCGCGCTCGACAAGGCCAAGGAGATGAACATTCGCATCAGCGTTGCCGTGTGCGACGCCGGGGGCCGGCTCATGGCCTTCAATCGCATGGACAACGCCATCTGGGGCAGCGTCTACGGCTCGCAGGGCAAGGCCGTCGCCTCGGCCGGCTTCGGCCGGGCCAGCGGCGAGCTGGCCGAGCGGGCCGGCAGCCCCATCATCCAGGGCATCGCCGCCGCCGAGGGCGGCCACATGATCCCGAGCCAGGGCGCCGTGCCCATCATCCGCAACGGATCGGTCGACGGCGCCTGCGGAGTCGGCGGCGGCACCGCCCAGCAAGACGAAGACTGCGCCAAGGCAGGCGTCGCCAAACTCGGCTAGCGGCTCACGTGGGGGCGGTGGTGTCGGGGGCTGGGCCCGTGCGGCCCGGGGTCCGCGGGTGCGCCATCACGGCGAGCCGTCGTCGCCGTTAGTCGATCCGGGTGCGGCGAGCGAGCCGGCAACAGCTCGAAGAGGCCTCGACCGACCCCCCCTGGGGGATGGGGGGCCCGAGTGAGCCGTGCCCGGAGCGACTTACGGCGACAGGCGAGTCGTGCAGGCGCGCCCGCGGACCCCGGGCCGCACGGGCCCGGCCCCCGCCGCCACCGCCGCCCACGCGAGGCGCTAGTTGTTGATCCACTCCTTCAGGAAGCGGGCGTAGCATTCGCGCTCGCCGGGCATCTTGGGCCAGCCGGCCAGGAGGCGCGCGGAGGCGAGGAGCAGGCGGTCGCGCAGGTGCGTGGAGTTGTGCTCGTGTTCCTCGAAGGTGGAGTGGGTGATCTTCTGGTTATGCGGATCGTCCTGGAACTTGCACGCGATCACCGCCACCGCGGCGCGGTAGGCGTCGCGATCGGCGCCGGAGGCCAGGTAGGCGCTGGCCACCGCGGTGGCGCGCGGAGCGTCGAAGGCCAGGATGGCCTCGTCCAGCGCCTCCAGCACGGCCTGCGGTGACCGGCCGGCGGCGTCGAAGGGGGCCTCGCGCTCCATCACGGGCGTCGTCAGCTTGTTCGAGCGGGCGACGTCGTTGACGAAGTTGGCCATCAGGTACAGCACGCGCACCTGGTAGGGGCTGGCGGTCGTGCGCAGCCAGTCGTTGGCGGTGTTGCAGTAGTCGAACGGATGCTGGCCGTCGGTGAACATGCGGCCGACGGTCGTCCGCAAGATCAGCTCGGCGGCGCCGACCTGGATCGCGTCCCCCAGGCTCCGGATGGACACGCCGTTCTTCAGATGCGTGGTGAGCCGATCCCACACCGTCGTCCCGTCGGCCGTCATGAGGAGATCGACCATCTCCTCGACCTCGGCCGGGGTGAGCGGCGTGTGGTTCGTCTGCGCGAGCTTCTTGCCGGCGTCGGGTAGATCGGCGACCACCGTCACGCAGGCGGCGTCGTAGAGCGAGTAGTACAGCGGGCCGACGGCCATGTCCGGCACGCCGATGTAGTGCACGCCTCCGGCCCGCTCCCACCCGATGAAATCGGCGAGGTCGATCACGGCCCGGGCCCGCAGTGCCTTGTGGCCGGTGTTGCGCGCCTTCCGCCCGGCGACCGTATCTTGCAGATCGATCAGCCCCAGGAAGATCAGGTGGTCGCGCAGCCGCGGGCGGGCCTCCGGATCGGCGGCGAGCCCCAGGAAGAGCCCGTACGAGCGGCGCACGTCACCGCTCATCGTCGCGATCATGTGCGCGTGCAGCCGCTCGTCGAGGGTGCCCGGCTCCGTGATCGGCGCCTGCTCCTGGTGCCAGACGACCGGGCCGTAGTCGGGCGGCGGCACGTTCATGCCCTTCATGGTGGCGTAGCGGCCGGGGTACCGACCGGCCAGCTGGTTCCAGATGTCGAGCCCGGCCGGGATGTACCAGACGCTCTGCAGGAGCGGCAGCAGCCGGTAGGGCTCGGGCAGGTACGGGGCCAGGCTCACGGAGGTCCGGAGGCCGAGGATCGTGTGATCGTTGTTGATCAGGGTGATCTGGCCGTCGCGCACGTTGATGTGGCTGGGTACCTGCACGAACGGCGCCTGGGCCTTGGTCACCGCGCCGAGGGCGTCGGCGACCGAGCGGCCTTCGCGCTTCACCATTCCGAAGAAGAGGTCCGTCGTGCGCGGCTGATCGCGCTCGAGGATGGCGTCGGTCAACTGGGCGATCGAGCTGTCCGGCATTGCGCGCTCCTTGTCTGTCGTGTGCGCGGCCGTCGTCGGGCGAGATTCTATCCCAGGTGGCGTGGCCTCCGGGGGCGGTTCGGCGGGGCGGGGCCGGCCGGGGCTCGGGCCCCGACCGTCGCCGGGCTTTCTTGGTCGCCGCCCGTCGGAGGTCTATGATCGACAGCGGAATGCGAGAGCTGCTCGCCATGCTCGGCGGTGTCCGCACCGGTCTCCTCGGTCTGCTCGTGCTCCTCGTCGTCTACCTCTCGACGACGATGGTGCCGGCCGGGCAGGTGGGCGTGCAGGACTTCTTCGGCAGCGTCTCCGATCGCATCCTCCAGCCCGGCATCCGCCTGATCGTGCCGGGCACGCGCGTCGTCAAGTTCAGCGTGCAGACGCGAGAGCTGAAGGAGACGGCCGCGGTGCCGACCTCCGAGGGGCTCATCGTGAGTCTCGACGTGTCGCTGCTGTTCCGGCTGCGTCCGGAGGCAGCCGCCAAGGTGTACCAGACGATCGGCACCCGCTTCGAGGGGGTGGTGATCGACCCCCAGCTGCGCTCCGTGATTCGCGACGTCACCGCCGAGTACGAGGCGAAGGTGCTCTACTCCGCCTCGCGGGAGGCGGTCGCCCAGAGCATGTTCAAGCACATCCAGGCGGCCCTGGCCCCGCGCGGAATCGAGGCCGAGCAGGTGCTCCTGCGCTCCGTCCAGCTGCCGGCGCTGCTCACGACCGCCATCCAGGAGAAGCTGCAGGCCGAGCAGCAGGCGCAGCGCATGCGGTTCGTGCTCGATCGCGAGCGTCAGGAAGCCGAGCGCAAGCGCGTGGAGGCGCAGGGCATCGCGGACTTCCAGACGATCGTGGCCCGGGGCATCAGCAGCGAGCTGCTGAAGTGGAAGGCCATCGAGGTCGCCCACGAGCTGTCGAAGAGCCCCAACGCCAAGGTGATCGTCCTCGGCGACAAGTCGGGCCTGCCCATCATCCTCAACGACAAGTAGCCGGCCACGCCCGGCCCGGCTACGGCTGGGCGCCGAGGGCGGTCTCCCACGCTTGCTGGGTCGCGATGTCCTGGGTCCACGGGCGCATGACGGCGCCGGCCCGCGCATCGCGCGCGTAGCGCTCGAGCGGGTAGCGCTTGAGGATCGCGCGCCCGCCGCAGACGCGGATCGCCTCCTGGGTCAGCGCAACGCACGACCGCTGGATGGTGACGTGGGCGGCCCGGGCGCGCTGCACGGCAGCGACCGGCGCGTCCACGCGGGCCTCGGCGATCGCCCGGTAGTAGAGCGCCCGGGCTGCCTCCAGCGAGAAGAGCATCTCGGCCACCGCGTGGCCCTTGGTCGGGAGCTCGGTCCGCACGCCGGGCGCACCCGGGACCTGGCCGGTGAGGTAGGCGATCGTGTAGTCATAGGCGGCCTGCATCAACCCCAGGAACGTCGCCGAGAAGGTCAGGGGCGAGAGGTGCGGGAAGGCGTTGTAGAGGGCGCCGAAGAGCCCCGGCGGCAACACCTCGGCCTCGTCGGGGACGAACACGTCCTGCAGTAGCATGTCGCGGCTGACGGTGCCCCGCATGCCCATCGGGTCCCAGTCGCCCGGGAAGCTGACGCCGGGCGCATCCTTCGGGACTTGCAGGTACAGCGTTCGCTCGATCCACGGCTCGTCACCGATCCTGATCGCCGGCGTGGCGAAGTACGGCGCGGCCCCGGCCAGGGAGACGAAGAACTTGCGGCCGCTCACGACGTAGCCGCCGTCGACCTTCCGGGCCGTGGTGCCGAAGCGCCGGCCGCCCATCTGCAGCGCGGTGTCCGTCTGCCCCTGCTCGACCGGCTCGCTGTGGGGCTGGCCGTAGAAGACGCCCTGCTCCACCACCTCGCGGAACTTGCGGGCGCGCCGCTGCTCGTGCCGCTCGCGGACCGCGGGCGCCATCGGCATGACGTCGGCCAGCTCGCCCATCATCAGCATGGTCAGGCAGTGCATGTTGAATGTGAGCGCCGTGGAGCCGTTGCCCTGCGCGAGCTGCTCGGCAACCAGGCAGTAGGTCTCGTAGCTGGCGCCGCGGCCGCCGTACCGCTGGGGCACGCAGAGTCCGAGCAGCCCGGCCGAACGCAGGTCGGCGTAGTCGTCGAAGGGGAAGGAGGCCTCGCGGTCGTGCCGGTCAGCACGCGGCGCGAACCGCTCGAGGGCCAGCGAGCGAGCCTGGGCGACGATCTCTTGCTGGGCGGGGGAGGGCTCGAGGTTCATCGACCCGGAAGGTGTACCACAATCCTTCGGGATGTATCCTGGCCACCGATCACCAAGCGCAGGGGTGGAGGAGGTTGAGGGTGCCCAAGGTGCGGTTCAAGATCTCGATGTCGCTCGATGGTTTCGTGGCGGGGCCCAGCCAGAGCGTGAAGAATCCGCTGGGGATCGGCGGCATGCGGCTGCACGAGTGGGCGCTTGCGCTCGCCATCGTTCGGAGCCAGTTCGGCCTCGATGGCGGTGAGGTCAACGACAGCACCCCGGTCGTCGAGGAGTCGCTGGCCAACATCGGCGCCACGGTGATGGGACGCAACATGTTCGGCGGTCACCCCGGCCCGTGGGATGCCGGGAACCCCTGGACCGGCTGGTGGGGGGACAACCCGCCGTTTCATCATCCGGTGTTCGTGCTCACCCATCATCCCCGCGAGCCACTGAGGCTCGAGGGCGGCACGACCTTCACGTTCGTCACCGAGGGCATCAAGGCGGCGCTCGACCAGGCGCGGCGAGCCGCCGGTAGCAAGGATGTCTTGCTCGCCGGAGGCGCCAGGACCGCCCAGCAGTACCTGGTCGCCGGACTCGTGGATGAGATGGAGATCAACCTCGTGCCCACGGTCCTCGGCAGTGGTGAGGCGCTGTTCGCGGGCGTGGGCGACGATCTGCGCGGGCTCGAGCTCGTCCGGACCGTCGCCACGCCGGCGGTGACCCATCTCAAGTTCGCGAGGCGCTGAGATGCCCTACATCTCGAAGACTCCGAAGCCGCCGTACTACGCGGTCGTGTTCACCTCCATCAACGCCAAGGTCGATCACACCGAGCACGTCGAGATGTACGCGCGGCTGGTGGAGCGTGCGGGCACCTACGACGGGTTTCTCGGCATCGAGCCGGCTCGCAACGGCGACGGAACCGGAGTGGCGGCCGTGTACTGGAGAGACCTGGAATCGATCGAGGCCTGGGCCAAGGACGCCGAGCATCAGGTGGCCAAGCGCAAGGGGCGCGAGCTCTGGTACTCGCACTACATGATCCGTATCTGCCGGGTCGAGCGCGAGTACGGCCGGCCCGACTCGTAAGAGGAAGGACACGACATGGCGTTCGTGCGGACGATCCCGCCCTCCGACGCCGAGGGGGCGGTCCGCGAGATGTACGAGGAGACTCACCGCCAGCTCGGCCACCTCCCGAACTGGACGCAGGCGTTCAGCCTGCGGCCGGGCGTCAGGGCCGGCTGGACCGGGCTGCTGGGGGCGATTCGATCGAACCTGCCCGTCCGGACGTATGAGCTGGCCACGCTGGCGGCGGCCCGGGCGTTGCGCAGCTCATACTGCTCCCTGGCGCACGGCAGTGTGCTGGCCAACCAGGTGTTCGACGCGCCAACGGTGACGGCGATCGCCCGGGGCGAGCCGGGGTCGCCGCTCGAGCCTCGCGAGCGGGCCATGATGGCCTTCGTCGAGAAGGTGGTGCTCCAGGCGGACCGCATCACCGCCGCCGACATCGAGATCCTCCGATCGCACGGTTACCGGGAGGAGGAGATCTTCGACCTGGCGGCGACGGCGGCCGCCCGCTGCTTCTTCAGCAAGCTCCTGGACGCCCTGGGCGTTCAGGCCGACTCGACCTTCAACAACCTCGACCCGGCTCTGCGGCAGGCGCTGACGGTGGGGCGCCCGGTGGCCGAGCCGCCGGCCTGACTCAGGGGCGGGCGGGCCCGCTTCCGTGGATCAGGTCGCTGATGCGGCCGGGATTCAGCGGCATCCGGTTCACGCGCACGCCGAACGGGCGCAGCGCGTCCTCGACCGCACCGGCGACGGCGGCCGTGACGGGTAGCGTCCCGGCCTCGCCGGCGCCCTTGACACCGAGCGGGTTGATCGGGCTCGGCGTGGTCAGGTGGAACATCTCGATGCGCGGCATCTCGCGCGCCGACGGCAGCGGGTAGTCGAGAAAGCTGCTGGCCAGGCTCTGCCCCTGCTCGTCGTACATCGCCTCCTCGTAGAGCGCGTTGCTGAGGCCGTGGGCGACGCCGCCGAGGATCTGACCCTCGACGATGAGCGGGTTGATCACGTTGCCGCAGTCGTGCCCGACCACGTAGCGCACGATCGTCACCTCGCCGGTGTCGGGATCGACGTCCAGGATGCACACGTGGGCGCTGGCCGAGTAGCCGGCCTGTGACGGCGTGAAGTAAGCGGAAGCCTCGAGCCCGACCGACAGGCCGCCGGGCATCACCATGCCGAAGGCGATGCCCGCGTTGCCCAGGCGCGCGACCTGCGCCAGCGGCACGCCCCGGTCGGGGAGTCCGCGCACGCGGACGGCGCCGTCGACGATCTCGAGATCGGCCGCCGCCGCCTCCAGCAGGTGCGCGCCCACCGCCAGCACCTTCTCCCGCAGAGCCCCGCCGGCCTGCAAGATGGCGGGGCCGGCGTTGGCGGTCACCCGGCTGGCGAAGCTGCCCACGCCGTAGGGGATGGCGCCGGTGTCGCCGGTCACCACGTCGACGTCCTCGAAGCGGACGCCGACCGCGTCGGCGGCGATCTGGGCGAAGGCGGTCTGGTAGCCCTGACCCTGCGGCGGCGCCCCGCTGGTCACGATCACGCGGCCGCGCCCGTCGAGCCGTAGCACCGCGCCCTCGAACGGCCCCAGGCCCACGCCTTCCACGCAGATCGCCACGCCGATGCCCCGGCAGCGGCCCTGGGCCCGGAGCGCGGCCTGCTCGCGGCGGGCCTGCGGGTACTCGGCGCGCTCCAGCGCGAGGCGGAGCAGCTCGGGGTAGTTGCCGCTGTCGTAGGTGAGCGGCGCGCCGTCGCGGAACCACATGCCGACCGGGTACGGGAACGCGTCGGCCGGGATCAGGTTGCGGGCGCGCACCTCGGCCGGGTCCAGGCCGAGGGTCTCGGCCATCCGGTCCATCATCCGCTCCATCACCAGCACGCCCTGCGGTCGGCCGGCGCCGCGGACGGCTCCGCTCGGCTGCAGGTTCGTGTACGCGGCCCGGACCTCGGAGTGGATGTTCGCGATGCGGTAGGGGCCGGGGACCGTGCAGGCAGTGATGACCGGCGCCACCAGCGCCCCGTACATGCCGATGTCGTGGGTGAAGACGTCGCGCAGCCCGAGCAGCGTGCCGTCGCCCGTGAAGGCGATCTCGATCTCGTGGACCTGCTCGCGTTCCTGGGCGGCGGAGACGAAGTGCTCCAGCCGGTCCTCGATCCACTTCACCGGCCGGCGCAGGCGGCGGGCCAGCCAGCAGACGAGCGCTTCTTCCGGATAGAAGCTCGCCTTGGGCCCGAGGCCGCCGCCGACGTCCGGCGGCGCGATGACCCGCACGCGGTGCTCGGGCAGATCGAACAGGTAGGCGAGCATGGCGCGGATGGCGTGGGGCGCCTGGGTGGCGTCCCACACGGTGAACGCATCCAGCGCCTCGTCGTAGCGCGCCACCACGCCCCGCCCCTCCATCGAGTGGCTGCCGCCCCGCATCACCCGGAACGTCTCGCGCAGCGTGTGGTCGGCGGCGGCGAAGGCCCGCTCGGGGTTGCCCACCCGCTGGACGATGTGGGCGGCGACGTTGTCGCCCAGCTCCTCGTAGACGAGCGGGGCGCCGGGCGCCAGCGCGGCGGCGGGCGAGGCGACGACGGGCAGGACGTCATAGTCGATCCGGACCAGCTCGGCCGCATCCTCGGCGAGGGCGCGTGACTCGGCGACCACCGCCGCCACCACCTCGCCGGCGTGGCGGACCTTCTCGCGCGGCAACGTGTGGCGCACGCCGTGGCGCACGGCGGTGCCGGGCACCGGGCTCGGCATGCGGGCCGGCCACGGCTTCTGGATGTCGGCGACGTCGGCCGCGGTCACCACCGCCAGCACGCCGGGCAGGGCCAGCGCCGCGGTCGCGTCGATGTGCCCCACGCGGGCGTGGGCGTGCGGGCTGCGCACCATGGCCGCGTGGGCCACGCCGGGCATGGCGAGGTCGTCCACGAAGGTGCCGCGCCCGGTCAGCAGTCGCGCGTCCTCGCGGCGCGGGATGGGCGCGCCGATGTAGCCGCCCCCGGGCGTGCGGGAGGCCGGCGTGCTCATCGCGCGGCCACGGCCAGCACGGCGTCCACCATGCCCTGGTAGCCGGTGCAGCGGCACAGATGACCGGCCAGTGTCTCGCGGACCTCGGCCTCGGTCGGGCGTGGATTCTCGCGGAGTGCCGCCGTCAGCGACATGAGGATGCCGCCGGTGCAGAAGCCGCACTGCACGCCGTGGTGGCGGACGAACTCGGCCTGCAGCGGGTCGAGGTGCTCGGCGTCGGGCGCCAGGCTCTCGACGGTCTCGACGCGGTGGCCGTCCGCCTGCACGGCCAGGAGCAGGCAGCCGCGGACCGGCTCGCCGTCCACGAGCACCGTGCAGGCGCCGCACACCCCGTGCTCGCAGCCCACGTGGGTGCCGGTCAGCCGGAGCTGCTCGCGCAGGCAATCCACCAGCGTGGTGCGTACGTCGACGGTGGCCTGGCGGACCTGGCCGTTCACCGTGAGGGCGATCGCGCGCGTCTCGCTCATGCCGCGCGCTCGGCGGCGGCGCCAGCGTCGGCCAGGGCGCGCGCGGTCAGCACGCCGATCAATCGCCTGCGGTAGGCGCCGCTGGCGTGGATGTCGTCGGCGGGATCGACGGCGGCCGCGGCCAGCCGGCCGGCCTCGGCGAACGCCGCCGCCGATGGCGCGCCGCCCACCAGTGAGCGGCCGGCGTCGGCCACGCGTACCGGCCGCGGCCCCACCCCGAAGCCCACGATCCGCGCGGCGGCCACGCGACCCTGGGCATCGAGGGTCAGCGTGGCGGCCACGCCACCCAGCGCGAAGTCGCCGTGGCGCTTGGCGACCTCGTGAAGCCCCGCGCCGCTGCGCGCCGGCCACGGCGGCAGCGCGATCTCCGTCAGGAGCTCGTCGGGCGCCAGCGCGGTGGTCAGGGCGGCGACGAAGAAATCCTCGGCGGCGATGGTGCGCCGGCCGCCGGCCCTCTGCACCGTGAGCTGGGCGCCCAGGGCCACCATCACCGCCGGCAGCTCGCCGGCCGGATCGGCGTGCGCGAGGCTGCCGCCCAGCGTGCCGCGGGTCCGGATCTGAGGGTGGCCGACGAAGGGCATGGCCTGGGCGAGCAGGGGACTGTGCTCGCGCACCAGCGCCGAGCGCTCCAGCGTGCGCTGCCGGACCAGGGCGCCCAGGCGCAGGCCGCCCGCGGGCGGAGCGGTCACAGTGGCCAGCGCCGACACCCGGTTGATGTCGATCAGGTGGCTCGGCCGGGCGAGGCGGAAGTTGAGCATGGGCACGAGGCTCTGGCCGCCGGCCAGGACCCGGGCTCCGTCGCCGTGACTGGCCAGCAGGCCGAGCGCGTCGTCCACGGTGGCCGGGTCTTCGTACCGAAATCGGGGTGGCTTCACCGCGGCAGCCTAGGACCACGCTCGGGCGGGAGTCAAGGCGGTGATAGCGTATGCTACGGCGGGCGACAGGATCGCCCCGATATCCCCAGCGAAGAGGAGATCTCATGAGCGACGCGACCCCCACCGCCGTCACCCGACGCGGCTTTCTGAAGACCGGAGCGCTGGCCGCGGCCGCCGCCCCGCTGCTGGCCCGGGCCCCGTTCGCGGAGGCCCAGGGCAAGGCCACGAAGGTCCTCGACTTCCAGACCGGCGCCGATGTCGCCAAGGCCGAGCAGGAGGGCGAGGTCGTCTACTACGGCCACGACAGCGAGCCCGGGATCGGCGTCCTCCTCGACGCGTTCAAGAAGGACTTCCCGAAGATCAAGACCAGCTACGTGCGGCTGCAGACCGGCGCCCTCTACGCCAAGATCACCGCCGAGCGGTCGGCCGGGCGCTTCGGCGTCGACGTGCTGCAGCTCTCCGACATCTCGCCGGCCATCGACTTCCAGAAGAAGAGCGGCTGGGAGGTCTACGCCTCGCCCGAGCTCTCCGCCTACAAGCCCGAGCACCAGTCGAGCCCGGTCGGTCACTACAGCTGGGGCGGCGTCACCTTCGCCGGCATCTCCTACAACCGTGGCAAGGTGAAGCCCGAGCAGGCGCCGAAGACGTGGAAGGACATCCTCAATCCGGCCTACAAGGACGGCATCAGCGCCAAGCTGGCCACCTCCGGCATGCAGCACGCCCAGTGGTACACGCTGCGCAAGCTGTACGGCAACGACTTCTGGCTGGAGTTCGCCAAGCAGCGGCCCAAGGGCTTCGACGCGCGGGCCCAGCTGTTCGACCGGCTGTCCAAGGGCGACGACCGCATGTGCGTGCTGGCCGAGTACGCCGGCTACACGCTCTTCGCCGAGAAGGGTGCGGAGATCGAGTTCGTGGCGCCGGCCGACGGGCTGCCGGCCACGGCCTTCTACATCGGCGTGGTGAACAAGGCGCCCCATCCGGAAGCGGCCAAGCTTTTCGTGGACTGGGCGCTGTCCAGGCGCGGCCAGGCCGTGTACCAGAACCAGAAGATCCTCCTCTACGGCTCGCTGCGGAGCGACGCCGGCCCGATGCCCACCGGCAAGAAGCTGTCGGACTTCAAGCTCCTGTTCCCCACGGACGTTAACGACTACGTGGCCAGCCACCCCGTGTTCGTGAAGGAGTGGAACTCCATCATGGGGTTGTGAGGATCCCCGACGTGGGGATCCTCACGCGGGCCCGGTCCTGGCGGCCGGGCCCGCGCCTTGTCAGCCTGGTGGTCGGCGGCGGCGCCGCCGTGCTCGTGCTCTATCCGATCGCCTACCTGATCCAGGCCTCGCTGAGCGTGGGCGATCCGCAGGCCCGACCGCCGGAGGCGTACGGCCTCGACAACTTCGCGGGCCTGGGCCGCTACGCCCACATCTTCGGCAACACGCTGCAGGTGGCCGGCGTGGCCACCGTCATGGCCGTCGTCATCGGCTTCGCCATGGGCTGGATCCTCTCGCGCACCAACGTGCCCGGCCGGGCCGCGCTCGAGCAGCTCATGGCCATGCCCTACTACGTGACGCCGCTGATGGGCGCGCTGGCCTGGGCGCTGATCGGCTCGGCCAACAGCGGCTTCGTCAACCAGGTGTGGCGTGCGCTGGGCGGCGACAGCCACCTGATCGACGTCAACACGCCGTGGGGCATCGCCTGGGTGATGGCGCTCTTCGAGGGCTCGGTCGCCTTCGTGATGATCGGGGCCGTGATGAAGTCGATGGACCCCGCGCTGGAGGAAGCCTCCCAGGTCCTCGGCGCCGGCCGGGTGCGCACGATGCTGCGCATCACCTTGCCGCTCGTCATGCCCGGCGTGCTGGGGGCGGCCATCTTCGTCTTCGCCGAGATGCTGGGCTCGTTCTCGGCCGCGCTCGTCCTCGGCCTGCCCAACCGGTTCTATGTCGTCACCACCGCCATGTACCAGATGGTGTCCCAGTATCCCCCGCGCTTCCCGACGGCGGCGGCCATGGGAGTGTCGCTGTTCGCCGTGATGTTCGGCATGGTGTGGGTGTACCGCCGCATCATCAGCGCGGGCAGCTACGCGACCATCACCGGCAAGGCCTTCCGGCCCCGTGTCATGGACGTGGGCGGCCTGCGGTGGCCGCTGCTGGCCCTGTGCGTGGCCTACCTGGCGGTGGCGGTGGCCCTGCCGGTGCTGACGATCGTGTACGCGTCGTTCCAGCGGCTGACGACGGTCTTCCCCCGGGCCGACAACTTCACGCTGGCCAACTACGCGACGGCGTTCTCGCTGGATGCAGTGCGCTCGGCCCTGTGGAACAGCCTGCTGCTGGGCGTGGCCACCGCCAGCATCGGCGTCGTGCTGATGGGCTTCCTCTCCTGGCTGATCTACCGCTCGCGCCTGCCCGGCGCCGGCCTCATCGAGTACGTGCTGATGTTTCCGCAGGCGGTGCCGCGCCTGGTCTTCGCCTTCGGCATGCTGTGGGCGTGGCTGGTCTTCCCGATTCCCATCTACGGCACGTTGTGGCTGCTGCTGATCGTCTACCTCACGGTGTTCCTGCCGCTGGGGCTGCGGACGATCTCCGGCGTGATCTTACAGATCGACCGCTCACTGGAGGAGTCGGCCCAGATGTGCGGGGCCTCGTGGGGTTATCGCCTGCGCAGCGTCACCATGCCGCTGCTCAAGCCGGGGCTGGTGGCGGCGTGGCTGCTCCTGTTCATCGCCAGCGTGCGCGAGCTGGGCGCCTCCATCCTGCTGATGGGCCCCAACGCCAAGGTGATCACGCCGGCCATCGTCGAGTCGTGGTTCTCGACCAGCTCCGAGCTGACGGCGGCCCTGGCGCTCATCCAGACGCTGGCGGTGGCCGTCGCGCTGGCGGTCCTGTTCACGGTGGCCCGCCGCGCCGTCCAGCCCGCGGGCGAGTGAGCGCGTGAGCCAGGCCTCGATCGAGGTCCGCGACCTGGTCGTCCGCTACGGCACCGTCGCCGCCGTCCGCGGCGTGAGCTTCACCGTGGGCGCCGGCGAGCATCTGACGCTGCTGGGGCCGTCGGGGTGCGGCAAGACGACCACGCTGCGGGCGATCGCCGGGCTGGAGCGGCCGACGTCGGGCGAGATCCGCATCGGCGGCGCCGCCGTCTTCTCGTCGTCGCCGAGCGTGAACATCCCCGCCGAGCGGCGGGGGCTGTCCATGGTGTTTCAGTCCTACGCCATCTGGCCCCACATGAGCGTGTTCGACAACGTGGCCTACGGTCTGCGCGTGCGCAAGCGGCCGGAGGCCGAGATCAAGACCCGCGTGCGCGAGGCCCTCGACCTCGTCCAGCTCGGCGACCTGGGGGAGCGCAGCGCCTCCAAGCTCTCGGGCGGGCAGCAGCAGCGGGTGGCCCTGGCCCGGGCCTTCGTCTTCTCGCCGGCCGTCCTGCTCTTCGACGAGCCGCTGTCGAACCTGGACGCCAAGCTGCGGGCCGAGATGCGCGTGGAGCTGAAGGTCCTGCAGCGGCGTCTGGACATCACCTCCGTCTACGTGACGCACGACCTCGAGGAGGCGCTGGCCATCTCCGACCGGATCATCGTGATGCGCGACGGCGTCATCGAGCAGGTGGGAACGCCCGCCGAGATCTACGACCGGCCGCGCAACACGTTCGTCGCCGACTTCGTCGGCTCCGCCAACCTGATCCGCGGCCGCCGCCGGACCGACCTGGAGCGCGACGGCTCGGTGGTCATCGAGACGCCGGGCGGGTCGGTGGTGCACGGCGTCTCCCTCGGCCGCCCGGCCGGCGCCGAGCCGCTCATGGCCGTGCGGACCGTCCGCCTGCGACTGGAGGGCACGCGCCCGGCCACGACCGTCAACGCGTGGCCGGCCCGGATACGCCAGCGGGTGTTCCAGGGCGACTTCACCCAGTACCACGTGGACTGGGAGGGCCGGACGCTCATCGTGCGCTCGGCCGCGCCCGACGCCCTGGCCGAGGGCGACGAGGTCTTCGTCAGCGCCGATCCCCGCCACTGCGTGCTGCTGGAGGACTGATCCGGGCGCGGCTACACCAGCTCCCGGATGCGGTCGCCGAGGACGGTCAGGGCGATCCGCTCGCGGTTCGGCTCGCCGCGCACGAGGGAGGTCGCGAACTTCCGGGCTTGCTCGAGCGTGATCTTGGCCGGCAGCGGTGGCTCGAAGGGATCGACGACGGCCTGCACGACGACGGGGCCCGGCGTGGCCAGGGCCTCGTCGAGGACGGCGCCGCACGCGCCCGGATCCTCGATCGTGAAGCCGGTGGCGCCGCAGGCCCGGGCGACGGCGGCGAAGTCGATCGGCTGCAGGTCGCAACCGTACTCGGGGTTACCGAGGAACACCATCTGCTCCCACTTGATCTGCCCGAGGGTGTTGTTCTTGACGACGACGACCTTCACCGGCAGCTGGTACTTCACGCAGGTGGCGAGCTCGGCCATCAGCATCGAGAAGCCGCCGTCGCCGACGAAAGCCACGACCTGACGGTCGGGATGCGCGATCTGAGCGGCGATCGCATACGGCAGCCCGCAGGCCATGGAGGCCAGGTTGCCGGAGACGGTGTGCATCTGTCCGCGTCGGGCGGGAATGTGCCGCGCCCACCAGGTCGTGATGGTGCCGCTGTCGCACGCCACGATGGCGTCGTCGCGCAGGCGCCGGCCCAGCTCGGCGGCGACGACCTGCGGCTTCATGGGCGTGTCGCGCCGGCCGGCCCGCTCGTCCATCAGGGCCCGCCACTTCGTCATGCCGGTCTGCGCCTGCTCCAGGAACGACCGGTCGGGCTTGCGCGCGAGCAGCGGCCGCAGCGCCGCTAGCGTGCGGGCGCCGTCGCCGACGAGGCCGACCTCGACGGGATAGCGCAGACCCACGCGGGCGGGGTCGAGCTCGATCTGCACGCCACGCGCCTGGCCGGGCTTGGGGTAGAACTCGATGTAGGGGAACGAGGTGCCGACCATGAGCAGCGTGTCGCAGTCCTCCATCGCCTCCTGGGAGGGGCGCGTGCCGAGCAGGCCGATGCTCCCGGTGGTGAAGGGGCTGTCGTCGGGCACCGCGGCCTTGCCGAGCAGCGCCTTCACGATGGGGGCGGCCAGGATGTCGGCCGTGGCTTCCAGCTCGTCGCCGGCGCCGAGAGCGCCGCGGCCGGCGAGGATGACGACCTTGCGGCCGGCGTCGAGCACGGCGGCGGCGCGGCGCAGGTCGTCCTCGGCCGGCAGCCGGGCACTCCGCGCGTGGACCTCTGAGGTGTGGCCGGCGACGTTGCGCGGGGTGCGTCCACGGTCGGCCGGCATCTCCTGCACGTCGACCGGGATCGTGACGTGACTCACCGCGCGGTAGCTCAGCGCCGTGCGGCAGGCGAGGTCGACCACGTTCTCGACGTGCGTGGGCCCCATGACCCGCGCGTTGTACTGGCAGACGTCGACGAAGAGGCGATCGAGCTCGACGTCCTGCTGCGTGTGGGTGCCGATGAGGTCGTGGTAGGTCAGGCCGGTGATGGCCAGGACCGGCTGGCCGTCGAGCTTGGCGTCGTAGAGCCCGTTCAGCAGATGGATGCCGCCCGGTCCCGAGGTGGCCAGGCATACGCCGAGCCGTCCGGTGAACTTCGCGTAACCGCAGGCCATGAACGCCGCCGACTCCTCGTGACGGACCTGGACGAAGCGGATCCGCTCTCGGCGCGTGCGCAGCGCTTCCATGATGCCGTTGATCCCGTCGCCGGGCAGGCCGAAGACGACCTCGACGCCCCAGTCCGCCAGCGTGTCGATCAGAACGTCGGCCGCGGTGCTCGCCATCGTCTTGCTCCTGTCGCCCAGGCTCCGCCCGGGGAATCCGGGAGTGCATGGGGGCTGCCACCGAGGCATGGGCCAGGGGACCTGTCACACGACGTGGCCGTCATTCGTCTCTATGGGCAGAGGAGAAGATCATGACCAGGCAGGTGCTGATCCTCGGGGGCGGCTACGGCGGGGTGTACGCGGCGCTGGGCGGGGCTCGCGCCCGCGGCGAGGCGGCGGTCGACATCACGCTGGTCTCGGCCGAGCCCGACCTCGTCAACCGGCCGCGGCTCTACGAGCCCGGCCCCGGCGACCACATCCGGTACCCGCTCGCCCCCATGCTGGCGCGGATCGACGTCGGCTTCCGCCAGGCGCGGGTGTCCGGCATCGACGTCGACGCCCGGCGGGTGGCACTGGCCGAGGGCCCGCCGCTCGGCTACGACCGGCTGGTGATCGCCCTCGGCAGTCGCCTGGAGCGGCCGGCGCTGCCCGGCATCGAGCGCGCGTTCGACGTCGACAGCTACGAGGCCGCGCGGGCCCTCGACCGTCACCTGCAGGCGCTGCCGCCCGGCGCCACCGTGACCGTCGTGGGCAGCGGCTTCACCGGCCTCGAGCTCGCCACCGAGCTGGCCGAGCGCTTCCGGGTCGTGCTGCTCGAGCGCGCTGACGTGGTGGCGCCGAGCCTGGGGGAGGGGCCGCGCGAGACCATCACCCGCGCGCTCGACAAGCTGGGCGTCGAGGTGCGGCTGGGCGTGCGGCTCGAGCGCCTCGAGGGCGAGACGGTCGTGTGGTGTGGCGGCATGGTCGCGCATCCGCTGACGCGCACGCTGCCGGCCGAGCGCGACGCGCTGGGGCGGCTGCTGACCGAGCCGAGTCTGCAGGTGCGGGGGCTGCCGGGCGTCTACGCCGCCGGCGACGTGGCTCACGCGATGGCCGACGACGACCACGCGGCACTCATGTCCTGTCAGCACGCGATCAAGCTGGGCCAGTTCGCCGGCCACAACGCGGTGAGCGATCTCCTGGGACTACCGACCCAGCCGTACCGGCAGCCCATCTACCGCATGTGCCTGGACCTGGGCGGCGCCGGCGCCGTGCAGACAGACGGCTGGGAGCGGCGCGTGCTGATGGCCGGCGCCGAGGTGAAGGCGGTCAAGCGCAAGATCAACGCCGTGTGGGCCGCGCTGCCGTCGGCGGCCGATCGCGAGGGCCTGCTGGCGTACGGCGAGCCGGGCTCGAGCCGGTACCGCGACGCCGCGGCAACGTGATCGGCGCGGCCGCCGCCTTCGGCGCCGAGCGCGTGCGCCTGTGGGCCACCGCCTACCGGATGCTGGGCTCGGTGGCCGACGCCGAGGACGCCGTGCAGACCGTGTGGCTGCGCTGGCTCGAATCAGCACCACCCGACGTCGAGAGCCCGACCGCGTGGCTCATCACGGCGTTGACCCGCCTGTGCATCGACGAGCTGCGCTCGGCGCGGCGCCAGCGCGTGAGTTACGTCGGCCCCTGGCTTCCGGAGCCGCTGATCGGCGACGCCCACCCGCTGCCGTCCGAGCTGGTGGAGCGCGACGAGAGCCTGTCGCTGGCGCACCTGGTGCTGCTGGACCGGCTGGGGCCGGTGGAGCGCGCGGCGATCGTGCTGCACGACGCGCTCGACTGGAGCCACGCCGAGATCGCCCGCGCGCTCGGCAAGAGTGAGCCGGCCTGCCGCCAGCTGCTCGCCCGCGCCCGCCGGCGGCTGGCCGTGGAGCCGATCGCCGCGCCGCCCCGGAGTCCGCGCACGGTGGCGCTGGGCCGGCGCTTCCTGGCGGCGCTGGCCAAGGGCGACGTGCCGACGCTGCTGGCCGCCCTCGACGCCTCCGCGGTGCTGCTCTCCGACGGCGGCGGCCGCGTCGTCTCCGCGCTCAACCCGATTCGTGGCCGTGATCGCATCGGTCGGCTGCTGGCCGGGCTGATCGCCAAGCGCTACGAGCCGCTGAAGTTCCGGGGCACCCGGGTGAACGGCGGCCCCGGCCTGTGGCTCGCGCACCCGGGCGGGGCGCCGTACGGGGTCATCGGCCTCGGGTTCTCGCCGGACGGCGAGCGCATCGCGGCGATCTACGCGATCCGCAATCCGGACAAGCTGGGCGCCATCCGGCCCTGAGGCGCGGTCACTCCGAGCGGGCGACGTCGCGAATCCGCACCGGCAACGCCTTGATCCCGCGCAGGAAATTGGAATAGGCGCGCACGGGGGGGCCGACCACCTCGATCGAGAGATCGCGCTGCAGGATCTCATCCCACAGGATCTGCAGCTGCAGCTCGGCCAGCCGGTCGCCCACGCAGCGATGGATGCCGGAGCCGAAGGACAGGTGGTGCCGCGGCCGTGGTCGGTCGATGACGAAGCCGTCGGGATCGTCGATGACCTCTTCGTCGCGGTTGCCGGAGACGTACCACATCACGACCTTGTCGCCGGCGCGGATGTGCTGGCCGGCGAGCTCGGCGTCCGCGCGGGCGGTCCGGCGCATGTGGATCACCGGCGTCTGCCAGCGGATGGTTTCCTGCACCAGGCCCGGCAGGAGGGCCGGGTTCTCGCGCAGCCGGGCCCACTGCTCGGGGTGCCGATGCAGCGCGAGGAGGCCGCCGCTCATCGTGTTGCGCGTCGTGTCGTTGCCTCCGACGATCAGGAGGCCCAGGGTGCCCATGAACTCACGCAGCGGCATCTCCCGCGTGGCCTGGCCATGGGCGAGCATCGAGAGCAGATCGAACCTCGGCGGCTGGCTGGCCCGCTCGGCCCACAGCCGGCCCATGTACTCGGCCATCGCCGTCAGCTCGGCGAACCGCTCGGCTTCGGAGTGCACCGGGGCGTCCGGCGCCTTCACGTTGGCGATGGCGACGTCGGACCACCAGGTGAGCTTGCGGCGGTCCTCCCACGGGAAATCGAACAGCGTGGCGAGCATCATCGTCGTCAGCTCGATCGAAACGCGGTCCACCCAGTCGAACGTCTCGTGGCGCGGCAGGGCGTCCAGCACCTGAGCGGTTCGCGTGCGGATGGTGGGCTCGAGGTTGGCCAGGTTGGCCGAGGCCACGATGGGGGCCACCACCCGGCGCTGCTGCGTGTGCCGCGGCGGGTCCATGCGGATGAAGCTCGGCCGGTCCATGTCCTTCGGCTGATCTTCGACCTGAATGCCGCCGAGCTCGGCCGCCGACGAGTAGATCTCGTGGTTGACCTCGACCGTCATGATGTCCTGGAACCGGGTGACCGACCAGTAGGGGCCGTACGGGCTCTCCGCGCAGTAGGAGACCGGCGCCTCGCGCCGCAGTCGCGCGAAATGCGGCTGCCACCGATCTTCCTGATAGAGACGCGGATCGGCGACGTCGATCATGCCCAATTGGTAGGCCATCGATGCCCGGTCGTCAAGGGACGACCGGGCGATCACCACGCCGGTGTCGTCAGTGCTGGGCGCCGTGGGCGGCCGTGAAGCCTTCGCACGAGACCTTGGGATTCCAGTCGACGAACATGCCGTGGGGGTTGTGCTTCCAGGCCCACACGTGCAGGGCGTAGAACGCCGGGATGCCGTAGCGGTTCGGGCTGGGCGTGAAGTGGAACGCCTGGCCCATCAGCGTGGGTGGCGTCTTCTTGTGCGCCGCGTCCCACGCCTCGGCGAGGACGATGAACTCCACGCCGACGAAGCGGAGACGCCCGTCCTTCAGCTCGTACATCAGGGCCTCGGGCCGCTCGGCGTCCAGCAGGCCGTCGCCGACCAGGTCGCCGTTCACGTAGTGCAGCCCCATCGCGCCTTCCTGGGGGCCGCTGACGCACCCCAGGAACGGCGCGTAGCCCGCCTTTTCCGCCGCGGCCACCTCGTTGAAGCGCGCCGTCGAGCGACGAACCTCCTCGACCAGCGTCGGCTGCGGTCCCGCCGTCCCCACCTGCGTGACCACCGCCAGCACCAGCAGCGACATCGCCCCCAGCTGGATCAATCCGACGTGCATGCTGGTCATGGAATCCTCCTTTGTCGGGTGAATCTCGGGAATTTGGTGAGGTCGTGGGGCGGGTTGGGCACCCCGGGTGGCCGCGTGTGCCGCGGCTGCGCCATCATGGCGAGCCGTCGTAGCCGTTCGAGCGCAGAGCCCGGCGAGCGAGCCGCCCACGATTCGACTGGCCCTCGCCCCAACCCCTTTGGGGGATGGGGGGCTCGAGCGAGCCGGGCTCGGAGCGAGTTACGGCGACAGGCGAGCCATGCAGGCGCGGCCGCGGCACACGCGGCCACCCGGGGTGCCCAACTCGTCCCACGACCTCACCGGACTCCGCGGGATGCATCAGCGATAGAAGTAGGGATCGAGAACGCGAACTTCGGTGATGCGGTCGACGGGGAGCTTGTTGCTCCCGGCCACGCGGCGGATCGCCTCCGGACTCGGCCCGTCGTAGATGCAGAAGGTCCGCTTCTTGTCCGGCGTGACGTAGGAGTGCAGCCACGTCACGCCGTCGTGGGCGTTGACGCCGACCACGTTCTGGCAAGCCTGGGCGCCGGTCTCGGTGAGGGGAATCTCGAGGCCATCGGGAAAGGTGCGCTCGACGAGGTAGCGGGGCATGGGGTGTCTCCTTTCGCCGCGAGCGTAGGTCCCCGCCGCTCGCGCCGCATCGGGAGATGCTCCCTATTTTGGCGTGAGCCCCTCCCCATCTTTGCCGGCGCGCTCGGCGGCCAGGCCGTGCTGCGCGGCCACGCGGCCCGCCTCGTCACGCGAGGCGACGCCCAGCTTGGCCAGGATGGCGGAGACGTGGTGATCGACGGTCTTGGGCGAGATGTGCAGCCGCCCGCCGATCCGGCTGTTGGTGAGCCCCCGGGCCAGTAATCCGACGATCTCCACCTCGCGCGCGGTCAGGCCGAAGGGATGGTGACGCGTGCTCGCCCGCGGACCGCGCGGGATGCGCCGCACGCCCTCGGCGCGCAGGCGCTGGCGCAGGCGGTCCAGGTCCGGCCGGGCCCCGAGGCGATCGAGGCCCTCGACGGCGGCGAGCCGGGCTGGCTCGTCGCCGTCGGCCAGGGCCCGCGTCGCCTCGTACGGGCAGCCAAGGCGCTGCCAGGCGGCGGCCGCCCGCCGCCAGTCGCCGTCGATCTGCAGCGCGAAGGGCCGCGCCGTCCACGGGGGCAGCCGGACGCGGTCGCCGCCGCGGCAGCGCCAGAACGCCAGCTCGCCCGTGTGCCAGGGGTGGCGATGGCGGACGGCGAGATCCCAGGCGGCGCGGGCCTCGGCGACGGTGGTCTCGCGATCGTCCGCGAGCCAGGCCGCCTCCGCTCGCGCCGCCCGCACCGGGCCCAGCCGCTGCAGGGTCTGGGTGCCGCTCGCCAGCTCCAGCGCCTCGTCGAGGACGGTCGCCACGCCGGGATCGCCGCGGCGCGCGCGCAGCCGCCCGAGCGCCACCAGCGCCATGATGCGGCTGATGGCGGCCAGGTGCGGGCGCTCCACGAGCGCGCGCGCGGTGTCGCCCGCCTCGCCCCAGCGGCCTTGATAGAGGCGGGTCAGGGCCAGCCACGACTGCATGTAGTGCTGGCTGTAGTCGAGGTCGTTCTCGGCGGTGAGGCGGATGCCCTCGGTCAGGTAGCGGTCGGCCTCGGCGAACCGGTACACCTCGCCGCAGGCCGAGCCGAGGTTGAGGTAGGCCAGCCCGACCTGGTCGTGCAGCCTCGCCTCTCGCGCGAGGGCCAGGCTGTGCTCGAGGTGCACGCGGCCCCGGTCATCGCCGTAGACCAGCATGGCCGCGCCCATGGTGTTGTAGGCGGCGATGACCGTCAGGCGGTCGCCGACGCGCTCGGCCAGCGCGATGGCCCGCCGCCCCCACCGGACGGATTCCGTGCGGTCGCGGTTCAGCATCCGGAGATTCGACTGGATCCGGTACGCGCGCGCCAGCGAGCGCCCCGGCGGCTGCGATTGCAGGACGCGGATGGCGCGGCGGCTCGCCTCCTCCGCTTCGGCGTTGCGGCCGGCGCGGACCAGCGTGACCGCGAGCGCGGCCAGGCACTCGCCCTCCTTCGCGCGGTCACCCTCCGCCCGACGGAGATCCAGCGCCTGCCGCTGGGCCCGGATCGCGTCGTCCAGCCGGTCGACGATCGAGGCCTCCTCGGCGTACGCGCCCAGCAGTGCCGCCCGGTCCGTCGGCGCCGCGGCGTCGGCGAAGCGCAGCGCACGCGCGTACTGGTCGGCGGCCTCGCGGTGGGCACCCAGCGCGGCGGCGCGGGCGGCCGCGGCGGGCGCGTGGACGAGCACCGCACGGGCGTCGGCGGCGGCCTCGCCGTGGTGAGCGAGCCGGGCGAGGTCGGGGGGCCCCGATGGCGGCGCGGCGAGCGCGGCCAGCACCTGGGCGTGCAGCGTGCGCCGCCGGGGCGCGGCGATCGTGTCCAGGATCGCCGCGCGCGCCAGCTCGTGACGGAAGCGGAGGAGCTCCCCCTGGCTCTGCAGCATGCCGATCGCGATGCAGGCGTCGGTCGCGGTCGCCACGTCGGGGACGAGCGTACCGAGCACCCACGGCTCGACCTGGGCACCGATGACCGCGGCCGCCTCCAGCGCGGTCCGCCCGGCCTGCGACAGCCGGGCCGCACGCGCCAGCACGGCGTCCCGCACCGTCGGCGGGATGCCGGCCGCACGAGTGGCGAGCACCTCGGTGACGAAGAACGGGTTGCCGCCGGTCTGGCGGTGCAGCGCTTCGGCGTCCAGCGCCTCGTGCTCGGCGAGCGTGCGTACCGCGGCCACCGATAGCGGCGGCAGCGGGAGCCGGCGCAGGGCGCTGGAGGTGGCGAGGTCGCCCAGCACGATGCGCAGCGGGTGGTGCGGACCCAGCTCGTCGTCGCGATAGGTCAGCACGAGCAGCGCGGGGACGCGCTGGATTCGCCGGCCGAGGAACTTGACGAGGTCGAGCGTCGCCTCGTCCGCCCAGTGCAGGTCCTCGAGGATGACGACCACCGGTGGCCGTCGTCCCAGCTCCTCGAGGACCGCCGGGAAGAGGATCGCCGGCGCGGCGCCCGTCTCGAGCGGTGCGCGCAGGGCGGCGCTGGCGTCGCGCGCGATGTCGTGAAGCGGCCCCAGCGGTCGCGGGGTGAGGAGCGAGTCGCAGCCGCCCCGCAGCACGCGACCGGCCGCCGTGATCTCGCGCGTGAAGGCGTCGACGAGCGCGGTCTTGCCGATCCCGGCCTCGCCGTACACCAGCGCCACGCGCCCGGCCCCGCCGGCTGCCTCGCGCAGTGCGGCGGCCAGCGTGTCCAGCAACGGCCCCCGCTCGAGGAGTGTCATGGGGAACGCACGGATTCTGCCACAGAGGTACTATCTGCCGGTGTCCATGACGATGCGCCACCCGATCTCGCTCGCGCACCTGACTGTGCTCGACACCACGCCGCCCGAGCTGGTCAGCGTGGCCGCCGCCGCCGGCTTCCGCACCATCGGCATCCGGCTGACCGCCACGCCGAGCGTGGGCGTGCCGCCCTACGACGTCCTGCACGACGGGCCGATGCTGCGCGAGACGCGGGCACGTCTCGCCGACACCGGGATCGCGGTGCTCGATACCGAGTTCCTGCGCTTCGAGCCGGACCAGCCCATCGGCGTACCCGAGGGCTTCCTCGAAGTCTCCGCCCGGCTCGGTGCCAGGCACGTGCTGGTCATGAGCGCCGAGCCCGAGGAAGCGCGCACGCTGGAGCGATTCGGCGAGCTCTGCGATCGCGCGGCTCCGTACGGCCTGAGCGTCGGTCTGGAGTTCGCGGTCTACACGGGTGTCCGCACGCTCGCCCACGCGGCTCAGGTGATCGCCAAGGCGGGACGGCCGAACGCTTCCGTACTGATCGACGCGCTGCACTTCAGCCGATCGGGCGGGCTCCCGGCGCACGTGGCGCAGGTCGATCCCGCGCTCCTCCGCTACGCGCAGATCTGTGACGCCGGTCCCGACATGCCCGGTCCCACCGACACGCCGGCGCTCATCCGCGAGGCGCGCACCGGCCGTCTACTGCCCGGCGAGGGTGCGCTGCCGCTGAAGGCGCTGGTGGCGGCGCTGCCGGCCGGGGTGCCGCTGGCCATCGAGGCCCCGTGCCGGGCGACGGCCGACCTGCCCGCTCTCGAGCGCGCCCGACGCGCGTACCAGGCCCTCTCGGCCCTCGTCGCGGACGCGTAGCCGCGGCGGCGGAGGACCGCGCCATGGCGGACGGCCGCTGGACCGAGGACCTGCTCGACCGCATGCGCGGTGTGGGCGATCCGCTCGCCGACTCGACGGTCGGGCAGGTGTTCGCGAAGGGCAGGGTCGCCGCCGTGAACGACCTGCTGACCCGGCTCGTACGCAACGACGACGTCCCCGCCGGCCCCTGGCCAGCCGAGATGGCGGAATACCTGGGCCTCAGCGCCCGGCTGCCCGACTGGGCCGACCCCCGGCTGATCCGCCTGGGCGAGAACGTCTTCCTCCGCTACGGGCTCACCTCGTTCGGCGTCCTCGCCTGCGCCAGCCTGCCCGAATGCTATGTCCTGCGCGACGTGGGGGCGGTGCTCGGCAATACCCAGCGGCTGGCCGAGCACGCACGCCGGCGCATCTTCGAGACCAGCATGATGGTGCTGTCGGTCATGGCCGAGGGCGGGCTGGCCCCCGGCGGCTCCGGGGTCCGCGTGGTCCAGAAGGTGCGCCTGATGCACGCCGCGGTCCGTCATCTGATCTTGACGACGCCACCGGCCAGCCTCAACCCGACGCCGGCCAGCTTTGCCGAGGCGCTGCTGGCGCAGCGCTGGCCCGCCGAACGCGGGTCGCCCATCAGCCAGGAAGACCTCGCGGCCGTCCTGCTGACGTTCTCGCACGTCATGCTGCGCGGCTGGGCGCACCTGGGAATCGCGCTCAGCCGGGACGAGGCGGCCGCGTACCTGCACTGCTGGAACGTCGTCGGCCACCTGCTCGGCATCCGTGACGAGCTGCTCGCGCGCGACGTCGACGAGGCGGTCGGGCTCTTCGAGGCGATCAAGCGGCGGCGCGCGGCCGACACCCCGGACGGGCGCGCGCTCACCGCTTCGCTCATCGGTGTGTGTGAGAGCTTCGCCGGGCCCTCGCGGGTCCTCCTGCGGCCCATCCCGCGCATCCTGATGCGGGGGCTCCTGGTGCCGGGGACCTGCGAGATGCTGGCCGTGCCGAGGCTCGGCGCCTGGCACCTCACGTATCGACCGCTGCTGCGGGCGACGGTGCGGATCGCCAACGGCGTCAAGAGTGACGCCTTCCAGGGGCTGCCCGGCCTCGCCGGCCTCAGCGCGCTGCTCTCGCGCCGGCTCCTCGAGGAGATCGTGATGCAGCCCCGGGGCGGCACCCGCACGGCGTTCCAGATACCGGAGCAGCTGGCCCGGAGCTGGGGCGTCGCCCCGTCGCGCTGAACGCGGGACCCGGCTCCGCCAAGGAGTTCCAGCGTGAGGGCTCGCGACCGCCGTATGATCGGGCCAGAGGAGCGGGGTGACATGAAATTTGGGATCCACATCGGCCACATGGGCGGTCCGCTGGACGAGATGCGCAAGCTGTGGAAGTTCGCCGACGCCAACGGCTTCGACTGGTTCTCGGTCTCCGACCACTTCCAGGAGTCGCCGCCGCGGGGCGGGGAGATGGACTGCTACGAGGCCATCGCCACGCTGACGGCGGCCGCGATGGACACCCGACACGTCCGCCTCGGCAGCGGCGTCTACTGCGTGGCCTACCGCAACCCCGGGCTGCTGGCCAAGTCGCTGACCACGATCGACCACCTGTCGAACGGCCGCGTCGACTGCGGGCTCGGGGCCGGCTGGCACGACGTGGAGGCCAAGGCCTTCGGCTTCCCGTTCCCGACGATCGGGCCCCGCGAGGACATGCTGGAGGAGTACGCGCAGATCCTGCGCCTGCTGCTCGACCCCGAGCAGCGTCGCACCGACTTCCAGGGCAAGCACTTCCAGATCACCAACGCGCCCAACAACCCCAAGCCGCTGCAGCCGCGCATCCCCATCTGGATCGGCGGCCGCGGCGAGAAGCGCACGCTGCGGGCCGCCGCCAAGTACGCCGATGGGTGGAACGGCGCCTACATCGGCCCCGCCGACTGGAAGCACAAGGGGCAGGTGCTCGACCGCTGGTGCGAGACCGAGGGGCGTGACCCGAAGAGCATCATGCGCACCGTCAACCTCGGCTTCTACCTGGGCGTCGACGCCAAGGGAGCCGCCCGCGCCGACGAGGTCTTCCAGAGCCACTTCGGAACCGGCGACCGCGCCGACCGCACGGGCTACCTGCGGGGAACGGTGCGGGACGCGCACAAGATGGTCGACGAGTTCCGGGCGCTCGGCTGCACGCGGCTCAGCATCGCGTTCCGCAACGGCCCCTACGACTGGGAGGCGCTCGAGGCCTTCGCCGCCGAGATCGTCCGCAAGGGCTGAGGCCATGCGCGCCTTGACGGCATGCCGGGGCCGGCGCACGATGGCCCCGAGCTCGCGGGCTCGCCGCGGGTGACTCCATCCACACGAGGAGGGCGCATGCTCAGCCCAGGCGACAAGGCCCCCGACTTCACGGGTCGGGACCACAACGGCAATACCGTGAAGCTGTCGGACTTCAAGGGCAAGACGGTGGTGCTCTGGTTCTATCCGAAGGCCGACACCCCCGGTTGAACCGCCGAGGGTTGCGGGTTCCGCGACCTGAAGGCCCAGTACGATGCCAAGGGCGCCGTCATCCTCGGCGCGTCGTTCGACAGTGCCAGCGACAACAAGAAGTTCGCCGAGAAGTTCCAGTTCAACTTCCCGCTGATCTCCGATACGGACCGGACCATCGGCACCGCCTACGGAGCCAACGTCGATCCCGCCAAGGGTGCCGCCCGCGTCGGGGTGATCATCGACCGGGACGGCAAGATCAAGGAATGGCACGAGCGCGTGGACGCTCGCGCCTGGCCGGCCGAGGTCGTCAAGACGCTGTAGCCGGATCGTCGAGCGCGCCGGCGTGGCGTGACCGGGGGAGGACGCAATGAGGCCACTCGTGATCGCCACGCTGCTGCTCGCCGGCGTCGTCGCCGGCGCCGAGGCCCAGCCCCGCCCGGCGCCGGTGACGAAGCCGGAGGGCGAGATGCGCTACGCGCTGTACGTCACCCTGGCCCCGGCCTGGTTCGATCCCGGCGAGATCACCGGCGGCTTCCTCACCCCGTTCTGGGTGCTCTACGCCTTGCACGACGCGCTCGTGAAGCCGATGCCGGGCAACCTGATGGCGCCGAGCCTGGCCGAGTCGTGGACGGTGAGCGCCGACCAGAAGACGTACGACTTCAAGCTGCGCGAGGGGCTGAAGTTCCACAACGGGGATCCGTTCACCGCCGAGGACGTGAAGTTCAGCTTCCAGCGCTCGAAGGTCGGCAAGATCCTCAAGGACCGCGTGCGGGACGTGGAGATCGTCAGCCCGGCGCGCGTGCGATTCCAGCTGCACGAGCCGTTCCCCGACTTCATGGCCCTCTACGGCACCATGGCGACCGGGGCCGGGTGGATCGTCCCCAAGAAGTACGTCGAGAAGGTGGGCGACGACGGCTTCAAGAAGCAGCCGGTCGGGCTCGGGCCCTACAAGTTCGTGAGCCACACGCCCGGGATCGAGCTGGTCATGGAGGCCCACGAGGGGTACTGGCGCAAGATGCCGGCCGTGAAGCGGCTGGTGTTCAAGAGCGTGCCGGAGCCGACCACGCGCGCCGCCATGCTGAAGAACGGCGAGGTGGACGTCGCCTACATGCTCGACACGCCGACGGCCCAGGAGCTGAAGCGCGATCCCAACCTCCGGCTGGGCTTCTCGGGCGCGATCGGCGTGCACTACCTGGACTTCTTCGACCAGTGGGACCCGAAGTCGCCGTGGGCCGACCGGCGGGTGCGGCTGGCGGCGAACCACGCCATCGACCGGCGCGGCCTCAGCGAGGCGGAGACGCTCGGCGCCTCCCGGCCGACCGGCAGCATGGTGCCACGCACGTTCGACTTCACGCTGCCGCTGCCGCCCTACGAGTACGACCCCGCCAAGGCCAAGAAGCTCCTGGCCGAGGCCGGCTATCCGAACGGCTTCGACGGCGGCGACTTCTATCCGTATCCGCCCTACTTCTCGGCGGGCGAAACGATCCTCGGATACTTTGGCGCCGTCGGCATCCGCATGAAGCTGCGCACGATGGAGCGCGCGGCCTTCCAGTCGGCCTGGGGCGGCAAGAAGCTGCACGGCGTCTGCCTGTGCACGATGGCGAACTTCGGCAACGCGGCGACGCGGCTGGCCGACGCCGTGCTGAGCGACGGGGCCTTCGCGCGGGGCTCCGACCCCGACGTGGACGCGCTGTTCCGGCAGCAGTCGCGCGAGACCGACCGCAAGAAGCGCGAGGTCATGCTCAACCAGATCCAGCAGATGCTCTACGACCGGGCCCGCTTCGGCCCCGTCTACGAGTTCATCTGGGCCAGTGGCATCGGTCCCCGCGTGGCCGAGCCGGGGCTGATGCTGATCGATCCGTACCCGTGGTCGGCGCCCCTCGAGGACGTTCGGCTGAAGCCTCGCTAGAGAGAAAGGACAGGATCATGCTCGATCTGCTGATCAAGAACGCGCGGGTCGTCGACGGCACCGGGGCGCCGAGCTTCATGGGCGACCTCGGCGTGCAGGCCGGCGTCATCCGGTCGGTCGGCAAGGCCAACGGTCACACGGCCGAGCGGGTGATCGACGCCCAGGGCCTGGTGCTGGCGCCGGGGTTCGTCGATCCGCACACGCACTATGACGCGCAGATCGCGTGGGATCCGATGGTCACGTGCTCGCCCTGGCACGGGGTGACGACGGTCATCATGGGCAACTGCGGAGTCGGCGTGGCACCGGTGCGGCCGGCCACGCGCGAGATCCTGATGCAGGACCTCGTCAACGTCGAGGCCATTCCCTACGACGTCATGAAGGCGGGCATCGACTGGCAGTGGGAGAGCTACGGGCAATACCTCGACGCCATCGACCGGCGCGGACTCGGCATCAACGTGGCGGGGCTGGTGGCCTTCACGCCGCTGCGTCACTACGTGATGGGCGAGGCCTCGTTCGAGCGCGCGGCCACCGAGGACGAGATCGCCACCATGCGGCGGCTGCTCCGCGAGGCCATGGAGGCGGGCGCCTTCGGCTTCACCACCACCACGTCGCGCAATCACGTGGGCTACCAGGGCCGGCCGCTGGCCTGCCGCAACGCCAGCCGCGAGGAGCTGACCGGCGTGGTGCGGGGCCTGGCCGACGTCGGCCGGGGCGCGATCGAGATGATCCTGAACTCCGGCGGCATGTACGCGGTCAGCGACGAGGACGTCGAGCTGCTGCGGCAGGTCACCAGCGCCAGCACCCGGCCGGTGACGTGGCTGGCGATGTTCGCCCACCCGGGCCAGCCGGACTTCCACGACCAGACCTTCGCCAAGCTGGGCGACCTGGTGAAGCAGGCCATCCCGCAGGTGACGCCGCGGCCGATCATGAGCCAGGGCGACCTGAAGAATCCGACCATGTTCGGCTCGTTCATCTCCTGGCAGAAGGCGTTCAACCGGCCCCCGGCCGAGCAGATCGCGCTCTACCGCGACCCCGAGTTCCGCGAGGCGTTCCGGCAGGAGCTGGAGAGCCGCAAGCGCAGCCACATGTGGGGGCAGATGCGGGTGCTGGAGGTCGGCAAGCCGGAGCTGGCGGCCAACGTCGGCCGCACGCTCGAGGAGATCGCGGCCAGCCAGGGCAAGCGACCGGTGGACGCGTACTTCGATCTCGGGATCGCCGACGACCTCGCCACGCGATTCCAGTCGTCCACCTTCAACTTCGATCCGGCCGGAATCGAGCGCCTGATCACCGACGACCGCTGCCTGATCGGGTTGTCGGACGGCGGCGCCCACGTCGACTTCATCTGCGACGTCGGCTACGCCACCGCCATGCTCGACCTGTGGGTGCGGCAGCGCAAGGTCCTGAGCCTGGAAAAAGCGGTGCACAAGCTGACGCAGGTGCCGGCCACGGTGTTCGGCATCCCCAACCGCGGCGTGCTGGCCGAGGGCAAGGTGGCCGACCTCGTGCTGTTCGATCCGGCCACGGTGACGGCGAAGACACCGAAGTACGCCTACGACCTGCCGTGCAACGGCCGGCGGCTGATCTGCGAGTCGGAAGGTATCAAGGCCACGTTTGTTGCCGGCACCCAGCTCTACGACGACGGCAAGCACACGGGCGCGATGCCCGGCCGGATCTTGCGTAGCGGCGAGTAGTCAGCCACCCGGCGTACCACCACCGCCCGACGCGGCGGTGGTGCGCCGGTTCGACAGGGGAGGCCGGCAATGCCCACGACCCTGCCCGCGACGATCGAGCTGCAGACGCAGTTGCCCACCGAGGTCGTCGACATCACCACGCGCGTCGAGGCACTGCTGGCCGGCGCGCTCGGCGGCAGCTGTCTTCTCTACCTGCGGCACACGACGGCGGGGCTGATGGTCATGACGTGGGAGACCGGCGTCCCCGAGGACATCATGGACGTCCTCCAGGCGTTGACGCCGGTGCGGGCCTACCGCCACGACAAGCCGGCCCACGTCGCCGCGCACTTCCTCAGCGCGCTCGTCGGCCCGAGCGTGCACGTGCCGGTGCGTGACGGCAAGCTGGCGCTCGGCGAGTTCCAGCGGATCGTGCTCCTGGAGTTCGAGGGACCGCGGCGGCGGGAGATCGAGGTGCGCCTGCTGGCCGAAGCCTAGCCCGACCTGACCGACGACGAGGGAGGACCGCATGAACCCCACCCGACCTCTCGCTCTGGGCTGCGTCTTGCTGATGTGCGCGCTGCTCGCTGGCGGTGAGCCCGGCGACGCGTCCGCCCAACCCCGGCCGGACGGGGAGATGCGCTGGGCGTTGTACGTGACGCTCTCGCCCGTCTGGTTCGATCCGGGGGAGTTCCAGGGCCTCACCCCGTTCTGGGTCCTCTATGCCATCCACGACGCGCTCGTCAAGCCGATGCCCGGCAATCTGATGGCGCCGAGCCTGGCCGAGTCGTGGACGGTGAGTACGGACCAGCTGGCCTACGAGTTCAAGCTGCGGGAGGGGCTCCGGTTCCACAACGGCGATCCGTTCACCGCCGAGGACGTGAAGTTCAGCTTCCAGCGCGCCAAGGGATCGAAGATCATCCACGACAAGGTGCGCGACGTCGTGATCGTCGACCCGTACCGCGTCCGCTTCCAGCTGCGCGAGCCCTGGCCGGACTTCATGGCGTTCTACGGAACGCTCGTGAGCGGGGCGAGCTGGGTCGTGCCCAGGAAGTACGTCGAGCGCGTCGGCGACGACGGCTTCAAGAAGCACCCGGTCGGTCTCGGCCCCTACAAGTTCGTGAGCCACGCGCCCGGGGTCGAGCTGGTCATGGAGGCCTACGAGGCGTACTGGCGCAAGGTGCCCTCGGTGAAGCGGCTCGTGTTCAAGAGCGTCCCCGAGGCCACCACGCGGCTGGCCATGCTGAAGCGAGGGGAGGTCGACGTCGCGTATCTCCTCGAGGCGCCCCAGGCCAACGAGATCAAGCGGGATCCGAATCTGAAGCTGGCCTTCTCGGGGGGCATCGCGTCGTTCTTCCTGGATTTCCTCGACCAGTGGGATCCGAAATCGCCCTGGGCCGATCGTCGCGTGCGGCTGGCCGCCAACTACGCGATCGATCGGCAGGGGCTCTCCGAGGCGGAGACGGTGGGGGCGTCCCGGCCCGTCGGCAGCATCGTGCCACGTACATTCGACTTCGCCCTGCCCATCGAGCCGTACGCCTATGATCCGGCCCGGGCCAGGCAGCTGCTGGCGGAGGCCGGCTATCCGAACGGCTTCGACGCCGGAGAGCTGCATCAGACGCCGCCGTACTTCTCGATGGGCGAGACGATCCTGACCAACCTCGGGGCGGTGGGGATCAGGCTGAAGATGCGGCCGACCGAGCGGGCCGCCTTCATCTCGGCCCTGCTGGCCAAGAAGCTGCGCGGCGTCTGCGTGTGCGCGAACGCGATCTACGGCAATGCGGCGTCGCGGATGTCCGAGCACGTGCCGAGCACGGGCGCCTACGCCTATGGCGGCTATCCCGACATCGACGCGCTGTTCAAGGAGCAGGCGCTCGTCACCGATCGCCGCAAGCGGGAGGCGATGCTCCACCAGATCCAGCAGCTCGTCCACGAGCGGGTGAGGTTCGGGCCGATCTGGGAGTACATCTGGCCGAGCGGTGTCGGGCCCCGGGTGGAGGAGCCCGCGCTGATGCTGATCAATCCCTATCCGTGGTCGGCGCCCCTGGAAGAGGTGCGGCTCAAGAAGCGCTGACGTGCACGCTCGCAGCTCAGCGGACGTCGCCGACCAGGACGAACGGCGCCCAGAAGAACGGATGAGCGGTGCGGCGCTCGCGGAGCACCGCGAGCTGGGCCGCGCGCAGCGCGGTCCGGGCCGGACCGGTCCGGACCTCACGGTAGAACGCCTCCATCGTCCGCGCGGTGGCCTCGTCCTCGACCGGCCACAGCGAGACGAGCAGCGTCGAGCTGCCGGCGCTGAGGAACGCGCGGGTGAAGCCCCAGATCTCGTCACCGCGGGAGACGCGACCGCCGCCGGTGTCGCAGGCACTGAGGGTCACCAGCCCCGCCCGCGGCAGGACCAGGCGGTACACCTCGTGCGCCTCGAGGTCGCCGGACGCCCGCTCGGACCGGGCCAGGTGGATGGTCGAGTACAGGGGGTCGATCTCGTCCACGTCGGCGTGGGCGGCCAGATGGATGATCTCGCCGTCGGCGGCCCGCGCGAGCAGGCGGGCCTTCGTGGCGGCGGCGCCGATGTGCGCCTCGGCACCCGGGAAGAGCGCCTGGATGCTCTGGACCTCGCGCTGCGCAGCCGGGAGCGCCATACGAGCCGAGCCGAGGTCGGGGTTCCCCAGCGCGAGCAGGTGTCGGCGCGGACGCGGGGGCCGGCCGAGGAGATGCGCAGCGGCGCTGACCGACGGCGCGTAGCTGACGGCGCGCTCCTCGACCACCCACCCGCCGGGGGCGCGAAGGGCATGGAACGGCACGTAGTGGAGGACGTCGTGGGGCACGACGACGATCGCCTCGCCCGGGCGCAATGACAGCGGGGCGAGCAGTCGGCCGTGCAGCGCCGCCCCCAGGCGCTCGACGTCGGAGGCCCGATCGCGGACAGCGGCCCGGAAGGCGTGGGCCTGCTCGCGCAGCGCGGCGCGGCCAATCTCGAGCGTGGTCGCGGTGACACCCGAGCGACGGATCGTCCACGCGTAGGTGCGATCGGCGACGACGTGGTACGCGACCACCGCGGTGTCGCTCGGCACCGCCGCCCGCAGCGCGGCCGCCGCCAGCGGGCGCCCCAGCGGATCGGCGAACGCCTGGGCCCCGGCGCTCTGCCGCCCGCGGCTGCGGAGGAGATCCAGGAGTGCGCGCGAGCGGCCGCGCTCGCTCGTCTCCAGCGCCGCCTCGACCTGCCGGGCCTCCATCATCGAGCGGATGGCGTCCTCGAAGACGCCCTGGACGTCGCCGAAGAAGCCCGTCTTGAACTCCTCGCTGCGGAAGCGCGCGCGAACCTGCTCGGCGGCGTCGATGGCCTGCCGGTACGCCGCGATGGTCCCGGCGCGATCGCCCTCGCCCCGCCGCGCCCGGGCCAGCCCGTCCAGGGCCCACAGGCGCTCATAGGCCTGATCGTCGCCGCCGGCCCGGGCCGCCTCCTCGAACCAGCGCGCGGCCTCCTGATACCGCTTCTCCGCGAGCAGCACCCGGCCGAGGCCTCGACGGACGAGCGCGCGCACGGAGGGTGAGGCGCCCGGCTCCGTCTGACGGAACAGCTCGCGTGCCCGGGCCGGGCTGCCGGCGGCGAGGTGGGCGTTGGCCAGCGACGCGCGGACGAACGGCACGAAGTCCGTCTCGCTGGCGGCGAGCGCGCGATCGTAGGCGGCGATCGCGTCCTTCACGCGCCCCTGCCGAAGCCGGACGTCGCCGACGAGCTTGTGGCTCGGGCCCAGCACACGCTCGCGCGTGGCGGGCCGGAACCAGTCGGCCGGCGTGGACGTGGCGGTGTCGACGGCCTCGGTCGCATACGTGGCGGCGCGGTCGAGATCGCCGGCGAGGTTGTACGCGTAGGCGAGGTCCCGCTTGGCCATGGCCACGAGTGCGGGCCCGGCCGTCCGCCCGAGGAAGAGCGCCTTGCTCGCCTCCCGGATCCCGCGCCGCAGCTCACCCTCCTCGAGCAGGCGCGTGGCGCCGTCGACGCTCTTGTACGACTGCAGGGTGATCGGCTCGGCCTGGAAGAGGATCTCGCCCTCCGCCGTCAGCCGCGCGGCGGACTCCGCCTCGAGCGTGCGGAGCTCGGCCACACGTTCGGGGGAGGCCGCGGTCGTGCAGCCGGCCGCGAGGAGCAGCAGCGCCAGCGACAGGGCCCGAGGCGCGGCGGCCATCGTCGGACGTGCTAGCTCGACAGACTCAGGAAGCGCTCGAGCGCGGCGAGGGCGACCGGCTCCACCAGGGTCGGCGCATGGCCCACGCCGGGCACCGCCGCCAGCTCGCCCTTGGGCAGGGTGTCCACCATGCGCCGGGCCTGCGCCTCCGAGAGGACGTCGCTGTCCGTGCCCCAGACCACGAGGGTCGGGCAGGGCAGGTGCCGGAGCACGGGCCACAGCGCCGGGCGCGGAGGCGGACCGTGCTCCACTCGCTGGCGAATGTAGGCGGGGTCCATCTTCCACACCCAGCCGCCGTCCGCTCGTTGCCGGAGCACGCCCAGCGCCAGCTCTCGCTGGTCCGCCTGGGGACGTCCGGCGGTGATGGGGGAGACCTGGCGGCGATACGCCATCGCCTCGTCGAGCGTCGCGAAGCTGTCCGGTCGGCTCCCCACCGTCTGGGTGATCCGCTGGCTGCCCGCCTCGGCGTCGGGGCCGATGTCGTTGACGACCAGCCGTTCGAGGCGATCCGGGTGCTCGGCGGCGTAGGCCATCGCGATGATGCCGCCCATGGACGTGCCGACCAGGGTGAAGCGCCCGAGCCCGAGGGCGTCGACGAACGCGCTCAGGTCACCGGCCTGGTCGCGGTACTGGTAGGCGCCGGCCGCCGACCACGCGCTCTCCCCGTGGCCGCGCACGTCGGGGACGAGCAGGTGACAGCGGTCCTGGACGTGCCGGGCCAGCGCGTTGAACGCCTGGGCGCTCGACGTGTAGCCGTGGACGCAGACGATCGGCGTGGCACCGGCGCGACCCCACTCGAGGTAGTGCACGCGCTGGCCAGCGAGCTCGACGAACGTGCTCTTCGGCTGCAGTGAAGTCGTCATGGCCCGTCATCATAGCGAGAATCGTCGCCGTCAGCGCGCCCACGCGCGGCGTGCCTTGTCGCCGATCCCCCGCAGCCGCTCGACCGGCTCGTTGGCGAAGACCAGCCGCAGGAGCCGCGCCCCGTTGACCTCGCCCCAGCCGTCCATCGGGGTGGCGGCGACGCGCGCCCGATCGAACAGGCGCCGGGACATCTCGGCGCCGGTCAGGCCGAGACCGGCACCGTCGATCAGCAGGGACCAGCCGCCCCCGGGGCGGATGACCGGCAGCCCCTCCAGCTCGCGCAGGATGAGATCGCGCCGCGCCTGCCAGGTGGCGGTGGCCCGGGCCACGTCGTCGTCGCCGGCCTCGAGCGCCACCGCGGCTGCCGTCTGTGCGATGCCCACCGGCACCACGACGTTGCCCATCGAGACGAGGGCGAGATCGGGCACCAGCGGCGCCGGGGCGACGATCCAGCCGACGCGCCAGCCGATCAACCGCAGCTCCTTGGACGCCGAGCCCACGGTGATCGTCCGCTCCGCCATGCCCGGCAGGCCGGCCGGATCCACGAGCTCGCGGCCGTCGAAGAGGATGCGCTGCATGGCGGTGTCGTGAATGAGCCACAGCGCCCGCTCTCGAACGATCCTCGCGACCTCCTCCCAGTCCTCGCGCGTGAGGACGCCGCCCGAGGGCATCGACGGGCTCATCAGCAGGAAGGCGCGGGTCTTCGGGGTCACCGCGCGCCGGAGCGCGTCGCGATCCAGCGCCCAGCCGCCGCGGTCCTGCACGAACGGCACGAGCCGGGGCACGCCGCCGGCCAGGCGGACGCGATTGATCAGGCCGACGTAAGTCGGATCGGTGAGGATCACCTCGTCACCGGTGTCGACCAGCGCGAGCAGGACGTTCAGGATGCCCGAGAGGCCGCCGGCCGAGATGAGCACGTTGCGCTCGCCGTCGCACGGCGCGCCGGAGAGCCGCGCGACGTGGGCGGCCACCGCTCGGCGCAGACGGGTCTGGCCGACGAACGGCAGGTAGCTGTTGCTGGCGTCGTCGCCGATGGCCCGGCGGGTGGCCTCGAGGGCGGCGGGGTGGGGCGGCACGTCGGTGTCGAGGTTCTCGAGCCGCAGGACGTCGGCGCCGCCGGCGGCATCGGCGAGATCGCCCATCCTGTCCACGCCGATGCCGGTCATGCCGGCCAGCCGAGCCGGTCTCATCGCAGGAGCCGTCAGGAGCGCCTAGCGTGGTCTTGAAGGCCGGCATCACCTGCGCGGAGAAGCGCTCGAGCTGTTCGAGGATGACCGCCTGGGGCGTGCCGACCGGCTGGCCGACGTTGACGACCTCCAGCCCCGGATACTTGTGCTGGATCTCCATGAGCTGCTCGGTGATCAGCTCGGGCGGCCCGATCAGCCAGGTGCCGGCCTTGACGGCGTTGCGCAAGCGTCGGCAGGTTGGCCGCCCGCGCGCGCTTGGGGTCGGCGGTCGCGTCGATCTGCTCGGGCGTGAGGCCGGGGACGAAGCCGAGCGGCGCGAACATCTTGATGTTCTCCTCGAAGAACGGCGTGGCCTCCTTGATGCCCTGCTCGACGCTGTCGGCGATGTGGAACGAGAAGCCGATGCAGAGTCCCTCGCCCGGCGCCCCCTCGCGCCCGGCCCGGGCCCGCGCGTCCCGGAACGCGTGGACGACCTTCTCGTTGGCGCCGCCCGGCGCCGCGCCGCCGCCGATGATCCCCCGGATGTCGTGCTTGGCCATGAAGTCGAGCGCCCGCGGGCTGGCGCTGACGACCGGCTGCCAGCACTCGACCGGCAGCGTCTTCGGCCGTGGCACCAGGCTGATCTCGCGCAGCTCGTAGCCGCGGTAGGGGACGGCCGGCGGGATCGTGTAGTGCTTGCCCTGGTGGGAGAAGGCACGCTCGTTGAACGACTTGAAGATGATGTCGACCTGCTCCTCGAACAGCTCGCGGTTGGCGTCCTGGTCGAGCAGCGGCGCCCCGAAGGCCTCGACCTCCCGCGTATGGTAGCCACGTCCCACGCCGAAGATCACGCGGCCGTTGGTCAGCCAGTCGACGGTGGCGTAGTCCTCGGCCATCCGGATCGGGTGCCACATGGGCGCGATGTTGAAGCCGCAGCCAACCCGGATGTTCTTCGTGATGTGGCAGAGGTGCAGGGCCAGCATCAGCACGTTCGGGATGCACTCGTACCCCTCGCGCTGGAAGTGGTGCTCGGCCAGCCAGAAGGTGTCGTAGCCGGTCCGGTCCATCAGCTTGGCGATGGCCTCACTCTTGGGGAAGACCGAGGCCAGGTGGGTGTCGGAGAGCCAGCGGTCGTTGGCCGCCGTGCCCTCCAGCCCCTCGTTGTCCAGATCGACGTGACCGGCGAACAGGCTCCCGAACCTCGTGATCATCGCTGGCCTCCCTGGGTAGATTTAGTAGCATAGCTCCGATGAACCCCACGCGCCGGGATACCCCGTTCCGGGAGGCCATGCGGTCGCTGCTCGTCTTCGACGGGGCGATGGGCTCGCTGCTCTACGAGCGCGGGGTCTTCGTCACCCAGAACTTCGAGCAGCTCAACGTCACCCGGCCCGAGGTCGTCGCCAAGATCCACGCCGACTACGTCGCCGCCGGCGCCCAGGTCCTCGAGACCAACACCTTCGGCGCCAATAGCTTCTGCCTCGACCGCCACGGCCTCGGCGACCAGGTGCGCGCCTACAACGTCGCCGGCGCCCGCCTGGCTCGCAAGGCGGCCGGCGAGGACGTATGGGTGGCCGGCTCGATCGGCCCCACCGGCCTCGTTCCCGGCGTCGCGAGCCCGGCCGAGCTCGACCAGGTGGCCGCCACCTTCGCCGAGCAGGCCGCCGCCCTCGTCGAGGGCGGCGTCGACCTGTTCGTGCTCGAGACCTTCCGCCACCTCGAGGAGATCCGGATCGCCATCGACGCCGCCCGTCGGGCCGCCCCCGGGCTGCCCATCATCGCCTCGATGGCCTTCAACCCGAGCGAGACGGTGGCCGACGGGTCGACGCCGGAGCAGGTGGCCGCAACGCTCCGCGACTGGGGCGCCGACGTGGTCGGCGTGAACTGCGGCGACGGGCCGCAGCTGGCCCTGGCCATCGCCGAGCGCATGCGGGGGGCGGGCATGCCGCTCTGCGTGCAGCCCAACGCGGGGCTGCCGCGCACGGTCGACGGCCGCCTCCTCTACATGGCCACGCCGGAGTACTTCGACGTGTTCGCGCGCCGGACCATCCAGCTCGGCGCCACGATGATCGGCGGCTGCTGCGGGACCACGCCCGATCACGTCCGCTGGATGGCCAAGTCCGGACGCATGCTCGGGGACCGGCGGGCGGAGGTCGCCCGGCCGAGCGCGGTCCGGGCGGCCGAGGTGGTGCCCGTGCTGGCCGCCACCCCGCTGGCCGAGCGCAGCGACTTCGCGGCCAAGATCGCCGCCGGCAAGTTCGTGGTCTCGGTCGAGGTCAACCCCGCGCCCGGGCTCGATCCGTCGAAGGCGCTGGAGGGGGCCAAGATGCTCCTGGCCAGCGGCGTCGACATCGTCAACGTCGCCGACGCCCCGCGCGCCATGGCGCGCATGTCGAACCTGGCCTTCTGCTCGCTGCTGCTCGAGCGCTACGGGATCCAGCCGATCCTGCACGTGTGCGGCCGCGACCGGAACCTGCTCGGCCAGATGGCGCACCTGCTCGGCGCCCACGCCATCGGCATCCGCAACCTGGTCATCATCACCGGCGATCCGCCCAAGGTCGGCGACTACCCGGAGGCGACCGCGGTCTACGACCTCGACGCGATCGGCCTGCTCCAGATGGCGTCCAACATGAACCGCGGCATCGACCCGGCCGGCAAGCCGTTGCCGGGCGGCCAGACGTCGTTCCTCCTCGCCACCGGCTTCGAGCCGGGCGCCGCCGACCTCGACAAGGAGATCCAGCGCCTCGAGCGCAAGAAGGCCGCCGGCGCCGAGATCGTGATGACCCAGCCGATCTTCCAGACCGACCTGCTGGAGACGACCCTGCGGCGCATCGCGCACCTCGAGCTGCCGGTGCTGGTCGGCGTGCTCCCGCTCGTGAGCTACAAGAACGCCGAGTTCCTCCACAACGAGGTGCCCGGCATGCAGATCCCCGAGGCGATCCGCGAGCGGATGCGCAAGACGCCGGGCGGGGAGGCCGCCCGCAAGGAAGGCGTGCAGATCGCGCGCGAGATGCTGTTCGCGGTGCGCGACCGCGTGCAGGGCGCGTATCTGATGCCGCCGCTCGGCCGTTACGAGCTCGCGCTCGAGGTGCTGGACGGGCTGAAGCACTGAAGAAACTGGGGCGGATCGGCCACGTGGGCCACCGCATCACGGGGGATCGGCGAGACGGGAGACCGCGGCGTCGGCTGGGAGTGCGCGCACGTGTGCGTGGACGACTGCTCGCGCGTGGCGTACGCCGAGGTCCTGAGCGATGAGACGCGGGCGCGACGGTGGCAGCGTTTCTGCGGCGGGCGGTCGCCTGGTTCCGGCGGCGGGGCGTGCGCGTGCGAGCGGGTGCTCACGGACAACGGCTCCGGCTATCGCTCGAGGATCTTCGCGGCCGCTGGCGCGGGCGCCGGCTCGAGCATCGGGGACGCGGGTCTACACGACGCGCACGAACGGCAAGGGAGAGCGCTTTATGCAGCACGATGCTCGCGCGAGTGGGCGTACGGTCGCGCCTTTCGCCACCTCAGCGCATCGAACCGGTCGCTCTCGACCGCTGGCTGCACTACTACAATTGGTATCGACGGTATCGTAGACTCGGTGGTAAACTACGAATCAGCAGAGTAGTCTCTAGGGAAGATTTGTTGTGACATTAAGCTAGCTCACTGGGATGTAGCCCGGCGCGGGCCCTTGTCCCGGGCCGCGGCGCGGTGGATCAGCTCGTTCGACGGCTGCCCGGGATCCATGACCTTCCGCGCCGTCTCCGCGCCCGCGACCGGCAACCGGGAGGCGTCGAGCAGGCCGAGCTGAACCAGCACTGACGCCTGGTCCCAGTAGATGTGCTCGTGGGCCAGCTTGCCGTCTCGGAAGTGGATCACCACCACCAGCGGGATCTCGACCTGCCGCCCGGTCGGAGGCACGCCGGGCAGCATCCATTCCATCTCCACGGTGTGGGTGAAGCGGAAGACCATCTCGTCCACCAGCCGGTCGGTCCCGATGGTCCGGGACACCGGCACGATGGCGGTGTCGGGTGGCATCTGTGGAATGAAGAGCCGCGAGTAGAAGTCGCGCAGGGCGTCACGACCCACCCCGCCGGTCATGACCGGCACGTGGTTCACGTAGGCGTCGTGCACCATGGTGGTAAGCGTTGCCTCCGGGTCGCGCGTGGCGAACTCGTCGCGGACGTGCTCGTCCCAGAGGTCGTTGAGGCGCTGCTGCTCGGGCGTGAGGGTCGGACGCGGGCTCTCGTTCATCGTGCCTGCACCTTCCTGGGGCGCTCAGACCTGCGCCATGCCGCCGTCCACGAACAGCTCGATGCCGGTGACGTAGCTGCTGTCGTCCGAGGCCAGGAACACGGCGGCCTTGGCGATCTCGTCGGGGCTGCCCATCCGCCCCATCGGCACGCTGGCGACGATCCCCGCCTTGAACTGCTGGGCTTGCTCCTCGGTCAGGCCGAGGCCGGCCAGGCCCGGCGTCTCGATCGGGCCGGGGCTGATCACGTTGACGCGGATCTTCCGATCCTTCAAGTCGAGGGTCCACGTGCGCGCGAAGGACCGCACCGCGGCTTTGGTCGCACTGTAGACGCTGAAGGCCGGGATGGCCGTGGACGACACGATCGACGCGTTCAGGATGATCGAGCTACCGTCGCGGACCAGCGGCAGCGCCTTCTGCACCGTGAAGAGCAGTCCCTTCACGTTGGTGTCGAAGGCCCGGTCGAAATGCTCCTCGGTGATCGCCCCCAGTGGCGCCAGCTCGCCTCCGCCGGCGTTGGCGAACACGACGTCGATGTGCCCGGCCCGCTCCTTCACCGTCGCGTAGAGCCGGTCGAGATCCGCGAGATTCGACACGTCGCCACGAACGCCGACGGCCTGGTTGCCGATCGCCTTCACCGCCGCGTCGAGCTCGGGCTGGCGCCGGCCCGTGATGAAGACCTGGGCACCCTCGGCGGCAAACCGCTGGGCCGTGGCGAGCCCGATGCCGCTGTTCCCGCCCGTGATGACCGCGACCTTGCCTTCCAGCTTCCTCATGGCCCTGGCTCCTCCGGTTAGTTGATGTCGCCGGGGGCTGCCACGATTCGTCAGGAGTCCTTCGGGGGCCGGACGGCATCTTACTGTCGAGGAGGACCACAGCCGCTGCAAGAACGCCGAGTTCCGCTTGGCCGCTACGAGCTCGCACTCGCGGTGTAGGACGGGCTGAAAGCGCTAGCTCAGCCCGGCATCGGCCTCGGCGACCCAGCCGACGGCGCCGATCCGGGCGAAGATGTCGCGCGCGCGGGCGATCAGGCGCCGGCCCTCGGCGGTGTCGTGCTCCAGCTTGAAGCGTCCGTAGGCGAGCAGGGTCTGTCCCAGCTCGGGCAGCGACTGGATCTCCTCGAACGTCGCGAGGCTCTGCGCGAGAGCCGCGCCGGCTTGCTCGCGATCGCCGGCGGCCTCCAGCACCTGACCGAGCACGCGCTGCGCCGCGCCCAGCTCGAGGCGGTAGCCGCTCTGGACGCCGAACTCGATGGCCGTGCGCGCGAGGGTCAGGGCGTCGTCGAGCTGGCCCTCGGCCAGGTGAAGCAGTGCCCGGACCTGGGTGAGGTAGGCCAGGGAGAAGGCGGTGGTGGTATTCCGACGCGAGCTCGCGTAGGTGAGCGCCCGATCCAGAACCTGTCGGGCTTCGTCGGGCTGTCGGACCTTGAGGGCGGCGAGGCCCCGCCAGGCGGACCCAAACACGATGGGGCTCTCTTCGCCAATCTCCCACGCCAGGGCCAGGCTCTCGCCGGTGGCGCTCAGCACGTCGTCCCAGCGTCCGAGGTAGAAGTACGGTTCCCCTTCCATGGTTCGCCACGCGCGGAGACGCACGTCACCCTGCTCGTCGGCGATTGCGCGGAACTGCCTCGCGTACGCCAGTGATTCATCCAGGTGCCCGGCCCGGGCCGCCCAGCATCGCCCGATCGCGGTAATAGTCAGCGCCTGCTGGAATCGCTGGCCTTCAGCTCCGTACGTCTCGATGAGGTGCCCAGCGTCTCCCAACGCCTCGGCGTAGCGGCCGCTCTGACCGAGAAAGAGCAGGTATTTGAACAGTACGAAGGCCTCGGCTCCACGGTGTCCTGCGCGTCGTGCGCGCTCGACTGCATGCAGGAGCCGCCCTTCGTCCCGGTCAGCGTAACCCTGGGTGCCTTCGACCCGGGCGAGCCTATCCTCGTCTCCTGCCTCGCCGGCGATCCGCCCGGCTTCAGTCAGATGCCGGATGCCTTGCGCGTGCCGCTCGCTCGTACTGACCCATCCGGGGAGGTTGAGCAGCTCGAGCACCACGTCGACGTAGATCGAACGCCGCGCGTCGGTGGTGGGGAGATCCGCCAGCAGCTCCAGCGCCTGCCAGTGCAGGGCAACGGCCTCGGGGCGCGCGTAGAGCGCGCGGGCGCGGGCCGCGGCCCGCAGCGTATGGTGCAGTGCCGGCTCCCACTCCTCGGCCTCCCGCCAGTGGTGGGCCAGCACCGCGGCGTGCTCGTCGCCCAGCTCGCCGAGAGTCGACTCGAGATGGCGGGCCACGGTGGCGTGCAGCGCCTTGCGCCGCTCCGCCAGGATGCTCGCGTACGCGGCGTCCTGGACGAGCGCGTGCTTGAACATGTAGCGACGCTCCGGGTCGCGGCCGCTCTCGCGGATCAGATCGGCCCGGAGCAGCTGGGCGAGCGCGCGCTCGAGGTCGTCGTCGCCCTCGCTCAACGCCTGGAGCGTCTGGCGCGTGAAGAAGCGGCCAACGATAGCGGCGCGCTGCAGCGCCCGCTTGGCCTCCGCCGGCAGCGCATCGATACGGGCGGCGAGCACTCCACGCAGCGTGGCCGGAATGGTCCAGCGGTTCACCTCGCCGATGGCGACCCACTGGTCACCCTCGCGCCGGAGCACGCCCTGTTCCGCGAGCCCGCGGATGATCTCTTCGAGGAAGAGAGGATTCCCCCCGGCGCGCTCCAGGATCTGGGCTCGAAGGGACGCCGGCAGATCGGAAACGCGGAGGAGGTTCTCGGCCAGCTGCTGGCTGGCCTCCGGCACGAGCGCGGCGGTGCGGATCTCGGTGAGCCGGTGCGGATAGTTGCGCTCGGCGTGGAAGCGGAACGTCCAGGCCTCGCCGGCCGTCTCCGGCCGGCAGGTCACCAGCAGCATCAAGGGCACTCGATCGGTCAGCTCCATCACGATGGTGAGCAGCTCGACCGAGGCGGCATCCGCCCAGTGGATGTCTTCCACGGCGAGGACGCTCGGACCCCGCTGGGTGAGCCCCTCGAGCACCGCGCGCATCGCAACGCTGATACCCGCCTGCAGCGCGCGGGGATCGAGGCCGCGGGCACCGGAGGCGCCGAGGTCGATGCCGAGCAGGTGCGCCAGCGCCGTCTGGTGCTGCTCGGCCTGCGCACCGACCACGCCGCGGAGCGCAGCGCGCAGCTTCGTCCGGGCGATCGGCTGGGGATCGGCGGCACCGACCCCGAGCGTGCTGCGGAGCACCTCGATCAGGGGCGCGTAGCTCGTGCTCTGCGTGAACGACTGGCAACGCCCCTCGAGCCAGCGCACACCCTCGGGCAGGGTCTCGCGAATCTCGATCTTGAGTCTGGACTTGCCGATGCCCGGCTCGCCCACGATCGACACCACCTGCCCACGCCCCTGGCGCAGGTCGTCGATGCATCCCCGCAGCGTGCGCATCTCCGCGTCGCGCCCGACCACGGGGGACGAGAGACCGGGAATACCGCGCGGGCGGCCGCCGGCGGTGCGAATGCCGGTCACCCGATAGGCGGTGACGGGTCCGGGGAAGCCCTTGAGCGCGAGCTGTCGCATGGGCTCGGCCTCGAGGAGCGGATCGAGGATCCGGTAGGTCTCCTCGCTCACCACCACGCCCGCCGCCGCGGACTGCAAGCGCGCGGCGAGATTGGCCACCTCCCCGGTCACCATCAGCTGGTCGACGGCGCCCGCCGCCGCGACGGCCTCGCCCGTGGCCACGCCGACGCGCAGGTCGAGCCGCACACCGTAGTCCTTCTCGAAGAGTGGATTGAGCTGCTCGAGACTCTGCCGCATCGCCAGCGCGGCTCGTACCGCGCGCTCGGCATCGTCCTCGTTGACCCGGGGCACGCCGAAGACGGCCATGACGGCATCGCCCGCGTACTTCTCGACGGTGCCGCCAAAGGCCTGGATCTGTTCGCGCATTTCGTCGAAGAAGGCCGCCAGCATGGAGCGCAGCTGCTCGGGGTCCTGCCGGGTGGCCAGCTCGGTCGAACCGACGAGATCGGCAAAAAGGACGGTGACGGGCTTGCGCTCGTCGGGTGGGCCAGACATGAGGCGACTATGCTAACAGGTCGGCGTCGGCCCGGTTGCTGTTCCCAGATTGCTCGACGGGCGAAAGCCCTAGAGTCGCGCGGCGGCCTCCAGCGCCTGCTTGAAGACCGGCAGCGTGCGCTCGACGTCGGCCTCGTCGTGCACGATCGAGACGTAGATCTTGCTGCCGCCCTTCAACACGCCGTTCCGCAGGCACACCTCGTTGAACCGCCGCAGCTTGGCGCTGTCGGCGGTCATGACGGCGCGGTAGTCGATGACCGGCTTGTCGGTGAAGACGATGTCGAACACGGTCGGCTCGCCCACCACCTGGGCGACGACGCCGGTCTTTTTCACCAGGTCGGTGAGTCCGGCCATGAGGCTTCCGCCGATGGTCCGCACGCGCTCGTAGACGCCGGGCTTGCGCAGCTCGGCCAGCGAGGCCAGCCCGGCGACGGCGGCGATCGGGTTGCCGTTGAGCGTGCCTGACTGCGAGACGTAGTCGGGCGTGCCGTCCATGCGGGGGTCGAAGCCCCGCATGATCGCCTCTCGGCCCACGACGGCGGCGAGCGGAAAGCCGCCGCCGATGATCTTCCCGTAGGCGGCCAGGTCCGGCGTCACGCCGTAGTACTCCTGGGCGCCGCCGTACGCGAACCGGAAGCCGGTGACCACCTCGTCGAAGATGAGCGGGATCTGCTGGCGCTGCGTGATCGCGCGCAGCCCGGCCAGGAACCCGGGCAGCGGCGGGATGAGACGCTGGAACGGCTCGACGATCACCGCGGCGAGCTCGTGGCCGTGCTCGGCGATCAACGCTTCCACGGTGGCGAGGTCGTTGTACGGCGCGACCAGCACCTGATCCTGGATCGCGTGCGGGATGCCGCCGGAGTCCGGCATCGGCGCCGGGAACGCCTTGGGTGACTTCGGCGTCTGCGACATCAGCGCGTAGTCGTGACTGCCGTGATAGCCGCCCTCGAACTTCAAGATCTTGTCGCGCTTGCGGAAGGCGCGCGCCGCCCGCAGCGCGAAGAACGTGGCCTCGGCGCCGGTCGAGGTGAACCGGATCTGCTCCCCACACGGTACGGCCCGGCACACCTCATCGGCCAGCGCGATGGCCGGCCCGTTGACCAGGAAGTAGGTCGAGCCGGAGGCGAGCTGCTCGGTGACGGCTCGAACGACGGCCGGGTGAGAGTGGCCGAGGAACATCGGGCCCGACCCCAGCAAGTAGTCGATGTACTCGCGCCCGCTCACGTCCCAGAGGTGCGAGCCCTGGGCGCGCTTGACCACGAAGGCGAGATCGTCGGCGAAGCGAGCGGCGCCGAGCACGCCGCCCGGCAGGCGCCGGGCGGCGGTCTCGAGCAGGGTCGCCTCGGCCGCCGTCCTCGGCGTCGTGGCCGGCGTCGTCGGCGTCCCCCGGTCGCTCACTTGATCAGGCCGTAGAACCGGCCGGCGTTCTCACACGTCATCTTGTAGGTGACGTCCTCCGGCAGGTGCTTGAACTGCTCGTTGATGTACTTCTCCGACTCCGGCCACACGCCGTCGGGGTGCGGGTAGTCCGACCCCCACATCAGCGTCTCCACGCCCATCTCGTCGATGAGCTTGGTACCGACCCGGTCGTACTGGAACGTGGCCTTGCACTGGCGCCGCCAGTACTCGCTCGGCTTCAGCTTCAGCGGCAGGTCCTTGTACTGGTCCTCGTACTCGAAGTCCATGCGGTCGAGCACGTAGGGGATCCAGCCGATGCCGCTCTCGCCGAAGGCGATCTTCAAGTTCGGATAGCGCTCGAAGACGGCCCGGCCCATGAGGGCGGTGAGGATGTTGGCCAGCGTGAGCTGGAACAGGCAGAGGCCGCTGTACATGAGCGCGCGCTGGGTGAGGCCGGTGTACTGCTCGCGCAGCTGCGGCGACACCGACGGGAAGGTGTGGAAGTGCAGCGGGATGCCGACCTCGTTGATGGCCGCCCACAGCGGCTCCCACTGCGGATGCCACATGGGCTCCATGTCCCACGAGCACGACAGCTCGATGCCCTTGAAGCCCATCTTGGCCACGCGATGCACCTCGGCCACGGCGGCGTCGATGTCGCCGTACGGCAGGTTCGCGAGGCCAATGTGGCGGTTGGGATACTGGCGGCAGAAGTCGGCCATCCACGTGTTGTAGATGCGCAGCATCGCGTTGGACGCCTCGATGTCCTTCAGCTTGGCGGCGGCGGCCAGGATGCCGTAGATCACCTCGGCGTCGACGCCGTCGCGGTCCATCTCCTTGATGCGCAGGTGGGGATCGCCCGGCCGGCGGATGCCCTTCTTGCCGTCCTCGTAGAGGCCGGTCGACGCCATCACGTCGACGCGCAGCTGCTTGCCGGGGATGTACTTGGTGCCGGAGGCGCCGACGCCGCCGGCCAGGCCGAAGGTCGCCCCGTTCTTGGCCACCCACCGCCGCCCGTCCGGCCCCTCGTCCACGTAGGGCATGCGGTCCTTCAGCTCACGGGGCGCCTCGGACACGAAGAGATCCGGCGGCAGCCAGATCAGGTCGAGGTGACAGTCCGCCGAGATCCGGTTGTAGGGCATGGTGTGTCCTCCCTGTTCGAGGTCTCGAAGCCTATCGACCAGTGACCAGCGGGAGCCCCTCGGCTCGCCGCACGTCGTTGACGACCTCCAGCACGCGCGTGTGCAGGCCCGGGAACTCGATCCCGAACTCCTTGCCCAGGCGCGTGTTGTCGACCAGATAGTTGCCGGAGTCCTCGCGGCCGCCCTCGCTGGCGAACGTGATCTGCGCCTCCGGCAGGAAGCCGCGCACGATGTCGGCCAGCTCGCCGAGGCTGACCGGGATGCCGCCCGAGTTGTAGAGCGAGTGGCGGGGTGCCTCGGCCAGCAGCACGCGGGCGAAGATCTCCGCCATGTCCTCGACGTGGACCAGCAGCCGCATCAGCCCCTTCTGGGGCAGGTGCACCGGCTTGCCGCGGGCGGCGTCGGTCATGATCTGCACGTGGTCGACGGAGCCGCGGACCTTGTCGGGCCCGGTGACGTTGGCCGGGCGCACGCCGACGATCGGCAAGCCGTAGCTCTTGATGTACTTGCGGGCCTGGAACTCGTTGAAGGCCTTGTGCATGGCGTACTGGCTGGTGCCGTAGACCGGATCGTCCTCGGTCGCCGGGCGGTTGCCGAAGTTGCTCTGCTGGCCACTGACCGCGATCGAGCTGGCGTACACCACGCGCTTGATGCCGCCGACAAGGCGGCAGGCCTCGAAGCAGTTGTCCATGCCGAGGATGTCGAGGCGCAGGACCTGGTGCGGGTTGCCCTCGCCGGCGCCGAGGCCGTAGGCCAGGTTGATGACCCGCTCGGGCTTGACCTCGAGCATGATCCGCATGACGTCCTCGAACTGGGTGATGTCGCCACGGAGCACGGGGGCGCCAATGGGGACGTCCCCGAATGCGGCGGCGCCCGGATTGAGGTCCGCGCCCACCACGGTCTCGCCGCGGGCGACCAGGCGTCTGATGAGGCGGGGTCCGATGAAGCCCGTCGCGCCGAGCACGAGCACCGACATGGCGTGTCTCCTCCCCGGCTCGCCACGGCGGCCGGTGAGGGACACTCTGCCAGATCCTGCGTCGGTGGGGAAGCGGCCCCTCGGCCGCCCCGGTCAGCTCCGGGAGAGCCGCGCGCCGAGGGGCCCTCCCGCAGTCAGTACAGGCCGCCCGAGACCCGCAGCGTCTCGCCGGTGATCCAGCCGCTGTCCTCGGAGGCGAGGAAGACCGCGGCCGGCGCGATGTCGCGCGGCTGGCCGATGCGGCCGAGCGGGAGCTGACTCTCGACCTGCTTGCGCAAGTCGCCGTCCATCATGCCGGCGGTGTGCAGCCCCTCGGTCTCCACCATGCCGGGGTTGATGGCGTTCACGCGGATGTTGCGCGGCCCCAGCTCCTTGGCCAGCGAGCGGGTCACGGCGTCGACGGCCGCCTTGGTGGCCGCGTAGACCGCGAAGCTGGCCGGGCTCAGCGTGCTGGCGACCGAGCTGATGTTGATGATGCTACCCCCGCTGGCGTCGAAGTGCGCCAGAGCTTCCTTCGAAGCGAGGAGCACGCCGAGGACGTTGACGTCGAACTGCCGGTGGAAGTGATCCTCGGTGATGGTCTCGAGGGGCGCCGCCTCGTAGATGCCGGCGTTGTTGACCAGGATGTCGAGCCGGCCGAAGGCCGCCTTGGCCTCGGCGAAGAGCCGGCCGACGTCGGCCGCCTTGGCGACGCTGCCCTGCACGGCGATGGCCCGCCCGCCGTCGCGCGTGATGTCGGCCACGACCTGATCGGCGTCCTTCTTGCTGGAGGCGTAGTTCACGACGACGGCGGCGCCGGCCTCGGCCAGATGCCGGGCGATCGAGGCGCCGATGCCCTTGGACGCTCCGGTGACGATCGCGACCTTGCCTGTGAGCTTGCTCATACCCCGAGTACCTCCCTCAACCTGTCGCTTGAGATGCTGGGGACCCCGCCGGGGTTGCCGGCGGGCGACGCTCAGCTGCGGAGGGCGGGCATGACCTCGGCGGCGAAGCGGTGCTCGGCGCGCTCAGCCTCGGTGCGGTCGGCGTCGCGCGCCGGCCCCACGACGACGAAGCGCGTGACCCCCAGCGCCATCAAGCTGCGCAGGCGCTCGACGCAGTAGGCGGGCGGGCCGAACACGCCGTACTCGCGCGCGAACTCGCTGGTCAGGATGGCGGCCTGAGGCGTGTGGCTGCGGCTGTGTACCGTCATGTCGTAGGCGGCGTGGATCTCCTCGAAGACGCGGCGCTCCTCGGCGCTGCTGGGGCCCACGGCGGTGCCGTGCATGGCCGAGAAGCGGGCGAAGAGCGAGAGCCCGCCCTCGCCCAGCCGGCGCGCCGTCTCCGGATCGTCGTGGACGACGACGTTCACGTAGGCGCTGAGCCGCAGCGCCGCCGGGTCGAGCCCGGCCCGCGGTGCGTGCCTCGCGCGCGGTCTCGATGCCCCACCGCACCCTCGCGGGGTCGGCGCCGACGGCCAGCGAGACCATGTCGCCGTGCACGGCGCCGATGGCGATCACCTTGGGACCGGTGGCGGTCACGTCGACGGTGACCTTGGGATAGCGCCCGGGACGGATCCAGCCGATCCGGCTCGAGGCCGGCTGGTTGGCGAGCTTCAGCTTCGCGAGGTCGCCGTCCTCGTCGAACGGGACCTCGTCGCCGGCGAGATAGGCCTGCAGCTTGACCAGGTAGCCGGCCAGCGTGCGCGGCGCGGCGGGCGCGTAGCCCAGGTGGGCCAGCGCGGAGTCGCCGCGGCCGATGCCCAGGTGCGCGCGCCCCTCGGACACCGCCTGCACGGTGGCGATGGCGCCGGCGGTGACCGCGGGATGGCGGGTGAACGGGTTGGTGACGCCGGTGCCGAGCTTGATGCGGGTGGTGGATGCCGCCGCCATCGCGAGGGCGATGTAGCAGTCGCCCGAGAGGTTCTGCGAGTCCACGATCGTGATCCCGTCGAAGCCGGCCGCCTCGGCGCGCTGGGCGCGCCGGACGAAGGCGGCCGGCATGCCGGCGCCGTTGGTCCACACCTCGAGCATGTCGTCAGCCCGTGAAGATGGCTTCGGGAATGAGCGCGGACACGACGTAGTTGGGCACGTCGACCACGTTGCTGATTCTCAGATCCGCCGCCACGCTGCAGAGGACGTAGGCCTGATCGCGGCTCCAGCCGCGCTCCTGCAGCAGGTCGATCATGTTGAGCAGCGCGTTGCGGCAGGCCAGGGTGAGGTTCTCGCCCTCGTTGACGCCGTCGTCGCGGATCGGCATGCCCATGGCCGCGACGAAGCGCTGGGGCGCCGCCCACTCCGGCGGGGCGAAGTAGCCGGGGTGTGAAAAGCGCGGAGCGCGCATGGCGCGGGCGGCCCCGGTGCCCTTGAGAACGCGGAAGCGGACGACCGCGGTGGCGCCCATCTCGACGGCGGTGACGCAGACCTCGCCGTCGCCCTGGGCGAAGTGGCCGTCGCCGGTCGAGAACAGCGCGCCCTCGACACTCACCGGCAGGAGCAGCTTCGAGCCCTTGGTGAGCTGCTTGACGTCGAAGTTGCCGCCGTTCTCGCGCGGCGGCAGCGTGCGCAGCCCCTCGGCGGCCGGGCCGCCGGCGGGGACGGCGCCGGTGGCGTCGGGCGGGAAGACCATGCCGCCGCGAGCCATCAGCTCGGCCTCGCGCGCCGCCCACGCACGCACCTGGGCGGCCGTCGGCGCCACCGCCGACACGCCCATGAACGGCGCGCCGGGGATGCGCACACCGGGGAGCTTGGGAGAGGTCGCCCAGCCGTCGCGGATCTGCCAGTGGACCAGGAACGGCGTGGTGAAGAGGTCGCGCAGGAAGCCGAGCCCGGGCACGATCGCCGTGAACGCGTGGGGCTGGGGCACGATGTCGACGAACTCGATCTCCAGCACGTCGCCGGGCTTCGCTCCCTTGACGAAGACGGGGCCGGTGAGGGGATGGATGGCGCCGGCCTGCATGGCGGCCATGTCCGCCTCGGTCGTGGACGGCCCCAGCTGACCGTCGACGCCGTCGCGCGTCTCGAGGGCGACCTCCTCGCCCTCGTCGACGGTGACGATGGGCGGGATGTCCGGATGGAACCGGTTGTGGCCCGTCGCCGGCTGCTCCCGTAGCGGACGACTGCGGTCGATCTGCACGCTCTTCATCGAGGCCTCCTGTACACTGCCGGTCGGACGATTTCCTCGACCCCGAGAAACGGAGCCATCATGACCGACAAGTCCTATCACGTCTACGTCATCCAGGGCCGCGGCCAGCGCGACTACGCCGACTGCCAGGCCGCGCTGGCCCCCGTCCCCGCGAAGATGACCGCGCTGCCCTTCATCGGCACCGAGGACGAGCTGATCGCCAAGACTCGCGACGCCGACGGGCTGGTGATCTCGTCCTCGCCGGTCACCCGCAACGTGATGAGCGCGCTCGAGGGACTGAAGGTCGTCACGCGCACCGGCGTGGGCTACGACGTGATCGACGTGCCGGCCGCCACCGAGCTGGGCGTCATCGTCGTCAACGTCCCCGACATCTGGGTGCGCGAGGTGGCCAACCACGCTCTGGCCCTGCTGCTGTCGTGGAACCGCAAGATCGTCACCCTCGACCGGCAGGTCCGCACGGGCACGTGGGGCGGCGGGGTGCCCGGTCCCCACACCGGCTCCCTGCACGGCGAGACGGTCGGCATCGTCGGCCTCGGCAACATCGGCAGTGCGTTCGCCCGGCGCATCGCGGCCTTCGAGACCACGGTGATCGCCTGCGATCCATTCGTGGACGACGCGCGGTTCAAGGCTCTCGGCGTGGAGCGCGTCACCCTCGAGGAGCTGGCCGAGCGCGCGGACTACATCTCCGTCCACACGCTCCTGAACGCCGGCACCCAGCACCTGATCGGCGACGCGTTCTTCCGCCGCACGAAGCCCACGGCGATCCTCATCAACACCTCCCGCGGTCCCGTGGTCGACGAGCAGGCGCTGTACCGGGCCCTCGGAGACAAGCGGCTGGCCGGGGCGGCGCTGGACGTGTGGGAGCAGGAGCCGGTGGCGGTCGACAACCCGCTGCTGAAGCTCGACAACGTCATCGCCACGCCCCACGCCGCCTACTTCTCGTCGGCCGCGGTGGCCCAGGTGCCGCGGCGCTGCGGCGAGGAGGTGGCGCGCGTGCTCACCGGGCAGCGGCCGCTCCACGTGGTGAACCCCGAGGTCTACGCGCCGGGCGCGGTGCGGCGCGCGCGCTGAGCTACTGCTTCACGGCGCCGAAGGTGAGGCCGGTCACGATGTGACGCTGGGCGAGGAGGGCGACGAGGAGCACGGGCAAGGTGATGAGCGTGGCGGCGGCGGCCAGCGTGCCCCAGTTGATCTCCTCGTACGAGATCATGTTGTAGACGGCGATGGGCAGGGTGCGCGTCGACCGGCCGGCCAGGATCACCGAGAAGAGAAAGTTGTTCCACGAGAACACGAAGGACAGGATCGCGGTGGCGACCACGCCGGGCTTCACCAGCGGCAGCGCGATCCGCCAGAAGACCCCCAGGTGGGTGCAGCCGTCGATGAGGCCGGCGTCGGCCAGATCGGTCGGCACGTCCTCGAAGAACGCGATCATGACCCAGATGATGATGGGCAGGCCCACGATGAGGTGGGTCAGGATGAGGGCGCCGTAGGTGTCCACCATCCGCAGACTTCGAAAGAAGATGTACCAGGGGATCAGGTAGGCGATCCCGGGAATGATCCGGGCGACCAGGATGACCACGGCCAGGCGTTGCTGGCGCCAGCGGGCGATGGAGTAGGCGGCCGGCAGGCCGACGGCGAGCCCGAGCAGCGTGCAGCCGGTGGCGACGACGAGGCTGTTCCAGGTGTAGAGGAAGAACGGGTACTTCGTGAACACCTCGCGATAGCCGGCCAGGGTGACGCTGAAGCGCACGAACGACGGCGGATAGGCCGTGGCCTCCACCTGGGGCTTGAGCGAGAGCGTCAGCATCCAGTAGAAGACGAACACCGTCGGCAGCATGAAGAGCCCGGCCAGCCCGTAGAAGCCCGCCGTCGACAGCCAGCGGCGCCGCGCGCTCCCCCTCACCATGTCGTCGTCCTCCGGACCTTGATCAGGATCAGCGAGGCGCCCATGACCAGGGCGAACAGGGCGACGGCCATGGACGCGGCGTAGCCCATGTTGAAGTACGAGAACGCCTGGTTGAACAGCAGGAGGTTGACGGTCTCGGTGGCGTTGGCGGGGCCGCCCTGGGTCATGACGAAGATGATGTCGAAGGTCTTGAGCGCGTCGATGGCGCGGAACAGGATCGCCACCACGAGCGTGGGCCTCAGCAGCGGCAGCGTGATGTGCCAGAAGGCCTGTCGGGGCGAGGCCCCGTCGAGGTGGGCCGCCTCGTAGGGCTCGCGCGGGAGACTGGCGAGGCCGGCGAGCGCGATGAGCATGATCAGCGGCGTCCACTGCCAGACGTCGACCAGTGCCAGCGCATAGAGGGCCGTCTGGCTCGAGTACGTCCAGCGGAACGAGAGGCCGACGAGCGAGAGCAGGTAGTTCGCCACGCCGAGGGTCGGGTGGTACATCATCACGAACACGAGCGCGATGGCGGTCGGGGTCGCCACCATCGGCAGGATGGCCAGCGTGCGGAGCAGGCCCCGCCCCCAGAACTCCCGATTGAAGAGCAGGGCCATGGCCACCCCGAGGAGCGTCTCGGCGGCGACGGCCAGCACCGTGAAATAGATGGTGCGTACCACGGCCTCGCGGAACCGCGGATCGCCCAGCACGATCTTGGTGTAGTTCGCCAGGCCGATGAAGCGCGGTCCGGTCAGGCTGGACGCGAACCACTCATGCAGGCTCATCCATCCGGTATAGGCAATCGGATAGACGACGATCACGACCACGACGATCACGGCCGGCGCCGGGAACAACCACCGCGCGTGCCGGTGCGCCCACAGGCTGGGGCGCCTGGAAGGGCCCCCCAGACCCCCCGGGCGTTCGGCACGCCCCGGCAAAGCCGTGGCGCGCCTCATCAACCGCATTCGGGCGCTAATGCTCGTGGACTACGGTGACGCCGGGGGGTGGGCGGCGGGCCGTGCCTCGCGCTCGCGCTTCATGGCGAGCCGTCGTCGCCGCGCTCGTTCGGAGTGGGGCGAGCAAGTCGCCGGCGGTGGGATGCTCTGGCGCGACCCCCTCCGGGGGATGGGGGGTCGCAGCGAGCCGCGCTCCGAACGAGCAGCGGCGACCGGCGAGCCATGCGCGCGGGCGCGGGGCACGGCCCGCCGCCCGCTCCCCGGCGTCACTGTAGTCCACGGGCCTGACTAGCTCTCGGTCCGGTTGAGGAGGTCCTGGAACTCCTTCTGGGCCTGGGCGAGGACCTGGGCTGCCGGCGCGCCCTCGATGCCCTTCTGGATGGCCACGCCGATGATGTCGCGGTACTCGGTGACGCCGACGATCTCCGGCAGACCCTGGCGGCCGATCTTGAGCGAGGCCTGGTAGGCCTGGTACCAGTCGGCGGGCATCTTGGGCTTGGCCTTGACGTCGGGACTGTCCCAGGTCGAGGTGCGGCCCACGCCGACGCCGGCCATGAGCTCGCGCACCATGTTCGTCTTGCTCGTGGCCCACTGGGTGAAGAGGTAGGCGGCTTCCTTGTTCCGGCTCTGCGCGTTGACCGCCATGCCCGTGATGTAGATCGGTGAGAAGTGGCCGCCGGGGCCGGAGGGCAGGACCGCGTAGCCCACCTTGCCGACCACCTTCGACTTGGCGGCGTCCTCGAACTGGCTGGCGAAGTTGACCCCATCCATGTAGATGGCCACCTGCCCCTGCATGAACGAGGCGGAGCACTCGTACCAGTTGAAGTTGACGACGCCGGGCGGTCCGTATTGCCGGAGCAGCCGGGTGTACAGCTCGAGCGCGGCCACCTGCTCCTTGCTGTCGAGCGCGGCCTTGCCGTCCTTCAGATAGGTGCCGCCCATCGGAAACAGGATGCTCGGGTACTGGGTCGCGTTGGCGTTCTTGAGCCCGCGCAGCACGATGCCGTAGGTGGTGGGCGGCGCGTGGAGCTTCTGCACGAGCGGCTCGAGGTCGGCGAGCGTCTTGGCCGGCGTCAGCCCCTTGGGACCGAAGAGGTCCTTCCGGTAGAAGAACACGTTGGCGTCGACGAACGCGGCCAGGGCCGAGATGCTCCCGTCGGGCTGGGTCACGCCGGCCCGGGCGCCCGGGGTGAAGTCGTTCCAGTCGAAGTCGGGGCTGGTGAGGGTCTTGTCCTCGAGGAACTTGTTCAGCGGGTGGTACCAGCCGGCCTTCCAGAAGCGCTTCTTCTCGACGTGCAGCGAGGTGAAGAAGGCGTCGATCCCGCCCGAGTTCGCCGTCATCTCGACGGTCATCTTCTGCCGGGCCTGGATCTCCGGCAGCGTCTCCCACTGGACCTTCATCCCCGAGAGCGACTCGAACTCGGGGATGTTCTTCTCGAGCACGTCGATGAACGGGTGCTTGGTCAGGAGCAGGAACAGCTCCTTGCCCTGAAAGCGCTTCCAGTTGAAGCCCTGCGCGCGCGCCGGCGTGGACACGAAGGGGCCGGTGGCGGCGCCCGCGGCCACGGCTTTCAGGAACGCGCGACGGCTGAGTCGCGAAGCGCTCATGGGCCGTCCCTCTACCGGAGCTGCTTGTGGGTGAACTCCGCGATCAGCTCCAGCGCGCGCTTGGAGGCCGGCGAGTCCGGCTTGCGCATGATGAAGCCCTGACCCTCACCGTCGAACAGCTCCAGATGGACGACGCCGCCGGCCTTGCGGTAGGCCGCGACGAACCGGTCGAGGTGCGGCCGGGGATGCGCGAGGTCCTCGGTGCCCTGCAGGTAGAGGACGGGCGGGAGCTGCACGACCTCGCCCTTCTCCAGCGCGGTGGCGGGGCTGCCCTCGTCCATCGCGGCCTCGGTGCCCCAGTAGGCGTCGTGGCAAGGGATGAGCTCGTCGACCGCCAGCGGGTACGGCTTGCCCTTGGCCTCGATGGCCTTGGCGTAGCGGTAGCGGCCGATCGGATCGATGACGGGCGAGCACATGATGACGGCGCGCACGGTGGCGTCGCCGGTGAAGCCGGCCGGCTGCGGCAGCTCGCCGTAGCGGGCGTCGGAGGCGCGCATGGCCAGCAGCATGGCCTGGTGGCCGCCGCTCGAGTTGCCCATGGAGCCGATCATGTCGGGCCGGCTGCCCAGCTCGGCCGCGCGCGACTTCAGCCAGCGGATGCCGTAGTGGATGTCCTGGAACGAGGCCGGGTAGGGGGCCGCCGGCGGCTGCCGGAAGTCGAGCGAGGCCACGACGACGCCGGTCCGGGCCAGCGACTCGTGGATCAGCTTGTCGGCGAGCCGGTCCTGCCGGCACCAGGCGCCGCCGTGCAGCTCGACCATGATCGGAAACGGTCCGGGGCCCTGGGGCCGGTAGAGCCGCGCGAGCTGCGGCGTGCCGCCGTGGCGGGTGTACTCGACGTCCTCGATCTTGATCTCGTAGCTCATGGTGGCCTCCTTCAGGCTGCCTTCAAGAACTCCACGATACGCCGGTTGACGTCGGTGGGCCGCTCGACGTGAACGAAGTGCCCCGCGCCGGGGATCACGACCTTCTCGAGGCCCTTCACGAAGAGGTCGTCCATGCGCTCGAACGCCTCGAGGCGCCCGGGACGGTCGCGGGTGCCGTGCAGGGCCAGCGTGGGCACGGCGGTCGGCGCCGAGCTGACGCGCTCCTGCAGCGGCTGGAGCTTGGGGTCGCGGTTGGCCGGGTGGAACGTGTGGCGATAGTAGCTGAGCGCGGCCGTCACCACGCCCGGCTGGCGGAACGTCGCCTTCACGCGCTCGATGACCGGAGTCGGATCGAACTCGGGCGAGGCGTCGCGCCACCACGCCTCCAGATAGGCGAAGTCGTCGGCGGCCACGACCTGCTCGGCGAACGGCATCTGGAAGAAGTAGGCGTGCCAGATCCCCTTGTGCCGCTCGTAGCTGGTGGCGAGGTCGCCGCGGAAGGCGGCGGGATGCGCGGCCCCGATGGTGACCATGCGCGGCAGCCGCTCGGGCGCCAGCGCCGCCGCCCCGTAGGTGGCGGTCGCCCCCCAGTCGTGACCCACCACGAACGCGCGCTCGCTGCCCAGCGCGGTCATCAGCGCGAGCGCGTCCTGCGCGAGCAGGACCGACTGGTAGCGGCCGTCGGGCGCCGGCGAGGTGGGTGCGTAGCCGCGCATGAACGGCGCAACGCCGCGAAAGCCGGCGCCGGCCAGCGCGGGCAGCAGCTCGTCGAAGGTGTGCGCGTTGTCGGGGAAGCCGTGCAGGCAGAGCACGAGCGGGCCCCGGCCCGCCGCCAGGCAGTGAAACGTCAGGCCGTTGGCCTCGACGCGCGTCGTCGTCAGCTCCATGCGGGCACGCTACTCCAGGTGGGCCACGCGGGGCGCGACCTGCTCCATCAGCAGGCGCAGGCTCTCGTGGTCCCAGCCGGCATCGTCGGAGTCGGTCGTGATCGTCAGCAGGGTGCCGAAGCCGCCGCTCTCCTCGTGGAGCTGGTGGATCTGGTCCACGACCTCGGAGACATCGCCGACGAGCCACAGGTTGTCGGTCAGGTAGTCGGCCGTCACCGCGTGGTCGGGCAGGGCCGGGTCGAGCTTGGTCGACGCCAGCTGGACGGTGCCCACGCGGTTGGGCCGCTGGTGGCGATCGTAGTTGCGGCCCAGTACGGCCCGCGCCCGCTCGCGCGCCACCGCTCGCGTCGGGCCCACGAGCACGTCGCGGGCGACGCGCCACTGGCGCCGGTCGGCCTTGCGCCCGGCGCTGGCGGCGCCGGCCTCCACCAGCCCCCAGTGATCACGCAGGTAGGTGCGCGAGAGCAGCGAGCTCGACATCGGGATCCAGCCGCGCTGCCCGGCCATCCGCATGGAGCTGGAGTCGGGCGTGCTGGCCGCCACCGCGATGGGCGGGTGGGGCCGCTGGTAAGGCTTCATGTAGTAGCCGCGGTCCTTCACGGGGTCGAACGCGGGCGTGTCGATCGTGAAGAACTTCCCGTGATAGCTGAAGCGGTCCTCGGCCGCCCACAGGCCGAGGACGACCTCCAGGACCTCGGCGGAGCGGGCCCGGACGGCGGCGGGGCTGCGCGGATCGAGGCCGAACAGCGCGAGATCGGTGGGAATGGCGCCGGCGCCGATACCCCACTGGAAGCGACCGCGGGCCATGTGGTCGAGCATGGCCAGCCGGTGGGCCAGGTACACGGGATTGTGCAGGGCCAGCAGCGTCACCCCGGTCCCCAGCTTGATGCTCTTCGTCAGCGCCAGGGCCTGGGCCAGGAGCAGGTCGGGGGCGGGGGCGTTCTCCCAGCGCTCGGTCAGGTGCTCGCCGACCCAGGCCTCCCGGAACCCCAGCCGGTCGGCCAGCACGATCTGATCGACGTCCCGCTGGTAGCCGTCGGCCAGGGGACGGTGGGGTGGGTGCAGCGGCATCATGAACAGCCCGAATTGCATGGCTCAAAGCCTACTCGAAGTCGAGCGACCGGCGCCAGCGCCCAGCAAGGCCCTTGACTTCATGGCCGTCAGGGCCCATCGTCTGGACCCGCACCAGAGGGAGGACCAATGGCCCTCAGCCTGCGTGAGAGGAGCTCCGGCGGCATGGAACGCACCTACCGGCTGGCGGCAGTCCTCCTCATCCTCACCCTGATGGTCCCGAGTGCTGCCTGGCCCGGCCACACGCAGCTCGGCCCCGATCAGCGCGCCCCGGTGATGCTCGCCCAGCTCGCGCCCGTGGGAAACGTCGAGGCCGTCGTCGGCACCTTCGTGATCCGGCGCTCCGACGGTCGCGTCGACGAGATGAAGGGCAAGAGCCCGTTGCCCATCTTCGAGGGCGACGAGTGCCGGACCGAGCGGGCGAGCAAGGCCTTCATCCGCCTCGCCGACGGCACCCAGGTCGCCATGAACGAGGAGACCACGTTCGTCGTGCGGTCACGGGGTGAGCGGGGGCGCGGCGTGATCCGGATCTTCCGCCTCCTCCTGGGCGAGATGTGGTTCAAGACCAGCCAGCCGACTCCGCTCGAGGTCGAGACTCCGGTCGCCATTGCCGCCATCAAGGGCACGGAATTCAACATGAAGGTCGCCGCTGACGGCCAGAGCCTGCTGACGGTGATCGACGGCGTGGTCGAGTTCGGGACGCCCTTCGGCACCTGCCCGATCCCGCGGTCCTCCCAGAGTGTCGGCGAGCGGGGGAAGCGCTGCACCAAGCCCGTCCCGATCAATCCCGCTCCGGCGATCGCCTGGATCGCCGACGTCGTGCGCTGAGGTGACGACCATGCGTCGATTCGCTCCCGTGATGACCGCGCTGGCCTTCGTCCTGACCGCGTGCGCGACGGCCGAGCCGCCGGCCGTGGTGAAGGTCGACAAGCGCATCTACGTGGCCAACGAGAGCTCCAACTCCGTCACGGTGATCGACGCCACGACGCTGGCGCCGATCAAGACGATCCCCATGGGGCTGGCCGGCACCCACGACCTCGCCCTCACCCGTGACGGACGCAAGCTCTTCGTCTCCAACCTCCTGTCCGGCACGGTCGCGGTCGTCGACACCGCCTCGCTGGAGGTGGTGGCGACCATCCCGACCGGCAACCGCTGCCACTCGCTGGCGCTGACCAACGACGAGAGCCAGCTGTGGGTGGTCAACATCGGTGAGAACAACATCTCGATCATCGACGTGGCCCGCCAGCGCGTGCTCGGCACCATCCCGGTCGGGCGGCTGCCCGGCCACATCCGCTTCACCAAGGACGGCCGCTTCGCCTACGTGACGAGCCAGGAGGACGGCCGCGTCGCCGTCATCGACACCGCCAACCACAAGATCGTCACCACCGTCGAGGTGGGCAAGCTGCCCCACTTCATCATCACCAGCCCCGACGGGCGCTTCCTGTGGGGCGGGAACACCGGGGCCACCGAGGTGTACGTGATCGACACCGCCACCAACCAGCGGGTGGCCTCGGTGCCGGTCGGCGCCAAGCCGCAGCACATCGGCTTCGGCACCCGCGGGATGTTCGGTCCCTTCGCCTACGTGGCGGTGGAGGACGCCGACGAGGTGGTCGTGATCGACACCAAGCCGGGGGCGATCCGTGTCGTCGACCGGCTCAAGGTGCCCTCCAAGCCCAGCGGCATCGGCGCCAGCCCCGAGGGCGGACGCATCTACGTGAGCGTGCAGGGCAGCGACGAGATGCTCGTCATCGACACCGGCACGCACCGGGTGATCGCGCGGGTTCCGGTCGGGATCAAGCCTGTCGGCGTGGTGGCGTCCTTCTAGATTTTCGCAGGCGGACGCCCGCCTGCGGGCGGTGGCCCTGGGCCTGGCCGTCGCCGTCATCGGCTGGGCCGTGCAGGCCACCGGGGGTTTCGAGCCCCTCGATCGCCGGCTGCTCGACCTCTTCTTCCTGGCCCGCGGCGAGCGAGTCCACGTCTCCCCGGTCGTGATCGTCGCCGTCGACTACGAGTCGCTGCTGGCCTCCGAGCATCGCTGGCCGTGGCCGCGCTCGGTCCACGCCCAGCTGCTCGGCAAGCTCACCGCCGCCGGCGCGGCCGTGGTCGCCTTCGACGTCCTCTTCCTCGACCCCGATCCCGCCCAGGACGCTCAGCTGGCCGCCGCCGCCGCCGCCGGCAACGTGGTGTGGGCGAGCAGCTTCATGAACGTGCAGACCCAGGGGTTCGCCCTCACCCAGCACCGCCCCCCGTTGCCGAGCCTGCAGGCCGCCTCTCCGTCATTCGGCTACGTGAACCTGCGCTTCGATCCCGATGGCTCGGTGCGCCGGGTCGCGCCGTTCCTGAACGCCGGCGGCGCGACGCTGAAGAGCTTCGCCGTCGCGACGGCCGAGCGCTTCCGGCGGCGCGAGCTGCTGCAGCCGACCGCCAACGGCCTGCGGGCGCCGGCCCACGGGGGGAGGCGGGTGCCGGCCGAGGCCGACGGCACGCTCCTCATCAACTTCGCCGGTCCGCCGGATACGTTCACGACGGTACCGTACACGCGCGTGCTGGACGGGCGCGTGGCGTCGGACGCCTTCAAGGACAAGATCGTCCTGGTGGGAGCGGCGGTGGAATCGGGGGACGCGTTCTTCACGCCGTTCTATAGCAAGCTGCTGCCGGAGACCCGCAAGCTCATGCCGGGCGTGGAGGTCCACGCCAACGTGATCGACATGGTGCTGCGGGGCCAGTACCTGACGCGCGCAGGCTGGCCCTTCGTTCTTGCCCTCTGGCTTGGCCTGGGGGGTCTCGCGGCCGCGCTGATCGCCTGGGGCCGCCCCTGGCTCGCCCTCGCCGCGCTCGTGGTCGCCCTCGGATCCCTGCTCGGCGGCGCCTACGCGTGCTTCGCCCTGCTCGACGTCTGGCTGGCGGCCGCCGGGCCCCTGATCAGCGCTTCCGCCATCTGGGGCGTCATCGTCTTCTACGGCCTGATCACCGAGGGCCGGGAGAAGCGCTTCGTCCGCTCGGTGCTGGATGTCTACGTGGCGCCCGCCGTCATCAAGGAGGTCATCGAGCGGCGCATCGATCTGGCCCTGGGCGGCAAGCGGAGGACGCTCACGATCCTCTTCTGCGACATCCGCGGATTCACCGGCATGTCCGAGCGCGTCGCCCCCGAGGCGATGGTCGCGGTGCTCGGCGAGCATTTCGCCGCCATGAGCGATATCGTGCTCCGCCACCGCGGCACGCTCGACAAGTTCATCGGCGACGCCGTGATGGCGTTCTGGGGGGCGCCCACGCCCAACACGGAACCCGACGACGCGCTGCTCGCCGTGCAGGCCGCCATCGAGATGCAGGCCGCCGCCCGGACCCTGGCCGCATCCGTCGAGCAGCGCCTCGGCGAGTCCTTCGCGATCGGCATCGGCATCAACACCGGCGACGCCGTCGTGGGCCACATCGGCTCGCCCCAGCGGATCACCTACACGGCGGTCGGCGACCCCGTGAACCTCGCCTCTCGGGTGGAGCACATGACGCGCGAGCACGATGCCGGCATCCTGATCACCCAGTTCACCTACGACCGCGTGAAGTACGACGTCGAGGCCGAGCTGCTCGGCTTCATGCCGATCCGGGGGCGCACGGATCCCGTCGCCCTCTATCGGGTCAACGGCCTGAAGCCGCCGCGCGGGGGGTGAACCGCTGTACGGCTCGCGGAAATCGGCTACGATGCCGGGCGTGGCGCCCGGCGCCGCACACGAGAGGAGCCGACCATGGCCAAGGGCACGCTGATCGCGGCGATGAACATCGGACGGGCGGCCGAGGACGAGTTCCAGGACTGGTACGACACCGAGCACCTGCCGGAGCGCCAGCGCGTGCCCGGCTTCCTCGTCTGCGAGCGCTGGATCGGTGCGGCCGACGGCAAGGTCTCGGTGGCGACCTACGACCTGGAGACCGTCGGGGTGCTGAAGACCCCGGGCTACCTGGCCATCGGCGGCGACAATCTCTCGCCGTGGTCCAAGCGCGTCACCGCCCGGGTCGAGCGGCTGATGCGCTTCGAGGGCGACCAGATCCTTCCCGGCGACCAGCTCCCGCCCGCCACCGCCGGCGGCCTCCTGCTGAACGCGATGAACATCGGCCCCGAGCGGGAGGCGGAATTCAACGAGTGGTATGACAAGGAGCACATCCCGGCGCTGGCGGCCGTGCCCGGCGTGCTGTGCGCTCGCCGCTTCCGCGCCACCGAGAGCAGCAACCGCAAGTACGTCGCCCTCTACCACCTGGCCACGCCCGACGTGGTGGAGTCAGCCGAGTGGAAAGAGGCGCGGCAGAGCGACTGGACCAGCCGGCTGCAGCCGCACTTCCGCGACCACCTGCGCCTGGTCCTGCGCCGCTACGCTCGCGGCCGGTAGACGCCGTGGACCGCGTGCGACTGGCCATCGTCGGCTGCGGCAACATCTCGCAGCTGAACGCGCCCGGGTACCTGCAGCATCCGCGCTGCGACGTCGTGGCGCTGTGCGACACCGACCCCGAGCGGGCCAAGCGGCGCGCGCGCGACTGGGGCATCACGCCCCGCGTGTACTCGGACTTCGCGCAGGTGCTGGACGACGACGCCGTCGACGCCGTCGAGCTGCTCACGCCCACCTGGATGCACGCCGATCAGATCGTGGCCGCGCTGGCGGCCGGCAAGCACGTTTCCGCCCAGAAGCCGCTGGCGGTGTCGATGGCCGAGGCCGACCGCATCGCCGCCGCCGTGGCCGGCGCCCGGGCGACGTTCCGGGTCACCGAGAACTTCCTGTACTACCCGCCCATCCTGAAGGCCAAGGCCCTGCTCGACGAGGGCGCCATCGGGGAGCCCTCGCTGGTGCGCATCCATACCACGCGGGCCCAGCACATCACCGGCCAGGCCATCGAGCTCGAGCCCGACGCGCTGGTGTGGCGGCGTGACCCGGGCCGGAACCCGGGCGGCGCCCTCTACGACGACGGCGTGCACAAGTACGCGACGGCGGCGCTGTGGATCGGAGAGATCGGCGAGGTGTCGGCGATCGTGAGCCGGGGCGCCGACTTCATCCAGGAGACGCCGAGCGTGGCCACCTTCCGCTTCAAGGGGCGCGACTGCCTGGGGATCATCGACTACACGTATGCGCCGGAGATGACGATCCGCTCGCGCTACTACCGCGCCGACGAGTTCTTCGAGATTCATGGCACCCGCGGGATCATCTGGGTGACCCGCTGCACCGGCGAGATGCTCGACATGCCGGCGGTGATGGTCCTGCGCGGCGCCGAGACGATCGGCTACCAGGTGCCGGCCGACTGGCGGCTCGGCTTCGACGGGGCCGCCGCCGATTTCGTGGACGGCCTGCTGGAGGGCCGCCAGCCCGCCCAGGACGTCCACGCCGCCCGGCGCATGTTGCAGGTGCCGCTGGCCATCTACGAGGCGGCGCGGACCGGCCGGGCGGTGGCGCCCGACGCGATCAGGTAGTCAGCGCTTCTCGGCCGGCGTCGAGGTGGCCGGCCCCATCCCCCACACCTGGATGACCGTCTCCTCGTCCTTGGCCCCGTCGTAATGCACCTTCCCCGCGTAGTGAATGACGTAGCTGCCTGCCGGCGCCGGCACCGTGCTGGCCGGATCGAAGGTCTCGCCCGTTCCCATCCACCAGGTGCCGGAGATGACGACGAAGAACCGGTCGTTGGGATGGAAGTGGGGCCGGCTCATGTTGCCGGGGAACCACTTGATGCGCGCCACGTAGGGGCCGGGCTTGCTGGGGTCGCCGAACAGGACCGCCTGCTCGTTGGTGCCCGCCGCGTTGCGCACCCACTTGATGTCGGCCGGTGTCTTGAAGTCGACGGCGGTGCGATCGAGGTCGGCGCCGTGGCCCGCCGGCGCAGCGGCGGCGAGGACGAGCAGGGCGAGGGCGAGCGTGCGGGGCCACGTGGTCATGGCTTCTCCTCCCGGGTTGAGTGAAAGCCGAGCCTACACTATGATCGCGACGCCATGGCTGACAACACCGCGCTCCCACTCGCCCGCTTCTCCGTGCTCGACCTCACCCGGGCCCGGGCCGGCCCCACCTGCGTGCGCCAGCTCGTCGACTGGGGCGCCCGGGCCATCAAGATCGAGATGCCCGGCGGCCGCGGCGGCGACGGCATGGGTGGCAACCGCCACGGGTTCGACTTCCAGAACCTGCACCGCAACAAGCGGAGCATGACGCTGAACCTGCGCGATCCCGACGGCGTGGCCATCTTCAAGAAGCTGGCGAAGGACGCCGACGTCGTCGTCGAGAACTACCGGCCCGACGTCAAGCGGCGGCTCGGTATCGACTACGAGGACCTGCGTCCCCTCAACCCGCGGTTGATCTACGGCAGCATCTCCGGCTTCGGGCAGAGCGGGCCCTATCGCGACCGGCCCGGAGTCGATCAGATCGCGCAGGGCATGGGCGGGCTGATGTCCATCACCGGCCTGCCCGGGCAGGGACCGGTGCGCGTCGGCATTCCCATCGCCGACCTCTGCTCGGGCATCCTGCTGGCCCAGGGCATCCTGGTGGCACTGCTCGAGCGCGAGGTGACCGGGCAGGGCAAGTGGGTGCACACCTCGCTGCTGGAGGCGATGCTGTCGATGCTCGACTTCCAGGCCTCGCGCTGGCTGATGAGCGGCGAGGTGCCACCCCAGGCTGGCAACAATCACCCGACCGGGATCCCGACCGGGGTGTTCGAGACGAAGGACGGCCACATCAACATCGCCGCCGCCGGCGACGAGATCTACGGGCGACTGTGCGGGGCCATCGAGCGGCCGGACCTGCGCACCGATCCACGCTTCGCGACCGCCCGGGCCCGCTCGAGCAACCGCGATCTGCTGATGGAGACGCTGATGCCGGTCACCCGGCAGAAGCCGAGTGCCGAGTGGATTCGCCTGCTGAACGACGCCGGGGTGCCGTGCGGGCCGATCTACCGGGTCGACGAGGCGTTCGGCGATCCGCAGGTGAAGCACCTGGCGATGGCGCAGCCGGTGAAGTCGCTGGCGCTGGGCGCTCTCACGATCCTCGGGCATCCGGTCTCGCACGGGGCCGCGCGGCAGCCGATCCGCGCGGCGGCGCCGGAGCTGGGCCAGGACAACGACACGGTCCTCGGATCGCTCGGCTACACCGCCGACCAGATCGCCGACCTCGCCAAGCGCGGCGTCATCTAATCGGTGGAGTGCGCTGCCGCCGAGGGGCAGGCGCGGGTGGCGCCGCGCCGGGCGCGCGGGGCGGTGGGCGCGCCTGCATGGCTCGCCTGTCGCCGTAAGCCGCTCTGGACTCGGCTCGCTCGAGCCCCCCATCCGCCAAGCCGAGATGGGGGCCCCGACATGGCCCCCATGCCCCCCAGGCGGCTCCGGGCGCCCCGGCCAAGCCGTGGCGCCCCTCGTTACGCCGGCAGGCTCGTAGGCACTCGCTCGCTCGCCGGGTCCGGAGCGGCAACGGCGACAACGGCTCGCCATGATGGCGCGCCCACCGCCCCGCGCGCCCGACGCGTCACCGCCCGCGCCCACCCCCCGACGGCAGCGCACTCCAGCAGACTGATCTCCACCACATTCATCGGGAAGGAGCGAACCGCTCGGCGATGAACTTCGGGTTGTTCTACTACTGTCAGGGGCGGGGCGTTCCGCATCATCAGGCGTTTGCGGAGATGCTGGATCAGATCGCGCTGGCGGAGGTGCTGGGGTTCGAGGAGTGCTGGTTCGCGGAGCATCACTTCACCGACTATTCGCTGTTGCCGAGTCCGAATCTGATGATCGCGGCGGCGGTGCAGCGGACGCGACGGATGCGGTTCGGGAACTACGTCAACGCGCTGTCGTTTCACCATCCCTTGCGGCTGGCGGCGGAGGCGGCCACGCTCGACAACCTGGCCGGGGGACGGTTCGACTTCGGCGTCGGCAAGGGAGTGCGGCCAGGGGAGTTCGCGCAGCTCGGATTGAAGTTCGAGGACGGCGTGGCGATGACCGAGGAGTCGATCGAGGTACTGCTGAAGGCGTGGACGAACGAGCGGGCCAGTCACACGGGGCGCTTCTGGAGCTTTCCGGAGTTCAGCCTCCGCCCGCGCGTCTTCCAGCGCCCGCACCCGCCGCTGCACGAGGTGGCCAGCCGGCCGGTGTCGGTGGCCCGCGTCGGCGCTCGCGGCTGGCCGGTGGCGATGCACTTCACGCCGACCGACATCGTGGCCCAATGCGTCCAGGACTACCACGCCGCCGTCGCTCGCCGCCCCGAGCCGGCCGGCACCGGGCCCTACCGCCCGCGGCTGCTGCTGTGCCGCGAGACCTACGTGGCCGAGACGCCCGAGGTCGCGCGGGCGGAGGGCGCGCTGGCGCTGCAGGGGTTCTGGCACCTGTCGTCGCTGGCGCCGCCGCCGGTGCCGGCCGAGTTCTCGGACGCGCGGCTCAAGGAGCTGACGGCACGCGTGTGGGGCGGGCAGAGCTTCGACGAGCTGGAGGCGATCGGCGGCTGTCTCATCGGTGCGCCCGAGCAGGTGGCGACGCGGGTCGACGGCCTGCGGGCGATCGGTGTCGACACGTTGCTCCTGGTGTGCAGCTTCGGGAACCTCGCCCACGAACAGGTGTGCCGCTCGCTCGAGCTGTTCGCGGGGGCGGTGATCAGGCCAGCAGCTTCATGAGGACCTCGACGACGCGGGCGTCGTAGATCCCCCGGGTGCAGCTGCGCTGGATCTCGTCCAGCGCGGCGTCGCGGGCGAGCGGGTCGCGGTAGGGCCGCCACGAGGTCAGGGCGTCGTAGGCGTCGGCGACGGCGACGATGCGGGCGCCGAACGGGACCGCCTCGCCGCGCAGCCGCTCTGGATAGCCGGAGCCGTCCATCAGCTCGTGGCTGGCCCGGATGATCCCCAGCACCGTCTCGCTCTGGTACCCCATCGTCCGCAGCAGCCGCTCGCCGGCCATCGGGTGCTTCTTGATGGCCTCGTACTCGGTACCGCCCAGCGAGCCCCGCCGGTTCAGCAGGTGGTGCGGCACGATCTCCATGCCGATGTCGGCCAGGTAGCCGGCCCGCAGGATGTTCATGCGATCGTGCTCGGCGAAGCCCAGCCCGTCGGCGATGGCGTACGAGAGCACCGCCACCGTGGTGGCGTGGCCGATGCGGGCGTCGCGGGCCTCGATCGGCAGGATCAGATCGGCCGGCACCTGGATGCGCTGGGGGACGTGGCGGTACTCGTTGTAGAAGCCCTCGGGGATCTTCTCGCGGTCGGCGAGCGGGTCGCGTAGCCCGACCACCTCGAACGCCTCCACGCGCTTGCGCTTGCCCTTGATGCTGATGGTGCCGTTGGCGTTGGAGTCCAGCCGCAGCCGGGCCTCGGCGTAGGCCACCTTGAAGTGCACGTGGTTGGGGTCGAGCCGGAGGGCGCGCTCGAAATACTGCAGGGCCTCGACCGGCTCGTTCAGCTCATGGTGGAGCTGCCCGATCTTGTAGAACCGCTCGGCGTCGGTGGCGCCGCCGGTCATCTGCTCGTGGAGCGCTTCCAGCTGGCGCTCGCGCTCGGCATCGTGGACCTCGCGCAGGGGCAGGTCGCGCCGCTTGTGGGCCTCGATGAAGCGGGCGACGTCCTCGTACGTGTAGCGGTCGATGAGGATCTTGCCCGGCGCCGCCAGCTTCTCCAGCCGCGAGGCCAGGTTCACCACGTCGCCGATGGCCGTGTAGGTCTGCCGCCGGGAGCCGATCATGCCGGTGATGGCCAGGCCGGAGGCGATGCCGATGCGCATCGTCCACGGGTAGTCGCCGGCGCCGACGCGCTCCTGGATCTTGATGGCGGCCAGCACCGCCTGCAGCCGGTAGGCGTCGCTGTCGAGCGGCGCGCCGAACTCGCACATGGTGCCGTCGCCCATGTACTTGTCGATGTGGCCGCGGTAGGCCAGGATGATCGGCTCGATGTCGGCCAGGTAGCGGTTGAGGTCGCGGATGACCAGCTCGGGCGGCCGCTCCTCGGAGTAGGTGGTGAAGCCGCTGAGGTCGGAGAACATCACGGCGACGTTGCGCTTCTCGGTGCGCAGGCGGCCCTCGATGAGGAGGTTGGCGACCGAGGCGTCCATCGTCGCGTAGAGGGTGTCCTCCACCTTGGTCTTCATCTCCTCGACGGCGCGCTTGGACTGCTCCAGCTCTTCCGTGCGCTCACGGACCCGGGTCTCCAGCCCCTCGCCGTAGTCCTTGAGGGTCTGGTTCATGGCCGTGAGGTCCAGCTCGCGCTGGCGGAGCTCGGCGTTCAGCACCCCGGTGGTGCGGACCTCGTCGGCGAGCTTCTCCTGCAGGCGCCCGACGACGGCTCCGGCCAGGATCAGGAAGCCCGCCCAGGCCGCGATGTGCGTATAGACGTCGCGGGAGGCGCCGCCGGTCTTGAAGGCCTCGGGGAAGAGGACCACGTAGATCGCGATCATCAGCGAGCACAAGAGGGCGCCGAGCACCGCGCTGCGCCGACCCAGGTAGTAGCCAGCCAGGATGATCGGCAGGAAGTAGAAGTTCAGGAACGCCAGCTTGGCCGGAACGAAGTGATTCACCACCGCCGTGCTCAGCAGCGTGGTGAGCACGAAGAGGTTCTCGAAGTTCTCGAGCAGGTAGTGCTTGATCCGGCCCACGGCGCCGTCCCCGCCGATCAGACGAAGAGCTGGGAATTCGTGGGACGGTCGCCCTCGGCGGGCGGGGTGTGGCCGTTGGCGCGGACGTGATCGCGGTGCTGCCACCACTCCTCGTAGGTGTCGAGCGCGGCGCGCTGCCAGCGGAAGAAGAGGAAGGCGGCGCCGGCCACCGAGAGCACGGCCCCGATCGCCCACGGACGCCAGCCAGTGACGCTTGCCTTGATCAGTCGCTCGCCCATGATGTGGTCTCCCCGTAAACGACGCGTGACCGTCACGCGGGGGAGCGCCATCGCAACGGTCGTGCCGGAGGAGGAATCCCCGCTGCCACGCAGGGTTGCGGGTTCGACCGGGGGGCCCCTGGTCAGGGGCTGGCCGCCCTGGCGTGCCGGACCGGCCACGAAATGCCCAGTCGCGCGATCCGTGCGCGGTCAGTTCGGTCCCGACCCGGATTGGCGGGGACGTTGGCCGCCACGAATCTGGCTGATCCGCACTCGCCCGGCGAGCAGGGATCATCCAGCCGCCTCCGGCGGGAGCCGACCGTTCCCTTGTGTATCGGGTACTTGCGAGGTACCAGCGCCGTGGCGCCCGGGTTGCAGCCATGCCCGACGACATGGCGTCGGGACATCTCACGATCCGGCTGCACGAGGCACTCACGAGCACGAGCGCTCCCGCCCTGTGCGGGGCCGCGCGCGAAGCCGCCGCCGGCCGCGAGCACATCTGGATCGATCTCGAGGACGTGAAGGTCACCGACGTCGTGGGGCTCGCCGCCACGCTGCAGTCCGCCCGCTTCCTGCAGGCGGCCGGGGTGCGGGTGTCGGTGATGCCGAGCGCCGCGGTGTACCGGGCGCTCCTCGCCGCGGCCATCCTGGAAGAGCTGCCGCTGGAGTTGCCCGGCGTCAATCCACCCGATGGCACACCGGTCGTCGAGCTCGGCACCACCGAGGGCCTGCCCACCGCGGTCGCCTCGACCGCGCGCGTGGACATCCGGCCGCCGGTGTGGGAGGAGCTGGACCTCATCGCGCAGTGGTCGAAGGAGCCGCTGCTGGACCAGATGGTCGGCAGCTCGCTCCTCTACCTGTGCCGGCACCTCGGCGCCTACCACCCCGACGTCCTCGCCCGCGCCCTTCACGATCCGACCGCGTTGACGGTCCTCGTGCATCCGCGCGGCAGTGCGCCGGCGGGCTTCATCCGGCTCTACGGCGTGAACCTGTCCGAGGGCTTCGGCTTCCTGGAGACGGCGCTGGTCGATCGGCGCGCGCTGCGCGCCGGCCTCGGCATCGAGGCCTCGCGACTGGCCGTCGCCTGGGCCATGGATGCCCTGGGCCTGCGCCGCGTCGAGGCCAAGGTCTACGCGTACAACGTGCTCAGCGTCAACTCGCTGCGCCGCAACGGCTTCGCCCAGGAGGGCGTGCTGCGCCGGGCCCGGACGTGGGACGGCCAGATGTGGGACATCCTGGTCTTCTCGATCCTCGAGGAAGAGATGCGCCAGCAGCGCGAGCTCGACGGCTTCCCCTACCTGGGCTTCTGGCCGCAGGACGACGAGGTTCCGACCGGCAGCCTCGAGGGCTAGGCGGCGGTCACCCCGCCGTCCACCGGCAGCGCGGCGCCCGTCACGAACGAGGCGTCGTCGGAGAGCAGGAAGAGCGCGGCGCTGGCCACCTCCTCAGGCCGCCCGGTCCGCCCCATCGGGACCGAGCCGTGGGCCCGGCGACGCACCAGGTCCTCGGCGTCCATCCCCACCGTCGATTTCTGATCCGGGCGCGCCACGAACACGCGGAGCATCGGCGTGTCGATCGGCCCCGGGCAGACGGCATTCACGCGGATCTTCTCGGGGGCCAGCCGCACGGCCAGGCTCCGCACGAATCCCACGACGCCGAACTTGCACATCGAGTAGACGGGGCTGTACGCCGAGCCCTGCAGCCCCGAGGTGGACGCGGTGAACAGCAGGCTGCCGCCGCCCCGCGCCCGCAGCTCGGGGATGGCCGCCTCGGTGGTGACCAGCACCGTGCGCAGATTGAGATCGATCGCGAGCTGGAAGGCCTCCAGGTCGACGCCCTCGACGGCGGCGGGGCCGGGGTGGCCCACGTGGTTCCACACGAAGTCGAGCCCCTTGAAGCGGTCGCGCGTCTCCCACACGATGCGCCGGGAGTCGTCGTCGCGGGTGAGGTCGGCCACGATGCCGTGGGCGGTCCCCCCGGCCGCGGCGATCTCGCCGACCACCGCCTGCACCCGCTCGGCGGCGACGTCGACCACGGCCACCTGCGCCCCCTCGCGCGCGAACCGGAGCGCGCCCGCGCGTCCCATGCCCGAGCCCGCCGCCGTGACGATCCCGATCTTTCCCGCCAGTCGCATGGCCCCGCCCTCCCGTGAGCGATTCGTGCCGGCCATCCTACCGCGATCGTGCCGGCCTCAGCGACGGGGCTGGTCGAGGCGGAAGACCATCTGGGTCGGCCGCACGAAGCGCAGGGCGACCAGCAGGAGGACGAGGACGGTCGTTATGTAGATCACCGCCATGGCGTCGACGGAAGACGTTGGAGCTCGTCCTCCTGGGGCCCGGCTGGCCGGGCGCCCCTGCACGGCTAGGCGAGAGAGTAGTGCGGGGCGGCCGCCACGGCAAGGTTGCGCGCTAGGACGAGGCCGGGATGATCGGCAGCAGGATGTGCGAGGGGTAGCGGGCGTCGTGGAAGACGGTCTGGTGCGCGGGCTGCCAGCGGGTGCCGGTGGCCTGGTCAGCGCCCGTGTTGAGGTTGCGGTCGAAGCGCGGGAAGTTGCTGGACGAGATCTCGACGCGGAGGCGATGGCCCGGCTGGAAGACGTGGCTGGTGGCCCACAGGTCGATGGTGAAGGCTGACACCTCGCCGGGGGTGAGCGGCGTCGGCGTCTGCCGCGAGCTCCGGTAGCGGGCGCGCACGATGCCGTCGGCCAGGTTCTGGGCGTAGCCGTCGGGGCGCACGTCGACCAGCTTCGCCGTGAAGTCGGTATCGGGCGCGTCGCTCGCCGCGTAGAGCGTCACCACGACCGGGCCCGTCACCTCCAGCGCGTCGGTCACCACCGCGCTCGTGTACACGAGCACGTCCGGCCGCGCCTCGACCGGCCGCTGGTCCATCACGCCCATGGCCAGGATCAGCGTGTTGCCGCCGCGGGTGGGGACCGGATCGTCGGGGTCGTAGACGAAGCGATCGGCGTGCTCGTCGCCGGGCGGCTCGGGGCCGAGCGTCCCGTCGCCGGCGGCGGTGTTGGCGCGTCCGCCGCCGTGCAGGTAGTAGGGCGTGTAGCGCGTCCGGGCCAGCGGCCACTCATCCTCGTCGCGCCAGCGGTTGACGCCCATCACGAAGATCCTGACCGGCGGCTCCTCGAGGAGCCCGGTGTCGACGCCCTTGAGCCAGTGATCGAACCAGCGGAGCTGGATCTGGTGCAGATCGACGAGCGCCGCCGGCCCGAAGTCGATCTCGCCGGTCCCGGTCGACGTCGGGCTCGTGTAGGGAAACAGGTGGGCCCAGGGACCGATGAGCAGCTTCTGGGCGGCCCGGGCCGCCTCGGTCATCGCGTGCCGGCGCAGGCCGCAGAAGTTGGCGATACCGCCGTGCAGGAAGATGTCGTACCACGAGGTGACGTGGTACATGGGCACGGCGATCTCCGCGTGCCGGCGTTCGACGTTCAGCGCCCACCACGTCGGGCCGTCCTCGGGATGGCGCAGGTACTCTCCCAGGTAGCCCGCGACCGGCTCCAGCAGCTCGGCCCACGCCGTGAGCGGCAGGCGCCGGTACGCCTCCGGCGACAGCGGCGGGGCCCACGGCGTGACGGCCGGCGCCAGCTCGCGCTCGAGTCGCGGCAGCAGGCTCGTGGTGAGCCCGGCGCGGGTGATCGTGTCGCGCGCCATCAGCACGGCGTAGGGAATCTGCCATCCCAGCTCGAAGGCGCCGCCCGTGTGATAGACCCACGCCTGGTGGAAGTCGGCGGCGGCCGAGGCGGGGAACGCCGCCCGCAGGTGGGGCGGGCGCGTCGGCGCCAGCAGGTATTGGGTGGCGCCCAGGTAGGACTGGCCCATGGTGCCGACCCGGCCGCTGGAGTAGGGGAGCCCCGCGGCCCACTCGACCGCATCATGTCCGTCGTTCGCGTCCGGGACCAGCGGGACGTAGGTATCGCCGTCGGAGGCGAAGCGGCCCCGGGTGTCCTGGATGATCACGACATAGCCGTGGTCGACGAAGACGTCGATGTCGCCGGGCCGCCGCCGCCCCGCCTTGTCGTAGGGCAGGCGCGAGAGCAGCACCGGATGGCGTCCGGGCCCATCGGGCCGGTAGACGTCGGCGCGCAGGACGACGCCGTCGCGCGCCTTCATGGGAACGTTCCGTTCGATGAGCACCGCGGGTCAGCTCGCCCGGGCGACGGGCGCCTGCGAGGTCACGATCATGGGCCCCCCTGTGGTCGGGGGCATCCTACCGCGATCAGGCGGTGACGGGGATCCGGGTGGACTCCTTGGGGGCGGGGCCGGCCTCGACCGGCAACTCGACGGTGAAGGTGGCGCCGTGGCCCGGCGTGCTCTCCACGGTCAGGGAGCCGCCGTGCTCGCGGACGATGCCGTAGGAGATGCTGAGGCCGAGGCCGGTGCCGTCGCTCTTGGTGGTGACGAACGGATCGAAGATGCGGGCGATCACGTCGCCGGGGATGCCGGGCCCGGTGTCCCCGACCTCGATGCGCACGCGGCCGGGGCCGGCGGGGTGCACGGTCAGGCGCAGACGCCGATCGCCCTCCACCTCGGCCATGGCCTGCTTGGCGTTCGTGATCAGGTTGACCATCACCTGCTGCAGCTGGTTGGCGTCGGCCCACACCGGCGGCAGCTCGTCGGCCACCTCCTTGTGGATCTTCACGTCGCTGACGTGCAGCTCGCCGAAGGTGAGGGCCAGCACCCGCTCGGTCAGCTCGGCCAGGTCCACGCGCGTCTTCTCGAGCGGCATCTGCCGGCCGAAGGTGAGCAGGCCGCGCACGATCGACTGGGCGGAGTCGAGCGCCTCCTTCATGAGGTGCAGGTGGCGCTGCATGTGCATCGGCGCCTCCGCCTCCATCATGTCGGCGGTGCCGATGAGCACGGTGAGCGGATTGTTCAGCTCGTGAGCGACCCCGGCCACCAGCTCGCCGAGGGCCGAGAGCTTGGCCGCCTGCAGCATCTGCTGCTGGGCCAGGGTGAGGCGCAGCTTCTGATCCTCCACGACCTCCTCGAGCCGCTGGGCCGCCGCCCGGGCCTCCTCGAACAGCCGGGCGTTGTCGACCGCGTAGGCCGTGTAGGTCATGAGCGCGTTGAGGAACTGCAGGTCGGTGGCGCCGAACGACTGGGTCGGCGTGCCCGGCGCGCTCTCCTTCTTGGCCAGGTTGACCACGCCCACGATGCGATCGCCCACCCGGAGCGGCATGCAGATGAACGAGCCGCCGCCGTACTTGGGATCGCTGGCCTTGGTGAAGCGCGGGTCCTTCTCGATGTCCTCGACGAGGACGGCCTCGCCCATCTGCACGACCCGGCCGGCGATGCCCTCGCCTACCTTCACCTCGACGTGAGGCCGGTCGTGATCACCGCCGCCGCGGCCGACGGCCACCCGCAGCACCTGGCGCTCATGGTCGAGGAGCATGATCGAGCCGATGCCGGCGCTGACCGCCCGCATCGTGCGCTCCAGCACGTGGGCCAGCAGGTCCTCGATCTTCGGAATGCGCGCGGCCATCTCGACCATGTCGTTCAGGGTGCCGAGCTTGAAGACCAGGTCCTCCAGCCGCTCGGTGGAGGCGCGCAGCTCGCGCAGCATGCCGCTGAAGGCCTGGGCGATGTCGCCGATCTCGGCGATCTGACCGAGGCCGGGCACCACCGACGATTGTTCCTCGGCCGAGGAGACGTGCTCCGTGCCCCGCCCCTCCACGACGCGGTTGAGGTCGAGGATGCGGTCGGAGATCCGGTCGACCATCTGGCGGAAGATGACGAAGCCGAGGAGCGCGATGACCAGGGCCAGCAGGACGCCGACCTGCGCCATGGTCTCGCTGAGCCGGTTGAAGTGCCACATGAAGAAGACGAACAGGAGCAGGGGCAGCAGGGAGATGAGGGCGAAGATCGTGTCGGCAGCCCGACGGAGACCCCAGGGGCGTGGAGACTGCATGTCGACCCTTCCGTTGGTAGCGCGCCCCGCCGGTGTGGCGGTGTCCCCGTGCGTAGTCAAGTCTAGTCGAGGCGGCTATCAAAGCGGAAGAAATGGCCTAAAACGGGGTCTGGGGCCCCGGGTCGCCCGGCCGCGGGCAGAGAGTGAGCCGCCCCCACCCAGGGGGCGGGGGCTCCGGACCCCTACCCCCGGTGGCCGCCGGCGGCTAGTTCTTGAGCTCCACGTCCTCGAAGGACGGGAACGGGCTCATCCACACGTCGGTGATCGTGTGCTTGGCGATCCGGGGACCGACGCCCATCAGCACGCGCAGATCCATCACCGGGGCGAACATCACCCGGTCGATGGTGAGCTGCTGGATCTGGAACAGCAGGGCCTCCCGCCGCTTGGCGTCCCGCTCGCGGGCCTGCTGCTGGAAGAGGTCGTCGATGTCGGGGTAGCCGCCGTAGGCGTAGGCCCCCTTGGACTGGATGAACGACTCCACCCGGCTGGCCGCGTTGCCGGAGTTGCCCACCGCGACCATGAACAGCCCGCGCAGCTTCTTGTCCTTCCAGTCGGCGTAGAACGCCGCCCGCTCGGTGGCGCGCATCCTCACCCGGATGCCGGCCGCGACGAGATCGTTGACCACTGACTCGGCCACGGTCGGGAAGCCGGGGATCGGGACGAAATCGCCGGCGTCGATGCCGTTGGGATAGCCGGCCTCGGCCAGCAGCTGCTTGGCCCTCTGGCGATCGTAGGCGGGCGCCTCCACCTGCAGCGCGAAGTCCATGACGCGGGGCACGATCACGCCGGCCGGCGGGCAGAAGCCCAGGCAGGCGGCCTCGTTGATCTGCTTCCGGTTCAGGGCGTGGTTCACGGCCAGGCGCAGGCGCTTGTCGTGCCAGGGGGACTTCGGGTCCCACTGCTCGGTGAACTCCACCCAGAAGATCGAGGCGTGCTTGGAGGCCACGATCTGCAGTCGCGGGTCGCGCTTGACGCTCTCGGCGTCGACGCCGTCCAGCGCGACCGCGAAGTCGGTGTCGCCGGTCTTCAGCATCACGGCCCGGGAGTTGGCGTCGGGGACGCTCTTCATCACCCACGTCTTCACGATGGGCACGCGCCGCCAGTGCCCGGGAAAGGCCTCCAGCACGACCTCGATCCCCGGCTTGTGGCTGACGAACTTGTAGGCGCCGGCGCCGATCGGGTGCTTCTTGAAGCCGTCGTCGCCGACCTGGGTCAGGTACTTCTTGGGCACGACGAGGCCGGCGGCGCTGGCCGTGGTGCCGTAGAAGGTCATGAAGTCCGGCCACGCCTCTTTCAGATGGAAGCGCACCACCAGGGGCGAGACGATCTCGACCTGCCGCACGCGCTCCTGCATGAGGGTGGCGCCGGCGCCTCGGTACCGCTCGAAGCTGAACTTCACGTCCTCGGTCGTCAGCGGATCGCCGTTGTGGAACTTCAACCCTGGGCGCAGCTTGAACTCATAGGTCTTGCCGTCCGGGCTCTCCTTCCAGGACTCGGCGAGGCTCGCGCCCATCTTGTGGGGCGGGTAGGGGCGCACCAGACCGTCATGGAGGGCGTAGAGGATCCCGAACGGCGTGATCTGCGGCGGGGCCGTGGAGGGATCGAACCAGCTCGGCGCGATCGTGACGTGCCAGGCCATGGAGGCCTGCCCGGCCGGCGTCTGAGCGGCGACCGGCGAAGCCACGACGGTGGCGACGAGCAGCGAGAGGACGAGCGGTCGAAGCCGGAGCGAGATCCGGACTGGCGTCATGACGTCCCTCCAGGATGACTGGGCCGCGCTGGCGCAGAGGATGAGGCCGGCGCCGGCCGGCGTCAAGGGAGCCCGCTGGCCTTTCCCGGTGGCGTACCGGCGCGCCGGTGCGGTACAAGGTGCTGGCGACTACGAAGATCGACCGGGAGATTCCCACCATGGATGAGCAGATCATCGAGACCGCGACCGGGCTGGGTTACGTCGAGATCGTCGAGGGCACGGGGGCGCGGCCCAAGACCGGCGACTCGGTGAGCGTGCACTACACGGGCTGGCTGAAGAGCGGCAAGAAGTTCGACTCGTCGCACGATCGCGGCGAGCCCCTGGAGTTCGCGGTGGGCCGTGGCCAGGTGATCAAGGGGTGGGACGAAGGCGTCGGCACCATGCGCGTGGGCGGCAAGCGCAAGCTGATCATCCCGGCGCACCTGGGCTACGGCGACCGCGGCGCCGGCGGCGTGATCCCGCCGGGCGCCACGCTCATCTTCGAGGTGGAGCTGGTCGGCGTCACGACCACGTAGGCCATGAAGACCAGCGCCGAGCGCATCCTCACCACCCACGTCGGCAGCATTCCCCGCCCGGAGAGCATCCGGACGCTGCTGCGGGCCCGTCTGGGCGGCCAGGCCATCGACGAGGCCGAGCTGGCGGCGCGGACCACCGAGGCCGTGACCGACGTGGTCCGCCGCCAGGCCGAGGTCGGTCTCGACGTCGTCTCCGACGGCGAGATGAGCAAGACGAGCTTTCTGGCCTACACCGACACGCGGCTGACCGGCTTCGTGACCACCACGGCCGCGACCGACCCGAGTGCCGCGCTGACCGGTGCCGGTGGCGCCTGGGCGCGGCGGGTGGACAGTCGTCGCGAGTGGCGTGCCTTCCGCGAGTACTACACGGAGTACTTGCCGCGCGAGATGCCGCTGGCCTCGGCGCCCACCGTCTGCGAGGGCCCGATCGCCTACAAGGGGCAGGCGCTGCTCGAGAAGGACCTCTCCACCTTCAAGGCCGCGCTGCGGGGCGTCTCGGTCGCCGAGGCCTTCGTGCCGGCGATCGCCCCGGCCATGGTCGGCCGCGGACAGAATCGCTACTACCCGACCGAGGAGGCGTACGTCTTCGCCATCGCCGAGGCGCTGCGGACGGAGTACCGGGCCATCGTCGACGCCGGCTTCATCCTGCAGATCGACGATCCGGGGCTCGGCGAGACGTGGGACATGCTGATCCCGGCGCCCCCGCTCGAGGACTATCTGAAGGTGCAGGCGCGCAACATCGACGCCCTCAACCACGCCCTCGCCGGCATCCCCGAGGATCGCGTGCGCTACCACCTCTGCTGGGGGAGCTGGCAGGGCCCGCATCTGCAAGATCTGGGTCTGCGCGACGTCGTCGATCTGGTGCTGCGCGTCAAGGCCGGGGCCTACTCGATCGAGGCGGCCACGCCCCGCCACTCCTACGAGTGGCGCGTGTGGGAGGACGTGAAGCTGCCCGCGGGCAAGGTGCTCATCCCCGGCGTCATCGCCCACACCACCGCGGTGGTCGAGCACCCGGAGACGATCGCCGAGCGCCTGATGACCTACGCGCGCCTGGTCGGCCGCGAGCGTGTCATGGCCGGCGCCGACTGCGGCTTCGCCCAGGGCGCGCTCTTCCAGCGCCAGCACCCGAGCATCATGTGGGCGAAGTTCGAGGCGCTGGTGGCGGGCGCCCGGCTGGCCTCCGAGCGGTTGTGGCGGTAACGGGATTTACGGCGAGACGGCCGGAAGACGGTACAGCCGGCCGGTCGCCTGCAGGTCGTGCGCCGTCCAGTCGCCGCCGACGCCCTCGATCATCCACTCCAGCAAGGCCCAGAGGTCGCGATCGATCGTGGCCTCGTCGAGCGGCTCCAGCGCGGAGACGATCGCGAACACCTCGACGCCCGCCGGCCAGGGCTCGCCACTGCGCCCGATGAACACGAGCGCGTAGGCGAGGCCGGAGGGCGCCTGCACGTAGCCGGGCTCGGCCAGGCCGACGCGATCGAGGTCGAAGACGCGCGAGAAGAAGCGCCGGAACTCCGGGTAGTGGCCGATGCGGTCCTCGGCCAGCACGAGGGCCAGGCGCCGGTCGTCGAGCGGGGGCCGGGAGATGACCGAGACGGGCATCAGCGTTGGGCCTCGGATCGATCGAGACGCGCGAGGAAGTCGACGAGCAGGGCCGCGATCTGCGGGCCCGAGTCCTCCTGCAGGAAGTGACGGCCGGTGACCAGGTGGGGGCCCTCGGCGTGGGGCAGCATCTCCTTGAAGCGGCCGCCGAACACCTGGTGCTCGAACACGTCGTCCTCGCGTCCCCAGACCAGCAACGTCGGCAGCGTACACGACCGGAGCTTCTGCTCGAGCCAGCGGAACCGCTCGACCGCCCGGCCGCTGTCGTCGAGCGGGATCCAGCGGGGCCACGTCCACGTCAGCAGCCGCGTCTGCGGATCGGGCAGCACCGCCTCGTAGGCCGCCTGCGCCGTCCGGCGGAACTTCTCACGATCGACCACGGACAGGTAGACGCCGCGCCCGGCCAGCGCGTTGTGGCGGCCGAGCAGGTAGGGACCCACGAGCGGAGCGTGCATGAGGCGCCAGGGGAAGATGCGCGTGTGGAACTCGCTGGGCGGCAGCGGCCACGCCCACGTGCTCATCAGCGCCAGAGCACGCACGCGCCCGGGGTTGGACATCGCGAAACCGAGCCCGGTGGGGCCACCCCAGTCGTGGCCCACGATGGTTGCGCGCGAGACGTCGAGCGTGCGCAGCAGACCCGTCAGGTTGGCGATGTGGCCGTCGAGGCTGTGGGCGTGCTCGCGCGTGGGCTTCTCCGAGAGGCCGAAGCCGATCATGTCGGGGATGATCACCCGCCGGCCGGCCGCGGTCAGCGGCCCCACGAAGTCGCGGTAGAGGAAGCCCCAGGTCGGGTTGCCGTGCAGGAGGACGACCGGGTCGCCGGCCCCCTCGTCGACGTAGTGCATGCGCCACCCGTTGACACGCGCGAAGCGTGGGCGGTACGGCCACTGCGATTGCAACTCGCCGGGCAGGAGGCTGAGCATGCATGGAAGGTGATCCGGGCGGCAATGCATGTCAAGGCCGCGAATGACTCGCGCGCAATGCGTTGCGGGGGTGTGAAGATTCGATTTCACATATGGCGACCGTCGGGACCTGGCGGTAGGCTGCGCGTGAAGGAGGGCACTCATGAGCAATGCATTCGTCCATGTGGAGCTGCACACCAACGACCTCCCGCGAGCCCAGGACTTCTACTCCAGGCTCTTCGACTGGAAGCTGAAGGACATGCCGATGCCGGGCGGCGGCACCTACACGATGATCGAGGTCGGTAACGGCACCGGCGGCGGCATGATGGTCAACCAGGCGCCCGGCACCCCGCCCCACTGGCTGTCCTACGTCGGCGTCGACGACGTCCGCGCGGCCACCAAGAAGGCGAAGGACCTGGGCGCCAAGGTGGCGGTGGACGTGATGGAGGTCGGCGAGTACGGCACCATGAGCGTGATCGTCGACCCCACTGGCGCCACGCTGGCGATGTGGCAACCGAAGGGCCACAAGTGATCGAGGTGACGCGCTAGCCCGCCGGTACTAGCGGAGACGCGACCGGCCGGCTCGAGGCCGGTCGCGCCCTCCCGGTGGCCGCTCTTTACTGGCCTTCCGACCCATGAGACTCTCCCTCCGCAATAGCCCTCCGAGGTTGATTTTCCCAGGAGGTCCTCATGCGGAACAGAGTCGTTCCCCTCTCGGCCCTCTCCGTCCTCTTGTTCGCCGCCTGCGCCACGAGCATGACGCAACGGGCAACGCCGCCCGGCGCCGGCGCCGTCGACCCGGGTGCCGGAGCGTGGCGCACGTGGGTGCCCGGCTCCACCAAAGACCTTCGACTCCCACCGCCGCCCGATGCCCAGGCGACGGCGGCCGAGCTGCAGCAGGTCCGGGCGCTCGCCGGGCAGCGCGATGCGCCGTCGTCCTGAGCTAGTTCCCGCGCGAGACGCCGCGCTACCAGGCCTGGGCCAAGGAGTTCGGGGAGTCGCGCCTCTGGGCCGGCATTCACTTCCGCAGCGATATCGACTCCGGGTGGGAGATCGGACGCCGGGTGGGCGAGGCGGTGGTCGAGCGCGCAAAGCGCGACGGAGCGTAAGCGAAAGAGGGAATCAGTCAGTCAGCCGGGGGTCGAGCGCGTCGCGAAGGCCGTCGCCCAGAAGATTCCAGCCCAGCACGGCCAGCGAGATTGCCACGCCCGGCGCGATGGCCACGTGGCGCGCACTGGTCATGAACGCGCGCGCCTCGTTGAGCATCAGCCCCCAGCTGGCGGTCGGCGGCGGCGTGCCGATGCCGAGGAACGACAGCCCCGCCTCGATGACCATCGCGTTGGCGAAGTTGACGCTGGCCTGGACCAGCAGCGCGGACACGCAGTTCGGCATGATGTGGCGCGCCAGCACCCAGCGGTCGCGCTGCCCGAGCGCACGGGCGGCCTGAACGTACTCCTGTGGCCGCTCGGCCAGGACCACGCCGCGCGTGAGCCGGGCGACGCCCGGCGTGTAGACGATGCCGATCGCCAGCGTGGTGCTGGTGCTCCCAGGCCCCATGATGGCCACCAGGCCGAGGGCGAGCAGGAGGGCGGGGAAGGCCAGCAGCGCGTCCATGCAGCGCATCAGCACGTTGTCGATCGCGCCGCCCGCGTAGCCCGACAGCGCGCCGATCGGGATGCCGACGACCAGCGCCAGGGCGACCGCGACCGCGCCGATGCTGACCGACAGCCGCGCGCCCCAGACCAGCCGAGCCAGCACGTCGCGCCCGAACTGGTCCGTGCCCAGCGGATGTGCGCGGCTCGGCCCCTTGAGCAGCGCGCCGAAGTCCATGGCCACGGGGTCGGCGGTGACGAGGAAGGGCCCGACGAGCCCGACGGCGGCCGTGAGCCCGACGATCGCCAGTCCCACCAGCGCGAGCCGGCTGCGGGCCAGCCGACCGAGCGAGCGGTAGCGCCGCTCAGGAGAGGCGGAGGCGGGGGTCGAGGACGACATAGAGCGCGTCGACGGCGAGGTTCACGAGGGTGACGAGCAGCGCGATCGTGAGGATGACGCCCTGGAGCACCGGATAGTCGCGGTTGACGATCGCGTTCACCGCCAGCTGGCCCACGCCGGGCCAGGCGAAGATCTGCTCGGTGATGACCGCGCCGCCGAGCAGGACACTGAACTGCACTCCCAGCACGGTGACGGCCGGGATCAGCGAGTTGCGGAGCGCGTGGCGCACGACCACGCCAGGCTCGCGCAGGCCCTTGCTTCGCGCGGTGCGGACATAGTCGCGGCCGAGCTCCTGCAGCAGCTGGGCCCGCACCTGGCGCGTGACCGACCCGGCCATCACGGAGCCGAGGGTGATCGCGGGCAGGATCAGGTAGCGCAGCGCGGCCAGGGGATCCTTCGTGAGGCTCGCGTACCCGATCGCCGGGAGCCAGCCGAGCGTCAGGGCGAAGATCATGATCAGCATGATCCCCGACCAGAAGCTGGGGATCGACACGCCGAGCAGAGCGCCGACCATGGCCAGGAGATCGATGATCGTGTTGCGCTTCACGGCCGCGATGATCCCGGCGGGGAACGCGATGAGCAGCGCGATGACCGCGGCGCTCGTGGTGAGCAGGAGGGTGGCCGGGAGCTTCTCCACGATGAGATCGCGCACCGGCTGCTGCGCGCGGAGCGAGCGACCGAGGTCGCCCTGCGCCACCCGCCCGAGCCAGCTCACGTACTGCCGCCAGAGCGGCTGGTCGAGGCCGAGCTCATGGCGCAGGGCCTCGCGCGCCGAGGGCTCGGCGTCCTGGCCCAGCATGGCGTCGATCGGGTCGCCGGGGATGAGGTAGACGATCGCGAAGACGACCAGCGACATGAGGAACAGCATCGGGATGGCGCCGAGGAGGCGGCCACCCAGGTATGTGCCGACGCCGCCGCTCACGTGCCGGGGCCGGGCGGAGCGCTACCGGTCAAGCGAGACGCGAGAATCGCGGGCGAGGCTAAGTCGAAGCTCCTTTCACGGAACGTCGAGCGCGTGCATCATAGCGCCCTGAGGACGCCACTGCCACATGACGGACGGGTAGGCGACTCGCATGAAGTGCGCCGGGTGCGGGCAGGAGAGTCCCCCGGGCGCGCGGTTCTGCGCGGGCTGTGGCGCCCGCCTCGTCCCGGCGTGCTCGGCGTGCGGCACCGAGCTTCCCGTCGACGCCCGGTTCTGTCCTCACTGCGGGCAGCCCTCGCTCACGGCTCCGCCGGGGCGCCGGACTTCGCGAGCCCGGCGACCTACACCCCGAAGCACCTCGCCGAGCGCATCCTCACCTCGCAAGGCCGCCCTCGAGGGCGAGCGCAAGCAGGTCACCGTCCTCTTCGTGGACGTCTCCGGCTTCACCGCGCTCTCGCCCGGCTCGACCCCGAGGACGTGCACGCGCTCATGACGCACGCGTTCGAGCTCATGCTGGCCGAGGTCCACCGGTACGAGGGCACGGTGAACCAGTTCCTCGGTGACGGCATCATGGCGCTCTTCGGCGCGCCGATCGCCCACGAGGACCATGCGCAGCGGGCCGTGCGCGCCGCGCTCGGCATCCAGCGCGCCCTCGAGGACTATCGAGACGAGCTGGAGCGCGAGCGCGCGCTCGACCTTCAAGGTGCGCCAGGGTCTCAACAGCGGGCTCGTCGTCGTCGGCAGCATCGGCAACGACCTCCGGATGGACTACACGGCGGTCGGCGACACGACCAACGTCGCCGCGCGCCTGCAGCAGGCGGCGGAGCCCGGGCCAGATCGTGATCGGCGAGGCCACGTACCGTCTCGTCGCCGACTACTTCGACACCCGACCCGCTCGGCGAGCTGTCGGTGCGCGGCAAGGCGGAGCCCGTCCGCGCCTGGACCGTCGAGGCCGCGCGCGAGGGCGCGGACGCGGCTCGACGCCGGCGCCCAGCGCGGGCTCACGCCGCTGGTCGGCCGCGGGCGCGAGCTCGAGGCGCTCGAGGCCGCCTTCGCCGACGCGCGGGCGCGGGCACGGCCAGGTCGTCTTCGTCGTCGGCGAGCCGGGGATCGGCAAGTCGCGCCTGCTCCACGAGTTCCGCGGCCGCTCGCGAGCGACGCCGACTGGCGCGAGGGGCATTGCCTCTCCTTCGGCCGCGCGACCGCCTTCCATCCGCTCGTCGACCTGCTCAAGCGCTGGGTCGGCATCGACGAGCGTGACGCCGAGCGAGGTCGCGGTGACAAAGGTGGAGCGCGCCGTCGCGGCGATCGGCGACGACATGCGCGCGGCGGCGCCCTACCTGCGCTACCTCCTCTCGGTCGGCCCGGCCGACCGCCGCCATCGCCGCCCTCGATCCCCGCGAGCGCCGCGGCGGGATCTTCGACGCGCTCCGCCGGATGATCCTGCGCGCGGCCGAGCGGCGGCCGCAGATCGTGGTGATCGAGGACCTCCACTGGATCGATCGAGCGACCGAGGAGTTCCTCGCCGTCCTCGGCGACAGCGTGCCGGCGAGCCCGCGTGCTCCTGATCTTCACCTACCGGCCCGGGCTACGCGCAGCCCTTCGGCGAGCGCACGTACCACACCCGCATCGTGCCGGCGCCGCTCTCGCCGAGCCCGAGAGCGCCCGCATGGCCGCCGCCATCCTCGGCCAGCGACGCGCTGCCCGACCCGCTGCGGGCCGCCATCGCGGCCAAGGCCGAGGGCAACCCCTTCTACGTCGAGGAGGTCGTGCGCTCGCTGCACGGAGCCGGCGCCATCCGCGTCGAGCAACGGCCGCTTCGTGCTCGCGCGCCCGGCTCGACGCCGTCGTCATCCCCGACACCATCCACGACGTGATCATGGCGCGCATCGACCGGCTGGACGAGGCGCCGAAGCGCACGCTGCAGACCGCCTCCGTCATCGGGCGCGACTTCACGCAGCGCCTGGTCGAGCGCCTGAGCGCGGTCCGCGGCCAGCAGCGACGCGCTGCTGCGCGAGCTGCGCGCGGTGGAGCTGATCTACGAGAGGAGCGTCTTCCCCGAGGTCGCCTATCGCTTCAAGCACGCCCTCACCCAGGACGTCGCCTATCGCTCGCTGCTCCTCCAGCGCCGGCGCGAGCTGCATGGCCATGATCGGCGCCGCCATCGAGGAGCTCTACGCCGACCGTCTCCCGGAGCACTACGAGATCCTCGCCCACCATTTCTCCCTCGCCGAGGACTGGCGGCGCGCGTTCGACTACCTGCTCAGGGCCGCCGAGAAAGCGGCGGCCGCCTTCGCCCTGCGCGATGCGCTCGCGCTCTACGACCAGGCGCTGGCCGTCGCCGACCGCCTCGGGCGACGCGCTGCCCGCCGCCGCCCGCATGGCCATTCACCAGGCGAAGTCCTCCCACGCGTTCTTCGTCGGCGACTTCAACCAGGGCCGGGCCGAGGGCGAGCGGTGGCTCGCGCTCGCCGAGCGCGCGGGCGATCGGGCGGCCGCGGCGGAGGCGCTGGCGTGGACGAGCTTTGCCACCATGTGGGCGCAGGACTTCGGCGCCGCCAGCGACTATGCGCGCCGCGCCATCGAGGTGGGCGGCGCCGCCGCCGTCCCCGCCGCGGTGGGCGGCGGCTACCTGACGACGGCGTACGTCAATGCCCTCAGCGGCCGCCACGACGCGGCGGGCTCGGAGTTCGACGAGGCGCTCCGCATCAGCCGCCTGGCACGGGACCCGGCGCGCGAGATCCTCACGCTGCAGATGCGTGGCGTGCTCGACGGCTGGCACGGCGACTATGCACGCGCGCACGCGGGCGCCGAAGAGGCGGTCCGCCTCGCGCGCGACCATGGCTTGCTCGTCCTGTATCTGCGCAGCCTGTGGACGCGCGGATTGACGTCGACGTCCATCGGCGACTGGGACGGCGCGCTGCGGGATCTCGAGGAAGGCATCGCGGTGGCCGAACGGATCGGCGACCGCGGCTTCATGCCCCGGATGATGAACACCCTCGGCTGGCTGCACATCGAATGCGACGACATCGAGCGCGGGATCGACGTGACGGCGCGCGCGGCCGCCTTCGCCCGCGACATCCGCCACGCCTACGGCGTGGAGATGTACACCTTCTGCACCGTCAATCTGGGCGACGCCTTCCTGGCCAAAGGCGACCTCGCCCTGGCCGGCGAGACGTTCGACGAGGCACGGCGCATCGCGGAAGACCCGAAGACCCACGAGTGGATGAAGTGGCGCTATACCCTGCACCTCCACGTGAGCCTCGGCGAGTACTGGCTGGCGCGCGGCGACCACCGGCGCGCCGCCGAGTTCGCCCAGCGTTCCCTGGCGGGGTCGCGGCCGACCCGGTCGCTGAAGTATGTCGCGCGCGCGCTGCGGCTCCTCGGGGACGTCGCGCGCCGGGACCGGCGGTGGGACGAGGCCGAGCGCGCGTTGCGGGAGTCGGTCGAACGTCGCCCGCGCGATCGCGCACCCCAACCAGACCTGGAAGACGGAGCTGGCGCTGGCCCGCCTGCATGCCGCCGCGGGCCGGCGGTGAGGCGGCGGCCGCCGCGCTGGCGGCGGCGCGCCGGACCATCGAGGGGCTGCGGGCAGGGGTGCGGGACGCGCGTCTGCTCGCCGGCCTCACCGAGGGCCCGCTGATCCGCGGCGTCTTCGACCCGTCGCCATTCGACTGACTCGATTGGAGGTTGCCGAAGTTCGGGGCCCTCGGGAGGGACGCCGATGTTCTCGCTGGTGGGGAAGTCATGCGTGGTCACGGGCGCCAGTCGCGGGCTCGGGCGGGCGATCGCCCTGGCGTTCGCGGAGCAGGGAGCGGATGTCGTCCTGGCCGCGCGCAGCGTGCCCGACCTCGAACAGCTGCGCGCGGAGATCGAGGGCAAGGGGCGCCGCGCCGTCGTGGCGCCGACCGACGTGACCGACGTGGCGCAGCTGCGTGCGCTGGCCGACACCGCCGTCGCGCGCTTCGGGAAGCTCGACGTCTGGGTCAACAACGCCGGTGGCGACTCCTCGATCAAGGGCGGCTGGAGCGAGTGGCTCGACGTGACCGAAGAGGGCTGGGAGGCGATGCTGCGGCTGAACCTCAAGGGACAGGTCTTCGGCGCGCAGGCGGCGGCGCGGGCGATGCGGGCGGGGAGCGGCGGGTCCATCATCTTCCTCAGCTCGATCGACAGCCTCTACGCGGCGCCCGGCGGCGAGGGCATCTACGGCGCCTGCAAGGCGGCGATCAACAACATCACGCAGACGATGGCCGTGGAGCTGGGCCAGCATCAGATCCGCGTCAACGCCATCGCGCCGGCCCTTGTGGAGACGCCGCTCACCGCGCCGTGGCTTTCCAAGCCCGAGGACCGGCGCCTGCGCTCCGCCTTCTACCCGCTCCGGCGTGTGGGCAAGCCCCCCGACGTGGCCGCGGCGGCGGTGTACTTCGCTTCCGACGAGGCCGAGTGGGTCTCGGGCGCGGTGCTGCTCGTCTCCGGCGGCGCCGTCGTCACCAGCGATCCCTATCGCTATCTGATGCGCGTCAACCGCGGCGAATGACGAGCCTACGAGTCGGCCCGTTCGCTTCGGCGCGCTCCTGCGCCAGGCCGATAACCGCTGGGACCGCATCGCCGAGTCGGCGCGGATCTGCGACGACCTCGGCTTCCACGCCATCCACTTCATCGACCACCTGCTGGCGATTCCCAATCCTGCCGGCGACATCCTCGAGTCGTGGACCACGATGACCGCGTGCGCCACGCTCACCCGCCGCGTGCGAGTGAGCGCCAACGTTCTCTGCAACTCGTTCAGGTCGCCGGCGCTCCTGGCGAAGATGGGGGCGACGCTCGATGTGATCAGCGGCGGCCGCTTCGAGCTGGCCATGGGCGCGGGCTGGCACGAGCCCGAGTACCACGCTTACGGGTTCGAGTTCCCCACCGCCGGCGTGCGCATCGGCCAGCTCGCCGAGGCCATTCGCCTGATCAAGCAGCTGTGGACCGGCGAGCCCGTGGATTTCGAGGGACGGTATTACCGGGTACGGGGCGGCCGGTGCCGGCCGCGTCCGCTGCAGTCGCCCCGGCCGCCGATCGTGATTGGCGGCGCCGGAGAAAAGCAGATGCTGAAGCTGGTCGCCGAGGAGGCCGACATCTGGAACTGCTCGGCGGGCAACTACGCGCAGCTCGACCGCAAGGTCGCCGTCCTGCGCGAGCACTGCCGGGCGGTGGGCCGCGACCCGGCCAGCCTGGGGTTGAGCCTGCAAGACCTGGTCGTCCTCGCGCCCAACGAGACGGCCCTGCGCGCGCCGCTCGACGACGCGCGCCGCCGCCTGAGCTTCTTCGGCGACGTCGACGCCATCGCGACCATCGGGACGCCCGACCAGTGCATCGATACGCTGAAGCGGAAGGCCGCGCAGGGCATCACGTACTTCGTGTGTCTCTTCACCGACGGCGGGCAGCCCGAGACTGTGCGCCTGTTCGGCGAGAAGGTCCTGCCGGCCTTCCGTTGAGGAAGGCGGGCCTCGCGGCGGGAAGATTGAAAGGACCCGAGGGAGTAGTTTGGACTTGACCGCTTCCGGTACCGGCGCTATTCCTCGGATGTCGCGAGGCGCGCGGCTGAGCTCCGCGGCGCGATCTCGGGTGTCGCTCGTCCGGCGCCGCGTGGCGTGATGAACAGAGATAGAGTCAGCTTCGGACAGCGCGTGCCGCTCCTGCTCGTGCTCGTCGCGACGGTCGGGCTCGCGTACGAGGCGCTGCTGCTGTTCACGTCTGTCCTGACGCCCTACCGGTTCCCGATTCCGTATGCCGTCCCCCTCTTCGACATCCCGTTCGTGCTCGTGGCCACGGGGATCGCGTATCTCTGCCGAGAGCGCCACCGGATCCGCCAGGATTTCCAGTCGGCGGCGATAGGAACGTCGCTGTTCCTGGCCGCGCTCCTGGCGATCGGACATATCCTGGCGCAGCCAGACTACCCGTTCGCCCAAGGTGTGAATCCGGGGATCGCCCCGTATCTCTTCTTCGCGAGCTACCTCGCCGCCCTGACCGGCGTCGCCCTTGGCACGCAGTACGAGGATCGCCAGCTCCCGCTCACCGAGCGCAGCCGGACGATGGTGATCGTCGGCTGCGTCGTGCTGAGCGCTGTCATCGCGGTCATGGTCCTCATCGTGACTCCTCTCCTGCCGTCGCTGGTGATGCCGCCGGGGCGGATCACGCCGTTCGCCGTGTGGACCGCGGGTGTCGTCAACGGGGTCGTGGCGGTGTGGGCGCTGTGGGCCTGGCGGCGCCGGCGGAGCCAGGCGCGGGCGCCGGAGGGATTCGTGAACCTCCTGGCGCTAGCTGCGTTCGTCTGGGTCCTCGGGCTCGTCGGATTCCTTCTGTTCCCCTACCGGTACGCGGTGAGCTGGTACGTGGGGGGGCTGGCGCGTCCGTTCGGTGTCGGCGTGATCTTCGTCGCCCTGCTCCGCGAGCAGGCGTGGCTCTATCGCGAGGCGCGAAACCGCCTGCGAGACCTGGAACAGCTCCACGAGGCCAGCCAGGCGCTTGTGACCACGCTCGGGCACGATGCCGCCCTTCAGGGCTACGGCCGGCGCTCGCTGGAAGCGGTGAGCGAGCAGGACATCCTGGACGACGCGGTCGAGACGGCCAGGCAGCTGCTGCACGCCGACGGCGTCGCGTTGTTGCTCGCCGGCGCGGGCGGTCGTCTACGGCTGGCCGCCGCGGTGAGCTGGCCGGTCGACGTCGCGAAGACGGTCGCCGCCGTCGAGCTCGTCGCGCGGTCCGCCCTCGACCGCAAGGAGACGGTGGAAATCGAGGACATCACACAGGATGGGAGCGCCGCCGGCCTGGCTGAGCTCGACACTCTCGGGCTGCGCTCGATGCTCACGGCGCGGCTCGGCGTCCAGGAGCGACTCGTCGGTGTCCTCGTCGCCGGCCATCGGGAACCGCGTCGTTTCGAGGACGAGGACAGGCGCGTGCTCACGAGCCTCGCCCATCACCTGGCGGTCGCGCTCGACAAGGTCCGCGTCCACGCCGAGCTGCGCAATAACCTGCAACGCCTTCAGGAGACGCAGGCCCAGCTCATGCAGGCCGACAAGCTCAAGGCGCTCGGCACGCTACTCTCGGGCGTGGCCCACGAGCTCAACAACCCGCTCTCGACGATCCGCCTCTCGATCCAGCTCGTTCGACGCACCGCGCTCATGGACGACGCGCTGACCCGGCGCATGGAGGTCATGGAAACCGCGTGCGTGAGAGCGTCGCGGATCATCCGGGACCTGCTCGCGTTCGCCCGCCGGCAGACTCCCGAGCGGCGGCGCGTGGACCTGAACCAGGTCGTCCACTCGACGCTGGGCCTGCAGACGTCGCAGCTCGAGCTGAACAAGATTCGTGTCGTCACCGCCCTGACGCCGATCCCGGAGATCTGGGCCGACCCGCATCAGCTCCAGCAAGTCTTCCTGAACCTGTTCAGCAATGCGATCCACGCCATGAAGACGGCCAGGGGCCACGGCGTCCTGACCGTCACTTCCGGGCAGCGCGGATCCGAGATCGTGGTGGGGATCGACGACGACGGACCCGGCATTCCGCGCGAGCACCTGGGGCGAATCTTCGATCCGTTCTTCACCACCAAGGTCACGGGTGCCGGTACCGGGCTTGGCCTGAGCCTGGCCATCGGCATCGTCGAGTCCCACGGCGGGCGCCTGTATGCCGAGAACCTTCCGGACAGCGGCGCCCGCTTCATCGTGCACCTGCCGGTCAACGAGCACGCCGAGGCCGAGGCGCCGGCGCCGCCGGGGCCGCGGGTGGCGGCGGTGGCCGGCGGTGATGTGCTGGTGGTCGAGGACGAGGAGCCGCTGCGTGAGGCGCTGACCGAGGTCCTCCACGGCCTCGGGCACCGCGTGGTCGGAGTCACGACGGGGCACGAAGCGCTGGCCCGGCTGCGAGAGGGCACCTGGGACCTCGTGATGCTCGACCTGCGGCTCCCGGACGTGGACGGGCAGGCGGTGTGGGAGCGTGCACTGGCTTCCGATCCGCGGCGGGCCGGCCGCGTCGTATTCATGACCGGTGACATCATGAGCGCCGAGACCCAGGGCTTCCTCGACGAGGCCCGGCGACCGTTCCTGCTCAAGCCCTTCACGATGGAAGAGGTGGGACGGGTCGTCAGCGAAGTGCTGACGGCGCCGTCCCGTTGAAGTACGTCAACGCCTTGGACCACGCCTGCACGCCGATGAGGTAGCCGACCTCCTGCGCGGTCGTGTTGTCGTCGGGGAAGTGGATCCCGCCGTAGAGCCGTGACAGTCCCGCCTCCTCCGCCGCGGCGCTGAACGTCGCGTAGGCGACCGTGGTCGGCGCGAGGGGAATCCCCGGTTCCACGCGACCGAAGTTCGCGGGGAGGACCGTCGAGAAGCCGAAGTGGTCGTCGCCCGTGAACAGTGCCAGCACGGTGGCGCTCGATCGCGAGAACACCGAGTGACCGGAGAAGTAGCCGGGAAACGCGGGGGTCAGGTTGGTCCCCGGGTTGTACGGCGACCACTTCTCACCGGGGATCTGCTCGATGGGCCGTCCCGGACCACCCCACGCCATGATCGTCTGCCCTTGCTTCGCGTACCGCACCGCCGTGATGGGCCGCACCCCGTTGTACTTCCGCTTGATGTGCCAGGCCACGATGCCGGCGTCGAACGACGCGTTGTGCATCGCGAAGAACATCTTGGCGTCCTGATCGATCGTGTGGTCGGTCGCGCTGCGAGACGAACTGCGCGAACAGCCCCCAGTGTCCCGGTGGCAGCTCGGACGATGGCCCATCCGCCCAGTACTCGACGATCAGCTTGCGCCGGATGTCCAGGCTCCGGCTGAACTTGATCATGTCGCCGACGTCGTCCAGATAGCGACCGGGGTTCTTCAGGTAGTCCGGGGGCGGGATCGTCGCGACGTCGTCGAACTGACTGGCCGATGTCAGCGCGAACGGGGTGACGCGTTCCCAGTGCGGGGCAATGAAGGACTGAATGCCCGGACACGTCTCCTCGGTCCCGAGCTCGGCGTCCAGGCACGCCTGACCGTTGCTGAAGATCAGCGGCTGCCAGTGATTCGGGTCCACGATGTCCTGGCGCTCGCAGACGGCGACCAGAGGGTTGCAGTATCCCATCAGGGGGTTGACCGGTACGTACGGCGTATAGTCGCCCACCGCGTAGTCGGAATACGCGCCGGTCTGGTTGGGATGCGCGGACGTCTGTCCATACGCGGTCGCCGCGCAGGGGTGGGGCCACGGCGTGGGCACTGGGCACGGCGCCGGCGGGAGGTCTCCGTACTGGTTCGAGCCGTCGTGGCGCCGGGCATCGATGACCGCCTGGGCGGCGAGGTTGCCGATGCCGGCGGCGGTGGCCGGATTCGAAGCCCGGCACTCGTCATCGGTGGCGCACGTCTCGGCGAGCATGTATCCGAGGCTCTTCAGCATCGCGTTCAACCGCGCGCTGGGCTGGGCGAGCGGCGGCGGCAACGAGCCGTCGGGGTACAGGTTGCGCAGGCAGCGATACGCGGCAAAGCTGATCGCCTTGGCCTTGTTCTCGTCGGTGCGCTCAGCTGGAAGTTGTCGCCGGAGGCCCCCGGCGTCGGTGGTGCCGACGGCGACAGCGTCGTACGCGGCCCACGCGTCGTACATGCACGTGTGGGCGATCGCCAGTGCCCGCGCGACGATCGGCGGCCCGTTCCGTATGCCCGGCTCAGGCGCACCTCCGCCAGCGCGGCGGCGTTCCAGTCACTCACGATGCTCGCCTGTGCCGAGGTCTCACACACAAAGGTGAGGGCAAGTGTCACAGCCGCAATCAGTGCTTGTCGCAGCAAAGGCCCCTCCAGCGAGCTCCGGGACACTATTGGTAACGAATGATCGGCCAGGCATCCGTGGTTGTCAATCATCCCAAGGGCCTACTGTAGGGAGCACATGATCTGTCCGTTCCTGAGAGCATGAGGAACAGCATCGGTACATGCCGGACTCGGCGGCGAGATCCTCGGCCATGGACTTCTTCGACACGGTCACGACGCAGCGAGCCATCGACCTCGAGTCCGATCCCATCCCCGAGGCCGTGCTCCGCCAGATCGTGGACGCCGCGATCTGCCCCAGCGGCGGCAACCGTCAGGGCTGGAGCTTTCTGGTGATCCGCGACGCGGCCAAGGGCGCGCGCGGCTCGGCGGGCAGTACCGCGAGGCGTGGGGCGAGCTGATGAAGACGCCCTACTATCGCGGAGCGTCGACCGCACCGCCCGACAGCCGCGAGGGTAAGATCATCGCCTCAGCGAGTCACCTGTCCGAGCACCTCGGCGAGGCGCCGGTGCTCATCATGGCCTGCATCGGCACCGACGGCGCCCGGCCGACGATCACCACCGGTGCGTCCATCTATCCGGCCGTGCAGAACCTCATGCTGGCGGCCCGTGCGCTCGGCATCGGGAGCTGCATCACCACGATCCACAAGTACCGCGATCCCCAGGTGAAGGAGCTGCTCGGCATTCCCGCCGACGTCGAGACGGCGGCCCTGATCCCGCTGGGCTATCCGCTCGGGAAGTTCGGACGGCCTCCGCGCCGGCCCGTCGCCGAGGTGGTCCACGGCGACCACTGGGGCCGGGCGTTCTGACCCCACGCGGGCAGGGGTGGTCGCTAGGCGCCGGCGCGAGCCTCGGCGACCTGGGCCTGCATCGACTTCAGTATCCGCACCTCGGGCGACGGCGCGCAGTTGCAGTAACCCACCCCCAGCTCCTTGAGCTGGGCGGCGTTGCGCGGCAGCGCCGCGTGGTTCATGGGCAGCGCGAGCCGGGCGACGCCACCCTTGCGCACGGCGTCGGCCACGCGGTGGACGACCTCGACGAGCTTGGGATGATCCGGGGTGCCGCTCACTCCCAGTGCCCGGGACATGTCGGAGGGGCCCACCGCGACGATGTCGATTCCCTCGATCGAGGCGATGGCGTCGATGTCGGCGACGGCGGGCAGGTCCTCGATCATGACGGCCAGCGTGATCTCGCGGTTCGAGCGTTCCAGGTGTTCCCGGAGCGCGATCTTGCCGTAGTCCGAGGCGCGCGACGCGCCGGCCATCCCGCGCTCGCCCAGCGGGGGATAGCGCACGGCCTTCACGGCCTCGCGCGCCGCCCGGGCGTCGCTGATGTGCGGGACCTGGATGCCCTGCACGCCCATGTCGAGCAGGCGAAGAATGAACGCGGGGTCGAAGCCCGGCGTGCGGACGATCGGCGTGATGCCGACCCGCTCGGCGGCCATGGTCATCAGCTGCACGTCACGCAGATCGAAGCTGGTGTGCTCCATGTCGATGAAGGCGGCGTCGAAGCCGGCGTGGCCGATGATCTCGACGATCTGGGGGTCGGCGATGCCGCCCGTATAGGTGCCCAGCGCGAGTCCGCCCTCTTTCAGGATCTTCTTGACGCGATTGGTCTGCATGTCAGCCCGACCAGGCGTGCGCGCGCGCCGTCTTCTCGTTCAGCTCCGTGCCCCAGCCCGGCCCCGTCGGGATCGTCATCTGGCCGTCCACGATCTCGGGCAGCACGGTGAACAGCTCGTCGCGGATCGGGACCGCGTCGGGATCGCTCTCCATGATCTTCACGTTCGACACGGACGCGACGAAGTTCAGCGCCTGGAACGAGGAGAGGTGGCCGTTGTAGTTGTGGGGCGCCACGTTGATCTCGTGCGTCTCGGCGAGGTCGGCCACTTTCTTCGCCGCCGAGAACCCCTGCCAGCAGACGTCCACCATGATGGTGTCCAGCGCGTGGCGCTCGAGGTACGGCCGGTACTGCCGCACGGTCTGGAGCTGCTCGCCCCCGCAGAGCGGCGTGCGCGTGCCGGCGCGCAGCTCGACCAGCGCATCGGCATCCTGGTTGTCGATCTCCATCCAGAACAGCTTGAACGGCTCCAGCTCGCGCGCGAGCAGGAGCGCCTCGCTGGGCTTGAAGTTGACGTTCACGTCCAGGCAGATGTCGACCTTCGGGCCGACGGCCTCGCGCATGGCGCCGATCTGCGCGACGGCCTGGTCGATGATGTCGCGGGTGGCGAGCTGGTCGTGCGGGCCGGCGCGGCCCTGGCGTGATGCGTCGCGCCGGATCGCCCGGCCAGATGATGTTGGTCTTGAGCGCGGTGTAGCCCTTGGCGACGGCCTCGCGCGCGCAGTCGGCGACGTCGGCCATCGTGCGCAGCGGCTTCACGCGGAAGAGCTCCCCGTTCTCGACGCGATACGTCGCGCAGTGCGACCAGTACACGCGCTGCCGCTCGCGGTGCGGGCCGCCCATCAGCCGCCAGACGGGGACGCCGAGCGACTTGCCCGCGAGGTCCCACAGCGCCAGCTCGATGCCGGCGATCGCCTGCTGGGTCGCGCCGTACGGCGCCTGGCGCGATCGCGCGATACATGTCGAGGTAGTGCTTCTCGACGGCGGTGGGGTCCTTGCCGATGAGCTGCGCGCCGAGGTCCTGCACGAGCCCGACGAGCCCGCGCGTGATGCCCTCGCTGCCGAACTCGCTGTAGCCGGTGAGGCCCTCGTCGGTGCGGATGGCGCAGAAGAGCCACGGCCGGGGCGGCTTGAACCCCGTGTTGACGACGAACGTCTCGATCGCGGTGATCTTCATGGCCGGGATCTTCGCCCCCCGCGGCCGCCGATGCAAGGCTTGCAACCGCAAAAGGGGGAAGGCTGTGAAAGCCTTGCAACGTGCGGGCCGGCCACGGTCGTTGGCATCGGACTGGCTGCAGATAGTGGCCATGAGCACCGTCATCCAAGGCATCGCCATCACCGATCCGCTCCGGGACTTCGTCGAGCAGAAGCTGCAGACCGTGCTGGGGCGCGGCCGGGTCCGCGCCACGGCGTCCGTCGTGACCTTCACCGACATCAACGGCCCCAAGGGTGGGGTGGACATCCGTTGCGCGGTGACCGTCGAGGCGCCAGGACGTCCGCCCAGCACGCCAGTGCGCTGGCCGCCGACGCGCGGCTGGCGCTGGACGGCGCGCTCGAGGCGCTGCAGCGCGAGCTGCTCAGGGACCGCGGCAAGCGCCGCGACCTCGCGCGCCGCCCCAAGAAGTACTACGTGGCCGACCAGGGACTGCGGCCGGGCGGCGAGGCGGCCCTGCCGGCGGTGCGCCGGCGGCGCCGGAGTGCCTGACGTGGATGCCCTCGCACGCCTGGCCGAGCTGGCGAAGCTGCCGCCCGCCGAGCGGCCGGTTGCAGCCTGCGCTACGCGGCGTAGCGCGAACGCGTCACTCGATGACCTGGTCGGCTCGTAGGATCAGCGAGCGCGGGATCGTGATCCCCACCGTCTTCGCCGCCTTGAGGTTGACCACGAGCTCGAACTTCGTGGGCTGCTCGACGGGCAGGTCGCCCGGCTTCGTGCCCCGGAGGATCCGGGCCAGATAGGACGCGGCCCGGCGATAGAGATCGGCGTAGTCGGGCCGTACGTGATCATCGAGCCGGCGTCTGCCGCGGGGCGGAACGCGAAGATGGTGGCCAGGCGATGCCGGGTCGCCGACTCGATCACCTGGTCTCGCATCCGGAACGTGAAGGGGCTGGGCTGGACGACCATGACGGAGGCGCCAGCCTTCTTCATGGCGGCCATGGCCTCGTCCGCCTCCGCGATGTCGTTGATGGGGTAGGTGCGGAGCTTGATCTTCAGCGACTGCGCGGCCTTCTCGGTGACCTGCAGCCTGAACTGTCCGTCAGTCCAGCCGGAATACCAGAGATAGTGAACTACCGCGGGGTTCCCCAGCTCGGCGGCGAACTGCACGTACTTGCTGCTCAGCTCGGCAAGGCTGTCGCTGAAGCCCGTCACGTTGGGGCCCGGGTGGGCCAGGCTCTCGACCAGGCCGATCCCGAGCGGGTTGCCGACGCTGATGAAGAGGATCGGCGTCGCCGGCGTCTGGCGCTTGACGGCCATCGACGCGGTCGTCCCGACCGGGATCAGCAGCTTGGCGCCGCGCTGCACCAGCCTGAGCACGGCCGGCGGCACTTCCGTCTCGTCGTTCGTCCACACGACCTCGAGCACGACATCGCGCCCTTCGACGAAACCCGCCTCGCGCAGGCCCTTCCGGAAGGCCTCGACCAGCGAGCGATCGTACTCGCTGGACGCTGAGCCCAGCGGGAGGAACCCGACGAGCGGCGGGCGCGTGGCCTGCTGCGCCACCGCCCAGGGGGCCGCGGTGAAGAAGACCGCACGCGAAGACCGCGGCCGCGGCGGCGGTACGAGACGCACTACCGATCGAGCCAGACGTTCGGCAGCCCACCGCCCGGGTACGCCAGCAGCCCGATGATGTGCGGCTCGAAGCCCTTCACCGGCGTGCGCCAGCCGACCGCGGCGTCGCCCAGGCCGGTGGTCACGACCGGCACCTCGTCGTCGAGGAGCTGGACGAGCCGCTTGTAGATCTCCGCGCGCTTGCCGGCGTCGACCGTCGTCTCGCCCTCTTCCAGCAGCTTGTCGGCCGCGGGGTTGGCGTAGCCGCCGGATAGCTCGTTGGCGCCGCCCTTGGAGTGGAAGTAGCGGTAGTAGGCGTCGTCCGGATCGACCTTGGGGAAGAAGTTGGTGTTGGTGCTCGTGAAGTCCATCGCGCGCTGGCGCTTGATGTAGGCCGGCCAGTCCAGGACCTCCAGCTGCAGATCGAGGCCGATGCGCGTGAGCTGTGCCTGGAGCACCTGCGCCGCCGGCACCAGGTTGGCCGTCTGCCCGACGGTGTGCGTCAGCTTCGTGCCCTTCGCGAGCCCTGCCTCGACGAGGAGCTTCTTTGCGCCCTCGACATCCACCTTGCGGTCGGGGTGGCTGAAGAAGAACGGCGTGCCGGGCGGCATCCACTCGTTGACGGGCTGCGCGAACCCGCGCCAGACGCCGAGGCCCACTTCCTTTTTGTCGATGGCCATGGCCACCGCGCGGCGTACGCGCACGTCGCTGAACGGTGGCTTCTTCGAGTTGAGGATGATGGCGCTGAACCCACCGCCGCCCTTGACGGTGCGGACGACGTAGTCCTTGGACGGTGCGGCCTGCAGCTCGGCCAGCGACTCCAGCGTGATGAGCTGGACGAAGCCCGCATCGCCGGTCTTGAGCGCCGTGAGCCGCACGGTGCCGTCGGGCACCGGCTTCAGCGTGAGGGCGTCGAGGTAGGGCAGCCCCGCCTCCCAGTACCCGTCGAACCGCTTCAGCTCCACGCGCTCATTGGTCTTCCACTCGGTGAGCTGGAAGGGCCCGGTCCCGATGGGCTTGAACGCCGGCCCCTGGACGGCTTCGGGCGGCAGGATGGCCTGGTACGTCCCGGCGACCCGCGCGAGGAACGCGCCGGAGGGGTGGGTGAGGTGCACGCGCACGGTCTGCGGATCGACCACCTGCACGCTCTCGACGATGCTCAGCGAGCCCCGGCCCCGCGCCGCCGTCTTCGGGTCGAGGATGCGATCGAGCGAGAACTTCACGTCGGCGGCGGTGAGCGGCCGCCCGTTGTGGAACTTCACGCCTTTGCGAAGCTTGAACGTCCACTGCTTGCCGTCGGCGCTGGTGGTCCACGACTCGGCCAGGACCGGCTTGATCTTGAGATCGCGATCGAAGTCCACCAGCCCCTGGTAGACGAGGCTGAGGACCTGGTAGGTGATGGTCGACGTGGACGGATGTGGGTCGAGCCCGGGCAGGTCCTGGCTCATCCCCACCACGAGCGTGCCGCCCCGCTTCGGCGTCTGCGCGGCGGCTTCGAGGGGGAGGAGGAGAGCCAGGACGGCGGCCAACACCAGGCGGAGGATCATCATTGCAGCTCCTTTCGCGGGACGCGAAGCGCGTGCATCATAGCGTCGCGACGAGCCACTGCCAAGATGACCAGCGACCTTCAATCGGCCGGGGTCGTCGGGGTTTCCCCGACTGTCGAATGAGACCCAGATTATGGTATCAAGCCTCGCATGCTGCTCCCGAACCCGATAGCGTGTGCCCGCCAGCATCCGGGAAGAGCGATCTGCCGGTATGTTCGAGTGAGCATATCTGAGCTGGGCTAATGGCTCGTGCACGTCAGAATCACGTAAGAAGCTTCAGCGAAGGAACCTTAGGGGAGTATCTCCACTATCTCGTACCTCGACTTGCGAATGACGAAGCACTACCTCTGAGGTGGCCACCGGATGTCTTTGGCCTTGCGGCGGCTGTCCTCAATCGCACCGGAGGGTACGCGACTGTCCTGAGCCAGTGGCCGCCCCGCCGGATGGCGCTGCACACATGGTGCGACCAGATGACGGAGCTCGGGCAAGATTGGCGGCAGCGGTGGAACTCCCGGGCGAGTCCGCCGGCGCCGGATCTCGTGGTGGACTGGTGGAAGCAGGTGCTCCGAAGCAGAACGATACCGCTCGCGAACCTCAGCCGTGACCACGGATTGTGCCGGGCCCTGCTCCAGCTCGTGGCCTCTTCTGATGAGGCTTCTACAAGTGTCGGGATTCCCCCACTGGTTGACCGCTTCGATGAGTTTGGCTCGCTACGCCTCTTTGGCGGCGATCCGCCTGGCAGTCCCAGCACTCTTTGCAGTGAACTGATTCATCCGTCGAAGCTCCGGGTTTTGCCGAAGCTCCACACGCCCGAGAGCGGACTGACCATCCGATCTCTGTCCCACAATCTGGCGCTCCTGTTTGGTGGGGAAGTCGAGCCCGTCTGGGTGCAGGGCCTCTTCCGGGAGGACGCCGATGCGCTCAACATCCTCGTCGTACCGTGGCCGGAATTTCTCTTGCAGAAACAGTTCCGGTCGGCTTCAGCTGAGCGCTTGAAACATACTGCCCTGCCCCGGGCGTTTGGATTGTTTCGATACGAACCCCAGATCGACAGGCGGATCGGCGCACGCTTCGCGTCGCTCCTCTCGCGCGCATCACAGGTGGGAAATATCGACATGGTCGTTTTCCCCGAGCTTGCTCTTACCCCACGAGAACACGACGCAGTGCGTTCTGCGCTCATCGATAAGGCGCCCGATGCACTACTGATCGCCGGCATCATCGGTGCACCTGACAGGGCCGAGCTTGCTGGGCGGAACTATGTCGCTGTTACCGTGCCGAGCGGTGAAGGCCTCTATATCAGCTTCAACCAGGACAAGCATCACCGCTGGCGAGTCGACCGGAGCCAAATCGCCCAATATGGGTTAGGAGGCCACCTCTCACCGGCCCGTCAGTGGTGGGAGGACGCCCACATGGGCGAACGCCAGGTCTTCTTTGTGGCCCATTCCCCATGGCTCACGATGGCCACGCTACTCTGTGAGGATCTCGCACGACAGGATCCGGTGGGCAATGTCATTCGTTCGGTAGGTCCTAACCTCGTGGTTGCGCTCCTGATGGATGGACCGCAGATTCCGGATCGCTGGCCAAACCGTTACGCAACGGTGTTAGCTGACGACCCCGGCTGCTCGGTCCTCACCGTGACCAGTGCGGGAATGATGAACTTGAGTCGCCCGCCGGAGGGGCGTCCTTCGTCTCGCACGATTGCGCTGTGGAAGGACGCCAGGGACAAGCGGGCTCGGCCTATCGACCTGCCTGTCGATGCCGAAGCCGTCGTCCTGAGTTTGGCCGGTGACTACTATGAGGAATTCACTGCCGATGGACGTCGGGATGGCGTGACTAGCGGCTACCCGGTTCTCGCCGACACACACGTCATCCCGCGAGCGCAAAGTCGCTAAGCGCCGACGGTGTCGAGCTTGACCGCTGCGACACAGCGGGGTACAAGAGATGTATGGCGAAGGGAAAGCGGCGAAGCAAGAAGAAGGCCCACATCGTAGACCACCGCCAAGGGACTGCGCTCGTACTCCTTGCTCAGCGACCCACAGACTCTGTTCGACGTACACTCGTGTCGTCACTGTCCGGATCGGCCCGCAGCATCGCCCACTTTCTGGAACACCCCACTGCGAGTTCGTTGCCCTCCCGCAAGAGCGAGTGGTCAGCCGCAAAATCTTTGCGCGAGCGCGCGACGCGGCTCAAAAGCACCACGGCGGCGAAGAGCGGCGCGGCGAGGTCAAGTACCTTCCTCCGCTAGGCCCGCGCACCTCGCTACTGCGGTTCCTGCACAGACACTGAATTCGAGGCCTCGCCGCTGGGCGGTGTGTTGACGACCGTCACAGTCAGAGGCCACCTTTCCGGGGCCTGCTTGAGGTCGATCTCGAGCTCCGTGGCGCTGAGCCACGTGGGTGTTTGAGATCGTGATCCGATCGTCACGGCGCATTCCCGCGCGAAATTGGCGCCCTGGATTTTCAGCCTCACGATGTTACTTCCGGCGACCTTGGATGCCGTCGCCGAGTCGATTCGAGGCTTCGCTGCGCCAGGTGTTTGGCTGGATGCCTTGTCGCCCCGCGGGTCGCGACGGGGCGTGAACACGGTCTCGAAGATGTCCTTGAGCTTCAGCGAGGCCTGTTCAGCGAACAGACCGATCAAGCCGGCAAATCCGGCCACCTTGATGCAGTCCGCTGCCGAGAGCAGGGCCTCCGTTCCTCCGAACCCTGCTCGGTAGACGAGATACACGACGAGGCCAACCGCGGCACCGGCGAGTGGTCTGAAGAGGTACCACCAGGTCCAGCTGGGAACAAGTTCCCGATTGCCCACGTAGATCGCGAACGACGCGGCTCCATGAATCGCTCCCCCCAGAGCACCCAGAAGCGCAATCATCATGAGCAATCGGCTCATCTCGGCGATGGGGCACTCCGCCACGCAGGCGCTGCAACTCCCGGCCGCTGAGCCTGTCGCCGGCAGCACGAAGATGTGTGATCCGGCCGCCCGGGGAGGTGAGGTCGGCGTCTTGGCGGTCGCCAAAACCGTCACGAGGGTGGGGGCTGTGATCTTGTCCTTGTCGACCTTGTATGTCGCCCTCGATGGCTTGTCGGGACTCTTTTCTCGCTCCAGCTCTCCCACCGGGGGATCCAGAAGTGTGATCGCCGGCGAAGTGGTCGTTGGGGCGGATGCATTGCCGGCCGGGCTAGCCGGCTTCGTCGAGTCGATCGAGATCGGCAACAAGTCGACCTTCTGGCCGGCGGTTATCGTGCTTGTCGGCGGCGAAAGGACGATGCTGACGTCGGGGGAGAGGATGATCAGCGCGGTTCCCACCTTCTTCGCGTCCGAGGCGCTCGGGACCACAAGGTTGATGAGTTGTGGCGTCTTGATCTCGGCCGATGGCGCCATGTAAAGGCCGGCTGGTGCCAGGGAGGCCGGCCAAGTCACCGGCACGTTGGCGGTGAACTGCTGGGACTGTCCGGCCGTCAGCGTGACCATTGGAGGACTTACGATCACGTCCAGACGGCAGCTGGGACATAACTGGGACCAGAACGCGGTGATCAATCCAACGAGGAGGATGATCCACCCCACCCAGTAGAAGCCGAGAAAGTGCTTCCAGAAGGACTCCGATGACAATTCGACGACCGCCGTCGCGAAATCTCCCTCACTGAGGGCGGTCACGGTGACACGGCCGCTACGGGCGACCCAGCGGGGCGATTCGTACGTGCCGGTACTGGAGATTTTCCCCCTTCCATCGGGGGAGATCGACCAGTTGACCGACGTGATCTTCCTATCCCCTCGCCACGCCGAGAAGTGTTCGGACGTATTCGAGAAGAGCGTGACAGACTCAGGCTTGATCTTCAGCGGAGGTGGGTTTCCACCTGACGTTCCGGTCGCCTGATCAGCCATAGGTCTTCTCCATCGGAACGACGGCGTGCCCCACACTCATCACTGCCCCGAATGCACGGGGAACGGACGAACTATAGCGCTACGCTCTACCAGGCCGCGTAGCTGGGTCGCGACCATACGGCAGTGGGTAAGGGGGCACAATAGGGGAAACCCCGACAGGCGACGGACTGGAGCTGACGTGCCCGCCCGGGATCATCGGGAAGCTCCTTTCGCGGGACTAGATCTTCGCGTCGGCGCCGGGTGCCGCCGGCCCCCGCGCGCCGGCGCGGCGCCCTCGAGCTCGATGCCGAACACTGCCGACAGCCGACCGGCCGCGATGCGCTTGACGGCGGCGGGCCGGGCCCGACCGACCATAGCGCTGGTGGCCGAGCCGATCAGCTCCGCCTGGTCGACCTGCCGCAGGTCGAAGAACAGCTCCGGCCGCGCGTCGAGCCGCACCGCCACGCCGTACAGGACGGCCGCGACGTGCTTGCACACCTCCGCGGCGTCCGGGCACGAGCAGTCGAGCGTCAGCTCGCGCGGCTCGGGGAACAGCCCCTCGCGCGCGTGGGTGAGGACGCCGAGGACCTCGTCGGACAGCTCGCCGCGAAGCAGGCCGACGAGGGAGCCGATGCGACCGGTGCAGCGCGTGACTATCCGTCGCCAGCGCGTCTTCGCGAGCGGCGCCATACCGATCGTGACCCGGTAGAGCTCGGAGCCGGCCACATGCGCCTCCACCCGTCCGGGTCCGATGGCCAGGTCGAGCACGGAGCCATTGCGGAGATACGCGCGGCCGCGCGCCAGGCGGTTGGCGAGGTCGGCATAGCGCTCGAGGTTGTCGGCCCAGGCCTGGCCCCAGAATGTAACGGCGAGCCGTCGCTTGCGGTGGGCGAGCACGACCGGCTCGGCAGTGCGCTTGCTCTTCGTCAGGAGCTTGGCGAGGGCCAGCGCCCCGCGCGCCTTCTTCTCGCCGACGGACATGTACGGCGGGTAGTAGTCCCAGCCATCGTCCCCGTACCAGGCCATCGCGGTCCCTTATCTCACGTTTCGGCCGTGGCTCGCCGCAGATCGAGGGCCACCATGGCCATCAGCTCGGCGTCGCTCAGCTCGGTCAGCAACGTCTCGCCGCCGCCGGTGAGCACGCCGCGGGCCAGCGCCTGCTTGGCCTCGATCAGCAGGTCGATGCGCTCCTCCACGGTGCCGCGGCAGACGAGCTTGTGCACGAGCACGTTCCTGTGCTGGCCGATGCGGTAGGCGCGATCGGTCGCCTGGTCCTCGACCGCGGGGTTCCACCACCGGTCGAAGTGGACGACGTGCGAGGCGGCCGTGAGGTTGAGGCCGCTGCCACCGGCCTTCACGGAGAGCACGAAGAACGGCACCGCCGGGTCTTCCTGGAATCGCTGCACGAGCCCGCCCCTGGCCCGCACCGGCGTGCTGCCGTGCAGCACCAGGCCCGGCCGGCCGAAGAGCTCGGCCAGGAACGCGGCCAGCGGCTCGGTGGCCTCGCGGAACTGGGTGAAGAGGAGCAGCTTGTCCTGGCGCGCCGCCACCGGCTCGACGAGCTCGCGCAGGCGCGCGAGCTTGCCGCTCCCCGCCTCGTCCCAGACGCCCTCCCCGAGCCAGTGGGCAGGATGGTTGCAGATCTGCTTGAGGCGCATGAGATAGGCGAGCACGAGGCCGCGTCGCTCGATGCCTTGCGCCTTACCCGCGATCGCGCGTTCCAGCTCGTCGATCGTCTTCTGGTAGAGCCCGGCCTGCCGGCCCGAGAGCAGGCAGAAGGCCTTCACTTCGGTCTTGTCCGGCAGGTCGGCAATGATCGAGCGGTCGCTCTTGAGCCTCCGCAACAGGTAGGGCTGGATGAGCCGGCGCAGCGGCGCGTAGCTCTCGTCTCGCCGCTCGGCCAGCCGCTTGGCGAATGCCGAGAACTCGCGCGCCGAGCCGAGCAGGCCGGGAGCGAGGAAGTCGTAGATCGACCACAGATCGCCGAGGCGATTCTCGACGGGCGTACCGGTGAGCGCGATGCGCGCCTGGGCCTTCAGCGCCTTGACCGCCTGCGTCTGGCGCGCGCCCGGGTTCTTGATCGCCTGCGCCTCGTCGAGGACGACCAGCGACCACTCCCGCGCGCGGAGCGCCTCGACGCGCGCCAGCGTGCCGTAGGTGGTGATGACGAGGTCAGGGCCGTCCAGATCGGCGGCGGCGAGGTCGGCCACTTCGCGCGACGGCATCGCCGAGGGATGGGCGATCAGCGTCGTCAGCGAGGGCGCGAAACGCTCGATCTCCGCCTGCCAGTTGGCGAGCAGGGAGGCCGGCGCCACTAGGAGATGGGGCGGCGCGCCACTCCGCGCGCGGCGCTTGCGCAGCAGCAGGAGCGCCAGCACCTGGATGGTCTTGCCCAGCCCCATGTCGTCGGCCAGGCAGACGCCAAGGCGCAGCGACGACGCGAACGACAGCCACGCCACGCCGGTCTTCTGATAGGGCCGCAGGGTGCCGCGCAGGTCGGGGCCGGGGTCGGCCGCGGCGAGGCCGTCCGGCCCGCGCAGCGACTCGAGCGTACGCGCCAGCCACGTGCCCGCCTCCACGCGCGACCAGCCCTCGGCCGCGGTCAGGGTGGAGGCCTCGTTGTCGCTGCGCCCGGCCCCGGCCAGCAGCCGCATGCCCTCCAGGAACGACAGGCCGCCCTCACCGGCCTCGCGCCGCACGCGCTCCCAGTGCGAGAGCACTTCGCCCAGGCGATCTCGGTCCAGCTCGACCCACTGGCCGCGCAGGCGCACCAGCCCGCCGGAGGACGCCATGAGCTGGCGCACCTCGGCGCCAGTGAGCGTGGCGTCGCCCAGTGCGACGGCCACCGAGAAATCGAGCAGCGCCTCCATGCCGAGTGCGCTCGGCTTCTTGTCGCCCACGCGCACGGTCACCTCGGGCCGGGGCGGCCGCCGCGGGCGCCACCAGTCCGGCACGCGCACCACCAGGCCGGCCGCCTCGAAGGCGGGGATGGCCTTCAAGAATTGGTGAGCCTGGGCCGGTGTCCACGCCATTGCCTCGTAGACCGCGCCGGAGTCGACCAGCTCGGCCAGCCACGGCACCTGCTCGGCGGCGCGCTGCAGCGGCTCCAGCAGATGCAGCAGCGCTTGACGGTCCTTGCGGGCCGAGGATTCCTCGAGCGCCTGCGCCAGCGGCCGATGCTGGATCTTGCCACCCGCGCCGGCCCGCACCGCGTAGGTGGCGAGGAAGGCGAAGGGGTGGTCGTCGTCGCCACGGTTTTCGGCCAGGTGCAGGCATACCTTGCCGACGGTGTGCCAGGAGGGGTGGCGCGCGTGGAGCCAGGCCGCGACCGGTCCGCGATGCGCGCGGATCTCGTCGGCGAACGCACGATTCAGCTCCGCCCAGCGCGCGTCCACCCAGTCGCCGTCGACGTACTCGGCGCCGTCCATCGGCGGGACCGCGCCGGCGAGCCGCGCGCGCTCGTCGGGCGGGCAGTCGATCTCGACGCGCTCGCGCTTGTCCTCCAGGTCGGGGACCGCGCACAGCCGTGTGACGAACGCGCGGCCGACGTCGCGCAGGAAGGCGAGCGACGGGGCGAGGGAGGCGTCGACCTCGGCGGTGCCGAGGTCGAGCAGTGCGTGGCCCGGGCCGCGATCGAAGGCGCGCGCGAGGCGGGTGCGGGCGGTCGCAGACAGGCCGCCGTCGTCGTCGGCACCGGGCGGGAGGGCGAGGAGGATCTCGCCCGAGGGCAGGATGGCCGTGCGCAGTGGCGAAGTTGACGGCATGTGCTACATGTAGCACAATCGACGCATGCGAACCGCCGGAGTGCGCGAGGCCCGCCAGAACCTTTCGGCTCTCCTCGACGAGGTCCGGCGAGGGCGCGAGGTCGTGATCACCGAGCGCGGGCGTCCCGTGGCGAAACTGGTCCCGCCCGATCGCCCCCGCGGCAAGGGCGTGCCAAACCTCGCGGCGTTCCGTCGCAAGATGCCGGTCCTCGAGCCTCCACTGTCCACCACCGTCACGGAGGACCGCGTCGATCGCTTCTAGCCGGCGCGCTCCGGCGCGGCTCCGTGAGCGGCGGGCGGCGTACCGCACGGGGCTCCCGGGCCCTCTGTACTGCGACACCAGCGCCCTGCTCAAGCTGTACCTGCCCGAGCCGGGGAGCGACGAGTTCAACGAGATCGTGGAGGGCCGGGATGATCTCCTCGTGTCGGATCTCGCCGTGACCGAGATCGTCTCCGCGGTCGCCCGCCGGCTGCGCCAGGGGACGCTAACACGGGAGGCGGCCCGACGCCTGCAGCACGCCATCCTCGGGCGCCTCGACGAGGGCGTGTACCACCGCGTCGACCTGACCCGCGACATCCACCGCCGGGCGGAGCACTTCCTGCTGACCCTGGCCGAGACTCCCCTGCGCGCCGCCGACGCGCTTCACCTGGCGCTCGCCACCTCCGCGCGCGCCGCGTCGCTGGCGTCGTTCGACGGACGACTGGCGGCCGTCGCCCGGGCCGGTGGCCTCGCCGTCTATCCGGCCTGAGACAACCTCCCGTGCCCCGATGTCAGCGCGCGCCGAAGGCCTCGTCGAACAGCGAGAGCATCGCGGCCCAGGAGCGCCGATCGGCGGCCGCGTTGTAGGCGAACGCCGGGTTGCCAAGCTTGTCGGCATCCGGATTCGTGAAGCTGTGCACCGCGCCGCCGTACACGCAGAGCTGCCAGTCGACCTTGGTGTCCCGCATCTGCGCCTCGAACGCAGCGACTTGCTCGGGAGGAATCAGCGGGTCGTCCGCGCCGTGGCAGACGAGCACCTTGGCGCGGATGTTCCTGGCATCCTCCGGCTTCGGCGCCTCGAGCCCTCCGTGGAAACTCACCACGGCGCTCAGCGGCGCCCCGCTGCGCCCGAGCTCGAGGGCGGTGCTTCCGCCGAAGCAGTACCCGATGGCAGCGACCTTGGTGCGGTCCACGCCGGGCTGCGCGCACAGCGCGTCGAGCGCCGCCTGGGCGCGGGCCCGCCAGCGGCCGACGTCGGAGCGCACGGCGGTCATGAGCTCGATCGCCTGGGGCAAGTCCTGAGCCTGCCGGCCATTTCCATACGGATCAGCGGCCAGGGCGACGTAGCCCAGCGCGGCCAGGCGCCGCGCCCGCTCGATGACGTGATCGCCAACACCGGTTGCTTCGGGAAATAGCACCACGCCGGGCCGCGCACCCGGCCTCCCGTCATCGGCCAGATAGCCCTTCAAGGTCACCGCGCCGTCGCGATATTCGAGCGTCTTGTTTGCCATGACGGGATGATACCGCGCCCCTTGACGCCAGGCCTCACCGGCCGCATGCTCAGGCGCACCCTCGCCCATGTGGATCGTCCGTGTCGCGCTGGATCGGCCCTACACCTTCATCGTCCTCGCACTCCTGATCCTGATCGCCAGCCCGGTCGTCATTGCCCGCACGCCCACCGACATCTTCCCCGCCATCAACATCCCGGTCATCGCGGTGGCCTGGCAGTACGCCGGGCTGAACACCGAGGAGCTGGAAGGGCGGATCACGACCTCGTACGAGCGCGTGCTCACGACCACGGTGGACAACATCCAGCGCATCGAGTCGACCACCGTGAACGGGCAGGCCATCATCAAGGTGTACCTGCAGCCGAACGCGCGCCTGGACACCGCCAACGCCCAGATCACCGCGATCTCCCAGACCGTGCTGCGCCAGTACCCGCCCGGGACCGGACCGCCGCTGATCATCAACTTCAGCGCGTCCAGCGTGCCCATCTTGCAATTGGCGCTGTCCGGGGAAGGGCTGGCCGAGCAGCAGCTCTTCGATCTCGGCGTCAACTTCCTGCGCCCCCAGCTCGTGACGATCCGGGGCGTGGCCATCCCGTTCCCGTTCGGGGGCAAGCAGCGGCAGGTGATGGTGGACCTGAACACTCGCATGCTGCAGGCCAAGGGGCTGGCCCCGGCCGACGTGCTCAACACCATCAACTTGCAGAACCTGGTGCTGCCCTCCGGCACCGCCAAGATCGGTGGGTTCGAGTACTACGTGAACCTCAACGCGGCCCCCCGCACGGTGGCGGAGCTGGCCGACCTGCCGATCAAGGTGGTGGGGAACTCCACCATCTATATTCGCGACGTCGCCAACGTGCGGGACGGCTTCAGCGTGCAGACCAACATCGTGCGGCGCGACGGCCGGCGGGGCACGCTGCTGACCGTGCTCAAGGCGGGCGATGCCTCCACGCTGGAGGTGGTCGACAACATCCGGGCCGCGATGCCGCGGGTGGCCAGCACGCTGCCGCCCGAGCTGAAGGTCGACCTGCTCGCCGACCAGTCCGTCTTCGTTCGCGGCGCGATCACCGGGGTCATCCACGAGGCGATCATCGCGGCGTGCCTCACCGCTCTGATGATCCTGCTCTTCCTGGGGAGCTGGCGCAGCACGCTGATCATCGCGGTCTCGATCCCGCTGTCGATCCTGACCTCGGTGATCATGCTGAGCTTCCTGGGCGAGACCATCAACATCATGACCCTGGGCGGTCTCGCCCTCGCGGTGGGCATCCTGGTCGACGACGCCACCGTGACCATCGAGAACATCGAGCGCTACCTCGAAGAGGGGCGCCCGCTGCGCGAGGCCATCCTCGATGGCGCGGCCCAGATCTCGGTCCCCGCGCTGGTCTCGACCCTCGCCATCTGCATCGTGTTCCTGCCCATGTTCTTCCTGGGCGGGGTCGCGCGCTACCTGTTCGTGCCGCTCGCCGAGGCGGTGGTCTTCGCGATGCTCGCCTCCTACGTGCTCTCGCGCACGCTGGTGCCCACGCTGGCCATGTATCTGCTGCGGCCGCGCGCACATCATCCGGCGCCGACCCGGAACCCGTTCGCGCTGCTGCAGCGGGGATTCGAGCGCGTGTTCGAGCGGCTGCGGGCGGGTTACCGCGGGCTTCTCACCCGGCTCATCTCCCGCCAAGGCGCCTTCGTGACGGCCTTCTTCGCGGTCTGCCTGTGCGCCTGGCTGCTGCTGCCGTGGCTCGGCGAGAACTTCTTCCCGACCAGCGACAACGGGCAGTTCATCCTGCACCTGCGGGCGAAGACCGGCACCCGGATCGAGGAGACGGCCCGGCTTGCCGACCTGGTGGAGACGGCGATCCGGAGCGAGATCCCGCCGGGCGAGCTCGACAACATCATCGACAACATCGGCCTGCCGTACTCGACCATCAACTACATGTACAGCCGCTCCGGCTTCATCGGGGGCGCCGACGCCGACATCCTGGTGACCCTGAAGAAGGGGCACCAGCCCACCGCCGATCACGTGCGCAAGCTCCGGGCCCGGCTCCCCCAGGAGTTTCCGGGGGTCACGTTCTACTTCGTGCCCGCCGACATCGTGACCCAGATCCTGAACTTCGGATTGCCCGCGCCGATCGACGTGCAGATCGAGGGCAACGACCTGGAGGGCAACCGCCAGGTGGCCAACAAGATCCTGACCGAGCTGCGCCGCGTGCCCGGGCTCACCGATCTGCGCATCCAGCAGAACTTCGACTATCCGAACTTCCAGGTGAGCCTGGACCGCACCAAGGCGGCGGGGGCCGGCTTCACGCCGCGCGACGTGGCCAACAGCGTGCTGCTGACCCTGAGCGGCAGCGGCCAGACCAACCCGGTCCAGTTCCTCAACTGGCAGAACGGGGTGAGCTACAACCTGATCACCCAGGCGCCCCAGTACTCGATCCAGTCGATCCAGGATCTGCAGAACGTGCCGATCAGCGGCTCGACCAGCACCCGGCCCCAGATCCTGGGCGACGTGGCCTCGATCTCCCGCACCTCCGGCATGGCGGTGATCTCGCACTACAACACCCGCCGGGTGGTCGACATCTACGGCTCGGTGCAGGACCGCGACCTCGGCGCGGTGGGCCGGGACATCTCCCGCATCGTGGAGGCCAATCGGCCGAGCCTCCCGCGCGGGAGCTTCATCACCCTGCGCGGCCAGGTCGAGACCATGCGCACCGCCTATGCCGGCCTCCTCGGCGGCCTCGCCTTCGCGATCGTGCTCGTCTACCTGCTGATCGTCGTGAACTTCCAGTCCTGGCTCGATCCGTTCATCATCATCTCCGCGCTGCCCGCCGCCCTCGCCGGCATCATCGTGTTCCTCTTCCTGACCAACACCACGCTGAGCGTGCCCGCGCTGATGGGCGCGATCATGTGCATGGGGGTCGGGACGGCCAACAGCATCCTGGTGGTGTCCTTCGCCAAGGAGCGGCTCGCCGAGCACGGCGACGCGCGAGAGGCCGCCATCGAGGCGGGGGCGACCCGCTTCCGCCCCGTGCTGATGACCGCGCTCGCCATGATCATCGGCATGATCCCGATGGCGCTGGGCCTGGGCGAGGGCGGCGAGCAGAACGCCCCGCTCGGCCGCGCGGTCATCGGCGGGCTCCTGGTTGCGACCATCGCGACCCTCGTGTTCGTGCCCGCGGTGTTCAGCCTCCTCCACGGCCGGCGGCGCCGCGCGCCCTCGGAGCCGCCGGCGCCCTCGGAGCAGCCGGCATGAAGGGCGGGCGCGGGCTCATGGTCGTCCTGGCCGGCGCGCTGGTCCTGGGCATCGCCATCTACGTCGGCCTGCACGACCGGCGGGGCGCCGACGCCGCACTCAAGCGCGCGACCGAGGAAGCGGCCACCGCCACGGTGCAGGTGGTGCACCCGTCGGCCTCCGACGCCACCGACGAGCTCGTGCTGCCCGGCAACGCGCGGGCGTTCACCGACGCGCCCATCTACGCGCGGGCCAGCGGCTACCTCAAGAAACTGAACGTCGACATCGGCTCGCGCGTCAGCCAGGGTCAGGTCCTCGCCGAGATCGAGACCCCCGAGCTGGATCAGCAGCTGCGCCAGGCCCGCGCCGACCTGACCACCACGACCGCCGCCATGGAGATGGCCAAGATCACCGCGGATCGCTGGCAGGCCCTGCTCAAGCGCGAGGTGGTCTCGAACCAGGAGACCGACGAGAAGCGGAGCGACTACAACGTCAAGAAGTCGGCCGCGGAATCCAGCACCGCGAACGTGAAGCGCCTGGAGGATCTCCAGGCGTTCCAGAAGATCACCGCGCCGTTCGACGGCATCATCGTCGCGCGCAACACCGACGTCGGCTCGCTCATCGACGCGGGTGGCCAGACCCGCGAGCTCTTCCGCCTGGCGACCATCGGCAAGCTGCGGGTCTTCGTGTCGGTGCCCCAGGCCTATGCCCAGGCCGCCCGGCCCGGCACACCGACCAGCATCACCCTCGAGGAGAACCCGGGCAAGGTCTACCCGGGCACGCTGGCCCGGACCTCCAACGCGCTGGATCCCAGCGCGCGCACCATGCTGAGCGAAGTCGAGATGGAGAATCCGGGCGGCGAAGTCCTGCCCGGTGCCTACGTGGTGGTGCGCCTGCGCGTGGGCCTCGCGACCCGCGGCATGACCATCCCGGCCAACGCGCTCCTCTTCCGCTCCGAGGGCCTCCGGGTCGCGGTGGTGCGCGACGGCCGCGCCGAGCTGGTTGCCGTGAAGCTCGGCCGCGACTACGGCCGTACCGTCGAGGTGGTCACCGGCCTCACGCCGGCCGACGCGGTGATCCTCGATCCCGCCGACTCGCTGGTCAGCGGGACCGCCGTCCGCGTCCGCCCGAGCGCGCCGCCGAAGACGGGCGGGTAGTGGATCAGCGGCTGGCCGAGCTGCTGAATCCACCGACGGGCGTCGTGGCCCTCGCGGCCACGCACGTCGAGAGCGGCCGGACGTGGCGCCACAACGAACACCTCCGGCTGCCGTCGGCGAGCCTGATCAAGCTGCCGATCCTGGCGGCGTTCTGGGAGACCGTCGAGGCCGGGCGGCTCGATCCGGGCGAGCGGGTGAGTGTGCCGGCGGAGGCGCTACGCGTCGAGGGGACGGGGGTGCTGAAGGCGCTGGCGCCTGGGCTGCAGCCGACGTGGAGCGATCTGGCCACGCTGATGATCACGGTGAGCGACAACGTCGCCACCAACCTCATCATTGATCGGCTGGGGATGGAGGCGATTCAGGGCTGGATCGACAAGGCGGGGCTGGCGGAGACGCGGATCGAGCGGCGGATGATGGATCGGGCGGCGATGAGTGCGGGGCGGGGGAACTGGACGAGCGCGGCGGATATGGAGGCGATGCTGGCGGCGTATCGCCGCGGGGACGTGTGTGTCTGGTAGGGGCGTCGCGGGAGATGCGGCGGGTGCTTGAGGCGCAGCAGATTCAGGATCGGCTGGCGCGGCGGCTGGCCGAGGGCGTGCGGGTTGCCAACAAGACGGGGAACTTTGCGGATGTGATCCACGACGCCGGCATCGTGACGTGCGCCGGGCGGGGCGATGGTGATCGCGGTTCTGACGCAGGGTGTGCCGTCCGCCGTGGCAGGCGATGGACGCCATCGCTGATATCGGCGCGGTGCTCACTCACGTGTGCGCCAAGCCGGGCTGAGCGCGGCCTGCATTGGCCCCCCGTCGTATGGACGCGGAACCCGGCCGGGTTGCGCCTAGTCTTGAAGGATCTTCGTGACGATTCCTTCCATGCCGGGTGGGCGATAGCTGGCTTCGCTCATTCGATTGATGATCAGATCGCGAAAATACTCGTACCTCATCCCTGGAGCACAACGGCCCGCAAGGCGACTCAGTATATCTCTGCCGCGAAACTTGGCCATCCACGAGCCGTCTGCAAGAGCTTGGCGATACGCGCTTTCGTATTGAACTTGTTCTAGCTCAAGCTCTGATCGCGACAACGCCCCTGCTATCCGCTCCTGAATGCGTTTGTTGCTGCGATCAATAGCCTCGGTGATCGCTACCGCTGAGTCAGGCCTTGTCGGGTCCGTGCCCAGGTCAATAGCGGTGACCAAAGCCCGATTGACGCTCAGGCGCAGCTTGTGCGATACCAGTGTTCCGATTGTCGTTTCTGCGCAGGCTTTGAGCGCTTCTAAGACTGCGGCCTCATCGCTCAGCGTGGCCGGGCCAACTCCGATTGAGCGTAGCGCGGCCAGGACGAAGCGCGGGACTAGAAGATAGTTCTCGATGTGATACACGTCCCAACGAAAGCGTGTGGGTGGCCCTTCGCCATAGCCCTCATCATCCGCGTCTGTGATTGCATAGAATCGAGCGTGTACGTGTCCGGCCGTGCGTGCCCTCTCGAGCAGGTCGTAGAGATTCGCGACCCTCCGTTTGTCACCCGCGGAAATAGGGTTGGTTTGTTGCTCGAACTCGGGAAATAGGGAACAAGTCATTCGCGCATCAAAGGCGGCATCGTCGGTACTTTCGAACACCACAACCTTCGCGCCGGGTCTGTAGGCCGCCAGATCGCCGACCAGTTCTATGACCACACGCTCTAGATCTTCTGCTGCCTTCACGGGACTTGCCTGGGATCCAGTGACTGTTCCAGCGGCTGAATATGGAAGACGCCGAAATGGGGCTGAGAGACCGCTTCGCGAATCAGAGTATCTGAGTGGGTCACGAGCCAGAGTTGGTTGTCGAGCCGGTCTCCGAGGTGGCGATAGTAAAAGGTGGCGAGTCCAGTCACCAGACGCGGATTGAGGTGCAGTTCTGGCTCATCGATCAAGATAATTGAATGCCGTGGAGCAGCATTCTGGAGTCGCAGGTAGCCATACAAGACTTCTTTTTCGCCCGAGCTCAGATCGTCAATATCGTGCTCGCTGCCATTCGCTAGACGCACGGGGAAACGTAGGCGACCATCTCCCGTGGGCTGTGGCCCTAGAAATTCCTTTCCAGGAAAGAACGTGGCGAACAGCTCTTTGAGGGTGCGGGTTAGGCTGTCGTCCGCAGGCAGATCTGGAGTCGCCTTGGTGGCGAGCAAGTGACGAATGTATGCGGACGCCATCTCGGACTTCAGGTTGGCGTACTTGTTCGCGTAGTTGTAGAGTGCGTGCTGACGGAGACGCTGCTCTGTGGATTCGATGGTGAGGTTGATATTCCCGAGCCTCTCCCTGCTGTAGTTGCGATGCGGCCCGTGATAGTCGATCACGCCTAGCTTCTGCGGCTCATAGGTGCTGAGAAGTAACGCGAGTAGGAGGTTGTACTCCGGTTCGGCGCTACCGAGCGGCGCAATCCTGAGAGCCGCCTTTTGACTAGGGCGGTCAATAGCGTCAAGTAACTCCGGAAGTATTGCTGCGACCCTATCCTCGACTTCTCGACTCTGAGTGAGCTGGTGAGCGGTCAGCGCGAGCGCACTTGCATTTCGACCTCGTGCGGCGTCGGGCGCAATCTCTCGCCAGATCTTGTCGTGGAGGATCTGCTTCATATTGGCACGAAGATAGTCACGTTCCTCGATACTGAGCGCGAATTCGGCCGCGATCCGAAGCTCCCGGGTCTGATCCTGGAACAAGGGAAGCAGTTCTTGGGGCTCTTTGTTGAGAGTGATCTGAAACTCACCGAACCAGTTTTGCCACTCGTCTTGCTGGTAGCTACCGTAGGCGGACTTCAGCAGTCGGATGGCATCGAGTACGCAGGATTTGCCGCAGCCATTGGGCCCGGCGAGAACTACAGCATCCGGGAGCTCCGTCAGCTCGATCTCGGCAATTGCTCGGAAGTTGCTGACAGAGAGGGATCTTAGTTTCATGAGGGACTGGCTAGTTCGCTATCGGTTAAGGTGAGGTGCAGGGACACTGCGCAGGGTGGAGTCTGAGCATCTGTTCGCACGGCCAGTATCAAGGGGCCAGCGTCGTCGACCTAAGCCAGCTCGATATCTTGAAGCACTGGATCCTGGGCTCGGCAGGCCTCATTCTCGATCAGGCCTGCGCACAGCCGGGCAGCAGAACTGCCGGAAATGCACCGCATCGTCAATGAACCGTTGCGGCTCGCCGATCAGTGTATTCGCCGCCTGAATCGGCCGGTCGATCCGATGGCAGTGAAGCTTGTAGTTTGCGCCAGCCGGCGCCAGCGGCTGTCCACACCGTGAGCAGGCGAGCCAAGGCTCCGCCATCGCTGCTCGACGAGGTTCAGGTACTCCGTGATCTGCCGAAGAATCGGCAGCCGCGGACCCGCATATGGCCGCGGTTCCTGCCCCAGCCGCTCAGTCAAGGCCGCCCGCCGTAGCGCCGCCGTTCCCTCCGCATCCACCCGCAAATCCTCACCCTCCCCGACCAGCACCACGCAAAAGATCTCCCGCGCCGCCCGCGAGCGAAATATCCTCCAGGTACACGTCCTTCCGCACCGCCTCCGGATCGCGCTCCAGCGGATCCCCATACCCCGCGCCCGCCGCAAACGCGACTTCATAGACATCGCTCGGCCCCTGGTAGATATCGATCTGCCGCAGCTGCAGCAGCTCCTCCTGCCCCTCGACCTCCGCGATGTCGTTCGGCATCCGCCGCCGCGCGAAGCGCTGCAAGATGTCGGTGTTCCGCTTGAACAGGTAGTAGTTCGTGTTCGCCGGATACCCACCCGCCAGCCCCGGCGCCGTCGGGATCGCCGCCCCCGACGACTCCGTGTCCTGAATGATGTGCGTCGTCCCGTGCGGGATGAACGCCACCGACGCCGAGTTCCCGCCGCGATACTTGCCGGCCCCGCCGGAGTCAGTGTTCTCCTTGCGGTGAATGATCAGCAACGGGAACGATTGCTCGTTGTGCTCGACGTTCCCGATCCGACAGATCGGGCTGCGCACCTGGCCACCGGTGGCGATCCCGTCGCGGAAGCTGAACGCCCCAATCGCCCCCACCATCGGATCGAGCAGCAGGTAGCCGAACTTCTCCCCCCACTGGTCGATCCCGCGGAACACCGTCAGCGGGAACTGCGACGTCCCGCCGATGGTCATCACGTCCTTCTTCAGCTCGGGGTCGCACGACAGCATCTTGCTGATCGTGTTGTAGGCGGGATAGAGCGAGATCTCCATCGCCTGCACGGGCGCCGTCGAGACCGACGCCGGGTGCGTGGCCGAGGTGAAGCAGCCCAGCGCCGGCCGGAACTCGATGTGCCGCAGCGCGCCGCCGATCGCGTAGAGCTGGTCCCAGCACAGCAGCTCGTTGATCGCGGTCATGAGCGAGCCGCGCCAGCCGGAGTAGGTGGTGTTGATGGCGCCCACCTGGTCGGCGGTGCCGGCGTTGTCGAAGATCAGCTTGTCGCCCTGCTTGCGCATCGTGAGCATGACCTGGTAGGTCTTGCGGTCGCCGACGTAGGCCACCTCCACGTAGCTGCGCTCGCGCCACGTGCCGTCCGGCACCTTGGCCAGCTTGGCCACGAAGGCGGCCTCGGCGTTGTCGATGATCTTGCGCATCACGCCCTTGACGACGTCGGCGCCGTAGCGCTGGATCAGGCCCAGGATGCGCTTCTTGGCGGTGTTGTTTCCTGCGATCTGAGCCCGTAGATCGAGCGCCACCAGATAGGGCTTTCGAGAGGCGCGCAGGTATACCCCCTCGATATCCTTCCGTAGCTCTCCACGCTCGACGATCTTGATCGGCGGGATGAGTATTCCTTCATCGAACGAATCGCGCGCGCTCGGGCAGAAGCTGCCCGGGGTGATGCCGCCCACGTCGTACTGGTGCAGCACGTTGGTGATCCAGCAGAAGAGCTTGCCCTCGTGGAAGACGGGCGTGAGCAGGGTCACGTCCATCTGATGGGCGGCGCCCACCCAGGGATCGTTGCTGAGGAACATGTCGTCCTCGTGGATCCCCGGGTTCTTGCTCCGGTGCTCCAGCGTCCACTTCACCTGCACGTCGGACACGCCCGACATGTAGAGCTGGTAGGGGCCGTAGTAGATGAACTCGCCGTCCTCGGTGAAGATCGACGAGTTCAGGTCGAAGGCGTACATGGCCACCGGCGAGCCGGAGATGCGCTGGATCGTCATCCCCAGCTCTTCGTTGATGTTCCAGAGGTTGTGGCGGATGACCTCGTAGGTGATGGGATCGATCTTGTCCGTCCACTCCCGGTGCAGGGTCAGGCTCGGGTCGATGTTCAGCGTCGGCCCCGGGATGTAGGAGAACGTCGTGCCGTCGTAGGGCCCGCCGGCGATCGAGGATGGGTGTGGCCGGTCTGCCATCTCTAGAGACCTCCAGGGCATTCGCTTGGCTGGCATTCTACTGCCAGTCCGCGGCCCGGTGCTGGCCCTCCTCGAGGAGGGCCGAAGGTCAGCGTCGAGTCACTTCCGTATCGTCTTCGCGGGCTCTTCCCACTGCTCGTGGTCCTGCTTCCAGCGCGCCGCGAAGGCGTCGCCCACGATTGGCATGACGCGCTCCCCGAGCTTGTCCATGCCAGCCACGAACTCCGGGTCCTTCATCACCGCCTCGAACATCTGCCGGAGCCGCGCCAGGACGGCGGGCGGCGTGCCCTTCGGCGCCGCGACCCCGGTCCACGGAGCGGCGACCACGGGGAAGCCTTGCTCCGTCGCGGTCGGCACGTCGGACAGCACCGGGTCGCGCGTCTCGCCGAACGTGGCGAGCGCCCGCATGTCGCCGGTCTTCAGGTGCGGCAAGATCGCGGCCGGCGCCCCGATGATGGTGTCGATGTGACCGCCGAGCACCGCGCTCACCGAGGGCCCATCACCCTGCTGGGGCACGATCTTGAAATCCACGCCGCTGCGCCGAGCGACGGCGATCATCGCGATGTGCGGGATGACCCCGTAGGGGCAGCCGAACGTCGGTGACGCCGCCCGCTTCTTCGCGTCCGCGACCATCTCGGCGAGGTTCTTCCACGGCCGGTCGGCTTTGCTCGCGAGCACCAGCGTCGACGCGGTGATCTGTCCCACCGGTGCGAACGAGTCGTAGCGATACGGCAGGCTGGTGGTGAGCGGCCGGATCACGTTTGCGCCCACCGTGGCGGCGAGCAGGGTGTGGCCATCTGCGGTCGCGTTCATCACCTGGATGGTCCCGGTGGCGCCGCTGCCGCCCGGCTTGTTGATGACGACGATCGGCTGGGGCAGATGCTTGCCGGCACCCGCCGCGAAGAGCCGCATGATGATGTCGGCACGCCCCCCGGCCGCCCAGGGCACGACGAGCTCGATGGGCTTCGCCGGGAACTCCGCGGCGTCGGCGCCAGGCGGTACCGGGACCATGGCGATCGTGCTCAGCAGCGCGAACAGGACCAGTCGAGCCATCACACACCTCCCGGAGTGTCGGCGATCAGCGCCGCCGCCGGACGGCGGTGGCGGATCGCGGCGATCGCATTCCAGATGACGAGCGCCGCCGCCAGCGCCAGGAAGAGCGCGGCGATCGGCCGGGTGACGAAGATCGCGGGGCTGCCGCCGGAGATGATGAGCGCCTGCCGCAACGCCGTCTCGAGCGCGGGCCCCAGCACGAGCGCGAGGACGACGGGAGCGGTGTCGAAGCCGAGCCGGCGCGCCACGAAGCCGAAGAGGCCGGAGCCCACCATCACCCACACGTCGGTCAGGCTGTTGGCGACGCTGTAGGCGCCGACCATGCAGAACAGGACGACTGACGGCAGCAGGTAGACGTCGGGCACTCGTAAGATGCGGACGAACAGCCCGACGAGCGGCAGGTTCAGCACCAGCAGCATCGCGTTGCCGACGTACATGCTCGCCAGCACGCCCCAGAAGACGTCCGGCCGTTGCTGGACCAGCATCGGACCCGGTTGCAGGCCGTGGATCAGGAAGCCGGCCAGGAGCACCGCCGTCGGCGGCGACGAGGGCAAGCCCAGCGCGAACAGCGGCACCAGCGCGCCCGAGGCGGCGGCGTTGTTCGCCGACTCCGGCCCCGCGACCCCTTCGATGGCGCCGTGCCCGAACTCCTCGGGGTGCCGGCTGACGCGCTTCTCGACGCCGTAGGAGACGATGGACGCGATCACCGCGTTGGGACCCGGCAGCAGGCCGCACAGGAAACCGATCCCCGTGCCGCGCAGGATCGGCCGCCACGCTCGCTGCCAGTCCGTGCGGCCCGGCCACAGCTGCGTGAGGCGCCCCCGGACGACCTCGGTCCGGCCGGGTGTCGCGGCGCGGTCGAGGATCTCGGCGAGGCCGAAGAGCCCCATGGCGACCGGGACGAACCCCACGCCGTCGAAGAGGTCGGGGAGGCCGAACGTGTAGCGCGCATGGCCCGAGATGGGCTCCAGCCCGATGGTGCCGAGCAGGAGGCCGAACGCGCCCAGGAGGAGCCCGCGAAGGGTGGAGCCCCGAGCCAGGAACGCGAGGACGACGAGCGCGAACACGATGAGCGTCGTGTACTCCGCCGGTCCGAACCGCAGCGCCACGCGCATGAGGGGGGGCGCCAGGAGCATGAGGCCCACCGTGCCGACGGTGCCGGCGACGAACGAGCCGATGGCGGCGATGCCGAGGGCGGGCCCGCCCCGACCTCGCTTCGCCATCTCGTGTCCGTCGATGCAGGTGATGACGGACGCCGCTTCGCCGGGGACGTTGACCAGGATGGAGGTGGTCGAGCCGCCGTACATCGTGCCGTAGAAGATGCCGGCCAGCATGATGATGGCCGACGCCGGCGGCAGCGCGAACGTCGCCGGCAGCAGCAGCGCGATACCAGCCACGGGCCCGATTCCCGGCAGAACGCCGAGGACGGTTCCGAGCAGCACCCCGGCGAAGCAATAGAGCAGGTTGTGCCAGGCGAGCGCGACCCCGAAGCCCTGGCCGAGACCGTCGAGCACGCTCACCAGCCCCAGGGGCCGCGCGGGAGCGGCATCCTGAGGAGCCCGCGGAAGAGCAGGGTGGCGCCGCCGCCCGCCAGCAGCGCGAAGACGGCCAGGCGGGCCATCGGTGCCCGGCCAACGCCGCGCCCCAGGAAGAAGAGCGCCACGACCGTCGTCAAAGCGAAGCCGAGATACGGCAGCGCCAGGGCCCATGCGACGATCGTCCCGGCGACCGCCAATGCCCGGCGGCGCTCGAGCGGCGCCCCCGGCGGCCACGCGCGGGCGAGCGCCGTCGCCCCGCCCAGCGCGGCGACGGCGAGCCCGAGGACGAGCGGCAGCAGGCCGGCCCCGGGGTCGTCGGCCGTGCCGAGAGGGATGCTGCGCCATGCCTCGACCGCCGCGGCGACGCCCACCGCGGCAAGCACCACGGCGAGCCCACGGCCGAGCACCGCCACGCGCGGGCTCACCTCAGGCCGGCGGCACGACGGGCACATGACCACGACCTCAGAAGAGCTTGCCCTCGTGGAAGGCGGGCGTGAGGAGCGTTACATCCATCTGGTGGGCGGCGCCCACCCAGGGATCGCTGCTGAGGAACATGTCGTCCTCGTGAATCCCCGGGTTCTTGCTGCGGTGTTCCAGCGTCCACTTCACCTGCACGTCGGACACGCCCGACATGTAGAGCTGGTAGGGGCCGTAGTAGATGAGCTCGCGCCTCCCATGCTTCCGGGCATTCTACAGCGGTTCCGGGACACAACTTTCGGACCGTGGGGCGCCGCGCCGGGGGCTACGAAGGAGACCATGGGGAGGGTATGGCCAAGCTGCGCGGGCGGCCTGAGGTCTAGCGTATGGGGAGTCTGCGGTCCATCACACCGGGGATCTCGCGAGGTGAGGGTTCACACTCCATGAGCATCGTCTTCCGCCGGACGGCGGCGCGCGGGCCGGGAACTACTATCCGGGGCGTCGGTCTAAGCGGCATGGGCCTGAGTCGCCTCCACCGGATGATCTTCGCAACGCTCGTTGCGACGCTGGCCGTGCCGGGCGTTGCGCTGGCGTGCCGATGCATCTGGGCGGGCCCGTTCACCAAAGTGGCCCTCGCCACGGAGCTCGTGGTCCTCGCCGACGTGCGGTCGTACGAGCGCCACGGCATGGACGTGGCCGTCATCGAGGTCTTGAAGGGCGAAGAGGTCCGGCGGACGATCAGGGTCTGGGGGGACGACGGCGCCCTTTGCCGGCCCTACGTCACCATCTTCTCCCGCGGTACCCGCTGGATCTTCGCGCTGCAGCGGGAGCCCGGGTCGGGCGACTACGCGATCTCGGGCTGCGGGGCCTTCTGGCTCGCGGTCCCAGGCGATCAGGCCGTCGGCCGTGTCTCCGCGACCGAGCGCAGCGCGCCAGTCGAATCAGTTCTGCTGGCGTCGATGCTGACCTGGATTCGCTCCGGTGGCGCGAAGCCGCTCGCTTCGCCGTCCCGGTAGAGGGGCCGAGGGCGGGCGCCCCCCTGACCAGCGCGGGTGATGCGCATGCCATCGTTCTTGTTGCGTTCTCGAATGGTGTCGGTTTTGCCGTCAGCGGGGCACGGAGGAAGAACACCATGCTGAGGCTGTTCACGCACCGTGTCGTCCCCATCGCCCTGGTCCTCGGTACGCTCGCCGTCCTGTCCGGGATGGCCAGCAGGATGGCCACGTGGTCGTGACCCCGGACGCCCTCAAGTGGGTCGAGCCGCCCGTGCTGCCGGGGGCCAGGCTGGCCGTCGTGCAGGGAGACCCGGCCAAGGAGGGGCTGTTCGTCTACCGGATCAAGATGCCGGCCGGCTACAAGATCCCCCCGCACCTGCACAAGGCCAGCGAGAACGTCACCGTCCTCACGGGGACCTTCCACATCGGCCTCGGCGAGAAGTTCGACCAGGGCTCCGGGCGCGAGCTGCTGGTCGGCGGGTTCGTCGCGATCCCACCGAAGCACGCCCACTACGCGTGGCGCCGAGGAGACCATCGTCCAGGTGCACGGCGTGGGGCCGACCGACCCCACCTTCGTCAACCCGGCCGACGACCCCCGCAAGAAGAACTGACCGGCGGCGGGCACGCGCTCGGCGTCGATCAGGACTTCACCGCGGCCGGCTTCCCGCTCTGGCGGTCACCGCCCGGGCGGGGGACGTCCTCGGGCGGCGCCCCTCGAAGCAGCAGCGCGCCGAAGCGCGGATCGGCGCGCAGCGGCTCGAAGTCGGGCTCGCACGTGATCCACTCGACGTGGCGATAGCCCAGCGCCGGCGCCCGCTCCAGGCATTCGAGCGCCGCCGCGACCCGGCCCCCGGCCGCGTGCACGGAGGCGGCGTACGCGAACGCCACCTGGTCCACACCCGAGCTCGATCGCCGGCGGGCCCTTACGACGGCACGACCGTCTCCGGGGCCCGGAAGTCATGCGAGCTCGGCTGTCTGTTGGTGCCCACCCCCCCTACTTGCGCGGCTCCTGAAGGTAGCGCACAGTGCAGGCGGTCGGAGATCAGGAACGCTTACCTCAGGGGGTCATCATGCGAAAGATCGTCGCGTCGCTCAGCGTAGTGCTCATGCTCGCCGCCGTCACCGCGGTGGCGCAGGACAAGGCGAAGGAACCGCCCAAGCCCGGCCACGAGGGCATGGCCAAGCCCGCCGGGGCTCAATCCGACGCCGCCGTCATCGCGAAGGCGACGAGCGGCGCGCCGCCGGACATCGGTCGCAACGCCACGGTCATGGGCGCCGGGGCCGACGGCAAGATGAAGGAGCTGCGCGCGGGCACCAACGGGTGGATGTGCATGCTCGATCCGGCGGGCGACTCGATGTGCCTGGACAAGGAGTGGCAGGTCTGGGGCGACGCCTGGATGAACAAGAAGGAGCCGCCGAAGCCTCAGACGGTCGGCGTGGCGTACATGCTCAAGGGCGACAAGGGGGCCAGCAACACCGATCCGTACGCCAAGAAGGCGACGGCGGACAACCAGTGGGTCGTGAGCGGACCGCACATCATGATCCTTCCGACCGACGTCGGTCAGCTCGAGACCTACCCGACGGATTGGACCAAGGGCGGACCGTGGGTGATGTGGAAGGGAACGCCGTACGCCCACATCATGGTCCCGACGACGTCGATGGCCAAGTCGGCGTCCAAGGCTCCGGCGGAGAAGAAGCCCGCCGACAAGAAATAGCCCCGACGACCTGCGCACGACGCGCGTGAGACCGCGGCGGGAGCGGCCTCGCGGCGTCGTGTGCATCGCCCGCGCTCGGCGGGTCGGGAACTAGTTCCCTGCTCCCCGGTCTAATAGACCGGGATGAGCACACTCGTGACGCTGCTGCTGCTCGCCATGCTGCTGGTGCCGGGCATCGCCTCTGCCTGCACCTGTAGCTGGGCCGGGCCGTTCACCAAGGTCGCGCTCGGAGTCGACCTCGTCGTGCTGGCCGAGGTGCGCGCCTACGACCGCCACGGCATGGACATCACGGTGCGGGAGGTCCTCCGGGGCACGGACCCACGGCCCGTGATCAGGATCTGGGGCGACACCGGCGCCCTCTGCCGGCCCTACGTCCGGGCGTTCCCCATCGGCACGCGCTGGATCTTCGCCGTTCACCGGTCACGCAGCGCCGGCGAGGGAGACTACGCCATCTCGGGCTGCGGCGAGCACTGGCTCGAGGCCCGTGGCGATCAGGCGGTCGGGCGAATCAGCCTGCCCCAGTACGGCGGGGTCATCGAATCGGCGCCACTGGCGGACGTGCTGGCGTGGATCCGCTCCGGCGGCGCCACGCCGCTCCGGAACGTGCGATGATCCGCCTCGGATGCGGGCGGCGCTCCTTCGGCTGGACTCGCTCACGCTGGTCCTGGCACTGGGCGCCACCCTGTCGGCCTGCCAGGCCACCGCCCCCCGGGCCGCCGCTCCCGACCTCCCCGACGTCGAGTGGCGCACCTATGGCGGCACCTACGCCAGCGCCCGCTACTCGCCCCTGGCCCAGATCGACCGGACCAACGTCGGCCAGCTCCGCGTGGCCTGGCGCTGGCGCTCGCCCGATCACGACGTCATGGCGCAGCACCCAACCGTCGAGACGTTCGTGAACCAGGCCACGCCGCTGATGGTCGGCGGCGTGCTCTACGTGAGCACGTCGCTCAGCCAGGTGGCGGCCATCGACGCGGCCACCGGGCAGACGCTGTGGACGCACGACCCCGAGGTCTGGAAGCTGGGCACACCGCCCAACCTCGGCTGGGTGCACCGTGGCGTCGCGTACTGGACCGACGGCCGCGAGGCGCGCATCTTCATCGGCACCGGTAACGCCTTCCTGGTCGCGCTCGATGCCCGGACCGGCCAGCCGGTCGCGGGCTTCGGCAACGAAGGGCGGATCGACCTCACCGAGGGGCTGGGCCGCCCGGTCGACCGCCGCTGGTACTCGGTGACGTCGCCGCCCGTCGTCGTGCGCGACGTGGTCGTCGTCGGCGCGTCGATCTTCGATTTCCCCGCCGTCGGCGCCATGCCGCCCGGCCACGTGCGCGGCTTCGATGCGCGCACCGGCGAGGTCCGCTGGGTCTTCCACGCGATTCCCCAGGCGGGCGAGGCCGGCAACGAGACGTGGGAAGGGGAGAGCTGGCGGCCGGCCGGCGGCGTGAACGTGTGGGCCCCCATGAGCGCCGACGAGGCGCTGGGGTACGTGTACCTGCCGTTCAGCACGCCGGCCAACGACTACTACGGCGGCCGGCGTCACGGCGACAACCTCTTCGCCGAGTCTCTCGTCTGCGTCGAGGCCGCGACAGGCCGGCGCGTCTGGCACTACCAGATCGTCCGTCACGGCCTGTGGGACTACGACCTGCCGGCCGCGCCGAATCTCGCCGACGTCACCGTGGACGGCCAGCGCGTGAAGGCCGTGGCCCAGGTCACCAAGCAGGGGTTCGTCTTCGTCTTCGACCGGGTGACCGGCCAACCGCTGTGGCCCATCGAGGACCGGCCGGTAGCGCAATCGAAGATGCCGGGCGAGAAGAGCGCGGCGACTCAGCCGTTCCCCACCCGGCCCGCCCCCGTCGACCGGCAGGGCGTACGGCCCGAGGACGTGATCGACTTCACGCCGGAGCTGCGCCGGATGGCGCTGGACATCCTGGAACGCTACGACTGGGGGCCGCTCTACACGCCGCCCAGCGAGCGCGGGACGGTCCTGATGCCGGGCGTCGCCGGCGGCCCCAGCTGGTCGGGCGCCGCCCTCGATCCCGAGACCGGTCGACTCTACGTCACCTCCCGCACGGTGCCGTTCGTGGTCACGCTCAAGCCGCCCGATGCGCCAGATCCCGATCATCGATCGCTACGTCGGCGACGTCCGTCCGCTGCCCGGCCCCGACCGTTTGCCGCTCTTTCAGCCGCCGTTCGGCCGGATCGTGGCGATCGACCTCAACAGCGGTGAGCATGCGTGGACGGTGCCACTCGGTGAGGGGCCACGTCACCATCCCGTCCTGGCGCCGCTCAACCTGCCGCGCCTCGGCTCGGGGCGTCGCGGGTTCCCGCTCGTCACCCGCACGCTGCTCTTCGCCGCCCAGGAGGGCCGCGTGACCAGCTTGCGGTCGGCCTTCGACCGTCCGTGGGCGCGCATATACTCGCTGGCCCTCGACGACCCCGCGCTGGAGGTGTTCGACAAGACGACCGGCGCGCTGCTCACCCGGATCGCGCTGCCCGCCAACGCCCAGGGCGCGCTGATGACCTACATGGCGCGCGGCCGGCAGTACATCGTATTCCCGGTGGGCGGTGCCGGCCTTCCCGCCGAGCTGGTGGCGCTCACCCTGCCCTGAGCGTGGTCGTGGCGCAACCAGCCGGCGCCGCTCGGGACGACTCTCGTCGGGAGGTGCAGTCATGAAGGCACGCGCACGGCGGCGGGTGACGAAGCGAGCGGCGGCGTCGGCGCCCGCGCGACTGGCCGAGGCCCTGGACGCCGCCCCGGATGCGGCCAAGCGGGTGCCGCCGACCGAGGAGCTGATCCCCGGCCGGATCAGGCCCGAGAGCGGGGTGATGGCCGGGCCTCGCAAGCGCCGGGCGCCGGGGCCGCCGGCGCCGCGGCTGTCCTATCACAAGGCGCGCAGCCTGTGGTTTCAGGGGCGGGCGGCCTGGCCGAAGCGGGAGGCGGCCGTGCAGTCCCTGATCCGGGAGCGAGCCCGGGTGACCACCTCGCTGCCGGCGGCGCCGGGAACGACCCAGTGGGAAAGCGTGGGGCCCACGAACGTCGGCGGCCGGATCACCGCGGCCGTGTGTCACCCGACGAATCCCGAGCGCATCTGGGTCGGGGCGGCGGGCGGAGGCGTGTGGTTCAGCGCCAACGCAGGGCAAGCGTGGCAGCCGCAGTGGCACGCTCAGGAGGTCCTGAACGTCGGGGCGCTGGCCATCGACCCCCGGGACCCCGACGTCATCTATTGCGGCACCGGCGAGGCGAACCTCTCGGCGGACTCGTATCCGGGGGTCGGCATCTACCAGACGCGTGATGCCGGCAAGACGTGGCGGCTGGCGGCCGCCTCGGCCCGGACGGGGCTGCCGCGTCGGATCGCCGTCATCGCCATCGATCCGTTCGACAGCAAGCACCTCATGGTCGGCGGCGTCGGCTTCGGCGAGGTCGGCGTGGCGCACGACCTCGGCGGTCTGTACACGTCGACCGACGGGGGAGTCACCTGGACCCGCGCCACCTTCATCACCACCAGAAACTACTGGTGCCACGCCATCGTGTTCGATCCGACGCGGCGGGGGATCGTCTACGCCACGTTCACCTCGCGCGGTGCCGGCAACGGCATCTACCGCTCGGCCGACGGCGGCCAGACCTGGACGCAGCTGCGCAAGGGCTTGCCGACCCCGGATCGGTTCGGGCGCACCAGCCTGGCGCTGTGTCCGGCCGCGCCGTCCGTGCTGTACGCCTTCGCGGCCGACGAGGCCAGCGAGGCCTCCGATCGCCTCCTCGGCGTGTTCCGTACCCGGGACGGCGGCGGCTCCTGGACCAGCATCGCCCGCACGCACTTCCGCAACGAGGGGCAGATCTCCTACGGCAACACCATCGCCGTGCATCCCACCAACCCGAACCACGTCCTCTGCGGCGGGGTCGACCTGCACCTGACCACCGACGGCGGCCGGACGTGGACGCGGGTGACGAAGTGGGACGCCGATCGGGGCAGGTCGAACTATGCCCACGCGGATCATCACGGCCTTCTCATGCCGGTGGCGGCGCCCGGGCGCGTGTACGACCCCAACGACGGCGGCCTGGACGTGAGCAACGACGGCGGCCGCACCTGGGTCAACCGCAGCAGCGGGCTGGCCGTGACCATGTACTACGACGCCGATGTGGCCCAGAGCGACGGTCGGGCCTTCGGCGGGGGCTCCCAGGACAACGGCACCGTCATCACCACCAGCGGACGTGCCGACGACCACGCCGAGATCCTCGGCGGCGACGGCGGCTGGATCGCGTTCGACCCCGGCGACGCCAGCCACGTGCTGGCCTCGTACTACAACCTCAACATCTTCCGGTTCCGGGGTGGCCGCACCAAGGACGTGTCGCCGCCGGCGCCCGAGGACGAGAAGAACGCCGTCTGGATGGCGTTCATCACGCCGGATCCGGCGACGGCCACCACGCTGTACACGGCCTCCTATCGCATCTGGCGCTCGCGCGACGACGGCGACAGCTGGACGGCCATCTCACCGGCGCTCGACGGCAGCCCCATCTCGGCGATCGAGGTGGCCCGGGCCGACCCGAGGCGCCTCTACGTGGCGACCGAGAATGGCGGCATCTTTCGCAGCACCGACCGCGGTGCTCACTGGAGCGCCAACGTCGCCAGCACGACCCTGCCGGGACACACCGTCACCCGGCTGGCCACGAGCCCCGTCGACGCCCGGGTGCTCTTCGCCACCGTCGCGAACTTCGGCCACAGCCACGTCTTTCGCTCGAGGGACGGGGGAACGGTGTGGACGGACGTCGACCAGGGGCAGCTGCCTGACGTGCCGCACCACGCCGTCGCCATCTCGCCGGACGCGCCCAATACCGTTTACGTGTGCAACGACGCCGGCGTGTTCGTCTCGCTCGACGGGGGGCTGACGTGGGCGAACCTCACGCGGAACCTGCCGGCGGTGATGGTGGTCGACCTCATCTATCACCGCCACGACCGGACGCTGACCGCGGCGACCTACGGGCGAAGCCTGTGGCGCCTGTCGCTCAGCTAGCCGGGCGCTTGGCGCGGCCACCCGTGCGCCGCTGAAACCACGCCTCGCGCCGCCGCAGGTTGTCCGGCCCCTCGGCGACCTTCTTCTTCACCGGCTTGACCGACGCCGGCGGGGGAGCGGGCGCGCGCTCGGACGACTCGTCGGTCGGCTTCTCACCCATGGCGTCCCCCTGCTCGTCGAGTATACAGACCTTACGGTGCGGGCGGCCGCGGCGGGCGTTGCTCCAGGTGACCGCATGGCTCCTCAGTCGACCTGTTGCGGTTGCGGGTCCTGGCCGGCGCCGGCGGCGCGGGGCCCCTCCCTCGAGCTCCGGGCGACCACGTTTCCCTGAGTGCGGAGCGCGGCGGGGCTCACGTCGGGATCGACGAGCACGGCCTGCTGGACCGGGCCAGCGCCGGCGTCGACCACGACCCTCGCTGTCTCGGCCCCGCTGATGCGCGCCAGCGTGCCGGCGTCCGCGGCCCGGATGCCGGCGAGCAGGCAGTCGCGGGAGGAGCGTAGCCAGGCGACCGGTCCACCGTCGGCCGGCGCCGTTGCCATCAGATCCTTCACCGTCGCGCCTCGCACGTCGTCCAGGACCAGGGCGGGGCGGGCATCGGCTGTGGCCACGCCGAGCGTTGTCCGCTCGACTCGCAGTCCCCGCACGTGCCGGCAGTACAGGCCGTGGGCGGGGAGATTGCGGAAGCGCGCCGCGTCGGGATACTCGCGTTCCTTCTCCGGCACCGGGCGCGTCACCAGCGCCGCGTCGCCGCCGCCCTTGGCCGAGATCCTGATATCGCTCAGGGCGATATCCGTGACGTCGCCGCCGGGCACACCCAGGATGGACGATGTCCACTCGGCACCGGTGGCCACCAGGTTGGCGATGGTGATCTTCGTCAGCACGCCGGCTCTGGGTACGGTCTGCCCCCAGCCCCGCTCGCCCAGCCGCACGAAGATGGGCGCGCGGACGTTCTTCATGGTGATCCCGGTCACGACGACGTGCTCGAGCCGCCCGCCGTCCACGCTCTGGAGCGATACACCGGCGCTGGGAAACGGCTTGATCTCAGGGTATCGGAACTCGGACCGCCCCGACAGCGTGCAGTTCCGGAACACGATGTTGCGGAAGTCGCCGCTGGACTCGGTGCCGATCTTGAGCCCGTTGCGGATATTGACGAGATCGCAGTCGGTCACCACCACGTACTCCGTCGACCGCCGAACTCCCAGCGCCAGGCTGCTCTTGAGCACGATCGCGTCATCTCGCGACTCCACGCGGCACCCCGTGATGCGCACGTGCCGGCAGCAATCGGGATCGATACCGTCGGAGTAGCCGTTCCGGATGATGACGCCCCGGATGTCGACGTGATCACAGCCGAGCATGCTGATGTTGTAGTTGGGCGCGTTCTCCAGCGTCACGTCTCGGATCGTGACGTGCTGGCACTCCTTCAATGCAATCGGCTTGGGCCCGCCCCGCGACCGCCGGTTGCCGTCGATCCGCCCCGGCCCGACGATGCCGAGATACTGAACGCGACGACCCTGGAGCAGGGCGAAGCTGAAGTCCGTGGTCTCGCGGTCGGCGAATGTCTCGTACTCGAGCTTCTCGTAGGGATCGAAATCGGCGTCGTCGGGGCTGGCGACGAGGGTGGCGCCGGCCGCCAGCTGCAGCACGAGACGATCCCGCAGGCGCAGGGTGCCCGACACGTAGTCGCCGGGTGGAAAGAACACAACGCCCCCGGGAGCGGCGTCGATGGCGGCCTGGATGGCGGCGGTGTCCTTGGTCTTCCCGTCGCCCCGGGCGCCGTGGTCGCGGACGCTCCGCCGGGCGGGCTCAGCCCAGGCGACGAGCGGCCACGAGACGAGAGACGGGGCGGTGAGGAGGGCGGCACCTCGCAGGAGCGTCCGACGCGATAGGCTCACGCTTACTGTTACTGCAAGCTCGATGCCTCGGGGACGTCAGAGACACCCGGTGTCGCTAGACTGTACAGAGGCGCAGCGGTGCGTGGCGCGCGATGGCGGCGAAGTCCTCGTCGGTGCTCAGCAGTTCGACGCCAGCCGTGATGCAAGTCTGCGCAATGATGCAGTCGATGGTGCCCCGCACGGTGATGCCCCTGCTCCGAAGTCGCCGATAGAGCCGGGCGGCGGCAACATGCCCGTCAGGTCGAGCGTCAGGATCGGAAGGCCCAGCAGGAGGTCTCGAGCCCGCACGAAGTCAGAGTCGACGCGAAATCCTTGCAAGACTTCGGTGAGAACGACCGCGACCAGCCCCACGTTCGACCTCGGGCGAATCAGATCCCTTGAACCAGTCGGCCCAGACCGCCGTGTCGACCAGGATCACTGGCGTTGACGCCGCCAGGCATCGACGTCGCCATCCCAGGGCAGCTTGCCCTTCAGCTTTCTGAGCGCCCGGTACACGGAACCTCGGGCGACCAGCTCGCGCAGTGCGCGATCAACCGCTTCGCGCTTGGTCTTGGCGCCGCTCACCTGCATGGCCCGCCTGATCAGGTCGTCGTCGAGAACGATGTTCGTGCGCCCCACGGCTAGCCCTCCACGATCGGATGCTCCTGAATCGGCAATTCAGATGTAACTCTACCCTGGCGCCTGGAGGCGAGGTGCGGGCGCTCTCCGAGAACTCCACCTAGGGGTGCGTGAGTCCCGTGCACGCCGCCGTCTGATCGGCCGGTACCTGATGGTCCGTCACCGTTCGCAGCGCCATGCAGATGGTTGGCCAGTGGTGGGGAAAGTTGGCGTGCGTGTCCAGATTCAGGTTGCCGCCGGGCACCCCGGTGATCTCCCGGTTCACGGCGTCGGGGGCCAGGTTGCGGGCCAGGCGACGGCCCAGGCAATCGCGCTCCTGGGTGGCGCCGCCCACCAGCACGTCGGCGTTGCCGTTCGCGAAGAAGCTCGCGTAGAGGACGCCGCCGGCGGTCGTCGGCCGGCTGCGGGGCGCCTCGGTGGCCGCGGCCGGCGTGGCCTGGCAGCTGTCGGCCAGCGGGTGGCCGTTCAGGGTCGCCAGGAAGTCGTCGTCGCCCGGCTGGTTGGTGGCGAACGACGCCGGCGTCACGGCGCCACAGCCGCACGGGGTGAGCACGCTCTGGCTCGCGAGCGTCGACGTGCGGCCGCCGCACAGCTGGCGGGCGACCCGGTCGGGCTGGTTCACGTCGTTGCAGCCGAAGAAGATCGCCGTGGCAATGCCGTGGTTCGGCGAGGCCAGCGCCACGAACTCCGACACGGTGACGGCGCCGTTGCGTCGGCTGCCCATCAGGGTCTTCAGATAGAAGCGCGCGCTCAGCGTGCCCAGGCTGTAGCCGACGATCGCGACCTTCCCCACCGTTTGGTAGGCCGGCATGTTGAGGATGCCGACCTGGGTGCCGCCGCGGCTGTCGAGGCCGCCCTCGATCATCGCGAGGATATCCTCGGCGTCCTGCTCGATCGTGCGACTCTCGTTCTGGCCGTTACCGTGCACCGGCATCTCGATGTAGAACGCGTCGATCGGTAGCGACGGGTTGGCGGCCAGCGCCGCCGCCACCGAGGTGTCGACACCCGGCTCGAACCACGTCGGCCCGACGCCGCTGGCGGCGCCGTGGACGAACAGCACGGGCACGCGCGCGGCCACGTTGCGCGGGCGGAAGGCGACGGCGTCGATACGACCGGTCAACGCCAGCGCCGGCTGCTCCTGCCACGTCGGCGCGCGGAACAGCCGCACCGCGTTCTGTGCCTCGGCCACCGCCAGCAGAACGCCGTCGCGTGAGAAGTCCGCCGCGCGGAAGCCGGCCGCGCTCGTGATCGAGGCGACCTCCATCAGGTCGCTGGCGCGCCGCACGCTGACGCTGCCGCTGCGCACCAGCGCGATCCAGCCGCCCGAGCGTGCGACGGCCACGGCCAGCACGCTGCCCGCGGTGTCGGCGAGCAGGGGCGAGTAGCCCTGCGTCGCGTCGAGGACCATGAAGCCGTTGCCGGTGCCGGCGATCAGCCGGCTGCCGTCCACCGTGTAGGCCAGCGCGCGGGCCGGGATGCTGGGAGCGCTGGGTTGCCCCGGGAACCCGGGACCGGTGCCGACGATGGAGATGCCCTGGGGCGTAGCCACGGCGATCTCACCGCCGCCGGGCCGATAGGCCAGGGCCAGCAGCGGGAACCCCAGCTCGCGGTCGAGCGCCTCCGGCCCGGTGACGCGCAGGTGGCCGAAGAGCGCCTCGGGCGGAGTGGGGCGCACCGGCGTGGTCGCCGCCAGTGACTGGCCATCGGGCGAGTACTCCGCGTCCCACGGGCAGCTGGAGGCGCTGATCGGTGCCGCCAGCTCGGCGTAGTTGGCGGTCTCCAGCTCGACGATGCGGTTGCCGAAGCACACGCCCACGGCCAGCCGCTCGCCGTCGGGCCGATAGGCCAGGCGCATCACCTCGGAGTAGCGCGTGACGGCGTGCGCCTCGCTGCCGGTGTCGGCGTTGATCACGCGTAGCGTGTTGCCGTTGGCGATGGCCAGGTGGTGGGCGGCGGTGCTGCAGCCGGCGAGCGAGGCGAGAGCGAGAACGACGCAAGCGAGAGGTCTGGTCAGGCTCATAGGGTGCTGGCCATTTTACATGCCGTGATTCGAGGGGCGCCGAGGTCCAGTCGTCATGGTCGTGTTGACTCCTAGATCATGATTAGATAGCCTCGTTGATCATGAGCCGGCCGCTGCAGGTCTACCTGGACGACGTGGATCTCGAGCGGCTCGACGCCTGGGCGCGGGAGCGCGGATGGACGAAGTCCCAGGCGATCCGGGCTGCCGTGCGCGTGCTTACGCGCAAGCCTTCCGAGGACCCGTTGCTCCAGCTCAGCGGCGACATCGATGGGCTCCCCGCCGACCTGAGCTCGAACTTCCATCGCTATCTCGACGAGTCGTTCGTTGCCGAGTCGCCGGCCCCCTACCGGACCCGCCGCCGCTCCGGCAAGCCTGTTCGTCGATAGCAGCGCCTGGATCGCGCTGCGCAGCCGGCGCGATCAACATCACGGCGAGGCGGACGGCTTGTTCCAGGCGGCCTTGACGCGTCGGATTCCGCTGGTGACCACGAGTCTGGTCGTCGCCGAGACCCATCGGCTGACCTTGTTTCGCGCGGGCGTACAGCCGGCTCTCCGGTTCCTGGAGCTGCTCGACGCCAGCCCCAGCGTGACGATCCACTTCCCGACGGCTGAGGATCACGGTCGGGCCCGGCGCTGGCTGCAACGCCTCGGCCTCCGGCCCGTTACCTACACGGATGCCATGAGCTTCGCTGTCATGGAGACGACCGGCTGCACGCACGCCCTGGGGTTCGATCAGGACTTCACCGCCGCCGGCTTCACCCTCTGGCGCTGATCGCCGGCCCTGGCGGCCGCACTCAGTACAGGTGGCAGGCCACCAGGTGATCGGGGGCGATCGCCTTCTCCTCCGGCTCGATCTCCTTGCACCGGTCCATGGCCAGCGGGCAGCGGGGGTGGAACCGGCACCCCGAGGGCGGGTTGATCGGCGATGGTACCTCGCCGCTGAGGATGATCTCCTCGCGCACGATGTCCGGGTGGGCCGGCAGCGCGGCCGAGAACAGCGCCCGCGTGTAGGGGTGGGCGGGATTCTTGAACAGCTCCTTGGTCCGGGCCTTCTCGACGATCTTGCCGAGGTACATCACCGCCACCTCGTGCGCCATGTACCGCGTCGTCGCCAGGTGGTGGGCGATGAGCAGGTAGCTCACCCCGTACTGCCGCTGCAGGTCGACCAGCAGGTTCATGATCTGCGCCCGGATCGACACGTCGAGCGCGGAGACCGGCTCATCGAGCACGATGAGCTTGGGATTCGACACCAGGGCGCTGGCCACGGCGATGCGCTGGCGCTGACCCCCACTGAACTCGTGGGGGAAGAGATCGGCTTGCTGGGGGCGCAGGCCGACGCGCTCCAGCATCTCGGCCACGCGGCTCTTGATCTCGCTCCCGCTCGCCTGCCGGTTGATGATGAGCGGCTCGGCCACGAGGTCGCGCACCCGCATGCGCGGGTTCAGCGACGACCACGGGTCCTGGAACACCGCCTGCACCGTCGTCCGGTACTCGCGCAGGGCCTCGCCGCGCAGCGCGTGCACGTCGTGGCCGTCGACGAAGACGTGGCCGGCCGTCGGTTGCTCCAGGCGCAGCACGAGCCGAGCGGTCGTCGTCTTGCCGCAGCCGGACTCGCCCACGATGGCCAGCGTCTCGCCCGAGCGGACGGAGAAGCTGATGCCGTCGACGGCCTTGACCCAGCCGACCACGCTCGCCCAGATGACGCCCTGGGAGACCGGGAAGTGCTTGATCAGGCCGTCAGCGCGGAGGAGGGGCTCGACGTGCATGTCGACTCCAGCAGCCAGCAGTCGGCGGTATGGCCCGCGCCCACGGTGAAGGCGGGCGGGTAGGCGTGGCGGCACCGGTCTTCGACGTGAGGGCACCGGGAGGCGAAGCGGCAGCCGGGTGGCAGATCCCACAGCGCCGGCGGCTGGCCGCCGATCGAGGCCAGCCGGTCGATGTCCTCGTCCATGCTGGGGACCGAGCGGAGCAGGGCCTGCGTGTAGGGATGTGACGGCCGGTTGAAGATATCGCGCACGGGGCCCGTCTCCACGACCCGGCCGGCGTACATCACCATGACGCGATCGCACATCTTGGCCACGATGCCGAAGTCGTGGGTGATGAAGATGAGCGCCAGGTTCGTCTCCTCCTGGATCTCGCGAAGCAATCTCAGATACTGGGCCTGGATGGTCACGTCCAGCGAGGTCGTCGGCTCGTCGGCAATGATGACGCGCGGCTCCGACGAGATGGCGATGGCCCCGACCACCCGCTGCTTCATCCCCCCGCTGATCTGGTGGGGGTAGTCGCGCACGCGCCGGTCGGGCGCCGCCACCCGCACCTGCTTGAGGGCGTCGATCGCCCGCCGGGCCAGCGACCGGCGCCCGTCCCGGTGGTGGATCTTGATGGCCTCGATGAGCTGGTTGCCGACGGTGAACACCGGGTTCAGCGAGGTCTGCGGGTCCTGCAGGATCATCGAGATGCGACGCCCGCGGATGCTGCGCATCTCGCGCTCGCTCTTGTCGAGCAGGTTCTCGCCCTGCAGGCGAATGGTGCCCTGCACGATGCGGGCGACCGGCCGCGGTACCAGCCGCAGCAGTGACAGCGCGGTCATGGTCTTGCCGCAGCCCGACTCGCCCACGATGCCGAGCGCCTCACCCTGGCGCAGCGAGAAGCTCACGCCGTCCACGGCCTTCACCACCCCCCAGCGGCTGAAGCAGTAGGTGTGGAGGTCCTCCACCTCCAGGACGACGTCGCCGATGCGTCGGGGCACGCCGCTACTTCGACGGCTTCACGAGGTGGAAGTGCGTCGACCGGCCGGCAGCCAGGCCGGGGTAGACCCACTCACCCACCACCTTGGGGTTGGCGACCACCTCGTTGGCGAACCAGAAGAGCGGGATGTCGGCGAACTCATCGAACAGGTGGTCGCCGATGGTGCGGGCGATCTTCTGACGCTCGGCGGGGTTCACGGCCTTGGTCAGGGCGTCGTAGTGCTTGTCGATGAACTCGTTCTCGTAGTGGTGGTTGGGGCTCTTGCTGTAGTAGCTGGTCCGGATCCACTCCTCCGAGGGCCGCCACGAGATGATGTTGGGCCAGATGCAGCACTGGATGGTTTTCTTCCGGAACATCTCCCGCACCTTGGCCCAGTCGAGCACCTCGATCTCAGTGTCGACGCCGACGTCCTTGTAGTAGATGTTCAGCGCCTCGGCCACCTGCGGGCCCTCCGACTCACCGGGCTCGGTGAAGGCCAGGATCTTGAACTTGAGCTGGCCGGGGCCGTAACCCGCCTCCTTCAGCAGGGCCTTGGCCTTGCCGGGGTTGTAGCCGTACATCTGGTCGAAGCGGCTGGCCCACTCCGGGTTGAAGCCCTCCGACTTGTCGGACCAGCCGGTCACGTAGGCGGCGGTGCCCTTGCCGGCGAACACCGTCTGCAGCAGCTCCTTGCGGTTGATCGCCATGTTCAGCGCCTGCCGGACTGGCTTCTTCGTCCACGCCACATCCTTCTTGAACGCCGCGTCGCCGGGCAGGTAGTACTGCCCGCCCAGGTACACGGTCATCCAGTCGACGGGGAACGACGAGGAGTAGATCTTCATGCCGCGCTTGAGCGCGTCCTTCTGCAGCTCGCGCGGCAGGTCGGCGATGTGCGCCTCGCCCGACAGCAGGAGCGCCAGCCGCGTGGACTCCTCGCGGGCCAGCCGGAACACCAGCTCCTTGAACGCCGGCTTCTCGCCCGCCCAGTGGTTGTCCGCCCGCTCGAAGCTCACCGACAGGCCCGGCTGGCGACCGACGTAGCGGTAGGAGCCGGTGCCGGCCGGCCGCTTCTCGTAGCCCTCCTGGCCTTCCTTGTCCCACTGCGCCTTGCTGATGATGCGCAGGTCACCGGCCCGGGAGGCCGCGTAGGGCATGACGGTGGTCGGCCGCTTGAAGCGGAACACCACCTGATGGTCGTTGACGGCCTTGACCTCCTCGACCTGGCGCCAGAAGCCGGCCAGCGTCGCCGTCGCCTCCGGCCGCATCATCATCGAGTGTGAATGCACGACGTCGCGCGCCGTCATCGGTCCGTGGCCGAAGTGGAACTGCACACCCTTGCGCAGGTGAAAAGTCCACTCCTTGTAGTCGGCGCTGGGCGACCACTTCTCGGCCAGGCGGGGCGTGTACTCGCCCGTCTTCGGGTCGACCTCGAGCAGGGTCTCGAGGAAGGGGTCGTACTGCAGGTGATCGGGGCGCGAGACGACCCAGAAGCGGTTGCTCTCGTCGAACCCGGCCGAGGCGAACACGAGCTTGGCGGCCTTGGCCTCCTGGGCCGAGCCCGCCGGCAGGAGCATGCTCAGCGCGAGTCCGAGGGCCAGCAGCACCACGAGGGCGAGGGGAACGGGTCGCAGTCTCATCGAGCGCCTCCTCTCACACGTGCCGGAGCTTGGGATCGAAGTGATCGCGGAGCCAGTCGCCGAGCAGGTTCAGGGCGAGCACGGTCAGCATGATGGCGAGCCCGGGGAACATCGAGACCCACCAGGCGGTGACGATCAGCTCGCGCCCGTCGGCGATCATCAGGCCCCAGGCCGGGGTGGGGCGAGGCAGCCCGGCGCCCAGGAAGCTCAGCGCCGACTCCAGCAGGATGACGTAGCCCACCTGCAGCGTGGCCAGGACGATCAGCGAGTTGACGACGTTGGGGAAGATGTAGCGCGTCATGATGCGGGTGTGGGAGGCCCCGGCCACCCGGGCGCGCGCGATGAAGTCCCGTTCCTTGATGGCCAGCGTCTCGGCCCGCACCAGCCGCGCGTAGCGGGCCCACAGCAGCACCACCAGCACGCCGATCACGGTGCCGAAGCTGGGACCGACGGCAGCCACCAGGACCAGCGCCAACAGGATCGTCGGCAGCGACAACGAGATGTCGACCAGCCGCATGATCAGCGAGTCGACCCAGCGCCCGAAGTAGCCCGAGATGAGGCCGAGACCGGTGCCGAGGGCGCCACCGACGAGGATCGCCACCAGCGAGACCGCGAGCGACACGCGGGCGCCGTGGATCATGCGGCTCAGGATGTCCCGGCCCATCTTGTCGGTGCCGAGCGGGTACGCGAGGCTCCCGCCCTCCTGCCAGGCCGGCGCCTTCAACCGGTTGGCCAGCGAGCCCTTCAGCGGATCGTGCGGCGCCACCTGCGGCGCCAGCGCCGCCGGAATCAAAAGCAAGAACGTCAGCATCCCGACCGGCACCAGCGGAAGACGCCGCAGCTGTCTTAACGCCCCCGCCATCCGTGGCGGCGCGTACCAGGGCAGTGATCTCGCAGTGACGGTCGCCATGCTTACCTAGCCTCCCTGACGCCTGTCGATACCCGAGGCCACCCCGCGCATCAGCGGTACCGGATTCTCGGGTCGAGGTAGGCGTAGAGGATGTCGACCAGCAGGTTGGTGAGGATGAAGATGCCGGCGAAGACGATGACGACGGCCTGGACGACCTGGAAGTCGCGGGCGCGGACGGCGTCGACCACGAGCAGCCCGGTGCCCGGCCACGAGAAGACGCTCTCGGTCACGACGGCGCCGGTCATGAGGACGCCGGCGATGATGGCGAAGAAGGTCAGGGGGGCGATGGCCGCGTTGCGCAGGCAGTGCTTCCAGACCACCTTCCACTCCGACAGCCCCTTGATGCGCGTCAGCTTCACGAACTCGCTGTCCAGTACCTCCAGCATCGAGGAGCGCGTCAGCCGCATGAGGGCGGCCACCTGGAACCAGCCCAGCGTGATGGCGGGCAGGATCATGTGCTGTAGCCCGCCGCGGCCGGAGGTCGGGAACCACCCGAGATGCACGGCGAAGACCCACATGAGCACGATCCCCAGCCAGAAGGCGGGCAGGGACTGGCCGAGCAGCGCGATGATCTTCGCCGCCGAGTCCCACACGGTGCCCTTCATGACCGCGGCCAGCACGCCGATGGGCAGCGCGATCACGACGCTGATGAGCAGGGCGAAGCCCGCCAGCTGCAGGGTGGCGGGCAGGCGCTCCCAGACCAGCCCCATCGCCGAGTGGCCGGGCCATTTCCACGAGTAGCCGAAGTCGCCCCCGAGCGCCTTGCCGAGGAAGATGAAGTACTGGGTGACGACCGGCTTATCCAGGCCCCAGTGCTTCGAGACCCGCTCGTAGTCTTCACGGCTGGCTTCCAGGGGGAGCATCACGTCGAGCGGGTTGCCGCTGACGCGAGCCAGCGCGAACACGATGATGCTCATGGCCAGGATGGCCATGAGGCTGTGGAGGATCCGTCTCGCGATGTATCGCTGCATCAACCCCCTCCTGCGCTGGAGGGCATCGCCGGACGACTGCCTACACGATCGTTGATTCCGCCGAGAGCGAACGGCTACTCGACTGCGTCACTGCGGGACTGAAGCGATCGTCGTCTGTGGGCGGTGACGGTACAGCAGCCCGATGACGTTGGCAAGCCACCGGACCGGCCTGTCAGCGAGGGGGGCGCCTACTTGCCCCCGAGCTCGATCAGCACGTTGCCGTACGGGTCGATCCGCGCCGTCTGGAACGGGTGCACCACGATCGTCGTGTCCGGCACCTGGAGGATCGCCGGTCCCGGCACCACGTTGCCCGCCACCAGCCGGTCGCCCCAGAACACCGGCGTCTGGTCGAAGTCGCCCAGCTCGCTCCAGTACACCGGTCGCGCCCCCGCCTGCGCCTCGCGCCCGGGAGTGCGGTCGCCCTCGCGCGCGGCCACGATGCGCGGCTTGGCGCTCACCGCCGAGGCGCGCACGCGGTAGGTCACCATCTCGACGCGCGCCTCGTGGAAGCCGGCGCCCTGGCCGTACACGGTCTCGTAGCGCCGATGGAAGTCGGCGATCAGCTGGGCCAGCGCCGCCGCATCCAGCGGGCCGGCCGGCACCGGCACCTCCACCTCGTTGATCTGGCCCTTGTAGCGAATGTCGGCCGAGCGGGCCAGCCGCCCCTGCGCGGGGTCGACGCCGTCGGCGCGCAGCTGCTCGAGGCCCTGCGCCTCCAGCTCGGCGAAGCGCGCCATCACCCGGGCCGGGTCGAACGGGCTCGGCTGGATGTCGACGGCCTCGTATATATGGAGGAGATCGGCCGAGGCCGCGCCGAGCGCCGACCACAGCGAGCAGATGCCGCCGAGCGGCACCACCACGCTCTGCGCGCCCAGCTCCCGCGCGTAAACACCGGCGTGCACGGGGCCGGCGCCGCCGTAGGCGAAGACCACGCAGTCGCGCGGATCGTAGCCCTTCTGCACGGTCGCCTTGCGGATCAGGTCGGCCATCTGATGCTCGACCACGCGCGCGGCGCCGGCCGCCGTCTCCACCAGCCCCAGCCCCAGCCGCGTGGCGATCGGCGCGAAGCTCTCCCGCGCCTTTTCCACATCCAGGTGCAAGCGTCCGCCCAGGAAGGTGGTGGGGTCGAGGTAGCCGAGCACCACGTCGGCGTCGGTCACGGTGGGCTGGGTGCCGCCCCGGCCGTAGCAGGCGGGGCCGGGCTGGGCGCCGGCCGAGATCGGCCCCACGCGCATCGTGCCGCTGATCTCGTCGATCCACACGATCGAGCCGCCACCGCTGCCGATCGAGCGGATGTCGATGCGCGGTACGAAGTACTCGTACTGGTGGACCACGCTCTGGTAGCTGGCCACCGGCTCGCCGTCCCAGACCAGGCCCACGTCGAACGACGTCCCGCCCATGTCGGTGCCGATCACGTGCTTGTGGCCGATGATGCCGCCCAGGTACTGCGAGGCCAGCACGCCGGCCACCGGGCCGGAGTCGAGCGTCAGGAACGCCCGCCGGGCCGACTCGGCGGCCGGGATGACGCCGCCGCCGCACTGCATGACCTGCAGCGGATAGCGCAGACCGGCCTGCTGGGCGCGTGACTCCAGGCGCCCGAGGTAGCGCGACATCACCGGGCCCAGGTAGGCGTTCAGCACCGTCGCCACCGTGCGCTCGTACTCGCCCCAGCGGGGGATGAGGTCGGCCGAGCAGCAGACGAAGACGCCCGGCGCCAGCTGCTCGACCATCGCCTTCACGCGCCGCTCGTGCTCGGCCATCTTGAACGACCACAGGAAGCAGATGGCGATCGACTCGACACCCTTGGCGACCAGCTTGCGGATGGCCGCCTCCGCTTCCTCCTCGTTCAGCTCCACGACCACCTGGCCCTTGCAGTCCACGCGCTCGCTGACCTCGGCGATGAAGGGCTTGGGCACGATGGGGTCGGGCTTGCCACTCTCGGGGAAGTGCAGCACCTGCACGTTGTTGAGGCCGGGCACGCCGCGGGCGCCGCGCATGATGTGGATGACGTCGCGGTGGCCGCGGGTGGTGATGAGCCCCACCTTGGCGCCCCGGCGCTGCAGCATGGCGTTGGTGCCGACGGTGGTGCCCAGGGCCAGCCGCGCGGTGTCGCGCAGCAGCGCCTCGGTGGTGATGCCGAGCCGCTCGCCGGCGATCCGGAGCGATTCCATGACGCCCTCGGAGAAGTCGTCCGGCGTCGACGACGCCTTGGCGGTGACGATGCGGCCGTCGGCGTCCATCACCACGCAGTCGGTGAAGGTCCCGCCGGTGTCGATCCCGATGATGTAAGGCATGGCGGGGAGCCTAGCATGGCCCGGTCATCGATCGCCCAGGCCCCCTGGTTCGAAACTGGCCGCGCCACCGTGTCCCGATGGCGCGAGGCCGGGGCGACCCCCCGGGTTCACTTGTATTCATCGCCAGTTAGAGCGCACTCCGAGCCATCGGCGGGCACGGCACTCGTCTTGCTCAGGTTCGGGCCGGACACAAGAGATGACCACGACGAGTGAGCGATTCCGAGCGAGGAGGCCGAGCGTGCTACTGCAGACAGCGCCCGCCGACGGCGGCGCGAGCGACGAGACTCCCCCCGGCAGCAGGTTCGGTGAGCTTCTGGTCGAGGAAGGGCTCGTCACGCCCGATCAGCTGGCCGAGGCGCTGCGTGTGCAGAGCACGCTGGGCACCTACATCCCGATCGGGCGCGTCCTGATGATGCGCGGCTGCCTCACGCGGACCCAGCTCACTACGATGCTCGGACGCCACCGCAAGCGGGTGCGCCTGGGTGATCTGCTCGTGCGCTCCAAGCGCATCACGCCGGAGCAGCTGCAGACCGCGCTGGCCCGCCAGAAGGACAGGCGCCAGCCGCTCGGTCGCACACTCATGGAGCTCGGCTACCTCACCGAGGAGGCGATGCGCGAGGGGCTGTGCGCCCAGCTGCACATCAACTTCTTCGACCTCGACCGCATCCCGCTCGACCGCAAGGTCGGCCAGCTGGTGAATGCCAAGTACGCGCTCAAGCGGCGCGTCGTGCCCCTGTTCCGGGCCGAGCGCCTGCTGGTGGTCGCCGTCGACGACCCCACCGAGATGGCGATCATCGAGGACCTCCAGCAACTCGTGCGGCTGCGCGTCGAGATCGTCACCTCGACGACGGAGCGGATCACGCGGGCGCTGGACCGCCTCTACGGGGACGCGCCGCTGATCAACCCCGACCCGTGCCTGCATCCGAACATCCTGATCGGCGCGCTCCACGATCAGGAGATCGCCGACCTCGCCGCCAAGGTCCTGAAGGTCCGGATCCTGCCGCCGTACTGGCAGGCGAGCTGACGCGGCCCCTCAGGGCCGCTTCAGCTTCAGGTCTTCCAGCGGCCCCGAGTAGGCGAAGCTCCGGATCAGGTTGATCCCGGGCTCCTCGACGGTCGGTCCCACCCCCCAGATGAACGCCAGCTCGTAGATCGGGATGTGCGTCACCCGGTCGTAGAGGATCTGCTGGATCTGGTGGATCAACGCCTCGCGCCGCTTCACGTCGGTCTCGCGCGCCTGCCGCTGGAACAGGTCCTCGACCTCGGGGAAGACGCCGGCCGTGTAGATGCCGCTCCGGCTGACGTAGGCATCGAGCCGCGTGGCCGCGTTGCCGCCGGCGCCCGTGATGCCGACGATCACGTTCTTGAGCTTCTTCTCCCGCCACGCCGTCGTCATGGCCGCCCGCTCCATCGTGCGCACCTTCGTGCGGATCCCCACCGCCTGCAGATACGACACGAGCGCCTCGCCCATCGAGAAGTACGGCGGCCACGGGTAGAAGTCGCCAGCGTCGAAGCCGTTGGGATAGCCGGCGTCGGCCAGCAGCTTCTTGGCGCGGGCCGGGTCGAAGGGGTCCGGCTCGAAGAAGCGCGAGAACTCGAGCGGGCGCGGGATCAGGGAGCCGGTCGGCTTCGAGAACCCGAGCGTCTCGGCCTGGTTGAGCGCCTGCCGGTCGATGGCCAGGCTGGCGGCCCGGCGCACGCGGACGTCGGCCCACGGTGACTTCGGATCCCACTGATCGGGCAGGTCGAGCCAGAAGGTGCCCTGCGACTCCTTCGGCGCGACCAGCTTGAACCCCGGCGTGCGCTGGATGTCGGCGGCCACGGGGCCGGTGAGCAGGTAGGCGATGTCGATCTCGCCCTTCTTGAGGGCGGCCGCCCGCGTGGTCTCCTCGGGCAGGCTGCGCAGGACGAGGCGCTTGATGTTGGGGACCTTGCGCCAGTACCCCTCCCACGCCTCCATCACCAGCTCGACGCCCGGGTTGAAGCTCACGAACTTGTAGGGACCGGCCCCGATCGGGGCCCGCTTGAAGCCGTCCTCGCCGACCTTCTCGACGTAGGCCTTCGGCACGATCCAGCCGGCGCCGGTGGCCGAGGTCCCGTAGAAGGTCATGAAGTCGGGCCACGGCTCCTTGAGCACGAAGCGGATGCGGGCCGCGTCCACCACCTGGACCTCGCGCACGCGCTCCTTGAGGAGCTTGGCCCCGGCGCCTTTGTAGCGCTCGAACGAGTACTTGGCGTCGGCCGCCGTCACCGGCTCGCCGTTGTGGAACTTGACCCCCTTGCGGATGACGAACTCGTAGCTGAGCCCGTCCTTGGACGCCGTGAACGACTCGGCCAGGCTCGGGGTGTTGATGCCGGCCGGCATGGGCTTCACCAGGGCGTCGTGCAGCGCGTACAGCACCATGAACGGTGTGATGATGCCCTCGGTCTCGGCGGGATCGAGCCAGCGGGAGGCCAGCGTGATGTGGACGCCCCAGGTCATGGTGCCCTCGGGCGCGGCGGCCGCGGGGCCGGCGAGGCCGAGGAGCAGGACAGTCAGGCCCAGGGCGGGAGCGATACGGGAGGTCGTCGAGGTCATGCGTGCCTCCAACGGGTCGGTCGTATCGAGTGGCGAGATTCTATAATCAAGCGGCACCGAAGGGGAGGCCAGATATGGCTCGAGAGATCACCGCCGCCGCGCTCGCCCAGCTGCTCGACTCGCACGCCACGCTCGCCCTGATCGACGTGCGGGAGCACGGCGAGTACAACCTCGCCCACATCCCCGGCGCCAGCTCGGTGCCGCGCCGCCAGCTCGAGGCCCGGATCGGCCGGCTGGTGCCGTTCCGCGGCGTCGACGTCGTCGTGTGCGACGACACCGGCCGCCGGGCCGCGCTGGCCGCCCGCACGCTGGAGCGGCTGGGCTACTCGAACGTCGCCGTGCTCCAGGGCGGCGTCAACCGCTGGGCCAGCGAGGACCGGACCACCGAGTGGGGCATGAACGTGCCCAGCAAGGACTTCGGCGAGAAGATCGAGGTCCAGCACCACGTGCCCACCATCGACGCCGCCGAGCTGGCCCGCCGCCAGGGCCGCGGCGACGAGCTGATCATCGTCGACACCCGCACCCCCGAGGAGTACCGGCGCTTCTGCATCCCGGGCGGCCGCAGCGCCCCCGGCGGCGAGCTCGCCCTGCGCATCCACGACATCGTGCGCGAGCATCCGAATGCGACCGTGGTGGTGAACTGCGCGGGCCGTACCCGCAGCATCATCGGGGCCCGCGTGCTGCAGCGCATGCAGCTGCCCAACATCGTGAGCCTGCGCAACGGGACCTCGGGCTGGTTGCTGGCCGGGCTGGAGCTGGAGCGCGGCGCCGATCGTGTCGAGCTGCCGGCGCCCTCGAAGGAAGGGCGCGCCGCCGCCGAGGCATTCGCCGCGCGCATCGCCGCCGAGGACGGCGTGCGGATGATGTCGGTGCCCGAGCTGGAGAAGGTGATGGCGCGGGCGGCGGGCGAGTCCGTCTACCTCGTCGACGTGCGCACGCGTGAAGAGTTCGTGGCCGGTCACATCCCCGGCTTCTGGTGGATGCCGGGCGGCCAGGCCGTGCAGCGCGCCGACGACACGGTGGCCGTGCGCGCCGGCACCGTGGTCTTTTGCTGCGACGGCACCGCGCGGGCGCTGATCACGGCCTCCTGGTACCGGCAGATGGGTTTCGCCAACGTCTACGCCGTTCCTGGCGGAACCACGGCATGGACCGCGGCCGGCAAGCCGCTCGCCACCGGCGAGGACGAGCCGGTCGAGCCGGTGGTGGCCGAGGCGCGCCGCCGGGTGCGGGCGATCTCTTCGGCCGAGGTGGCCTCGCGGCTGGCCTCGTCGCGGCCGCCCGTCATCCTGCACGTGGAGCCGAGCGATCGGTTCGCCGCCGGCCATGTCCCCGGCGCCCGCTGGCTGTCGCGCAGCTGGCTGGAGCTCCGCATCGCCGAGCTCGCGGCTGACACGAAGACGCCCATCGTGGTCACCGACGACGACGGCCACGACGCCCCGCTGGCCGCCGTCACTCTGCAGGAGATGGGCTACGCGGAGGTGACGACGCTGGCGGGCGGCACCGCCGCCTGGCGGACGGAAGGGCGACCAATAGAGCAAGGGCTGACCGGCGTGCTGCGTCCGCCCGACGACGTCGTGCCGGCCGGCCCCGATCGCGGCTACGCGGACATGATCAACTACCTGCGCTGGGAGGAGAAGCTCGGCCACAAGTACGCGCCGCCAGGCCATGCGTCCACCGCGTGACAGGCAGTGGCCCGCGGCGATTCACCGTGAGCCGGCGAAGCAGAATGTGCACGGCCGAATCCCGCGAGATTCCTGCCCGGAGGTCATGACGTAGGACTGGCATGCTCGCTGCTCCTCTCCGCGCCGCCCCTGGCGGGGCGTTCGTACAAAGAGGAGGGCGTCATGCCAAGTCGTCGCGCGTTCGTGATGGGGATGCTGGCGCTCGGTCTACCCGCTCGTGCCGGCGCTCAAGGCTTCCCCGGTGGTCTCCAGGACGCCCTCGGCCCACGCTTCGGCGCGCGCCCGGATGCGCTCGACCTCCGCCGGCGTCGCCCGCGGCGCGCGGCCGGCGTGATGGAGCGCCTGCGCCACTGGAACGAGATTGCCATCGACACCAGCGGCGTCGACCACACGCCGGTGGCGCCCGGCGAGACGCGCGTGTTCGGAGAGCAGGTCGGGCCGGGGCGCGCCAGCCGGGCCATGGCCATCGTGCACATCGCGGTGTTCGACGCCATGAATGCGGTGGCGGGCGGCTACCACGGCTACACGAGCCTGCGCCCGGCGCCTCCCGACACCTCGATCGAGGCGGCCATCGCGCTGGCCGCTCACGACACGCTGGCCGCGCTCTTCCCCTCGCAGGCCGACGACCTCGATGAGGCGTTGACCGCCGATCTGCGGCTCGTGCCCGACGGACGCGCGAAGAGCAACGGCATCCGGCTCGGCCGGGCGGCCGCTGCCGGCATCCTCGCGCGCCGGGAGAACGACGGCTCCCGGCGCCCCGAGCCCCGGGTGGACATCGATTTCATCACCGGCAACCGGCCTGGCGAGTGGCGCCAGGATCCGATCAGCCGGCATCCGCTCGCGCTAGGTGCCCACTGGGGCGAGGTCGAGCCGTTCGTGCTGCGGTCAGGAGACCAGTTCCGCGTACCGCCGCCACCGGCTCTGGCCAGTCGCGCCTACGCGGCAGCATTCGCCGAGGTCAAGGCGCTCGGCGGCGACGGCGACACGACGCTGACCCGGCGCACGGACGATCAGACCTTCGCGGGTATCTTCTGGGCGTACGACGGCACGCCCAGCCTGTGCGCGCCGCCACGCCTCTACAACCAGATCGCCGTGCAGATCGCCGAGCAGCGCGGCACCGGTCCCATGGAGCTGAGCCGCCTGCTGGCCCTGGTCAACGTCTCGATGGCCGACGCCGGGATCGCGATCTGGGAATCGAAGTACCACTACCGGCTCTGGCGACCGATCGCCGGCATCCGCGAGGCCGACGGCAACCCCGCCACCTTGTCGGACCCGGCGTTCATGCCGCTCGGCGCCCCGGCCAGCAACCTCACCGGGCCGAACTTCACGCCGCCGTTCCCCGCCTACCCCTCGGGCCATGCCGGTTTCGGCGGAGCGCTGTTCCAGACGCTGCGCGACTTCTACGGCACCGATCGCATCGCCTTCACGTTCGTGTCCGACGAGTTCAACGGCGAGACTCTCGACAACGAGGGCCACCAACGCCCGCGAGTGCCGCGGCGGTTCGCGGCGCTCTCGCAGGCCGAGGAGGAGAACGGCCAGAGCCGCATCTATCTGGGCATCCACTGGGCCTTCGACAAGACGGAAGGCATCGCCCAGGGCCGGCGCATCGCCGACCACGTCTTCACGAGGGCGTTCCAGAGCCAGCGCCGCTAGGTCGCGAGGGGATCGGGTCGAGTAGTATCACGCTGACGCCGTGGTGATCGCACTGGCCGGTCGACGCATCGACGCCGAGGACGCGGAAACGCCGGGCTTTCCGCTGGCGAACGTGGCTCTCGTCCGGCGGCGGCTCGGCGAACTGTTCGCGCGCGAGGCGGCGACGGCGCTGGTCAGCTCGGCGGCGTGCGGCGCCGATCTGGCCGCCCTGGCCGTGGCCGGCGAGCGCCGCATGCGACGGCGCGTCGTCCTCCCGTTCGACCACCGGACATTCCGGGCGACGTCGGTCGTCGATCGGCCGGGGCCGTGGGGTCCTCTCTACGACGACCTGCTCCTCGAGCTCGAGGCCACCGCCGACGTCGTGACCCTGTCCGGGCCCGAGGAGGGGAACGAGGCCTATGCGGCTACCAACACCGCCATCCTCCGGGAGGCGGTGGCGATGGCCGGGCCGCCGGGCGTGGGCGTGCTGGCCGTGCTGGTCTGGGAGGGTGTCTCGCGCGGGGACGACGACATGACGGCGGCCTTCGGCGACGGCGCCCGGAGCCTCGGCGTGCGCGTCGATCAGGTCCTCACCCGGTGAGGGGCCCCCGGTGAGGAACGCCTGAGCGCGGCGGCCTGGTGATGTCCGCGGCGAGCCCTCCGGTCGGCTTCGACGTCTTCGTGTCCTATGCGCGATCGACCGCGCGGCCCGCCGCCCGCGCCCTGCGCGATGCGCTGGCCGCCCAGGGCTACCGCGTGTTCCTCGACGAGCGCGAGATCCCGCCCGGCAGCACCTTCCCCGAGGAGATCGCCGACGGCCTCCTGGGTGCGCGGGTGATCGCCGTGCTCGCGGACGAGACGTATTTCGCGCGGCCGTGGTGCGTGTACGAGTACCAGGTCGCGCTGGCGCCCTTCCGCGCCCGCGCCGGCCAGGCGGCGGCGCCGGCCGACGAGCTCGAGCACCTCGCCGTCGCGCTGCCCGTCGCCGGCGGGGTGGACGCCGTGACGCCGCACCTGCCTCCGCCCGTGGCCCGCCGCTCGCTCCTGCGGGCCGACCAGACCACCGAGCTGGCGGCGGAGATTTGCGCGCGCCTGTCGCTCGTCACCCGCACGGTCGCCGGTCGGCTCGAGGGGCTCGACGACGAGGCGGTCCGGGCACTCCGCCATGGCGGCGCCATCCCCTCGGCGACGGCCCTCGGCGAGGGTGGGTACCTGCGCGCGCTGCCCGCATCCCTGAAGGATCGCTTCGTCGGGCGGGCCGAATCGCTGTGGCGCATCTTCCACGCGCTGGTCACGCCCGACCCCGGTGGGGCGCCGCGCGCCTGCCTGATCCAGGGGGGCGGCGGCATGGGCAAGACGCAGCTCGGGGCCGAGTACGTGTGGCGCTACGGCGCCCGGCGCTACCCGGGAGGCGTCGTGTGGATCGATGCGGACGTCGACGGCGCCGCCCTGCTCGGCCAGCTCCACGGCGTGCTTCGGGCCTACGACGGCGGCGCCCCCGCGCTGTCCGAGTTCGGGGCGACCGACGAGGTGCGGGCTCCGGCATTGCGCGAACGCGTGGCGGCGGCGGTGGCGGCGGTGGCGCGCGAGCGGCCCGTGCTGTGGGTGATCGACAACGTGCCGGAACCCGGCCGGCAGGCGACGCCGCTCGCGCTCGAGCACTGGTGTCCGGCCCGCGCCCACGTGACCGTGCTCGCCACCTCGCGCGGCGGGGCGGTCGGCTCCGTCGACGCCACGATCGCGCTGGGCGAGCTGCCGGTCGCCGCCGCTGTCGAGGTGCTGACCCAGTCGCCCGTGGCCCGCGCGTGGCTTCCCGACGCGGCGTGGGAGACGATCGTGCAGTGGGTGGGCTGCTTGCCGCTGGCTCTGCGCGGTCTGCACGCATCACTGGGCGGACGCTTCGTGCAGCCGGACGAGCTGGTGGCGAGGGCGAAGGGCGAGGAGCCGGCCGCCGCGATCGACGCCGAGGTCGAGGCGCTGCGGGCCGAGGTTCCGTCCGATTCGCTGCGGGGTATCGCCGAGGCGTTCCACGTCTCCCACGTCGCCCTCGCCGCCCACCCGGCCGCGCGTCAGGCCGCCTACCGCCTCGCGCGCCTCCCCGCCGGGCCGATCGCCGAGGAGTGGCTCCTCGCCCTGGCGCCGGCCCGGGTGTGGGGCGCGCTCGCCAACCGAGGCTGGATCCAGTTCGCCGACGACACCACCGTGGGCGGGCCGCGGCGCATATGCCAGATGCACCGCCTCGTCGCGAGCTACCTGCGAGGCGTGGGCCCCGATCCCGCGGCCGACCTGATCGCGCTGCTCGAATGGCTGGAGGCGCTCGATGTCGCCGGGCTCGCGGCGGGTGCGCTGTTCCACGCCAGCGCCATCTTCGAGGGGGCCTCAGCATGGGCGCAGGCCGAGCCGGCGCGCGCCGGCGCCCTGCTCGAGCGCGCCCGCCGGACCGGGGTGGCCCTCGGGGGATCGCGACTGGCCGATCCGGACGCGCGGCCCTTGCGCGTCGTCGCGGCTCGCCGCGCCGCCACCCTGGGATACGCCGACGAGCTGGCGGCGACCCTGGCCCCGGCGCTCGAGTCCGGCGACCTCGAGGTGGCCGAGACCATCGTCTCGATGCTGGACGAGCTGCCCCACACCGGGCGTGCCGCCGCGCTGGTCCAGACGGTGCTGCGGAGCCCGCACGAGAAGATCCGGGTATCCGCCCTCGCGAAGGGGTTCGGATTTGCGGAGCGTGCGCTGCCGCTCCTGGAGTCGATCGTCGCGGAGCCCGATGCCGCGACGCGGGCGACCGATGCCGATCTCTTCCCGTGGCGCGTGGACTCGACGCTGCCCGACTACGCCGCGGCCCGGGCCCGATTGCTCGAGCTCACCGGCGCCGCCGATGCCGGGCACCGGCAGACCGCGGCGCGCATCCTGGGGGCGCTCGCCTACCAGGCCAGCGCGTACTCGGCCATGTTCAACGCGCGTCCCGAGCCCGACCTGCTGCGACGGCTGGAGCAGATGGCGGTGGACGACCCGGCCGCCGCCGTCGCGCGCGAGGCCGGAGCCGCCCTCGGACTGGTCGACGACCCCTACGGCTACCGCACGCTGCTGCGCGCGCTCCACGGCGAGCGAGACTCGGCGCGCTCGCGGCGCCTGATCGAGGCGCTGGCCGGGTACCTCGCGGCGGCCGAGGCGCCACCCCGCTACCAGTTCCTGGGCCTCAACCTCGCGGCCTCAGGCCCGGAGCCGATGCCGGGCTCGCCGCCGCGGCGGCCGACCCGGGTGGCCCAGCGCCCGGCGAAGCAGCCCTTCCGTCCGGGCCTGCACGCGCCGCTGGTCGAGCTGATGACGCACGCGGAGAACGAGGATGTTCGCGTCGCGGGGCTGCGGGTGGCCGTCGAATCGCCGTCCGGCCGGCAAGCGATCGAAGACGTCCTGTCGAGGCTGCTGGCGGACAAGGCGTACGAGCCGGTGATCCGCCTCGCCGCCACCGTTGGTGCGCTGGCCCCGGACCTCCTGACGGCACCGGTGGCGCGCGGCCAGGCGCTCGAAGCGATCGGTCGCCACGACGAGGCGATCGCTTGCCTGGGCGAGGCGATTCCCCGCACGCCAACGCCGCTCCCACTGCGCTACGAGCGGGGACGGATCCTCCTGGCCCGCGGTGAACACCGGACGGCGATCGAGGATTTCAACATGATTCTCGCCGGCGGCGAGGAGGTCCACGCCGAGCTGTACGGGATGACGCTCAAGCAGCGGGCGCAAGCACGGCTCTCGCTCGGCGACCGGCCCGGTGCGCTCGACGATGTCGACGCTTTCATCGCCCGCTCGCCGGCCGATGGGTGGGGATACTACGCCCGCGCGGTCTGTCTCTATCAGCTCGAGCGATTCCCCGAGGCGCTCGTCGCCGCCGAGCGCGCCTGCGAGATCGACTCGTCCGCGTCGAATGCCCAGGCTCTGCGCGATCGGCTCCGACAGGAGCTCGGCCCCGGCACGCCGTAGCGGCCGTCAGCCGAGAACGCTCACAGCAGCCCTAGCAGCCGCCAGTAGGGCACGGAGAGGACGAGGCCGAGCAGCGTCAGCGCGGTGTACGCGAAGGCGAAGCGCTGGGCCTGGGCGTGCGAGAACAGGCGCCCCTCCGAGGCCGACTGCGCCACCAGGTAGCTCGGCGTCTGGGCGGGCAGGAACCACGCGACCGACGTCGACAGCAGCGCGATCACGACCACCCACGGCTCCACTCCGATGCGCGGCGCCACCGGCAGGAGGGTGACGCCGACCAGCACGACGGTGAGGTCCTGGTCGAGCACGAGCCGGATCAGTAGGCTCACGCCGGCCACGACCAGCACGAGCATGAGCGGCGACGGCTGGGCGGCGCCGAGCAGCCGGTCGATCGTGGCCGCCGCTGCCCGGTCCAGACCGACCACGGCGCCGAGGCGGCCGACCGTCAACACGGTGCCGAAGAAGATCAGGAAGCTCCAGTCGAGCGACTGCAGCGCGATCCGGTCGAAGATCCCCAGCGCGACCGTGGCCAGCAGGCCGAGGAGGGCGACGGTGGCGAGATCGAGGCCGAGCCAGGGCGCGGCGATCCAGCCCGCGACAGTGAGCACGAGGATGGCGATCGCGCCCAGCTCCCGCGGCGCCACCGGCCCCAGCATCGCCATCTGCAGACTCACGCGCTGCACGGGCAGGCGGGCCACCGGCTCGGGGCGCAGCATCATGCCTAGCAGCACGAGCGAGCCCAGCGCCACCCCGAGGGCCAGGGGGGCGGCCGCCACGAACCAGGTGACCCAGCCGAAGCGCGCACGGCTGGCCTCGGGCAGGAGCCCCCACGCCAGCAGGCAGGTGCCGGAGCCGTTCAGGAAGGCGTACATCAGCGGACCCGAGCCGACCCAGGTGCCGAGGCCCAGCAGGGCGGCCGAGCGTCCGCGCTCGGGCAGGCGCAGCGCCTCGGCCACCGCCAGGGCCAGCGGTGCGGTGAGCGAGGCCCGGCCCGTGCTCGACGGCACCAGCGGCGTGAGGACGAGGCCGGTGAGCAGCAGCGTCGCGGTCTGCCACCACACGCCGTGGGGCAGGCGCCGCACCAGCAGCAGGCCGATGCGGTAGAGCAGTCCGGAGCGCGCGGTCGCCGCCGCCAGCCCGTAGGTGGCGAGGACGAACAGCCACTCCTTGGAGGCGAAGCCGGCGAGCGCCTCGGGCATCCGGGCGACGCCGAGGATGACCCAGCCCGTGATCAAGGCCAGGCCGACCGCGAAGTCCGGCACGATCCGGCTCATCAGCAGGGCGACGGCGGTGGCCAGCAGCCACACGAAAGCCCACAGCGGGCTGGCGCCGGGCCAGGCGGCGATGAGCGCACACAGGCCGGCGGCCCCCACGCTCAGCCGGGCGGGCAGCTGCTGCCAAGCCGTGCGCGGCGCCGTGGGGGCGGCGTGCACGCCGGTCGCCGCGCCGGGGGCGCGACTGTGCGAGAGCCGCGCGATCTCCGCCGCCACGCGAGGGCCGGCCGCCCGGTCGCTGTCCACCAGGGCCACGCCGAGCGCGCGGCGCAGGACCTCGAGGGCGCGGCCGACGTCGCCGCGGCTCTCGTGCAGCAGGGCGCGGGCCAGCGCGAGGTCGCCGTCGAGGCTGGCGCGCTCGTCGTCGACGCGCTCGATCCAGCGCAGGGCGCGGTCGGCGTCGAGGCCGGGGTCGGCGCGCAGCGCGTGGGACAGCGTGTCCGCGAACAGGCCCGGCGCCGAGCCCCGCGCGAGAACGCCGAGCGCCTCCGACCAGAGCCCCGCCCCGGTCAGCCGGGTGGCGACGGCGGCGGCGCGGGCGCCGACGCCGTCCACGCCCAGCTCGCGCTCGAACCACTCGCGCAGCGCGCGCACGGTGAGCCGGGCGGCGCTGCCGGCGGCGCCCAGCGCGTTGAGATCGGCGGCGACCGTCTCGGCGTCGGCGCCGAACAGCGTGCGCAGCGTGGGCGGGGTGAGGGTGTCGAGCAGGCTCGCCTCCAGCACGGCGTCGCGCCGCTCGGCCGGCAACCCGCGCAGCCCGTGGTCGATGGCCGTCGCCACGAAGGTCGCGTGCTCGACCCGGGCGTCGTTGGCCGAGCGGAGCCGCTCGCTGAGCGTGGCCACGATGGCCAGCGAGATGGCCGGCTCGCGGCGGACCAGGACGAGGAAGCGATCACGCGGCAGCTGCAGCACGGTGCTGGCCCGCTCGGCCACGACCGTCGCCGAGCGCGCCTCGCCGGTGAACAGCGCCATCTCTCCGAACAGGTCGCCGGGGGTCAGGCTGGCCACGCGGAGCTGGGTCCGTCCGTCGGCGGCGACGAACACGCCGAGGGCGCCCCCGGTGACGATGTAGAGGCTGTCGCCGGCCTCGCCCTGGTGGAACACCTCACGCCCGGCCGGCAGCTCCACGGGCTCCAGGTAGGCGGCGAGCTTGGCCAGCTCGACGCGGCCGAGCGCCGCGAAGAGGCCGACGCGGGTGAGCAGCTCCTCGGGACGCGCGGGCTCGGTCATCCGCTCCTGCCGCGGCACCGTAGCACGTTGCAGCGGCTGGACGAAGATGCTACAACCAGCCAGCATGTCGGCGCCCGCCGAGGCGTTCAACTACCTCGTCGTCAGCGATCTGCACCTGAGCGAGGCCGACCGGAATCCCGCCGGCCGCTTCTTCCACTTCGACGAAGACTTCGCCGATTTCCTGCGCCACTACCGGCTGTCCTACGTCGGCCAGCGCCGGTGGCGGCTCATCATCGACGGGGACTTCATCGAGTTCTTCCAGGTGACGGACCCGCCCGAGCCGGGCGAGCGCCTGCTGCGCGGCGTGACCCTCACGCCGTCCGACCGTCGCTTCTTCCCCGGCACCGAGTGGGAGAAGTCGCGCTGGAAGCTCGACCGCGTCCTGCGCAGCCATCCCCAGCTGCTGCTGGCCCTCGCCCGCTTCCTGCTGGCCGGCAACGAGATCTACATCCTGCGCGGCAACCACGACGTGGAGATGTTCTGGCCCCAGGTCCAGGACCACTTCCGGCTCCTGCTGGCCCAGCACCACCCGGCCGACACCACGTACCTGGACATGAAGGCGGCGGTGGAGGCGCGGCTGCACTTCCGCCCCTGGTTCTATCTCGAGCCCGACCTGCTCTACGTCGAGCACGGCTGCCAGTACGATCCGTTCTGCACCAACGAGCACAACCTGTGTCCGGTCGTGCCCCACAAGCCGACCCAGATCCACCTGCCGTTCTCGGCCTTCTCCATGCGCTACTTCGCCGCCCGCATGGCCGTCGTCGACCCCGCCGCCATCGAGAACGTCAACTCGATCCCGCGCTATCTTGGACGGCTGCTGGCCCGTCACCCGCTGCACGCCTTCGTCATCCCGTACTACTACGTCGAGATGATCGCGCGCACGCTGCGCAAGGTGCGGCGCACGGCCCCGGACGCCGAGCGCGAGGTGGCGGCCCAGGAGGCGAGCGCGCGGGCCGAGCTGGAGCGGATGTACGCGCTGCCGGCGGCCACGGTGACCGCGCTGGAGGCGCTGCGGGAGGCGCCCATCCTCGGCAGCCTGCCGCGCACCATCCGGAGCTTCTCGCTCGACATGATCGCGGCCGGGCTGGCGGCGGCGGCGGGCATCTGGCTGGCGGCGCCGCCCACGCGCCGTGGTCGGCTGGCCGCGACCGCGCTGACGGGCGCGCTGGTGGCCGGCCTCACCGCCGGCTGGGTCCGCCGGGCCTCGACCATCAACGATCACCGCAACCTGCGCGAGATCGCCGGGGCCATCGCGGCGCTCGTCGGGGTGCGCTACGTCGTGTTCGGCCACTCGCACGAGCCCGACGCCCACCGGCTGTCGGAGGCCGGCGACCGCTGGTACTTCAACGTGGGAACGTGGGTGCCGAACCTCCAGGAGGGTCAGTTCATCTACATGCAGGTGCTCCGCGACGAAGGGGGCTCGGCCCAGCTGATGCGCTGGAACCGCAAGTGGCAGCGGCCGGAGGCGCTCGACCCCGAGCGGTTCAGCCGCGGAGCGCGGCGAGCTCGCGCGTGAGCTGCTGGATCCGGGCCTCCAGCTCCCGCGCGTACTCTTGCAGCCGGTGGATCTGCAGCCGCTGATTCAGCGCGCCGTCGATGACCTGCAACAGGTCGTCGGTCTTCCAGGGCTTCTCGAGGTACTGGTAGAGCCCGACCTCGTTGATGGCCCGGACCGCGCTGTCCTTGTCGGCGTAGCCGGTGAGGATGATCAGCGGCACCTCGACGTAGAGCCGGCGGACCTCCCGGAGGAACGCCACGCCGTCCATCTCGGGCATCAGGAAGTCCGAGATGGCCACGTCGCAGGGCCGGGTACGGATGGCCTCCAGCGCGGCCCGGCACGAGGTGAAGGCCAGGATCTCGTAGTCGGCCTCGAGGGTCAGCAGAGCCTCGAGGCTCTTCACGACCAGCGGCTCGTCGTCGACGATCAGGACCCGCTTCCGGCCAGTCGGCATGGGTGTTCCGAGATCATACCCGAGGGGTGGCGACCGTGAAAGAACCGGACGTGGCGGCCCGCCACCGGGCCCTGCTCGACCTCGTGGTCGAGACGAGCCTGGTGCTGGGCTCCGACCTCGAGCTGCCGACGCTGCTGGCCAAGCTGGTGGCGCTGGCCGAGCAAGCGCTGGGCGCCGAGCTCAGCTCGGTCATGCTGCTGGACGAGCGGCGGGAGGCCCTGCACTGGGAGGTCGCCGACGGCGGCGTGGCCACCGGCGTGCTGCGCCAGATGACGGTGGCCGTCGGCGAGGGGATCGCGGGGACGGTGGCCGCCACCGGCGAGCCGATCGTGGTGAGCGACGCCGCGACGGACCCGCGGGTGGCCCGGCGCGTGGACGCGGCCACCGGCTCCCGCACCCGTTCGATGGTGTGCGTGCCGATCCGCTTCCGCGGCACCGTGACCGGGGTCATCCAGGTCCTCAACAAGCGGGTGGGGACGTTCACCGCCCAGGACCGCGAGGTGCTGGAGCTGATCGCCGCCGAGGCCGGCGTGGCCATCGAGAACGCCCGCGTCTACGCCACGCTCGAAGAACGAGTGCGGGCTCGCACCGCCGAGCTGACGGCGGCCAACGCCCGGCTGACCGAGGCGCTCGCCGAGCTGCGCGAGACCCAGGCCCAGCTCGTGCAGTCCGAGAAGATGGCGGCCCTCGGCAACCTGGTGGCCGGCATCGCCCACGAGATCAACACGCCGCTGGGCGCCATCACCAGCAACACCGACGTGGTCCTCCGCGGCCTCGGCCGGCTCGCCCCCGACGTGCCGGCCGCCCGCGCCAGCGTCGTGAAGGTCCTCGACGACCTGCTCCGCACCAACGCGGAGGCGTGCCAGCGGATCTCGGCCATCGTCCGCAATCTGAAGAACTTCGCCCGGCTCGACGAGGCGGAATGGAAGACCGCCGACCTGCGCGAGGGCATGGACAGCACGCTGGAGCTGGTCGCCCACCTGCATCGCGGCCGCGTCGAGATCGTCCGCGAGTACGGCGAGGTGCCGGCAGTCCTCTGCCACCCCGGCCAGCTCAATCAGGTGTTCATGAACCTGCTCGTGAACGCGATCCAGGCCATCGAGGGGACGGGCACGATCCGCGTGCGGATCGGCGTCGTCGACGGATCGGCTCCGCGTGGACGTCGAGGACAGCGGCGGTGGCATCGCGCCCGAGCACCTGCAGCGCATCTTCGATCCCGGCTTCACCACCAAGGGGGTCGGCGTCGGCACCGGCCTGGGGCTGGCCATCTGCCACCGCATCGTCGAGGCCCACGGCGGGACGATCGCGGTGACGAGCCGGCCGGGCGCGGGCAGCACCTTCTCGGTTCGCCTGCCGCTCGATCCTCGCCGCTGACCTGGCCTCTACTCGATCACGTGGTCGGCGCGCGCCCGCAGGGCGGTGGGGATCGTCAGACCCATGCGCCTGGCGGCGGCGAGGTTGAGCACGAGCTCGAAGGTGCGGGGCCGCTCGACGGGCAGGTCGCCCGGCTTGGTCCCGCGCAGGATGCGGTCGACGTACACCGCCGCCTGCTGGAAGCGCTCGTGCGAGTCGGGGCCGTACGACAGCAGGCCGCCGAGCTCGACGAAGGAGCGGTACTCGTACACCGCGGGCAGGCGGTGGCGCGCGGCCAGCTCCACGAGCGTCCTCCGCGGGCTGAAGATGATGGGATCGGCGGCCACGACGAAGGCCTCTCCGCGCTCGCGCACGATGCGCTCGAAGGCGCCGGGCAGCCCGGCCGTCGTCGCGACCTCCGTGATCAGCAGCTGCAGGCGCATCTGCTGGGCGGCCGTCTCCAGGCTCCGCAGCACCGCCGACGTCGCCGGGTTTGCACGGTTGGCCAGCACGGCGACGCGCGCGATCGCGGGCGAGAGCTCGCGCAGGAGCTCCAGCCGCTTGCCGCTCAGCTCGGGCGCGAAGCCCGACACGCCGGTCACGTTGCCGCCGGGCCGGGCCAGGTTCGACACGAGCTCGTTGGAGACCGCGTCGCCCAGGGTCTCGATGACGATGGGGATGGTGGTCGTGGCCCGCTTGGCGGCCCGGATCGCCGGGACCGCCATCGCGAAGATCACGTCGACGCCGAGCTTGACGAGCCCGGCGGCGAGCTCGGGCAGCTGCTCGTAACGATCGTTGGGATAGCGCGCCTCGAGCGTCAGGTTCTGCCCCTCGATCCAGCCGAGGTCGTGCATGCGCTTGCGGAACACGCGCAGGTTGTCGACGAAGTTGTCCTCCGAGCTCGAGCCCAGCAGCCCGATTCGGGCGTGCTTCGGCGGCTGGGCCAGCGTTGACGCCGGCGCCAGGAGCGCGGCGAGCGAGCCGGCCAGGAACGTGCGTCGGGTCGGGACCAGGGGGGCTCGGAGCATCGCCGATATCTTGCGACCGCGGCGGCTAGTCGATCACGTGGTCGGCCCGGAGCCGCACGGACGGTGGGATCGTGAGACGCAGCCGGTTGGCCGTGACGAGGTTGATGACGAGCTCGAACGTGCTCGGCTGCTCGACGGGAAGGTCTCCGGGTTTGGCGCCCCGCAGGATCCGGTCCACGTAGACGGCGGCGCGGCGGAACCGCTCGTTCGACTCCGGGCCGTACGAGAGCAGCCCGCCGAGCTCGGTGAACAGTCGATACTCGTACACCGCCGGCAGGCGATGGCGGGCGGCCAGCTCCACGATGCGCCGCCGCAGGCTGAACAGCATGGGGTCGGGGGCCACGACAAAGGCCTCGCTGCGCTCGCGCACCATCGACTCGAACGCGGGATCCAGTCCGGCAGAGGCCTGAACATCCGCCACGAGGAGCTGCATCCTCAGCTGCTGCGCCGCCGCCTCGGTCCTCTGCAGCACGGTGGTCGTCGAGGCATTGGTGCGGTTTGCCAGGAGGGCCACCCGCGCCGCCCCGGGCAGTAGCTCGCGGATGAGCTCCAGGCGCTTGCCGCTCAACTCGGGCGCGAAGCCGGACCACCCGGTGGCGTTGCCACTGGGACGGGCGAGGTTCGTCACGAGCCCGTTGCTGACGGCGTCGCCGAGCGTCTCGAACACGATCGGGATGGTCGTCGTGGCCCGCTTCGCCGCCTGGATCGCCGGGGTCGCCAGCGCGAGGATCACGTCGACCTCGAGCTTGACGAGCTCCGCGGCGAGGGCCGGCAGCTGATCGTAGCGCGCCCCGGTATAGCGGGCCTCGATCGCAAGGTTCTGCCCCTCGACCCAGCCGAGCGCCTGCAGGCTGTTGCGGAAGATCTTCATGCTCGCCGCGAAGTTCTCCGGGGTGCTCGACGCCAGGAGGCCGAGGCGCGCGACCCTCGGCGGTTGCGCGAGGGCAAGAGACGGCGCGAGGAGGGCAGCGAGCGAGCCCGCGAGGAACGTGCGTCGTGCTTGCACGACAGACCGGTCAGGCATGCGTCGCTATCTTACGCCACGGTGGTATCTTACCGGCCAGTGAGGTGAGGCCCATGCGCAAGACGATCACTGGCACCGGCGGGATGCTGCTCCTGCAAACCCTCAAGGACGCGGGGGTGGAGTACATCTTCACCAATCCGGGCTCGGCCGAGACCGGCATCTTCGCGGCGCTGGCCGAGGACGGTGACACCAAGCTCGTGATGGGCAAGCACGAGGGGCTGGTGGCGGCGATGGCCGATGGCTATCACCGCATCAGCGGCAAGGTCGGTGTCGTGATCGCGCACGTCATGGGCGGCTCCTACCAGCTGGCCGGCCAGCTCTTCAACGCGCAGGTGGCCGGCTCCTCGCTGCTGGTCGTGGCGGGCGACTGGGCCTCGGAGATGCAGGACTACCGCGGGCTGGCGCCGTTCCCCGGCCTCACCCAGGCCGAGTCGATGCGACCGATCACCAAGGACGCGCGCGCCGCCTACCAGGTGCACACGAAGCCGGAGGCCATCAGCGTGGCCACCATTCGCGCGCTGCGCGAGGCCACGACGCCGCCGACCGGGCCGGTGTACCTGTCGATCAGCGCCGAGCTCCTCAACCGCGAGGGGCTGGAGGCGACGATCGGCGAGGACGCCCACTACCAGATCGAGCGGCCGGGCCCGGCCCGCCCGCAGACGATCGAGGCCATCGCGCGCCGGCTCGCCGAGGCCAAGTGCCCGGTGCTGATGTTCGGCGACGACGTGTGGCGCGGCGGCGCCCAGGCCGAGGCGGTGCGCCTGGCCGAGCTGCTGGAGGCGCCGGTCTTCACCAGCCGCACGATCTTCGCGAACTTCCCCACGCGCCACCCGCTCTTCTGCGGCAACTATCCCGTCTCCAAGGACTTCGAGAAGGTGACCGGCCTCAAGCCCGATCTGCTGTTCCTGGTCGGCTGTCAGGGCGTGCACGGCAGCGTGCAGGAGCCGGCGATCATGCAGATCGGTCCCAACCCGCTGCTGATGGGCCGCCACTACCCGCTCGACGTCGCCGTGCAGTGCGACGTGCGCGACACGCTGCGGGGCCTGACCGAGACGCTCTCGCGCTCGAGCGCCTCGAGCGGCTGGGCCCGCCAGCGCGGCAAGGTGCGGGCGTTCGCGGCGCTCCTGATCGAGCGCGAGGAGAACCTGGTGCGCGAGCACCAGAACGACCCGCTCACGCATCCGAGCGTGCTGGAGGCGCACCTGGCCAGCCTCCTGCCGAAGAACGCGGTGATGGTGCAGGAGAGCTCGACCGCACGTACCGCCCTGATGTCGTTCGGCGAGGGGGGCATGGCGTGGACGCGCAGCGGCGGCGGCTCGCTCGGCTTCGGCGTGGGCGCGGCCATCGGCGCCAAGATCGCCGTGGGGCGCGACCGGCCGGTGGTGCTGAACCTCGGCGACGGCGCCCTCGGCTACAGCGCGATCGGCTTCTGGACGATGGCCCGTTACAACACCGCGATCCTCACCGTCGTCTCCGCCAACGACAGCTACCAGATCGTGCGCCACAACTGGGCCAAGGACATGCCGGACGCCAAGATGATCCACACCGGCAAGTATCCCGGCCTGTGGCTGAGCGATCCGGCCGTCGACTACGTCGGCCTCGCCCGCGCGCAGGGCGTGGAGGGCGAGCGCGTGAATACCGTCAAGGAGCTGGAGCCGGCGCTGCGGCGCGGCCTGGACATCACCACGCGCGGCAACCGCCCGTACGTGGTCGAGGTCGCGGTGGCCCGCGAGGGCGTGGGCGCCGACTCGACCTGGTTCCAGGACTGGAAGCTGTGAGCGGCGCGCCGGTCGCTTGACCTCGCCCCGGCACGTCATCGTCTGCGGCGGCGGCGTCATGGGCGCCGCCGTGGCGTACTTCCTGGCGCGGCGGGGCGTCACCGTCACGGTGGTCGAGCGCTCGGGAGTGGCGTGCGCGGCCTCCGGCAAGTCGGGCGGCTTCCTCGCGCTCGACTGGTGCGACGGCTCGCCGCTCGGCCCGCTGGCCCGGGCCAGCTTCGCGCTCCACGCCGAGCTGGCGGCCAAGATCCCGATCGACTACGGCTACCGGCGCATGGACACCTTCATGCTGGCGGCGCGCGAGCAGGGGCGCCCGCGCGGCGGGCATCGGGTGGCGGCGCCGGGCTGGCTCGACGGCGACGGCATCGTCACCGCCGCCCTCGGCTCGACCGAGACCACCGCGCAGGTCCACCCGGCGCGCTTCACGACGGCGCTGATCGCTGCGGCCGGCGCCCGCGTGCACCTGGGCGTCGTCGAGGAGGTCGTGGCGCGGGCGGGCGTGGCCCGCGGCGTCCGCGTGGGCGGCGAGACGCTCGACGCCGACGCCGTGGTGGTGGCGATGGGTCCGTGGAGCAACCGCGTGGCCGGTGTGCGGCTGCCCCGCGTCCGCGGGCTCAAGGGCTACAGCGTCACGCTGGCCGGCGCCGAGGCGCCGGCGCACGCGCTCTTCGTCGACTACCGCACGGCCGACGGCCGCGCGCTGGAGCCGGAGATCTTCCCGCGTCCGGACGGCGACGTCTACGTGTGCGGGATGGCCGACCTGCAGCCGTTGCCGGACTCGCCGGAGGGCGTGCAGATCGATGACGCCGCCTGCGCCGTGCTGGCGGGCGCGGCCGGCCGCGTCTCGACCGCGCTGGCGGCGGCGACCATCACGCGCCGGCAGGCCTGCTACCGGCCCGTCACCGACGACAACCTGCCGCTGATCGGCCGGGTGCCGGGGCTGGGCGGCGCCTACGTGGCGACGGGCCACGGCCCGTGGGGCATGCTGAACGCGCCCGCCACCGGCCTGGCGCTGGCCGAGCTGATCACCGACGGTGCGCCATCGCTCGTCGATCTCCGGGCGTTCGATCCGGACCGCTGAGGGAGGCGAGGGGATGGCGGATTTCGCGGCGGCGGTGCGAGCGTTCGCGGCGCTCGATCATCAGGCGCTCTCGCAGCCGTGGCCGTGGCGCGACGGGCGGATGGACGTGCGCTACGCGTTGTACCGGACGCTCGAGGAAGCTCAGGAGGCGCATGCGCGGGTGGCGGCCGGACCGCATCCCGAGGCCCGGCGCATCCTGGCCCTGGCCCAGCGCGCGTTCGGCGATCTGCGGGGCCTGCTGACCGGGCTGCCCGCCGACGCCCTCGACGTCGCCCCGCGGGCCGGGGAGTGGTCGATCCGGGCGACGCTGCACCACGTGCTCGTTGTCGAGCGCCGCTACGCGCTGCAGACGCGCTACGCGGCCGAGCGGACCGATGCCGATCCCATGCGCATCGCCGAGGAGCGGCTGCCGTCGCCGGAGGCGATCGAAGCCGGCGGTGATATCGACTCGCTGCTGGCGCGGCTGGCCGAGGCGCGGGCGGAGACCGACCGCGCGCTCGGCGATCTGGCCCCGGCCGCGATGAGCCGGCCGACGCAGTGGGTCAAGTACGACGTCGACGTCCGCTTCCGCCTCCATCGCTTCGCCTCCCACATCGTCGAGCACACCGTGCAATGCGAGACAACCCTGGAGGCGCTGGGGCTGACCCCGACCGAGGGCCGACGGATCGTGCGGCGGGTCACCGCCGCGCTGGGCGAGCTGGAGGGACTGGGCGGGGCGGCGGCGGCGCGCGAGCTGGAGGCGCACCTGGCCGATCGCCTGGCCTCGGTGCCGGCGGTGCGTGCCGCCGGCGGCTGAGCCCGCCTTGTCAGCGCGCGGACGGCCACGGTAGAGTACCGGCGATGCCGCCGGCCGAATCGCCCGCCATCGACTACAAGAGTCTCGTACGGGACGACCGCATCCACGCCTCGCTCTACACCGACCCGCGCATCTTCGACGACGAGATGGACCGGATCTTCCACACGGGCTGGGTGTTCGTCGGCCACGACACCGAGATCCCGGGCCCGGGCGACTACGTCACGCGGTCGATCGGACGCGAGCCGGTCATCATGGTACGCGGCAAGGACGGCACCATGGCCGTGCTGGTCAACCGCTGCATGCATCGGGGGACGATGCTGTGCCCGGCCGAGCGCGGCAGCGTGCGCACGTTCGCGTGCCCCTACCACGGCTGGACGTACGATCTCTCCGGCGCCCTGCTGGGCGTGCCCTATCCCGGTGGCTACGAGGCGTTCGACAAGAGCGCCCACGGGCTGGCCCGCGCGCCCCGCGTGTCGAGCTACCGCGGCTTCGTCTTCGCGAGTCTCAGCCCGACCGGCCCCGCCCTGGGCGAGCACCTGGGTGCCGCCACCCAGCTGATCGATCGCTCGTGCGATCTCTCGCCGGTCGGGGAGGTCGCGCTGACGGCGGGCTGGGTGAAGCATCGCTGCTCCGCCAACTGGAAGATGTTGCCGGAGAACGACAGCGACGGCTATCACCTGGGGTTCGTGCACAGCGCGCTGTTCAAGTCGATCCGCACCCAGTACCAGCGCGTGGTCGGCGAGGAGCGGTCGATCAAGGCCGTGATCCGTGACTGGGGCCACGGGCACATCGAGATCGACTGGTCGCCCGGCTACCAGGCGCCCTTCGAGTGGCTCGGCAACGCCTCGGGCCCGGCCGTGGACGCCTACGTGGCGGCGCTGGAGCGGCGCGACGGGCCCGAGGTCACCCGCCGGCGCGTCATGGAGGGGCCGGCCCACGCGCTCATCTTCCCGAACCTGTTCCTGGGCGAGACGAACATCGCCATCGTGGAGCCGGTGAGCGTGGGCGAGTGCGTGCACTGGCACACGCCGATGTTCCTGACGGGCGTGCCGGAGTTCAACGGCCGCCTGCTCCGCATGGCCGAGGCGGGCATGGGCCCGGCCTCGTTCCTGATGCCGGAGGACCTGATCGTCGCCAGCCGCAACCAGGCCGGCCTGCACGCGCGCAGCGTGGAGTGGCTGCTGCTGGCCCGCGGGCTGAACCGGGAGTACCTCGATGCCGAGGGTCGCGTCGTCTCCCACGTCACCGACGAGACGACCAACCGCGCGCTGTGGCATCACTACCGCGCGGTGATGACCCAAGCGTAGTCGCGGTCGCCTCCCGCATGATCCCCGACGCCGCTCGCGTCGCCGCCACGGACTTCCTGTACCGGGAGGCGCGGCTGGCCGACGAGGCGCGCTACGCCGAGTGGCTGGCGCTGTGGACGGACGACGGCGTGTACTGGGTGCCGGCCACCACCGATCCCGCCGCCTCGCCCGAGACGCACATCTCCCACGTCTACGACAACCGTGCTCGCATCGACACGCGCGTCAAGCTGCTGCAGACCGGGCTGCGCCACAGCCAGGAGCCGGCCTCGCTCATGCGGCGGCTGATCTCCAACGTCGAGGTGACGGCGGCCGATGGTGGCGACCTCGCCGTCGAGTCGAACTTCATCCTCGGCGAGCTGGCCATCCAGTCGAAGCACGAGATGCACTGGTGGGTGGGGCGCACCACGCATCGCCTGCGCCGGGTGGACGGCGCGCTGCGCATGGCCGCCAAGAAGGTCGTGCTCGTGAATGCCGCCGAGCCGCTGCCGAACCTGTCGTTCCTGATCTGACGCGGCAGCCGGCGCGCGGGCGTGTGTCTCTATCTCCAGACATTGTCGTCGATCTCGCCCACGGTTACTGTGAGCCCATGGGACAGGAGCCGCTGACGGTCCGCCGGTGGAAGCGCGCCGAGTACGCGCGGCTCGTCGAGCTGGGCGCCTTCGTGAGCGATCCCATCGAGCTCCTCGGCGGCGTGCTGGTCGTCGCCGAGCCGCAGAGCCCCTATCACGCCTCCGCGATCCAGCGGGTCGACTACGCGCTTCGCGCGGTGCTGCCGCCAGGCTGGCTCGTGCGGGTGCAATCGCCGGTCTCGCTCGACGACGAGTCCGAGCCCGAGCCCGATCTGGCAGTCGTGCCCGGCCATCCGGGCGACTACCCTGACGCGCACCCGGCCCGCCCCGCGCTCGTGATCGAGGTGGCCGACTCGAGCCTGGGCTTCGACCGCCGCGACAAGGGCAGCCTGTACGCCCGGGCCCGCCTTCCGGACTACTGGATCGTGAACCTCGTCGATCGCGTCGTGGAGGTCTACCGGAACCCGGCTCGAGAGGCATCGGCCCCGTATGGCTGGGCATACCAGACGGTCGCCACGCTGACGCCGCCGGCGGTCGTCGTTCCCCTGGGGCTCACCGGCGTTCAGATCGCCGTCGCGGACCTGCTGCCGTAGCAGCGTCCTCGGCCGGCACCAGGGCCTCGGGCCCGTGGCCGATCAGGTCGGGCCGGCCGGCCTCGCGCAGCGCCTCGCGCGCCAGCGGCCACTGCTCGGGGTTCCAGTAGAGCAGCAGCGCCTTCTGCAGCTTCTTCGTCGCGCAGCCCGGTGGCCGTGTAGACCGGCTGCATGCGTGAGCGGGTCGATGCCCGTGTGGTACATGCAGCGTGGCCATCGACATCGGCGTGGGGATGAAGTCCTGCACCTGCCGCGGCCGCACGCCCGTTCTTCTTGAGCCACAGCGCCAGCTCGACCATGTCCTCCAGCGTCGAGCCCGGGTGGCCGGTGATGAAGTAGGGGATGACGTACTGCTCCTTGCCGGCGTCCTTGCTGGCGCACGCGAACATCTGCTGGAAGCGCTCGTAGCTCTCGATGCCGGGCTTCTTCATCTTCTCGAGCACGCGCGGGCTCGACGTGCTCGGGCGCCACCGAGAGCTGGCCGCCGACGTGGTGCGCGGCCAGCTCCTCGACGTACTCGGGCGAGCGCTCGGCCAGGTCGTAGCGGACGCCGCGAGGCGATGAAGACGTGCTTGACGCCCGTCCTCCTTGCGCACCTTCTGCATCAGGTCGATCAGCGGCCCGTGGTCGGTCCGGAGGTTCTCGCAGACGCCGGGGTGCACGCACGACAGCCGGCGGCACTTCGACTCGATCTCCTCGGCTCTTGCAGCGCCATCTTGTACATGTTGGCGGTCGGGCCGCCGAGGTCGGTGATGGTCGCCGCGGAAGTCGCCCATGGCGGCGGAGCGCGCGCACCTCGCGCAGCACGCTCTCGGCCGAGCGGTTCTGGATGACGCGCCCCTCGTGCTCGGTGATCGAGCAGAAGGTGCAGCCGCCGAAGCAGCCGCGCATGAGCACGATCGAGTGCTTGACCGTCTCGTAGGCCGGGGATCGCGCTCCGTGTACATCGGGTGCGGCACGCGCGTGAACGGCAGGTCGTAGAGCTCGTCCATGGCGACGCCGCCGCTTCCGCTGCCGGCGCCATCCTCGAGCGGAAACGCCGGCGGGTTGAAGTAGACGCCGCGCTGGCCGTGACGCTGGGCGAGCGGGCGGGCGTTGCCGGGGTTGGTCTCGAACTGGAACGCGCGCGACATGAGCGCGAAGGCGCGCTTGTCGGCCACGACCTCCTCGTAGGACGGCAGCACCACCGTCTTGCCGTCGGCGACCATGCGGGCCGGATCGGCCTCGTGGCGCTTCATCTCCGCGTCGTTGACGATGAAGGCGGTGCCGCGCACGTCGCGGATCTGCTCGATGCGCTCGCCGCGGTGCAGCCGGTCGGCGACCTCCCACACGGGCCGCTCGCCCATGCCGAACACGAGCAGGTCGGCCTTGGCGTCGAGCAGGATCGAGCGGCGGACGGTGTCGGACCAGTAGTCGTAGTGGGCGATGCGGCGCAGCGAGGCCTCGATGCCGCCGAGCACGATCGGCACGTCGGGGAACGCCTCGCGGCAGCGCTTGGCGTAGACGATGGTGGCGCGATCGGGCCGGCAGCCGGTGCGGCCGCCCGGGCAGTACTGGTCCTCCGAGCGGTTCTTCTTCTGCGCGGTCAGCCGGTTGAGCATCGAGTCGAGGTTGCCGGCCGACACCCCGAAGAACAGCCGCGGCTTGCCGAGCGCGCGGAACGGCTCGGCGCTGCGCCAGTCGGGCTGGGCGATGATGCCGACCTTGAAGCCGCGACCCTCCAGGAAGCGCGCGATCAGCACCGGCCCGAAGGCCGGGTGATCGACGTAGGCGTCGCCGGTGACGATGACGATGTCGAGCTCGTCCCAGCCGCGCGCGTCGAGATCGGCCCGGGTGGTGGGAAGAAAGCGCGGTAGGGGCGCCATGTGGCGGCTCCCTACCTGACGCGGAATCGAGGCGCGCCCCGGCTTCGCCGGGGCGTGCCGAGCGATTGGGGGGTATGGGGGGCCATATCTGGGCCCCCCATCTCAATTAACCCGACGCGTACGGCCGGCCCAGTACGGCTCGCGCAGCTTGAACTTCTGCAGCTTCCCGGTCGCCGTGCGGTCGAGCGTGTCGCGCAGGTCGATCGAGGTCGGACACTTGTAGTGGGCCATGCGGCCCCGGCAGTGCTCGATGAGGTCGCGCTCGGTGGCGGTGGCGCCCGGGCCGGAGCACGACCAGCGCCTTGATCGTCTCGCCCCACTTCTCGTCGGGCACGCCGATCACCGCGACCTCGGCCACGGCCGCGTGCTGGAACAGGCAGTCCTCGACCTCGATCGACGAGACGTTCTCGCCGCCGGTGATGATGACGTCCTTCTTGCGGTCGCTGATGACCACGTAGGCATCGTCGCGATAGCCGCCGTCACCGGTGTGGAACCATCCGTCGGCGATGGCCTTGGCCGTCTCCTCCGGCTGCTCCCAGTACCCCTCGAAGACGTGGTTGGAGCGCGCCAGCACCTCGCCCTCGCCGTCGACCTCGATGCGGACGCCGATGGCCGGCACGCCCGCCCGCGACAGCCGCCGCGAGCGCTCGCCGGCGTCGAGCCCGTCCCACTCGGCCGGGGCCCGGTTGATCGTCAGCAGGGGCGCCGTCTCGGTGAGCCCGTAGATCTGGATGAACTCCCAGCCCAGCTCGGTCTCGACCCGCTCGATGGTCTTGGACGGCGGCGGCGCCCCCGCCACGACCACGCGGACGCGCCCTCGCCCCGGTATCGCCACGCCCTGGTCGCGCCGGGCGGCGGCGGCGTCGAGCGCGGCGGCGACGACGGCCGGCGCGCAGTTGAGGATGGTCACGCCCTCGGCCTCGATGCGGCGCAGGATCTCCTCGCCGTCGATCTTGCGGATGACGACCTGGCGCACGCCCATGCCGGTCACCGCGTACGGCATGCCCCAGCCGTTGCAGTGGAAGGTGGGCAGCGTGTGCAGGTACACGTCGCGGTCGCTCAGGGCCAGGTGCCAGCCGAAGGTCACCGCGTTGAGCCAGCAGTTGCGGTGGGTGAGCTGCACGCCCTTGGGCCGGGCGGTGGTGCCGGAGGTGTAGTTGATGGACGCCGTCGCGTTCTCGTCGGCCACACGGAGCTTCGGCGTCGCGCCCGGCCGCAGGAAGAGCTGGGGGTCGGTGGCGGTGCCGAGCACGATCCGGTGCTTGACGGGGATGTCACGCAGCGGCGCGTCGAGCTCGGGATCGACCAGCAGCACCGAGGCGCCGGAGTGCTCGAGGATGTAGCGGATCTCGACGGCGTTGAGCCGGAAGTTCACCGGGACCAGGATGCGGCCGTAGCCGCTCACCCCGAACAGGCTGACCAGGAAGCGCGCAGCGTTGGGGGAGACGATGGCCACGCGCTCGTCGGCGCCGACGCCGAGGTCGTCGAGGGCGCCGGCCAGGCTGCGGGCCATGGCCCCGAACTGCGCGTACGTGAAGCGGCCGAGGCCGCCCCCGGGCGGGCTGGGCTCGTCGACGACGGCGACCCGGTCGCCGTACACGGTCTCGGCCCGCTCGAGGAAATCACCCAGGGTGAGGGGAACGATCATGAGGCGAGAGTAGAACGCGGCTGCCGGTTGCGCAACCCGCCGTCCAGACGCTCGCTACTCCGCGTGCACGGGCGGCGGCGCCGCCTCGTCCGCCTCCGAGGGCGCCGCGGGCGCGATGCGCACGCGGCTCAGCATCGGCAGCAGGACGAGCGAGCCGCAGAAGAGCAGGAAGAGCACCCAGAAGTCATCCGCGAAGGCCAGGAGCTGGGCCTGCCGCGTCACTTCCTGGTAGAGCATGCTCACCGCGCGCCGCTCGGCCGTGAAGCTGTCGGCGCCCTGGGTCATGAAGTGCGTGGCCCAGCCGTGCAGTCGCTCGGCCGTTTCCGTGTCCCACCGGTCGATGTGGCCCACGAGCGTGCTCTGGTGGGTCTGGCTGCGCCGGGCCAGCAGGGTGGTGAGGAGTGCGACCCCGATGGCGCCGCCGAGGTTGCGGACCACGTTCAGCAGGACGGTGGCATTGCCCATCTTCTCGCGGGAGATTGTCGCCAGCGCCACCGTGTTGAGGGGGACGAAGATGAAGCCGATCCCCACGCCCTGGATGAGCCGTGGCCATGCCAGCGCCCAGTAGTCGGCGCCCAGCGTGATGGTGGACATCTCGTAGGTCGCGTAGGCGTTGAGCAGGCAGCCCAGCGCGAGCAGCCAGCGCTGGTCCATCCGCGTGATGAGCCGGCCGGCGGCGATGAGCGACAGGAGATTGCCGACGCCGCCCGGCGCCAGCACCAGCCCCGAGGTCCACGCGTCGTAGCCCAGCACCTTCTGGGTGAAGAGGGCCAGGAGCACCATGCTCGAGAAGAAGCCGATCATGACGGTGAGCATGATGATGCTGCCCGCCGCGAAGTTGCGGTCGGTGTAGGCGCTCAGGTCGAGGATCGGCTCGTCGGCGGTCAGCTCGCGGACGACGAAGGCGACGAGCGCCAGCACGGCCAGGACGGCGAGGGCGAGGATGAACGAGGAGTGGAACCACTCGTTGCGCTCGCCCTGGTCCAGGAAGAGCTGGAACGACAGGAAGCCGACGGCCATGAGCACGAGGCCGATCGCGTCGATGCGCCCGGGCTTCTTCAGGTACCACGGGTCGAAGAGCACGGCGCCGGCGACGAGGAAGCCGACCACGCCGATGGGCAGGTTGATGTAGAAGATCCACCGCCACGACCAGTTGTCGGAGATCCAGCCGCCGAGGGTGGGGCCGAAGATCGGCGCCATCATGATGCCCACGCCCCACGCCGCCATGGCCATGCCCCGCTGCCGAAGCGGGAAGATCTCCCACATGATCGCCTGGGCCAGCGGCATGAGCGGGCCGCCGCCGAGGCCCTGCAGGAAGCGGGCGATCAGGAGCGTCTCGATGTTGGGAGCGAGCCCGCAGAGAATCGACGCCAGCGTGAACATGACCGTGCACGTGAGGAAGAGTCGCTTGCGCCCCAGCACGCTGGCCAGCCATCCGGTGGCGGGCAGGATGATGGCGTTGGCCGCGAGGTAGGAGGTGAGCACCCACGAGACCTCGTCGACGGCCGCCGACAGCGAGCCCTGGATGTGCGGCAGCGCCACGTTGGTCACGGTGACGTCGAGCACCTGCATGACGGTGACCAGCATCACGGCGCCGGTGATCGTCCACTTCCGGGTCGCGGTCAGCGGCTCGTCGTCGGCGGGGGCGGTCGTGGAGCCCAGGCGGAGGCGCCAGGGAACGGTCAGGGCCACGCGAGCCAGTATAGGCCACGCGCGGTCGGGTGATCGCGGCGGCCGACCGCGCTACACGCCGAGGTAGTACTTCTTGACCAGCTCGTTCTCGCGCAGCTCGCGAGTGCTGCGCCCCTCGAACTCGATCTTGCCGTGCACGATGATGTAGCCGCGATCGGCGATCTTCGTGGCCTGGTTGAAGTTCTGCTCGGCCATCAGCACGGTGAGGTGGTACTGCTCCTTCAGCTCCTTGATCTTGGCGATCACCCGGCTCACGAGGATGGGCGCCAGCCCCACCGACGGCTCGTCGACCAGCAAGATCCTCGGCGCCGACATGAGCGCGCGGGCGATCGCCAGCATCTGCTGCTCGCCGCCGCTCATGCTGCCGGCCAGCTGACGCCGGCGGCCGCGCAGCACCGGGAAGGCCTCGAAGCAGAAGGCGAGGTTGCGGTCGATGTTGGCGCGGGCCTCGGCGCGATAGGCGCCAAGCAGCAGGTTCTCCTCGACGGTGAGCTTGGGGAACAGCCGGCGCCCCTCCGGCACCAGCGTGATGCCCATGCCCACGATCTCCTCGGTGGACTTGCGGGTGAGATCGACGCGGACACCGTCGGTCTCCAGGAAGATCTCGCCGGCCTGCAGCGGCACGATCCCCATGATGCACTTGATGAGCGTGCTCTTGCCGTTGCCGTTGGTGCCGAGCAGGGCCACCGTCTCGCCCTCGCGCACCTCCAGCGACACGCCGTGCAGCACGCGCACGTTGCCGTAGCCGGCATCCACGGCGTTGACGACGAGCCTACTCGCCAAGGTAGGCCTTCTCCACGGCCGGGTTGCGCACGACCTCGTCGGGGGTTCCCTCGGCGATGCGCTCGCCGGCGTCGAGCACCACGATGCGCTCGGAGAAGCGCATCACCGCCCGCATGATGTGCTCGATCATGATGATCGTGATGCCCTTCTGGCTGAGCCGGAACAGGATGGCCAGGATGTCGTCCACCTCGGCGCTGGACAGCCCCGCCATGGCCTCGTCGGAGATCAGCAGCTTGGGCCGGGCCGCCATCGCCCGGGCCAGCTCCAGCTTGCGCATCTCGATCTGGGTGAGGCCGGCCGGCCGCAGGTCGGCCTTGGCCTCGAGGCCGATGTCCTTGAGGATCTCGGCGACCTCGGCCCCCTCGTGATGGGCGCGGGCGTGGCCGGCGTACTCCAGCGGAATGCCCAGGTTGTCGCGGACGGTCATGCTGCGTGAACGGCTTGGGGATCTGGAAGCTGCGGGCGATGCCCAGGCGCGTGCGCTGGTGGGCGGGCAGCCGGGTGATGTCGCGGCCGTCGAACAGGATGCGCCCCTCGTCGGCATGAAGCGATCCCGAGATGCAGTTGATGAGCGTGGTCTTGCCGGAGCCATTGGGGCCGATGAGACCGAACCGCTCACCGGCCTTCACGTCGAGCGTCACCCGGTTGAGCGCGGTGAAGCCGCCGAAGCGCTTGACGACGGCCTGGACCTCGAGCAGGGCGGCGGCCATCAGCGGCCCCGCAGCCGGCGCACGAGGCCGAGGATGCCCTCGGGGGCGACGACGACGAAGGTGACCAGCACGACACCCACGATCAGCAAGTTCAGCTCGGAGGAGATCGTCACCGTGGCCAGCTGCTGGGCGGTGCCGAGCAGCACGGCGCCGAGCACCGGCCCCACCCAGCTCGTGGTGCCGCCGATCATGGGCATGGCCAGCGCGTTCACCGCGTAGTCGAGGGCGAACGCGGAGTTGGGCTCGACGAACGTCACGTAGTACGGGAAGGGCGCTCCGGCCACCCCCAGGAAGAAGCCGCTGACCGTGGTGGCGAAGAGCTTGAGGCGCAGCGTGGGCACCCCCATGCACTCGGCGGCTTCCTCGTTGTCGCGGAGGGCGGCCAGCCCCCGGCCGATCCACGACCGCTCGATGAACCGCGCGACCAGCACCGCCACCACGGCCAGTCCGACCATGACGGTGAACAGGAACGTGACGTAGCTACCGAACGGCGGCCCGCTCGGCCGGAGGACGCTGAGCCCGCGGGAGCCGCCGACGTACTCCCAGTTGATGATGAATGTCTGCAGGACGACCGACAGCGCCAGGGTGGCGATGGAGAAGAACGTCCCGCGCAGGCGCAGCGTGAGATAGCCGATGCCGAGACCGAGCAGCGCGGCCACCAGCCCGCCGGCCAGGATCAGCACCGGCAGCGGCGCCTGGATCGAGCGGATGAGAAAGACGGCGGTGTAGGCGCCCATGGCGAAGAAGGCCGGGGTGCCGAAGTTCACGTAGCCGGCGTAGCCGCCCAGGATGTTCCAGGCGGTGGCGAGGACCACGTACTGGAGGATGACGTAACCGGCGAAGTAGATGTAGGGGTTCACGCGCAGCTGGGCCAGCGAGATGCCGGCCGCGATCACGGCCACGCCGATCACCAGGGCGGGGAGGGTGCGTTGCATCTAGCGGCCGAACAGTCCGGCCGGCCGCACGGCCAGCGCCAGCAGGAGGACGCCGAAGGAGACGGCCAGCGACCACGAGGGGCCGAAGAAGGTCGACATCAGGCTCTCCACCACGCCCAGGATGACCGCGGCCAGCAGGGTGCCGCCGATGCTGCCCATGCCGCCCAGGACGGTGATGGCGAACATGCGGCCGATGTAGTCACGGTCGGTCGACGGCACCACCGGCGCGATGCTGATCAGCAGGGCGCCAGCCAGGCTGGCGGCCGCGATGCCGATGCCGAACGCGATGGTCTTGATCTGCACGGGATTGGCGCCCATCAGGCGCAGCGCGCCCTGGTCCTGGGAGACGGCCATGATGGCCCGCCCGTAGAACGTCCGCCCCAGGAACAGGTACAGCGCCAGCGTCATGGCGATGCCGACCACGCACGGCACCAGGTAGCGATAGGCGATGCCGACGCCGCCGAACTCGATCGACTTGCCGATGTAGGGGGCCTGCACCAGCCGGTAGTCGACGCCGAACTTCAGGCTGAGGCTGACCTCCATGATGAACAGAATGCCGAAGAAGAAGACGAGCCCCCGCAGCGCCTCGTCGCCGCGACGCTCGAAGGCCGAGTAGTAGACGCGGTAGACGACCGCGCCGAGCCCGTAGAACACCGGCGTGAAGAGGAGGCCGACCAGGATCGGGTCAGTGCCGTAGGCGTTGTTGACCACGTACGTCGCGTAGGCGCCGAGGATGACGAAGGCCGGCTGCGCGATGTTGGCGATGTCGAGCAGGCCGAAGATGAGCGACACGCCGAGGCTGACGGCAGCGTAGAAGCCGCCGAGCAACAGGCCGGCGACGACCGCGTTGGCGAGCAGGTCCCAGGAGAACACGCTAGCGAGGCTCGTGGACCGCGATGCGAGGTCGGCGGTCCCCGAGGCTCATCGGTCTCTTTCTCGGCGTGTCGTGCTTAGTTCTTGGCGGCGGAGTAGGGGTAGATGATGTTGCCGGACTTCAGCTCGTCGGGATAGAGGACGACTTTCTTGCCGGGGCCGCGGAACTGGTCGATGCCGGTGCCCTGGACCTTCTGGTACTGGACCATGAGCGTGCGGCCCTTGGCCCACTCGCCGTTCTTGCCGAACTTCACCTTGCCGACGATCGTGTTGAACTCGGTGGCGCGGATGTAATCGGCGATCTTCTGCTGGTCGAGGCCCTTGGTGCCCTCGATGGCCTGGGCCAGGACCTGGCCGACGGCGTACGAGTAGGGCGGCAGGTAGTAGCCGAGCGGGTCGACGCCGGCCTTCTCGGCGCGGCTCTGATACTCCTTCAGGAACTCCTTCACGCCGGCGATGGACAGCATCGTGGGCTCGGGGGCCCAGAAGTCGTAGTTGACGATCCCGTTGAGGGCCGGGCCCATGCTGGTCATCACGCTGGTGAACTGCAGCCCCACCATGCCGCCGCCGATGAGCTTGGGCTGCAGGCCGACCTCCTGCACCGCGCGCAGCATGCCGACCGAGTCGGGCGGGTAGGAGGCGATGAAGACGACGTCGGGGTTGGTGGCCTTGATGGCGCGCACGATGGGCGTGTAGTCCACGGTGCTGGGCGGGTACGTCTTGTCGTAGACGGTCTTGAATCCGAACTTCTTGATGAGCTCGCGGGCGCCCACCAGGGCGTTCTGCGGATACTCGGCGTCGGCGCCGACGATGGCCACCGTCTGCGGCTTGGGGGTCTGCTTGGCGGCCAGCTCGAAGAAGCCGATGGCGGTGCTGGTCTGCGGATCGGGCCCGGCCGGCTGGATCTGGAAGTAGTTCGGGTACTGGTACTTCTCGTTGTTGGCCAGGCCGAACATGCCGATGAGCGTCAGCTTGCGCTCGATGGCGATGGGCAGCAGCGGGGCGATCAGGTTGGTGCCGTAGCCGGAGATGACGAGGTCGACCTTGTCGACGTCGAGCAGCTTGGTGTAGATGCCGGGCACCGTGGCCGGGTTGGTCTGGTCGTCGTAGTAGACCAGCTGCACCTGCCGGCCGAGCAGGCCGCCCTTCTTGTTGATGTCGTCCTGCCAGATCTGCAGCGCCAGCAGCGCCGGCTTGCCGTTGGCGGAGAGGCCGCCGGTCATGGCCATGCCGAAGCCGATCTTCAGCGGACCTTGCGCCCGGGCGACGAACGGCATGGTGGCCGCGAACAGGATGGTCAGCACCAGGGCGGCGACGAGGGCCACCAGGCGGATCGACGGCGTGCGCTTCATACGACCTCTCTCTCTGCGCGCCTTTGCGCGCGGGCACTCGGCGCCCAAACCTGCCCCGCCGGCTCCAAGTTGTCAAGGCTGGATGCGGTATGATGCGCCCGTGCTGCCCCTGGACGGCGTGCGGGTCCTCGAGCTCGGCCACATCATCGCCGGCCCCTCGGCGGGGCTGCTGCTCGCCGACCTCGGCGCCGACGTCATCAAGGTGGAGCGGCCGGGCGAGGGCGACCAGACGCGCGGCATGCCGGCCGGTAACGGCGCCAACTTCCACTTCCTGAACCGCAACAAGCGCAGCATCACCATCGACCTCAAGGGCTCGCCCGAGGGCCGCGGGCTGTTCCTGCGGCTGGCCAAGGGCTCCGACGTCGTCATCGACAACTTCGCCTACGGGGCGGTGGAGGGGCTCGGCCTCGGCTACGACGTCCTCGCGGCCCAGAACCCGGGCATCATCTATCTGGCGCTCAAGGGCTTCCTGCCGGGGCCGCACGAGGCGCGGCCGTTCCTGGACGAGCTGGCCCAGATGTCGGCGGGGCTGGCGTTCATGACCGGCCCCCGCGGCCAGCCGATGCGGGCCGGCGCCTCCATCGTCGACGTCGGCGCCGCCGCGTACGGCGTCGTCGCGGTGCTGGCCGCGCTCCACCAGCGCGCCCAGACGGGGAAGGGCCAGAAGATCACCTCGGGACTCTTCGAGACGACGGTGTTCTGGGTGGCGCAGTGGCTGGCCAACTATGGCGCCACCGGCGAGCCGTCGGTGCCGCTGGCCGAGCTCCGCCAGGGCACGCGGATGGGGTGGGGCATCTACCAGCTCTTCACCGCCGCCGACGGCGAGGAAGTCTTCGTCGGCATCACGTCCAACGCCCACTGGGAGCGCTTCTGCACCGAGTTCGGGCTGGCCGACCTGCTGGCCGACGAGCGCCTGAACGACAACCGCAAGCGCGTGGCCGCCCGCGGCTGGCTGCCCGCGCGCATCGCCGAGGAGATGCTGAAGTATCCGAGCGCCGAGCTGGCCGAGCGGCTGGAGCGCGTGCGCATCCCGTACGCGCTGCTGCGCCGGCCCGACCAGCTGGTGGACGACCCGCATCTGAACGCCTCCGACCAGTGGATGTCCACGCCGCTGCCCGGCCGCCCGCCCGCCAAGCTGCCGAAGATGCCGGTGCGCAGCACGGCCTTCGAGTTCAGCTTGCGCCGCCCGGCGCCGCAGCTCGGCGAGCACACGCGCGAAGTGCTGGCGGAGTTTGGAGTGCCCAAGGACGAGATCGACGCGCTGGCGTCACGGAGGGTGATCGGATGAGCGACCTGCCGAAGTCCGTCAAGCTGAAGGAAGTGGGCCCGCGCGAGGGCTTCCAGTTCGAGAAGGGCGCGATCAGTCTGGCCGACAAGATCTCGCTGGTCGACGCACTGTCCGACACCGGCGTGAAGACGATCGAGTTCACCTCGTTCGTCAGCCCCAAGTGGGTGCCGTCGATGGCCGACGCCGACCAGATGGTGGCCGGCATCAAGCGCACCCCCGGCGTGGCCTACGAGGCCATCTGGCTCAACGAGGCGGGGCTGGAGCGGGCGGCCAAGCATCGCGACGCGCTGGCCCTGCGCCCGATGTTCAGCGTGGCCGGCACCGACACCTTCATGCGCAAGAACACCAACCGCAGCGTCGACGAGCGCCTGGAGGAGCTGCCGGGCTGGGCCGAGCGCTACCAGAAGCTCGGGATGGACTGGCTGGACGTGGGCGTGATGGCCGCCTTCGGCTGCAACTATGAGGGCGACGTCGAACCCAGGCACGTCGTGACCGTGCTGCAGAAGGTCGAGCAGAAGGCCAACGCGTGCGGCTCCCGTCTGGGCGGCATCAGCCTGGCCGACACGATGGGCTGGGCCAACCCGCTGCAGATCAAGCGCCTGGTCGGCACCGTCCGCGACCGCTGGCCGAGCACCCCGATCAAGCTGCACCTGCACGACACCCGCGCGCTGGCCGTCGCCAACGTCCTCGCCGCGATGGAGGTGGGCGTCGACCACTTCGACACCGCCGTCGCCGGCATGGGCGGCTGTCCGTTCGCCGCCCACAAGGGCGCGGCGGGGAACGTGACCACGGAGGACGTGGTCTTCCTGTGCCAGGAGCTGGGTGTCGAGACGGGGATCGATCTGGACAAGATGATCGAGGCCGGCCAGCTCGCCGAACGCGTGGTCGGCCATCCGCTGCCGGGCAAGCTGAAGTCGGGCGGGAATCTGGAGACGTACCGGACGCGGGCGCGAGCGGGTGCTGCAGCCTGAAGAGTAGTCGCGGGGCTGCGACGCGATCAGCCGGGGCCGGTTGGCGGGCTAGGCCGACGCCGCCATCGCCCCGCCGTCGGCCACGATGTGGGCGCCCGAGATGAAGCTCGCGTCGTCGGAGGCCAGGAACAGCGCGCACCGTGCGATGTCTTCCGGCTCGCCCACGCGCCCCAGCGGGATGCCGCGCCCCTCCTTCGACGCCTGCTCCACCCGCGGCACGATGTCCGCCGTCAGCCGCGTGCGGATCGTGCCCGGGCAGATCGCGTTCACGCGGATCCCGTCGCGCCCGTAGCTCGCCGCCATCGCGTGGGTGAGACCGAGCACGGCGCCCTTGGAGGCGGCGTAGGCGTGGGTCGGGCGCTCGGGCGAGCCGCGGAATGCGGACACCGAAGAGATGTTCACGATCGCCCCGCCGCCGGCCTGGCGCATCACCGGCACCGCCGCCCGGCTGACCAGGTACATCGCGCGCACGTTGACGTCCTGGGCGAGATCCCAGTGCTCGAGCGTGATGGTCTCCACGGTCCCGCCGACGACCATCGTGCCTACCCCAGCGTTGTTCAGCAGCACGTCCACCCGCCCGAAGGCGCGGACGGCCCCCGCCACCACCGCCGCGCAGTCCTCCGGGCGGGCAAGATCGGCCACGACGGCCTCCGCCTGGCCCCCCGCCGTGCGCACGTCTGCCACCGTCCGCGTCAGCTCCGGCTCGCGGGCGTCGGCCAGCACCACCCGGGCGCCGGCCTGAGCGAACAGCAGGGCGCTGGCCCGGCCGATGCCGGTCGCCGCGCCCGTGATGATGGCCACCTTGCCCCGCAGTACCCCGCTCTCAGCGATCCCCATGACCTGGCCCCCTGGCGCGTCTATACTGGCGCCGGGCGATAGGGTATACGCCATCAGCCGAAAACGCCGCGGGGCGGCACGGAGGGCACGGTCATGATCCAGGCTCGCAAGCTCGGCCACGTGGTCCTGAAGGTCCGGGACGCCCAGAAGTCCAAGGAGTTCTACACGCGTGCGCTCGGCCTCAAGGTGGCCTACGAGCAGAAGGACTGGGGCGCGGTGTTCCTGAGCTTCGGCGAACAGCACCACGAGCTGGCGCTGTTCCAGGTGGCGACCGGCGAGACGCCGGACGACAAGCAGCCGGGGCTGCACCACATCGCCTGGCAGCTCGGCAGCTTCGAGGAGCTGCAGGCGGCCCATCGCGAGCTGGGCGAGCTCGGCATCAAGGTCGACGCCACCATCGCGCACAACGTCACCCGCAGCATCTACTTCGCCGACCCCGACGGCAATCGCGTGGAGCTGTACTGCGACATGGTCGAGCACGGCTTCGAGGCCATGCAGACGATGGGACCCCGGCGGGACCTGATGGACATCGAAACGGGCGAGGTCGTGAGCCGCTGACCCACAGGGAGGGTTCGTCATGAGTGACGCCAAGCAGCTCTTCAGCGTGAGCCGGGCCGAAGACGCCGTCTACAAGACCGGGCTGCGCAGCTTCATGGAGTACCGCGACCTCGGCATCGCCAACGCCACCCACGGGCAGTTCCGGGCCCACATCGTCCGCATCAAGAAGGACGGCCCGGGCTCCCACGACCTGCACACCACCGGGCTGCACCAGCACCAGTGCGACTTCCAGATGTTCTACGTACTGAAGGGCTGGATGAAGTTCGTCTACGAGGGGCAGGGCGAGCACACCTTCCGCGAGGGCGACTGCGTGCTGCAGCCAGCCGGCATCGTCCACAACGAGCTCACGTGCTCGGACGACGTCGAGATCCTCGAGATCTACTCGCCGGCCGTGCACGAGACACGGGTGGTCGACAAGATGCCGGAGGCCGTCGCGGCGGCGCGTTGAGCGCCGAGCCCCCACGGGGCGACGGGCTGTTCCCGCCCGGGGCGTACGAGCGGGAAGACGAGTCGCCCGATGGCCGCTTCTACACGATGGTGCGCAAGGTCGTGCACATCGACGACGGCGCCATCGCCGCCCTGGCTCGTCTCTACGCCGAAGTGCTGCCGGCCGGCGGCCGGCTGCTCGACCTCATGAGCAGCTGGCGCAGCCACCTGCCGCCCGGCGACCGCGAGGTGATCGGCCTGGGGCTGAACGCCGAGGAGATGGCCGACAACCCCCAGCTGACGAAGTCGATCGTCCACGACCTCAACCGTGATTCCCGACTGCCGTTCGGCGACGGCGAGTTCGACGGCGCCATGTGCGCCGTCTCCATCCAGTACGTGACTCACCCCGTGCTGCTCTTCCGGGAGCTGCACCGGGTGCTGCGGCCGGGGGCGCCGTTCGTGATCTCGTTCTCCAACCGCTGCTTTCCCACCAAGGCCGTGGCCGTGTGGCTCGACTCCACCGATCCCCAGCACCGGATGCTGGTGCGCTCCTACTTCGAGGCGGCCGGCGGCTGGACCGAGGTCAAGGACGAGGACCGGTCGCCGCTCGGCAACGGCGATCCTCTGTACGCGGTATGGGCGCGCCGGTCGTGACGCGGCTGCTGTCGCCGGCCTCGGTCGCGCGGTATCAGCGCGACGGCTTCTTCTTCCCCATCACCGTGCTGACGGCGGCCGAGGCGGCCGAGTACCGCAGCCGGCTGGAAGCGGTGGAGGCCGAGCACGGCGGCGCCCTCACCGGCGAGCTCCGCCACAAGCCGCACCTGCTCTTCACGTGGCTGGCCGACCTCGTGCGCCGACCGGCCATCCTGGACGCCGTCGAGGACGTTCTCGGCCCCGACCTGCTCGTGTGGAGCAGCAGCTTCTTCATCAAGAACGGGCGCGACGCCGCCTTCGTGTCGTGGCACCAGGACGCGACCTACTGGGGGCTGAGCGAGCCCGACGTGCTGACCGCGTGGGTGGCCTTCACCGAGGCCACCATCGAGAACGGCGCCATGCGGATGGTCCCCGGCTCCCACACCGAGCAGCTCGCCCACCGCGACACGTTCGCGCCCGACAACCTGCTCTCGCGCGGGCAGGAGATCGAGGTCGAGGTGGACGAGACACGCGGCGTGGACGTGCTCCTGCGGGCCGGCGAGATGTCGCTGCACCACGTGCGGATGGTGCACGGCTCACCGCCCAACCGCTCGGACGACCGCCGGATCGGCTTCGCCATCCGCTACGTGGCCACCCACGTCAAGCAGGTGGCCGGCGACGTCGACGGCGCCATGCTCGTGCGGGGCGTGGACGATCACCACCACTTCGTCCCCGAGCACCCGCCCGCCGCCGACCTGTGGCCGGCGGCGCGGGCCCACCACGCGGAGTCGGTGGCCCGGTCGGCGAAGATCCTCTATCGCGGCACCGGCGTCGAGCGCTTTCGATAGGAGAGTCGCGCATGCGCACGATCGACATCCACGCGCACCTCGTTCCCCAGTCGCTGTGGCGGGCCATCGAGGCCGGCCGCGAGTGGCACGGCTATCGCCACCAGCCGGGCGACGGCCTCGGCACGCTGCTGGGCGGCGGCAAGCGCACAGCGTTCAGCTCGCCCAAGGTGCGGTTCACCGTCGAGGAGCGGCTGAAGGACATGGACGCCCAGGGCGTCGACGTGCAGGTGGTCTCGATCCACACGCCCTTCTTCGGCCACCACCTCGAGGGCGGCCAGGGACTGGCCCTGGCCCGCGAGGTCAACGACGAGATCGCCGGCATGGTGCGCGCGCAGCCGCGCCGCTTCGCCGGACTCGCCACGCTGCCGGTGCAGGACGTCAAGGCGGCCATCGGCGAGCTGGAGCGCGCGGTGACCGTGCTCGGGCTCAAGGGCGCCGAGCTCGATACCCAGGTGAACGGCAAGCAGTGGGACGAGCCGGAGTTCCTGCCGTTCTTCAAGGCCGCCGAGCAGCTGGGGGCCGTGCTGTTCTTCCACCCGCAGCCCCAGCACAACTTCCTCATGGAGCGCACGCCGCGCGACGGCCTCTTCAACAGCCTCGGGGTCATCCTGGACGACGCCATCGTCGTGGCCATCCTGATCGCGGGCGGCGTCATGGAGGCGTGTCCCGACCTGCGCGTGTGCATCGCTCACGGCGGCGGGCCCGCCTGCTACGCGATGGGACGGCTGGACCGCGGGTGGGCCAGCCGTCCGGAGGCGCGCCGCATCCCGAAGCCGCCCAGCGCGTACCAGCGCCGGCTGTACTACGACTCCGTCACCGGCAGCGAGGAGGCTCTGCGCTTCCTGCTCGATCAGGTCGGCGCCGACCGGGTGGTGCTCGGCAGCGACTGGCCGTTCGTGCCGTGGCACCCGTCGCCCGTCACCTGGGTGCAGGGGCTCAAGACCCTGACGTCGGAGGAGAAGGAGCGGATCCTCTGGCGCAACCTGGAGGCGCTGCTCGGGCTCCCGGCGTGACCCTGCGGGAGATCGCGTCCGGGGCCCCGGCGGTGGCGCTGGCGCTGATCGGCGGCGATCGGACGCTGGCGACCCAGACCCAGGAGCGCCTCGCCGTGCACGGCATCCTCGACCCGCCGGCCGACGGCAGCTTCGGCCCGGTGTCGCTGTGGGCGATCGCGCAGTTCCTCCGCAAGGTGGGGCTGGCGGGGCAGACGACGCTCGACCGGGCGGCCGTCACCGCGCTGCTGGCCGACGAGCCGGCGTTTCCCCTGCGCGTGCCGGATTCGCTGGCCGGGCGCATCGTGCGGGCGATGCAGGCGTCCGGCCACTGGCTCGCGCGCCATCCGGACTGCGTCAACATCGTGTACGTGGAGGGCATGGACGCCGACGGCGGTCCGAACACCGATGCTCCGAACGTGTTCAACGACCTGCGCCTGGTGTTGCGCGTGAGCCGGGCCGGCAACCCGAGCATCGAGGAGATCTGGGAGGCCACGACCGAGCCGGGCAAGCACTACACGCTGATCGAGAAGCTCGATCCGCGCGGGGCCGCCCGCATCGCTTTCGGGCAGTACAAGGCGTGGTCGGTCGGCACCCACATGGTGGGGCGGCCCAGCGCGCACGAGGCGCTCGTGCAGACCGCGCCGATTCGCGTGTTCCGCGACCTCAACGCGGACTTCGAGCGAACCGGCGATCGGCCGTTCGACGGGCTGTTCGGCGTGAACCAGCACTGGGGATTCGACCTGCCCAAGAATGACATCGGCCGGGCCAGCGCCGGCTGCCTCGTCGGCCGCGCCAAGGCCGGCCATCGCGCCTTCATGGCCCTGTGCAAGGGCGACCCCCGCTACGCGTCGAACAACAGCTATCGATTCCTCACGGCGGTACTGCCCGCCGCGGACGTGCCCACCGCCTGACGGCCGGCTGGGAAGAAGACGGCGTCGAGCATCGACGCGATCGCGATGGAGATGGCATGACCGCGATCCACGGCGAGCGGCTCACCTTCGGACAGCGCGACGGATCCGAAGTGCAGCTCATCGTCTTCGGGACCGAGCTGTACGCCCGCTACGAGACCCCCGACGGATACTCCGCCGTCTACGACGATGCCCGCGGGGCCTTCTGCTACGCGGGGCTCGCCGACGGCGCGTTCGTGTCGCTCGGAGCGCTGGTGACGGGCCCGCCCCCGCCCGGCGCCGTCCGCCACGGCCAGGAGTCGGAGGAGGTGCGCCAGGCGAAGAGCGCTGCCGCGCACGCGCAGAAGTTTCCCGCGACCTTCGGGTCGAGCTCGTCGCGCCGACGGCGTCACCGGGCTCGGTGCTGGCCACCCTCGTCGGCCAGCCGGTCGGCGGCAACTGGGTCCTGCGCGTGACCGACCTGGCCGGCCAGGACGTCGGTCAGCTGAACAAGTGGAGCATCGAGGCGGTGGCGTGACGACGTCCGCCCGGCGGCGCCCGGACGCAGTATGCTCGGGGCCCGGAGGGTAGACCCCATGAAGATGCAGCGCGTGACGAGCCCGCACGTCAAGGAGGCGCCGCCGGGGACGTGGTCCAACTGCCGCGTCCACGGCAACCAGATCTTCGTGGCCGGCATGACCGCCAGCGACGGCGCCGGCGGTGTGTCCGGCGACGCCTCGATGTACGGCCAGGCCAAGGCCACGTTCACCAAGATCAAGCACCTGGTCGAGGCCGCCGGCGGCGTGATGAACGACATCATTCGCGTGGACATCTACGTGACCGACATCAAGCAGCGGGAGGAGGTGTGGAAGGCGCGGCGGGAGTTCTTCACCGGCGACTTTCCGACCTCGACCCTCGTGGAGGTGCGCGCGCTTGCCACGCCCCAGCTCCTCGTCGAAGTGAACGCCATCGGCTTCCTCGGCGGTAGCACCGGCGCCTGAGGCAGGAGAGCCCATGACCCGTCCGCGTCCCGCCCGCCTCAGTCGCCGTCAGTTCCTCGGACTGTCGGCCGCCGCCGCCACCGTGGCGGCGGCCCCGGCCGCGGCCCAGCCAGCCCGTCGCCCCTTCGTCTCGGCGAAGACGACCGAGGCACCGAGCCTCGATCCGATCATGGAGCAGGCGCTCTCGCGGCAGCGGCTCGACCCGCTCTTCTACAACCGGCTCGTCGAGTGGGGCCACGACGGCAAGCTGGAGCCGGCGCTGGCGGAGTCGTGGACCACGAGCGCGGACGGGCGGACGTGGACGTTCAAGCTGCGCCGGGGCGTGAAGTTCCACAACGGGCGCGAGCTCGTCAGCGAGGACGTCAAGTACACCTACGAGCGCATCCTCGACCCGAAGGTCGGCTCGGGGGGGCGTGGGTATCTCAGCGCCGTCGACCACATCGAGCTGCCCGACGCCCAGACGGTGCGCATCGTCACCAAGCAGCCGAGTGCCTCGCTGCTGGCCGGCATGGCGGGCGGGTGGTCGGCCATCGTCCCCCGCGAGGGCGTGGAAAAAGGTGACCTGCGCCGCACGGCCATGGGCACGGGGCCGTTCATCCTGCAGGAGTGGATGCCGCAGAGCCACCTCAAGGCCCGGCGCAACCCGGACTACTGGGACAAGAGCAAGCCGACCGTCGACGCCGTCGAGATCAAGGTGATTCCCGACGAGGCGAACATCATCGCCCAGCTCCGGACCGGCAACATCCACCACGCGCTGCTGGAGGACAACAAGAACTACCTGCTCGTGAAGGACGACAAACGGCTGCGGGCGATGCGGGCGCCGCGGCTCGGCTTCGACATGGTGAACATCAACCACGGCCGCCGGCCGTACACCGACGTTCGGGTGCGGCAGGCACTGAGCCTGGCCGTCGATCGCACCGAGGTGCTGCAGGCGGCCGCGGCCGGGCTGGGCTCGGTCACTGGCCCGCTCACGCCGGCCATGCGGCCGTGGGCGCTGCCGGCCGACGCGTTCAAGGAGTGGTACACGCCGAACCTGGAGCGCGCGAAGAAGCTGCTGGCCGACGCCGGCTACCCGAGCGGGTTCAAGACGACGCTGAAGGTGATCCCGACCTTCCCGACGATGGTCGCCGGCGCCCAGGTCATCGCCGCCCAGCTCAAGAAGATCGGTGTCGACGTGCAGATCATCCAGGAGGAGTACGGCGTCTGGATCAAGGCCATCATCAAGCCGAACTTCGACTTCGACCTGACGATGAACCTTACCACCGGCGACGCCGATCCCGACTCGCTCTTCTACCGGCGGTTCCACTCCTCCGAGAAGCAGTGGAACAACGACGGCGACCCCGACGTCGACGTGCTGCTCGACCAGGGGCGGACGACCCTCGATCCCGCCAAGCGCAAGGACGTCTACGACAAGGTCCAGCGCCTGATGGTCGACAAGGCGATCCAGATCTGGACGTTCGCCCCGGACATGATCGACGTGACCCAGGCCGGCGTCCAGTACCAGCAGCACTTCACGACCAACTACTACGGGTTCCGCACGGTCGCGCTCGACAAGTAGGGTGCGGCCGGGCGCGTCCACGGCGGCGGCGCCGTGAGGCGCTACGTGCTCGTGCGGACGCTGTCGATCGTCCCTGCGCTGCTCGGGGTGAGCGTCGCCGTCTTCCTGCTCGTCCGCCTCATCCCCGGCACCGTCGTGGACCAGATGGTGGGGACGGAAGGCTCCTACAGCGAGGAGTCGATGCGCGCCTTGCGCGCGTTCTTCGGCCTCGACGCCCCCCTCCACGTGCAGTACGGGCGCTGGCTGAGTGGCGTGCTGCGCGGCGACCTCGGCACCAGCTGGCGGACCGGGCTGCCGGTCGTCCAGATGATCCTGGGTCGGCTCGAGGTCACGGTCGAGCTGACGCTGGCCGCCATGCTCGTCGCCGTCGCCGTCGGCGTCCCCCTCGGCATGCTGTCGGCGCGCCGCGAGAACACCACGCTCGATCACGTGGTGCGGCTGGTCAGTCTGTTCAGCCTCTCCGTTCCGGTGTTCTGGCAGGCCAGCATGCTCATCCTGGCCGTCTCCCTCTGGCTCAACTGGGCGCCGGCCGTCGACTTCGTGAGCCTCACGACGGACCCGCGTCGCAACGTGGCGATCATGGTGCTGCCGGGGCTGGCCCTCGGCACCGCGGTGGCGGCGGTCTTCATGCGCATGACGCGTTCGTCGGTGCTGGAGGTGATGCGCCAGGACTACGTACGTACGGCCCGGGCCAAGGGCGTGGCCGAGCCCGGCGTACTGTGGCGGCACGCCCTCAAGAACAGCCTCATCCCGCTCATCACGGTAGCCGGCGTACAGATGGGCTACCTGCTGGGCGGCGCCGTCATCACCGAGGAGGTGTTCACGCTCCCCGGCGTGGGCCGGCTGCTGCTGTGGGCGGTGTTCCAGCGCGACTACCCGCTGGTGCAGGGGACCATCCTGTTCATCAGCGCGCTGTTCATGTTCTCGAATCTGCTCGTCGACCTCATCTACGCCTACGTCGACCCCCGGATCCGCTATGGCTGAGGCGGCACTCCGGCCGGCCCTGCGCAACGGCCTTGTCCTGTTCGGCGCCGGCCTCATCGTGGCGATGGTGCTGCTGGCCGCCTTCGCCGGCGTCGTGGCCCCCTACGACCCGACCGACATGAAGGTGGCCGACGCGCTCAAGCGCCCGTCGCTCGCCCACCCGTTCGGCACCGACCGCTTCGGGCGCGACGTCCTCAGCCGTACGATCCACGGCAGCCGCATCGCGCTCGGCGTGGCCATCTCCAGCATCGGGATCGCCCTCGTCGTGGGCACCATCCTCGGCCTGCTGGGCGGCTACGTCGGCGGCGCCACCGACCTGGTCATCGGCCGCGCGATGGACGTGCTGTTCAGCTTCCCGACGCTGATCCTGGCCATCGGCATCGCCGCCATGCTGGGGCCGGGCCTGGACAACGCCGCGTTGGCCATCGCCGTCGTCTACGCGCCGCTGTTCAGCCGCGTCGTGCGGGGCCCGGTGATCGCCGAGCGAGCCAAGGAGTACGCGGTGGCCGCGCTCGGCCTCGGCGCCGGCGGCTTCCGCGTGGTGTTCGTGCACATCCTGCCCAACGTGCTCGCCCCGCTGATCGTGCAAGCCTCGGTGAGCCTGGCCTACGCGATCCTGACCGAGGCTGCGCTGAGCTACCTGGGCCTCGGCACCCAGCCACCCGCCCCGTCGTGGGGCACAATGCTGAACGAGGGGCGGACGTATCTGGAGACCGCACCGTGGATGAGCGTCTTTCCCGGGCTGGCCATCATGCTGGCCGTGCTCGGCTTCAACCTGCTCGGCGACGGGCTGCGCTCGGCACTGGATCCGCAGCTGCGCGGCCGCTGACCGGCGCACCGCTGGGGCGGCGACAAGGAGGGCGTGGACAATGCTGACCGGCAAGCTGGCGATCGTGACGGGCGGCGCCCGTGGCATCGGCGCCGGTATCGCGCGGGTGCTGGCCGCCCAGGGGGCGCGGGTGGCGGTGCTGGACCTGGACGGCGCCGAGGCCGAGAAGACGGCGGCGGGGCTCCCGGGCTCGGCCATCGCGCTCGCCTGCGACGTGGCCGTCGAGACGGCGGTGACGGCGGCGGTGCAGGCGGTCGCCGAGCGCTTCGGCGGCCTCGACGTGCTGGTCAACAACGCCGGCGTCGGCCGCGGCCCCGTCGACCCCAGCATCGCGCGGCCCAGTGGCGGCAGCCTTGGCATGGAGAGCATGTCGGCGGCCGTGTGGGACGAGCACCTCTCGCAGAACCTCCGGACGACGTTCGTGACGACGAAGGCCGCGGCGCCCCATCTGCGATCGCGCGGGGGCGGGTCGATCGTGAACATCGCCTCGATCGCGGGGCTGGTCGGCTCGCCCCGGCTGCCCGCCTACGCGGCGGCCAAGGCCGGGGTGATCTCGCTGACCAAGAGCCTGGCGCTGGAGTACGCGCCCCACGACATCCGGGTGAACGTGATCTGCCCGGGCTTTCTGTGGACGCGCGCGTGGGAGGGGCTGGCCCAGGGGATCAAGCTGAGCGTGCCAGACTACGCGGGGCTGGAGCCGTACGAGGTGTTCCTGGAGGTCGTGAAGCGCGGCGTGCCGCTCGGCCGTGAGCAGACGCCGGAGGACATCGGCCATCTGGCGGCGTTCCTGGTCAGCGACGTGGCCCGCAACGTCACCGGTCAGTGGATCGCCGTCGACGGCGGCATCACGCTGCGGCAGTCGACCTGAAGCGCTACTCGATCACCTGATCCACCCGGGCCAGCAGGGACGGCGGGACCGTCAGCCCGAGCGCCTTCGCGGCCTTGAGGTTGAGCAGCAGCTCGAACTTGGAGGGCTGCTCGACCGGGAGCTCGGCCGGCTGGGCGCCTTTGAGAATCTTGTCGACGAAGGTGGCGGCCCGATGCCAGAGCGCGTCGACGTCCGCGCCATAGGAGATCAACCCCCCCGCCTCGACGTAGGCCCGCAGCTCGTACATGGCCGGGAGCCGGTTCGCGGCGGCCAGCTCCGCGAGCTGCCGAGCGCGACCGAAGAGGAGCGTGGACGCGATCGTGAGGAGCGCGCCGGCGCGCGCTCTCGTCGCCGTCTTGAAGGCCCCCTCGAGCTCGCCGGCGTTGCGAATCTCGAGCTTCAACAGCTTCCATCCCCGCCTCCCGGCGGCCGCTTCGGCCGCCTGCCAGTACCGCGCGCTGTTCTGATGCACGTTGTTCCAGAGGACGGCCACCGGCGCCGCCGACGGGACAAGCGCCTTCAGCAGCTCGAGCCGCTTTCCCGTCGTGTCGATCTCCTGAAGGCTCAGCCCCGTGAAGTTCGCCCCGGGACGGCCGAGGCTCTGGACGTATCCGTCGCCCACCGGGTCGGGGCCCGCCGCCATGACGATGGGGATCGTCGTGGTCGCCCGCTTGAGCAAGGGCAGATTCGGGCCGGGGGCGACGATCACGTCGACCTGGAGACGGACCAGGTCGGCCACCATGACCGGCCAGCGCTCCGGGCGGCCCTCGCCCGCGCGCGGTTCTGTCACGAAATCGCGCCCGTACACGTAGCCGAGCTCGCGCAATCCGCGTAGCAGCGCCTTGATGGAGGGGCGGGATGGGTCGGGCCCGGTGATCTCGGCGGTCGTCCCCGCGAAGCTCAGGACCCCGATCCGGGGAACGCCGCGGGCCGGCTGCGCGCGGGCGGGGTGGGGCCACGCGAGGGCGCCGAGGCCGAGGCTGCCGATGAAGACGCGCCGGTCCATCATCGAAAGGCCGGCATGACCTCCTTGGCGAAGCGGGTGAGCTGCTCGATCATGAGACCGCGTGGCGTGCCCAGCGCCCACGCGATCATCACGTGCTCGAGGCCCGGGTACTTGGCCTCCAGCGACTTGAGATACGCCACGACGTCGGCCGGCGGCGCGCACAGCCAGCTGCGGTTGCGCACGCCGTTCTCCAGCGTGGCCCCCGTGGGTGACTGGACCTGGCGGGCCGCCACCGCCGACACGTGCTCCTCGCTGTAGCGCAGCATGCCGAGTGGGGCCATGAACTTGGCGTGCTCCTCGAAGTACGGTCGGGCGCGCTCGATGGCCCGCGCCGGCGTGTCGTCCAGGCTCATCCGGAAGCCGAGGATCACGTCCTCGCCGAGCGCGAGCGTGCGCCCGTGGCGCTGGGCGGCGGCCTGGTAGTCCTGCAGCCAGCGCTCGACGACGCTCTCCGCCGTGGAGGAGATCACGCCCTTGATGCCGTGCCTGGCCATGAAATCCAGGCTGCGGGCGCTGCCGCTCACGATCGGCTGCCACACCTCGACCGGCTGGTGCGATGGGCCGCGGCACCAGCGTGATCTCCTTGAGATCGTAGCCGCGATATGGCACCTCGGGTGGCAGCGTGTAGTGGGCACCCCGGTGGGCGAACGATTCCTCGCGGAACGCCTTGAGGATGATCTCGACCTGTTCCTCGAACAGCGCGCGGTTGGCCTCGCCGTCGAGCATCGGGTTGCCGAACGTCTCGACCTCGCGCGAGTGGTAGCCACGGCCCACGCCGAACACCACGCGGCCCCCGGTCAGGATGTCGGCCGTCGCGTAGTCCTCGGCCAGCCGCAGCGGGTGCCAGGTGGGGACGATGTTGAAGGCGCAGCCGATCTTGACCCGACGGGTGCGGTGGGCGAGATCGACGGCCAGCAGCGGGATGTTCGGGATGCACTCGTAGCCCTCGTGCTGGAAGTGGTGCTCGGCCAGCCACAGGGTCTCGTAGCCCAGCGCGTCGGTGGCCTCGGCCAGCGCCGCCGCGGTATCGAACGTCTCCGTCAGTCGCCGGTTCGGATACCGCCGGCTGTCGGCCGGCACGCCGTCCAGCCCGCACTGTTCCAGCTCGATGTGGCCCACGTAGAGGGTCGAGAAGCGCTTGATCATCGCCTCAGCCCTTGCTCGACCAGAGACCGCCGGCCAGGTAGCCACCGTCCACGGCGAGGGTGTGGCCGGTGACGTAGCTGGCGTCGTCGGAGGCGAGGAAGAGCGCGGCCTTGGCGACCTCGTCCACCTCGCCGAAGCGCCCCATCGGGATGCGAGCTGTGCGGCGCGCCTTGGCGTCGTCGGAGAAGCCGCGCGTGAGCCGGGTGTCGATCTGGGCGGGGGCGATGGCGTTCACCTGGATGTTGTGCGGGGCCAGCTCGACGGCCATCGTCTTCGTCAGCTCGATCACGCCGGCCTTGGCCGTGTTGTAGCCGACCAGGTTCTCGACGCCGCGGAAGCCGTTGATGGACGCGGTGGTGATGATGCGGCCGCCGCCCTGCTTGACCATCTGGCGGGCCGCGATCTGGCAGCACAGGAACACGCCGGTGAGGTTGACGCGCAGCACGCGGTGCCACTGCGCCTCGGTGTGCTCGAGAAACGGCGCCGAGTGCGCGATGCCGGCGTTGGCGAACATGATGTCGAGCCGGCCGAGCTCGGCCACCGCGCGATCGACGAAGGCCTGCACCTGGCCGGCGTCGCCCACGTCCACGCCGACCGCGATGGCCCGGCCCCCGGCCTGGACGATCTCCTTGGCGACCTCCTCGGCCGCCTGCGCCTGCACGTCGCCCAGCGCCACGAGCGCGCCTTCCGCCGCGAACAGCTTGGCCGTCGCACGTCCAATGCCGAGGGCGCCCCCGGTGATGGCCGCGACCCGTCCCTGGAGCCGCATCACACTGCCTCCTTCACACCGATGTCGAGGAGCACCCCGGCTTCGCTGAGGGGCGACGAACGTTGGGGGGTGTGGGGGGCCATGTCGGGGCCACCCACTCAACCAGGCAACTTGTCGCCGTCCGGCGGCGCCGGCACCTCGAAGGCGTTGACGACGCCCGACAGCATCGCGAAGTAGTTGGCCGCCGCCGTCAGCTCGACCAGCCACTGGGTGCCGTACCGCTTGGCCAGCGCGTCGAACGCCGCCTGGTCGACGCGGTTGGTGCGGATGAGCTGGCGGGTGTAGGCCACGATCTCGCGCTCTTCCTCCGGCAACGTGGCCGGGTCGCCCTTGGCGCGGATGAGGTCGATGGCCGCTTCCCGCACCCCGGCCCGGCGGGCCGCTCCCACCTGGGCCGCCCACACGTAGGCGGCCTCGCGCTCCCGCACCGCGGTCAGGATGGCCAGCGAGCGCAGCTTGCCCTCCACCACACCCTCGTCGCGGAAGAACTTCACCAGCCCCAGGAAGCGCTCGGCCAGCTTGGGGCTGTGCAGCAGCATGCTGAAGGGACCGCGGACGTTGCCGAACACCTCGACGACGGCGTCGACGACACGGTGGTGCTCGGCCGGCACGTCGGATTTTCCGGTGATGGGAGCGACTCTCGGCATGGCGGCCCACTCCTTGGGGCAGGGATGACGGCGAGCGCAGTATGCCGTATGCCGGCAAGCGGTGTCCAAAGGTCGAGCCAGCGCCCGCATTTCTTGACCGCCCGCCGGCCGCCACGCAAGAATGATGGATGCTCCGTACGCTCCGGCTCGTCACCCTCCTCATCGTCATCTTCGCGTTGCCGCATCCGGCCGCCGCCGAGTGGTTCGCCGATCTCTACGCCGGCGCGGGATTCACCGACGCGGACGATCACACCAACCGAGCGCGGGCCTTCGACCTGGACGTGGTCGTCCTGGACATCGCCTACAAGGACAGCGCGGTGATCGGTGGCCGGGCCGGATACTGGTTCGACTCGGTCCCCTTTCTGGGAGTCGGCGTCGATGCCTCCCACGTCTTCGGGCCGGACATCGGCGCCCAGACCGCCTCCTTCGAGGCGTGCGTCCCGGCCGGCTGCCTGAACGGTCCGCAGGCGGTGCGACGCGCCAGTCTGAACGTGACCAGCGTGGGCCTCGATCTCCTCCTCCGCTGGCCGCTCCTGATCAGCAGCGCGTTTCCCCGGGGCCGCCTGCAGCCGTACGTCGCGGTGGGCCCGACGGTCTTCATCGCCCACTTCCGGGATACCAGCAACTTCTCGCCATCGAACCAGTCCGATACCGATACGGCGGTGGGGCCGAAGGTCGCCGGCGGACTGGCCTGGCAGATCACCCGCCACCTGGCGGCGTTCGCGGAGTACCGGTTCACCCACTTCAAGGCGGAGTGGGAGTTCCAGTCCAATCCCTTCGGTCGCCTCGAGGTCAACGCCCCCATCACGACGCACTCGGTCCTGGGCGGGCTGTCCCTCCGCTTCCCCTAACTCGACCCCGTGGTCGCCAAGGTCCTCGTGATCGCCCGGGAGCAGACGGTGCGGGAAGTCGTCGAGTTCTCGGGAGAGCGAACGCGACGTACGAGAGTCTGTCCTTGCGACGGATGCCGCCGTAGCCACTAGAAGGACGGCGGTGTATGCCGTATGCTCGCCTTTCATGCGATTCGGCTTGTTCTTCCAGGCTCCGGAGGCCCCCGGCCAGACGCACGCCGAGCGGTACGAGGAAATGTTCGAGCGCATTGCGCTGGCCGAGTCGCTTGGCTTCGACGTGGCCTGGCTGGCCGAGCTGCACTTCGGCGGTGCCTTCTCGCTGCTGTCCAACCCGCTCATGGTGGTGGCGGCGATCGCCGCCCGGACGCGGCGCATCCGCATCGGGACCGCGGTCAGCCTGCTGCCGCTGCACCATCCGCTGAGCTGCGCCGAGCAGGCGGCCACCGCCGATCTGCTGTCGGGCGGGCGGCTGGAGTTCGGCGTCGGCCGGGGATCGATTCCCAGCCAGTTCCACGGCTTCGGCGTGTCCGTGGCCGAGAACCGCGGGCGCTTCGACGAGGCGCTGCAGATCATCCGCCTGGCGTGGACGCGCGAGCGCTTCAGCTTCCAGGGGACGTACTACCAGGTCGAGGACGTCGCGGTGGTGCCGCGCCCGACGCAACAGCCGCATCCGCCCATCCGGGTGGCCGTCCACACGCCGGAGAGCTTCGCGCACATCGCCCGCACCGGGCTGCCGATCTACTCGGGCACGACGACCACGCCGGTGCCGCTGCTGCGCGAGTGCATGGCGCTGTACCGCTCGGGGCTCACCGCCGCCGCCCATCCGTGGCGCGACGACCAGATGGCCCTGATGTTCCCCATGCACGTCGGCGCCACCGGAGCCGCCGCCCGCGACGCCATGCGGCCCGGCGTGCGCAAGTACTACGAGAACATCCGTACGATCTTCGCGCAGCTGCCCGACTCCTACGCCGACCACCTGCCACGGCTGAAGATCATCGAGGAGACGCTGGCGAATCTCCCCTACGAGAAGTTCTTTCGCGACCAGGCGGTGTTCGGCGATGCCGCCGAGGTCGTCGATCGCCTGCAGGCCGCCCGCGACGAGTTCGGTCTCTCACAGATCATCGGCTGGTTCGATCAGGGCTCGATGCTGCCGCGCGAGGAAGCCGAGGCGAGCATGCGGCGCTTCGCCGAGCACGTGATGCCCAAGCTCGTCTGATGCGCACGGGGGCCGAGTACCGCGAGGCCCTGCGGGACGGCCGCCGGGTCTTCGTGATGGGCGAGGGGCTGATCGAGGACGTGACGGTGCACCCCGCCACGCGGGCGATGGTCGACGAGTACGTCGCCTGGTACGACCGTCATCTCGATCCCGCCTGGGCGGACGTCGTGCTCACGCCGCCCGACGCCGGGGGCGCCCGCATGCCGTGGGCGTTCGCCGTCCCCACCAGCGCGGCCGACCTGCGCGCGATGGGCCGCTGCTACTCGGCCACGATCTTCCCGAGCGCCGGCAACGTGACCCACACGCCCGGCTACGGCAACCTCATCGCACTCGGCATCCTCGACGCCGTCCGTCAGCGCAAGGTCTCGCCCCGGCAGATCGCCGACGCCAGCGACTATCGCGCGCTGATCGCCCGCACCGGCCGGTTCCTGACCTTCTCGGCCGGCGCCGCCACCATCGGCTACCGGCTGCGCGAGGACCCGCGCGAGCGTACCGCGCTGCGCGTCGTCCGCGAGACCGACACCGGCCTGGTGCTGAGCGGCAAGGTGGGGATGCACACCAGCCCCGCCTACGCCGAGGACGTGTACATCGGCTCGCATTCCGGCATCGATCACGCCGGTCATCGCGCCACGTTCGTGGTGGCCGTGAACGCCCCCGGCGTCACCGTGCTCTGCCGCAAGGTCTCGGCGCGCCATCCCAACCCGTTCCTGGCGCCGCTGAGCAGCCGCTTCGACGAGCTGGACGGGCAGCTGTGGCTCGACGAGGTGCTGGTGCCGTGGGAGCGCGTCTTCCTCACCGAGCCGTCGCCCGAGCCGATTGCCTCCTGGTGCTTCTGGCACCAGCTCTACTGCTGGCTGGCCAAGGCCGAGTTCACGCTGGGGCTGGCGCTGGCCTGTGCCGACGCGATGGGGCTCAAGGAGCACGAGCCCACACTCGAATACGTGATGGACCTGGTCACCGACGTGCAGACGGTGCGGAGCTGCCAGACCGCGGCCGAGCTCGACCCCGAGCCTGGCGAGGCCGGCACCTGCATCCCCGGCCGCGCCCACGTGGCCGCCGGCAGCCTGGCCATGCAGCGGGCGCGCCAGCGCATGTCGGAAATCCTCCGCATCCTGCCCGGCTCCTCGCTGGTGGTGGCGCCGTCGGACAAGGATCTGGCCTCGCCGGAGATCGGGGCGGGGCTCGAGGAATCGTTCGGGGGCGGCGGCTACACGGCGCTGCAGCGCGCCGCGCTGCTGCAGCTCGCCGCCGACCACGTCGCCTCGGCCCTGGACGGCCGCGAGTCGGCCTTCGAGCTGCACGCCAACGGCGGCGTCGTCGCCTGGCGCGCGCGGCTGCGCCGCGCCTTCAGCCGTTACGACGAGCTCGCCAACGGCGTGCTGCGCGCGCTCAGCATCGACATGCCGGCGATCGAGCTGGACAGTCTGCGCGCCACCCCGATGCCGCAGCGCCGACCGGTCACGCCGCCGTCCAGTCGCCCCGGCTAGGCGCGCGCCACACCTTAGGGCACAATACCCGCGAGGATGTCCCCTTCGATCGACGCCATCACCGTCAAGGCCATCGGCAAGCGCTACGCCTCCCGCCACGGCGCGGTGACCGCGCTCGAGGACGTCACCTTCGGGGTGGGTGAGGGCGAGTTCGTCGCGGTGGTCGGTCCCTCCGGCTGCGGCAAGTCCACGCTGCTCAAGATCCTGGCCGGGCTCCTGTCCTCCTCGGGCGGCGAGGCACTGCTGCGAGGGACGCGCATCGCCGGGCCCCGGCGGGACATCGGCGTGGTCTTCCAGTCGCCGGTGCTGTTTCCCTGGCGCAGCGTGCTCGACAACGTGCTGCTGCCGGTCGACGTCCAGGGGCTCGGGCGCGAGCGCCACCGGCCCGTCGCCCTCGACCTGATCAACCTCGTGGGCCTGGGCGGCTTCGAGCACCGGTACCCGTGGGAGCTGTCGGGCGGCATGCAGCAGCGCGTGGCCATCACCCGCTCGCTCGTGCACGACCCGGCCATGCTGCTTATGGACGAGCCGTTCGGCGCCCTCGACGCGATGACCCGCGAGCTGATGAACCTGGAGCTGCAGCGGATCTGGATCGAGAAGAAGAAGACGGTGCTGTTCATCACCCACTCGATCCCGGAGGCCGTCTTCCTGGCCGACCGCGTCCTCGTCATGACCGCGCGCCCGGGCCGCCTCATGGACGACGTGCGCGTCGACCTGGGCCGGCCGCGCAGCCTGGACGTGATGAACACACCCGAGTTCGGCCGCTACGTGAAGGCCATCCGGGCCCGGTTCGACGTGAAGGGGGGCCTCGACGGATGACGACGCCCCGTAACCTGGCCCTGAGCCTGCTGCTGCTCGTCGTCTCGCTCTCGGCCTGGGAGGCGGTGGTGCGGGTGGCCCAGGTCCAGGCCTTCATCATGCCGCCGCCCTCGCAGATCGCGGTCGCGCTCTATCGCGGCATCGCCAGCGGCCTCTACGTCAAGCACCTGCAAGTGACGCTGGTGGAGACGCTGCTCGGCTTCCTGGTGGGCTCCGCCCTCGGCTTCATCCTCGGCACCGCCGTGGCCATGAACCGCTACGTCGAGTACTTCCTCTACCCCTACATCGTCATGTTCCAGTCGCTGCCCAAGGTGGCGCTGGCCCCGCTCATCGTGATCTGGTTCGGTCTCGGACTCACCTCCAAGGTCATCAACGCCGCCCTGGTGGCGTTCTTCCCGCTGCTGGTCAACACCATGGTGGGGCTGCGCTCGGCCGACGAGGACCGGGTGAGCCTCATGCGCTCGCTGTCGGCGAGCAACACGCAGATCTTCTGGATGCTGCGCCTGCCCAACGCGCTGCCGTTCGTGATGGCCGGCCTGGACATCGCCATGATCCTGGCCCTCATCGGCGCCATCGTGGCCGAGTTCACCGGCGCCACCGCCGGCCTCGGCATGCTGATCCTGTCCATGACCTACACCATGGACGTGTCCGGGCAGTTCTCCGTGCTGCTGATCCTGTCGGTCGTCGGCCTCGTGCTCAACCGCATCGTCTCGCTGGTGCGCCGTCGCGTGCTCTTCTGGGACCCCTCCGAGAAGGGGGTCGAGATCCCGGAGAGCGACCTGACGGCGCGGACCTCGCTCGCCGCCTCCCGCGCGGCCAAGGAAAGCGTCGCATGAGATCGCTCGTCGCCCTGCTGCTCGCCGCCTCGATGCTGCTGCTCTCGCTTCCCACCGCCGCCCAGACCACCAAGCTGCGTATCGCGACGTGCGCGCGCACGATCACCGCCGGCCTCGGCGCTCCCTTCGCCGTGGCCACCAAGCTCGGCTGGTTCAAGCAGGAGGGCATCGAGGTCGAGATCGTGCCGCTGCCCGGCTCGACCGACTGCGTGAAGACCATCGCGACCAAGGAGATCCTGGTCGCCCTGCCCAGCGTGGAGCCGCTGGCCATCCTGCGCCCGCAGGGGGTGCGCGCGAAGTTCTTCTACACGGCGTACCAGACCAACACCTACGGCATCGCGGTGCCCGCCGACAGCGCCATCCAGAAGCACGCCGACCTCAAGGGCAAGACGATCGGCGTCACCAACATGTCCTCGGCCGGCGTGATCATCGCCCGGGCCCAGACCGCCGCCGCCGGGCTGAACCCCGACACCGACATCACCATCGTGGTGGCCGGCGAGGGCGCCCAGCCCGCCATCATGCTCAAGAACAAGCAGGTGGACGCGCTCAGCCAGTTCGACACCCAGTACGCGCTCATCGAGATCGCCGGCGTGAAGCTGCGCCTGCTCGACACCTCGGCCATCGCCCGTCATCCCGCCAACGGCTTCATCGCGCTGGAGGAGACGATCAAGGGTCCCCAGCGCAAGGACCTGATCGGCCTCGGCCGCGCCTACGCCAAGGGCGAGGTGTTCGCCCTCGCCAACCCCGAGGCGGCCGTCCGCATGGTGTACGAGGTGTTCCCGCAGACGAAGCCGACCGGCAAGGACGAGGCCACCGCCATCCGCGACGACGTCAAGGTGCTGTCCGCCCGGATGGAGCACTGGAAGCTGGAGCCGGCCGGCGTCAAGCGGTGGGGCGAGAACTCCGAGGTCAACTACCGCGACTACGTCGCCTTCATGCTGAAGTGGAAGATCATCAAGGAGAAGGTCGAGTCCGGCGATCTCATCACCAACGAGCTGATCGAGGAGATGAACCGCTTCGACGCCGCCAAGATCACCGCGGAGGCGAAAGCCTACAAGATGCCCTGAGCGCTCGCGGCGGCCGCCCGCCGCGGGCCGGAGTGGGAAGGGGAGGCGCT
>CAVTGC010000014.1:0-37911 GCA_963734175.1 uncultured Candidatus Rokubacteria bacterium
CATCGGCGGCGCGGGCAGTCCGGCCCGCGCCCAGGGGCCGCAGAACCTCGTCGTGCAGGCCGCCGTGGAGCCGCCCGGGCTCGACCTCACGGCCACGCCCGCCTCGGCCACCGCCGGGGTGGTGCTCTACAACATCCAGGAGTGCCTGGTGAAGGTCGACCGGAACGGCAAGATCGCGCCGTGGCTGGCCGAGCGCTGGCACACCGCCGACAACCGCAACTACACCTTCTTCCTCAAGAAGGGCGTCCGCTTCCACAACGGGCGCGAGCTCAAGGCCGCCGACGTGAAGTACGTGTTCGAGCGGGCCATGAACCCCGAGACCAAGCACCCCTATCCGCGCTACTACGACGCCATCGGCGACATCATCGTCAAGGACGAGGCGACGATCACCTTCTCGCTGAAGGCGGTCAACGCTAACTTCCTGCTGAACCTCGCCCGCCAGGGCTCGGTCATCTATCCGCGGGAGGCGGTCGACACGCTCAAGAGCGCGCCGATCGGCACCGGCCCCTTCAAGTTCGAGGAGTGGGTGCGCGGCGACAAGATCGTGCTGGTGAAGAACAAGGACTACCACGTCGCCGGCCTGCCCAAGCTCGACCGGGTGACGTTCCGGTTCATGCCCGACCCCAACGCCGTGCTGGCCGCGCTCAAGGCCGGCGATGTCGACGCCTCGCTGTTCGGCCTCGGCCCCGAGCACGTGCAGGACGTCCAGAAGGACCCGCGCTTCCAGGTGATCGTGGGCGACACCACCAACGACGTCACCCTGGCCATGAACAACATGCGCAAGCCGTACAACGACGTGCGGGTGCGGCGCGCCGTGACTCACGGCATCAACAAGGTGGACGTGCTCAAGGGCGCCATGTTCGGGATGGGCAAGATCCTCGGCACCAACGTGGATCCGCTCAACCCGTACTACCTGGACCTGACCAAGGCGATGCCCTACGACCCGGCCCGGGCCAAGAAGCTCCTGGCCGAGGCCGGCTACCCCAACGGCTTCGACACCGTGCTCAAGGTGGCGCCGCAGTACTACTACACGGTGCGCTCGGGTGAGGTCATCGCCGAGAACCTCAAGAAGATCGGCGTGAACGTCAAGATCGAGCAGATCGAGTGGGGGCAGTGGCTCTCGCGGGTGTTCTGGGGGCCGCCCTGCACCGACCCCGAGTACGACCTGACGATCATCGGCCACGCCGAGTCGTGGGACATCGCCAACTACGCCAACCCCAAGTACTATTTCCGCTACGACAGTCCCAAGTTCCAGGCCCTGTTCGCCAAGTCGGAGGTCACTCTCGACGACAAGGCGCGCCGCGACCTCTACGCGCAGATGCAGCACCTGCTGGTGGAGGACGCTCCCTCGGTGTGGCTGTTCATGCACCCGCGCCTGGCCGTGGCCAAGAAGGGGCCCACGGGGTTGTGGAAGGACCTGCCGGTCCCCGCCGCGGACCTCTCGGAGGTCGGCTGGGCGCCTGCCCGGTGACGGCTCCCGCGTCCGCGTGCGCCGCTACGTAGTCCGTCGGGTCGCGGCACTCGCCGCGACCCTGCTGTTCGTCTCCGGGCTGGTCTTCGTCGTCGTCCGCGTCCTCCCCGGCGATCCCGCCGCGCTGATCATGGGCACCGAGGGCAGCCGGGAGCTGCCACCGAGCGGCTGCGCGAGTCGCTGGGGTTGAACCGGCCGCTCCCCGTGCAGTACGTCGAGTGGCTCACGCGAGCCGTGCGCGGCGACCTCGGCCGCTCGATCCAGTACGACCTGCCGGTCGCCGAGCTGATCGTCACCCGGCTGCCGGTCACGCTGCCGCTGGCGCTGCTGGCCGCCGTCTTCATGGTGGCGGTGGCGATTCCGCTCGGCCTCTACGCCGCCACCCACCACCGGCGGGCCGGCGACTACCTGGCGATGATCGTCTCCCAAAGCCTGGGATCTCGATTCCCCCAGTTCTGGTCGGGGCTGCTGCTCATCCTCTTCTTCTCGGTCACGCTCGGCTGGGTGCGCTCGGGCGGCTTCGACGGCTGGTCGGCCGGCGTGGGGCCGGCGCTGCGCGCCCTGCTGCTCCCGGCGGCCGCGCTCGGCTTCTTCCAGGCCGCGGTGCTGGTGCGCGCCACCCGCTCGGCCGTGCTCGACGTGCTCCGCGAGGACTACGTGCGCACGGCCCGGGCCAAGGGGGTCGGCGAGCGCGTCGTCGTCGGCAAGCACACGCTGCGCAACGCGCTGATCCCCATCGTCACCGTGGCCGGCATCCAGCTCGGCCAGCTCGTGGCCGGCGCCATCGTGCTGGAGTCGGTGTTCGCGCTGCCCGGCCTCGGCCGCCTGGCCCTGGGCGCGATCGGCGCCCGCGACCTCCCGGTGGTGCAGGGCGTGACGCTGTTCGTCGCCTCCGTCATCGTCGTCATCAACTTCGCCGTCGACCTCGCCTACGGGCTTCTCGACCCGCGCATCCGGTACGAGTAACGTGGCCCGCCGCCAAGCTTTCCGTCACGTCACCTTCACGCTGGGCGCGGTCATCACCCTGGCGCTGATCGCCACGCCGCCCTCAGCATCGTCTACACGCCCGACGACCCACTAGCGATCTCCATCACCGGCCGTCTGCAGGGGCCATCGACCGGCCATCCGTTCGGCACCGACCACTTCGGGCGCGACGTGCTGTCGCGCGTCATGACGGGCGCCGTGACGTCGATCGCGGTCGGCGTGATCGCCGTCGGGATCGGGGCGGGGGTGGGGATGCTGCTGGGCGTGCTGAGTGGCTACCTGGGGGGCTGGATCGACGAGATCCTCATGCGGCTGGTGGACGCCGTGCAGGGCTTCCCGGCGATCCTCTCGGCGCTGCTGTTCACCGCCGTCTTCTCGCCGGGGATGCTGGTCAGCATGGTCGCCATCGGCATCGCCTTCGTCCCCACGTTCGCCCGGGTGACCGGGGCAGCTTCCTCGAGCTGCGCGATCGGGAGTTCGTGGTGGCCGCCCGCGCGCTGGGGGGCGGCGACGCCCGCGTGGTGCTCCGCCACATCCTGCCGAACTCCCTGCCGCCGCTGATCGTGCAGGCGACGACCAGCTTCCCGGTGGCCATCCTGGCCGAGGCCGCGCTGGCCTATCTGGGGCTCGGCACCCAGCCGCCCTATCCCTCCTGGGGGCTCATCTCACGGAGGCCCAGAACTTCCTGTCGCTGAACCCGTGGTTCGCCGTGTTTCGGGGCGGCCATCGCGCTCACGGTGCTCGGTTTGAACCTGCTCGGTGACGGCTTGCGCGACCTGTTGGACCCAAAAACCGCCTGAACATCCAGATTTGACAATCCTGTAAAGGTACCTTTACTGTAACGGTTGGCCTTGGCGCGGCCACGCTGGCCCACCCGCCGGCGAATCTCAGAGGTTGGCTCGGAGAATGACACGGACATGAAGGTCTTCAATACCTCGTTCACGCTGTCGACCGAGGACCGCTGCGAGGTCTCGGACATCAGAAGCTCATCCGGGAGGTCATCCAGCAGTCGCCGGTGGCCAACGGCATCGCGCTCATCAACACCCTCCACACCACCTGCGCATTGTTCATCAACGAGTTCCAGAGCGCCCTCATCGACGACCTCAAGAACCTGATCGAGCGGCTCGTTCCCGAGCGGGGCGGCTACCGCCACGACGACCCGCGCTACTCGGACTGCGAGCGCGGCAACGCCTGCGCGCACCTGCGGGCGGCGCTCCTGGGCCGGAGCATCGCGGTCGGCCTGAACAACGGCGAGCTGACGCTGGGCCGGTTTCAGTCGGTGATCTTCGCCGAGCTCGACGGTCCGCGAAAACGCGAGATCACCGTCCAGCTCATCGGAGAGTAGCGAGCCCGCCCCGGCCGACTCGCTGGACCCCCTGGGTGCCTCTAGAAGTTTGACCCGGGCGTCTCTTGTGCAATCCATGTTCAAGTGTTGAACACGACCCCCCTTCCTACGTTCCCGGCCCCGTCGGGCGCGACCGGCACCTCGAGCGCGATCTCCGCATCCTCTCCGCTATCGAGGAGGACGCGCCGCTCACCCAGCGGGCGCTGGCCGAACGGCTGGACGTGGCCCTGGGCCTGGCCAACCTCTGCCTCAAGCGGCTGGCCCGCAAGGGCTACATCAAGGTGGTGCGCTTCAACGACCGGCCGGCCGCGCGCAAGCGGCTCCGCTACCTGCTGACCCCCAAGGGCCTGGCCGAGAAGAGCCGGCTCACCTACGAGCACATGGTCTACTCGCTGAACCTCTATCGCCGCACCCGGCAGACGCTGCGGAGGCGCTGGGCGGGCTCGGCCAGCGGGGGCTCAAGCGGATCGCGCTGTACGGGACGGGGGACGCGGCCGAGCTCGCTTATCTCACGCTGAAGGAGTGCGGCCTGGAGCCGGTGGGGGTGTACGCCCTACGGGAGGGCGGGGTTCCTGGGATTCCCCGTCCTGCCGGTGGGCGCGCTCAACGCAGAGGAGATGGAAGGGGTCGTGATCGCCACCTTCGAGCGGCCGGAGCCGCTCCTGGCCGAGGTGGAGAGCGCGGGCGTGGCCCGCGACAAGTGCCTCACGCTCCGGCGGCTGCGGCGGCGGCCGCCGCCAATGGAAGAGCTATCACCAACGAGAGGACGGCATGAAGAATATTTGAAGGGCAACTATGACCTCAAGGTCACGATCAAGGAAACGACGGCCGAGACGGATCCGACCGAGGCCTTCGAGAAGAAGGCGCTGTCGCGGCTGGGCGGCTCCATCTGCTTCGTGTCCAAGAAGGGCTTCCTGTGGAAGGGCGACGGCGCGGATGGAACTCGGACGGCAGATCGCCAGCCGGCTTAAGGAGGCGACGTTCGAGCGCATCGCGGCCACCGCGCTCGCCAACGCCGACGTCAACCGCTCCCGCATCCGCGCCTCGATCCTCGAGCTCGGCGGCCGGCCGTTCGGCGAGGGCGATGCGGCGATCGTCATCGCGGCCGGCCCCAGCCTCCATCGGCGGCAGAGTCTGGAGCGCCTGAGCGCTCGGACTTCCGCGGCACCGTGGTAGCGGTGGACGGCGCGCTCGGTGCCTGCCTTCGGGCCGGCGTCGTGCCGCACGTGGTCGTGACCGCCGATCCCCACGCCGAGCGCATCGTGCGCTGGTTCGGCGATCCGACCCTGACGGCGCCGTCGACCGACGACTACTTCCGCCGGCAGGAGATGGATCCGACCCACGCCGCGACGAGATGGGCGCCAACCGGCGTCTGGTCGAGCTGGTGGACCGTCACGGGCCGCAGCTCACGGTGGCCATCGCCACCTCGGCCTCGCCGGCCGTCGTCGGCCGCTGCGAGTCGGCGGGCATGCCGCTCTACTGGTGGAACCCGATGTTCGACGACTACGATAAGCCGGAGAGCGTGTCGCGCCGGCTCCATCGTGACAACAGCCTGCCGTGTCTCAACGGCGGCGGCAACGTCGGCACCGCGGCCTGGGTGGTGACTCATGCGCTGCTGGAAAAGCGGCGGATCGGGCTGCTGGGGATGGATTTCTCCTATCCCCCGGGGACGCCGCTGACCGGGACGCAGTACTATCCGGAGCTGCGCGAGCTCCTCGGCGATCGCTTCGCCGAGGGCTACATCAGCCTGCCCAACCCGTTCCTCGGGGAGACCTGGTTCACCGATCCCGCCTACTACTGGTTCCGCGACGTCTTCCTCGAGATGGCACAGGAGGCGGACGGCGAGACGGTGAACTGTACCGAGGGCGGCATCCTGCATGGCGAGCGCGTGCCGATGGTCGCGCTCGACGAGTTCCTGGCCAAGGTGGCGCGGGCGTGACCGAGGCCGACTACACCCGCCGCTATTTCTCGGAGGGCGCCGGGCGCTGGCTCGCCACCGCCTACGGCACCGAGACGCACTCCGTCAGCTATCCGGTCGGGGCCAGCCGCGTGCGGCTGGCGCTCGACGCGGTCTGCGCCCGCCTGGGCGCCCCGCGCGGTCGCCTGGCCGATCTGGGCTGCGGTGGCGGCGATCTCTGCGTGGAGGCTGCGCGGCTGGGCTTCGACGCGACCGGGATCGACCTCGCCGAGGGAATGATCGCCGAGGCGGAGGCGCGGCGCCGCTCACTGCCGCCGGCCGTCGCGCAGCGGTTGGCCTTCCGGGTCGGCGACGTGCTGGGCGCCGAGCTGCCCGCCGCCGGGTTCGACGCGGTCACCGCGCTGGGGCTGGTCGAGTACCTCGACGACGATGCCGCGTTCTTCCGGACGGCGGCGCGGTGGCTGCGCCCGGGCGGCGTGGTCGTCGTCTCTTTCCGCAACCGCCTGTTCAATCTCGCCAGCCTCAACGACTACACCCGGGGCGAGATCGAGTCCGGCGGTGCCGTCGGGCTGCTGGCCGAGCTGGCCGCGCTTCGCCCCGGCCCCGCGCTGCCCGATCGGCTGGCCGACTTCGTGGGCCGGCTGCGGGAGGCGCTGCCCGAGCTGGAGGCGGCGCTCGCCACCGACCGGGCGAGCGAGACGACGCCGAACAGCGGCGGCTTCGCCGGACGGCGACGTCAGCACACGCCGCGCGAGCTGGCGGCGGCGGCCGCGGCGGCCGGATTCCGCGAGGCGGGCGTCATCGGCGTCCATCCGCATCCGTTTCCGCCGGCGCTCGAGGCCGCCTCCCCTCGCTTCTACAATCGGCTGGCCGGCGTGTTCGAGGCGCTGGAGGCGGCGCCGGCGAGCCTGGCCTGGAGCTCGGCCTTCCTCGGGGTGTTCACCCGATGAGCGCGCTGACGATCGTCATGTACCACTACGTGCGCGACCTGCCGCGCACCCGCTATCCGCGGATCAAGGGCCGGACGGTGGAGGAGTTCGACGGGCAGCTCGATTACATCCAGAAGCACTACACCCTCACCACGACGCAAGCGGTCGTCGAGGCGAGCCGGGGCGGTCGGCCGCTGCCGCCGAACGCCTGCCTGCTGACCTTCGACGACGGCTTCCTCGACCACTACACGACGGTCTTCCCGCGCCTGCTCGCCCGCGGCCTGTCCGGATCGTTCTACCCGCCGGCGGTGGTGGCGAGGGGCGGCCGCGTCCTCGACGTTCACAAGATCCACTTCATCCTGGCCGCCGCTGCGGACCACGAGGGGCTGGCCGCTCGACTGATCCAGCTGGTCGACACCCGCCGCCGCGACCACGAGCTGGTGACACGGAGGCGCTGAAGGCGGAGCACTGGAGCGGCTCGGCCGTCGGGGACGGAGCGCCCACGGCCTTCATCAAGCGCGTCCTCCAGAAGCGACCACTTCCGGCCGACGTCCGATCGGCGATCGCCCACGCCCTGTTCGAGGAATGGGTGGGCGTCGAGGAGGCGGTGTTCGCCCGTGAGCTGTACATGGACGTTGCTCAGCTTCGCGCGATGCTCGCCAGCGGCATGGAGATCGGCGGGCACGGCGCCGAGCACGTCTGGCTCGATCAGCTGGACGCCGCCGAGCAGCGTATCGAGATCGCGGGGACGTGCGCCTTTCTGGCCGACGTCCACGGCGGCCTGCCTCTCGACTGGGTGATGTGCTACCCCTATGGCGCCTGCGACCAGACCACGCCGCGACTGGCCGCCGACGCCGGCGCGGCACTCGGACTCACGACCGATCGGGGAATCGCGCGGACGCTCGACGCTCCCTTGCGGCTGCCCCGACTCGACACCAACGACCTTCCGCTTCGAGGCGACGCCCGCCCGGTCGCCTGGACGCTCGAAGCTCTCAACGCGTCGGCCGCCGTCACGACGACGGTGGCCCGCTGAAGGACAGCATGGCCAAAGTCCTGTTCGTCAACCCCCTGATCCGCGAGGAGGACGACCCCCGGCACGTCCCCTACGGCGAGGCGCTGCTGGCGGCCATCGCCATGCGGGACGGCCACCAGGTGCAGGTCTACGACGCCAACGCCTGGCGGGCGCCCGACGAGATCGTCAGCCAGATCCTGCGCGCCGACCGCTGGGACGTGATCGCGCTGGGCGGCATCACCACCGCCTACCGGTCCATCAAGCACGTGGTCGGGATGGCCCGCGCGCTGGCGCCGCAGGCCATGATCGTCGCCGGCGGCGGCTTCCTCACCGCGATGGCGCGGGACATCATGCGGCTGCTGCCCCAGATCGACGTCGGGGTCGTCGGCGAGGCGTTCCGGTCGTTTCCCGAGATCCTGCGCCGTGTGGATGCGGGCAACCGGGACTGGGGCGCCGTGCCCGGCCTGGCCTGGCGGGATCCGGCCGGGCGCATCATGGTGAACCCCGAGGCGCCGCTCCTCATGGAGCTCGACACCCTGCCGTACCCGGCCTGGGAGCTGTTCCCGCTGGACATCTACTTCAAGAACAGCGAGTTCCTCTACAGCGAGGAAGGGATGTCCGCGAAGCGGCGCCTGGACGTGAACGCCTCCTACGGCTGCTCGCTGATCTGCCGCTTCTGCTTCCACCTGGGCATCGCCGGCGACCTGCAGATGGTGGAGCAGGACGGCGAGCGGGACGTGAGCTTCACCTACAAGCGCAGCATCCGCTATCACAGCCCCCGCTACGTCATCGACCTGGTGAAGTACGCGCGCGACCGGTTCGGCGCCGACTTCATCAGCTTCCTCGACGAGAACCTCATGACGATGCACCAGTCGTCGGGGAAGACCTGGCTGACCGAGATCGCCCGGCTCTGGATCGAGGAGGGTCTGCAGCCGCAGTGCATCCGGGAGGGCGTACCGCACGATCCCGAGCGCTGCCGGGGTATCCATTTCGGCGGGACCAGCCACGCCACCCTCGTCAGCCCCGACATCCTGGCGGCGCTGAAGCAGGCGGGGTGCGCGCACCTGCTCTACGGCTACGAGAGCTTCTCGCCGCGGGTCATGAAGACGATCGGCAAGGGGGCCACCCCCGCCACCAACGAGCGGTCGCTGCGCTGGACGCTGGAGTCCGGCATCCGGCCGATCCCCAACCAGATGTTCGGCTTCCCCGACGACGACTTCGATTCGATCCGCGACAACATCGACGCCTGGGAGCGTCTGGGGCTGCAGGTGAAGCCGTTCTTCGCGACGCCGTATCCCGGCACCGAGTGGTACTACACCTACAAGGCCCGGATCCTCGAGCAGTACGGCGGCGACCTCGAGAAGTTCCTGCTCGACCTCGGCGATGCTACCAAGGTGACCGCCGTCATCTCGAAGAAGTTCAACGCCGTGGAGCTGTACGGCCTGCGTGAGCTGATGGTCAATCGCGACCGTGACCGCATCGCGCAGTACGAGGCCGAGTGGAATCGGCTCCACGGGCACGAGCAGCCGGCGCCGACGCCGGCTCGACAGGGAGCGGCATGAAGATCGCGGTTCTCGGCCTGGGCTCCATCGGGCGGCGTCATCTCCAGAACTTCCAGGCCGCCGGTGCCGCGCGGCTGACGGCCTACGACGTCTCCCCCGAGCAGCGGGAAGTGGCGCGCCGGCAGTTCCCATTCGCGACCGTGGTGGATACCCCGGAGGCGGCGGTGGACGGTTGTGACGGCGCCGCGGTGTGCACGCCCCCCGAATCGCACCTGACGCTGGCCCGCGTCGCCGTCGCCCACGGCGCTCACGTGATGATCGAGAAGCCGCTGACCGTCACCACCGAGGGCGTCGAGGCGTTCCTGCGCGATTGTGACGCGCGGGGCCGGCGTGTGCTGACCGCCTACAACTGGCGCTACTGGCCGCCGCTGCTGCTGGCCGAGCGGCTGCTCAAGGAGGATCGCATCGGCGCGGTCCGGGCCGCTAGGACCGAGTACGCCTATCACCTCGATGCCCACCGCTACCCGGGGACGTACCGCACCTCCTACATGGCCGACGTCAAGCAGGGCGGCGGGTGCCTGCTCGACGAGAGCCACGCCATCGACTACATGCGCTGGCTGTGCGGCGAGATCGTGGAGGTCAGCGCCGTCGTCGATCACCTCTCGAGCCTGGAGATCACCAGTGACGACCTCGCCGACCTCACCGTGCGCTTCGCCGGCGGCGCCGTCGGCAGCATCCACATGAACCTGTTCGCCTGGAACGTGCACAGCCACTTCGAGCTGATGGGCGAGCGCGGCGTGCTGCAGTGGCGGCGCCTGGAGAACGAGGTACGCGTCTTCGACGGCGCCGCCAACCGCTGGGAGGTCTACCCCTCGGGCGGACAGCTGAACGACATGTACCTGGAGGAGGCGCGCCACTTCCTGGCCTGCATCCGCGGCGAAGCGACGCCGCGCTGCGACGGCTGGGACGGGCTGCGAACCATGCGGGTGATCGAGGCGGCCCGCCGCGCGGCCGCCGAGCGGCGCTGGGTCACGGTCGAAGACCGGTGAGCGGCCCCTACGTCTTCGGCGTCATCCCGGCCCGCGGCGGGTCCAAGGGCCTGCCCGGCAAGAATCTGAAGCGCCTGGGCGCGCTCTCGCTCATTGGCCACGCCGTGGCCAGCGCGCAGGAGGCGCGGGGGCTGACACGGTTCATCGTCTCCACCGACAGCCCCGAGATTGCCGAAGAGGCACGCCGCCACGGCGCCGAGGTGCCGTTCCTGCGGCCGGCCGAGCTCGCCAACGACCACGCGGGCATGGTGCCGGTGCTCCAGCACGCGGTGCGCTGGCTGGAGTCGGCGGGTGCGCGCCCCGATTTCGTCGTGACCCTGCAGCCGACCTCTCCGTTCCGGGTCGGCGCCGACATCGATCGTACGATCGACAGCGTCGCCGAGACCGGCGCCGACTCGGCCCAGACACTGGTCGAGGCCTCCTACCATCCGTTCTTCATGAAGACGCTCGACGGTGACCGCACGATCCCCCTCTTCGCCGAGGGCAAGAAGTACGTCCGGCGGCAGGACGCCCCGGCGGTCTACCAGCCCTCGGGCGCCGTCTACGTGACGCGCTACCCCGTGCTCATGAACGAGGGCCAGGTGCTGGGCCACGACAACCGCGGCATCGTGATGTCCTTCGAGGCCTCGGTGAACATCGACACCGAGTGGGACTTCCAGCTCGCCGAGCTGCTCCTGGCCCGGGGCCGCGCCCCGATCCCCGTCGCGCGGGCCTGAGCCCGGCGTGGCGCGCCGCCTGCTGATCCTCGGCGCCGGCGGCCACGGGCGCGCCGTGGCCGACGTCGCCGCCGCCTGCGGGTTCACGGTCGCCGGCTTCACCGAGCCGGCCGGCGCCGGTGCCGACGTCGTCGGCACCGACGACGACCTCCCCGCGCTCGCGGCCCGGCTGGGCCTCGACGCCGGGCTGGTGGGCGTCGGCAGCACCGCGCGGCGCCGCCGCCGTCTGCTCTTCGATCGGCTGGGCAGGGTCGGCCTGCCGGCGCCGCCGCTGCTCCATCCCCGCGCGACCGCCTCGCCCTCGGCACGCCTGGGGGCGGGCACCGTCGTCTTCGCCGGCAGCGTCGTGGGGGCCGGCGTCGAGATCGGCGCCAACGCCGTCCTCTACAGCGGCGTGCTCGTCGAGCACGACTGCCGTGTCGGCGACGACGCGTGGCTGTCGCCGGGCGTGGTGCTCAGCGGCGCCGTCACCGTCGAGCCCGGCGCGTTCCTCGGCGCCGGCGCGGTGATCGTCCCCGGCGTCACGATCGGCCGCGACGCAGTCGTCGCGGCCGGCGCCGTGGTGGTGAGGGACGTGCGTCCGGGCGTCACCGTCCTCGGCGTGCCGGCCCGGGAGCGAGGGGCAGAGTGACGACGTCGGCCGGGGCTTTCGTCGTGCGCGGGCGGGTGCTCGGCCAGGGGCCGGCGTTTCTCATCGCCGAGGCGGGCGTCAACCACAACGGCGACCTGGAGCTGGCCCGACGCCTGATCGACGCCGCCGCCGCGGCCGGCGCCGACGCCGTGAAGTTCCAGACCTTCCGGACCGAGGCGCTCGTGAGCGCCGCCGCCCCCAAGGCGCGTTACCAGGTGGAGACGACCGGGAGCGCCGAGAGCCAGCATGCGATGCTGGCCCGGCTCGAGCTGAGCGCGGAGGCCCACGCGAGCCTGCGGGATCACGCCGCGCGTCGCGGCCTCGTCTTCTTCTCGACACCGTTCGACGAGGCGAGCGCCGACCTGCTGGATGGGCTTGGCGTCGAGCTCCTCAAGGTGCCCTCCGGCGAGGTGACGAACCTGCCGCTGCTGCGCCACCTGGCCGCCAAGGGCCGGCCGATCCTGCTCTCCACCGGCATGTCCACCCTGGACGAGGTCGCCACCGCGGTGGAGACGATCCGCGTCGCCGGCGACCCGGCCGTGGCGATCCTGCACTGCGTGAGCGCCTACCCGGCCCCGGTCGAGGAGACCAACCTGCGAGCGATGGACACGCTGCGCGCGCGCTTCGGCCGTCCGGTCGGCCTCTCCGATCACACGGTCGGGATCGAGATCGCCCTGGCCGCCATCGCCCGCGGCGCCGCCGTGCTCGAGAAGCACCTCACCCTGGACCGCACGCTGCCCGGCCCCGACCACCGGGCCTCGCTGGAGCCGGCCGAGTTCGCCGCGCTCGTGCGGGGCGCGCGCGCCATCGAGCGCGCGCTGGGCGACGGCGACAAGCGTCCGATGCCCTGTGAGCTCGACACCCGCGCCGTCGCGCGCCGCTCGCTGGTCGCCGCGCGCGCGCTGCCCGCCGGCCACCGCCTCACGCGCGCCGACGTCGCCATCAAGCGCCCCGGCACCGGCCTCGCCCCCGCCGACTTCGACCGCGTGGTCGGCCGGACCCTGGCGCGCGCCCTCGACGCCGACCAGCTGCTCGACTGGCCCGACCTGCAGCCGTAACCCGCGCCCGGACCCGCCCGCCCGGCTCACGCGACGTCGTTCACGAACGTTTCGGCAACGCGCGCTTGCGGACGACGGTGGGCTGGACGTGCGAGCCATCGGTCGGCACGAGGCCTTCGACGACATCGAAGTGGTCCAGGACGAAGCGCAGTGCCGCGTCCCGCTCCTGCAGTGACGTCGCGCTGTCGAGGTAGGTCCCCTCCGACTTCACGTAGTCGAAGACCAGCACGCCCCCCGGCTCCAGCACGTCGAGGAAATGCCGCAGGACCGCGAGTGGGCGAGGCACGTGCTCCAGCACCTCGAGGCAGAACACGACGTCGTAGCGTCCCGCCAGCGGGGTGTCGTCGTCGGGCACGATCGGGATGACGCTGACGTAGGGCGTGTCACGGAAGCGCCAGCGGACGAAATGGAAGAGCAGGTGGGGGATGTCGGCCGCGACCAGGGCCAGGTCCAGGTGGCGATAGTGCCGGGCCAGCGCGGTGACGACCGGGGCGGCGCCGCAGCCGTACTCCGCGATGCGAGCGCGCCGGCGCAGGAAGCGCGCGTAGTGCTGGACGCGCAGCGGCGAGAGCGCCTGCCGGTAGGTGTGGCCGAACAGGTAGTAGACGATCCGGTGATCGCGCCAGCTCGCCAGCTGGGCGGCGTCGGTCGACAGGTCGGGGGCGATGGACTGCAGCCGCTGCCGGTACACCCCGAAGAGATAGAAGAAGTCGTGCGGATGGAGCGGGCGGTTGCCCAGCTCACCCACCCAGTACCGCTGGAACTCGTCGAACCAGTGGAGCCGGAGATTCGCGTAGGTGAGCGCCCGATGCCAGCCGGTCAGCACCAGCAGCCCGAGCCCGTAGAGCCGAAGCCGGCTCCAGCCGCGTCCGAGCAGGCCCAGGCCGTCGCCGCTTCGGGCCCCCGGCGGCTTGGCCCGCAGCCGGGCGTCCTGCTCCGCGAGCAGTCGCGGCACGTCGGGCCGGAAGTCGTCGTAGCGGTTCACGCCGGGGTGCGCATCCCGAGCAGACGTAGGCAGTGGAGCAGGTCGCCCTGGCAGCCGGTGCAGAGCCGGCCCGAGCGCTCCTTGCCGGGTGGAGGCCAGTCGCCCTGCGCACACGCCACCCGCAGCGCGCCGAAGGTCAGGTCCGTGCAGTAGCACAGGAGCTCGGCGTCCAGCGCGGCGTCGAGAGCGGCCGGCCGCTCGACGCTCACCTGAAGTAGGTGAAGAGGTGGTCGAAGAGGACGAGGGCGTCCTCGCGAGGCCGCCGCCCGACGACGTAGCTCGTGAGCCGGAACAGCGCCTTGAGCTCGACGCGACCCAGGCGGTGACCGTCGTGGGCCGGCGCCAGCGCGAGCTCGGTGTGCGCCTTGGGGGGCAGGCGCACCTCCTCCGTCCGCCGCACGCCCGCGTAGTAGCTGATGACCTGGGCCTCGGCCGTCGCGAAGCGCGAGAGGTTGCCGAGGGCGAGCGCGTAACGCTCGGTCACCGGGCGGTCGAGGAACAGGTAGCTCTCGAAATTGTTGAGGGCGACCGCCCCGATGCGGTCGGGGACGCCCCCCAGCGTGGCGTTGACCGCGTAGTAGAGCGGCGGCGCCGCCGAGCCGCGGCGCTGAAGGTAGGCGTAGTGGTGGGGACGGTAGGGGAAGATCGCGGGATCGTAGCGGGCGTCGAACACGACCAGCAGGCGCCCGTGCGCGCGACACGCCTCGCCGAGCAGCGCGTCGAGGTCGAGGATCTCCTGTCGCGGGTCCAGCCGGGTGTCGAGGTGACGGACGCCGGCGGCGTCGTAGGCTTCCACCCGCAGCGAGGCGAGCTGGCGGCGCGCCCCGGCGTCCTTCTGATGCACCAGCTCGACCAGGTGCGCGTAGCCCGCCTCGTGGAACGTGGCGGACATCAGCGCGGCCGGCTCACTTGACATGCATCAGCGACAGCGCGCCGTCGAGGTCGCGCGCCCCCGCCCCGACGAGATAGAGGTTGAACCAGGCGTTGCCGGTCAGGTGCAGGCGATCCACGACGAGCCCGCTGGCGGCGGGGCCCAGCGTCCCGACGTCGAGCAGGGCCGAGCCCATCGGGGGCAGCCGGAGCAGGCGGGTGCCGGTGCGCACGCCCGCGCGCGTGGCGACGACACGAATGCGGTTGACGACGTTCGACAGGTTGAACAGGAGCACGTGCGTGCGACTGTCCGGGCCATGGTAGACGTACTGGTCGCGCGCGAACAGGGGGACGGTGCGGCCGACCCTGGCCAGCACGCCGCCGGCCACCGCCAGCGCCGCCCGCGTCCACACCGGATAGCCCTCGACGAACTCCTGCCGGCCGTGGGTGGCGGCGTACGCGTCGCCGTCGACCAGCGTCACGTAGAGGTCGGAGTGGATCCGCGGCGCCCGCACGGTGACGAAGCCGTGGCCGGTCGCCGTGGGCGTCAGGTGCACCTCGCGGGTGTCGGCGCTGTCGTCGAGCGTGGTCGCGTACACGCCGATCACGCGGCCCTCGGCGTCGTACTGGGTGACGGTCGCCTCCAGCCCGGCGGCGTCGCGTCCCGAGGTGAAGCGCGACTCGATGTTGTTGACGAGGACGACGCACTCCAGCCCGGGACGGGTGAGCCAGGGGAGGTAGTACGTCGACGCGCGCGTGACGCCGAGCACGCGGCGCGCGACCGAGCGCAGACGGCCAAGCATCGGCCGAGCCTATCGCGCCGCCTCTCAGGGGTCAAGCACCCGCGTGCTACCATTCGCTCGATGCGTCGGGCCATCGGCGTCGTCACGGTCGCACGCTCGGACTACGGCCACCTGCTTCCCCTGCTGCGGGCGCTGCAGGGCACCGCCGGCGTGGAGCTGCTCGTGTACGTCGCGGGGAGTCACCTCGCCTCGCCGTTCGGGGTGAAGACGGGCGATCTCGTCGAGGCCGACCGGTGGCCCATCGCCGCTCGCGTCGACATGGGGATCGATGACGACTCCCCGGCGACGATCGCCGCCGCCACCGGCCGGGGCGTGACCGGCTTCGCCGCCGAGTTCGCCCGGCGTCGTCCCGATATCCTGGTCGTGCTCGGCGATCGCTACGAGATGCTGAGCGCGGCCCTGGCGGCGCTGCCCTTCGGGCTTCCGGTCGCCCACCTGCACGGCGGCGAGGTGACCGAGGGCGCCATCGACGAGCAGATCCGCCACGCGATCACCAAGCTCGCGCACCTGCACTTCCCGGCCGCCGAACCGTACGCGGCCCGGCTGCGCCAGATGGGCGAGGAGCCGGGGCGCGTGCACTGCTGCGGCGCCCCCGGCCTCGACCGACTGCGGACCGACGGGTCGCTCTCGCGCGAGGAGATCGGACAGCGCCTCGGCCGTCCGCTCGGCCGTCCCACGCTGCTGGTGACGTTCCACCCCGAGACGCTGGCGGTCGCCGACGTGCCGCGCCAGGTGGAGGAGCTGACGGCCGCCCTGGAGAAGGTCGAGGGCGAGATCGTCGTCACCGCGCCGGGCGCCGACACGGGGTACCGCACGATCAGCGCCGCGCTGGAGCGCCTGGCCGGGCGCCGGCCGCTGATGCGCCTGGCGCCCACGCTCGGCGACGACGTCTACACCTCCCTCCTCCACGAGGCCGACGTCATGGTCGGCAACTCCTCCAGCGGGCTCATCGAGGCGCCCTCGTTCGGCCTGCCCGTCGTGAACATCGGGGACCGCCAGCGGGGCCGTCTGCGCGCCGCCAACGTGATCGACGTCGCCGCCGACCGCGCGGCCATCGCCGAGGGGATCCGCCGCGCGCTCGATCCCCCGTTCCGCCGCGGCCTGGCCGGCCTGATCAACCCGTACGGCGACGGCCACGCCGCGCCGCGAATTGCCGCCGTGCTGCGCGAGGTGGAGCTGGGGCCGCGCCTCATCCGCAAGCGCTTCGTGGACCTGGCCTCGTGACCGTCGGCTTCCTCGCCCTGCGCAAGGGCTTCCTCAAGGTCATGGGCGCGCTGATCCAGGCCGCGCTCGAGCGCGGCCACGACGTCGTGCTGCTCTGGGACCCGGTCGAGCCGAAGGCCGGCGAGCGCCTCACCCGGGCCGAGCTGGACGCCTGGCGCGGCGCCCGCATCGTCGAGTACGACCGGCGCACGGCCCTGCTGCCGGCCCTGCAGGCCGCCGGCGTCACCGCGCTGGTCGGCCCCCGAGCCTGGGAGATCCTGCGCGCGTTCGGCCGCGCCGACGAGCTCGCCGCGTTCCCGGCCGCCGGCATCCGCCTCTACTCGGTGGACTACGGGCTCGACACGATCACCAGCGACCCGGCCGGCTACCGGGCGGTCGACGTCACCTTCTACGCGAGCGCGTGGCAACGCGAGCTGCACTGGCGGGTGAAGGCCGACGGCTTCGCCGCTCTCGGCGACCGCCTGGCGCTGCAGGCGCGCAGCGCGGTGGTCGGCTCGACCATGCTCGACCAGCTCGCCGGGGTGGACCGCGCCGCCGTGCGCAAGCGCTACGGACTCGGCGACCGTCCGGTCGTGCTCCTGTTGACGCTCAAGATGAAGGTCCCGGACCCCTGGCGCCGGCTCGTCTGGGGCCAGAGCCCGCGGGCGTGGCGGACGGCGCGGGCGCTGGCCACCGGCCACGCCGGCCTGCTGCCCGAGATCTGGCGCGGACCCAGCTACCCGGACCTGGTCGGCGCCGTGCGGCGCCTGTGCGATCGCAGCGGGGCCGCGCTCGTCGTGAAGTCGCGCGAGAAGAACGACGACCCGGCGTTCCTGCGGCGGCTGGCGGACGCCTTTGTCTTCGACGAGTCGGTCTACCCCTACACCTCGATGGAGCTGATGGCCGTGGCCGACCTCTGTGTGCACTTCCAGAGCGCCGGGGTGCTGGAGGCGGCCTTCGCGGGCGTGCCCTCGCTCAGCGTGCAGATCTCACAGGAGCACCTGAAGGGCTACGCGACCTACGCGGAGTTCTACGGCGCCGAGCCGGACACGCTCCAGAACTTCGCCGGCGTCGTGTGGTCGGCGACGCCGGGCGAGACGATCGCGCGCCTCGACGGCGCCGGCCTGGCCGATTTCCGCGTGGACGCCGAGCGGCGGCGCGCCTACGTGGGCCAGTTCGTAGGGTTCGACGATACGCGGTCGAGCGACCGCGCGCTGGACGTCATCGAGCGGCGAGGTCTGGGGCCGGCCTGACGCCCCCGCTGTAGGGGCCGGCGCGCGCGGCCGGGCCCGGCCCGCCGTCAGCCCGGGCCGGCGACCGTTCAGCGCGGTGGCTTCGGCTTCGAATAGAAGACCGAGGTGTTCTCCAGCGGCGTCCGCGCCCGGTACTCGGTCAGGTCATAGTCGAGGTCCCACCGGTCCCAGGAGTGGCAGATGCGTCCGTCCATCTGGCTCTGGATGGTGCCGGCGCGGTCCGCGCTGACGGGCTCGAGGACGACGAACACCTTCGAGATGCGCTTGAGGTTCTCCAGGTACTTGGTCTTCTCCGGGCTGCGCGGAATGTGGATGAGGTGCCAGCGCGTGAAGGCCAGGTCGAAGTACCCGTCGGGAATCGTGTCGAACCAGGCCGAGGTCAGGACGTTGTCGAGGATGAAGTTGGCTCGGTCCAGCTTCGTCCAGATCTTCTCGCGCGCGGTCTTGATGGCCGTGGGCGAGATGTCCATGCCGGTCACCTCGCACTGGAACGCCTGGCGGATCGCCCACAGGTTGCGGCCCAGGTTGCAGCCGCCCTCCATCACCCGCGACGTCGCGGCCAGCGACGGGACGATGCCGGCGGTGGTCATCTCCTTGAGGAGCGCCACGATGTCGTCGGCGGGGGCGAAGTAGGCGTCGGGGAACTTCTCGTACGACCACTTGACCCAGTTCACGCCGGCCCACCGCAAAGCCCGCATGCTCTTGAAGCCGACGTAGTGGTCCTGCGCCCACCACTGCACGGCGTCTTCCGTCCTGGCGGCCCCGACCTTGAAATCGGTGGCCATGCGGACCTTCACCACCCTGGGAACCAAACCCTTCCAGCTCATGCAGCCTCCACGGCGCCCTCGGCGCGCCGATGCGACCGATGTTGGCGATCGGGCGTCATCTTACCGGATGGCCCGGCGCCACCGCAGCTAAATGCGTGACGGTGGCGGTCAGGGGCGATGCCGGAGAAAGTCACGCATCTGCCGCGGGGAGAACAGCGCCGCGGTCGTGACCAGATGGGCGCGGGTCGGCCGGTGGAGTCGATCGAGTGTGGCCACATAGGCGCCGAGGGCGACGAGCCCGGCGGGGATCTCCAGGGCCGTCGCAGTCGACAGTGCGGCGCGCAGCCCGGCCTCGACCGCCTGGAACGTGACGATGCCCACCGCCAGGGCGGCCGCGTAGGCCGCCGCCGGTCGGTAGAAGGGGATCCCGGCCAGGGCGCGCGTGTGCTGAAAGTAGATCCAGGCCAGGAACACCACGACGAACAGTCGCGCAACGGCGGCGCCGGCCTCCCCGCGCGGGATCCAGTCGGGGCCGCCGGGGGGGACGAGGAGGATCAGCACCAGCACGTACGCCGCCAGCCGGACGGCGTTGATCGGGATGAGCCGAGCCACCTCGCCGAGAGCCAGGAACAGGTACCCGTAGGGATTGATCACGTTCATCGCGAATGCGGCGAGGACGAGGATTCGCAGCGTCGTCGTCGCCGGCAGGAAGGCGGCGCCGTAGACGAGCTCGATGCCGAGCGGCGCCAGCGCCCAGAACGCCAGCGCCAGCGGCGTCGAGACGAAGAGCAGACGATCCAGCCCGTTGAAGAACGTATCGCGGGCCGTCCGGTCGCGCGCCTCGGTGCGCTGGGCGTAGAGGGCCGACAGCCGGGTGAACAGCAGGAGGCCGGGGGGCGCCATGACGCCGGTCAGCGCCTCCCAGAGTCCCCGGGCCACGTGATAGTAGCCGGCCGCGGTGAGGCCGGCCCAGCGGCCGACCAGGACACGGTCGATCGAGTCCTGGATCAGCGCGAGCGGTGTGGTGACGAGGAAGGGCCGGGCGTAGCGCCAGTAGTCGACGACGCCCTCCCACGTCGGCGCCCGCGGGCGAATGTCGAGGGCGCCGAGCGTCGCGGCGGCGACCACGAGGGTCAGCACCGACTCGAACAGAAAGGTGGCGGCGACCCACGGCAGGCTGGGCGCCGTCACCAGCACCACCGCCGTCGCCGCCAGCCGCGCCACCCGCGTGGCCACCAGCACGCCGCCGTGGCCCACCACCCACTCGCGGGCGATGAACACGCGGAGGAAGGCGTCGCCGAGCCGGCCGAAGACCTGGGCGCCCAGCATCGCGAGGAACACGGCGGCGCCGGCGGGAGCGTCGGCAAGCAGGCCGGCGTGCCAGGCGACCAGGAGCGCTCCGGCCAGGCCCGCGGTGAGCGCGCCCTGGATCAGCAGCATGGTGCCGACGCAGCGCCCGGGGTCCTGGCCTTCAGCCAGCCGTTTGAGGTGGGCCTGGCTGAAGCCGGGCAGCAGCACGGCCATGACGAGGGCGGCCAGCCCGAGGTTGAGGGCGAGGGCGCCGACCGCGGCGGGGCCGAGCACGCGCGCGATCATCACGGAGGCGAGCAGGCTGAGGGCGCTGTGGATCCAGGTGCTGCCGAGGAGGACGAGGGAGGCTCGGCCGAGACTGCGCCTAGGCATCGTGAGCGAGTCTATCGTACAATTCTGCGTTGGTATGGCGGCTTCATGGCGTTAGACGCCGCGCTGCTCGTTGCCCCGTCAGCCTCGGTTCGCGAGGCGCTCGAGACCATCACCAAGAACAGTCGCCAGGCGGTCATGGTGGTGGACGACGACGGCCGCCTGGTGGGCATCGTCACCGACGGCGACATCCGGCGCGGGTTCCTCCGGGGCGTGGGCATCGAGGGTCGGGTGGCCGACCTGATGAACCGGCGGCCCACCACGACGCCGGCCGGCACCGAGCGCGCCGCGGCCATCGTCGTCATGCAGCAGCGCAGCCTCCGTCACCTCCCGGTGGTCGACGCCGCCGGCCGGCTCGTGGACGTCATGCTTCTCGAGGAGCTGCTGCGCCCCGTCCCGCTGCCCAACGTGGCGGTCCTGATGGCGGGCGGCGATGGTCGACGGATCCGTGGTGTCAGCGAGGACGTGCCCAAGCCGCTGCTGCGCGTGGGCGGCAAGCCGCTGCTCGAGATCCTCATCGAGCGGCTGCGCGAGGCCGGGATCTCCCAGTTCTTCGTCGCCATCCGCCACAAGTCCGAGCTCATCGAGAAACACTTCGGCGACGGGAGTCGTCTCGGCGTGCGCATCCGGTACGTGCGCGAGGACGAGCCGCTCGGCACCGCCGGCGCGCTCACGCGACTGCCGGAGTCGCTCGCCGCCCCGTTCCTTCTCGTCAACGGAGACATCCTGACCAAGTGCGACTTCGTGGGGATGCTCGACTTCCACCACCGCCGCCGGGCCGACCTCACGGTGGGAGCGGTGCCGCACACGCTCGAGGTGCCCTACGGCGTGCTGCGGGTGGCTGGCGAGGAGCTCGTCACCATCGACGAGAAGCCGCGTCTGGACTTCCTCATCAACGCCGGCGTCTACGTGGTCGAGCCGTCCGTGGTGTCGCTGATCCCGCGTGAGCAGGCCTTCAACGCCACCGAGCTCGTCCCGCTGCTGAAGCGGCACCGGAGGACGGTGGCGGCCTTCCCGATCCGGGAGTACTGGCTCGACGTCGGCCGGGACGGCGACTTCCACCAGGCGAACCGGGACGTCGCCGAGGGGCTGCTCGACTGAAGGCGATCGGCGTCGTCGGTCTCGGCTATGTCGGCCTCACCCTGGCCGTCGCGCTGGCCCGCCGCGGCTTCGTGGTGCACGGGGCCGACCAGTCCGAGCGCGTGGTGGCGACGCTGGCCGGCGGCCGCGCGCATCTCTTCGAGCCCGGCCTCGACGACGGGCTGGCGCAGTGGCTCGGCACCCGGATCCACGTGGCGCGCGCACTGCCGGCCGGCGGGGTCGACGCGGCGATCATCTGCGTGTCCACGCCGGTCGATACGGCCAGCGGCCAGCCCCAGCTCGACAACCTCCGGGCGGCCGCCCGTCACGTCGCCGAGCGCGCGCGCGCCGACACGCTGACCGTCGTGCGCAGCACGGTGCCGGTCGGGGCCAGCCGCGGGATCGTGCTGCCCGAGCTGGCCGCGCGCCAGCCGGTGCCGCGGCTGGCGATGGCGCCCGAGCGGACGATCCAGGGCCAGGCGCTGCGCGAGCTGGAGGAGCTGCCCCAGGTGGTCGGGGGCCTCGACGCCGCGAGCGGCGAGGCCGCCGCCGCGCTGTTCGGGCGGCTGGCCCGGCGCGTCGTCCGGGTGTCATCGCTGGAGGCGGCCGAGCTGGTGAAGCTCGTCAACAACTGTCACACCGACCTCATCTACGGCTACGGCAACGAGGTCGCGCTGCTGGCCGAGCGGTGGGGCCTCGATCCGCTCGAGGTCATCCAGGCCGCCAACGTCGAGTACCCCCGGCCCGACCTCTGCAAGCCGGGCTTCGTCGGTGGCGGCTGCCTCTCGAAGGACCCGTACATCCTGCTGTCGGCGGCGGCGGCCACCGGCCACGCCCCGGCGCTGATCGGCGCGGCCCGGCAGCTCAACGAGGCGCTGCCGGTGCGCGTTGCCGAGCGACTCATCGCGCTGGTGCGGCGCGCGCGCGGCTCCACCGAGGGGGCGCGGCTGGCCGTGCTGGGCTGGGCGTACAAGGGCTGGCCACCGACCGACGACATGCGGGGCGCGCCGGTCACGCCGATGCTGCCGCTGTTCCGGGCGGCCGGGCTCGAGCTGCGCGGCCACGACCATCTCGTCGCGCCCGAGGTGCTGGCCGGTCTCGGCGCGTCGCCGATGTCCGTGGAGGCGGCGCTCGACGGGGCCGACGCCGTGCTGCTCACCATGAACCACCCGGAGTACGCGAAGCTCGACCTGGCGGCGCTGCTCCCCACGCTGCGCCGGCCGGCGGTGCTCTACGACGCCTGGCGTATCCTCGACGAGGAGGCGGTGCGGCAGGCCGGCGTGGCCTACGCCGCCCTCGGCTATGGCTAGGATCCTCGTCCTGGGCGGGGCCGGGTTCATTGGCTACCACCTGGCCGCGCGGCTGGCCGACGAGGGCCACGCGCTGACGCTCGTGGACGACCTCTCGCGCGGACGGGCCGATACCCTGTTCTCCGCGCTCTGCGCGCGGCCGGGTGTGCGCTTCGTGGAGGCTGATCTCACCCGCCCGGGCGCGCTGGATGCGCTGCCGCGGCAGTGGGATCAGGTCTACATGCTGGCGGCCGTGGTCGGGGTCCGCAACGTCGAGCGCGATCCGGCCCGGGTCGTCAGAACCAACACGCTGGCCCTGCAGCACCTGCTCGACTGGTTGCCGGCGGCCGGCGAGACCCTCTTCTTTGCCTCCACCAGCGAGGTCTACGCCGGGTCCGTCGCGCTCGGGCTGGCCGCGGTTCCCACCGGCGAGGACGTGGTGCTGACGATCGCCGACCCCGGCGCGCCGCGCGCGGCCTACGCCCTGAGCAAGATCCTGGGCGAGGCGGCGGTGATCCACGCCGGCCGCGCCCGTGGGCTTCGCTGGGTGATCGGCCGCTACCACAACGTGTACGGGCCGCGCATGGGCGCCGACCACGTCGTGCCCGAGCTGGCCCTGCGGGCGGTCCGCCGCGAGGATCCCTTCCGCCTCTACGGCGCGCGCCAGCGCCGCGCGTTCTGTCACGTCGTCGACGCCGTGGATGCCACTGTGAGCCTGGTGGCCACCGAGGCCGCGGGGGGCCGCGTGGTGAACATCGGCAACGACACCGAGGAGACGGTGATCGAGGACCTCGCCGCACTGGTCCTGCGGCAAGCCGGACATCGGCCGACGGTGGAGCGCGTGTCGGCGCCGGTCGGCTCGCCCGAGCGTCGCTGCCCCGACCTGACCCGCCTGCGCGCGCTCACCGGCCTGGCCCCCAAGGTGGGGCTCGAGAGCGGCGTCGCCGAGACGTTCGACTGGTATCGGGCGTGGGCGTCGGGGCAGGGACCCGGCCGGTGATGCCCCGCCGCCTGATTCCCAACGCGGTGCCGTTCCTCGGCGGCAACGAGTGGAAGTACGTCAAGGAGTGTCTAGACACCAATTGGGTCTCCTCGGCCGGCTCCTTCGTGGACCGGTTCGAGCGGGAGATGGCCGCCTACGTCGGCGTGCCGCACGCCGTCGCCACCGTCAACGGCAGCGCGGCGCTGCACGTCGCCCTGCGCGCGGCCGGGGTGGGGCGCGACGACGAGGTCGTGCTGCCGACCCTCACCTTCATCGCGAGCGCCGGCGCCGTCGCCCACTGCGGCGCCCATCCGGTCTTTCTCGATTCCGAGGCGGTCTCGTGGGGCCTCGACCCGCGCCGGCTGGAGGAGTTCCTGGACGGCGAGTGTGAGCTGCGCGAGGGGCAGGTGACCGACCGCGCGACCGGGCGCCGGGTGAGCGCTGTGCTGGCGGTGCACCTCTATGGCCATCCGTGCGATCTCGACCCGCTGCTCGAGGTGTGCCGGCGGTGGCGGCTGCCGCTCGTCGAGGACGCGACCGAGTCCCTCGGCGCGCTGTATCGCGGCCGCCGGGCGGGGTGCGATGGTCGGGTCGGCTGCCTGTCGTTCAACGGCAACAAGATCATCACCACCGGCGGCGGAGGCATGGTGCTCACCCGCGACGACGGGCTGGCCGCCCGCGTACGGGCGCTCACCACGCAGGCGCGCAGCGATCCGCTGGAGTGGGTGCACGACGAGGTCGGCTTCAACTACCGGCTCACCAACATCCAGGCCGCGCTCGGCGCCGCCCAGCTCGAGCAGCTCGAGGGGTTCGTGGAGAGCAAGCGACGGACCGCGGATCACTACCGCGCGGCGCTGGGCGCGCTCGACGGTGTCACCGTCTTTCGCGAGGCGGCGTGGGCCCGGTCCAACTACTGGATGCCGGCCGTGCTCCTGGACTCGCACCGCTGCCCCGACGTGCGCGCCCTCATTCGCGCCCTCAACGCTGACGGCATCCAGGCGCGCCCGGTGTGGCACCCGCTGCACCGCCAGCCGCCGTTTCGCGGCGCCCGCACCGGCCCGATCGCGGTCGCTGATCATCTGTGGGATCGCGGGGTGCTGCTGCCGTGCTCGGTCGGCATCACGGCCGAGGAGCGGCAGGCCGTGATCGAGGCGCTCACCGCGCACCTCGTGTGAGCGCGGCGGTGGAGTTGCGGGCCCGCCTTCGCCGTTACTATACCGCCTACTACCGCGATACCCTGGCCATCCCGGACTGGGCGACGCTGGTGGAGCTGCGGGAGGAGGAGGAAGAGCGCCTCGAGGCGACGCATCTGGAGCGCTTGCGTCACCGGATCGGCACGAGGCCGCTCCGCGGTCGCGTCCTCAACGTAGGCTGCGGCACTGGCGGCTTCAACGTCCTGGCGGCCAGCGTCGGCGCCCGCGTCGTCGGTGTGGACGACGACGACGAGGCGATCGCCATCTGCGGCCTCAAGGCCCGCCAGACCGGCGGCGCGTTCGTGCGGGCCTACGCCGAGGTCCTGCCGTTCGCCGACGAGGTTTTCGACCTCGTCCACTGCTTCTCGGTGATCGAGCACGTCCGCTCGGTGGAGGCCACGGTCGCCGAGATGGCGCGGGTCACCCGCCGGGGCGGCGTCGTGTACGTGCATACGCCCAGCGCCTGGTCGCTCTGGGAGGGTCACTACAAGCTGTTCTGGCTGCCGTTCCTGCCCCCGCCGCTGGCGCGCCTCTACCTGCGCCTGCGCGGGCGTCCGACCGCGTACCTGGCGACGCTGCGCCGGCTGACGCCCGGCCGCCTGCGCCGCGCGTTCGCCCGGGTGGGCATGCCCGAAGCCACGCTCTACGCCGACACGCCGGCGCGGGAGTCGGTCGGGCGCCTGCGCGGGGTCAGCGGACTCTACTACCGGGTGACCGGCGCCTCGCCGTTCATCGAGCTGGTGGCGCGCAAGCCGTGACGATCGAGACCGTCCTGTTCGCGACGGAGTACTACCCGCCGTTCACGCCCGGCGGGGCCGAGTGGACGCACGCCCTGTGGGCGGACGCGCTGGCGCGCCACGGCCGTCGCGTGATCGTGGTGACGCCGAACTACGGAGCGGCGCCGCGCGAGGAGCACGATGGGGTCACCGTGCACCGCGTGTCGTTCCCGCTGGGGCTGGCCGGGTCCGGCGAGGCGGGGTGGCTCGCCCACCGCCAACCGCTCTTCCATCTGTATTTCGCCTGGCAGATCGCCCGCACGGCGCGACGCGAACGCGTGGACCTGATCCACGCCCAGAACCGCGGGGCGCTCCCCGGTGCCTGGCTGGCCGCGCGCGCCCGCCGGCTGCCGATCGTCGTCACGGTGCGCGACGTCGGCCTGATCTGCCCGATCGGCGCCTGCACGCTGTTCGAGCCGTGGACGACCTTCGATTGCACGACCGCCCAGTACCTGCGCCGCTGTGTACCGTTCTACCTGCGCCACTACGCGCCCGGCGAGGGCTCCCTGCGGCGGGTCGCGCACTGGGCGCGGCTCGTGGCCGGCTGGCTCGATCACGGGCTGTTGAACGTGGCCCTGCGGCGGGTCGACGGGGTGATCGGCGTGAGCGCCGGCATCCTGGCACCGTATCCCGAGCGGCTGATCCCGGCGGCCCGGCGCCGGGTGGTGGCCTCGCTGCCGCCGCCGGAGGTGACGGCGGCGGGACCGCTGCCGGACGTCGCCGAGGGCGCGCGTACACGCGAGCGCCTCAAGATCCCCGCCGGTCCGCTGGTGCTCTACGCCGGCAAGCATTCGCTGGGGAAGGGCACGGCCGTCCTCGTCCGGGCTCTCGACGCCATCCGGGCGGCGGTGCCGGGCGTGCGATTCGCTTTTGCGGGCAAAGGGGAGATGGCGCTGCCGGAGGCCCCTGACGTTCACGCGCTCGGGCGACTCCCCCAGGCGACGCTGTTCGGGCTCTACCGCGCGGCCGACGTGGTCGTCGTGCCGTCGATCTGGCCCGAGCCGCTCAGCCGTGTCCTGCTCGAGTCGATGCGATTCGGTCGCCCAGTGGTGGCGACTGCGGTCGGCGGCAGCCCGGAGGCGGTGGAGGACGGCGTCACCGGACTGCTCGTGCCCAAGAACGACGCGGCCGCGCTGGCGGCGGCCGTCACTGCGCTGCTGCGCGATCCCGAGCGCCGGGCGCGCATGGGCGCGGCGGCCGCGGCCCGCGCCGCCACTGTTTTTGACGAGCGCCGCCTGGCCCCGTCGCTCCTGGACGCCTACGAGAGCCTGGCGGCGAGGCCGGCGTGACGGCGCGGCTCGACTACTATCTTGGCGTTTCCTATCGGCGCAAGCGCGTGGACGCCGACCTGGTGGCGCTCGCCCACCACTTCCACGGCCGTGTCCTCGACGTCGGCGGTGCCCGGCGCCGGGGGCGCTTCCGGCCGCCGGCCGGGGCCTGCTGGGTCGTGGCCGATCTCGCCGGCGGGGCGGACGTGCGGGCCGACATCGTGGCACTGCCGTTCCGGAGCGGCGCCTTCGACGCCGTGAAGGCGACCGAGGTGCTCGAGCACGTTCCCGACCCGGCGGGCGCCCTGCGTGAATGTGCGCGCGTGCTGCACGCCGGCGGTCACCTGGTGGTGACGGTGCCATTCCTCGAGCGGCTGCATGGCGATCCAGACGACTACGCGCGCTTCACCGAGACGATGTGGACGCGCCTGCTCGCCGAGGCGGGGCTGCGGCCGGTGCGGATCGCGCCACAGGGCGGCTACTTCACCCACCTGGCCGGCCTCGTGCGGTTCCTCGTGCTGCGCGCGCCGCCCGGAGTGCGTCACCTCGGCTACGGTCTCTTCCCGTTCCTCGACTTGCTGGCCCGGCTCGACGCGACCGCCCGCGTGCAGCGCTCGGAGTTCGCGTCGTTCGTGGGCGGTTACCTGATCGTGGCCACGCGATGACGGCGCTGCGCGTCTGCTCTCCGCACTGCGGCATGGATCCGGAGACCACGTCGGGCGGAGAGACTTACGAGCGCGAGTTGCTGACCCGGCTCGGCCTCGACGGCGTGAGGCTCGAGCTCATCCTGGCCCGGGGTAAGCGTCATCCGGCCGGCGTGCCGAACTGGACGGTACACCGATTCGGCATCGGCCGCGGCCTGCGCTGGTGGGTCGCGCCTCTGGTGGTGCCGCCCGCCATCCGCCGCGTGCACCACGCGACCGGCTTCGATCTGCTGCGCGTCCACTCGCTGCGCTTCATCGGCCCTGCCGCGCTGTGGGCTCGCCGCCGCTTCGGGCTCGACGTGCCGGTGGTGGCCCACCACCATCACCTCGACCCCGATCCACTGAACCGGGTTATCGAGAGGCGTGTCGTCGACGCCTGCGACCGCGTCATCGTCGGCAGCGAGTTCGCGCGCCGGCAGCTGGCCGAGGTGCTCGGCGTGCGCGTCGACCACGTGGTAGTGGCGCCGTACGGCGTCGATCCGCGGTTCGCGCGACGTCCGGCCCGAGCCGATCTGCGGGCGCGCTACGGCCTCGGAGCAGATCCCGTGGTGCTCTTCTTCGGCGGCCTCAAGCCTCGCAAGAACCTCCCGCTCCTGCTGGACGTGTGGACGCAGGTCGCCCGTGCGGTGCCCCCCGCGCGCTTGCTGATCGCCGGTGGTGGCCGCCTGCTGCCGGTACTGCGTCGCCTGGCCGCAACGGCCGGGCTCGGGGACCGTGTGGTCTTTACCGGCTATGTGCCGGAGGCGGAGAAGGCCGATCACTACAACCTCGCCGACGTGTTCGTGTTTCCCTCGGCGCTGGAGGGATTCGGCTTGGCCGTGGGCGAGGCGATGTCCTCGGGGCTGCCGGTCGTGGCGTCTGACCGGGGCTCCATCCCCGAGCTGCTCGTCGATGGTCAGGGCGGTTTCTTGTGCGACCCGGCGCGCCCCCGCGAGTTCACGGAGGCGCTCGTACGGCTGCTACGCGATCCGGCCGCCCGTGCCAACCAAGGGGCGGTCAACGCCCACCGCGTAGACCGGTGGTTTCGCTGGGAGCGCTGCGTGACGGCCACCCGCCGTGAGTACGAGAGCGCGGTGACGCGGTGGCGCGCACGCCCCGGGAGCAGGTAGTGAACGGGCTCACGCGTCTGCTGGTCCGCGGAATCGACCTGATCAATCGCCGCGGCAAGTCCGTCGGCGTCCGGCTGGTGAAGCTCACCGGTAAGAGCCCGTACGCGATCCATCCCAAACACCTCGTCGAGCAGCCCTGGCACGACTGGTACGTGCCGTATCTCTCAGCGGGCGACCGCGTGCTCGACGTGGGTACGAGCAACGGCGCCCACCTGGTGCAAGCGGCACCGCACTGCCGCTCCATTGTGGGCGTGGACTACGACGTCGCCCAGCTCACGATCGCCGGGCGGGCAATCCGTGAGCGGGCCCTCGGTAACGCTCGCGTCTTCGCCTGGGATCTGACCGGCCCGCTGCCGTTCGCCGACAAGGCGTTTGACACCGTTCTGTTTCTCGACGTCATCGAGCATCTGCGCCCGCGAGTGGCCGTGCTGCGTGAGATCCATCGGCTCCTCGTCGACAGCGGCCAGCTGCTGGTGTCGGCACCGAACAGCCAGACGCGCTGGAGGGCGACGTTGCGCCGGGCGGGTCTGTTCGCCTACTCGGATCCCGACCACAAGATCGAATACGCAGCCGAGGAGTTCGTCGCCGAGCTGCGCGCGGGTGGCTTCGAGCCCGACGGCCCGCTGCTGCCGGTCGTCCTCGACACGCCGCTCGCCGGGGCCATCGACGCGGCGGGTGGGCTATCGCTCCGTCTCTACGATCGCCTGAGCCGCTGGAAGCGCGCGGCGGCGCTGCGGTGGCCGGCCGAGAGTACCGGCTTTCGAGTCCGAGCGCGGAAAGCCGGATCGTGACTGTGCTGTCGAGTGCCCGGCGGCGGCCGGCCCGCTGCGAGCCTGCACGCCCGGCGCGTCGGCGCTCCTCGTTGCGATAGCCGGCGGCAGCCTCGGACGAACCTGTCCTTCTCCTCGAGGTGTGACGGACGTGGCGATGGCGATGGGCTCGGCCCGCTCAAGGGTTGGGTACCGACGTGGGCAGGGCGGCGGAGGTAGGATAGGGTAAAGCTGTGCGGAGTCGGAGCATCGATCGTGGCCTAGACCGGACACCGTGATTGCCGTGGACGCGGCGTGAGGCTTGGTCTGCTGCCCGCACTCGGTGGCGGCCTCGGCGAACTGGCTACCACCGGCCAGGCCGGCCGCCTGCTCGATGGTTACCTGGCGAGGTACGTGACGTCGTTCGAGCACGTGCTCTACTTCACGTACCTGACCGAGTCGCTCCGCGACTTCACGAGCGACCCGGCCGTCCTGGCGCGGGTGGAGATCGTCGCGCCTTCTCGGCCGCTCAATCGCGGGCGTCGCGCCGCCACGTTGGCGTGGACGGAGGCGGCGCGGTTGCGCTCGTGCGCGGTGCTGCGCGCCTTCCAGGTGACGGGCACCGTGCCAGCCATCGTGGCCGGCGCGCGCTTCGGCACACCCTACGTGACGACCTACGGTTTCTCCTACGCGCAACTCTCGCGGCCGGGGCCCAAACGCTTGGTCAAAGCCGTGGTCGAGCGAGTGGGGCTGCGCCGCGCCGCCGCCGTCATCGCCACCACCGAGGCCCTGCGCGCCCGCGCCGCCCGCGTGGCCCGCGAGGTCCACCTATTGCCGAACGGCGTGGACACGAGGCGCTTCGCGCCGCCGCCGGAGCCGCGCGCTCCCCGCCGGCCGGCCCGCGTGCTGTACGTCGGGCGCTTCTCGGCCGAGAAGAATCTCGAGACGCTCGTGGCGGCGGCCGCGATGCTCGCGCGCCGGGTGCCGATCCGCCTCGTGCTGGTCGGCGGTGGGCCGCTGGAGGCCCGCCTGCGCGAGCAGGCTCGCGCTCTCGGCGTGGAGGCAGAGTTCCCCGGAGTGGTACCCCAGGAGCACTTGCCGCCGCTCTATGGCGGCGCCGATGCCTTCGTGCTGGCCTCGTTCACCGAAGGCCACCCCAAGGTCCTGCTGGAGGCCATGGCCTCCGGCGTGCCCTGCGTGGCCTCCGACTGCGAGGGCAACCGCTCGCTCGTCACCGACGGCCGGACCGGACTGCTCTTCGACCCCCGCCGGCCCCAGGATCTGGCCGACCGGCTGGAGCAAGTGCTGACCGACGGCGCTCTCGGCGTCTCGTTGGGCCTCGCCGGCAGGTCGCTCGTGGTCTCCCAGTATGATCTCGGGGTCCTTGTCGCCTCCGAGATCACGCTGCTCCGGAGGGTCGCTCCTGTATAATCGGTAACGTCTCGTGCGATGATTACCCTCGTCAACCCTCCAGGAATAAAGACTTTTTCAGGCCTCCAGATGCATACCCCGAATCCGCCGCTGGGTCTGGCCTACATCGCCGCCGCCCTGACCGAGGCGGGGTTCGAGCACCGCGTCATCGACGGCACCGGCGAAGCGCTGGACGCCGTATCGCCCTATCCCGACCGCGCCGACTTCATGATCCAGGGCCTCACCATCGACGAGATCACCCGCCGGATCGACCCGGCCAGCGACGTGATCGGCATCTCCTGCATGTTCAGCACGCTGTGGCCGGTTGTGCACCGGGTGGCCGACGCGGTCCGTGAGAAGGCTCCGCGGGCGCTCCTCGTTCTGGGTGGCGAGCACGGCACCGCGGTCCCCGACCACGTGCTGGCGACGAGCCCCTTCGACGTCGTGGTCCTGGGCGAGGGCGAGGACACCTTCGTGGAGCTGCTGCGGGCGCGGGCCGGCGGCCGTGCCCTGGGCGAGGTGAAGGGCATCGCGTTCCGCGAGGGCGACCGCGTGATCAACACGGGCCTGTCGGCCCGACGGCGCGACGTCGACACCATCCCGCGGCCGGAGTGGGAGTCGTTCCCGATCCGCGAGTACATCACCCGGCACCAGACCAACGGCATCAATCTCGGGCGCTCGATGCCGATGCTCGGGACCCGGGGCTGCCCGTTCCAGTGCACGTTCTGCTCGAACCCCGCCATGTGGACCCAGCGGTGGATCGCGCGCGACCCCAAGCAGCTGGCCGACGAGATGGAGCTGTACGTCCGCAAGTACGAGGTCACCAACTTCGACTTCCAGGACCTCACCGCCATCGTCAAGCGTCAGTGGATCGTCGACTTCTGCCGGGAGCTCATCGACCGCGACCTGAAGATCACCTGGCAGATGCCCAGCGGCACCCGGGCCGAGGTGTTCGACACCGAGGTCGCCGACCTGCTCTACCGCTCGGGCTGCCGGGCCCTGGCCTTCGCGCCCGAGAGCGGCTCGCCCAGGATCTTGAAGGCGGTCAAGAAGCAGGTCGACCTCGATCACATGCTGACCGCCATGCGCTCGGCCGTGGCGCGCGGCCTCAAGCTGTCCTGCTTCATCGTGATCGGCTTCCCCGACGACACGCCGGATACCCTGCGGCAGACGCTGTCGCTCATCCGCCGGATGGCCGTGCTGGGTGTGTACGACGTGGCCGTCTCCAAGTTCGTGCCGTACCCCGGCTCCGAGCTGTTCCGGCGGCTGCAGCGCGAGGGTAAGCTCGAGCTCGACGACGCGTTCTTCGTCTCGCCCATGGACTTCTATACGGCCAAGGCGCCGTCCTATGCCGACGCGGTGTCGAGCCGGCGCCTGTACTGGACGATGCTGTGGTTTTTCGTGAACTTCTACGTGATCTCGTTCGCGCTCCGGCCCTGGCGCGTCGTCCGCGCCCTGGCCCGGGCCGTGATCACCGGTCGCGAGGAGACGCGCTACGCCAAGTGGTTCGTGGACGTGTTCTTCACCCGTCGGCGCTGGCGCCGGCTGGCCGGGGGAGCCGCCCGATAGTCCCCCACCGCAGTCGCCCGCGATGAGCCCCAACCGCCCGGCCCTGGCTGCGCAGATTCGCGCGCTGGTCGAGGAGTACTTCGCGCAGCCCGAGCCCGCCGCCGACGTGCGGCTGCCCCTGCACGTGCCCTCCTTCGGCGCCGACGAGGTGAACGAGGCTATCGAGTGCCTGCTCACCACGCGGGTGACGATGGGCGACAAGGTGCGGCGCTTCGAGGAGATGTGGGCCGAGTACCTCGGGGTGGGCGAGGCGGTCATGGTGAACTCGGGCTCGTCGGCCAATCTGCTGGCGGCGGCGGCGCTGGTCAATCCAGCCTTCCCGCGGCCACTCGTCCCCGGCGACGAGGTGATCGTGCCGGCGGTGGCGTGGTCGACCTCGTACTACCCGCTGGTCAACGTGGGGCTGGTGCCGGTGCTGGTCGACGTCGACCTCGACACGTTCACGATCGACCCGGCCGCGGCCGCCAGCGCCGTCGGCCCTCGCACGCGCGCCATGCTGCTCGTGCACCTGCTCGGCAACGCCTGCGACATGCGCCCGCTGACCACCCTGGCCGCCCGCCACGACCTCGTGATCGTCGAGGACACCTGCGAGGCCCACGGCGCCCGTTACGAGGGCAAGATGGCCGGCACCTTCGGGGCCATGGGCACCTTCAGCTTCTACTTCTCGCACCACATCAGCACCATCGAGGGCGGCATGCTGGTCACCGACGACGCCGCCCTGGCCGACCTCGCCCGCATGCTGCGGGCCCACGGCTGGACCCGGGACGTGAAGAAGAAGCCCGCCATCGTGAACGCGCCGATCGACGAGCGCTTCCTGTTTGTGAACCTCGGCTACAACCTGCGCCCGATGGAGCTGCAGGGGGCCTTCGGACTCCACCAGGTGGCCAAGCTGGAGCCGTTCATCAAGATCCGCCGCGACAACGTCGACTACTGGAACGCCGGCCTGCGGCGTCACGGTCGCTGGCTGCGCGAGTGCCGCGGGCGCGACGACCACGGCTCCCGCTCGGTGTGGTTCGGCTACCCGATCTCGGTGCGGCCGGAGGCGCCGTTCTCGCGCGATGAGCTGGTGGCGTTTCTGGAAAGCCGACACATCGCCACGCGACCCATCATGGCCGGCAACTTCCGGGACCAGCCGGCCATCAGCCTCTTCCCCCACCGTATCGCCGGCCCGCTCCCCAACGCCGAGCTCGTCATGCGCCAGTCGTTCTTCATCGGCAACCACCACGCCATCACCGAGCGCGCCCGGGCCTACGTGGTCGAGTGCGTTGACGAGTTCATGGCGCGATGGGCCTGACGCTCGCGGACGCCCGGGTGCTGGTGACCGGCGGTGCCGGCTTCCTGGGCCGCGCGGTCCGCAAGCAGCTGGCGGCAGCCGGCTGTGCGTCGATCGTGGCGCCGCGGCGGGCCGAGTACAACCTCACGCGTGCCGCCGACGTCGAGCGGCTCTTCGCCACCCACCCGGTCGACCTCGTCCTCCACCTGGCCGCCGACGTCGGCGGCATCGGCTACAACCTCGCCAATCCAGGCCAGGTGTTCTACGCCAATCTGATGATGGGGGCACTCGTAATGGAGCACGCGCGCGGCTCCGGTGCCTCCAAGTTCGTCGGGGTGGGCTCGGTGTGTGCCTATCCCGAGCACGCGCCAGTGCCGTTCCGCGAGGAGGACTTGTGGGCCGGCTATCCCGAACCCACCAACGGCGCCTACGGCAGCGCCAAGCGGATGATGCTGGTGCAGGGGCAGGCCTACCGCGCTCAGTATGGCTTCAACGCGGTGCACCTGCTGATGATGAACCTCTACGGCCCTGGCGATCATTTCGAGCCCGAGCGCTCGCACGTGATCCCCGCCCTGCTCCGCCGCCTCGTCGAGGCCGCCGCGGCGGGGGCGCCGGAGCTCGTGGTCTGGGGGGACGGCCGAGCCACGCGCGAATTCCTCTACGTGGACGATGCCGCCCGCGGCATCCTGCTGGCCGCCGAGCGCTACGACGAGGGCGAGCCGATCAACCTGGGCGCCGGCTTCGAGATCTCCATCCGCGAGCTGGCCACGCTGCTCGCCGAGCTCGCAGGCTATCGGGGACGGCTAGTCTTCGACGCTTCCAAGCCCAGCGGACAGCAGCGGCGCTCCGCCGACGTATCGCGGGCGAAGCGGGCGTTCGGGTTCGAGGCGTTGGTGGGTTTTCGCGAGGGATTGGCCCTGACGCTCGAATGGTACCGGCGCACCCAGACTGGAGCCGCCCAATGATGTCGGTCACCCTCGTTATTCTCACTCTCAACGAGATCGACGGCGTCACTCAAGTCGTTCCCAAGCTTCCGTCGCACGCTCTGGACGAGATCCTGGTGGTGGACGGCGGCTCCACTGACGGGACGCTTCAGTTCTTCGAATCGCGGGGCATACGGGTGATCCGCCAAGAGCGCCGCGGGCGGGGGGAGGCCTTCCGCCTGGCCACACAGCACGCGCGCAACGACCGGCTCGTGTTCTTCAGCCCCGACGGCAACGAGGATCCCGACGACATCCCGCACCTCGTCGACGGCCTGGTCGACGGCTACGACATGGTCATCGCCTCGCGCTTCATGACTGGCGCCCGGTCGGAGGACGATGACAAGTTTCTCTTCGCCAGCCGACGGTGGGGTAACCTCATGTTCACCTGGCTCGCCAACGTGCTGTGTGGACGCGGCCACCGGATCACGGACACCATCAACGGCTACCGTGCGATCACCCGCACAGCCTTCCGGCGGCTAGCGCCCGACGCCCAAGGCTACGCCATCGAGTTCCAGATGTCGATCCGCGCACTCCAGCTGGGGCTCCGCGTGCTCGAGATTCCGACGCAAGAATCGCCCCGCATCGGGCGGGGGGTGTCCAAGCTCAACGCCATTCCGGTCGGTCTCACGTTCCTGCGCGTTCTCGCCCGGGAGTGGCTGAGGGCGCCCGTCCGGCGCTGAACGACCGGTCGCATCCCCCGCCCGCGGAATGCTCGCGTACTACTCCACCGCCGCCCACGCGGACTTCTGGACGGAGCACTGGGGCGGCCACACGGTCGACGAGCTGCTGGCGATCGCTGCCGTGTCCCCGCTCACGGACCTGATCACCGCCGCGCTGCCTCGGCAGGGGGTCGTGCTCGAGGCCGGCTGCGGTCTCGGGCAATACGTCATCCTCCTGCGCCAGCGGGGCTGGCGCGCCGCCGGGGTGGACGGGAGCCTCGCCGCGCTCGCCACTGCCCGCCTGGCTACGCCGGTGCCTCTGGCGGCCAGCGACCTGCGGGCGCTGGCCATACGCAGCGGCTCTGTTGCGGCGTACATCTCCCTCGGCGTGGTCGAGCACGATCCCGATGGCCCCGACGCGATTCTGGCTGAGGCTCGGCGCGTGCTGGCTCCCGGTGCCATCCTCATCGTCTCGGTGCCCTATCTCAACGGCGCCCGCCGTCTCGGCGCCCCCTGGATCCGCCGTCGCGCCCGCGCCGTGGCCGCGGCCGGTGGCGCCTTCTACCAGTACGCGTTCTCGCGGCGCGAGCTAGTGGCCGTCCTCTCCCGGCACGGCTTCGTGACGCAGGCCGCGCGTCCCTACGATCCGGCCCGGGTGCTCCGCGGGGTCCTTCCGGGCGCCGTGGTCGCGCGCGCCCGACGGCGCTCCGCCGCGCCGCCTGGTCGCCGGCCCGCCGCCGGCCCGGCCGCGTCGCGCGGACGGCTGGCCGCGCTCGTGCGCCGGGTGCTGTACACCGGCCCGGCGCTGCGATTGCTCGGTCACATGCTGCTCGTCGTCGCCCGCCGGCCGTGACAGGATAGGCGGCAATGGCCCAGCCATTCCGCATCCTGGACCTCGGCGACCGCCGCGTGCTCGAGACGGACGGCCGCCAGTACCCAACGCGGTACAGCACGCGCGTGGTCCGCATGCTCGTCGAGCGCAAGGGGCCACGCCGCGCCCCGCTCTACTTCGACTTCAAGGAGACGCGCGGACGACATTTCCTGGCGCCGCTAATCGCCTATCTGCGGTCGCAGGGACGTCATGGCCTGCGGGTGCTCGAAGTGGGATGCTCGTTCGGTCACATGACAGAGTTCCTGGCCGATCAGCCGGAGATCGGCGCCCTCACGACGTTTGATACCGACCCGGCGTTCGTCGAGCTGACGCGGGTCAAGGTGGAAGAGCTCGAGCTTCGCACCGTCCGTGAGGTCCGCCATTGACCAGGGGCCACGTGCCGGCTGCCGTGGCCGGACGGCGCCTTCGACCTGGTGGTGGCGGTGGGGGTCGTCGAGCACTGCCCGTGCGGTACCGGCGGCAGCAGGTCGACGAGTACTATCGCGTGCTCCCCGCCGGCGGGCTGCTGACGATCCTCGACACCCCCAACCGCTGGTTTCCGCTCGAGACGCACTCGGTCGGCTTACCGCTCGTGCAGTGGCTGCCGCCGCGGTTCGCCTACCACTACGCGCGGCTCGGTCGCCGGCGGCGTTACGGCGCGGTCTCCTTCAAAGCGTTCGTGGCAGACGGCACCGGGTCGCGCAACGCCAGGTTCGCCGACTGCTTGCCGTCGGCGGGGCCCGCCGGCGTCCACGATCTCACCGAGGCCGGCTACGGCTGGCGGTTCTTCCGGGCCACCGCCCGCTCGCGGACACGACGGGCGCTGCTGCCCCTGTTCGGCGCGCCGCGGCCGGCTGGGCGCGGCCGGCCGGCCGCCTCGGTGGCGCTGCCCTATCTCGATCTGCTGTTCCGACCGCACCGAAAAGCGAGCGGGGACGGTGAGGATCGAGATCGGCCGTCGCCAGGACCTGGCCTACCTGCTGCTCCCGCACCGGATAAGATCGCGCTCTGGCGGAGGTCGCGGCAACGGCTGGACACCATCAACCACGGCTTCAACGAGCGCATCTATTCGGCACGGGTGCCACCGAGTACGACCGCATCCATCGCTATGCCGAGGCGGAGCCGCAGGATTATCCGGTGCGCGGGCTGGTGGACGGGATGGGCGGCCGGCGGGTACGGCCGTGCGCTCGAGCTGGGCGCCGGAAGCGGCTACTTCACGGCGCTGATCGCCCCCCACGCGAACTGGTGCTCGCCGTGGAACCGGTGCCGGACATGCAAGCCGTCCTCGCCGAGCGCTGCCGCACTGCCGGGGTCGACAACGTGCGCATGGTCGGCGCCACCGCGTTCGGCCTCGCCGCCCACGTCGGCGCGGCGTCAGTCGATTCGGCGTTCATCCTGCAATCGTTGCATCACTTCCATCGCCGCGAGGAGTTCCGGGCCCTCGGTCGCGTCGTGCGGCCGGGCGGCCGGCTGTTCATCGTCGAGCCACGCCACAACCTGCGGCGAGTCGCCCGCCTGTTCCGGAAGTACCTGCCGCAGTACCGCGCGCTGGCCTTCGGGGCGACGAGCGAAACTGGGCCACTCACGACTTCCTGGCAGCGGCAAGCCGGGCCCTGCTGCCGCGCAGGGCGGCTTCACCGATATCCGCATGGACGGCTATTGGATTCCGTATTCGCGATGGTTGATCGGCGACGCGCGGCGGCGGTTCGAGTGGGAGCGGACCGCCGGTCGGCTGCCCGGCCTGCGCCATTTCGCGGCCGTGCTGGCGCTGACCGCCCGTCGACGCGACGATGGCCGCGGATGACGGCCGGGCGCGTGCC
>CAVTGC010000015.1:0-764603 GCA_963734175.1 uncultured Candidatus Rokubacteria bacterium
ACGACACGGCAGTAAGAAAGGTGAGGAGACCATGCCGACCAACACGCTCATCCGCGCCAAGGGACTCGCCGAGCCCATCAGCCACTACACCGACGCCGTCGTGGCCGGCAAGACGGTCTACGTCTCCGGCCAGGGCTCCCTGGACGAGGCCGGCCGGCTGGTCGGCCGCGGCGACGTGACCGCGCAGACCCGCAAGACGCTGGACAACATGAAGCTGGCCCTGGCGGCGTCGGGTGCCACCCTCGACGACGTGGTGAAGGTGACGGTCTACCTGGCCAACGTGGACGACCGCCCGAAGGTGAACGAGGTGCGCAAGGAGTACTTCAAGGACAACAAGCCGGCAAGCACGCTGATCGAGATCAGCCGGTTCGCCATCGACGGGATGCTGATCGAGATCGAGGCGATCGCAGTCACGCACGCGGGATAGCCCTTTCGCGCTATCCTTGCGCGCCAGCTTTGGTGGCTCTCCCCTCGGCATTCACGGAATGTCCGAAGGAGGTTGTCATGGACAGAGAGCTCAATCTCGATGAGTTGTTGCAGCAAAGGCTGTCCCGGCGAGACCTGTTCCGCAACGCCGGAGTGGCAGGTATCAGCCTCTCCGCCCTCCTGGATCTGGCCTGGCAGCCAGCGACCTCGGCCGCCCAGGCCCCGGCGGCCCCGCGCCCACGCCAAAGATCGGCGCGCAACTGATCGGGAAGCTCGAGGGACCAACCACCATCACGGATCAGTCCAAGTTCCCCAAGACCTTCAAGGAAGCGCCGCAGCTGGCGGAGCTGGTGAAGGCCGGCAAGCTGCCGCCCGTCAAGGAGCGGATCGGCGAAGACCCGCTGGTCATCAAGCCGGTGCACGAGATCGGCCGGTACGGCGGCACCATCCGCCGGGGATTCACCGGGCCGGGCGACTGGTCGGCGGGTGTCCGCTTTGCGGTAACGACAGCCTCGTGCACTGGGATATGACCGGCACCAAGCCGACGCCCCTGGCCGCCAAGAGCTGGCAGTTCAGCGACGGCGACAAGACGCTCACCATCCACCTGCGCCGGGGAATGAAGTGGAGCGACGGCAAGCCCTTCACCGCCGACGACTTCGTGTTCTGGTTCGAGGACCTGTACAGGAACAAGGACCTGGTGCCGTCGCCCTCGCCGTATCTGACCACGAAGAACGGGCCGGCCGAGCTGGAGAAGGTCGACACCTACGCTGTCAGGTGGAAGTTCAAGGATCCCTACTGGGTGTTCGTCGTGATCCTGACCGGTCCCACGGGCTTCGGCGGCCAGGCCCACGATAGCCACGTGAGCGCGCTCGGCGGGTATGCGCCGGCCCACTACCTGAAACAGTTCCACCCCAAGTACGCGTCCAAGGAGGAGCTGGACCAGAAGGTGAAGGAGGGCAAGTTCGACAACTGGGTCAACCTGCTCAAGTTCAAGGCCGACTGGGGACTGAACCCGGACCTGCCGGTGATCTCCCCGTGGCGGACGACGCAGGGCCGAAACACCGCCACCTGGGTGCTGGAGCGCAACCCCTACTACTTCGGCGTGGACACCGAGGGCAACCAGCTCCCCTACGTCGACAAGGTGGTGCTCACCCTGGGCGAGAACCTGGAGGTCATCAACCTGCGGGCCATCGCCGGGGAGTACGACTGGGGCGAACGGCATCTGGATCTGCAGAAGCTGCCGGTCTTCATCGAGAACCAGCAGAAGGGCAGCTACAAGGTCCACCTGGACCCCGGCGGCATCGGCAGCGATGCGGCGCTGCTCTGCAACCAGAGCTACGAGGCCGACGCCGAGATCGCCAAGTGGCTCACCAACGTGGACTTCCGCCGTGCCCTGTCACTGGGAATCGACCGGGACCAGCTCAACGAGACGTTCTGGCTCGGTCTCGGCACGCCCGGCTCTGTCGCGTGCACGGAAGAGTCGCCCTACAACCCCGGCCAGCGAGTTCCGCAAGCTCTGGTCCACCCACGACCCGAAAAACGCCAATGCCATGCTCGACAAGATCGGGCTGAGCAAGAAGGACGGGGAGGGGTACCGCCTGCGCACCGATGGCAAGGGCCGGCTGCGCATCGAGCTCACGACCTACCTCGGGTTCATGCCCTTCACCCAGATCGCGGAGATGATCAAGCTGCAGTGGGCGAAGATCGGCATCCAGGCCGACGTGGCGGAGCTGGAGCGGAGCCTCCTGAACAGCCGCCGGGCGAACAACGAGACCCAGATCAGCATGGAGATCATGTGGGGCACCGAGAACATGTACGCCCATTCGCCCGTCAATCTGTTCCCCTACGATCCCACGAGCGCCGTGGGGCCCCTGTACGGCAAGTGGTTCGCCACCGGCGGCGCGTCTGGTAAGACGCCGCCAGGCCGCTTGAAGGAATTGCTGGAGCTCTACCGGGAGGGGTTCAGCGCTCCGGAGAAGCAGCACTACGAGCTGGGCAAGAAGATCTGGCGCATCGCGATCGAGGAGCAGTACGTGATCGGCACCGTCGGGCTGGCGCCGGGGATCATGGGGCTGCGGGTGGTCAAGAACAGCATCGGGAACGTGCCGGCGAGGATGTTCAACGGGTCGTCGACGCTGCATCCGAAGCAGTCGAAGCCGGAGACGGCGTTTTATAAGAGGTAGGTCTGTAAGTGACGTTCAGCTCGCGCGGCGGAAGAGGGCGTAGCGCTCGGCCAGGAAGTCGCGATTGGGCTTGAGGTGGTCGGCGCGCGGCACGTGGATGCGCCGGCCCTGGAAGTCCTGCAGGCCATGCTGGAGCATCGGCCCGTCGATCTCCTGCAGCACGTCGAGGCGCACCGTGACCTCGAGGTCGGGTGTGACGCCGATGATGTAGGCATCGAACGCGGCGTGATGCAGCTTGCAGAGCGCGAGGCCGTTGGGAATCACCGGCTCGCCGAGCGGATGGCCATCCGGGAGGATGTGGGCCGCCTCCAGCAGCTCGTCATGGCGGAGCCGGCAGATGGCGCAGCACTGCTGGTAGGCGCGGAGCACGCGCTCGCGAAAGCCACGCTGGTGCAGGCGCTGCCGAACCACCGCGGTCACATACTGTCGCCGCGCTGTCAGCGCCGCCGGGTCGTTGACCTGCCAGGCGGCCGGCGCGCCGACCTGGTCGTCGATCGCCACGATGAAGGTGAGGGCCTCGGGGTGATCCTCGACGATGAAGACCGGCCACGCCGGTTCATAGAGGCCCTGGACGATGCCGTGCAGGTAGATGAGGGGCGTCCGCCGCTGCATCGCTGTCCGCAGCCCGACGTTGTCGCGATGGTTCGGATCGGTGCCGCGATAGCGGTAGCGGAGGAAGCCGCCGTCGGTAAAGCCGTCGTCGTAAGGGCGCTCGCGATGCTCGACCGGCGGGGCGGTCGTGATAGTGAGGGGGACCTCGGGCAGGACGGCGGGTTTGAAGATGCCTTGAGGGCCGATCAACGGGACTCGGGTGCTCTCGAAGTCAAAGCCGCGTTCGAGGATAGTGCGGGGGATAGAGGCTTCGCCGAAGCGTTGGCGTTGCTCGGCGAGGAAGGCGAAGGCGCGTACGCGGATGGCAGCGTCGCGGTCGTCGGTCAAGGCGGCAGCGCACAGTTCGTCATCGCGGGAGGCGATCCGACTCTACCCTGCGCGTCACGGTGAGTCGCGTCTTGATGTTAAGCGCCCGTAGCCGCACATCCTCAGGACGGCGCCTCGCCACTCGGGCGAGGGGTACGATAGTCGGCCTCAGCCTCTGCAGCCCGATCGGCCCGACGTGTGTCGTCGCCGATCCGCAGCCTATCTACCGCCTCGATCCGACTTCGGACATATCGTTCGGTGTCTTTGTCCATGAAGTGGACGTAGCAGCCCTTCATCCCTCGACTCAGAAGGACGCGGTATGTGTTCTTGACTAGGTCTACAAACTTGTCCTTCGACCTCTTCACCACGGAGTCGGCAGAGTGAGCTTTGTCCCCGATCCACGACTGACGATCAAAGTCGTAGCGAAGATCCTTGCCCCATATGACACCTACGTAGTCGAGCTCAAACCCCTGAATGTTATAGACGCAGCCAATCTGGTTGAGCCCGTTAGGGTCCGTCGCCCAGAGACTTGCTGGCGGAATGCCCGGCGCTAGTCGCCAATTGCCTGGCTTCGCGTCCCAAGGCCGACGATAGTCGCCAATCACTACGTCGTCCACAAGCGAGCCGTCTGGTAGCGGCTCGGACCATCGCCAGCAGAAGCCTGCGGCAACGCGGGCAGTGAAGCCATCCCTCGCTCGCTGACGTATCGTTGTTTCAAGCTCCTCTGGCGAACCAAGGATCCGGAGATCGAAGTTGTCCGCGCCGTCCCAGAGAACGTTTGCCGTACGGCGTATGCCTAGGGTGTTATCGATCCAGTTGATAAATCCGTCGGAGCCAGCGCAGCGAAACTGAACTTCCAGTTCGTATTCCGATATCTCTGCGCGTACGGCCTCAGCATGCTGCAGTATGTGTGTTGTGGAGCCGATCTCATTGGGACGAACAATTTGACGATCATCGATGAAGAAGACGGCGACCTTGGCCGCGTCCAAGATCTCCCGGATCTGCGCCTTTGTGGAACGTAGCTCCTTCTTTAGAAAGCGGCCGTTGCTCGTCTCACGGATTCGATGCGACTCGTCGCAAATGAGCACGTCGACCTCGTTAAACTGTGCCCGCGCATAGCTGTTGAAGTACTTGAATGTTGCCCGAGAGCGGCTGCCGACAACATCCCATAGGGTCTCGGTAAAAGCTTTCGATCCGGTTGCGTAGTGAGCGTTTCGGCCATCACGCAACAGATCGGCCATGAGATTGATGGCGAGCACCGACTTTCCAGTTCCTGGGCCACCCCGGACGATCACGACTTGCTTGCGGCGGCCGAATAGTCCTGAGTGCACCGTTGACCGAATCTTTTCGAAGATGACCAGTTGCTCGTCTAACAAGACCCAAGGGGACCGTTCGCTGATCGTTGCTGCGACATAGTCCATAAGCTTGCGGCTCGGTCGGAAGGGGCTGTTTTCAACCCGCCGCAAGACCGGACGGCCATCGCCCTGGGCGAGGCGCTCCCTGAGATAGCCCCCTAGGGCCTCGGCGCCGTCGAGTCGAATAGCGGATTCTCGAGAATGGCGTCCGTGAACTTCGGAGCGCGAATCGGGTCTGTCTCACCGATCAGGTAGTTGTGAAGGTAGCTACACGCAGAGAGCCGAATCGGCTTCGGCCCTTCGTGGAATGCGGTATGAGTGTCCTCAAGATACTGACGATATTGCCCAACTTGGACCGACGGGTGCAGCATGTCCCGCTGCCTACCGCCGACCCAGCTACGGACCAACTTGGCCGGCTCGGCGGGTTCGCAGCGTTCCCATTGCTTCAGCTCGACGATGACGGCTTGGTCGTTGTTGTCGTCGTCGCGTCCGCAAACCATGCAGTCGATGCGACGAGAGCTGAGTGGGAGCTGGTATTCAAGGAGAAGTCCGTGGTCGCGGAGAGACCCTAGATCGAGGACGTCCTTCATCGCGCGGAGAGAGTTTCGCCAAGAGTTGACCTCGGCCGGCGACGGGTTGTATCGGTAGTAGGCGAAGAAGGCGTCGCGAAGGCGTTCTGCTATCTGATTTCGTGCTGCCTCATGGATGAAATCGCTCGACATCCCTGAGTAGAGGCGCACGCGACTAGAGCTCCGTATACTTTCGGCTGCTCCCCCGCGCTTTGGCGATCGGATACTTCTGAGCGTTCAGCTCAAGTTTGTCCCGAGCCCCCGCGAGGAGATCCACATTGAGCCTGTCGGCGAGACGGATCAGATAGAGGAGTACATCCGCCATCTCCTCGCGGGCCCTTGCGATCTGGTCTGGAGAAAGAGTGCGCGACGCGTCCTCGCTCATCCACTGGAAGACTTCGAGGAGCTCGGCGGCCTCGCAGGAGAGGGCGATGGCGAGATTCTTCGGGGAATGAAACTGATCCCAATCCCGGTCAGAGGCGAAGCGTCGCAGAGCCGTTTGGAGGGAAGCCAGATCGTCGGAAGCATCCGTTGATGGGGAGCGGGGGGAGGAACTCACTGAGGGCGAGGTGGCGGAGGGTTCGAGGCAATGTCCGGGTTACGAGCGACATACCTCATGGCTGTTGCCGCGTCACTGATCGCATAGTGCCTTCTTGGCCATGGCGCGATCTCCATGCCTTCGATCGAGGGTGGTGCAGATTGGGACGTTTCGCCGACCTTGTCAATCCCCCGCGCCGTCGAGCGGCGGCCGCCGCCGGTGCCACTCCGTGGCCTGCTCGTACGCATGAGCCGCCCTCAGCACGGTGGCGTCCTCGAATGGCCGCCCCATGAGCTGCAGGCTCAGCGGCAGCCCCGCTGGATCGAACCCACACGGCACGGCGACGGCGGGCACGCCGGCCAGCGCCGCCGGAGCATTTTATGTGTGTTGTGTGAAAAATCTCCGTGGCCTGCTCGTACGCGTGAGCCGCCCTCAGCACGGTGGCGTCCTCGAACGGCCGCCCCATGAGCTGAAGGCTGAGCGGCAGCCCCGCCGGGTCGAACCCACACGGCACGGCGACGGCGGGCACGCCGGCCAGCGCCGCCGGAGCGCTGTATGCGCGTCGCGTGAAGAACTTCCCCGCCGCGTCCTCGCGGCTCTTCACCGCCGACGTGCTCTCCGCGATCGTGGGCGCCGCCCGGTGGCCCGTCGGCGCCAGCAGCAGGTCGTGGCGGCCGAGAGCGGCCAGCACGTCGCTCCGCAGCGCCGTGCGCGCTCGCGTCGCCACCTGCTGGTACGTCGCGGGTAGCAGGCTCGCGGTGAGGAGGCGACGGCGCGTGCCCTGGTCGTAGTCGGCGGGGCGGCTGCGGAGCCAGCGGAGGTGGAGGCCCGCGCCTTCCCCGTCGGCGCACGCCATGAAGATGGCGCCGGCGAGCGGGAGCAGGGGAATGGAGACCTCCTCGACGACCGCGCCGAGCCGCTCGAGAACCCTGGTGGCCTCGACGATCGCGCTGCGCATCTCGGGCGCGGTGTCTGCGCCCGAGGCCAGCTCGCGCAGCAGCCCGATGCGCAGGCCGCGCACGCCGCCCGCCAGCGCCGCGCGGTAGTCGGGAACGGGGCGCCTGCTCGTCAGCGGATCGGCCGGATCGTGGCCGGCGATGGCGCCGAGCAGGACGGCGACGTCCTCGACGGTGCGGCCGAGCGGGCCGGCGGCGTCCATCGACCAGCAGAGCGGGAAGCTGCCCTTGCGCGACACGAGGCCCCACGTCGGGCGGTGGCCGACCAGGCCGCACCAGGCAGCGGGGATGCGCACCGAGCCGCCCGTGTCCTCGCCGATCGAGCCGGCGCACATCCCCGCGGCGGTCGCTGCGCCCGAGCCGGACGACGACATGCCGGGATCGTGGTCGAGGTTCCACGGATTGCGCGGCTGGCCGAAGGGCGGGCGGATGGTGCCGCCGAAGGCGAACTCGGTGAGGTTCTGCTTGCCGAGGAGGATGGCGCCCGCGCGGGTGAGCCGGGTGACGATCGTGGCGTCCTCGGTCGGGACGCGGTCCGCCAGGATCGTCGAGCCGACCGTCGTGCGCACGCCGGCGGTGTCGAACTGATCCTTCACGCCCACGGGGACGCCGTGCAGCGGGCCAAGCGCCTCGCCGCGCATGACCGCGGTCTCGGCCCGTTGGGCGGCCTCCAGCGCCGGCTCCCGGCACACCGTGATCCACGCGCGCAGGCGGCCGTCGAGGCGATCGATGCGGTCGAGGTACAGCCGGACGAGCTCCACGGGGGACACCTGCTTGTCGCGCACGAGCGCGGCAAGCCTGGCGGCTCCCATGAAGGCCAGATCGTCGTCGCGCGTCGTCATGGCGTGCGCTCGGGCGCCGGCTCGAACGGGATCGCCGCGACGTTGAACGGGACGGGCTCGGCGGCGTCCAGCGGCAGCGCGCCGAGCGGCGCGAGCGCCTCGAGGAGCGCGTTCAGCCGGTGCGTGACCTCCACCAGGTCGTCGGGCGTCACGGTCAGGCCGGCGCCGCTCGCCATCGCCGCCACCTCGGCTTGCGTGAGATCGGGCATCTTCCACCCCGGTGATCGGGCGCAACGTGCGGAATCTACCACACCAGAAACGGTGCTATGATCCCGGCATTTCAGCCGGAAATCGCGACGATGGCGCTCCTGACCGTTCGTGATCTCCGCGTGGAGTTCGACACACGCGAGGGGATCGTGTGCGCGCTCAACGGAGTCTCGTTCGAGCTCGACAAGGGGCAGGTGCTGGCACTGCTCGGCGAGTCGGGCTCCGGCAAGAGCGTGACGCTCCGCTCTGTCCTGGGACTGCTCCCGTCGTCGGGTGCCCGGGTGGCTGGCGAGATCATGCTGAAGGACCAGGACGTGAACCGTCTCGGCGAGACCGAGCGACAGGCGCTCCGGGGCCGCGTGGTCTCGATGGTGTTCCAGGAGCCCATGACGGCACTGGACCCCGTCTACACGCTCGGCGACCAGATCGTGGAAACCCTGGTGCGGCACCGCAAGCTCGACCGCGGCGAGGCGCGGCGCCGGGCGCGCGCGCTCCTCGACATGGTCCAGGTGCCGGCGCCCGAGCGCGTGCTCGGCAGCTACCCGCACGAGATCTCCGGCGGGATGCGCCAGCGCGCCATGCTGGCCATCGCGCTCGCCTGCGAGCCCGAGCTGCTCCTGGCCGACGAGCCGACCACCGCGCTCGACGTCACCGTGCAGGCGCAGATCCTCTGGCTCCTGCGCGATCTGCAGCGACGGCTCGGGCTGGCGGTGATCTTCGTCACCCACGACCTCGGCGTCGCGGCCGAGATCGCCGACGACGCCGCGGTGATGTACGCGGGGCGCATCGTGGAGCAGGCGCCCATCGCCGATCTCTTCGCGCGGCCGGCGCACCCCTATACCGAGGGCCTCATGCACGCCACCGTGCGGCGGGGCCAGAAGGGCATCCCGCTGGTGCCGATCCCCGGGGCGCCGCCCAATCTCGCCGCGCTCGCGCCGGGGTGCGCGTTCGCGCCGCGCTGTCCGCTGGTGCGTGACGAGTGCCGGCGGGTTCTCCCCGAGCTCCATCGGGTGCGACCCGGCCACCACGCGCGCTGCATCCTCGTACCCGAGCGATTCGACGACCTAAGGAGGGCCTCATGAGACGGTTCGTCACGATGACCGCGGTGCTCCTCTCGCTCCTGGTCCTGGCCGGCGGCGCCGCCGCCCAGGGCACGCTCCGGATCGGCATGACGGCCAGCGACGTTCCGTACACCGGGGGCCAGTCCGACAATGGCTTCGAGGGCTTCCGGTTCGTCGGCTACCAGGTCTACGAGCCGCTGATCGCGTGGGATCTGACCCGCGGCGACCGGCTGCCGCCGCTGGTGCCGGGGCTCGCCGAGTCCTGGGAGGTGCGGAAGGACCAGCCCACGAAGTGGGTGTTCAAGCTCCGGCGCGACGTGAAGTTTCACGACGGCAGCCCGTTCAACGCCGACGCCGTGGTCTTCAGCTTCGACTCCATCAAGAAGAAGGACGCCCCTCACTTCGACGCCTACGGGTCCGGGCAGGTGAGCTTCCGGCTCGCCTCCCTCAAGGCCATCAAGAAGATCGACGACCACACGGTCGAGATCGAGACCGACAAGCCGACGAGCTTCGTGCCCTACCAGGTCGTGTACATGGTGATCGTGTCGCCGACGCAGTGGCAGAAGTTCAAGGACTGGCGGAAGTTCGCCGAGCAGCCGTCCGGCACGGGGCCCTTCAAGGTGACGCGGCTGGTGCCCCGCGAGCGTCTCGAGCTCGAGGCGAACAAGACCTACTGGGACACCAAGCGCCGGCCCAAGATCGAGAAGCTGACCCTCTTCCCGATGCCCGAGCTGACCACGCGCCTGGCGGCCCTGCGGAGCGGCCAGGTGGACTGGATCGAGGTGCCGCCGCCCGACGCGATCCCGCAGCTCAAGGCGGCGGGATTCCAGATCGCGCTGAACTCCTACCCGCACAACTGGACGCACACCCTCCGGCTCGACAAGGCGCCGTGGGACAACAAGCTCGTCCGCAAGGCGGCCAACTACGCCATCGATCGGGTCGGCATCTGCAAAAACTTATTGAACGACACGTGTATTCCGGCCACGGGCGTCGCCTACAAGGGCCATCCGTGGTTCGGCGACCCCAAGGAGACCTACACGTACGATCCGGCCAAGGCCAAGGCGCTGCTCAAGCAAGCGGGCTACGGTGACGGCAAGCACCCCGCCAAGGCCGTGCACCTCATCTCCACCTCGGGCTCGGGCCAGATGCTGCCGCTGGCGATGAACGAGCTCATCCAGAAGAATCTCCGCGACGTCGGCCTCGACGTCGACCTCCAGCCCGTGGAGTGGAACACGCTCCTCACCCGCTGGCGCGCCGGCTTCAAGACGCCGGAGAACGAGGGGCTCAACGCCTGGAACATCTCCTGGAACTTCCTCGAGCCGTGGAGCGGCTTCGGCCGGTTCTTCCACTCGAAGTCCGTCGTGCCCGTCTCGGTCAACACGATGCCGTACATCAACCCCGAGATGGACAAGCTGATCGAGGAGGCCGAGCGGACCTTCGATCTGAAGAAGCAGGACGCCGTCCTCGCGAAGGCCCACGAGATCCTCGTCGACGACGCGCCGTGGATCTTCGTGGCCCACGACCTCAATCCCCGCGCGCTCTCGCCGAAGGTGAAGGGGTTCGTGCAGCCGCAGTCCTGGTTCGTCGACCTCACCGCGGTGAGCGTGACGCGGTAAGTGTGGGCCTTCGTCGCCCGACGCTTCCTGCTGGCCGTGCCGACCTTGCTGGGGGCGAGTGTCATCGTGTTCGCGATGGTCCACCTCGCCCCCGGCGACCCGATCGCGGCCGTCATGCCGGGGGACGCGAGCCAGGCCGAGATCGAGGCGGTCAAGCGCGCCTACGGCTTCGACGCCCCGCTTCCGGTCCAGTACATCCGATGGCTCGGCCGGGTCGTCATGGGCGACCTCGGCCGGTCTGTCGCCACGCGGCGGCCCGTCATCGACGACGTGCGCGACGCCCTCACGAACAGCCTCATCCTCGCCGTCGCCTCCTCGGTCGTGGCGTTCGGCCTGGGCCTGGCACTGGGGCTGGTCGCCGCCTTCCGCCAGGGGCGGGTGGTCGACAAGCTGGCGAGCGCCATCGCCATCGTGGGCGTCTCCGTGCCTCACTACTGGGCGGCCATCATTCTCATCATCGTCTTTTCGGTGCAGCTCAACTGGCTGCCGGCCATGGGCGCTGCCATCGACGGCGGTGTTCTGGACTACCTCCGCCACATGACCCTGCCCACCGTGGCGCTGGCGCTCATTCCGCTCGGCGTCATCACGCGCGTGGTTCGCTCGGCGGCGCTCGATATCCTCGCCCAGGACTTCGTGCTGGCGCTGCGGGCGAAGGGCCTGGGCAGCCGCACGGTCTTCGCCCACGTCGTGAAGAACGCCGCTCCCCAGATCCTGACCGTCGTCGGCCTGCAGTTCGGCTTCCAGCTGGGCGGCTCGGTGCTGGTCGAGGCCGTCTTCTCGTGGCCGGGCACGGGGTATCTCCTGAACCTCGCCATCTTTCAGCGTGACATCCCGGTGCTCCAGGGCGTGATCCTGGTGCTCGCCGCCTTCTTCGTCCTTCTCAATCTCGCGGTCGACGTGCTCCAGTCCGTCGTCGATCCGCGGATCGTCCGTCACTGATGGCCATCAGCGTCGCGCCCGCCGACGTCCCGATCGCGGTCGGCGCTCCCATGTCGTACTGGCGAACGGTCGCCTGGCGACTGCGGCGCGATCCGACGACCCTCGCGGCCGGCATCCTGTTGCTCGCCATCGTCCTGTCGGCGGTGCTGGCTCCCGTGCTCGCGTCGTACGACCCGACGGCCGGCTCCATCCGCCTTCGGCTGGCGCCCATCGGCGCGCCCGAGCACCCGCTCGGTACCGACGAGCAGGGGCGCGACATGCTGAGCCGGCTCCTCTACGGCGGTCGCATGACGCTGCTCGCCGGGCTGACGCCGGTCGTCGTCGCCTTCGGGCTGGGAACGGTGATGGGTGTCGGCGCCGGCTACGCCGGGGGCCGCGCCAACACGCTGATCATGCGGACGATGGACATCTTCTACGCGTTCCCGTCGGTGCTCCTTGCCATCGCCATCTCGGGCTCCCTGGGGCCCGGCCTGTGGAACACGCTGATCTCGCTTTCGGTCGTGTTCGTCCCGCGGGTCGTGCGGGTGGCGGAATCGGCGACGGTGCAGGTGAAGTCGCTCGAGTTCGTGGCGGCCGCCCGGGCGAGTGGGGCGGGAATGTGGCCGATCATGCGCCACCACTTGCTGCCCAACGTGCTCGGGCCGGTGCTGGTCTTCTCGAGCACCCAGGTGTCGCTGTCGATCATCCTCGCGGCCGGGCTCAGCTTTCTGGGGCTCGGGGTGACGCCGCCCGACGCCGAGTGGGGCCTCATGCTCAACACGCTCCGCGGCTCCATCTACGTCAACGCCTGGGTGCCGGCGCTGCCCGGCGTCGCCATCTTCCTCACCTCGATGACCTTCAACCTTCTGTCCGACGGACTCCGGGACGCGATGGAGGTGCGGGGCTGAAAGATAGCGTCCTCACCGGCCGCGGGCTCAGCAAGCACTTCCCCGTCCGGGGGGGCTTTCTCCTCCGAGCCCAGGCGTGGGTGCGGGCCGTGGACGATGTCTCGTTCGACGTGGAGCCGCGGGAGACGCTGGGCGTGGTGGGCGAATCCGGGTGCGGCAAGTCGACGCTCGCCCGGCTGATGCTTCGCCTGCTCGAGCCCGATGCAGGGTCGGTGACGTTCCTGGGCGAGGATCTTGGCTCGGCGAGCCGGACGCGCCTGAAGCGGTTGCGCCGGGACATGCAGCTCGTCTTCCAGGACCCGCACGCCTCGCTCAATCCCCGCATGACGATCGACGACGCGGTGGCGTTCAGCCTGCTCGTGCACGGCACGTCGCGCCGGGAGGCGCGCGCCCGGGCGGGGCGCCTCCTCGAGCGCGTCGGCCTCGATCCCCGACTGTATGGACGCCGCTACCCTCACGAGCTCTCGGGAGGGCAGCGCCAGCGCGTGAACATCGCGCGCGCGCTCGTGCTCGAGCCCAAGCTCCTCGTGCTCGACGAGCCCGTGTCGGCGCTCGACAAGTCGGTGCAGGCCCAGGTCCTCAACCTGCTCCAGGATCTCAAGGCCGATCTGGCCCTCACCTACGTCTTCATCTCCCACGACCTCAACGTGATCGAGTACATCGCCGACCGCGTCCTGGTGATGTACCTCGGCCATGTCGTCGAGACGGGGAGCGCGGCCGCGCTGGCGGAGGCGCCGAAGCATCCGTACACGCGTGCGCTGTTCGCCGCCGCGCCGAGCATGGACCCCTCCCAGCGCCTCCTCGAGCCGCCGATCAGCGGCGACCCGCCGAGCCCCGTCAACCCGCCGTCCGGCTGTCGCTTCCGCACGCGCTGCGCCCATGTGATGCCGCGCTGCGCCGACGCCGTCCCGCCGCTGATCCCGCTCGCCGCCGATCACCACGTCGCCTGCTACCTCTACGACGGTGCCTGAGGGCCCAGGTCCCACGATTGCACTCGCGGTGCCGCTCGAGCATGATCGTGGTCCTGGCGGATGGACCGCGCGCCAGATAAAGGAGTAAGCGATGACCAGAGCCGAGTTCGAGGCCGAGCTGCGTCGGGAGGGCTACGAGATCCGCGAGGGCGAGTTCAAGCCCGATCACCACCGTGCCGCGCACGCCCACGAGTTCGACGCGCGCGTGCTCGTGCTGGACGGATCCGTCACCATGGTCTTCGGTACGGACCGCGTCACGTATGGGCCAGGCGACTCCTGCGCCGTACCGGCCGGCACCATGCACGAAGAGCACACCGGAGAGACAGGTGCTCGCTATGTCTCCGGGCGTCGCTCCACGGGCGCCGCTCCACACGGAGCCTGAACCCCAACGCTGGCGGAGGTTGAGAGATGACAACCGCCGATGAGTTCAAAGCGGGGCTACGGGGTCAACTGCTATCTCCGGGCGACGAGGGCTACGACGGGGCCCGCAAGCTCTGGAATGGGATGTTCGACCGACGGCCGGCCCTCATCGCCCGCTGTGCAGGGGCAGCCGACGTCATCCGCGCCGTGAGCTTCGCCCGGGATAATCGATTGGCGGTCGCCGTGCGCGGGGGAGGCCACAGCTTCCCGGGCCACTCGGTCTGCGACGGGGGCCTCGTCATCGATCTCTCGGCCATGAAGGCCATCCGTGTCGACCCCCGAACGCGCATCGCCCGGGCCCAGGCCGGGGTCAAGTGGATCGAGTTCGACCACGAGACCCAGGCTTTCGGGCTCGCCACCACCGGCGGCACCGACGGCGACACCGGCATCGCCGGCCTCACCCTCGGCGGCGGCCTCGGCTGGCTGTCCGGCAAGTACGGGTTGACCGTCGATAATCTCGTCTCGGCGGATGTGGTCACTGCCGACGGCCGGCTCTTGACGGCCAGCGCCACGGAGAACCAGGACCTCTTCTGGGGCCTGCGCGGCGGCAGCGGCAACTTCGGCGTCGTCACCTCTTTCGAGTATCAGCTCCACGCCGTCGGCCCGACGATTCTGGGAGGGATGGTGGCGTATCCCCTCGGCCGGGCCAAGGAGGTGCTCCGCTTCTATCGACAGTTCGCCAAGGCCGCCCCCGACGACGTGACCACCTACGCAGGGTTCGTCACTCCTCCCGGTGGCGAGACCGTGGCTGCCCTGTTCTGCTGCTACTGTGGGCCCCTGGACAAAGGCGAGGAGGTCATCCGCCCTCTCAGGTCCCTGGGATCGCCAGTGCAAGACCTGCTGGGCCCGATGCCGTACGTGGCCCAGCAACGTCTGTTTGATGGCGCATTTCCCGCCGGCTCCTACTATTACGCCAAGGCCGGCTCGTTAGCCGATCTCACCGACGAAGCCATCGAGGTCTTCGCCGAGTACGTGGCAACCAAGCCCTCCCCGCTATCGGGGGTGCTTGTTCAGACGGTGTGTGGTGCGGCCAGCCGTGTGGCATCCGACGCGACGGCCTTCCCCCATCGCAGATTGCCGTACGCGCCCGTCATCGTTTCACAATGGCTCGACGCCGCGACTTCCGAGAAGAACGTCGGCTGGGCCCGCGACTTCTGGAAGGCCCTGGACCCCCTGGCCAGGGGTGGCGTCTACGTGAACGACCTGAGCTACGACGACGCCGACCGCGTGCGCACGGCCTACGGGACGAACTACGAGCGCCTCGCGGCCCTGAAGAAGGCGTACGACCCCGACAACCTCTTCCGCTTGAACCCGAACATCACGCCGGCGGGGTGAGCGAGTCGGAGCCGCCGGCTTCCTTCCGAGCCGCATATAGACCCCACACACCCGGCACGCCCTTGAGCTCGTGCGAGCCGCGGTCGGCGAAGGTCAGGCCCGATCCGACCATGAGGTCCCGGACGGTCTGGGAGACGAGCACCTCCGAGGGAAGGGCCAGGGCCGCCACGCGAGCGCCGATGCTGACGGCGAGCCCTCCGATCTTGTCCCCCACTCGCTCCACCTCGCCGGTATGCAGCCCGGCGCGCACCTCGATCCCGAGCGGCCGGATGGCATCGGTGATCGCCATGGCACAGCGGACGGCGCGGGCCGGCCCGTCGAACGAGGCGAAAAAGCCGTCGCCCGCCGTATCAATCTCGATCCCCCGATAGCGGGCGAGCAGCCCTCGCACCGTCGCGTGGTGCTGCAGCACCATGTCGCGCCAGCGGCGGTCGCCGAGCTCGGCGGCGCGCCGCGTCGACTCGACGATGTCGGTGAAGAGGACGGTCGCCAGAATGCGCTCGAACGACGCCTCCTCCTCGCCGATCTCGGTGAGGAATCGTCGCACCTCGGCAACGATCGCCTCGCCCCGCGCGTACCAGTGGAAGTGTGACCCGCCGCGGCTCGAATGCTCGACGACGCGGGCGCCCGGGATCTTGCGGGCCACGAAGTGCCCGGTGTCGGGGAGCACCTCGTAGAAACGATCGCTGTCGACGAGCACGAGCGTCGGGACCTGGATCGTGGGAAGCACGGCGCGAATGTCCGTGTGCAGGTAGCTGGCAAGCTCGGCGGCCAACCCACCGGGCGTGACCGAGCCCCGGGCGTAGCGGGCGAACCACTCGCGCTCCGGCCCGGCGGGAGCGTCCCACCAGTCCAGCGTGCCCCAGGTGTCGCGAATGGCCTGGATCTGCTCCTGCCAGCGCGCCCGCGAAGGCATCCAGGGCGTCTCCTCGGTCGGGAGGTAGGTGATCTGAGGGTCGATGAGGATGAGTGATCTCGTGCGCTCGGGATACGTGGCCGCGAAGAGCGAAGCCACGATCGCCGATTCGTACGTCGCCACGATCGAGGCGCGCTCCGATCGCGCCGCCTTGAGCACGGCGAGGACATCGTCCGTGAGGGTGTCGACGTCCGGCACGTATCCGGGCGTGAACCGCTCGGAGCAGCCCCAGCCGCGGCGGTCGGTCACGATGAGACGGGCGTGGCTGGCCAGACCACGTAAGAAGCGGGAGAGGGAGGGACTCTCCCAGTTCACGTCAACGTTGGAGCAGTAGCCCTGGAGATAGACGAGGTCGGTCGGACCGCCTCCGCAGACCTGGTAGGCGAGCGAGACGTCGCCGTTCCATGCGAAGTGCGTATCGGGCCGGTCCATGCCCTATAGTCGTGCCTCGGCCACGCCGCCGCAACCGGCTCGTGGGAGGGGGAGTTTCATGACCGCCTTCACCCATTCCTCGCCCGGGGATGCAGCACGTCGATCGCGTAGCGGACGTCGAGCGGCTCGCCCTGCCAGCCCGGCGTGATCGTGTGCGCGTTGAGCTCCAGCCCTTCGCGGATGCGGTCGACGGGGTTGTCCGCGATCGGCCGTAGCGGCGGGATAAGCGGGATCTCATACCCGTGCGGATGCCGGAACGTCAGCCCGCCGTCGGGCTGCCGGTCGACCTGGTAGCCTTCTTCGTGCACCGCGCGATGATGCTGGCGGCACAGCAGGGCGAGGTTGGCCAGCGTGGTGGGCCCGCCGTGTGCCCAGTGACGGATGTGGTGACCCTGAACGAACCGGCCGTGGCAGCCAGGGAAGCGGCAGTGCCGGTCGCGGTGCAGCAGCGCCCGGCGCAGGGCGGGCGGGATCGTCCGGGTGCGGGCGCCGACCTCTATCAGGTTTCCCTCGGTGTCGTGGCGCATGATCACCCGGCTGGCGTCGCAGGCCAGGCGCTGCGACGTTTCCGCGGCAACGCGGGCGCCGTCCTCGAGGACCGACTGGCCGGAGCTGTCCGCGTCGGCCAGCACCGGCGGCGTCCACGTGGACGACGACCTGGTAGCGCTCGCCCGGGGCGCCAGGATCCATGCCGTGGTGGAGGGCCGTCTCTGCCAGCAGGGCCAGCGCGTCGGCTTGCTGCTGCTCCGCGGAAACGTCGGCCGCGTCCGAGGCGTGGGCGCGCTGGTACAGGGCGTCACGGGCGGCGTCCAGCGCCTTGATGAGCAGGGCGCCGACCTCGGGGGCCAGGCGGCCCCGGACGACCACGGTCCCGTCGTCGGTGCGATGCACGTGCAGGGCGCGGCGCTTGTGTTGTGACGCGGCGTCCTCGCGCTCGGCCTTGCGGTCCATCCAGCGCCAGCCGCGGACGAGGCGCTCGACGTGCTGCGCGGTGCCGGCGCGGGCGAACTTCAGCAGGCGCTCCTCCGTCTCCGGCGTGGCGACGCGGGTGAGGGCGCGGACCTTGGCGTAGGAGAGCTCGCCGTGGGCGAGCGCCCGGGCGAGGTGGGGCAGGCCGGGCAGCGCGCGGGCGACGCGGACCTTCTCGCGCGCGGCGCCGAGGTCGAGGCCGGTCCGCCACGAGAGCCACTCGGCGCAGGAGCGGAAGCCGTTGTTCCACCGGCCCTCGGCATCGAACCGTCCGATGAGGTCGAGCAGGCGGGCGGTGGCGGCGCTAAGGTGTGCGGACAGTTCCGCGATCTCGTCGCCGATGCGCTGAACGGCGCTGTCGTCCATGAGCCGGTCCCCCTGTGCTGGGACGACTCTAACCCCGGGTTTCCGGAGCGTCCGTGAGACCCGTGGGGGCGAGCCAGGAGCAGGAGGCCTGATTGTCTCGGCAACGACTCCGAACGGGCCACGATGAAGCCGGAGAGACCCGCAGGGACGGCGATTTGATGGCGCTCGGGCCAGACGACGGGCGTGTGCCCGGGAAGCTGTCAAGTGTGGAGTTTTTCGGACACCGCCCCGACGCGGGCGGTGAGCTGGCGCGGGTCTCCTCCCGGTCGGAGTGACGACGAGCCCGGGCGCCGATGGCCCGCCACGGGGTCGACGCGGGTGCGGACCTCGTGGTATCGAACCGGGACGGGCGCCCTGGGGCCGGAAAGCGCCGGGCGCTGGGGTGATCAGCGCCGCCGCTTGACCGACCGGCGGGACGGCGCCTGCGCGCGTAACCAGGCGATGGCGGCTGGCGTACCGCGCCAGACATCTCCCAGCTCGATCTCGCAGACCGCGGCCTCCTCGCGGCTCCCGAGCTGGTAAGAGTCGACAGGAGCCGGCAGGTCGGCGGCCCCGGTGAGGTACTGCGGCACGTGGCGGTTGCTCCGCAGCGCTTCGCGCAGGGCCTCGCGGGCGGCGCGGCTGTCGCCCTCACGGCGGAAGACGGCCAGGGCGCTGCCGTAGCGCCAGAGCGCGGTGTCCTCGTCGTCGAACTGAGTGATCAGGGCGGCCGTCTCGTCGTCGCGGCCGGCCAGCATCAGGGCGACCAGCAAGGCGTGGCGCACGCCCTGGTTGTCGGCGGGGTCGAGCCGGAGCAGCTCGCGGTAGTGCTCGATCGCCTCGTCGCGGCAGCCGAGGTCCTCGAGCGTCTGGGCCAGGCCGAGCCGCGCGCGCATGTAGGGCCGCGTGCTGACGATCGTCCAGAAGTGCCCGGCCTCCCGCGTGAACAGCTCGGGGCCCAGCGTCCGCTCGCCGGCAGCCACGCCCTGCTCGTAGAGCACGCGGGCGGGCTCCGGCCCGCGGCTCTCCTCGGCCAGCATCACGAAGGCGTCGGCACAGTCCGCGGAGATCTCGAGGGCCTTGCGGGCCAGCTGGATTCGGCGGCGGCCGTGCGCGTCGAACGCCCTGTACATCACATCCTGGGCCTTCTCCAGCGGCGTCGTGGCCGTGGACGGCAGCTCCTCGATCGATCCGGAGAGGCGTGCCCGCAGCGCCGCAGCGACATCCTCCGGCGATTCGAAGAGCATGCCCTGTGCGAAGCGTTGGATCTCTGCGGTCACGCGCTCCATCGCCCGGCGGTCCGGCGGACTGGCGCGGGGTGACGGTGGCGCCTCGATCGGCCGCAGCAGCTCGGGGATCGCGAGCGTTACCGTCACCGGTCCATTGTGCGCGGGCACCTCGTGGCTCCAGCGGCCCTGGTCGATCTCGGCCTCACCCGTCCGGCCCAGCGCGCGGAGGATCGCCGTCAGGTCGGCCAGCTCGTGCGCGCGCGGCCGCCGCACCTGGCCGTCCGGGCCGAACCACGTGGCGACGGGATACGCCGACGGGCCGGCGGCGGGGAACCGCTCGTCCTCCCAGAGATCGGCGTCGCCGAACGGCATCTCGTCGATGGGGCCGTACAGGACCGCCCACTGGCCGTCTCGGGCGAGGAGCGACGCTGGAGTCGCTGACGCCTGCACGGCCTCGAAGTCGCGTGGGCGCGCAAAGAAGCCGAGGCCGAACGTCTGACCGGCCGAGCCGAGCACCGTCAGGTGGCGCAGGCCCCGGGCGACCGGGGGTGCCTCGACGTGGACCAGGTCCTCGTCAGTCAGGTGCTGCCAGGGGGCGGCCGCGTAGAAATCGTGCGCCGCCTCAGCAAAGGCGCGCATCCGCTCCATGGTGACACCCGGCGCCTCCAGCGCCTCGGGCAGGGGCGGGGTCTCACTCGTCTCCGCTTCCATCGTCCGCAGGAACTGGTCGACCGCGGGCAGGTCGGTGCGCACGCTCACCGTGAGCTCGGGGTCGGCCAGCGCCTCTCCCAGCCGGGCCCCCACCGCGGCGTTGGTCACCTCCAAGCGTGCGGGCCGGCACTTCACGAACTTCAGCCCTAGGTCCACGAGCACCTGCAGCGCGAGGTCGGCATCGCCGACGCCCTCGGCGAGCTCGATGTTGACCATCCCGGTTGCGAGGCTGACCCACGCGGCTGCCCATGGCCGCCGCACGCCGCCGCCCGGCTCGGCGATCCATGTCCGCGCTCGGACCAGGCCGCCTTGCCACGCGTCGTTCGACCGGCGCGGCAGTCGCTTGAACCGCTCGATCAGGATCGGGCGAGGCGTCGGCATGCGCGCATGCTATCGCAGCCTGTCAATCCCTCGCCTTCCTTCAGCCTGGAGACCGTGATCAGGCCGGCTGGAGCCGGGCCACCTCGGCGGATATGTCACGTATTCGCGCGGCATTGACGCTGATTTGCCTGGCGTTACCCTCGGCGGTAGCATCTCGTGGGCAAAATCCGACGGGCGGCTACGTCTTTGTGAGCTGGAAGAGCGATCACCCGCCGCGCCACGTGCACGTGTACCGGGAGGGGCAGGCTGATCGTGAAGTGGGACCTGGGCGCGCCGTACCCAACGCCGTTCTTCGTGAGGCTGGAGTCGTCTCGCCTTGCGGAACTGTCCACGATCCCGCACATTGATCAAGCGCTTCGCCACGGCTAGTGTAATGAGCCGTGATGCCATTCGAGACCGTCGGTGAGATCAGCGATATCCAGACTATCGCCGTCGGTCCCGGGATCAAGAATCTACAGCGCCTCCGCCGGCTCTACGGCCGTGGTCGCTGGCGTAAACTCAAGGGAGTCGCTCTGGTCCGGCTGAGAAGCGGGGCGATTCGCAAGGCGGAGCTACACTGGTATGAAGCGCATGGCATCGGCAGGAAAGAGATCAAGCGCAAGCGGTATGTCGACTAGGGCGTCCCGGTCCCGACAGCGACAAGGGTCGCGGTTCGTGGTCTGCATCGACAACGCCGCGTACCCGGCATCGCTGGAGTTGCACAAGATCTATCGCGTGCTTGCAGATCGTAACGCCGCGGCCGAGGGTGATCTTCGTGTCGTCGACGAGAGCGGGGAGGACTATCTGTACCCGGCGGCATCGTTTGTCGCGGTGGATTTGCCGCGGCGGGTCCGCACGTCGCTGCTGCGTCGACTTCAGTCCGCGTAGTCTTCTCCTCCGCGCCCTCCCTCACCCCTTCAGCCCGCCCGCCCCCCACCCGGCGATCAGATACCGCTGGACGGCGATGAAGAACACCAGCGCCGGAATCGTCACCATCACGCCCGCCGCCATAAGAAGCGGGAGAGGGAGGGACTCTCCCAGTTCATGTCAACGTTGGAGCAGTAGCCCTGGAGATAGACGAGGTCGGTCGAACCGCCTCCGCAGACCTGGTAGGCGAGCGAGACGTCGCCGTTCCATGCGAAGTGCGTATCGGGCCGGTCCATGCCCTATAGTCGTGCCTCGGCCACGCCGCCGCAACCGGCTCGTGGGGAGGGGAGTTTCATGACCGCACCCCGTCTCCGCCCGGGGGCCGCGTGCCGCCTTGACGACGAGCCGGAGAGACCCGCGGGAGCGGCGATTCGAGAGCACCCGAGCCGGACGACGCGCGTGTGCCGGGGAAGCTGTCAAGTGTGGACTTTTCCTGACGCGGAACCGGGCGCAGCGGCGGTCGGCGCCGCCGCCCGGCTCGTCGATCCATGTCGCACAAGGCGAGACCTGCCCTGGCGATCTTGACGCCCAGCGGGTACTGGCGTAGCTTCCAGTTTCTCGACAGAACGTCGAGACCTTCGGGAAGGGTGTCGTCATGCCCCTGGGTCGGGTCTCCGGTCTACGGGTGCGCACAACCCCTGACAACAGGGGCGGACCGTGAAGACGTTCGACTGGGTCGAATTCCTCCGGCACGACTCCTTCATCTCCGCGCAGGACGAGAAGACTCGCCGGTGGCTCGTCACCGACGAGGCATCGCGCGAGCACACGTACGAGCCCGGGGCGGTGATCCTCAGGGAGGGCGAGGTCGGCGATTCGATCTTCGTGATCGGGTCCGGGTCGGCCGAAGCGCTGCTGTCCATCAACGGCGATCCAGCGATCCCGCTGGCGATCATGCGGCCCGGCGAGACGTTCGGGGAGATGGGCTTCTTCGAGCGCCGGCCGCGCTCCGCCACCGTCCGGGCGCGCGAGGCGTGCGTGGTCCTGGAGGTCAGGGGTGAGGCGCTCCGCAGGCTCGCCGACGCCCATCCGGAGATCGGCTACCGGCTCCTACTGCAGGTCGCCGAGCGACTGCGCAGCAAGAACGAACAGATCCTGACCCTCCATCTTAAGAGCGTGGAGGCGGCGAATCGAGCCAAGGACGAGTTCGTCGCGATGCTCGGCCACGAGCTGCGCAATCCTCTCGGCGCGATCACCACGGCGATTCACGTACTGGACACTCGGGCCGACCCCCATGACAGCACTGCCCCCCTGCGGGGGATCATCGTCCGCCAGACACGACACCTGACGCGCCTGGTCGAGGATCTGCTGGACGTCTCGAAGCTCGTATCCGGCAAGATCGTCCTCACCACGCAACCGGAAGATCTCCGGGACGTGCTCATGCGGGCGCTCGCGTCGTTCCACGAGGCCGGCAAGGCGAGCCAGCACGTCATCTCCGTGACCGGCGTTGGGGTCCAGGTGGAGGTCGATGCGACTCGCCTGCAGCAGGTGGTCGCGAACCTTCTCGATAACGCCGTGAAGTACACCCCACCCCAGGGTCGCGTGGACATCACGGTGGCACCCGACGGGCCCGACGCCGTGCTCACCGTACGGGACACCGGGGTCGGCATCCGGCCCGAGGTCCTCCCACTGATCTTCGATCTCTTTGTCCAGGGCAGTGACACCATGGCCCGCTCGGACGGGGGCCTCGGTCTCGGCCTCACGATCGTCAAGCGGCTCGTGACCCTCCACGGCGGTACGGTGTCGGCATCGAGCCCGGGCCCGAACCGCGGCAGCGAGTTCGTCGTACGGCTGCCCCGGCTCGCGGGCGAGCCCCAGGAGACGCAACCGATCCCGGCCCCGGAGGTCGCGTCCCGTGCACGCGACATCCTGGTCATCGAGGACAACCCTGACTTCCGCGAAGGGCTGCGTTCACTGCTTCAGTCGTGGGGCCACCGGGTCGAGGAAGCATCGACCGGAGCGGAGGGGCTCGACATCGCTCGGCGCCGGGGCCCGGAGATCGTCCTCATCGACCTGGGCCTTCCCGGTATCGACGGCTACGCGGTGGCGCAGGCCCTGCGCGCGGCACCGGGAGGCGAGGGGCTCCTGCTCATTGCCATCACCGGGTATGGGCGCCCCAGCGACCGGCAGCGGGCGCAGGAAGCCGGATTCGACGTGCACCTGACGAAGCCGGTAAGCCCCCCGGAGCTTGCCGCGCTCCTCTTCTCGAAGCGTTCCGTCAGCCCTTGAGCCCGCCCGCCCCCCACCCGGCGATCAGATACCGCTGGACGGCGATGAAGAACACCAGCGCCGGAATCGTCACCATCACGCCCGCCGCCATGATCAGCCCCCAATCGACGACGGCCATGTGGAAGAACTCGTTGATCCCGATGGCCAGCGTCTTGAGGTCGTCCTTGCCGATCAGCACCAGCGCGAAGAGGAAATCGTTCCACGCCACGATGAAGGTGAAGATCGCGGTGGCGATGATGCCGGGCAGGGCCAGCGGCATGACCACGTAGGCCAGGGCCTGCGCGCGGTTGGCGCCGTCGATCAGGGCGGCGTGCTCGAGCTCGACGGGGATGGACTGGAAGAACGCTCTCAGGATCCACAGCGCGTAGGGCAGCGCGAACGAGATGTAGGTGAGGGCCAGGCCCAGCAGCGAGTTGGTGAGGCCGAACTGGCGGGCCACCAGGAACAGCGGCACCAGCATGATGATGGGCGGGAACATGTAGGCCAGCAGCGTCAGGCGGGCCACCAGGGTGCGGCCGCGGAAGGCGTAGCGCGTGAGGCTGTAGGCGCCGATCACGCCGGCCACGAGCACGATGACCGTCGTGATGGCCGAGACCACGATGGTGTTCTGGAAGTAGACCCAGAAGTTGGTCTCGTAGAAGAGCTTGCGGTAGGCGCGCAGCTCCCACTCGTGGGGCCAGAAGGTGGGGGGCGAGGCCAGCAGCTCGTGGCTGACCTTGAACGACGACACCAGCATCCAGTAGAGCGGGAACGCGCAGAAGACGAAGAGCCCGATGCGCAGAGTCCACGCGGCCGTCGTCGACACGGGCCGCCGCCGCCGGTCAGGCATCGGTGGCGTCCTCCGACGGCGGGAACGCGACGAAGTAGATCGTCACCGCCATCAGCAGCAGCGCGAGCATCACGTTGGACAGCGCCGCCCCCATGCCGGCCTGGTAGTACGTGAACGAGCGCTGGTAGGTGAAGACCGGCAGCGTCCGGATGGCCTCGCCGGCGCCGCCGCCGAAGCCCAGCAGCCACGGCACGTCGAACTTGGTGAACATCCAGATGCCGCGCAGGAGGAGGACGATCAGGAGCACGTTGCGGAGCTGGGGCAGGGTGATGTGGAAGAACTGGCGCACGGCCGAGGCGCCGTCCACCCGGGCGGCGTCGTACAGCTCCGGCGCGATCGTCTGCAGGCGCGCCAGCACGTTGACGAGCACGAACGGAAAGAACGTCCACACCGACAGGACGATCAGCACCCACATGATCGTGGTGTGGGTGAGCCAGGCTTCCGGCATGCCGGGGATGCTCAGCGTGCTCAGCACGTAGGGGATCACGCCGTAGAGGTCGTTCATCAGCCACCGCCAGACGAACACGGCGATGACCGTCGGGATCATGTAGGGGAACAGCGCCACGCCCCGTAGGAAGTCGCAGCCCGCGAAGCGCTGGTGCAGGATGAGCGCGCCAGCGACGCCGACCACGATCTGCAAGGCCGTGCTGCCCACGGCGTAGACCGTCGCCAGCCAGGCGCTGCGCCAGAAGTCGGGGTCGGCCAGGATCTGCGTGTAGTTGCCTAGCCCCACCCACGTGGCGGTGAGCCGGAGCGAGTGCTTCGCGAAGAAGCCCAGCCACAGGTTGTAGCCCACCGGGAAGATCGTGAACGCGAGGATCAGCGCCGCCGACGGCAGCAGCAGCCCCATGCCGATCCAGGCGTCGCGCGTCTCCGCGCGAACACTCACTTCGCCTTGCCGATGATGTCCCGGACGATCTTGTCGCTGGCTTCCTTGGCGGCGGCCTTCGGGTCCTTGCCCTTCTCGACCACGGCCATGACCATGTCGGCCAGGATGGGCGCCGCCGCCACGTCGCCGATCCAGGGGACCAGCATGTCCTGCGGATTGCAGACGAGGAGCGGGTGCGCGCGGCCCATCTCCACCCACTTGAGCTGGGCGTCGAGCCAGGGCTTCCAGCGCTTGCGCTCGGGGTGGTTCAGGTAGCTCGAGTCCTGGAAGTCGGACTTGAAGATCGACAGCGTGTGGACGGGTACGGAGTCGCAGTACTTCCGGTAGTTCTCCGGCTTGAAGAAGAACTTGAGGAACTCGCGGCACGCCGCCTTCTCGTCGGCGGGCGCGTCCGCGTAGATCACCCACGGCTCGTTGTCGAATTGCGTGAGCGGCGCCTTGCCGAGGGGGCCGGTGGTCTTGGGCCACACCTGGAAGACGTCGGGGTTGCGCTTGTCGGGCGGCGCGTACTGATCGATGTAGCCCGCGGTCCGGCCCCACATGTACACCTGGGCCGTCTTGCCGGTGGCCCAGGCCGAGAGCGTCTCCAGATAGTCGTGCGAGGCCCAGCCCGGCGGCAGGAACGGCTTGAGCTTCTTCCAGAACTCCAGCATCCCGAGCACCTGGGGGCTTTCCAGGGCGGGCTGGCCCTTGGCGTCGAAGAGGCTGCCGCCGTTGGCGCCGGTCAGCATGTAGACGTCCTCGTTCACGAAGAACGGGATGCCGGCCATCGACAGGCCGTAGTGCTGCGGGGCCTTGTTCAGCTTGGGCAGATCGCGCAGCCAGTCGTCCCACGTCTTCCAGCTCTGCGGATCGACGCCGGCCGCCTTGGCGTAGTCGCCGCGGCCGCCGAGGATCTCCGCACCCCACGCGTGCGTGATGCCCCAGTACTTGCCGTCCGGGTACTTGAGCCACCGGAGCACGGACGGGAAGATCTTGTCCTCGCCGATCGCCTTGACGATGTCGTCGACGGGCTCGATGAGCCCCTTGGCCCGGAACGAGGTCACCACGTACGTCTGCGTGTGGGAGGCGGCCGGCGGGCTCTTGGCGGCCATCGCGGCCTGGAGCTTCCTGTCCATGTCGCCCCAGCCCATGCCCTCGGCGCGGATCTCGATGTCCTTGTGGAGCTTCTGGAAGTCCTCGACGATCGCCTTCACCGCCGCCCGGGTCGCGGGGTTGGGCTCGGTGTCCCACATCGTGACCGTGACCTTCTTCTGCGCGCCGGCCGGCTTCACGCCGCCGACGAGCGAGGCCGCCGTCGCCCCCGCTGCCGTCGCGCCCAGCCGGGCCAGGAACTGGCGCCGGCCCAGAGACCCTTCCTTCCGCTCCGCGACCAGCCGTCGGAGATCCGCATTGCTGTCCCAACGCATGATGTTCCTCCTCGTCGCGCCCCCTGTCCGGGGGCGCTCAGTCCGGCTCGTCGCCCGCGACCGCGCGATTGTGCCACATCAGGAGGTCGTGCGGGCGGAGGGGCAAGCGCCTACGAGCGCCAGGGTGGCGCCCGTAGGCTCCGGAGGCGTGCCGATCAGGAGGGGAGGAACATCCGGACGAAGTGGTCGTCGGTGACTTCGCCTTGCGCGCCGACCGTGAAGTTGGACGTGATCAGCCCCTGCGCGCCCTTGAACTGTCCCTGGCCGTCCGTGATCTCCCAGATCACGGCACCGCGCTGAGTGCCGGGCAGGGGGCTCGGGCCCAGCAGCCCGCGGCCGACGGTCTTGAAGGAGATCTTACCGGCCCGGCCGTACGCGATGGTGCCGGACTCCAGAAACGCCCCGTCGCCGACGATCTCGACCTCCGACTCGAAGGTGGCCTGGTCGCCGCCTACCGGCTCGATCCCGGCCTGGATCCCGTCCGGCTTGAGCGTGCTCCGGAGCGTTTGCCCACTCGCCGATGTCTGGGCCCGCAGTCGAGTCTGCGAGCCGGGGACCGGGGCCGCGGTGCCCTTGAACTCGAGAGCGAACACGAGCTCTCTCATGGCGCTGTCCTCCAACGCGATGGTCATCCCACCCGTGGCTCAGGTCAACCACACCCTCGACCGTGGTGGCACACTCATCGTGGAGGACGTCCAATGCCCACGCCCCTGTCGGCCGAGGCCAAGGCGCTCATCGACCGCCCGAATTTCGCGCACCTCGCCACCCTGATGGCGGACGGCTCGCCCCAGAGCGTGCCCGTCTGGGTGGGGCGCGAGGGGGACCGACTGCTCGTGTGCACGGGCGAGGGATCGCTGAAGGGACGCAACACGCGCCGCGATCCCCGGGTGGCCGTGTCGATCGTCGACCAAACAAGTTCGCACAAGTACACCGGCAAGCCGTTCCCGATGCGGGCGCCGAGGGCCGCGTGGCGCTGGTGGTCGAGGTCGACCGGCTGCGCTACACCAAGCTGCCCTTCGCGCACACGCCGCCGCGGAAGTAGCCTCTGGTCGATGGCAACGCGCTTGCCCTGCATCGAGACGACGGGAACGTTCAGCTGAGGTCGCCGGTTACATGAATACCGTCCCGTCCCGCGTCGTCTGACGACGTGAGAGCCAGACCACGACGGAGCCCCGGCACGTCCGGGGAGCCGAGTACTTTCTTCAATCGCGTCGGAGCGACCCGGACGGAGAGCGATGATCGGTGCAAGGCGCGTCGTGCTCGGCTCTCTCCTCCTGCTCACGCTGGTCGCCACCCCTGCTCACGCCTTCAACCTCGACGAGGTCGCCGCCCGGGCGGCGAAGCTGGCCGCGTCCCCGTATCAGAAACCCGGTGCGAGCCTGCCCAAGGCGATCAAGGCACTCGACTACGACCAGTTCCGTGACATCCGCTTCCGCCCCGAGCGGGCGTTGTGGTGGAACTCGAAGCTGCCGTTCGAGATCATGTTCTTCCATCGCGGCTGGTTCTACGAGGACGCCGTCACGATCCACGAGGTCACGCCCGAGGGCGTGCGGGACATCGCCTTCGATACCGAGGCCTTCGACTACGGCCGCAACAAGGTCGATCGCAACGAGCTGCGGGGGCTGGGGTTTGCCGGCTTCCGGGTGCACTTCCCGGTCAACTCCCCGAGCTACAAGGACGAGGCGCTGGTATTCCTGGGGGCCAGCTACTTCCGGGGGCTCGGACGGGGCCAGCGGTTCGGACTGTCCGCGCGCGGGCTGGCCATCGACACCGCCGAGGCCACTGGTGAGGAGTTCCCGCGGTTCGTGGAGTTCTGGATCGAGCGCCCGCAGCCGGCGGCGAAGGAGCTCACCGTGTACGCGCTGCTGGACTCACCGCGGGCGACCGGAGCCTACCGCTTCGTCCTCAAGCCGGGCGTGACGACGGCGCTCGACGTGGACTCGCGGCTGTTCCTGCGCAAGAACGTCGCGAAGCTGGGACTGGCACCGCTGACCAGCATGTTCTACTTCGGCCCCAACCAGCGGCCCGGTCGCGACGACTACCGGCCGCGGGTCCACGACTCCGAGGGCCTGTCCGTCCGGGAGGCGGGGGACCGGGAGGCGGGGGACCGGTGGATCTGGCGCCCGCTGGTCAATCCGAAGCGGCTACTGGTGACGTCGTTTGCGCTGAATGATCCGCGCGGGTTTGGCCTGATGCAGCGGGAGCGGGCGTTCGGCCAGTACAAGGACCTGGAGGCGCGGTACGACCTGCGGCCCTCGGCGTGGATCGAGCCGAAGGGGTCGTGGGGGCCGGGGCGCGTGGAGCTGGTGCAGATTCCGGTGCCCGACGAGACGAACGACAACGTCGTCGCGTACTGGGTTCCGGACGGGCAGCCGAAGCCCGGGGAGGCGTTCGCCTTCGGCTATCGCGTGCTATGGCAGAAGGAGCGGGAGATGCGGCCGCCGGTCGGCTGGGTCACCGAGACGCGCCGTGGCCGCGGCTACATGAGAAACGATGACGGCAGCGTCGAGCTCCACGTCGACTTCGAGGGGCCCACGCTCAGCCAGATGCCGTGGAGCGCCATCATCGATACGACGTCGTGGGTCGACGCCAACGGCGAGGTCCTGGAACGACGTACGCAACGCAACGGGGTCAACGGGGGATGGCGGTACGTGGTCAGGTTCCGCCGCCTCGACCGTGCCAAGCCAGTGGAGCTGCGGGCGCATCTGCACCGCGGCAGCGAGGTCCTGTCAGAGACGTGGAGCTACATACTACCCCCGGACTAGCAACGCCCCCCGTTCGACGGACGCCCATGGCATCCGAAGGATGGCAGGGTCCGATCACGAGCGACGGCCGGGCGCGGCCGGCGGATGGTTGGCGACTCCGGTTGACGGCGGTGGCGCGCCGGACGCTCCTGACCGTGCTGGTGCTGGCCCAGACCGGCGGCTTCGCCTACGGCATGGTGACGAACGTCTTGCCGTACCATGGGCAGCAGCCTCTGGAGCTGGCAATCCTCAGCCTCTCCGCCATCCTGTTCGCCTGGGTCTCGCTCGGATTCTGGACGGCGGTCACCGGCTTCGTGCTGCTGTGTTGCGGGCGCGATCGCCACGCCATCACGCGGTCCGTCTCGTCAGCAACCGCCCTGCCGTCCGACGCCCGCACCGCGGTCATCATGCCGATCTGCAACGAGCACGTGGCGCGGGTATTCGCGGGGCTGCGCGCCACCTACGAGTCGGTCGCCCGGGCCGGCACCCTGCGGCACTTCGACTTCTTCATCCTCAGCGACAGCAGCGAGCCCGACACGCTGGCCGCCGAGCGGCACGCGTGGCGCGACCTGTGCGAGAGCGTCGAGGGCTTCGGCCGCATCTTCTATCGATGGCGGCAGCACCGCATCAAGCGCAAGAGCGGCAACGTCGCCGACTTCTGCCGGCGCTGGGGCAGCCAGTACCGCTACATGGTCGTCCTGGACGCCGACAGCGTCATGACGGGCGAGTGCCTGACGACGCTGATGCGGCTGATGGAGGCGAACCCGACCACCGGCATCATCCAGACCGCACCCCGCGGCGCCGGGCGTGACACGCCCTACGCGCGGGTGCAGCAGTTCGCGACCCAGGTCTACGGCCCGCTGTTCACCGCCGGCCTGCACTTCTGGCAGCTCGGCGAGTCGTACTACTGGGGCCACAACGCGATCATCCGCATCGCGCCGTTCATCCGTCACTGCGCGCTGGGTCGGCTGTCCGGGCGGGGCCCCTTTGCCGGCGAGATCCTGTCCCACGACTTCGTGGAGGCGGCGCTGATGCGCCGGGCCGGCTGGAAGGTGTGGATGGCCTACGACCTGCCCGGCAGCTACGAGGAGATGCCGCCGAACCTGCTCGACGAGCTGAAGCGGGACCGCCGGTGGTGCCGGGGCAACCTCATCAACTCGCGGATGTTCCTGTGGGCCGGCCTGCACCCGGCGCATCGCGCCGTCTTCATGACGGGCGTCATGGCCTACGTCTCGGCTCCGCTGTGGCTGCTCTCGCTGGCGCTGTCGAGCACGTTCGCCATTCTCCAGACCGTGATCGGCCCGCAGTACTTCGTGAAGCCGCGCCAGCTCTTTCCGATCTGGCCCGAGTGGGACGCGCACTCCACCCTCATGTTCGCGCTCGCGACGCTCGGCATCCTCTTCGTGCCGAAGATCCTCGGCGCCATCCTGGTGCTGGCGCGCGGCGCCGATCGATTCGGCGGCGCGGGGGGTGTCGCGCTCAGCGTGCTGATGGAGCTGATCCTCTCCTCGGCCCTGGCGCCCGTGCGCATGCTGTTCCACACGAAGTTCGTGCTGGCCGCGCTGACGAATGTCGAGCTTCACTGGAAGAGCCCGCCGCGAGAGGACGCCGAGACGACGTGGGGCGAGGCCGCCCGTCGCCATGGGCCGCACACGCTGCTGGGGCTCGGCTGGGGCGTCGCCGTGTACTGGCTGGCGCCCTCGTACATCTGGTGGCTGACGCCCGTGATCGGTGCGCTCGCGCTGGCGATCCCGATCTCCGTCTACTCGAGCCGGGCCTCGCTCGGACGCGCGCTGCGCCGGGCCCGGCTGTTCGTGATTCCCGAGGAGGCGGATCCGCCGCAGGAGCTGCGGACCGTGCGTGCCCACGCCGAGGGCGCCGGAAAGCGCCGGGGTTCGTGGATGCGGTGGTGGATCGGATCTCAACGCGATCGCCTGCGCTGCGGTGCCGCGGCAGGGCCGGCCCTCCGAGCGTGTGCGCGCCCGCCGGGCCCGCGCGATCGCCACGGCGATGGAGGGGGGCCCGGATGCGCTGAGTGACCAGCAGAAGCGCCTCGTGCTCGCGGACCCGGTCGTCCTGTCCGAGCTGCACCGGCAGGTCTCGACATCGCCGGCGGCGCATCCCGCCTGGCGTGCCGAGGGGGTTCCCTCGGACTGAACGATCTCTTTTGACAGCGGGCCATCCGGCGTTAGGGTCGCGACGCACGGAGGTGAGACACGCCATGACCACGAGTCGCACACCTTACGTGTACGTCGGCCTGGCTGGTGAGACCGCTCCCGGACGCCCCCTGGGGTCCGGTCTCTATCGCATGGCCGTGGGTGACGATCACTGGGAGCTCGTCACCCGCGGCCTGCCCGAGGCGCCGACCATCCGGGCCATCGCCACGCACCCGGAGCAGGCGGACACCGTGTACGTCGGGACGCAGCACGGACCCTACCGGAGCACGGACCGCGGCGAGCACTGGGAAAAGCTCGACGTTCCGGACCACGGCTTGCCGGTGTGGTCGCTGCTGTTCGATCCGCACGACGCCAGCGTGATGTACGCGGGCTACGAGAACTGCGAGATCTTCCGCAGCGAGGACGGCGGCGACCACTGGCAGCAGCTTCCCGTGACCGTGCGTTTCCCCGAGGTCAGCGTGGCTCCCGGATCCAACCCGGCCAAGCGTGTCTTGCAGCTGGCGGCCAGCCCGTCCAATCCCAACGAGATCTATGGCGCGATCGAAGTCGGCGGTGTCATCCGCAGCCTCGACGGCGGCGAGCGCTGGGAGAACATGAGCCATGGCCAGTACGTGAACGACGACACCGTGGACATGCACGGCGTGCTCGTCGGGCGCTGGCGCCCGGGGACGGTCCTGGCCATCGGCCGGGCCGGCCTGTTCAGCAGCACCGACCAGGGCCGGCACTGGGCCAGTGCCAGGCTCGAGCCACTGAACGACAAGGGGCAGACCTACTGCCGCGACATCCGCGAGGTTCCGGGCGATTCGAAGACCATCTGGGTGGCGGCGGGCGCGGGTTTCCAGAGCGACGTCGGCGTGCTGTTCCGCAGCAAGGACGGCGGCTCGAGCTGGAAGCGCGTCGACATGGGCGTCAAGCCGCAGAGCACCATGTTCGCCCTCGCCTTCGACGAGCGGCAGCCGAAGCGGATGTACTGCGCGACCAGCGGCGGCGAGGTGTTTGCCAGTGAGGACGCCGGCATGAGCTGGGTCGAGCGGCCCCTTCCGGCCGGGGCCACGCAGGTCTACGCCATGGCCTGTTCCTAGCGGCAAGCTCTCACTCGAACGGGCGCCCGTATCGCTCGAGATGCGCGACGTCGCGCAGGGCCTTGCGCTGCTTCTTGCCCTTGCCGACGGCGCGCGCGGGGTAGCCGAACGGCAGGATCGCCAGCACGTCGAGACCGGCCGGGATGTCGAGCACCGTCTTGACCTTGTCGAGCCCGCCGAAGCCCACCCAGTTCGAGCCGACGCCATCGGCCCACGCCGTCAGCAGCATCGACTGGATGGCCCGGCTCGCATCCGAGACGGCGAATCGGGACTTGTCCGTCGCCACGACGACGGCCAGCGGAGCCTGCGCCACGTACGATCCGCTCGAAGCGAGCGCGCCGAGCCGTCGCAGGGTCTCGGCGTCGCGCACCACGATGAAGTGCCACGGCTGGCCGTTCATCCCGCTGCCGGTGAGGCGTCCCGCCTCGATGATTCGTCGGACCAGGGCATCGGGCACCGGCGTGGTCTTGTAGCTGCGCACGGCCAGCAGCGTGCGGATGGCGTCGAAGACGTCCGTCGGCATGCGGCGTCTACCCGACGCGGACGGCGGCCGCCCGCTCGTGCGCGTTGCGTTCGAGGTTGCGATCGATCTGGGCGGTGGCATCGAAGGTGCCATCGATCAGCCCCCAGCCGGCCATCCACTCCCACGCCCACCGCGCCTCGCTCTCGGGTATGGGCCCGGGCTCCTTCACCTGGATGCGGCCCAGGTTGAAGTCGTCGGGACTCAGCGCGTCCACCTCGGGGTGGCCGGCCCAGTCGCGCTTGAAGTAGGAGACGTACCGCCGCTTGTCGGCGTTGATACGGTGGACCGCCCGGGTGATGCCTCGCAGGAGGGCGGCGTAGGCCTCGGGATCGACGCCGGGGGTGGCGACCCAGGTGCCGTGAAAGAACGTGGTCGAGACCAGGCGACAGCCGGCCTTCTCGGCCACGGTGATCCACGGCTCCTGGAGCACGGTCGCCGCGAAGTCGCCGCGCATCAGGCCCGCGAAGCGCTCGGCCGGGCTCGTCGCCGCGGCGCGCGTGGTGACGGCCTCGCGCGGCATCGCGCCCTCCAGCATCTGCAGACCCGCGTAGGCAGTGCCGTTGCCGTAGTCGAGAGCGACGGGCTGGTGGGCGAGCTCTTGCGGAGCGAACACCGTGGAGGTCGGCGAGACGACGAGAGCGCCGCAGACGATCGTGGCGCGGCGTCCGACCTGCCGCGCCCCGACGGGACTTTCCGCCACCCGGCGGTTATTCCCGCACTCTCAGGCCTGGAACATCTGCGATTCGCCGCGCGCCTGCAGCTTGCCCTGGTTCGTGGTGGGCTTGCTGGGCGAGCCCTCGGCGGCGGAGCGCATCTCGTCGGGGGGGAGCGCCGCGATCCGGAGGTCGAGGCCTTCTGCCGCGAAGAGCCCCTCGTCTCTCGCGACCAGCACGTCGAGACCCATGAACGCCATCACCCGTTCGATCGTCAACGTCATGGCCATGGTCGCCCTCCCGAGATCACGTTGTGAAGTGTCGATCCGACAATAGCGCCCGTGCCCCGGCCCGTCAACGCGAGGGGATCAGTCCGGCCGGATGTTCTGGTTCATCTTGAAGAAGTTGGTCGGATCGTACTTGCGCTTGAGCGCCACCAGCTTGCTCGTAATTGTCGCCGTACGCCGCGCGGATGCGATCGGCGCCCTCGTCCTGATCAAGGAAGTTCACGTACGCCGCCTTCGAGACCTGCGGCTGCACGGCGGCGAAGAGCGAGCGCGCCCACGCGGTGTTCCGCTCGTTGTCGGCCGGGCTGGCCCAGTTCGCGATGATGACGACGTCGTAGGTCGGGCGGCGGTGGCTGTAGGCCGTGGCCGTCGGCGCCGGCCGGCTGTAGGCGCCGTGATAGTGCTCCAGCATCACCGCCGAGTGCGGCGACGGCACCCGCGCCATGTGCTCCACGATGGTGTCGATGAGCTGGTCGGTGATCTCGGGCGTCAGGCTCGACTTCCAGTAGTTGTACCGGCCGGGCGGGAAGGCGTCGTTGAACATGCGCTGGACGGCCACGTACGGCATGGCGCCCACCATGTCGACGGCCGGCGGCCCGAACTTCCGCAGGCGCTCGAGGAGCTTCTCGCCCTGCTCGATCGGTCCCGAGTAGCACGGCACCAGGCCGACCAGCGGGGCGCCGTCGGGGCCCGTGAGCAGGCCCGCGTAGGTCGTGAGCTCGTCCGGCTCGCTGGCGCTGAACTCGCGATAGAAGCGCAGCACGTCGCGGGCGCGGGCCGCCGGGTGGAACACCGGGCCGCTCAGCAACGTGGGCCCGACCAGGTGCAGCCGGAACTCGAACGACGTGACGATGCCGAAGTTGCCGCCGCCGCCGCGCAGCCCCCAGAACAGATCGGCGTTCTCCTGCTCGCTCGCCCGCACCAGCTGCCCCTCGGCCGTGACGACGTCGGCCGAGATCAGGTTGTCGCAGGCCAGGCCGAAGCGGCCGTTCAGCCAGCCGACGCCGCCGCCCAGGGTCAAGCCAGCAATGCCGGTGGTAGAGATGACGCCGCCGGTGGTGGCCAGGCCGAACGCCTGCGTCTCGGCGTCGAGATCGCCCCAGGTAACCCCGGCCTGGGCGCGCACCGTGCGGGCGCCGGGATCGACCTGGATGCCCTTCATTCCCGAGACGTCGATCATGAGCCCGCCGTCGCAGACGGCGTTGCCCGCCACGTTGTGGCCGCCGGCGCGCACCGAGACGAGGACCTTGTGCTGGCGGGCGAAGCGGACGGCCGTCAGCACGTCCGCCACGCCGGCGCAGCGCGCGATCAGCGCCGGCCGGCGGTCGATCATCGCGTTGTCGATCGTGCGGGCGGCGTCGTACCCGGCGTCACCCGGCTGCAGCAGCGGCCCGCGCAGCCCCTTCCGCAGCTCCTCGACGGCGGCGTCCTTCTTGGCTCCCGTGCTCATGATCGTCCTCCTCGTCGCGGCCGCACCCACGGCCGGCGACGTCTCATGATGCCACTGGCGGAAAGACGGCGCGACGTGCCGACGGCGCCTGGCGCCCCCCAGCCCTAGTGGCGGCCCGCCGCCGCCGAACAATAGATCCCCCGATTTCTTGACTTTCGAGCGATCCCTGTGTCACGGATGACTGACTAGCTCCAAGATCCAAAGAGGAGACCGTCATGCGAGTCAGGTCGATCTTCGGCTTCGCGTTGGCCTTCCTGGTCGCGGTGGCTGGCCCCGCCTTCGCTCAGGGCGGAGGTGGCGACACCAACGAAGAGGTCAAGAAGGCGGTCGAGCGGGCGGTGGGCTCGTCCATTTCCTCCTCGGTGGCGGAATCGCTGTCGCGCAGCATCGTGAGCGAGGGCGTGCGCGGGACGCCGACCACCACCATCTTCGGCAGCCCGTTCTACAACCGGACCGACGGCGATTTCTCCTTCGGCTCCTTCAAGGCGGACACCGGTGGTGCCGTGATCGGCGGGTTGTTCAAGCTCCACGACATCGTGCTCGTGCACGGCGCGTTCTCGGGAGCGTACACGCACACGAAGGCCTCGGCCCTGGGGACCTCGACCAAGGTCGACTCGGTCTTCGTCGAGACGCGTCTCGGCACCGACCTGATCTTCCTGAACACCGAGCCCGTGAAGGGGTGGCTGACCCTGGAGGGCGGCTTCTCCAACTTCAACACCAACGTGTCGGACGACGTCTGGTCGTGGCGGGCGGGGCCGTCGGCCACCCTCAGCGTTCGCGGAGGCCCGATCCTGTTCGAGCCCACCGTCGGGTTCGCGTTCTCGAACACCTTCGAGGACGACGGCGCCGACACCGTCACCGCCTTCCAGGCCGGCTTCAGCCTCAAGTACCGCGGTGAGAAGTTCCGGCCCCAGCTGAACTTCGTGTACGCCAAGGTGATCGACCCGTCCACCCCCAGGGACGACGGGTTCATCTCGGTCGGGCCGGAGATCCTGTACGCCGTCACCCCGTCCTTCCTGGTCGGCGGGGCCTACAGCTACGGCACCTCCCTCAACTCCGGCGTCGACATCAACTCCCACACGGTCACGCTGGAGTTCCGCTGGATCTTCTGACGCACCGGTGATGTTCCGCGTTGCCCTGGTGGCGGTCGCGCTCGTGCTGGGCGCCGCCACGTCGCCCGGGGCCGGCATCAACGACATCGTCTCGGATTTCCTTTACTACCAGGAAGAGCTGAAGGTGAAGGCCCCCGCGCGCCCGGTCGCCGACGTCGTGGCCGGCATCGGCGAGCGTCACCTGGCCCTCGTCGACACCGACGGCGCCGTGCGCGTATGGGACTTCGAGACGGGCGGCCAGGTGATGGTCGACGGCCGGCGACCGGCCCCGGCCCGCGCCATCTTCCCCAGCCAGCGCGGCGGCAACCTGATCGTCGGCGAGACCGGCGGGCGCGTCTACGAGACGGCGGGAATGTCGTTCACCGCGAAGGCCACGCTGCTTCCGGCGGGCGCCGCCGTCGACGGCCTCGCCGTGTCGTCACGCGCGCCGGTGCTGGCCGGGGCAGGGGGTGGCCGGATCCAGGTCTACAACCTGGCGACGAAGCAGATCGTGGCAGTGCCGGTGAAGGACCGGGTGACCGGTCTCGCGGTCTCGGACGACGGTCGCTTCGTCGGCTACGAGGCCGGTGCCGTCGCCTCGGTGCTCGACGCCGATCGCCAGGTATCCCTGCCGCTCGATCCGGCCGGTCCCGGCAAGCTCCGCTTCTACTACGACTCGGCGGGCACGCTGGGCCTGGCCCGCCAGGATTCACCCACGCGCCTGACCCTCTACAAGTTCGACGGCAAGAGCTTCGCCCGCGCCGGCGAGCACACGTTCGGCTCGAGCCCCCAGGAGTTCTGGATCCGCGACGATCGGCGCGTCTACTGGACCGAGAAGAACACGCTCAGCGTCGCTCCGCTCGGCGGTCGGAGCCGGACCGCTTTCAGCGGCAAGGAGCCGATCGTCTACGCCCGCAACCTCAAGGGTGGCGACGACCTGCTGATCGTCCAGCGCAGCGGCGTGCTGGCGGTGGTCGGCGCCAAGACGGGCAAGATCGTGGCCACGGGGATCAGCACGGAGAACGGCTGGGCGGTGATCGACGCCGCCAAGCGCTACGACGGCTCGGCGAGCGGTGGCCGCGAGATCGCCTGGGTGATCCAGAAGACCGACCTCGATCTCGAGAAGTTCGCGCGGCATTTCTACGAGGCGGGGCTGCTGCTCCACTACGTGGGGCAGCCGCAGGCCGCGTTCGCCTCGGCGGGCCTCCAGGGGCCGGTGCCGGCGCCACCGACCGTCAGCGAGGTGAAGCTGCTCGAGAACGTCGCCGGCTCCGGTCGCACCGTGGTGCTGGCCACGGCCCGGAACATCAAGGAGGACGTCTCGGGCGTCGAGGTCTACCACAACGGCAAGCGCGTCTCCGACACCGGCAAGATCACCGACGAGACCGCGCGCAAGGACGATCTCAAGTTCCGGTCCGTCGGTTTCGAGATCCATCCCGTGTCGGGTCCCAATACCGTGACGGTGATGGGCGTGGGGCGGCTGGGGATCGAGGGCCCCACCAAGGAGCTGAACTTCGATCGCCCGGGGGCGCGGAGCGGCGCGCTGCACGCGGTGACGGTCGGCATCGACCGCTACGGCGTGGCCTCGCTCAAGCTCGGCTACGCGCGGAAGGACGCCGAGGCCATGGCCCAGCTGATGCGGGGCTCCAAGGGCTACGACCGGGTGGCCGTGTCCGAGCTGTACGACGCCAACGCCACGCGGGACACCATCCTGGGCGCCCTGCGCTCGGCCGCCACCGCGGCGGCGCCGGGCGACGCGATCATCGTCTACCTCGCCGGCCACGGCATCGCCATCCGCGGCGGCTGGTACTTCCTGTCGCCGGCGGTCACCGAGGTGGAGGAGGACGAGATCATCCGCCTGTCCGCTTCCGCCGAGCAGATCTCGGCCGCGCTGCGGGAGTCGAAGGCCTCGCGCATCGTGCTGATGATCGACGCCTGCAACTCGGGCGCGGTGGTGAAGGACGTCAAGGGGTTGCTGCAGAACCGCGTCTACACGCAGCTCGGCCGGGTGACCGGCTTCGCCGTGCTGGCCGCGGCCCGTCAGGACCAGGCCGCGCTGGAGCGCGGCACGCTCGGCCACGGCGTGTTCACGTCCGCCATCATGGCGGCGCTGACGGGGGCGGCCGACCGCAACGGCGACGGCCGGGTGACGGCGCGCGAGCTGGCCGCCTACCTCGCCCGCCAGATCCCGACGCTGGCCACCGAGCACCTGAACGAGGTCCAGATCCCGGTGGCCTACGCGCCCAGCGAGGACTTCGTCGTTCGCTCGCTGCGATGATCGTCTGGTGGGCGCTCGTGGTGGTGCTCTTCGCCGGCTCGGCTGCAACCGGCCAGCCGGCCCGGGGCGCCGGCAGCTTCAAGGATTGCCCGCACTGTCCGGAGATGGTCTCCGTCCCGTCCGGCAGCTTCGTCATGGGCGACGAGCAGCCGCCTCGCCGCGTGACCATCGACTACCGGTTCGCGTACAGCAAGGACAAGGTCAGCTTCCGCGACTGGAAGCACTGCGTGCTGGGTGGCCAGTGTCAGAGTCTGGGCGCCACCGGCACCGCCAGCCTCGAGCCCGTCGTGCACGTGTCGTGGGTCGACGTGCAGCAGTACCTGTCCTGGCTCTCGCTGGAGACAGGGGCCGAGTACCGGCTGCTCAGCGAGGCCGAGTGGGAGTACCTCGCCCGGCGTCCGTCCGCCGGCGTGCGCGCCGACGCGCTCGAGTGGACGAGCGATTGCTGGCACGCCAGCCTCGCTGACGCGCCCGCCGACGGCTCCTCCTGGGACTCCGGCGGCGATTGCCGCTACCACGTGGCGCGGGGCCGCCGCCCGGGCGAGCCGGCGCCACCGGTCACGAAGCGCTACCGGTTCCTGTTCGACGCCCGAGACGGCGCGCTCGGCTTCCGCGTGGCGCGGACGCTGCGGGAGCCGTGACACGACCTGCGACGATCGCCTTCGCCGTTCACTGAGCGCTGACGTTGCCGTCCCGCACGTCGCGCGCGAGCCGCCCGGGATCGCGCTCGGCGGGAGCGCCGTAGCCTCCCGCGCCCGGCGTCACGATGGTCACGGTGTCGCCGGGCTGGAGACGGAGGCCGGCGATCTTCGATCCGAGATCGCGGCGGGCCGGCGGTGTCGGCGTTCAGCCGCAGGGCGCCGCAGCCGCCCGCGCGGCCGCCCCGCAGCCCGAAGGGCGCCACGCGCTGACGCTCGAGCGTCCCCAGGAAGGTCGCCTCGTGGCCGACCACACGCACCGTGCGACGGATCCCCAGCCCGCCCCGAAACCGCCCGGCCCCGCCGGAATCCGGAACGAGCGCGTACTCCTCGACGAAGAGCGGATACTCCATCTCCAGGCACTCCACCGGCAGGTTCGAGGTATTCGTGATGTGCACCTGCACCCCGTCCAGCCCGTCCTTGGTCGCCCGCGCGCCGGAGCCGCCGCCGATCGTCTCGAGATAGACGTAGTACTGCCCGGTCGTCGGGTTCGTCCCGCTGAACACCCACGCCGCGTTGGCGCCGTTGGTGCCGGCGATCACCCGCTCGGGCAGCGCCGGCGCCAGCGCGCCCAGGATGAGATCGGCGATCCGCTGGCACGTCTGCGTCCGCCACGCCACCGGGGCGGGCGGCTGCGCGTTCACGAGTGAACCCTCGGGCGCGGTGACCTCGATGGCGCGGTAGAAGCCGCCGTTGGCGGGAATATCGGGGTCGAGCACGGCCTTCAGCACGTAGTAGACCGTGGCGACCAGGGCGAGATAGACCACATTGACGTCGCCGGGCACCTGCGGCCCGGTACCGCCGAAGTCGAGCGCGACGCGGTCGCCGGCCACGCTGATGCTGACGCGCAGGGGCACGGGGGGGCCGCCGACGCCGTCGTCGTCCATCCAGTCCTCGAAGCGATAGACGCCGTCGGGGATGCCGCGGATCGCCGCGCGGATCTTCCGCTCGCCGTAGGCCAGGAGCTCGCTCATGGCCGCGGCGCAGGTCTCGCGGCCATGGCGGCGGACGAGCTCCTCCAGACGGGCGGCGCCCAGGCGGTTGGCGGCGAACTGCGCGCGGAAGTCGCCGCGGCGCTCGCGAGGGAGGTGGAAGTTCAGGAGGATCAGCTCCATGACGTCCTCGCGGAGCTGGCCGCCCTCGACGAGACGGATCGGAGGGATCCGCAGGCCTTCGTCCCAGATGCTGCGCGTCTCGCGGCCGGAGCCGTCGGCGTGGTGGGCGATGTTGGCCACGAACCCGATGAGCGCACCCTCCGCGAAGACGGGCGAGGCGACGGTGATGTCGGGCAGGTGGGTGCTCCCGCCGGTGTAGGGATCATTGCCCACGAAGACGTCGCCGTCGCGCAGCTGATCGAGGGGATAGCGGCGGAGAACCTCGTGGATGATCATGATCAGCGAGCCGAGGTGCATGGGGATGTGCTCGGCCTGGGCGATGACCTCGCCCTGCACGTTGAACAGCGCGGTCGAGCAGTCCTGGCGCTCCTTGATGTTGGTCGAGTACGACGACTTGATGAGCGCCTCGCCCATCTCCTCGGCGATGGCCAGCAGGGCAGCGCCGATCACGTCGAGGGTGATCCGATCCATCACGCGCTCCCCACCTGGATGACCAGGTTCGCGCGGTCGTCCACGCGGGCCGTCTGGCCGCCGAGGATCACGGTCGTCGAGTCCATCTGCTCGACGATGGCCGGGCCGGCCAGGCGATGACCGGCGAGGAGGCGCTCGCGGCGATAGACCGGCGTCGTCTGGAAATCGCGAGTCTCCTCGTCGTACACCGCGCGCTCGCCGATGCGGGCTTCCTTGGGATCGGCGGTCGTCGCGGCAGGGAGCGCCGGCATCGGCGGACGCTCCCGGTCGCCGAAGGCGGTGAGACGGAGCGCCACGATCTGCACCGGCTCGTCCGCCGCGGCGTAGCCGTAGACGCGCTCGTGCTCGCGCAGGAACTCGCCGCGCAACGCCTGCGCGTCCAGCGAGGCGCCGGCGGGCGGTGTCACCGTCAGCTCGAAGTTCTGTCCGACATAGCGCATGTCGAAGGCCCGGGCGAGTCGTCGCCGGGCCGGGGGGACGTCTTCGCGATCGAGCCAGGCGGATGCCTGCTGCTCGAGGTCGTCGAAGCCCTGCGCCAGATCCGCCTCCGTCATGGGGTCCAGCCGGGCGACGCGCGTGCGGACCAGATCCAGGCGGAGCGGCGCGACCAGCAGCCCCAGGGCGCAGAGGATCCCCGGCGCCGGCGGGACCAGGACCCGCCCGATGCCGAGATCGCGGGCCAGGGCCGCCGCGTGGAGCGGACCGGCGCCGCCAAAGGCGACGAGGGTGTAGCCGCGCGGATCGTAACCCTTGCGCACCGAGACGATCCGGATGGCCCCGAGCATGTTGGTCTGGACGACGGAGACGATGCCGCGCGCGGTTTCGATGACGGAGGTACCGAGCTGGGTGGCGAGCCCGCCGATCGCGTGCTCGGCCAGCTCGCGGCGGACGGCCATGCGACCGTCGAGGAGCTGCGTCGCGCTCAACCGGCCCAGCACGACGTTGGCGTCGGTCACGGTCGGAGCCGTTCCGCCGCGCCCGTAGCAAGCCGGGCCGGGATGCGCGCCCGCGCTCTGCGGGCCTACCCGGAGCGCACCGCCGGAGTCGACCCAGGCAATGCTGCCGCCGCCGGCGCCGACCGTCTCGATCTCGAGGCTCGGGATCCGCACGGGATAGCCGGCGATCGTGCGCTGGGCGCCGATCACCGGGCGGCCGTTCTCGACGCGAGCGACGTCCGTCGACGTCCCCCCCATGTCGAACGTGATGATGGAGTCGATGCCCGCCGCCGCGCTGACCCACGCCGCGCCCATCACGCCCGCGCTGGGCCCGGACAGGAGCGTCCGGACCGGCTGCTCGGCGGCGGCGGTGACCGAGATGATGCCGCCATTCGACTGGTTGACGTACGGCGCCGAGCGGATCCCGAGCCGCCCCACCTCGTCACCGAAGCGCTGGAGATAGCGGCTGACCAGGGGACCGAGATAGGCGTTGATCACCGTGGTGGAGAGGCGCTCGTACTCCCGGAACTCCGGCGACACATCGGCGGACAGCGAGACGAACAGACCGGGGAAGCGCGCGCGGATCTCGGCCTCGACGAGGCGCTCGTGCGTCGGATCCACGAAGCTGTACAGGAAGCACACGGCAAGGGCCTCGATGTCCTGCGCTCCCAGGGCATCGAGGGTCGTGCGCACCTCGTCCGGCGAGAGCTTCTCGACGGTGCTGCCGTCCCAGGCCAGACGCTCGCCGACCTCCCGCCGCAAGTAGCGTGGCACCAGGGGCTCGGGCTTGTCGGCCTGCAGATCGTAGAGATGCGGACGCTTCTGGCGGGCGATCTCGAGGAGGTCGCGAAAGCCGCGAGTGGTCACCAGTCCGGTGCGGGCGCCCTTGCCTTCGAGGAGCGCGTTGGTGGCGACGGTGGTGCCATGGGCGACGAAGGTCAGCTGGTCCGGGGGCACGCCCTCGCGCGAGATGAGCGCGCGGATCCCGTCGAGGATCCCGAGCGCGGGATCGTGGGGCACCGAGGGGAGCTTGAACACCGCGAGGGCGCCGCGCTCGCCGTCCCAGAGCGCGAGGTCGGTGAACGTGCCGCCCACGTCGACGCCGATCGCGAGCTCTCGGCGATCGGTCACTCGATCACCTGATCCGCCCGGGCCAGGAGCGGCGGCGACAGGGTCACACCGAGGGCCCTGGCGGTCTTGAGGTTGACCACCAGCTCGAACTTGGTCGGTTGCTCGATCGGAAGGTCGCCGGGCTTGGCGCCCTTGAGGATCTTGGCGACATAGATGGCCACGGCGCGATTCAGGTCAACAAGAACCGGGCCATACCCCATCAGCCCTCCAGCGCGCGCCATGTCGCCCCATTCGTACATCGCGGGGACCCGGCGCCGCCTGGCCAGATCCACGATCTGCTGCTGGTCCTGATAGAACCGGGGAAAGGAGGGGACGAGGAGGGCTTCGATACGCTCGCTCGCCATCGATTCAAAGGCGCGCTCGTAACTGGTCGAGCCGGGGATGTCGATCATCTGAAGCTGGACTTTCGCTCGCTGGGCGACTCCGCGAACCTGAGCGAAGTCCCCCCAGCCGAGGCCAGGGTTGAGCACCCCGATCCTCCTGGCGTGGGGCAGGGCCTCCAGCAGCAACCCGAGCCGCTTGGCGTCGAGCTCGGCGGCGAACATGTAGATGCCCGTCACGTTGGTGCCGGACCGAGCGAAGCTCGTCACGATGCCGGACTCGATGAGACCTTCTCCGCCCCAGAACGCCATGACGATGGGGATTCTTTTCGTCGCCCGGCTAGCTGCCCGGATGGCCGGCGGACTCACCGCCACGATCAGATCGACCCTGGCCTGCTCCAGCGCCACCGCCAGCTCCGGAAGGCGGTCGAGATTGTTCTCGGCCGAGCGAACCTCGAGTCGCAGCGTTTGGCCCTCGACGTACCCCAGATCACGCAGTGCTTCGAGCAGCTGCGCGCGGGGAATCTCGATCGGCGTGAGGTATCCGACTCGCCAGACTTTCCCCGCCTGCTGCGCAGCGGCGGCCAGCGGGACGGCCAGCGCGCCTGAGAGCGCGACCAGGAAGCGGCGGCGATTCATGGCCGCGATCCTACCGCCGGTTGCCCCTTGACGGCGCCTGGCTTTTCCCCCATCCTCCCGGCACCGAGAAGGTAGGCAGTAATACCCGCCCGGATCGCAGGTTCGCTCAAGTCCGCTCCCCGCTGAGATTTCGAGGACGAGGGGGTGCACGAGCGCATGGGACTTCTCGCTCTGGAGAACCTGCACCTGAGCTTTGGCGGCGTGGCCGCCCTGGCCGGGGTGAGCCTCGACGTCGCGCGCGGCGAGTTCTTCGCCGTCATCGGTCCCAACGGCGCCGGCAAGACGAGCATCTTCAACTGCATCAGCGGGATCTACGCGCCCACGCGGGGCCGGATCACGTTCGACGGACGCGACATCACGGCGCTCAAGCCGCACCAGCGGGCCAAGCTGGGGATCGCGCGCACCTTCCAGAACATCGCGCTGTTCCGCGGCATGACCGTGCTCGACAACGTGAAGATCGGCCGCCACGTGCACCTGCGCTCGGGGGTGCTGGCCTGTGGGCTCTACTACGGGCGAGCCGCCCGCGAGGAGCAGACCCACCGCGCCACCGTGGAGCGCGAGATCGTCGATCTGCTCCAGCTGCAGGACATCCGGCACAAGATCGTGGGCACGCTGCCCTACGGCCTGCAGAAGCGCGTGGAGCTGGCCCGGGCGCTGGCTCTCGATCCCGTGCTCCTGCTTCTCGACGAGCCGACCGCGGGGATGAACGCCGAGGAGACCGAGGACATGGTGCGCTTCATCCTCCATGTGGCGCGGGTCAAGCGGTTGACCGTGGTGATGATCGAGCACGACATGGGCGTGGTGATGGATATCTCCGACCGGGTGGCCGTGCTGGACTTCGGCAAGAAGATTGCCGAGGGCACGCCGGCCCAGATGCAGCAGGACGCCAACGTCATCAAGGCCTACCTCGGCGAGGACGTGGAAGTCGCATGACGCTGCCCCAGATGCTCGCCGCCCACGCCCGGCGCCACGGGCATGGCCGGGTCGCCCTGCGTGAGAAAGAGTTCGGCATCTGGCAGGAGGTGAGCTGGGCGGACTACGCGGGGCACGTGCGCGCCGTCGGCTTGGGCCTCGAGGCGCTCGGCCTGCGGCGCGGCGAGACGCTGGCCATCGTCTGCGGCAACCGCCCGGCCTGGCTCTACACGGAGCTGGGTGCCCAGGCGCTGGGCGCGATCCCGGTCGGTGTCTACGTCGACAGCTTGCCCGAGCAGATGCGCTACATCGTCGAGCACAGCGAGGCGAGGATCGTCATGGTCGAGGACCAGGAGCAGGCCGACAAGGTCCTCGGCGTGCGCGCCCAGCTGCCGAAGCTGGAGCGGATCGTGGTCGACGACACGCGCGGCCTCGAGGACTACCGGGAGCCCCTGCTGATCAGCCTCGAGGAAGTCGAGCGCCGGGGCCGCGAGGCCGATGCGCACGAGCCGGGGCACTACGACGCCCTGCTCGAGCGCGGCACGCCGGACGACGTGGCCCTGCTCGCGTACACGTCCGGCACCACGGGGGACCCGAAGGCGGCGATGCTCAGCCACCGCAATCTGGTGGCGATGGCCACCGGCGTGACGCAGGTGGATCGGGTGCGCGACACCGACGACATCGTGTCGTTCCTGCCGTTCTCGTGGGTGGGCGAGCAGCTCATGAGCGTGGCCATCGCGCTGCACGCGGGCGCCACGGTGAGCTTCCCCGAGGGGCAGGCCACCCTGCGCGAGGATCTGCGCGAGATCGGCCCCCACGTGATCATCGCGCCGCCCCGCTTCTGGGAGGCGATGTGCTCGGAGTACCAGGTGAAGATCGGCGACGCCGGCCGGCTCAAGGCGGCGGCGGCGCGCCTGGCGATCGGGGTGGGCATGCGGGTGGCGGAGCGCCGGCTGAAGCGGCAGCGCGTCGGTCCGGGCCTGCGACTGGCCGGGAGCCTGGCCCACCTGCTGACTTTCCGCGCCCTGCTCGATCGGTTGGGACTGTCCCGGGCCCGCTGTGCCTACACGGGCGGGGCCGCGCTGGGGCCGGAGCTGTTCCGGTTCTTCCGCGCCATCGGCCTCAACCTCAAGCAGGTGTACGGCCAGACCGAGTCCGGCGGCATCTCCGTCCTGCACCCGGACGACGACGTGCGACCGGAGACGGTCGGCAAGCCCACCGCGGACACGGCGATCAGGATCTCCGAGGCTGGCGAGATCCTCATCTCGAGCCCCACCGTGTTCCTCGGTTACTACAAGAATCCGGAGGCCACCGCGCACGTGCTCGACGGAGGCTGGCTGCACACCGGTGACGCCGGCGTGATGGAAGACGACGGGCACCTGGTGGTGATCGACCGCATGCGGGACGTCCTCCGGCTGGCCGACGGCTCGCGTTTTTCCCCCGCCCTCATCGAGAACAAGCTCAAGTTCAGCCCGCACGTGCGCGAGGCGGTGGTGGTGGGGGAGGGGCGGCCGTTCGTGGTGGCGCTCATCCAGATCGACATGGGCGTGGTCGGCAACTGGGCGGAGAGCAGCCGGGTGCCGTTCACGACCTTCAAGGACCTGTCCGGCAAGCCGGAGGTCGTCGCGCTGGTCGGGCGGGAAGTGGCCCGGGTCAACGACGACCTGCCGAGATCGGCCTGGATCCAGGCCTTCGCCCTGTTCGACAAGGAGCTGGATGCCGACGACGACGAGCTGACGCGGACCAACAAGGTGCGGCGCTCGACCATTCTCGGCAAGTACCGCGACATGATCGACGGGCTCTACGCCAGCGTGGCGCAGGAGAGTGTCCCATGACCGAACAGCTCGTGTTCCTCCTCCAGCTGGTCATCGCCGGCGTCGCCGTCGGCGCCGTCTATTCGCTGATGGCGCTGGGCTTCGTGCTCATCTACAAGGCCTCGACGGTGGTCAACTTCGGCCCCGGCGAGCTGGTGCTGTTCGGCGCTTACGTGGCGTGGGCCACCATCCTCAACATGAAGCTGCCCCTGGTGGTCGCGCTGCCGCTCACGCTGGTGGTGGCGATCCTGCTCGGGCTCGTCATCGAGCGGGGCGTGCTGCGGCCGCTCATCGGCGAGCCGATCATCTCGGTCATCATGGTCACCTTCGGCTTCGCCAGCGTCGTGCGGGGTGTGCTCAACATGACGTGGGGCAGCGACACGCGCCCGTTCCCGGCGCTGTTCGCCTCCGAGCCGTTCCGCGTCGGGCCCATCCCGATCTCGCCCGTCCACCTCTGGAGCTTCGTCACGGTCGTGGCCCTGCTGGCCGCGTTCTCGCTCTTCTTCAAGTTCTCCCTGCTGGGTACCGCCATGCGAGCCACGGCGGACAACCAGCAGGTGGCGCAGTCGCTGGGGGTGAGCGTCAAGGGGATCTTCGCGCTGTCGTGGTGCATCGCCACGGTGGTCTCGGCCCTGGGCGGCATCATCCTGGGCAGCGTGCGGGGCGGGGTGGACTTCTCGCTCGCCGACTACGGCCTCAAGATCTTCCCGGTCGTGATCCTGGGCGGCCTCGACAGCGTGGCGGGCGTCCTCATCGGCGGGGTCATGATCGGCGTGCTGGAGAACCTGTCGGGCGGCTACCTCGACCCGGTCTTCGGCGGGGGCGTGAAGGAGGTCGCGCCGTTCGTGGTGCTGGTGGTGATCCTCATGATCCGGCCCTACGGCCTGTTCGGCCGGGTCGACGTGGAGCGCGTCTGATGCAGTGTGGCGACTTCCGGGTCAGCTACGCCTCCGACGAGCGCATCTTCGAGACCCGCCTGCCCATCGTGGGCGTGGTGGCGCTCCTGGCGGCGCTGGCCTTCGTGCCGCTGTTCGCCGGGACGTACTGGCTCGACGTCCTGAACCGGATCGGCATCGCCATCATCGGTGCCGTCGGTCTCAACATCCTGGTCGGCTTCACCGGGCAGATCTCCATCGGCCACGCCGCCTTCCTGGCCGTGGGCGCCTACGGCACCGCCATTCTCGGCAGCAAGGCCGGGCTGCCGTTCTGGCTCGCCATCCCGCTGGCGGCGGCGATGACCTCGGTCTTCGGGCTGGTGTTCGGCGTGCCGTCGCTGCGCCTGAAGGGGCTCTACCTGGCCATCGCCACGCTGGCCGCGCACTTCATCACCACCTACGGCATCATCCACTGGGAGAAGATGACCAACGGCGTCCTGGGGTTCAACGTGGCGCCGGCCACGGTGTGGGGTCGCCCCCTCGACTCCGACGAGCGGGTCTTCTACCTCATCTACGCCCTTGTCGTCCCCGCCGTGTTCTTCGCCAAGAACCTCTTTCGTACCCGGGTGGGCCGTGCGTTCATCGCGGTGCGCGACCGTGACGTGGCCGCCTCGGTCATCGGCGTCAGCCTCTATCGCTACAAGCTGCTGGCGTTCCTCATCAGCTCGTTCTACGCAGGCGTGGCCGGGGGGCTGATGGCCTACCACTCGCGCATCGTGTTCCCCGACGCCTTCAGCCTGCTGGTGGCCCTCGACTACCTGGCCATGATCATCATCGGCGGCATGGGCAGCATCCTCGGCTCGATCTTCGGCGCGGCCTTCATGACCTTGCTGCCCGAGGTGCTCAAGCTGAGCGCCACCTCGCTGACCGGAGTCTATCCCAACGCGTTCGGCTTGATCGCCTCCGCACGCGACATCGTCTTCGGCCTGGCGATCATCTTCTTCCTGATGTACGAGCCCGCCGGGCTCGCGCGGATCTGGGAGCGGTTCCGGAGCTACTGGAAGCTGTGGCCCTATGCGTACTGACCGCTGTGCGTACTGACAAGGAGGCTGTCATGCGACGAATCACGTCCACGCTCGTCCTGTCCGTCACGCTCGCTCTGCTGGCCCTCGGCCTGGGCACCCTGCCGGTCGACGCTCAGGTCATCAAGATCGGCAACCTGGTGGACCTGACCGGGCCCACCTCGGACCAGGGCAAGGACATCGCCCAGGGGCGCAACGACGCGGTGCAGTACATCAACGAGAAGGGCGGCGTCAACGGCCGGAAGCTCGAGCTCATCAGCGTGGAGTACGGCTTCCAGCCGCCGCGCGCCGTCGCCGCCTACAAGAAGTTCGTCCAGGACGACAAGGTGCTCCTGGTGCTCGGCTACGGCACCCCCGACACCGAGGCGCTCCGGCCGTTCATCTCCAAGGACAAGGTGCCGTACATCTCCGGCTCGTACTCGGGGCACCTGACCGATCCCAAGCAGACCCCCTACAACTTCCCCGGCGGCATCGACTACACGAGCCAGATCCGCATCTTCCTCAACTGGGTGAAGGAAGGCTGGAAGGACACCAGCCGCAAGCCGCGGGTGGCCTTCATCTTCGCCGACAACGGGTACGGCCGGGCGCCCATCGAGGCCGGCCGCGCCTACGCCAAGGAGATCGGCGTCGACCTCGTCGACGAGGAGGTCATCCCGACCACCCTCACCGACGCCACCTCGCAGCTCCTGACCATGAAGCAGAAGGACCCCGACTTCGCCTACATCAACACCAACACCCAGTGGGTGCCGGTGGTGCTCAAGGATTCGGCGAAGCTCGGCTTGCGCACCAAGTACGTGGTCAACAACTACGGCATCGACGAGCGCACGCCCGCGCTGGCGCGGGAGGCGGCCGAGGGCGTATACGGCATCCAGGACGTCGCCTACTGGGGCGAGAACGTCCCCGGCATGAAGATCCTGATGGACTGGCATGCCAAGCACCATCCCAACGACACCCACGCCTCGCCGTACATGCGGGGCTGGCTGTGGACGCTCATGGCCGCCGAGGCCATCAAGCGGGCGGGATCGAACCTGACCGGCGAGAGCGTGAAGAATGCGCTGGAGAGCCTCAAGGAGTGGGACACGTGGGGCATCACCCCGCCCTTCACGTACACCAACGAGGACCATCGGCCGACCAACCGGGCGCGCCTGGTGGTCATCAAGGACGGCAAGGTCGTGCCGGTGAAGGAAGTGTCGGTGGAGCGCGACATGAAGTGGATCGGCAAGTAGCGGAGGCCGATCGACGCCCGATGCTCCGGCTCAACAACGTCCAGGTCATCTACAGCGACGTCATCCTCGTCCTGAAGGGGCTGTCGCTGGAGGTGGCCGAGGGCCAGATCGTCGCGCTGCTCGGCGCCAACGGGGCCGGCAAGACCACGACGCTGAAGGCGATCTCCGGCCTGCTCAAGACCGAGAGCGGCCGCGTGACCGACGGCAGCATCGAGTTTACCGGCCAGCGCGTCGACGGCCTCGACCCCGAGGTCATCTGTCGCCGGGGCATCGTGCAGGTCATGGAAGGACGCAAGGTGCTGGAGACGCTCACCGTCGAGGAGAATCTGCGCATCGGCGCCTACACGCGCCGGGATCCCGCCGGCGTCCAGCGCGATCTGAAGATGATCTACGACTACTTCCCGGTCCTGGTGGCCCGCCGCCACCAGGTCGCCGGCTACCTGAGCGGCGGCGAGCAGCAGATGCTGGTGATCGGCCGCGCCCTCATGGCGCGGCCGAAGCTGCTCATGCTGGACGAGCCGTCGCTCGGCCTGGCCCCGCTGCTCGTGCGCGAGATCTTCGACATCATCCGCAAGATCAACGACGAGCAGAAGACCACCTTCCTGCTCGTCGAGCAGAATGCCCAGATCGCGCTCCGCATCGCGGATTACGGCTACATCATGGAGAACGGCCGCATCGTCTTCGAGGGCCCCGCCGCCAAGCTGCGCGGCAACGAGGACGTTCGCGAGTTCTACCTCGGCCTCAGCGAGGCCGGCCGCCGCAAGAGCTTCAAGGATCTGAAGTTCTACAAACGCCGCAAGCGCTGGGCGTTTTAGGGGTCATCGGCATGCCGACCGCTCAGGCGGCGCGGTGGCGCTTCGACTTCCCCGGCCGCGGCTTCACCCCGCGTGGCCGCCGGGGTGGTCCGCCCTCGGGCGTGGCCACCCGCACCTGCACGGGCCGGTTGCGGATCGTCGCGCGCTGCATGCGGTCGAGGACCCGCTCGACGTGCTGGGCCGGCACCTCGAAGAACGAGAAGCGCTCGTGGATGTCGATGGCGCCGATGGCGCGCCCGGGAATGTCGGCCTCGCCGGCCACCGCGCCCACGATGTCGGCGGGCCGCACGCCGGCCTGACGGCCGGCGTCGAGGTAGAGGCGCACGATGCCACCGGGGGCGGGCGGGGCGGGCGCCTCCGGCTCGACGGGGGCGAGCAGCGGCTTGGCGCCGGAGGCCAGGCGGGCGGCCGCCGCCGCGATCTCGGCCATGTCGACGCCGGACTCCACGCTCAGCTCCTCCACCAGCGCCAGGTAGGGCTCGAGCCCCTCGTCGGCCGTCGCCGCCAGCAGCCGCTGCTTGAAGGCGGCCACACGGCGGGCCGCGACGGCGGCCGCCGTCGGCATGCGCATGGGCGCCAGGTGCTGGCCGATGAACCGCTCGATCGTCTTCAGCAGGCGGCTCTCGCGCGGCGTGACGAACAGGATGGCCGTGCCCGGCCGGCCGGCCCGGGCGGTGCGGCCGATGCGGTGCACGTAGGACTCGGCGTCGTGGGGCACGTCGTAGTTGACGACGTGGCTGATGCGGTCCACGTCCAGCCCCCGGGCGGCAACGTCGGTGGCGACGGCCACCTCCACCTCGCCGCTGCGGAGGCCGCGCACCACGGTCTCGCGCTGCTGCTGGGTGAGATCGCCGTGCAGCGCCTCGGCGGTGTACCCGCGCGCCTGGAGGCGCTCGCGCAGCTCGGCGGCGCCGGTCTTGGTGCGGACGAACACCAGCGCCGCCTCCGGCGCCTCGACCTCCAGCACACGGGTCAGCGCATCGAGCTTCTGCGCCTCGCTCACGTTGAGGTAGCGCTGCTCGACGGTGGGGACGGTCAGGGTCGGCTGCGCGTCGTACACGGTCTCGGGCTCGCGCAGGTAGCGGCCGGCGATGCGCTTGATCTCCGGCGGCATCGTCGCCGAGAAGAGGGCCATCTGCCGCTCGGCCGGCAGGCGGCCGAGAATCCACTCGACGTCCTCCAGGAAGCCCATGCGCAGCATCTCGTCGGCCTCGTCCAGCACCACCGTGCGGACCGCGTCGAGGTCGAGGGTGCCGCGGCGCAGGTGATCCATGACCCGCCCGGGCGTGCCGACGACCACGTGGGTGCCGCCGCGCAGCCGTCGCACCTGCTGATCCATCGACTGGCCGCCGTAGACCGGCAGCACGCGGATGCGGCCCAGACCCTTGCCGTACGTGTGCGTGGCCTCGGCCACCTGCAGCGCCAGCTCCCGCGTGGGCGTGAGCACCAGCGCCTGGACGTGGGCGAGACCGAGGTCCAGCGCCTGCAAGATCGGCAGGGCGAAGGCGGCGGTCTTGCCGGTGCCCGTCTGCGCCTGGCCGATCACGTCGCGTCCGGCCAGCAGGGCGGGGATGGTGCGAGCCTGGATGGCCGTCGGGGTCTCGTAGCCGACCCCCGCGACCGCGGCCAGGAGGGCCGGGGTGAGGCCGAGGTCGGCGAACCCGCTCGCCATCGTCACGACCCCGTCGCTCGCAGCCGGAGGTTGCCGTGCTCGTCGACCGCCGCCTCCCACCCGGGATGCACCAGCGTGCTGGCGTCGTGCTCCTCGACGATGGCGGGCCCCGCGATGACGTTGCCGCTCAGCAGCTTCGTGCGATCGAGCACGCTGGTCTTCCGCCAGCCGCCCACCTCCGCGAACCACACCTCGCGCGTCCCCTTCAGCGCGGCGCTCGCGTCGCGCCCGCCCGGGGGAGCGGCGCCCGCCGCGGTCGCGGCGTCACGCCGATCGCGGCCAGGCGCACGTTGACCAGCTCCACCGCGTCCTCGGGCGCGGCGTAGCCATAGGCCCGCTCGTGGGCGGCGTCGAACTCCTCGCGCAGTCGGGCGATGTCGGCCGCCGTCAGGGCGCCCGACGGCACCGCGATCGGCAGCTCGAACGACTGGCCGTGGTAGCGGAGATCGACGCTGCGGAGCATGTGCCGATCGGCCGCCGGCACCCCGTCGCGATCCAGGCGGGCCGCGCCCTCGACCAGGAACTCGGCGAACAGCGCGTCCAGGGTGGCGGGCGTCAGCGTGTCCAGGCGCAGGCGGCGCGTGGTGACGAACTCGTGGCGAAGATCGGTCATCAGCATGCCGACCGCGGAGGCGATGCCGGGGCTCGGGGGCACCAGCACCGCCGGGATGCCGAGCTCGCGGGCCAGGGCGTTGGCGTGCAGGGGGCCGGCGCCGCCGAAGGCCACGAGCACGAAATCGCGCGGATCGTAGCCGCGCTGCACGGACACCAGGCGCATGGCGCCGATCATGTGGGCGTTGGCGATCTCCACGATGCCGGCGGCGGCCGCGATCGGGTCCAGGGCCAGGGGCGTGGCGACGCCGTCGGCGACGGCCCGGCGCGCGGCGTTGGCGTCCAGCGCCATCTCGCCGCCCAGGAAGAACCCGGCGTTCAGGCGGCCCAGGACGAGGTTGGCGTCGGTGATGGTCGGCGTGGTGCCGCCGCGGCCGTAGCAGGCGGGGCCGGGGCGGGCGCCGGCGCTGCGCGGGCCCACGCGCAGGGCGCCGCCGGCGTCGATCCACGCCTCGCTGCCGCCGCCGGCGCCGACCTCCACCAGGTCGATCACCGGCGTGCGCACGGGGTAGCCGCCGCCTTTCCCCTCGCCGAGCGGTGTGATGGCCTGCGCGCCCACCTCGATCTCCGTCGACAGCCGGAGCTGGCCGTCCTGGATGAGGCCGACCTTGGCGGTGGTGCCGCCCATGTCGAACGACATCACGTTCTTGTAGCCGTACGGCGCGGCAATGGCCCCGGCCGCGATGACGCCGGCGGCCGGCCCTGACTCGACCATGTAGACGGGCCGCGCCTTGGCCGAGGCCGACGTCATCACCCCGCCGTTGGACTGCATCACGTAGAAGGGCGCGGCGGCGCCGAGCGCGTGCAGACGTGACTCCAGCGCGTCCACGTAGCGGGAGACGATCGGCATCACGGCGGCGTTCACCGCCGTGGTGCTGGCCCGCAGGTACTCGCGGTACTCCGGGCACACGTCCGACGAGACCGACAGGTAGGCGGTCGGCAGCTCCTCGCGCAGGATCGCGGCGACCGCGCGCTCGTGGGCGGGGTTCAGGTAGGAGTGCAGGAGGCAGACGACGACCGCCTCGACGCCTTCCTCCCGCAGTTGCCGCGCCGCCCGGCGCACCCCGGCGAGGTCGAGGGGTTCCAGCACGCGGCCCTCGTGGTCGAGCCGCTCGCTCACCTCCAGGCTGAAGCGGCGCGGCACCAGCGGGGCCGGCTTCTGCAGGTGGACATCGTAGAGGCGCGAGCGGATCTGGCGGCCGATCTCGAGGATGTCGCGGAAGCCGCGCGTCACCAGCATGCCGACCCGCGCGATGTTGCCCTCGATGATGGCGTTCGTGGCCACCGTGGTGGCGTGCACGACGGCGGCCACGTCGGCGCCGCCGGCCTGGCCCTCGCTCAGGCCGCGCTCCAGTGCCGCCATGAACCCCTGGGCCGGGTCCTCCGGCGTGGTCAGCACCTTGACCACGCGGATGGCGCCGGTCTCGCCGTCGACCAGGGCGGCGTCAGTGAAGGTGCCGCCGATGTCGATGCCGATGCGCAGCGCGCGCATCACGCCCGCCGCCCGCGCTCGGCGGTGGTGGCGGCCGGGTCCAGCGCCAGCGTGGTCGGGTCCACGACCACGCCGTAGACGGCCCGGGCGCGCTCGGCCGAGATCTTGCCCAGCCCCACGTCCAGGGCGACGCCCTCGGCGGGGCGCTCGAGCGCCGACTGCGTCCCACCGCCGCCCGGCGTCTGCACGCTCACCACGTCGTCGGGCGCCAGCTGGAAGGTGATCTTCGACGGCAGCTCGCGGGCCCGAGCCGTGTCCGGGTTCAGGATGTACTTCGCCGGCCGGGCCGCCTCGCCGCCGAAGAGCCCCCACGGCGCGAAGCGCGCCTTGTCGGAGAGGATCGAGAAGCTCGGCGCGTGGCCCGGGAAGGTGTAGTCGCGCCGCACGCCGAGGCCGCCGCGGTGGCGGCCGCCCCCCTCGGAGTTCTCGATCAGCTCGTAGCGCACGATGCGCACCGGATAGCTCGCCTCCGTCTCCTCGACGGGGGCGTTCTCGGTGTTCTGGAAGTGCGACTGCACGGCGTCCATCCCGTCGGTCGTGAGGGTGGCGCCGTAGCCGCCGGCGATGGTCTCGTAGTAGGTGAAGTACTCGCCGCTGGCCGGATTCACGCCGCCGAAGGCGATGTTGCAGACGCAGCCCTTGGTGCCGGCCACCACCCGGTCCGGCAGGGCCGGGGCCAGCGCGCGGAAGAGCAGGTCGCACAGCTGCATGGCGATCTCCCAGCCGGCGGCGACGGCCGCGGGATGCTGGGCGTGGACGACCGAGCCCGGGCGGCTCTTGATGTCGACCATCCGGTAGAAGCCGTCGTTGACCGGAATATCGGGATCGATCAGGCACTTGAGCACGTACACCACGCCCGAGTAGGACTGCGACGAGGTGGCGTTCGTCGGCGACTTGCGCTGCTCGTCGCAGCCGGTGAGGTCGACGGACACCCGGCCCTTGTCGATCGTCACGACGGCGGTCAGCTTGACCGGCTCGTCGGTGACCCCGTCGCCGTCCATGAACATCTCGGCCTCGAAGCGGCCGTCGGGGAACTCGGCGAAGGCCGCGCGGGTCCGCCGCTCGGTGTAGCGCAGGAGCTCGTCCAGGTACCGGGCCAGCGTGTCGGCTCCGTGCTGGGCCACCAGCGCCTCGATCCGCTGGGCGCCGAGCCGGTTGGCGGCCGTCTGGGCCCGGAAGTCGCCGGAGATCTCGCGCGTGCCCCGGAAGTTGGCGCGGATCATCGCGAAGATGTCGGGGTCGATCTGGCCGCCCTTGACGAAGCGCACGCCCGGGATGACGAGCCCTTCCTGGTAGATCTCGCTCGACACCCCGATGCTGCCGGGGGCGCCGCCACCGACGTCGACGTGGTGGGCGATGTTGGCCACGTAGCCCAGCAGGGTGCCGTCGTGGAACACGGGCGTGATCAGCGTGATGTCGTTCAGGTGCACGCCGCCCTGGTAGGGGTCGTTGATCAGGATGCCGTCGCCGGGCTGCAACCGCTCGGGGCCGTAGGCGCGGATGGCGCGCGGCACCAGGTGGGCCAGCGAGCCCAGGTGCGCGGGCTGGGCGAACGCCTGGGCGATCGTGCGCAGCTCGCGGTCGAAGAACGCGCACGAGAAATCGCCGCGCGTCTTGATGTTGGTGGAGTAAGCGGCCCGCCGCAGCGTGGCCCCCATCTCCTCGGTGATGGCCAGCAGCCCGTTGCGGATGACCTCGAAGCGGACCGGATCGATCTCGGCGGCGAGCGTGCGCTGGGGCGGAGCGGTCGGTGGGGTCATGCAGAGCAGTGTATAAGAGAACGCGGAGGAGGACGGACCCATGCTCGAGCAGGTGCTGTGGCCCCGAGGACGGCGGACGGTGACGGCGCGGCCGGTCGCCTTGCGCCTGGAGACGCTGGCCGGCAAGACGGTCGGACAGCTCTGGGACGATCTCTTCCGCGGCGACGAGATCTTCCCGATGCTCGAATCCGCGCTGGCCGAGCGCTTTCCCGGCGTGAAGTTCGTCGGTTACCGCGCGTTCGGCTCGACGCACGGTGCCGAGGAGCACGAGGTGCTGGCCAACCTGCCGGCCCGCATGCGCGAGCTGGGCGTGGACGCCATCATCTCGGGGATGGCGTGTTGAGGGAGCTGCACGCCCGCCGTGTTGCGGGCCAGTGCGGCAGCGGAGGAAGCGGGGGTCCCCTCGGTCTCGCTCACCTGTGAGGGGTTCATCGGGCAGGCGGCCACCACCGCGACGGGGCTGGGGCTGCCGAGCCTGCCCGTCGCCATCGTGCCCGGCCACGTCGACGTGCAGACGGTGGACGAGCTGCGCGCCAACGTGCTCGGCGTCACCGTCGAGGGCGTGATCCAGGGGCTGACGGCGACGCCGGAGAAGGCCTCCGAGCTGATGGAGCCGGAGCCGGGCGAGGTCGTCTTCGAGGGCACGGCCGACGAGATCAACCGGTTCTACTACGAGAACGGCTGGAGCGACGGGCTGCCGATCGTGCCGCCGACGGCGGCGCGCGTCGAGGCGTTCCTGCGCCACACCGACCGCGACGCCGACGAGGAGCTCGGCGTGCTGCTGCCCGACCGGCGCAGCGCCACCGTGCGCACGGTGGCCATCAACGGCGTCATGGCGGGCTGCCGGCCGGAGTACATGCCGGTGCTGGTCGCGCTGATCGAGGCCATGGCCGATCCGCGCTACGGCGTCGAGCACAGCGGCAACACGCCGGGGGCGGAGACGCTCATCATCGTCAACGGGCCGATCATCCGGCGGCTCGGCTTCAACTACCAGCAGGGCGCGCTGCGCGACGGCTTCCAGGCCAACACCAGCATCGGCCGCTTCTGGCGGCTCTACCTGCGCAACGTGGCCGGCTTCCTGCCCCACAAGACCGACAAGGGCACCTTCGGCAACACCTGGCGCGTCGTGCTGGCCGAGAACGAGGACGCGCTGACCCGCATGGGCTGGACCACGGTCGCCCGGGATCAGGGGATGGCGGCCGGCGACAGCGCCGTCACCATCTCGCGGTTCACCGGCGGCACCGTGCTGGCCTCGGTCTTCGGCACCCGGCCCGAGGAGATGATCCCGTACCTGGCCGACGGCATCGCGCGGCTCGTCGCCTGGGAGGTGATCTTCACGGTCGGCATGTCGGTGGGAGCCCAGCGCCCCTTGCTGGTGCTCAGCCCCATTCTCGCGCAGACGCTCGCGCGGGCCGGGCTCAGCAAGCAGGACGTCCAGCGGCAGCTCTTCGAGCACGCGCGCATCCCGGCCAGCCGGTTCGAGCGCTACATGAGCGGGTGGACCAACCTGTTGCCCGGGCGTCCGACGCTGCGCGACCTCGTCAAGCGCGGCCGCGCGGCCCCGGTCTTCGCCGAGTCGGACGATCCGGACCGGCTGGTGCCGGTCGTCGAGAAGGCCGAGGACATCATGATCGCCGTCAGCGGTGATCCGCTGCGCACGAACGCCTACGTGTTCGCGCACAACGGGATCCTCGGCTACACGACGACCAAGCCGGTCCGGCTGCCCGCCCGCTGACGTGGAGGCGCTCTGGGTCGTCCTGCCGACGGGCCAGCGCGCCTCCGGAGAGTGGATCGACGACACGCTGCGGCGCCGGGCCGAGGAGGCCGGGCTGCTCGCCCGTACGCCTCTGGCCGGACAGTTCCCGCGCCATCGGGTCGAGGTCGTCCGCGGCGCCGACCCCGGTGACGAGGTCAACGCGCTCTTCGAGGCACGCGGCTGGACCGACGGCTTGCCGATCACGCCGCCCACGCTGCCCCGCGTGGAGGCGACGTGCGCCACCACCGCGCGGGCGCCGACGGAGGTCCTCGGTGAGGTCGAGCCGCTGCGCGGCGAGGCCACCGTCGAGAAGGTCGCCGCCAACGCCGTGATGGCGGGCTGCCGTCCCGAGCACTTCCCGATCGTGCTCGCCGCCGTGGAGGCGGTGCTCGATCCCGCCTTCAACATGCGCGGAGTGCAGACGACGGACGAGAACGTCGCGCCCCTGCTGATCGTCAGCGGCCCGCTCGCCGCCCGCCTGGGCGTCAACGCCGGCTTCGGGGCGCTGGGCCCGGGCTGGCGCGCCAACGCCGCCATCGGGCGGGCCGTGCGGCTGGTCATGCTGAACCTCGGCGGCGGCTGGCCCGGCGCCGTCTCCCTGGCCGGTCTCGGACAGCCGGGGCGCTATACGCTCTGCCTGGCCGAGCGGGAGGACAGCCCGTGGCCGCCGCTGCACGTCGAGCTCGGCTACCGGCCCGAGCAGAGCACGGTGACCGTGCTGCGCGCGGAGACCGCCATCAACGTCACCGGCGGCCTGGCCGAGGTGGCCAGTGTCATGGCCAGCGCCGCCTCGGCGTTCACGATGCTGTACGAGGGCCGCGTGGCCGTCGTGGTCGCGCCGTTCGTGGCCCGGCGCCTGGCCGCCGAGGGCCGGAGCAAGGACGACGTGCGACGGTGGCTTCACGCCCAGGCCCGGGTACCGGTGGCGGCCTGGCAGGGGTGGTGGCTGCGCGCGACGGCGCGCGCAGTGGCCGGCGTGGATCACCGAGGCCGTCGACGCCCTGCCGGTCGTGAAGGAGCCCGCCGACATCACCGTGGTGGTGGCCGGCGGCGACCTGGCGATCCCCCAGCTGGCCTACTTCCCGTCATGGGGCTTCCCGCCGTGCCGGGTCACCCGCGAGATCACCGCCCCGATCGATCTGGTAGGATAGCGACCCACTGAAGCCGGCTTTCACCCACCACCAGTCTGGAGGCCCCCATGCGACGCGTCTTCGTCGGTGTCATCGCTCTCGCAGTGCTCGCCGTCGTCGCGCTCGGCGTGTCCGGCCCGGCGCCGGCGCAGTCGAAGGTCACCGAGGTCCTCATCGGCTCGGTGCTGCCGCTGACGGGGACCTTCGCCAACTACGGGCAGCAGTACCTGTGGTCGGCGCAGACGGCCGAGGACATCGTCAACAACGACTACGCCGACCTCCAGGTGCCGCTGGGGCCGGGCAAGGGGTTCCCGGGGCTGGGCGGCGTGCCCATCAAGTTCATCGTGCGTGACGATCAGAGCCGCGGCGAGCAGGCGCGCACGATCGTCGAGCAGCTCATCTCGGTGAACAAGGTCCACTGGATCAACGGCGAGGGGACGAGCGGCATCACCTCGCTCATCCAGCCGGTGGTGGAGAGCGCGGGGCTGCCGATGACGTGTCACGCCTGCGCCTCGCCGACGCTCACCGAGAAGGGCCTCAAGTGGTTCTTCCGGACGGGCCCCAACGACAAGACGATGGTGGCCAGCGTCTTCTCCTTCCTGCAGGAGTGGCGCGACAAGGGTGGCCCCACCGACCTGAAGACCATCGCGTTCTTCACGTGCGACAACCTGTTCTGCCAGGACAACCGCAAGGTGGCCAGCGAGCTGGCGCCCAAGGCCGGCTACCAGGTGGTGCTCGACCTCACCTCGAAGACCGGCGCCACCACGCTGGCCTCCGAGGTGCAGCGGTTGCAGGCGGCCAAGCCGGACGTGCTCTTCCTCGTGCAGTACACCGCCGACGCCACCGTGTTCCAGAACGACGCCAAGCGCGCCGGGTGGAGTCCCAAGGTGGTCGCCACCAGCAACGGCGCCTACTCCGACGAGACGTGGCTGCAGGCGCAGAAGAAGTCCAACGGCGGCGCCGGCTGGCTCGGGCGCGATCCCACGGCCATCGACCTCGTGCACGACCGCCCGAGCTGGAAGAAGGTCAACGAGATCTACAAGAAGTACAGCCGCGGCCAGAACATGGGCGAGCTGGCCATGCGGGAGATCACCGGCCTGCTGTGGATGGCCGACGTCATCAACCGCGCGAAGTCGGTGGAGCCGGCCGCGCTGCAGAAGGCCGCCAACGAGACGAAGATGGGCCCCGAGCAGCTCATCATCGACTACAAGGGCGTGCAGTTCGAGAACGGGCAGAACGTGCTGGCCACCGGCGTGGTGACCCAGATCGGCTGGGACGGCGAGAAGCACACGCTGTGGCCGTGGGACATCGCGAGCAAGGCCAACTTCAAGGCGCTCTACCCGAACCCGAGCTGGCAGGAGCGCGACAGCAAGCCGAAGCCCACGAACTGAGCGCGATCCGGGCCATGACCGAGCTCGCGCAGGCCGTCGTCAACGGCCTCCAGATGGGATTCCTCTACGCGCTCGTCGCCGTGGGCCTGACGATCATCTGGGGCCTCATGGAGATGATCAACTTCGCCCACGGCGAGTTCCTCATGCTGGGCATGTTCGGCGCCTGGTGGCTCAGTGAGCGCCTCGGGCTCGATCCCCTGCTGGCCATCGTGCCGATCGCGCTGGTGATGTACGGGTTCGGCGTGCTCGTGTACCGCCACCTCATGCGGCGAGTGCAGGGGGGCGACCCCTTCACGCAGATCTTCGCGACGATCGGCCTGCTCTTCCTGCTGCAGAACGCGGTGGTGGCCGGCTTCACCAGCGACTTCCGCTTCGTGAACGACAGCGTCCTGGCCCGGCTCAGCGGCACCAAGCTGAGCTTCCTCGGCGTCACCTTCGGCGTGCCGCTCCTCCTGGCCGCCGGGCTCGCGCTGCTCCTCTTCCTGGCCCTGTATCTCTTGATCGAGCGGACGGAGTTCGGCCTGGCGCTGCAGGCCACCAGCGAGGACCGCGACGCCGCCCGGCTCGTGGGCATCCGGCCCCAGCGCATGTTCGCGGTGGCCTGGGGGCTCGGCGCCGCCCTGGTGGCCATCGCCGGCGCCATCCTGGTCAACTTCTTCGCCGTCTACCCGCAGGTGGGCCTGCAGTTCACCGTGCTGGCCTACGCCATCGTGGCGCTGGGTGGGTTCGGCAGCGTCCTCGGCACGCTGTTCGCCGCGCTGCTCGTCGGGGTGATCCAGAGCGTCACCGTCGTCTATCTGCCGCCGGCGTTCAAGGACGCCTTCGTCTTCGCGTCGTATCTCCTGATCGGACTCTTCCGGCCCCAGGGCCTGTTCGGACGCTTCTAGTGGGGCGCCTCGCGCTGGTCATCGGGGCGCTGGCGGCGATCGTCTATCCGATTCCACTGCAGATCCAGGGGACGACGTACTACCAGACCGTGGGGTTTCTGGTGCTCGTCAACGCGATGCTCGGGGTCGGGTGGAACGTCATCGGGGGGTGGGCGGGGCAGTTCGACTTCGGGCCGCAGGTGTTCTTCGGCGTCGGCGCCTACACGGCGGCGCTGCTCTACGTGAAGCTGGGCGTGGATGCGTGGCTGGGGCTGCTGGCCGCCGTCGCCGTCGCGGCCGCGATGTGTGCGGTCCTGACCTATCCGCTCACGCGATTGCGCGGACACTACTTCGCCATCGCCACCGTGGCCATCTGGATGATCGCCCAGCCCATCGGCGCCTCCTGGGAATACATCGGCGGCAGCCAGGGCCTGTTCATCCCCATCCAGCCGCGGGCCGGCATCGTCAGCTCGGCGCTGTCGCTGCAGTTCTCGGGGCCGACCAAGGCGATGGGCTACTACTACGCCGCGCTGGTGCTCTTCGCCATCACGCTGGCGCTCATGGCGGTGGTCGAGCGCTCCAAGCTCGGCTACTACTTCCGCGCGATTCGCGACGATCAGGAGGGCGCCGAGGGCATCGGCATCGACAGCCGGCTCTACAAGGTGATTGCCCGCAGCATCACCGCCGCCGTCTTCGCGGCCGGGGGCGTGCTCTACGCGTTCTGGGCGCTGTCGGTCTTCCCCGAGCAGGTGCTGGAGCTGAACTGGAGCACGCTGCCGATCATGGCCACGGTGGTGGGCGGCATCGGCCGCCTGTGGGGCCCGGTGCTGGGGGCGGTCATTCTCATCCCGATCTCGCAGATCATGAGCACGACGCTCGGCACCGGCCCGCTGGCCGGCCGCGGCATCGACCTGATCGTCTACGGCCTCATCATCGTCGTGATCGCCGCGTTCCGTCCCACCGGGCTGCTCTCGCTGCCGTGGGGTCGCTGGCTGCGTCGGCGCCGGCCGGCCGCGGCCTAGCCCGATGGCGGCGCTGCTCGGCGTCGAGACCTCGACCAAGCGCTTCGGCGGCCTGCTCGCCAACCGGGACGTGTCGCTGGCCATCGAGCCCGGCGAGATCGTCGGGCTGATCGGCCCCAACGGCGCCGGCAAGACGACGCTGTTCAACTGCATCACCGGCTACATGCATCCCGACGCCGGCCGCATCGTCTTCGACGGCCACGACGTCAGCCACGCCCGCCCCGAGCGCATCTGCCGGCTCGGGGTGGCCCGCACCTGGCAGGTGGTGCGCGCCTTCGGCCGCATGACCGCGCTGGAGAACGTGGTGTGCGGCGCCCTGCAGCGCACGAACCGCGTGGCCGAGGCGCGGGCCCGGGCGACCGAGCTGCTGGAGTTCACCGAGCTGCGCGGCCGGGGCGACGTGCCCGCCGCCACCCTGACCCTGGCCGACAAGAAGCGGCTGGAGATCGCCCGGGCGCTGGCGACGCGACCGCGGCTGCTCCTGCTCGACGAGGCGATGTCGGGCCTCACGCCGCTGGAGACGACCGCCGCCGTGCAGCTCGTGCGGCGGATCCACGAGGAGCTGAAGGTGACGATCTGCGTCGTGGAGCACGTGATGGAAGTCGTCATGCCGCTGTCCCACCGCGTGATCGTCCTCGACTACGGCGTCAAGATCGCCGACGGCCCCCCCGCCACCGTCGTGCGCGACGAGCAGGTCATCCGCGCCTACCTGGGCGAGCGCCGTGCCGCCCGCTAGCCTGCTCGAGGTGCGCGACGTCCACATGGCCTACGGCGCCGGCGTCCGCGCGCTGCAGGGCGTGTCGCTGCGCGTGCACCCGGGCGAGGTCGTCGCGCTCATCGGCGCCAACGGGGCCGGCAAGACGACGCTGCTCAAGGCCATCGCCGGCCTGGTGGAGCCGCAGGCGGGCGAGGTGACCTTCGACGGCCAGGTGATCAGCGCGGTCGATGCGGCCGATCGCGTGAAGCTGGGCGTCGCGCTGGTGCCCGAGGGCCGCCGCCTGTTCAGCCGTCTGAGCGTCGCCGAGAACCTGACCCTGGGCAGCTACAGCAACGGCGATCCCGGCCACCGGCGGGAGATGCTGGAGCGCATCCACGCGCTCTTCCCCGTGCTGCGGGAGCGGTCGGGGCAGCGGGCGGGGACGCTGAGCGGCGGCGAGGCCCAGATGCTGGCCATCGCCCGGGCGCTCATGTCACGGCCGCGCTTCCTGATGCTGGACGAGCCGAGCCTGGGGATCATGCCGCGCCTCGTCGACCAGGTCATGGACTCGTTGCGCCGGCTGCACGAGACGGAAGGTCTCACGATGTTCCTCGTCGAGCAGAACGTGCCTGCCGCCCTCGACCTGGCCGATCGCGGCTACGTGCTGCAGACCGGGCGCGTCGTGCTGGAGGGGCGGAGCGAGGAACTGCGCGACAGCGACCTGGTGCGCAAGGCCTATCTCGGGATGTGACGCGCTAGCGGACTGCGGTCTTGGGCGCCAGGCGCATCTCGCGCAGGAACGCGATGAAGCTCTGGCCGCGGCCGGGACGCACGACGGCGTCGTGGCTGAACACGCCGAGGAATCGACGCGCGCGGTGCTTGCCGGCATCGAGACGCGCGTCCTCGATGCTCTTCACCCAGAAGGGGCCGCGGTGGAGGCAGAAGCGAGAGCGGCACGCCCAGACCGCCGTCGGGGTCGGCGGCGGCACCTCGGCTTGCATGGTCCAGGTCGATTTCTCACGCATGGTCGCTGGGGGCCCTAGCCTACTCCAAATCCCCGGCGGGTGCGGCGCCGGGTTGCTCGGGGCGCTGCGGCCAGTGGCAGGCGCGCCGGCGCCAGCTGGCGGGCGACGGCCTCGGCCTCCGCTCTCAGGGCCTCCCGAAGCGCAGGCGGTTCCAGCACCTCCGCCTGCACGCCGTAGCCCAGGATCCATCGCCGCACTTCCAGGGTGTCGGCCACGTGGAGCGTCAGCTCCACCCGCCCGTCCGGCAGCTCGCGCAGTCGCTGCGAGGGGTGCCACAGCCGCTCGCGGATGTAGGGCGCCAGCCCGCGCGCGAACACCACGCGCACGACGACGAGGTCGCCGCGCAGGATGCCCCACACGCCTTCCAGGTACTTCGCGGCGTCGAACGAGGCGGGGACCGCGAAACGACGGCGGGTGGGCTCCACCGTGCGCATCCGCTCGACGGCGAAGGTGCGGACGGCGCCGCGCAGGTGGCAGTGGGCGACCAGGTAGAGACCGCCGTTGTGGAGGGTGAGGTGGTAGGGGTCGATCTCCCGCACGTCCTCGCGGTCGCGGCCGGCGGAGTAGTAGCGCGTGCGCAGGGTGCGGCGCTCGGCCAGCGCGGTGTGGATCCGCGGCAGGTGCTCGGCGGCGGGCGCCTGGAGCTTGGCGCCGGCGCCCCGCACCCCCAGGCGGTCGCGCATCTGCTCGACGATCTGGAGCGCGTCACGGCTGAGCGCGCCCTGGATCTTGTCGAACGCCGAGGCGACCTCGGGGCCCAGCACGCTGGCGCCGAGGGGCGTCAGCAGCTCGCGGCTCATCAAGAGCGCGACCAGCTCGCCCAGGGTGAGCTTGAGCGGCAGGGCGCGCTTGAAGGCCTCGGTCACCCGCCAGACACCCCGGTTGCCGTCGGCGGCGCGCTCGGTGTAGAGCGGGAAGCCGGCCTGCTGCAGGACGCCGAGGTCGCGCCAGATGGTGCGCACGGTGCACGCCAGCTCGTCGGCCGCGTCGTCCACCGTGATCCCCTGCGGGCGGTCGATGAGCTGGATCAGGCGCCACTGCCGGGAGAGTTGATCGCCGCGGGGCATAGTTACCGTCCAGTCTCGGCATCCCCCCGAGGCCTGTCAAACATTCCGGAGCCTGTGACCATCCCTGTCACAGGCGGGCACGAGAATGGCGGCATGGGACACCACCTCTTCCGTGGCCCGGGCCGCCCGACCCGTGCCGCCGCCGCCACCCCCACCGCGGGGCCGCTGTCGGCGGCCGGCCAGCGACGCCTGCGGTTTCCGTGCGGCCACACGGACGGCGAGACCGCCGTCGCCGGGCGGCTGCGGGAGCGGCCGACCGCCCTGTGGGTCAGGTGCCCGGAGTGCAACGTCATCGCGGTCACCGTGGGTAGAATCGACCAGTCCTGACCCGAGGGTCGGGGGAGGAGGAGATGCGCCCACGTGATCCAGGTCGCCAACGGCCGCCTGGTCCTCTCGCCCTCCGACCTCAACGACCACGTCGAGTGCGCGCATCTCACGACGCTGGCCCTCGAGGTCGCGCGGGGCCTGCGCGCGCGCCCGCACTTGCCCGACGACCACGGCGAGCTCCTCCGCCGCAAGGGGGAGGAGCACGAGGCCAACTACCTGCGCGCTCTGCGAGCGGCCGGGCGGCAGGTGGTCGACGTCATCGGCGCCGACCGGTGGGACTTCGAGGGCTCGGCGCGCGCGACGATCGAGGCCATGCGGGCCGGGGCCGAGGTCATCTACCAGGCAACGTTCGTGAGGGGTGACTGGCGGGGCCGGGCCGACTTCCTGGAGCGGGTCCCGCAGCGGACCGCGCTGGGTGAATGGGGCTACGAGGCCCTGGACGCCAAGCTGGCCCGCGCCGAGAAGCCTACCTACGTGCTGCAGCTCTGCTTCTACACCGAGGCGATCGCGACCATCCAGGGGGACATGCCGGCCGCGATGCACGTGCTGCTGGGTATCGGCGAGCGGCGCACGCTGCGCCCGGCCGACTTCGCCGCCTACTACCGGCGTGTCCGCGCCGGGTTCCTCGCCGCCCTCGCGCGCGCCGAGGAGACCGAGCCCTACCGCGTCGACCACTGCTCGCTGTGCGAGTTCCGCGCGGTGTGCGACGAGCGCTGGGAGCGCGAGGACCACCTGGGGCTGGTGGCGGGCATCCGGCGCGAGCACGTCACGCGATTGCGCGCCTCGGCCATCGGTACGCTGGCCCAGCTCGCCCAGGCCCCATCGGCCACGCGGGTCGAGCGCATCGCCACCCACACCTTCGAGGCGCTGAACGACCAGGCGGGGCTTCAGCTTCGCCGTCGCACCACCGGCGACCTCGACTGGCACGCGCTGCCCGCCGAGCCCGCGCGTGGCTTTGCCCGCCTGCCGCGCCCCTCTCCCGGCGACGTGCTCTTCGACATCGAGGGCGATCCCTTCTGGGAGCCGGCGCGCGGCCTGCACTTCCTCCTCGGCCTGCTGACGGGCGAGGACGGTGCCTGGCGCTACCGGGCCATCTGGGCGCACGACCGGGCGGAAGAGCGCGCGGCATTCGAATCGCTGGTGGACTTCTTCCGCGATCGGTTCGCCCGGTATCCCGACATGCACGTCTATCACTACGGCGCCTACGAGCCGACCGCGCTCAAGCAGCTCATGGGTGTGTACGCCACCCGCGAGGACGCGGTGGACGCGCTGCTGCGGGCGGAGATCTTCGTCGATCTTCACTCGGTCGTGCGGCAGGGCCTGCGCGCGGGCGTGCCGAGCTATTCGCTGAAGGACGTGGAGGCGCTACCCGAGTTCCAGCGCCGGGCCCAGGTCACGAGCGGCACCCGGGCGGTCCTGGCTTACGAGCGCTGGATGGCGTCTCGCGAGGGCGCGCGTCTCGACGAGATCGCGGCCTACAACGAGGAGGACTGCCGGGCCACGCTGGCGCTCCGTGACTGGCTGGTCGACCACCGGGCCGATGGCGTGGATTGGGCCGGCTGCCCCGACCCGCGTCCGGTCGACGACGATCGGCAGAAGGCCGATGCCCAGCGCGAGGCGCTGCGCGCGTCGCTGCTGAACGGTGCCGAGCCCGGATCTCCCCGCCGACTCACGGCCGAGCTGATCGAGTATCACCGGCGCGAGGCACGGCCGGCGTGGTGGTGGTTCTATTCGCGGTGCGCGATGTCGGTGGACGAGCTGGTCGACGACGCCGAGGCCATCGGCCGGCTGGAGCCGGTCGGCGCGCCGGCCCGGGTGGGGAGCTCGCTCGACCACCGCTTCCGCTTTCCGATCCAGCAGCACAAGCTCGGCCTCGGCGATCGGCCGAGGGATCCGGCCACCGGTGAAGACGCCGGAACCATCGAGGCGCTCGACGACGTCGCCGGTGGCCTCGTGCTGCGGCGTGGCCCGCGCCATGTGGGGGTGGCGCTGCCCGAGGCGCTCATCCCCCCCGGGCCGATCCCGTGTCGCGAGCAGCAGGCCGCTCTTGCGCGCCTCGGCGCCTCGGTGCTGGCCGTCGACGGCCGCTACCGGGCGCTACAAGACATCCTGGCCCGCGCGCGGCCGCGACTGGCGGGGGGATTCGACGGCCCGATCCAGACCATGGAGGTGCGCGAGCAGTGTGAACGCGCGGCCGCGCTCGACTCGAGCTACCTGTTCATCCAGGGGCCGCCCGGGACCGGCAAGACGTGGACCGGGGCCCGGATCGTCGTCGACCTCGTGCGTCGGGGCCGGCGCGTCGGCGTGGCCGCGACCAGCCACAAGGCCATCCACAACCTGCTCGACGAGATCGAGCGCGCAGCGCGCGCCGAGGGAGTGTCGCTCCGCGGCCTCAAGAAGTGCACCGGCGGCGCCGCCGAGAGCGAGTACGCCGGCGACTGGGTCACCAACGTCGCCGACACCGCCAAGCTCGTGGCGGCGGCCCCGCGCGCCCAGATCGTGGCCGGGACCGCCTGGCTGTTCGCCCACCGCGCGCTCGACGGCGGCGAGCTCGTCGACACGCTGGTCATCGACGAGGCGGGACAGGTGTCGCTGGCCGACGCGCTCGCCATGGGCACCGCCGCCCGCAACGTCATCCTGCTCGGCGATCCGCTCCAGCTCGCCCAGGTCTCGCAGGGCACCCACCCCGAGGGGACCGGACTCTCGGTGCTGGAGCACCTGCTCGGGTCGCACGCGACGGTACCGGCCGAGCAGGGGATCTTCCTCGATCGCACACGCCGGATGCACCCGGACGTCTGCGGGTTCATCTCCGAGATCGTCTACGACAACCGGCTGGTGGGTATTCCCGATGTCGCCCGGCAGACGACGGCCTTCGGCACCGGCTTGCGCTACCTGCCGGTGGATCACGCCGGCAACCAGGTGGCGGCTCCGGAAGAAGCTCGTCGCATCGCCCACGAGATCGGCGCCATGCTGGATGGTGCGTGGACCGACCGCGACGGCCGGACATCGCGGCTCGCTCAGTCACACTTCATGGTGGTCGCGCCGTACAACGCCCAGGTTCGCCAGCTTCGCCAGGCGCTCGAGGCCGCCGGCCTGGCCGGCGTGCCGGTGGGCACCGTGGACAAGTTCCAGGGCCGGGAGGCGCCGGTGGTCTTCTACTCGATGGCGACCTCGAGTGCCGACGACGTCCCCCGCAGCCTCGACTTCCTCTTCTCGCGCAACCGCCTCAACGTCGCCGTCTCTCGCGCGATGTGCCTGGCCTGCATCGTCGCCAGCCCCCGCCTGCTGGAATCACGCGCCCGCACGATCGAGCAGATGCGCCTGATCAACGCGCTGTGCCGCTTCGTGGAGATGGCGGAGGCGCAGGCGCAGGCTCGCGGCTAGCCGCGCTTCGTCTTGGCCGGCTTCGGCTCGCTCGCCGCTCGCCACAGATACCACGCGGCCGCCGACCGGTACGGCTTCCACCGCTCGCCCAGCACGCGCAACGCCTTCGGGGTGGGTTGTCCGCGGGTGCCGCAGGCGCGGCGGTAGCCCTCGCGGACGCCGAAGTCGTCCACCGGGAGGACGTCCGGGCGCCCGAGGGTGAAGATCAGCAGCATCTCCACGGTCCATCGGCCCACGCCCCGGATGGGCAGCAGGCGCTCGATGATCTCCTCGTCGGTGAGCCGGGCGGCAGCGCGCCGCGTCGGGACCGTGCCGGCCAGCGCGTGGCGGGCGATGTCCTTGATCGCGAGCACCTTCGCCCGCGAGAAGCCCGCGCTCCGCAGCCGCGCGGGATGCGCCGCCAGCACCGCGGCCGGTGCCGGGAAGCGCCGGGTGCCGAACAATGCGACGAAACGGGTGAGGATGGTCTGGGCGGCGCGACCATTGAGCTGCTGATGGGCGATGGCCCGGGTGAGCGCCTCGTAGGGTGACCAGCGCCGGGCCTCGATGCCACACGGCCCGTGGCGTCGGATCAGCCGCCGCATGACGGGGTCGCGGGACAGTTGCCGGTGCAGCGCCGCGCTCATCGCGGCGGCACCCGCCACAGGAACACCCGGTGGCCGGGGGCCTGCGGCACGATCAGCGTGCGCTCGGGCTCCCAGTCGCCCATGCTGAAGTCGTGGGAGACGATCCGGGTGCCCGGCTTCAGCTCGCGCAGGAGCTTGGGGCGCAGGCGCAGGTTGACCTCGGGGCCGAGATAGAGCGTCACCACCGTCGCCGCGCTCACGTCGGTGGCGAAGAGGTCGCGCTCGACGAACGTCACCTGGTTGGTGAGGCCGGCGCGGGCGGCGTTGAGGCGGGCGTTGGCGATGCGCTCGGGGTCGATATCGACGCCCACGGCCCGGGCGCCGCGGCGGGCGGCGGCGATGACGATCTCGCCCTCGCCGCAGCCGAGGTCGTAGACGAGATCGCCGGGGCCGATCTTGGCGGCCTCCATCATCACGGCGATGACCTCGGGCGCGCTCGGCACCCACACCGCGTCCAGGCGGGGCGCCGACGGGGCGGCGGCGCAGCCGGCGAGCAGGATGAGGCCGAGGCCCCAGGCGACGACGACGGCGACGGGTCGAAGACTCACGGTTCTGCATGCTAGCACTCGTTGACCTGCCGGCCGGGCTCCGTTAGTCTCCGACCATGCTCGACATCGTCATCGCGAACGGACAGGTGGTCACTCCGCAGGGCGCCGGGGCGTGGGAGATCGGGATCACGGGCGAGCACATCGCGGCCGTCGGGCTGCCGGGCTCGCTGCCGCGGGAGGGCGCGCGGGTCATCGACGCCACCGGCAAGATCGTGGTGCCGGGCGGCATCGACCCCCATACGCACCTGGCCCACGCGATCATGAGCCATCCCGATCAGCCGGCGGCCACGCTGGGGCCCGAGGACGACACCCGCGGCATGGCCTACGGCGGCACCACCACGCATCTCGATTTCGTCTACATGCGGCCGGGCGTGGAGAGCATCCAGAGCGCCATCGAGCAGCGGGCGGCCCGCTGGAAGGGCAACTCCCACGTCGACTACGCCTACCACGTCACCCTGTGCGGCAGCCTCGACCTCAAGGTCTTCGAGCAGATCCCCGAGGCGATCCGCGGCGGGTACCCGAGCTTCAAGGTCTTCACCACCAACGTGCTGCCGCCGCACCCCAAGCGGCAGGGCAACCGTCTCGACTTCGGGCGCATCGGCTTCGCCATGGAGAAGGTGGCGCCGGCCGGCGGGCTCATGGTGGTGCACGGCGAGGACGAGGACCTCGTGCAGTTCAACTACGAGCGATTCCGCCACGAGGGGCGGATGGACGGCGCCAACCTGCATCTCGTCCACACCAAGCTCTCCGAGCTGCTGGCCTTCCGGCGCACGGTGGCGCTGGCCCGGGCGATGAGCGCGGCCGTCTACTTCGTGCACACCTCGGCCAAGGAGGGGGTCGACACCATCGGCGAGGCCCGGGCCGACGGGCTGCCGGTGTACGGCGAGACCCTGCACCAGTACGCGTGCTTCAACGCCGAGTACTACAAGACCCCGCGCGGGTTCTGCTCGCACACCTATCCCTCGCTGAAGTTCCCGGAGGACCAGGAGGCGCTGTGGCGCGGCCTCGTGCGCGACGGCCTGGCCACGCTGGCCACCGACGAGTACCCGACCTCGCTGGAGCTGAAGCTGCGCGGGCGCTCCATCGACGACGTCACCGGCGGCAACGTCGGGGCCGAGGCGCGCATGGGCATCGGCTACAGCGAGGGCGTGGTGAAGCGTGGAATGACGCTGGAGCGCTTCGCCGACATCACCGCCACCAACGCGGCGAAGATCTTCGGCCTCTATCCGCGCAAGGGCGCCATCGCGGCCGGCAGCGACGCCGACCTGGTGCTGATCGATCCTTCCATCCGCAAGACGCTCACCCGCGAGGACTTCCACGTCACCGACTACAGCCCGTGGGAGGGCTGGGCGGTGACCGGCTGGCCGGTCACCACGCTGCTGCGCGGCAAGGTGATCGTCGACGCCGGCAAGCTGGTCGGGACCACCAGCGACGGCCGCCTGCTCACGCGGAAGATCGATCCCGTGATGCTGCGCCGCCCGGCCTGCTGAGGGGTCTTCCGGGCTTCTTCCCGCTGTCGCAGCATGCAGTCGAACCGTGGTCGCTCCGAACGGGTCAATCAGCTGCGCGGGCTCGCCGCCCTCGCGGTCGTCGCTTGCCACCTCGGCGTCTCCGCCTACCGCGACGTCCCCAACGCCGGGGGCAGCCCATGGCCCTGGCTCGGCCTCGTCCTCGGCTTCGGCTACCTCGGCGTGCCGCTCTTCTTCGTCATCAGCGGCTTCTGCATCCATCTGCCCCGGGCCCGGATGCTGGCGGCGGCCGCGCCCGCGGTACCGCGGCCCGACTGGCGCGGCTTCTTCGCCCGTCGCTTCTGGCGGCTCTATCCGCCGTATCTGGGTGCCCTCGGGCTCGCGCTGGTGTTGACGTGGCTGGTCAGCGGTGGGCTGAGCGTGCCGTGGTCCACCGTCGTGGCCCAGGCGCTGCTCGTGCACACGTTCCATCCCGCCACGTTCGACGGCCTGAACCCGCCCGCCTGGAGCCTGGCCGTGGAGGCCCAGCTCTACGTCGCCTATCCCGTCGTGGCCTGGCTGATCGTGCGACGGGGCGCGCTCCGCGCCCTCGCCATCGTCCTCGGCGTCACCATGGCGTACCGCCTCCTGCTGAACTTCGATCCGCTTCCGCGACAGTTCGGCGGGGTCGCGTGGGAGTTCTTCCTCGCGCGCTGGTTCGAATGGGTCCTCGGCGCGATCGTCGCGGAATGGGCCGTGGGGGCGATCCGGGTTCCCGAGGTCCTCACCCGACCGTGGCTCGTGGCGCCGGTGTTCGGTCTCGGAGTCCTGCTGGAGTGGCACCGCTGGCACCTCGGTCTCTACGCGGTGATGGAGCCCATCTACGGCATCGCCTTCGCCCTGCTACTCGTCGCCGCCCTCCGGCACGAGCCCACCACCGCGCCATCGACCATCGGCCGGTACCTCGGCCACGTCGGCCTCTACTCCTACAGCCTCTATCTCCTCCACCGTCCGATCCAGCTCGCCTTCGAGCCCCTCGCCCTCCACATCTCCACCTGGCCCGTCGTGATCGACCACCACATCCCCTCGAGCCTGCTCGTCATGGCCGCGGCCACCCCGCTCATCCTCTGGACCTCCCGCCTCTTCCACCACTACTGCGAAGCCCCCTCCATCGCCCGCGCCGACCGCCACCGCACCCCCACCGACCGCATCGTCGTCGCCGGACGATCTACTGAGACTCGCGGGACCCGGTGACGTCGGCGCCGGGGCGTGGTCCCGTGGCTCGCGGCCGCCTTCATGGCGAGCCGTTGTCGCCGCTGCTCGTGCGGAGTGGCGGCGAGCAAGCCGCCGACAACTCGAAGAGGCCACGGCGCGACCCCCTTCGGGGGATGGGGGGTCGCAGCGAGCCCCGCTCCGAACGAGCTACGGCGACAGGCGAGCCATGCGCGCGGGCGCGCGGCACGGGCCACGCCCCGGCGCCGGCGTCACCGGGTTCCGCGAGCGTCGCTAGCCCTTCACCCCGCCGGCGCCCCACCCCTGGATCAGATACCGCTGCACCGCCACGAAGAACGCGATCGTCGGCACGGTGATGACGACGCCGGCGGCCATGATCATCCCCCAGTCCACGATCGTGGCGTTGAAGAGGTCGTTGACGCCGACCGGCAGCGTCTTGAGCTCCTCGGAGGTGATCAGCACCAGCGCGAACAGGAAGTCGTTCCAGGCCAGGATGAAGGTGAAGATGCCGGCGGCGATGATGCCGGGCAGGGCCAGCGGCAACACCACGTACCAGACGGCCCGGCCCAGGCCGGCCCCGTCCACCAGCGCCGCCTCCTCCAGCTCCAGCGGGATGCTCGCGAAGAACGAGCGCAACAGCCACAGGCAGAAGGGCAGGCAGAAGGTCGTGTAGGACAGCACGAGGGCCAGCCGCGTGTTCACGATGCCGAGCTGCTTCACCAGGATGTAGAAGGGGATGATGATCATGATGGGCGCGAACATGTACGTCATGAGGATGACCCCGGCCACGCGCTCGCGGCCGGCGAAGGTGAAGCGGGTCAGCGCGTAGGCGCCCATGGCCGAGACGGTCAGCGTCAGCAGCACCGTGGCCAGCGACACCCCGACGCTGTTGGTGAAGTAGGTCAGGAAGCTCGTCTCGGCGAAGAGCCGCTGGAAGTTCTCCAGCGTGACGACCTTCGGGACCAGCGTGGGCGGCGTCGCGAAGATCTCACCGGAGGGCTTGAGCGCGGTGGACAGCATCCAGGCCAGCGGGAAGGCCCCGATCACCAGCAGGACCAGGCCGCCGCCGTAGAGCGCCAGCGTCCGCCTCATGGTGCCGTCGCCTCGTGGCGGAGCGCCCGGAAGTACACGGCGGTGGCGCCGAGCAGGAGCAGGAACATCAGCACCGCCAGGGCGGCCCCCATCCCGGCCTGCAGATAGGTGAAGCTGCGCGCGTAGGCGTACACCGGCAGCGTGCGCACGTAGCGGCTCACGCCGCCCTCGCCGGCCATCAGCCACACCGTGTCGAACTTCGTGAACATGAAGATCGAGCGCAGCAGGACGATGACGAACAGGACGCCGGCGGTCTGGGGCAGGGTGACGTGCAGGTACCGGCGCCAGGCGCCGGCCCCGTCCACCTTGGCCGCCTCGTACAGCTCGGGCGGAATGGTCTGCAGCCGGGCCAGATACGTCACCACCACGAACGGGAAGAACTGCCAGACGCTGGTCAGGACCAGCGAGGTCATGATGTGGTCCTTGCCGAGCCAGGCCACCGGCGCCCGCACCAGGCCGGCCGCGACCAGCAGGTGGTTCACGAGGCCGTAGGAGTCGTTGAGCAGCCATTTCCAGAGAATCACGGCCACGATGGTCGGGATCATGTAGGGGAACAGCACCACGCCGCGCAGCAAGTTGCGGCCGCGGAAGGTCTCGTTGAGCAGCAGAGCCGCGCTCACCCCGAGCAGCAGCTGGAGCACCAGCGTCACCCCGGCATAGATCACCCCGTAGCGCACGCTCGACCAGAACTCGGTGTCGTAGGCGAAGTAGACGTAGTGCTTGAGCCCCACGAACGTCTGCACCGGCATGAAGGCGTGCTTGTCGTGCAGGCTGAGCCAGATGTTGTAGAGGATCGGGAAGACGACGAGCCCGCCGAGCAGCAGCAGGGACGGCGCCAGCAGGAGCCACCCGACGAGCGGATGGCGGTTCATGCCGGCGCCGTCCCGTCGGGGGCGGCTACGACCAGCGCTTGGCGCCGAGCTGGGCCAGCAGCTCCTCCGCCCGCTTCTGCGCGCGATCGGCCTCGGCCTTGGGATCCTTGCCGCCCATCACTTCCACGACCATGTCGGCCACGATGCCGGAGCCGTCCAGCTCGGCCAGGAAGGGCAGCACGTTGTCCTCGGGACGGCTGAAGCCGATGGGCAGGAAGCGCTGCTCGTTGAGGCCGCGGACCATGAAGTCGTGCCAGGAGCGCCACTTCTTGATGCGGGGGTGCGACAGGTACTCGCCGTCGTTGAGCATCGACTTGAAGATCGGCGTGAGGTGGATCGGTACCGAGTGACAGTACTTGAGGTAGTGCTCCTTCTTGAAGAACAGCTTGAGGAACTCGAAGGCCTCGTTGGGATACTTCGACTGCGTGAACACGGCCCAGTTCTCGCCGTCCAGCGCGGAGATGCCGATCTTGCCCTGGGGGCCGTGAGGGCGCGCCATCGGCTGGAAGTGGTCGGCGTCGCGCATGTTCTCGGGCGCGTAGCGCTCGATGTAACCGATCGTCCGGGCGCCGCTCAGATACGCCATGGCAATCTTGCCCGTCGACAGCGCGGCCAGCGTGTCGAGATACTTCTGCCCCGCCCAGCCGGCCGGCATGAACTTGGCGAGCTTCTGCGCGTAGTCGAGTGCCTCCAGCATGGGCCGGGCGTTGAGCTGGGGCCGCCACGTCTTGGCGTCGACCCAGGCGCCGTTGTTGCCAGCCAGCCACTCGGCCGGGTGCACGAAGCCCATGTAGAGCTTCTCGCCGGGCATCTGGGTCGCCCACCGCTTGCCCTCTTCGGTCAGCGCCGCCGCCAGCGTCAGCATGTCGGCGTAGGTCTCCGGCGGCTTCAGCCCCTTGGCCTCGCGCAGGTCGCGCCGCTCGGCGAAGTAGGTGGCGCCCATCGCGTGGGTGACACCGTAGTACTTGCCGTCGAAGTACTGCAGCTTCAGCGTCGCCTCGTGGATGTCCTTCTCGCCGATCGCCCGCACCAGCTCGTCCATGGGGCGCAGCAGCTTCTTGGTGTAGAGCGAGGCCGTCATGAACGGGTTGAGCTGGGTCAGATCGGGCGGGCTGCCGGCGGCCAGGGCCGAGAGCAGCTTGGTGTTGAGGTCACCCCAGCCGAGCGCTTGCTGCTTGATCTTGAAGCCGGGGAACTTGCGCTCGAACTCGGCGATGCTGGTGTCGGCGATCGTCTTGACGGTCTGCGGCTCGACCTCCGTGTGCCAGACCTGCAGCTCCTTCACCTGCTGACCGAGGGCGGCGGGAGCCCGGCCCAGCAGCGCGGTGGCGGCGGCAGTGCCGGTGAGGAAGCGGCGGCGCGAGAGCTGACCCATGGTGTGCTCCTTTGCTCACGACGGGACGATGGACGACCAGGTGCGCGCGAGTCTAGCGCATCCGGTAGAAGCGGAACAGCGGGTTGTCGATCGCCAGCTCCTCGCAGCGCGCGAAGCCGGCCTCGCGGGCGCAGCGCCGCACGGTCTCCGGACGGATCGCGGTACCGATCGCCTCCGACGGCTGCTCGGCCATCGCCGCCGGCAGGCAGTGCACGACGCTCCAGCCGTACATCATCCGCTCGACGTCGTCACCCGGCGCGATGAAGCGCTCGGCCACGCGCTCGTCGGCGACCAGCACCGAGCCGCCCGGCGCCAGCGCCGTGCGGAGCGCGGCCAGCGCGCGGGTCGGCCGCGCCATGTCGTGCAGTGCTTCCAGTACGAGGATCAGGTCGAAGGGGCCGTCGCCGGCCACCGCCTCGGCGCCCTTCTGCTCGAAGCGCACGGCCAGGCCCTCGGCGGCGGCGCGCCCGCGCGCGGCGTCGATGGAGGCCGCGTCCAGGTCGTAGCCGATCGCCGTCGCGCGCGGGTAGGCGCGGGCCAGCGCCAGGGTCGACCAGCCCACACCGCAGCCGACGTCGGCGACGCGGGCCGGCGGGTCGGCGGCGAGCCGCGCGTGCAGGTCGGGGATGGCCGGCAGCCAGGCCCCGGTGAGGTCGCGCGTGAAGGCCGGCCGGTTGATGCCGCCCTGGCCGCGCATCATGGCCGCGCCGTACGCCTCGAAGGGCACGCCGTGGCCGGTGCGGTAGGCGTCGACCACGCGCTCGAGGGCGCCGCCGATGCCCGCCGCCATCTCGGCGAACGGTGCCAGGTGCGTGGTGTGCTCGGGATCGACGAGGACGCCGGCGTGCTCGGCGGGCAGGCGATAGCGGCGCTCCGCGGGCGGCCGGGCGGTGTCGTCCACCGCGATCAGCCCGGCCACCGCCTGCTGCTCGAGCCATTCGCGCGCGTACCGCTCGGCGATGGCGGCGTCGGCGGCGAGGCCCGCCGGTCGGCGAGCCGCTCCTCCGAGAACGATGCTGCCGGCTCGGTCACGGCCTCGGGGGAATCCGCCAGAGATAGGCGCGGTGCGTCCGGGTCAGCGGGACCTCGACGGTCTTCTCCGGCTGCCAGTCGCCCATCGCGAAATCGTGCGACACGACCGGGGTGCCCGGCCGCAGGACCTTCAGGAGCGTCGGTCGCAGGCGCTCGTTCAGCTCGGGCAGCAGGTAGAGCGTCACCACCGTGGCCTTGCTGATGTCCGTCTTGAACAGGTCCTGCTCGTAGAACGTGATCTTGTCGGTCACGCCCTCGCGGGCCGCGTTGGCCTTGGCGTTCTTGATCCGCACGGGGTCGAGGTCGACCCCGACGCCGCGGGCGCCGCGCTTGGCGGCGGCGATGAGGATCTCGCCCTCGCCACAGCCGAGGTCGTACACGAGGTCCTTGGGGCCGACGTCGGCCAGGTCGAGCATGACCTTGATGACCTCGGGCGGGGTCGGGACCCAGATGACATCGAGCTTGGGCGCCGGTTTGTCGGTGGCCGTCGTGGTGGGGGCGGCGGCACAGCCGTTCAGCAGGGTGAGCGCGACGAGCCAGGTCAGGAGGACGGTACGGGTTCGCATGGGGCCAGTCTTATCTCAGCCGCCTCGCCGTGTGTCAACGGGGATCTCTTTTCACCGGGAGTGATGTAGGCTCCAGCGCGGGAGGACGCTGGCATGACCCGGATCGATCCCGTGTGGGCCACCGTGGCCGAGCTGTCCCACGCCTTCGGCGAGCGCACGCTGTCGCCGGTCGACGTGGTGGAGGCGCTGCTGGCCCGTATCCGCGCCCGCGACGGGGCGCTGCACGCCTACATCGCCGTGCACGAGGCCGAGGCCCGGCTGGCCGCCGAGGCCGCCGACAAGGCGATCCGCTCCGGCCACCGCGTGGGCCCGCTGCACGGCGTGCCCATCGCGCTCAAGGATCTCGTCGACATGCAGGGCCGGGTGACCACCGGCGGCTCCAAGGTGTGGCAGAACCGGGTGTCACCGGTCACCGCCACGCTGGCCGAGCGGCTGATCGCCGCCGGCATGATCGTGCTCGGCAAGACCCACACCGTCGAGTTCGCCATGGGCAGCTTCGGCACCAACACTCACATGGGCACGCCGCGCAACCCCTGGGACCTCGGCGTGCACCGCACGCCGGGCGGCTCCTCCAGCGGCTCCGGCGTGGCGGTCGCCGCCGGCCTGGCGCCGGTGGCCATCGGCACCGACACCGGCGGCTCGGTGCGGCTGCCGGCCGGCTGGTGCGGCATCGTCGGCCTCAAGGTCACGGCGGGAAGGATCAGCACCTACGGCGTGCTGCCGCTCAGCACCACGCTCGACACGCCGGGGCCGCTGGCCCGCTCCGTCGAGGACGCCGCGCTCATCTACCGAGTGCTGAACGGTCCCGACCCGCGCGATCCGCAGACGCTCGCGTGGACGCCGGCCGATCCGCTGCCCGCGCTGCGGCGTGGCGTCGCCGGCCTGCGCGTGGCCGTCATGCCCGAGGCCGAGCGGGCCGGCGTGGCCGACGAGGTGCTGGCCGCCTACGACGCCTCGGTCGAGGCGCTGGCCCGGCTGGGCGCCCGCATCGTGCGGCCAGCGCTGCCGCACCGCTTCACCGACTACGCCGCGTCCACCGGCCGCATCATCGGCGCCGAGGGCTATCGCTTCGTCGGCGATCTGGTCGACGACATGAGCCTGCCCGTCGACCCGCACATCCGCCCGCGCATCCAGCTCGGCCGCAACGTCTCCGCGCGTGACTACCTGCTCACGCTGGCCCAGATGGACGCGCACCGGAAGGAGTTCGCCGCCGCCCTGACCGAGGCCGACGCCCTGCTGACGCCGACCGCCCAGACCGCGGCGCTGCCCATCGACAAGGTCGATCAGTCGGGCACCGCCGCCCACTTCACGCGCGCCGGCAACTATCTCGGCCTGTGCGGTCTCGCCGTCCCCAACGGCTTCACGCCGTCGGGGCTGCCGACCTCCCTGCAGATCCTCTGCCGCGCCGGCGACGAGGACACCGCGCTCCGCATCGGCTGGGCCTACGAGCAAGCCACCGACTGGCACTCGCGTCGCCCGCCCGAGAAATAGCCCCGGCGAGTCCGACCTTCGTCCGCTCAGCCGTGCGCGTTCGCCGGGGCGCGGCACCGTGCATGCCGCGGTCGCGCCGGCGGTTCGCCTGCACAATACGAGCGGGGTTCGCTCGGGCCCCCCATCCCCCAGTGGGGCTGGGTTGACGGCAGTCCGACGTCGGCGGCTCGCTCACCCCGCCGCGATAGAACCCGCCCGCCACGGCTCACCGCAAGGCGCGACCGCGACATGTACGGTGCCGCGCCCCGGCGAACGCGCGCGGCTGAGAGGACGACCGCCGCTAGCTCTGCGGGCGCTCGTATCCGGGGGGTGGCGGTGGGGCGGGGCGGCGGTCGGGCTTGAGCGAGACGACGAACTCGAGGCGGCCGGGATCGCCGTCGGCGAGCGTCACGGCCTTGCCGGTCTTGTCGGCTTCGACGCGCAGGCGGGGGTGCCACACACGCGCCTCGTAGGCGCCGGGGGGCACGTCACCCAGCAGCACGCGCCCGTCCGCGCCGGTCTTGGCGAAGTACGGCGTGGCCGACACGTAGACGTAGCCGACCATCCAGTCGTGGATGTTGCAGCCGAGCACCACGACGCCGGGCGTGTCGAAGACGACGGGGGCGGCGGGCGTGCCGATGTAGAGCGGCAGCTCGAAGCGCTTGGCCGCCGAGAACGAGTACACGTGGTGGCGGATGTTGTCGCGATTGGGAAACGTCACCGGGGTGCCCACCGGCACGGTGAGGACGTGCGGCACGAAGGTCTTGTTCTGCTGGTCCATCACCGCCGATCCCGGCCGCGGGGGCGCCGCCGGGGCCCCGGCCGCGACGAGCGAGACCACGGCGTCGGCGACCGCCCGGCCCCCGTCATCCCGCACGAACGCCTCCAGACTGCCGGCGGCGGTCACCACGAGGGCGGGGCGCAGCGTGAGCAGGGCCAGCAGTACCGCGCCGGCGCCGAGGGCGAGCCGCCCTGTCACGAGGCGGCGGGCCCGCTCGCCGGCAGCGGTGGCTTCACCCGCAGGCCGAGGATGTCGTACACGGCCACCGGCTTGGCGAAGCCCCGGAGTGGCAGCTCACCCATCGGCGCGGTCTCGACCAGTCCCTCGATCTCCGCGTGGACCTGCTGGCTGACGAGGATCTGGCCGTCGCGCGCCTCCTGGCAGAGCCGTGCGGCCAGGTTGGTCACGGTGCCGATGGCCGCGTAGTCGAAGCGGCCCTCGAACCCGATGCGGCCGATGGTGGCGTAGCCCATCGCGACGCCGGCGCCGAAGCCGAGCGCGTGGCCGTGCCGCCGCCACGTCTGCAGCAGCTCACCGACGGCCGTCCGCATGGCGATGGTCATGCGGGCCGCCCGTGCCGCCGGGTCGGGGCAGAGCACCGGATCGTTGAAGAAGACCATCAGCCCGTCGCCGGTGAACCGCTCCAGCGTGCCCTCGTAGGCGAAGACCAGCGGCCCCACCGCGGCGTGATAGTCGCGCAGCAGCCGCATGACCGCCTCGGCCTCGGCCGCCTCCGCGAACGCGGTGAAGCCGCGCAGGTCGCAGAACACCACGGTGATCTCGCGCCGGTGTGAGGCCAGCAGCGATTCGTCGCCGGCCGACAGCGCGTCGGCGATCTGCGGCGAGAAGAAGCGCTTGAGCCGCGCGGTGCGCTCCAGCTCGTCACGGACGCGCTCGTGCTCGCGCAGGCCCCCGACCATCTCGTTGAAGGCGCCGGCCAGCTCGCCCAGCTCGTCGCGCTGGCGGATGGCGATGACCGCAGTGAAGTCGCCGGCGGCCACGCGCCGGGCGCCCTCGGCGAGCACGAGCACGGGGCGGCTGACCCGGCGCGCCACCAGCACGGCCCCCAGCAGCGCCAGCACCATGCCGGTCACGGCGACGACGAGCAGCAGATTGAGCAGACGATTGTACGGGGCGAGCGCCTCGGCGAGCGGCCGTTGCAGCACGACCACGACGTCGTGGCCGACCGGCTCGATGCGCACCATGTGCTCGCCGTCGGCGAGGTCGATGGCGCCGGCCGGCCGGCTGACCGGCAGCTGGCGCGCCAGGGCCTCGCGGTCCCCCGGCCCCAGCGTCGAGGCGTGGACGATCGTGCCGGCTCCCGAGCGGGCCACGAACGACACGTGCAGCCCGCTCGAGTGGCGCAGGTCGGCGGCGGTGCGGTCGTCGATGGCGAAGCCGGCGCCGAGCCAGCCGATCGGCTCCGGCGCCAGCAGCGGGACGACCGCCAGCCGGTAGAGCCGCCCGTCGATGGCGACGACGTCGGAGACGTCGCGTCCCGCCTCGGCCTCGGCGATGAGCTGCGGCGCCGGGAAGGGGGAGCCGAGCCGGCTGGGTTGCTGGGTGTCGCCGACGACGGCACCGTCGAGCGCGGCCAGCACCAGGATATCGGCATCGGCGCGCCGGCGGTGATTCTCCAGCATCGAGGCGGTGGTGGCGTGATCGGCCGTGGCGGCCGCCGTCTTCAGCGCGAAGTCACCGGACAGCAGGCGGGTCGCCGCTACCAGCTGGCGACCGCGCTCGTCGAGCTGCCGCGCGAAGAGCGTGGTGGCCAGGCGGAGCTCTTCCTCGACGTGCTGGCGGGCGCTCGTGCGCACGAACGCCGCGACGGCGACATAGCCGGTGGCCTGGATCACGACGAAGAGCCCGAGGAACACCACCACGAGGCGGCTGCGAAAGCTGCGAAAGTGTCCCGTCATCGCCCACCGACGCCGTCACGCTACAGCGATCGGGGCGGGCAGGCAAGCGAGCGGTGGGGTCAGCGGGCGGCGCGCGGCAGCGTGGAGGCGCCCGTGTTGTCATCGGCGGCGGCGCCGGGGCCGTGCAGCGCCGCTCGCGCCTGCGCCAGCAGCTCCGGCTCGGCCACGCCCGCGCTCCGCAGCCGCCGATAGATCGTCTCCGCGCCCGCCCGATCGCCGGTGGCGACCAGGCAGCGCAGGACGCCGACGAGGGCGCGCCGCTCCGCCCGCAGGCCGGCGGTGAGGTTCGCCGAGGTCGTGAACATCGCGAGTGCCTCCCCGTGCAGGCCGGCGCCGGCCAGGATCTCGCCGGCGCGATACGCGGCCTCTCCGCGGATCTCGCGGTCGGCCGGCGCCTCGGGCCGAGTGCGCAGCAGCTTGCGATAGGCGGCCAGCGCTTCCTTCGTGTCGTTGGTCGCAGCGAGGGCGGTGCCCGCACCCAGCAGCGCCGGCGGCACCCAGCGCCCGCCGCCCGGAACGTAGGCGGCCGTCAGATACCACTCGACGGCGGCCGCCGGCTGCCCGGCGGCGCGCAGGCTCTGCCCGAGCCGATACGCCGCCTCCGCGGCCAGCTCGCCGGTGGCCGCCTCGACGAGCCGGCGCAGGACCGGGCGCGCGCGGCTCGCCGTCGCCGGCCGCCTCGTAGATGTCGGCCAGCAGTCTGAGCGCGCGGGGCACCTCGTCACCGCCGGCGGCCATGGCCTGCGCGATCTCCCGGGCCTCGAGGGCGGAGCCGCCGCGGTAGAGCGCCTCGGCGAACGTCACGCGCACGGAGGGAGGGACCGCCGCCGGCGCCCGTGCGTGCAACGTCTGCCAGGCCGGGCGGGCGACGGCCCACTGTCCGGCCGCGGCCGCGGTGGTGACCACGCGCGCCAGGAGTGCCGGCGCCGCCGCGTAGGAGGGAAAGTCCTCGAGCAGGCGACGGGCCAGCGTGGCGGTGAGCACGTCGGACCAGCCGCGGTTGGCGGCGGCCAGCAACACGAGGCCGTGGACCGTGTACGGCGTCGCCTCCTGACGCCGGCGGTCGAGAACCTGCGTCGCGAACCGCTCGAGCGCGTCGCCGTCGCTGGGCGGGCGACGTGCCGGCGCCGGCGTCAGCACGGGCGGGGCGCCGGGCGTGGCGAGCGCCTCGCCGAGTCGGCGGCGCTCCTCGAGGGCAGCGAGGCCGCTCGAGCGGACGACCTCGTCGAGATCGCGCAGCGCCGCGTCCTGCTGGCCCCGTTGCAGCGCCACGCCCGAGCGTGTCAGTCGCGCGATGCCCGCGTACGGCGTGGCCGGATACTGCGCGACGACGCGATCGACTAGCCGCTGGGTGCCAGTGGTGTCACCGGCCTGGCCGGCCAGCTCGGCGGCCAGCACCAGAGCCATCGGCGCGAGCGCATCGGCCGGCTGCGCGTCGGCCATTGCCACCCATGAGGCGCGTGCCTGTTCGCGGTGGCCCTGGCGAAGCTGTGCCCAGCCCAGCGCGAGCCTGGTCCGCGCGGGCTGCGGCCCGCCGCGATGATCGGCGAGCAGCTCGCCGTAGCGCGCGATCGCGATGTCGTACGAGTGCAGGGCGTAGGCGGCCTCGGCGGCGACGAGCAGGGCGCCGGCGCGCACGTCGGCCGGTATGCCGGCGCGCAGCAGCGCCTCGGCCTGCCGCTGCGCCTTCGGATAATTGTGCTGCGACAGGTCGGTGCGCGCGGCCGCCAGCGCTGACTCCCATGCCGGGCGGGCCGTGCCGTCGGCCCCGCCGAGCCACCGGGCCCGGGGCCGGTCGACACCGTCGCCCGCCGAGCTGACGCCACTCGTCGTTGCGCGAACCGCCGCTGGCCGGACCTGAGGTGCCGGCGCCTGTGCCAGCGGCACCAGCTCCGCCGCCAGGCCCAGAGGCGCCGCCCGACGTCGCGCCGGCGCCCGCGCCGCGCCGCACCCGCCACCACTCGCTGCCCCGCCTGCGCCCGCTGCACCAGCGCCCGGCGCCCTGCACCGGCGCCGGGCCCTGCACCGGCGCCGGCGCCCGCACCGGCGCCGGCGCCGGCACCGGCGCCGCACCGGCACCGGCGCCGGCACCCGCACCGGCGCCGCCGCCGGCACCAGCGCCGGCGCCGCCGCCGGCACCCGCGCCACTGCCGGCACCCGCGCCCGGCGGCCGGTGGCACCGTCGCCCGCCGAGCTGACGCCACTCGACGTTGCCGGGCCGGTACCGGCCGGGCCCGCGGTGCCGGCGCCCGTGCCAGCGGCACCAGCTCCGCCGCCAGGCCCAGAGGCGCCGCCCGACGTCGCGCCGGCGCCCGCGCCCGCCGCACCCCCACCACTCGCTGCGCCGCCTGCGCCCGCTGCACCAGCCCCGGCCCCCGCACCGGCGCCTGCCCCCGCACCGGTGCCAGCGCCCGCACCGGCCGGCACCGGCACCAGCGGCACCGGCACCAGCGCCTGCACCGGCACCAGCGCCCGCGCCAGCCCCGGCACCCGCACCGGCGCCACCGCCCGCACCCGCACCACCGCCTCCGCCGGCCGCCGCCACCACCGCCGCCGCACCACCGCCGCCCCCACCACCGCCGCCGCCACCACCGCCGCCGCCCGCACCCCACCGCCGCCTCCGCCCCCACCACCACCGCCGCCCCGCCACCACCGCCACCGCCGCCACCGCCGCCCTTGGCGATCATGATGTAGCCGGGTGTAACAACCGGGGTCATCCGCTGCAAGGGTGAGGTCGGGGAACCGCTGCTTGATCTCGGACGCTGTGGCGGGTGCTGCAAGGGCAATCGTCAAGCCCGTCGCGACGATAGCGATCTGCGCGAGGCGCGAGCTACGCTCACCGGCTCCCATCGCCGATGAGTTCAGGCAATCGCCGTGCCTGGGAAATGGGGAGGCCGGACCGCCGCTCAGAGCTTCGGAATACGCAGCGTCTTGCTGATCATCAGCGAGCCGGACAGCGCCCACAGCAGCGTGAGTGGGTGCAGTCGAGCCGGGCCGAGGGTGAGGCCGCCGAGCGGCAGCCCCTCGCCGAGGCGACCCATCCACGCACACACGGTGACCACGCCGACCAGGATCAGGCTGGAGGGGATCGGCGTTCCCTCGAAGTAGGCGACCTTGCCGGCACCGGTCGACAGCTCCTCGGCCGTCACGTTGAAGCGGGCCAGCCGGCTCACGCCGCAGGCGACGAAGTAGACCAGGATGACGACATCCCAACCCCCCGTCATGCCGGCGCCGTAGGCGATGGCGGCCGGGGCCACCCCGAAGGAGATGACGTCGGCCAGCGAGTCCAGCTCCCGCCCCATGGCCGAGTGCCGCCGGCGCGAGCGCGCGACCCGCCCGTCGAGCACGTCGAGGACCAGGGCCAGGGGGATGAGCGCGGCCGCCATCACCAGGCGCCGGACGTCGCGCGTCCCCACGTACTCCATGACCGCGAAGACGGCGAGGATGCCGCAGGCGGCGTTGCCCAGCGTGAGGAAGTCGGCCAGGTGGAAGCCGCGGATCATCGTGAGGTGCGGTGGCCGGCCGCTCGGGATCACGACGCGTCCTCGCGGACGGCGAAGCGACACACGGTGGCGCCGGCCACGCGCACGAGGTCGTCGCAGCGCATGGTGACCGACACCCCGCGGCTGCCGGCGTTGAAGACGACGCGCTCGTTGGCGCACAGCGCCTCGTCGACCAGCACCGGCAACCCGAACAGGTTGCCGAAGGGCGGCACCGCGCCGGGTGCACAGCCGGTCAGCGTGGCCAGCTCCTCGGGCGTGGCGAAGCGCAGCTTGCGGGTGCCGACGATCGCCCGCAGCGCCGCGTTGTCGGCTCGCAGGTGAGCCGGCAGCACGCAGTGCACGAAGCGATCCTCGGCGCGCACGACCAGCGCCTTGGCGCCCTGCTCGAGCCGGGTGCCGCGCACGCGCGCGGCCTCCTCGCTGGTCCGTACCGGCGGGTGCTCGAGCACCTCGAAGGCCACGCCCGCCTCGCGCAGCCAGGCCAGCAGGCGATCGCTCACGGCGGTGGTGCTCACTCGGGGGCGGGGGTGCCCAGCCAGAACGGCGAGGTCTTGCCGAGGCGCTCCAGCACGGCCATCCGCTCCGCCCCGCGCTTGGGATACCAGGCCGACAGGTAGTCGGCGTCCAGCATGTGGCGGCGCGTCTCGGTGCCGAAGAAGGCGGCGAGGTCGGGCAGGGCGATGAAGCCCTCCTCGGAGGCCGGGTTGAACTGCGTCCAGCGGCGCGCGTGCTCTTCCGACCGGAAGAGGTTCATCCCCGTTCAGAGATAGGGCGGGCGGCCCCGGGAGGGGCCGAAGCCGTAGTTCAGGTGGCCCACGACCCCGCTCGGGTTCACCGAGAGCAGGCGGCCGTCGCGCATCTCGATCAGTATCGTGTCACCGCAGTCCAGGCACGGCGCCTCGATGCGCACGGTGCGCCCCGGGAACAGCCAGGTGACGGAGGTGGCCTCGAACCCGCACTGCGCGAACCACCGCTGCTCGCCGCGCACGCTGATCCGGTACTGCGTCGGCAGGTTGTTGAGCGGCGGGAACGAGGCGATGTAGTCCGTCTCGGGATGCAGCCAGCCGATCGGGTAGGCCTGCATCACGTCGTGCAGCAGCCGGCGAGCGTCCTCGACGGACAGCCCCAGGGTCCGGGCCAGCTCGGCGTAATGGGGCGCGCGGCCGGTCTCGACCAGGCCGCGCATGATGCGGTGGAACATCCGGTCGACCTGTCGAGGGTCCGCCATGGCCGCTAGTGTACCCACGGCCGGGCGGCCTGCGCCGATGTTGACCTATGCGGCGCCGGCCTCTAATGTGGGTCCGGCAATGTATCTGACGCACTTCGGGTTCGCGGAATGGCCATTCTCCAACACGCCGGACCCGCGCTTCGTCTACCTGAGCCCCCGGCACGAGGAGGCCCTGGCCCACCTGCTGTACGGGGTGCGGGAGCGGGGCGGCTTCGTGCAGCTCACCGGCGAGGTGGGCACCGGCAAGACCACCACCTGCCGGTACCTGCTCTCCCAGCTGCCCGACGGCGTGGACGTCGCGCTCGTCGTCAACCCCGTCCTCACGCCGGAGGAGCTGCTGGCCACGGTCTGCGACGAGCTGGGGGTGGCGTATCCGGCCGAGGCGCGCACCCGCAAGGCCTACGTCGACGTGCTCTACCGCCACCTGCTGGCCGCCCACGCCCGTAGCCGGCGGACGGTGCTGATCATCGACGAGGCCCAGAACCTCAGCCCCGAGGCGCTCGAGCAGCTCCGCCTCCTCACGAATCTGGAGACGGCGACCGAGAAGCTCCTGCAGATCATCCTGATCGGGCAGCCGGAGCTGACCACGCTGCTGGCCCAGACCCAGCTGCGCCAGGTCGCCCAGCGCGTGACCGCCCGCTACCACCTTCGCCCGTTCGCCGAGCGCGACACCCGCGCCTACGTGGCCCGCCGCCTGCTGGTGGCCGGGGGAAGCCTGCGCCACTTCGAGCCGGGCGCGCTGCGCGTGGTGCACCGTGCCTCACGCGGGATCCCCCGTCTGGTCAACGTCATCTGCGACCGCGCGCTGCTGGGCGCCTTCGCGGAGGGCAAGCGGGTGGTGAGCGCGCGGACGGTGCGGCGGGCGGCGCGCGAGGTGGCGGGCGAGGGGGGGCGGAGCCGTCCCTGGCTGCGCATCGCCGCCGGGGTGGCGGCGGTGGCGCTCCTGCCGGTCGTGGCGGTCACGGGCGCGATGGCCGGATGGTGGGGCGTGCCGTCGATCGACCGGCTACGGAGCGTGCCGTTCATCGCCAGGCACCTGCCGGTCCCGGTGGTCATATCCGCCCAGCCGTCGTCGGTCGAGCCGGCGCCGAGCGCGACCATCGGCGGTACCACGCCGGCGGCCGCGGCGACCGCGCCCGTCCCGACTTCGCCCGTCCCGACTTCGATGGTCGCCGCGCTGCGCCCAGGGACCGACCTCGACGCGCTGCTGGCGGCAGCCCGGCCGCCGGGCGACCAGGCGTCTGCCCTCACGCGCGTGCTCGCGCGCTGGGGCGTGACCGTGGCACCGGGGGAAGATCCGTGTCGGGCGGCGGCCCGGAGCGGGCTCGAGTGCTACGACGGCCGCGGCACGTGGACGGTCGTGCGCCGGCTCGGCGTCCCCGTCGCGCTCAAGCTCGTCGCCGCCGATGGCGGCCGGCATCACGTCGCGGTGACGGGCCTGGAGGGCGACACGGTCACGCTGGCGCTGGGCGACCGCACGGAGTCGGTGCCGACGGCGGCGATCGACCGCGTCTGGGACGGTGTGTTCTCGCTGGCGTGGCGCCCGCTGCCCGGCGTGGCGCGCGTGCTCAGCCCCGGGATGCAGGGGCCGGGCGTGGCGTGGCTGCGCCGCGCCGTGAACGAAGGCGACGTCGTCTCGCGCGAGCGGGGGCCGGTGGTCTACGACGAGGCGCTGACCGCCAACGTCATGGCCTTCCAGCGGCGCGAGGGGCTCGAGGCCGATGGAATCGCGGGGATCGAAACGCTGGTACGGCTGAGTGCACGCCTGGATCCGCGCGCGCCGCGCCTGGCCGCCGCGCCGGTCGCGAGGTGATCGATGTCCTACATTCTTGACGCGCTCAAGCGAGCCGAGCAGCAGCGCGGCGGCCCCGCTCGGGGCGCCACGTCGCTGCCCCGCGCCATGGCCAGTGACTTCGCGCCGCGCGCCCGGTGGCCGTGGATCGTCGGCGGCCTCGGTGGCCTCGCCGTCGTCGTCGTCGCCACCCTCGTGTTCTGGCCGGGCCGTCAGCCGGCGGGGACCGACGCCACCCCGGCGACCATCGTGGCCGGGCCGCCGCCGACGCCAGTGGCATCGCCGGCGCCGCGCGTCGAGCCGGCCCTGCCCGCGCCGACTCCACCGGCTCCACGGGCCGAGCCCGCGCCGGCCGTGCGACCCGCGCCCGCTGCCTCGTCCACGTCCGAAGCGGTGCGTGTCGTCGCGCCGCCGGCTCCGCCTCCGGCGCCCCGGGCCGCGGAGCCGCGTCCCGCCGAGTCGCGCGCCATCGAGTCGCGCGCCGCCGAGCCTCGGCCCGTCGAATCGCGCCCCGCGGCGCCCGGCCTGGTCGAGCCGCGGGCGCCGGCGCCGCGTCCCGCCGCTCCGAGCGCGGTCAGCCGTCCGACCCCGCCGGTCGCGGCGAGTCGTGGCACCGCCGGCCGGAGCGCGGTGGTGCCGGCCCCGGAGGAACGGAGCCGTACCGCGCCGCCTCCGGCGGCGACCACGGCCGAGCGGCCGGTCCCGCCGTCCCCGCCGGTCGCGCGGGCGGCGCCCTCCCGGGCGGCCGCCCCGGAGCCACCGGCGGCCGCCGCGGCGGCGCCGTCCGGCGACCTGAAAGCGCTCGCGGCGAAGCTGTCGATCCAGGTGCTGAGCTGGGCGCCGGAGCGCAAGGACCGCTTCGTGTTCCTGAACGGGCGCAAGTACGGCGAGGGGCAGACGGTCGAGGACAAGATCGTCGTCGAGCAGATCAACGAGGACAGCGTCGTGCTCGCCTACCAGGGCGAGCGGATGATCCTCAAGGGCCGCTGAGGCCCGCCCGCTCCATCAGCGAGGCCAGCACCGTCTCCGCCGCGAAGTACTCGGCGGCGATCTCGCGGGCCGCGCGGCTGGGGGCCGTGTAGTCCGCCTCGATCGTCTCGATCGCCCGCACGATGTCGTCCACGTCGAGCCAGCCGAAGAGCCGGCAGCGGGGACGACGTGCCAGCCGTGCGCGCGCAGCCTCGGTCCCGCCTCCGGCGCCGCCGGCGTGATGTCGAGCGCCAGCTCGATCGGCACCGGGCTCCGCTTCGGCAGATCGAGGATCTTCAGGAACTCGCGCTCCTTGCTCCAGGAGTACGTCTCGCCGCGGTAGACGCGGTCGTTCTGGTGTCGCCAGGTGCCGATGGTGGTGTACGGCGCCGTCGTGACCGGCGGCGTCGGCGGCCGGAAGTCGAGCACGACGGGCTGGCAGGTCGGCAGCCACGTGAAGCGCTCGACCGGCACGCCGCAGTCCGCGCGGCCGAGGTTCTCGCCGAAGGTGAAGAGGACATCATGAGCGGCGGGTAGAGGAAGGCGATGCCGAAGACGACGACGGGCCGGCGGGCCGGGTCACGAGGGCACCGGCGCCGCCTGCAGCGCGTGCAGGTGGGCGTAGAGCTGGCGGCGGTCGAGCAGCTCGGCGTGGCTGCCCTGCTCGACGACGGCGCCGTCCTGGAGCACGACGATGCGGTCGGCGTGGCGCACCGTCGACAGCCGGTGGGCGATGATGAGCGTCGTGCGCCCCCGCATGAGCCGGCCGAGCGCGTCGAGGACGGCGCGCTCGTTGTCGGCGTCGAGCGCGCTCGTCGGCTCGTCGAGGATCAGCACGGGCGCGTCCTTGACGAAGGCGCGCGCGATGGCCAGCCGCTGGCGCTGCCCGCCCGACAGCGTGACCCCGCGCTCACCCACGACCGTGTCGTAGCCCTGGGGCAGCGCCACGATGAAGTCGTGGGCGCCGGCGTCGCGGGCGGCCTGCTCGATCTCGGCGGCGCTCGCCGCCGGGCGTCCGTAGGCGATGTTCTCGCGGACGCTGGCGCCGAAGATGATCGGGTCCTGCAGCACCAGGGCGACGTTCTCGCGCAGCGAGCGCAGGGTGAGCGCGCGCAGGTCGCGACCGTCGAGCGTCACCCGCCCGGCCTGCGGATCGTAGAAGCGCACGACGAGGCTGGTCAGCGTGGTCTTGCCGGCCCCGGAGGCGCCGACGATGGCCACGACCTCGCCGGGCCGCACGGCCAGCGACACGTCGCGCAGCGCCGGCTCGCCGTCCCGGTAGGCGAAGCCGACGTGCTCGAAGGCGAGGTGGCCGCGGGCGCGGCCGGGCAGGGGAGCGGCGTCGGGAGCGTCGGCCACGTCGGGACGGACGTCGAGCAAGGCCAGCACGCGACGGGCGCCGGCGGCCGCGCCCTGGACGGCGACGGCCGTGTAGGCCAGCGTCTCCAGCGGCTTGTAGAGCATCACGAGGTAGGCGGCGAGCAGGACCACGTCGCCCGGGGTGAGCGCGCCGGCCAGCGCCCGCCGGCCGGCCAGCCAGATGACGGCCGCGGTGCCGACCGCCATGAGCAGCGAGACGACCATCTGCGAGCCGGTCTGCAGCAGGGTCAGGTGCAGGTTGGCGTGCAGGCTGGCCGCCGCCTGGCGCTCGAAGCGCTCCCGCTCGAGCGGCTCGCGGGCGAAGGCCTGCACGACGCGGATGGCGGTGAGGGTCTCCTGCACGCGGCTGCTCACGTCGCTCTCCCGCTCGTGCACGCGCAGGGAGGAGCGGGTCATCGGGCGGTCGAGGCGGCGGATGAGCGCCACCACGGGGACGGCGATGGCCAGGGCGGCCACGGTGACGCGCCAGTCGCGCAGCCCCATGACGACGGCGACGCCGACCAGCGTGAGCGTGGCCGTGGTGGCCGGAACGATCGCGTTGTTGAGCAGCGTCTGCGCCGCGTAGGTGTCCCACGTCACCCGGTAGAGCGAGTCGCCGACGCGGGTGGCGTCGTGGAAGGCCAGCGAGAGCTTCTGCAGGTGCTCGAAGACGGCGCAGCGGAGCCGGAAGACCATGCGGAGGGCCGCGCGGATCACGATGTTGGTGCCGAGCATCGCGAGGGCGCCGACCACGACCTGCAGCCCGATCATCGCCCCCACCAGCACGGCCAGCAGCGTCGGCCGCGACGCGGTGGCCAGGATGGCCGGGGGGGCCTCGGAGCCGAGCACGGAGTCGACGACCAGCTTGAGCGGCCACGGCTGGGCCAGGGCGGCCGCCGTGGATCCGACGAGGAGGGCCAGCCCGGCGGCCACGCGAGCGCCCTCGCCGCGCAGGGCGATGGCGAGCAGACGCCGCCCCGCCCGCACGGTGGACATCAGCGCGCCTCGACGTCCAGGGCCTCGCGCGCGGTCGCCATCGCCGCGCCGCACTCGCCCACGGCCGCCGCGGCGAGCAGCAGGCCGGCCGTGCCGAGCACCACCGCCGCCGTCAGTGCGCCGTCGAGGCTGCCCAGCAGCGCGCCGCCGGTCAGCAGGGCCAGCGCCACGCCGACAGCCGGGCGATAGCGCGGTCGGGCGCGGAAGCGCACCAGCTGGCGGCCCTGGCCGTGCTCCTCGATCGCCAGCACGATGCGCACCGCGCTGAGGCCGCCGGCCCGGACCTCGAGGTCCCAGCTCGTCGTAGTCGCCGCCGCGGGTGACCAGGCAGCCCTCGGCGCCGAGCCGCGCCTCCAGGCGCTGCAGGCGCGCGTCGGGCGCCTCCCAGCGCTCGGTCCACGTCCCCCACGTCGTGGCCGCGGCCACGCGAAGCCGCCGGGGCCGTGCCGCCGCCACGGCGTGAGCGCGCTGCGCAGCCGCCCGCGCAGGCGGGCGAGCGGCTGGAGCAGGTGCAGCAGCGCGGTCAGCGCGTGCAGGCCGAGCGTCTGCAGGCGCGAGCGCGGCTCGGTGAACGAGGCGCGGGCGCCGCTGATCACGGCCTGGGCGACGGAGGCACCGGCCGTGAGCGCGCACAGCGGCGCGGCCAGGAAGAGCGGATGCCAGAGCATGCCCAGCAGCGCCAGCCCGGCCAGCGCCACCACGAGCAGGTACCACTCGGGCATGAGCGTCACGCTCGCCATGCCCGGCTGAGAGACGCGGTACACGGACTGGAAGGGCGCGCTGCCCCAGGTGCCGTGGTAGATCCGCGCCCGGTGCGCCAGCGCCCGCGTGAGCCCCTTGCCGTAGAGCCGGCCCGACCACGACACGTGACCGGCGGCGTTGTACTTCTCCGGCCACTTGCGCTCCAGCATCGCCTCGGCGTCGCCGTAGCCGATCTGCTGGCGCAGGTAGGCGCGGATGGAGTTGCGGCGGTGGTGCCAGACCATGGCCGGCGCGCTGAAGCCGAGCGTCCAGCCCTGGGCCTGCAGCCGCCAGCACACGTCGACGTCGTCACCGGCCCGGCGGAACTGCGGGTCGAAGCCGCCGATGGCCTTGAGCCGGTCCTTGCGGAAGGCCATGTTGCAGCCGGGGATGTGCTCGGCGACGTCGTCGGAGAGCAGGACGTGGACGGGGCCGCCCGGCGCGTTGGCCACGCACGCGGCCAGCGGGCCGTCGCCGGGGGGCGGGATGTTGGGGCCGCCGATCCCGGCGTGGTCGCTGGTCATGAACGCGTTGGCCAGGTAGGTGAACCAGTGCGGATCGGGGTAGGCGTCGTCGTCGAGGTAGGCGACGATCTCGCCGATGGCGGCGGCCAGTCCCAGGTTGCGGGCGTGGCTCAGCCCGCGGTTGGGCGTGCTGATCACGCGCACGCCGAACTCGCGGCGCGATGTCGGCGGTGGCGTCGGTCGAGCCGTCGTTCACCACGATGACCTCGTAGGACGGGTACTCGAGTCGGCCGAGCCACTCCAGCGTGTCGCGGATCGTGCGGGCGCCGTTGTAGCTGCAGACGACGGCCGAGATCATGGGCCACTCGCGATCCTTCGGGCACGGCAGCTCGGCCATCGTGTCCCGGACCGCGGCGAGCGCGGGCTTGGGCGAGCGATCGCGCCGGGTGATGCCGAAGTCCCAGTCCTCGATGTCCAGGCCGCCGCGGTGCCACTCGTCGGTCCACGCGAAGACGAACGCGCCGGCCACACCGCTCGTGAAGGCGGTGGCGAGCTGAGCCTCCAGGCCGTAGCGCCTGACCCGTCTCGCCGTGGCGCCGGCTGTCGAGGCCGACCTCGCCCAGGAGCAGCGGGCGGTCGCCGGCGATGTTGTGCAGGCGCGCGAGGTAGGCGGCGAGCCGGTCGCGCGATTCCAGATAGACGTTGAAGCAGGCGAAATCGAGGAACGGCAGCTCGAGATACTCTGTCGTCGGGTAGTTCACGTAGGTGACGAGGGCGCCGGGGTCGACTTCCTTGACGGCTTCGTACAGGCTGCGCAGGTGGCGCTCGATCGCGCGGGCGCCGTGCCAGCGCACGATCGGCGCCGGGATCTCGTTGCCGATGGCCAGGGCCAGCAGCGCTGGATGCGAGGCATACTGGCGGGCGGCCGCGCGCACGGTGCGCTCGATGCGCGCGAGCCCGGCGCCGCTCGTCGAGGAAGGTCACGTGGTCCGGCCACGACAGTCCGGCCAGCACCCGCAGCGCCATGGTCGGCGGCGAGGTCCATGCAGCCAGGGAGGCGGGGCCGTGTAGGTGCGGACGGCGTTGAAGCCGGCGGCGGCGATCTGGGCGAAGTCCCGGCGCACGGTCGCCGGCGACGGAAACAGGGCGCCGTCGGCGCTCGGCCGGAACGTGCCGTACGTCACCCCTCGGACCCAGAGCTTTTGTTCACCGGCGTACAGGAACTTGCCGGGAGCAGAAGGGCGCGCGGCGGACCAGAGATCGTTCAAGAGACTCATGCCGTGCGGGCCGCGTACAGCGGTCGCTGGACCAGATCTTACACGCAACAGCCGTGCCGTCTCCCGAGGGCCTCCGCGGCGCGTCGTTGCGCTCGCGCGTCGCGCGCTCGGGGGAAATTTCACACGCGATGTGAGTAAAAATTTTCACCCGCTTTGCACGGAGCCATCCCCGCGCTACAGTTCGGCCGACCGGCCGGGTGCCGGTCGCCCACGTCAACCCGCTGGACCAGGAGGAACAGTCATGACGGCCTCGACGACGCGGCGACTCAGCCTGGCTCTTGCCCTCGGCGCTCTGGTGGCGGTGGCATTGCCCGCCACGGCCCAGCAGCAGAGCACGCCGGCGCCGCCGCCTGCGGCCAAGGAGGAGGAGGTGCCCTTCTGGGCCGTCGGCAAGCCCAAGAGCGGTCCCGGCGCCGCGATGGCACCCGTGCCCGCCTTCCCGATCGCCACGCCCGCCGACAAGCTGCCGATCGCGAAGATGAAGGTGCCGCCTGGGTTCAAGGTGGAGGTCTACGCCGCCAACGTGCTCGACGCGCGCGGGCTGCGCCAGGGTGACAAGGGCACCGTCTTCGTGAGCACCAACTTCGTCGCCGGCAAGCTGTACGCGCTGGTCGACAAGGGCGGCAAGCGCGAGGTCAAGACCGTGCTCGAGAAGCTCGAACTGGCGAACGGGATCGAGTTCCACAAGGGCTCCCTGTACCTGGCCACGCCCAAGGCCATTACTCGCTACGACGATATCGAGAACAAGCTGGACGCCCCCGGGGATCCCGCCAAGGTCTACGACGCACTGCCGGGCGACGTTCCCCACGGCTGGAAGTTCATCAAGATCGGTCCCGACGGCAAGCTGTACGTGCCGGTCGGCGCCCCCTGCAACATCTGCGACCCTCCGTCCGACAAGTACGCGCACATCCGGCGGATCAACCTGGACGGTAGCGGCATGGAGATCGTCGCCCGCGGCGTCCGCAACACGGTCGGCTTCGACTTCCATCCGAAGACGGGCGAGCTGTGGTTCACCGACAACCAGCGCGACTGGCTCTCCGAGGACCTGCCCCAGGACGAGCTCAACCGCCTGACCAAGCCCGGCCAGCAGCACTTCGGCTATCCCTATTGCCACCAGGGCGACTTCGCCGACCCCGATCTCGGCTGGGGCAAGTCGTGCGAGGACTTCGTCAAGCCGGCCATGCTGCTGGGTGCGCACTCGGCGCCGCTCGGCATGCGATTCTACACGGGCAAGATGTTCCCCGCCCGCTACCAGGGCACCATCTTCATCGCGCGGCACGGGCCGTGGAACCGTACGAAGAAGTACGCCGCTGACGTCGTGGTGGCCCACCTGGACAAGGACGGCAAGGTGACCAAGGTCGAGCCGTTCCTCACGGGCCTGGTCGAGAACAACGCTTACCTCGGGCGCCCGGTCGACGTGCTGGTGCTCAAAGATGGGTCGCTGCTCGTCTCCGACGATCACAACGGCGCGGTGTACCGCGTCAGCTACGGCAAGTAAGGCGCGAACGCGCGGCGCGACGCTGGCGGCAGCTCCTGCTGCTGGCGTCCGCCGCGTCGGCGTCGGCCGCCTCCTTCGAGGAGCGGACGGCGGCGTGCCTGGCCTGTCACGGGCCGAACGGGCACTCTCAGATTCCCGAGACCCCGTCGATCGGCGGTCAGCCGTCGTTCTTCGTCGTCGCCCAGCTCTTCCTGTTTCGCCGCGGCGCCCGGAGCAATGCCGCCATGACCGAGGTGGCCCGCACGCTCACCGACGACGATCTGCGCGCCTTCGGCGAGTGGGTCTCGAAGCTGCCGCCGCCCCCGCCGACCCCCGCGCCACCGGATCCCGAGCGTCTCGCCCGCGGTCGCGCGCTCGCCACCCAGCGCCCCTGCGCCTCTTGCCACAACCCCGACTTCTCCGGGCGCGACCAGATGCCGCGCCTGGCCCATCAGCGCGAGGAGTACCTGCTCACGGCGATGCGCGGCTACCGTCGCGGCACCCGCATCGGCTACGGCGGCGCCATGGCCGAAGAGCTCGTCGGCCTCACCGACACCGACTTGCAGGACCTCGCCCACTTCCTCGCCCACCTCCCGCCGCCACCCCGCTAGCGCCCCCGAGGGAGTCTTGTCCGGTCGGGCGTGCGTTGCCGGCGCGAGCGCGGGCGGCGGGGCGACGGGTCTCCTGAGGTTCCGTTGGCTCGATCGTGGCGGCGTAGGACCAGGCTCCGACCACCCCGTCGCGCACCGGGCAGTCTCTCGCGGAACCGAAGGGGACCCTGTCGCCCCGCCGCCCGCGCCTCGCGCCGACGAACGCGCGTGATCAGCGCCTGATCTCGCATCGGGCACGGCCGGCGGTGCTCAGCGTCGTGGGCGGTCAGCCCTTGGAGACCTGAACGGCGGCGAGCCGCTCGATGATCTGCACGACGGCGCTGGTATCCATGTCGGCCAGCCCCGCCGCCAGCGCGGCCTGCTGATAGCGCTGGGCGACGTTGGAGAAGCTGACCGGCACGTGCAGTTCCTTGGCGATCGTGTTGAACGTGTCGAGGTCCTTGTTCATGAGCTGCACCTTGAAGCCGGGCTCGAACTTGCGGGGTACGAGCGCGGTGGGGATGCGCTCGATCGCCTTGCTGCCGCCGCTGCTGGCCTTGACGACCTCGTAGACGATCATCGGGTCGAGCCCGGCCTTCACGCCGAGCACCACGCCCTCCATCATGGCCAGCGAGTTCACGCAGGCCATCATGTTGTTGATCGCCTTCACGGTGTTCCCGGCGCCGACCGGCCCCACGCTGAAGATGTTGGGACCGATGGCCCGCAGCACGGGCCGCGCGCGCTCCAGGATCTGGGCGTCGCCGCCGACCATGATGGCCAGCGTGGCCGCGCGCGCGCCGGCGGTGCCGCCGCTGACCGGCGCCTCCAGGAAGTGCAGGCCGCGCGCCTTGGCGGCCGGCTCCAGCTTGCGCGGCGTCGACGGCAGCACGCTGCTGAGGTCGATCAGGATCGTGCCCGGCTTGGCCTTCTCGATGAGGCCGCCGGCACCCAGGTACAGACCCTCGACGTCGGGCGACATCGGCAGGCACGTCAGGATGATCTCGGAGCTCTTGGCGACCTCGTCGACAGACGCGGCCGCGCGCGCGCCGGCCTGGACGAGGTTCTCCATGGCCTTGGCGCTGCGATCGAAGACCGTCATGGGGAACCCGGCTTTCAGCACGTTGCCCGCCATGGGATTGCCCATATTTCCGACACCGATGAAGCCCACCGAGACGGCCATCGTGATTCCTCCAGCGCCGCAGGATGGTCGGATCATAGCCGACTCGCTCGAGGCGGGACGGTCGTTTCCTGGCCGCATGGACGTGTTCTGTCCGGGCCCGCGGCGCTAACTGCGCGTCAGCACGGACGTGGAAGTCTGGCAGGGGCCTTGCCTCGTCCGGCCCGGGACCAATCCGAGGGGGGCCACATGAAGGGCTTGATTGACGTGTGGAAGGCAACGGCATTCGGTGCCGCGTGCGTCCTGACGTTTCCGTCGTTCGCGGTAGCGCAGGCAGCGAAGGCTGGTGTGGTGACGACGCTGCAAGGCACGGCCACGGTGGCACGCGCGACGGCGCCGCAACCGGCGCCATTGAAGTTCAAGGACGACGTCTTCATCCAGGATCACATCGTCACGGGCGAGAGCGCGATCGTGCGCATCCTGCTCGGCGGCAAGGCGGTCGTGACCGTGCGGGAGCGCTCGGCCCTGACCATTCACGAGACGCCGACCACCTCGACCATCGAGCTCGGCTCCGGCAAGATCGCGCTCGCCGTGGCCAAGGATCGGATGAAGCCGGGCGAGTCGGTGCAGATCAAGACGCCCAACGCGATGGCCGGCGTGCGCGGCACGGTGGTCATCGCCGACGTGGCGCTGCCCGCGTCGGACGGCACCCCGCTCACCACGCGCTTCACGCTGCTCACCGGTATCGTCGACGTGAGCCGGGTGGACGCGGGCACCGGCCAGACGGCCGGCCAGCCCGTGCTGCTGCATCCGTTGCAGACCGTGGCCGTCGTCGGGCACCCAGGCGCCGGGGGCGGTGCAGCCGATCTCCCGCGCCGAGGCGGAGTCGATCGCGGCGGATTACAAGGTCACGCTGCCGGCACCGCCGGCACCGGCCAATGCGCAGGTGACGGAGCATCAGATCGAGCTCGCGGTGAAGCACGCGGCGGCCGTGACCGGAGCCCAGCCCGGCGCCGTCGCGTCGCCCGGAGTCACTTCGCCGGCCACACGGACCGGCGACGAGGGGTCGAGCGGGAGCGGTAGCGAATACGCCCTCGGCGGCACCACGGTCAACGTCAACGTCAACACCGGTGGTGGTGTGAACGCCGGAGCCGGGGTGAACGTCGGTGGCGGTACCGTGAATGCGAGCGCCGGGGTCGGCGTCGGTGGCGGCACCGTGACCGCCGGCGTCGGTGCCAGCGTGCGGCGGCGGCACGATCGGCGCGGGTGTCGGCGTCGGCGTCGGCGGGGGCACGATCGGCGCGGGTGGTGGCGTCACCGTCGGCGGCGGTGGCATCGGTGTGGGTGGCGGCGTCACGGTCGGTGGAGGTGGCGTGACCGTCGGCGTCGGCATCGGTGGCGGCGGCACGGGCGGGGGCGGCGGCATCACGATCGGCGGCGGCGGTACCGGCGGCGGCCTCCCGATCGTCGGCGGTGGTGGCGGTGGAACCGGTGGGCGGCGGCGGCCTCCTCCCCAAGCTGCTCCCCAAGCTGTAGACCCGAGCATCGGCGGCGACCGAGTAACGAGGGGCGCTCCGGCTTTGCCGGGGCGCCCCGAGCCACCTGGGGTTTGGGGCCCATCTCGGGGCCCCTATCTCAACCTAATACTGCCAGGTGAAGTAGACGGTCAGGTAGTTGCGGTCGTAGCGGAAGACGTTCAGGTTCGAGTCGGCCACCTTCCCCAGATACTCTCCGGTCACCGAGAGCGACTGATCGCGCGTGAACCACGGTAGCGGCACCACCACGCGGGCGTTGTGCGTGTACTCGACGTCGGCGCGCTCGCGCGTGTCGCCCCGACGCAGCGGCAGGAACGTGTGACGGTAGAGGTAGTTCCGCAGGTGCACGTCGAAGTCGTAGCCGAGACGAACCTCACCCCAGGGCAGGGTGTACTGCCCACCGGCCAGCAGACGATGACCGACGTAGGCGTAGTTGCGACCGATGGTGTCGTCGTAGTCGACCTGGTAGCCCACCTTCACGAAGTGACGGTCGCGGTCGAAGCGCACGAAGTGGACGACGCCCAGCAGGTAGTTGACGGCGTCCAGGAACTCGGCGCGCGGCAGCGGCCGGATCTCGCTGTACTCCTTCGTCTCCAGCCGGGCCTGTACGGTGGTGAGGTGGCGCGCGCTCTCGGCCACGGCCAGATACGTCGAGACGGCGTGACGTTGCACGAACTCGTCGGTATCGAGCACCAGGTAGTCGTAGCTGTAGGTCAGGCCGGCCTGCATGAGCAGGCCGAACCCCGTGAACGCGCGGCCGATGCGGAGGGCGCCGCTGTAGTCCTGCACGTCGAAGGCGGGCAGCGAGTTGTTGTGGGTGCCGAGGAAGGTGAAGCCGACCGTCCCCAGCCAGTTCTCCGCGCGGAGCCAGTCGTACTCCAGCGTCAGGACGCCGACCTCGCCGAAGGTGCGCTGGGGACCCTTGCGCAGGGCACCGATCAGCGGGTCGTTGCTCGTCTGATCGGGCGCCGCGGTGGCGTTGTCGTCGTAGAACGCGCCGACCCGGACCTGGGCCCGGAAGCGCCGGGCCGGTGCCGGCGTGCTGGTGATGCCGCCCTTCAGACGCTCGGCGGCCGCCGTCAGCGGTGCGGCCGGCCGGAGCTGGCCGACCTGGGACAGCTCGGACTCGGCCTGGGCGGAGAGCCCGAGCCGCTGCAGGGCCAGTCCGGTGTACAGCCGGGTGAGGTCGGCGATGGCCGGGTCGGTGGTGCGAGCGGCTCGGAGCGCGACGAGCGCGTCCTCGTAGCGGGCGTCGCGATAGCGCAGGAAGCCGACGTAGTAGCCGAGCGAGTCGAGCTCGGGGGCGCGCGCGAACACCTCCTCGAGGACCTTGGTCGCGCGCTCGTACTGCTCGAGCGCCACGTAGGCCAGGCCGAGCTGCAGGCCGATGGCCGGCTCCGCCGACTTCTGGCGGGCCCGGAGCAGCACCGGCACCGCGGTCGCCGGCTGCCGCTTGCCCATGTAGGCGACGCCGGTGTAGTAGAGCGCCTCCACGTGGTCGGGGTCGCGGGCCAGCACCCGGCGAAGCAGGTCGAGCGCCTTGTCCCACTGCTTGTCCTCGACGGCCAGGATCGCCTCGGCGACGTACACGTCGACGTCGGCCGGCTGGGCGGCGGCGCCCGCGGCGCCGGCGAGCACCACGAGCGAGAGGACGACGGCGGCCAGGGCAGCGCGCATGCTACGAGCGCCGCCGCGCGACGTAGTCGGCGACGGTCGCCGCCGCGTCGGGCTCGAGCCCGGTGAAGCTGATCCCCGCCTCGTCGCCTCGTCGCCAGGCGATGATGCCCTCCGCCACCAGCGGACGGGGCAGCGGCCCGCCCTCGCAGCGGATCTGCACGCGCGTGCCCGGCTCCCACGCCGCCGGCAGGCCGGCGAGCGCGATGCCCCCCTCGCTGACGTCGCGCGTCGTGACGGAGCAGGAGTGGCCGGCGCCACTCAGCACGGCGGTCGCGGCCACGTCGAGGATCGCGCGCGGATGCTTGCGGATGTCGGCCGGCATCACGCCGTAGACCTTCACGGGCTGGGTGCGGCCACGCACGGTGACCTCGCCCAGCTCGCGGGTGAGGAACTCGCCGCGCAGCCGCTGCTGCGTGAACTCGCTGATGACGATCGACACGCCGTGCTCCTTCGTCAGGGACTCGAGACGCGAGCCGAGGTTGATGGTGTCGCCGATGGCCGTGTATTCCAGGCGCTGCTGGGACCCCATCGTCCCGACCACCGCCTCGCCGGTGTTGATGCCGACGCCGGTACGGATGGTCGTCCCCAGCCGGGCTCTCCCAGCGAGACGACACCGCCAGGGTCCGCTCCTGCAGCTCCAGCGCGGTCCGCAGGGCGTTGCCCGCGTGATGGGGGTCCTCGAGCGGCACATTGTAGAGCGCCATGATGCAATCGCCCATGTACTTGTCGACGGTACCGCCGTGCTTGAAGATCACCTCGGTCATCTCGGTGAGGTACTCGCGCAGCATGGCGGCGACCTCCTCCGGCTCCAGCTTCTCGGAGAGCGCGGTGAAGCCGCGGATGTCGGCGAAGAGGACGGTGAGCAGCCGTCGGCTCGAGCCGAGGCTGTGCTCGTGGCGGTGGCGGACGACCTCGCGCAGGACCTCCGGCGAGAAGAACTGGGCCAGGCGCCGCCGCTCGCGCTGCTCCCGCACGAAGTGGTCGACCACGGTGACGCCGTAGCCGAGCGCCAGCCCCACCGTCGGCGCCAGCGCGCGCAGCCATACGTGGGCGCTCATGAAGGCGACGTAGGCGGCGGCCATGCCAACGGCCCATAGCAGCGCGACCACCGCCAGCGCCTTCAGCGCGTGCAGCCGCACGACCAGCACCGCCGCCAGCAGCGCCACCACCGCGGCCAGCGCCGCCGACGCCGCCGGCGGCACCGCCCGCAGGCGGGCGCCGGTCAGGTAGGTCTCGAGGGTGTTGGCGTGGATCTCGACGCCGGGCATCAGGTCGCCGCCCCGGGTGAATGGCGTGGCGAACACGTCGTGCATCGGCTCGCTCGTGGGGCCGATCAGCACGATCTTGCCGCGGAAGGACTCCGGCGACACCTCGCCGGTGACGACGCGGTAGTACGAGACCCACGGGAAGGTGCGGGGCGGCCCGTTGAAGTTGATGATGACCTCGTCCACGGACGGTAGCGCGGCTCCGGCGAGCTCCGCATTCGCGGCCAGGCGGTACAAGGCGGGCGCGAAGCCCGGCAACACCTCGACCCCAGTCGAGACGCGCTGGGGAGCCCGCCGCACCTTGCTGTCCTGGTCGTGCGTCAGGTTCAGAGCGGCTATCACGGCGGCGCCCGCGACGGATCGCCGCCACCGGCAGGTTGGGGATCTGCCGCGTGATGAATCCCTGGTGGTCGGTCACGGGGGCCGCGACGAGCACGACGTTGCCGGCCCGGGCCACCGCCGCCCCCAGCGTGGCGTCGTCGGCGGCGCCGAACGCCGAGGGCTGGTCGAAGATCAGGTCCACGCCGATGGCCAGCGGGCCGCCGGCCGCCACCGCGTCGATCAGCCGAGCGTGGGTGGCGCGGGGAAACGGCCATGGCTGGTTCACCTCGACCAGCGAGGCCTCGTCGATGCTGACGATGACGATGGGGGCGGTCGGGGCGCGGGTGCCGCGATACTCGAAGAAGCGGTCGAGCAGGGCCAGCTCGTAGGACTCGAGCAGCCCGTTCTTGTAGGAGTCGAGCAGCCCCGGCGCCGCCAGGGCGACGGCCACCGCGGCCGCCGCCACGCCCCCGCGGTACCGCCGCAACAACGCGAGGGTACGGTCACCGGACATCCCCGACACTCTATGTCACCCCCGCCATGGATCAGAAGCTTCGCGTGGTGTTCCGACCCCCGGCCAGCGTGACCAGGGCGGGCAGGTCCCGGCCCGGCGGCACTTCCGCGGGCGGCGCGTATAATCGAGCGCACCATGACTGAACCCGAGGATTTCGCGACCATGTTTGCCCGCCACGAGGCCTCCCCCGCGCTGCAGCGGGGCCAGGTCGTCAAGGGGCGGGTCATCCAGATCACCGCCGAGCACGTCTTCGTCGACGTCGGGGGCAAGGGCGAGGCGTGGATCGACCGCGCGGAGCTGAGCGACGACGAGGGGCGGCTGCGCGTGACCGTGGGCGACGAGGTCGAGGCCACCGTGGTGTCGACCGGCGACGAGATCCGCCTCTCTCACAAGCTGCGCCAGGGCGCCCAGGCCCGGGAGGCGCTCGGGGTGGCCGCCCAGAGCGGCATGCCGGTCGAGGGCAAGGTGGCCGCCGTCATCAAGGGGGGCTTCGAGGTGACGGTGGCCGGCGTGCGCGCCTTCTGCCCGGGGTCGCAGATGGACCTGCGGCGGTCGGCCGCGCCCGAGGACTACGTGGGGCGCGTCCTCGAGTTCCGCATCACCAAGTACGCCGAGAACGGGCGTAACATCGTCCTTTCCCGCCGCCAGCTCCTCGAGGAGGAAGGCGCGCGGGCGGCCGAGGAGACGCGCAAGAAGCTCGTGCCCGACGCGGTGCTGCCCGGCGTGGTCTCCGCGCTCGCCGACTTCGGCGCCTTCGTGGATCTGGGCGGCGTGCAGGGGCTGGTGCCGATGTCCGAGCTGTCGCACGCGCGGGTGGGACGCGCGGCCGACCGCCTCCATGTCGGCGAGCCGGTGATCGTGAAGGTCCTGCGCGTCGATGCCGAGAAGGGCAAGGTCACGCTGAGCCTCAAGGCCCTCGAGGGTGATCCGTGGGTCGGCGTGGCCGGGCAGCTGCGCGAGCGGCAGGTGGTGCGGGGCCGGGCGGCCCGCGCCACCGACTTCGGCGTCTTCGTCGAGCTGCTGCCCGGCATCGACGGGCTCCTGCACGTGAGCGAGATCCCGCGCCACCGGCAGGCGGCCATGCGCGAGTCGGTGGCGGCCGGGGCCGAGATCGCCGTGATGATCGTGGCCATCGACTCTGGCAAGCGACGCGTGGCGCTGGCGCTGGCGCCGGACGATGCCGCCGTCGGCGAGGAGATGGCCTCCACCGTGTCCGTGGGCGCGGTGCTCACCGGGACCGTCGATCGCGTGGAGCCGTTCGGCGTGTTCGTGCGGCTCGGCCCCGGGCAGACGGGCCTCGTACCCAACGCCGAGCTCGGCACCGCGCGCGGCGCCGACCCGCGCAAGGCGTTTCCAGCCGGCAGCGAGATGAAGGTGCTGGTGCTCGGGATCGAGGAGGGGGGCCGCCGCATCCGGCTCTCGCGCGAGAAGGCGATCACCCACGAGGAGCAGGCCGAGACACAGGCGTACCTGAAGGACACCCGCAAGGGCGGCGGCTTCGGCATGACGCTCGGCGAGAAGCTCGACCAGGCCCGCCGGCGCTGAGGGGCGGCCCACCCATCGCCGGCGTGTGGGCGGTCGTCGTGGCCGTGGTCGTGGCGATCGGTGTCGCCGGCTGCGGTCTCGCCGGCGGCATCCCCGGCATGGGCATGGGGGCGGGTCGCGCCACCCCGATCGAGGACACCAGCGAGGCGGACCTGCAGCGGGCGTTCACGCCACCGGTCATCTCCGACGAGGCGATGGAGCGGGCGGTGCAGGCGGGACTCGCCCGGAGCGAGGACGAGACCTGGCGCATGGTCGAGCGTTGCCTCGTCCCGCAGCGCTCGCAGATCGAGCAGATGCTCGAGGGGCTGCAGGACGCGCGGCGCACGCCCGGCGGCGGCGCCGGCGTCAACCCGCTGGGCGCCATGCGCTCGGCCAGCCTCGATCCCCGCCTCGGCCGCGCCCGGGTCCTCAAGCAACAGGGGCTGCTGGACGCCGCCTACATCCTGCTCGTCGATGTCCTGTGCGAGTACACCGACTCCAGCAGCAAGAGCACCGTGCTCATGGAGCTCGTCGGCAACCGCGAGGAGGCCGGCGATCCCGAGAGTGCCGTGTGGTTCGTGCAGGGCTGGATCCGCGCCGACGAGGTCGGACTGAAGTCGCAGCAGGCCATCGTGCAGCAGCAGCAGGCGCAGATCGGCGCCGCCCAGGGGCGGCTGGGCTCCCTCATGGGCGGCGCCCAGACCGCCGAGATGACGCGCGTCATGCAGCGCCAGGCGCGCGACATGCGCGTGCGGATGCTGATGCCGGTCGCGACGTCCTACGCGCGGCTCGGTGACCTCGACCGCGCCCGCCAGACGATCGCCGAGGCCCAGGCCCTGATGAAGGCGGCGCCAGCCGATGTTGACGGCGGCGAGGACAGCGGTCACCTGCACTACATGCTGGCCGAGGCCGCCGCGCGCGTCGGCGACATGGCGGCCTCGCAGCGCGCGTACGCGGAAGGCGAGCGCCGTCGTCGCGATCGCGCCCGCCCCGATCCCTCCGGCGCGTCGCTGTCGCTGGTGCTGGCCGAGCTCGGGCAGCACGCCGAGGCCCGGCGACTGGCCGAGGCCACGCTCGCCGAGGCCGCCGGCTGGTCGATGGAGCCGCGCCCCGGCGCCCGCGGCGACGCGGCCGAGCGCACGGAAGCCGATCTCGAGCGCGTCGCCAACCAGCTGGCGGCGGGGGCGGCGATCGAGACCGCGCACTCGGCGCTGATCGAGGTGGCGCTGGCCCGCGGAGACGGCGAGACGGCGCTGCGTCACCTGGCCGACTACGACCGCGCGCAGACGCGGCGGCTCGACGCCCAGCGCGCGATGGCGGTCGTGATGCAGCGCTACGCGACCACGCTGGGGGGCTTCGCGGCGGCGCTGGAGCCGATGAGCGCCCAGCTGCGTGCCAAGACCTACAAGGAGCGCGCGCAGCGCGCGTGGCGATACGGCCAGGCCCACCTGCTGGCCGGACGGCCGCGCGAGGCGGCGGTGCGCCTGCTGGAGGCGGTCGCCGTCGTCGAGAACCTGCGCGGCCTGATCCGACCCGAGGATCGCGTCGCGTTCTTCGGCCGCCACACGAGCCCCTACGCCGCGCTGGTCGACAGCCTGCTCGGGTTGCCGCGCGCGGACGACATCGCCACGCTGCCCGCCCAGCACCGCGGCCACACCCCGGCCGAGATCGCCTTCCACTACGCGGAGGCGGCCCGCGCGCGGCTGCTGAGCGAGCAGATCGCCCGGGCCTTCGTCGGCGCCGCCGAGCGCGACCTGCCGGCCGATGTGCGCGAGCGTGAGCGGGCGCTGCAGTCGGGCGCCGCCGCCGAGCTGCGGCGCGGCGTGCCCTACGACGAGTCGGCCGCTTACGGCGAGTTCCAGCGCTTCGTGGAGTCGCTGCGGCGCAGCCATCCCGACTACGCCACGCTCAAGTACCCGGTCCCGGTGACCGCCCGCCAGGTGCCGCTGCGCGACAACGAGGCGCTGGTGGCCTACGCGGTCCTCGATGGGCGGATCGCCGGGTGGCTCCTGCGCAAGGGCGAGCCGCTGCGCGTGTTCACGAGCCCGGTGCGACGCGAGGAGGTGCTGGCGACCGCCGAGGCGTTCCGCCGCTCGGTCAGCGTCACCGGCGGCAGCGTGCCCGCCTTCGACGCCGGCGCCGCCGACAAGCTCTACCGGTGGCTGCTGGCCGAGCCGCTGGCGCTGCTGGCCCCCGGCACCACCGTGATCGTGGTGCCCGACGGGGTGCTCAGCACGCTGCCGTTCGAGGCACTCGGCCCGCGCCCGGCGAGCGGACCGCCGGCCTTCGCGGGGGCCCGCTACACGTTCACGTACATTCCCTCGGCCACCGTCCTGACGTTCGAGCGCACGGCCCGGCGTGCCCGCGGCACGACCGGGAGCCGCCCGCTGCTGGCGCTGGGCGATCCCGTCTACGAGGATCTCGAGCGGCTGCCGGCGGCGGCGTCGCTCGAGCGGCGCACGCTGGCGACCCGCTCGGCGCGCGAGCAGATCAAGAAACGCGGCCTGCTCGTGTTCGATCCGCTCCCCGCCACCCGGGCCGAGGTCACGCGTATCGCGGCCACGCTGGGGGTGCCACCCGACTCGCCCGACGTGCGACTGGGACGCGCCGCCAACGAGCGCGACCTCAAGGCGCTCGACCTGAGCGTCTACCGCTACCTGCACTTCGCCACCCACGGAGTCCTCGCCGGCGACGTGCCGTACATGAACCAGCCGGCACTGGTGCTGTCGCAGACGGCCGACCTCGGCGGCGAGGACGGTTTCCTCACCATGAGCGAGGTGCTGAAGCTGCCGCTGCGGGCCGACATGGTGGTGTTGTCGGCCTGCCAGACCGCGCTCGGTCGGGAAGTGACCGGCGAGGGCGTGGTGGGCCTGAGCCGCGCGTTCCTCTACGCGGGCAGCCGCGCCGCGGTCGTCAGCCTGTGGCCGGTCGACGACGCGTCGACCGCGGTGTTCATGGGCCGCTTCTACGAGCACGTGAAGGGCGGCCTGGCGCCGGCCCGGGCCCTGGCCCGGGCCAAGCAGGATCTTCGCGGCGACGGCACGCACGCCCACCCGTTCTACTGGGCGCCGTTCGTGTTCTTCGGCGGGGACTGAGGCGCGGCCCGTGCGCGGCGTGGTGGCGGTGCTCGCGCTCGGCCTGCTGCTGTGGGCGACGCCCGCCGTGGCCCAGCGGGGCGCCCGCTCGTCGCCGACCGACCTGGCGGCCGAGGTGGCCCGGACCACCCAGGTGTATCGCGACGCCGTCGCCCGCTCGCTGCCCCTGCACGAGGCCGCCGTGCGTGACGCGGTGGCTGCGCTGGAGGAGCGGCGCCGGCTCCACGCCGCCGGCGCGCTGCCCGCCTCCTACGTCGAGCAGGCCGAGCGGGGACTGGTGGCGGCCGAGCGCGACCTCGAGGAGGCGCAGGCCGCGCTCGACGAGGCCGACCGCATCCTGTTCGAGGCTTCGCTCCAGCAGCGCCTGGCCCGGCTGGCCCCGCTGCCGCGTGGCGGCTACGAGGACGCCGCCACGCTGGTGCGATTCAACGGCCCCGCGCGGTGGACGCTTCGCGACGTGCCGGCGCTCGAGCAGCAGTTCACCGCCGCCTTCGGGCGCGGCCTGCCGGTGAGCGCGCTCGGCCAGACGAAGGTGCACGACCGGCTCGGTCTCGACCATCGCTCGGCCGTCGACGTCGCCGTGCATCCGGACAGCGCCGAGGGGCGGTGGCTGATGCAGTACCTGCGGCAGGCCGGCATCCCGTTCATCGGCGTGCGGGGCGTGGTGCCGGGCGCCTCGACGGGCGCGCACGTCCACGTCGGGCCGGAGTCGCCGCGGCTGCTCGCGCGCTGAGCGGCGGCGCGTTGACACCGGCGGCGGCGCTTCGTAGTCTCGGTTCATGACAACCCTGGCGACGGGCCGGCGGTACCTGAGCGACGAGCAGGTGGCGGGCTACCAGCGCGACGGCTACCTGGCCGTGTCGCGCCTCATCGACGCCGACCGGATCGAGGCGCTGCGAGGCGTGACCGATGGGTTCGTCGAGCGCTCGCGCGGGGTGGTGCGCAGCGACGCCGTGTTCGACCTCGACCCCCGGCACACCGCCGCCACCCCGGTGCTCCGGCGGATCAAGAACCCGGCCGACCACGACCCGCTCTACGCGTGGTTGGCACTCGAATCAGTGATCGTGGACGTCGTCACCGAGCTGATCGGGCCCTCGGTGCGCTTCCATCACAGCAAGCTGAATCTCAAGAGCAGCCACGTCGGCGCGCCGGTCGAGGTCCACCAGGATGCCGCCTTCTATCCGCACTCCAACGACGACGTGCTGGCGGTGGGGTTGCTGCTGGACGATGCCACCGCCGAGAACGGCGCGCTGGCCGTGCTGCCCGGCAGCCATCGGGGCCCCATCCACACGCACTTCGACGCCCAGGGGCGGTTCGTCGGCTGCATGCGCCCTGACGACGTGGCACGCCTGGACCGCAGCCGGGCCGCGCTGCTGATGCTGCCGGCCGGCAGCATCCACATCCATCACTACCGGCTCGTGCACTGGTCGGCGCCGAACACCTCGCCCGGCGACCGCCGCCTGCTCATCAACTCCTACACGGCCGCCGATGCGATCAGCCTCGCGCCCGACATGACCGGCTCCCCGCTGTGGGGCCGCCTCATTCGGGGCACCTGGCCCGCCGTCGCTCGCCGCACCGCCGGCGACCTGCCCATGCCGCCCGACTTCAGCCGGGGCTACACGTCGATCTACGAGCTCCAGAGCGACGCCTCCGCGAAGTCGACGTAGCTCAGCCCTTGACCGCGCCCGCCGCCAGCCCCTCGACCATCCAGCGGTGGATGAACATGTAGAGGGCGACGACGGGGACCGTCGTGATGACGGAGGCCGCCATCAGCTGGCCCCAGTGGAAGACGTCGCCGTAGATCAGCAGATTGAGGCCGACGGGGACGGTGATGGTCTTCTCGTCCTGGATGAAGATCAGCGCGTAGAGGAACTCGTTCCACGACAGGGTGAAGGCGAAGATGGCCGAGGCCACGATGCCGGGCGCGGCCAGCGGCAGCAGCACGCGCCACAGCGCCTGCACGCGGGTGGCGCCGTCCACCATCGCGGCTTCCTCCAGCTCGACCGGGAGCGCCTTGAAGAAGCCGATGAGCAGCCACGTGCAGAAGGGGACGGTGAAGGTCGGGTACGACAGGCACAGTGACCACAGGCTGTTGGTGGCGCCCAGCTCGGCCAGCACCCGGTAGAGCGGGATGAACAGGAGCGTGGGCGGCACCAGGTAGAGAATGAGGATCAGGCTCGCCACCGACTCGCGGCCGGGGAAGCGCAGGCGGGCCACCGCGTACCCGGCCAGGCAGGCGATCACCGTGGTGATCGCCGTCACCACGACGGCGGTGAAGGCGCTGTTGCGCAGCCACAGTGGAAAGCGCGTGTCGAGCCAGAGGCCGGTGTAATTCTCCCAGGTGAACGGGCGCGGCACGTAGATGCTGGTGGCGAACTGGATCTGCTCGTAGGTCTTGAACGACATGCTGGCGATCCACCAGAACGGCACCAGCACGACGAGACCGAACGCCACCAGCCCCACGATCGTCGCTACCTTCCACGCCTTCACGCGGACCGCTCCCGGAGCAGGTAGCGGCTGACCAGCGGGATGAGCGCGATCAGCAGCGGCACCACGAAGATCGAGATCGTCACCCCGCGCCCCCACCGCAGCGCGTTGAAGGCCACCTCGTAGGAGTAGGTCGCGAAGACCTGGGTGGCGGTGCCGGGGCCACCCCGCGTCATCACGTAGATGATGTTGAAGTCGTTGATGGTGAAGATGAACGTCAGCAGGATGGTCACCAGCATCACGTGCTTGAGGCCGGGCAGCGTGATGTGCCAGAAGCGCCGCCAGGCGCCGGCCCCGTCCACCGAGGCCGCCTCGTACAGCTCGATCGGGATCGACTGCATGCCGGCCAGGTAGGACACGCCGAAGAAGGGAAAGCCTCGCCACCAGTTGGCGATGACCACGGCCGCCATGGCGCCCTCCGGGGTGGCCATGAAGGCGATGGGGCGCGAGATCAGGCCGGCGTCGAGCAGCACGCTGTTGAAGAAGCCGCGGCCGGGGAAGGCGTCGAACATCCAGCGCCAGGTGAGCGCGATGATCACCGTCGAGGTGATCCACGGCAACAGCAGCAGGCCCCGGAAGAAGTTGCGCCAGCGCCAGGTGGCGTGGAGCACCAGGGCCATCAGCAGACCGGTGCCGACCTTCAGCACCACCGAGGCGACGGTGAAGACGAGGCTGTTGCGGACGACCGTCCGGAAGGTGTCGTCGTGGATCAGGTAGAGATAGTTGCGCAGCCCGACCCAGCGCTCGGGGTAGCCCACGAGCTTGTCGGTGAAGGACAGCGAGACCGCCCGGTAGAACGGATAGGCGATCAGGCCGACGACGAGGACGAACAGCGGCAGCAGCAGGAGAACGGCGGCGCCCGTCTCCTGCCGCTGCCGCGTCCGGCTAGCCGATCGTGTCGTAGATTTCCTTGATCTTCTTGTCGGCCCAGTCGATCGCCTGATCGACCGACCACTTGTCGACGATGACCTTGGCCGGCATGTCGGTCAGCACGTTGCTGGCCTGCACCTCGGCGGCCGCCGCCGTCACCGGCCCCGGCCAGCCGGTCGCCGAGAACCACTCGGCCGCCCGGGCGAACGTCCGGTAGTTCTCGTTCTTGTTGAAGTACTCCTTGGACGCCGCCCGCGCCTTGTCGAGCACCGGCGTGAACTGGCCGTAGGAGTCGTTCATGACGCGCACCGTCTCCGCGGGGGAGAGCAGGTGGGCGATGAGGCTCATGGCCGCCTCGGGATCCTTGCTGTTCTTGAAGACGCCGAAGCTCATGCAGATGGCCTGCATCCGCCGGGCATCGGGGCCGGCCGGATGGGGCAGCGCCACGTGATTGGCCAGCGCCTCCTCGCGCGTCTTCTTCTCCTTGGCATCGGTGGCCTTGGCCAGCGCGTTTTCCAGGGCGAAGGTGATGGACGGGCCGTTGGAGGTCTGGGCGATGTTCTTGGCGATGAAGTTCTCGTTGTTGCCGGACCCGGTCCAGGTGAGCGTGTCGGCCGGCTGCAGGTTGTCCTTGTAGATGTCGGTCGCCCACTTCATGACCTGCTGCATCTTGGAATTCTTGATGGACTGGTACTTGCCGTCCTTGTTGGCCCACCCGACGCCGTAGGAGTACATCAGGCTCTGCATGACGCCATAGCCGTCGGCCGTACGGTTCCAGCTCTGGCCCATGCCGTAGAAGTTGTCCTTGGGGCGGGTGATGGCGGCGGCCGCCGCCTTGGCCTCCTCGAAGGTGTTCGGCAGCTTGACCTTGTTCTTCTCGAAGACGTCCCGCCACACGTACCAGAAGGCCGGCATGATGAACCACGGGATCGAGTAGGTCTTGCCGCCGATCACGGTGACCGGCGCCACGTTGGCCGGCGGCTTTCCGACATCGCCCTCGATCTGGCGGGAGAAGGTCGACAGGTCGAGAAGCTGGCCCATGCCGGCGAAGCGGGCGGGGGCGCCGGTCTCGAGCTGGCCGACGTCGGGCGTGTTCTTGTTCTCGATGGCCGCCACGTACTTGGTCTGCACGTCCTCGAAGGTGAAGTACTCCACGGTCACGCTGGCGCCGTGCTTCTCGCCCCAGCGGGCGGCGCTGGCCTCGATGGCCTTGTTGGTGGGCTCCACGTAGGTCTTCAGGATCCACAGCCGCAGGCTCGTGCCCTTCTTGACGGCCGGGAAGGCCATGCCCGGCAGCGTCAGCGCCGCCGAGGCGCCGACCGCGCCCGCGAGGAAGGTGCGACGGCTGAGTCGTCCGCTTGGCATCGGGTACTCCTCCTGTCTCGAGTTCGCAGCGCTGCGCGAGACCCGGCGCCCGCGACTATCGGGCCGAGATCCGGGCATGTCAAGGGCGACGCGGGCGGCCGACATGCCGTAAGATCGGCGCGCCGACGCGGAGCGTTGGCAGGAGGCGAGCATGCTCTTCACGTGTCCCAACGCCGCCGCCCGGGGGGGCGGCGCTCCCCGGGGCCGGGGCGGCCGGCGCGACCTGTGCGTCGACATCCACTGCCACGTCCACGTCCCCGCGGCCGACGAGATGGTCAAGCACCTCGTGACGCCCGACCGGGAGCCGTCGGCGCGATTCTCCAACGCGCTCTCCCGGGAGACCAACGCCAAGCAGATGGCCAACGTGCGCGTCTGCCTGACGTCGGTCGAGCAGCGGCTGCGCGACATGGACAAGATGGGCATGGATATCCAGGCCATCTCGCCGTCGCCCTTCCACTTCATGTACTGGCTCCCGGCCGAGCTGGCCGCCCGGATGAGCCGCGCGGTGAACGAGCACCTGGCCGGGATCGTCCAGGCCCACCCCGACCGGTTCGTGGCCCTCGGCCACGTGCCGCTGCAGGCGGCCGACGCGGCCGCCGCCGAGCTCGAGTACTGTGTGAAGCGACTCGGCTTCCGGGGCTGCGAGATCGGCACCAACATCGTCGGGGCCGAGGTCTCGCGGGGACGCGATCAGTTCTGGAAGACCGCCCAGGACCTCGACGTGGTGGTGTTCATGCACCCCAATGGCTTCACCCAGGGCGACCGGCTGGGCGATCACTACTTCACCAACGTGATCGGCAACCCGCTCGACACCACGGTGGCGGTGGGCCACCTGGTCTTCGACGGCGTGCTGGAGCGGTTTCCGAAGCTGAAGATCGTGGCCGCCCACGGTGGCGGCTACATCGCCCACTATCCGGCCCGGATGGACCACGTGTGGGGCGCCCGGGTGGATGCGCGCACGGTGCTGAAGAAGAAGCCACGCCAGTCGCTAGCCAAGCTCTACTTCGACACGATCGTGTTCGACCGCGAGCAGCTCCGCCACCTGGTCAACCTCTGGGGCGCCGACCACGTGCTGGTCGGCACCGACTATCCCTACGACATGGGGATGTACGACCCGCGTGGGTTCGTGGACGGGGCAACGTTCCTGAGCGCGGCCGACCGGGCCAAGATCAAGGGGCTCAATGCCGCGAAGCTGCTGAAGCTGGGCGCTCGCGCGCGAAAGCGCTGACCGGGGTATCCTCGGCGGCGCTGGGAGGGCAGCCATGCCACGGGTGACGGGGCTAGGACACGTCGGCATCTACGTGCGTGATCTGGAGCGGATGGTCGCCTTCTACCGCGACCTGCTCGGTATGCAGGTCACCAAGCAAAACTGGCGGGCGGGCGTCGTGTTCCTGAGCGCCGACCCCGGCGCCGTCGACCACGAGATCGCCCTGATGCGGGGCCGCCCGGCGGCCGACGACGCCAGGCTGATCCAGCAGATCTCCATGCGCGTGGAGAGCCTGGACGACCTGCGGGCCTTCCGCCGGCGGCTGGTGGCCGAGGGCTACCGCATCGAGGGCGTGGTGAACCACGCCAGTGCCATCGGCTGCTACTTCTTCGATCCCGAGGGCAACCGCACCGAGGTGTTCTGGGTCACCGGCCGGCCGTGCTGGGTGCCGACCGCCAACCCCATCGACGTCGAGCAGCCCGACGCCGTGGTGCTGGCCGAGGTGGACCGCGTCTGGAACGAGCTGCGCGACGTCCCCGTCGGCGGCCGCATGACCGAGGAGACCGCGACGCTCCAGCTGGCGCGCCGCGATTAGCGAACGTTCCGAGTCGAGGAGGGTGTCGATGACGACGCGAATCGATCGGCGATCATTCCTGGTGGGGACGGCGGCGGCCGCCGCCGCCACGACGCTGCCGCTCCCGGCCTTCGCCCAGGGCAAGCCCGTGAAGATCGGCCTGCTCACCGTGAAGACGGGCCCGCTGGCCGCGGGCGGTATCCAGATGGAGCAGGGGACGATCCGCTTCATGAAGGACCGCAATTACACGCTGGCCGGCCGCAAGGCCGACCTCATCGTCGCCGACACCGGCGGCAACCCGGCCGGCACCAAGACCAAGACCCAGGAGCTGGTCGAGCGCGAGAACGTCGACATGATCTTCGGCCCGCTCGCCGCGTTCGAGCTGCTGGCGATCAGCGAGTACACCGCGCAGGCCAAGACGCCGATCCTGAGCCTGGCCGCCGCCGAGGACATGACCCAGCGCAAGCCCAACCCGTACTTCATCCGCGCTTCGGCGACCTCGGCGCAGAACATGCACCCGCTCGCCGAATACGCGGCCAAGGAGCTGAAGTTCAAGAAGGTCATCACCGTCGCCGACGACTTCGCGTTCGGCCACGAGCAGATGGGCGGCTTTCAGCGCGTGTTCGAGGAGGCGGGCGGGCAGATCGTGAAGAAGCTGTGGCCTCCGCTGGTGACCCCGGACTACACGCCGTACATCGCGCAGATCACCGGGGCCGACGCCGTCGTGCAGGGCTTCGCGGGCTCCAACCCGCTGAAGTTCATGAAGCAGTACCGCGACGCCGGTCTCAAGCTGCCGGTGCTGGGCGGCGGCCCCGCCGGCGACGAGGCCCTGCTGAAGTCCTACGGCGACGAGGCAATCGGCATGATCTCGGCCTCGGCCTACACCGGCGACCTCGACACGCCCAGCAACAAGCGGCTCATCGACGGGATGGTGAAGGACTACGGCAACATTCCCGGGCTGTACTCGGCCGGGCTCTACATCATCGGGATGGTCGCCGAGGCGGCGCTGGAGAAGACCGGCGGCAAGACCGACGACCGGGAGGCATTCAACCGCGCGCTGCGGGCGGTGTCGCTCACCGACACTCCGCGGGGCCCCTTCACCTTCGACCGGTTCGGCAATGTCGTCGGCGCGATCTACATCCGCCGCACCGAGCGCAAGGGCGACAAGCTGGTCAACACGACGATCAAGACCTATCCCAAGGTGAGCCAGTTCTGGACCTACGACGAGAAGTGGTTCCTGTCCCAGCCCGTCTACTCGCGCGACTATCCTCCGCTGAAGAGCTGACCGGGCCCGGAGGCCGCCGGGCATGAGCGTCACGCTGTTGCTGGCGATCAACAGCATCACGCTCGGCGGCCTCCTGTTCCTGCTGTCGGCGGGGTTCTCGCTGATCTTCGGGCTCATGAAGATCCCGAACCTCACCCACGGCTCCTTCTTCATGCTGGGCGCCTACCTGTCGACCAGCCTCATCGCGCGCGGCGTCGACTTCTGGACGGCGGCCCTGGTGGCCGGGTTGCTGGTGGCCGTCTTCGGCGCCCTGGTCGAGCGGCTCATCCTGCGCCGCCTGGCCGGCGCCGAGCTGGCCCAGGTGCTGGTCACTCTCGGGCTGTCGTTCATGATCGCGGACGTCTGCCTCATGGTGTGGACCGGCGACCCCATCCGCATCGACACCCCGCCCGCCCTGCGCGGCGCCACCACCGTCATGGGACTGGGCTTTCCGATCTACCGGCTGGCCGTGAGCCTGGTGGCGGTGGTGTTCGCGGCGGCGCTGTGGGCGCTGCTCGACCGGACGCGGCTGGGCGCGATGATCCGGGCCGGCGTGGACGACGCGCCCATGGCCCGCGTGGTCGGCATCCGCGTCTCGCGACTGTTCACGGTCGTGTTCGGGCTGGGCGCGTGGCTGGCCGGCTTCGCCGGCGTCATCGGGGGGCCGATCCTGTCCGTCTACCCCGGCCTCGACCAGGAGATGCTGCCGCTGGCGCTGGTGGTCGTCATCCTGGGCGGCAGCGGCAGCCTGGTCGGCTCGCTGGTGGGCAGCTTCATCGTCGGCTTCCTCTACAACTTCGGCCAGGCGATGTTCCCCGAGCTCGCCTACGTGGTGCTGTTCCTGCCGATGCTGCTGGTGCTGGTGGTGCGGCCCCAGGGGCTCTTCGGGCGAGCGGCGACGTGAGGCGCGTGGCGCTGGCCGCCGCCCTGGCGATCGCGGCCACGCTGCCGGTGTGGCTGGGCTCCACCTACTACGTCAACATCGCCAGCCAGATCCTCTTCTACGCGATCTTCGCGCTCGCGGTGAACGTGCTGGCCGGCTACGCCGGGCTCGTCTCGCTGGGCCACGCCGGCCTCTTCGGCATCGCCGCCTACGCGGCGGCCAAGCTCCTGACCGGCGGCCACGGCCACGCGGCCGTGGTCGCCGCCGCGCTGGCCATCACGCTGGCCGCCGCCGCCGTCTTCGCCGTGCTGGCGCTGCGCGGCACCGGCCTCGGCTTCGTCATGATCACGGTGGCGCTGGGCCAGATCGTGTGGGGCGTCGCCTACCGGTGGATCAGCCTGACCAACGGGGACAACGGCATCTCCATCTCCACCCGGCCGACCCCGCTCGGGCTGTCGCTGGCCTCCCCGCGCGGCTTCTACTGGGCGACGCTCGTCGTGTTCCTCGTCGCCGTGGCCTCGATGGCCGTCTTCGTCGCCTCGCCGTTCGGGGCCAGTGTCCGGGGCACGCGCGATCAGCCACGGCGCATGAACGCGCTCGGCTACCACGTGTGGCTGATCCGCTTCCTGGCCTTCCTGCTGTCGGGGTTCTGGACGGGCGTGGCGGGGGTGCTCTACCTCTACTACCACCAGTTCGTGAGCCCCCAGGCGGTGGCCCTGGCCGCCTCGGCCGAGGCGCTGCTGATGGTCATCGCCGGCGGCACCGCCACTCTCCTCGGCCCCATCACCGGCGCCGCCCTGGTGGTGATCATGAAGAACGTGGCCAGCGCCTACATCGAGCGCTGGAACTTCGTGCTCGGCGCCATCTTCGTCGCCATCGTGGTCTTCATGCCCGAGGGTTTGGTGCCGGGGACGGTGCGATTGGCCCGGTGGACGGCCTCGGCGTGGCGCGCGATGCGCGCCCGGCGGCCGGGGCTGGCTTGACAGTTCCGAACGCGGCGCGCATATTCGCGACAATTCAGCGATGGCCATCCGAGCACAGGAGCCGGTGGCGGATCGTGCCGGGACTGTGTCCGTCGGCGGCGTCGAGGTGCGCCCGCGACGCCGATCGCGCGTGCTCCGCCAGGAAGGCCGGCTGGCCTACGCGCTGCTCACGCCGACCTTGCTCGTCATCCTGTTCGTGGTCGCCTATCCGTTCTGCTCGGCGGTGTACCTGAGCCTGCAGAACAAGATGGTCGGCTCGCCCGGCCGCTGGGTGGGCCTCGCCAACTACGTCGAGCTGTTCCACGACGACGTCTTCCTGAGGACCGCCTGGAACAGCGTGGTCTACACCGTCGTCGCCGTCGCGCTCAAGTTCGTGCTGGGGCTGACGATGGCGCTGATCCTCGACCAGGAGCGGCGGTTCAACAACTTCTTCCGCACGCTGCTGTTCGTGCCGTGGGCGGTGCCGATCGTCATCGTCGCCCTCAACTGGCGCTGGATCTTCGACGACCTGAGCGGCTTCCTGAACAACTTCCTCATCACCTTCCACCTCACGAGCAACATCATCTCCTGGCTGTCCGACCCGGCCCTGGCCATGGGCTGCGTGATCGCGGTGGTGGTGTGGGCGGGGACGCCGCTGTACTCCATGACCTTCCTGGCCGGGCTGCAGGCCATTCCCAAGGAGCTCTACGAGGCGGCCGAGATCGACGGCGCCTCCGTCATCCAGCAGTTCTTCTACGTGACGGTGCCGCGGCTGCGGACGATCTTCCTGACCACCGTGATGCTGTCGACGATCTGGACGGCCACCAATCTGCAGTTCGTGTTCGTGCTGACCCGGGGCGGCCCGGCCAGCCGCACGGAGATCTTCCCGCACCTGGCCTACATGACGGCGCTGGGCGCCCGCCGGCTCGGCATGGGGGCGGCGGTGTCGCTGGTGTTCTTGCCGCTGCTGATCGTCCTGATCGTGTTCCTGACCCGCCGGATGCTCCGGCCGACGGACGACTAGATGCGCTCGGTGAACGGCACCCGACGGCTCCTGAAGTGGGTGGGCAACGGCCTCCTGGTCGTGATGCTCGTGTGGACGCTGGTGCCCTTCTACTGGATGCTCGCGACCTCGCTCAAGAAGGACAAGGAGATCTACGGCTTCGAGGCCACCCTGATCCCCCGCCAGCCCACCGTGGCCAACTACACGCGCCTGTTCGCGACGACGCCGTTCGTGAAGTACGTGCGCAACAGCACGATCATCGCGCTGGGCACCACCCTCTTCTCGCTGGTGTTCGGCTGCCTCGGCGCCTACGCGCTGGCCCGGCTGCGCTTCCCCGGCCGGGGGTTGATCGCCCGCGGACTCGTCGTCACCTACCTGGTGCCGCCCTCGCTGCTGTTCATCCCGCTGTTCGCGGTCATGTCGACGCTGGCCCTGATCGACACCCACCACGGATTGATCCTGGCCTACCTCGGCTTCAGCGTGCCCTTCGCCACCTGGCTGCTCATGGGTTACTTCCGCTCGGTCCCGGTCGAGCTGGAGGAGGCCGCGCTGGTGGACGGCTGCACCCGCTTCGGCAGCCTGGTCCGCGTGATCCTGCCGATGTCGCTGCCGGCCCTGGCGGTGGTGGCGTTCTTCGCGTTCACGCAGTCGTGGAACGAGTTCCTGTACGCCAACGTGTTCGTGAACAGCGTGGAGGTGCGGACCATCACCATGGGCCTCACGCTCTTCGTCGTCGAGGACGTGTTCTTCTGGGGGCCGATGATGGGCGCGTCGTTCCTGAGCACCCTGCCGCCCCTGCTGCTGTACCTGGTCTTCCAGCGGTGGGTCGTCAAGGGGCTCACGCTCGGTGGCGTGAAGGGCTGAGTCGAAAGGAGATCCTGATGCGGGCAGCGCGGATGACGCGACGGCAGGTGCTGAAGGCGGCGGGCGTGGCGACGGTGGCGGCGAGCGCGCCGTGGTGGCGGGTCGGCAAGGGCCAGGCCCAGCGGGCCAAGAAGATCGTCTTCTGGCACGTGCCGAACTTCACCCCGCTGGCCGACGAGCTGCAGAAGCAGCAGGTGTACGAGTTCGCCAAGCAGGCCGGCGTCAAGGAAGGCGAGGTCGACTACTCGACCGTCGCCAACGAGCAGTTCAACGCCAAGATGGCCGCCGCCATCGAGGCCGGCAACCCGCCCGACGTCACCCGCCTGTACGAATCCAACATCCAGTTCTACGCGGCCGGCGGGCACCTGCTCGACGTCCACGATCTCGTCACCAAGATGCGCCGCGAGCCCAAGGGCATCTTCGAGTCGGCCATGACCTCGGTGGTCTTCAATGGCCGGGCCATGGGCGTGCCGCTGGCCGTCAACCCCTGGCCGGTGCACGCCCGCATGGACCTGCTGGAGGCGGCCAAGGTCGAGTACCCGAAGACCTGGGACGAGTTCGTGGAGACCAGCAAGAAGATCCAGTCGCCGCCCCGGCTGTTCGCCTTCGGCATGTGCCTGGGCCTCTTCGAGGACACCACCGACAACGTGATGAACCTGCTGTGGTGCTACGGCGGCAAGATGGTCGAGGCCGACAACAAGACCGTCGTGATGAACTCGGCCGAGAACGTGGCCGGCGTGAAGATGATCGAGGCGATGTTCAAGACGCACAAGATCATCCCGCCCGGCGCCATCTCGTGGGACAACTCGGGCAACAACAAGGCCTACCAGTCCAAGCAGGCCGCCTTCGTCATGAACCCGTCGAGCATCTACGCCTACCTCGACGGCAACGACAAGGATCTGCAGAAGGTCACCGGCCTGTTCCCGGTGCCGGCCGGGCCCAAGGGCACGGTCAACCAGATCGACACCTGGGCCTACGCCGCCTTCAAGAAGAATCCGTATCCCGAGCTGGCCAAGGGGCTGCTCGACTACCTCATGCAGCCGGCCAACTACGACAAGATCATCCAGTCCACGGGCGGCCGCTGGGTGCCGGTCTACAAGCGCCTGTTCGACAGCCCCTTCTGGAAGGAGAAGCCGGCCTTCGCCCACTTCATCAAGATGGCGGAGACCGGGGTGCCGGTCAGCTACGCGGGGTCGCCGACGCCGGCGGCCGGCGAGGTGCTGAACACCCACGTCATCCCGAAGATGATCCAGCGCGTGCTCGTCGAGAACTGGGACGCGGCCAAGGCCCTCGACGAGTGCCACAAGAAGATCGCCGAGATCTACGCGCGCCACGCCAAGGGGTAGACGCGCGCCCGCTCATGAAGATCGTCGTCAACGCCCGGAACGGGGCCCGTGACTTCGCGTGCGAGGCCGGCGAGAAGATCCTCCTCGCCGGCCTGCGGGGCGGGGTGGAGCTGCCCTACGAGTGCGGCACCGGCACCTGCGGCACCTGCAAGGCCCGGCTCGTGAGCGGGCGCATCGCCGGCGGGTGGCCGGAGGCGCCGGGCCGGCGCTATCTCAAGAGCGAGGCCGAGCTGCTGATGTGCCAGAGCGTGGCCCACGAGGACTGCACGCTCGAGATCGGTGTGCCCTTCAAGGAGGCCATGGCGCCGGCTCCGCAGGCGCTGGGCGGCGTCGTCCGCGAGTGCCGTCGGCTCACCCACGACGTGCTCGCCTTCGAGCTCGACGTCGACCGGCCCGTCGACTTCGCGGCCGGCCAGTTCGCCCTGCTGACGGTGCCGGGGATCGAGGGCGCCCGCGCGTACTCCATGGTCAACTTCGATCGGCACGCCGAGCGGCTGTCGTTCGTGGTCAAGAAGAAGCCGGGCGGGGGTGTCAGCGAGTGGCTGTTCGGCGACGGCGTCGAGGGCGCCCGCCTCGGCGTGGTCGCGCCGCTCGGGCACGCGATCTTCCAGCCCGGCCACGGCAAGCACGTCCTGTGCGTCGCGGGGGGCAGCGGGATCGCCGGCATGATGTCGATCCTGTCGCTGGCCGGCCAGGAGCGCCACTTCACCGCCTGGGACGGCCACGTCTTCTTCGGCGTCCGCACCGCGGCCGACGCCTTCTTTCTCGACGAGCTGGAGGCCTTCCGGGCGCGAGACCCGGGCCGGCTCGCGATCACCGTCGCGCTCTCCGACGAGGACGTCCCGGCCTCGCTGGCGGCCGCCTATCCCGGGTTCGCGTTCGGCCGGGGCTTCGTGCACGCCGTGGCCGGGGAGGCCATGAAGGGGCGCTTCGCCGACGTGCGGGCCTGGGTCGCCGGCCCGCCGCCCATGGTCGACGCCAGCTTGCGCCTGCTGCTGCGGGAGGCGCGGCTGCCGCCGGCCGACATCCGCTACGACAAGTTCAGCTGACAAGGAGCCACGATGGGCCAGTACGATCGTCACGTCTTCGTGTGCACGAGCGGTGAGACCTGCCCGACCCAGGGCGACACCGAACGGTTCGTGAAGGTGCTGCGGGACGGCGCCCGCCAGGCCAACCGCCCGATCGAGGTGCGCGTCAACAAGGCCGGCTGCTTCTCGCAGTGCGGCCACGGGCCGATGCTGGTCGTCTATCCCGAGAACGTCTGGTACGCCGGCGTGCAGGAGTCCGACCTCGCGGAGATCCTCGAGTCCCACATCATCGGGGGCCGCCCGGTCGAGCGGCTGCGGTACTCGCCCGGCGTGGCGGGCGCGAACAAGATCGACGTCGGCGAGAAGAAGACCGCCGCCCCCAAGGTCGAGCCGCAGTGGAAGCGCGTGTGCGCCGCCACCGACGTGCCGGCCAGCGGCATGAAGGAGTTCGCCGTGGACGGCGTGAGCGTGCTCGTCGTCCACACCGGCGAGGCGTTCGTCGCCTTCCAGTCGCTGTGTCCCCACGAGGCCATTCCGCTCGAGGCGGGGATCCACGACGGCTGCACGCTGACGTGCCTGGAGCACATGTGGCAGTTCGACCTGCGCACCGGCGCCCCCCTGGGCGACGCCACCGAGGGGCTCACGGGCTATCCGCTGAAGGAAGAGAAGGGCGAGCTCTACGTGGGCCTATGAGTCGTCGTCGCGGGCGAGGAAGTCCGTCACGCGCTGCATGACCTCCTGCTTCGGATAGATCGCGCCGAGGAAGCGCGCGCGCGTGAGCGGGTCGCTGGCGAAGAAGCGCTCGTACAGCACCTGGCGGCTGCCGAAGGCGCTGCCGGCGATGTCCCAGGCCAGCCGGAAGAGCTTGACGCGGTCGCGAGCGGTGGAGCCCTCCGTGGCCAGGTACTGCTCGATGGCCGGCGCCAGCGGCGTGCCGAAGTCGGCCTCGGTCGGCGTGATCATGAAGCTGCTGGAGCCCAGCAGCTGGAGGATCTCGATCATCCGCGGGTAGGCCGTCGTGAACAGGTTGCGGGTGATCTCCACCGGCAGCGCGGCCGGGCGCATGGTGCCCCACTGATCGAGCGCGGCGTCGGCCTCGGAGGCCCGCAGGCAGGCCCGCATCAGCTCCGTGTACATCATCAGCTCGCCCAGCCGCTCCTCGGTGTGGGGCAGGTGGGCGTTGCCCAGCGTCTGGGTCATGTGCAGCGCCACCCCGAGGACGAACTCGCACTTGGCGAGGTTCTTGGCCGCGCCCTGGTGGGCCGAGTGCATCGAGGAGCCGGTGCTCATCCCCGTCCCGTTGATCAGGTTGATGTCGCCGAGCAGGAACACGCGCTCCCACGGCACCAGCACGTCGTCGAAGAAGGCCACGCAGTCCATCTCCTCGAAGCGCGAGCCGAGCGGATGATCGAAGCGCGAGCGCCCGAGGTCGAAGCTCTCGCGGCACAGGAACTTCAGCCCGGGCGTGCCGCAGGGGATGGCGAAGTTGAGCGCGAAGGGGCTGTGGGGCTCGCCCATCTGGGCCAGGCGCGGGGAGTACACGGCGATCTCGTCGGAGATGGGCGCCAGCGTCGCCAGCACCCGCGCCCCCCGCACGATCACGCCGGCGTCGGTCTCGCGGACCACGTGCAGCGCGGTGCCCTCCTCGAGATTCAGGACCCCGGACACCGTGCGGCTGCGCTGCAGGTTGATGAGCGCGTGGGTCAGCGTGAGGTCGTGCTCGCGGATGTGCTCGTGGTAGCGCCGCACGTTGGCGCCGAACTCCGGCCGGCACTGCGCGAAGTAGTCGGCCGCGCCCGCCCACGCCGAGACGGAGACGTTCATGAAGTCGGGCGAGCGGCCCATCATGCCGCAGGTGGCGCGCGCCCACTGCAGCATCATCTCGCGCCGGGCCTCCAGCTCCTCCCGGGTGCGGGGGACGATGAACGACAGCCCGACGCGCTCGCCCGTGGTCGGCGACACGAACGTCATCGCCTCCCGCAGCGCGGGGTCGTGCTGCAGGTCGTAGAGCGAGGCGATGGCCTCGGCGCCGTGGCGCAGCCCCGGGTGGCTCGTCACGTCCTTGACGCGCTCGCCCCCCAGCCAGACCTCGCGCTGCTGGTCGCGTAGCCCCTGCAGGTACTCCTGGCCCGTCCGTGCCGGCATGGCGTCCTAGCCTAACTCACACGCTCCGTCAGGTCTCGCCGACCTGGGCGTTCAGCGCCCGAGGTCGGTCTCGAGCGGGGGAAACGACGGGGGCGAGAGCTGATCGGCGGTCAGCCCCTGCCAGTGCCACTCGGGGACGGTGCCCCACAGGCGCTCGGCCTCGGCCTGGGCCTGGGCCAGCAACGCCGCCTCGTCGAGGCCGACCACGTGGCCGTCCTCCACGACGGTCTTGCCGTCGACGATGACCCGGTCGACGTCGTCGCCCGTCCCGCACTGCACGAGCGCCTTGATCGGATCCCGGTAGGGACCCATCCGGAAGCTCTTCATGTCGATCAGCACGACGTCGGCCTTGGCGCCGGGGGCCAGGCGGCCGAGGTCGTCGCGGCGCAGGGCCCGGGCGGCGCCGAGGGTGGCGGCGGTGAAGACGTCGGCGGCGGTGGCCACGGTGAAGTCGCGCTCGACGATCTTGCAGAGATTGGACGCCCACCGCATCTCGCTGATGAGATCGCGCGGGTAGGTGTCGGTGCCGAGCGCCACGTTGACGCCGGCCCGCCGGTACTTCGCGAACGACTCCAGCGCGTTGCCACGCCGGGCGAAGACGAGCGGGCAGTGGGCGACGGTGGCGCCGGTGCGCGCGAGGATCTCGAGGTCGCGCCCGGCCGGCAGCGCGGCCAGGTGGTGGGCGGTGCTGATGATGCAGTGGCCGACGATGGCGTCGGGCCCGAGCAGGCCGGTGTCGGCCAGGTACTCCACCGGCGTCATCGTGTGGCGGCGCAGGATCTCGTGAAACTCCAGGAGGTTCTGGCCGGCGTGGATCTCGATGCCGACCCCGAGCTCGTCGGCCGCCTTGCGCGTGGCCCGCAACAGGGCGGGGCTGCAGGTGTCGACCTGGTAGGGAAAGAGCATCCCTTGCAGGCGCCCGTCGTACTCGCCGGCCCGCTTGCGGATGAAGTCCTTGGCCCGCTCGAGCCCGGCCATCCCCGCCGCCTCGTCGTCCTCGTACGAGAGCCGGCCGTCGCCGTCGACGGCGTACTCCGACGACTTGTAGGCGGGGCTCAGGTACGCGCGCAGCCCCAGCTCGCCGGCGATGCGCGCATGCGACTCGGCGGCCACGCCGATGTCGACGACGGTCGTGCACCCGTTGCGGAGCATCTCGGCCATCGCGAAGCGGCCGCCGATCTCCGGATCCTGGCGCGGCCCCAGCGACTTCGTCCCCTGACGGGCGCCGTAGTAGTTGAGGAAGCCGGTGTGGAAGTAGTCGCGCCGGCCGACATCGGCGATGAGCCGGCCGCCCGCTTCGGTATCGGCGTGGCAGTGGACGTTCACGAGGCCGGGAATCACCAGCTGGCCGGTCGCATCGAGGCGGTGGTCGACCGGCCCCGCGAAGGCGCGGCCGACGAAGGCCACCCGGTCGTTCTCGAGCACGAGATCGCCGCCGCGCAGGAGCCGGTGGCCGCCGGCCGCGTAGGCGACGACGTCGCCGCCGTGGATCAGGGTCTTCATGGGCGTCTCCTCACTCCTCGCTGGCCGGGGCCAGCCACGGGCACGTCAGCCGCTCGATCAGCGACACCGCGCCGAACAGCACGATGGCCATGACCGACAGCAGGATCATCGAGCTGAAGGCCAGCTCGGTCTTCCAGTACGACGTCGCCGACAGGATCACGTAGCCCAGCCCCTGATCGGAGCCGACGAACTCCCCGACCACGGCCCCGATCACCGAGAGCGTGATGGCCACCTTGGCCCCCGCGAAGAAGAACGGCATCGCCATGGGCAGCCGGACCTTCATGAAAGTCTTGAAGGCGCTGGCCCGGTAGGAGCGGCTGAGGTCGAGCAGCTCGGGCGGGGTGGCGGCCAGCCCGGTCGCGGTGTCGACGACGACCGGGAAGAAGGCGACGAGGAAGGCCACGATCACCTTGGGGATCTCGCCGTGGCCGAGCACCAGCAGCAGCACGGGCGCGATGGCGATCTTGGGGACGGACTGGGTGAGGACGATCAGCGGGTAGAGCGCGCGCTTGAGCGCCGGCGAGTAGACGATGAGCACGGCCAGGGGGACGCCGACCACGATCGACAGCGCGAAGCCGCCGAGCGTCTCGTAGAGGGTGACCCACGTGTGGGCGATGAAGTGATACCGCCACGCCCAGCCCTCGCCGAGGATCGCCGACGGCGGCGGCATGACGAAGCGGGGGATGTGGAAGGCGCGAGTGACGATCTCCCACACCACCAGCACGCCCACGACGGTCACGGCCGGCACCAGCGAGTCGGCGGCCAGGCGCCGCGCCGTCATCGCCCCGGCCCCCGGCCGGCGAAGATGAGGCCGCGCACCTCGTCGCTGGCGGCCTTGAAGCGCGGGTCGAACTCCATGTCCATCGTGCGCGGGCGGGGCAGGTCGACCGTGATGACCCGGGCCACCCGGCCCGGCCGCGGCGTCATGACCACGACGCGATCGGCGAGCAGGATCGCCTCCGGGATGCTGTGGGTGACGAACAGGATCGTCTTGCGCCGCTCGTCCCAGATGCGAAGCAGCTCCAGGCTCATCTCCTCGCGGGTCATGGCATCGAGCGCGCCGAACGGCTCGTCCATCAGGAGCAGGCTGGGGTCGGGCAGGAGCGCGCGGCAGATGGCGACCCGCTGCTGCATGCCGCCCGACAGCTCGCGCGGGTACTTGGTCTCGAAGCCGCCAAGGCCGGTCAGCTCCAGCAGATCGCCGGCCGGCTTGCGGTACTGGCGCGGCTCCAGCCCCAGCATCTCGACCGAGAAGAGCACGTTGTCGAGGACCGAGCGCCACGGCAGCAAGACGGGCTGCTGGAAGACGAAGCCCACGTCGGGGAACGGTCCGCGCACCGGCGCGTCGCCGATGTGGATGGCGCCGCGCGTTGGCGGCGTGAGCCCGGCGACCAGCTTGAGCAGCGTGCTCTTGCCGCAGCCGCTGGCGCCCACCAGGGTCACCAGCTCGTTCTCGCCCACCGCCAGCGTGATGTCCTCGAGGGCGTGCACGAGGTCGCCCCGCTGGGTCCGGTACGTCTTCTCGACGTGGTCGAGGCGGATCACGTCCGCCCCGGCCGGCTACTTCTTCTCGGGGAGCAGATCGTTCGTGTAGAGCTCCTCGAGCGGGACCTTGCGCTTGAGCTCGAGGTACTGCGTGTAGGTGTCGCGGGTCTTCTCCAGCCGTCCCGCGTCGAACTGGCCCACCGCGGCCTTGCCGGCGATGACCTCCTCGGCGTAGACGAACCGCGTGGCGACCTGGGCGGCGCCGAGGGCGCCGTCGGGATCGACCTCGGGGTGGTGCTTGAGCAGGTAGCCCACGCCCTCGTCGTAGTGCTTGCCCCGGAAGGCGTAGTCGGCGCCCTTCAGGGTGGCGCGCAGGAAGGCCTTGAGGCCGTCCGGGTCCTTGGCGATCGACTCCTCGCGGGCGACGAGCGAGGTCGACGACAGATCCAGCCCGAGGTCGGCCCACGCCGACAGCAGGCGCAGGTCGACGTTCTGCTGCTTGGCGATCTTGCGGATGCGGGCCTCGTGGACCACGAAGAACGGCACCGCGTCGGTGACGCCGCGGATCAGGGAGGGCGGCATCGAGGCCGCGTCCATGGTGACCCAGGTGACCGAGCCGGGCTTGAGGCCGGAGAGCTTCTCGAAGACCGGCCACAGGATCTGGTGGCTATTGCCGGCCGAGATCGCCAGCTTCTTGCCCTCGAGGTCCTTGGGCGTCTTGATCGGCGAGTCGGCGCGCACGAAGACGCCGTGAGGTGGGCGGCGGTACCAGAGGGCGATGCCCTTCACCTTGACGTCGGTGTTGGCCCGGGCCGCGATCAGCGCCGACATGTCGGCGATGCCCACCTCGCCCTGGCCGGCCGCGATGCGCTTGACGGTGTCGCCCGAGCCCTGGCCGCGGACGATCTTCACGTCGAGCCCCTCGTCGCGGTACCAGCCCTTCTCGAGGGCGGTGTAGTGAGGGATGTACTCGCCGGTCGGCACGAAGTCGAGGATGAGCGTCCACGGCCGCAGCGGCTTGGGCTGGGCGGGCCCGGGCGCGGGCAGGGCCGCGACGACGAGCAGCACGGCGACGAGGATGGGCGCACAGCGGGCCAGTCGAGTCATGCGGATCCTCCGAATGATCTTCGCGCCGCGTTGCGCGTGCGTCCTGCATCCTTCTCACGCGGCCCCCGAGCGTGTCAAGCCCGTGGGATAATCGCGCGCGATGAGCGCGCTGGCGGTGCGCAAGCTCGACAAGTCCTTCGGCGGCTTGCGTGTCACCTCCGGCGTCGACCTCGTCGTCGAGCCGGGCGAGCGACGGCTCATCATCGGCCCCAACGGCGCCGGCAAGACGACGCTGTTCAACCTCATCACCGGCGAGCTGGCCCCCGACCGCGGCTCGATCGCCCTCTTCGGTCGGGACATCACGCGGGTGCCGAGCCGGCGGCGCTTTCACCTGGGCATGGCCCGGACCTACCAGATCATCACGCTGTTCCCGGGCGAGACGCTGCTGCGCAACGTCACGCTCGCCCTGCTCGGCCGCTCGCCCCTGCGCTGGAACCCGGTCACCCCGCTCGCGCGCCAGCACACGCTGCTGGATCGGGCTCGCGAGACATTGGCCCGGGTGGGGCTGGCGGCGCTGGCCGAGCGGCCCCTGCGCGAGACCTCGTACGGCGAGCGCCGGCGGGTGGAGATCGCCATGGCGCTGGCCCAGAGCCCGCGGCTGCTCCTGCTCGACGAGCCCTTCGCCGGCCTGTCGATCGAGGAGCGACGCGACGTGCTGGCGCTGGTCACCGGCATCCCGCGCGACGTGACGATCGTGATGATCGAGCACGACATGGACGTGGCGCTCGACTTCGCCGAGCGCATCACCGTGCTGCACTTCGGCGAGGTCGTCGTGGAGGGCACGCGGCCGGAAGTGGTGGCGCACCCGCGCACGCGGGAGATCTACCTTGGCGAGTGACGCGCTGGCCCTGAGCGGCGTCGATGCCTTCTACGGCGACAGCCACGTGCTGCACGACGTGTCGCTGCGGCTGGGCGAGGGGCGGCTGCTCGGGCTGCTCGGCCGCAACGGCGCCGGCAAGAGCACGACCATGACGTGACGGTCGGGCTGCTGCCGCCCCGGCGGGGCGAGATCAGCGTGTACGGGCGCCCCGTCACCGGCCGGGCGCCGGAAGCGATCGCGGCCCACGGGGTGGCGCTGGTGCCGCAGGGGCGCCGGGTGTTTCGCAGCTTGACCGTGCGCGAGAACCTGGCCGTGGCCGGGCGCCGGCCCGGTGATGGCCGGGCGGCCCCGTGGGTGCTCGAGACCGTCTACGCGGTGTTCCCGCGGCTGCGCGAGCGGCACCGGCAGATCGCCGGCTCGCTCTCGGGCGGTGAGCAGCAGATGCTGGCGATCGGCCGGGCCCTCATGTCCAACCCCCGTGTGCTGCTGATGGACGAGCCCTCCGAGGGGTTGGCCCCGCAGATCGTCGCCGAGGTCATGGCCACGATCCGCCGGCTCAAGGCCGAGGGGCTGTCGATCGTGCTGGTCGAGCAGAACGCCCGGCTCGTCTTCGAGGTGGCCGACGACGTCGTCATCCTCAACAGCGGCCGCGTGGTCTTTGCGGGCCCGGCCGGCGAGCTGACCGCCGCCGGCGTCGACCTCCGCCAGCACCTGGGCGTGTTCTAGACCGCGTGCTCGATCGGCCTCACCGGCCGGCGCAGCAGCCCCACCGCGATGCCGACGTTCAGCAGGTTCCACAGGATGCCGTTGAGGAAGGCGGCGTGGTAGGAGCCGGTCAGGTCGAAGATCACACCGGACATCCAGCCGCCCAGCGCCATGCCGAACACGGTGGCCATCAGCACGGTGCCCACGCGCACGCCGGCCTCCTCGGGCGGGAAGAACTCGCGGACGATGACCGCGTACGAGGGCACGATGCCGCCCTGGAACAGACCGAACAGTGCCGAGAGGACGTAGAGCGAGACGAGCCCGCTGAAGGGCAGGAAGAGGACGAGCGCCAGGGCCTGCAGGGTCGAGCCCAGCAGCAGCGTGAGCCGCCCGCCGATGTGGTCGCAGATCCAGCCCGAGGCCAGGCGGCTCACGATGCCGAGGCCCAGCATCAGCGACAGCATCTTCGCCCCGTGCGCCACGCCGTGACCGAGGTCGCCCGAGTAGGCGACGATGTGGACCTGCGGCATCGACATCGCGACACAGCAGCTCACCCCGGCGACGACCAGCACGGTCTGCAGCGCGGCCGGTGACATGCCGAGCGGTCGCGGGGAGCGCAGGACGTAGCCCGTCGTCGCGGAGGTGGCCTCGGTCAGGGGCGAGCGCCGCCGCAGGGCCAGCGTGAGCGGCAGCATGGCCGTCACGCAGAAGATGGCGATGCCCAGATAGGCCCGGCGCCACCCCTGGGTCTGGATGAAGTGCTGCACGACGGGCGGCCAGACCGTGCCGGCCAGATAGCTGCCGCTCGCGATGACCGCCACCGCGATGCCGCGATGGCGGTTGAACCAGAGCGAGGTGTCGGCCAGCAGCGGCGCGAACGTGGCCGAGCTGGCGACGCCCACCAGCAGGCCCTGGGCCAGGGCGAACTGCCAGAGGCTGGTCGCCTGGCTGGCGACGGCATAGCCGATCCCCAGCGTGACGGCGCCGCCCACGACGGGGGGAACGATACCGAAGCGATCGGAGAGGCGCCCCATCAGGATGCCGCCCAAGCCGAAGCAGATCATCGTCATGGTGTAGGGCAGCGCGGCGGCGGAGCGGGCGACGCCGAACTCCGCCTGGACCGCCGGCAGGGCCACGATCACCGACCACATGCCGACGCCGCCGATGCCCGCCAGCACCAGCGCGGCCCCGAGCCGCGCCCAGGCGTAGGCGGACTCCGGCCCGTCACGCAAGGCGTGCTCCGCCGACCTCCCGACGTCGTTGACGGGCCTGGGCACGAAGGGCGAGGCGCTACTTCGCGGGGGGCGCGACGGACACGCCGCGAGCGCCCGTGCGCTCGATGGCGCGGGCGACGAGGCCGGAAGCCTTGGCGTCCTCGACGACGCGCCGCAGGTACGCGAGGCCGGCGTCGCGGCCCTTCGGGACCGCGATCGACTGCTGGACCCCCATGAAGCGACCCTCGACGATGCGCGAGCCAGGCAGCTGCGGCATCTTGTCGTGCAGCGCCTGGGTCAATCCGGCCAGCGCGTCCGCCTCGCCCTTCACGAGCAGGTCGAACGCCGCATCGCCGCCCGCCGTCGACACCAGCTTGGCGCGGTGCAGATTGCGGGTCAGGAACAGCTCGTAGTTGGCCCGGGCCGGTGCCGCCACCCGCACCCCCTCGCGATCGACCTCGGCTGCCGTGCGCAGCGGCGAGTCGCTGCGCACGAGGTAGGTGGCCTCGATCTCGAGGTACGCGGCGGTGAAGCTCATCAGCTTCTCGCGCTGTGGATCGGAGCCGAGGAACGCGATGTCCCAGGCGCCGGTCGGCGCCGCATCGCCCATGATGGCGACGCTGTCGTAGGCGACGATCTCGACGGGCACGCCGAGCCGGCGGCCCAGCTCCTGCGTCAGATCGACGGCCACGCCCCGGGATTCTCCGGTGGCGCGGTCCTTGGTGGCGAGGATGAAGTTGCCGTAGTTGATCGCGGCGCGGAGCTTGCCGGTCGAGGCGAGGTCGGCGCGGACGGCGGGCGTGATGTCGGTCATGGCACTCCTGATCTCAGGCCAGGTGCTTCTTGAAGAAGGCGATCGTCCGCTCCCAGGCGAGCTTGGCCGACGCCTCGTGATAGCGCGGGGTGGAGTTGTTGTGAAAGCCGTGCTGGGTGCCCGGGTACATGTGCATCTCGTACTGGGCGCCGCTGGCCTTCAGGGCCGTCTCGTAGGCCGGCCACATCGCGTTGATGCGCTCGTCGGTCTCCGCGTACTGGATCAGCAGCGGCGCCTTGATGGCCGGCACGCCGGCCGTCTCGGCCGCCGCCCCGTAGAACGGAACGCCGGCTTTCATGTCCGCGCCGAGCGTGACGGCCAGGAAGTTGGTCGTGCTGCCGCCCCAGCAGAAGCCGGTGACGCCGAGCTTGCCGGTGGACAGCGCGTTGGCCTTCACGAAGCGCGCGCTGTTGACCATGTCCGTGCGGAGCTTGGCCTGATCGAGACCCGCCTGCAGGGTGCGGCCGTCGTCGTCGTTGCCCGGATAGCCGCCGACCGGCGACAACCCGTCGGGCGCGAGGGCCAGGAACCCCTCGGTGGCGGCCCGGCGCGCCACGTCCTCGATGTACGGGTTGAGCCCGCGGTTCTCGTGGATGACCAGGACGGCGGGGAACGGGCCCGTCCCGGTCGGCTGCACCAGGTACCCGCGCATGGTGCCGGAGGTGCCGCCCGGCGACGGGTAACTCACGTAACGGGCCTTGATCCGCTGGTCGGTGAAGGAGATCGTCTGGGCCAGCGCGTAGCGGGGCAACAGTGCCTGGGCCATGGCCAGACCGCCGACCGTCAGCACGCTGGCCCGCTGCAGGAACTCGCGGCGGTCGAGGCGCCCGTGGCAGTACTCGTCGTAGAGATCGAAGACGCGCTGATCGATCTCGGCCTGCGTCAGCTCCGCACTCATCTGCTCAGCCATGGCTGGGCCTCCTCCGCTCGGGTCGCATTCTAGCTCACGCTCGCGCCCGGGACCCTCGCGATCGGCAAATCCCGCTTGACCACCTGAGGCAAGGTGCCTAGGCTCAAGCGCATCAACGGGATCGCCTCGCTCAGCGCCCTCCGCCATCGCGACTTCCGGCTCTTCTGGGGTGGCCAGCTCGTCTCGCTGATCGGGACCTGGATGCAGAGCGTCGGTCAGGCCTGGCTCGTGCTGGAGCTGACGCAATCGGCCTTTCACCTGGGCCTCGTGAGCGCGCTGCAGTTCATCCCGGTGCTGCTGCTGTCCTGGGTCGGCGGCGCGATGACCGATCGCGTCCCCAAGCGACGCATCATCCTGGTGACCCAGGCCGTCATGATGGTGCAGGCCTTCGTGCTGGCCGCCCTGGTCGGCAGCGGCCACGTCCGCTACTGGCATGTCGCCGTGCTGGCCGCGATCTACGGCGTCGGCCGCGCGATGGACATCCCGGCCCGCCAGGCCTTCGTCACCGACCTCGTCGGCCGGGCCGACGTGGCCAACGCCGTGGCCCTGAACTCGGTGGTGTTCAACGGCGCCCGCATCGTGGGCCCCGCGGTGGCCGGGCTGCTCATCGCCCGGTTCGGCGTGGCGCTGGCATTCCTCCTCAACGCCCTCAGCTTCGTGGCGGTGCTCGGTGCGTTGCTGGCGATCCGCACCGAGGGGCGGCCGGACCCGGCCGGCCGGCTCGGCCTCCGCGCCGGGCTGCTCGGCGCCCTGACCTACGCCACCACGACGCCGACGATTGCCTTCACGCTGGGGCTGATGGTGGTCGTGAGCCTGCTCGTCCTGAACTTCAACGTGGTGGTCCCGCTGATCGCCTACCAGGTGCTGCACGAGGGCGCCCACGGCTTCGGCCTGCTGATGTCGGCGGTCGGGGCCGGGGCGGTGGTCGGCGCCGTCGGCCTCACGCTGTTCCGGCGCGACCGGCCCTCGTCGGCCACGCTGGCCGGCACCGCGGCCGTCCTCTGTGCCGGCGTTCTGGTCCTGTCGCTGACGAGCCGCTTCGGCGCCGCCGCCGCCGTGCTGGCGGTGCTCGGCTGCTGCCAGATCACGTTCACGACCGGCTGCAACACCACGCTGCAGCTGTCCACGCCCGATGCGCTGCGGGGGCGCGTCATGGGTCTCTACGCGCTGGCCTTCGCGGGAATGACGCCGTTCGGCGCGCTGCTCGATCGGCACCATCGCCGAGCACGCGGGCGTGCGCGTCGCCTGTGCCGTGAGCGGCGGCGCCGGCCTGGTGGCCGTCGTCGTCCTGGTACTCGTCGCCGGACGCCTGCGGTGGCAGAATGTCCCGGCATGACCCCTCCGGCCTTCGACGGCTACAACCGCCGCGCCCTCGTCGCCCCCGACCGCGAGCTGACCGAGGTCGGGCCCGGCACCCCGTGCGGCGAATACTTGCGCCGCTTCTGGCAGCCAGTCGCCTTCGCCCGTGACCTGACCGAGACGCCGCTGCGCGTGCGGATCCTCGGCGAGGACCTCGTGGTCTTCCGCGACCGGGGCGGGCGGGTCGGTGTGCTGCATCTGCACTGCGCGCACCGGGGGGCGTCGCTGGAGTTCGGCATCCCGGTCGAGCGCGGCATCCGCTGCTGCTATCACGGCTGGGTCTACGACGTGGACGGCCGCTGCCTGGAGACGCCGGGCGAGCCGCCCGGCAGCCGCCTGCACGAACGCGTCTGCCAGGGCGCCTATCCCACCCACGAGTTCACGGGGCTGGTCTTCGCGTACCTGGGGCCACCGGAGCGGCGTCCGGCCTTCCCGATGTACGACAGCTACGCCGTGCCCGGCTTCACGCTGATGCCGGCGGCGAAGTTCACGCTGCCGTGCAACTGGCTACAGGTGAAGGACAACAGCATGGACCCGGTGCACACCGCGTTCCTGCATGCCCTCAGCAGCGGCTACCAGTTCACCGAGGCCTTCGGCGTCGTCCCCGAGCTGGACTGGGTGACGACCGACGCCGGCATGGTCTACATCGCCACCCGCCGGGTCGGCGACCTGGTCTGGGTCCGCGTGTGCGACTTCATGCCGCCCAACGTGCACCAGTTCACGCGCGAGATCGAGGAGGCGACGGAAGCCAAGGCGGCCAGCCGCCCGGTCATCATCCGCTGGGCGGTGCCCAACGACGAGACCTCGACGACGAACTTCGAGCTGGCCCAGGTCGATCCAGCCTGGGGGCTCACGGCCGAGCAGGTGGCCCAGCCGGGCTTCGGACAGTCGGGCGACCGGTCGTACGCGGAGCGTCAGCGCTTCCCGGCCGACTACGACGCGCAGTCGAGCCAGCGGACCGTCGCCGTGCACGACCTCGAGCACCTGGCCTCGACGGATCGCGGCGTCATCATGCTGCGGCGCATCGTGCGCGACGGCATCCGGGCGGTGGCCAGCGGCGAGGAGCCGTACGGCACCGGGTGGCCGGAGGGCAAGGTGATCCGCACGTTCACGCAGGACCTCGTGGTGCGCGTGCCGCCGGCGCCGACGCCGGACGAGGACCGTCGGCTGCTGCGCGCGACCGGCCGCCAGGTCGTCGCGTAGCGTGGCATCGTCGGGCTCTGCGCGGCGCCCGCGCGCAGAGGGCAACGTGCAGATCGTCGTCACGCCGGGGTCGGGCGAGGGCCGGGCCAAGGCCACCGCGCGCCGGCTCTCGGCGCGACTCAAGCGCCGGGGCCACGTGGTCGACGTGCACTCGTTCGCCGACCTGACCGCGCTGCGGGAATGGGCCGAGCGCTGTCCGCCCGGCACCACGCACGTCGTGTGCATCGGCGGCGATGCCACGCTCAGCGCGGCCGCGGTGGCGGCGATCCACACCGGCGCCGCCTTCGTGCCGGTACCCAACGGCTTCGGCAACGTGTTCGCCCAGGTCTTCAACTATCCGGCCCACGCCGGCGAGGTCGTGCGGCTCCTGGACGAGGGCGAGGTGCGGGCGGTGGACGTGGGCGTCGTCAAGCGCGAGGGCGGGGACGACCTGTTCCTCTCGCACCGCAGCTACGGATTCCTCGAGCACATCCAGCAGGTCGCCGAACGGGGGCGCAAGCAGCCGCGCCAACGCGTTCTGCGCCACCTCTACTACTACGGGGTCGCCCACCGCTTTCTGTTCCGGACGCGGCTGGCCTCGTTCCAGGTGGTCGTCGACGGCCGGCCGGTGGCCGACGATGCGGTGCTGGTGACCGTCGCCAACGTCGAGACGTACCGGGGCTTCCTGGCGCTGACGCCGACGGCCTCGCCCATCGACGGGCTCTTCGACGTGTTCGTGGTGCCGCGCGTCTCCAAGATCGGCCTGCTGTGGCGGCTCCTGCGCGTGATGTTCCGGCTGCCCGGCCGCTGGCGCGGCGTGGCGCTGTACCGCGGCCGGCGGGTGCAGGTGACGACGCCGTGGCGCTGCGATGAACTACTCGTGCGCCGCCGGGCGCTGCCATTGCTGGTGCCGCCGGGCGCCCTGGAGGCGCTGCGGCACCGCACGATCGAGGGCGAGGGCGATCCGCCGGTCGAGAAGGCCTGAGCTCAGGCCGGCGGCGCGGCGGCGGCGGCCCGGCGCGCCGACCACCGCATGCCCAGCAGCACGGCCAGGCCGATGACGATCCACACCGCCTGACGCGCCCGACGGACGAAGCTGAACGCCAGGCCGGCGCCGGCGCCGAAGCCGAGCGCGGCGAAGGCCGCCGCGTTGGCGGCCTCGAAGGGGCCGAGACTGGCCGGGACCAGGAACGTCGCGAAGCGGACGCCCGAGCCCAGCGCCTCGATCACCGTTGCCGTCGTCAGCGGCGCGCTCACGCCCAGCGCCCACAACATGACGACGGCCTCGACGGCGCCCAGCAGCCAGCCGAGCAGGTGGAAGGCGACCGACAGGCTGAACCGTCGCCACTCCCGGGCGTAGTAGTCGCGGAGGGCACGATCGAGGGTCTCGGCCGAAGCGGTGTCATCGATGGCGCCGAACAGCTTCAGCAGCCGGCCCCCGCGCGCCACCAGCCCGGCGACCTGGGCGCCCACGAAGCCGCCCACCGCCAGCACCTCCACGACCAGCAGCCACAGCATCCCGCGCAGGACGTCGGCGCCGACCGGCAGCGTGAGCCAGGCCAGGACCAGCCCGAGCAGCAGGAAGAGGGCCTGGGCGATGGTGATGGTCGTCTTGGCCACGACCACCGACGGCACGCTCTCCTCGTAGGCGACGTCGCGCCGCACGAGCCACGCCTTGGCGGCCTCGCCGCCGACGGCGCCGACCGCGGTGACGACGTTGAGCGCCTCGCCGGCCAGCCGGGCGCCGTACAGGCGCCAGAACGGCGCCCGATCATGCGTGAACGCGAAGCGCCAGCCGAGCGTGTCGGCCGCCGTGATCACCGCGTACGGCAGGCAGACCACCACGAACTGCCACCAGGCGAGGCGGCCCAGCGTCTGCAAGATCGGCTCGGCGCCGACGCGGTAGACGAGGACACCCAGCAGGAGGGCGCCGAGGACGAGGAAGACGGCCTTGACCACGCGCATCTGACGATTCTCAGAATAGTATGAAGTGGTAGGTCCCGTGAGCACTGCTGGCCGTTCGTCCATTCGCCGGGTTGTCCGCCGGGGCAGGCCGCGCCGTCTGCTCTTCGGCGCGCTGGTGTCGTTCGTCGGCTACCTGGCCCTCGCCATTCTGGCCGCCCAGCAGCAGTTCTTCGCGCTCGACTACGGCACCCGGGCGTGGGTGCGCCTGCTCCGCTACGAGGCGCTGCAGCTGCCGATGGAGCTGGTGACGAGCCTGGGTGGTCTCGGGCTCATCGTCCTCATCGTCGTCGCGCTGCCGATCCTGTGGCGCGTGAATCGGCGGTGGGCGGTGCTGTTGCCCGTGCTCATGGCCGGCACCGGCGGCTTGCAGTGGCTGACCAAGGCGGCCGCGGGTCGGGCCAGGCCCGACCAGGCGCCCTGGGGATTTCCGAGTGGCCACGTGCTCAGCCTCGTCGTGTTCTTCGGCCTCATGGTTCACCTCATCGCGACGGCCTCGACGCGGCGCCGGCGCTGGCGCATCCTGGCCAGCCTCGTCGCCGCCCTCCCGGTGGTTGTCGTGGGCTTCAGCCGGTTGTACCTTGACCGGCACTGGCTGTCGGATCTCGCGGGCGGACTGACCATTGGCGCGGCCTATCTCTTGCTGGCGATCTGGCTGGTCGAGGTCGTGTTCACGCGGCCGGCGAGTCCGAGCGAGAAAACTTCAGGCGGGGAACCGGACGCCTGACTTGCGCGTCGTGCGAGCCGACAACGCCCCGTCAACCGCTGCGAACCGTTGGAGGAAGGCGTCATGAAGACTCTTGCCCACCTGGTTGCCGTTTCCCTGCTCGTCGGATCGGCCTCGCTGGCCATGGCCGACGAGGACAAGTTCGCCGCGCGCCTGTCGGGGTACAACGAGGTCCACTTCATCGCGGCGCCCACGCCGGCCCTGCGCGGCGCGGTCTCGACGCCGGCCAAGGGCTCGTTCCGGGCCCGGATCGACGACCGCAAGGACGTCATCAGCTACGAGCTGCACTACGAGGGGCTGACGGGCGACGTCACCCAGGCCCACATCCACTTCGGGCAGCGGCACACGGTGGGCGGCATCGTCGTGTGGCTGTGCCAGACGGCGGGCACGCCGGCGCCGGCGACGGTGGCCTCCCTCACGCCACTGTGCCCCGGGCCCACCTCGGGAACGGTGAGCGGGACGATCACCCCGGCCCAGGTCCTCGAGGCGATCGGGCAGGGGATCGCCGCGGGTGAGTTCGAGGAAGTTGTCGCGGCGATCCGCGCCGGTCGCGCCTACGCCAACGTGCACTCGGGCACCTTCCCGCCGGGCGAGATTCGCGGGCAGATCGGCGAGGATCGCGCACACCGGCACTAGCTCGTTCGCGCCGCCCGGTCGCGCGGTGCCGCCGCGCGGCGCGGGCGGCGGGGCGACAGGGGCCCCTTCGGTTCCGCGAGAGACTGTCCGGTGCGCCCAGGCATGGTCGGAGCCTGGTCCTGCGTGTGGCGTTACACGATCGAAGCCAACGGAACCTCAGGAGCCCCTGTCGCCCCGCCCCCCGCGCCGCGCGACGGGACTGCGCGCCACCGATCAACGCGTTCCGCGCAATCCCTCGATGTCGCGCCGGCTCCGGACGGGCCGGAAGACATCGTCCACGCGCGCTCCGACGCCACGACGCCCGGCGTCTGCGGCGTTTCGGCGTCAGCCGGTGCGGAGGGCTTCGGTGACGGGGAGGCGGGCGGCGCGGATGGCGGGGAGGAGGCCGCCGGCCAGGCCGATGACGAGGGCCCACACGAGGCCCTTGGTCAGCAGGGCGCGGGTGACCCGGAAGTCGAAGGCGACCTGGGAGAAGGTGTTGAAGTTGAGCGTCGACAGCGAGGCGCCGTCGCAGTAGATGTAGGCGAGGGCGCCGCCGACGGCGCCGCCGACCAGGGCGAGCGCCAGCGCCTCGATCATCACCGAGACCACCACCGGGGTGCCGCCGAAGCCGATCGCGCGCAGGGTGGCGATCTCGACCTGGCGGCTGGCGATCGCCGAGTACATGCAGTTGAGCGCGCCGAAGGTGGCGCCGATGGCCATGAACACGGCCACGCTGTAGCCGAGCACGTCGATCAGCTTGGACAGCACCGAGGCCTGCTTGGCGTAGTACTCCGGCTCGCGCAGCGCGCTGATCGACAGCCGGCGGTCGCGGGCGATCGACTCCTTGAGCGCGGCCAGCCCGGCATCGGAGGCGTCGGCCAGGGTGGCGGTCACCGACTGGAAGCCCTCGCGCCGGAAGGCCGACATTGCCACGTCGGCGTCCGCCCAGATCTCGGACTCGTGCACGTCGCCGCCGCTCGTGAACACGCCCACCACGGCCCAGTCGCTGTCGCGGAATCCGATGCGCGAGCCGACCGCCAGCCCCGCGAACTGGGCGGCGGCCTTGCGACCCACGATCACCTCCCGCACACCGCGCGCGAAGCGCCGTCCCTCGACCAGCACCAGCTCGTCGCGGATGCCGAAGGCGGCCGGCTGCACGCCGCGGAACGGCACGTTGTTGGGATCGGTCTGGCCGCGGCGCGGCAGGTCGACCATCACGACGATCTCGGCGGAGGCCAGCGGACGGCCCTCGCCGTCGCGGGCGATGGCCGGCAAGCTCGCCAGCACGACCGCCTGATCGCGCGCCACGCCGCTGGACAGCTCGGCGTCGGAGCCGGCGCGTAGCAGCATCACGCGGGCCGGCCGCCCGGTGCTGGCCAGCGTGTGGCGGAACCCCTCGGCCATGGCCAGCACGGAGACGAGCACGCCGACCACGCCGGCGATACCGATGACGACGACCAGCGAGGTGCCCAGCCGGCGGGGGACGTTCCGGAGGTTGATCAGCGTGATCTGGGCGACCTGGTTCAGCCAGGCCATGGCTCAGCGGTGCCCGGCCAGCGCGTCGACGATGCGCAGCCGGCGCACGCGCAGCGCGGGCGGCAGCCCGACGACGATGGCCAGCCCGAGGACGAGCGCGCCGGCCAGCAGCCACGTCTCGGCGGCGATGAACAGGGGCGGGAAGCGGCCGCCGGTGGCGCCGTTGAGCATCGGCATGAGGCTGACCGCCGCCGCCATCCCGGCGCCGCCGCCGAGGGCCAGCAGCAGCGCGGCCTCGCCGAGGACGAGCGCGGTCACCACGCCGTCGGAGAAGCCGAGCGTCTTGAGCATGGCCAGCTCGGGGATGCGCTCGCGGATCGACTGGGCCATGGTGTTGCCGGTCAGGATGAGGATCGTGAAGAAGACGGCGATGAGAATGCGCGTGACCAGGGCGCCGACGTCGCCGATCTGCTTGGCGAAGCCGATCGCGAACTCCTTCTCGGGCTGGGTCTTCGTCTCGTCGGGCGAGTTGGCGAACTGGCGGTCGATGTCGGCGGCGATGGCCTTGGCCTGCTCGGAGTCGGCCACCCGCACGATGTACCAGCCGGTCTTGCCGCGGCCGAACTGCCGCGCCTCGTCGAAGTAGGCCACGTTGATCAGCACCATGTCGGTGTTGCCGCGCACGGCCGGGTCGTCGGCGTCCAGCACGCCGACCAGGTCGAACTCCCAGTTCAGGCTGCCGTCGGTCTTGGTGTGGATCTCCGAGGCGATCGGCAGCTTCTGTCCGACCTTCCAGCCGTAACGGTCGACGAGACGCTGGCCGGCGATGGCCCCGGTGCGCGTCGTGACGAACCCCTGGCGCTGGGCGGGGGCGACGATGAACTCCGGGTACATGTCGAGGTAGCGGGCCGGATCGACCGCGAACACCGGGAAGGCGTTGCTCTCGTTCTGGTACTTGGCGCCGAACCAGTCGGCGCTGGCCACGGCCACCACGCCCGACACGCGCTCGATGCGGCGCAGGTAGCCCATCGGCAGCGGCTCGATGATCGAGTAGCGGGCGGTGGTGAGCAGCCGCTTGGCGTCGGCGGCATCGGCCCCCGACTCGAAGGCGATCTGCACGGCCTGGAGCAGGCCGAAGAGCAGGAAGGCCACCAGCACCGACAGCAGCGTGAGCACCGTGCGCGTCTTCTTCCGGAACAGCTGCGCCCACAGCAACGGCAGGAACTTCACGCGGGCGCGGCTCCGGCGGCGGTGGCCAGCGTGCCCTTGTCCAGGTGCAGCGCCCGCTGGGCGTACTCGGCGGCCTTGGGGTCGTGGGTGACCATCACGATGGTCTTGCCGTGCTCGCGGTTGAGCATCTGCAGCAGCCGCATGATCTCCTGCGCGGTGGCCCGATCGAGGTCGCCGGTGGGCTCGTCGCAGACCAGCAGCGTGGGATCGGAGACGATGGCCCGGGCGATCGCCACCCGCTGCTCCTGGCCGCCCGACAGCTCCCGGGGCTTGTGGCCGGCCCGGTCGGCCAGGCCGACCAGCTCGAGCGCGATGGCGGCGTGCCGCCGCCGCTGGGCGGCGCCGAGGCTCGTCAGCAGCAGCGGCAGCTCGACGTTGCGCTGGGCCGAGAGCACCGGCAGCAGGTTGTAGAACTGGAAGACGAAGCCCACGTTGGCCGCGCGCCAGCGCGACAGCTCACCGCTGCCGAGCCGGTCGATGCGGTGACCGTCGACGGTGATCGAGCCGGCGGTCGGGGTGTCGAGACCGCCGATCAGGTTCAGCAGGGTGGTCTTGCCGGAGCCCGACGGCCCCATCAGCGCCACGAAGTCGCCGCGGGGGATGTCGAGGTCGACGCCGTGCAGCACCTCGATGGCCTCGCCGCCCCGCCGGTACGTCTTGGTAACTCCCCGGATCTCGATGAGCGCGCTCATGATTGGTCGTGGGGGGCCCCGAGATGGCCCCCCACACCCCCCCACGCTCGGAGCGCCCCGGGGGACCCGTGGCGCTCCTCGATCACCGGCGCGCTCATCGGCTCCCCTCGGCGACCCGCACGGCGTCGCCGTCCTTGAGCGTGGGCGGGGGCGCCACCACCACGCGCTCGCCGGCTTTCAGGCCGCTGACGACCTCGCGCTCGGTCCCGACCGCCTGGCCCAGCGTCACCGCCCGCCGCTCCACGCGGTCGCCGGCGTGAACGAAGACGGCGGCGCTCGTGCCCTCGCCGCGCACGGCGTCGGCGGGGACGAGGACGGCCGGCACCGGCGGCGGGGCGCCGGCGGCCGGCTGCGTGGTCAGGAAGGCGACGCGGATGCCCATGTCGGGCACGATGCGCGCGTCCTTCGACTTGAGGGCGATGCGGACCTTCACCGTGGCCTTGCTGCGATCCGCGGTGGGGATGATCGCGATCACCGAGCCCGGGATCTTCCAGTCCGGGTAGGCGTTCAGCGTGGCCTCCACCGGCTGCTCGGCGGTGACCCGGTTGATGAACGACTCGTTGACGTCGACCTGGATCTCCAGCGAGTCCATGTCCACGATGGTGCCGATGCCGGTGCGGGTGAAGCCGCCACCGGCCGAGATCGGCGAGATCATCTCGCCCGGCTGGGCCGACTTGGCCACGACGACGCCGCTGAACGGTGCCCGGATGACGGTGTTGTCGAGCTGGACCTCGGCGACCCGCACGTTCTCCCCGGCCACCCGCACCTGCTCGACGTTGTTGGCGAGGCGGGCGCGCAGCATGTCGCGCTGGGCGAGGGCGGCGTCGAGTGCCTGGGCGGCCACGAGCTGGCGGGCCGCCAGCTCCTGCTGGCGCGTGTAGTCGCGCTCGGCCTGGGCGAGGAGCGCGCGGATCTCGCCCTCCTGCGAGCGAGCGGCGGCCAGCTGGGCGCGCGACAGCGTGAGCTGGGCGCGGGCCTCGGTGTCGTCGAGCCGGGCCAGCACGTCGCCCTCCTTCACGCGCTGGCCTTCCTCGATGAGCACCTCGGTGACCTTGCCGGTGATCTTCGCCGACACGGTGGCCTGCCGGCGCGCCGTCACGTAGCCGCTGGCGTCGAGCACGGAGCCGGCGCCGCCGGCCGCGACGGCGGCCCGGGCGGCGACGGTGCGCACGATCGGCGGCGCGAGCCGGCCCCACGCCAGCCAGGCGCCGGCCGCGACCACCGCCAGCGCCATCACGGCGACGGCCAGCCAGCGGCCGCGCGCCCGCCGAGGCTGGGCGTCGCGATCGATGCGAAGCTCCTTGAGGAGATCGGAGGTCGGCATGGCAGGCAACTCATCCAGTGTGCCACAGGCGAGCCGGAGTGGCCGGTGCTAGACTCCGCCGCAAAGGAGGACGAGCATGGCCAAACTACCCGATCCGCTCGACACGCTGGCGCCCGACGCCCGGCGCGTGTACGAGAAGATCACCGCCAAGCGCGGCCCGGTGCGGGGGCCGTTCGCCTCGCTGATGCACCATCCGGTGCTGGCCGAGCGCGTGGGGGACATGGGCGAGTACCTGCGGTTCAACGGGACGCTGCCGGGGGACGTCCGCGAGCTGGCGGTGCTGATCACGGCCCGGGCCATCAACCAGCCCTATGAGTGGGTGGCGCACGCGAAGATCGCTCGCTCCGAGGGGCTGTCCGACGAGGTCGTCGAGCGCGTGCGCACGAAGGGCGACCTGACCACGCTGCCCCCACGCCTGGCCCGGCCCGCGCGCGTGGTGCAGCACGTCCTCGCCTACGAGTCGATTCCGCGGACCCTGCAGGACGAGCTGCAGCGCGAGCTCGGCATCACGGGCGTGATGGAGCTGGTGATCCTGGCGGGGCACTACCGTCTGATCGCCGGCGTCCTCTTCGCTTTCGACACGCCGCTGCCGGACGGCGCCCCCGCGCCCTTTTGAGGCGGTTCGTCCCGGTGCTGGCGGCGGCGGGCGTGCTGGCGCTCGCCGCCACGCTGGTCGCGCTCACGCTGCGACCGGCGACGGTGCCGACCTACGCGCCAACCGCGCCGGGCCCGCGGGAGGCCCCGGCCGGGCTCGTGGGCCCGGTGCTCTACACGGTCGACGCCACCGACCCCGAGACGTGGCGGCCGTTCTCCTTCCGTCTCGGCTCCGTGGTCGACACCGGAACGCGCGGCTGGGACCTGGCGTTTCGTCGCTACGCGATCGTGGCGGGCGCCGGCGCCGGTATCCGAGACCTGGGTGAAGTGCGCTTCGACGAGGTGCGTACGGTGCCCGCCGACGGCTACGCCGCCAACGAGGGCGGGGGGGAGCCGCGCAATCCGGCCATCGGGAGCTGGTATCACTACGGCTTCTTCACCCACGTCCTCAACCCCAAGCCGCGCGTGTGGGCGGTGCGCACCACCGACGGCCGTTACGCCAAGCTCGAGATCATCGGCTACTACTGCCCGGGGCCGAACCCCGGCTGCCTGACCATGCGCTACGTCTACCAGGGCGACGGCTCGACGACCGTCGCGCGGTGACATAGGATGCCCGCATGAGCCAGCCCATCCGCGTCCACCTGCGCATTCCCGGCACCGCGCCCATGCCCCAGCTGATGCGCCTCATCCAGGACGTCGAGGCCGCCGGATTCGACGGCGCCGGCATCCTCGACAGCCAGCTCCTGTCGCGCGACACGTTCGTCGTGCTGGGCCAGGCCGCCACCCAGACCTCGCGGCTCACGCTGTTCCCGGCCGTCACCAACCCGTTCACCCGCGATGCCTCCGTGCTCGCCGGGGCGATCCAGACGGTCGAGGAGCTGGCGCCGGGTCGCGTGAAGTTCGTGATCGGCACCGGCTACACCTCGGCCAGCACCATCGGCCGCAAGCCGGCCACGCTGGCCGAGATGCGCGCCTGCATCGCCACCGTCAAGGGGCTGCTGGCCGGCCAGACGGTCGACTTTGCCGGAACGCGGGGCCGGCTGGGCTACGCGTCGGGGCGCCGGCTGCCGGTGCTGATGGCCGCCTCGGGACCGAAGGCCATCGAGGTCGCCGGCGAGGTCGCCGACGGCGTGCTGCTGCTGGTCGGCTTCAACCGCGGCATCATCGAGCGCGCGCTCGATCACCTCGAGCGGGGCGCCAAGCGCGGGGGCCGGCGGCTCGAGGATCTGGAGATCATCTGGGCCGTGCGGATCGGCACGGCGGCCACCACCGCCGAGGCGCGCCGGGTGGCGCGGCCGACCGCGGTGCACTGGGGCGTCCTGCGCTGGGGTGGGTACTGGCTGGAGCCGGCCGGGCTCACGCTGCCCAAGCTGGAAGTGCCGGACGCCGTGCACCGGATCTATCCCGATCTCTCCCACGCCCACGACTGGGAGGCCGCCATCGCCGCGACCTCGTTCGTCCCCGACGAGGTCGCCGCCCAGCTCTGCGACGCTGTCGGCCTGATCGGCACGCCGGCCGACTGCGCGACCCGCATCCTGGAGACGGCCAAGCTCGGCGTGCGCAATCTCTACCTGATGCCGCTGCAGACCTTCACCCCGCCCGAGGCGGAGATCGCCGCCTTCCGCGACGTCGTGTTCCCGCGGCTGCGCGCCGCGGGGTAGGTCGCGAGGGCTGGAAACGATGAGCCAGCTTCGCGGCAAGCGAGCATTGGTGACGGGCGGCAGCCGTGGCATCGGCGCCGCCATCGTGAAGCGGCTCGCGCGCGACGGTGCCGACGTCGCGCTGACCTACGTCAGCCGGCCCGACCAGGCCGACGAGACCGCGCGGGCGGCGCGGGCCCACGGCGTGCGGGCGGTGGCCGTCCAGGCCGACGGCGCCGACGCCGGGGCGGTCGTGGCCGCCGTGGAACGGACGGTCCAGGAGCTCGGCGGGATCGACATTCTCGTGAACAACGCCGGTATCGCCGTGATGGCGCCCATCGACGACTACCGCCTCCAGGACTTCGATCGCATGGTGGCGGTGAACCTGCGCGCCGTGTTCGTTGCCACCCAGGCGGCCGTGAAGCACATGAGCACCGGCGGGCGCGTCATCACGATCGGCAGCTGCAACGCCGAGCGGATGCCGTTCGTCGGTGGGTCGGTGTACAGCATGTCCAAGGCGGCGCTGGTGGGACTGGTCAAGGGGCTCGCCCGCGACCTGGGCCCCCGCGGGATCACGATCAACAACGTGCAGCCGGGACCGATCGACACCGACATGAACCCCGCGGCCGGCCCCTTCGCCGACACGCTCCGGGGGTTGATGGCCTTGCCGCACTACGGCACCGCGGACGAGGTGGCCGCGCTCGTCGCGCACCTGGCCGGCCCCGAGGCGGGCTTCGTGACCGGGGCCAGCCTGACCATCGACGGCGGATTCACAGCCTAGCCAGCGGAGGACGAGGCGGATGGACAACATTCAGGTCGGCGTGCTTCGGGGGCCGACGGTGACGCTGCGGCCGCTCGCGGTCGCCGATGCTGCCGCGCTGGCCTCGGCGGCCGCGGAATCCCGGGCGGAGTTCGGCTACACACGCGTCCCCGACGGCGCGCAGGATGCGCGGACCTACATCGAGCTGGCGCTGGCCGACGCTGCCGCCGGGCGCCGGATTCCCTTCGCGATCGTGTGGCAGGAGCGGCTGGTGGGTTCCACGAGCTACCTGGACCCCCAACGCTGGCGGTGGCCGGCCGGATCGCCGCTCCAGCGGAGCGACCGACCCGACGCCGTCGAGATCGGCTCCACCTGGCTCGGCGCCTCCGCCCAGCGCACGCGCTGCAACAGCGAGGCGAAGCTCCTCCTGCTGTCCCACGCCTTCGACACCTGGGCCGTGCATCGAGTCTCGCTGAAGACCGACGAGCGCAACGCCAGGTCGCGCCGGGCCATCGAGAGGCTCGGGGCGCTGTTCGAGGGGGTACGCCGCGCCGACATGCCGAGCGCGGAGGGGACCGTGCGTAACTCCGCGTACTACTCGATCATGCGGAGCGAGTGGCCCCACGTGCGCAAGAAGCTGGAGGAAGCGCTGGCCCGCTAGCGGCCGGCCGGTAAGGTTGGACCGTCTGGATCTTGGCCACCTCCCGTATCATCGGAGCATGCCCCCGCGACTCCGGGTTCCCGGCCTCGCCGCCCTCCTGGCCGCCGCTGCGCTGGTGCCGGCGGTCGCCTTCGCCGACCCCAGCTCCCCGGCCGTCGAGCAGCGGCGCCAGCCCTCACCCTCACCCGACGCCGACAACCAGTACGACCGCGGCATGCGCGCCCGGGTAGCCCACGACTGGGCGGCCGCGGCCGAGGCGTTTCGGCGCGCCCTCGCGTTCCGCGCCGTGTTTCCCGAGGCGTGGAACGAGCTGGGGTTTGCGCTCCGCAACCAGGGGCGCTACGCCGAGTCGCTGGCCGCCTACGACGAGGCGCTGCGGCAGCGGCCTGACTTTCCCGAAGCGCTCGAGTACCTGGGCGAGGCCTACGTGAAGCTGGGACGGCTGGAAGACGCGCAGCGCGTGCTCGAGCGGCTGTACCCGCTCGATCCCAGCCGCGCCGCCGAGCTGGCGGCGGAGATCAAAACCGCGACGCGCTGAGCGTCACGTCGGCCTGGGTCCACGCGCGGCGGAAGGTCTCCTCGGTCTGCGTGGCTTCGGCCGTCTTGCCCTGCGCGCGCTGGCTCTGGGCCAGGCCATACAGGGCCCAGCCGTTGCCCGGATTGTTCTTGAGATCCTCGCGGTAGACCTGCTCGGCCGCCGCCGCCCGGTTGCCCTGCAGCAGCACGGCGCCCAGCGCGTGACGCACCGGAAAATACCAGGGCGGTGGCTCGGTGAACCAGTGCGTGTCCTGCTCGGTCACGGCGGCGCGCAGGAGCCGCTCGGCGGTGGCGGTGTCGCCGGCCTTGGCCGCGATCTCGCCGGCCAGGACGTTGGCGGCGAGCTGGAGCAGGTTCCGGCCCCGGAAGAAGAACGCGACCGTCCGCTCGGCGGGCATCGACTGGAGGGCGGCTTCCAGCTCGCCCAGCTCGCGCCGCGCCTCAGGCGCCTGGCCCTTGGCCGAGAACGCCAGTCCACGCGCGTAGTGCCACACGCCGCGCGTGTAGAGCCACTCGCGCGGCGGCGCCGGCTCGCGCAGGACCTCGTCCCACCGGCCGAAACGCACCAGCGCCACGACCGGCGCCACCGGTGCCGTCTCCATGTCCGGCATCTGCCGGATCATCTCGGCGGGGGCGTTGCTCGCGAACTCGCGGGCGGCCCGCAGCGTCTCGGCGCTGCGTCCCTGCATGCTGGCCGACTGCCAGATGAAGTCGATGTTGTGCGGGTGGTAGAGGCCGCGGTAGATCGGGCTCGGCTGCGCCGTCTTGAAGTAGGCGCGGTCGGCCTGCACGGCGGCGACGTTGGCGCTGACGGCATCGGCGTAGCGGCCGACGCGCCAGTAGATGTGCGAGGGCATGTGCACGATGTGGCCGGCGCCCGGCATCAGCCGGGCCAGACGGTCGGCGGCGGCCTCGGCGCGGCCGGGCTGCCGGCTGGCCTCGACGGCGTGGATGTACAGGTGCAGGGCGCCCGGATGATTCGGCTCCTTCGCCAGCACGCGTTCCAGCGTCTGCACGATCTCGTCGGTGCCCGGTTGCGGCGCGCCGTCGGGCGTCCACAGGTTCCACGGCCGCAGGTTCATCATGGCGTCGGCGAAGAACGTCGCGGCCTCGAGATCGTCGGGGAACTGCCGGGCCACCTGGCCCATGGCGTCGGCGTAGGCGCGGTCGAGCGTCTCGCGCTTGACGGCGGGATCCTCGCCGTGGCGGCGGGCGACGGCCTCGATCATGGCCCGCTCGGCCGGGCTGGCGCCGGCGGCCAGCTGGCGCGCGCCGAGCACGGCGGCCAGCGCGCGCTTCTCGCGCTCGGCGTCGGTGGGATGGTTGTAATTCGACCCCTCGGTGATCGCGATGCCCCAGAAGCACATCGCGCAGCGCGGGTCGCGCCGCACCGCCTCCCGGAACGCCCGCTGCGCCTCGTGGTGGTTGAAGGCGTACACCAATCGCAGCCCCTGATCGAACCAGCGCTGGGCCTCGGGGGAAGCGGTGGTGATGCGATACGAGTAGGTCCCGAGCGAGTCGTAGCGCACCGGCCGGGCGTCGACCGTGCTCAGGCCGTGGCGGTCGTGCCCCTCGGGCTCCTGGGCGCACGCTGCCAGGACCAGCATCAGGCCGGAGAGGGCGATCCACCGGAGTCGTCTCATGATGGCCGAGAGAATACACCAGGGGACGGGCCGGCGAGTTCGGGGGCCGGGATATCATCGAGCCATGCGGAGACCCGCCCCTCGGGCCCGCCGGCCCGAGCCGGGTCCAACGCCGCCGAAGCTGCCGGTGGCGCGCGCGCTCGACCGCCTGCGCTCCGTGTCGATCGAGGACGACGCGACCTATACCGACGGCGAGATCGCCGAGGGCCGGTTCGCCGGCGCCACGGCCAGCCGGCTCACGCTCGCCCGGGTCGTCCTCCGTGACGTCGACCTGACCGCCGCCCGGCTGGACAAGCTCACGCTCAGCGACGTGCGCCTCACGAACTGCGACCTCGCCAATGCCGTGTGGCGGCAGAGCACGCTCGACCGGGTGGAGCTGATCGGGTGCCGGGTGACGGGATTCGACCTGACGGAGGCGTCGGCGACGAGCCTGGTGCTTCGCGACTGTGTCGGCAGCCTCGCCAGCTTCAGGTTTGCCGCCCTCAAGCGCGCGCGATTCGAGGATTGCGGGCTGACCGAGGCCGACTTCCTGAACGCCGTGCTCACGGAGGTCGTCTTCCGGAGGTGTGAGCTGAAGAGCGCCGTGTTCCATGGCACGCGTGCCAGCGGCGCCGATCTTCGAGGCTGCACGCTCGACGACCTGCGGATCGGCCCCGGCGACCTGGCCGGCGCGGTCATCGATCCGATCCAGCTCGTGGCGCTCTCCCGGCGACTGGCCGCGAACCAGGGCATCGTCGTGCGGGCCCTGGACGACGACGGAGTGACCTGACCGACCCTCAAGGTATGATGGCCGCCACACGCCGTGGCCGCCTCGACGCCCATCGCTGCGCCCTCGATGTTCGCCGCCCTCAAGACCCGCAACTACTGTCTCTACTGGATCGGGCTGGTCTTCTACGTCCTCGGCCATCGCGCCGAGTACGTGACCTTCGCGTGGATGACGTGGGAGGTGACTCACGAGCCGATGGCGCTCGGCTGGCTCGGCCTCGCCCAGGGCGCGCCGCTGCTCGTCTTCCAGCTCGTCGGCGGCGTGCTCGCCGACCGCACCGACCGGCTGCGGCTGCTGCTGGGGACGCAGATCCTCACCGCCCTCGTCCTCACGGCCGCATTCCTGCTCACCGTCCTCGGCTGGCTTCGCGTGCACCATCTGCTGGTGCTCGCCGCGCTCAGCAACACGTTTCGCGCGTTCGACGAGCCGAGCCGGATGTCATTGGTGCCCCAGCTCATCGACCGGGCGCGGCTGCCCAACGCCATCGCGCTCGGCTCGATTCCCTGGCAGGCGGGCCGCATGATCGGCCCCTCGATCGCCGGCATCCTCATCGCGGCCTTCGGCGGCGCCGTCGGCTTCGGGCTGGCGGCCGGCGCCTCCTGCGTGGCCCTGGTGCTCTACAGTCGGCTGCAGCTCGGTGGCGTCAGACCGACGAGCGACGGCCAGCACGTCGTGCGACAGTTCGCCGACGGCCTCCGCTTCGTCGCCGGCAACTTCGTCTTCACGGCGCTCATCGGGCTGGCCCTCCTGAACAGCGTGTTCGGCCTGTCCTACGTCACGCTGCTGCCGATCTACGCCGACGTGTACTTCGGCACGGGCTCGAGCGGCTACGGCCTCCTCAACGCCGCCCACGGCCTCGGCGCCCTGGGCGGCACGCTGACGATCGCCACGGTCGCCCATCGCCTGCACCGACCGGGTCCGGTGCTGCTCACGGGTGCGGCCTGCATGGGCCTGCTGCTGATGGCGTTCTCGCAGTCGCCCTCGGTCTCGGTGGCGCTGCCCCTGCTGGCGCTGGTCGGCTTCAGCAACACGTTCTACCTGACGCAGGTGAGCACGTTCATCCAGCAGCGCGTGCCCGACCACCTCCGCGGCCGCGTCCTCAGCCTCTACTCGCTCTGCTGGAACCTGCTCCCTCTCGGCGGCCTCCTCGGCGGCGTCCTCGCAGCCGCCGTCGACGCCCGCTTCGCCATCCTCTTCGGCGGCGGAATGGTCGCCATCAACGCCCTCGTCCTGCTGACGTCCACCCGCCTGCGCGCCCTCCGCTGACGCCCGGCGCGGCTCCGAGGCTGCCACGTCGCGTCGGCCCCGGACTGGGCCCGGGCATGCCGCGGTCGCGCCGGCGGCTCCGCCTGTATCACGCAAGCGGGATTCGCTCGGCCCCCCATCCCCCAGGGGGGGCTCGGGTACCGGCTGTCCTGCGTCGGCGGCTCGCTCATCCCGCCCCGATAGAACGCGTTCGGCACGGCTGCGCCGCAAGGCGCGACCGCGACATTGCCCGGGCCCAGTCCGGGGCCGACGCGACGTGGCGGCCTCGGAGCCACGCCGGGCGTCAGCGGGCGGTGCAGGTGGGTGGCTTGGGCGAGGTCGGTTGTCGGTCTATGCTTGGGCACCGACGCGACCGAGGAGGATGCCATGAGCGCTCAGCCGGGGCAGGGGTTCGCGATCACGTCTGATCTTCGCCAGGGGCTGCGCAGCGAGATTCCGCTGCCGACGCGGCTCGTCTCCAACGAGGAGTTCGCGCCGCTGCCGCAGACCGCGGCCCAGCGGGCGGTCGAGGATCGGATTCTCGCCGAGGCGGGGCGGCTGGCGCCGCGGCTGGGGCTGAGCCGGCGCGACTTCCTGGCGACGAGCGGGGGCATGGCGGTGTCGCTGCTGGCCATGAACGCCGTCTTCGGGCGGTTCTTCGACGTGCTGCCGGTGGAGGCGGCCGAGCCGGCCGCGTTCCAGGAGCGCACGGGCGCGCCCGGGTTCATCTTCGACGTGCAGCTGCACTACGTCGGCGCCGGGTACGATCCCCGGGACGAGGAGGCGGCGCGCAAGGGCGCGGTCAGCAAGGGGGCACTGCTGGGGCTGCGCAAGTCGGCCCGGCGGCTCAATCCGAAGCTGGCCTCGGATCGGGGGACGATGGCCGATCTCTCGTGGGCCAACATGGTCAAGGAGGTGTTCCTCGACAGCGAGACGTCGATGGGACTGATCTCGACCCCGCCCGGTCCCTATCCGCAGGAGGCCGTGGTGCCGCCGCGGGAGATGACGCACATCCGCGACGAGATCAACCGCATCACGCAGTCGCGACGGATGCTGGCCCACGGACTCATCACCCCGCAGCTCGGCCAGGCCGACCTCGATTTCATGGATCAGCAGGCGGCCTCGCTCAAGGTCGACGCCTGGAAGGGCTACACCGGCGCCGCCCCCAAGGGGTTCGACCACGGCTGGTTCGTGGACGACGAGAAGATCGCGTACCCGATGCTGGAGCGCGCGCGCAAGCTCGGGGTCAAGCGCGTCTGCCTGCACAAGGGGCTGCCGCTGGGCCCGGTCGCCGACTACAACCACCCGCGTGACGTGATCAAGGCCGCCCGCGACTTTCCGGACATCGACTTCCTGCTCTATCACGCCGGCCTGCTCGGCGTGACGGCGGCCAAGCCCTCGGGGGAGGTGCCGTGGACCACCGAGTTCTGCCAGATGAAGAAGAAGGAGCCCGGCCTCCGGAACATCTACATGGAGCTCGGCTCGACCTTCGGCCAGCTGGTGACGACGAATCCGACCGCCTGCGCCCACCTGGTCGGCCAGATCGTCGACGCCTTCGGCGCCGATCACGTGCTGTGGGGCACGGACTCGATCTGGTACGGGACGCCGCAGTGGCAGATCGAGGCGTTCCGGCGCTTCGAGATCCCCCCGGCGCTGGTCGACAGCCACAAGTACGCGCCGCTCACGCGGACCGTCAAGGAGCAGATCTTCGGGCTGAACGCGGCCCGCGTCTTCGGCGTGGACGTCCAGGCCACGCGCAACGAGCTTCCCAAGGACTACCTGAGCCGCATGAAGGTGGCCTACCTGGACGACGGCCGTGACCCCAGCCATCGCTGGTATGGATGGGTTAGAGTCTGAGGTCGAACTGGGGTACCCTGAAGCATCGTTCGCCCGGCGGGCGGCATCATACTCGGGAAGGGGAGGACGGATCGGATGAAGACGCTCAAGGAGATGCTCGCGGAAGCTCGGGCCGTCGTGCCGGAGGAAGGACCCGCGGACCTGCAGCGGCGCCTGGCCGCCGGAGAGCCGGTCACCGTCATCGACGTGCGCGATCCCGACGAGCACCGTGAGGGCTACATCGAGCCGGCCACCAACGTCAGCCGGGGCTTCCTCGAATTCCGCATCGGCAGCGTGGCGCCCGACGCCACCACGCCGATCGTCCTCTACTGCCAGACCGGGCTGCGGTCGATGCTGTCGGCCAAGGCGCTCAAGGATCTCGGCTACAGCAACGTCGTCAACCTGCAGGGCGGCTTTCAGCGGTGGGTGCAGTCCGGGCTGCCGGTCGTCAAGGACGCGACGATGGGCACCGAGCAGCTGCAGCGCTACAGCCGCCACTTCCTGCTGGCCCAGGTCGGCGAGAAGGGGCAGCGCAAGCTGCTGCGCTCCAAGGTGCTGCTGATCGGAGCCGGCGGGCTCGGCTCGCCGACGGCGCTCTACCTGGCCGCGGCCGGCGTGGGCACCATCGGCCTCATGGACGGCGACGTCGTCGACATCACGAATCTCCAGCGGCAGATCCTGCACACCACGGCCGACGTCGGCAAGCCCAAGGTCGAGTCGGGCATGCGCACGCTGCGCGCGCTCAACCCCGACGTGAAGGTGGTGGCCATCCCCGAGCGGATCACCGCCGACAACGCGCTCGAGCTGATCGCCGACTACGACGTGGTGGTGGACGGCTCCGACAACTTCGGCACGCGCTACCTGGTCAACGACGCCTGCTACCTGGCCGGCAAGCCGCAGGTGCACGGCTCCATCTTCCAGTTCGAGGGCATGGCCTCGGTGTTCGCGCCCAACCAGGGCCCCTGCTACCGCTGCCTGTACCCGACGCCGCCGCCGCCCGGCCTGGTGCCCTCGTGCGCGGAGGCGGGCGTGCTCGGCGTGCTGCCGGGGATGATCGGCCTGGTGCAGGCCACCGAGACGATCAAGCTGCTGCTCGGCCTCGGCGAGCCGCTGGTGGGTCGCCTGCTCACCTACGACGCGCTCGGCATGCGCTTCCGCGAGGTGCGGCTGCGCCGCGACCCGGGCTGCCCGCTGTGCGGGGTGGCGCCGAGCATCAAGGATCTGTCCAGCCACTCGAGCGACGCCGCCCTGTACTGCGAGGCGCCGGCCGACGTCGCCGCCAGCGTCGGAGCGAGGGCCGGCTCGGCCTAGCAGGCAGGACTCGCGCGCGGAGTCTCGCGGGGCGTCCCGGCAAGTCCGGGGCGCCCCGCGTCGTTTGGGGGCCGGGGCGTGGCCCCGACGCTGGCTACGCCACCGACACGCCGGGCGCGCCTGCCTGGATCTCGCCGATGACCGCGGCCCGATCGAAGCCCTCCGCGCGGAACGTGGCGAGCACGTCGTCGACCGATGCGGGGCTGCAGGTGACGAGCAGCCCGCCGCTCGTCTGGGGGTCGGTCAAGAGGACGCGCGCGGTCTTGTCGCGCCCGCCCAGGTCGATCAGGTCGCCGTAGCCCGCCCAGTTCCGTCCTGACGCGCCGGTGACGTGGCCGGCCCGTGTCAGGGCCTCGACCTCGGGCAGGAACGGCAGCGCGTCCCAGCGCACGGTCGCTCGCACGCCGGCCCCCTTGCACACCTCGACCAGGTGACCCAGGAGCCCGAAGCCGGTCACGTCGGTGAGGGCGTGCACACCGTCCAGGCGCGCCAGCTTCGGTCCCGGCGTGTTCAGCTTCGTGGTGCTGTCGAGGAAGGCCCGGTACTGGGTCTCGCTCAGCTGGTCCTGCTTGTGAGCGGCGCTGTAGATGCCGACGCCGAGCGGCTTGCCAAGCACGATCTTGTCGCCGGGCCGGGCGGTGGAGTTGCGCTTGAGGTGCCGGGGATCGACGAGCCCGATGGCGACCAGGCCGTAGATGGCCTCGACCGAGTCGACGCTGTGGCCGCCGGCCACCGGGATGCCGGCCCGCTTGCACACCGACTGGCCGCCCTCGAGGATGCGGCGGATCGTCTCGACGGGCAGCTTGTCGATCGGCATGCCGACCAGCGCCAGGGCGAAGAGCGGGGTGCCGCCCATGGCGTAGACGTCGGAGATGGCGTTGGTGGCGGCGATGGCGCCGAAGTCGAACGGATCGTCGACGATCGGCATGAAGAAGTCGGTCGTGGCCACGATGGCCTGCGTGTCGTTGATGCGATAGACGGCGGCGTCGTCGCTGGTCTCCACCCCCACCAGCAGGTCCGGCGGCGTGAGGCCGCCCACCGTGCCCGCGATGATCTTCTCGAGCACGGCGGGGGCGAGCTTGCAGCCGCAGCCGCCACCGTGGGAGAGGCTGGTGAGCCTGACACCGGACTCGACTGTGCTCATGAACTGGGTCTCCTCCCCGGTGATTCTCGGGAATGGCGGACGGTTGTGCAACTCCAAGCTCGGGACGCCGCCGGCCGGCCCCGGCGCCGCCCGGCCGAGAGATCCAGGACACCGTGTCGATCGACTTGTTGATAGAGTAGGGCCATCAGGTGAACTCGTACCCGCTCTCTCTCCGGCAGCGGCACCACGCGGCACGCTGCGCTTCCCGCCCGGTGCGCGCATCACCGAGGATCACTTGATGACCGGAGGTCGACGATGAAGTTCGGACTGCGCTACGCCAGCCTCGGGAAGTACTCCAACGGTCCGGCGGCGGTCGAGCTGGCCCAGGCCGCCGAGGCGGCCGGCTTCGACTCGATCTGGACGGTCGAGCACGTGGTGGTGCCGCACGCCTACCAGTCGCGCTACCCGTACTCGCCGACGGGTCGCATGGGCTCCGGCCTCGAGGATTTTCCGATCCCCGACCCGCTGATCTGGCTGGCCTACGTGGCCTCGGCCACGCGCACGCTCAAGCTCGGCACGGCGATCCTGATCCTGCCCCAGCGCAACCCCGTCGTCACCGCCAAGGCGGTGGCCACGCTCGACCACCTGGCCGGTGGAGGCCGGGTGCTGCTGGGCATCGGGGTGGGCTGGCTGGCCGAGGAGTTCGCCACGCTGGGCGTGCCGTTCGACGATCGCGGGCCGCGCACCGACGAGTACGTGGCGGCGATGCGCGCGCTGTGGAGCCAGGAGTGCGCCAGCTTCCACGGGCGCTTCGTGGCCTTCGACGAGGTCTTCTGCCGGCCCCGGCCGGCGGCGGGCCGCATCCCCATCATCGTCGGCGGCGATACCCGGGCCGCCGCCCGCCGAGCCGGCCGCCTCGGCGACGGGTATTTCCCGGCCCGCGGCGCCCCCGCCGAGCTCTTCGACGAGATGCGCCGCGCCGCCGAGGCAGCCGGCCGGAACCCGGCCGAGATCGAGATCACCGTGGCCGCCCCGATCGAGCCCGCCGAGATCGAGGCGCTGGCCCGGGCGGGCGTGACGCGGGTGGCGGTGCCGGTCAGCTCCGGCGCCGGGTTGCCCGCCCAGGTCAAGACACCGGACGACGTGCTGCAGTACGGCAAGAACGTGATCGCGAGGTTTGATCGATGAGTGAGTGCAAGCATGGGTTGAGGTCCGGCTGCTCCTATTGCCACGCCATCCCCCGCGGGGAGATGGTCGACAAGCACCCCGGACAGAAGAAGCGCGTCAAGCCCGTCACCCGGCTGTCCGACAAGATGAACGACCGGATGACCGCGCTCAAGGCGCGGCTGAAGAAGATTCGCGGCGACTGACGCCTCGCCCTCAGGGGCGTAGCGTCGTACGAAGGAATCGGTCTGGCCAGCAGGAGCCCGCCGGCGACGGCGGCTGCGCGACGGCGGCTCAGCGCATGAGGCTGGGCAGCCACAGCGAGAGCCACGGGAACGCCACCAGGATGGCCAGGCGCACGACGTCGGCCCACATGAAGGGCAACACGCCGCTGAACACGGTGCCCGTGCTCACCTCGGGTAGCAGCGTGCGCAGCACGAACATGTTCATGCCGACCGGGGGGCTGATGAGGCCGATCTCCACCACGCACACGATGATGATGCCGAACCAGATCGGGTCGAAGCCGAGGTGCACGATCACCGGGAAGAAGACCGGGATCGTGAGCAGGATCATCGACAGCTCCTCCATGGCGGTGCCGAGCACGACGTAGATCGCGCAGATGGCCGCCACCACCATCGTCGGGCTCACGTTGAAGCGGGTGACGAAGGCCTTGAGGTCGGCCGGCATCGTCGTGATGTTGACGAACTCGGCGAAGATCAGGGCACCGATCAGGATCATGAACAGCATGGCCGTGGTCCGGGCGCTCTCCAGCAGCGCGGCGTAGAGCGTGCGCCGCGTGAGGGCGCGGCGCCACAGCGCGAAGATCATGGCCCCGAAGGCGCCCATGGCCGCCCCCTCGGTGGCGGTGAAGAAGCCGCCGTAGATGCCGCCCATCACGAAGAGGAAGAGCGCGGCCACCGCCCACACGTCCTTGAGCGCGAGCAGCCGCTCGCGCCAGCTCGAGCGCTCGCCGGGGGGACCCGAGGCGGGGTCGCGCCACGTCATGTAGGCGACGGCGCCGCACAGCAGGATGGCCCCCAGGATGCCCGGGATGACGCCGGCCGCGAACAGCTTGCCGATGTTCGTCTCGGTGAAGACGCCGTAGATCACCATGATCGTCGAGGGCGGGATCATGATGCCGAGGGTGCCGCCGCCGGCCACCACGCCGGCGGCCAGCCGATCGGAGTAGCCGAAGCGCTTCATGGAGGGATAGGCGACCTTGGCGAAGGTGGCGGCGGTGGCGATCGAGGAGCCGCAGATGCCGCCGAAGCCGGCCGAGGCCCACACCGTGGCCATGGCGAGGCCGCCGCGCAGGTGGCCGATGAAGGCGTAGGCGGCCCGGAACAGCTCCTGCGACATGCCGGCCCGGGTGACGAAGTTGCCCATCAGGATGAACAGCGGCACCACCGACAGCGTGTAGTTGCGCCCCGTCTCGTAGAGCTTGGTCTGCACGATGGCGAAGGCGATCGTCCAGTTCCAGTCGCGCATGTACGCGTAGCCCACCATGCCGACGATGGCCATGGCGAACGAGATCGGGCACCCGCAGCAGGCAGAGCGCCATCATCAGGGTGAGGCCGGCCAGCCCCTCGATCATCGGCGCTCGACCACCTTGTAGACGTGGATGAGGCCGGCCAGAGCCAGGGTGAGCGCCATGAAGTACACGAAGGGGCCGTAGGCGATGCGGAGCACGTCGGTGGTGTCGCCATAGGCCCAGATCCGGTCGGCCTTGCGCCAGACGAGCCACGTCAGCAGGAACATGAAGGCTGCGTTGACGATCTGCACGAGCCGCTCGATCCCGCGCTGCCCCCGGGGACCGAGCAGGCGATCGACGAAGTCCATGACGGCGTGCTCGTCGGAGAACGACACCAGCGGCAGGCCGGCGAAGATCAGCACCAGCAGCATCAGCTCGGTGACCTCGAAGGCGCCGCGGATGGGGCGGCTGAAGACGTAGCGCGCCACCACGTCGACGACCGTGAGGAACATCATGGCCAGCAGGATGGCGGAGGCGGCGACGCCGAGCAGCGAGTCGGCGTGCCGCTTCCAGCCCTTCTCGGGCGCGGTCACTTGCCGGCGGCGACCTTCTTCAGCTCCTCGCGGAACTCCTCGAGGATCTTGGCGGCGTCCACGCCCTTGGCGCTGGCCTTCTTCACCCAGTCCTCGACGATCGGGGCCGAACGCTTCTTGACCTCGGCCACGAACTCGGGATTGGCGTTGACGATCTTCACGCCGGACTTCTTGAGCGCGTCCATGCCCTTGCGGTCGGCCTCGTCCCAGGAGGCGCCGGCCAGGCGGGCCAGGTGCTCACCGGCGAGCTTCTCGATCGTCTCCTGGTCCTGCTTGGGCAGCTTGTTCCACTTGTCCTCGTTCATGAAGAAGCCGAAGGCCGAGCTGTACATCCCGCCCGGGAACAGCGTGGCCTGCTCCAGCACGGTGTCGAGCTTGAACGAGATGATCGATTCCAGCGGGAAGAAGACCCCGTCGGCCACGCCGGAGCTGAGCAGCTCGTACGACTCCGGCGCCGGCTTCACGAAGGCCGAGGCGCCGAGCGCCTTGGCGACCGCCTCGGCGATGCCGCCGCCCGTGCGGATCTTCAGCCCCTGGACGTCGGCGATGCCGGCCACCGCTTCTTGGTGAACATCTGGCCGGGGCCGTGGGTGAACACGCCGAGCTGCTTGACGCCCTTGTACTCGCCGACCTTGTGGAAGTGCTTCCAGTAGATGCGCGAGTAGGCGACCGAGTTGATCGAGCGCGGTCTCGCCGGCCCCCGGCAGCTCCGGCATGAGGGGCAGGATGTGGCGGGCCGGCGTGTAGCTGGCCGTCACGTACGAGAGATCGACCAGCCCTTCCCGGACGGCGTCGAAGGTGCCGGGCGGAGCCGAGGGGTGCTTGGGCAGCATCGTGAACTTCACGCGCCCGCCGGTGGCCTTCTCCACCTCGGTGGCCCAGCCTTGCAGGACGACGCTGGTGAGGTGGTGCTGCGGCGACACCCACGACGACATCGTGAGCGTCGTCGTCTGGGCCAGGGCGGGTTGCCCGGCCGCGAGGCCGACGGCGACCAGCGCCACCATCAGGACTCTCCTCAGGTTGACCATGCTCTCCTCCAATCGATCGGATGGCGATCCTTGTCGCCCGGTAGTGTAACGGGTTCCGCCGGCAAGGCGCCGAGGAAGGCGGCTCAGCGCTCGCCGACGACGAAGTGGAGGCCGGCGAGCTTGAGGCGGATCGTGTCCCGCTGCGGGGCGCTCGCCAGCTCGAGCGCGCCCTGCAGGTGGGTGATGGCTTCCTGGTTGGCCCCGACCGCCACCGCCCCGTCGGCGGCGATCACCAGGTACGGTAGGGCGGCGGGGGCGCGGTCGCTGCGGGCCCAGTGGTGAGCGAGCTGGTCGCAGACCTCCTCGGTGCGCCCGCGATAGAGCGACTCGATCGTCTCGGCGGCACGCCGGTGGCGGGTCTGGCGATCGGCCTGGAGCAGGGTGGCGTAGGCCACCTCCTGGGTCAGCACGTGGTGAAAGCTCACCATCGCCACGGCCGCGCCGCTCTGGTGGTCGAGGAGGCCGCGGCGATCGAGCTGGGCGAGATCCTCGTCGAAGCGCTCCCCCGGCGTCAGCGCGCGGAGGTGGGCCAGGGGGAACCGCTTGCCCAGCACGGCGGCGTCGGCGACGAGCTCGCGCGCCGAGGCCGGTAGGCGGTCGATCCGGGCGGCGATCAGGGCGTGCAGGCTGGGCGGGACGATCGTGGTGGCCGCCTCCTTCAGCTCGTAGGCGCCGGCGGCGAGCACGAGGTCACCACGATCGCGAAACGTCCGCACGAGCTCCTCGACGTAGAACGGATTGCCCTGCGCCCGTTCCGTGATGGCCCGCCGGAGCGTGGGGTGGGCCGGGTAGGGATCGAGCTGGGCATCGACGAGCGCCTCGACGTCCTCGGTGGTGAGGGCCATGAGCGGGATCTCACGCGCCCCGCCGAGCTCGAGCCGGGTCCCGGCCAGCGAAAGCCGGGAGGTCATCAGGAGCAGCAGGCCGAGCTCCCGCGCGGCTCCGGCCAGCCGCCGGCAGAGCTCCTCGGACGATGGATCGAGCCAGTGCACGTCCTCGATCAGCATCAGGCGGGGCGTGCGACGGCACTCGGCCGCCACCCACGCCAGCACCGCCTCCTGCAGGCGATCGCGGCGGGCGTCGGCCGGTCCGCCGCCGAGCGTGGCGAGTGCCTCGCAGGAGGTGCCCATGATGGGCAGGACGTCCGGGACGAAGCCGGCGAGCGCGGGATCCAGATCCCACAGCCGGCGGTGAAGCTGCTCGCGCGACGCGGCCAGGTCGGCGTCCGGCTCGATCCCGGCCAGCTGCCGCAGGAGCGGCCGGAAGGCGAAGTACGCCGCGCCGCGGGCGTGCGCGTGGGCGGCGCCCTCCACGCGCTCGGCCAGGCCCAGGTGGCGCTGGAGCTCGTAGGCGAGGCGGGACTTGCCGATGCCGGGCTCGCCCACGAGGCAGATCGCGGCACCACGTCCGCCGATCGCCCGCTCCCAGGCCTCGCCGAGGACGCCGAGCTGCGCCTCCCGTCCCCGGAACGGGGAGACCCCCCGGCGCAGCGAGGCCTGCAGGCGCGAGACCACCGTGCCTTCCCCCTCGAGGACGAAGACCTCGACCGGATCGGTGGCGCCGCGGATGCGGAGCGCGCCCAGAGGCCGGACGCGGAAGTACCCGTCGACCAGCCGGCAAGTTGCCGGCGCCAGGAGGGTCGACCCGGGATCGGCGGCCTGCTGCATGCGGGCGGCGAGGTTCGTCGTCAACCCCTGGGCCGTGTAGTCCATCCGGAGATCGTCGCCGATGGCGCCGACGATGACGGGACCGCTGTTGAGGCCCAGCCGCACCTGGATGGCAAACCCTTTTTCCCGCCGGAGCCGCGCCGCGTGCTCGGTGAAGCCGCGCTGAATCTCCAGTGCCGCGTGGCAGGCGCGCCGGGCGTGGTCCTCGTGGGCGATGGGGGCGCCGAAGAGCGCCATGATTCCGTCGCCGGTGAACTGGTTGATCGTTCCCTCCCAGCGGTGGACCGCGTCCAGCATGATCTGGAAGGCGCCGTCCATGACCGCGTGAAACTCCTCGGGGTCGAGGGCCCCGGCCAGCTCGGTCGAGCCCTGCACGTCGACGAAGAGGACGGTCACGTCCTTGCGCTCGCCGCGGAGCGCCCGCCCCTCGGTGAGAATGCGCTCGGCCAGGTGGCGGGGCGTATAGGAGGCGGGGGCGCGAGGCACGGCGGCCGCCGGCGCGGGGCTGGTGGCCCCGGCGGCGACGAGCGGCGTGCCGCAGTGGTCGCAGAAGCGGGCCTGCGGGCGCTGGGGCTCGCCGCACGCTCCGCAGTGGACCTCCAGCGCCGTCCCGCAGCCGTCGCAGAAGCGAGCGCCCGCCCGGAGGTCCTGACCGCAGGTGGAACAGTTCACGCGCCCACGCGGCCGGTCAGCCGTCCTGCAACGCCGTGTTGGCCACCGTGGTGAAGATCGTGTTCATGACGGCGTGCGCCGCGCAGCCGGCGATTTCCTGCACGTCTTCCGCGGACAGGCCCTGGGCGGCCAGCTCGTGGAAATCCTTGGGCTGCAAGCTGCTGGGATCGGTCGCGATGCGTAACACGTACTTCACGAACAGGCGCTCGCGCTCGGGCAGGGGCAGGACGGCGGGATTGGCGCAGAACCCGTCGAGCGCCGGCTCATCGAAGCCCAGGTTGGTCAGATAGCCGCGGGAGGCTCCGAAGCAGCCGTCACACCGCCGGGCGTGAGCGACGAGCATGAACGCGATCAACCGCGCTTCCCACGAGAACGCCGACTGGCCCGCTTGCCTGAACAGGGTGTCCTCGGCGGTCACCCGCGCCTTGAGGATCCTCGGAGAGCGCGCGTATGTCGTCCACGACTGGGGCAACGTGTCGACGCCCCGCAGGCGCTGCAGCTCGTCGAGCCAGTGGCGGGCCTCGGGCGTGATGTCTTCGTCTCGGGGGATGCCGAAGAAGGCCATGGGTACTCCTTCCGGAACGCGCGCCCGGTGTCCTTCGGGATCGGGGAGTAGGTTGACCTTAAATCACGGTCCCACCTCGTGCAAGCGCCGGCCGGCCGTGGGGCCCGGCCGCTATGACTGGCGCCAGGCCGCGATCTCGCGCTGGACGTCGGTGGGGTCTGGATGGCTGGCTTCCACGCCGGCGATTGCCTGCGTGGCTTCGGCCGAGGTCGGCACGAGGTCGGCCACGGGGACGCGAACGTCATACGCCGAGAGGCCGTCCGTGGCCAGCCGCGTGTGCAGCGGTAGCGCCTCCGCCCTGCGATGTCGCAGCAGCCGCTCGTACGCGCGCTGATAGACAACCGGGTCGTAGGGCACGTCGCCGCCGGCCAGGCTGCGCCAGAGCGCCTGGAGCACCGCCGGCGGCGCGTCCTCGCGCTCGCGCGGATGCAGCGGCGTCTGAGTTCGCCGTTCGCGCTCGGCCTCGAGGTGTGCGCGCAGCTCTCGTGAGGGGACCGGGATGACGAAGGTGGCGCCGGGCGCGGTCAGCAGCGGCTCGGCGTCGTCGGCGAGCGGGCGGGCGAGGTCGACGAGCCGGTGCCCGATGAAGGGCGTCTCTCCGATCAGCAGGTGCTCGGCGCCGCGGTGGCGCGCGTGCCAGGCGACGATCGCCGTCCGGGCCCAGCGCCCCACGGCCAGCCGGATCACGCCGTGGGTGACGCCGGCCTCCTGCGGATAGCGGCGCCCTGCCTCGCACCCCTCGAACACCGGGCGCGCGACGTCCCACTGCAGCAGGTGCAGGCGGCGCCCGGCGGCGTGGGCCAGGTGGGCCAGCTCGCGGATCAGCAGGCTCTTGCCGGTGCCGGGCAGCCCGGCGAAGAAGACCAGCCGCGCGTCCCGGGCCAGCGCGGCCAGGGCGGCGGCCAGCGGCGGATCGCCGTCGATCAGCACAGCGGTGATTCTATCCTCGGGACGGATATTTGACTCCGCTCACCGACGTTGCTATGAATAGACGAACGCATGCCCACCGTCGAGCGCCGCCGCGAACCCCGGGTCACTGTCAAGCTGCCGCTGCGTTTCACGTTTGCCGGCAAGACCATCGACTCGCGCGTGGTCGACCTGTCCAACTCCGGCATCCTCTTCCACACGCCGCAGCCCCTGCCGGTGATGAGCCGGATGCAGATGACCCTGGAGCTGCCGGAGGCCAAGCGGGAGGCGCCCATCACGATCATCGGCGTCGTCGTCCGCTGTGCCGAGGTGCGCGGCCGGGCCAAGGCTCCGTACGACGCGGCGATCTTCTTCGAGGAGATCTCGCCGGCGTCGGCCCGGGCCCGGCTGCAGCGCTTCGTCGGGGAGCACCTGGCCTCGACGTAGCCCGCCCCGATGCCGCCCGAACCCCCGCCGGCCGCCGTATCGAGGCCCGGCCGTCTTGACACTTCCGGCCCGCCCCGCCTAGTCTGCCCCTCGCAGAGGATCGTGACGAAGAGCCTCCGGCGGTTGATGCGCAGCACGGTGGTGGTCGTGGGCGGAATCGTCGCCCTGGCGATCGTCACCATGGCCCTCTTCGCCGGCACGCTGGCGCCGTACCCGCCCGACGAGCAGAACTTCGATCTCATCGAGGCCCGTCCCGGCGTGCAGGCGCTGTTCGGCACCGACCGCTTCGGCCGTGACGTGCTGAGCCGGGTCGTCCACGGCGCCCGGGTGTCGCTCTACGTGGCGGGCACGTCGATCGGGCTGGCGATGCTGGCCGGGGGCTCGCTGGGGCTGGTGGCCGGCTACGTCGGCGGCGCCTGGGACAACGCCATCAATCGGGTGATGGACGTCTTCTTCAGCATCCCCGGACTGCTGCTGGCCGTCGGCGTGGCGGCGATGCGCGGGCCCGGCGTGAACAGCGCGGTGGTGGCGATCACGATCCTCTACACGCCGCTGTTCGTGCGGGTGATGCGGGCGCCGGTGCTGGCCGAGCGCGAGAAGGAGTACGTGGAGGCGGTACGGGCCCTGGGGGCCACTCGCCTCGCCGTCGCGCTCAAGCACGTGCTGCCCAACGTGCTGTCGCCGTTCGTGGTGCAAGGCACCGTCGCCTTCTCGCAGGCCATCCTCATCGAGGCCTCGCTGAGCTACCTCGGGCTGTCGGCGCAGCCGCCCACGCCCTCGTGGGGCAACATGCTGAACGAGGGCCGGACGTATCTAGAGACCGCCCCCTGGATCTCGGTGTTCCCGGGCGTCGCGATCATGATCGCCGTGCTGGCGTTCAACCTGATCGGCGACGGCCTGCGCGACATTCTCGACCCTACTGCCTGAGGAGGACCCGCATGAGCCAGATGACCCGTCGCCAACTCCTGGAAGCCGCCGGCCTGACGGCCGGCGCCCTCGCGCTGCCCCGGCCCGCCCGCGCCCAGGCGCCGAAGTCGGGCGGCACCCTGATCTCGGCCCAGACGAGCGAGGCCACCGGTCTCGACCCCCAGCTCGTGCCGGCCCTGTCGCGCAGCCGCCGCTCGCCGCTGACGTACAACCAGCTGGTGCGCTTCGAGCCCGACATGACGCCCGTCCCCGAGCTGGCCGAGTCGTGGCAGGTGAGCCCGGACGGCCTCACGTGGACGTTCAAGCTGCGGCAGGGCGTGAAGTTCCACGACGGCCAGGAGTTCACCTCGGCCGACGTGAAGTTCACCTTCGACCGGCTGCTCGAGAAGTCCGCCTCCGGCAAGTCGGACTTCATCGCCCTCGACAAGGTGGAGCCGGCCGGCAAGCACGCCGTCAAGTTCGTCACCAAGGAGCCGTTCGCGGCCCTGGTGGCCGCGCTGGGCGGCTTCTGGGGCTTCATCGTCAGCGAGGCGGGGGTGAAGAAGCACGGCGACCTCAACAAGGCCGCGCTCGGAACCGGCCCCTTCATCCTCGAGGACTGGAAGGTCGAGCAGCAGATGGTCTTCAAGCGCAATCCCAACTACTTCAAGAAGGGGCTGCCCCGCGTCGACGAGCTCATCGTGCGCGTCATTCCCGACGAGGCCAACATCGTCGCCGCCCTCCGCACGGGCCAGATCCACCACGCGTTCATCGAGGACAACAAGAACTACAACCTGCTCAAGGACGAGAAGTCGCTGACCGGCTACCGCTCCTCGCGCCTGGGCTACGACTACCTGAACATCAGCGCCAACCGGGGGCCGCTCAAGGACGTCCGCGTGCGCCAGGCCATCTCGTGGGCGGTCGATCGCTCGCAGGTCATGCGCGTGGCCACCGCCGGCTTCGGCCGCCTCACGGCGCCGGCCACGGCGCCCATGAAGCAGTGGCAGCTGCCCGAGGAGCAGTGGATGACGTACTACAAGAGCGACGTCGAGAAGGCCAAGAAGCTCATGGCCGAGGCCGGCGTCGGCGCCGGCTTCACCGTCAAGTGCATGGTGATCCCGACGTTCCCCACGATGGTGTCGGGGGCGCCCGTCATCGCCGCCCAGCTCAAGCGCATCGGCATCAACATGGAGATCGAGAACGTGGAGTACGCCGTGTGGATCAAGCGGTGGCAGGCCCACGACTTCGACATGACCATGAACAGCACGCCGGGCTACGCCGACCCCGACGTCGCCTTCTTCCGCGCGCTGCACTCCACCAAGGGGCAGAACTGGAACTCGTGGAGCGTGCCCGAGCTGGACGCCCTGCTGGAGGAGGGCCGCCGCACGATGGATCCCAAGAAGCGCAAGGAGATCTACGACCGGGTCCAGCTGATGATCCTGACCCACGTGCCGCACCTGTGGCTGTACTCGGCCGACCTCATCGACTTCACCCAGGCCAGCGTCAAGGGGTTCCGCCAGCACCCCACCGCGCTGCTGTACGGCCTGGAGGGCGCCGCGGTCGAGAAGGCCTAGGTCCAGACCCGAGGGAACGCGTGACGCGGTACGTCGCCGTCCGCCTGTACTCCATGGCCCTCACCCTCGTGGGCCTGTCGCTGCTGGTGTTCCTGATGCTCCGCCTGGTGCCCGGCACCGTCGTCGAGCAGATGATCGGCGCCGACGCCGTCGTCAGCCCGGCGATGGTGGCCGAGCTCAAGCGGTTCTTCGGCCTCGACCAGCCGTGGTGGCGGCAGTACGCCGTCTGGATCGGGGGCCTCGCCACCGGCGACCTCGGCACCTCGTGGCGGACCGGCAAGCCGGTGGTCACGCTCATCCTCGAACGGTTGCCGGTGACGATCGAGCTGACCGCCTTCGCGGTGGCCTTCGCCCTGCTGATCGGGATTCCGGCCGGCATCGTGTCGGCCACACGCCGGGACCAGGCCGTCGACACCGCCACCCGGGTCGGCACCCTGCTCGGCCTCTCGGTTCCGGTGTTCTGGCAGGGCACGATGCTGATCCTGTTCTTCTCCATCTACCTGCGCTGGATGCCACCGGTGATGTGGGTGGACTTCCTCACCGACCCCCGGCGCAATCTCACCATCATGCTGCTGCCGGCGCTGTGCCTGGGCACCGCCAGCGCCGCCAACATCGCGCGCACCACCCGCGCCTCCATGCTCGACGTGCTGCGCTCGGAGTACATCCGCACGGCGGCGGCCAAGGGGCTGGGCGGCCGTCTGGTCATCCTCAAGCACGCCCTCAAGAACGCGCTCATCCCCATCGTCACCGTGGCTGGGCTGCAGGTCGGCATCCTCCTCGGCGGCACCGTCGTCGTGGAGGAGGTGTTCACGCTGCCGGGCGTGGGACGGCTGGTGCTGTGGTCGATCTACCAGCGCGACTACCCGCTCACGCAGTCCACCATCCTGTTCATCGCCGTGATGTTCATGACCATCAACCTGGCCGTCGACGTGCTGTACGGGTATCTCGACCCGCGCATCCGCTACGGCACCTGAAGGAGGCGCCATGCGAGCCTCGGTCCTCTACGAGCAGGGCAAGCCGCTCGGAATCGAAGAGCTGGAGCTGGAGGCGCCGCGCACCGGCGAGGTGCGGGTGCGCATGGTGGCCAGCGGCGTCTGTCACTCCTGCCTGCACGCCGCCGACGGCTCCTGGCAGGGCGTGCCGGTGCCGATCGTCCTCGGCGACGAGGGCGCCGGCCTGGTCGAGGAGGTCGGGCCCGGTGTCGACGGTCTCGTGGTGGGCGATCCGGTGATCCTGTCGTGGGCGCCGACGTGCGGCCGCTGCCACTACTGCGTGATCGGTCGCCCGAACCTGTGCGAGCGGCGGCAACCGGGGCGGGGTGTGCTGCCGGACGGCACCACCCGGATGACGCTGCACGGCCGACCCGTCTACCACTACGGTCACGTCGCCACCTACGCCTCGTCCACGGTCGTGCACGAGTCGTGCGCGATCCGCATCGACAAGAACATGCCGCTCGACCGGGCCGCGCTCATTGGCTGCTCGGTGATGACCGGCGTGGGCGCCGTCATCAACACGGCGGCGGTGCCGCCCGGCGCCAGCATCGCGGTGTTCGGCGTCGGCGGTGTCGGCCTCAACGTGGTGCAGGGGGGCGCGCTGGTGGCCGCCCACCCGGTCATCGCCGTCGACGTCAAGGCGGCCAAGCTCGAGCACGCGCGGGCGCTGGGCGCCAGCCACCTGGTCGACGCCTCGCGCGAGGACGCCGTGGCGGCCATCCGCCGCATCACCCGGCTGGGCGCCGACTACGCCTTCGTGGCCGTCGGCGACACCCGGGCGGTGAGCCAGGCCGTGGAGGCGCTGGCCCCGGGGGGCACCTGCGTGCTCATCGGCGTGCCCGAGACCGGCGCCACCGTGCCGATGGACGTGCGGCCGCTGGTGACCGGCGAGCGCGTGATCCGCGGCAGCAGCTACGGCGGCGCCCGCACCCGCGAGGACCTGCCGCGGCTGGTCAATCTCTACCTGGCCGGCAAGCTCAAGGTCGATCAGCTCATCACGCGGCGCTACGGCCTGGACGAGGCGAACGAGGCGTTCCGCGCGCTGGCCGCCGGCGAGCTGGCGCGGGGACTCATCGTGTTTTAGCTCGGAGGGGGGCTGCGCCCCCCTTCCGACGGTCGTCGCGCGCCGGGGGCGCGCTCCTCCCTGCCTCCCCCCAGACCACACAGCAGATCGCGCCGGCAAAGCCGGCGCTCGAACGGAGGTCGCTCGAATGCGAGAGATCGTGTTTGCGCTGGAGTTCAGGGGGACGGCGGGGGCGGTGGCGGGGTCGGAGAGTCGGCGGCAGGCGCGGAGCGTGGCGGGGAGTCAGGTGTTGTCGACGGTGCTGGGGCGCGAGGGCATCGCGGCGGGCATCGAGGCGGTGGCGGGGGAGAGCGCGGTGCTGGAGTCGCGGGTCGAGCGGTTCGGGGACGGCAGCTTCGTCGAGGACGGCACGATCACGTATGGCAGCGCCGGCGCCGTGACGTTCGAGACGCTCGGGCGCGGGTGGGTGGGGCCGGCCCCGCGAGCGGGCTGGGTGGTGGGGGGCGTGGTGTGGACGATCACCGGGGGGACTGGTGGCTTCGCGGGCGCCCGGGGGGTGATCACCTCCAACTTCACCGTCAGCACGGGGGGCGAGGTGATCGACGACCATTTCACGCGGCTGTACCTGCCGTGAAGGGGCCGCCCGCCGCCCGCTGAATCTGCGTACACTCCAGGGCGGATGATCACGGTCCGCCAGGTCAGCAAGCGGTACGGCGCCACGGTCGCGCTCGAGGACGTCTCGCTCGAGGTCACGCCGCGCACGACCCACGTGCTGCTCGGCTCCAGCGGCTCCGGCAAGTCCACCCTGCTGCGCGTGATCCTGGGGCTGGTCGAGCCCGACGCCGGCGAGGCCCTCGTGGACGGCGTGGCCGTCACCCCTGCCTCTCGCCGCCACCTGGTCGGTCGCGTCGGCTACGTCGTGCAGGAGGGCGGGCTCTACCCGCATCTCACCGTGCGCGGCAACGTGAGCCTGCCGGCCGAGGCGCTGGGGTGGCCGCGGGCCCGGATCGCCGAGCGCGTGCGGGGGCTGGCCGAGCTGGCCGGCATCGACGAGGCGATGCTGGCGCGCTATCCGGCCGAGCTGAGCGGAGGGCAGCGCCAGCGCGTGGGGCTCATGCGCGCGCTCGTGCTCGATCCGCCGCTGCTGCTGCTCGACGAGCCGCTCGGCGCGCTCGATCCGATCGTGCGCGCCGACCTGCAGGCCGAGCTGCGCCGCCTGTTCGGCACGCTCGGCAAGACCGTGCTCCTCGTCACCCACGACGTGCGGGAGGCGGTGCTGCTCGGCGCCGCCATCACGCTCCTGCGGGCGGGGCGGGTCGTGCAGCAGGGGACGTTCGCCGATCTCGCCCATAAGCCGGCCGAGCCCTTCGTGACCGAGTTCCTCAGCGCCCAGGCGCCGCCGCCCGAGCTGCGGGAGTGGTTCTAGTGGATGAGGGCCCCGACATGGCCGCCACGCCCTCTGGGTGGCTCGGGCCGCCCCGGCAACGCCGTGGCGCCCCTCGTCCTGGCGTCGCCGCGAGTGCGGCCGCTGGCCTGGCCCTTGTGGTCGCCGTGGTCGCGCCGGTCGACGCGGCTTCCACGGTGCGCGTGGGCTCGAAGTCGTTCACGGAGAGCTACGTGGTCGCGGAGATCGCCGCCCAGGTGATGGAAGCGGCCGGCGAGGCTCCGGTCGAGCGGCGTGTGGGGCTGGGCGGCACCGGCATCGCGTACCGGGCCGTCGCCCACGGTAGCGTCGATCTCTATCCGGAGTACACGGGCACGATCGCCCGCGCGATCCTCAAGGACCCGTCGGTCGACTCGCTGGAGGCGATCCGGACCGGGCTGCGGCCGCGCGGGCTGACCGTCAGCGCCCCGCTCGGCTTCGAGAACACCTACGCGCTGGCGGTGCGGGCCGATCTCGCGCAGCGCCTCGGCCTGACGCGCATCAGCGACCTCGCGCGTCATCCCGAGCTGACCGGCGCCTTCACCTCCGGTTTCCTGGAGCGCGACGACGGCTGGCCGGGGCTGCGCCGTCACTACGGGCTGACCCTGGCCAGCGCCCGCACCATCGAGCACGCGCTCGCCTACCAGGCGCTGGAGCGCGGCACCGTGGACGTGATCGACGTGTTCTCCACCGACGGCCGGCTGGCCCGAACGGGCGCGGTGGTCCTGCGCGACGACCAGCGCTTCTTTCCGAGTTACGCCGCCGTCCTGCTGGCCCGGACCGAGTTTGTCGAGGGCCACCCGCGGGCGTGGGCGGCGCTGGAGCGGGCGCTGGTCGGACGGCTCGACGGCGCCACCATGACCCGTCTCAACGCGCTGGCGGACGTCGAGGGACGCAGCGCGCGCCAGGTCGCCGCGCGCTTCCTGGGCCGCGAGGTCACCGACGCCGAGGAGCGGGTGCGCCTGGCCCGCGAGCTGGGCGCCCTCACGCTCGAGCACCTGGGGCTGGTGGCGGCGGCGGTGGCGCTGGCGGTCGTGGCCGGGGTGCCGCTGGGGATCCTGGCCGCGCGCTCGGTGGCGGTGGGTCAGGTCGAGCTGATGGCGGTCGGCGTGCTGCAGACGATCCCCGCGCTGGCGCTGCTGTGCTTCATGATCCCGCTCCTCGGCATCGGCACGCTGCCCGCGCTCGTCGCACTCTTCCTCTACGCGCTGCTCCCGATCGTGCGCGGCACGGCCACCGGACTGTCGACGCTCGAGCGCCAGCTCCTGGAGATCGCCGACGTGCTGGGGCTGACGGGCTGGCGGCGGCTGGCCCGGATCGAGCTGCCGCTGGCCTCGGTCAGCATCCTGGCCGGCGTGAAGACCGCCGCCATCTGGACCGTCGGCACCGCCACGCTGGCGGCCTTCATCGGCGGCGGCGGCTACGGCACCCTGATCGTCCGTGGCCTTGCGCTCGACGACGTCACGACCATCCTGGCCGGCGCCATCCCCGCCGCCCTCATGGCCCTGCTCCTCCACGGCCTCTTCGAGCTCGTCGACCGCCTCCTCGTCCCCCGCGGCCTCCGCCTCGTCATGTCCCACCCCCGCTGATCAGAATCCGATCGTCTGGCGGATCGCGCGTACTCTCGGCGCGCGGGGCGGGCGGCTGGGCGACAGGGTCTCCTGAGGTTCCGTTGGCTTCGATCGTGTAGGGCCACACCTAGGACCAGGCTCCGACCGTGCCTGGGCGCACCGGATTGTCTCTCGCGGAACCGAAGGGGACCCTGTCGCCCAGCCGCCCGCCCCGCGCGCCGGCGACCCACGAGCGAAAGGCACGGAGACCTAGACGGTTGCGGGGAGCGAGGGCGCGCCGGTCGGCTCGAGGAGGGCGTTGAGGCGGCGGCAGAGGTCGAGGACGGCGCCGGCGCGGTCCGGGAACCAGGCGTGAATCCACTCCGGGCGCTCGAAGAAGGCCAGCGGCGACTGGCCCGTGCGGCGGATGGCGCCGCGGCGGACGAGGCCGCTGGCGTTGATGAAGCTCACGTCGTCCAGGATGTGGCCCGGGGCCGCGAAGCCCGGCGTGACGGGACAGAGCGCGCGCAGGGGCGGCAGCGACTCGGCCACGCAGCGCAGGCAGAAGGCGTGCGCGCGCGCCCGCACCGCCGGCGTCAGCGTCTCCAGCACGCACCGCATGGTGATGCCGGAGAAGATCGTGTCGTCGACGATCGCCAGCGCCGCCGCCGTCTCCACGCCGGCCAGCTGCTCGGCGAGCGGGATCCCGGTCGGGCTCACGACGGCGTAGCCGCCGCGGCCGTCCTCCTCGCGGGTCAGGTCCACGCGGCGGATGGCGGGGAACCAGCCGGTCTCTGCGTGCACCTGGCGGGCGACCCGCTCGCCGGCCCGGCCGATCCCGATGGCGAGCGCGAAGGGCGCGTGGGTGCCACCCGCGACCAGGGCCGCGATCTGCTCCCGCACGGTCAGCACCGTGACGCGCGCGGTATCGCGACCGACCACGGCCAGCAGCGACTGCGCCAGCGCAGATTCCGGTGAGCCGGCGCCGTACCGCTCGCGCACCTCCTCGGTGAGGTCGTCGTGGACGTAGAACCGTCCGGGCGTCGGGGTGCCGCTCACGGGGTGGGCTTCAGGCGGCCGCGCGCGGGATGCGAGCCGCCGCCGCCTTCGTCCGCGGCGCCGCCAGCGCCAGCGCGAAGCGGTTGCCGGCGTCGGTGTGCCAGGCGTCGAGGCGGAGCCCGGCCGTCTCCAGCATGGCGCGCGTCGACTCGCGCGTGAACTTGTACGAGCTCTCCGTCCAGATGCTCTCGCCCGCCGCCAGCCGCACGGTGAGGCCGAGGCGGGGGATGCGCACGGTCTGCGGCGCGTCCGCCACCAGGTGCATCTCGATGCGGCGCTCGGCCGCGTTGTACCAGGCGTGATGGCGGAACGCGTCCGGCCGGAAGTCGGCGCCGAGACCGCGGTTGACGACGTGCAGGATGTTGCGATTGAACCGCGCGGTCACCCCGGCGGCGTCGTTGTAGGCGGCCTCCAGCACCGCGGGGTCCTTCACGAGGTCGACGCCGAGCAGCAGCCGGTCGCCGCGCCGCAACAGCTCGCGGATCTGTTCGAGCACTGCCCGGCGAGCGGGATCGTCGAGGTTGCCGATGGTGCTGCCCAGGAAGAGCACGAGGCGACGGCCGCTCGCCGGGGGCACGTGGATCAGGTGGCGCTCGAAGTCGCCGACGATGGCGTGCACGCGTAGCGCGGGATCCTCGGCCAGGAGGCGCGCGGCCGAGGCCGCCACCGTGCTCTCGTCGACGTCGACGGGCGTATAGCGCAACGGGCGACCGCCGCGGGCCTCGAGCAGGCGGCGTGTCTTCAGCGAGAAGCCGGAGCCGAGCTCGACGACGTCGTCGGGGGCCAGCCGGCCCATCAGCGCCGGCGCCAGCGTATCGAGCAGGGCGTCCTCGGTCCGGGTCGGGTAGTACTCGGGCAGCCGCGTGATCTCCTCGAACAGCTGGGAGCCGGCCGCGTCGTAGAAGTACTTGGGCGGCAGCGAGCGCGGCCGTGTACCGAGACCGCGCCGGACGTCCTCGGCCATTGTCTTGAGCATGGTATGGGGGTCCGCGTGGACCTCGACCCGGTATCGCACGTGAGGGGCTCCTTGCTCCGCCGGCCGGGAAGGCGCGGCGGCGTCGGTCAGGCGTCGGTGGCCAGCCGGATCCCGGAGAACTGCCAGCGGGCGTCCGGGGGAAAGAAATTGCGGTAGCTCGCGCGGATGTGTGAAAGCGGGGTCACACATGAGCCGCCCCGCAGGACCATCTGGTTGACCATGAACTTGCCGTTGTACTCGCCGACCGCGCCCGCCGCCGGGCGGTAGCCCGGGTAGGACGTGTAGGCACTCTGCGTCCATTCCCACACGTCACCGAACATCTGGCCGTCGTCGTGCCCGGCCGACAGGGGCAGGGGGTGGAAGACACCGGTGTCCTGGAAGTTGCCGCGGACCGGCGCGTTCGCCGCCGCGTGCTCCCACTCATGCTCGGTTGGTAAGCGAGCGCCGTGCCAGCGGGCGTAGGCATCGGCCTCGTAGTAGCTCACGTGGGCGACGGGGGCATGTGGGTCCAGCGGAACCAGCCCGCTCAGTGTCTGCGTCCACCAGGCGCCGTCGCGCCACGTCCAGTAGAGCGGCGCCTGCCAGCCGCGCTCCTGCACCACGCGCCAGCCTTCCGAGAGCCACAGCGGCGCGGTGCGATAGCCGCCGGCATCCATGAACTCGAGGTACTCGCCGCTGGTGACGAGCCGATCGGCGAGCTGGAAGGCGTGCAGGTACACGGTGTGGCGCGGCTGCTCGTTGTCGAATGCGAAGCCGGGCTCGTCGTGGCCGATGCGGCCCAGGCCGGCGCCGTGCGAGCGCCAGCCGAGGCGCGGCGGTGCGGTCCCCCGGGGCGGCGTCACCGCGTGGTAGGCCGGGTGGAGCGGGTTCACGCCGAGGTTGTACTTGATGTCGGTGAGGATCAGCTCCTGGTGCTGCTGCTCGTGGTTGAGGCCCAGCTCGATCAGCGGCGCCAGCTCGGCCAGCCGCGCCTCTGCCCCGCGTTCCAGCAGGGTGGCCACGCCGCGGTCGACCCAGGCGCGATAGGCATGGATCTCGGCCACGGACGGCCGCGAGAGGTGGCCACGGTCAGGCCGCGAGAACTGGGGACCGACGCCGTTGTAGTAGGAGTTGAACAGGACCCGGTAGGCCGGGTGCAGCGGCGTGTAGTCGGGCAGGTCCGGTTCCAGCAGGAAGGTGTCGAAGAACCACGAGACGTGGGCCAGGTGCCACTTGGTCGGGCTGACGTCGGGCATCGCTTGCACGACGTGGTCCTCGGCCGACAGCGGCGCGCACAGCCGCTCCGTCGTCCGCCGCACGTCGTGATACCGCGCGAGGAGGGTGGAGCGGTCGAGCGGCGGGGCGCCGGCAGTCCGCACCGATGTGGTGCTCATGGGCTGCCGGATGATAGGCACGCCTTGCGGGGTGCTGCAAGCCGACGCTCCGGCGAGCGTCGGCCCCGAAACGACGGCGGGTGTTACGCGCTCTTGGCTCTAGCTCCGCGGGAATGGGCGCCGGAACGATAGGGTGCACGGGGCACCGAGCGATCCACGTCCATCGTCAGCAACCGTGTGCGGCCGTCCTTCATGGCGGCCTCGATCGTCGGGAAGCTCCGCGGGGATTCTTCCACCGTCTCTCCCGCGTAGTTCACGATCCGCCAGCGCCAATCCGGTGCTCCAGGTGTCGAGAACGCTCCCACTTGCATGGTCGCACCTCCTACGATGCTTCGACCGCAACCTCGTGAACCCTGACCACGCGCAACGCGGCCAGCACGCGAATGACCGTCCAGCTCGGGTCGTACTCGCGCGCCGACATGCTGAACTTGGGGGCGCGCGGGTGGGCGTGGTGGTTGTTGTGCAGGCTCTCACCGCCCGTCACCAGCGACAGCAGGCGGATGTTGTAGGCGGAGTTGCCGAACGTCTGCCGTCCGTGCCAGTGGCCGAGCCCGTTGATGAGGGGCGCCACCACGAACACGTAGAGGACCGCGTGCAGCACCATGGCGGCCAGCCCGGCCCAGAGGCCGAGGATCAGGCAGAGCGCCCCGGTACCCAGCGCCAGCCCCGTCCAGCCGTGCGAGAAGACCAGGCGGTCGAACCGGTCCTCGGCCAGGTCGGGCGCGAAGCGACGCAGGGTCTCGGCCTTGCGGGCCTCCCGCGCGTAGTAGTACACGTTGAACAGCTGGACGCGCCAGAACCCCTCGATCTTGGGGCTGTGGGGGTCGCCCTCGCGGTCGGTGAAGGTGTGGTGCTTGCGGTGCACCGCCACCCACTCCTGGCGCCGCTGGCCGGTGGTGAGCCAGAGCATCGCCCGACAGGCGAGCTCCGCCGCCGGGTGGAGGGCCAGGGACCGGTGCGCCAGACCCCGATGCAGGTAGATCGAGGTGATGAGCACGGCCATTTGCGTCAGGGCGACGGCGACCAGGACGATCAGTACGATGTGCAAGGAGTCCAAGATACCACGGTTCGGTGGTGCGGCTGGCACTAGTTCTGCGTGTCCGCCGGCGGGTCCTCGCGTATACTGAAGTCCGTCTGAGTCGATCGCGGCCCGATCGTGGGTCGCCGCCAAGTCTAGGCAGACCGCGTTTCCCCGGTTCTTCCGCTTCGTGGGGCGTGTGATGACGGTGCGGAAGATTGCCGAGGCCCTGATGGGCCTCACCGGAGAACCTTCGATGTCGTTCGACACCTTTGATTTGCACCCCGACCTGCTGCGCGCGGTCGCCGCGTTCGGCTACACGACGCCCACCCCTGTGCAGGCCAGCGCCATTCCGCCCGGCCATGCCGGCCGCGACGTGCTCGCGTGCGCGGCGACCGGGACCGGCAAGACGGCCGCGTTCCTGCTGCCGATCCTGCACCGGCTGCTGCCCGGGCCCCGGCGCATCACCCGCGCGCTCGTGCTGGCGCCCACGCGTGAGCTGGCCGCGCAGATCGACGAGCACCGCGTCGCCCTCGGCCGCTATACCAACCTCCGGGGCGCGGCCATCTTCGGCGGCGTGGCCATGGGCCCGCAGGAGACGGCGCTGCGCCGCGGGGTGGAGATCCTCGTGGCGACGCCCGGCCGCCTCCTCGACCATCTGCGCCAGTCCTACGCGCGACTCGATCGCGTGGACATCGTCGTGCTCGACGAGGCCGACCGGATGCTCGACATGGGCTTCCTGCCCGACGTGCGGCGGATCTTGAAGACGCTGTCGTCGCAGCGGCAGACCCTGCTGTTCTCGGCGACGCTGCCGCCCGACATCGTCGCGCTGGCCCGGGACTTCCTGAAGGATCCCGCCCGCATCGACGTCGAGCGTCCGTCGGCGCCGGCCGCGGGCGTGCGCCACACGGCCTACCCGGTCAACCGGGAGGAGAAGATCCCGCTGCTCCTCGACCTGCTGCGGCGTCCCGACGTGCACAACGTGCTGGCCTTCACGCGCACGAAGCATCGCGCCGACCGGCTGGCCACTGCGCTCACGCGCGGCGGCGTCTCCGCCGACCGCATCCACGGCAACCGCAGCCAGGCCCAGCGCACGAAGGCGCTGGCCGCATTCAAGGCGGGCCACCTGCGCGTGCTGGTGGCCACCGACATCGCCGCCCGCGGCATCGACGTGACCGGTCTCAGCCACGTCGTGAACTTCGACATGCCCGACGCCCCCGAGAGCTACATCCACCGCGTCGGTCGCACCGCGAGAGCCGAAGCCGTCGGCGACGCCGTGACGTTCGTCACCCCCGAGGAAGAAGCCGAATTCCGGACGATCGAGCGCGCCGTCCGCCGCCCCATCCTCCGCATCGACCATCGCGTCGTCCGCGTTTAGTTCCCACGCGAGGGGCGCCGCGGCAAGGCCGCGGCGCCCCGTCGACGCCCCCAGCTCCACTCGTCTGAATGCTGCGCCCGTCCGACATCACGCGATCCCGGCGGGCGGCGGGGAGGGCGGAGCGACCGGGTCTCCTGAGGGTCCGTTGGCTTCGATCGTGTATCGCCTCACGTAGGACCAGGCTCCGACCATCCCTTCGCGCGTCCGGTAGTCTCACGCGGAACCGAAGGGGACCCGGTCGCTCCGCCCTCCCCGCCGCCCGCCGTCGCCGCGCGACGACGGGCGAGCTCAGCCCTTCAGGCCACTGAGCCGAACTCCTTCGACGATCCGCCGGTTCGCGACGATGAACACGACCAGCAGCGGCACGGCGCTGAGCGCCGCGCCGGCCATGATCGGTCCGTACGACTCCGCGCTGTAGGCGCTGCGCAGCAGGGCCAGCGCCACCGGCAGCGGGAACATCTCGGGCTTGTTGACGGCGATCAGCGGCCACAGGAAGTCGTTCCACGCCGAGCGGAAGGCGAAGATGGCCAGCGCGGCCAGCACCGGCTGCGACAGCGGCAGCACGATGCGGCTGAACACCTGCCAGGCGTTGGCGCCGTCGATGCGGGCCGCGTCCTCCAGCTCGCCCGGCATGGTCAGGAAGAACTGGCGCAGCAGAAAGACGCCGAAGGCGAAGGTCATGGCCGCCTCCGGCACGATCAGCCCCTGGTACGTGCTCAGCCAGCCGAGCCGCTGCACCAGCACGTACTGCGGCACCAGCACCACCGCGTTGGGAATCATGAGGCTGCCGACCAGCAGCGTGAAGACGAGGTCGCGGCCGGGGAAGCGCATGCGGGCCAGCGGGTAGGCGGTCATGGCGCTGGTGGCGAGCACGACCACCACCGTTCCCAGCGCCACCACCAGGCTGTTCACGAACGCCCGTCCGATGCGCGCCGTGCGCGAGCTGCCCAGCAGCACCTCGTGGTAGTGGTCGAGGGTCGCCGGCCACGGGATCCACTCCGGGGGCAGCTTCACGATATCGGCCGTCACCTTGAACGAGGTCACCACCACCCACACGATCGGCAGCAGCCACACGACGGCCAGCACGCCCAGCGCGACGGTGAGCGCCAGGCCGTGGCGGTCGACGCGCACGCTCAGTACTCCGTGTGGCCGCGCAGCAGCCGGAACTGCAGCACGGAGAAGACGAGGATGACGGCGAAGAGCACCCAGGCCATGGCCGAGGCGGCGCCGAACTGAAAGAAGTTCTGGAAGGCGGTCTCGAACAGGTGCTGCACGACCGTGCGGGTGGCGTCACCGGGCCCGCCCCCGGTGAGGACGAACACCTGGCCGAAGAGCTGGAACGAGCCGATCACGTGGGTGACCACCACGAACAGCAGCACGGGGCGCAGCAGCGGCAGCGTGATGGACCGGAACGCCCGCCAGCCGCCGGCGCCGTCGAGCGCGGCGGCCTCGTACAGGTCGCGCGGAATGTCTTGCAGGCCGGCCAGGTAGACGACCAGGTAGTAGCCGGTCACCCACCACACGGTCGTGAGGATGATCGCCCACATGGCGGTGGCGGGATCGGCCAGCCACGAGCGGGCCGGCGCGCCGAGCGCGCGCAGGTAGTAGTTGAACGGCCCCACCACGGGATCGAACAGCCACAGCCAGGCCAGGCCCACGGTGACGACCGAGAGCGTGAACGGAAAGAAGAACACGCTGCGCAGCAGGCTCCGCAGGCGGCCGCGGTTGAGCGCCAGGGCCAGCGCCAGGGGCACGGCCATGATCGGCAGCGTGCTGGCGATCGTGTAGAAGGCGGTGTTGGCGAGGCTGACATGGAAGCGCGTGTCGTCGAGCAGGCGCGTGTAGTTGGCGAGGCCGACGAACTGCGAGGTGGCGCGCCCGAGCCGCGCGTTCGTGAACGACAGCTGTAGCCCCTCGAGCAGGGGATAGACGCGGAAGACCGCGAACAGCAGCAGCCCCGGCGCCAGGAACAGGTACGCCGTCCGGGCCTGGCCCCGGCGGCGCCGTCCGGCCGTCACTCTATTCCGGCAGCGCGTTGATCTGACGCGCCAGGTCCTCCATCGCTGCCTTCGGAGCCTTCTGACCCGTGTAGACGGCCTCGATCACCGGCCGCGTGACGTTCTCGGCGGCGACCCACTTCGGTGTGCCCTGACCAACCTGCCAGTTGGGCGCCTGGGCGAGCAGCGTCTTGAGGACCGGATCGGCGGTGACGCGGGGATCGCTGTGAGCCTTGCGGCTGGCCGAGACCTGGCCGGCCTTCAGCGTCCACTCGGCGACGTGATCGGTCATCCAGCGCACGTGGGTCCAGGCGGCGTCGCGGCGCGCGCGGTCGGCCGTCTTCACCTTGGGGAAGCTGTACTGGTGCGGCATCGACCACACCACCGGCTGCTTGAACAGGCGGGGGACCGGCGCCGCCGTGAAGTCGACCTTGGCCTCGCGCAGGCCCGTGAAGTTCCAGGAGCCGGCGATCCACATGCCGAGCCGACCGGCGATGAAGGCGTCGCGACAGTTGGCGTTGGCGGGCGGCGCCACCTTGTGCTGGTTGGGCAGCGCGGCGAAGAACTCGGCAACCTCGAGCGCGGCCGGCTCGGCCACCGCCGCCCGCTTGAGATCCGGCGCGTAGATGTTGGCGCCGTTCTGCCAGAGCAGGTTGTGGAAGCCCCAGGTGTAGCGGCCGGGATTGGCGGTGCCGATGGCGAAGCCGAAGGCCTCGCCCTTGGTCATGGCCTTGGCCATGGTGACCAGCTCGTCGCGGCTCGCCGGTACCTTGGGCTTGCCGTCGGCGCCGACCAGCCCCGCCTCCTTCATGACCTTCACGTTCAGGTAGAGCAGGTGCTGGGGCACGTCGAGCGGGAGCGAGTAGCGCTTGCCCTGGAACGTTCCGCCCTGCCAGGTGGCCGGCAGGTAGTCCTCGCCGCGGAAGCCCTTGCCGCCGAGCGCGGCGTCGTCGATCGCCTCCAGCACGCCGTCGCTGGCGAAGTGCGGGACCTCGACGGTGTGGATGAGCGCCAGGTCGGGACCCTCGCCGGCCGGTACCGAGACCTGCAGCTTGGCGTAGAGCTCGACCCACGGCAGCCGCTGCTGCTCGATGCGGATGCCGGTCTCCTTGGTGAACCGATCGATCAGCTCGTCCATCACCTTGCCGTCGGCGCCGGTGAGACCGTTCCAGTAGGTGAAGGTGCCCTTGGGCTGAGCGAGGCCGGGGCGCGGCCACGCGGCCGCCGCCGTCGCGGTCACCGCGGCGCCGGTCAGGAAGGTGCGACGGCTCACTGCGCTGTGTGCCCGGTCCATGGCTCTGTCCTCCGGCGCCGCGGTCGCGGTCGCAATGGCCGAGACTCTACGGGCACTCTCCGACGACTGTCAACCACGCGGCGGCTGCGTTGACACTCACGGGCCTCACTCTTAGACTCCGCGGGTCATGACCCGCATCGGCCTCGACCTCGCCCGCCGCCTCGGTACCGTCGACCCCCGCATCTTCGGCCAGTTCGTCGAGCACCTGGGCCGCTGCATCTACGGCGGCATCTACGAGGAAGGCTCGCCGCTCAGCGACGCCCGCGGCTTCCGGCGCGACGTGCTCGACGCCGCCCGTCCGCTGCGCGCTCCGGTGCTCCGCTGGCCGGGCGGCAACTTCGTGAGCGGCTACCACTGGCTCGACGGTGTGGGCCCCAAGGAGCAGCGGCCGCGCCGCACCGACCTGGCCTGGTACGCCGAGGAGTCGAATCGCTTCGGCACCGACGAGTTCATCGAGTACTGTCGCGTGCTCGGCACCGAGCCGTTCATCTGCGTGAACATGGGCTCCGGCAGCATGGACGAGGCGCAGGCCTGGGTGGAGTACTGCAACGGCACCGGCAACACCTCGTGGGCCAACCTGCGCCGGCAGCACGGCCACCCCGAGCCGTACCGCGTCCGCTACTGGGGGCTCGGCAACGAGATGTACGGCGGCTGGCAGATCGGTAACATGAACGCCCACGACTACGTCAAGAAGGCGCGGGCGTTCGCCATGGTCATGAAGCGGACCGACCCGTCCATCGAGCTGATCGGCTGCGGCCAGAACGGCTGGAGCGAGTGGGACGAGATCGCCATCGGCGGTCTGGCCGAGTTCATCGACTACCACAGCATCCACCTCTACACCGGCTGCCCCGATCACTACGCCACGGTCTTCCAGTCGCACCAGGCCGAGCGGGCGGTGCGGATCTGCGCGGCGCTGATCGAGCGCGTGCGCTACGCCCAGCGCATCGCCCATCCGATCCACATCGCCTTCGACGAGTGGAACGTGTGGTACCGGACGCGCAGCCACGAGGACCGGGTGGGCGGGGTCGAGGAGCGCTACAACCTCACGGACGCGCTGGCCGTCGCCACCTACCTGAACGGCTTCGTGCGCAACTGCCGCACGGTCCGGCTGGCCAACTTCGCCCAGCTCGTCAACGCGATCGCCCCCATCTTCACCAACCCCCAGGGGCTCTTCTTGCAGACGATCTATCACCCGCTGCGGCTCTACGCCGAGCACACGCTGGCCGTGGCCCTCGACACCCACGTCGACTCCGAGACCTACGACCTGCCGCCGGCCCAGGAGGCCGACGCCGGCGGCCGCGTGGTCCACGTGGCGGACCTCGGACCATTTCAACTGGTCGACGCCGTCGCCACCTGCGATGCCGACGCCCGCGAGGTGGCGGTCGCCATCGTCAATCGCGACCGCGACCGCGATCGGCCGGCCACGCTCGACCTGGGCGGCGCCGTCATCGCGGGGCCGGTGCGGGCGTGGGAGGTCAACGGGCCCGACGTCAGCGCGATCAACTCGTTCGAGCACCCGCGCCGCGTCGACGTCCACGAGCGGGTCATCGCCGCCCGGGGCGCCCGGCTCGAGCTGACGCTGCCGGCGCACTCGATCACGGTGCTGCGCTTCGACATCCGGCGCTCGTAACGCCACCCGGAGGACCCATGGCAGACGCCGCGCGCCCGCCGTTTCGCGCCGACCACGTCGGCAGTCTCCTGCGCCCGCCCCCGCTGAAGACCCTGCGGCTCGACCGTGAGGCCGGCCGGGTCAACGCGGCCGCCCTGCGCGCCGCCGAGGATGCGGCGGTTCGCGAGGTGGTCGGATTGCAGGAGGCGGTCGGCCTGCAGGGCATCACCGACGGCGAGATGCGGCGCCAGTCCTGGCACATGGACTTCCTGCTGCAGCTGGGCGGCTGGTCGAGTCAGGGCCAGCGCATCCCGGTCACATTTCACGGCAAGGCCGGCGACGTGAACTTCACCCGGCCCGATCTGGCCATCACGAGCCGGGTGACCCGGCCGAAGCCGATCTTCGTGGAGGGCTTCGCGTTCCTGAAGTCCGTCGTTACCCGCACGCCCAAGCTGACGATCCCGTCGCCGTGCATGCTCTACTCGCAGGTGGGCCGCACCCACATCGACCGCACGGCCTATCCCGACCTCGATGCCTTCGTCGCCGATACCGCCGCCGCCTACCGGGCCGAGATCGCCGATCTCTACGCGGCCGGCTGCCGCTACCTGCAGCTGGATGACGTGAGCCTGGCCTATCTCTGTGACGAGGAGATGCGCGCCCAGAACGCCGCCCGGGGCGAGGATCCCGACGCCCAGCTCCGGCTCTCGGTGGCGCTGGTGCAGCAGACGCTGCGCGACAAGCCGCGCGACCTGACCGTCTGCACGCACCTGTGCCGCGGCAACTTCCGCTCGAGCTGGCGGGCCCAGGGCGGCTACGGCCGCATCGCCGAGACGATCTTCACCCAGCTACCGTACGACGGCTTCTTCCTCGAGTTCGACGACGCCCGCTCGGGAGACTTCTCGCCGTTGCGCTTCGTGCCCCGCCACGTGCGGGTGGTGCTGGGGCTGGTGACCAGCAAGGACGGCCGGCTCGAGCGCAAGGACGACATCAAGCGCCGCCTGGACGAGGCCGCCCGGTACGTGCCGCTCGACCAGCTCTGCCTGAGCCCGCAGTGCGGCTTCTCCTCGACCGTCGAGGGCAACGAGGTGACGATCGAGCAAGAGAAGGCCAAGCTGGCCCTGTGCGTGGAGGTGGCGCGCGAGGTGTGGGGGACGCTGTGACCGTGGGCACGCGCGTGGCCCGCGCGGACGTCGTCGGCAGCCTCCTGCGCCCGTCGTACTTGAAGGCCGCGCGGCAGGGCGCGCGGAGCGGGACCGTCGGCGACGCCGAGCTGCGTGCCGCCGAGGATCGCGCCGTCCGCGAGGCCATCGCGCTGCAGGAGGCGGCCGGGCTCGACGTCATCACCGACGGCGAGCTGCGGCGCAACTCGTGGGTGGTCACCATCCCGCTCCGTCCGGAGGCGCGGCCGTACGCGCCGCTGGCCGGCTACGAGTTCCTGCCGGCCGATCCCGGCTGGTGGTCCTTGTGGAAGGAGCCGGACGGACGGCCGGCCCAGGTCTACAACGCCCCGGTGCGGCCGTTCGTGACGCGGCCGATCTCGGTCGTGCGCGACCTCGTGGGCCACGAGTACGCGTTCCTGCGGGCCAACGCCCGCGCCCGCACCAAGCTGACGATCCCCGCCCCGAGCTGGCACCGCATCTTCTGGCATCCAGAGCACTCGCGGGCTGCCTATCCGACCGCCGAGGACTTCCTGCGCGCCGTCGCCGCCTACCTGCGTGACGAGGTGATCCCCCGGGTGCGCGCCGCCGGCGGCGACTACCTGCAGCTCGACGCGCCGAACTACGCGCAGTGGCACGTCGACCCCGACAATCGCGCGGCGTTCCAGTCGTGGGGCCACGACATGGCGGCCGAGCTGGCCGCCGACGCCGAGATCGACAACCTGGTCTTCGAGGGCGTGCGCGACCTGACGCGCGCCATCCACATCTGCCGCGGCAACGCCCCCGGCGGCCGCTGGCTCGCCAACGGCGGCTACGGCAGCATCGCGGCCGAGGTGTTCCCGCGGCTGACCAACGTCGACCGGCTGCTGCTGGAGTACGACACGCCACGCGCCGGCGACTTCGGCCCGCTCCGCCACGTCCGCCCGGGCGCCGAGGTGGTGCTGGGCCTGCTGACCACCAAGCAGGGCGCGCTCGAGGACGCCGCCACCGTCGAGGCGCGCATCCGGGAGGCGGCGCGCCTGGTGCCGCTGGAGCAGCTCGCCGTGAGTCCGCAGTGCGGCTTCGCCTCGGGCGAGGCCGGCAACCCCCTCACGCCGGCCGAGCAGGAGGCCAAGCTCCGGCTCGTCGGCGCCGTCGCCCGCCGGGTGTGGCCGTAGCCCTCACCTCAGCGTGGTCGGCCGCCCCCGCGGCCGGTTGACTAGTTTTATTTCTGGAGAATAATTATCAAGTGGACAGGATGCCGATTCCTGACGCGATTGCGCGATTCGTCAGCCGCTGCCGCGCGGTCGGGCTGGTCCTCACCCCGCAGCGGCTGACCGTCTTCCGGCACCTGGCGACTGGGCACGGCCACCCGAGCGCGGAAGAGCTGTACGCGGCCGTGCGGCGCGAGCTGCCGACCCTGTCGCTGGCCACCGTGTACAAGACGCTCGACGTCCTGGCCCGCATCGGGGCGGTGCGGCGGGTGTCGCGGGGCGGGGCCGGCGGTCGCTGGGACGCCGGGCTGGAATCCCACCACCACCTCGTGTGCATCGAATGTGGGAGCGTGCGTGACGTGCACGACGCCCGGCTCGACGCGATGAGGCGCCCGGCGGTGACGCTGGCCGGTCGCCACGGTTTTGCGGCCTCGAGCCACGTGGTCGACATTCTTGGACGCTGTGCGGCCTGTCAGGCCGCCCCCCGCGCGCCGGCGGCCCGCCGCCGCGCGCGCACTCGACGGAACTCTCAAGGAGGAAGACGCAGACGATGAGCATGATCGGACAGAAGGAGCCCGAGTGGGCCGGCACCGCGTACCACAAGGGCGAGCAGAAGAAGCTGAGCAGCAAGGACTTCGCTGGCAAGTGGCACGTCCTCTACTGGTACCCCCTGGACTTCACGTTCGTGTGCCCGACCGAGATCCGGGGCTTCCAGGATCACCTCAAGGAATTCGGCGACGACAAGATCGACGTCGTCGGGGTCAGCACGGACTCGTTCTTCAGCCACAAGGCCTGGTTCGCCGATCGGCAGACGTTCCCGAGCGAGATCACACACCCGGTCATGGGTGACACCAACCATTCCGTCAGCCGGGCGTTCGGTGTGCTGAAGGAGGACGCCGGCATCGCCTACCGGGCCTCGGTCATCGTCGACGACAAGGGCGTCATCCGCGCCTACCACGTCAACGACACCGCCGTGGGCCGCAGCCCCAAGGAAGTGCTCCGCACCGCCCAGGCCCTGCAGAGCGGTGGCCTGTGCGGCGCCGACTGGAAGAAGGGCGAGAAGTTCGTCGGATAGCCGAGCGTAGGAACGACCGACAGCAGAGACGATCGACGGCAAGGAAGTCACGCACAGAACTAGAGCGGCGTCCCGGCTCCGCCGGGGCGCCGCGAACAGCGGGGGGTTTGGGGGCCATTTCGGGGCCCCCATCTACAAATGACACGTTTGGAAGCGATCGACGGCACCACCTGGGAGGGGCTGCTGACGGCTCCGTGGGCGGTCCTCATGCTGGGCAAGAGCGACTGCGAGCACTGCGCCGAGTACACCGAGGAGCTGCACACCTTTCTCGCAGCCGATACCACTTACGCCGACGTCCGCTTCGGCAAGATCCTGCTGGATCGTGGTGGCCTCGTCGGCTTCAAGCGCGCCAACCCGTGGCTGGCCGACGTGGACGTCCTGCCGTACACGTTGATCTATCGCGGGGGCGAGAAGGTCGCGGAGTTTGCCGGCGGCGGCATCGGCCGACTCTCAGCGCGACTGGAGCGCCTGCGCTCCGAGTCGGTTTGATCTCGAGCCGCGTCGCGGCTGTCTGAACTGCGTTCGATGTAGTTGTTGCCACCGCCCCTCCTGGTCTTCTCGCAGTCTCCACGCGCGAACGATGGCTGACGGCCCGGACTGTGCAGCACGGGACCCGGTGTCGCGTCGACAACCGTCAGATCCGAGGCCGTGCATCGAACATGGAGGGGGCGATGGTGAATGTGACGGACCGGGCCAAGGTCGTGCTCAAGAGCGCCCTGTCGCGCAGCGTCGAGGAGGAGGGGATCGGCTTGAGGGTCGAGCTCTCAGGGGAAGGAACGTGTGCCCTCTTCCCCGACCGGGAGAAGGCGGGCGACCAGGTCGTCGAGCACGAGGGAGACGTGCTCCTGCTCATCGGTACCGAGGCCTCGCAGCCGCTCGACGGAGCGACCATCGACCTTGCGGAGACGCCGGAAGGGGCTCAGCTCGTCATCACCAGGCCGGAGCCCCCTGAGGACGAGGCGGTCGAGGCGTAGGTCTGCCCGGGCGGGTCGCGCCCGGCGAGGCGGCGCTGCCTTCTACGCCGCCTTCCGGGTCGCGACCGCCTTCCGCGCGGAGGCCTTCCGTGCGGCCGGACCGCGACGGCGGGCCGCCTGCCGCGCCTGTCCGGCGAGCGCGGTGCGTGACGCTGCCCGGCGGCCCTCACGCTTCAGCGCACCGAGTGTCGCGCGGGAACGCGCTGGCGATGGCTGGCGCCGGTGGCGCGCCGCCCGCGTCGCCGACGCGGCGCTCTTCCGCGTTGACGCCTTCGTCCCCGCCGGCGGGCGGCCGAGCTTGACGCCTGCCCGTCGAGCCTTGCTCAGGCCGATAGCGATCGCCTGCTTGGTCGATCGGGCGCCGTGCTTGCCTTCGCGGACGTGATGAATCTCCTCGCGGATGAACTCACCGGCCTGGGTCGTCGGCCGTTTTCCTTGCCGCCGAGCGCGGCGAGCTCGTTCGAGCGTTTTCCTCTCTGGCATCGTCGCCTCCCGGGTTGAACGGCCGCAAGAACGATACCGGCGAGTTCTGGCGGCACCGCTGGAGTCTGTGGATTTCGGGGAGGACGGGGTTGCTCGTCACTCATCCCGGGAGCCCCGGCCGAGCCGGGGCATCCCGGGGAGTGCGGGACCTCTTAGAGCGCCTTCAGCACCGAGTCGGCGTCGCTCACCTCGAACTTGCCGGGGGCCTCGACGTTGACGGCCTTGACCACGCCGTTGTCCACGACCATCGCGTAGCGCTGCGAGCGCACGCCCATGCCGCGCGAGGTCAGATCCATCTCCAGGCCGAGCGCCTTGGTGAAGACGGCACTGCCGTCCGCCATCATGCGGACCTTGTTGTCGGCCTTCTGCTCCTTGCCCCACGCGCCCATCACGAAGGCGTCGTTGACGGAGACGCACCACACCTCGTCCACGCCCTTGGCCTTGAGCTTGTCGATGTTCTGCACGTAGCTCGGCACGTGCTTGGCCGAGCAGGTGGGGGTGAACGCGCCCGGCAGGCCGAAGATCACGATCTTCTTGCCCTTGGTGAGATCGCCGACCTGGAAGGCGTTGGGGCCCACGCTGCAGCCCGGGCGCTCGTCCGTGATCAGCTCGGTCAGCGTTCCGTCGGGAATCCGGTCACCTACCTTGATCGCCATGCCGGTCTCCTTTGTGTAGTCACGTCGTGCGTCCGCCTGACGCCCGTCGAAGCCTATCACGGGTAGGCTACAATCGCCCGCGGAGGGCGCCCCCCGATGGCCTCCGTGGCGTTCGGCATCTTCGATCACGTCGACCGCGGCGACGAGCCGCTCGGCCGGCTCTACGAGCAGCGGCTACGCCTGGTGGAGGCGGCCGACGCCGCCGGCTTTCGCACCTATCACGTGGCCGAGCATCACGCCACGCCGCTCGGCATGGCGCCCACGCCGGGCGTGTACCTCGCCGCCGTCGCCCAGCGCACGCGCCGCCTGCGCTTCGGCCCGCTCGTCTACCTGCTGCCGCTCTACACGCCGCTGCGTCTGATCGAGGAAATCTGCATGCTCGACCAGCTCAGCGGGGGCCGCTTCGAGCTGGGCGTGGGCCGCGGCATCTCGCCCTATGAGCTGGCCTACAGCGGAGTCGACTTCCTGGCCGCCCAGGAGATCTACGAGGAGTCGCTCGAGATCATCCTGGCCGGCCTGCGTGGCGGGCGCCTCACGCACCACGGCCGTCACTACACTTACCGCGGCGTGCCCATGGAGCTGGCGCCCGTACAGACGCCGCACCCGCCGCTCTGGCAGGGCGTCGTCCGGCCCGACGGCGCCGCCGCCGCTGCCCGCCGCGGCGTGAACATCGTGAGCACGCTCGGCAGCACGGCCATCAAGCCTCTCGTCGAGCGCTACTTCGAGGCGTGGTCGGCGCCGGCCGGCGCGCCACCGCCGTTCGTCGGACTGCAGCGCTCGGTCTTCGTCGCCGACACCGACGCCGAGGCCCTGCGACTGGGCCGCCCGGCCTACCAGCGCTGGTACGAAAGCCTCACCCACCTGTGGCGGCAGTTCAACACGGTGCCGATGCGCTTCGCGGAGACGCTCGACCGCGCGATCGAGATCGACACCGCCGTCGTGGGCTCGCCGGCCACCGTGCGGGCCGAGGTCGAGCGCCACTTCGCCGCCAGCGGCGCCAACTACTTCGTCGGCCGGTTCGTCTACGGCAACATGCCGTTCGACGCCGCCCTGCGCTCGATCGAGCTCTTCGCCCACGAGGTGATGCCGCACTTCGCGCGCTGAGCCGCCGGGGCTATGATCGCGGACAGTGTCCCGTACATGCCTCCTCCTCGTTCTCGTCCTGCTGGGGTGCGCCACCGTCGCGCCCCCGTCGCCCCCGGCCCCGCCGAGCGTCGACGCCCGACCCCCGATCGCGGCCGCCCCGTCGCCGTCGGCTCCCGCGAAGGCGGCGCTGGAGCGCGGCCAGGCGCTGATCGCCCGCGGCGAGCTGGTGGCCGCTGCCACCGCGCTGCGGGAGGCGCTGCGCCTGCAGCCCGACCTCACCGCCGCCCGCGTGAGCCTGGGGCTCACCCTGCAGGCGCTGGGCGACCTCGACGCCGCCGTCGAGGAGTTGCGGGCCGCGGTGCGCCGGCAGCCGGACGACATCGAGGCCCGGCTGGCGCTGGCTCGAACGCTGGTGGCGCGACAGGAGTGGCCGGCCGCGCGCGAGGAGCTGGAGCGCGTGCTCGCTGCGCAGCCCGACCGGCTGGAGGCGCGCTATGCGCTCGGTCTCGTGCGCTACGCTCAGGGTGACGGCCCCGGTGCCATCGACGCCTACCGGCGCGTCCTCGCCGCCGACCCCGGTCAGGCCGACGCCCGCTACAACCTGGCCCTCGTGCTCAAGCTCGCCCGGCGGGAGGCAGAGGCCACGCCGGAATTCGTCGCCGCCGCCCAGGCCGGCCACGCCCGCGCGCAGTATTTCGCCGGCGCCGCCTACGCCGCCGGACTCGGCGTCGAGCGTCAGCTGGGGGCGGCGGTGGCGTGGTGGTTCCGCGCGGCCGAGCAAGGCGTGCCCCAGGCCGCCGACGCCCTCGCGCAGCTCCGGCAGGTGGCGGTCGGACGCGGCCGCGGCAGCGCCGCCGAGCGGCAGGCCGCCGAGCAGGCGTTCGCCGAGTACCGCGCCGCGCTGTGGACGCAGTTCCCCGAGCTCACCCCGACCGCGGACGACACGGTCGGCGCGGCACTGCTCCGCCAGGGTCGCGCCAGTGAGGCCGTGGTCGTGCTCATCCGCGAGGCGTCGGCGCTCAGCCAGCCGGCCCAGAGCCAGCTGGAGACGCTTTACGAGCAGGGGATGGACGGCGTGCCGGCGCGCGATCCGCGCATCCTGGCCTACATGAAGGGCGCGGCCGCCGAGGGGCTGCGTCCGCCGCCGCGCTGAGCCTCCGCATGCCGCGCGCCCCGCTCGCCCTCCTGATTGCCGCGGCGGCGACCCTCGTCGCCGCCGCCCTCGTTCACTCTCGGGGGTCCCGCCGTCGCCACGCTGGAGCTGATCGCGCGTGACGCGCTGGCGCCGCCGCTGGCTCCCGTGAGCCCCGCCCTCGTCGTCGTGGCGCGCGACGCCGCGAGCGAGGCGCGCCTGGGCAGCGGCGCCTGGGACCGCGCCGTCCTCGCGCGGGCGGTGGGCGGCGTGGCTCGAGGCGGGGCCGCGGCGATCGGGCTCGATACGCCGCCCGGCCGCGCGAGCGCGCCCGGGCGCGGTGGGGCGGCGAGCGACGCGCTGCTCGCCCACGCCGCCGCCGCGGCGGGCAACGTCGTGTTCGCCCTGCCGTCCGACCCCGGCCCTGCGCTCGACCTGCCGACGCGGGCTGTCGGTCACACGCTCGCGGTGGCCGGCGCCGACGGTCTCGTGCGTCGCGTGCCGCTCGTTCTCCGTCGCGACGGCGCCGAGGTCTTCGCGCTCGGCGTGACGCTGGCGGCGGTGGCCGGCGGCGAGCCCCCCGGGCGGATCGTCGCTCGTATTCCGGTCGAGGCCGACGGTCGTGCGAGCCTTCGCTGGGCGCCCGACCTGAACGTCAGGCCGTTCAGCGAGCTATGGGAGGCGATCGAGCAGGGCGACGCCGAGCGAGTGCGACGGCTGGCCGAGGGCAAGACCGTGCTGTTCATGGTCGACCCGGCGCCCGCCGGGCACCTGACGCCGATCGGCCCGCTCTCGAGTGTTGCTGTGCAGGCCGAGCTGCTGAACGCGGTGCTGACCGGCGCCTGGCTGCGGTCGGTGCCGCCCGCATGGGCCTGGACCGCCACCATGGCGCTCGCCGCCCTGGCGGCCTGGCTCGGGCTCGCGCGACACACCTCGGCGGCGGTGCTGGGTGTCGCGCTGCTGGCGGGGGCCTGCGTGGGCGCCCTGACGCTGACGCCGTGGCTGGGTGGTCCCGTCCTGCCGGTGGTGGCGCCGCTGGCGGCCGTGCTAGCCGCGTCCGCGGGCGCGCTGGTGTGGGGCCAGGTCGTCGCCGCGCGCCGGTTGCGCGGCCTCGAGGGCGAGGTCGGCGCCATCCGTGATGCGCTGGTGCGCCAGGAGTCCACCGTCGAGGCGCTGGAGGAGGACCTGGAGGCGGCCCGCGCCGCCGTCGCCCGCTCCACCGGCGCCGAGCGCGACCTTCTGCAGGCGGCCGACGCGCTGCGCGCTCAGCTCGGCGAGGCGCGCGCCCAGGAGGCGCAGACGCGCGCACATCTGCAGGCGCTCGAGGGCGAGCTGCGCGCGGCGGCGCCCGGCCCGGCCGGGCTCGCGGACACCGATCTGGAGCGGCTGCGGAGCCAGTGCGCAGAGGTCGGCGTCGTCACCCGCGACCGTGGCGTGCTGGCGCTCTTCCAGGATCTGCGGAAGGCCGCGCGGGCCTCGCTGCCGATCCTGATCTCCGGCGAGCCCGGCACCGGCAAGGAGCTGTTCGCGCGCGCCGCGCATCGGCTCAGTGCGCGCGCGGCCGGGCCCTTCGTGGCGGTGAACATGGCGGCCATCGCCCCCGAGCTGTTCGAGAGCGAGCTGTTCGGTCACGTGCGCGGCAGCTTCACGGGCGCCGTGGGCGAGCGCAAGGGCTACTTCGAGCAGGCCCACGGCGGGACGATCTTCCTGGACGAGATCGGAGAGCTGCGAGCCGAGCACCAGGGCAAGCTTCTGCGCGTGCTCCAGGAGCGGACGTTCCACCGGGTGGGGGCCACCCGCCCGACCTCGGTCGACGTGCGGGTGGTGGCCGCGACCAACCGGGACCTGGAGCGCGGCGTGGCCGAGGGGTGGTTCCGCGAGGACCTGCTCTTCCGGCTGCGCGGTGTCGTCCTGACCCTGCCGCCGCTGCGGGAGCGGCCCGACGACGTGGCCCCGCTCGCCGACCTCTTCCTGCGTGCGGCCGCGGCCGAGGCGGGCCGGCCGGTCTCGCTCTCGGAGAACGCGCTGCGGGCGCTCCAGCGGCACCCGTGGCCGGGCAACGTCCGCGAGCTGCAGCACTGCCTGGGCCGGGCCGTCGCCCTGGCCGAGCGCGAGGTGCTCACCCCGGACGACCTGCGGCTGGAGCCGGCGGCCCCACCCCGGGCGGAGACCGCTGACGGCGACGACGCGGTGCTGGCATCGCTACGCCGGCACGGGTTCGACATGCAGGCGACCGCGCGCTCGCTCGGCTGGGACCGCAGCACCGTGACCCAGCGGCTGAAGGGGATGGGCTTCCAGGCGCTGGTCGAGTCCGGAGGTGATCGCGGACGGGCGGCGGCCGCACTGGCCGGCGAGCCCCGGCTGATCCGGACAGTCGAGCTCAAGCTGGGGGAGTACCACGAGCACCTGCTGCGGTTCGCCGCCGGGTTCGATTCGGCCGAGGCCGCACTGGCCGCCTGCCGTCGCCGGTTCAAGAACCTGCCCGAGCGTCACTTCCGCTCCCTCGAGACTCTGGTCCGCGACCGCTTCAAGTAGTTTCCCAGCCCTGCCGTGCGGGGAGCCATGCGGGGATGCTGAGGCATCCCCGCAGCCCCGCGTCTGCAAATGATTGAAAAAGCTGAATCCGGTCATGGCTCCGGCGTTGCTCTGTCTGCGGCGTTCAGGAGGAACGAGACATGGCCAACAGCCAGTCGCAGAGAACCGGCAGTGGCAGGGAGATCGCGATGCTCGTGGGCGTCCTCGTGCTGGTCGCCGTCGTCACCGTGGGCACCTACTGGGTGCGCTCCAGAGACGCGGAGGCCTCCGGCCAGCCGCCGGCCACGACCACCACCCCGGCCCCGCGCCCGCGGGCCGTGGCGCCGGCGCCGACCACCGGCGAGGTGGTGCACGCCGACATCTACTTCGACTTCAAGAGCGACCGGCTCCGGGCGGAGGCCGTCCACCTGCTGCAGGACAAGGCGGGCCAGATGGAGCACGGCAGCACCTGGGCGGTCCTGATCCAGGGCTACGCCGACCGCCAGGGACCGGCGGAGTACAACCGGCTGCTGGCCCAGCGCCGGGCCACCGCGGTGAAGCAGTTCCTGGTCGAGCTGGGCGTGCCGGAGACCTCCATCAAGGTCGTCACGATCGGCCAGGAGGGTGCGCTCTGCGACGAGCCGTCGGCGGAGTGCCAGCAGCTGAACCGGCGTGTCCACCTGGAGATCCGCAAGCTCACCCGGTCGGCCGCCGAGCCGGTCCGGCCGCGGCTCGCCGTCGGTGACACGCTCGACACGGTGGCCGGCCGGCGGGAGCAGCCATGATCCTGGCCCGGTTGACGATCGTCCTGACGCTGCTGGTCCTCGCCACGACGCCGGCCCTGGCCCAGGGCCGGCGCGTCACCGAGGGGACGCTGCTGTGGAAGACGGCCGGGCAGGAGGTAGCCCAGCCAGCCCCGCTGCTCGACACCGACGTCGAGATCCGGGTCACGGGCATGGTCGTGCGCGCGATCGTCCGGCAGCACTTCACGAACCCCAGCGCGGAGTGGGCCGAGGGCATCTACGTGTTCCCGCTGCCCGAGGACGCCGCCGTCGATCGCCTCCGGATGACGGTCGGCGACCGGGTGCTCGAGGGCGTCGTCCGCGAGCGTGCCGCGGCGCGCGCCGCCTATGCCCAGGCGCGGCAGGAGGGCAGGCGCGCCACGGTGGTCGAGCAGGAGCGGCCCAACATCTTCACCACCTCGGTCGCCAACATCCCGCCGGGGGCGGCGGTCGGCATCGAGATCGAGTACCAGCAGGCCGTGCGCTACGAGACCGGCCGGTTCGCCCTGCGTTTTCCGATGGTGGTGGGGCCACGCTACATCCCGGGTGCTCCGGTCGCGGCCGCGGCCGCTGCCCCGACCGAGGACGATGACGAGGACGGCGGCTGTGGAGCCGTTGGCGACCCCGACGAGGTCGCCGATGCCGGCGCGGATCACGCCGCCGGTGGCGCATCCGGCCAACGGCAAGATCAACCCGGTCACGTTGCGTGTCGCCCTCGACGCCGGCGTGCCGCTGGCCGCGGTGGAGTCCTCCTCCCACGCGATCCACACGCGCACGCTGAGCGGCGACCGTTACGAGATCGAGCTGGCCGAGGTGAGCGTTCCCGCCGACCGCGACTTCCAGCTCACGTGGACGCCGGTGATCGGCGCCGCCCCGAGCGTGGCCGTGCTGGCCGAGGCCCGGGGCGACGAGGTGTTCGGGCTGCTGATGGTGATGCCCCCGTCGGCGCCGCCCGGAGCGGACGCGCGCCTGCCGCGCGAGGTCATCTTCGTGCTCGACCACTCGGGCTCGATGGCGGGGGCGTCCATCGAGCAGGCGCGGGCCGCGCTGCAGCTGGCCCTGGCCCGGCTGCGACCGATCGACCGCTTCAACGTGATCCGCTTCAACCACCGCACCGACGCCTTGTTCCCGCGCGCCCAGGCCGCCGACCGTGCGAGCCTGGCCGCCGCCCAGCGCTACGTCGACGCCATCCGGGCCGACGGCGGCACCGAGATGCTCCCGGCCCTGCAGCTGGCGCTCGACGGCGCCGAACACGCCGACCGGCTGCGGCAGGTGATCTTCCTCACCGACGGGGCCGTCGGCAACGAGGAGCGGCTGTTCCAGGCCATCCGCGAGCGTCTCGGCGGCAGCCGGCTCTTCACGATCGGCATCGGCTCGGCCCCCAACAGCCACTTCATGCGCGAGGCCGCGCGCCTGGGCCGGGGAACGTTCACCTACATCGGCAGCCCCGCCGAGGTGAAGGAGAAGATGTCCGCGCTGTTCCGCAAGCTGGAGTCGCCGGTGCTCGCCGACGTCCGGCTCGAGCTGCCCGGCGCCGCCGACGCCGAGATCGTCCCGGGGCCGATCCCCGACCTCTACGTGGGGGAGCCGATCCTCGTGGCCGTGCGGGCGCGCGCGTTGCCCGCGGAGGCGGTCGTGCGCGGACGGTTCGGCGCCACGCCCTGGGAGGCCCGCGTGCCGCTGCACCAGGCCGCCCCCGGCGCCGGCCTGTCGGGACACTGGGCCCGGGCCAAGATCGCCACGCTGCTCGACCGGCGGCGCTCCGGCGCGGGCGACGACGACGTGCGCCACGCGGTCCTCGACGTGGCGCTGCGCCACCACCTGGTCAGCGCCTACACGAGCCTCGTCGCGGTGGACGTCACCCCGGCGCGGCCGGCCGATGCGGGGCTCACGACGCACGCGCTGCCGACGAACCTGCCGGACGGCTGGGAGTACGACGCCGTGGCCGGACTGGGGCAGGGCGCCACGCCGGGCCCCCTGCACCTGGCCGTCGGGCTGGCCGCGCTGCTACTGGCGGCCGCGCTCACCCTGGCTCGCCGGCGGAACGTCGCGCTCGTGCCGGTGAGGCGCCGGCGTGAGCGGTAGGATCCTGCGCGCCCTGGCGGTGGTGCTCGCCGCCGCCGGGGCGTGGCAGGTCGGGGACGGAGCCTGGATCTACGCGAAGGCCGGCCTCGGTCAGCATCTGCTGCACCGGGCGTGGGCGCGCACGCTGGCCGGCGAGCGCGAGGTCAAGCCGTGGCCGTGGGCCGACTCCTGGCCGGTGGCGCGGCTGCGGGTCCCGGCTCACGGGGTCGATCTCATCGTGCTCGACGGCGTCAGCGGCCGCACGCTGGCGTGGGCCCCCGGCCGGGCCGGTGTGCCGGGCGGGGCGGGCACCATCGTTTTCAGCGGTCACCGCGACACCCACTTCCGCTTCCTGCGGCGCCTGGCCCCGGGGGACGAGATCGTGGTGGAGACGTCCGACGGGACGCCGGCGCGCTTCACCGTCCGCGAGGCGACGGTCGTGGATGCGCGCACGGCCGTGATCGGCCACGCCCCCGACGGCGCGGCCGGGCTCGTGCTGCTGACGTGCTATCCGTTCGACGCCCTGGCCCCAGGGGGGTGGCTGCGCTACGTGGTCGCCGCCGACGCGGTATCATCCGTGGGCAATCTCCCCGATGAAGATCCGCTCCCACCTGCTCCTCCTCGTCCTCGGCGCCATGCTGCCCGTGCTGGCCTTCTCCGCCGTCATGGGCATCGTCTTCTGGCGGCAGCAGCGTGAGGCGTTCGAGGCGCGCTTCCTCGAGCGGGTGCGCGCGATGGCCGTCGCTCTCGATCGCGAGCTGGAGGGCCACGTGCGGGCCTTGCAGGTGCTCGGCCACTCTCCCCGCCTCGCCGGCGGCGACCTGCGCGGCTTCTACGCCGAGGCCGGGCGTGTGCGCGAGGCGCAGCAGACGTGGAGCACGGTCCTTCTGACCGACCCGGCCGGCGGCGAGATATTCGACGTGCGGCGCCCGTTCGGGGCCGCGCTGACTCACGGCGCCCTCGGTGTCACCGCCGCCCGGGTGGCGGTCGCCGGCCGCACGGCGGTGAGCGCGCTGGTCCGCGATCCCGTGAGCGGCGACCACGTCACGGCCGTCATGGTGCCGGTCACGCGTGGCGCGGACGTCTCCCACGTCCTCGTCGCGGTGATCGAGGTCCCGGCGTGGCTGCGCTTCCTGTCGAGCTACCCGGTGGCGGTCGACGCCACGATGACGCTCCTCGACCAGGACGGCATCGTGATCGCGCGCACGCTGAACCACGAGCGGTGGATCGGCCAGCGGCCAGCCCCGGCCCTGTACGAGAGCTCGCGACACCGGTCCGAGGACGCCTACCGGAGCGTCGGGCTCGAGGGCCAGTGGTTCTACTCCGCCCATAGCCGTTCGGCCGTCTCCGGCTGGACGGTGGCGACCGGGGTGCCGGTGGTCGGCGTCGAGCGGGAGCTGCGGGGCTCCACGATGGCCATCACCGGCGGCGCTGTCGCGACCGCCGCGCTCGCCATCGGGCTGGCCCTGGTGTTCGGCCGTCGGGTGGCGCGGCCGGTGGCGGCGCTGGCCCGGTCTGCCTCGGTCCTGGCCACGGGTGAGCGGCCGGGGCCGTCGCCGCCCACGACGATCGAGGAGGTGGCCGAGGTGGCCCACGCCTTCGACGACGCGGCCGGCCGGCTGCGCGTGCTGCTCGACAACGAGCGCGCGGCGCGCGCACAGGCGGAGGCGGCCAACCGACTGAAGGACGAGTTCCTCGCCACGCTGTCCCACGAGCTGCGCACGCCCCTCAACGCCGTCTTCGGCTGGGCCCGCGTGCTCCGGAACGGGGTGGCTCCCCCCGAGGTGCTCGGCCGCGGCCTCGAGGTGATCGAGCGCAACGCGGTGGCGCAGGTGCGGCTCATCGAGGATCTGCTCGACGTCTCCCGCATCGTCACCGGCAAGATGCGGCTGAGCGTGCGGGGCGTCGAGCTGCCGACGGTGATCGAGGCCGCGCTCGACGCCATCCGCCCGGCCGCGACGGCCAAGGACATCCGTCTGTCGTCCGTGCTGGATCCCGCCGCCGGGCCCCTGATCGGTGATCCCGACCGCCTGCAGCAGGTGGTGTGGAACCTCCTGTCGAACGCGATCAAGTTCACGCCCAGGGGGGGCCGCGTGCAGGTGACCCTCGCGCGCGTGAACTCACACGTGGAGGTCGCGGTCAGCGACAGCGGTGCGGGGATCGCGCCGGAGCTGTTGCCCCACGTGTTCGAGCGCTTCCAGCAGGGCGACAGCACCAGCACCCGCCAGCACGGCGGCCTCGGGATCGGCCTGGCCCTGGTCCGCCACCTCGCCGAGCTGCATGGTGGCTCGGTGGAGGCCCGCAGCGGTGGCGTCGGACAGGGCGCCAGCTTCGTCGTGAAGCTGCCGATCAGCCTGGCCGCCGAGCCGCCGTCGCCGTCGCGCGTGCACCCCGCGGTCTCGGCCGAGCGGGTGGCGGTGGCCGGCCTCTCGCTGAGGGGCGTCCGTCTCCTGCTGGTCGACGATCAAGCCGACACCCTCGAGCTCTTCGGGCACATGCTGAGCCGGAACGGGGCGGAGATCGAGACGGCAACCTCGGTTCCAGAAGCGATGGCCGCGTTCGCCCGGCGACCGCCCGACGTGCTGGTGGCCGACGTCGAGATGCCGGGCGAGGACGGCTACGCGCTCATCCGGCGCGTGCGCGCGCTCGATCCCGCCAAGGGCGGGGCGGTGCCGGCGGTGGCGGTCACGGCGTACGGGCGGGTCGAGGATCGTGTCCGGTTGCTCGCGGCGGGCTACAACATGCACGTGCCCAAGCCGGTCGAGCCGGCGGAGCTGGTCGCGGTGCTCGCTACCCTCGCGCGTCGGACCTAGCCTCCGGCGGCGGCGGGCGGCGCGCGGCGGCGGGCGGCGGCGGCGGGCGGCGTGGGCGCCGGGGCGATGGGGTCCCCTGCGGTTCCGCGAGAGACGACCCGGGGGCGCGAAGGGGTGGTCGGAGCCTGTCCTAGGCGAGGCCGTACACGATCGAAGCCAACGGAACCGCAGGAGACCCCATCGCCCCGGCACCCACGCCGCCCGCCGCCGACCACGCGCGGCCGAACGAACGATCAGACGGCCGGACGAACGACCAAGCAGCCAGACGAAACTGACGACCAGACGACCTGACGACCAGACGACTAGACGGCCGGACGAAACTGACGACTGGGCGGCCAGACGAAACCAACCAACGACCAGACGACTAGACGGACGGACGAACGTGTGGCTGGCCGACGAGTGAACGGCCGGACGAAACTGACGGACGGACGAATCGTGCGGCGGCGGCGCTAGCGGCGGCGGGGGCGACGGTTGGGGGTGTAGCCGAGGGCGCGGTCGCGGGCGATCAGGGTGGTGTCGCGGGCGCGTGGGGGGCCGTAGCCGCCGCCGCCGGGGGTGCTGACCAGGACGCGGTCGCCGCGCTCGAGGACGTATTGCTTGCGGTTGTCGACGCGGCGGTTGTTGATGCGGACGTCGCCGCGGCCGCCGGCGGTGCCCCCGGCCAGGCCAGGGGCCGGGTAGGTCGTGCGCTCGGCCATCACGCTGAGCACGATGGGGCGGGGCGAGCGGCTCTCGATCAGGATGTCCTGGCCGAGGCCGCCGCGGAAGCGGCCGCCGCCGCCGGAGCCGGGCCGCAGGCGCTTGTAGTGGAAGAAGAGCGGGCTGTTGCGCTCGGCGACCTCCACCGGCGTGGACGAGATGTTGCTCGGCCACGACAGCACGCTCTCGCCGTCCTTGACCGGAGTGGCGCCCATGCCGCCGTTGAAGAACAGCACGGTCGTGTAGGGCTTGCCGTCCTCGCGCGTGCTCGACTGGCTGAGCGCCCACAGCGGCGAGCCGGCCCCGGCCATGACGCGCTCGGGGATCACCTGGTGAAGGGCGCCCAGCACCAGCGCCGGCACGTAGTGGCCGGTGGTCGCCCGGCTCACGACCGCGGCCGGGAAGCGCGGGTTGAGCAGCGAGCCCTCGGGAGCGGTGACCGTGATCGGTCGGTACATGCCCTCGTTGTTGGGCAGCCCCGGCAGCAACGCGCAGCGCACCGCGTAGGCGGTCATGGCGTAGGTGTAGGCCAGCACGCAGTTGATGGCGCGCGGCTGCTGGGGCGAGGTGCCGGTGTAGTCGGCCGTGATCTCGTCGCCGGCCACCGTGAGCGCGACCTTGAAGTCGAAGGGCACGCCGGTGCCGTCGGTGCGGAAGCCGTAGCGGTAGGTGCCGTCGGGCACCGCGCGGATCGCCGCCCGCATGGCGCGCTCGGAGCGCGCGAACAGCTCGTCGCCCAGCTCGTCGAGGGTGGCGAGGCCGTAGTCGTCCATCAGCGCCTTCACGCGCCGCTCCATCAGCTCGTTGGCGCTGGCCTGGGCCCAGATGTCGCCCATGGTCTGATCGGGCGTCCGCACGTTGGCGCGGACCAGCTGCACCAGCGTGTCGTCGGTGCGGCCGTCCCGCACCAGCCACGTCAGCGGGATGTGCAGCCCTTCCTCGAAGATCTCGCGGGCCTCGATGGCGCGGATGCGGCCGCCGATGTCCGGCATGTGCGAGGTCGTGGCCGAGAACGCCACCAGGCGGTCGCCGTGGAAGATCGGCTTGAGCACCGAGACGTCGCTCATGTGGCCGGTGCCCATCCAGGCGTCGTTGGTGATGAGCACGTCGCCCGGCCGCATGCGCTCGGCGCCCAGCTCGCGCAGGAAGTGGCGCACGGTGGCGGGCAGGGTGCCGATGAACGAGGGGATGCTGCCGCTGTTCTGGGCCAGCGCGTAGCCGCGGGCGTCGGTGAGCACGCACGCGAAGTCGTTGGCCTCGTTGGAGAGCGTGGAGAACGAGGTGCGCACGATGGCCTTGGCCGCCTCGTCGACCACCGAGATGATGCGCGTCCACAGCACCTCGAGCGTGACGGCGTCGAGCTTGGTCGTCACGGCAGGGTCACCACGATGTTGCCGCTGGGCGCCACCCGGCCGACGCCGCCGGGGCCGATCACCAGCGTCGAGCCTTCTTCCTCCACCACGGCGGGGCCGCGGATCTCGTCGCCGGGGGCCAGGCGCGTGCGGTCGTACACGGTCGTCTCCTCGAAGCCGCGGGGCTGGGGGAAGTAGGCGGGGCGCGTGCCCTTGACGGCGCTGCCGCCGCCGGCGCCGGCCTCACCGTGCGCGGCCACGTCAGCGCTTGCCGATCGAAGGGGGCACGCCCCTCGAACTACCCCCGGCGCCCGCACGGCCACGCGGATGTTGATGAACTCGATCGGCACGTCGGGTGGGGTGAGGGCGAACTTCTCGCGGTAGGCCGTCTCGAAGGCGGCCGTCAGCCGCCGGCGCGAGGCCTCCGAGTCGTCGTATGGCCCGTCGGGCAGATCGACGACGAGGTCGAAGCCCTGGCCGAGGAAGCGGCCATCGGCCAGCCGCCGCACCGTGGCCGTGTCCAGCGTGAGGCCGGTGTCGGCCATGACCGCGCGGGCGTCGGCTTCCAGCCTGGCGAAGGCCTGCTCCAGCGCGCCGACGCGGTCGCGGTCGAGACGGATGCCGACGGTGGCCACGCGGTCGACGCGGGCCGGCGCGACCAGCAACCCGAGCGCGGAGGCCACGCCGGCGGCGGGCGGGCAGATGACCTGGCGCAGGCCGAGCTTGCGCGCCACCTCGTAGGCGTGAACGGGGCCGGCGCCCCCGGTGCAGAGCAGCGCGTAGTCGCGCGGGTCACGGCCGCGCTCGGCGACGTGCACGCGGGCGGCGCCGGCCATGTTCTCGTTCACCACGTCGTGGATGCCCCAGGCCACTTCGGTGAGCGACAGCCCCACGCGCCCGGCCAGCGCCTCCAGCGTCGCCCGCGCCGCCGCCATGTCCACGCGCACCTCGCCGCCGGCGAAGTAGTCGGGGTTGAGGTAGCCGAGGACGAAGTCGGCGTCGGTCACCGTGGGCTCGGCGCCGCCCAGGCCGTAGGCGGCGGGACCGGGCTGCGAGCCGGCGCTGCGCGGCCCGACCTTGAGCAGGCCGATCTCGTCGACGTGGGCGATGGAGCCGCCGCCGGCGCCGATCTCGATCAGCTCGATCGTCGAGATGCGGATGGGCAGGCCGCTGCCCTCGAGGAAGCGCTTCTGCCGGGCCGCCTCGAAGGCGTAGGCGGTGAGCGGCTCGCCGCCGTCCACCAGGCTGAGCTTGGCGGTGGTGCCGCCCATGTCGAAGGCCAGCAGGTTGCCCCGGCTATCGGGGCTGCCGAAGAAGGCCGCGGCCAGCGCGCCCGCCGCCGGCCCCGACTCCAGCATCTGCACGGGCGTGCGCTCGGCCTCGGCCACGTGGGTGAGGCCGCCGCTCGACAGCATCAGCAGCAGCGGGGCCGGGATGCCGAGGTCGGCCACGCGCCCGGCCATGGCCGCGAGATACTGGCGGGCCAGCGGCTTGATGTAGGCGTTGGCCACCGTGGTCGACGCCCGCTCGTACTCGCGGATCTCGGGCGCGACCTCGTGCGAGGTCGTCACCGCGATCGTCCGGTGGCGGCGGGCGACGAGGCGGGCCGCCGCGGCCTCGTGCCGGGGGTTGGCGTAGGCGTGGAGGAACACGATGGCGATCGACGTCACGCCGGCCGCGGCCAGCCGCTTGGCCTGGGTCTCGAGGCCGCGAGCGTCGAGCTTCGTCATGACCGAGCCGTCGGCGCGCATGCGCTCGGTCACCTCCAGCCGCAGGTGGCGCGGCACCAGCGGCTCCGGCTTGACGATGTTCAGATCGTACAGCTCGAACTTCCGCTCGCGTCCGATCTCGAGCGTGTCGGCGAAGCCGGCGGTGGTGATGAGGCCGGTGACGGCGCCGCGGCGCTCGATCAGCGCGTTGGTGAAGAGCGTGGTGGCGTGCACCACGCGCGTGAAGTCGGCGGGGGGCACGGCGTCCCGCGCCAGGAGCGTCGCCACGCCGGCCGCGACCGCCCGGGCGGGGTCGTCGTGCGTGGTGAGCACCTTGCGGCTGAGCTGCCGCCCGCGCGCGTGGTCGTAGACCACGATGTCGGTGAAGGTGCCGCCGATGTCGATGCCGAGCGAGTAGCTCACGGCTTGAGCTTGAGGTCCTCGAAGGGCGCCGAGTAGGCGAAGCCCGGGATGAGGTTGGCGCCGCTGACGTCGACGCGCGGCCCCACGCCCCAGATGAAGCCCAGCTCGTAGATGGGCACGTGCATGGCGTGCTCGGTGATCATCTTCTGGATCTGCAGGACCATCGCCTCGCGCTTCTTGGGATCGACCTCGCGGGCCTGGCGGACGTAGAGGTCGTCCACCGGCGGCAGCGAGCCGTAGGCGTAGATCCCGTTCTTGATGGCGTAGGGCTCGAGCCGGGTGGCGGCGTTGCCCATGGAGGCGGTGATGACCAGGATGATGCCGTGCAGCTTCTTGTCGCGCCACGCCGACATGTAGGCCGCCCGCTCCATCGTGCGCAGGCGGCTCCGGATGCCGACCGCCTGCAGCTGGCTCTGCAGCGCCTCGGCCATGGAGGTGTAGGGCGGGAACGGGTAGAAGTCGCCGGCGTCGAAGCCGTTGGGATAGCCGGCGTCGGCCAGCAGCTTCTTGGCGCGGGCCGGATCGAAGGGCAGGGGCTCGACCGGCAGCGCGAACTGGAAGATGCGGGGAACGATGGAGCCGGTCAGTCGCGAGAGCCCCAGCGTCTCGGCCTGGTTCACGGCGGCCCGGTCGACGGCGTGGTTGGCGGCCAGCCGCACGCGCCGGTCGTGCCACGGCGACTTGGGATCCCACTGATCGGGCAGGTCCAGCCAGAAGGCGCCGGTCAGCAATGGCGCCTCGAGCCGGAAGCCCGGCGTCTTGCGGATCTCCTCGGCCACGGGCCCGGTGAGCAGGTAGGCGATGTCGACCTCGCCCCGCTTGAGCGCAGCCGCCCGCGTGGTCTCCTCGACCATCGAGCGCATGATCAGGCGCTTGACGCTCGGCGCCTTGCGCCAGTAACCGTCGAAGGCCTCCAGCACCAGCTCGACGCCGGGGTTGAAGGAGACGACGCGATAGGGGCCGGCGCCGATCGGCGCGCGCTTGAAGCCGTCGTCGCCGACTTTCTCGACGTACTTCTTCGGCACGATCCAGCCCACGCCGGAGGCGGTGGTGCCGTAGAACAGCATGAAGTCCGGCCACGGCTCGCGCAGGACGAAGCGGACCTGGCTCGGGCTGACGACCTGGACCTCCTTGACCTTCTCCTTCAGGAGCGTGTTGCTGGCGCCCTTGTACCGCTCGTAGGAGAACTTGACGTCCTCGGCGGTGACCGGCGAGCCGTCGTGGAACTTCGCGTTCTTGCGCAGCGTGAACGTGTAGCTGAGGTTGTCGCGCGATTCCTGCCACGACTCGGCCAGGCTGGGCGAGGTCATGCCGGCCGCCATCGGCTTCACCAGCGCGTCGTGGACGGCGTACATGACCATGTAGGGCGTGTTGAACGCCTCCGTCTCGGCCGGATCGAGCCAGCGGGCCGCGAGGGTGACGTGCAGGCCCCAGCGCATCTCGCCCTCGGCGGCCGCGACGGGCGGCGGCGAGGACGGCGCGAGCAGGGCGAGGAGCGCGAGACAGGCGAGAAGGTGGCGCCGACCGGGAACGTTCATGCGCGCACAGTAGGGCCGGCCCCCGGGGAAATCAAGGGGCCGCGCCCGGCCGACGCGCGCGGGGCGCGCGTCAGTCGCGGAGCGTCAGGGTGGGGATGCCGCTGTCGCGCGCCACCCGGTCGGCAACGCCGGGCGCGAGCGCGCTGCGCAGTCGACCGGAGCGCCCGGCCGCCAGCGCGATGAGATCGGCGTGGAACGCCTCGGCCTCGACCACGATCTCCGCGGCCGGTTCACCGAAACGCACCACCGCCTCGACGGGAACGCCGGCCAGCTCGGCCTCGGCGTGCTGCAGATCGGCCAGACCCTCGGCGGTGAGCCGCTCCATCTCCTGGTCGACGAAGGCCACGATGCGGCCGTGATTGCCGACGACCTGGGTGGGGACCGGCAGCACGCGCAGCAGGCGCACCGTCGAGCCGGCGTCACGCGCCAGCGCGGCCACGACCGGCAGGATCGCCTCGCTGTCCTCGCGCGGATCGATCGGGGTGAGAATTCGCTTCGCCATGGTTGTCCTCCCGCCATTGCGATGGCTCCCCCGGGGGGTGGGATTCATCGTGAATTTGCGGAATCCCCAGGGCGGTGGCCGTCATCTCACCAAGGTGATGATGAGGGCCGAAGACCGGTGAGACTGTTCTACTTGATCGTGACGTTGCTGCTATTCGTGTCGCTGGGGCTGCTGGAGGTCGTGGCCGCGCGCGGCCTGGTGCTGATGATGCCCTAGGTCTGCGGCTCGCCCGCGTCGGCGGCGTCGGTCAGCAGGACCCAGTCATCGACGCCCTCGGCGGCCGGGCGCTGGTTGGGCGCGGTGGCCATGACACGGCCGCGACTCGCCGAGAACCACTCCCACTGTCCGACCGGGGCGCCCGGAGCGCCCGACTCTTCGGCAGAGCCCATTTCCGGACCGGCGGCGCCCTGGGTGGCGCGCTCGGCCTTGCGCGCGCGCTTGGCTTCCTGGCGAGATCGCGCCGTCGCCTCGCGCTGTCGACGATCGAATCCATAGTTCCTTCGACGCGCCATATACCTCCTGACGGATACTGACTTCGAGCGGGCTCCGAGACCTGAACGACGAGGGCGAAAGCACCTTAACCCGACCCGGAAGGCCGCGCAAGTTTTCCGCTGTATCATGGCGGGCCATGGACATCGGCTGCCATCTCCCCAACCAGGGCCCCCTCGCCACCGGCGAGGCGGTCGCCACCTTCGCCCGCGAGGCCGACCGGCGCGGCATCGCCTCGCTGTGGGTGAGCGACCACGTGATCTTCCCGCGCACCGCGACCGGCAGCTATCCGGGCGGGCGTTTCCCGCATCCGCCCGACAAGCCATACCTGGAGCCGGTCGTGGTGCTGGCCGCGGCCGCCGTCTGCACGACGCGGGCGCGGCTGGGCGCCTCGGTGTTCATCCTCGGCCACCGCCACCCCGTCGTCATGGCCAAGATGCTGACCTCCATCGACGCGCTGTCCCAGGGGCGGCTCATCTGCGGTGTCGGGGTCGGCTGGTGGAAGGAAGAGCTGGAGATCCTGGGCGTGCCGTTCCACCAGCGGGGCCGCCAGGCCGACGAGATCCTGAAAATCTTCAAGGCGCTGTGGTCGGACGACAACCCGTCGTTCGAGGGCGAGTTCTTCCGCTTTCGCGACATCGGCTTCGCGCCCAAGCCCGTGCAGAAGCCGCACCCGCCGCTGTGGGTCGGCGGCGACAGCCCCGGCGCCTTTCGCCGGGTGGTGACGCTCGGCGACGGCTGGCACGCGACGTCCAAGACGCCGGCCGAGTTCGCCGACGCCCTCACGCGGCTGCGGGCGGCGGCCGACACGGCGGGGCGCCGCTTCGAGACGATCGCGCTGTCGCTGCGGTACGCGCTGCGTGACGAGCTGATGGCCAAGGGCGCCCAGGCCGTCGTCGACGAGCTGGCCGCCTTCAAGCGGCTGGGGCTGAGCCACATCCTGCTCGAGTTCCGTCGTGACGACCTGGCCCGCATGCTGGAGATCCTCGACTTCGTGACCGGCACCGTGCGTCCCGCCGTCGATCGCGCCTGACCTGGAGGTCACCATGGCGACCATGACCCCGAAGCTCACGCAGATCGCCTCGGGCCTGCGCTTTCCCGAGGGGCCGGTGGCGATGCCGGACGGCTCGATCGTCCTGGTCGAGATCGAGCGCCGCACCCTGTCGCGCGTCACCCCGGACGGCAAGGTGCAGGTGATCGCCACGCTGGGGGGCGGCCCCAACGGCGCCGCCCTGGGACCGAACGGGAAGATCTACGTCACCAACAACGGCGGTCTGAAGTTCATGGAGCGCCCCGGCCGACTCTTCCCGGTGGCCCAGGCCGACGACTACACGACCGGCAGCATCCAGGTCGTGGACCCGGTCACCGGCAAGTTCGAGACGCTGTACGACTCGTGCGACGGCCAGCGGCTGCGCGGTCCCAACGATCTGGTGTTCGACGGCGCCGGCGGCTTCTGGTTCACCGACCTCGGCAAGACGCGCGAGCGCGACGCCGACCGCGGCGTCGTCTACTACGCGAAGGCCGACGGCTCGAAGATCACCGAGGCGATCTTTCCGCTGGAGCGGCCCAACGGCATCGGGCTGTCGCCCGACGAGCGCACGTTGTACGTGGTCGAGACGCCGACGGCGCGGTGCTGGTCGTTCACGCTGTCGGGCCCCGGGCAGATCGAGTCGGCCAACGGGACGTACCGGGGCGAGAAGGGCCGCGTGGTCGTCGGGCTGGGCGGCTACCAGATGTTCGACTCGCTGGCCGTGGACGGCGAGGGGCACGTGGCGGCGGCCACGCTCATCACCGGCGCCGTGAGCGACATCTGGCCGGACGGCAGCCGGGTCGATCAGTACACGCTGCCCGACATGATGGTCACCAACGTCTGCTTCGGCGGCCGCGACCTCCGCACCGCCTTCGCGACGCTGTCGATGGGCGGCACGCTGGTGTCGTTCGAGTGGCCGCGGCCGGGCCATCCGCTGCACTACCTCAACCGATAGGAGAGCGCCAATGCTGGCGATGTGGGTCAAGGTGCGGGTGAAGCCGAACGAGCGCGCGCGGTTCCTGAAGGCGATCGAGGTCGACGCGCTCGGCTCCGAGAAGGACGAGGCGCAGTGCTACCGGTTCAACGTCCTCCAGGACGCCAAGGACGAGAACGTCTACTACTTCTACGAGGTCTACGAGAACGAGGCCGCGCTGGAGAAGCACCGGGCGGCGCCGCACTACGCGGTCTGGCGGGCCGCGGCCGACACCCTGGACGGCCCGACCGAGCCGACCCGCTGCAACACCGTGTTCCCGAGCGCGCCCGGCTACTGGACGACGAAGCGGTAGGCGGAGGTCGGGGCCGGGGGGCCCGGTGGGGCCCCCCGGCGATGGCTCAGTTGCGGTAGGACGAGTCGGTGCGATCCAGCCGCCGGAGCAGGCCCGGCCACACCAGCGCGGCCGCGCTCCGGCGCGGGGCGCCGCCGCCCTGCATCGTCGCGTAGGAGGCGTCGAGGACTTCCTTGCTGACGTGGGTCAGCTCGCCGCCGCCGGCCTGGGCCCGGACCTGGATGGCGCACGAAGCTTCCAGGTAGTACATGCGCGTGAAGGCCTCGGCGACCGTCTCGCCGACGGTGAGCAGGCCGTGGTTCTTCAAGATGAGGTGGACGTTGGTGCCGAGGTCGGCGACCAGCCGGGGCTTCTCGTCGTCGCGCGTGGCCGGACCCTCGAAGTCGTGATAGCCGAGGCTGCCGAGGACGGCCATCGAGTGCTGGGACAGCGGCAGCAGGCCGCCGTGCTGAGCGGAGACGGCCACGCCGTTCACCGTGTGAGTGTGGAGCACGCACAGGGCGTCGTGGCGGGCGGCGTGGATGGCGCTGTGGATGACGAAGCCGGCCGCGTTCACCGGGAACGGCGAGTCGCCGATCTTCTGGCCGTCGAGGCCGATCTTCACCAGGCTGGAGGCCGTGATCTCGTCGAAGAACAGCCCGTAGGGGTTGATCAGGAACTGCTCGTGGCTGCCGGGCACACGCGCGCTGATGTGCGTGAAGACCAGGTCTTCCCACCCGAAGCGGGCCACCAGCCGGTACGACGCGGCCAGGTCGACGCGAATGGCCCACTCCTCGGGCGAGACCTTGTCCTTGAGCGAGGGAATTTCGAGCGCGGTCGTCATCAGGGTCCCTTTCTAGCGCAGGTTGTAGAGCCGGGCGACGTTCTCGGAGGTGATCTTGCGGCGCACGCGGTCGGAGAAGCTGCTGAGGTTCTTCTCGAGAATCGTGCGCGAGTTCGGCCACAGGCAGTCCGGGTGCGGGTAGTCGGCCCCCCAGATGATGTTGTCCTCGCCGATGAGCGGCACGATCGGCTCCAGGTAGTTGTCCTGCTGGTACGTCACGAACCCCTGCCGGCGGAAGTAGTCGCTGGGCCGGAGCTTGAAGCCGAGGCTGCGGGCCCGGTCCTCGTACTCGGTGTCGAGGCGGTCGAACACGTAGGGTAGCCACGTCACGCCCGACTCGCCCAGCACGAAGTTGAAGTCCGGATACTGCTCGCAGGCTCCCGAGGCCAGGATCGACACCAGGACTTCCATGGTGTCGAGCTGGAACAGCGAGGAGCGCACCAGCCGGTACTGCGTGAAGTACTCCTTCTCCATCTTCGGGTCGTCGGGGGCGCGGATGGCCTTGAACCCGGTGGAGTGGAACGAGATCGGGAAGCGGCACTCGGCCGCGGCCTCCCACAGCGGGTACCAGCCGTGGTGATAGAGCGGCAGGCTCATGCGCTTGAAGGCGAGGTCGCCGCCGCGCAGCCCCAGCTTGGCGCAGCGCCGCACCTCGGCCGCCGCCTCGAGCGGATCGTTGTTCGGCACGATCGCCAGCGGGAACACGCGGTTGGGATCGGAGCGCTTGGCGAAGTCGGCCGCCCAGTCGTTGTAGACGCGGTCGCACCACATGCGCAGGCCGGGGTCGGCGATCATCTCGTTGATCATCAGGCAGCCGTAGATGATCTCGGCGTCGAGCCCGTCACGGTCGAGGTCGGCCAGCCGCATCTCGGGCGTGGTCGGCCGCGGCTTGGCGCCGGGCTGGTAGTTCCACTCGAAGCCGGCGTCCCTCATCTCGTCGATGTGGGCGAAGCTGCCCTTGGTGTAGGGCAGGAAGCCGGGGCCCACCCCGTTCCACATGCCCTTGTCCTGGGCCTCGACGAACCAGTGCAGGCCGTCGTCCAGCAGCTCGGTGCGGGGCGCCAGCAGCTTCCACTTGTTGGGCGCCTGCGCGGACCAGAGATCGGGCGGGCAGTAGGTGAGATCGATGTGGTTGTCGCCGGAGATCAGCCGGTCCTGCTGCATGGCCATGGCGGGCTCCTTTGTTGAGCCGGATGGTACTCCGGAAGGAGGCCGGCCGGCCAGCCTTCAGTTCAGCGCGGGTCCTCCCGCGGGCCCCGCGAGCCCCCGCCCACGAGGCGGCGGATGATGCCCATGAAGATGAGGGCGAGCCCGGCCATCAGGGGGACCCAGTAGGCCGGGACGTGCCAGACCTTGATGAGCACGATGCACAGACCGATGACGCTCAGGATCATGCCCGCCACCAGCAGCCCGTTGCCCGACCGATCCGTCATGTTGTCGTGCCTCGCTCTCGTGCGTCTCGCGGTACTCGGTGACGCCGGAACGACCGTGAGCGCACGGGCGCACCGTAACGCGGGAGCCGGAGGTGGTCAACCTTACGGAGGGCCGAAGCGACCCCCTCGATCCCGAAATTCCACGTCTGGAGGAGGCACGTGCACGATCGGTCGCGCGCGTCTCGACACCACGAAACGGAGGACGAGGCTTGCGGTCGCGATGACCACGGTGGCCGCGAGGGCCAGGGTCTTCGCGGTATTCGGTCCTGGATCGGCATCGAACCTACCCCCGCTGGTCCTCCTTCCGCAACGGGATGCGGTCAGCGGCCGCCGAGGGCGGTGATGAGGATGGCGCCGACGACGATCAGCGCGGCGCCGGCCACGACGCGGGCGTTCAGGGTTTCGACGCCGCGCAGGAAGAGCACGGAGAAGAGGATGACGAAGAGCGGGGTGACATTGGTGAGCGGAGCGACGACGCTCACGGTGCCGATGCTGAGGGCGAGGACGACCAGGAAGACCGAGAGGTTCTCGGTGACGCCGGCGGCGAGAAAGTAGGCCAGGCTGGGGCCCCGGCAGATCATCGCCTCGCGCTGGCCGGAGGCCAGCAGGAACCCGGTGAACACCACCAGCGCCGTGGTGACGTTGACCGCCGTCCCCGGCACCGGCGCCATGCCGGCGAGGGCGATCTTGCGCAAGATCGCCACGATGCCAAAGCACGCGGCCGAGAGGATGGGCAGCCAGAGCTGGGCGGGGCGCACGCCCAGACTGCGGCCCCCGGTAGAGAGCAGCGTCGCCCCCGCCACGATGACGAGGGTGCCGGCCACGATGGGGATGGTGACGTGCTCGCCGAGCAGCAGGATGGCCAGGCCCGAGGAGACCAGTGGCGTCACGTTCGTGAAGGCGCCGGTGATGGAGGCGCCGACCCGCTCGATGGCGAAGAAGCGCAGCACCCGGCCCGCCACCGTGCCGATCAGCCCGGCCAGTACGAAGAGGGCGAACGCGGTGAGCGTCGGCTGCCCGACCCCGCCGGTGAAGAGCACGGCGATCCACAGACACACGCTGCCCACGAGCATGTTGATCCACACGCCGGTGTAGGGGCCGTAGCCGCGCAGCCCCTGACGGATGAAGATCGTCGCCGCCGACGAGAGGAGGGCACTGGACAGCGCGAGCGCGGCGACGGTGCCGGACACCGGGGCGATGCTATCATCTCCGGCGCCAGGAGGCTCCTCATGCGTGAAGACGTCGCGGTCGAGACCGAGGCCACCGAGCTGCTCCGCACGCTGATCCGCAATGGCTGCGTCAACACCGGCGAGGCGACCTCGGGCCACGAGGACCGCAGCGTCGACGCGCTCGAGGCGTACTTCGCCGGCTCGGGGCTCTCGTGCGAACGCTACACCTCCGAGCCGGGCCGGATGAGCCTCATCACGCGCATCGAGGGGACCGACCCCACGGCGCCCACGCTCTTGCTGATGGGTCACACCGACGTGGTGCCGGTGAACGCCTCCGGCTGGCAGCGCGATCCCTTTGCCGGCGACCTCGTCGACGGCATCGTGTGGGGCCGCGGCGCCATCGACATGCTGAATCTCACGTCGACGATGGCGGTGGCCACCCGCCGGATGGCCGCGAGTGGCTGGAAGCCGCGCGGCACCCTCATCTACCTGGCCGTGGCCGACGAGGAGGCGGGCGGGTTCCTGGGCGCCGGTCACCTGGTCGAGCATCACGCGGATGCCGTGAAGTGCAACTACGTCATCACCGAGAGCGGGGGCGTGCCGATCCCGACGAAGTCGGGCCACACGCTGAAGGTCACGGTGGGCGAGAAGGGCGGCAACTGGCGGCGCCTGGTCGTGCGCGGCACGCCCGGCCACGGCTCGCGGCCGTTCCGGACCGACAACGCGCTCGTCACCGCCGCCAAGATCATCCAGCGGCTGGCCGAGTACCGGCCGAAGGCACGCATCCTGGACGCCTGGCGCGGCTATATCGAGGCGCTCGACCTCGAGCCCGGCCTGACCGAGGCGCTGACCGATCCCGACCGCGTGTGGGAGACGGCGCGCGACCTCGACAACCTGGCCCTGGCCCGCGAGGCCCACGCCTGTACGCACACGACGTTCTCACCGAATATCGCCCACGGCGGAACGAAGGTGAACGTCATCCCCGATCGCGTGGACCTCGACGTCGACATCCGCTCGCTGCCCGGCATCGAGCAGCACGAGGTCGAGGCGATGATCAAGGAGGCGCTCGGCAACCTCGCCGACCGGGTGACGATCGAGACGCCGGCCGACCGCAAGCGCGGCGGCAGCGTGTCGCCGACCGACACCCCGCTGATGGCAGCGATCTCCCGCGTCTCCAAGCGGCTGATGCCGGACAGCCGGGTCGTGCCCGCCATCACCACCGGCGGCACCGACGCCAAGTTCTTCCGCTGGAAGGGCATTCCGTCCTACGGCTTCGGCCTGCACTCCACGCGCATCCCGTACACCGAGTACCCGGTGATGTTCCACGGCCACAACGAGCGCGTGGACACCGAGAGCTTGAAGCTCTCGGCCATCATGTGGGAGACGCTCTGCCGCGACTTCCTGGGCTAAACAGCCGCCGAGTCCTGCACGGGGCGGCCGTCGGCGACCTGGCGAGTCTGCTCGCGATGACGCCGACCGACACCCGGACAGGTGGCCGCGGCCATCCATCCCGCCGGTGTGGCGACATCCGGTGTGACGACAACACGGTCCCCGACGAACCTGAGGCGCCCGCTCGAGACTTGGGACCGTCCCTGCCCTGACCCGCTGGTTAATCTTTGCGCAGCGATCACACGGTGGTGATCTGAGCAGGTTAGGAAGTACCTAAAAAGACTCCTAATTCGCTGTGGACAAAGGATTGCACCCTCGTCGCCGCTGTACAGGTTCTGCGAAGGAGCAGCAGCGGGGGAGGAGGTCAGTGTAAACAGCATGAACGGGCGGCGAGAGCGGACGGCGAACGGTGAGTGGATTGCGGATCTGGGGAACCTGTCGGTCCTCGACCGCCTTTGCCGCTTCGTGCCGGCTCCCGTCGTCGAGGCCATCCTCTCCAATCGGATGGCGGAACTCCTGGGTCCTCACCAGCAGCAGGTCGTCGTCGTGTTCCTGGACCTCCGAGGATTCACCGCGTTCGTCGAGACGACTCCGCCGGATGAGGTCGCCCGGGTCCTGCGGGGCTACCACCGTCTCGTCGGCCGAACTGTCCGTGCCCACGGTGGGACGCTGGAGCGCTTCACTGGAGACGGCACCATGATCTTTTTCAGCGATTCCGCCTCGCTCCAGAGCGCGACGGACCGTGCCGTCAGAATGGCGCTCTCTTTGCGCAGAGGCTTCGCCAGCCTCGCGCGAAAATGGCGGGCGTGTGGCTACTCCCTCGGCCTGGGCACGGGCGTTTCGAAGGGCTATGCGACCGCCGGCATTATCGGGTTCGACGGGCGCTGGGATTACGGAGTCATCGGGCCGGTGACAAATCTTGCGGCACGCCTCTGTCAGCTCGCAGGAGCGGGGGAGATCCTCATCTGTCGGACGATGGCCGCGGAACTCGGTGCCGAGGTCAGAGCCGAACGCGTCAGTGAGGCACGGCTAAAGGGCCTCCCGCAGAAGGTCGAGATCTTCCGGATATGACACTCGAGGGGGCGCGGTCACCAACCCCCGGGCGTTGTCCGCCGCTTGTGCGACACCGAATAGGCGCCGGGGCGGGCGTTGAGGATCGGATCGTCGGAACATGCGATCCCGTCGGGGACGACGCTGGGGTCGAATACCAGCGCCTCGCAGCCACCGCGCTGATCGGTGACCGTCGCGGTGACCCTGAGCGTGCCTGCGAGAACGGACGGGCGGCTGTCCGGCCACGCAGTGGCCGGGTCCCTGACGTCATCGCCGTCGCCAGCGAGCTGCAGGTGGAGGGTGAACACGACGGGCCCGGCCGCGAGCCGCTCACGCAACTCAGTCTGGAGGTAGTCGGGCGCGCGGCGCTGTGCTTCCTCCGGCGGGATCGTCGCCGTGCCCGCCTGGGGCAGCCAGGCGTAGCGGACGAATCGCGACTGGCCGGCGGCGTTGGTAAAGCGAAACGCGTGCACGGCGTAGTAGGCGGCCCGCGCGTAGCTCGCCAGCGGTGGTGCGCCAAGCGCGAGGTCCAGCGCCGCCCGAAGCTCTGGGTGCGCCTTCTTGAACGCCTCGATTTTATTGACGTCGGGCTGATGGGTCGTCGGATCGGCCGTCAGCGCGGCCATGAGCTCGACGAAGTCCTCCGGGACGCGGGCAGGAAAGATCGGCGTCGTGATCGCGAGGAGATCGGTGTGCCCCTTGTCGGGGAGGTGGAAGCGCACAGCCATGCCCCGGCCGTCGGGGGCTCCATCGGGAATCTGAGGATTGCCGGCGCCGTTGGAGAAGCGGACGGTCACCGGCACCTCGGCACCCGCCATGTGGGGGGCCCGGGTGAACGCGGCCGCGTCCGCGGTCGCCCTGAATCCGCCGAGGCAGCACATCCCCTTCGCGTGCGCCGCGCGGTTGCCGCGATGGGCCCCGAACAGCTTGTTCAGGCCATCGACCAGCCGCGTGGAGAGGCGATCATCCGGGGCTGCCATGGCGCCGCAACGCTAGCGGGAACCGAGGGAGCTTGTCAAGGGAGGACCTTACCAGCAACGAGATCACCCAGCAACGAGATCACCAGCCCGCCCCGTTGTCTTGCGCTCGGGACGTAGCGTATGCTCGCGAGCCTCGGTGGCGAGGGAGCAGTGCACAGGCCGCTGAAAGTGAGGGGGCTATGAACGATCTCAGCACCTACCCAGGTCTCAACGATCCTCTCGTTCCTGTCGATGCCGGTGGAGATGTGCTGGCGAGAAACCCGGTCAAGGGCCAGGTGATGCTCAAGGCGGACTGGTGCGCCGGAACCGTCGTCGTGCCGACCCCTCTCCGCCTGTGGAACGCTCGCGCCCTCATCTTGAACGGCTTCGCGAATCCGGAGGCCATGGCCAAGGTCCTCGCGCCACGGCAACTTCAGCGCGTCAACAAGAACTTCGCACCGGACGAGCACGGCCGGGCCTGGGTCCAGCTGTACGGGTCGGACTACGGGGGGACGACACTCGGGCCCTTCAAGACCGTCTTCACGCTCACGCAGGTGAAACGTGCGAAAGGGCCGGACGTCCCGTATTTCATGTGGTGGAAGTACTGGGGCACCTCGCTCGTCAACAAGGCATTCAAGGAGCAGATCTGGGGAATCCGTCCGAATCACATGGCCGTGATCGATACCGCCTACGCCGGCAAGCGGAAGGGCGTGCGACTGATGGAGCGGGGCAAGGAAGCGCTCAGGATGGTGTGGAACTCGGCTCGGTTTCTGGACGTTGTCGAGGCTCCACAGCATTCTGTCTTCAGGACGGTCGCGCCGCGACCCAACGATGACGGCGAGAACGAGGTCGAGATGGACGCAGTCGTCCTCAAGCCGAGTGACTCCAACGTGGCCTTCTTCCCCTTCGACAAGGGGAAGGGGGACGAGCTCACCACGGATCTGAAGAGTGAAATCGGCCGGGACTTGGACGAAATCGAGTTCGAGCCAGTGGCCTGGCAGTGCATGCTGAACTACGGCGGCGTGGTCAAGTTCTAGTCAGGCGATGGTTCGGCCCTTCGCCGTGAGCGCCAGCCACGGCGCAAGGGCGGCCTTCGCTCGTTCGCACTCCTGCCGGCTCACCTCGGGTGGGACGAGCGGAGCCTTGATGGCCTCACCCGCGATGGCCCGGGCCGCCGCGATGCCGGTCGTCACCGCGCCCTCCAGGCACACGAGATCGACCTTCGAGCGGCAGTAGTCCCCGGCCAGATACAGGTTCGTGACCCGGCTGTGAACGCAGCGGTCCCGGTATTCCTGAAGGTCGGTGCGCGTCTCGGGCCGGAACTGCCACGATCCAACAGAGTTCGCGAACAACGGGGCGTCGGCATTCGACCGAAAGTATGACCGGTCCCAGTCGATGTCCGCGAGCTGGAAGTCGAGATACCTGCCGAGCTCCTCGATGATCAACCTGATCGCGTCAGCCTCGGGAAGACCAGCCAGCTTCTCGAAATCCGCCGAGACGACATTGAGCCACGTCTGCTGGCGGGGCATGTGTCCTTCCCACGCCTGATAGTTGTCGACGAACGACAACCCGTACTTCGAGGCGATGTCGCCGTCGTTGGCGAGGGATAATTTGTCTTCCGCATCGTCGATGAGGGTGACGTGCTCGGCCGGGATTCCGGGCAAGGGCTCGTTGAAGTACAGGTCCAGGGATGCCATCTGGTTCGATCGGAGCTTGCGAAGTTCGAGCAGATCAGGAAGGTAGTTGCGCAGCGGCCCGTTCTTCTCGACGAGCTTCACGACCTGATCATAGGGGATGGCCAGGATCAGGTGGTCCGGTTGCAACCGTTCGTCGCGTCCCTGAACCTTGATGCTGGCGACACGGCCCCGTCCGGCCTGGTCCGGGTCGGGCTCGACCTCGACGTCTTCCAGCGTGGCCCCGAGCTGCAGCTCGAAGCGAGGCCTACCATTTACGTCAGGGTACGACTCGAGTTTCTTGCGGAAGGGCACCCAGAACGTCGAATGGCAGTCGCCCTTGAGGATCCAACCGCCGGAGTCCCGGCCGAAGTAGCGCAGGAACGTCCGGTACGAGCGCACCGAGGTGTCGTAGCTGGGCACCGCGAAGGCCTTGAGCAGCGCTTCTTGATGCAGCAGGGCCGCGAGGTTGGTCATGTAGGTCTGCGACCGCATGAACCCGTTGACGCTGATCCGGTTCAAGAACTCCAGCTCGTCCGGGTCGTCTTCGGGGGTGCTCAGCAGATCCAGCAGTGAGTACACGTAGGCGATCATGTCGTCCGGCGGAATGACACCCGAGTGCACGTTGTCCCAGAAATTGACGATCGAGCTACCGTGCTTCAGCTCGAGGAACTCGTATCGCCCTCGTACATGGCCTGGCTTCCTCGGACGGAGGAACTTGATGGCGTCGCGACGCACGAAGTGCTCGGCCTTCGAGAGCCCGAGGCGCTGGACCAGGTCCCAGAAGTTGAGACACCAGTCGGCCAGGAAGTGGTACGCATGCTCGTGGAACACGTCGCCGGCCCGTTCGGCCCCGAATTTCCCGCCGATCGTCTTGCCCCGTTCGAAGACCGTGACGTTGAAGCCGGCGTCGAGCAGACGCAACGCCGCCGTCATCCCGGCGATACCCGCGCCCACGATCGCGACCGACCCGTTGCCGTTCACTCGCCATGATCCTCCGCGCCCCCGGTGTCGCCCTCCTGGACCGGCTGAGCGGCTGGGAAGGGATTCTACCGCCGAGTCGTGCGCCGTGGCGAGACGCTCGTCGTGCCTTGACATGCGGACACCGCCTGCCTAGACTGCCCGCCAGATTCGGCAGCCGCCGTCGTGCGCGGATCACGTTCCAGGCAGCCCGAGGGAGGAGAGTCATGCCGGCGAGACGTGACTACGCGGACGCCTGGCGCGACGCCTGGGTGACGCTCGCCCAGGTGCCCGTGGCGGGCCTGGTCGCTGTCGACTACTTCTATCAGCAATGGGTGGAGCGCTCGGCCACCTATCTCTCGCAGATGAGCGCCCGGTTGGCGTTGGCCCGTCCTGCCGCCGACATCGCCGGAGGGCAGTTCGACAACGTCACGGCCGACGTCCTCAGCGAGGACCTCGCCGACGCGACCCGTGCGCTCGTGCGGGATCTCCTGAGCTTGCCGGGGCAGACCGCGCAGTACTTCGACCGCCACCTCGAAGCCATGATCAACGACGTGCTGATGCAGATCCAGCCGGATGCCAGGACCGACGTGCGGGCATACATCGTCAACGAGCTCGACAAGCTCAACCGAGACCTGCATCGTCTCCGGGAGGTGGCGGGGGCCGAAACCGTTCGGGGCCAGCTGGCCCCCCCCGCGGAGGGACCGGCGCCCGGCGATCAGGCCGACGAGGAGGCACTTCGAGCCCTGCTCGTCGACCTCAGATCCATCGCGGAAGGGCGGCTGCCCGGCGAGGGTGGGGCGATCCCGCGCGAACGGATGCTCCTGCTCATTCAAGCTGTCGTCAACGCCGCGCTGGCCCGGTTCCCGCCTCAGACACACTTGGTCGACGAGGGGGCGCGCGCTGCCGCTGAGAAGGCCGCCCGCCTGCTGCTCGCGTTGCGGAGCGCGCAGGGCAAGCTCGAAGACGCCGAGGTCGACCTCGAGGACGAGCTTCGTGGCGCCACCAGACCGCGGAAGCGGCGCGAAGGGGGACGGACCCGAAGGACACGGCGTTAGTCTCAGGGTTCTCACGCACCAAGGAAAGGATCGGCCATGGCCAACGGTAAGAAAGCCGCCAACGGCCCGAAGAAGGGCCATCAAAGCGACGAGGTGATGGAGCTGATCCGGGAGGGCACGGCCCTTCAAATCGAGATGCTGGGGGCGGCCGCGCGAGTGTGGAGCGAGATCGTCGAGCGCGTGGCCAGCTACAACCGAGAGTTGACCAACGAGCTGATGGAATTCACAGGAGGAAAGCGCGACGCGAACGACTCGCTCAACAATCTGGTGAAGGCTGGAAAGAAGCACGTCAAGGATTTGAGGGAACTTCCTAAGCGCATCGGCGAAGATTTCGAGATCCGCGTCAAACGGCGATCCGGCCATCCCACCGAGTAGTCGATCGGCCTCGAGCCCAGGGAGCGTTCACCCGGCCGACAGAGCGCGCGTGTGCCGGACGAGGGTGACGAGCGTTGCGGCACGTTCCGCGTGCTCGACCGCCTCACGGACGGCGTCGGCCGCGAGGTGGTCGAGGTAGCGGTCGGCCTGCGGCAGCACCTCCGCGAACTTTCGCCGCAGGCGCCGAGCGGAGCCGTTGGCAGGCGCGCGGAAGAGCGCGGCGACGCGCGGGTCTCGCAGCGCGAGCGCCGCGGGCAAGGTGAGGATCCCATCCCGGATGTCCTCGTCGCCGCCCCCGCCCAGCGCCGACGCGCCCCGCGCGTCGGCTACGTCGTCACAGCCATGATAGAGAATCCCGAGCAGCCGCCCGTAGCGGCGGAGTCGTGAGTCGCGCGTGCCCAGCCGGGCGCACACCTCGAACATCGATCCGGTGTCTTCGCCCGCGATGGCGCGCCAGTCACTGACGGTCAGCGGCCGCCGCCGGAGGCGCCACTGCACGCACTCGGCGACGCCCAGCCGTTGCATGAGCTCAGCCAGGAGCCGGGTGCCGTAGACGTCCCCCGCCACCATTGCGAAGCCTCCCGCCGTGAGGTAGCCGGCGGTCATCCAGGCGCGAAGCTCTCCGAAACGACAGTGCAGGGTGAGCCGGCCTCGGCGGTAGCGGGAGCGATCGAGGATGTCGTCGACGATCAGGGACACGTTGTGGAAGAGCTCCAGGGCCACCGCGGAACGCATCACCGCCGTCGGCACGATGCCCGACGAGACCGAGCCGTAGCACGCGAAGATCGTCAGCGGACGGAAGTACTTGGCCGAGCTCAGGAGCTGCCAGCGTAGCGGGTCCCTGACATCGCGCTCGCTCTGCTCGATCCAGACGGCGATGTGGGCCCGGAGTCTCCGGAGGTCGTCGGCCACCCCGAGCGCGCCGGATAGCCGCGTGGCGGTGAGGGGGCGGCGCAGCCTTCTCAAGCCGCCTCGGGACCTCGCGTGAGCGGCATCGCGAGCTCACGGCAGAGCCCGGCGCCCTGGGCGAGGTGCATCTCGGCGCGCGCGCGGTCGCCGAGGCGCTCGTAGAGGTGCCCCAGTCCGAGCTGACACCGGGCCACCAGCGGCCGCATCCCGAGGGACTCGGCGAGGGCCAGCGCTTCCTGGTACCTGGTCTCGGCCTCGTTCCGGTCCGGCGGATCGGCGCTGGCGGCGATCTCGGCGAGGAGTCGAAGAGCCCAGGCTTCGTAGCCCCGCTCTTTGTGCTCGCGCGACAGCCCGAGGGCGCGGCGGGCGTGAGCCAGCGCATCCGACGTGCGGTGCGCGAGCAAGCACGCCTCGCCGAGGTAGGTCAGCCACAGCGAGTAGCTTGACTTGATACCCGCCCGAGCTCCCTCGTCCACGGCGGTCTCGAGGAGCGCGACGCCCCATTCGATCTGTCCGAAGCTCGCGTTGGCATGGCCGAGGCAGGCGGCCGCGGTAGGGAGCCAATTGTTGAAGTTGTAGCTCCGGCACAGCTCGAATCCCCGCTGAAGCGGGGGGATCGCGTTCTTCGGCTGGCCTTGGCGCAGGTACGACGCGCCGAGACCCGCCAGCGCCGTGGTCAGCGCGAACGGGCTGTTGCCCGCTTCGGCCAGCCGCACCGCTTCCTGACCCCAGGCCTCGGCCTCCGCGAAGTCGCCGAGCTCCGCAAGTACCCGAGCCATCCAGCCGCGCACCAAGATCGGCCCGTTGGCGGCAAACCGGGCCGACAGGAACTCGCCGCGGTGGGCCTCGATCACTTCGTCGAGGGTCTTGAGGTTCGTCGAGAAGATTGCGGCTGCTCGACCGGCGTCGCCACGCGCGAGATGGACGAGCCCGAGATAGAAGCTCGTCTCCGCGCGCAAGGCCGGATCGGGCAGGCTCTCGGAGATCGCGAGGGCCCGTTCTCCGGCTTCCAGTGCCGCGTCGAGGTCGACGACGGACCAGGAGTACTGGCACAGGTAGCAGGCGATCCAGCCCTCTCGTCGCCGGTCCCCGAGTGTGACCGCCAGCGCCTCCGCCTCACGCAGGTGATCGTGGATCTGTGAGAGTTGGGCCAGCGCCCACAGCGCATCGCGCAGGTTTAACCTGACGTCGATGGCCTGCTCGAGCGTCGTTGGCGTCTGCGGCAGATGGCGCAGCGCGCTCAACGCCTGTCTGAAGAACTCCGCGGCCTCCAGGTTCGCCGAGGACGTCAAGGCTCGGGCGCCGGCACGACGCAGATACGCCACAGCCTTGTCCCAGACTCCGCCTCGCAGCGCATGATGGGCGAGACGATCCACGTACTCGGAGAGCCGCTCTGGGTAGAGCACCTCGATAGCGTCGACCACGCGGGCGTGGAGCGCACGCTGCCTGTCCTCGAGGACGCTGCGATAGGCCGCGTCGTGCGTCAGGGCGTGCTTGAAGGTGAATTCGGGTGTGGTGGAGAGGAGGCTCTTCTCGTACAGGAACTCTGCCGCCTGCAGGCGACCGAGCTGCCGAAGGAGCGCCGACTCCGGCACGTCGATTACCGCGGCCAGGATGGCCACACTGACGTCCTTCCCGAGCACGGAAGCGGCCTGCAGCAGCTCTCGATCCTCGGCCGGCAGCCGGTCGAGCCGTGCCATGAGCACGTCCTGGATTGTCTCGGGCACCGTGATCCCGGACCTGAGGTCCGGATGCTCTACGACGGCATGGGCCAGCTCCTCCAGGAAGAACGGAATGCCTTCGGCATGCGAGACGATTGTTTGCTCGAGCTCGGGCGCCAGTCGGTGCTCCGGAACGACGGACCGCACCACCGCCAGGCTGTCCGCCGAGGAGAGCCTCTGCAGCGCGAGCTGACTGGCGTAGGACCGGCCGAGCCACGGCGGCCGGTAGCCGGGCCGATACGTTGCCAGCAGCAAGATGCGGCAGGTGGCGAAGGTCTCCACCAGAGACGCGAGCGCCTGCTCCGACGTCTGGTCGATCCACTGCAGGTCCTCGACGGCCACCACGATTGGGAGTCGGCGGCTGCTCCGGAGGCTGATCTGTCGCAGCGCCTCCATCGTCCGCGCCTTCACCGCTTCGGGGCTGAGCGAGGCCAGGTTGTCCGCCACCTCGCGGGGTGCGAGTAGCTGCAGCAGGCACGGCGCCCACTCCTTCGGATCCAACGCCAGCGCCTGGAGGACCGAGTGCACCTTATGCACGATGATGTCCGAGCTGTCGGCTTCGGCTATGCCGAACATGCTCCGGGTGATGTCGATGATCGGAAGATATGGGGTGGTGTCGCCGTATGAGTGGCAGCGGCCTTCGAGGTACATCACGCGTCCCTCGGTCAGGCACTGCCGGAACTCATGCAGCAGACGGGACTTGCCGACGCCTGGCTCGCCCACGATTCCCACGACCTGCCCGCGTCCCGTCTCCGACCGTGCGAGCAGGCTCTGGAGCGGACTCAGATCTTGATCCCGACCCACGAACGGGCTGAGCTCCCGGTCTCCCCACGCGAATCCTGTCCGCCCGGGCCCGATGACACGGTACTTGCGACCCGGCAGCCCGGCCCCCACGCCGGCCGGCTCGAGCTCGAACCGGCGCCGAAGGAATTCGGCGGCCGTGTGGTCCACCACGATGGTGTTGGGCTCCGCAATCTGGATGAGCTGGTCCAGCGAGCCGCGGACTTCCCGCCGGTCCGCACTGTCCATCCCAGTCACGTCGAGGCCGTGCGCGATTAGGCACCGGCTGGCATGAATCGCAAACCGCGCCCGCACGGTAGGCGCATGCTTGTCCCGCTGGCGTTGGAGCGTGCGCAGCATCGCGAGAGCCGCGTGGGCGGCCCGACTGGCCGCATCCTCCATGGGCTCCAGCCCGAAGAGCGCCACCATGCCGACGGGCGTCAGCTCCTCGACCCGACCGCCGAAGCTCCGCAGCTTCCCGAGGAGCTCTTGCTGGGTCGACGTTAGCTGGAACGCCGCCACGTCGGCGGCCGCGTCGAGCGAGGTGGCGAGGGCGGCGATCACCCGGCGCTCCCAGCGAAGTGTGCCTGGAGCGGACACCGGCGTCGGCGACTCACGGACGACGTCCCGCGCAGCCTCGAGGGCCAGCTCCGCTGGCGCGGGACGGGCGCTGCGGGCAGCCCCCGGAACCCGCAGCCCGAATTTGCGGATGTGTGCGCGCACCGTGTTCCGTGTGATCCCAAGGGCGGCAGCAGCCCGGGAGATATTCCCATTGGTTTCGTTCAGTACGGTCTGCAGATGCTCGTGGACCGCGTTGTTCAGGGGGAGGGCCCGGACCGAGCGACCCATCTCCGCGGGGGCCCCGGCCCGCGCGTCTCTGAGCTCCAGCCCCGCCGCGCTCACCTCGGGCGTCTCGGACAGGAGGGCGGCGCGCTCCATCGTGTTGGCGAGCTCTCGAACGTTCCCGGGCCAGCTGTACGCGAGCACCTGGGCCCGGGCATCCGAGGTCAGCGTCTTGGCCGGCAGGCCGTAGTCGGCGCTGGCCCGAGCCAGAAAGTGCTCAGCGAGGAGGAGCGCATCGTCATCTCGCTCTCGCAAAGGCGGTAACAAGAGCGGCATGACGGCGAGGCGGTGGTACAGGTCGGCCCGGAACTTCCCGGTCGCAATTGCCGCAGTGAGATCGGTGTTCGTGGCGCTGATGACCCACACGTCCACGTGCTCGTTCTGCGTCGCGCCCAGACGGCGCACGGAACGCTCCTCGATGACCTTGAGTAGCTTGGCCTGGAGAAGCTCCGGCAAGAGCCCGATCTCGTCCAGGAAGATGGTGCCGCGATGGGCGGTCTGGAACAGGCCGGGCTTCGAGCGGCGGGCGTCGGTAAAGGCGCCGCGCTCGTAACCGAAGAACTCGGACTCCAGCAACGCCTCGGGGATCGCGGCACAATTGACATCGACGAATGCGGCGTCGCGGCGCGGCCCCAGGCGGTGCAGAAGCTTGGCGACCAGGCCTTTACCGGTTCCGGTCTCGCCCTGGATGAGGACGGAGGGAAGACGTTGTGCAGCGCGCGATCCCACGATTCGGCGGATGTCGGCGCGCAGCGATTCGATCGCCTGACTCGCCCCCATCAACTCCAGCAGTTCGTTCATCGGCGCGACTACATTAGCCCGCCGGTGGATGCTCGGCAACAGGCAGTCGAGCGGCCCTGTCGGCCGCCCGCGCTTGTGGCGAGCCGTCGTCGCCGGGATCGTTCGGAGTGCGGCGAGCAAGCCACCGAGCGATGCCTGCCCACGTGCCACCGCGTCTGGGGGAGGGGGGTCGCAGGGAGCCCGCTCTGAACGGGCAGCGGCGACCGGCGAGCCATGCGCGCGGACGGTCGGCACGGCCCGCGTCTAAGCCTTCGCCGTGACGGTATGCCGCGCGACTCAGTAGGGGCGGGGGCGTCCGCGGAACAACTGGCGGAGGCGCTGGCCCTCGCCCTCGGCGAGGCTATCGAGCACGCGCGAGCCGCCCTCGAACATGATCAGACGGCGCGGCGTGCCGGGCGACCGCACGCCGACGGTCCGGTGAGCGGACGGTCCTCGTAGCAGAACCACAGTGTGCGACAGTACACGCAATGGTGATGGCGTTCCGCCGCGGGGGAGCCTATCACACGCGCGCGACGCCGTCGGGCCGGGGTCGCGGAGCCTTGTCAGAGGGGTGGCACGCAGATCACTGATGGCGGCGTGTCGTTGACCGGTCGTCCCTCCACCGGCTGGGGCCTCGTCGCGGCGGGATTCATCACCTTCGCGGTCTCCGCCGGGCTGATGCACTCGTATCCCGTCTTCTTCGTCGCCTTCCTCGCCGCCTTTGGGTGGGGGCGGGCCGAGGCCTCGCTCGCCTACTCGGCCTCGCAGTTGCTCACGGGCGCCAGCTCGCCGGTGGTCGGCGTGCTCGTCGATCGCGTGGGGCCGCGGCGGCTCGTGCTGCTGGGCGGCGTGCTGCTGGCGGCCGGCCTCGCCCTCAGCTCGCAGGTGACCGCGCTGTGGCACCTGATCGCGCTGTACGGCGTGGTGATGACCGTGGGCGCCAACTGCCTGGGCCTGGTGGTGCTCACGCCGATGATCTCCCGCGCGTTCGTCCACAAGCGCGGGCTCGTGCTGTCGATCGTGCAGGCGGCCAACGGCTTCGGGCGGGCGGGGTCGGTGCCGGTCGTGCAGTACCTCATCACCACGGTCGGCTGGCGGCGCTCGTACCTGGTGCTGGCGGCGTTCATGACGATCGTGATCCTGCCGCTCGCGCGGTTCTTCCGCGGCGGTGGCGAGGCGCCGGCGGCGCCGGCAGCGGCGGCGCCGACCAGCGGCGCCCACGACTGGACCCTGGCCGAGGCGATGGCGACGCCGCACTTCTGGCTGCTGTTCCTGGTCTATCTGCTCACCGGCCTCGGCAGCTTCTTCGTTTCTCTGCACCAGCTCGCGTTCGCCGCCGATCTGGGCTTCGACACGCTGCACGCGGCGAGCATCCTGGGGATGGGCAGCTTCCTGTCGGTGGCCGGCACCATCTTCACCGGCAGCATCTCCGACTACGTCGGCCGGGAGGTCTCGGCCATCATCGCCTATGGCATCTCGATCGTCGGCGTCATCGCCGCACTGTTCATCACGAGCGCGGACCAGACGTGGCTGCTGTGGATCCACGCCTGCTTCTTCGGCCTCACCTGGGGGGCGCGCGGCCCGATGATCACCGCCAAGACCGCCGACCTGTTCCAGGGGCGCCACCTGGGGGCCATCCTGGGCGTGATCTCCATCGGCACCGGGATCGGCGCCGCCGTCGGAGCATGGGCGAGCGGCCTGATCTTCGACCTGTCCGGAAGCTACCGGCTGGCGTTCATCCTGTCGATCGCGTCGTACCTGGCCGGGTGTGTGGCCTTCTGGTTTCTGCGGCGACCGGCGGTGTCGCGCGGGTGAACGGGACGATCGAGAGAATGCCCTGCGCCCGATGGACCTCGAGCGGCTGGCGACCGCGGCGTTCCTGATCGGACGCGAGACAGAGTTCGAGCGCGCGCTGGAGCGCGCCCACCGAGCGTACCGGGACGCGGGGGGAGGGGTATCTCCCGGTTCATTGGCATCGGCTTTGCCGATAGATGACGCATGACTCCCAGCAGCCCACAGTGGATCGAGTGAAGCGCGGGGCTCGTCAGCAGGCTGGTAGCCCCCGCCCGGCGCCGGCGATCAACGACCTCTGGTACAAGAACGCGGTCATCTATTGCCTCTCCGTCGGCACCTTCATGGACTCCAACGGCGACGGGATCGGTGACTTCGAGGGGCTGATGCGCCGCCTGGACTACCTCCACGGCCTCGGCATCACCGCCATCTGGCTGATGCCTTTCCAGACGTCGCCCGGTCGGGACGACGGGTACGACGTGTCCGACTACTACGGCGTGAACCCGGCCTACGGCACGCTGGGCGACTTCGTGGAGTTCACCCATGCGGCCAAGCAGCGCGGGATCCGGGTGATCATCGACCTGGTCGTCAACCATACGTCCGACCAGCACCCCTGGTTTCAGGAGGCGCGCCGGGACCCGCAGTCCCGGTACCGAGACTGGTACGTCTGGTCGGCCCGGAAGCCCCGCAACGCAAACAAGGGCATGGTGTTCCCCGGGGTCCAGACCTCGACCTGGTCCTACGACAAGGATGCCCGCGCCTGGTACTTCCACCGCTTCTATGACTTCCAGCCCGACCTCAACACGTCCAATCCCCACGTCCAGGCCGAGATCTTCAAGATCATGGGCTTCTGGATCCAGCTAGGCGTCTCCGGATTCCGGATGGACGCCGTCCCCTTCGTCATCTCCACCAAGGGTCCGGGTGTCAAGAAGCCCGTGGAGCAGTACGACATGCTGCGCTCCCTGCGGGCGTTCCTGCAGTGGCGCGTCGGCGATTCGATCATCCTTGCCGAGGCGAACGTCCTGCCGGAGACGGACATGGAGTACTTCGGCAAGGACGGCGATCGCATGCACATGATGTTCAACTTCCAGGTCAACCAGAACCTCTTCTACGCGCTGGCCGCCGCCGACGGTCGCCCGCTGGCTCGGGCCCTGAAGGCGACGGTCCACCGGCCGGAGACGGCCCAGTGGTGCCTGTTCCTGCGCAACCACGACGAGCTGGACCTGGGACGCCTGACCGAGGAGCAGCGCCAGACGGTATTCAAGCGCTTCGGCCCGGACGAGGGCATGCAGCTCTACCAGCGTGGCATTCGACGGCGACTGACGCCCATGCTCAACGGCGATCGCCGGATGGTCGAGCTCGCCTACAGCCTGATGTTCACGCTGCCAGGGACGCCCGTCCTTCGCTACGGTGACGAGATCGGGATGGGCGACGACCTGGCGTTGCCCGAGCGCAACTGCGCGCGGACGCCCATGCAATGGTCGACGGAGCCCCAGGGCGGATTCACCAAGTCCGACAAGCCGGTCGTTCCGGTCATCAGCGAGGGTCCCTACGGCTATCACCACGTGAACGCCGCCGCCCAGCGGCGAGACCCGAAGTCGCTCCTCAACTGGACCGAGCGCATCGTCCGGATGCGCAAGGAGGTCCCCGAGGTGGGCTGGGGCGACTTCGAGGTCCTGCCGACCCGCGACCCGGCCGTTCTCGCTCTGCGCTACGACTGGCGCAACAACGCGGTCCTGTTCGTGCACAACCTGTCGGACACGCCGCGAGAGGTGGCGTTCGCCAGCGGACTGCCCGACCGCGAGGGCCGCGTGCTGGTGAATCTACTGACCGAGGATCACAGCAACGCCGGCGAGGACGGTCAGCATCACCTGTTGCTCGAGGCATTCGGGTATCGGTGGTACCGGGTCGGTGGGCTCGACTACCTGCTCAAGCGTAGCGACATCGAGATGCCGCCCCGTAGGTGAGGGGCCGCCCTCGGCGGGCGGCCCCCCCGATGGTCACTTCGGGGTCGACTTCATCGACCCGCTCGGTGCCGGCCCGTTATTCTTCAGGCCGAGGTCGACAGTGACGGAGTCACCCTTCTTGACGCTGGCCAACGCCTCCGGAGGGAAGTGCAGCTTCATCGACCCCTCCGAGGTCTTGACGTCGACCCAGCCCTTCTTGGCGTCGACCTTGGTGACCTGGCCCTCCATGCTGTGATGGCCCATCGCCGCCGGGGCCTGGGCCGAGGCCATGGTGGCCCCCAGCAAGAGCAGGCCGGTGGTCATCCCGAGAACTCGCTTGGTCGTCATTTCATCCTCCACGTGTTCGTCGTGCGCTCACGCGGCGTCGCGTCCGCGGAGCGGTGGGCAGTAGATCTGCTCGGCGCCGCAGCTGGTCCACTCGCGCTCGAAGTACTCGGCGTCCTGGGGCGAGCGCGGAGTGACCCCCATCACGATGCCGCCCTCGCGCACGCCCTGGTCGTACAGGCGCGCACGCTCTTCAGGGATGCCGTACCCGATGAGACCGCCGATGAGCGCGCCGATGGCGCCGCCGGTGCCGGCGCCGGTCAGGGCGGCGGCCAGCGTCCCCATCGCGATGATCGGCAGCCCCGGCACCGCGATGCCCGAAGCCGCGAGGCCCGCGAGCAGTGCGCCCAGCCCGCCGCCCGCCAGCGCTCCCGCGCCGGCGCCCTGAGCGGCCTTGGTGCCCAGCTCGGTGCGCTGATCCTCGGCCCTGCTGAAGAGTCGCTGCCGCGTGTCATCGGACATCAGCAGACTGACCTCGTCACTGCCGTAGCCGCGACTGGTCAGCGTTCCGTACGCGCGCTCCGCGCTGTCCCGGTCGCGGAACAGCCCGGTCATGATGGTCCGTCGATCGCCTGTCATGGGTTCCCTCCTTGCGAGCTTTCGATACTGAGCGGCAAGGCCGATGCCAGCGATGTCGTTTGGCATTTCAGCCAGGCCCTCAGCACCTCGGCCACGCTCCACGCCTGGGCCACGCAGCCACCGGGAGTGAAGGGCGCCTCTCCGTCGAAGATCTCGCTGATCGAGCCGACCCCGGCCTCGCTGAGATGCCCCGCGAAGCCCTCGAGCCAGCGCTGGGCGCTCCGGTCGCCGGGGTGCGCGCGGAGCCAGGCATCGACGAAGGGACCGATCAGCCAGGCCCACACCGTGCCCTGGTGATAGGCTGCGTCACGCGCACGCAGGTCGCCGGCGTACCGTGCCTTGTAGTCGGGATGGTCGGCGGCGAGAGAGCGCAAGCCCACGGGCGTGAGGAGTCGCTCGCGCACGACATCGACCACCCGTCCCCAGCGACCAGGGTCGAGCACGGGATGGTCCAGCGCCACCGCCAGGATCTGGTTGGGCCGGCAGGCCGGATCGTCGCCACCCCCGCCGTCGACGACGTCGTAGCAGTAGCCACCCGCCTCGTACCAGAAGCGCGCGTTGAACGCCTCGCCGGCGCGTGCCGCCAGGACGGCGTAGGGCGTGGCGGCGCCGTCGCCGTCGGTCTCGCGTATCCAGTCCTCGAGCAGGCGGAGCGCGTTGTACCAGAGGGCGTTGATCTCCACGGCCTTGCCCCGACGAGGGGTGACGATCCAGTCCTCGACCTTGGCGTCCATCCAGGTCAGGGGGTGCTCGGGAGTGCCCTGCCGGAGCAGTCCGTCGGCGGGATCGGCGGCGATCCCGAACCGCGTCCCCCGCACGTGCCAGTCGACGACGTCGCGCAGCGTGGGCAGCAGCAGCGTCAGCGTCGCGCGATCCCCCGTCGTCTTCACGTAGCGGTGCAGCGCGTGGAAGAACCACAGCGTCCCGTCGGCGGTGTGGTACACGCCGCGGTTCTCCCCCTCCGGGAAGAGGTTGGGGATCAATCCATCGCGCACGTAGTGGCCAAAGGTCCGGAGGATGTAACCCGCCTCCAGGTACCGGCCGGTCGCCAGCGTGAGCCCCTCGAGCGAGATCATCGTGTCGCGGCCCCAGTCGGTGAACCAGTGATAGCCGGCGATCACGGTCCGGACCTCGTCGCCGGCCGCCCGCGCCCGGGCCGTGTCCTCCACCCGTCCCGACGGTGTGATCACGAATTGATCGGCGGCTAGCACGAGTTCGGCGGGCACCCCGGTGCGGGCGGCGGGCGGCGCCGCCGCGATCAGGCGCCGTCGTCGCTCGCGCTCCGCGTCGCGAGCCCCCGCCGGCGAGAGCGCGGTCACGACTTCCCAGGCTTCGGTGGACGCGACCAGGGTGGCTTCGCCGGCCGGGGGCAGCGTGGTGTGAAACGAGCCTGGACTCCACAGCGCCCCGGTGTCGTCGTAACCGCGGCTGCGTTCGACGCGGTAGAGCACCTGCTCCACCCGGCGGGGCTCGATCGTGAACCCGTGCTGGTTCCCGTGCAGCAGCAAGCGCAGCGGTGGTCCCGGGAAGGGGCCGCGAATCTCGTAGCGGTCGTCGATGACGGTGAGGCTGTAGCCACGGTCCAGGCTGGTCGACACCGGAGCTTCGTGGGGCCGAAAGTTCAGCGCCGGGGCCAGCGTGAGATTCAGCGGTCCGCCCTGGATCAGGCGCCAGGTCACGTACGTCGTGTTCTGCCGATGAGGCAGCAGCAGGTGACGCTCGACCACTGCGTCCCCGAACGCGTAGCGCCAGATGGGCAGACCGTCCTCCAGACGGAACTCGGTGAGATGCTCGGCGTGCGAGGCGAGAGCGGCCCCGTCGTGCTCCTCGCCGCCCAGCTCGTAGACGGTGCCGTGGGCATCGCGGTAGCGCTCGGTGAGATGGTTGAGCATGACCACGCGGCCGAGCGGCGCCGGCAGCGCGGCGACCAGCAGGCCGTGGTAGCGGCGGGTGGTGACGCCGGCGACGGTGCCCGACGCGTAGCCACCGAGGCCGTTGGTCACCAGCCACTCGCGCGTGAGCCGCGCCTCACCCGGCACCGCGGACGCGGCCGACCATGCGATGCGGCGCACGAGAGCGGCCGGGCTCACTCCGCCATGCGTTCCGGGCGCAGGACGACGGCAGCGTGTCCCGCCAGCGTCCAGTGGCCGTGCACCGGAATCGCCGCTGCCCCGCCGCCGCCGTAGCGCGCGTGCTCGCTGGACCAGGCCGGCGTCCAGCGGGCCCCGGCCGGCGGCGCGAGCAGGGGCTCGGGCATCACCTCCAGCGACAGGTCGGCGCCCAGGTTGACGAGGAGCAGGCGGTCGTCTCCCGCCTCGCCGAACCATCGCAGCACGAGGGCGGCCTCACCGAGCACGGCGCCGTCCACGCCGCCTCGGGCCGGAGCGGTCGCGAAGACCGGGTCCTCCCGGCGCAGGCGGAGCAGGTCGCGATGCAGGGCGTAGGCCGGCGCGTGACGCTCCCGCTCCGCCAGATCCAGCTTGCTGCGCTGGAAGGTGACGGGATCACGAGGATCCGGCAGCGTTACCTCCGCGGTGGCGATGCTGGGGAACTGGGCGAGGAACTCCGCGCGGCCCTTGCGGACCTGATCGGCGAGCGCGCCGTGGTGGTCGGCGAAGTAGAGGAACGGGCTGGAGGCCGCGAACTCCTGCCCCTGAAAGAGCATGGGCGTGGCCGGGCCGAGCAGGAGCAGGGCGGTGAGGGCGCGCCAGCATCCCGGCGCGGCAAGGGCATGCAGCCGCTCGCCGCGGGCCGAGTTGGCCACCTGGTCGTGGTTCTGTAGATAGGCGACGAACGCCGCCGGCGGCACGGCCTGCGTGGGCGTGCCCCGTGCCCGGTTCTGCCAGCGGTAGTGCTGGCCCTGGTACAGGAACCCGCGCTTGACGGCGGAGATCAGCTCCTGGGGGCTGCCGAGGTAGTCGGTGTAGTAGGCTTCGCGACGCCCGGTGAGCGCCACCCGACCGCAGTGATGGAAGTCGTCGTTCCAGAGCGCGTCGAGACCGCACCCGCCCTGGTCCGGGTCCAGCACCAGGCGCGTGTCCTGGGGCTCGTTCTCGGCCACCATCAGGGTCCGCCGCCCGCGCGCGGCGGCGCGGGCGGCCCGGACGGCGGCGGCCAGCACGTGCTCGGGGGAGCCGTCGAACATCTGCTGGGTGGCATCGAAGCGCAGGCCGTCGAGGTGGAACTCGTCGATCCAGTAGATCGCGTTGGCGATGAAGAACTCCCGGACCGACGCCGAGCCGGGGCCATCGAAGTTCAGCGCGTCGCCCCACTCGTTGGCGTAGCGGTCGGTGAAGTACTCCGGCGCGTAGTGCCGCAGGACGCAGCCGTCGGGGCCGAGGTGGTTGTAGACCACGTCGAGGATCACGCCCAGGTCGACCGCGTGCGCGGCGTCCACGAAGCGCCGGAAGTCGTCGGGGGTGCCGTACAGGTGGGTTGGAGCGAAGGGGAAAACGCCGTCGTAGCCCCAGCCGAAGCGACCGGGGAATTCGGACACCGGCATGACCTCGAGCACCGTCAGGCCGGCGGCGGCGAGCTCCGGGAGCTCGCGGGCCGCCGCCGCCCACGTGCCCTCCGGCGTGAAGGTGCCGAGGTGCAACTCGTAGATCACCTGACCACTGGGCTCGGGGCCGCGCCAGCCGGCGTCGCTCCACGGGAAGGCGCCGGGATCGACGATCTCCGAGGGACCGTGCACGCCTTCCGGCTGGAAACGCGAGGCGGGGTCGGCCAGAGTGAGCTGGCCGTCGAGCCGGTAGTGATAGCGGGTGCCCGGCGTCGCCGTGGCGAGGCGCCCGGCAAAATAGCCGTCTCCCTCGCGCTCCAGACTCACGACGTTGCCCGGGACCGTGACGACCTCCAGCGTCCGGGCGTGCGGTGCCCATACGCGGAAGTGCGCGCCCCCGGCGGCACACGGCTCGGCGCCGATGGGCAAATGTCGATACGCCATCTCGGCATGTCAACGGTTCAAGCACCATGCCGCCCACCACCGAGGGTCACGCGCCAGCAAGGCTGGCCGACGCGGGGCGAACGCTACAGCGCGAGCTCCCGCCCGACGCCGCGCATGTCGAGCTCGAACTCCAGCCCCTCGATCGGTGGCCGGCTCGGATACCACCGCACGCCGTGGATCGCGGCCGGCCCCGCCAGGCGCAGGATCTCGTCCTCGACCAGCCCGTGGATCGGATGCGCGGTGTACACGTCGAGCATGGTGATCCGGTTCCAGGCGCCGCCCAGCGCCCACATCCGGTCCTGCATGATCCCCATCACGAAGCGCGCCTTCTCGCGCATGGCCTCCGGCGAGGTCTCGCCCCGGCGGACGATGCCCTCGGGGCCGCGGGCGGTGCCGCGCAGCTCACCGGCGCCTGCCACCACGAAGGTCGGCTGCGGAGTGGCGCCGGCCACGGTGTAGTCGAAGGCGTAGAGCGACGGCTCGTGGGGGGCGCCGACGACCGGGGCCACGTTGGTGCGGGGGATGGGGTTCTCGCCGTCGACGAGGATGCCCCACTCGGCCAGGAGCGCCCGGTAGCCCTCGTTGAAGCCGTCGAAGCCGTCGAAGGTGAACGGGGCCGGGCTGCGCAGCATGATGCCGCACAGCGCGGTGCGCGGGCGCCCGGCCTCGCGCAGGTGGCGGTCGATGCGCGCGAACCCCTCGCGCCAGGGCACCGGGGCGGTCAGCGTGGCGTGCACGATCTCCCAGCCGGGCTGGGCCACGACGCCGGACGAGAAGGCCGGGATGCCGGGCAGGAACCGGTAGCCGCCGTGGGGGACGTCACGAAGCAAGCTCCACCTCCGCACTCATGGCCACCGTGCCCTCGGGCGTGACAGCCCACAGCTCGCAGCCGCGCCCGTCGGCCGTGGGCCGGCCGCGCAGCTCGAACGGCGCGGTGTCGAAGAGCGGCGCCCGGGCCTGGGTGGCGTAGCCGCGCAGGGCGCGCCCGGGGTTGCTGTCGCGGGCGAAGTCGATCAGCAGCGTCGTCGTCAGCGGGCCGTGCACGACCAGCCCCGGGTAGCCCTCGGTCTTCGTCGCCCACCCGAGATCGTAGTGGATCCGGTGGCTGTTGAAGGTCAGCGCCGAGAAGCGGAACAGGAGCACGGGGTCGGGCGTGATCCGCCGGCGCCACGGCACGTCGGCCGGCGCCGGCTCGCGCCGCGGCGCCTGGTTGCCCTCGCCGGCCTTGACCTCCTCGCGAAAGACCGTGCGGCGCTCGTCTTCCAGGGCGAGGCCGTCGGGGCCGAACACGCGATTGACCACGGTGGCGAAGACCAGCGTGCCGGTGCCGCCGTGCTTGACGCTGATGTCGGCCAGCTCGGTCTCGCGGCGCACGGCCTCGCCGATGCGCAACGGCCGGTGGAAGCGCACGCGCTCCCCGGCGAACATCCGCCGGGGGAACGGCATCGGCGGCACCACCCCGGCATCACGAGGGCTGCCGTCGGGCCGCAGCTCCTCGGGCCGATACTGGGGCAGGAAGTAGAGCGCCAGCCACGCCGGCGGCAGCGGGTCGCCGGCCTTGTACTCCGGCTCGGGGCGGCCGAAGGCCAGCCGGAGCAGGTTGGCGGGGCCGGCGTGCAGCACGTCGCTGGCCGTCACCGTGCGGCCGATGTGGGTCTTGAGCTCGTCCAGGTTGATCGACGTCGTCGTCATCGGGATCCCTCCGAGAGAAAGCCACGCACGATTCGCAGGAACTCGTCGAGCTGGTCGTGGTGCAGCCAGTGGCCCGCTCGCTCGATGCCGGCGACGCGGGCGTTGGGAAAGTGGGCGGCCCGGCCGTCGGCGGCGGGGTCGCCGGCCCAGCGGCTCTCGCGGCCGTGCAGCAGCAGCGTGGGGCAGGTGATGCGCGACCACAGGAGCTGGATGTCCCGCCGCGACATGTCGTAGGGCGGGAACGCGCGCACGTAGTTGTCGAACTTCCAGGAGTAGGTGCCATCCTCGTTCTGGTTGACGCCGTGCTCGGTGAGGTGGCGGGCCTGGACGGCCGTCAGGTGCTTGTTCTCGTCCTGCATGCGCTTGAAGGCGTCCTCGATGGTCGCGTAGCGGCGCGGCAGCCGCCCGGCCAGCCCCCGCTGTTCCTGGATCCACTCGTCGAAGCGCGTGACGATCGTCCGGGCCGCGTACTCGGCCAGCCGGGCGGGGCCGGGCCCGAGCCCCTCGATGACCACCAGCTTGGCCACGGTCTCCGGATAGAGGCCGGCGTAGCGCAGCGTGATGTTGCCACCGAGCGAGTGGGCGAGGATCGTCACCGGCGCCAGCTTCTGCTGGTGGATGAGCTGGGCGAGGTCGTAGATGTAGCCGGCCATCGAGTAGTTGGCGTCGGTCGACCACTGGCTGTCGCCGTGGCCGCGCAGGTCGGGGGCGATGACGTGCCAGTCCTCGCGCAGGGCGGCGGCCGTCCAGTCCCAGTTACGGCAGTGGTCGCGGCCGCCATGCAGCATCAGCAGCGGCGGCTTGCTGGCGTTCCCCCAGTCGACGTAGTGCAGGCGCAGCCGCTGGGAGAAGAACGTGTGCGACGTGGGCCCTGGCGTCGAGTCGGTCATCGGTGGCTTCGTATGCTAGCATCCCGGACGGATTCAGCGACGGCGACGACACGCGCGATATGAAGAGCGCCACGGCTTCGCCGGGGCGCTCTGAACACCGGGGGGTTGGGGGCCATTTCGGGGCCCCCAGGGGAGGGAATCATGGGAACGTTCCGGCTGTATACGGGTCCGGATGGACAGGGGCGGATCGAGACGATCAACATCGAGAAGAAGGACGATTGGCTCAAGGGATTGCCCACGACCCAGATCTCGTTCAGCGTGTGGCCGGTGGGCCGCTTCATCGACTGGCATCCGGCGCCGCGCCGGCAGTTCGTCGTCATCCTGTCGGGCCAGCTCGAGATCGGGCTGGGCGACGGCTCCAAGCACGTGTTCGGGCCCGGCGACGCCCGCCTGGTCGAGGACACGACGGGCCAGGGCCACACGACCCGCGTCGTCAGCAAGGAGCCCGTGGTGACCGCGACGATCCCGCTCGCCCAGCAGTAGAGGAGAGAGACCATGGCCAGGAAGATCCTGTTCGCCCCCAGCCAGCCCGACGTGATTCTCACGATGGCCAAGACCATGACGCCGGCCGGCTTCGAGCTGGTCGTCGCCGATCCCGGCACGCCGGAATTCATCCAGGCCGCCGGCGACGCCGAGTTCTACCTGGGCCTCGCCCGCCGCATGGGCGGCGAGTTCTTCCGCTCGGCGCCCAACCTCAAGCTGGTCCAGCTGCTCAGCGCCGGCTACGACCACGTGGACATCGAGGCGGCCCGCAAGAGCAAGGTGCCGGTGTCCAACAACGGCGGCGCCAACGCGCTGGCCGTGGCCGAGCACACGATCATGCTGATCCTGGCCGTGCTCAAGCGCGTGGTGCAGTTCCACAACTCGGTGGCGGCGGGCAAGTGGCGCGTGGGCAACCCGGCCGACGTCCGCGTCTACGAGATGGGCAACCGCACCCTCGGCATCGTGGGGCTGGGCAACATCGGCAAGAAGGTGGCCCGGCGCGCCAAGGCGTTCGACACCAAGGTGCAGTACTACGACATCCGGCGGCTGACCGAGGCCGAGGAGGATGCGCTCGGCGTGCGCTTCGTGCTCTTCGACGAGCTGCTGCGGACCTCCGACATCGTCAGCCTGCACGTGCCGCTCGACGACTCCACGCGCAACCTGATCGGCGCCCGCGAGCTGGGGCTGATGAAGCGCGAGGCCATCATCGTGAACACGTGCCGGGGGCCGGTCATCGACGAGGGGGCGCTCTTCGAGGCGCTGAAGGCCAATCGGATCCTGGGGGCCGGCCTCGACGTCATGGTGGACGAGCCGCCCAAGGCCGAGCACCCGTTCTTCACGCTGCCCAACGTCACGCTGACGCCGCACTCGGCCGGCCCGACCTGGGAGAACTGGACCGCGCGCTTCCGCAACGGCTTCGACAACATCCAGCGCGTGGCCGCCGGCCGGGCGCCGCTGTGGGTGGTCCCGGAGCTCGCGGATCTGGTGTGAGCGCGATCGCGTGAGGGGAGCGTGCGGGGGGCCACGCCGGTGGCCCCCCGCGACGCGACGGAGCTACTTCTTCACGGTCTTGTTGTAGGCCTGCTCGACGTTGATGCCGATGCGATCGCGGTACTGCCCGAGCGGGTACTTCGACATCCCCTTCTCGTACTTCGGCGCCAGGTCGTCGCCGATCTTCTTCTTCATGTCGTCGAGCGTCGCCCCGGCGGCGGCCTCCTTCTTCACGGCGGCGACCAGGTCGGTCAGGTAGCCGCGGAAGAACGTGAGGTGGCTCTTCGGGACCGGCTCGCCGTGGCCGACGATGACCCGCTCGACGTCGAGCTTCTCGAGCTCGCCGACCGTCTGGGCCCACTCCTCCGGGTAACCGTCGTTCAGGAACGGCATCCAGTCCACGACCGCGTCGCCGGTCGCGAGGACCTTCTCCTTAGGCAGGTAGATGAAGAGGTCGCCGTCGGTGTGCGCGCGCCCGGCGATCACGAGGCGGATCTCTCGGCCACCCTCCTGCAGGGTCGCCGTGCTCGACACGCTGCGGGTCGGGACCGGCGGCTTCATCGTCTTCAGCTCGGCGAGATACGCCTCGGCCTGGGCCAGGTTGCTCTCCAGGCGGGCCTTGGTCGCCGCGTCCGGCGCCTTCTGGATGTCGTCCTTGATCTTGGCGATGTCGGCTGGCATCGCCGCCGCCTGCTTCTCGATGAAGGCCACGCCGCCGTTCATCTGGTTGGGGTCGGTCAGGCGCGCCTTGCACCGCTCGGAGGCGATGACCTCGCAGCCGGGGTTGGCCTGGGTGTAGACCTGGTTGCCCTGCCAGTGGTCCCAGTGGAAGTGCGTGTTGATGATCTTCTTGACCGGCTTCTTGGTGACGCCCTGGATGTCCTTGTAGAGCGCCTGCGCCGCCGAGGGCTTGGAGTGCGTGTCGACGATGACGAGGCCGTCGTTGGTCTCGATGACCGCCGCGTTGGAGTTGACCTTGTAGCGCGCCGCCGCCACCGCCGCCCATACACCGTCGCCGACCTTCTTCAGCTCGAACGACTCCGCCCCCGCCGTCTGCGCGTAGGCGTTGACCCCGCAGCACAGCTCATGCGGATCCAGCGTGTACACCGCCGCCGCGATCGTCGCCTGGGCCAGGACCTGCCGTCGCGTCCATCCTTCGGCCATCACCATCACCTCCGCCGGGCGTCGTCGCCCGGATCAACGGTGAGCAGCATCGTCACCCTGCGAGGAGCGGAAGAGGAGCTCCTAATCAGCCCGGAAGATCAGATCGGGCGTCAGATCCTTGATGCGGGTGCGACCACACAGCCCCATGTTGATGGCCAGCTCATCGCGCATGATCTCGCACACGCGGGCCACGCCGTCGCCGCCGTCGGCGGCCAGCCCCCACAGCATCGTGCGCCCGCACGCCACCACCCGGGCCCCCCGCGCCAGCGCCTTGATGACGTCCGTCCCGCGGTTGAAGCCGCCGTCCACGATGATCTCGGCGCGCCCGGCCACCGCGTCGGCGACCGCGGGCAGCGCCTCGATCGTCGACTGGGTGTGGTCGAGCTGGCGGCCGCCGTGGTTCGACACCCAGATGAGCCGCACGCCCATGTCGACGGCCCGCCGGGCGTCGCCCGCCGTCATGATGCCCTTGAGGCCCACCGGCAGCTTCGTCGTCTTCATCAGCCACTCGACGTCGGCCCACGTCAGCCCCGACTGGAAATCGGGCAGGGGACCGCGCGGATTGGGCGCGATCTCCATGGCGGCCCGCGGGCTGAAGCGGTGGTACACGTCCCGCTCGCGCCGGCTGTACTTCTGCACGTCGACGGTGAGGGCGACCGCCTTGTAGCCGGAGCTCTCCACCCGGGCCAGCAGCTCGCCCATCCAGCCGTGATCGCCGTGAGCGTAGAGCTGGAACATCTGCGGGGCCGAGCCGTTCTTGGCGACGTCCTCCACCGGCCAGCCGGTGGCGCCGCTCAGCCACTGCAGCGTCTGGCCCCGGCCGGCGCCGCGCGCCATCTCGACGTCGCCCTCGGGATGGAAGAGGACGAGGCCGCCCATGGGCGCCACCGCGACCGGCCACGTCAGCGGCACCCCGAGCAGGGTGGTCGTGAGGTCGATCTTCCGCACGTCGACGAGGACGTTCTGCTGGATGGCCAGCCGGTCGAGGTGGCGGCGGTTGCGGCGCTTGGAGCTCTCGGTCTCGGCGGCGCCGTCACCGAAGTTCCAGTGATCGCGGGGCAGGCGCTCGCGGGCGGCACGGCGGATCTCGGGCAGCGTCACGAACTTGGGCGCGGAGGCAGTCGGTGTCATGGCGACTGGTAATATACGCCAGAACCCCCGGCCCAGGAGGCCCCCTCGATGAAGATTGCAGACGACGTCACCCAGCTGGTCGGCAACACGCCCCTGGTCCGGCTCCGCCGTATCACCGATGGCGCCAAGGCGGAGATCGTGGCCAAGCTCGAGTTCTACAGCCCCGCCCACAGCGTCAAGGACCGCATCGGCGTGTCGATGATCGACGCCGCCGAGCGGGCCGGCAAGATCAAGCCCGACACGATCATCCTGGAGCCGACCAGCGGCAACACCGGCATCGGCCTGGCCTTCGTGTGCGCCGCCCGCGGCTACCGGTGCGCGCTGATCATGCCGGACACGATGAGCAAGGAGCGCCGCATGCTGCTGCGCGCCTACGGCGCCGAGCTCATCCTCACGCCGGGCAGCGAGGGCATGCCGGGGTGCATCAAGAAGGCGGAAGCGCTGGCGGCCAGCGACCCCCGCTACTTCATCCCCCAGCAGTTCGAGAACCCGGCCAATCCCGAGGTCCATCGCAAGACGACCGCCGAGGAGATCTGGCGCGATACCGACGGCCGCGCCGACATCCTGGTGGCCGGTATCGGCACCGGCGGCACCATCACGGGCGTGGGCGAGGTGATCAAGGCCCGCAAGCCCTCGTTCCGCTGCGTGGCCGTCGAGCCCGATGCTTCCCCCGTGCTCTCGGGCGGGCAGCGGGGCCCGCACCCGATCCAGGGCATCGGGGCCGGCTTCGTCCCCGGCGTGCTCAACACGAAGATCTACGACGAGATCGTGCGCGTGAAGAACGACGACGCCATGGCGATGGCCCGCCGGTCGGCCAAGGAGGAAGGTCTGCTGGTGGGGATCTCCTCGGGCGCGGCGATCTGGGCCGCGGTCGAAGTGGCCCGCCGGGCGGAGAACGCCGGCAAGCTGCTGGTCGTCATCATCCCGTCGTTCGGCGAGCGCTACCTGAGCACCCCGCTCTTCGCCGACCTCGCCGACTAGGCATCCGGGGGCCCGGCGTTTCGTCGGCCGGGCCGTCGGGCCCTAGGAGCGAGGAGCCGCGAACGGCGCGCCCACGCCGCCGATGCGGATGGGCGTGGCGGCCGTGTCGCACGTCACCAGCAGGCTGGCGGTCGCCGTGGCGCCGGTCACCCCGCGCGCGGTCACGATCAGCTCGTTCAACCCGGGGCGTAGCGGGATGCCGACCGCCGACCAGCTCGTGGTGCCCTCGGCGCGGCCCCGCCCGCCGCGAGCGTTGGCCCAGGTCACCTCGGCAACGCCGAGCGGGTCGCTGGCGCTGCCACTGAGGTTGATGGTCGACAGGGTCGTGCGGGCGGTGACAGCGGAGGCCGGATAGAGGATCGTCACCGCCAGGCGTGGCGGCACGACCGAGACCACCGCCACCGTGGCGGTGCCCAACTTGCCGGACGTGTCGCGGGCGGTGACCGTGATGACGTTGCGTCCCGGCTGCAAGACGATCTCCGGCACCCACCACCGCGTCACCCCGCTGGCGATGCCGCGTCCGCCCCGATCGTTCGCCCAGCTCACCTCCGCCAGGACGATCTCACCGCCGGCGACGCCACCCAGCGAGATGGCGGTGGCGGTGCTCCGATAGGCCGGGTCGAGCGTGGGTACGGTGATGGCCACGGTGGGCGGAGCGGCGCCGTCGCCGGGAGGCGACTGGGCGCCGCCGGGGCGGACGTCCGAGCCGCAGACGACGGCCAGGATGCTGACGATCGTGAGGCAGAGAGCGCGGCTCCGGCGCATGTCGTTGTCGAGGACGTGAGATGTCGGAGGAAGGGGCCCCCGCACCGCCCGTGGTCCATCAGGTCCGATGGCAAGCGGCGAGCCAACCGGGGACTGAAGATCAGACTCGTGATGTACTGATGTTGTTGAAGTTTTCAGGGGCCGTCCTGGCACCGGGGAGCCTGTGGAAAACTCCTGCGCGGAAGGAGCGAAGAACTAGCGGACCGAGCTGCTGGCCAGGGCCGGCTCGCCCCACATGTAGTCGACCGCGACCTCGCAGCCGGCACCCTTGACGGCATACCGGACCCGATGATCCGGACCGGCGGTGCCGTGGGTGATGACGTCGAGCGGCATGCGGCCCTCCGGGGGGATGTAGAGCGGCTTCCGGGTCGAGGTGCCCGCCTGCTGCAGCTCGACCACGACCGCGGCGCCCGCCTCGAACCCCTGGGTGGTGACGATGAAGCGGTCCCCCCGACGCGAGGCCAGCTCCAGGGAGACGCCGCAGCCGCCGTTGCGGGCGGCGATCGGTCGGGGCGTCACCTTCGCGACCGAGACGACCGCGTGATCGGCGGAGACGAGCGCGATCTCCCAGGCCGCGCCTCGCGGATAGGCGCCGGGATCGAAGACGATCTCATCGAGCCCGCGCGGCTGCCCGGCGCCATCGATCGTCTCCAGGACGCCCGTGTCCCCCACCCGGAAACCCGAGGCCACCTGCTGGAACGGTCCCCCGAAGTCCTTCCTCCAGATCCCGAAGAGGACATCGCGGGGCACGCCGGTGGCCACCAGGCGGTAGGTCGGGGTCGCCGCTGGGTCCGCCGTCGGCCGCTCGACGAGCGTGAGCTGGATGCCGGGCGTCGGCCGCCGCGGATCGAACCCTGCCACACCGTGCCGGGCCGCAACAGGCGCGGCGTGGGCCGCGAACAGCAAGGCCAGACCGAGGCCGAACACCCTGCGCCTCACTGGATCCGCACGAACTTCGCGACGGCCGGGATCCCGCTGGTGTCGACGATGAACAGCATGTAGTAGCCGGGCGGCGCCAGGTTGGCGTTCGCGGGCGCGTGCACGGTCAGCGTGGTGCCGGAGGCCGTGAACGACAGCGGCACGTAGCGCTGATCGGCGTTGAACGAGTGCGTGACCGAGCCCGGCTTCACGAGCGCCACCGACTTGATGCGGGCGGCGTCGGGCGTGGGCACCAGCATCGTCGCCCCGTAGCCGGTCGTTGCCGGCGCCGTCGTGATCACCGGGCGCGCTCCCTTGAAGAGGTACGGCGGCGAGAAGATCTCGATGGAGGTCTGGTCCGTCAGGGCGGAAGGACCGTTGAAGCGGCCGCCGCCGCCGACCAGCACCCGGCCGTCGGGCAGCAGCAGGGCGATCGAGTGGTAGAGCCGCGGCGTCTGCATGGAGGCCATTGTCGCCCACGACTTCGTCACCGGGGACCATAGCTCGGCCGGCCCGATGGCGCCGTCCAGGCCGACGGCGTCGCTGGTGTCGCCGCCGCCGGTGACGAGGACCTGCCCGTCGGGCAAGAGCGTCAGGTTGTGGTACGCGCGCGGGAAGGCCATCGGGGCCGTCTCCTGCCAGGATCGGGGCGCTGGCTTGGTCATGTCGAGGACATACGTCGTCTCCGCCGACGGCACCACCGGGACGTCGGAGTCGAAGTTCGTTCCGCTCTTCATGATCTGGCCGGGTCGGTACATGACCGCGCTGCCCCCGGCGACCGCCACGGGATCGACGATCGACCACGTCTGGGTCGCGACGTCGAGGACCCGGCTGACGATGGTGTCCTCGGTGGTGCTGGCCGCCAGGACCTTGCCGTCGGGCAGGACGAACATGTGCGGATAGAACGGCAGGCTGGCCGTGGCACTCGACAGCGAGGTCCACGTGTTCGCCTGCGGATCGTAGATCTCCGGCGTCTCGACGTAGCAGCCGAAGCAGCCGTCCTCGCCGGCCGTGACCAGCAGCCGCCCGCTGGGCAGCGTGGTGGCGGTCGGATACCAGCGGGCCCGGCTCATCGGGGGGAGCGCATCCCACTGCTCGGTCATCGGATCGTAGACATTGGCGTCGGGCAGGCCGACGTGGGCGTCGATGTGTCCCCCCACGACGAACAGCCGACCGTCGGGCAGCGCACAGTGGCCCGCGCAGAAGACGTTGGTCTCGGTGGACCCGGTCGGCGTGAATGTGTTCGTCGCCGGATCCCAGAGGTGGACGCTGTCTCCGCCGCCCACGGACTCCCAGACCGCCACCTGGCCGGTCCGCAGCAGCGTGGCGTGGATCGGGACGAGGGGCGCCGCGAAGGGCCCCGCCCACTGGCCGGCGGCGGCCGGCGACTGGGAGCCGACCGGCGTTGTCATGTCGGTCCGGATCTCGACCTGGGACAGCGCGCGGTCGTAGATGCGGACGTCGTCGATCCGCCCGCGGAAGTACTCGCCCCAGATCGCGTTGCCCCCGATGCGGAGCGCGCCCGCGGACGTCGTGATCGGACCGGTGACACCGCGGCTCGCGATGAACAGGCCGTTGACGTACAGCCGCAGCGTGCTGCCGTCGTACGTGCTGGCCAGGTGAGTCCACGCGTCAAGCGGAAGGACGGCCGGCCCGTTCAGCGCACGCTCGCCCGCGGCCTCCGCAGACAGGTTGATCTCGGTGCGAGGGCGGCCGGCCGCCGAGCCGGCGCGGAGGGCGTAGACGAGTTGCCCGGGCTGTTCCTTCATGATGGCCGTGCCGCCGCGGGTGGACATCGCCGTCGGATAGACCCAGGCTTCCAGGGTCATGCCCGAGGTGAGATCGAGCGTGGCGCTGGACGCCACCGTCACGAATCCGGAGCCGTGGAACACGAGCGCGTTGCCGAACTTGCCCTCCGAGGTCCAGTCGACCGCCCCGTGCAGCGTGCCCGTGTTGTCGTTGCCGGAGAGATCGGCGACCGTCGTCCCGCTACCCTCGTCGAAGCCGTAGGCGGCGACCGGGCCGCCGGTGATGAGGTTGACGCCGTCCGGGCTGCCGGCTGCGCGCGGGGGAGCGCCGGCGGGTGGACCGCCGGCGGTGGGCGGGGCCGCCGCGACGCGGGGCGCGCTGGAGACGGCGCCGGCCGTGGTGCTCGACACGGGGCTCGACGTGATGGTGGTCGTATACGTCGGGCCCGTGAGCGGGGCAGCGACGCGCATGGTGGACGGGCCGGCCTCGTAGACGACGCTGACGGTGGCCGTGGCGATGCCGCCCAGGAGGTCGCGCGCGGTCACGACGAGCTCGTTCCATCCCGGCTCCAGCGGCACGCCTTGCACCGACCAGCTCGCCGTACCGCTCGCCGTGCCCTGGCCGCCGCGATCGCTGGTCCACGTGACCTCGACGATCGCCACGCTGCTGTCGACCACGCCGCTGACATCGACGCTCGGCTGGCTGGTGTAGACCGGCGAGGCGGGCGTGAGGATCGTGACGACTGGGGCATCCGTCGACTGGGCGAGAGCGGGATACGAGCCAAGAAGGAGACCCAGCAGTAGCAGGACGGCCATCACCATGCCAAATATGATGACGGACCCTGGCCCCGCGTCCTAGACCCTTTAACGGCTAGCGGCGAGGCACGGGCCTCGCCGCTAACTGGCGAATTCCTCGACAGGACCTGCTACTTGATCAGGCCGTAGAACTTCCCCGCGTTTTCGCAGGTGATCTTGTGGGTGTAGTCGGCGGGCAGGTGGCCGAACTGCTCCTCGATGTACTTGGACGACTCCGGCCACACCCCGTCGGCGTGGGGGTAGTCCGAGCCCCACATGAGCGTCTCCACGCCCATCTCGTCGATGAGCTTGGCGCCGATGCGATCGAACTGGAAGGTGCCCTTGCACTGCCGCCGCCAGTAGTCGCTCGGCTTCATCGTGAGGCCGAGGTCGCGGAAGCGGTCCTCCCACTCGAAGTCCATGCGGTCGAGCGTGTAGGGGATCCAGCCGATGCCGCTCTCGCCGAACGAGATCCGCACGTTGGGGTAGCGCTCGAGGACGGCGGCGCCGATGACGGCGGCCAGGATGTTGACCAGGTTCATCTGGAAGCCCGACACCACGGTGAAGAACGCCGCGCGCCGGCTCTGGCCCGTCGCCTTGTCCAGCACGCTGGGCGCGATCGCCGGGAACGTGTGGAAGTGCAGCGGCAGGTTCACCTCGTGGACGGCCTTCCACAGCGGCTCCCAGACCGGATGCCACATCGGCTCCATGTCCCACGAGCAGGACAGCTCGAGGCCGCGCAGCCCGATCTTGGCCACGCGGTGGATCTCCTTCACGGCGGCGTCGATGTCGCCGTAGGGCAGGCAGGCCAGGCCGATGAACCGCGCGGGATCGTGCTTGCAGAAGTCGACCAGCCAGTCGTTGTAGATGCGGAACATCTCGTTGGCCGCCACCGGATCGTTGAGCCGGGTCGCGGCGCCCAGGATGCCGAAGATCACCTCGGCGTCCACGCCGTCGCGCTGCATGTCCTTGGCGCGCAGGACCGGGTCGGTGGGGTGGCGATGGCCCTGGGCGCCGTCCTCGTAGAGGCCCGTCGCGGCCATGACGTCCACGCGGTAGTTCTGGCCGGGCATGAGCTTCTGACCGGCCGGCCCGACGCCGTTGAGGAGCCCGAACGAGCCGCCGTTCTTGCACGTCCAGTACGGGCCGTCGGGGCCGTCGGTGACGTACGGCATCCGGCCCTTGAGCGTTGGCGACGCGTTGGACGTGAAGAAGTCGGGCGCGAGCATCGGCAGGTCGATGTGGCAGTCGGCGGAGATCCTGGTGTAGGGCATCATGCCTCCTCAGCGGGCCTTGAGCCGCAGCTCCTCGTACGGTGCCGTGTAAGGATAACTCGGAACGAGGGTGAGGGCGCTCTCCTCGACGCGAGGGCCGTAGGCGCGGATGAGGGCGTTCTCCCACACCGGCGCGAAGACGACCCGCTCGTAGAGGATTCGCTGGATCTGGTGCAGCAGCTCCTCACGCTTCTTGCGGTCGAGCTCGCGGGCCTGGCGCTGGAAGAGGTCCTCCACCTCGGGGACGACGCCGTAGGCGTACATGCCCCCCCGCGTGGCCAGCGCCTCGATGCGGGTGGCGGCGTTGCCGCCGGCGCCGAGGCCGGCCATCACCACGCCGCGCATCTTCTTCTCGCGCCACGCGGTGAGGAAGGCGGCCCGCTCCATCGTGCGCAGACGGGTGCGGATGCCGACCGCGGCCAGGTTGCCCACGATGGCCTCGCCGGCCGAGAAGTACGGCGCGTTGGGGTTGAGGTCGCCGGCGTCGAAGCCGTTGGGATAGCCGGCTTCGGCCAGCAGCGCCTTGGCCCGCTTGGGATCGAAGGGGTGCGGCTCCAGCGGCAGCGCGAACTCCATCGCCCGGGGCGCGATGCTGCCGCCGAGGGCGCCGAAGCCGAGGAACTCCGACTCGTTGATGGCCTTGCGGTCGATGGCGACGCTGGCGGCCAGCCGCACGCGGCGGTCGGCCCACGGCGACTTCGGGTCCCACTGCTCGACGAAGTCGAGGAAGAAGACGGTGGCGGTGCGCCAGCCGGTCAACGTGAGCCCGGGCGTGCGCCGGACCTCCTCCGCCACCGGTCCCGTCAGGTAGTAGGCGATGTCGGCGTCGCCCCGCTTGAGCGCGGCCGCCCGCGTCGTCTCGTCGGGGATGGATCTCAGGATCAGGCGCTTGACGGCCGGCGCCTTGCGCCAGTAGCCGTCGAAGGCCTCCAGCACCAGCTCGACGCCGGGGTTGAACGACACGAACTTGTAGGGGCCGGCACCGATCGGTGCTTTCTTGTACGCCTCGTCGCCGACGCGCTCGATGTACTTCTTGGGGACGATCCAGCCGGCCCCGGTGGCGGTGGTGCCGTAGAAGGTCATGAAGTCGGGCCACGCTTCCTTCAGCACGAAGCGCACCCGGCGAGCGTCGACGACCCGGACCTCCTTGACCTTCTCCTTGAGCAGCGCGGCGGCCCCGCCCTTGTAGCGCTCGAACGTGAACTTCACGTCCTCGGCGGTGACCGGCGAGCCGTCGTGGAACTTCGCGTTGGCCCGGAGCAGGAAATCGTAGGTGGTGCCGTCGGGCGAGGCCGTCCACGACTCGGCCAGGCTCGGCGTGGTGGGCCCGGCCGGCATCGGCTTCACCAGCGCGTCGTGAATGGCGTAGAGGACCATGAACGGCGTGATGGCGGCCTCGGTCTCGCCGGGATCGAGCCAGCGCGAGGCGATGGTGACGTGAACGGCCCACACCATCTGGCCGTCGGCGGCGAAGACGGTCCGGACATCGGCGGCGATCCCGCCGGCCGTGAGCAGCGTGAGGGCGACGAGCGTGCGGACGATACGGGTCACGGATCTGGCCTCCTCGGACGTCGCGGATTCGTGCGGCGCACAGTAGGGGATGCGGCCCGGCCCTGTCAACGCGGGCCGGGGTCGGCTAGCGCAGCAGGTGCGGCAGGATCTCGTGCATGTCGGCCAGGACGGCGAGCGCCACGATGACCGCGGCCGCGGGAAGCTCCTGGCGGATCGCCGGCCACGAGCGTCGCGCTCGGCGGCCACAGCTCGCGGGCGGCGGCGGCGAGCATCGCCGTGCTCGGGCGAGGGAAGCGGGGAACGCGGGCGCAGTAGTCGGCGTAGGCCGCGCCGAAGCGGGCTCGGAAGTGGGCCTCCTCGAGCGGGATCGTGATCCGGTACATCGTGACGAGGACGGCCGGGATCAGTGTGAGCGCGGCCGCGCTCTCTCCGAGCAGCGCGACGCCCAGGCCGATGAGGAGCATGCTGAGCGGCCGGGGCTGCCTCATGTACGCGTAGGGACCGCTGGTCTCGAACTGCGCCGGCAGCCCCCGGGGCACGAGCGCGCGCTCGTGGGTGTGCCCGGCGATCCACAACCGCAGCAGGAGCCCGGCGGCGGTACAGAGCCCTCCGGGGATGTCGAAGCCCAGCAGGTCGAGCCAGGGATATCCCGCGGCCATGGGCGGTTTCAGCAACAGCAGGGCGACGAGTGCCACCGGGCCGAGGCTCTGCCAGCGGTAGATCGCCCGGGCCCAGGGGGCCGGCACGGTGGCCAGGCGCCTGGCCGCGTCGGGATGGCGCTCGTGCCACCAGACCGCCCCGGCGACGACGCCGAGGCCGAGCGCCGCGCCGCCGACGACGTCGAAGGGCCAGTGGGCGCGCAGCGCCATCCGGGAGAAGGCCACCAGGCTGACACAGACCGCGGCGACGGCGTACGGGATCCACCTCGCCCGCCGGCGCCCCATCATGCTGGCCGCGAAGTAGGCCGCCATGGTGTAGAAGGCGGCGGCAGCCGAGGCATGCCCGCTGGGAAAGCCCGGCGCCAGCCCGTGGGGACGCGTGCGGCCGATGGCGATCTTCCCGAGCCCGTCGAGCCCTGACGCGAGCAGCATGGCGACGATCCAGAGCCACCAGTGGCGAAGGAACTGGGCGGGCAGCAGCACGATCAGCAAGACGGCGGCGGGGAACAGGATCGTGTCGCTGCCGAGCCGGCCGATCCATCGCCAGAGATCGGACTTGGGGGCGGCGACGATCACGGCCTCGTAGACGATGCGCTCCACGGACAGGACGCCGGCCAGGCGCGTGAGAAGCGCCAGCCCCACGAAGACCAGACCCGCGGTGACGCCGACCCAGCCCCAGTCCGTCGCGGCGTCACGCGCCGCCGGCACCGCCGAGGGTTCTTCCGCGCTCCCGCTCGACAGGACCCGGGTGAGCGTCAGGATACTCAGCACGACGAGGGCGCCCCCCGCGACCACGTGGGTCAGCCGGCCGGAAGTCAGGCCGCTGAGCAGCGTCCACGCCCCGAGCGCCCAGGCCAGGAGCAGGAGCGCCCGGGGCTGGCGACCCGGGCGGCGGGCGTCAGGCATCGATCCCCTCCGTCATGTCGGTACCATACCTCAGGCGTGGCCCTCGCATGGGCGGGCCCGGAAAAAGTTTTCCCCCTGTAACACTTCTTCACGCTCGCGTCGTCTCAAAGAGCGTATCCCCGAGGTGAATGGATCCGATGGGTGCGACCCGGGTGCTCCTGGTCGACGACGACGTCGAGCTGGCCGAGCTGGTGGGCGAGTACCTGGCCCGGGAGGGCTTCGTGCTCGACGCCGAGGAGGACGGCTCCCGCGGCGTCGAGCGCGCCCTCTCCGGCGACTACCAGCTCGCCGTCCTCGACGTCATGCTGCCGGGCGTGAGCGGCTTCGACCTGCTCCGCTCGATCCGCGCCGCCTCGGCGCTCCCGGTGCTCATGCTGACCGCGCGCGGCGACGACGTGGACCGTATCGTGGGCCTCGAGCTCGGAGCCGACGACTACCTGTCCAAGCCGTTCAACCCCCGCGAGCTGGTGGCCCGCATCCGCGCCATCCTGCGCCGGGCGCCGGCCGACGGCCACAGCGCCGGCGACCGCCCGGCCGCGCGGCTCGTCGTCGACGACGTGGCCATGGATCTCGGTGCCCGGGTCGTCCGGCGGGCGGGGGTGCCGGTCGAGCTGACGGCCGTGGAGTTCGCGCTGCTCGAGCTGCTGCTGCGCGCGGCCGGCGCGGTGGTACGGCGCGACGACCTCGCCCGGGGCGCCCTCGGCCGGGGCCTGCTGCCGTTCGATCGCAGCATCGACGTGCACATGAGCCGGGTCCGCAAGAAGCTCGGGCCCCGCGCCGACGGCGGCGAGCGGATCGCCACCCTTCGGGCGGTGGGCTACCTCTACACGCGGGGCGCGACGCCGGCGGTGCGCTGATGGTGCGCGGAGTGTTCCTCAAGATCCTGCTGTGGTTCTGGGTGTCTCTCGTCCTGGTGGCGCTGGCCCTGGAGCTGGCGATCACCGCCACCTCGGTGTCGGCCGAGGTCCGCATCCACCGTTTCAGCGACAACGCCCTGTCCGGACGTGCGCGCGAGGCCGTCTCGATCCTCGATCGCTCCGGGCCGGACGGCGTCGCCCACTTCTTCGCCGACCTGGAGCGCACGACCCACATCCACGCGGTCCTCCTCGACGTCGACGGCCGCGAGGTGTCGGGGCGCGCGGTGCCGGCGATGGCCGCCGCGGTGGCCGAGCGGGCGCTGGGGAGCGGGCAGACCGAGATGGAAGCCGAGGGGCAGACGGCGGTGAAGGCGCGGGCGGTGACCGTGGCCGGCGGCCGCCGCTACGTGCTGGTGGCGGCGCTGCCGATCGGACTCATGCGCCTGCTCCACGACGCGCCGTCGGCGCAGGTGTTCCGGCTGCTCGCGGTCTGCGTGACGGCGGCGGCGACCTGCTACGTCCTCGCCCGCTACGTGGCGCGGCCCCTCACCACGCTGCGGACGGCGACCCGGGAGCTGGCGGCGGGGAACCTCGCCGTGCGGGTGGGGGCGACCCTGGGGCGCCGGCCCGACGAGTTCGGCGACCTCGCGCGCGACTTCGATCGGATGGCCGAGCGGATCGACGGCCTCGTCAGCGCCGAGCGGCGCCTGCTGCGCGACATCTCCCACGAGCTGCGCTCGCCGCTGGCCCGGCTCAACGTCGCGCTCGGCCTGGCCCGGCATCAGGCCGGCGAGGACCAGGCGGCGCTGGACCGGATCGAGCGTGAGGCGGAGCGGCTGAACTCGCTCATCGGCCAGCTGCTGATGCTGGCGCGGCTGGAGAGCGGGACGACCGGGCCGCTGCGGGAGCCCGTCGATCTCCGCGCGCTCGTCCGCGAGGTGGCCGAGGACGCAGAGTTCGAGGCGCGCAGCCGTCACCGCGCGGTGCGGGTCGTCGAGACGTGTCCGGACGGCGTGCTCGGCGACCCCGAGCTGCTGCGCGGCGCGGTCGAGAACATCGTGCGCAACGCCGTCCGCCACACGCGGGAGGGGACCGCCGTCGAGATCGGCATGCGTGGCGAGGCCGGGGGCTCGAGAGGCGTGTCGATCCGGGTCCGCGATCGTGGCCCCGGCGTGCCGGAGGCGGCGCTGCCGTTCATCTTCGAGCCCTTCTACCGCGTCGGGGATGGGCGGGAGCGGGGCACGGGGGGCGTCGGCCTCGGCCTGACGATCGCGCATCGCACGATCCGCCTGCACGGCGGCACCCTCCGCGCGACCAACGCCCCCGACGGCGGCCTCGTCGTCGAGCTGAGGCTGCCGGCCTCGGCACCGATCGCAATTCCGGTCCGCGGCGAGGCGCCCGTGCCCCATTCACACTTCTTGTCGAACTCTTAACTGTGAGCGCTCCGCGGCTCCGGTACACCGGAGTCGTGGGGCCCGAAGCGTCGAATCGTGGTCGACCACGCGACGACGGCTCCCGGAAGAGAGGGTGACGCTCATGAGCAGATTGGCCACGGTGACGCTTTCGGTTGCACTCGGTCTGGTCCTCGGCGCCGGTGTCGGAGTCGCGAGGGCCGACGGGCCCGGCGCGGCGTACGCGGGCGAGGAGATCGGCACGATCCGGTTCCTCGATCGCGCCCAGAACCTGGTCGTCCTCACCGGCGGCGACGAGTTCTACGCCACCGACGCGCGGATGCTCAGCAACCTGACCGAGGGCGAGCTGGTGAAGGTGGACTTCACCCACGACTACGATCGGTCGATCATCAACTTCATCGCTGCGTCGTCTCGACCACGACCTGACAACCCTGGTGCGCTCCACTCCCATCTGGCGCGCAGCCGATGACTTGCTCCGGTCCGTGCCGGGGATCGGCCCCGTCATGGCGTGCACGCTCATCGCCGATCTGCCGGAACTCGGGCACCTCGATCGGCGCCGCATCGCCGCGCTGGCCGGGCTGGCGCCCTTCGCCCGGGACAGTGGCACCTTCCGCGGCCGCCGCATGATCGCCGGCGGTCGGGCGCCCGTGCGCCGCGTGCTGTATATGGCGACGCTCGCCGCCATCAAATACAACCCTGTGATCCGCCTGTTCCACCAGCGCTTGGTGACCGCTGGGCGGCCCGCCAAGGTCGCCATCACGGCAGCCATGCGCAAGCTGCTCACCATCCTTAACGCGATGCTCCGCGATCGTCGCCCATGGCAACCCGCTTGACTCGCCAGACAGTCGCTCTGGGGGATGGGGGGCCCGAGCGAGCCGGGCCCGGAGCGAGTTACGGCGACAGGCGAGCCATGCCGGCGCGCCCTCGGCGATGGCCGCGCCCGGCCCCCGCCCCCGCGCCGCGCACCCCGAGCCGGGGACACGCGCGAAAGAGCTAGCGCCAGTCGTCGACGGAGACGGTCTTCTGGTAGTTGCAGCCCATGATGCGCCAGTACCCGTTGGTCTCGCCGCCCACGACCACGACGTGAATATCCTCGCGCCGGAACATCGGGATCAGCTCGTCGGGCGCCGGCTTCAGCCGACTCGCCCACGGCTCCTCGCCGAACGTCGCCCGCGGGTAGATGTAGTTCTGCACGAGCTGGTAGTCCCAGTACTCGCCGGCCGGCATCTGCGCGTTGTCGTGCAGCCAGTCGATCAGCGCGTCCTTCTTCGTGAAGCCGCCGCGGGTCACGAACTGCTGGGCGGCGATGGGGTCGAGCAGCAGCGTGGGCGGTCCGTTGGGATCGATCCCTCGCAACAGATTCCGCACGTGCTCGCGCCAGTAGCGCTCGCGCAGCCCCAGGGTGAACGACGTCGCGCGGACCCCGGAGAAGACGCTGACCGCGCTCTCGGCGGGGCGGCGGCCGTGCTGCACGTGGAAGGGCTCCCACGGGCTGCGCTCCTCGTTCTCGGCGAACGTGAGGCTGTTGTAGGCGTAGTTGTTGCCCTGGTTGCCCATGTAGCTGAGCCCGGGCACCGAGCCGCCCTGGCCGTTCTGCGAGAGCAGGCCGTAGGCCCGCCCGATGGTCGCGTTGGCGTGGTTGTAGGGGCCCAGCGCGCCGGTGCCGGCGTTCATCCCGATCTCGTGGCGGACGGGCCCGTTGACGACCGCCATGGCCGCCATCGCGCTGGAGCTGCTGCTGCGCGCGGTCACGCCGGTCGCGGCCAGGGCCAGGATCACCGGAAAGTACTCGGGGCGGGCGCCGGCCATGACGGCGTTCACCGCGACCTTCTCGACCGAGTACGCCCAGTGCTCGCGAAAATGCGTGGACCGCATGCGCCCGACGATCTCGTCGGGCCGGCGCCGCGTGTGCGCCAGCATGGCCGCCACCCGCTCCTCGGTCGGCAGCACGATCGGGAGCATGTCCGTCCAGCGGTTGTCGAGGAACAGCCGGTGCAGATGGTCCTCGGTGTCGGGCTCGACGAGGCGGGGCGTGGAGCGGTCGAACTCCGCCGGCCCCAGCTCGTCGTCGGCGAAGGGGCGGGTGAGTCCGTCGACGACCTCCTGCATGACCGGCCGGCCGGTGATGGGGTCACGGCCGTCGATGTAGGCCCGCAGCTGGGCCGGCGTCTTCCCCATGATCGGCTGGGGGACGAACACCTGGCGCAGCCCCGGCATGCCGTTGACCTGGGCCACCGAGCGGACGACCCGGTCGAACTTGTCGGTGTGGACGGCCACGGTGGGGACCCCGTACCCCGTCTCGAGCGTCATCGCGTGCGCGGCGACCGCCGGCGCGCAGGTACTTCAGTGACCGACGCCGAGGATGGCCGCGTGGCCCCTCGACTTGATCTCCTCCCACGTGGTGGGGTCGTCGTGCAGGTAGACGTTCGAGATGCGCTTGACGATCGTCCGCACGCCGGGCAGGTGCTGCGCGAACCACCCCTGCATCTGGCCCAGGAAGACGTCGGAGTCGTCGAAGCGGCAATCGACCAGGTAGACCGTCTTGCCCTCGAGCGTGTCGAGGCGCGGGGCGGGCGGCCGGCGGGTGACCTTCGGCGGGAAGCCCACGGGGTTGAGCACGCTGAGCTGGCTCATGGCGCCGACACACTACCACGAGCCTCGACCGTCGGGCATGATGGGCGCCGGAGGTGATGGCGCATGCCGTGCGACCCCTCGGTGTTCGCGGAGATCCCGGTCTTCTCGCTGCTCGACGCCGACGAGCGCGCGGTGCTGGCCGAGCAGGTAGAGCTGCGTCGTTTCCGGCCGCGCCAGCGCATCTTCAAGCCCGGTGACGCCGGCGGCAAGGCCTACGTGCTGCTGAGCGGGCGCGTGCAGGTCGTCGTGATCGACGACGACCACCAGGAGGTCGTCATCGACGAGCCGGCCGGCGGCGAGATGTTCGGGCTGGCCTCGATGCTGTCCGACTCGCCCCACCGCACGACCGCGCTCACGCTGGAGGAGACCACGACCATCGAGATCGAGCGCGGCGACCTCGCGGCCCTGATGCAGCGCAAGCCGCTGGCCGGCCTCGACATCCTGACGATGGTGGGCCGCCAGTTCCACGCCGCCCAGGATCTCGTCCGCATGCGCGCCGGCCGCAACCCCAACGAGGTGATCGCCGAGCAGCTGACCGTGGGCGACCGCCTCGCCGACGCCGTGGCGCGCTTCGGCGGCTCGTGGGCCTTCATCATCACGTTCGGGGTCGTGCTGATCGCCTGGGTGGCCGTCAACGTGGTCCTGGCGACGCGGGCCTGGGATCCCTATCCGTTCATCCTGCTGAACCTGTTCCTGTCGATGCTGGCCGCGCTCCAGGCGCCGATCATCATGATGAGCCAGAACCGCCAGGACGCGAAGGACCGGGTCCGCAGCGAGCTCGACTTCGCGGTCAACCGCAAGGCCGAGGCCGAGATCATCCAGCTCGCGGCCAAGCTCAACCGGCTCGAGGATCGGCTGGACGACCTCGCGCGCGACGGCTAGGCCCTCGACCGCGGGCGTTTCGTCACGCCGGTGAGCCGAAGCGACCCGGCGCGGGCCCGCCGGCCGCCTGAATCCCAGGAATTACCTGGAGTTCCAGCCCTCTCACCGTCGAGGCCAATGTGGCGCCCGCGTTGCACACGCTCGCCGCGGCATGCTCCGCCTCGAGACCCGATGAATCTGCATCGAGCCCTCCCGCTGCTGGCGCTCGGACTGAACCTCTTGCTGCTCGGTGTGGCGTTCGCGCCCGATCGGCGCAGCCCCCGCAACCGGGTCTTCGCCTGGTTCGTCGCAATGCTGGCCGTGTGGAACCTGGGTGTATTCGGCCTGCGCTCGACCGCCTCGCCGGAGACGGCCCTGCTGTGGGAGCGGTTCCTCCACGTGGGCGTCATCGCGGTGCCGGTGCTCTTCTATCACTACGTCATCGTGTTCCTCGACGAGCCCCGCCGCGATCGCACCTTGATCGCCGGCTACGTGACGTGCGGGTTCTTCTGGCTGGTGAACCCGACGCCGGCGTTCGTGGACGGCGTCACCGCGACGGGCTGGGGCTTCATGCCGGACACCGGGCCGCTCTATCCGCCGTTCTTCCTCTACTTCAACAGCTACATGATCCTCGGGCTGCACCGGCTCGTGCGGGCCCGGCGGTCGATGGTGTCGAGCTTCATGCGCAACCGCTCCCTGCTCGTGATCGCCGGGGTGTCGGTGAGCATGCTGGGGGGCTTCCTCGACCTGGCGCGCTTCGTCTTCGGCTGGGAGGTCATCTACCCGCCCGGCATTCCCGCCAACGCCGTCATGGCCCTGGCCCTCGGCATCGCCGTCCTCCGCTACCGGCTGATGGACGTTCGCCTGCTGGCCAAGCGGGCGATCGGCTACCTGTTGACCGCTGCGATCCTGTCACCCTCCCTGCTCGTCGCGCTCCTCGTCCTGCACACGTGGACGTCGGAGGCGGGCACGCGGGTGGCGCTGATCGCCGACATGGTCGCGCGCGACGCGCCCGTCCTGTTCCTGGCCTTCGTGCTGGCGCTGCCACTGCTGAGCCGGGTCGGGGCCACCCTCGATCGGGTCATGCTCCGCCGCCAGCACGGCGTGCGCGACGCGCTGGTCGCCCTCGGCAGCGAGCTTCCCCAGCTGGTCGACCGCCAGCGGCTGGCCAACCGGCTGACGAGCGCGCTGGTCACGCAGATCCCCGCCTCCCACGTCTCGCTGCACGTCGTCGAGGACGGCCGCGACGACCTGCAGGTGCTCGCCCACGCCGCCAGCGAGGCGGCGCCGGCCACGGAGCCGCCCTGCATCGGGGCCGACCTGGCGGCGTGGCTGGCGCTGTCAGGCCGCCCGCTCGTCGTCGAGGAGACGACCTTCTATGGAGACGCGCTCGCCTCGCTCGAGGGGGCGATCGCCGACCTGGAGCGGCAGCGCGTCACCCTGCTGATCCCGCTGATCTTGGAGACGCGGCTGGCCGCGATCCTCTGCGTCGGCGAGCGGCTCTCGGGCGAGGTCTACGAGGCCGACGAGATCGAGCTGCTGGAGACGCTGCTGAAGGAGGCGGGCGTGGCCTTGCAGAACGCCCAGCTCTACGCCGATCTCCGGCACCAGATGGACGAGCTGCGTCGCACGCAGGACCAGCTCATGCAGTCCGCCAAGCTGGCTGCCATCGGCGAGCTGGCGGCCGGGATCGCCCACGAGGTCAACAATCCGCTCATGGTCATCACCGGCCACGCCGGCCTCCTGCGCCGGCGGGCCGAGCTGGCCCCGATCCATCCCACCATCGAGGTGATCGAGGCGCAGGCCACCCGGGCCGCCAACATGGTGCGGAGCCTGCTGGACTTCGCCCGCCGGCGCCCGCGCAATCTAGAAACCGTGCCCCTGCGGGACGTGATCGAGCGGGCGCTCACCCTCGTGACAGACAAGCTGTACGCCCATGGCGTCGAGACGCTGAAGCTCTTCGACGAGTCCGACCCGGTCGTGTTCGGGGACCGCGACGAGCTGACGCAGGTCTTCATCAACCTGATCACCAATGCCGCCGACGCCATGCCCCGGGGCGGCCGCCTCACCGTCCGCACCGAGGCGCGGCGGCAGGATGACGTGGCCTACGTGTCGACTCAGGTGGTGGACACCGGGACCGGCATCCCGGCGGAGCACCGCGATCAGATCTTCGAGTCGTTCTTCACCACCAAGGCCGAGGGCAAGGGCACCGGCCTCGGCCTGGCCGTCACCCGGGACATCGTGAAGAACCACGAGGGCACCATCGAGGTCGACAGCGCTCCCGGCAAGGGCACGACCATGACCATCAACCTGCCCGTCGCGAGTTGAAAGAGATGGGGGCCCTCGACATGGCCCCCAAACCCCCAGGGCGGCTCGGGACGCCCCGGCAGAGCCGGGGCGCCCCTCGGTCTCAGACGCCGGCGCGCTTGAGCACGGCGGCGATGTTCTCGGGCGCCGGCTTGCGCGCGCCGCTCTCGACCTCGTGCATGAGGTCGACGACCGCCGCCGAGACCGGCGTCGGCACGCCCTTGGCCTTGCCCTGGGCGACGACGTGCCCGTTCATGTAGTCGATCTCGGTGGGCCGGCCCTTGGTGACGTCCTGGGCCATCGAGGCCTTCCAGTTGCGCGTGGACGCCGTCTTCGGCGTGAGCATCTCGTCCAGCGCCACGTACGTCTCGCGGCGGGTGGAGTCGGCCCACTTCTCGGCCGTCTCGCCGTTGAACTTCGGGATCGTGTAGCCGAGGGCTAGCCCCACCCGCGCCGACTCGCCGGCCAGGTGGATGGAGATCGCGCGGCCGACCTCGCTGCCGGCGATGTCGCCGGAGCCGAGGCCCGACATGCCCTGTACCGGGTTGCCCATGGAGTTGGCGCAGAGCTTCGACCAGCGCTCGCCCCACAGGTTGTCGGTCGTCAGCGAGCCGTCGACGACCTTCAGCATCTCGGCCACCTCCTGCGCGCGGGGCGTGATCCGGCCGTCGTGCTCGCCGGCCCGGAAGACGTCGTGGCCCTTGTTGCCGCCGCGCTCCATGCCGCGCTCGACCTCGCCGGGCCGCCAGCACGCCACGCCGATCTTCGACATGATGAGCCCGATCGAGCGGTTGGCCCCGGCCACGGCGGCCACGCGCGGATCGGGCCAGCAGTTCTGGGAGGACACCACGTAGCCCTCGGGCTTGAGGTGGCGCAGCGCGAGATGGGTCGCCCACTCGGTGTCGTAGACCTTCATCGCCACGAAGGCCATGTCGAAGTCGCGGGGGAGCCGCTGGCTCTCGTGCAGATGGACGGCGGCGGGTCGGGCGTTGAAGGGGTCGTGGGGCCCCGTCACATCGATGCCCTTGCGGTTGATGGTGTCGACCTGCTCGGCCCAGGCGTCGATCAGCGTGACCGCGTGGCCGGCTCGGGAGAGGAACGCGCCCAGGTAGCTGCCGATGGCGCCGGCGCCGACGAACAGGATCTTCTTGCTCACGGGGTCCTCCTGCGGGATGTGGGTGGGCGCATTATCGCTCCGTTCGGGGCGGCAACGCGAGCCCACCCGGGGCCCACCAGTTCCAGCGCCCCAGCAGGCGCATGGTGGCCGGCACCAGCAGCGCGCGCACGATGGTGGCGTCCACGATGACCGCGATGCCCATGCCGATGCCCATGGCCTTGATCATCGTCACCGAGTTGGCGGCGCCGAAGCCGAAGAAGACGCCGGCCATGATGAGCGCGGCCCCGGTGATGAGCCGGCCGGTGTGGGCCAGGCTCTGGGCCACCGCCAGCGCGTTGTCGCCGGTTGCCAGCCACTCCTCGTGCGTGCGGGCGAGCAGCAGCACCTCGTAGTCCATCGACAGCCCGTAGATGATGCAGAACATGATGAGCGGGATCGGCGTCTCGATGGGGGCCGGCGTGAAGTTGAGCAGCCACGCCAGGTGCCCTTCCTGGAAGATCCACACCAGCGCCCCGTAGGAAGCGGTGACCGACAGCAGGTTCATCACGATGGCCTTGAGCGGCAGCAGCAGGGAGCGCAGCAGCAGGAACAGCGCGATGTAGGTGGCGACCACGATGAAGCCGATGGCGGTGGGGGTGGCGGCGCGCACGACGTCGATGAAGTCGAGGTCGAAGGCGGTGGGGCCGGTCAGCAGCAGCTCGGCGTCGATCGGCGGGTGCTCGGCCCGGATGCGCCGCACCAGGGCGCGCGCCTCGTCGCTGGCCGGCGTCAGGTGGGTGTGCACGGCCACGACGAGGACGTGGGGGCCGGCCATCTGCTGGAAGGCGACGTCGAGCCCGGGCGGGCGGAAGGCCGCCGGCACGGCGGCGATCTGGATGTACTGCTCCGGCGAGATGCCCGGGGCCAGGTCCACGATGCTGTCGATGCGGGTGACGCCGGGCAGCGTCCGCACCCAGCGGGTCAGGTCGTAGAGCGCCCGGATGCGCGAAGCCTCGAGCGGGTTGCCCTCGCGGTAGCGCAGGACCAGCACGATCGGGTTGGTGTCGGCGCCCGGGAACTCGCGCTGGAGCACCTCGGCGCCGCGGCGCGACTCGCGGTCGGCCGGCAAGCGTGGTGGCGTCGCCGGCGCCGAGGCGGAGACGCTGCAGCGGCAGCCCGGCCGCCACCAGCACCAGCACGACGGGGATCACCACGGGCCACGGCCGCGCCATGACGAAGCCGGCCACGCGATGCCAGAAGCGGGAGTCGCGGCGGCCGCCGGGGCGGCCCACGAAGGGCACGCGGAGGGCGTCGACGCGGGGGCCCAGGATGGCCAGCAGCGCGGCCAGGAACGTCAGCGCGTAGACGACGGCGGCCGCGACGACGATCATGCCCGCCATCCCCAGCGAGCTGATCGTGTTCATGCGGAGGATCATGAGGCTGGCCAGCCCGATCGCCACCGTGAGGCCGGAGAAGACGACGGCCCGGCCGGCGGTCTCCAGCGTGTTGGCCAGCGCCTCCGGCACCGGGTGCTCGCGCATCTCCTCGCGGAAGCGGGTGACCACGAACAGCGAGTAGTCGATGGCCACGCCGAGCCCGATCATGCTGACGATGTTGGCGGCGTAGCCGGAGACCGGCGTGATCCGGCCCAGCAGCAGCGTGCCGGCCAGGCCGACGGCCACCGCCAGCACGCCGACGACCACCGGGAGCATGGCGGCGACGCCGGAGCCGAAGACCAGCAGGAGCAGCACCAGCACCAGCGGCAGCACGACCAGCTCCGAGCGGCGCAGGTCGTCGCGGGTGACCTGGAAGAAGTCGTGGTTCATGGCCGCCGGCCCGGTGGCCAGGATCTCCAGCGTGTCGGAGCGCACCTGGCTGCGGATGGCGGTGTAGAGCCCGGGGGGCAGGCCGCCGAAGGTCATCGAGGCGAAGGCGGGCGCGCGCCCGGTCAGCTCCACCGAGGCCAGCGTGCGGTGACCGTCGCGCGACAGGCGCGTGGCGTCCGGCGGCTGCGTGTCCCACGCCGTGCGAATGCGCGCCACGCGCTTGTCGGCCTTCAACGGGGCCAGCGCGCGCTCGACCTCCGCTCGGAAGCGCGGGTCGGTGGCGTTCTGCGTGGGGTGGCTGAAGACGAGGCCGATCGTGGGCGGGCGGCCGGGCAGCTCGCGGTCGATCAGCTCGACGGCCCGGACCGCGTCGGTGACCGGCGGGTGGACCTCCATCTCGAGGTCGGCGCCGGCGAGCAGGAGCCACGCGGCCGGCACCAGTGGCACGAAGGACAGCACCAAAAGTGGCCAGCGGAACCGATACGCGATACGACCCCAGGCAGCGAGCAGGGTAGACGAGCCTCCTCAGGACGGCCTCGCGACGATCTTCTAGTGCGCTATCATACCGGCCCGCAGAGCCCAATCGGAGGATTGATGATCATGAGCAGCGGCAACGGCGCGAGCGCTCACGGCGTGCGGCAGGTGGCCTGGTTCGACTGTCCGGGCGGCGGCCAGGTGGTCGTGGACGGCCGCGTCGCCTGCATCGCCCACATGAAGGCGCCCCACGGCACGACCCTGGTCGACGTCAGCGACCCCAAGGCGCCCCGCCAGCTGTCGACGCTGGACGTGCCCACCGGCACCCACTCGCACAAGGTCCGGGCCGTCGATCGGCTCATGCTGGTGAACCGCGAGGGCCACGGCGGGCAGCCGGGGACGGGGGCGGGCGGGCTCGGGATCTGGGACATCTCCACGCCCAGCCGGCCGCGCGAGATCGCCTTCTGGCGCTCGGGCGGGCTCGGCGTGCATCGCTTCACCTTCGACGGCCGCTACGCCTACATCTCGCCGGAGATGGACGGCTACCAGGGCAACATCGTCATGATCCTCGACCTCGCCGATCCGGCCCGGCCGCAGGAGGTCGGGCGGTGGTGGATGCCGGGGCAGTGGACGGCCGGCGGCGAGACGCCGTCGTGGAAGGGGCGTCAGCACCGCTGCCATCATCCGATCCGGCAGGGCAACCGGCTCTACGTCAGCTACTGGCACGGCGGCTTCGTCATTCTCGACATCGAGGACATGGCCAAGCCGAAGCTGGTCTCCGGCCTCGACTGGAGCCCGCCGTTCATCACGCCCACCCACACCGCGCTGCCGGTGCCGTTCCCGCTCCAGGGTCGGCGCGTGATGGTGGTGGCCGACGAGGACGTGGCCAAGCTGGAGCCGGGGCCGCCGTCGTTCCTGTGGCTGGTCGACATCACCGACGAGAAGCACCCGATGCCGTTCGCCAGCTTCCAGGTGGCCGGGGTCGACGGCAGTCCCGCAGCCGGAGTTCACCGGCTGCCACCAGCCCGTCGAGACGATCACGAGCCCCGAGATCCCGGTGGCGTGGTTCGCCTACGGCCTGCGCGTCGTCGACATCAGCGCGCCCCACGCGCCGCGCGAGGTGGGCCACTTCCTGCCGGCACCGCCGGCCGGCCACGATCGCGTGTGCAGCAACGACGTGTTCGTGGACGACCGCGGGCTCATCTACCTGATCGATCGGGGCCGGGGCCTGCACATCCTCGAGCGCGTGTAGCCTGCTCGTCCTCAAGCTCGTCCTCGTTCCCGGCCTCGTGGCGGCCGTGACGCTGGGCGCGCGGCGATGGGGCCCCCGGGTCGGCGGGTGGCTGACGGCGCTGCCGCTCGTCGCCGGTCCCACGCTGTTCTTCCTGGCGGTGGAGCAGGGCGACCACTTCGCGGCGCGCGCCGCGCTGAGCACGCTGGTGGGGCTGATCGGTGTGGCGGCGTTCGGCGTCGTCTACGGCTGGACGGCGACGCGCCACGGCTGGCCACTGAGCCTGCTGGCGAGCTGGGCGGCGTTCGTGATGACGACCGTCGCGGCGCAGGTGGTGCCGTGGACGCCGGCGGCGGCGCTCATCGCGACGCTGGCCGCCTTCGCGATCGGCGCGCGCGTGCTGCCGGCCGAGCGCGGGCGCGCGGCGCCCCTGGCCTCGCCGGCGTGGGACCTGCCGCTGCGGATGGTGGGGACGCTCGCCGTCGTGCTCACGGTCACCTCGCTGGCCGAGCGGCTCGGGCCCGCGCTGAGCGGCGCCTTCACGCCGTTTCCGGTGGCGCTGGCCGTGCTGATCGTCTTCGCCCACGCCCAGGACGGCGCGCCGCTGGCGCTGCGGCTGCTGCGCGGCTTCTTCCCCGCGATGTGGGGATTCGCGCTGTTCTGTCTCATCGTCGCCGTGGCGATGGTGCCGCTCGGCCCCGGGCTGGCGTTTCTGCTGGCGCTGGCCGTCCAGGCGATCGTGCACGGCCTCGTCTTGTGGCGAATGATTCGGGTAGGGAACGCGACTGGGCGTGGTGTCACGCGGTCGTAACGCGCGCCTCCGCCGGTATATGCTGTCGCGGTCACGCAAGGAGCACGAAGCCCTGGAATCGCATCCCCTGGAATCGCGCGCCGCCGTCGGTCGGGCCTACCTGGCGCTGGCCGCGGCGGGGTTCAGGCGGTACGCCACTTACCGGCAGGCGATGGTGGCCGCTGTCGTCACCAATTCGGTGTTCGGCTTCCTCCGCATCGCCGTGATGCTGGCCGTCGTCGAGGCCGGCACCCGGACGGTGGTCGGGTACGACGAACCGCAGCTGGCCATGTTCGTGTGGGCGGGGCAGGGGCTGATCGGCGTGGTCCTGCTGTGGTCGCCGCCGGACCTCGCGGAGCGCATCCGGACCGGCGACGTCGTCATCGATCTGCTGCGGCCGGTCGACCCCATCTGGCAATTACTCGCCGCCGACCTCGGCCGGGCCGGCCACGCCGTGTGCACGCGCTTCGTGGTCCCGGTGGTGACGGGCGCGCTGGTGTTCGAGCTCTATGCGCCGAAGCGCCTGGTCACGTATGCGTTGTTCGCGTGCTCGACGCTGCTGGCCACCGTCGTCTGTTTCGGCTGCCGTTATCTCGTGAACGCGGCGGCCTACTGGCTGCTGGATGCACGCGGGCCGAACACCTTCTGGACGCTGGCGTCCGGACTGCTCGGCGGGCTGTACGTTCCCGCTGTGGTTTTTCCCCGACGCCGTGGCGGCGGCCCTCATCGTCGGCACCCCGTTCCCGTCGGTCATCCAGATCCCTCTGGACGTGCTCGTCGAGCGTGGCTCGGCCGGGCTGCAGCTCGCGCTGCTGGCGGTCCAGGCTGGCTGGGTCGTGGCCATCCTCGCTCTCTGTCGCTGGGTGCAGCGCGCGTGCCGAGCGCAAGCTGGTGATCCAGGGTGGTTGACACGACGCTGGACCGCCTACCGCCATCTGCTGGCCGCCCAGGTGCGCGAGCCAGACGCAGTACCGCGCCTCGTTCCTGGCTCGACGTGGTCGGCAGCGTGATGTTCGGCGTCATCGACATCGCCAGCGTCATGGTCGTGTTCCGGGTCACGCCGGCTCTGGGCGGCTTCACCTTCGCCGAGGTACTTCCTGATGGCGGCGCTGGCCGGCTGCGCGTTCGCGATCGCCGATCTGGCGGTCGGCAACATCGAGCGCCTGCGCCATGTACGTGCGCAGCGGATCGTTCGACGCGCTCCTCGTCCGCCCGCTGGGCTCGCTGGCCCAGCTGGTCGACGATGGATATCGCGACGCGTCGAGTCGGGCGGGTGGTGTTCGGCGTCGTCATGGTCGGCGTGGCCGCCGCCCAGGCCGGCGTCGCACTGGACACCGGTCCGGCTGGCGCTGCTGGTCGTGACGCCGATGGCGGGCGCGTCTGATCTTCGGCGCCATCTTCGTGGCCACCGCCACGGTCGCGTTCTGGTGGATCGAGTCCGGCGAGATCGCCAACGGGCTTCACCTACGGCGGCCTCAACTTCACCCCGTATCCGATCACGATCTACAGCGCGCTGTTCCGCCGGCTGTTCGCCTACGCCATCGGGTTTGCCTTCGTCGCCTACTACCCGGCGCTGGTGCTGCTCGACCGGCCCGATCCGCTCGGCGCGCCGGCGCTGGCTCGGCTACGGCTCGCCGGCGGTCGGCCGTCGCGGCCGTCGGCACTGGCCGGCGCTGATGTGGCGGACCGGCGTCCGGCACTACCGGAGCACCGGGCGTCGTGAACGCGTGCATCGAGGCGCACGGGCTGCGCAAGGAGTTCACCGTCCGCGTGAAGGCGGGCCGGCTGCGCCGCGCGCACGCGCGTCGTGGCCGCGGTCGATGGCGATCGATCTCACGGTCGAGCGCTGGCGAGATGGTCGGCTACATCGGGCCCAACGGCGCCGGCAAGTCGACGACACTGAAGATGCTCACCGGCGTGCTGTACCCGTCGGCGGGGACGGTGCGGGTCTGCGGCTTCGAGCCGGTGCCGCAGCGGACGCGGCTGGCGCGGCACATCGGTGTCGTGTTCGGCCAGCGCTCGCAGCTGTGGTGGGACCTGCCGCTGCGCGACTCGTTCGACGCTGCTGCGCCACATCTACCGGGTGCCCGCCGGCCGACCACGCCGCGCGGCTGGCCCGCTGCCGCGGCTGCTGGAGCTCGACGCCTTCCTCGACATCCCGGTGCGGCAGCTCTCGCTCGGCCAGCGGATGCGCGGCGAGCTGACCGCCGCCCTGCTGCACGGCCCCGAGGTGCTGTTCCTCGACGAGCCGACCATCGGCCTGGACGTGGTGAGCAAGCAGGCGGTCCGCGCGTTCCTGGCCGAGCTCGGCGCGGCGCGGCGACACCACCCTCGTGCTCACCACGCACGACCTGGCCGACATCGAGCGGCTGTGCCGCCGCCTGGTCGTGATCGACCACGGGGCGCATCGTGCACGACGGCTCGCTCGATGACCTGCACGCCCGGTACGGCTCGCGCCGGCGGCTGGTCGTGGACCTCGACGAGCCGCTGACGGTGCCGACTGGCGCTGCCCGGAGTCGTCGCTGGAGTCGACCCAGGCCGACGGCCGGCGGATCACCTACGCGCTCGACGGCACCACCACCGCCGGTGACCTGGTCGCGCCGGCTCGCCGAGGTCGGCCGCGCTGCGCGACATCTCCGTCCTGGAACCCGACATCGAGGACGTCGTGGCGCGGCTCTACACGCGCCGCGAGCAAGTCTAGCCCTCGCCCTCGAACCCGGCGCACTTCGGGTACGATAGGCCCCCACGGAGGACAGGCATGGCAGAGTCGATTCCCGCGTCGCTCATCATCGACACGCTCAAGGACACCTTCCGGGAGGCGCGGGCCGCCCGCACGGCCGAGGGCTGGGGCAAGCCGGCCTCCGAGCACCTCGGCTGGATCCTCAGCGTCCCCGACACCCACCAGAAGACCGTGCTGGCCGCGCTCGACAAGGAAGAGTCGATCCGCGTGCTGACGTGCGCCACCGAGGACGAGGCGGCGACGATCGCGGCCGGCCTCTACATGGGCGGCGAGCCGGTGGTGCTGATGATCCAGCACGCCGGCCTCTACGCCTCGGTCAACACGCTGCGCGGCGTGTCGATGGACGGCAAGGTGCCGATCTTCTACATGATCGGCCTGCTGAGCCGCGAGAAGGACAAGGACCCCAAGGACTCCCGCCATTCGATGGTGCGCTTCGCCGAGCCGCTGCTGAACACCTTCAGCGTGCCCCACGCCCGGATGGAAGGGCCCGACGACGTCCACCTGATTCCCGAGTACTACCGCCTGAGCCGGCAGCGCCGCGGTCCGACGGCCGTGCTGGTCGGGCTGGAGACCATCTGACATGGCGATGAAGCCCGAAGAAGTCCTGAAGGTCATCGCCGCCGGCCGCGGCAACGCGATCTGCGTGCCGACCATGACGACCTCGCCGGCCTGGCGCGAGCTCGCTCCCGACGATCTGTCCGTCGGCTGCGTCGGCTTCATGGGCGGCGCCTCGTCGCTGGGCCTCGGCCTGGCGCTGGCCCGGCCCGAGCGGCGGGTGATCGTGTTCGACGGCGACGGCTCGTTGCTGATGCAGCTCGGCTCGCTGGCCACCATCGCCGGCGCCCGGCCCCGCAACCTGGTGCACCTGCTGTTCAAGAACGGCGTCTATCACACCTCCGGCTCGCAGGAGATTCCGGGCGGGTTGACGGTGGACTTCGTGACGATGGCGCGCGGGGCCGGCTACCGCACGGCGCTGTCGATCGGCGAGCTGGACGACTTCAAGCGGCGGTTCCCCGGCTTCCTCACCGCCGAGGGGCCGATCTTCGTCGAGCTGCACACCACGCTCGCCGACCAGACGCCGATGACGGCGCGCGGCGGCGTGCCGTTCCCCGAGCAGATCGACCGCCTGCGCGGGCGCTTGCTGCAGGGCGCCGCCTAGTCCCCGTCGCGTGGGGGCACGGGGGCAGCCGCCCCCGTGCCCCCCGCGGCCCGGCGCCGGCTAGGCGCAGCAGTCCGAGTTGTCCGACCCGCCCGCGATGGTCTGGCGGCGCTCCACGAGCTCGACGCGGCAGTCGTCGGGGGCCTTCAGGAAGGCGATGCGGGCGCCGCCCGGGTTCTGGATCGGTCCCTCCAGCAGCTTGGCCCCGAGCTTCTCCAGCCGTGCGATGTCGGTCTCGAGGTGCTCGGAGTCGAAGCCGAAGTGCTCCAGGCCGTGATGCGGGTTGGCGTCACCCGTCCCGAGCTTCTCGTTGGTGCGGGCGCCGGAGATGTTGACGGCCATCCCGCCGTCCTCGCTCTGGCACCGGATGAAGCGGTCGCCGAACACGCGCGTCTCGTCCCCCACGATCTTGAAGGCGAAGGCCTTCTCGTACCACTCGGCGGTCTTGCGCGGGTCGGGGGACTTCAGGTGGATGTGGTTGATCCGGAACGGCATGGCGATTTCTCCTCTCGGGTAGTGGCCTGGACTGCCTGAGCCTCAGCGCCCGCGGAACACCGGGTCGCGCTTGTCGACGAAGGCGCGGATGCCCTCGCGGGCGTCCTCCGTCTCGAAGCAGATGTTCTGGGCGAAGGTCTCGCCCTCCAGCGCCTCGGCGAGACCACGCTCGGCGTTGGCGTAGAGCGAGTGCTTGGCCAGGCGGATGGCCACCGGGGGGCCGGCGGCGATGCGCCGCGCCACCGCGCCGGCTGCTGCCAGCAGCTCCTCGGGGGCGACGACGCGGCTCACGATGCCCAGGCGCAGGGCCTCGGCGGCGTCGATGATCTCGCCGGTGAAGATCATCTCGGCCGCGCGGGCCATGCCGACCACACGGGGCAGGAAGTAGGTCCCGCCCCAGTCGGGGTGGAGCCCGCGCTTGACGAACGCCTGCGAGAACCGGGCCGCGGTCGAGGCGATGCGGATGTCGCAGCCGAGCGCCAGGTTCATGCCGGCGCCGGCGGCGGCGCCGTTGATGGCGGCGATGATCGGCTGGGGCGCGTGTCGCATGGCCAGCAGCGTGCGGTCGCGGCCGGGGGCGATCTTCTCGACCAGCGGGCGCTCGCGCTTGCCGTCCTTGGCCTCCTGCATCGCCTTGACGTCGCCGCCGGCGCAGAAGCCCTTGCCGGCCCCGGTGATGATCATCACGCGCACGTCGGAATCGGCGCTGGAGCGCGTGATGGCGTCGTGCAGGTCGTCGCGCAGCGAGCCGCCCAGCGCGTTGAGGCGCTCGGGACGGTTGAGGGTGAGGGTGGCGACGCCGTCCTTCACCTCGTAGAGCAGGCACTCGTAGGTCATGGCGATCGCTCCCTCAGGCGGAGAAGGTTCGCAGCACGCGGCCGGGACGTCCGCAGTCGGCGCGCACGCCGTGCTCGTCGGCGGTGCGGATGCCGTTCACCCAGACCCCGTGCACGCCCACGGCGGGCGTGTCGAGGCGACTGGCGCCGGTGGGCAGGTCGTTGACGCGGCGCTTGGGCCCGCGCCCGACCGTGGCCGGATCGAACAGCAGCAGGTCGGCCCAGGCGCCGGGCGCGATCCGGCCCCGGCCCTCGATGCGATAGGCGGTGGCGACGTCGCTGGTCACCCGCTTGACCGCCTCGGGCAGCGTCAGGTCGCCGCGCTCGCGCACCCAGTGGCCGTACAGGTGCAGGCCGAAGGCGGCATCGCACAGGAACGACAGGTGGGCGCCGGCATCCGACAGCGCCACCGCGGCGTTGGGATGGCGCAGCAGCTTGCGCACCTCGTTCTCGTCGGTGTTGAACAGCTTGCAGTCGAACATCGCGTCGAGCTCGCCGTCGAGGCCGAAGTCGAGGAAGACGTCGAACGGATCGCGCCCGGAGGCGGCCGCCAGCGCGCCGATCGTCTGGCCCTCCAGCGCCCGGTGCTCGGCGCGCCGGACCTCGGCGATGGCCAGGTGGGGGAAGGTCTGGTAGCTGAAGCGGTTCGGCACGCCGGGCGTGGCCGCCTCTTCCTTGAGCCGCTTGCGGAAGGATGGATCGGCCAGCACCTGGCGATAGGCGGCCTCGTCCGTCGCCACGATCGCCGGCCGCCAGGCCAGGAACGCCTCCAGCGGGTAGGGATGCCGCAGCGTGAACTCCATGCCGAGCGGGAAGCAGCCGACCTGCGCCCACAGCTCGCGGCCCCGGCTGCGCGCCGCTTCGATCTCGGCGATCTCGCGGAACACGCGGGTGGGATCGCCGGGGTCGACGAACATGGCGGCGATCATCACCGGCCGCCCGCTGGCCGCGGCGATCTTCTCCAGCCACGGCACCGTGGAGGTCATGCCCTTGGTCAGCATGAACACGCCGCGCCCGGCCTCGCCGAGCGCGCCGGTCAGCGCCAGCATCTCGGCCTCGTCGGCCAGCCGCGAGGGCATGGGGATGCCGGCCTCGCCGTTGTGCTGCTCGAGGGTGGACGTCGCGAAGCCGATGGCGCCGGCCCGGACCGCCTCCAGCACCAGCCGCTTCATCTCGGCGATCTCGGCCGCGGTGGCCGGCCGCTTGGTGGCGTCGGCGCCCAGCACGTAGGTGCGCACCGAGGAGTGGCCCACGAAGCTGGCCACGTTGGGCACCACGCCCCGGCGTTCCATGGCGTCGAGGTACTGCGGGTACGTCTCGAAGTCCCACCGCACGCCGGCCCGCAGCGCCTCCAGCGACATGCCCTCGACGTGGGTCAGCGCGCGCAGGGTCAGATCGCGATCGGGCTCGCGGCAGGGCGCGATGGTGAAGCCGCAGTTGCCGATGACGACGGTGGTCACGCCGAGGGCGGTGGACGGCGTGGCGAACGGGTCCCAGGTGAGCTGGGCGTCGTAGTGGGTGTGGATGTCCACGATGCCCGGCGTGAGCGTGAGCCCCCGCGCGTCCACGCGCTCGCGGGCGGGGCCGAGGCCTGTCCCCACGGCGGCGATGCGGCCGCCGGCGACCGCGACGCCGCCGGGCCGCGGGGCGCCGCCGAGGCCGTCGATGACGACGGCGTTGTCGATGACGAGGTCGTGCAAGCGGGCGTCTCTTATCCGTGCATCACGAGGCCGCCGTCCACGCTCAGCGCCTGCCCGGTCATGTAGCCGGCGCGGGGGGAGGCGAGGAAGCCGATGACGGCGGCGACGTCCTCCGGCCGCTCCATCCGGCCCAGCGGCACCGTGTCCAGCCGCTTCTTCGTGAACTCCTCGGGCGTCTGGCCGAGCAGCGCGCTCTGCTCGCGGGCGACCATCGTCCACATGTCGGTCTCGACGAAGCCGGGGCACACGCAGTTGACGCGGATGCCGTCGGCGGCGTGGGCCAGCGCCAGACTCTTCGTCATGCTGATCACCGCGGCCTTGCTGACGTTGTAGGGCAGGTTGGTCTTGCTGCCGACCTTGCCGGCCATCGAGGCCAGGCTGACGATGCTGCCGCGCTTCTCCGCGATCATCGCCGGCAGCACCGCCTGGGTGGCGAAGAACACCGCCTTGGCGTTGATGGTCATGATCGCGTCCCAGTGCTCCTCGGTGACCTCCAGCGCCGGCGCCGCCCGATAGATGCCGGCGTTGTTGACGAGAACGTCGATGCGGCCGAAGGCGGCCAGCGTGCGCTGGACCATGGCGGCCAGGTCGGCGCGCCTGGTGACGTCGGTGGGGATCACGGCCGCCCGACGGCCGGCGTCCTGCACGAGGGCCGCGGTCTTGTCGGCGCCGCCGGTGTCCAGCTCGGCCACGACGATGTCGGCTCCCATGCGGGCCAGCTCCAGCGCGGTGGCTCGCCCGATCCCCCGGCCCGCGCCCGTGATGATCGCGACCTGCCCTTGCAGCTCCATGAAGGTCTCCTGGTATGACGACGGCGCCGAGCGCCCGGCCTTCAGCCGGGCGCCGGCGCCGTCAGAGAGTGCGTCGGTCCCTTACTTCTTGGCCATGCCGAGCCGCTGCTCGAGCAGCAGCTTGACCTCGTTGGCGGCGCCGCGCCACAGCGCCCCGCCCGGCTCCTCGTAAGCGGCCTGGACCTGCTTGCGGAACTCCGCCATCGCGGCGTCCTGCTGCTCCTTGGGCGCGCCATCGAGCGTCTTGGCGCGGATCTGGGCCGCCTTGGTGGTGGCGGCGTGGGCGCGCTCCATCCAGCGGCCGATCTCGTTCCAGTCCTTGTCGAAGAACACGACGACCGGGATGGACTGGTAGCCGTTGTTCAGGAAGGTGTCGCGCAGCTCCGCGTTCTGGTCGCGGAAGAACACGCGCAGCTCCGCGCCCGGCACCGCCTCGACGATGTGGGCGATGAGCGGGGAGTTGCGATGCACGTCGCCGCACCAGTTCTCGGCGAGCATCACGACGTACTTGAGGCCGGTCACGCTGCCGAAGAACTTCCGCTCGTCTTCGGTCAGGTTGGACTTGGCGTAGTTGGCCTCGGTCCGGGCCTGGGTATCGCCCATCTGGGCCATGTAGTCCTTCCACGACAGGCCTTTGCTGAACCGCGCGTCGTCCATGGGAATCCTGAGCTGAGCCATGTGTCTCCTCCGATTGGGGTGTCGAGACCGTCGCGACCTCGTTCGGGGCTCTTTATACACCCAAAGCCAACCCCTCGTCGCGCCCCCCCCACCGGCGGCTGTGGTAAGACAGTGCGGTGCCTCCGTCCGCTCGCCGCTGGCTCATCGTCCTGGCGCTGTTCGTCGTGACCTACGGGATCTCCACTCCGCTGGCCGCCTACGGCGTCTTCCTGCCCGTCTTCGCCGAGACCTTCGGCTGGAGTCGGGGGGCCATCGCCACCGCGCTGTCCATCAACCTGCTGCTGGGCGGGGTGGCGGGCTTCGTGGTCGGCGCTCTCGCCGACCGGCACGGCCCCCGCGTGATGCTGATGGTGACGGTCGCGCTGGCCGGCGCCGCCTTCGCGCTGGTGTCCACGGTCGAGGCGCTGTGGCAGCTCTACCTGTTCGTGGGGCTGCTCGGCGGCGTGGGCATGTCCAGCTTCTATCTGCTGGCGGCGGCGACGGTGACGCACTGGTTCGACGAGCGCCGGGGCCTGGCGCTGGCGCTCGTGCTGGTCGGCTTCAACCTCGGGTACATCTCGGCCGGCCCGCTGGCGGCCTCGCTCATCGCCGCCCTCGGCTGGCGGCCGGCCTACGCGCTGCTCGGCAGCGGCTGCGGGTTCATCACGCTGATGGCCGCGGTGACGGTCCGGCTGCCGCGCCCGGCCGAGGTGGCCGTGCTCCGCCGTCCGCTGCCGTCGGCGGGCGGCCATGCGCACGCCGTGGTGCCCGGCGTCACCCTGCGCGCGGCGCTGGCGGATCCGCGACAGTGGCTGCTCAACGTCTCCTGGTTCCTGCTGGGGGGGCTGGCCCTGATGATCTCGGTCCACGCGGTGCCGTTCGCGCGTGACCAGGGGATCAGCCTGGCCGCGGCCTCGCTGGCGCTCACCGCGTACGGGCTGGGATCCGTGAGCGGGCGGCTGACGGCGGGGGCGGTGTCCGAGCGGCTCGGGGCCCACACGACCATCCGCATCGGCTACGTCGTGCAGATCGTGGCGCTGGTGGCGTTGCCGTGGGTGCCATCGCGCGAGGCGTTGCTGGCCACCCTCGGGCTGTTCGGCGTCGGCTTCGCGGCGTCGGACACCATGATCACCAAGGTGATCCCGGACGTGTTCGGCGTGCGCGCCATCGGGGGCATCATGGGCGTGCTGACGCTGGGCTGGAGATGCGGGGCGGCGCTGGGGCCCGCCGTCGCGGGGTTCGTGTACGACGCGACGGGATCGTACACGGTGCCGTTCGGGGCGGCGCCGGTGGCCGTCGCGGTCAGCTGGGGACTGTTCACCCTGGCCACGCGCCGAGGCCGATGAGGATCGAACATCAGACAAAGGAGCCGTGAGATGGACTGCTGTGCGCACGAGGGGCCGGACGGGGGGGACGCGCGGTTCGATTTCAAGAAGGTCGCCGATGGGGTGTGGGTGGCGGTGGCGGCGCCGGCCTACAAGGTGAACTGCAACACCGCGATCATCGAGAACGACGACGGGGTGATGGTCGTGGACACGCACTCCAAGCCGTCGGCGGCCCGGGTGATCGTCGAGCGGCTGCGCCAGATGACCAGCAAGCCGGTCCGCTATGTCGTCAACACGCATTTCCACTGGGATCACTGGCACGGCAACGAGGTCTACCCGGCCGCCTATCCGAACGCGGAGATCGTCACCAACCAGATCACGCGCGAGGCGATGGTGAAGAAGGGATTCAAGCGCATCCAGGACCACGTGCGCACGGTGCCGGCCGAGGTCGCCAAGCTACGCGCCGAGGCAGCGGCGGCGCCCACGACCGCCCAGCGCGAGAAGCTCACGGCCGACCTCCGGCTGGCCGAGGCGTACCTGGCCGAGGTGAAGGCCCTGAAGCCCGCCCTGCCCACGATTGCCTTCGAGCAGACGATGAAGCTCTACCGGCGCGATCGTGAGATCCACCTGCTGCACCTGGGCCGGGCCCACACCGAGGGCGACGTGTTCGTCTACCTGCCGAAGGAGAAGGTCGTGATCACCGGCGACGCCATGATCGGCTGGACCCCGTACATGGGGGACGGCTACCCGGAGGACTGGGCGGGCACGCTCGATCGCCTCGCCCAGCTCGACTTCACCCACATCATCATGGGCCACGGGGAGGTGGCCGATCGCGACTGGCTCCGGACCTTCCGCGGCTACGTCAGCGACATGGTCGAGGCGGTGCGGCGCGAGGTCGCCACCGGCGCCACGCTGGACGAGGTCAAGCAGCGGGTCACCGCGACGCTGGCCCCGAGCTACGAGAAGCCGTTCTCGCTCTACGGCGAGTACCGGCCCTGGCGCGCCGGCCTGGCCGCCAACATCGAGCGCACGTTCGGGATGGTCAGCTGAGCGGAGGCAGCGCGGGGCCGGGCGGGCCGTCGACGGACGCGATCGTCGTCCGGGCGGCGGCCGTGCTCGGCCTCGTGTGGTTCGGCGATGCGCTGATCTACGTGGTGCTGCCCCTGCACGCCGAGGCGTTCGGCATCGGCCTCGGGATGGTCGGCGTTGCGCTCTCGCTCAACCGGATCGTTCGCATCGTCGGCTACGGCTGGGTGGCGGTCCTGCACCGGCGACTCGGGCTGCGCGCGCTGACGGCGTCCGCCGCGCTGGGGGCGGCGCTGTCGACGGTGGGGTATGGGCTGGCGCTCGGCCTGGTGCCGCTGCTGATCGCGCGCCTCATGTGGGGCTTCGCCTACGGCGTGCTCAACGTGACGACGACCGCCTACGCGATCGGCGACGGGCAGGGCACCGGGCGGCGCGTCGGGCTCAACCGCGCGGTCGGCACCGTGGGGCCGGCGCTGGCGCTGAGCGGCGGCGCCTGGCTGGCCGGCGTCGTGGGGCCGCGCGACGTGTTCCTGATCCTCGGCGTGCTGGGGCTGCTCGCGGTGCCGCTGGCCCTGACGCTGCCGCGCGAGGTGGCGGCCGCCTCCGAGCGGGGACGACCGGCGGCGACGCGCTGGCGCCCGTCGGCGCTGAACGTCCTGTTCTTCACCATCTCGGCCGTCGACGGTGCCTTTGCCATGACGCTCTCGCTGCTTTTCGCGGGCTCGCTGGGCGTGGAATCCGCCCTGCTGGCGGCCGGGCTGCTGCTGGCGCTGCAGCGCGTGGCCGTGGTGGTGCTCTCGCTCGTCGCCGGGCGGATGATCGACCGGCTCGGCGCCGACCGCCTGCTCGCGCCGTGCGTGATGATCGTGATCGTGGGCCTGATCGGGCTCGCCCAGGGCATCATCTACCCGGCCGCGATCGTCATCATCGTGGCGCGGGCCTTCCTGTCGAACGTCGGGCCGGTGCTGGCCACGCGGGAGCGCTCGGGCAGTACCGTGGAGCGGCTGGCTGCCTTCGCGACGTGGGTCGATTCGGGGCTCGCGGTCGGCCCGCTGGTCGGCGGCTTCGTCGTCGCGCGCCTGGGGCTGCCGCTGTTGTACACCGCGCTGGCCGTCGGTATCGCGGGTGCGCTGGCCGGCTACCGCCTGTCCGGGGGGCGCGTGTATGGAGTCCGTGGCATTGACGCGCATCCGGGTGGGTCATAGCCTCGCACGCATGGAGTATCCGATGCGCACGCACCGGTGGACGCGCGCGGCGTACGACCAGCTCATCGAGATCGGCATCTTCGCCCCCGGCGAGGCGCTCGAGCTGCTCGACGGCGACATCATCATCGCCGAGCCGCAGAGCGGACCGCACTACACGGCCATCTACCTCGCCGCGGAAGTGCTGAGGGCCGCGTTCGGCGTCGGCTGGGTCATCCGCACCCAGGCGCCGATCGCGCTGGACGAACTGTCCGAGCCCGAGCCAGACGTCGCGGTCGCGCCGGGTACGCCGCGGGAGTACAGCCGTGAGCATCCGGCGCGGCCCGTCCTCATCGTGGAGGTCGCGGTGTCCAGCCTGGCGCTCGACCGGGACCACAAGGGGAGCCTCTACGCTCGCGCCAGCTTGCAGGACTACTGGATCATCAACCTCGTCGACCGGGTGCTCGAGATCTATCGCACGCCCACGCTGGATGCGACGGCCGCATTCGGCTGGCGCTACGCGTCGACCCTCGTGCTGGGGCCGGAGTCGGTCATCGCCCCGCTCGCGGCGCCCGGGGCTGCCGTGCCGGTGGCCAGCCTGCTGCCGTAACCGGACGAGCAGCCAGGAACGCGCGGCCTTACGCGTCGAGCGGGTCGGTGGCGTCGGGGCCGATCCACTGAATGCCGGCGCCGGCGCCCTTGACCGCGGTGACCTCGACCTCGACGACCAGCTCGGGCCGCGCCAGGCCGCTGATGCGGCAGCCGAGCGAGGCCGGATGGCTCTTCGCGAATGGCGTCGGGCCGGCGCCGTGCGCCCGGTTCTGCGTCGCCCCCTCGACCGTGAACGTCCGCCGGCGCACGACGTCCTCCAGCGAGGCGCCGGCCTGGCCGAGCGCCCAGCCGATCGTGTCCATCGCCAGGTCGTACTGCCGGGCCCAGTCGTGCGGCGCCTGCACCTCGCCGGCGGACGACACCGAGGTGCAGCCGCTCAGGAACACCTGGTCGCCCACGGCGACGGCGCGCGCATAACCGCGCGGCTTCTCGCGCTGGTGCTGCGTGTAGATGTCGCGACGCGTGCCGGCGGCGCCGATGACGGCCTCCGCCTCGATCTCGACGAGCAGCTCCGGGCGCACCAGTCCGGGCACGCCGAGCAGGGTGGAGACGGGTCGTACCTCGCCCAGCGCCTCCACGAAGGCGCGCGTGTAGTCGGCGGTCTGGCCGAGGTCGGTGAGGAACGTCTTGGTGTAGACGATATCGCCGGGCGCGCCGCCCGCCTCGGCCAGCGCGCGAAGGATCGTGTCCATCGTCGCGCGCGTCTGTCGGTACATGTCGCCCGACCCCTCGACGACGCCACCCGCCTTGAGAGCGGTCGAGCCGGAGATGAACACGCGGTCGCCCACTCGCACGGCCCGCGAGTACGCGTACACCCCCTCCAGGGGGCCGCCGGAGGAGATGCGTCGCGCCGAGGTGGCGGCGCCGTCGACGGCGTCGAACTCGATTTCGATCAGCTGGCTGGGCCGGGCCAGGCCGTTGACCTGCACCAGGGTGGAGGCCGGGCGGGCGTCGCTGAAGTAGCGGGCGACGGCGCGGGCCGCGGCGTCGGCCACGCCGATGTCGGTCACGTAGACGCGGCTGCGGACCACGTCGGCGAGCCGGCCGCCCGCCTTCCCCATGCTCCACTCGGCGATCTTCATGATCGCCTCGACCTGCCGGGCCACGTCGCCCTCGCCGCGCACGTTGCCCTGGCGATCGATGGCGGTGGTGCCCGACTGCAGCACGGTGTCCCCGACGCGGAGCGCGCGCGAATAGTGGGCGACCGACTCGAGCTGTCGACCGGACGCGACGTTGATGCGGCGTGGTGTCGTCATGCGCGTGAGGATAGCACCACGCGCGAGGAGGTGCCGGGAGGGCTAGGCCAGGCCGCGGACGTCCCAGATGGGAACGGGACGGCTCAGGCCCTTCAGGGTGAGCGGGCCGAGCTCGTCGGCCTGGATCAGGGTCTCGACGGCGGCGGCGACGCGGGCGGAGACGAGGATCTGGCCGGCGCTGGCTTCGCCGCAGAGGCGGGCGGCGAGGTTGGTCACGGTGCCGATGGCGCCGTAGTCGAGCCGGCCCTCGAAGCCGATGGCGCCAATGGTGGCGTAACCCTGGGCGATGCCGACGCCGAGGGCCAGATCCCAGCCGCGCTTGCGCCAGCGGGTGGCGAGGCCGGCCACCACGTCGCGCATGGCCACGGCCATGCGGATCGCCCGCTCGGCCGGGTTGGGGATCTCGACCGGATCGTTGAAGAAGATCATCATCCCGTCGCCGGTGAAGCGCTCCAGCGTGCCCTCGTGGGCCAGGATGAGCCCGCCCATCTCCGCGTGGTACTCGCGCAAGACGCCCATGACCTCCTCGGGCTCGGCCGTCTCGGCGAAGGCGGTGAAGCCGCGGAGGTCGAGGAAGACCACGGTCACCTCGCGCCGGTGCGTCTTCAACGGGTCATCGGTGCCGCCGGCCACGATGAGCTCGGCGAGCTGCGGGGAGAAGAAGCGCTTGAGCCGGCCGAGCTGCTCGAGCTGGGCGACCTGCTCGGCGACGCGGCGCTCCAGCGTCTGGTTCCATTCCGCCAGCTCGCGCCGGTGCCGCGCCTCCTGATCGTGCAGCCGCTTCTTCTCCAGGCAGGCACCGATGCGAGCCTGCAGGAGGACGGGATCGAAGGGCTTGCCCAGGTAGTCCTCGGCGCCGAGCTCGATGCAGCGCACGACGCTGTCCAGCTCGTCGAGCGCCGAGATCATCAGCACGGGGATGTCGCGCAGCGTCGGGTCGGCCTTGAGCCGCTGCAACACCGCGTAGCCGTCGAGGTCCGGCATCATGACGTCGAGAAGCACGAGGTCGACGGCGGTGCCGGCCAGCGTGCCGAGGGCGGCGTGCCCGCCCTCGGCGGTGAGTACCTCGTAGCCCTGGCGCCGGAGACGGCGGGCGAGCATGTCGCGGTTGTCCTCGATGTCGTCAACGACCAGGATCATGCCGCGTCGCTCGGCCGGCGATCCGGCGTCCGCGGCGGGGGCCGCCGCCGGCCGGGCCGGCTCCGGGACGGGCGGCACCCCTCCGTGACGCAGCAGCTCGTCGAGCCGGGCGGTGGCCGAGCGGATACGGTGCAGGTCGGAGACGAGGGCGGCGGCGCCGGCCTGCTCGGCCCGCCGACCGAGCGCCTCGCCCGCCACCCGAACGCGCTCGAGGGGTGGGGTCAGCCGGCCAAGCGCGGCCGCAAGGTCCGGCGGTTCCGTCTGTCCGCGCGCGAGCACCTCGTTCAGCAGCCCGAGCAGCTGGCGGGCGTCGGCGTGAAGGGCGGTCAGGGCGGCGGCGAGATCGGGCTGGTCGCCGGCCTCGAGCTCCTCGAGCAGCAGCTCGGCGTAGCCGATGATGTGGTTCAGCGGCGTGCGCAGCTCGTGGCGAAGCTGGGCGGCGGGGTCGGTGCTCACGCGCCGGTGGCGCGCCCGAGCAGCGCCTCGATCTTCTCGAGCAGCCGGGTCAGCTCGACGGGCTTCGTGTCGAAGTCGTCGCAGCCCGCCGCCAGGGCCTTTTCGCGATCGCCGGACATGGCGTGGGCGGTGAGCGCGATCACGGGAATGCCGCGCGTCTCCGGCGCCGCCTTGAGCTGGCGCGTCGCCTCCCACCCGTCGATCCCGGGCAGGCTCATGTCCATCAGGATCAGCGCGGGCTTCGCGGACCTGGCCATGACCAGCCCCTGCTCGCCGTCCACGGCGATGGCCACCTCGTAGCCGCGCCGGGTGAGACGGCGCGAGAGCATGTCGCGGTTCATCTCGTTGTCCTCGACCAGCAGGATCGTGGCCATCAGCCTCTCGGCCTCCGGCGGGCGACGCTGGCCGCCACCAGCTCGCGCACGTCGGCCAGGAGCTCGTCGCGGCCGTGCGTGCCCTTCTGGAGGATCTTCTGGACGTGGCCGTTGAGCCGGTCGCGATCGTCGTGCGACAGGTCCTTGGCGGTGATCACGACGACCGGGATCGACCGCCAGGCCTCGTCGCGGCGGAGCTCGGCGACGAACTCGAAGCCGTCCATCTCCGGCATCATGAGGTCGAGCAGGATGACGGCCGGCCGCCCGGCCCGCAGGGCCCCGAGCGCCGCCCGGCCGTTCTCGGCCTCGACGACCGCGTGGCCGTCGGATTCGAGCATGCGCCGCAGGAGCTGCCGGACGTCGGCGTCGTCGTCCACGACCAGCACCGGGAGGTCGCGCCGGTGCTCGTTTAGCACGGTCACCAGGCGCTCGCGGTCGATCGGCTTGGTGAGGTAGTCGGCGGCACCGAGGGCGTACCCGAGGTTTCGATCGTCGACGATGGTCAGCATGATGACCGGGACGTCGGCGACGGCGGGGTCGGCCTTGAGCGCTGACAGCACGGCCCAGCCGTCCAGCCCCGGCATCATGACGTCCAGTGTGATCGCGTCCGGGCGCAGTTCGCGGGCCCGGCGCAGCCCTTCCTCGCCTCCGGCCGCGGTGACGACGCGGAATCCCTCCTTGGTGAGGAATCGCTGCATGAGGTCCCGCACCGCCGGCTCGTCGTCGATGACCAGGACGGTGCCGGCCCCGGGGTGGGCGGCCGGTGCGGCCAACGCCGGGGCCACGGACTCGGGCGACGGCGCGGTCACCTGAGCCGGGAGCCGGATGGTGAAGATGCTGCCCCGGCCGGCCTCGCTCTCGACGGTCACGTCGCCGCCCATCATCCGGCACAGCCGGCGACTCAGGGCCAGGCCGAGGCCGGTGCCGCCGTACCGGCGGGTCGTGGCCGCGTCGGCCTGCGTGAACGCCTCGAAGAGCCGGGCCAGCTGATCGGACGTCATGCCGATGCCGGTGTCGCTCACGCTGAAGACCAGCCACTCCCGGCCGTCCGTCGTTTCGCGGGCCACCGTGAGCCCGACGGTCCCCTGGTCGGTGAACTTGCAGGCGTTGCTGAGGAGGTTGAAGAGCGCCTGGCGCACCTTCGTCACGTCCGCCCGCATCGTGCCGATGGCATCCGGGCAGCGCACGTCCACGCGGTTGGCGTTCTTGGCGGCGAGCGGCTGGATCACGGCGGCGATGTCGCGGACGAGCCCGGCCACCTCGAAGTCCTCGAGGTACAGCTCCATCTTGCCGGCCTCGATCTTGGAGAGGTCGAGCACGGCGTTGATGAGCTCCAGCAGGTGCTTGCCGGCCGCGTTGATCTTCTTGAGGTCGTCGGTGAACTGATCGGCGCCGAGGTCGGCGGCGTCCTCCTGGAGCATCTCGCTGTAGCCGATGATGGCGTTGAGCGGTGTGCGCAGCTCGTGGGACATGTTGGCCAGGAACTCGGACTTGTGCCGGTCGGCGGCCTCGAGCTGACGGCCCTTGTCCTCGATCTCGCGGAACAGCCGCGCGTTCTGGATCGCCAGCGCCGACTGGCTGGCGAAGGTCTTGAGCAGGTCGATGACGTGCGGAGGAAATTCTTCGGGCGTTCGCTTGGTGACGGTGAGACCGCCGATCAGGTGGTCCTCGCGCAACAGGGGAATGGCCAGGAGGGCCCGCGCTCCCGTCCGCAGCAGGACGTCACGCAGGGGGCCACTGTAGGCGAGCGGCTCGGCGATGTCGGAGATCTGGACCGGCTCGAGCGTCACCGCCATTCGCCCGGCCGCGCCCTCGCCGCGTCGGATCGGTGCCCGCTGGGCGACGGTGACCACCTCCTGGGACAGGCCGTGGGTGGCGCGAAAGAGGAGCTGCTCGGTGCGCTCGTCGTACTCGTAGACCGTGCACGAGTCCGTTCCGGCCAGCTGGCTGGCGCGGGCGACGATCGTGTTGAGCACGGTCTCCAGGTCGAGCGTCGAGCTGAGCGCCTGGCTGACCTCGCCGAGGGCCTGCAGCTCCTGGACCGACCGCGTGAGCTCGCCCGTGCGGGCCTGCAGCTCGCTGAGCAGCCGCGCGTTCTCGATGGCGATGGCCGCCTGGTCGGCGAAGGTTTCCATCAGCGCAATCTGACCGTCAGTGAACGGCCGGACCTCGTGCCGGTAGATGATGATCACTCCGAGCAGCTCGTCCGCCCTCAGCATCGGGATCGCCAAGCATGGTCCGGATCGGCGTCGACATCCCGACCCGTAGGTGTACTCGGGGTCGGTCTGGGCGTCGTGAATGTGGATGGTGCGCCGCTCGAGGGCGGCCCGCGCGGTGGCGCTGCCACGCCCGGGCGAGATCGGGATTCTGCTCGACGAATGCTCCGCGCTCGGGAGATGCGTTGTGGGCGCACCACGACTCTGCAGTAGCTGACCGTCGAAGCGGAAGATGAACGCGCGTTCGGCCTCGCACAACCTCGACCCCATTCTCGGCCAGCGTCTCGAAGACCGGCTGGAGATCGAAGGTGGACCGGCCGATCACCTTGAGGAGCTCACTGGTCGCCGTCTGCTGCTCGAGCGCGACCCGCAGCTCGCTGTTGCGCGCCTCCAGCTCCGTGAACAGGCGGACGTTCTGGATCGCGATGACCGCCTGATCGGCAAAGGTTTGAAGCAGTCCGATCTGGTTCTTCGAGAAGGGCCCCGGCCGTCCGCGAATGACAACAATGGCGCCCATGGGGCTGCCCTCGCGCAGCATCGGCACCGCGAGGACACCGCGGAAGCCGCCGGCCCTCGCGACGTGCCGCGCATACTCAGGATCGTCCAGCACGTCCTCGACGTGGACAACGGTCCGCGTGAGGATCGCGCGGCCGGACATCATGCTGCGGTCCGGCCGCATGGGGAACGCCTGCTGCAGCGCCTGGAGGACCTCCGGTGTGCAGTTGTGATGGGCCGCGAGAGTCACCAGCTCGCCGTCGAAGCCATGCGCGGTGCCGTACAGCCCGCCGCAGAGACGCACGGCGCTTTGCACGATGGTATCGAAAATCGGCTGCACGTCGGTCGGCGACTGGCTGATCACGCGCAGGATCTCGGCGGTCGCCGTCTGCTGCTCCAGCGCCTCGGTCAGGTCGGCGTTCTTGGCCTGGAGCTCGCGTGAGCAGCCGCGCGTTCTCGATGGCGATGGCCGCCTGGTCGGCGAAGGTCTCCATCAGGGCGATCGTGACTGTCGGTGAAGGGCCGGACCTCGTTAGCCGGTGGATGATGATCGACGCCGAGCAGCTCGCCCGCCTCTGAGCATGAGCGGCACATCCAGCGTCGTACGGTGACCGAACTTGCGCGGCGGTCGCGCTGCATTCGGGAAATCGGTCGGACGTCGGATCTGCAGATCGGCGCGTCGTGGATGGCCCGAGCCTCGAGCACCGAGCGGCCACGCGCCGGGCGCGACGGGATGCGGCTGGAGCGATAGCTCGCTGACCGGTCCGAAGGAGATGGAGCCGTAGTGGGCGACGAGTCAGGAGGAGGTGGCCGTCGAAGCGGAAGATGATGACGCCGCTCGCGCCTCGCACAGCCGGACCGCGTTCTCGGCCAGCGTCTCGAAGACCGGCTGGAGGTCGAAGGTGGAGCGCCCGATGACCTTGAGCAGCTCGCTGGTCGCCGTCTGCTGCTCGAGCGCCACCCGCAGCTCGCTGTTGCGCGCATCCAGCTCCTTGAAGAGGCGGACGTTCTCGATGGCGATGACGGCCTGATCGGCGAAGGTCTGCAGGAGGGCGATCTGCTTGTCGCTGAAGGGCCGGATCTCCTGGCGCCACAGGATGATCGCGCCGATCGGCATGCCCCTCCCGGACCATCGGGACGCGCGAGGACCGTGCGATAGTCTCGCGAGCTCGCGCGATGGCGGCGAGCGTAGTCGGGATCGGCCTCGACGTCGTGGATGTGCACCAGGCGCGCGGTCGAGGAGCGCGCGGCCGCTGACGCGTGTCCCGGGCGGGCCGAGCGGGAAAGACCTGCGTGCGCATGACATCGAGCTCGCCGGCCGGTACGTTGGCCGCAGGCGACCAGCGATCACCAGCTGAGCCGTCGTAGCGATAGACGGTGCCGAATGCGGCCTCGCAGAGCCGCACCGCGCTCGTGACGATCGCGTCGAAGACGGGCTGGACGTCGGTCGGCGAGCTCGAGATGACGCGCAGGATCTCGCTGGTCGCCGTCTGCTGCTCCAGCGCCTCGGTCAGGTCGGCGTTCTTGGCCTTCAGCTCGCTCGAGCAGCCGCGCGTTCTCGACGGCGATGGCCGCCTGGTCGGCGAAGGTCTCCATCAGCGCGATGTGACCGTCGGTGAAGGGCCGGACCTCGTGCCGGTAGATGATGATCACTCCGAGCAGCTCGTCCGCCCTCAGCATCGGGATCGCAAGCACGGTCCGGATCGCGTCGACATCGCGCAGCCGTAGGTGTACTCGGGGTCCGGTCTGGAGCATCGTGAATGTGGACGGTGCGCCGTTCGAGGGCGGCCCGCGCGGTGCCGCTGCCACGCCCGGGCGAGATCGGGTGCTGCTCGACGAATGCTCCGCAGCTCGGGAGTGGCGTTGTGGGCGGCCACGACTCGGAGTAGCTGACCGTCGAAGCGGAAGATGAACGCGCGCTCGGCCTCGCACAACCTCGCCGCATTCTCGGCCAGCGTCTCGAAGACCGGCTGGAGATCGAAGGTGGACCGGCCGATCACCTTGAGGAGCTCGCTGGTCGCCGTCTGCTGCTCGAGCGCGACCCGCAGCTCGCTGTTGCGCGCCTCCAGCTCCGTGAACAGGCGGACGTTCTGGATCGCGATGACCGCCTGATCGGCAAAGGTTTGAAGCAGTCCGATCTGGTTCTTCGAGAAGGGCCCCGGCCGCCCGCGAATGACAACAATGGCGCCCATGGGGCTGCCCTCGCGCAGCATCGGCACCGCGAGGACACCGCGGAAGCCGCCGGCCCTCGCGACGTGCCGCGCATACTCAGGATCGTCCAGCACGTCCTCGACGTGGACAACGGTCCGCGTCGAGGATCGCGCGCGCCGGACATCATGCTGCGGTCCGGCCGCATGGGGAACGCCTGCTGCAGCGCCTGGAGGACCTCCGGTGTGCAGTTGTGATGGGCCGCGAGAGTGCACCAGCTCGCCGTCGAAGCCATGCGCGGTGCCGTACAGCCCGCCGCAGAGACGCACGGCGCTTTGAACGATGGTATCGAAAATCGGCTGCACGTCGGTCGGCGACTGGCTGATCACGCTCAAGATCTCGGCGGTCGCCGTCTGCTGCTCCAGCGCCTCGGTCAGGTCGGCGTTTTTGGCCTGGAGCTCCTTGAACAGCCGGACGTTCTCGATGGCGATGACGGCCTGGTCGGCGAAGGTATGGAGCAGGGCGACGTGCTGTTCGCTGAAGGGGTGAACGTCGGTTCGCCGGACGCTGATCGACGCCGATCGCCACGCCTTCTCGTATCAGCGGCACGTTCAGCGTCGTACGGTGACCGAACTTGCGGGCGGTCGCGCTGCCTTCCGGAAAGCGGTCGACTTCGGACTGCAGATCGCGGATGTGAATGGCCCGAGCCTCGAGGACCGAGAGGCCATTCGCCGTGCCCGGGATGAGGGGGGAGCGAGAACTCGTTGACCGGTCCGAAGGGGATGGAGCCATAGTGGGCGACGAGCAGGAGGCGGTCGCCGTCTCGGCGAAAGATGGTGACGTCGTGCGCCTCGCACAGGCGGGCGGCGCTCTCCGCCACCGTGTCGAGGACCGGCTGGATGTCGGTCGGCGAGCTGCTGATGACCTTGAGCACTTCGCTGGTCGCCGTCTGCTGCTCGAGCGCGACCCGTAGATCAGTGTTTCGCGCCTCCAGCTCCTTGAACAGGCGGACGTTCTCGACGGCGATGACGGCCTGATCGGCGAAGGTCTGCAGGAGCGAGATCTGCTTGTCGCTGAACGGCCGGATCTCCTGGCGCCACAGGGTGATCGTTCCGACCGGCACCCCGTCGCGCACCATCGGGACCGTGAGCACCGTGTGATATCTCGCGAGCTCGCGAATGGCGGGAGCGTAGTCGAGATCGGCCTGGACGTCGTGGATGTGAACCGGGGCGCGGTCGAGGAGTGCGCGGCCGCTGGCGGTGTCCCGGGCGGGCCGAAAGGGAAAGACCCGGGTGCGCAGGACTTCGAGCTCGTTGGCCGGTACGTTGGCCCAGGCGACCAGCATCACTAGTGAGCCGTCGTAGCGATTGACGGTGCCGAATGCGGCCTCGCAGAGCCGCACCGAGCTCGTGGCGATCGCATCGAAGACCGGCTGGACATCGGTGGGCGAGCGGCTGATGACACGCAGGATCTCGCTGGTCGCCGTCTGCTGCTCCAGCGCTTCGGTCAGGTCGGCGTTCTTGGCCTGGAGCTCCTTGAACAGGCGCACGTTCTCGATGGCGATGACGGCCTGGTCGGCGAAGGTCTTGAGCAGCTCGATCTGATCGTCGGCGAACCGCCCGGGCAGCGCGCGGGAGACCATGATGACGCCGATCGGGGCGCCGTTCCGCAGCATCGGGACGTAGAGGTCGTGCGCATGCCGACCGCGCGCGTCTCCAGCTCCCTGGGACTCGTACTCCGTGTCGGCCTCGATGTCGGGGACGTGGACGACCGCGCGCTCCAGGATCGCCCGGGCGGAGCCGACTTCACGACTGGGCCGCGCCGGATAGACTCGGCGCACTTCCTCGAGGGCTTCTGGAGTGGAGTTGTACTGGGCGACCTGATCGATCAGATCACCGTCGTACTGGAAGAGGGCGCTGAAGAGCCCGTCGCACAGCCGCACCGCGCTCCGGACGATGGTGTCGAAGACCGGCTGCACGTCGGTTGGGGAGCTGGAGATGACGCGCAGGATCTCGCTCGTCGCCGTCTGCTGCTCCAGGGCCACCGTGAGGTCGGTGTTCCGGGCTTGGAGTTCGTTGAGCAGCCGAGCGTTCTCGACGGCGATCACAGCCTGGTCGGCGAACGTCTGGAGCAGGGCGATCTCCACGGGCAAGAAGCCGCCGGCGCGATCGCGGGTGACCCCGATGGCCCCGACGACCCCGTCCCCGCGGAGCATCGGTACCGAGACGAGGGATCGAAAGCCGCGCACTCGCGCCTCCTCGCGGAAGCGCGGACCCCAGGCCGGATCGGTGTCCACGTCGGTGATGTGTTGCACCGCCCGGGTCAGCACGGTCCGTTCGGAGGGATTGCCCTCGTTCGGGCGGCGTGGCGACTGGTCTTGCTGCATGACCGCCTCGTTGCTTCCGGGGAGACCGCCGCGCGAGGAGGCCCGGCGGAATAGCTCGTCCTCGTAGCGGAAGACGGCGACCGACCAGGCGCCGAACAGCCGCATGGCGCTGTCTGCGATCGCTTCGAATACCGGCTGGACGTCGGCCTGGGCCTGGCTGATCACCCGGAGGACATCGGCGGTCGCCGTCTGTCGATCGAGGGCGCCGGTCAGGGCGTGGTTGTGCGCCGCCGCCTCGTTGAACAAGCGAACGTTCTCGATGGCGATGACGGCCTGATCGGCGAAGGTCTTCACGAGGTCGACCTGGGCGGCCGTGAAGGGCTTGACCTGCCGGCGGCCGCAGCCGATCACGCCGATCGGCACGCCATCCCGGAGGATGGGAATGCCCAGGTAGCTCCGATAGGGGGCGGCCCGCTGGAGCACCTCCAGCGTCCGCGGATCGTAGTCCGGGTCCGTCCGGACGTCCCTGACGTGCACCGGCCGCCCCTCGATGAACGCCCGGCCGATGATGAAGTCCCGACGGGGCGGCCGGGGGAAGAGGCTCTGATACGCCGCCGTCTCCTCCGGCGACATGTTGCTGATCGCCACCAGGTGGAGCAGCTCGCCGTCGAACCGTACCACGGCGCTGAACTCCGCGTCGCAGAGGCGGGCGGCGTGGGCGACGATGGCCTCGAAGACGGGCTGGGCGTCGGAGGGCGAGGCGGAGATCACCCTCAAGATTTCGCCCGTCGCTGCCTCTCGCTGCTGTGCCTCGGCCAGCGTCTTCTGCAGGCGCGCGGCCTTCGCCCTCTCGCGGGCGAGAGACTTCTGCGACGCTTCGACCTGGGCGGCGAGCTCGGCTTTGGTGATGGATCGCATCGATCAGCCCCGGGGTGGGTGGCGATCGGACTGTGCCGGCAGCGTAGCCTCCGGGCGAGGCGTGGTCAAGAAACGCGTCGCAGCGCGTCAGCCTTGCGGCGCTCGGTCTCCGCGACCACGGTGGCCCGGGCCAGCACGACCTGGGCGCGCTTGTACACGGGCACGTCGACCATCTTGCCGTCGAGGTTCACCGACGCCGTGCCGCGGCGCACGCCGTCCTCGAACGCCTCGACGACCCGCCGCGCGTGCTCGACCTTGGCCGGATCCGGCGTGAACACCCGGTTCAGCACGGTCACCTGGTCGGGATGGATGCAGCCGGCGCCCTCGCAGCCGAGCTGGCGCGCGCGCTGGGCGGCGCCCTCGAAGACCGCGAGATCGCGGAACCCCGCGATGCTGCCGACCAGGCCGGTGGGCTGGACTCCGACCACCTTGCAGACGGTGACGAGATGGGCGACCGGGTACATGCAGCTCCATGCCGTCCGCCGAGGGCTCCACGCCCAGCTCCAGGCAGTAGTCCTCCACGCCGATGCTCATGGTGGCGATGCGGTCGCTCGAGCGGGCGATCTGCCTCCAGCGCCAGGAAGCCGCGCGGCGTCTCGATGGCCAGCGACAGGCGCACGTGGCCGGGGGCGACGCCGCGGGCGCGCTCCAGGCGCTCGACCTGCGCGACGATCGCCTGGATCTGCGCGGCCGTCTCGGCCTTGGGGATCGACAGGCCGTCGAGGCCAGGGTGGACGGCGGCATCGATGTCATCGGTGAGCAGGGCGGGATCGTTGTTCACGCGCACCAGCACCTCGGCGCCACCCCGGCCGGCGACGGCCAGGGAGCCCTGAACGAGCTTCCGCGCGCTGGCCTTCTCCTGGGGCGGCACCGAGTCCTCGAGGTCGAGGACGATGGCGTCGGCACCACGGGCGAAGGCCTTCTCCACGAAACGAGGGACGTTGACCGGCAGGATCAGCGACGAGCGACGGGCGCGGGGAACGGCCATGGTCAGATGACGCCTTTCTGGGTGAGCGCGGCGATGCGCTCGTCGGAGTAGCCGATGCGGGCGAAGACCTCGTGGTTGTGCTGGCCGACCGCCGGCGCCGGGGAGCGGAGCCGGCCCGGGGTGCCGCTCAGCCGCGGCACCACGGCGTGCATGGGCACCTCGCCCATGTCGGCGTCGGGCGCCTCGACCACGATGCCGCGCTCCTGCACGTGCGGGTCGTCGAGGAACTGGCCGATGTCGTAGACGGGCGCGGCCGTGACCTCGGCCTCCTCGAAGAACGCGATGGCGTCGGCCAGCGTGCGCTGCTTGATGAACCCGCCCACGATGCCGTCGACCTCCTCCCGGCGCTTCACGCGCTCGGTGTTGGTCTTGAACTTCGGGTCCTGGTTCAGGTCGTCGCGGCCGATGGCGCGGAAGAGGCGCTCGGTCATGGCCTGGGTCGAGGCCGAGATGGCCACCCAGCCGCCGTCCCGGGTGGCGTAGACGTTGCGGGGGGAGGTCCCCTCGGAGGCGCTGCCGACGCGCTTGCGGACCTTCTTCGAGAGCTTGTAGATCGCCGCCTCGGGCCCGAGGATCGAGAAGATCGACTCCAGCAGGCTGACGTCGATGACCTGGCCACGTCCGCCGTTGACCTCGACGTTGCGCACGGCGATGACGGTCGCCATGGCGCCGGACAGCCCCGCGATCATGTCGGCCATGGCCAGCGGTGGCAGCACCGGCTCGCGGTCCTCGAAGCCGTTGCGGGAGGCGAAGCCCGACATGGCCTCGACGAGGGTGCCGAAGCCCGGGCGCCGGGCGTAGGGGCCGGTCTGGCCGAAGCCCGACACCCGCACGACGACCAGCTTCGGATTGCGCTCGAGCAGCCGGTCGGGTCCGACGCCCAGCTTCTCGAGATAGCGGTAGCGGAAGCTCTCGATCAGCACGTCGAAGTGGGCGGCAAGGTCGAGGATGACCCCGGGCGCCTCCGGCGATTTCAGATCGAGCGTGATGCTCTTCTTGTTCCGCGCGTAGACCTTCCAGTGCACGCTCACGCCGGCCTCGCGCCAGTCGCGCAGGGTGTCGCCACGGCCGGGGGATTCGACCTTCACCACCTCGGCGCCGAAGTCGGCGAGCTGCAGGCTGAGCATGTTACCGGCCACGAGCCGGGAGAAGTCGAGGACGCGGACGCCGTGTAGCGGCCCGGCGGCGTCCGGCTCGAACGGGTGCTTCGGAATGGGCATCGGTTCTCCTCCGGAGGGCCAAGTGTACCGTCTGCCCGCCGAACGCGGGCGGCCGGAATGTCCGGCGGCGGGGTGCGCTACTATGCCCCGGATGAACGGGACACCGATGCTGCGCCGGGATGTCCTCGCGGGATTCATGATCGCTCTCGCGGCTCCGCGCGTCGTCGCCGCCCAGCCCCGGAAGATCCATCGGATCGGCGTGCTGGGCTTCTCTCCGGCGACGGCCGCCATGACCGGCCCCCAGCCCAGCAATCCGTTCGTCGCCGCGTTCCTGCGGGGCATGAGCGAGCTGGGTTACGTGTACGGCGAGCACTTCGTCACCGAGCCGCGCGGGGCCGACGGCCGCGTCGAGCGTTACCCGGACTTCGCGGCGGAGCTCGTCCGGAGCGGGGTCGACGTGATCGTCGCGGTGGCGGCGTCACTGCCCGCGCTGAAGCAGGCGACCACGACCATTCCCATCGTCATGGCGGGCTATCCCGACCCGGTCGGGCTGGGATTCGTGCAGAGCCTCGGCCGACCGGGGGGCAACATCACGGGGCTGAGCCTGCAGTCGATCGAGCTGACGGCGAAGCGGCTCGAATTGCTCAAGGAGCTCGTGCCGACGGCGGCGGTCGTCGCGGTCCTCTGGGATCGGCGCAACCGTCCCGTGTGGGAGGAGGCCGATCGCGCGGCGCGATCCCGAGGGTGGAAGCTGCTGTCTCTCGAGATTCGAGACGCCGGCGACATCGAGGCGGCCTTCAAGACGGCCAAGGCCGCGCGAGCCGGCTCATTGCTCGCCGCGGCCGGTCCGGTCGTGCCGCAGTTCCGGCACGTGACGGAGCTCGCCGCCGGCCACCGGCTTCCCGTCATGTACGAGTTCGGGTTCTTCGTCGAGGCGGGCGGGCTGATGTCCTACGGCGGGGATCTCGTCGATGTCTGGCAACGGGCCGCGACCTTCGTCGATCGGATCCTCAAGGGGCGCAAGCCGGCCGACCTTCCCGTCGAGCAGCCGTCCAAGTTCGAGCTGGTCGTCAACCTCGCCACTGCGAAGACGCTGGGCCTGGCGATTCCAACGTCGCTACGGCTGCGGGCCGACCGCCTGATCGAGTAACGCGCCGCTGGCCGCCACCGTCCTGCGCGGCGACGATGGCCTGCCGGCGCGCGAGCGCGGCCGAGACCGCGAAGGTGGCGTACAGGAGGGCGACGGCGAGCGTCCACGGCGAGGACGACAGCCGGCCGTCGCCGAGCTGGAGCGCGAAGACCAGCACCGGGCCGACGGCGAGCACGGCCCGGACCGTCACCGGCGAGGCCAGGGCCACGCCGATCTGGTTGATGTAGTTCGGCAGGACGATCAGCAGGAACGCGGCGAGGGCCACGCCGCCGATGACGTCCGGCGCCAGGCCGGCCAGGAGTGTCGCCGGAGAGCGCAGGGCGAAGGCGCCGGCCAGCACGATCGCGCCCGGAAACCGCATCGCCAGCAGCGTGGCCGGGCGCTGGCCGGTGTCGTTGAGCGCGCGGCAGAGCAGCGTGCTGATCGAGATCGACACGCCGCCGGCCAGCGCGAGGACGATGCCGAGCGCGGCCAGCGGCAGGGGCTGGGCGCCGAGCCCGGAGCGGCCGCCGAGCACCACCGCGGTGGCGGCGACCAGCGAGACCATCAAGCCGAGGTGCAGCATCCGCTCCCGGCGTCCCAGCGTCGTGCGGAGCGAGCCGGGTACGAGCCCGTCGACCCAGCGGACCGACAGCGGGCCGATGCCGTAGAACAGCACCTGCACCAGCGCCGGCTCGATGGTCTTCAGCGCGAAGAAGAACGACAGCCAGGCGAAACCCGTCGTGGCGTTGATCCAGAACAGCGGGGCCGGACGCCGCAGCAGGGCGGCGACGCCGCCGGGATCACGCGCCAGCGCGACCGGCAGGAAGACCAGCGAGCACAGCGCGAACGCCGTCAGCGCGACGAGCAGGGGATCGACCCGCTGGAAGAGGCCCCCCAGGTAGACGTCCCGCACGGCGGTGGAGCCGGCGAAGGTCAGCGACAGGAGGAAGCCGGCAATTTCTCCGTGGCGGCGTGATCCGGTCGGGGTGAGCTTGATCATGGCTGTCCCGTATACGCACCGGGCGGCCGGTCAGGGTGGAAGCGCCCGGCTTGACCCTGGCCCGGGTCGGCACTAACGTCCCGGCCATGAAGCGACGGCACTTTCTGCTGACCTCGCTGGCCCTGGCGGTCGCCGCGCCGCGCGCATCGGAGGCGTCGAAAGCCGAGCCAGTGGGCGTGGTGACGGAGCTACACATCAAGGAGGGTCGGATCGAGATCAAGCCCTCCGATGGGGGTGGCTGGGAGGTCGTGAAGCCCTTGCGCTCACTTCGACCCGGCGATCAGCTCCGAGCGATCGGGCCGGCCCGCTCCGTCATCCTCTTGTCAGGCACCTCCGAGGTGACGGTCGTCACGGCCAAGAACTCGCCGTTCATCGTCGTGGCCCCGCGGCAATCGACGTTCCTGGACCGGGCGAAATCCAAGCTACGCGACGGGGCGGAGACGGTGGCCGGAGACCGGAAGCCCCACGTACGGGCGGGGATCGTCTCGTCGCTTCAAGCGATGCCGGGCGGCAAGACGTACAAGGACATGGCGGTGCGCAGCGTCCGTGCCCAGCCGCCGATCATCCTGGCGCCACGGGACACGCGGGTCATGCCGGGCGCGGTCGTCTTCGATTGGGCCGGTTCCGACCGCTTGAAATACGCGCTGAAGCTGCGGGACCCTCAGGGGGCGGTCCTCTGGGAGCGCGCGAACGTCGAGGGGCGCCCGGCGTCGTATCCGACGACTGCGCCGAAGCTGGCGCCGGGCGCCCGCTACACCTGGGAGCTGTCGACGCGCGAGCACGGGATGCAGCGAGCCTCGTTCGAGGTCGCCTCGGTCGCCGATGCCGCCCGGGTCACCGATGCCCTGGGCGTTCTTGCGAAGGATACTGGCGACAGCCATCCGCCGGTGACGCTGGCCCTGATGCGAGCCAGCGTGCTGTTCAAGGAGAGGCTCTACGCGGACGCGCGGCGGGAGCTGGTGGCGGCGGTCGGCTCATCGCCCGACGAGCCGACCCTGCACCTCGTGCTCGGCCACATCTACGATCGCACGGGTCTCTGGAGTCTCGCCTCGAGCGAGTTCGACCAGGCCGCGGCTCTGGCCGCGCCGAGGTGACGGCGTCGCGTCAGGGGTTCCTCACCCCGATGCTCGGCACCTCGTAGCCCGGCGGCGTCGTCGTCCCCATGCTGGGGACGGTCATCGGCGGGTACGCCTGTATGGAGCCGACCCCGATGCTCGGCACCTCGTACGGACGGGGCGAGGTCGTGCCGATGCTGGGGGCCGTCGCCGCCGGGTAGGCCGGCGGCGTCCTCAGGCCGATGCTCGGCACCTCGTACGCGCGCGGCGAGGAGATCCCGATGCTGGGGGCCGTGGCCGGGGGATAGGCCGGCGGCGTCCTGATCCCGATGCTGGGCACGGTCTGGGGCGGCGGGGGCCAGCTCTGGGCCGCGGCCGGCAGCGCGGTGAACAGCCCGCTCGTGGCGAGCGCGATCAGCAGCGCAATCAGGCTCGTCATACCGCCCCCTCGCTGTGAAGCTTGGCGATGTCGTCCTTCGAATAGCCCAGCTCGCCCAGCACCTGGTCGGTGTGCTCGCCGAGGTCGGGCGAGGCGGTCACCACCTGGCCCGGCGTGCGCGACAGCGTCACCGGCAGGTTCTGGACCTCCTGCTCGCCCAGGCGCGGGTGCGTGATCTTGGTGGCCAGCTTCAGGTGGCGGATCTGCTCGTCCTCGAAGACTTCCTTCACGTTGAGGATGGGGCCGCAGGGCACGCCGGCCTTGTTGAGGATCTCGACCCACTCCGCGCTGGTCTTGTGGACCGTGGCCTTCTCCAGCTCCTGGTTGCAGGCCACGCGGTTCTTCGAGCGGTCCTGCGGCGTCTTGAACCGCGGGTCGTCGATCAGGGGCTTGACGTCGAGCGCCTCGCAGAGGCGGCGGTACATGTGCTGGCCGGAGGCGGCGATGTTCATGTGGCCGTCGGCGGTCTTGAACACGCCGGTCGGGATGCCGGTCGGGTGATCGTTGCCGGCCTGGGGCGGGATCTCCTTGCCCATGAGCCAGCGCGTGGTCTGGAAGTCGAGCATCCGCACCATCGCCTCCAGCAGCGAGGTGTGCACCCACTGGCCCTTGCCCGAGCGCTCGCGCTCGAGGAGCGCGACGAGCACGCCGTGCGCGAGGAACATGCCGGCGGTGAGGTCGGCGATCGGGATGCCGACGCGCACGGGGCCCTGGCCGGGCAGCCCGGTGACCGACATGAGTCCGCCGAGGCCCTGCGCGATCTGGTCGTAGCCGGGCCGGTCACGGTACGGGCCCGACTGGCCGAAGCCCGAGATGCTCGCGTAGACGAGCCGCGGGTTGACCTTGCTCAGCGCCTCGTAGTCGATGCCGAGACGCGTCTTCACGTCGGGGCGGAAGTTCTCGACGATGACGTCGGCCTTGGCGACGAGCTTCTTGAGCACCTCGACGCCCTTGGGGTGCTTGAGGTCGAGCGTGATCGAGCGCTTGTTACGGTGGAGGTTCTGGAAGTCGAACTCGTCCCGGGTGAAGTCGTCCTGCTCGCGCGACTCGACCTTGATGACCTTGGCCCCCATCTCGGCCAGCTGGCGGACGCAGGTGGGGCCGGACCGGGCGCGTGTGAGGTCGACGACGGTATAGGGCTCGAGCGGCAGGCTCATCGGACGTTCCCTCCGGCCGCGAGTATACCCCGGTCAGGTCTTGAGCCGGGGGTCGAGCACGTCGCGCAGGCCGTCGCCGAGCAGGTTCATCCCCAGCACGGTCAGCATGATGCCGAGGCCCGGGAACGTGGAGATCCACCAGGCCTCGCGCAGGTAGTCGCGCCCCTCGCTCAGCATGCGGCCCCACTCCGGCTGGGGCGGCTGGCTGCCGAGGCCCAGGAAGCTGAGGGCGGCCGAGGCCAGGATGGCGGTGCCGAGGCCGAGGGTGGCGGTGACCACCAGCGGGGCCACCACGTTGGGCAGGATGTAGCGGGCCAGGATCGACGGATCGCGGGTGCCGAGCGCGCGGGCGGCCTCCACGTACAGGTTCTCGCGCGCGGCCAGCACGCTGCCGCGTACCAGCCGGGCGTAGGTCGGCACCGCCGACAGCCCGACCGCGATCATCACGTTGGTGAGGCCCGGCGTGAGCACGCTCACGATGGCCAGCGCCAACAGAATTCCGGGGAAGGCCAGCAGCACGTCCATCACCCGCATGACGAACGAGTCGAGGCGGCCGCCGTAGAACCCGGCCACCAGTCCGATCGGCGCCCCCACCACGACGGCAATGGTGACGGCGATCAGCCCCACCGTCAGCGAGATGCGCGCACCGTGCACCACCCGGCTGGCCACGTCGCGGCCGAGCTGGTCGCTGCCCAGCCAGTAGCCGGCGCCGGGTGGCTGCAGCGCGGTCCGCGGCGCCGTCTTGATGGGATCGCGCGGGCTCAGCCACGGCGCGCCCATCGCCATCAGCGCCAGCGCGCCGAGGATGATCAGACCCACGAGCGCGCCGCGGTGGCGGAGGAGCCGGCGCCCGAGGTCGGTCACCGGCCGAGGCGGATGCGGGGGTCGGCGTACGCGTAGGCGACGTCGACCAGCAGGTTGATCAGCACGTAGGTCGTCGCCACGAACAGCACCACGCCCTGCACGAGCGGGAAGTCCTTGTTGAGGATGCCGCCCACGATCAGCCGGCCCAGCCCCGGCCGGCTGAACACCGTCTCCACGATGACGGCGCCGGCCAGCAGGTTGCCGAACTGCAGCCCGAAGATCGTGATGATGGGGATCAGCGCGTTCTTGAGGGCGTGGCGCACGACCACGGCGAAGCCGCCGAGGCCCTTGGCCCGGGCCGTGCGCACGTAGTCCTGCCCCAGCACCTCCAGCATGGAGGAGCGGGTGAGCCGGGCGATGATGGCGGCGGCGATCATGCCGAGCGTGATGGCCGGCAGGATCAGGTGGTGGAGGTCGCCGCCGCCGGTGGCCGGGAACCACCCCAGGTGTAGCGAGAAGACGAAGATCAGCAGCAGGCCCAGCCAGAAGCTCGGCATCGACACGCCGAGCAGGGCGGTGCCCATCGAGGCGACGTCGAGCCACGAGTTGCGCGACAGCGCCGCCACCAGCCCCAGCGGGATGCCGAGGCCCACGGCGACCACCATGGCGGCCAGCGCGAGCTGGGCGGTGCTGCCGAGGTTCTCGCCGATCTCGATCGTCACCGGCCGGCGGCTGCGGATCGAGGTGCCGAGGTCGCCGCGGACGGCGTTGGACACGAAGCGGCCGTACTGCTTGGGGATCGGCTCGTCCAGGTGGAGCTGCGCGCGCATCTGCGCCACCTGGTCCGGGTTGGTGACGAACTCGGCCAGCATCATCTTGACCGGGTCGCCCGGGACCAGGAACAGCATGCTGAAGACGGCCAGCGTCACCCCGAACAGGACGGGGACGACGGCGAGGATCCGCCGCAGGACCCACGTCAGCATGACGCTGGCCGGGCGGCGGGGCTACTTGCGCAGCGTCGCGTCACCCAGGACCGGGTAGGCGTTGAAGTTGTACTTCACTCCCTGCACGCCGGTCCGGTACGCCCACACCGACAGCTCGTCGACCAGCGGCACCGTCAGCGCCTCGTCGAGCGCGAGCTGGGCGATCGACAGATAGATCGCGCGCCGCTTGGCCTGGTCGGCTTCCCGCCGGCCCTGCTCGAGCATCTGGTCGAGCTTGGCATTCTTCACGCAGGACCAGTTGAAGTTGGCGCCGACCAGCGAGGAGTGGAAGAGCGAGAACACGCCGTCGGGGTCGGTGGCCCGCAGGAACATGACCGGTCCGTGCGTCGCGCAGCGGTAGTTGTCCTCGTACCACGGCGGCCGGGCCTGGGCCTTGATCTTCACGTCGATACCGGCGTCGTGGAGCAGTGACTGGATGAGCTGGGCCGTCGGATCCGTCCCGCCGCCGTACTCGATGGCGTTGAGGACGATCTCGAGCCGCTGGCCACCCTTGGTGCGGATGCCGTCGCCGCCCGGCTGCCAGCCGGCCTCGCCCAGCAGGGCCTTGGCCTTGCCGAGGTCGAACGGATAGGCCGCCTTCAGCGACGGGTCGTCGAGCATGACCGCGGTGAGGGGCGAGCCGGCCTTGAGCGCGGTGCCCTTGTACACGGTGGCCAGGAAGGCGTCCTTGTCGATGGCGTAGTTGATGGCGCGCCGGACCTTCACGTCGTCCATGGGCGGCTTCGTGACGTTCAGCAGCCAGATGCGCGGCACGCCCGGCCACGGCGCCTTCTCGATGCGGATCGCCGTGTTCTTCTCCAGGCGGGGCAGCGACTGGGCCGGCACGTTGTACACGCCCTGGGTCTCGCCGCTCTCCAGCGTCGTCACCCGCGTCCCCGCCTCCGGGATGAACTTCCAGACGACCGTCTCGAGCTGGGCGGGGCCGGTGCGATCGCTCCACGGCGCCTTGCGCTTGTAGTCGGGGTTGCGGACCATCGTGGCGTGGTCCTTGGCGACGTACTCCTTGACCATGAACTGGCCGGTGCCGATCGGCCGCGTGTGGACCGCGTCGCCGCTCTCCCGGACCGCCTTGGGCGAGACCATGCTGAGGGTGCCGGCGGCGGCGTAGGTGAGGAACGGCGCGTACGGCGTCTCGAAGCTGACCTGCACGGAGAACTCGTCGAGGACCTTGGAGCCGGCGTACCCAGAGAGCTGGGCCCGCGACCCGCCCGCCTTGAACTTGGGATCGACGATCCGGTCGAAGTTGAACTTCACGGCGTCGGCGTTGAACGGCGTGCCGTCGTGGAACTTGACGTCGCGCCGGAGCTTGAACGTCACGCTGCGCCCGTCCTTGGCCGAGGTCCACGACTCGGCCAGCCACGGCTGCAGCTTGCCGTCGGGGCCCTTGTAGAGGAGGTTCTCGGTCACCGAGGCAATGATCTGGTAGGTCACCGCCGACGGCGAGGCGTGAGGATCGAGCGTGGGCGGCTCCTGGTCGAGGCCGAGCACGAGGGGGCCGGCCCCTTGGGCCGCGGCCGGGGACGGTGCCGCGAGTGCGAGGACGACAGCCAGGACAGCCGTGAGCCACAGCGGTGCACGGAACCGTTGCATGGTGAGGCCTCCTCGAGCCGAGCGGCAGTATACCGCGCGCCCTCCGCTTGACGCCCGGCCGCCTCCGGCGCTATCTGGACCTATGGCACATCGAATGACGGCACCCTGGCTGGTGGCGCTAGCGTGCGTCGGTCTCGACGCTCGGCTGCTCGGCGGCCAGCCGGCCGGCAGCGCCGGAAGCGGCGTCGCGGCTCTCGGTGACGTTCGTGCAGCCGGAGCGGTTCACCGACGTGAAGGACAGCGTGCTACGGTCGGAGCGGGCCACCGCCGACCTGCTCGGCGACCTCGGCCGCTACCTGCGTGCCGAGGGCGAGCGGTACGTGCCGGCCGGCCTGGCCCTGGAGGTCCGCGTCACCGACGTCGACCTGGCCGGCGAGATCGAGCCGTGGCGGGGACCGCAGTTCGACCGGGTGCGCATCATGCGGGAGATCTACCCCCCCGCATCGACCTGGAGTTCCGCCTGGTCGACGGCCAGGGCGCCGTCGTCAAGCAGGGCCGCCGCGTGCTGCGCGACCCCCTCTATCTCACCCGCGCCGCCACCAGCGACAGCGATCGCCTGCGCTACGACAAGCAACTCCTCGGCGACTGGCTCCGCCAGGAGTTCGGAGCGCGGTCCTAGCCCTTGATGGCGCCGGCGGTCATGCCCTTCACGAACCACTCGGACAGGAACAGGTAGAGGATCAGCACGGGCAGGGTGGCGATCATCAGGCCGGTCGCCAGCATGCCGATGTCCTGGTACTGGTCGGAGACCAGGAACTGGATGGCCAGGGGCAGGGTGCGGATCTTCTGCTGGGTGATGAAGACCACCGCGTAGAGGAACTCGTTCCAGAAGTAGATGAAGTTCAGGATCACGGTGGTGGCCACCGCCGGCAGCGCCATCGGGAACATCACCCGCCAGAACATCGCCCAGTCGCCGCAGCCGTCGATGCGCGCGGCCTCCTCCAGCTCGGTCGGGATCTGGGCGAAGAACGCCCGCAGCAGGTAGATCGTCAGCGGCAGCTCGGTGACGACGTAGACCAGCGTGAGGCCCGTCAGCGAGTTGAAGAGCCGGTACTGCACGAGGATCTGGAACAGCGAGAGCAGCATGATCTGGGGCGGGAACATGATCGACAGGAAGATCAGCAGGAAGAGCGGCTCCCGCAGCGGGAACTGATAGCGCCGGCGGGCGAAGGCGAAGCCGGCCATGGAGCCGATGACGGAGACGATCAGGACCGAGGCCACGGCCACGATCGTGCTGTTCTTGAAGTAGGTGGCGTAGCCGAACTCGTTCCAGGCGGTCGCGTACTTCAGCCAGTGGGCCGGGATGGGCAGGCCGTAGTGGCTGCGGTAGATCTCCTCGGTCGTGCGCAGCGACATCATGGCCGTCCATATATAAGGACCGGCCGAGAAGGCCGTGTAGGCCAGGACGGGCAGCAGCAGGAGCAGACGGGCCAGGCGGCGGGACACCCTCAGAACTCCAGGGCCTCGCGCCGCTGCAGCACGCGCGTGAGCAGGAGCGACAGGCCGAAGATGATCACGAACCAGATGACCGCGATGGCCGACGGGTAGCCGAGGTCGAGGGTCTTCCACTCGAAGGCCCGCTTGACCACGTAGGTGGCCACCGTCTCGGTGCCCCACATGGGGCCGCCCCGCGTCATCACCCACACGAGCGCGAACTGCTTCATCTTGCCGATGAAGTCGAGGATCACCAGGTTCACGATCGTCGGCCGCAGCAGCGGCACCACGATGCGCACGGTGCGGTGCCAGGCCCCGGCGCCGTCGACCCGGGCGGCGTCGAGGTAGTCGGCGGGGATGGCGTGGATGGCCGCCAGCAGCACGACCATGTTGAAGCCGGCGAACAACCAGGTGGTCACCAGGATGAGCGCGGGCAGCGCGGTGACCGGGCTGGCCAGCCAGGCCTGCGCGTAGTCGCCAAGGCCAACGGCGCGCAGGACCAGGTTGGCGATGCCCCAGTCGTAGTTGTAGACCCACAGCCAGATCACCCCGACGACGGGATAGGACATCAGCACCGGCGTGAACCACACGGTGCGGAAGAAGCGCGCGAACGGCACCCGCGCGTGGAGGATGAGGGCGAGGCCGAGGGCGAGGGGAATGTCGACGATCGGCGCGGCGATGGCCCACACCAGCGAGTTGCGGGCGGCCTTCCAGAAGACCTCGTCGCTGGTCAGGATCTCGCGGAAGTGCTCGAAGCCGACGTACTCGTACACCATGCCGAGATCCATCCGGAGCGTGTGCAGGCTGTTGTAGAAGGTGACCAGCACCGGATAGATGGTGAAGGCGGCGTAGAGCACGACCGTGGGGCCGAGGAAGACGGCGATGGCGCCCCACGGACGGCGGGCGCGGGGGCGGCGGACGGCCGCCCCCGCCAGGACGAGCGACTCGCTTCGGGCCAGGCTACTTACCCTTCAGCCGGGCGTCCTCGAGCTTGGCCAGCGCCTCGTCGGCGCCGATCAGCTTGTTGGGGAGGCCCTGGTTCACCGCCGCCACGTAGGTGTCCCACACGCCGGGCTTCATCAGCAGGCGCACCTGCTGGGCGGTGAGGTCGACCCACTTCGTCCCCTTGTTCACGCGCGCGTACTCGTCGAAGTACCACTTGAACGGGCTGTCGATCTTGGCGAGGTCGGTCTTGATCCCCGTCTGCACGCCGGTCTTGGCCATCCACAGGTTGCCGATCTCGACGTCGGCGAAGGCGTCGACCACCTTGACGGCCAGCGCGAGGTGGGGGCTCTTGGCGGCGGCGCCGAGGGAGCCGGCCACGCCGAGGAACTTCTGGCCGTGGCCCTTGCCGTCCTTCATGACCGGGTAGTTCATCATGCCCAGCTCGAAGTCCTTGGGCTGGCCGCCCTTGTCAGGGGCCACGAAGGCGCGGCCCGTGTACCAGGAGCCCACCGGGAACATGCAGGCCTTCTGCTCGGTGTGGAAGTAGCGGTGCGCCTCGGCCAGGGTCATGCTGCTGAGTGTCTTGGCGTAGGCCCCGAGGTCGATCAGCTCCTTGTAGTAGTGGAAGACCTCGACCACGCGCGGATCCTTCCAGGAGAGCTCGCCCTTGAAGAGGCGCAGGGTGTCGTCGCTGCCCAGCTTGTCGAGCAGCATCCCATTCGGCATGTAGTGGGCGGCCCAGTCGCGGTCGGCGGCGCCGGTGGCGAAGGCCGCGTAGCCGCCCTTCGTGCACTTGGTGACGACGTCCTTGAACTGCTCCTGCGTGAAGGCGCCGCCGGCCGGGATCGTGATGCCGAGCTGCTTGAAGATCTTCCGGTTGTAGTAGAGCTCGTCGGAGGCCGCCTCGAGCGGCAGCGCCCAGATGCCGGTCTTGCCGCCCGGCCCCGGCCGCGTCCAGAACGCCTTGCCGTAGGGCTCGATGTTCTCCCAGCGGACGGCGGTCGAGAGGTCGGCGAGCCAGCCGGCCGCCATGAACTCCGGGGCGTCGATGTCGTAGTAGACGACGTCGGGGAAGCCGGAGCCGGCCGTGAAGGCGGCCCGCAGCGTCGTGAACATGTTCTTCTTCTCGTAGAACGTGATGGTCACGGTGTGGCCGGGGTTCTTGGCCTCGAACCGCCGCTTGGCCTCGAAGAGGACGACCTTCTTGTTGTCCTCGATCGCCCAGTGGCTCCACCACTGCAGCTCGGTCGCGTGGACGGCGGACGCCGCCATCAGCCACGTGCACAGCGTGAGCAGCATGACCCGCATCGACTCTCGCATCGACGTCCTCCTCGTTGAGTGGGGGCCGACCCGGCCGGCTCCGGCCGGAAGCATCGCACTTCCACCGCGGCGGTGCTAGGCTTTCGTGCCATGAACATCACCGTCCTCGACGACTGGCAGAACACCGTCCGCACCCTCCCGGCCTTCGCCAAGGTCACCGGGCACAACGTCACCATCTGGAACGACCACACCAAGGACGTCGACGTGCTGGCCAAGCGGCTGGCCGACACCGAGGCGCTGTGCCTGATCCGCGAGCGCACCCCGATCCGGGCGCCACTGCTGGAGCGGCTCGACAAGCTGCGCATCATCAGCCAGATCGGCGTGTTCCCGCACGTCGACCTCGCGGCCTGCACCCGGCGCGGCGTGATCATGTCGGCGCTGGGCGGGCCCGGCGGCGGTCCGTCTTACGCCACCGCCGAGCTCACGTGGGGGATGATCATCGCCTGCTTCCGCAACCTCCACACGGAGGCGGTCGCCCTGCGGGCGGGCAAGTGGCAGGCCCACCCGATCGGCATCGGGCTGCGCGGCAAGACGCTGGGCATCTGGGGCTACGGCAAGATCGGCGCGGTCGTCGCCGGCTACGGCCGGGCCTTCGGCATGAAGGTGCTGGCCTTCGGCCGCGAGGGCTCGGCGACGGCCGCGCGGGCGGCCGGCGACACGGTCGTCAGCAAGGAGGAGATGCTCGAGCGGTCGGACGTGGTCTCGATTCACCTGCGCCTGATCGACGCCACCCGTGGCATCGTCACCGCGGCCGACCTGGCCCGGATGAAGCCGACCGCGCTGTTCGTGAACACGAGCCGGGCCGGCCTCGTGGTTCCCGGCGCGCTGGAGGCGGCCCTGAAGGCCGGCCGCCCCGGCATGGCCGCGGTGGACGTCTTCGAGGAGGAGCCGATCCCGCCGGGCGGAGACCCGCTGCTGAAGATGGACAACGTGCTGGCGCTGCCGCACCTGGGCTACGTCGAGCGCGACGGCCTGCAGCACCAGTTCAACACGATCTTCGACCAGATCCTCGCCTACGCCGCCGGCAAGCCGATCAACGTCCACAACCCCGAGGTCGTGAAGGGATAGCCACCATGCGCCCGGGCCTCGTCGTCGCCGCGCTCCTGCTGCTGCTGTCACCGCTGGCCGCCGGTGCCCAGACGCGGACGGCCGACGAGCAGGCGTTCCTCGACATCTACCGCGAGCTGGTCGAGATCAACACGACCGACTCCGTCGGCGACAACACCAAGGCGGCCGAGGCCATGGCGACCCGGCTGAAGGGGGCGGGGTTTCCCGCCGCCGACGTCCAGGTGCTGGCGCCCCATCCGAAGAAGGGCAACCTGGTCGCCCGCCTGCGTGGCAGCGGGAAGGGCAAGCCGCTGCTGCTCCTGGCTCATCTCGACGTGGTGGAGGCGCGGCGCGAGGACTGGTCGGTCGATCCGTTCACGCTGCTCGAGAAGGACGGGTACTTCTACGGTCGCGGTACCAGCGACGACAAGGCGATGGCGGCGATCTTCGTCGACCTGTTCATCCAGCTCAAGCGCGAGGGGTTCACGCCCGCCCGCGACCTGATCGTCGCCCTCACCGCCGACGAGGAGCTGGGCTCCTCCTCGAAGTACAACGGTGTGCGCTGGCTGCTGGCCAACCATCGCCCATTGATCGAGGCGGGCATGGTCATCAACGAGGGCGGTGGCGGCGAGCTGCGCGGCGGCCGCCATCTGGTGAATCGTCTGCAGACCAGCGAGAAGGTCCCGCTCAGCTACCGACTCGAGGTCACCAACGCCGGCGGCCACAGCTCGCGCCCCACCAAGGACAACGCCATCTACCAGCTCGCCGAGGGGTTGACGCGGCTGTCGAAGTTCGACTTCCCGGTCCGGATGAACGACGCCACCCGCCTGTACTTCGAGCGCACGGCCTCGCTGCACACCGGCCAGGTCGCCGACGACATGCGCGCGGTCGCCCGCATCCCCCCCGACGCCGAGGCGCTGGCCCGGCTGTCGCGCGACACGGTGTACAACGCCTTCCTGCGCACCACCTGCGTGGCCACGCGGCTGGAGGGCGGCCACGCCAACAACGCGCTGCCCCAGATGGCCCGGGCGGTGGTGAACTGCCGCATCCTGCCCGATCATCCGGCCGAGGACGTGCAGCGCACGCTGGTGCAGGTGGTGGGCGGCGCTCCCATCACCGTCACCCCGATGAGCGAGCCCTTCAACGGGCCGTCGTCGCCGCTCGATGCCGACCTGCTGGCCCGCGTCGAGCGGATCACCAGCGACATGTGGCCGGGCACGATCGTGATCCCCAGCATGGGCACCGGCGCCACCGACAGCCGCTGGCTGCGCGCCGCCGGCATCCCGAGCTACGGGGTGTCCGGCCTGTTCCTCGCCGAGAGCCGCGCCCACGGCCGCGACGAGCGCATGGGCGTCAAGGATCTCTACGCCGGGCGCCAGTTCCTCCACCGACTGATCAAGGACCTGGCCACCAACCCGTAGGCGCGCCACGCGTTCGGACGGAGCGGGCTTCGTCCGGCTCCGGCCGCCCGCTGCCGAGCGTGGTCGTCGAGCCAGCGGTCCCGGGTAGCGCGCGCCTGGGCTTCCCGCAGACGATCGCGGGCCATCTGCTGCATCAGGTACTCGTTGTCACTCATCTGGTTGGCCTCGTCATGTTCGAGCGCCAGTGGACCATCGCGAGCGTACGCGCGGGAGTCGCCAGATCTCGATCACCCCGCTCCGGATTGGGAGCGGGTCGGCGGCGTGGGATGTTGCTACACTGCCGGCGTGCAATGGGACGACCTGCGCGTGTTCCTCGCCGTGGCTCAGACCGGTAGCCTGCGACGCGCTGCCCGCGCACTCCATCTGGGCCAGCCCACCGTCGTCCGTCACCTGCGCCAGCTCGAGCAGGCGCTGCGGGCCCGCCTGTTCGAGCGGACTCCCGACGGCCACCGGCTCACCCGCTGGGGTCAGGACCTGCTGCCGCTGGCCCAGAGCATGGCCGACACGGCGACGGCCATCGACCGCCGCGGGGCCACTTTCGGCGAGGAGGCCGGCGGGCTCGTGCGCGTGGCCGCCCACGAGTGGGCCGCTCGCTTCCTGGCCCCGCGGCTGGCCGAGCTGGCCGAGGCCCACCGCGACCTGACGGTGGAGCTGGCGGAGACGCACCTCGAGCCCGACCTCGGCCGGCGCGAGGCCGACCTGTTCATCCGTCACGGGCTGCCGTCGCGCGGCCAGCTCGTCCGCGTCGCCCTGGGCACGATGGCGACCGCGGTATACGGCACCGCCGAGCTGGCCGAGGCGCACGCGCCGCGCGCACTGACGCGCGCTGGCGCGACTGCCCGTGGGTCGCCTACGACACGCCGCACGAGTACTTCCGCTCGATGGCGTGGCTGGCCGAGCAGATGGGCGAGCGCCGGCCGCGCGTGCGCGCCAACCGGGTCGCGCTGCAGCTGGAGGCCGTGCGTGCCGGCGCCGGCCTCGGCCTCGTGCCGTGCTTCGCCGGCGACGCCGAGCCCGCCCTCGTCCGCCTCTCGGCGCCCATCGCCGACCTCGCCATCGACTACTGGCTGCTCTACCACCCTGATCTGAAGACCGTCGCCCGCGTCCGCCGCGTCAGCTGAATGGATCCGCACGGTTTTCCGCGAGGCTAGGCCCGGGCTGCAAGGCCGGCGGAGCCCGATGCCGGCGGCGGCGCGCGCTGTCGCACATCGATGACGCCCGTGCACCGCGGTGCGGGTGGGGCGCGGATGGCGGGGAGACCGGCCGGCCGGCCTCCCCGCCATCCGCGCCTCACCGGCGCCACCGTCCGCGAGACTTCATAGAAGAGGACCGCATGTATCTCGATCCGAGATTGTGGGCGCTCACGCGGGGCGTGCGGCTGCGCATCGCCGCCACGGTGCTAGTCGGCCTGGCCGCGGTCGCCACCGGCATCGCGCGGCTGGTGCTGCTCGGCTGGCTGCTCGCCCGCGTGCTGCACGGCGAGTCGCTGGCCTCGCTCACCGGCGCCATCGCCCTCACGGCGGCGACGGTCGTGCTGCGCAGCCTGCTCGACTACACGCGGGCGATGATGGCCCACCACACCGCGGCCCGCGTGCAGACGCGGCTGCGTCAGAATCTCTACGACCACATCGTGGCGCTCGGCCCCGCCCACTTCTCGGGCGCGCGCACGGCCGAGGTGATGCTGTCGCTGGTCGAGGGCATCCAGCAGCTCGAGACCTACTTCGGCCAGTACCTGCCGCAGCTCTTCGTGGCGGCGCTGACGCCGGTGCTCATCTTCGGCTTCGTTGCCTTCCTCGACCTGCCGGTCGCCCTCGTGATGCTGGGGGCGGCGATCCTGATCTTGCTGGCGCCGGCGCTGTGGCACCGCTGGGACAGCCAGGCCAGCTTGGCCCGCAGCCGGGCGTACGCGGCGTTCGGCGCCGACTTCCTCGACGCCGTGCAGGGGTTGGCCACGCTCAAAGCGTTCGGCCAGAGCGGCGAGCGCGGACGGCGGCTGGAGGAGCGCGCGCACGCGCTGTTCAAGAGCACGATGTTCGTGCTCGCCACCAACACGCTGGCCCGCGGGATCACCGACACCGGCATCGCCGTCGGCGCTGCCGCCGCGCTGGCGCTGGGCGCCTGGCGCGTGGGCAGCGGCACGATGCCGCTGCCGGCGCTGCTCGTCATCCTGATGCTGGGCGTCGAGGTGTTCCGGCCCCTGCGCGAGCTCCGCATCCTGCTCCACCAGGGCATGCTGGGGATGGCGGCGGCGCGCGGCATCTTTGCGCTGATCGACGCCGAGCCCCTGGTACGTGACCGTCCGGCGGGACCGGAGCCCGCCGACGCCGGGGTGGTGCTCGACGAGGTCACCTTCGCCTACCCGGGGACGACGCGTGTCGTGCACGGCGGCCTCAGCTTTGCGGTGCCGCCGGGGGGGCGCGTGGGGTTCGTCGGGGCCAGCGGCTCCGGCAAGTCGACCATTGCGCGGCTGCTGCTGCGCTTCCACGATCCCGACCGCGGGCGCCTCACCATCGGCGGCCGCGACCTGCGCGAGCTGAGCCTGGCCCAGATCCGCGGCCGGATCGCCGTCGTCAGCCAGGATACCTGGCTCTTCCACGGCACCGTCGAGGACAACATCCGCATGGGGCGGCCGGAGGCGACCACTGACGAGCTGCGGTCGGCCGCCCGCGCGGCCAACGCCGAGGAGTTCATCGACCGGCTGCCGCAAGGCTACGCCACCGTCGTCGGCGAGCGCGGCGTGCGGCTGTCGGGCGGACAGCGGCAGCGCATCGCCATCGCGCGGGCGCTGCTGCGGGACGCGCCGATCCTGGTGCTGGACGAGGCGTTGTCGTCGGTGGATGCCGAGAGCGAGGCGCTGATCCAGGCCGCCCTCGACCGGCTGATGGTGGGGCGGACCACGATCATCTTCGCCCATCGGCTGTCGAGCGTCGTCGGCGCCGACACGATCCTGGTCCTCGAGCAGGGGCGGGTGGCCGAGCGTGGCACCCACACGCAGCTGCTGGCGCAGGGCGGCGTCTACGCGCACCTCATGGCGGCGCAGGCCCGCGACGGCGACGGCGCCAGGGCCGTCGACCCGCGGATCCCGACCAACGGTGGCGCCACCAACGGGGGCGGACTCTTCACGGGCGAGCCGGGCGGCGACGAACCCGAGGCCATCGTAGAGGCCGGCGAGATCGGCTGGCGCGCGGTGCTGGGCACGCTGCTCGCCAAGACGCGCGGCTATCGCGGCCGCCTGGCGCTGACGTTCGGGCTGGGAATCGCGCGGGTGACGGCGCTCATCGGGATCGGCGCGCTCAGCGCCCTGGCCGTGCGCGCCGTCACCCGCGGCGAGTCGGCGGTGGCGCTGCTCGTCGCCCTCGTGGTCGTGGCGCCGCTGGCCGGCGTTCTCCACTGGCTGGAATCCTGGCTCGCGCACGACATCGCCTACCGGCTGCTGGCCGACATGCGGCTGGAGGTCTATCGCAAGCTCGACGCGCTGGCGCCGGCCTATCTCACGCGGCGCCGGACCGGCGACCTGGCCGGCGTGGCCACCCACGACGTCGAGCTGATCGAGTACTTCTTCGCCCACACGGTGACGCCGGCGCTGGTGGCGGTGCTGCTGCCCGCCGCCGTCCTCGTCACCCTGGCCGCCTTCGCGCCACTCCTGGCCCTGGTGCTGGTGCCGTTCCTGCTCTACACCGCGCTGATCCCGGTGCTCGGGCGCTCGCGCATCGACCGACTGAGCTCGCGCGCGCGCGAGGCCTCGGGTGACCTGAACGCCCACGTCGTCGACACCGTGCAGGGGCTGGGCGAGATCGTCGCCTACGGTCGGGTGCGCGCCTGGGGCGAGCGACTGGCCGACAAGGCCCGGCGCTTCTACGACCTGCGCCTGCCGTTCCTGCGCGACCTCGCGCGCCAGACCGCGCTGCAGGAGACGGCCACCGGCCTCGGCGGCCTCGCGGTCGCCGCGATGGGCGCCTGGCTGGCCCACGCCGGTCGCCTGGACGCGGCGGCGCTGCCGCTGCTCACGCTGCTGGCGCTCTCGGCCTTTGTGCCGCTGTGGGAGGTGGCCCAGGTCGGCCGCCAGCTCGCCGACACGCTGGGTTCGGCGCGGCGACTGCACGTGGTCGAGGCGGAGCCGGTGCCGGTCACCGACGGGCCGGGCGTGCCGGCGGTTGCGAGCTCGACGGCGGCGGCGGTCGAGCTGACCGACGTTACCTTCGCGTATCCGGGCCGCCCCCGGGCGGCGCTCGACGGGGTGGCGCTGCGGGTACCCGTCGGCAGCACCGTGGCCATCGTCGGGCCGTCGGGCGCGGGCAAGACCACCGTCGCCAACCTGCTGCTGCGCTTCTGGGACCCCCAGCGCGGCGTGGTGCGCCTGCTCGGCCACGACCTGCGCGACTACCGGCTCGACGACCTGCGCCGCCGCATCGCGCTGGTCGCGCAGGACACCTACCTGTTCAACGACACCCTGCGCGCCAACATCATGCTGGCGCGGCCCGACGCCGACGCGGCGGCGCTGACCCAGGCGATCGAGCGGGCCGCGCTGACCGACGTGATCGCGACGCTGCCCGACGGGCTCGAGACCCGGGTGGGCGAGCGCGGCGCCAAGCTCTCGGGCGGCCAGCGCCAGCGCGTGGCGATCGCGCGCGCCTTCCTCAAGAACGCGCCGGTGCTGATCCTCGACGAGGCGACGTCGCATCTCGATGCGGTCAGCGAGATGGCGGTGCGTGATGCGCTCGATCGCCTGGCCCGCGACCGCACGACGCTCGTGATCGCCCACCGGCTGTCGACCGTGCGCGACGCCGACGCCATCTTCGTCTTCGAGCAGGGCCGGGTGGCGGAGACCGGCACCCACGCGGTCCTGCTGGCCCGCGGCGGCCTCTACGCCCACCTGGTCGCGCGCCAGCTGGCGGCGGGGGCCGCGCTGGCGAGCTGAGCGTGAGCCGGCTCCTTGCCGCCCTGATCCTCGTGGCGATTGCGGCGAGGTGTCCGACCGTCCTCGTCAGGGGCGATGGTGAGGACCGCCGGCGGCCGCCCTTCGCCGGCCGGCCGCCGTCCCCGCCACGTAGAGCCCGTAGGCGGCGAGGATGCCGAGCGGGTACAGCATGACCCCGCCGAGAAAGGGCATCAGCCCGAGACTGCCGGCCAGGGTGAGCGTCGCCGACCACCGGTCCCGTTCGAGGAGCCTGACGTACGCCAGCGCGCTCAGGACGTACGTGACGAGCACCGCGGCCCCCACGACCTGGGCCAGCCGGGACAGGTCGAGGTCGCAGTAGTAGATCGCGGCCATGGCCAGTGAGTAGAGCGCCCAGATGAAGAGCATCGCGCGCCGGGCGACGCCGCGATCGGTCCTCTCGGCCAGCCAGGCCGGCAGGCTGCCCCGCTCGGCCATGGACGAGCACAGGTTCGAGCCGCCCCAGGCGATGGTGATCGCGCTGGCGAAGGTGATGCCGAGGCTCGTCAGCACGGCGGCGGACGCGAAGCCGGCGCCCAGCACGCGGCTGAGCACGTGCACGAACGGCGCCTTGATCACTCCCCACTCGTCGGGAGCCAGGACGCCGATGACGGCGACGCCGGCCGCCAGGTAAAGCCCGGCCACGGCGGCGGTGCCGACCAGGATACTGCGCAGCACGTCACGGCCCGGGTTCCGGAAATCGCTCGAGATGAAGGAGAGATTCTCGACCCCGACGTAGCACCACACGATCAGGCCGGCCGCGCTGCCGACCGCCCAGTACCCATGCGGGAACACGACCGCGAAGTGCCCGGGCTCCATCTGGCCGAACCCGAGCAGCGAGGCTGCCACGATGATGGATGCTGTGGCCAGCACGGTCCAGGCCTGCACCCGGGCGTTCAGGCGCTTGCCCAGCAGACCGACGGTGATCGCGACGCACAGCATGAGGTAGGCCAGACCCACGATCCACCCGCGTGACAGCTCGTGCAGGTAGGCGACGTAGTACAGGCCGGTCATCGCGATCGCGGGCTGGGCGATGGGCACGATGGACAGATAGAGCCACGCGGTGACGTTGCCCGGATGCCGGCCGTAGGCCCGCGCCACGAAGCTGCTCATGCCGCCCGCATCGGGAAAGGTGGCCGACAGCCGCCCGAACATCACGGCCAGCGGCAGGCTCAGGATGGTCACCGCGATCCACGACAGGATCGAGGCGGGGCCGGCCACGGCCGCGACCAGGCTGGGCAGCGTCAGGACTCCCCCGCCGAGCACGGAGGCGACGTAGAGCGCCACCCCCTCCTTGACGCCGATCGTCGTCGTGCCCGGTGCCCGCGCGCGATCCGTGGCCATCCCTGACCTCTTAGACCTGTTCGCCGGGCTCGGCAAGCGTGCACCCTCTCCGGGAGCCCCGGCGGGCCGGGGGGCCGGGTGCTCGATCGGGCGCGCAGTCAGTAGCCCGGCACGGGCCGGGCGCGGCAGAGCGCCTCGATGTCCTGTCTGGCGCTCCGCCTCACGTGGTCCGGCAGCTCGTAGCGCGTGTCACTCAGCACGACGGTGCTCGAGAGCACGCGATCGATGATGTCGACGCTGTGCTCGATCGCCTCCCGGTCGAGTCCGCGGATCGCGACGATGTTGGTCCCAAAGCGGAGGCCGCCGGCGATATGCGGTGGTCGCGGGTCGAGCGGGACGGGGTTGCGGTTCGCCACGATGGCGCACTCCTCCAGGGCTCGCTCAGCGACGACGCCGGTCAGTCCCCGGGGGCGCAGGTCGATGAGAACGAGATGGTTGTCCGAGCCGCCCGTGAGGACCCGGTAGCCCCGCCCCAGGAGATGCTGGGCCATCAGCTGGGCCGACCACCGGATGGCTCGCGCGATCTCCCTGAAGCGGGGGCTCGCCACGAACCCGAAGGCTCGCGCCTTGCCGGCGATCGCCGCCAGGTTGGGCGTGTCCTGGAAGAACGGGACCACCGCGCGGTCCACGCTGTCGATCAGGCTCTCGTCGTCGTTCAGCCCGCGGCCCAGGCCGTCTTTGCCGAGCAGGATCAGGCCACCCTTGGGGCCGCACAGCTGCTTGTAGGTGCTCGCGGTCGTGAAGTGCGCCTCGTCGATCGGGCTCGGCAGCTCCCCGGCCGCAACCAGTCCGGCGACGTGCGAGATGTCGGCCAGCAGATAGGCGCCGACCTCGTCGGCGATTCCTCGGAACCGCGCATAGTCTACGAGGCGCGAGTACGCGCTGGCGCCGGCGATGATGAGGCGAGGCCGGACCTGATGGGCCGTCGCCCGCACGGCATCGTAGTCGATCCAGCCGTCGTGGTCGACGCCGTATCCGGCGGGATGGTAGCAGTGGCCCAGGACCGAGGCTCGGGAGCCGTGGGTGAGATGACCACCCGCCTTGAGGTCCATCCCCAGGAAGGTGTCCCCGGGCTTGAGGAAACGAAAGATGATGGCCTGGTTGGCCGAGGTGCAGGAGTGGGGCTGGACGTTGGCGTGGCGGGCGTGAAAGATCGCCTTCGCCCGCTCGATCGCCAGTGTCTCGATCCGGTCAGCGTACTCGCATCCGGGCAGGTAGCGGCGGCCGGGATAGCCGTCGGTGGTGACGTTGCCGATGGCCATGGCGCCGGCGGCGAGGATCGAAGGGTCGGACATGTAGGACGAGGCCACGAGCCACAGGACGTGGTTCTGTCGGTGGTGCTCGCTGCCCAGCAGCTGATACAGCTCGGTGTCCTGCTCGCGGAGCGTCGACACGGCCGCCGTCATGAAGGCTGCGAGGTCCACGTCGTTCGCCAGAAAGAGATCCTGCGGCTCAGGAAGCGTCTGGCTGATCAGCGGCCGGCCCGTGGCCATCGCTCAGTCCCCGCCGGCATGAGCGAGGCAATCCTCGAGGATGTCGAGCCCCCGGATCAGGTTCTCGTCCTGGATCGTGAGAGGGCAGATGCACTTCACGACCTGGTCCTCCGCGCCGCACGTCTCGATGATCAGTCCCTGGCGGAAGGCCAGGCGCGACACCCGCGCGGCCAGCTCTCCCCGCCGACAGTCCAGCCCCTGGAGCATGCCGCGCCCGCGGACGGCCAGGCGCCCGTCCCCGTGCTTGTCGGCCATGCTGATGAGGCGGTCCCGCATATAGCGGCCCTTGCGCTCGGTCGCCCGGGCGAAGGTCTCGTCGGACCAGTAGTGGTCGAGGGCCGCGGTGGCGGTGACGAACGCCAGGTTGTTGCCGCGGAAGGTGCCGTTGTGCTCACCCGGCTCCCACCGGTCCAGCTCGGGCCGGATCAGGACGACGGCGAACGGCAAGCCGAACCCGGCTAGGGCCTTGGACAGGATCACCATGTCGGGCCGCAGCCCGGCCTCCTCGAAGCTGAAGAAGGGGCCGGTGCGCCCGCAGCCGACCTGGATGTCGTCGACGATCACGAGGACCTCGTGCCGACGGCACACCTGCTCCAGGCGCTGGAGCCACGCGGACCTAGCGGGATTGACGCCGCCCTCGGCCTGGAGGGTCTCCAGCAGCACCGCCGCCGGGCGATCGATGCCACTGGAGGCGTCGGACAGCACGCGGTCCAGGAACACCGTCGTGTCGACGTCGTCGCCCAGATAGCCGTCGTACGGCATGCGCGTGATGCCGGCCAGGCCGACGCCGGCGGCGCCCCGGTGGTGGGCGCTCCCGGTGGCGGCCAGGGCACCGAGGCTGACGCCGTGGTAGCCGTTGGTGAACGCCACCACGTTGGGCCGGCCGGTCACCTTGCGGGCCAGCTTGAGGGCGGCCTCGACGGCATTCGCGCCCGTCGGTCCCGTGAATTGCACCACGTAGTCGATCCCCCGCGGGGTCAGGATGCGCGACCGGAAGGTCTCCAGGAAGGCGCGCTTGGCGACGGTGTACAGGTCGAGGCCGTGGGCAATGCCACCGGCCTCGATGTAATCGAGCAGAGGTCGTCGCAGGACCGGGTTGTTGTGCCCGTAGCTCAGGGTGCCGGCGCCGGCCAGGAAGTCCAGGTAGGGGCGCCCGTCCTCGTCGTAGACGAACTCGCCCTCTGCCTTGCCGATCACGCACGGGAACGACCGGGAATAGCTGCGCACGCTCGACTCCATCTGACTGAAGGTCGACATCCCCGTCTCCTATTCCCGGAGGGTGCCCGCATCGGCTGACGCGGTCCCCCGAGGCCGCGATCCGTCCAGCCCCCGGCCGCACACCCCGAGGAGCGTCGGCAGCATCTCCGGGAACTGGACGTGCCCGGAGTGGACGTTGATGTGGCCGCCGTTGTGAATCCACGTGACATCCGTCTGCAGACTGCGGGAGACGCCCAGGACGTTGTCCGGCGCGACGTAGGGGTCGTTGTCCCCGTCGTAGAGGACCATCGTGCCGCCCAGGCGCCGGATCCGGGGCCAGTCGAAGGGCTCCCTGAAGAAGCTCTCGTTCACGATGTCGAACTTTTCGATGGCGACCTGTCCCAGGAACGCCCCGACCAGGAAGGTGCCCCGCACGGGCTGGCCCGCGCGCTCGAGGAGCCGGAACGCGAAGGCGGCGCCCAGGCTATGGCCCACCAGCACGTCGGCGGCCGTCAGTTCCCCCATCTGGGAGTGGAAGGCGTGAAGCCAGTTCGCGAGGGTCTGTCCCTCCGGCGTCGGTAACCTCGGCACGCCCACCCGGATCCCCTCGGCTTCGAGACGAGCCTTCAGCCAGGGGAACCAGTTCTCCTCCGGGCAGCCGTAGGACCCGTGCAGGATGATGACGCGGGATCCGGCCTGTCCGTTCGTCGTCGCCTCCGCCATCGCTACGGCTCCGATCCGATCAGCCGTCCAGCCGCTTCAGCACGTACAACGGCTCCGACCGGCAGTAGTCGTACTCCGTCGGGTAGAAGACCTCGACGACCTCGTAGCGGCCGGCCAGCAGCGCCTCGAACTCGCCCTGGGGAGGGCACGCGAACGAGCTGTTGCACAGCTGGAAGTGCTGCGAGAATCCCGCGTCGTCCTCGATCACGCCCCGCCGCAACGCCTCGGTCAATCCGGCGATCGAGCGCTGCCACCCCATCATGTAGGTGGAGCGATCGTAGTTCACAAGTTGATCCGGCTGGCGAGGTCGTAGCGGCTGCCGATCCGGCCGGCCCGGTACTCGGCGAGCACCTCCTCGAGCTTCTGATCGATGAGCTCGTCGTCCGGCTTCACGAGCAGATGGCAGACGCGGCGTGCTCGAGGAAGTAGCGGCCGATGTTCCTCGACAAGGTCAGGTGCTGGACGATCTCGCCCAGCGGTCTGTCATAGCGGGGCGGATGCGTGTAGATGGAGGTCTGGTTCTCGTACGACGAAAAGAACGGCGAGACCGTGCGCAGCGCGCTCATCGTGGTCGTCCCGTCGCCGCCTCCATCTCCGGGGGCGCCGCCACCGGCGATGGCGGGGACCAGCGTGACGTGATCGCCGTCGGCCAGCGGCGTCGCCTTGCCGGCGACGAAGCGGACGTCCTCCTCGTTCACGTACCAGGTGATGAACCGCCGGAGCTCGCCGGCCTCGTCGAGGAGCCGATCACGGAGCGCGGGGAACTGGCGACCCAGCTCGAGGGCGAGGTCGGCGACCGTCGGGGCCGCCGCGAGGACTTCCGCCCGGCCTCCGGTGGCTCCGCGAAACGCGAGGGGAATGCGGACCAGGACGGGCATCGCCGACACCTCCCTTCAACCGCGTCCCGCGCCGTCGCTCCGGCGGCGGCCGGACTGGCTGACGGCGACAGTAATGATTGGCCCCGGCGCCCGCAACGGACAACGACTGGATGTTCAGCTCCGGTGGCTGGACGGGATGGGCGCGGCATTGGACAATTCGCGCGAGAAGTGGGCCCGGGCGTGTACGCGGTAACAGCCCGGCCGCATGCCCATCGCGGCCAGGAACACGCGGCAGAGGTGCGAGTCGTCGTAGAACCCGGAGCGATGGGCGACAGCGGTGAGCTTGTCGTCGGTGGTGGCCAGGAAGTGCTTGGCGGCTTCGAGGCGCATGGCCGACGTGTAGCGCTTGAGCGTCAGGCCGGTCTGGCTCTGGAAGCGGGCCGCCACGTGGGCAAGGGGCGCGGCGCCGGCGCCGGTTCCGACGCGGTCGGCGAAGTGATGGCTGACGTACTCGATCGCGGCGAGGGCAGGCCGGCTGAGGCGCCGGGGGAGCAGCCCCGCCACCACCCAGATGGCGCTGGACAGCCGCTCGATCGAGAGCGGCTTCGGGAGGACGACGCCGACGGCGGCGGTCGCTGTCTCTCGCAGGACCACCTCGACGTTGTCCGCCAGGACGACGATCCCGCCGCGGCCCGGCCGCGTCCCCAGCGTCTTGAGGAGACGGACGTCGCCGAGGGAGTCAGCGGGAAGATCGACGACGACGGCATCGGGCTGCCATGCGACCGCGCGGGCGAGCGCCTCGGGCAGGGTGGCGGCCAGTTCGACCGCGCAGCTCGCCGGGAGCAGGAGGGCCAGTGCGGTCAGGATGGCCGGTCGCGGCTCGACCATGAGGATTCGGCTCCTGGCACGCTTCGGCCTTCGACCCCGGGAACTGTGACTCATCGTACTGCTCCTGCCGCTCACGGGTCGTCGGGGAGCTGGACCGTGGAGAGGGCCGGATGCGGCCGTCCGCCGTTCTTCTACACCCTCGCCGGCGGCTTGACAGTCGGGGAAAACCCGACAGGGACAGGAGTGTACCTTTGGGTATTACTCGAGACGGGGCGGCCGAGGCGGCCGGGGCGTGGGGGACCTCAGACGATCGGCCACCGCGGCCGGCCGGCGGTGACGCCGGTGCGGGCCAGCAGCTTCTCGCCGATCTCCTGCACCTTGGCGTACAGGCGCGGCTCGTCCACGAACGTCTGGCGATAGGCGTCGATCACCACGCGGCCGTCGACGACGACCGTGTGCACGCTGCGGCCGTCGGCGTTGTAGACGAGATTGCTGAGCGGGTTGAACATCGCCTGCCACTCGGGCCGCTGCGTGTCGAACAGCACGAGATCGGCCTTCTTGCCGGCCTCGAGCGAGCCGATCTCATCGCCGAGGCCGAGCGCCTGGGCGCCGGTCAGCGTGGCCAGCTCCACGGCGGTTTCGGCCGGGATCTGCTTCATGTCCTGGCGGGCGTCCTTGTACTGGATGGCCGCCATGTTCATGGCCCGCACGATGTCGAGATGGTTGCAGTTGTTCGGCGAGTCGCAGCCGAGCGCGACCTTCACCCCCTTGGCCAGCAGCTCGGGCAAGCGACCGTGCTCGCCGACACCGCGGGCGCCCTTGGCAGCGGTGACCGGACACATCGCCGCCGTCGTGCCCGTTCGCGCCATGGCGTCGATCTCGGCGGCGTCCACGCCGAGGACGTGGGCGAGGACCACGTTGCCACCGAGCACGCCGAGCGACTCGAGATACTGCGTCGGGCTCGGGCTCTGGTGACGGCTCTGGTAGTCCTGGCGCGCCTTGGCGCCGCTGTTGTGGTGGAGCGTGAGCGACGTGCCGCGGTCGTCGGCCACCCGCTTGAGGGCACGCAGCAGGTCGGCGCTGCACGTCTCCGGCGAGAATGGCATGGCCCACGCCCGTACGCGGCCGTCCACGCGCCCGTGCCACTTGTCGATGAACGCCGCGCTGCGGGCGACGGCGTCTTTCGTCTCGAAGCGGGGTAGGGGGAAGGGCGCCTCCTGGTCCGTCACGCACTCGCCGAGGATCACCCGGATGCCGGCATCCTCGTAGGCCTGCAGGCAGGCATCCGGGAACTTGGTGCTGCCCGGATCGACGAAGGCCACGGTGCCGTTCTTCAGCAGCTCGACGAGGCCGAGCAGCGTGCTGGCGTGCTCCTCCTCCTCGGTCATGGCCATCTGCAGCTTGAACACGGTCGGCAACGGGCTGCCCACGTCGTCGGGGAAGATGCCGCGCACCACGTGGCCGTAGCTGATGTGCATGTGCCCGTTGACGAACCCCGGCGTGACGACCATGTGGCGGGCGTCGATGGTCCGGTCGGCGCGGGCCCCCGCGAGCTCGGCGGCCTTGCCCACCTGGCGGATGCGGCCGTCCTCGATCAGGACGCTGCCGTCCTGGATGATGCGGCGCTGGGGGTCGACGGTCACGAGGTAGCGGGCGTGGTCGATCTTCAGGCTTGGAGTCGGCATGGGCCGTATCTTGCCACGCCTTGCCGAGGCGGTATATGGTCGGATGCATGAACGACACCCAGCGGATCACCGGCGTCCTCTCCCCGGTCGTCACTCCCTTCAAGGCTGATCTCGCGCCCGACCCCGAGCGCTTCGTGCGCCAGTGCCGCTGGCTGCTGTCGCAGAACGTGGGGCTGGCGGTGTTCGGCACCAACTCGGAGGCCAACTCCCTGTCGGTGGAGGAGAAGATCGAGCTGCTCGACCGGCTGGCGGCAGCGGGGGTCGATCCAGCGCGCATGATGCCGGGCACCGGGTGTTGCGCGATCACCGACTCGGTGCGGCTGACGGCGCACGCGGTGAAGCTCGGGTGCGGCGGCGTGCTGATGCTGCCGCCCTTCTACTACAAGGGCGTCAGCGACGACGGGCTGTTCCGGAACTTCGCCGAGATCATCGAGCGGGTCGGGGAGTCGCGGTTGCGCGTGTACCTCTACCACATCCCGCCGGTGGCCCAGGTGCCGATCACGCTCGGCCTCGTCGAGCGGCTACTCAAGGCCTATCCCACCCAGATCGCCGGCATGAAGGACAGCGGCGGCGACTGGAAGAACACCCAGGCCTTCCTCGACACGTTCGCCCGGGGCGGCTTCGACGTCTTCCCCGGCGCCGAGACGTTCCTGCTGCAGGGGATGCGGCACGGCGGCGCCGGCTGCATCAGCGCCACCGCCAACGTGAACCCGGCGGCGATCGCGCGCCTCTACGATACCTGGCAGGCCGGCGACGCCGACGCCCACCAGGCTCGGCTCGACGTCATCCGTGGCATCTTCGCGAAGTTCCCGATGATCCCCGCGCTCAAGGCCGCCGTCGCCCACTACGGTGGCGACCCGTCGTGGGGCACGGTGCGGCCGCCGCTCGTCGCGCTCACCCCCGAGCAGTCGCGGGCGCTCGTGGTCGAGCTCGACGCCGCTGGCTTCACGATGCCGGGGCTGCGGGCATGAGCGCCCCCAAGCCGGTCGTCTTCGAGTTCGGCATGGGCGTGGACGTGCACGGCCTCGACGGCACCAAGGCCGCGTGCCGCGCGGTGTCGGATGCCATACGCCACTCGAGCCTGCCGCTGTTCGCCGACGTGCGAGCCCGCGGCGGCAAGATGCTGGTCGACGTGACGGTCGGCATTCCCGACCCGGCCTCGATCGACGTCGAGCGCGTGCGCAAGGAGCTGCCGCACGGCGAGGTCACGGTGAAGCCCGTGGTGGGCGGCCTCAAGGTCCCGGGCTCCGACACACTGATCGCCTGCGTGGCGATCACCGTCAGTATGATGGAAGGGCCAGGGGCATGAAGCCACGCGCGCCTGGAACAGGCCACCTGCGCTGCAAGCCGGCCTCGCGGGGCCCGCTACAATGAAGCCACGCGCGCCTGGAACAGGCCACCGGCGCTGCAAGCCGGCCTCGCGGGGCCCGCTACAATGAAGCCACGCGCGCCTGGAACAGGCCACCGGCGGTGCAAGCCGGCCTCGCGGGGCCCGCTACAATGACTTTTGGCCTCAAGCGCCTGCAGCACCTGGTGCTGTGGGTGGCCGACGTCGAGCGCAGCGTGCGGTTCTACTGCGACGTGCTGGGCTTCGAGATCCAGCGGCGGTATCCCACCGCGGCGTTCCTGACGATCCCGGGCTCCGGCGACGACCACAACCTCGGCCTCTTCCAGCAGCCGGGGCTGCGCCCGCCCGACGAGGGGGTGGCGCGCATGTACCACGCGGCCTGGGAGGTCGCCGAGCTGGGCGATCTCGCCCACGCCAAGCAGCGGCTGATCCAGGCGCGGTCGCTGGTCGGGAGCTCCGACCACGGCACCAGCCTGTCGCTCTATGCCAAGGATCCGGACGGGCTCGAGTTCGAGATCTTCTGGACGGTGCCCGACGGCGCCCCGGCCGGCACCCGCCCGCTCGACCTCGAGGGCGAGCTGAGCCGTCGCGGCCTCAGCGTTCGCTGATGGCTTCACGCACCGCCACGCGTCATCAGAGTCACTAGCTCGCCCACCACACACGGGAGATCGTTGATGCGACTCAGCGGGAGGACCGCGCTCATCACGGGCGCCAGCCGGAATATCGGACGCGCCATTGCGCTGGCGTACGCGGCCGAGGGGGCCGATCTGCTGCTCAACACCCGCGTGAACGGCGAGGAGCTGGAGGCGGTGGCGGTCGAGTGCCGGAAGGCGGGGGCGCGGGTGGTGACGGCGCTGGCCGACGTGGCCGACGCCGCCGCGGTGCAGGCCATGGTCACCCGCGGGCTCGGCGAGCTGGGCGCCATCGACGTGCTGGTCAGCAACGCGGCCATCCGCCCGCACACGAGCCTCACCGACACGACGGTCGAGGACTGGCACCGCGTGATGGGGGTGAACCTGCACTCGGCGTTCTACCTGGCCCGGGCCGTGGTGCCCGCCATGAAGGAGCGCCGGCGCGGCAGCATCATCGCGCTGGGCGGCTTGTCGAGCGTCACCGGCCGGCCCAACACCGCGGCGGTGACCACGGCGAAGACCGGCCTGCTCGGCCTCGTCCGGGCGCTCGCGGCCGAGCTGGGGCCGTTCGGCATCCGCGCCAACATGGTGATGCCCGGCTACATCGACACCGAGCGGCGCTACGCCGAGTGGTATCCGGAGTTCAAGCAGACGCCGCCCGGGTCGCCCGAGCAGCTCAAGCAGATCCCGCTCGGCCGGCTCGGCCGGCCGGAGGACATCGCTGATGCCTGCGTGTTCCTCGCCAGCGACGCCTCCGCCTACGTGACCGGCGACACCCTCCGCGTCATGGGCGGGCGCTTCATCAGCTGATCGGTCCTTGACCCCGGTCCCGGCCGGCGACACGCCACGCGTGACGCTCGGCGAGCTCTATCGCGGCTTCTTCCACGCCGGCGCCCGCGGCTTCGGCGGCGCCATGCCGTGGGCCCGGCGCATGCTCGTCGAGGAGCGGCGCTGGCTGACCGCCCAGGAGTTCAACGACGTCTTCGGGCTCTGCAACTTCCTGCCCGGCCCCAACATCGTGAACGTGTCGGTCGTGGTGGGGGCCCGCTTCGGCGGCCCCGGCGGCGCGGTCGTCGCGTTCCTCGGGCTGCTGACGTTACCGTTCCTGGTGGTGCTCGGACTGGCCGCGCTGTACTCGCGCTACGGCCAGCTGCCCGGCATCGACGCCGTGCTGCGGGGCGTGGGGGCGGCGGCGGGGGGCCTCGTCTTCGCCACCGGCCTCAAGATGGCCGAGGGGTTGCCGCGCACGCTGCTGGCGGCGGGCTTCCTGCTGCTGGCGTTCGTGGCCATCGGGCTGCTGCGGTGGCCGCTCGTTCCCGTCCTGCTGACGCTGGCGCCGCTGAGCGTGCTGGCCGTCTGGCTCCGCCGCCCGTGAGCCCGCTGGTCACGATCGCCTTGCGCTTCATGGTGCTCTCGCTCGTCGCCGTCGGCGGCGTGCAGAGCATCCTGCCGGAAGTGCATCGCGTGGTTGTCGACGTGCACCACTGGGTGACCGACGCCGAGTTCACCCAGATGTTCGTGATCGCCCGGGCCGCGCCGGGGCCGAACATGCTGCTGGTCACGCTCATCGGCTGGCACGTCGCCGGGCTGCCGGGCGCGGTGGTGGCGACGGCGGCCGTGTGCGTGCCGTCGTGCACCCTCAGCTACTTCGTGGCCCGCGTCTGGCAGCGCTTCCGCGGCGCGCCGTGGCGCCGGGTGGTGGAGGCGGGGCTTGCCCCCATCACGGTGGGCCTCGTACTGGCCACCGGCTGGCTGGTGATGCGCGGGGCTCCCGGCGGCTGGGTCGCGCTCACCATCACCGCCGTCACCACCGTGCTGGTGCTGCTCACGCGCATCAATCCCGTGTGGCTCTTTGCGGCGGCGGGCCTCCTCGGCCTGCTCGGTCTGGTTTGAAGGTTGACTTGAGCAGAATAATTAGGTATCCCTAACATCCGCAGCCAGCCACCGCCGCCCGCTCGCGCGCCGGCGTAGCCAGCCGAGACAGGCCCCGGCTCCTCCCGGGGCCGGATGGGAGCTGGCGCCCGGCATGACGCTTCGCACCGCCGTCTTCTGGCTCCACCTGGCCACCGGCCTCACGGCGGGCTCGGTCATCCTCGTGATGTCGGTCACCGGGGTGCTGCTGGCCTTCGAGCCCCAGCTCGTCGAGCGGGCCGAGCGCGATCTGTGGCGGGCGGCCCCGCCGACCGTCGACGCCCCCCGCCTGCCGCTGGCCGCCGTGGTCGCGGGGGCCCCGGCCGGGGCGGGGAGCGAGCGGGCGACCACCGTCACCCTGCGGCCCGATCCGCGCTCCTCGGTGCGCGTCGGCTTCGGACGGGACGGCGCGGTCTTCATGAATCCCTACACCGGCGCCGTCGTCGGCCCCGGCTCCCGCACCCACGACGTGCTGCACGCCATCGAGGACTGGCACCGCTGGCTCGGCTCGCGTGACCTGGGTCGCCCGATCACCGGTGCCTGCAACCTGGCCTTCCTGGGGCTGGCGCTGAGCGGGCTCTATCTCTGGTGGCCACGGGCGTGGAGTCGCTCGGCCGTGCGCGCCGTGACCGTTCTCGACGTGGGGCTGCGCGGGCGGGCCCGCGACTTCAACTGGCACAATGCCTTCGGATTCTGGTGCGCGCCGATCCTCGTCGTGCTCACGCTCACCGGGGCCGTCATGTCCTATCAGTGGGCCAACGATCTGCTCTACCGGATGACCGGTAACGAGCCACCGCCGGCGGCCGGTCCGGCCGGGGCCCGCGGCGCGCGCCGCCGGGCCGGGGAGCGAGAGCAAGCCGCTCGACCTCGACGCGCTCTACACGCGGGCCGCCGCCCAGTCGGCAGGCTGGGTGACCCTGACCCTGCGGTTGCCCCAGCGACCGGGCGGTCCGGTGACTGCCCTCATCCAGGAGCCGCCGTCCTGGCATCCGAGCCCGCGCTCGGTGCTCACGCTCGACGCCGCCACCGCGGAGGTCGTGCGCTGGGAGCCGTTCGCCGCCGCCAACATGGGACGCAAGCTGCGCGTGCTCGCCCGGGTCCTGCACACCGGTGAGGTGGGGGGCGTCGTCGGCCAGCTCGTTGCCGGCCTGGCCTCGGCGGGCGGCTCCGTGCTCGTCTATACCGGCATCGCCCTCGCGTGGCGCCGTTCCCGCGCGTGGAGTGCCCGGGGCCGCCGCGTCGCCCCCGGCGCCGAACGCACCGACACCGGGATCGCATCGACATCGTGACCACCCATCTCCACGCCAGCCAGCCACGGACAACGACCGTGCCGAGCCAGCCCGACCTGACGTTCACCCTACGGGAGGCCTCGCATGCGTCAGCTCCGTCGCTCGATTCGCCGCTCCGCATCCCGCCGATTCCGGAGCCTGCTGGCGCCCACCATGGGCGTCGGCCTGTTTCTCGCCTCGTCGACCGCGTTCGCCCAGAAGCCGCCGGCGGCGCCGGCGTCACCCCCACCCTCGGGCCCCGCGCAGGACGACGTCCAGCTGCCGGGCGTCGACGTGCGGGGGCAGGGTCGCGACTACCGGACGCCGGCCACCGATCTCTACAAGCTGCCCGACCTGCTCAAGGACACCCCGCAGTCGATCACGGTCGTGCCGCAGCAGATCATCCGCGAGGAAGCGGTGTTCAACCTGCGCGACGTGCTGCGCAACGTGACCGGCATCAGCCTGGCGGCCGGCGAGGGCGGCGGGGCCCAGGGCGACAACCTCACGCTGCGCGGCTTCTCGGCCCGCAACGACCTCTACATCGACGGCGTGCGTGACATCGGCCAGTACGCGCGCGACACGTTCAACCTCGAGTCGGTCGAGGTCCTCAAGGGCCCCTCGTCCGTGATGTTCGGACGCGGCTCGACCGGCGGCGTCATCAACCAGGTGAGCAAGACGCCCAACCTGACGCCGAGCTACGTCGTCAGCGGCACCGTCGGCTCCGGCCCCTTCTACCGGGGCTCGGTCGATCTCAACCAGCCGCTCGGCGGGAGCGCGGCCTTCCGCCTCAACGCCTTCGGGATGGACTCCGAGGTCGAGGGCCGCGAGGAGGTGCACGTCCGCCGGTGGGGGGCGGCGCCGACCTTCACGATCGGCCTCGGCACCCCGACCCGGCTGACGGCCAGCTACTACTACCTGCAGGATGACAACCAGCCCGACTACGGCTTCCCCTATCTGTTCGGCAAGCCGGCGCCGGTGGAGCGCAACACCTACTTCGGCCTCAACGACCGCGACTTCGAGAAGGACCGGGTCCACATCGGCACCCTCCGGCTCGAGCACGCGTTCACCGACGACATCCGGCTGCGCAACACGCTGCGCTACGCCTTCTACGGTCGCGAGGCGGCCGTCTCCACCCTGTCGATCGTCGGGACGCCCACCCCGGCCACGCCGCTGTCCAGCATCCGCGTGAACCGCGCCGGCGCCGCCCGCGAGCAGGAAGACACCGCGCTCATCAACGTCACCGACGCGATCATCAAGTTCGACACGTTCGGCCTCAAGCACACGCTGGTCACCGGGCTGGAGTTCGGCCGGGAAACGTCGACGATCCAGCGCTACACCTTCCAGGTGCCGGGCGGCTCCACGGCCCTGACGCCGCTGCTGATCAACCCCGACCCCGACGCCGACCTGACCGGCATCCGCCGGGTGACGAACTTCCGCGGCGACACGACGGCGTTCTCGTTCGGGGTCTTCGCGGTGGACGAGATCACGATCTTCGAGTGGCTGAAGCTCATGGGTGGCGTCCGCTACGACCTCTTCGACGCCGACTTCCGGAGCGCCTTCACGGGCCAGCGCTTCTCGCGCACCGACACCGGGGTGAGCCCCCGGGCGGCGCTGGTGGTACTGCCGACCAAGACCCAGACCTACTACTTCTCGTACGGCACCTCGTTCAACCCCTCGGCGGAGGCGCTCTCGCTGGCCGCCAACAACGCCGACACCGACCCCGAGACGACACGAGACGTTCGAGGTGGGCGCCAAGTGGGACGTGATGGACGGGCGGCTCGGGCTCCGGGCCGCGCTGTTCCAGACGGACAAGAACAACGCGCGCACGACCGATCCCGCCCTCGGGATCATGGTGCTGGAGGGCAAGCAGCGGGTCCGCGGCTTCGAGCTGGAGGCGATCGGCCGCATCCTGCCGGCCTGGAACATCTTCGCCGGTTACACGTACCTCGAGGCGAAGGTGCTGGAGGCCCTCGAGGTGACGGCCGGCATCCCGGTGAAGGGCAAGCGAATCCAGAACGTGCCGGAGAACACCTTCAGCCTGTGGACGACGTACGACATCACGCCGCAGTGGCAGGTGGGCGGCGGCGTCATCTACGTCGATCAGCGCTTCGCCAACAACACCAACGTCAACGTCGCCCCCGGCTACGTGCGGGCCGACATGACCGTGGCCTACAAGCCCATCAAGCCGCTCGAGCTGCGAATGAACGTCATCAACCTGGCCGACGAGGTCTACTTCGATCAGGTGCATCCCTCCCACGTGGTCCCGGGAGCGGCCCGCACCTTCCTCTTCACCGGTACCTGGAGGTTCTGACCCCGCGTCATGCTGCTGCACGTGCCGAAGGTCCTCACCGACGCCCAGGTCGCGCGCTGCCGCGAGCTGATGGAGCGCGCGCCCTGGGTGGACGGGCGGGTGACCGCCGGCCACCAGTCGGCCAAGGCCAAGGACAACCTGCAGATCGCCGAGAGCAGCCCCGAGGCGCGCGAGATGGGCGACACGATCGTCGCCGCCCTCGAGCGCAACCCGCTCTTCATCTCGGCCGCGCTGCCGCTGCGCGTGTTCCCGCCGCTGTTCAACTGCTACCGGCCGGGCATGGCCTTCGGCGCCCACGTGGACAACGCCGTCCGCCAGGTCCCCGGCACGCCGTTCCGTGTGCGCACCGACCTGGCCACCACGTTGTTCCTGACGAGGCCGGACGAGTACGACGGCGGCGAGCTGGTCGTGGAGGACACCTACGGCGCCCACTCGGTGAAGCTGCCGGCCGGGGACCTGATCCTGTACCCGGCCACGAGCGTGCACCACGTGAATCCGGTGACGCGGGGGGCACGGCTGGCCTCGTTCTTCTGGATCCAGAGCATGGTGCGTGACGACGGCCGGCGGGCCCTGCTCTTCGACTTCGACATGGCGATCAATCAGGTGAACCAGGCCGTGCCCGACCACACGGCCGTCGTGGCGCTGACGAGCTGCTATCACAACCTGCTCCGCCAGTGGGCCGATGCGTGAGGTCTGGCCGCGCGCCGTGATCGCGCTGGTGGCGATGCTGCTGCTCGCTGGCGCCGCGCCGGCCCGCGCGGCCCCCGACGGCGCTCGGGCCCAGACGATCCTGCACATGCTCGACTACGTCGCCGTGGATTATCCGGAGGCCGTGAAGGACGGGCGCGTGGCCGACGAGGCCGAGTTCAAGGAGCAGGTCGACTTCGTGAGGCAGGCGGTCACGATGCTCGGAGAGCTGCCCGATCGCCCGGAACGCGCCGCCCTCGTCGAGCAGGCCCGGCGCCTGCTGGCCAGCGTGGAAGGCAAGAGCCCGGCCGCCGACGTCGCCCGGCTTGCCGGCGAGATCCGGTGGGCGGTGATCAAGGCCTACCAGGTCGTGGTGGCGCCGTCGCGCCCGCCCGACCTGCGCGCGGCGGGCGAGCTCTACGGGGCGCGCTGCGCGACCTGCCACGGCGCCGAGGGCCGCGGTGACGGACCGGCCGCTCGCGGCCTGGATCCGGCTCCGACCGACTTCCACGATCACGCGCGCCTCGACCGGCGCAGCGCGTACGCCCTCTACAGCACGATCACGCTCGGCGTGAAGGGCACGGCCATGGCGGCCTTCACCGATCTGTCCGAGGACCAGCGGTGGGGCCTGGCGCTCCATGCGGCGAGCGTGGGTGACGATCCGGCCGCGCGCGAGCGCGGGGCCCGGTTGTGGGAGCAGGGGCGCGGCCGCGCTGTCCTCGCCGACCTCGCGAGCCTCGCCACCGCCACCGCCGCCGAGGTGCGGGCTCGCCACGGTGACGACGGCGTCGCGACGCTGGCCTACCTGCGCGCCCGGCCGGAGGCGCTGGCCACGAGCGGTGGCGTCGCGCTCGCCCGCAGCGTGCGGCGGCTGGACGAGAGCGTGCAAGCCTATCGCGCCGGCCGGGTTCGCGAGGCCCAGGATCTCGCCGCCACCAGCTACCTCGAGGGCTTCGAGCTGGTCGAGGCCAGTCTGGACGCGCTCGACCGCGGGCTGCGGGTGACGGTGGAGACCGAGATGATCCGCTACCGCACGCTCCTGCGTGATCGGGCGCCGGCGGCCGAGGTCGAGGCGCAGGCGGCTCGCGTGCAGACGCTGCTGGCCGACACCCAGCGCGTGCTCGCCGGTACCGGCCTGTCAGGCGCCCCCGCGTTCGCGAGCGCGTTCCTGATCCTGCTGCGCGAGGGGCTGGAGGCGGTGCTCGTGGTGGCGGCCATCGTCGCGCTGCTGGTCCGCGCGGGCCGGCGCGACGGCCTGCCGGCCGTGCACGGGGGCTGGCTGATCGCGCTGGCGCTGGGGGTGCTCACGTGGGTGGCCGCCTCCTACGTCGTCACGATCAGCGGCGCCACCCGGGAAGTCGCCGAGGGCGTGACGGCGCTCGTCGCCGCCGGCATCCTCCTCTACGTCGGCTTCTGGATGCACGACAAGTCGCACGCGCAACGCTGGCAGGCGTACGTGCGCGATCGGCTGCAGGGCGCGCTGGGTCGGGGCGCCACGTGGGGTCTGGCCACCGTCTCGTTCCTGGCCGTGTACCGCGAGGTCTTCGAGACCGTGCTCTTCTACCAGGCGCTGTGGCTGCAGACGGCGCCCGGCGGCGAGCACGCGTTGCTGGGCGGTCTCGCCTCGGCCGCGGTCGTGCTGGCCGTGCTGTCCTGGCTCATCGTGCGCGGGAGCCTGCACCTGCCGCTCGGCGTCTTCTTCGGGGCCACCTCGATCGCGCTGGCCGGGCTGGCCGTCGTGATGGCGGGGCAGGGGATCGCGGCGCTGCAGGAAGCCGCCCTGCTGACGCCGTATCCGGTCGCCGGGCCACGCTTGCCCGTGCTCGGTCTCTATCCCGATGGACTGGGGCTGGTGGTGCAGGCGGGGCTGGCGCTGCTGGTCGTCGTCGGCTTCGCCTGGCGCTCGCACGCCGTGCGCCGCGCCTGACCTACTTCGTCCCCAGCTTGCCGGCCTCGCGCAGCTTGTCCAGCTCGCGCATCGCCTGCTCGCGCACCTCGTTGTGCTCGGAGGCGCGCTTGAAGGCTTCCTGGGCGCCCGCCAGATTGCTGAGACGCAGGCGAACCACGCCGAGGTTGAACCAGGTCTTGCCGTCGTCGCGGAGCGCGACCGCGCGCGTGAACGCCTTCTCGCTGCCGGGCAGGTCGTTGCGCTCGTAGTACGTCCGGGCCAGGAGCAGCCAGACTTCCGGCGCGGCGCTGTTGGCGCCGGCCAGCGTCTCCAGGTGCGGCAGGGCGGCATCCCGCTGGCCCTTCTCGTAGAGCATGAACGCCAGCCGGGCACGCACGTCGTGGTGGTCGGGCCGGCGGGCGAGGGCGGTCTCGAACGCGGCCTTGGCATCGTCGACGCGGCCCAGGTGCTCGAGGGCGAGTCCGAGATCGCGGTGGGCGGCGAAGGACGCGGGATAGCGTTTGGCGACGTTGCCGAAGGCCTCGGCCGCTTCGTCCCACGCCGAGCGCCCCATCGCCGTCTGGCCGAGCAGATACCAGGCGAGCAGGTGATCGGGGTACTGGGCGATCGCCTCCCGGGCCAGCCGCGAGGCCCCGGCGTAGTCCTTGGCCTCGGCCGCCTGCACGGCCTGACGATAGAGCGCGAAGGCGGGATCGTCGGTGAGCGTCTGGGCGTGCGCGGTGGTCGCGCCCGCGGTGACGGCGACAACGGCGACGGCGATCCAGCGTCTCATCGGTGGGACAGCTCGAAGTTCACCGGCAGCGTGGCCCAGACGGTCACGGCGGTGCCCCCTCGCCGGGCCGGCTCGAACTGCCACTGCTTGACCGCCTCGACGGCGGCGCGGTCCAGATCGCGATGGCCGGCCGAGCGCTTCACGAGGATCTGGCCGACCCGCCCGGTGTTCAGCACCTCGACGCTCAACAGCGTCACGCCCTGGGCACGGTCGCGGATCGCCGAGTCCGGATACTCCGGCTTGATCTGATAGCCGCCGCCGAGGGGGCGCGCCATCGCCGTCAGGCCGGTGCCCGTGGCGACGACCTGCGAGGAGGCGACCCCCGCCGAGGCCTGGCCCTGGCCGCTCGGCCCGGAGCCTCCGCCGCCCCCGCTGGTGCTCGGTCCCGGCGCCACCAGCAGATCGCCGCCGGCGAAGAGCCGGCCGACGCCGGCCGGCGCGCCCATCACAGGCCCCGGGGCCGAGGGCATCGCCGACGGCACCAGCGCGCCGTCGACGGTCGGTGCGGCCGCTCGCGGCGGTGGTGGCGAGTCGAGCAGGTTCGGCGTCACCGTCGACGTCGGATCGACGACCTTGGGCTCCGGCGCCGGCGCGACGATACGTGGGGCCACCGGCTTCACGCGGGGCGGCGGCGGTGGCAGCGGCGCGGGTTCGGGGGCCGGCATGCGCACGACCTCGATCGCCACCGCCGGGCCGGGGGACAGATGAATCGAGGCGCCCATCGACGCGGCGGCGGCGGCGGCGCCGACCACGTGCAGCGCGAGCGAGGCCGTCACCCACCAGCCGAACACGCGCTCCGTCATCGCCGCACCGCCTCCGGACGGATCGCGATGGCCATGCGGGTGACGCCGGCCGTGCGCACCTCGTCGAGCACCTCGACGACGCGGCCGTGGGCGACGGCCTCGTCGGCCGTGATGACGATGGCCACCTGCGGGTTGGCGCCGACCAGGCCGCGGAGCCGCTCGCCCAGCACGTCGCGAGTGACGGGCTGGCGGTCGAGATAGGCCTGGCCGTTGCTCGAGACGGTGATGGCGGCGGTCTCGGCCGGCGGCGTGGTGCCGCTGGAGGCGCGCGGCAGGTTGACCGGCAGCCCGCGATAGACCGTCATCGACAGGCTGGCCATCATGAAGAAGATGAGCAGGAAGAAGACCACGTCGATCATCGGCACGATCTCGATGCGCGCGCGCTTGCGGTCGCGCCGGCGCAGGATCATGCGGCGACGACCGGCTCGCCGTGGGCGGCCCGCTCCGCCAGCAGCAGCTCGAGCCGGGAACCGTAGCCCTCGATCGCGTCGAGCATGACGTCCACCCGGCTGTTGAAGAAGTTGAACGGCACCAGCGCCGCGATGGCCACGGCGAGCCCGGCCGCGGTGGCGATCAGCGCCTCGCCGACGCCGCCGGTGATGGCGTTGGGCGAGTTCATGCCCGACTGCGCCATGACCCCGAACGCGCTGATCATGCCGGTCACGGTGCCCAGCAACCCGAGCAGCGGCGACAGGGTGATGATCGTGTCGAGGACCGGCAAGAAGCGCTTGAGCCGGGCCGTCTCCGCTCGGGCAGCCGACTCCATGGCCAGCGTGGCGGCGGGGTTGCGATGGCGGATGCCGGCGGCGAGCACCCGGGCCGCCGGCGACCGCGAGGCCTCGCCCAGGAGATAGGCCTCCTCCCAGTGGCCTCCGGCCGCCTGGGCCAGCACGGCCTCGGGGTCGCCGGTGCGGGCCAGGCCCCGCCAGGTCCAGGCCCGCTCGAGGATCACGGCCAGAGCGACCACGGAGCAGGCGGCCAGGGGGACCATGACCGGTCCGCCCTTCACGAGCAGGGCGACGACCGCGCTCATCGCGCGACCCCCGCCGAAGTCCACGGGCCTTGCATCTGAGCCTCCGTCGAATACATGAGTGCCGGGCGCCGAGGGCGCCGGGTCCGTGGCTGGCTGGCCGGGTCGGGACGACCGGGCGGGCTGGCTATTTCGTCAGGATCAGCTTGTCGGACTTCGTGATCCGCAGGTGGTACTCCTGCCCGCGGTGCACGATCACGATCTCCCGCTCGCGCTGCAGCAGGGTCTCGGTGTCGATCCGGCGCACCGGCCGGCGGCCACCGCCATCGGCCGCTAGGTCCACGCTGGCCGGCTGCATGCGAGACCCTCCCTCTCCACTCCGATTCGGTAACCCGTACCGCGATGGTTAGGGTTACCTAATAACACGCGACCTGTCAAGCCAGGAAGTCGCGGAGGGCGGCCAGGACGGCCTCGGGATTGTCCTCGTGCAGGGTGTGCACCGCCCGGGGGATCTCGACGAAGCGGCCCCGCGGCAGCTCCTTGACCATGCGCTCGGCCACGTCGCGGTCGAGGACGGTGCTGTGCTCGCCGCGGAGGACGAGGGTCGGAGGGGTGACCTGGCGCAGCAGGGCCCACCAGTCGATGTCGCCGGTCGTGCGGCGCGTCTTGACGCTCGGGTGCCACTTCCAGACCAGGGCGCCGTCGGGGCGCGCGCGGAGGCTGTGGGAGGCGACCCACCGGTAGTAGTGGATGCCGGGGAAGGGGTTGCCGCGGTACAGGTGCTGCGCCGCCTGCTCGATGCTCTCCCAGGTGTCCGGCTCCGGCGGGCCCGCCGACGGCGCGCTGGCCTTGGCGCTGATCTCGGGGCCGATGTCGACCACGACCAGCTTCTGCACCCGCTCCGGCCGCTTGGAGGCGAAGTAGAGGCCGTTGCGGCCGCCCATCGAGAGGCCGACCAGCACGAAGGCGCCGAGGCCGAGCTGATCGACGACGCCAACGAGATCGTCGAAGGCCACGACCGGGTTGTAGACGTCGGCGGGGTCGCTGTCGCCGTGGCCGCGCTGGTCGAGCGCCAGCACGTGGAAGTGCGGCTGCAGCGCGATGCTGAGCGTGTCCCACGCGTGGGCGTGACCGGTGAAGCCGTGCAGCAGCAGCAGCGGGGGCCGGGCATCGCCACCCCAGTCGAGCAGGCGCAGGCGGAGGCCGTTGACGGTGAGGTCGCGCTCGATCGGTCGCAGGAGGTTCATGCCCCCGAGGATATACCAGGCAGCAGGGCAGCGCGGCCGACCAGGGCGTTGCGGCGCAGAAGCTCGTGGGCTTCCTCGGCGCCCTCCAGCGGGAAGGTGCGGCTGACGACGGCGCGGAGGCGGCGCTGGCGGAGCAGCTCCAGGGTCTGCTGGATCTCGGTCAGGGTCACGTAGCGGGAGCCGTGGATCTCCAGCATGTCGTACAGCATGCGGCCGGGATCGACCGTGAACGACGCGTCGATGCCGAACACGCTGCGCGGTCGGCTGCCGATGATGACGAGGCGGCCGCCCCGGGCCAGCGTGGCCAGGGACATCTCCAGCGTCTCGCGCGAGGCCACGAAGTCGATGGCGGCGTCGACGCCACGGCCGTCGGTGAGGGCGCGGACCTGCGTCGCCACGTCCCCGCGGCGGCCGTCGACCACCGCGTCGGCGCCCCAGTCCTCGGGCCGCCTGCAGCTTGGCGTCGGTGACGTCGATCGCGACCACCCAGCCGCCGCACAGCTTGGCCATCTGCACGCCGTGGATGCCGACCCCGCCGCCGGCCCCCACGATCAGCACCGTGTCACCGGGGCCGACGCGCGCCTCCTCGCGGCACGCGTGGTAGGGCGTGGCGATGGCGTCGGTGGCGATGGCGGCGTCGACGTCGCTCACCTCGGGCGGGATCGGGGTGACGTTGGCGCCCGGGATGGCCATGTACTCCGCGTAGCCGCCGTCGCAGGCCTGGCCCACGTAGCCCCGGAACGCCGTGCACAGCGTCTCGCGTCCGCTCCGGCAGAAGCGGCACGTCCGGCAGGTCAGGTAGAAGTGGCAGACGACGCGATCGCCCGGCTTGACGTGGGTGACCTCGGTGCCAGCCTCGACCACGTCGCCGGCCACCTCGTGGCCGGGGATGCGGGGGAAGGACGTCACCCGGCCGGGATTGGCGGTCATGATGACGACGGTGAGACCGACGCCGGCGGCCCGCACCCGGAGCAGCACGTCGCTGGGACCGATCGTCGGAATGGGGACCGTGGCCACCTGCAGGGGCTCGCCGAATGCGGGCAGGACCATCGCCCTCATCGTCATGGCCGTGCTACCGTACCACGATGCCTGGCGCGCCCGCCGCCCCCGGTCTCCTCAGCGAGGTCGCGCCCGCCCGCCAGCGACCCCACGAGCCCCGCCGCCGCTGGTTCTCGTCCGAGCATCTCGACCTCATCGTGTGGCTCGACGACGCCGACCATCCCACCGGCTTTCAGCTCTGCTACGGCAGGCCGCGCGCAGAGCACGCCCTGACGTGGACGTCCGCTGAAGGATTCGCGCATGAGGAGATCGACGACGGCCACGACGTGGGGCTCGGCTACAAGAGGTCGCCGGTCCTCGTGTCCGACGGCGCGCTCGACGTCACCGGTCTCGAGCGCGTGTTCTGCGCGGCGAGCGCGCACGTCCCGGACGACCTGACGGCGTTCGTCGTCACCCGGCTGCGAGCTCACCCGGCGTACGCCGGCGGCTGAACACCGGTGGTCATCCACACCGACTTCGTCGATCTCGACACGCCGACCGGCCCGATGCGGACCCACGTCTACGCGCCGGCGCCGCCGACCGGCAGTGCGCGCTACCCAGGACTGTTGCTCTATCCCGAGATCTACCAGCAGACGGGGCCGATCGTGCGGCTGTCACAGCAGCTCGCCGGCCATGGCTACGTGGTGATGGCGCCCGAGATCTATCACGAGCACGAGCCCCCGGGCACGGTGCTCGCGTACGACAAGGCCGGCACCGACAAGGGCAACGCCTACAAGGCGGCGACGACGCTGGCCACGTTCGACCACGACGCGGCCGTCGTCATCCGCGCGCTCGGCGCGCATCCAGCATGCAGCGGGCGCATCGGTGCCGTCGGCGTCTGTCTGGGCGGGCACCTGGCCTTTCGCGCGGCGCTGCAGCCTCAGGTCCTGGCCGCGGCCTGCTTCTACGCGACGGACCTGCAGGGCGGCATCCTGGCCGGGGGCACCTGCGTCGACACGCTGGCCCGCGCTCGCGACATCCGCGGCGAGCTCCTGCTGGTCTGGGGCCGCCAGGATCCCCACGTCCCCGACGCCGCCCGCGCCGGGATCTACCAGGCCCTGGTCGCCGCCGGCACGCCGTTCACCTGGCACGAGTTCAACGCCCAGCACGCCTTCATGCGCGACGAAGGACCGCGCTACGACCCCGAGGCCGCGCGCATCGCCCTGGGGCTCGCGCTCTCGCTCTTCCAGCGCACGCTCTAGCGTTTCCGGGTCTGGCGTTCGTCCGTCTAGCGCCTGACGTCCGCCACGCCCGTCTCCATCGTTGAGGTTTTCGGGGCGCCACGACCTATCATGGAACGAATGGGATACGGCGTGGGCGGGCGGATCGTTCGAGTGGTCCTCGTCACCGCGGCGGCGTTCGTCGCGATCCTGCTGCTGACGCTGGGGGTGTTCCGCTGGCAGGCCCATGCGCGCGAGACGAAGACGCGCCTGGAGGCCGCCCCCGCCGGCGGTCGGTTCGTCCGCGCCGCCGACGTCGACGTGTTCGTGCAGGAGCTCGGTCCCGCCGACGCGCCCGTGGTGCTCTTCGTGCACGGCATGGGCGCGTGGAGCGAGCTGTGGCGCGAGACGCTCGCCGCCACGGCCGCGGCCGGCTTCCGGGCGGTGGCGCTCGACCTGCCGCCCTTCGGATTCTCCGAGCGTCCGGCCACCACCGCCTACGGCCGTCAGCCTCAGGCCCGCCGCATCCTCGGCGTCATCGACGCCCTCGGTGTCGAGCGCGCGACGCTGGTCGGTCACTCCTTCGGCGGCGGCCCCACGATGGAGGCGGTGCTGCTGGCCCCGCAGCGCGTGCGAGCCCTGGTCCTGGCCGACGCCGCGATCGGTCTCGACGCCGCGAGCACCGGCGGCGGCCCGGTCGCCACGGTGCTGAGTGCACGCGCGCTGCGCAACGCCGTCGTCTCGGCCACCGCGACCAATCCGCTGCTCAGCCGATCGCTGCTGGCCCGCTTCGTCGCGCGGCCGGCGGCGGTGACCGATGCGCGCGTACGTGTGTTGCAGCAACCGCTCGTCGTCCAGGGGGCCACCGACGCCTTCGGCGACTGGCTGCTCGACTTCCTCACCTCGCACGACGTCCTGCTCAGCACCGACAGCACGACCTACCGCTCGCTCGCGCTACCGACCCTCATCATCTGGGGCGACCGTGACACCACCACCCCACTCTCCCAGGGCCAGCGCCTGGCCCAGGTGATCGCCGGCGCCGACCTCGCCGTCATGCCCGGCATCGGCCACATGCCCCAGCTCGAAGACGTCGACCAGTTCAACCGCCTCCTCCTGACCTTCCTGGACCGGCAGCGCGGCGCGCGTCCGTAGCGTGCGGCTGGGGCCCGCGGGTGCGGGTGCCCGGGGGAGCCGGGAGGCCTGAGAGGCTGGGGCGACCGATGTTCGGAGGGCGGTGACACGCCGTACGAAGACCGAGAAGCGAGAGCCTGGATCGTCCGTGATCAGCAATGCCGCAGGCCTGGGCAGGTTTCGATGGCACGCGCCTCGCTGAGCTAGCGCTCTCCAGGAGGCAGCAATGAAAGCCGTCGTCTACCACGGAACGCATGATGTCAGGGTGCAAGAAGTCGCGGATCCGGAGATTACCGATCCGCGCGACGCGATTGTACGCATTACTGCGACCGCAATCTGCGGCTCCGACCTGCACCTCTTCAACGGCCTCATGCCGACAATGGAAGAGGGGGACGTGCTCGGGCACGAACCGATGGGCGAGGTGGTCGAGGTGGGCTCGGGCGTCCACAAGCTGAAGAAGGGCGACCGTGTCGTCGTGCCTTTCACCATCTCGTGCGGCACCTGCTATTTCTGCGCGAAGGGCCTGTTCTCGCTGTGCGATACCTCGAACCCGAACGCCGAGGCGGCGCGAAAAGTGATGGGTCAGTCGCCGGCGGGCCTGTTCGGCTATTCGCACATGCTGGGCGGCTTCGCCGGTGGCCAGGCCGAGTATCTGAGAGTCCCCTTCGCCGACGTTGGCCCGATCAAGGTCCCGGCCGGTCTTCAGGACGAGCAGGTACTGTTTCTCTCCGATATCTTCCCGACCGGCTACATGGCGGCTGAGAATTGCGGGATGGAGCCCGGCGACACGGTCGCCGTCTGGGGCTGTGGCCCGGTTGGCCAGTTCGCCATCCAGAGCGCCTGGATGCTCGGGGCCGGCCGCGTGATCGCCATCGATCGAGTCCCTGAGCGCCTGCGGGATGGCGGAGAGAGTAGGAAAGGCCGAAACGATCAATTTCGAGAACGAGGATGTCTACGACCGCCTCATGCAGATGACGAGCCGGCGTGGCCCTGACCGCTGCATTGACGCGGTGGGAACTGAGGCTCATGGCCGCGGCAGTATCGACGCGCTGATCGACAAGGCCAAGGCGGCGGTGATGCTCGGCACTGACCGGCCGCACGTGCTCCGTGAAGCGATCATGTGCTGCCGCAAGGGTGGCACCGTCTCGATCCCCGGGGTCTACATCGGGTTTCTGGACAAGATCCCGCTCGGCGCGGCCATGAACAAAGGCTTGACGCTCAAGATGGGTCAGACGCACGTGCAGCGCTACCTTCAACCGCTGCTGCACAAGATCGAAGAGGGCAAGATCGATCCGTCCTTCGTGATCACCCACCGGCTACCCCTGGCCGAGGCCCCGCGCGCCTACGAGACCTTTCGGGACAAGACGGACGGCTGCATCAAGGTCGTGCTGACACCATGACCGGCGGGCGCGCTGCGCAACAGGGTCGCCCGGCCGAGGATTCCGTGACGCAGTGGGCGAGTCGGGGCGGAGGTTACGGGGCCGCCCCTCTAGGATGACTGGGGGCAGGGACAATCAACCTCTAAAGCCGGTACCGCTCGCCATACTCGTGAGGCTGCTGATCCGACCTACGCCCGCGGCATGCCCACCGCGCGCAGCATTTCAGGCGTGAAGCGATCGTAGTATGCGGAGCCCAAGAGCGTATCTGAGGTCTCTTTGAGCCTCGTATGGGACAGCACCTGGAAGCTCGGGTAGGGGGAGCGCCGTGTGTACACGCCGCCAATGCAGAACTGGCTGCGGGGATGCGCCTCGAAGACGACGAGATCGAACAGCGACGGCGTTTCTCGGAGCCGTCGTCCCAGGCGAGCCACGAACGCCTCCAGGGGCTGGGCTTCGAAGGCGTGCGGGTCGGGATGGACGACGAAGAGCGTCTCGGCCGTTGCATCGGCCATGAATCTGTCGATCAGTGTCATCACGGCGCCGTCCGTTGCGAGGGGGTCGTCGAGCGCGAAGGGCATGACGTGGAAGCCGATCGCGCCGCGGACCCGAGCGGCACGCGCGAACGGACAGATCGGAAGTCCCCCGAAGACTGGATTCGGCTGTTCGATCACCGTCTGGGACCACTCGATGACCGCGGCGATGATCCTGGTGACCTGCGCGGGATCGACCAGGGCCGTAATCATCGCGTTGACCCCCGTCCACCTCTCCAGGCGAGCATCTCCTCGTGGACATCGGCGGACCAGTGAAGCCCCCGCTCGGCGACACGCTGCTCGAGGACCTCGTGGCTGCCGAAGTGAGCCGAGAGCGTGTCTTGGACCTGAGCGATCGAGAACTGCTGACAGGAGAACACGTCCAGGAAGGCCGCGGCCCGATGCGGATACGTGTGGATCGCCGCGTGAGACTCATAAAGGATGACCACACCGGAGTAACCCGCCGTCTCCTCAGGGCCCTCCTCGTGGGCCACAAGAGGACCGGCGAGGATACGCATGCCGATATTGCTCACCAGCGTTCTCAGGAACAGGGCGACGGTGTCCGGATTGTCCAGAGCGTCACGCTTCAGACCGCCGAGCCGTAACGTGAGGTGCAGACCGTATGTGTCTGGGGGACTGGTCCGAGGCATCAGGCGTGTCTCGGACCTCGTGTTCGAGCTCGTCGGTTCATGGATCCTCCGTGGACAAGGTGTCCTCCGGAGTAGCGCAAGAGTGATGCCGCCTGATGCGGTTGGAGCCGGAATACGCCGCCCGACAGCTCCTCCCTATGGAGAAGCCGCGGGCGACAACCCTGTTTAGCGCGGCTTCACCGAGACGCTTTGAGCGACAACCTTACCGTCACGAGTCGTGTAGGTGACGGTGACGGCATCACCCTGCCGGAGATCACTCGCGCCCTGACCGCGGGCGCCGATGCGCGTGTTGGCGTCGACGACAAACGCCCACTCCTGGTCCTTGTTGCCCTTCTCGTGGCCGAAGACCACGAGGGCCTTGTCCGTCGTCTCTTTGACCGTCCCGGTGACGCTTCGAGTGCCCACAGGCGACCGATCAGTCTCGCCTGAGGTATTCCGGGTAGGCTTGGCGTCCCGGCTCTGAGCAGTCGCTGGAGCCGCTGAGAAAGCCAGCGTAAGCGCCAGCGTCACTGCTGCCACCCGACGCATGATCCTAGAGTCCTTGGCGGGTAGAGGGCAGTACCGGCCCGATCGCCGCCCCACTCGCGATCAAAGTAGTCTTGATCTTCCGGCGTCCGCGGCTTCACGCCCATGACAATTCCGCCCTCCTTCAGCCCGCTCTCGTACGCCTTGACGCGCTCCTCGGGAATGCCCGCACCGACGAGGGCGCCGATAGCCCCACCTGTGACCGCCCCCGCGCCTGCGCCTGCGAGCGCGGCCGCAATCGGCCCTGCCACGATCAGCCCCACGCCCGGGATCGCCACCGTCGCCGCTACCGCGATCGCCGCGAGGGCACCTCCGGCGACGGCGCCGATGCCGCCCCCAACGCCCGCTCCCTCGAGAGCCTTATTGCCAAGTTCGGTCGTCGGGGCTCCGTCGCCGAAATGCCGCTTGCGACCCTCTTCGGTCATGAGCACGTTGACGTCTTTTGGCGAGTAACCCCGCGCCACCAGTGCCGCATACTCTCGCTCGGCACTTGGGCGGTCGGTGAACAGTCGAGTTGCGAGATGTTCGTGCTGCGCCATTGCTGTCTCCTATCGGGGCCTGGGGCCCCGAGGTTGGGATTGAAGGTCGCTCTGGGGCGGGAGTTCTGCGAGGTCCTTAGTTTGCTCCGACGCGCCAGTCCGGCGTGTAAAGTCTCCGTTCTGCTCCGACGCTAACGCCGTCCGAGGGCCGCCGGAACTCGCCCGTGATTGGACGGAGTGTGCGCCCAGTGGCCGGGCCGCGCTATCGCTCTTGCGCCGAGCGACGAGCCGCGTCCGGGGCGGGGAGGCCATCCTTGAGCTTCTTCGTTGCCTCACCAAGAACCTCAGCCGCTCTGGTCTTGACCTGTGGCAGCTGCTGATCCGCATACGTCTTGATCTGGGAGCGATAACGCCAAGCCGCCCATCCACCGAGTGCTAGAAGAAGTAACCGGATCATCGTGCTTTCCTCCTGAGGCTTCGTCAGTTTATCTACTGTATCTACGCGCTTGTCGGCCGAGGCACGGCTCCTCCGCTAGCTAGGCGCGCTGGCTGCCGAGCGTCAGGCGATAGATCGCAAGAACCGCCACGGCGCCGACCACCGCCATGATGAAACCCACCGGCTCTCCGGTCCGATACAGGCCGAGGACACGGCCGATCCAGCCGCCGAGTACACCGCCAACGATTCCGAGGACGATGGTGAGGACCATGCCGCCCGGGTCCCGGCCCGGCATGACGAACTTCGCGACGACACCCACGACAAGACCGAAGACGATCCAAAGGATGATTTCCATGGCTACCCCCTGTGCTCCTGTAGCGCAATAAGCGGGCCATCGCGAGGGTGACGGCACGGCTACTCGCCGAAGAGGCGCTGCCACCAGACACGGCCGTCAGGCCCGGCGCCGCCGCCCATCCGCCGGCGCACATCCTCGATCGGCCACCCGGTGAGCGAGGCCAGGGCGCTCGCCTCCCGCTCGGCGCGTGCCCGCAGCGACTCGCGGTAGCGGCGCCCCGCCTCGCACGTGGCCTCGCCGGTGAACGCGTTGCGCAGGACGTACCGCCCCTGGAAGTTCGTGCGGTCGGCCGTCTCCTGGAAGACGAGATCGTCGGGGAAGCGGGTGGCGTCGTAGCGGACGTGCAGCCGGGTGACGAACGTGTTCACCGGCATCGGCCCCCGCATCCGACCCGCCCCGGGGCTGTCGGCGCCGCCGCTGTCCTGAAGCCAGAAGACCCCCAGCTTGCGCAGCTCCTCCGGCGACAGCGGATCGGCGGCGCAGGGGTCGCACCAGCTCATGTCCCACGCGTACTCGAGGAAGACCGCGCGCATGTCCTCGCGCCGGACCTGCTCGGCGAACATGGCGCGATAGAAGGCCGGGAACTCGGTCTTGACGTAGGCGGGCAGCTCGACGTCGGTGGGCAGCCGCACGGTCCGGTAGTTCGTCGTCTCCACGCGGCCGCGGCGCGTCAGCGCCAGCACGAACAGCTCCTGGGGGCCGTCGGCGTTCACCGTGCCCAGGCGGATGGGCAGCATGAACTTCGGCGACTCGAAGGCGAGCTGCAGCGGGCGCAGATAGGTGTAGCCGAGCGAGGCCTGCTCCTGCAGATTCACCCGCGCGACGAAGAACTTCATGCCCTGCTTGAGGTAGCTGGCCAGCACGGGCGCGGCCCCGGGCGGCAGCCGGTAGCCGTTGTCGCGCAGCCAGGTCCCGAGGCCGGCGCTCTCGCGAGCGGACAGGATGAGGATGTCGTACTCGCCCACGGTGTACTGAGCCTCGATCGTCACGCCGAGGCTGCGGGCTCGCTCCTGCGCCGCGTCGCGCGCCATCGACTTCTGGGGCTGGCCGATGGCGGCCGCGGCCGGCAGCGGCAGGCGGCACGGATCGGGGTCGTAGTACTCGACGAGCCGGGGCGCGGTGAAGGCATCGAGGCGCTCGACGAGGGCGCGGTCACCGACGCGGATCTGGCCCTTCTCGAGGACGGTCGGCACCGGCACCACCAGCGCGAACTCCTTGGGATCGCCCCGGAAGTCGTTGGCCATCGTGATGACGGTCTTGTTCTCGTGGCGCACGAGCACGACCTTCGAGGCCTGGTTGAAGAGCTTGGTGTCGGCCTTGGCCACGTAGAACCCACAGAAGGCGAGGGCACTCGAGCTGGTCAGGCCGACGGCGAGCAAGGCGGCGGCGGCGGCGACGAGAGGCTTCATGACGGGCTCCTTTTCACGGCGGCTCCGGTGCCGGGCGCCGTCCAGTCGTAGCGGCGGCCCGGCAACAGGCGGTCGATCAGCGGCACGGCGAGCGAGCAGGCGGCCAGCGACCACAACAGCGGATTGGTCTGGAACAGCCGGAACTGCACGACGTAGGCACCGGCCGCGACCAGGATCGCGAACACGATGCGGCCGGCGCGCGAGTCGGGCGTGGTGCGTGGATCCGAGATCATGAAGAACGCGAAGAGCACGAGCGCCCCGCTGCCCAGCCGGTGCAGGGGAATGTCGAGCGGGTCGCCCAGCCACACCGCGCGTCCCAGGACGAGGGCCGCGTGGGCGGCCAGGAACGTCCACGTCACGTCGGCGCGGGCGGCGCGGTTCACCACCAGCCCGCCGGCGGCGGCCAGGAAGAAGGCGAAGACGGCCGCGCTGCCCCACTGGCCGGGCGAGACCCACACCTGGTCGGTGACCAGCAGCATCAGCACCAGCGCGCCGTTGGTGGGGTTGAAGACGTGCTTGCCGCGCACGCGCACGAGGAACTTGCTGGCGACGGCCACGCCGGCGGTGAGGGCGGCCAGCTCCAGGGCCCCGGTGCGGAGCAGCAGGCACAGCGACAGCCCCGAGATCAGCGCGCTCCGGGGGTCGAAGCGGCCGCCGGCCAGGCGCGCGGCCGCCAGCTGCGCGCCGAGCGCGCAGGCCAGGACGACGGCCACGGTTTCCGGCGCGACGTCGAAGCCGAGCCCCAGCACGCCGTAGGTCAGAAGGCCGGCCAGCGTGGCGATCTGGTAGAGCCGCGGGTCCCATCGCCGGGGGACCGGGGTCGCCCCGGCCCGCGCGAGCGGCAGCCGGCGGCGCGGGCGTGGTCAGAGTCGTCATGCCGCGTTAGACCGGGCGACGGCCGGAAAGTTCCCGGGCACTCCGGCCCGGCGTACACTCTGCCGGTGCCCCGGGGCCGGATCTTCTACGGATGGTGGATCGTCGCCGCCGGCTTCGGCCTCGAGGGGCTGATCGGCGCCCTCATGTTCCACGCCTACGGCGCCTACGCGGTCCTCCTGCGCGAGGAGTTCGGCTGGAGCAAGACCATGCTCTCGGCGGCCTTCGCGATGGCGCGCGCGGAGAGCGGCATCCTGGGGCCGGTGCAGGGGTGGCTCACCGACCGCTTCGGCCCCCGCGTGCTGATCCGCGTCGGCATGGTCATCTTCGGCGTCGGGTTCATGCTCTTCAGCCGCATCGAGGGCCCCGTCGCCTTCTTCCTGACGTTCTTCATGATGGCGCTCGGCTCGAGCCTCGGCGGCTACCTGCCGGTCGGCGTGGCCGTGGTGGCGTGGTTCCGCCGCCGGCGGGCGCTGGCCCTCAGCATCAGCGCCAGCGGGATGGCGATCGGCGGCCTGCTCACGCCGCTGGTCGTGCTGGCGGCCAGCCGGGTGGGCTGGCGGTGGACCGCGTTCGCCTCCGGCCTGCTGGTGATCGCCGTCGGGGTGCCGCTGGGCCAGCTGATGCGCCGCCGCCCGGAGGCCTACGGCTGGACGGTCGACGGCGATACGCCGGAGACGGCGGCCGCGGCGGCCGATGCCCGCGTGCGGGCCGCGCCCGTGCAGCGCGACTTCACGCCGCGCGAGGCGCTGGCCACGCGCGCCTTCTGGTACATCTCGCTCGGCCACGCCGCCTCGCTGCTGGTCGTCTCGGCGGTCATGGTCCACATGGTCATCCACGTGACCGAGCGGCTCGGCTACGCGCTGCCCCAGGCCGGCTCGGTGGTGGCGGCCATGACCGTGATGCAGGCGATCGGGCAGCTGAGCGGGGGCTGGCTCGGCGACCGCTTCAGCAAGCGGCGGATCGCCGCCGGCTGCATGCTGGGCCACGCCGCCGCGCTGATGATCCTGGCCTTCGCCTCGGCGTTCTGGATGGTGGTCGTCTTCGCGATCCTGCACGGCACCGCGTGGGGGATGCGGGGGCCGCTGATGGGCGCGATCCGCGCCGACTACTTCGGCAGCGCCGCCTTCGGCACGATCACCGGCATCTCGTCGATGGTGCTCATGGTCGGCATGATGGGCGGTCCGCTGGTGGCCGGCATCCTGGCCGACCGCACGGGCAGCTACGTGCCGGGCTTCAGCGTGCTGGCGGCGTGCTCGGCGCTGGGCTCCGTCTTCTTCCTGCTCGCGCGTCGCCCGCAGCCGGCCCGCTGAGCGCGGTTCGTCGCGCGCGATTGGGTGCTCTTCAGGGGGCAACCGCCGTCGGGGCCGAAGGCGACACCGGCGATCTGAGCAGGTATCGGGAACGAGCGGCGAGGGCGGGTGCTGGACGGCGAGATCCGGGGATGCGGCGCCAGTGCCCGCCCCGGTTATTCGATCACGCGTGTCGCGCGCAGAAGCAGCGGGCGCGGCATCGTGATGCCGAGCGCCCGGGCGGTCCTGAGGTTGACCACCAGCTCGAACGTGGTCGGCTCCTCCACGGGCAGCGCTGCCGGCCGCGCGCCCCTGAGGATCTTGTCGACGTAGACCGCGGCGCGCCTGGACAGATCAGTGTAGCTCGGCCCGTAGGCGATCAGCGCGCCGGCCTCGGCGTACTCGGCGACGCCCGTCACGATCGCGACGCGGCGCGCCGCCGCCAGCTCGACGACCCGCCGGCGGTGCGCCGTGAACAGCGGGTCGCCCATGAGCAGGAGCGGGCGCCGGGTGGTCGTCGCGAAGACCTGTTCGAGCTCGGCCAGGGACCGGGCCTCGAGCAGCTGGAGCTCGACGCGGAGCGCCCGGGCCGCGATCTCGGCTTCCCGCAGCTGCAGCGCCTGGTAGATCGGATTGGCGGGGTTCCATAGCAAGGTGACGCGGGACACGTCAGGGAACGTCTCTCGGAGGAGTTCCAGCTGCTTGCCGACGACCTGTGTTGCCGCTCCCGAAGTTCCCGTAACGTTCCCACCGGGGCGGGCCAGGCTGTCGACGAGACCGGCGCCGACGGGATCGGCGACGGCGATCATGACGATGGGAATGGTGGTGGTCGCCTTGCGGGCCGCCAGCGACGCCTGGGTGACTGCGGTGACGATGACGTCGCACCGGAGCCGGACGAGCTCGGCGGCGAGCCCCGGCAGTTGCTCGAACCGTCCCTCCGCATACCGGGACTCGATGACGAGGTTCTGGCCCTCGGCGATGCCGTGCTCGCGCAGTCCCTCGGCCAGGGCCGGCCGGAACACGTCGGCCGCGGCCGAAGTCGCGGAGAGAAAGCCCACGCGGACGAGCCGGGCTGGTGGCTGGGCGGCGCCGAGCGACCCGCACAGGAGCGTGAGGGCGAGGGCGACGAGCATGCGACTCATGCGCGGTAGAGGTGGCAGGCGACCAGCTGCCCCGGCGCCTCCTCGCGCAGCGGCGGCTCCACCTCTGCGCACACCGGCATGGCGTGGGGGCAGCGCGGGTGGAAGCGGCAGCCGGACGGCGGGTTGAACGCGCTCGGCACCTCGCCGGCCAGCACCGTCGCCTCGCGGCCGTCGTCGGGATGGGCGGGCAGCGCGTTGTCGAGCAGCGCCTGCGTGTAGGGGTGCAGCGGGTGCGCGTACAGCACGTCGCTCGGTCCCGTCTCGACGAGCTTGCCGAGGTACATGACGCCGATCCGCGTGCTCACGTACTTCACCACGGCGAGGTCGTGGGCGATGAAGAGATAGCTCACGCCCAGCCGGTCCTGGATCTCGCGCAAGAGGTTCATGACCTGAGCGCGGATCGAGACGTCGAGGGCGGAGACCGCCTCGTCGAGCAGGATGCACTCGGGGCTGGTGGTGAGCGCGCGGGCCAGGGCGACGCGCTGGCGCTGGCCTCCCGACAGCTCGTGCGGGTAGTCGTTCACGATGCCGGGTCGCAGCCCCACGCGCGCCAGCGAGGCCTGGATGCGCTCGTCGAGCTCGGCCCGCGTCAGCTCGGGCTGCGTCTGGGCGAGCGGCTCGCCGACCGTGGTGCGGATCGTCAGGCGCGGGTTGAGCGAGCTGTACGGGTCCTGGAAGACGGCCTGCACCGCCCGGCGATACTCGCGCTGCTCGGCGCCGGCCAGCGCGTGCACGTCGCGGCCGCGGAAGAGGACGGCCCCGGCCGACGGCTTCTCCAGGCGCAGCACCAAACGAGCGGTGGTCGTCTTGCCGCAGCCGCTCTCGCCCACGAGCCCCAGCGTCTCGCCGCGCCGCAGGACGAAGTCCACGCCGTCCAGCGCCTTGACGGTGCCCACGCTGCGGCCGAACACGGTGCCGCGCGCGACCGTGAAGTGCTTGGTGAGCCCGCGCGCCTGCAGCACCACGTCGCCGTCCGCCGCGGGCGGCGGCCGGCGCCGGGACCGTCGCGGTGACGGTCCGCCGCGGCAGCGTCACGGTGTCGGCGGCGCGCAGGCAGGCCACGAGGTGGTCGGCGGCGGCCACCTCCAGCGCGGGGCGAGTCGCCGTGCAGCGCGGCTCGGCCAGCGGGCAGCGCGGCGCGAAGGCGCAGCCGGCGGGGACGCTGGCCAGGTCGGGCGGCTGCCCCTCGATCGCGGTGAGGGGCTCGCGCCCCCGGCGCAGCGTCGGCAGGCAGCTGAGCAGGCCGATCGTGTAGGGATGGCGCGGCCGGTCGAAGATCTCGCGGGTGGGGCCGGTCTCGACGATGCGGCCGGCGTACATGACGGCCACGCGGTCGCACAGCTTGGCCACGATGCCGAGATCGTGGGTGACGAACACCATGGCCAGTCCCGTCTCCCGCTGGATGTCCTTCAGCAAGCGCAGGTACTGGGCCTGGATCGTCACGTCGAGCGAGGTCGTCGGCTCGTCGGCGATGAGCAGGCTCGGCTGGCAAGAGATGGCGATGGCGCCGGCCACCCGCTGACGGATGCCGCCGCTCATCTGGTGCGGGTAGGCGTGCACGCGCCGGTCGGGATCGCTGATGCGCACCTGGCCCAGGAGCTCCAGCACGCGGGCGTCCAGCGCGCGGCCCCGCAGCCCGCGGTGCAGGGTGAGCGTCTCCGCCACCTGGGCGCCGACGGTGAGGGCGGGATTCAGCGAGGCCATCGGGTCCTGCAGGATCATGGCGATGCGGGCGCCGCGCAGTCGCCGCATCTCCTCGGGCTCTTGGCCAGCAGGTCCTCGCCGTCGAAGACGATGCTGCCGCCCACGATGCGGCCGCCCGGCTCGGGCACCAGGCGCAGGATCGACAGGCACGTCATCGACTTGCCGGACCCGGACTCGCCGACGATGCCCAGCGTCTCGCCCCGCCGTACCGAGAACGTGGCGCCGTCCACCGCCTTCACGACGCCGCGGCGCGTGTGGATGTGCATCTGGAGGTCGCGGACCTCCAGCAGCGCGTCAGCCACGGCTCACCAGAGCGCCCGCGAGGCCAGCCGGGCGCCCTCGACCAGCGAGCCCAGCTTGTGCCAGACGATGTTGGTGTCGACCTGCACCCGGCCCGCGAACGTCCCGAAGCCGCAGTCGCATCCCGCGATGACGTTCTCGCGCCCGACCACCGCCGCGTAGCGCTCGATGCGCTCGGCGACCAGCTCGGGGTGCTCGATGAAGTTGGTCGTGGAGTCGATCACGCCGGGGACGAGGATCTTGCCCGGGGGCAGCCGCACGCCCTTCCAGACCTTCCACTCGTGGCCGTGGCGGGGGTTGGCGCCGGGAAACATGAGGGCGTCGGGCCGGCCCTTGATCACGATGTCGACGATGTCGGCCAGCGGCACATCGCGGTGGTGGGGGCCGCCGGTGCTGGCCCAGCAGATGTGCATGCGCATCCGATCGGCGGGAATGCCGGCCACCGCGTGGTTCAGGACCTCGACGTGCAGCTCGGCCACCCGGCGAAACTCGGCCAGGGTGAGGTGCGCGAACTGCGTGTGACGGCCGAGGGCGAGGTCGGGACAGTCGACCTGCAGGAGGAAGCCGGCCCGCGCGATGGCCTCGTACTCGCGCCGCATCACCTCCGCGACCGCGTACAGGTAGGCCTCGTCGCTCGGGTAGTAGCGGTTCTGCAGGAAGCGGGCGATCTGGCCCGGCGACGGCGAGGTCATGAAGACCTCGGCGGCGGGGCCGCCGGCGGCGGCCTCGGCGAGGGTCTGGATGTCGCGCTCGACCGCCGGCCAGTCCTTCCAGGTGACGGGGCCGGTGCACGCCGGCCGCCGCTGGAAGGGCGGCGCGAACTGCCGCGCCATCTCGGTCCACTCGGGGAACTCCTCCGCGTCGATCCCCGGCAACGGCGCGCTCTCGCCGTCGAAGCCGGTCAGGCGGTCCTTGACGTAGACCGTGTAGTCGACGCGGCCCTGCTCGCCGTCGTTGATGACCGCCAGGCCGGTGTCCGTCTGCTTGCGCACCGTGTCGAGCACGGCGGCCCGCACGCGCGTATCGAGCGTCGCCGCCGCCACCAGCCGGCCCTCCTCGCGGTCGCGGAGCAGGGCGACGAGATCGCGGGGCCGGGGCAGGCTTCCCGTGTGGGTGGTGAGGATACGGCCGAGGCTGCGCTGCATCAGACCTGACGCAGCTTGGGATCGAGGCGGTCGCGCACCCAGTCCCCGAGGATGTTCAGCGAGAGCACCGTCATCAAGATGGCGATGCCCGGCAGGATCGACACCCACCACGCGCGCTCGATGAGGCCGCGACCGTCGGCGACCATGACGCCCCACGACGGCGTGGGCGGCGGGATGCCGACCCCCAGGAACGACAGCGCGGCCTCCAGCACGATGACGTAGCCGACATGCAGGGTGGCCAGCACCAGGATCGACGGGGCCAGGTTGGGCAGGATGTGGCGGACCATGATGGTGGCGCCGCCGCAGCCGGCCACCCGGGCCAGGGCCACGAAGTCCTGCTGCTTGATGCCCAGCGTCTCGCCGCGGGTCAGCCGTGCGTAGCTGGGCCACAGCAGGAACACCACGACGATGATGACGTTGGTGAACGACGGCTCGAAGACGACCGACAGCAGCACCGCGATCAGGATGCCGGGCAGCGACAGCGAGATGTCGACCAGCCGCATGAGCACGGTGTCGACCCAGCCGCCGAGGAAGCCGGCCAGCAGGCCGACCATGACGCCCACCGCGCCGGTGAGGGCGATGCCGACCAGCGAGACGGAGATCGAGATCCGGGCGCCGTGGATCAGCCGGCTCAGCGTGTCGCGCCCGTGCCGGTCGGTGCCGAGCAGGTGCCCGGGCCGGGCGCCCTCCATCCAGAACGGGGCGGCCAGCCGCGCGCCCAGCGAGCCCTGCACGGGCGAGTGCGGCGCCAGCCACGGCGCCAGCACGCCGCACAGCACGATCACGGTAACGATGGCCAGCGGCAGCCGCGGTGGCCACCGACGATCGCGGCCGCCGACCGGCACCTCCTCGACGGCGGTGGCCGACGCCGTCGTCACGCGCCGTACCGGATCTTGGGGTTCAGGTAGGCGTACAGCACGTCGACCAGCAGGTTGACCGCGATGTACATGGCGCTCAGGCACATGACGACCGCCTGCACGATGGGATAGTCGCGGGAGTCGACGGCCTCGATGACCAGCAGCCCCAGTCCCGGCCAGCCGAACACCGTCTCCACGATGATCGAGCCGTTGAGCAGGGCCACGAAGAGCAGGGCGGCGAAGGTCACCACCGGCAGCGCGGCGTTCTTGAAGGCGTGCTTCCAGATGACGGTGCGCTCGGGCAGTCCCTTGATGCGCGCCAGCTTGACGTACTCGCTGCCGAGCGTGTCGAGCATGGCCGAGCGGGTGAGCCGCATGAGGCCGGCGACGGCGAACCAGCCCAGCGTGATGCCGGGCAGCAGGACGTGCAGCGGGGTGCCACGGCCGGAGGTCGGCAGCAGCCGCAGCAGCACGCCGAAGACGAGGACGAGCAGCAGCCCCAGCCAGAACGGCGGCACTGCCTGGCCGAGGGCCGCGAAGGCCCGCGCGGCGTAGTCGAGGGGCGTCCCCCGGTGGACGGCGGCATAGACGCCGACCGGCAGCGCGACCGCGATGACGATGACGACGGCGAGGCCGCCGAGCTCCAGCGTGGCGCCGTACCGCTCGGCGATCAGCTCCATGGCCGGGCGGCGGAAGCGCACGGACCGTCCGAAGTCGCCCTGGACGGCGTGGCTGAGGAAGGTCCAGTACTGCACCGGCCACGGCCGGTCCAGGCCGAGGTAGGCGCGCATCAGCGCGATGTCGGCCTGGGAGGCCTCGGCCGGGGCCATGATCTGGATGGGATCGCCGGACAGCCGCACCAGCGCGAAGACCACCAGCGAGACCACGAACATCGACACCAGGGACTGGAGCAGGCGGCCGAGGACGTAGCGCGACACGGGTGCTCAGCTTCCGCGCGGGGCCGCGCTCAGCTCACGTACTCGTAGTTGGTCTCCGCGGGGACGTAGGTCAGCGTCGGCCACGCGTTCACCTTGCGGCTGACCGCCCACGTGACCGACTTCATCCCGAGCATGACCCCGTGGTAGCCGTCGTACATCTTCTGGCCGATCGCCTGGGTCAGGCGCGCGCGCTTCTCGGCGTCGAACTCGCGCATGGCCGCGTCGATCTCCTCGTCGTAGGTCCCGTCGAGGATGAGGTTGAAGGCGCCCTTGGCGTGGGCGACCCGCTCCCAGGCGGCCACTGGCTCGTCGAAGGGCGGCGAGCCGTAGACCGAGAAGGTCTTGTTCGTCTTCCGCAGCCGGCCCTTGGGCCCGAAGCTGGACGTGGACTCCGGCACGCGCTTGACCTTGATGCCGAGGTTCTCCCAGTCGAGGGCGACCGCCTCCATCACGTCGGGGCCGTCCTGGGCCACGAGCTGCACGTAGGGGTTCACGCGCACCTCGAAGCCGCCGGCGTGGCCCGCCTCGGCCAGGAGCTTCTTGGCCCGCTCGAGGTCGTACGGCGGCACCTTCCAGTCGGTCTTGTAGCCGCGATGGAACGGGTAGTAGTAGTACGAGTACGGGGTGTCGCCGCCGCGGCCCTTCCAGAGCCCGCTGTAGATCGCCTTCTTGTTCACGGCGAGGTTCATCGCCAGCCGCACCTTGCGGCCGTTCTCGAGGCTGCGCGGGTCCTTGGGATCGCCGACCCAGGGGCAGGTCGGGCAGTAGTCCTCGCGGTCGGGCGTCGTCTGGCCGGTGAGGAGCACCCAGTACTGGGCGGCGTTGGGCGACTCGAGGATTTTCAGGTTCGCCTTCTGGGCCTGCTCGAGGTAGTCGCCGAACACCTGGGCGATGTCGATCTCGCCCGAGCGCAAGCCGGACAGCCGGGTGGCCGGCTCCGGGATGCGCCGGATCAGCATCTCCTTGAACGCCGGCGTCTTGCGCCAGTGGCCGGGCACCGCCTCGAAGCGGTGGTAGTCGCCCTGCTTGCCTTCGACGTGGCGGAAGGGGCCGGTGCCGATCGGGTGGGCGGCCGCCTTCTGCTCGCCGACGCTCTCGAAGTACTTCTTCGAGATCACGTTCTGGTAGCCGACGTACTGCGTGAACAGCGAGGGCACGATCCACTGCCGGGTCTTGAAGTGCATGACGACGGTCAGCTTGTCGGGCGTCTCGATGCGGTCCAGGTTGTTGCGGAAGAAGTAGGCGGAGCCGCCCAGCGAGTCCGGCTTGTGGCTCTGCTCGACGGTGAACTTGACGTCCTCGGCGGTGAGGTCGCCGAAGCCCTCGTGGAACTTCACGCCCGAGCGGAGCTTGAAGGTCCACGTGCGCAGCTCGTTGGACGGCTTCCACTCGGTGGCCAGGCCGGGGCGGTACTCGAAGGTCTTGGGGTCGCGCACGATGAGCGGGTCGTAGACGCAGTCCCACAAGGGCTTCTCGGCTTGCACGTGCCGCCAGGCGAACGGCGTCTCGGTCCCCCACTGGCCGAGGGCAACGACGAGGCGGTCGGACTGGGCCGTGGCCCGGCCGGAAAGCAGCGGCGCTCCCAGCAGGGCGGCGGCGCCGGTGACGGTACGCTTCAGGAACGAGCGACGGTCGATGGATCGGCTGGTCATCGATGACCTCTCACGCGAATGTGGCGGGATGGTAGCGCCTCTTGCGGAAGGTGTAAACGCCGACAGACGATAGACGTCCAACCAGTGGCCATGCGCCTGGCACTTTCCGCGATCCTTCTGCTGGCCGCCGTCCTCCGGCTCTGGCGTCTCGACCAGAACGGCTTCGGCAACGAGTACTACTCGGCCGGGGTCCGCAGCATGAGTGCTGGCTGGCACAACTTTCTCTATCACGCCTTCGACCCCGCCGGATTCATCTCGGTGGACAAGCCGCCGGTGGCGATGTGGCTACAGGTCGCCAGCGTCAAGCTCTTCGGCTTCCACGGGCTCAGCGTCCTCGTGCCCCAGGTGATCGAGGGCGTCCTCGCCGTCTGGCTCGTGCACCACCTGGTCCGGCGGCGCTTCGGCCCGCCGGCCGGTCTGCTGGCCGCGCTGTTCCTGGCGCTGACGCCCGTCAGCGTGGCCGTCGACCGGTCGAGCAACACCGAGAGCTGCCTGGTGCTGCTTCTCCTCCTGGCGGCCTGGGCGCTGATGCGCGCGACCGAGGCGGGGAGCCGCCGGCTGCTCGTGCTGTCGATGGCGCTGGTCGGCCTGGCCTTCAACGTCAAGATGCTGGCCGCCTTCGTCGTCGTGCCGACCTTCGTGCTCGTCTACGTCCTCGGCGCGCCGGCGAGCCGTCGGCGCCGGCTGCTCGACCTGACGCTCGGCTTCGTGGTCCTGGTCATGGTGTCCGCGGCCTGGCTGGCCGCCTACGACCTCACGCCGCCCGATCGGCGACCCTACGCCGGCACCACCGACCGCAACGCAATGGCCGAGCTGGTGATCGGACCCTACGGCGTCGGGCGATTCGTCAGGCAACCGCGGCTGCTCACGATCCCCAGCCTGGAGGCGACGCCGGGCGACAGCCGCCCGGCGCCGACGGCGCGCCCGGCCGAGCCGAGCTCGCGGAGCCCGGCGGCGCGCCTCTTCGTGCGCGCGCCGGCGGGCCCACTGCGGCTGGCCGACGGCCAGCTCGCCGGCCAGGCGCTGTGGCTGTGGCCGCTGGCGCTGGCCGGCCTGGCCCTGGGCGCACGCAGTGCCCGGTGGCGCCCGCCGCTCGCCCCGGAGACGTTCGCGCTGCTGCTGTGGGTCGGGTGGGCGCTGACCTATGCGGCCGTCTACAGCGCGGCGGGCGGCTTCTTCCACTTCTACTACCTGGCGCTGATGGCGCCGCCACTGTCAGCGCTGGCCGGCGTCGGCGTGGTCGCGCTGTGGCGGAGCGTGCGCGAGCCGGGCTGGCGCGCCATGCTCGCGCCGGCGGCGCTGGTGGCGACGGCGGCGTGGCAGCTGCACGTCGAGGCCAGCGCGCTCGCCGGCCAGCCTGGCTGGCAGCTATGGCTGCACGTCGCGCTGTTCGGCGGCACGCTCTTCGCGGCCGGCTGGCTGCTCGTGATCGCGTACTGGCAGGCCGTTCGCCCGCTGGCGGGCGCGCTGGCCATGGGGGCGCTCGCGACGGACTGGCCGCACTCCTGGTCACGCCGGGGGCGTGGACGCTGAGCGTGGTGCTGGTTCCTCCCAGCGGCGTGTTGCCCTCCGCCGACCTGGCCCGGCTACTCCCGGAGGACGCCGACGCCGCCGCCCGGGCCCGCGGCCAGGCGGCGGCCTCGGCCAACCTCACGAAGCTGATCGGCTTCCTAACCGCCAACCGGCGCGACGAGCGCTACCTGCTCACGAGCTCCACCACGATGCTGGCCGCGCCCATCATCATTCGCACCGGCCAGCCCGTCATGGCGCGTGGCGGCTTCCACGGCCTCGACCCGATCCTGACGCCGGCGTCGCTGGCCGCACTGGTCGCGGCCGGCCAGGTCCGCTTCGCGATGCTCGGCGACCTGTCCGGCGTCAGCCGCCGCCTCGGCGCCGAGAACGCGGGCCGGCCGATTGCCGAGTGGGTGCGCGCGCACGGCGTGCCCGTCGACCCCGCGCTGTGGCGCGCCGTCGGCGGCCGCCGCGGCGGTATGCAGCTCTACGACCTGCGACCGGCGGGTGAGTACCGCGCGGCCCTGGAGACGCCGGCGGCGAACGGGACCGAGGTCGACTGAACGCGAGCCCTCGCCGACAGTCCCGGCCACGGCGGCCCCGCTAGGGGGCCATCAGCAGAGTCTCGATGTCGTTCAGCACGGTCTGGGGATGGAGAAACGTGGAGTCGTAGATCTCCCGCACGACGGCGTTCTCGTCGATGAGGAAGACCTTGAGGACGTGCGACAGCTCGCGCCGGCCGGCGAGGCCGCGGACGGAGCGGACGTCCTGACCGAAGCCATCCAGAAGCGGCGCCAGCGCCTGCGGCGAGCGGGTGGTGAGAAAGCTCCACGGCACGCCGGTGCGGTCCTCGGTCGCTCGTCGCCCGGCGTAGGCGCGCATCGCCGCCGGGGTGTCGTGCCGGGGATCGAACGAGAGCGTCACGAGCCGCACCTTGCCCCGCAGCCCCGGCCGGTTGCCGATCGCCGGCCGGAGCGCGTCGAAGACCCGGTAGGCGAGGGGGCAGCCGTCGGGATCGACGCAGGTGGTGTAGATGAAGCCGAGCAAGGTGACGCGCTCGCGCGTGAAGCGGCGGAGCGGCTGCGCCCGGCCGTCCAGATCGAGCACCTGGCCGTCCGGCGCCGCCATGATCCGGTGCAGCGTGTAGGTGCCCGGCGCCGGCGGCTCGTAGTCGAGCCGGGGCACCGGGCTGGTGTCGTGGGCGAGGGCGGGGGCGGCACCGGCCAGCCACGCCAGCGCCAGCGCCGCCCCCAGCCTCACGGCGACTTCAGCGCGTTGGCGCCCAGCTTCATGTGGTGGGCGCGGCCCAGCTGCTCCTTCGTGAAGTCGACCTCGAAGGTCGGCTTCAGCTCCTTGCCGTCCCAGCTGAAGCCGCGCAGGAACTGCTCGTTGTCGGCGCCGCCCTTGTCCCAGTTGGCGAGCAGGGACGAGGTGATGTAGAGGCGCTTGCCGTCCCAGCTCTGCGAGATCATGTTGATCTGCTTGCCGGTGACCTTCTCGTACGTCTGCTTGGGCGCCTCGGGATTGCTCAGGTCGAAGTAGCGCGTGGTGCCGTCCATGAACGTGTTGACCCACAGCCCCTTGCCGTCGCGCGTGATGCTGATGTCGACGGGCAGCGGGATCTTGGCGGGGTCGCCGATGGTGCCCACCTCCTTGGCCTGCCACTGGCCCTTGACCTGCTTGACGAGCCAGAGCTTGGAGGTGAGGGCGGCCGCCGTGATGGCCCAGTTGTCGCCGGACTTCAGCGACCAGCGGATCTCCAGCGGCGCCCCGGGCACGCTGAAGACCGTGGTCGGCTTCATGGCCTTGAGGTCCCAGGCGACCATGGTGTTGCCGAACTTCTTCATGGCCTCGCCGTCTTTGATCAGCTCGCCGAGCGGCCGCATGTAGTTGTCGTAGCCGGTGAAGCTCGAGGTGAGCATGACGTTCTTCTTGGGATTGACCGCGAGGTCGTAGCCGTAGCCGTCGCCGCCGCCGTCGGTCGGCATCGGGTAGGCGGCGATATAGTCGCCCTTGTTGTTGTAGAGGGCCATGCCGGTGGCGCCGCCCTTGTCCTTGGTGTTCGACAGGGCCTGCACCAGCATCCGCCCGGGCAGCGCGTAGTACGTGTGCGGCCCGAGATAGCCGGACTTGTCGGCCATGTCGGCGATGGTCTTCACGAGCTTGGGCTTGGCCGGATCGCTCGCGATGTCGAACACGTAGATCTTGGGCTCGGCCAGGCCGCCGGCCCAGATGAAGCGCCGATCGTCGGTGAACCCCATGTGATGGGCCTCGCCCCGGGTGCCGACCGACACCGAGCCGAGCACCTTGCCGTACGTCTTCGACTTCGGGTTGACGTCGATCGTCACCAGCTTGTCGAAGCCGTCGCCCATGCCCTCGACGCCGAGCGCCCAGACGTAGACGTAGTCCTCCTGGCCCTTGATCAGCTTGCTGATGTACGGGGAGTTGCAGGTCTCATCGGCGGTCGCGGCACCGACCCCGATGAGCCAGGCCAGCGCGAGGCTCGCCACGAGCATGGACTTCCAAGCACGAGTGATCATGTGAAAGACCCTCCTCAGAGTGTCATTTCGAGAGCATAGAGGCCACCCGCGAAGCGGTCGACGGCGTAGACGATACCGCGCTCGTCGATGAAGACGTCGTTGATCTGCACGGCGCCGGCCCGCGATCCGCGCGGGGCGCCCGGCACGTAGTAGGCGACCTCCTTCGGCTGGAACGGGTCGGACACGTCGAAGGCGCGCACGCCGCCGTTGAAGAAGGTGCCGACCACGATCGTCTCCGAGATCCAGGCGCCGGGCGCGGGACGGTTCTCGTGCAGGTTGTGGGCGCCGTAACGGCCGCCCCGGCCCTTGAACTCGTCGATCGGCGGCAGCGGGCAGGTGGCGATCGGGACCGGGTTGGTCTCGTCGCGCACGTCGACGATCCAGACGAGCTTGGGCCAGTCTTCGCCGGCGTCGCGCACCGCCTCGTCGGAGACGATCATCAGCCCGCGGCTGAGCAGCGGCAGCAGCGTGTGGGTGAAGCCGGGGAAGGGCGGATGGTAGTCCCAGCGGCTCACCAGCTTGGGGTGGGCGAGGTCGGCGATGTCGAGGATGACGGCGCCGCCGTCGAGATAGCCGACCCAGGCCCGGTCGGGCCGCTGCGGGTAGACGTTGGTGTTGTGGGCGCGGAAGCCGGAATCGAAGGCGGCGTGGCGGACGGGCGGTGGCTCGGCGTCGCCCTCGCGGGTGCCGGGCAGCCACCAGCGTCCCACCTCGACGGGCCGGGAGGGCTGCCGCACGTCGATGATGCGGTAGCACTGGTCGTCCTTGGGGTTGCGCGCCTGGAAGTCGGCGGCCCCGCTGGCGATGTGGACGTAGGCGCCGTCCACGAACCACAGGTGGTGCACGCCGCGCGAGTGGGAGCCGGAGGCATCGAAGAACGCCACCGATCTCGGCTTGCCGGGGTCGGCGACGTCGAAGATCTCGAAGCCGGCCGGGGTGACGCCGACCGTCTTGGTCTGGTAGGCGACGACCAGCAGATCGCCGGCCAGGTCGAGGGAGTTCGAGCGCATATCCGGGTGGGGGAGGTCGGTCTGCAAGATCACCGACGGCTTGCGGGGATCGGTGACGTCGACCGCGGTCACGTTCTTCGGCGCCGACTCGTGGGCCAGCCACAGCACCCGGCGGCCGTCGCGGGCGAGCTGGATGACCATGCCCTCGCCGACGTTGCCGAAGCCGCCGAGGTCGTGCTGGGCCAGGAGCTTCATGTTGCGAGACGTCTCCGCTGTGGTGGCCATGAGGGTCTCCCGCCGGGATCGTAGCATCGTCCCGTCACGTCTTGACAACGTTCCACCGGCGCGCCTAGAGTCCGGCCACTCGTCCGATTCTTCGCGTGTCATGGCGCCGCTCGCGTACGCCGGGAGGATCGCGTGCCCATACGACTCTTGGTCCTGGTCAGCTCGATGCTGTGGTGGCTGGGGAGCGGTCCGGCCTCGCTGGCGACGGCCGCCGACAAGGACACGCTGGTGATCGCGCTCGACACGCTCGGCGCCCAGGTCATGGACCCGATCCTCGACACCCGGGCGCCGCACGCCCACTATCACGCGCCGGTCTGGGACTCGCTGGTCGGGTTCGACTTCGAGAAGGGCGGTATCGGTCCCGGCGTCGCCGAGCGCTGGGAGCGTGGCGCTGACGGCCGCAGCTGGACGTTCTACCTGCGCAAGGGCCAGCGCTTCCACAACGGCGATCCGCTCACCGCGCACGACGTGAAGTTCAGCCTCGAGCGCATCATGCTGCCGGAGTCGCTCTCCTCGGGGGCCGCCGCGCTGCGGCGGGCGGTGGACCGCATCGAGGTCCTCGACGATCTCACGGTGCGGGTGCACACCAAGGGCGTCATCCCCCACTTCGCCGCCAGCCTGAGCCGCGCCGTCTTCATGGAAGGCACGGTGATGCCCAAGGGCTACCTCGAGAAGGTGGGCGCCAAGGCGTTCCGGGAGCGGCCCATCGGCAGCGGACCGTGGAAGTTCGTGCGCAACGTCTCCGGCGACCGCATCGAGTACGAGGCCGTCGACCATCCGCACTGGCGCGGCACCCCGCAATTCAAGCGCATGACGCTGCTGCTGGTGCCCGAGCAGAGCACGCGGCTGGCCATGGTCCGCACCGGCGAGGCGGCGATCGCCAGCATCGGCCCCGAGGCGATCAGGGAGACCCGGGCGGGCGGCATGAAGGTCGTGACCGTGCCGGGGACCATGCAGGCCGTCTATCAGTTCTGGGGCCTCTACCGGCCCGAGGTGAAGAGCTCGCCGTTGACCGACGTGCGCGTGCGGGAGGCGCTCTCGCTGGCCATCGATCGACAGCAGATCATCGACCACGTGATGCTCGGCGAGGCCCGGATGCCGCTGCCGTTCACGGTGTACCGATACTCGATCGACCTCACGCTCCCGCGCTGGGAGGACTGGTCGAAGACCTCGCTCCGCTACGATCCGGCCCGGGCCAAGAAGCTGCTGGCCGAGGCCGGCTACCCCAACGGGTTCCCCATGACGTTCTGGAATACCGCGTTGCCGGGCACCCCGTTCATGATCCAGATCGGCGAGGCGGTGGCGGGGTTCTGGGAGAAGCTCGGCGTCAAGGTCGACATGAAGGGCGTGGAGTGGGGCGTCTTCGATCCGATGGGCCGGGGCGAGCAGAAGGGCCTCGTCGGCACCGCATCCATGTACCGCACGGCCGGCCGGCCGGAGCCGTCGCCGCGCTACAGCTCGACCCTCACCTCCAAGGGCGTCCAGCACCTGTTCGGCGATCCCGACAACTGCCCGGCGCTCTGCCAGGAGGCCGACCGCGCGTACGAGGCGGCCGTGAGCGAGCGGGACGATGCCAAGCGGACGACCGCCAGCAACCGGATGGTCGAGGTCGCCGCCCGGTCCTGGATCGTCGTGCCGATCGTCGAGGGGATGGGGTACTGGGCGGTGAACCCCAAGCGCGTCGGGTTCTTCAAGCCGATCCCGGGCCGGCACGAGTTCGGCGACGTGGCCGAGCGCATGCCGCGCCCGGAACAGCGCCCCTGGCCCTGACCCGGACGTAGCCCGATGCAGCGCTACATCCTTCGCCGGCTGGTGCAGGGCGCCGTCCTCCTGTTCGTCCTCGCGCTCGTCGTGTTCGCGCTGGCGCGGGTGACCGGCAATCCGGCCGATCTCCTGCTGCCGGAGGACGCGACGCGCGAGGATCGCGCCGACCTCCTGCGCGCGCTCGGCCTCGACCGGCCCGTGCACGAGCAGCTCCTCGCCTTCCTCGGCGGCGCCGTGCGCGGCGACCTCGGCCAGTCGATCCGGTACCGCAAGTCGGCGACCGAGGTGTTCTTCGAGCGGCTGCCCAACACGCTGAGCCTGGTGCCGCTGGCCCTGGCCGCCGCCATCCTGATCTCCGTCCCGCTCGGCGTGCTCGCCGCCGTGCATCGCGGGACCTTCATCGACCGGTGCTGCAGCGCCGTCGCCGTGCTCGGCATCGCGACGCCGTCGTTCTGGCTGGGCATCGTCCTCATCTATGTCTTCAGCATCCAGCTGGGCTGGCTGCCGTCGGCGCGGATGGGGGGGCCGAGCCACTACGTGCTGCCGGTGGTGACGCTGGCCGCGTTCCTGGTGGCCGGGATGATGCGGCTCGTCCGCTCCAGCATGCTGGAGGTGCTCGACAGCGAGTTCGTGAAGCTGGCGCGCATCAAGGGCCTCTCGCAGACGGTGGTCATCTGGAAGCACTGCCTCAGCAACGCGCTGATCCCGGTCGTCACGCTCTTCGGCGTCTTCTTCGCCCTGCTCGTCACCGGCGCCATCGTCACCGAGACCGTCTTCGCGTGGCCGGGCGTCGGCCGCCTGACCTACGAGGCGGTCATCTTCCGCGACTACCCGCTGCTCCAGGCGGTGATCTTGCTCAAGGGCGCGATCGTGCTGGGCGTGAACCTCGTGGTCGACGTGCTCTACGCCTACCTCGATCCCCGCGTCCGGTACGCCTAGCGTGAGCCGGATGGAGACCGCGGTCGGCCTCCCCGCCGACACCCCCGCCGCGGCCGGCCCCGGCGAGACGGCGCTGCGCGGCCATCTCGCGCGGCTGCCGTGGGTGGCCTTCGCGATCATCGTCGTCCTCGTGGTCGTCGCCGTCCTGGCGCCGCTGATCGCACCCCACTCGGCCACCGAGCAGTCGCTCCCCGACAAGCTGCGGCCGCCGGCCTGGCAGACGGGGGGCAGCGCCCGGCACCTGCTCGGCACCGACCTCCTCGGGCGCGACGTGCTGAGCCGGCTCGTGTACGGAGCCCGCGTCAGCCTGGTCGTGGCCCTGTCCGCACTGGTCGCCGGCGGGGGCGTCGGGCTCGCGCTCGGCATCGTGGCCGGCTACGTCGGCGGCCGCCTGGACGGCCTCATCATGCGCGTGGTCGACGCCACCCTCACGTTCCCGACCATCCTCATCGCGCTGCTGCTCACGGTCAGCCTCGGCCAGGGCCTGCGCACGATCGTGATCGCGGTGACGCTGATCATCTGGGCTCGCTTCGCCCGGATCGTGCGCGGCGAGGTGCTGGCGGTGAAGACGCGCGACTTCGTCGCGCTGGCCCGGGTGCATGGCTGCTCCCACCTGCGGATCATGGCCGTCCACATCGTGCCCAACGTGATGAACACGTTCATGGTCCTGCTCACGCTCCACATCGGCTTCGTGATCATCGTGGAGGCCTCGCTGTCCTTCCTCGGCGCCGGCATCGCGCCGCCCACCCCGTCGTGGGGGCAGATGGTCGCCGACGGCCGCAACCACATCGCCAGCGGCTGGTGGCTGTCGGTGGTGCCGGGCACCGCGATCCTGCTGGTCGTGCTGGCCTTCAACCTCTTCGGCGACTGGCTGCGCGACTGGCTGGACCCGCGCCTGCGCCAGGTGTGAGCCTCCTCGACGTCCGCGACCTCCACACCCAGCTCGACACCCGCTGGGGCCTCGTGCGCGCCGTCGACGGGGTGAGCTTCAGCCTCGAGGCGGGGGAGACGCTCGGGCTGGTCGGTGAGTCGGGCTCGGGCAAGACGATGACGGCGCTCTCGATCTTGCGGTTGCTGCCGCCCGAGACCGGCCGCGTCGTGCGTGGCCAGGTCCTGCTGGACGGCGAGGACGTGCTGCTCAAGAGCGAGCGCGAGATGCGGACGGTGCGGGGCCGGCGCATCTCGATGATCTTGCAGGATCCCCAGACGTCGCTGAACCCGGTGTTCTCTGCCGGTGACCAGCTGCTGGAGGCGCTGCGGCAGCGCCCGGCGCCAGCCGGCCAGAGCCCGCGGCAACGGGCCGAGGAGGCCCTGCGCCGGGTCCGGGTGTCGGCGCCCGAGCAACGGATGCGCGATTACCCGCACCAGATGAGCGGCGGGATGAAGCAGCGGGTGGTGGGCGCCATCGCCCTGGCCGGGGAGCCGCACGTGCTCATCGCCGACGAGCCGACGACCGCGCTGGACGCGACGATCCAGCTCCAGTACCTCGAGCTGCTCAAGGAGATCCAGGAGCGAACGGCCCTGGCCATGCTGTTCATCACCCACGACTTCGGCATCGTCGCGCGGATGTGCGATCGCGTCGCCGTGATGTACGCCGGCCGCATCGTCGAGAGCGGGCCGGTGCGCGCGATCTTCCGGGCTCCCCGGCATCCCTACACCGAGGCGCTGATGGCATCGGTGCCGCGCATGGACGCCAGCGTCGAGCGGCTGCCGTCCATCGAGGGCCAGCCGCCGGCGCTGCACCGCCTGCCCGACGGGTGCCGCTTCGCGCCGCGGTGTGACTACGCCGACGACCGGTGCCGCCGTGAGTACCCGCCGGTGTTCCCGGTCGGGCCCGCCCACGAGGCGTCGTGCTGGAGGGCGGAGTCATCGCGACCGAGCCGCTGATCCGGGTCGAGGGGCTGACCAAGCACTTTCCTGTCACGCGGGGCCTGCTGCTCGCGCGGACCACCGGGCAGGTGAGGGCGGTCGACGGCATCAGCTTCACGATCGGACGCGGCGAGACCGTGGGCCTGGTCGGCGAGTCTGGCTGCGGCAAGACGACGACGGTCCGCCTCCTGCTTCGGCTCGAGCGGCCGACGGCCGGGCGCATCCTGCTCGACGGTCGCGACGTCGGGGAGCTCAGCGGCCAGAGCTTGCAGGATTACCGCACGAAGGTGCAGGCGGTCTTCCAGGACCCGTGGTCGTCGCTCAACCCCCGCCGCCGGGCCCGCGACACGATTGCCGAGGCGCTGATCGTCAACCGCCAGGTGTCATCGGCGCAGACGCGGGAGCGGGTGGCCGAGGTGCTCCAGCAGGTCGGGCTGCCGGCCGAGGCGGGCGGACGCTATCCCCACGAGTTCAGCGGCGGCCAGCGTCAGCGGATCGCGCTGGCCAGCGCGCTGGCCTCGCGGCCCGAGCTCATCGTGCTCGACGAGCCGGTGTCGGCACTCGACGTCTCGATCCGCGCCCAGATCATGAATCTGCTCAAGGATCTGCAGTCCCGGCACGGGCTCGCCTACCTGCTCGTCGCGCACAACCTGGCCACGGTGCGCTACATCGCTCACCGCACGGCCGTGATGTACCTCGGCCAGATCGTCGAGTACGCCGGGACCGAATCGGTCTACCGCACCCCGTTGCACCCGTATACCAAGGCGCTGTTCGCCGCCGCCCTGCCGGCCGATCCCGACGCCCCGCGAGCGACGTTCGTGCTGAGCGGCGAGGTGCCATCGCCGATCGATCCGCCGGCGGGTTGTCGATTCCATCCCCGGTGTCCGTCGGCGATGGAGCAGTGCACCCGGGTGGCGCCGACGCTCAGGACGATCGCCCCCGACCACGAGGTCTCCTGCCACCTGTACTAGGGCGGATCACGCTCGGGAGAGAGGCGCATAATACCGACCATGCCACCTCAGGAACGGACGATCTCGGTCGGCGGCATCGACGTGCACGCGTGGGTCGGAGGGCAGGGGGCGCCGCTGCTGGTGCTGCACGGCGCCGGCGGCAATCGCGGCTGGACGCGCTCGATGGCGCGCCTCGCCGAGCGGTTCACGGTGTGGGCACCCACCCATCCGGGCTTCGGGACATCGGGCGACGCCGAGTGGATGGAGGGCATCGACGACCTCGCGCGCTTCTACCTGTGGTTCATCGACACCGCCGGTCTGGGCCGCCCGCACCTGCTCGGCCATTCGATCGGCGGCTGGACGGCGGCGGAGATGGCGGCGATGAGCCCGGGCTCGATCGACCGGCTGGTGCTGGTGGCGCCGGTCGGGCTGAAGCCGGTGGCCGGCGAGATCCTCGACGTCTTCTACTACACGCCGGTGCAGCTGCGCGACCTCACGGTCCACGACCCCAAGACGATCCCGGAGTGGGAGGAGCTGTTCACCAGGCCGCCGACGCCGGCCGAGCAGGAGATCGCCCTGCGCAACCGCGAGATGACGGCGCGGCTGACCTGGAAGCCCTACATGCACAACCCCCGGCTGGCCCAGTTCCTGCCGCGCGTGAGCAACCCGACGCTCATCGTGTGGGGCCGCCAGGATCGAATCGTCCCGGTCGGCTGCGGCGAGCAGTACCGGCGCCTGCTGCCGAACGCCACGCTGAAAGTGCTGGAGGGGTGCGGCCATCTGCCCCCGATCGAGCAGCCGGACGTGTACGCCCGGCTCGTGAGTGACTTCCTCGGAGGATCGATCCCGGCATGAAGCTCTACTACTTCAGCGAGATGCCGCACCACGAGTACCCCGACGGAGCGGGCGACGAGTACCCGTCGCTCCGCCTGGCGTTTCCCAACCGGTTCTTCGACCGCGAGAAGGCCGCGGCGAACTACCAGCGCTACCTGACCGAGTACGAGCTGGCCGACCGGGTGGGCTTCGACGGGCTCATGATCAACGAGCACCATTCGACACCGTCGTGCGTCAACGTCGGCGCCAACATGACGGCGGCCATCCTGGCCCGCACCACGCAGCGGGCCAAGCTGCTGATCCTCGGCAACATCCTGCCGATCGAGGACAACCCGGTGCGGATGGCCGAGCAGCTCGCCATGGCCGACCTGATCTCGGGCGGCCGCGTGCTGTCGGGCTTCGTGCGCGGCGTCGGCGTGGAGACCTGGTGGGCGAACACCAATCCCGTCCACAACCGCGAGCGGTTCGAGGAGTGCCACGACCTGATCTTGAAGTGCTGGACGGAGCCCGGCCCGTTCCGCTGGGAGGGCCGCCACTACCACTTCCGCCACGTGAACCCCTGGTGCCTGCCGCTGCAGAAGCCGCACCCACCGATCTGGGTGCCGGGCACCGCCAGCCCGGAGACCGCGGTGTGGGCCGGCCGCCGCGGCTACACCTACGTGCCGTTCCTGGTGCCGTTCGACATCGCCCGCGAGCTGTTCGACTTCTACCGGCAGGGCGCGGCCGAGGTCGGCCGCACGGTGACGCCGGACAACCTCGGCTTCCTGATCTGCGCGGTGACGGCCGACACCAAGGCCAGGGCACTCGAGGCCGGCCGGCACTTCGTGTGGCGCATGGGCCCGACGCTGCGGGGGCCGGCCGAGTACTTCTCGCCGCCGGGCATGCGCTCGCGGGCCGGCGCCGAGTTCGCCCTCAAGGCGCGCCCGCGCTCGCTGTCGAGCATGAGCTACGAGGACCTCGTCGCCGAGCACTTCATCATCGCCAGCACCCCGGACGAGGTCGCCGACCGCTTCGCCCACGTGCAGCGCCAGCTCGGCATCGGCCACCTGCTGCTGGAGGCCCAGGAGTCGCGCATGGATCATGAGACGACGATGCGATCGATCGAGCTGATGGGCGCCAAGGTGATCCCGGCGATGGCCGGCGTATGAGCCTCGACCAGCCGGCCGTCCAGCGGTTTCTCGACACCAAGCACATCGCCGTGCTGGCCACCGTGCAGCCCGACGGCTCGCCGCTCGCCACCGCGATGTGGTTCCTGCACGACCGCGCGACGCTGACGATGATCAGCGTCGACAATCTCCAGAAGGTGCACAACCTCCGCCGTGACCCGCGGGTGTCGGTGGTGGCCGAAGCCTCCGATGCGATGGGCAGCAACGGCCGGGGCGTGGCGCTGCAGGGACGGGCGGAGTTCCTGGCCGACGGGCCCGAGCGCCGCGCGCTCGTGGACCGCTTTCACGCCAAGTATCCGGAGCTCGCCCACCACTGGAAGGGCCGCGCCATGCCCGCCAACCGCGTGATGTTCCGGATCACGCCCGGGCGCGTGCGGCCCTGGGGGCTGGACTAGGACCTCAACGCCCGCCGGAGTTCCAGTAGGCGCGCATCAGCTCGTGTGACCAGGCCGGCTGGCGCACGGTCGTGCGGGGCAAGAACTCGACCATGACCGGCTTGATGTCCAGCACGGGGGTGCCGTCGACGGCGTCGAGGCCGGCTACCGTCAGGACGCGGCCGTCGCGTTTCAGGATCTCGACCACCGTCGAGCCGAGGCGATTCGGGCGGTCCTTGGCCCGCTGGGCGAAGATGCCCACGCGCGGCCAGTGGGTGTTGCCGCGCGGATGACGGGCCCCGCGCTCGACCGCGGACTCGGCGACGCGGTCGAAGTGGAAGAGGACCTCCGCGTGGGAGAAGTCCTCGAGGCCGGCCAGGGCCTCGGGGGCGAAGGCGGGGACGAGCTCGATCGTGGCCGCCACCGAGTCCCAGTCGTCGTCGAGCAGCTCGCGACGGCTGCTGCGCACGTGAGCGATCGGCTCCAGCGTGATCATGTCGCCCCCTCCGCGCGCGGTGGTCAGGTCGGCAGCCCGAACAGCGAGGTCATGCGCTGCGCTTCGGCCAGCGCGGCAACCGCCTCGTCCGGGGGCCGGCGCTCGTAGCGGCTGGCCGCGTCCAGGAAGCGCGGCAGCAGCGAGAGGTCGCCGGCGCTGTTGAGGTGGACGCCGGGCACGCCCATCGCCCAGTGCACGGCCAGGTCGATGTCGGCCTGGGCCTCCAGCGGCTGATACCATGTCGCGTGCGTGCGGTCGGTGGTCGCCCACGGACCCCGCGCGATCGACTTGATGATCTGCACCGCCACGTTGCGCTCGCGGCAGATGGCCAGCACCTCGTCGAAGGCCTGGCGATACCGCTCGTTCTGCGCGAAGAACACGTTGTACGGCATCAGCACCGAGTCGAAGTCGAACCGGGCCAGGCTGCGCCGGTGCATGGCCGGGATGGTCCAGCCGTGACCGGTGACGCCGATGAAGCGCGCCAGCCCCTGAGCGCGCGCCTCCACCAGCGCTTCCAGCGCGCCGCCGGGGCCCATGGCCTGATCCCAGTCGTCGGGATGACCGAGGGAGTGCATCTGGATGAGGTCGACGTGATCGACGCGCAGCCGCTCGAGCGAGCGATGCAGGTCCTCCCGCGCCCCCCGGGCGTCGCGGCTGCCGGTCTTGGTGGCCAGGAAGAAGTCCTTCCGGTGGCGGGCCATCCAGGGGCCGATCCGCAGCTCGGCATCGCCGTAACGCGCGGCGGTGTCGATGTGGTTCACGCCGTGGCGGAGCAGCACCTCCAGCGCCCGGTCGGCCTCGTCCTGGCTGACCCGGGCCATCGCCGCCGCCCCGAACAGCGTCACCGTGCTCATGTGCCCCGTGCGTCCGAACGGCCGTCGCTCGATCATGGCGCCTCCCGTCGTCGGTTGCTGGTGGGCATCATACTCGCGCTGCTGGCGCTCGTCGCGGGAGGCCCGGCCGCCGCCTCCGACACCAAGCTCTCCGGCCTCGAGGGCCATCTGCGCGCCCGGTTCCCCCTCGGCGTGTGGACGCAGCCGGCCGGCGACGCCGAGCTGGACGCCGCCATGCGGCGCGCCGTCGACGACTGGAACGCGCTGTTCCGCGAGGTGCTCGGCCTCGCCGCCTTCGCGGCGGCGCCGCGGGAGACGGCCCAGGTGCGGGTCAACCTGGAGCCGTCGGCGCCCGCCGGCCTCATGGGCGTGACGTATCTGCAGACCGACGACACCGGTGTCATCGAGATGCCGGTCAGCATCACCGTGACCGAGCCGACCGCGCGCGGGCAGACGAGCCGGGCGACGCTGCTCTACCAGGTCGTCGCCCACGAGCTGGGCCACGCGCTCGGCCTGCCGCACGTGCGCGATCCCCGCTCGCTGATGTGCTGCGAGCGCGGCGCCGTCGACTTCAACGACCCGGCGGCTCGCGAGGCCTACATCGAAGCGCGTCGCCATCCCGATCTGAGATCGGTCCGGGCGGAGCTGGCCGAGCACTACGCGCGCTTCTGGCGGCGTTGAACAGCGCCGCCGGCCCGGGTAGGATCGCTCGCGTCACCACGACGTGACCGTCACCACACAGGAGCCGACCATGCCGACGTCCGCGTCAGCCGCCGTCACCTTCTCAAGGGCGCCGCCATCACCGCCGGCGTCGCCGCCGTCCCGCGGCCGCTCCGGGCCCAGGCCAAGACGATCAAGGTCGGCGTGGTGAGCCCGATCACCGGGGCCATGGCCGAGGTGGGCGGCGACTGCCGGCTCGGCGCCCAGCTGGCCGCCGAGGCCATCAACGCGGCAGGCGGCATCAAGTCGCTGGGCGGCGCCAGGCTGGAGCTGCTGCTCGGCGACAGCGAGACCAAGGTGGAGGTCGCGCGCTCGGAGGCCGACCGGCTGATCGGCGCCGGCGCTCAGCTCCTGACCGGCGGCTTCCACTCCGCCCACGTGGCCGTCGTCTCCGCCCTGGCCCAGCAGCGCCGGGTTCCGTACATGATCGACATCACCGGCGTGGATGCGATCACCGCCAACATCGCCAAGTCGGTGCGGGAGGGGCAGCAGAAGGTCCAGTACGTCTATCGCAATTTCCCGGGCCTGGTGACGTTCGGGCGCAACGCGGTGAAGTACATGACAGAGGTGTTCCGCGAGGCGGGGGTCAGCCCCAAGCGGGTCGTCGTCATGTACTCCAACGACCTGTTCGGCAAGAACCAGTCGGCCGGCTTCGAGGCCGCCGTCAAGGCGCTGAACCCCGGCTTCGAGATCGTGGAGAGCATCGCGTACCCGGAGACGGCGGCCGATCTCTCCACCGAGATGTCGCGGGCCAAGGCGCTCAAGCCGGACATCATCGCGCCGGTCACGCGGCCGGCGACCGCGATCATCCTGCTGGAGGAGCTGGCCAAGCAGCGCGTGGACGTCATGGGCGTGATCAGCCCCGGCGCGCCCGGGCTCTACGAGCCCGGCCAGATCAAGCAGCTCAAGGAGCTGATCGAGCACGTCATGGACGCCGCCCCCTGGCCGAACTACAAGAGCCCGTTCACCCAGAAGGTGGCGGCCGACTTCGCCAAGCGCTCCAACGGCCGTTACTTCGACGCCAGCGGGGCCTTTGCCTACGAGGCGGTGCAGCTCATCGGGGACGCGCTCGAGCGGGCGGCCTCGACCGACCCCGACGCCATCGTGGCCGCCATCAAGAAGACCAACTTCACGGGCGGCGTCACCGTGGCCAACGGGCCGGTCGTCTTCAACGAGGTGGGCGACAATCCCAACGCCAGCACCGCGCTGATCCAGATCCTCGGCCAGAAGCCCAAGGTGGTGTGGCCCCGGGACAACGCCGAGGCGAAGTTCGTCTTCCCCCGGCCCAAGAAATAGCGATGCGGGTCTTCGTCTTCGATCTGCTGCCCTACGCCGAGCACCTCGATCATCTGAAGGAGGGGCGGGAGCTGCCGTGGCCGCTGCCCCGGCGTCACTTCAAGCCGGACGTGGCGGTGCGCACCTACGAGGAGCACCTGACGGCGTGGGAGACGCTGGACCGCCTGGGCTACGACGGCGTGGGCTTCAACGAGCACCACACCTCGCCCTACGGCCTGATGAACTCGCCGAACATCATGGCCGCCTCGGCCGCCCAGCGGACGCGGCGGCTGAAGCTGCTGATCTACGGCAACCTGCTGCCGCTGCACGACCCGCTCCGGCTGGCCGAGGAGCTGGCCATGCTGGACTGTCTGTCGGGTGGCCGCATCGTCTCCGGCTTCGCCCGCGGCATTCCCCGCGAGCACAACGTCTACACGGTGCCGCTGCGCGACTCGCGAGCGCGCTTCGAGGAGGCCTGGGAGATCATCCGCCGGGCGTGGACGGAGGAGTCGTTCTCGTTCACCGGCAAGTTCTGGTCGTACGAGAACGTGGCCATCTGGCCGCGGCCGGTGCAGCAGCCGCACCCGCCGGTGTGGGTGCCGGTGACCGGCAGCAAGGAGACGATCGAGTGGGCCGGGCGCCACGACGTGCCGATCACGCCGGGGCTGGTACCCACGCGGGGACTGCGCGAGGACATCATCCGGTACTACGCCAGGTGCCTGAGCGAGCACGGGCACCGGCTGACGCCGGAGCACCTGATCATCCAGGCCAGCGCGTACGTGGCCGACAGCAAGGCCCAGGCGGTCCGCGAGGCCGGGCCGTACACGCTCTACTTCAACCAGACGCTGTTCAGCCACGGGAACATCAGCGACGCCTCGCTGCAGCGGGACGCCGGCTATCTGAGCTCCGGGTCGTTCGACTACGTGCGGCCGGAGAACATGCACGCGGTGTCCGGCGACCGCGAGCGCTTCCGCGGCATGACGATGGCCGACGTGGAGCGCGACGCCGAGCAGATGGCGTGGGGGACGGCCGACGAGGTGATCGAGCGGATCATCAGCGCGGCCGACCACGCGGGGGCGAACACCGTCCTGATCAACATGAACCGGGGGGCGATGCCGCAGGAGATGTTCCTGGAGCAGATCCACCGGTTCGGCAGCAAGGTGCTGCCGGCACTGCAGGCGCACCAGGTCACTCGAACGCTCGTCTAGCCATGCGGGTGCTGGCGACGCTGCCCCAGGACGATCTGAACGACGTGCCCGTCGCCGCGCGGGCGGCCGAGGCCGCCGGGTACGACGGCTTGGTCACGATGGAGAACCGCAACGAGCCGTTCCTGGCGCTCGGCGTGGCCGCCGTCAACACCACGCGGATCGGGCTGGCGACGGGCATCGCCATCGCGTTCTCGCGGAGCCCCATGGCCGTGGCCAACGCCAGCTGGGACCTGCAGGTCGCCTCGCGTGGCCGCTTCGTGCTGGGGCTCGGCTCGCAGGTGCGGGCGCACAACGAGAACCGGTTCAGCGTGAAGTGGACGCCGCCGGCGCCGCGGCTGCGCGAGTACGTCGAGGCGCTGCGGGCGATCTGGCGGTGCTGGGAGCAGGGCGGCAAGCTCGACTACCAGGGTCAGCACTACCGGTTCACGCTGATGACGCCGAACTTCGTCCCCAACTCGGCCCAGCAGCCGATGGTGCCGGTGACCCTGGCGGCGGTGGGGCCGGCCATGCTGCGGGTGGCGGGCGAGGTGGCCGACGGCGTGCGGCTGCATCCGTTCTGCACGCGGCGCTACCTCGACGAGGTCGTGATGCGCGAGCTGCGGACCGGCTTCGTGAAGAGCGGCCGAGCGCGCGAGCAGTTCGAGATCTCGGGCGGCGGCTTCATCGCGACCGGGGCGGATGCCGAGGCCGTCGCCAAGATGGTCGAGTGGGTGCGGTATCGCGTGGCCTTCTACGGCTCGACGCCGGCCTACTGGCCGGTGCTCGAGGTCCACGGCCTCCAGGAGCTGGGCCGCAAGCTGAACGTCATGTCCAAGGCCGGGCAGTGGGACGCCATGGCCCGCGAGATCTCCGACGACGTCGTGCGGCTGTTCGCCGCGGTCGGCACCCATCGGGAGCTGGCCGGGGTCGTCGCCGAGCGCTTCGGCGGGGCCGCCGACAGCGTGGCGCTATCGGGCGGCTACGGCGTGAAGCAGGACATCCCCCCCGACCTCATCCAGGATCTCCAGCGGATCCCGGGCGCGTTCATCGGCTTCTCGAGCCCCTGGTGAGCCGGTCCGGCGGGAGCCGTCGAGGCCCCGCCGGCTACGGGCTCAGCGCTGGTTCATGGCCCGGTCGGCGATCTCGACCGTCTTCTTGTCCTTGTCGAACTTCTGCGTCTTCTTCGTCTCGACGTCGCCGCCGGTGACGCGGATGAAGAAGGTGTCGTCGCCGAACTCGATCGAATGGATGTCGCCGACGGCGAACACGGCGGCCTGGCCCGGCTCGTTCAGGAACTCCTTCTGCAGCTCGACCTCGGCGTGGCCGGGCTTGGTGCCGTCGTCCAGACGGCGCCAGCGGCGCATGCGGGTGGGGTTCTTGTAGTTGCCGTAGATCACCCAGCAGGGGCCGTGGTCGTGAATGGCGGAGTTGCCGGCCTTCTCGCGCCCGTGAACGAGCACGTGGACGTCGGTCTCGGGATCGTGCCCGATGGTGGTGCGGGTGGTGTAGGGAACCGGGTCGCCGAGGTGCTTCTTCAGCAGCTCGGGGTTGTGCAGCAGTTTCTCGAGGTGATCGCGGATCTCGGCCAGGCCGGAGGGCACGCCCTTGGCCTTGATGGTCGCGCGGGTGTCGGCGAAGAACTGATCGAGCGAGTAGTGGCTCATCGAGCGGCTCCTTTCCAGGTTCCGTAGCGTCCGTTCTCGACCGAGGTGAGGAACTCCGACACCAGCTGGTTGAACAGGCCCGGCTCCTCGATGTTGACCGTGTGGCCGGTCATCGGCACGACGACGAGGCCGGCGTGCGGGATGTGCTTCTTCATGAAGAGCCCGGGACCCAGGCACGGCGCGTCCTGGTCGCCGACCACGACCAGGGTCGGTGCGCTGATCTTCTGGAGATCGGGCTCGAGCTGGTAGATGGTCTTGCGCTTCATCTGGATCCCGCGCGCCATCAGGGCCGAGCCCACGCCGGAATGATCGAGCACGTTGCGCATGAACTCCGCGTGCCCCTTCGGGTCCTTCTCGGCGAAGCCGCGGCGGGCCGGGTTGGCCGCGAAGTTCCGGGCCTTGGCCTCGGCGCCCTCGCGCTCGTACAGGTCGGCCTGGCGGGCCGCGTTCTTGACGAACTCCTCGGGGTTGTCGCTGCCGCTGCCGGCGCCGCAGATGATGAGGCTGGCGGCCAGGTCCGGATGGCGGATGCCGAAGTTCACCGTCACGCCGCCGCCGAGCGACAGGCCCCCCACGTGGGCCTTGCGGATGCCCAGGTGCTGCATGAGCGCGCGCAGGTCTTCCACCAGGATCTCGATCGAGTAGGCGTTGCCGTCCTTGGGGACCTCCGAGGGTGGGTAGCCCCGGTAGTTCCAGGTCACCACCCGATAACGCCGGGAGAAGTAGCGGACCTGCTGCTCCCAGGAGCGATAGTCGCCCCCGTACTCGTGGCACCAGATCAGCGGGAAGCCGGAGCCGATGTCCTCGTAGTGGAGGTCGATGGGGCCGGTGGATGAGGCGAGGCGTGCGGTCGGCATGGCTCCTCCGTGAGTCAGGCGATGGCGGCTGGGGCGATCATATCACCGGACTACTGGAGGACCTCGTCGGCCCGCCCGAGCAGCGCGGGCGAGATCGTGAGACCCAGCGCGCGGGCGGTCTTGAGGTTGATCACGAACTCGAATGTCGTGGGCCGCTCCACCGGCAAGTCGGCCGGCTTGGCGCCCTTGAGGATCCGGTCCACGTAGCTCGCGACTCGCCGGTAGTTCTCGGTGGAGCGCGGCCCGTAGGTCAGGAGGCCGCCGGCCACGGCGAACTCGCGGCGCGAATACATCGCCGGCAGGCGATGGCGGGCGGCCAGCTGGGCGAGCGGGACCAGATCGATGCCAATGACCGGATCGCCGAGAGCGAGAACGGCGCCAGCGCGCCATCCGGTCAGCGCTGCGAAGGCACCGGCCAGCTCGCCGCGGTGGCGGACCTCCAGCGCCTGAAGGTCCAGGCCCAGCGCCCGGGCCGCCTCTCGCGCCTCGTCCAGCGTCGGGCCTGCGTGCGCTTGGTTGTCCGGGTTGTAGAGCACGGTGACGCGGGAGATCTGGGGGGCGGCAGCCTTGAGGAGCTCGAGCTGCTTGGCGCTCAGCTCGGGGACGAGGCTCGACATGCCGGTCGCATTCCCGCCCGGTCGGGCCAGGCTACTCACGAGCCCGCTCGCCACCGGATCGCCGGCCAGGGCGAACACGATGGGCACCGTCGTGGTCTGCGCCTTGGCGGCCTGGGCGGCGACGGTCCCTCCGACCACGAGGACATCGACGTCGAGCCGGACGAGCTCGGCCGCCAGCCGGGGGAACCGATCGCTCGCACCCTCGGCATAGCGGTACTCGATGTGGATCGTCTGGCCTTCGACGTAGCCGAGATCGCGCAACCCTTGGCCGAACGTGGCCAGGAACTGGTCCGTCCCCGAGCGTTCGCCGATCACACCGATGCGCGGGATCCGCGCCGGCCGCTGGGCCCTGACGGCGGCCGGCGTCGTGACGACGCCGAGGAGGGCCGCCAGGAGAGCCCGGCGAGTGATCGGCATGGGGCGATTCTCGGTCACCCGTGCGATCGGTGCAACCGCTGGCGCGGTTCGGACGTCGGAGTGATACCATCCCGCCATGGCTGACAAACCGATCCGCGTGGGGTTCGTGGGGGCCGGCGCCAATACCCGCAAGCATCACATTCCCAAGCTCAAGGCGCAGCCGGGCGTCGAGCTGACGGCGGTCGCCAACCGGTCGAAGGAGTCGGGCGAGCGCGTGGCCAAGGAGTTCGGTATCGCGCGGGTGCACGACGACTGGCGGCAGGTGGTGGAAGCCAAGGACATCGACGCCGTCTGCATCGGCACCTGGCCCTACACGCACCGTGAGATGTCGATGGCTGCGCTGGCCGCCGGCAAGCACGTGCTGTGCGAGGCCCGCATGGCCATGAACGCCGCCGAGGGACGCGAGATGCTGGCGGCCTCCCGCAAGGCGCCCCAGCTCATCGCTCAGCTGGTGCCGGCCCCGCACACGCTCGAGGTCGACCGCGTCCTCGTGAAGCTGCTCGCCGAGGGCTACGCGGGCGAGATCCACGCCGTCGAGGTGCAGGGCACCCAGCAGGGGCGCTTCGCCGAGCTGGGCGACGCCATGCACTGGCGCCAGGACATCCGCCTGAGCGGCAACAACATCATGAACATGGGCATCTGGTACGAAGCCATGATGCGCTGGCTCGGCCCCGCCAGGCGCGTGATGGCCATGACCAAGATCGCCAAGGCCAAGCGCAAGGACGAGACCGGGGCCTGGCAGGACGTGAAGGTCCCCGACCACGTCGACATCCTGGTCAACTTCAAGACCTCGGTTGCCCACCTGCGCTTCAGCTCGCTCACGGCCTTCGCGCCGCCGCCGGAGGCGTGGATCTTCGGCAGCGACGGCACCCTGCACGTCGAGGTCGACGCCAAGCGGCTGACCGGCGCCCGGCGCGGCGACACCGCCCTGGCCGAGATCGTCATCCCGGCCGACCAGCGCATCGGCTGGCGGGTCGAGGAGGAGTTCGTCAACGCCATCCGGGGGCGCGAGAAGATCACGCACACCAACTTCGAGGACGGCGTGCGCTACATGGAGTTCACCGACGCCGTGGCCAAGAGCTACGCGAGCGGACAGGCCGTCGACGTGAAGGACCTGTGAGAGGAATCCGTCAATGAAGACCATCGTGGTGCTGCCGGGCGAGGGGATCGGGATCGAGGTCATCGACGCGACCTGCGAGGTGCTGGCCGGCTCCGGGCTGCCGCTGAAGATCGAGACACCGCCGCAGGGCGCGGCCGCGACGAAGAGCCACGGCACCCCGCTGCCGGACGAGACGAAGCGTGCCGCCCGCGAGGCCGACGGCGTGCTGTTCGGCGCGGCCGGGCCGTCGTCCTCCCCGGTCGTCTCGTGGCTGCGCTGGGAGATGGACGCCTTCGCCGGCGTCCGCCCGATCCGCTACTACCCCGGCATGAAGTCGCCGCTGGCCGACCCTGACGGCATTGACTACATCCTGCTGCGCGAGAACAGCGAGGGGATGTACCCGGGCCGCGAGGGCAACCTGGCCGACGTCGTGCGGCTCATGCCCGAGCTGAGCGATCGCACCGGCCGGAAGATCACCCACTACGGCACCGACGGCCGCTTCGCCGTCAAGGTGGCGACGCCGCGCGGCGCCGAGCGTATCGCCCGCGTCGCGGTCGAGCTGGCCCGCAAGCGCAAGGCGGCCGGCAAGCCCGGCAAGATCACGTGCGTCACCAAGTCCAACGTCCTGCCCCAGACCGATGGGCTGTTCCAGGCCACTGTCGAGCGCGTCGTGCGCGCGGCCGGCCTCGACTTCGAGCACTTCCACGTGGACGACGCCGCCCGCCGACTCGTGCGCTTCCCCAAGGCGATGGACGTCGTCGTCTGCATGAACCTCTACGGCGACATCCTCTCCGACCTCGGGGCGGAGACGGCCGGCGGCCTCGGGCTGGCCCCGTCCGGGTGCTTCGGCGAGAACTGGGCGTACTTCGAGTCGGTGCACGGCTCGGCGCCGGACATCGCCGGCCGCGGCATCGCCAACCCGACGGCGACGATCCTGTCGGCGGCCCTGATGCTCGACCACATCGGCTTCCCGGCCGAGGCCGAGCGGCTGCGCGGCGCCATCGGGCGGGTCTATCGCGACGGCACCACGCTGACGCCCGATCAGGGCGGCGGAGCCAAGACGCGCGACATGGCCCAGGCCGTGCTCGCCGCGTACCGGAACGCGTGAGCGGCGACCTCGCGGCCCTCTGGCCGCTCGACCCCGGCGTCGTCTTCCTCAACCACGGCTCGTTCGGCGCCTGCCCGACCGAGGTGCTCCGCTACCAGGCGGCGCTGCGGGCCGAGCTGGAAGCCGAGCCGGTGCGTTTCCTGTCCCGGGAGCTGGACGACCGGCTGGCGACGGCCCGGGCTGCACTGGGCGCGTTCATCGGCGCCGACCCCGAGGATCTGGCCTTCGTCACCAACGCGACGAGCGGCGTCAACGCGGTGCTGCGCTCGCGTGAATTCGCGGCCGGCGACGAGCTGCTCACGACCGACCACGTCTACGGCGCCTGTCGCAACACGCTGAACTTCGTGGCCGAGCGGGCGGGGGCCCGCGTGGTCATTGTCACCGTGCCGTTCCCCGTCACCTCGCCCGATGAGGTGGTGGCGGCGGTGCTGGCGAAGGTCACACCGCGCACGCGGCTGGCCCTGCTCGATCACATCACCAGTCCCACCGCGCTCATCCTGCCGATCGAGCGGCTGATCGCCGAGCTGAGCGCCCGCGGCGTCGACGTGCTGGTCGACGGTGCCCACGCGCCCGGCATGGTGCCGCTGAACCTGGCCACGCTCGGCGCCACCTACTACAGCGGCAACTGCCACAAGTGGCTCTGCGCGCCCAAGGGCTCGGCGTTCCTGTGGACGCGGCGCGACCGCCAGCCCGACGTGCGTCCGCTGACGATCAGCCACGGCGCCAGCGTCGTGCGGCCGGGGACGTCGCGCTTCCGGCTCGAGTTCGACTGGACGGGGACCAGCGACCCGACCGCGTGGCTCACCGTGCCCAAGGCGATCGAGTACCTCGGTACGCTGGTCGAGGGCGGCTGGCCGGCGCTGATGGCCCGCAACCACGCGCTGGCGCTCGAGGCCCGTACGCTGCTGTGCGCGGCCGCCGGCACGCCCCCGCCGTGCCCGGACGCGATGGTCGGCTCGCTCGCCGCCGTGCGGCTGCCCGACGGCACCACCGACGTGGGCTGGCGCCGGCCCGATCCGCTGCAGCCGCGGCTGTTCGACGACTGGCGCATCGAGGTGCCGGTGATGAGCTGGCCGGCGGCCCCGCGCCGGCTGGTCCGCATCTCCGCCCAGCTCTACAACCGCCGCGCGCAGTACGAGCGGCTGGCCGAGGCGCTCCGCAAGGAGCTGGCCCGGTGATCCCGCGCCGGCTGGCGCTGGCGGTGGTCGCGCTGGCGCTGCTGGCCCTCGGCGCCTGCCAGCGCGGCGGCGACGGCATCAAGGTGGTGATCGCCGACTACAGCAAGGACCACACGCGGCCGTTCTGGCAGGCCCTGGCCCAGACGTACACGAAGCAGACGGGCGTGAAGGTCGACCTGCAGGTGATCGACTGGAACTCGATCGACCAGCAGGTCAGCACGATGCTGCAGAACAACCAGCCCCCCGACGTCCTGAACCTCAACGCGTTCGCCAGCTACGCCAAGGACGGCCTGCTCTACACCGCCGAGGAGATCGTCTCGCCCAAGACGCGCGAGGACTTCCTGGACGCCTTCGTGCGGGGCGGGGAGTATCGCGGCAAGCTGTACGGCTTGCCGATCCTGTCGAGCGCCCGCGCGTTCTTCTACAACCGGGCGCTGCTGGCCAAGGCCGGCCTGGCCGGGCCGCCGCGGACCTGGGACGAGCTCGTGCAGGCCGCCAAGAAGGTCCAGGCGCTCGGCGGGGGCACCATCGGCTACGCGCTGCCGCTGGGGCCGGAGGAAGCGCAGGCCGAGTGGTCCATCTGGATGTGGAACAACGGCGGCGACTGGAAGGCCGGCGAGGCGTGGGCGATCGACGGCGACCGCAACGTGCAGGCCCTGCAGTTCCTGGCCGACCTCGCCAACAAGCACAAGGTGACGCAGGTCAACCCGGGCAAGACCAACCGCACCGACGGCGCCTTCCAGCTCTTCAAGGACGGCAAGGTGGGCATGGTGATGGGCTTCAGCCCGCTCGCCGCCCAGCTCGACGCCGAGGGCAAGGTGGACTACGGCGTGGGTGAGATGCCGACCAACACCGGCACCAGCATCACCCTGGCCGTCGAGGACTACCTGATGGCGTTCAAGAAGAAGGGCAACCAGGACGCCGTGAAGAAGTTCCTCGACCTCTATTACCAGCCGGAGAACATCACCCGCTGGATCGCCGCCGAGGGGTTCCTGCCGGTGACGAAGTCCGGCCTGCGCCAGATGAGCGACAACGCCAAGCTGCAGCCGTACCTGGCCGCGCTGCCCAACGCGCGGCTGGCGCCCACGACCGATCCCGCCTGGGACAAGGTGAAGCTCGACGTGCAGCAGAGCATCGGGCTGGCCGTGCAGCCGGGCGGCGACCCGCGCCAGGTGCTCGCGTCGATCCAGAAGAACGCCGCGGCCGCGGCGGGCGGCCGCTGACGCCCTGACGCGCGGGGGCGGCTGGCGGGCGCTGGTCTGGCTCGGGCCCAGCCTGGCGCTCATCGTCGCCGTCGTCCTCTATCCGGCCGTCCAGCTCGCGCGCGCCTCGTTCGCTCGATACTCCATCACGGGTCTCTACCAGGGTGCGGTCGGCACCGCCAACTACGCGCGGCTCGCCGAGCAGGCGGCGCTGCCGGCGGTCGTCGCCAACACCGTCGTGTGGGTGGTGGTCGTGGTCGGGGTCACGCTCCTGATCTCGCTGGGGCTCGCGCAGTTCCTCAACCTCGAGTTCCCCGGGCGGCGGGTGGTGCGGTGGGCGCTGATCGTGCCGTGGGCGGCCTCGCTCATCATGACCGCCAAGCTGTTCGTGTGGATCTACGACTACTACTTCGGTGTGCTCAATCACGCGCTGGCGTCGCTCGGCCTGCTCCGGCAGCCGGTCGACTGGCTGGGCGACGACGCCACCGTGATGGGCGCCATGATCGCCGTCGGCGTCTTCGTCTCGCTGCCGTTCACCACCTACGTGCTGCTGGCCGGCCTGCAGACGATCCCCGGCGAGGTGTACGAGGCCGCCCGCGTCGATGGGGCCTCCGCCTGGCGCAGCTACCGGTCGGTGACGCTGCCGCTGCTGCGGCCGGCCCTGCTGGTGGCCACCGTGCTCAACGTCATCTACGTCTTCAACTCGTTTCCCATCGTGTGGACGCTCAACGACCGCAACCCCGGGTTCGGCCACGACACCATGATCACCTACATGTACAAGATCGCCTTCAAGAGCGCGCTCCGCGACGTTGGCCTGTCGGCGGCGCTGGGGGTCGTGAACGTCGCCGTCATCCTGGTGGCCGTGTTCGTCTACCTGCGCGCCATTCGCTGGCGCGAGCAGGAGGCCTGAGCTGTCGCGCCGCCTGCTGCTGGCCGGGGCCGGACAGCTCCTGGCCCTCGTGCTGGTCTCGCCATATCTGGTGATGGTGCTGACCGCGCTCAAGCCGGCCGGCGAGCTGCGGACGACCCCGCCGCGGCTACTGCCGGTCGCCTGGCAGCCCGGCAACTTCCTGGAGGTGCTGCGGGATCCAGCCTTCCAGGGCTGGCTGTCGGTGTCCCTGGTGGTGGCGCTGGCCTCGACGGCGCTCGTGATCGTGGCGGCGGTGCCGGCCGCGTACTACACGGCGCGCCACCAGTTCCGGGGCCGCGCGGCCTTCCTGTTCCTGGTGCTGGTCACCCAGATGTTCGCGCCGACGGCGCTGGTGGTGGGGCTCTACCGGGAGTTCTTCGAGCTGGGACTCATCAACACCTACGCGGCGCTGATCCTCACCAACGCCGCCTTCAACCTGGCCTTCGCCATCTGGATCTTGCGCGCGTTCTTCGCCTCGATCCCGCGCGAGATCGAGGAGGCGGCGGCGGTGGACGGCTGCGGCCGGCTGCGCACGCTGGTGGGGATCGTGCTGCCGCTGTCGCTGCCCGGCATCGTGACCGCGGCCATCTTCGCCTTCATCGCCGCCTGGAACGAGTACATCGTGGCGCTGACCCTCATGACCGACCCCGCCATGAAGCCGCTCACGGTCGGGATCACGTCCTACGTGACCGCCTACGTGCAGCACTGGAACTCGCTGTTCGCCGCCTCGGTGATCGCCATCGTGCCGGTGGTCGTGCTGTTCGCGCTGGTCGAGCGCTACCTGGTCGGTGGACTGACGGCCGGGAGTCTCAAGTAGGCGGTACTATCGTCGCGCGGAGGACGCCATGCCAGGTCGCGATCTGACCTTCACGCCGGCCGTAGAGCTGGTGAAGCTGTACCGGGCCCGCCGGACCTCGCCGCTCGAAGTCATGCAGGAGCTCCTGGCCCGCATCGACGCCGTCAATCCGGCCGTGAACGCCGTCGTCACGCTGGCGCGGGACGCCGCGCTGTGGAACGCCCGCCGGGCCACCGCCGCCCTCAAGCGGGGAGCGGCGCTGCCGCCGCTGTTCGGGGTGCCGGTGACCATCAAGGACGTCACCCCGACGGCCGGCATCCGCACCACCCAGGGGTCCAAGCTGTTCGAGGACCACGTGCCGACCGAGGACGCCCTCGTGGTCGAGCGGCTGCGCGCGGCCGGCGCCGTCGTGCTCGGCAAGACCAACACGCCGGAGTTCGCGTTCGGCCCCAACACGGTCAACACGGTCTTCGGCGCCACCCGCAACCCCTGGGACCTGACGCGGACTGCGGGCGGCTCCAGCGGCGGCGCGGCGGCGGCGCTGGCCACCGGCATGTGCCCGCTCGCCGAGGGGACCGACCTCGGTGGCTCGCTGCGCGGCCCCGCCGCCTTCTGCGGCGTCGTTGGCTTCCGCACGACGCCGGGGTTGATCCCGCGCTACCCCTCGGCGCTGGCCTGGGACTCGTACTCGGTCGAGGGGCCGATGGCGCGCACGGTCGCCGACGCCGCGCTGATGCTGTCGGTGATGGCCGGGCCCGACGATCGGGCTCCGCTGTCGTACGAGGTCGATCAGCGCTCGTTCGCCGCGGCGGCGAAGGCGCCCTCGGTGAAGGGCTGGCGCCTGGCGTGGACGGTGGACCTCGGCGGGCTGGTCGCGGTCGACGACGAGGTGCGCGCGCTCTTCGAGCAGGCGGTGCGCGTGTTCCGCTCGCTCGGCGCCCGGACGGAGGCGGCCTGCCCCGACATGAGCGACGTGCCGGAGATCGTGCGCCTCACCCGCGGCCTGCTCATGGTGGCGCGGCACGCCGACAAGCTGCCCGAGCACCGCGCCGTGCTCCAGGCCGGACTGGTGGAGAACACCGAGGCCGGCCTGAAGCTGACGCCGCGCGAGATCGCCGAGGGTGAGCTGGCGCGCACGCGCCAGTGGCAGCGGGTGCGCGAGTTCCTCGAGACGCGCGACGTCTGGCTGACGCCGACGATGGCGGTGCCGGCCTTCCCGATCGAGCACCCGCACATCCTGGAGGTCAACGGCCAGCCGGTCGGCAAGGCCATGCAGCGCTCCCACCTGACCTACGCGTTCTCGGTGCTGGGGTTGCCGGCGATCTCGATCCCGTGTGGCTTCACGCGGGCCGGCCTGCCGGTGGGATTGCAGATCGTCGGCAAGCGGCGAGGGGAGGCGGCGGTGCTACGGGCGGCGGCGGCCTTCGAGATCGCGCGACCGTGGAGCGGGCGGGTGCCACCGGTGGTCGGCGTGACCAGCGGGCGGGGAACGCCTGCGGGGTGATGCTGGCGCCGACTCCGACCCCGACTTTCATCACGTGACCTTCACCGGGTGCGGCACTGGAACATTGTAGCCATAGCCCTGGGCGTTCCAGGAGATGCTGGACGGCTGAGTGTTACCCTGGTCGTCGGCGGCCCGCGTGAGGATCACGTGATCGCCCGGGCGGGCGTCCCACTCGAAGTCCCACCGCGTCCAGGCGCGCGCGATGTTGGGCTCCCGCAGCGCGGCCGGCTGCCACGCGGCCCCGCGGTCGAGGCTGTACTCGACGCGGCTGATCCGGCCGACCGGCGACCAGGCGAAGCCCCGCACGCGCTGCCGGCCGGCCGGCAGCATCGCGCCCCACGGCAGCGCCACGGCGCTCTTGATCGTCTGCTCACGCAGGACCGGCTTGCTCGGGTAGTCAGGACCCTCCAGGACGTAGGTCTTCGTCGTGGTCGGCACGTCGATCACGCTGTTCCGCACCTCGATCCGACCCACCCACTTGATGTTGTTGATGCCGACCCAGCCCGGGACGATCGCCCGCACCGGGAAGCCGTGATCCACCGGCACCGGCTCCCCGTTGAAGGCGTACGCCAGCAGCGTGTCGTCCTCGAACGCCTTTCCGAGGGACATGGGCCGGTTGACCTTCACTGAGTCGAGGCCCTCCACGAGCACGTTCAGGATGTCGCGCGGGGTGTCGCGGCGAACCCTGGCCAGTTCGAGCACCGCCCCGAGGGGGACGCCCGTCCACTCCGCGACCCCGATGCCCCCGAAGTGCCACTGCGTCCCCGAGGCCACCTTGCCCATGAACTCCTTGAAGAACCCCCGCCCGTTGCCGGCGCACTCGACAAAAGCGATGACCGAACGCGAGGGCAGGCGCAGGAGGTCGTCGAAGCCGAGCTCGACGGGACGCTCGACGCCGTTGCCTTCGATGCGCAGCCGCCAGGTGCCGAGGTCGAGGGCCGGCGTCGGAGCGTGCTGGCGGACGAAGAAGTGGCTGCCCGGGGTCAGGTAGCCTCGGAGCGTCTCGAGACGCGTCTCCTGGTTGATCCCGTGGTCGATGAAGATCTCGCGCGGCACCGGCTTGATGTGGAGCTTCTGGGTGGGCGCCGGTGCCTGGGCCAACCCTTCGCCGCCGGCGGCCAGGGCGGCGGCGCCGGCAGCGCCCGTGGCCAAAAAGTGCCTTCGGGTGACGGGACGTGGTTCCATGGTGGCCTCCTTCCTGGCGCTGGAGTCGATTGTAATCACAACGCCGAGAGCGCCGGTGACTTGATCTGACTCTCGATCCCATGCGGCTTCTCGCGCGCCAGCCTGCCGGTGGGACTGAGATCGTCGGCGAGCGGGGAGAGGAGGCGGTGGTGCTACGGGCGGCGGCTGCCTTCGAGGCCGCGCGGCCGTGGAGCGGGCGCGTGCCGGCGGTCGTTGCCGAGCGTAGCGGCGGACCGTGCGTCTAGGTGTCGGACCTGAGGTACGCGCGTCCCACCCACGACGCCCCCTCGCCGAGGGCGACGATGGCGGCGGTCGCGAGCTCCTTCCACTCCTTGCGCGGCCAGTTCTCGAGGTAACGCTTGAACTGGCGGCGGGTCGAGAAGACCGGGAAGGCGTCGCGGTCGACCGCGTCGTGGATCCTGCCGCAGAAGCTCTCGATCGCCGCCCGGGCCTTCGCCTCGTCGAACGACTTGCCGGCGTAGAGCGCGCCCAGCAGCTCGAGCTCGGCCAGGGTCGCCAGCGCCCACGCCTGCTTCTCGCCGGTGGCCTTCCGCAGCTCCAGCTCCGCAATGTGGCGAGTAGCGCTCCACAGAGCGCCGTACTGGACGACGAGGCCCTCGTCGCCATCCACAGGCGCCAGCACCGCGGTCATCGAGAGGTACTGGGTGATGACCCAGTGATTGAACGGCTCCGCATCGAGGGCGCGCCGGTAGAACTCGCACGCCGTCTCGTAGGCCTTGCGCGCGCGCTCCTCGTCCTTCTCGGCCCGGAAGAGATTGCCGATGCGCTTCTCGCTGGCCCCGCTGATCCCCAGGCGCTCGGCCCGCTCGTTGCTCGGGGCCGTGGGGGCGAGGGCCTCCCGCCACTTCTCGAGGTCGCTCCGGATCGACTCGTAGAGCTGGTTGACCTCCGCGGCCGGCGCTGGCGCCGTCAGCTTGGCGCCGCCGGCCGGCGCCGAGGTCTGCAGCATCTGCTCGGCCCGGTCGAACTTCACCTCGATCCGCTGGCGCGTCTGCCGGTTGCGAAAGGCCTCGACCTGGCGGTCGAAGTCCGACGGCACCACCGCGTAGGCCACGATGCTGCCCCAGTCGTGGGTGGCGGTCGAGTCGGTCCGCAGGCGCTGGCGCAGCGCCCGGAGCACCCACCGCGGGTCGTCGCCGCGCAGGATGCCGCCGTACAGGACCTCGACCGCGATCGACGACGCCCGCATCCACAGGGGGAACTGGGAGGCGACCACCCACGGAATCTCGGCCGCGTGCAGGGCGTGAGCGATGCTGCCGCCGGGCGTGATGACCGAGCCGGCGTGGCCGGAGTCGCACGTGGCCAGGCTGACCAGCGTGGGACGGAAGCGCGTCGAGCCGATCGCGTCCTTGGAGGTCAGCGCGGTGGCGAGCACGTCGCCGGCCACGACGTCCTTGGCCCCGTCGTCCATGTCCGAGCACAGGGCGAGGCCGTAGTGGCGGTCGCCGTCCTGGCCGATCGGCTCCCCGTGGGCCAGGATGTGCACGTGCGTGTACTCGGTCTCGGCGCAGGCCCGCCGGATCTTCTGCAGCGAGGCGTTCGGGAGCACCGTCAGCAGCTTCTTGACCTCGTCGAGCCGGTCGGCCGCGTCGGCCCTCCACTTGATCCAGGGCTCGAGCACGCGCCGCAGGGCGTCGAGGTGATCCTGAGCGGGCACGGGCGCCAGGCCGTCGGGAGACGCGAAGGCGAACAGGATGCGCGGCGCCCGGTTCCAGTAGACCGGCAGGGCTCGCCCGCGCCGGACCTCCCGGGTGACCGACAGCGGGACCGTGGGTTGCAGGAACAGGGGCGCGCCCGAGCCAGGGAAACCGTCGGCTCCGATGGCGAGCTCGAAGGGGATGAGCGCGAGCTCGTACGCGGAGGTGACGAGGCGCAGGTGCACCAGCTCGTTCTGGTTGCTGGCGGCGGTCCCGATCTCGGAGAGCAGCGCGGGGACCTGGGCGAGGACCCGCCCGAGCGCCTCGCCGATCTCGCGGACCTCGGTGGCCTGCTGCTGCGGAGACACGGCGACGCCGTTGGTGACGTAGCGGAGCCGCTCCAGGCGGTTCAGCAGATGGCGGTGCTCGAACGGCATCTGCACCGTCACCGGGCCGTCGGCCCCGCACAGCGCCAGGTACGGCGTCAGCGGCGACAGCAACTGGTTGTTCGACGGGCCCGGCCGGAGCAGCTCCAGCTTGACGTTGCGGATCTCGGCCATGTCAGCCCCTCACGAACGTCTGCACGACCTTGCGGGTGACGGGCCCGCGGCCCTCGACGTGAGCCAGCTCGCCGACGACTCGAGCGCCGTCGCTCTTGATGCACACCGCGCTCGTCTGGCTCAGGACCAGCGGCTGGCCGTTGAAGGTCGCGGCGTCGATGCTGCTCATCCGCCCGTCGACCAGCACGTCGTAGATCGACTTGAACGATGCGGTGTCCTTCAGCATGGCGTCGGTGAACCGCATCAGCCGGATCCAGGTGCCACAGTTGAAGTAGAAGCGGTTGCCACCCATGTCGATGGCCCGCTCCAGGTGCGTGTGCCCGGTGACGGTGATGCCGATCTCGGGCCCGACCGCCTTGGTGACGTCCTGGAAGGTGGTGTCGCGATCGTCCAGCTCGAAGGTCTTGTCGCCGGCCAGCCAGTCGAGCAGGGCGCGTCGCAGCGCCTCGTCCTTGCCCACGCCGGTGATCCAGCCGGTCAGCCGCTCCCAGATGAGCTGGGGCGCTCCGAGCGTCTCGTCGCCGGGCCGCGTGCCGGCCGGCCGGCCCTGGAGGTTTTGTTCCGCGGCGAGCAGCATGGCATCCGCGCTGCCGCCGGCTCGGGCGCCGCCGCTCCGGAGACCACTGGCCAGGTTGGGGCCGAGGAGCTGGTCGGCGGTGACCACGCGCGCGGCGGTGGCCGTCGACGCCTGGTAGCCCTCGGAGGACAGGCGCCCTTCGTAGTCGCCGCCGCCCCGCACGCGCTCGCCGACCACGGGCAGCACGCTCGTGATCCGGCTGGCCAGCGAGGGCTCGAGCACCGCGAGCACGCCGACGGCGGCCTGGGTCTCCGGCTTCAGGAGATCGATCCAGGCGTAGCGGCGCTTCACGTCGTTCATCACGTCCTTGACCATCTTGGTGCCGGCGTTCGGCTCCCACTCGGAGGGCGCCACGGGGCGGCCGGAGTTCAGCCGGCGAGAGACGCGGGCCAGGTCCTCGTAGCGCACGTAGTTCCAGGCGTCCACCTCGTTGCCGTGGGTGCAGAACACGCGGGTCCCGCCGACCAGGCACGTGAAGCCGGCGCCGAAGGTCGAGAACTCGAGCCGGCCCCGGGCGGCGGGATCGTCGCCCGCCAGGCGGGAGACGAGGAGGCGATGGACCGGCGGCAGCGCCAGCTCGAGGTCGTGGTTGCCGATCACCAGGACGAGGGTGCGGTTCTTCGTGCGCACGAAGTCGGCCAGCGCATCCCAGACGGGCGAGAAGCCGGTGTCCCGATCGATGATGCGCTCGATGGTGGCGACGGCGGTCTCGATCGCGATGTACCCCGGCACGTCCTCGGCGAGCGTGTCGACGATGTCGCCGTTCAGCACGAGCGCGACCTTGCCGTCCGGCCGCTGCTCCCGGACCCAGCGGACGAAGCTGGCCAGGCGGGCCGTCTCGCCCAGGATCTGGAACCCGGGGGCGCCTCCCATGTGCAGATCGGAGATGACGTGGAGCTCATCGAAGGTGGGAAGGTTCATCGCGGCCCTCCTGCCAAATGCGTCATAGGACAACGTAGCTGAATCGCCGCGGCGGCGTCAATGTTCGGCGCGGTCGGTCAGATCCTCGTGGGGCCGGCGGCGAGCCGTCCGATCACGGCGCCCGGTGCAGGGCGAACGCCGGGGGGATGATGCGATCGATGCCGGCGCCGTCCCAGCGCCAGTTCGCCACGTTGCCCCAGTAGTGCCGCGTGGCCTCGCGGGCTTTGGCGTAGACCTCGGCCTCGTCCACGCGCGCGAGCCGGCCGTCCTGCACCAGGACCTGGCCGTCCACGATCACCGTGTGCACGTCGCGGCCGCTGGCGGCGTCCACCAGCGCCTTGATGGGGTCGGCGTACATGCCGGCGCCCACGTGGTCGAGGTTGATCAGGAGGACGTCGGCCTTGGCGCCGGGGGCGAGACGTCCGAGGTCGTCGCGGCGGATGAAGCGGCAGCCGCCCAGGGTGGCGGCGTTGAAGACGTCGCGGTGCTGGCCAGCCTGGTAGTTGCCGTCGGTGGTCTTGGCCAGGATCGAGGCCCAGCGCAGCTCGGCGACGATGTCGAGCGGGAAGGTGTCGGTACCGAGCGAGATCGTCACGCCGGCCTCGAGGTAGCGCTGGAACGACAGCAGCGTCATCGCCATCTTCGCGTACTTGTACGGGCAGTGGCCCAGGGTGGCGCCGCGCTCGGCCATCACCTTGATGTCGTCGCCGAAGGGGTGGCCGGTCCACGGGTGGCCGGCCCGGAAGACGCCGTGGCCGATGAGCGTGCGGTCGTCCAGGAAGCCGATGTCGGCCAGGAACTGGATGGGCGTCTTGCGGTACTCGCCCATGATCTGCTGGAACTCGACCAGGTTGCCGCCGGCGTGGGTGTGGATGGGCACGTCGAGCTCACGGGCGGCGTCCCGGCCCTCGCGCAGCAGCCGCTCGGTGCACGTCTCCACCTGGGCGGCGTTCAGCATGCCGCGCAGCCGCCCGTTGGCGGTCTTGTCGAAGCTCTTCACGAAGCCGACGGCTTCCTTGAGCCGCTCGCGGCCCACCGCCATGTCCTCCTCGTAGGTCAGCCGGCCCTGAGCGTCCATGAACGTATCGCGATCCCGGAAGGGCGGGCTGCCGTAGACACGCACGCCGAGCTCGTCCACCAGCCGCGCATAGCCGTCCCAGTCACCGCGCAGACCGCCGACGTCGATGATGGTGGTGGTGCCGTTCTTGAGCGCGTGGAGGAAGACGTACGTGCGGAGGGCGGCGACCGCCGCCGCCGGCGGCGGCGTCATCTTGCCCTTGAGCGGGGCGGCGAAGCTCATGTAGTTCGACGTCCGGTAGTCGTTCTTGGCCATGTCGAGCAGCAGGTAGTCGCCGGCGTTGCCCGCGGTGTGCACGTGCGTGTTGATGAAGCCGGGGGAGACGAGCTTGCCGCGGGCGGCGATGCGGGTGTCGGCCGGGCCCGTGTAGGCGGCGCCGGCGTGGACGATCCGGTCGTCCTCGAAGACCACGCTGCCCGCCTCGTAGACCTCGTGACGTCGTGCCGTTGAAGGCCACCACCCAGCCACCCTCGATATGCGTGCGCATGTCCGCGGTCTCCTCTCGCGCGGCGATTATACTCGCGACGGAGATCACCCCGGCGGCCTCGGAGCGAGGGACGTCTGCGGGTCAGGCGCGTCCGGCGAGCTGGGCGACGACGCTGGCCAGATCGATCGGGTCGATTGGCTTGAGCAGGTGCCGGTTGTAGCCGACGGCCAGGGCGCGTTCGCGATCCTCCGGCCGCACGTAGGCGGTCAGGGCGACGGCGGGGACGCGCCCGCCCTGTTCCGGTGGCAGCGCGCGCAGGCTTTCGATGAGACTGTAGCCGTGCTCTCCAGGCATGGCGATATCACTGACGACCACCTGTGGCTTTGCGAGCTCGAACGCGGCGCGCGCGGCCCGGGCCGACGTCGCGGTCGTCACCTCGGCGCCGTACTGGGCGAGAACCGCAGCGGCGAACTCTCGGGTGTCGTCGTGGTCTTCGACCACCAGCACACGGAGTCCGGCGAGCGCTCCCGGCTGGACACGCCCGAGCGTCCGCTGCTGCTCCGGGGTGGCGATCTCGGCGCCGGGGGGAGCGGACGGAAGGCTGACCGTGAACGTTGCTCCCCGTCCTGGGCCCGGACTCTCGGCCCGGATCGTTCCCTCGTGTTGTTCTATGACGTAGCGCGCGAGGGCGAGGCCGAGACCGAGGCCGGCGTGCGGTCGGGTGATGGAGCTCTCACCCTGACGAAACCGCTCGAACAGCTGAGGCAACAGGTCCGCGGCGATGCCCTCGCCGGTGTCGTGGACGTGAAGCTCCACCCGCGATTCGGTGGGGGCCAGACGCACCTCGACACTGCCGCCTTCGGGCGTGAACTTGAGCGCGTTGGACAGGAGGTTCCCGACCACCTGCTGCAGACGGAGCGAGTCGCCGAGCACGATGTCGGGACCGACCCCCAGTACCAGGTCGAGCTGGACGCGCTTGGCGCTCGCCGCCGGGCGGAGGCCCTCGACCGCCGCCCCGGCGACGTCACGGAGGGCGATGGGGCGGCGGTCCACTCGCAACTTGCCCGCGATGATCCGGGACACGTCGAGCAGGTCGTCGATGAGACGCGCTTGCAACACGACGTTGCGCTCGATGACCTCGATGGCGTGCGCGGACCGTTCCCGGTCGAGCTGGCCCAGACGCAACAGCCGTGTCCACCCGAGCATCGCGCTCAGCGGCGTACGGAGCTCGTGCGAGAGCACGGCCAGGAACTCGTCCTTCATCGTGCTCACACGCTCGAGCTCGTCCGTCCGCCGCTCCATCGCGTTCTCGAGCTGCCGATGGGCATTGACGTCGATGAAGGCCATGACCGCGCCGTCGATCGTGTCGTCGAGGCTCCGGTAGGGCAGGACGCGGAGGGAATACCAGTGGCCGTCCTGATCATGGACGTCGCGCTCCCATGTCGTGAGCGTTCCCATCACGTCGAGCAGCACCTGTTCGACGCCCGTCAGCTCGATCTTCCAGCGCATGTCCCGGATCGAGCGACCGATGTCGGTCGGGAGGACGCTCAGGACGCGGCTGGCCATCCCGGTGAATCGGCGGATTCGAAGGTCGCGACTCACGATGACGATTGGAATCGTCACGCTGCTGAGGATGTTGTTGAGGTCGCTGTTGAGGCGGCCGAGCTCGCCGTTGCGCGCTTGCAGCTCCTCGTTGACCGTCTCCAGCTCTTCGTTGACCGACTGCAGCTCCTCCTTCGAGGTCTCCAGCTCCTCGTTGGTGCTCTGGAGCTCCTCGTTGGTGGACTGCAGCTCCTCCGAGGCGGACTTCAGCTCCTCGTTGGCCGCCTCTCGTTCGTTGACGATCGCCTGCAGGTACTCCTTGGTCGACTCCAGCTCCGCCCGGAGGGCGTGGGTGGCGCGCTCGTCGCTCGCACGCTTCCGGCGACCGGGGCCCGGGCGGGGGCGGGCGAGCACGGCGGGCTTCGGCGCGTCCTCGAACAGGACGAGGAAGGCGCCGGGGGCCGCGCGGCTTGCAGCCGATGAGCGGAGGGGGATCACCGCGATGTTGACCCGCACGAGGCCGCCATTCCGCCGCATCTGAGCGCCGTCCTTGCGGACTGGAGCGCCGGTGGTGCGTGCGCGCTTGACGGCCGCGCGCACGTCGACGAGGAGGCCCTCCCGCAGCATCTTCAGGAGATTGAAGCTGGCGGCGCCGGCCGGGACTTCCAGATAGGGGCCGGTGCGTCCGCGGACGTGGAGCACCGCCATGTCGTCGGTCACGACCACGCCGGCGGGGGCGTATCTCGCGAGGAGGATGCGGTCGGCTTCGCGGCCCAGCTCGGACTCCGGGGGCGCGGGTGCGCGCACCGCCGTCTCGCGGCGGGAGGCGGTTCCGACGCGCTCGGGCCGCGGCCAGCGCAGGGCTGCCCGCGGCGGGCCCCCCCGTCGGGCATAGAGCCGGTGCGTCCTGTCCACGGGGACGAAGAGATCCGAGAACGTGCCCGTCGTCTCGGCATTCCCCAGGAGAAGGAACCCCGTCGGCTTGAGGGCATAGTGAAAGACCGGCAGCACCCGCTTCTGTAGGTCTGGCCCGAAGTAGATCAGGACGTTGCGACACGTCAGCAGGTCGAGCCGGGAGAAGGGCGGATCCGTCGCGACGTTGTGGACGGCGAATATCGCCGTGTCGCGGAGCGACTTGCTCACCTGGTACTGGCCGTCGACCTTGACGAAGAATCGCCGCAGACGTTCCGGCGAGACGTCCAGCGCGATGCTTTCCGGGTACCGACCGGCGCGAGCGCGGGCGATCGACGCGGCGTTCGGGTCCGTGGCAAACAACTGGATCTCGACGTCGTCGGCGCCGCGCTTCGTCGTCGCCAGGAACTCGGTGAGCGCGATCAGGATCGAGTACGCCTCCTCGCCGGTGGCGCATCCGGGGGTCCAGATCCTGATCGGGGTGTTGCGGGGCCGGTCCTTCAGGAGGCGGGGGAAGACCGTACGGACGAGCGCGTGGAAGACGTCAGGGTCACGGAAGAACCGCGTCACCGTCACGAAGAGATCGTCGTGCAAGGCCTGCACCTCGGCCGGGTGCTGGCGGAGGTGGCGGGCGTAGCTGGCGAATGTCTCGCTGTGCTGCAGGAGCATCCGTCGGGCCACGCGGCGCCTGACCGTCGCGGGTTTGTAGCCGTGGAAGTCAGTGCCCGTTGCAGATTGCAGGATTCGGAGGATCTGGCGGAGCCCGGCCCCCTCTGGAGCAGGATCGGCGTCATCAGCAGACGTCGGGGACGACTCGACGTACGGATGCCGGGCGATCCTCGCGAGCTCGGCGGCGATCTTCCCGGCGGGCAGGACGAGATCGACGGCTCCCGCGACCACGGCGCTGTGGGGCATGCCGGCGTGCTGAGCCGACTGCTCGTCCTGGGCGAACGTCAGGCCCCCGGCGTTCTTGATCGCACGGAGGCCGACGGCGCCATCGGACCCGGTGCCCGAAAGAATCACCCCGATCGCCCGAGCCCCCTGATCGTCGGCCAGCGAGGCCAGGAAGGTGTCGATGGGCAGATGTCGGCCGTCGATCGTTGCCCGCGAGCCAAGGCGCAGGATCCCGCCCGCTATCGTGAGGCTGCGGTTGGGCGGAATCACGTACACGTGGTCGGGCCGGACCGGCGTCCGGTCAATGATCTGGCTGGTCGGCATCCTCGTCGCCCTGGCGAGAAGATCCGTCAGGACCGTCTCGTGTGTCGGGTCCAAATGTTGCACGATGACGAAGGACATGCCGGTGTCGCTCGGCAGCGCCCGCAGAAGCTGGGTGAAGGCCTCGAGGCCCCCGGCCGACGCTCCGATACCGACGATCGGCAAGCGCGGCGACGCCTCGTCCGGTCCCACCTCTTGTCGGGCGCGGGGGGGCGGACGCGACCGGGATCCAGGCGTCATCGCTGTCGGGCGGAGCCTCGCGGCGCGCGGAGCTGGTGATCGCGCCGTCGGCTTTCGGCGCATCTAGATGTTGAGGCTGAACGCCGTGCGCGGCGCTGGAGTCGGGTCATTCATGCTGGGAATTCCTATGGAACGGTTGGGGCCCCAGTGGCGCGGCCGATTTGTGATTTTGACACGGCCTCCGTCCCAAGGTACTCGACGGACTTCTCGCGTGCAAGGGCCAGCCAGCTACCGACGATCAGACCGACCAGGATCGGTGGGTGGACCAAGGTCCAATAGGCAGGGCGGTCGACCGAACCCATACTTCAGTCGTGGAAGTGTGAACCTGCCATGAGCCGGCTCTTTCTCGACTCCCGCGCGGCGCGGGTCACCGTGACCATCCTGGCGATCCTCGGCGTCATCGGGCTGGCGTACGCCGTGCGAGGAGTGCTGCTCCTGATCGCCCTGTCGCTGTTCTTCGCGTACCTGCTGTTTCCCGTGGTGCGGCTCACGCAACGGTGGGTGACGCAGCGCCGATCGCTGGCGATCGCGATCGTGTACCTGGTGGTGCTGGCGGCCTTGGTCGGGACCGGGCTCGCGGTCGGGCCCCGCCTGTCGAGCGAGGTCCAGAGCCTTGCGCAGAAGCTTCCGGAGATCTCGACGCAGATCCAGAGCGGCCAGATGGTCGAGCGCATGCTCCAGCGCCGGGGGTGGGAGTGGCGGGAGATCGCCGAGATCGAGCGGCTGGCCCGGACTCACATGGGCGAGATCATCGGCTATGCCCAGCAGGCCGCGGCGGCGCTGCTGAAGTGGCTCGCCGGCGCCTGGGTGATCGTGCTCATCCCCGTCCTGGCGTTCTTCATCCTGAAGGACGCGGAGCAAGTCACCGCCGCGACCATCTCGCGCCTGGGCCAGCGGCGCCATCGAGGGGTGGGATGGGGCATCGCCGAGGATCTTCATCTGTTGCTGGGGCAGTACGTCCGGGCCCAGGTGCTGCTGGCCCTGATCACGTTCGTCGTGTGGGCGGCGGTGTTCCTGATGGCCGGCGTGCCGTACGCGCTGGTCCTCGCGGCCATCGGCGGTGCGCTGGAGTTCATTCCCGTGGTGGGCCCGCTGACCGCCGGTATTCTCGCCATCGGGGTGAGCCTCTTCGGCGGCTACGGGCACCCCTGGCTCGTCGCGGCGTTCGTGCTCGTCTGGCGAGGCATCCAGGACTATGCCTGCGTGCCCCTCATCATGGGGCGCGGCATCGAGATCCATCCCGCGCTGGTGGTCGTCGGGGTGCTGGCGGGGGGTGAGCTCGCCGGTGTCGCCGGGATGTTCCTGTCCGTTCCGGTCATCGCGGCTGTCCGGATCGTCTGGCGGCGATTGCAGGCGCCCCGGAGCCCGCTGGTCGACGACCGAGAGCCCGACCGAGCGGTCGCCTCACCGCAGCTGCTGTGAGCGCCGTCCCCGTTCCCCGTCGCTCCTCGCCGGGCGTCGGCGGCATCCCGGCCCGGCTGACGCCGGCCGTCGTCTGGTCGCTGCTCGGCGAGACCTTCTACGAGTGGTACGAGGACCGAGCGCCGCGGCTGGGAGCGGCCCTGGCGTACTACACCGTCTTCGCACTGGCGCCGGGGCTGATCGTCATCATCGCCGTCACCGCGCTCGTCCTGGGGAAGGTGGCGGCCCAGGGTCAGATCATCGACGAGGTCCAGGACCTCATCGGGGTCGCCGGCGCTCAAGCGATTCGGGCTGCCATCGAGAGCACCGGAAGCAAGGGAAGCGGCCTGCACGCCACCGGGCTCGGCGTCATCACGCTCATCTTCGGACTCTGGGGCGTCTTCGGAGAGCTCCAGGATGCGCTGAACACCATCTGGGGCGTGACGACCAGGCCGGGGCGGGGGGTGCTCGAGATCATCAAGGCCCGGTTCTGGTCATTCACGGTGGTCGTCGGCGTCGGATTCCTGCTGCTCGTGTCCCTGGGCGCCAGCGCCTGGCTGGCGGCGTTCGGGAAGTTCTTCTCCGGACTGTTGCCGCTCCCGCCCGGGGTGATGCAGACGGCCAACGCCGTCGTGTCGTTCGTCGTCATCGGTCTCATGTTCGCCGTCATCTACCGGTTGCTGCCGGACGTGCGGCTCGCGTGGCGGAACGTGTGGGTGGGCGCCGCCGTGACGGCGCTCCTCTTCACGCTCGGCAAGTCGCTGATCGGCCTCTACCTGGGCCGGAGCGAGGCGGCGTCGGTGTACGGCGCGGCCGGCTCCTTCGTCGTCATCCTGCTCTGGATCTACTACTCAGCCCAGGTGTTCTTCTTCGGCGCCGAGTTCACGAAGGTCTACTCGCGGCGCTTCGGGGCGATCGTGGTTCCCGACCCGACCGCAGTGCCCCTGACGCCGGAGGCGCGGGCGGCGCAGGGCATGGACCGCCACACCCAGGCGACGTTCGGCGGTTCTGCTGCCAGCGGCGACCTCCGGTAGTCGTTCCTGGCCCCTGTCGAGGCGGCCGGCCGACTATACTCTCGGCCGAGACCACCCTGGAGGCCCCCGAGATCCCCTCGTCCACGCCGGACCGTGCCGTCACGATTCACCCGCTCCGCGCGGCCGACCTCGACGGCGCCCTGGCCTCGAACGACGCCGTCGGCTGGCGCGAGCGCCGGGTCCTCTTCGACTTCTACGGTGCCCGTGAGGACAGTGCGCTCTTCGTCGCCGAGGCGGGCGGGGAAATCGCCGGCACCGCCGGGGCCACCGTCTTCCCGGGCACGCCGGCCACCGGGTGGGTACACGGCATCGTCGTCCGGCCGGAGTACCAGCACGCCGGCCTGGGCGCCCGCCTCACGGAGGCTGCGATCGCCTGGCTACGTGCCCGGTCGGCCGGTGCGGTGTTATTGCTGGCGACGGATGCCGGACGCCCGGTGTACGAGCGCCTCGGCTTCGCCGCCGGCGGGCGCTACGGCTCGTTCGCGTGGCCGACGCTGGGCCCTGACCCGGGCGTGCTCATCGAGCCGCTGCAGTCGCGCCATCTCGCGGCGATCCACGCGCTGGATCGTGAGGCAACCGGTGAGGATCGGAGCGGCTTCATCACCTCGCTCGCGACGTCGGGCTGGATCGCCACGCAGGGGGGCGAGGTGACCGGGTTTCACCTCGCCTGCCCGTGGGGCGGCGGCCCCACCATCGCGCGTGATGCTGCCAGCGGCCTGGCGCTGCTGCGGCTGGCCGCGTCGGTGACCGGGCGACCGTCGCGTGGCCCCGGGCTCCCCGAGGCCAATACCGCGGCCGTGCGGTATCTCGCCGACCTCGGGATCACGGCCGAGCGCTACGTCACGCGGATGTGGCTGGGCGCCCCGCCGCAGTGGCGCGCCGAGATGGTCTTCGGCGTGTTCAACTTCGGCGTCGCCTGACGCGACGGACGACTATACTCGCGACCCATGGGATCCGACCCGCGTCTCCTCGAAGGCATTCGCGTCATCGACGCCGCCAGCTTCATCGCCGGCCCGGTGGCCACCACGGCCATGGCCGACTTCGGCGCCGACGTCATCAAGGTCGAGCCGCCCAGCGGCGACACCTACCGGGTGCGCAACGCCGGCTATCCCCCCAGTCCCTACAACTTCCCGTGGATCGTCGACAACCGGAACAAGCGCGGCGTGGCCATTGACCTGCGCACGGAGGATGGCCGGCGCCTGCTGCACCGGCTGGTGAAGAGCGCCGATGTCTTCGTGACGAACGTGCCGCTCGACGGCCGAGCCCGGCTGGGTGTGCGCTGGGAGGACCTCTCGCCGCTCAACCCGCGGTTGATCTACGGCTCGATCACCGCCTACGGCGAGGCGGGCGAGGAGGCGAGCCGGCCGGGCTTCGACAGCACGGCGCTGTGGGCACGCACGGGGCTGATGGACCTGGTGCGCCCCGCCCCGGAGGCGCCGCCCGCGCGCTCGCTGCCCGGCATGGGCGATCACCCCACCGGGACGGCGCTCTTCGGCGCCATCATGGCCGCGCTCTACCAGCGCGAGCGGACGGGGCGGGGCGCGATGGTGTCGACCTCGCTGATGGCCAACGGCCTCTGGCTGAACGCGATCGCCGCCCAGGGCATCCTGTGCGGCGCCCGCACGGTGGTCCGGCCGCCGCGCGAGGAGGCGGTGGACGCCCTCGGCAACCTCTATCGCACGCGCGACAACCGCTGGTTCCTCATCGCGCTCACGCCCGATGGCCGGCGCTGGCAGGACTTCACCACCGCCATCGACCGGCCGGATCTGTTCGCCGACGCGCGCTTTGCCACGCCGCCGGCCCGGCGGGCCAACGTGCGGATGCTCATCGCCCTCCTCGACGCGGTCTTCGTCGGGCGCGACTGGGCCGAGTGGCGGCGCGTGCTGGAGGCGGCCGGCATCGCGTTCGGCGTGGTGGGGACAGTGGACGAGATCCCACACGATCCGCAGATGCAGGCGTGCGGCGCGCTGGTGCCGATCGACGACCCCCGGGCGGGCGCGTCTTTCACGGTGAGCAGCCCGCTGCAGATTGCCGGCCAGGAGAAGGTCCCGGCCACCATGGCCCCGGAGATCGGCGAGCACACGGTGGAGGTGCTGCAGGAAGCCGGTGTCAAGGCGGCCGAGATCGAGCGCCTGCTTCGTGACGGTGTCATCGCGCAGGCGAAAGAGACGCGCTGACCCCCGCAGAGCAGGTGACGGGATTGACAGCGTGGCGACAATCGAACTCGATGTACCGGACGTATCGGCTGACCCAGTACGCCCTGCAGGATCCCCGGCTCATGGTGGTCATGAGCATCGTCTTCTCGCTGGCGGCGGCCGTGGTCGTGGCCCTGGGCTCCGGGCGTAGTCGTCTCGCCCACGCCACGGCGATCGGGTTCGTGGTGATCGGCTTCGCCCTCAATGTCGTGGGGGGACGGCTCTCGCGGCCCCGCCGGCTTGACGCCGGGCAACGCCAGACGCTGCTGCAGACGCTCGGCCGACTGGCCCCGCTGGAGGTCCGGGTGGCGGCCGTCAACGAAGAGGAAGCCATCCGCTATGCCCGTGAGCTGCGCAACACGATGACGGAGGCGCGCTGGCCGGTCGCCGGCGTCTTCAAGTGTCGCGGCGATGCGGGCGCGGCCGGCGTGACCCTCGCGGTGCGCAACGTCGTGACCCCACCCGGCGAGGCGATCGCCCTCATGAACACGTTGCGCCGCATCGGGATCCCGGCCAACTGGGGTCACAAGCCCGCGCTGACCGGGGATCGCATCATCGAGGTGCGGGTCGGCGGGACCGCGGTCGGCCCGGCGGGCGAGTCGGTCCTTGACGACGAGTAGCCGGTAGCGCAGTATCGCCGGGCAACCGGGCCCCGCTGGCGGCGGGCGCGTCAGGAAGGTGTGCAGTGGGCAAGAGCCTCCCGGCCATGCTGGCGGGTGTTCCACCGCTGGTGGACCGCGTACACGAGCTGCGGAGACTGGGTCAATGGCTCCAGGAGGCCGGGCAGGGCCGGCCACGTGTCGTGCTGATCGACGGCGACGCCGGAATCGGCAAGACGCGTCTCCTGCAGGAGGTGCGGGCGGCCGCCCAGCGCACCGGCGTGCAGATCTGCTTCGGCCGCTGCTACGAGGATCTCTCGCTGCCGTACCTGCCGTTCGTCGAATCACTGCTGCCGCAGCTCGAGCAGGCCCCCCCGGAGATCTGGCAGGGGCTCGGGGACGGCCTGGAAGCGATCCGGCGCCTCCTGCACCGAGCGGGGGGCTCGGTCGCGGCGCCGCCGTCGGTGTCGAACCAGGCCGACTACGAGAAGCTGCAGCTCTTCGTCGCGGTGGGCCAGGCCAGCGTCAAGCTCGCGCAGCGCCGCCCGATACTCATCGTCCTCGACGATCTCCACTGGGCCGACCGGCTCTCGCTGGACCTGTTCGACCACCTCGTGTTCACCATTGCCGACCTGGCGACGCGGGAGGCGGTGCCGCTCCTCGTCGTCGGAACGTATCGACCGATCAGGACGGAGAATCGGCTGGCCCGCCTGGTCGGCCGGATTCGACGGGAGGAGATCTGTCGGCTCGTGACGCTCGAGGGGTTGGCGGAGCCCGACGTCCACGAGCTCATCGCCGGACTCGGTCTGGCCCGGCCGTCGCATCAGCTCACCGCCACCGTGAGCGAGGCGACCCGCGGCAATCCGCTGTTCGTGCAGGAGGTTCTCGACCATCTCCTGCGTGAACGGGCGATCGAGGAGCAGGGCGGCTATCTCGTCACTCCGGCCGCCTCCACGGATCTGCGGCTGCCCGAGCAGGTCAGTGTCGCCGTGCTCAGCCGGGTTGCCGAGCTCAGCGAGCCGTGCCGGGACGTGCTCAGGCTGGCGGCGTTGCTCGGCGACAGCTTTTCGCTACCGATCCTGGCCGGGGTGACCGGCGTGGGTGAGGACCAGCTCCTGACCCTGCTCGAGGAGAGCACGCGGCATCGCCTGATTCGGAGCGAGGGGGCGAGCTTCCGGTTCGCGCACCCCATCATCCGGCAGGTGTACTACCAGGAGCCGAGTCCGCCCCGCCGGCAGCGGCTGCACAAGCAGATCGCCGAGAGCCTGCAGCGCTTCTATGCCGACCGCGCCGATGTGCACCTGCTGGAGATCACCCACCACCTGGTGCGAGCCGGCTCGATCGTCCCCGCCGGCGTCATCGTCGACCATGCGCGTCGCGCGGCCGACGATGCGTACCGGGTCTTCGCCTGGCACGAGGCCGCCTACTACTACGAGGCCGCCCTGTCGGCGGGCGAGAGCGGCGGGGGTCTCTCGGTGGCCGATCAGGCCGCTCTCCACTACTGGGCGGGCCTGGCGCACTTCTGTAATCAGGACGTCGGCCCCTGCCTGCACCACTACGAGCGGGCCATCGAGGCCTACCGGCGCGCCGATGACATCACCGGCCTCGGCCGGGCGCTGATGGAGAAGACGCGGACCCAGTTCACGCTGGCCGCCGTGCCGCTGGGGACCGTGGCCGACGTCAAGCCGCTCGAGGAAGTCCTGGCCGCGCTGGGTCAGCGAGAGCCCGCGCTGCGCGGCCACATCGCGGCGGTGATGTCGGAGGCCTACCGCAGCGGGCGCCAGTCGGCGCCGGCCCGACGCTACGCCGAGCAAGCGATCGAGATCGGCCGGGAGCTCGCCGACGACTACCTGGGTGGGTATGCCAGCTTCGTGCTGGCCCTGGCCTACATCAACGACCTGCAGGTTCGTGAGGCGCTCAAGGGGTGGGAGGACGCGCTCGTCCACGCGCGCCGGGTCGAGGACTTCATCCGCGAGAGCTGGACGCTGCATCGGATCCCCCTGGCCCTCACGCTCCTCGGCCGCTTCGCCGAGGCCGAGCGCACCGCCCTGCAGGCGTGCGAGTCGACGCGCACGTCGCACGACTGGAGCAACCACTCGCTCGGGCTGTCCCACCTGGCCTCGGTCGCGGTCGGGCTCGGCGATTTCGGCATGGCCGAACAGCACGCCCGGGAGACCATGCTGATGGTGGTCCGATCCCGCTATCCGTGGGGCGGGCTCCGCGCGCTCCTGGCGCTGGCCTGCACCCGCGCGCTGCAGGGCGCGTGGACGGAGGCGGAGGATGCGCTGGACGTGCTCGTCGAGCGCGGACGCGTGTTCGAGGATCCGGGGCCGGTCGTGCGTGCCTTCGCCCAGGTGTTCCGCCACCTCCTCCACGCCCAGGCCGGCCGGATCGAGCGATCGCTGGACACGCTGGCCGACGACCTGATGGCGGTGGCGGGCAGCGACACCTACTCGCTGGCCCCGCTGTGCGCCCTCGCCGAGCTGGGCAGCCTGGCGGCGGTGCCGGCCATCGCCGATCGTTCGTACCCGGCGCTGACTCGCGCCGTCGAACGCGACGTGATCTTCTCCAGCGGGTGGATGTTCTCGATTCCCCGGGTGCTGGCTGTCGTCGACGCCGCCAACCGGCGCTGGGAAGCCGCCGAGCGCCACTTCGAGCGAGCGATCGAGGCGGGCATCAGGGCTGGCGCCCATCCCGAGCTGGCCCGGACCTACGCGGATTACGCGGAGATGCTGATCGCCCGGGGCGGCCGGGACGACCGTGACCGGGCCATCGAGCTGCTCTGGCAGGCCTATCCGCTCCTGGTCGAGCTCGGCATGCCTTCGTTCGCGCGGCGCGCCGCCCGGCTGGCCGAGACGCTGGACATCCGCCTGCCGACCGCGGAGGCGCCACAACCGTCGTACCCCGACGATCTCAACGAGCGGGAGGTCGGGGTCCTGGTTCGCATGGCCCGGGGCCGCTCCGACCAGGAGATCGCCGGCGAGCTGGTGCTGGGTCAGCAGACGGTCGCCGGCCATCTGACGAACATCCTCAGCAAGACGAAGGTCAAGGACCAGACGGCCGCGCGCAGCTATGCCGTGGCCAAGGGGCTGGACCCGTGGATCGAGCGCGCGCCAGCGGGGGCGCGCCCCGCCACGTCCCCCGCCGGCGCGTCCGTGCTTCGCATCATCCTGGTCAGTGACATCGCGGCTTCGGCCGTCCTGATCAACCGGGCCGGCGACGCCCGGGCCCATGCGCTGCTCCGCACGCACGACAGCCTCATCCGGGGATGCCTCGCCGCCTATCAGGGCGAGGAAATCGCCCACACCGGCGACGGGATCGAGGCCTCGTTCGTCTCCGCCTCGGGGGCGGTCGAGTGTGCGGTGGCCATTCAAGAGGCACTCGCTCGACACAACCGCGAGCACCCGACGATTGCGCTCAACGTACGCATCGGGATCAACGCCGGCGAGCCGATCGCGACCGAGGGCCGACTGTTCGGCACCGCGGTTCACACGGCCTTCCGGATCTGTGCTCGCGCCCGGGCGGGGCAGATCTTGATCTCCGACGTCATCCACCAGCTCGTCGCCGGCAAGGGGTTCGTGCTGGCCAGCCGGGGGCGGGTGGCGCTGAAAGGGCTCGAGCGGGTTCGTCTGTACGAGGTGATCTGGAAGCCGGAGAGCACGTAGAGAAAAGGAGCGACACATGGGTGACGGGGTCAAGGGACACATCACGAAGGGGCCGATTCACGCGGGGGTCGACGCGGTACTCAATCGTCAGGACCAGCCGGGAGGGCCGTTCGTCAGGCGCGCGGCGTTTCTCGCTGGCCTGATCAAGGCGAAGGTGGCCGAGGACTATCTGGGCCTCATCCAGGCCGAGGGCGTCAATCCGCTCATGGTGGGGTACCTGCGGGAGACGTGGTACAACACCGCCGCTCCCAAGGGCTGGTGGCTACACCTGCAGCCCATTTTCCCGATCCTGCACCAGGGCCTCATCAAGACGATCGAGGAGGCCGGCGATCAGCTGCTGATCGACTCGTACTGGCTCCCGGCCGCCAACACCACGGCCGTCGAGGTGGTCGTGGCCCGCAGCGCGCGGCAGGTCACGCGGCTCATCCTGACGCCGCCCAGCGACGGGCCCATGACGGCCCGGCACATCGCCGTCCCCACGTGGGTGGTCAGGGGCCGGGCCGGAGCGCAGGAGCAACCCGGGTTCGTCATGCCCGACGAAGTGGTGGAATCCGTGACGGGGAACGTCGTCACGTGGCAGCGCCGCGAGCTGCGGTAGACCCGGTCCTGGCCGGCAGCGCCGACCCGGTCGGTGCTGCGCCAGCTCCGATGCCCTCCTACCTGGACATCGTCGCCTACTACGACGGGTGCCTGCGGCGGTATGGGGATACGCATCTCGGCGCCGACTGGTCCAGCGCCCGCGACGCGGCCACCCGCTACCGCATCATGCTCGACGTCGTCCGGGCCCCGGCGCCGCTGACGGTGTCCCTGCTGGATTTCGGCTGTGGGGCCTCGCGCCTGCTCGACTTCATCCTGAGCGAGGGGCGACCGGGCATCGCGTACAGCGGCCTCGATCTGTCGCCGGAGGCCCTCGCGCTGTCACGCCGCAAGCACGCCGGGGTTCCCTACTACTGTGTGGACGTCCTCGAGCCCGGCGCCGAGCTGCCCGTGTTCGACTACGTGGTGATGAACGGCGTCTTCACCGAGCGCCGGGAGCTGACCGCCGAGGCGATGCTCGCGTACATGCTTGCGGTCCTGGAGGCGATGTTCGCACGGACGCGAGTCGGTCTCGCCTTCAACGTCATGTCGGCGACGCTCGGCTGGGAGCTGCCGTATCTCTTCCACCTACCGGCCGATCGATTGGCCACGGCGCTCACCACCCGGCTGACCGGTAACTTCGTCGTGCGGGCCGACTACCATCTTCCCGACTACACGGTCTACGTGTACCGATGACGCCGACGGCCGAACGATAACTGCGATCTGCCGTCGCAGGTCGCCGTCGACAGCTCAGGCCCGGTCCGATCGGACCCGGCGCTGCACAGGGAAGAAGCGCAGATCCCACCGCTCGGCGACCAGCCCCCACAGCCCCTGCGGGTACCGCATCATCGCGATGACGGCGAGGGCGCCGAGCAGGATCATGTACCAGCTTCCGTAGTCGGCTAGCAGCTCGCGCAGGAGAAAGAACACGAGGGTGCCGACGATCGGCCCCTCCAGGGTGCCGAGGCCGCCGATCACCACGATGAAGATGGTGTAGGCGGTCCAGTTGATGGAGAAGGCGGCGTCGGGCGAGATGCGGAGCAGGTTCAGGTAGAGCAGCGCGCCCGTCGTGCCCGTCCCGAACGCCGCGACCAGGTACACCGCGAGCTTGGTCCGGAACACGTCGACGCCCAGACTCTGCGAGGCCGGCTCGCTGTCGCGCACCGCCATCAGCCCCAGGCCCCGGCGCGAGCGCAGGTACACGTAGATGGCGACGATCGCGGCCACGCCGAGGGCGACGGCCAGCCCGTAGGTGGCCAGCTCTCGCGTCTCGCGGGCCAGCGGGAACACCGCCTTCAGCGTGCGCCCGCTGCCGCGGCCGAGGGCGCCGGTGTTGGCGATCAGCAGGCGATAAACCTCGGCCACCGCCCAGGTGCCGACCGCGAAGTAACCACCGGAGAACCGGAAGACCAGCGCGGCGGTGGGCAGCGCGAACGCCGCGGCCACGAGACCGGCCAGCGGCACCGCCAGGAACGGGTTCACGCCGACGTCGTCGGCCAGCACCATGAGGGCGTAGCCGCCCAGGCCGACGTACGCCTGCTGGCCGATGGAGACGAGCCCGGCGTAGCCGGCCAGGAGGTTCCACATCTGGGCCAGGACCAGCAGCGCGATGAACTCGACGATCACGCGCATCACGCCGGCGTCGCTCGTCCACGGCAGCGCGATCAGGGCGACGATCACGAGGGCGCCGACGACGGCCCCGGCCCGACTGGCCGGGGTGGTGCGCTCGACCGTGACCGTCATGCGGGCCCCGGGCGGCCGGTCACGAGTCGGCGCGCCGGGATTTCGAGAACAGCCCGGCCGGGCGCAGGAGCAGGACCAGCAGGAAGACGAGATGGCCGGTCAGCACGCCCCAGCCCGGGGAGAGGCGGGCGCCGGTCGTCTGGGCGACGCCCAGGATCACGCCGCCCACCAGCGTGCCCCACAGCGAGCCCAGCCCGCCGATGATCACCGCCTCGAAGGCGAAGAGCAGGCGGTCGGGGCCGCTGCTGAACGTGAACGTCGTCCGGATGCCGAGGAAGACGCCGGCGATCGCCACGATGGCCAGCGACAGGGCCATCGCCAGCCCGTACAGCCGACCGTTGTCGATGCCCATGAGCGCCGCCGTCGCGCCGTCGTCGGAGGCCGCGCGGAAGGCCCGGCCGACGGCGGTGCGGCCGATGAGGAGCTGCAGGCCGACCAGGAGCAGGACGGCCACCGCGAACGTGAGGAGCGGAAACCAGCCGACGGCCAGCCCCCCGCCCAGCGGCAGGCTGGCCGTCTCGATCCCGCCCGGGTTCAGCCGTCGCGAGTCGGCCGAGAACGTCTCGAGCAGCCCGTTCTGGATCACGATCGACAGCCCGAACGTCACGAGCACGGCCGGCAGGATGCCGCGCCCGAGCAGACGGTTGAGGACGAGCCGCTGCAGGCCGTAGCCGGCGGCGGCCATGATCGGCACGACCAGGAGCAGCGCGAGCAGGGGATTGAGGTCGAGCATCTGCACGGCGACGACGGCGAGGAAGGCGGCGAGGATGCTGAAGTCGCCGTGGGCCAGGTTCACCAGGCGCATGACGCCGAAGATCAGTGACAGCCCCGTGGCGAACAGCGCGTAGAGGCCGCCCAGCAGCACGCCCTGCACGATGGTGTCGAGCCAGGCCACGGCTCAGCTCCCGAAGTAGGCGGCCGCGATCTGCTCGCGGGTCAGGCGGGCCGGCACGTCGTGCAGCGACACGCTGCCCTTGCGGAAGCAGTAGACGCGCTGGGCCACCGCCAGCACGCGACTGACGTCCTGCTCGACCACGAGCAGCGTGGTGCCCTCGGCTCTCACGGCCGCCAGCGTCTCGTAGAGGTGCTGGACGACGACCGGGGCCAGGCCGAGCGAGATCTCGTCCACGAGGAGCAGGCGCGGGTTGGCCATCAGGCCACGCCCGATGGCCAGCATCTGCTGCTCACCGCCGGAGAGGTTCGTGCCCGGCTGATCGCGACGCCGGCCCAGGATGGGGAAGAGCCCGTAGACGCGCTCGAGCGTCCACGGCCCCGGGCGCCGGCGATAGGCGCCGACCAGAAGATTTTCCTGGACCGACAAGCTGGGGAAGATCTTCCGTCCCTCGGGCACCAGCACGATGCCGAGATCGACCAGCGCGGAGGCCGGCTGGCCGCCGATCGGCCGGCCGTCGAAGACCACGCCGGCGCGGGGCACCGGCAGGGCGCCCACCAGGGCCCGCAAGAAGGTCGTCTTGCCGCTTCCGTTGGCGCCGATGACGGCGACCGTCTCCCCCTCGGCGACCTCGAGCGAGACGCCGAAGAGCGCCTGGAAATCGCCGTAGAACGCCGAGAGGTCGTGCACGCGCAGCAGTGTCACGGCTCGATTCCGAGATAGACGCGCTGCACGTCGGGGCTGGCCATGACCGCATCCGGCGAGCCCTCCATCAGGCAGCGACCGAAGTCGATGGCCACCAGCCGGTCCACGACCGCCCGCAGCGCGTGCACGATGTGCTCGATCCACACGATGGCCACGCCGTGGGCCCGGATGTCGCGCACGACCACCACCAGCGCCTGCACCTCGGGCTCGGTGAGGCCGCCGGCGATCTCGTCGAGCAGCAACACGCGAGGCTGCGTGGCCAGGGCCCGGGCCAGCTCCAGCCGCTTGCGCTCGAGCAGCGTGAGGGCGCCGGCCCGCGTGTTGGCGCGGGCCGCGAGGCCGGTCTGCTCCAGGGTGGCCAGACAGGCCGGGTAGGCGTCGCGCTCGGACCGGCCGCCGCCGTGGGTGGCGCCGACCAGGACGTTCTCGAAGACGGTCATGGCCTCGAACGGGTGGGGGATCTGGTGGGTGAGGGCGATCCCGGCCCGGCAGCGGGCGTGGGCGGGCATCGCGGTGACGTCGCGGCCATCGAGGTGCACGGTGCCGCGGTCGGGGCGCAGCCGCCCGGCCATGACGTTGAGCGCCGTCGTCTTGCCGGCGCCGTTGGGGCCGATGACGCCGACCGCCTCCCGCTCGTTGACCTCGAGCGTGAGGCGGTCGAGGACCTGCAGCGAGCCGAAGGCGCGCGAGACCTCCTGGAGCGCGAGGAGCGCCGTCGGTCTACGCCTGCCGGAGCGGCCGCAGCTTGCCGGCGGCGGGTATGACCGGCGCGCTGCGGTTGCTCACGATCGTGATGTCGAACCGGGGCTCCTTCGTCTTGAGCTGCCCCCACTGGCCGCCGACCAGCGGCGTCTTCGTCACGTTGGGCACCGGGCCCTTGGCCCAGCTGATCGGCCCCACGAGGGTGTCGAGGCTGGTGGCCTTGATGGCGGCGACGATCGCGCCCTTGTCGTCGAGGCTCTTGGACCGCTTGAGGGCGTCGAGGCCGACCTCGAACAGCGCGTGGATGAAGCCGAGCGGCTGCGTCCACTGCTTCTTCGACTCGCGCGTGTACTCGGCCGCGAAGGCGGCGGCGGTGGCCCCGGTCAGCGAGGACTTGAACGGATGCTGGGGCGTCCACCACACCTCGGTCGACATGCCGTCGCCGAGCGGGCCGAGCGCCTCCACCGAGCGGGGGAACAGCAGCGCCTTGCCGACGCTGGCCACCTTGGGCCGGAAGCCCTGCTGAGCGGCCTGCTTCCAGAAGGTCGTCCAGTCGGGCGGGATCGGCACCCCGGTGACGATCTCGACCTTCTCCTTCTTGAAGGTCGCGATCTGCGCCGAGAAGTCGTCGGAGAGGTTCGGATAGCGGCCGGGATCGATCACCTTGTAGCCGGCCTTGGTCAGCGCGGGCGGGAAGCCGCGCTCCTTGTCGCCCCACGCGTTGCCGTCGCCGTCGTTGGGCCACAGGGCGCCGACGACCTTGTTCGTCTCCACCGAGTTCCACATGTCGATGAAGACGCCGATGATGTCTTCCAGCCCCCAGAAGAAGTGATAGGTCGACTTGAAGCCGACGTCCGGCTTGCCGCCGCGGGCGAAGAACCACGGCTGCCACGGGCACACCGACGAGATGGCCGGCGTGCCGTTGACCTCGCACTGGTCGGAGACGGGGTTGGTCGTCTCCGGGGTGCTGGCCACGAGCATGAGATCGATCTTGTCGGACAGGATCAGCCGCGAGGCCACCTCGGCCGCGCGGTTGGGATCGGACTGGCTGTCCCGCACGAGGATCTCGACCGGGTGGGTGGTGCCGTGCATGGCGAGTCCCTTGCCGACGGCCTTGCGCACGCCGCCGATCACGAAGCTGTCGGCCTCGCCGAAGCCGGCCAGCGGCCCCGTCTGCGGGCTCACGTACCCGATCTTGATCGCGCGTCCCTGCGCGTGTGTTCGCCCCGGGGACACGGCGGTGAGGACCGCTCCCACCGCGCTGACACGCAGGAACTCCCGGCGCCCAAGTCTCCGACGCTGGCTCATGCCGTCCGCCCCCCTCCGAGTCAAAACTGAACCGGCGTGGGCGGCATCTTGCCGCTGGCGTAGAGCTCCGGCAGTCCCGCCGAGGCGTTTTCCCACACGAGCAGCATCGACCGCTTCGGCGAGAACCCGCGGTGCCGGATGTCGGCCGGCATGGCGGCCACGTCACCGGCCTTCATCGTGACGCGCGCGCGCACCGCGCCCGTCTCCCGGTCCTCGACCTCCCACTGGATCTCGTCGCTGAGCTGCACGAACCACTCGACCCGATCATTGCCGTGGATGACCGGCAGGATGTACTCCTCCGTCGTCGGGCAGTAGAGGCTCGCCTTGCAGACGGAGACGATCGACGGGTTCCAGGTGACGTCGGAGCGCGAGAGATAGGCGAACAGGTTGAAGCTGACCACCTCGTCCTCGAAGCCCGGCTCGGCGAGGACCTGGGGCTTGTCCTGAGGGACGTCGCGGAAGTGGCGGTTGATGGGGAAGCCGCTCTCGTCGCTGCGCGTCGGCTCGTCGCCGGGCGCGCCGATCATCCGCTTGGCGGTCACCCGGTGGCGGGTGATCGCCTCCTTGTTGCTGCCGTTCTTGGGGCCGAACGCGCTGCCGGTCTCCTGAGGACTGGCGAACGGATCGAACCCCGCGTTGGTCCAGTCGTCGAGCATGGCCTCGAAGACGCGCGAGATCAGCGGCGTCGTGAACCGCTCGCTGTGATCCAGCTTGGCCTTGCGGTAGTGCTCGTTGAAGCGGCCGGCGAAGAGGTCGACCGAGCCGTAGTGGTTCACGGTGCCGACGACCGCGTCGAAGTTGACGGTGCCGTAGAAGAAGCCCCAGGCGATGTCGCGCTGCAGCGCGCGCAGGAAGGCGTCGACCGGCAGCAGGTGGCGGCCCTTCGGCCACACCACGTGGGCGAAGTAGTCGTCCCGGCTGAACGTGAAGGCGCCCAGCGTGAAGGTCCGGTAACCGTGCCGGTTGGGCTCGATCGATCCGACCTCGGGCAGCGTATCGGTGGTCTGGCTCATGGCGTCGTGGCCTCCTTCAGCTCTTCGACCGCGGGGAGATCTGACAGATGTCCGCCCAGCGCTCGATGGTGTCGGCGCCGGCCAGGGTCTGGAGCAGGACCACGCCGGGCCGCGCCGCGTGGAACTGGTAGGCGGCGCCGACCGGCAGCAGCGTCATGTGGCCGCGCCGGGCCTTCACGACGCCCATCTTCTGGCCGGCCGGCGTCCCGGCCAGGCCGATCGACCCCGCCGTCCCCGCCGGCACCACGCCGGGATCGGCGAGCTTCAGCAGACGGATCTCGACCTCGCCGTCCATCACGAGGGCGAACTCGTCCTGGCCGGGGCTGCGCCAGCCCGAGGTGCCCTCGATGCGAATGGCCTCGATCACGTACTCGATGTTCTTGCCGACCGCGACCTTCTCGAATGGCTTGGCCCTCGAGGCGACCTCGAAGATGTTCGAGAAGACGTAGTTGCGCGCGTCGTCGTGGATGACCTCGACGCCGCCCTTCTCGTAGTGCTCGAGCGACCCGAACCGCGTGGTGTGATGCTCCATCGCACGTCTCCTTTCGGTCCGATCCCGTCGTCAGCGAGGCCGAGTCGTCGGCAGAGGCCGCCCGGCACCGGTCAGTGCAGCTTGGCGCCGAGGTCGCGCTGGCACAGGGGCCCGTGGTGCAGGAGCGCCTCCAGCGGGGTAGCGCGTCGGCATGGTTCGAATTTGAACGGTTTCTAAGCTCCGCGGCGGGGATTGTCAAGAGTGGCCGTATCATGGCGCCCGTGACGGGCAAGCAACGGCGGTATCTGCGCGTGCTCGGCCAGCGCCTGGCCGCGACGCTGCACGTGGGTCACGAGGGAGTGAGCGAGGCGGTGGTGCGTCAGGCCGACGCGCTGCTGGAGTCGCACGAGCTGGTGAAGGCGCGCGTGGGCGACAACGCCCCCGCCGACCGCCACGCCATCGCCGCGGAGCTGGCCCAGCGCACCGGTGCTGACCTCACCCAGGTCCTCGGCCGCACCGCCCTCCTCTACCGACCCCGCGCCAAGGACCCGACCATCGTGCTGCCGACGGAGGCGGGGCGCTAGCGGCCGCTCGCGGCCGGCTCGGCTTGCTTGTTGCGCAGCTTGGTGATCAGGGCAGGGTAGGACTCGGTCTGGATGATCTTGTTGAACTGCTGACGGTAGTTCGACACCAGGCTGACACCCTCGATGATCACGTCGTAGACCAGCCAGCGGCCATTGGCCTGGTGCATGCGATAGTCGACCGGCACCTCCGACCCGCGTGGCATGACGATCATCGTCTTCACCGTCGCCTGGTCGCCATCCATCGTCTCATTGGTGTAGCGGACCTTCTCTCCCTGGTACTGGTCGACCTTGGACAGGTACGCGCGGTCGAGCAGGTCGGCGAACAGCTCCACGAACTCCTTCTGTTCCGCGGGTGTGCGCTGGGCCCAGTGGGGGCCGAGGGCGCGCCGCGCCGTCTCGGGATAGTCGAAGATCGTCTCGGCGATGCGGCGGACGTCGCCACGGTGCTGCCCGGGCTTGCTCTTGCCCGCGGCGTCGACCACCCGGACGATCTCGTCGACCCGCTGCTTGAGCTGCTGGGTCGGTTCACCGGCGTGAGCGAGGGAGATCGGGAGCATCAGCAGTGCGGTGGCGAGTAGTAAATATCGCATGCGGCGAAAAATCTGCAACGCGGGTGCCAGCGACTCTCCCCTGGAGCCCCTCGCATTGCCGCCGATGGTAGTCTCTCCGTGGAATGCCACGCCTCGCCGTTCCCCTGCGCGCGGTCACCGCATTGTTTCTGCAGCGCCAGCACCTGCTCCGACCCCTCGCGACCCCGCTGACCGGCGCCCCGCCTGACCCGTTTCGTGGAGGACGTCGGCGGGATCCAGCTCGATTCGATCAACGTGCTCGACCGCGCCCACTACCTGACGGTCTGGAGCCGCTTCGGCCCCTACGAGCGCGCCTGGCTGGACCGCGCCGTCTACCGGCGACGGCTCCTGTTCGAGTACTGGGCTCACGCCGCCTGCCTGGTGCCGGTGAGCGCGCTGCCGTGGTGGCGCCGAGCCATGCTCGACTATCGCGGCCGTCACACCGGCTGGTCGGACTGGCTGCGCCGCAACGGCAAGGTCCTGGCGCGGGTGCGCGACAGCGTGACCGCCAACGGGCCCATGGCCAACGCCGACTTCGAGGGGCGACGCCCGGCCGGTGCCGGCGGCTGGTGGTCGTGGCGGCCAGTGCAGCACGCGCTGCACTACCTGTGGATGACCGGCGCGCTCACGATCCACTCGCGCCAGCACTTCCACAAGCGCTACGACCTGTTCGCGCGCGCCATGCCGTCGATGGCCGCCTGCGAGGCCGTCTCGGCCGAGGAGTTTCGTCGCTGGCACCTCGAGCGCTCGCTGCACGCGATGGGCGCGGCGACCGAGCAGGACCTGGCCGGCTACCTGACTTTCCCGAAGTTCGGACCGGGAGGGCGGCGAGCCCCGCTGCGCGCCATGCTCGAGCGCGGCGAGGTCCGCGAGATCGAGGTCGAGGGCAAGCCCGGCCGCTGGCTCGTGCTGGCTCGCGACCTGCCGGCGCTGCGTCGGGCCTCGGCGGCCACCGCTGCTGGCACCACGCTGCTGTCGCCGTTCGACTCGCTGCTCTGGTACCGCGGGCGCGTCGCGCGGCTGTTCGGCTTCGACTACCGCATCGAGGTCTACACGCCCGGCGACCAGCGCGTGCACGGCTACTACACGCTGCCGATCCTCCACCACGGCCGTCTCATCGGCCGCGTCGACGCCAAGGCCCACCGCCCGGAGCGCCGCCTGGAAGTCCGCCACGTCCACTTCGAGCCATGGGTCGCCACCGGGACATCGGCGCCCACCGGGGAGGCGCCGCTCGATCAGGACGCGGTGCTGGACGGGGTGGCGGCGGCCCTGCGCTCGCTGGCCACGTTCGTGGGGGGCGACGATCTTCGCCTCCGACGGGTGACACCGCACCGCCTGCGGGCGCCACTGTCCCGCGCCCTGCGCGGCGCGCCCGCCCCGACGACGCTCTAGCTCGGTCTACGCCGCGGCGACCTTCACCTCGCGGGCCAGCCGCTCCATGGCCTTCTGCATCGCCGGGACCCCCGCCCGCGGCAGGTCGAACGTCATCCACGCCGCTCCGAGGCCGCGCACTCGCCGGAGATCGGAGGCGATCTCGCCCGTCGATCCCTGGAACGCCGCGCGTCCGGGGCCCTTGGGCGAGTCCGTCAGATCGAGCAGGTTGCGCGGGGCGAGACTGACCGCGTTAGCGCGCCCAGCCTTGCTCGCGAGCTCGCGGAGCGTCTTGTAGCCCTTCTCGATGTCGTCCAGGCTCAGCCCCAGGGGATGCCAGGCGTCTCCCAGCTCGGCGCAGCGGCGCACGGCCGGGCTCGACACGGCGCCCGGCGCACCGCCGACCCAGATCGGTGGGTGGGGTTGCTGGACCGGGCGCGGCGAGAAGGTCGCGCCCGAATAGCTCACGTAGTGGCCCTTGTACTCGGGCACGTCGGCCGCGAAGGCGGCCTTGATCGCGCGGATGTAGTCGTCGCTCAGCTTGCCGCGCTCGTGGAACGGCAGCCGCAGGTCGACGAACTCCGCCTCGTCCCAGCCGACGCCGACCCCGAAGATGAAGCGCCCGCCCGAGGCCTGGTCGACCGTGGCCGCCGCCTTGGCCGCCACCAGCGGATTGCGGTACGGCAGCACGATGACGCTGGCGCCCAGCTGGATGCGCCGGGTGCGGCCAGCCAGGAAGGCGAGCAGCGAGAACGGGTCGGGCCAGTGGCCGCCATAGGCTTGGGTGGTGGCGGGCTTGGCCAGGATGTGGTCGGGGACGAAGACGCCGTCGAGGCCCAGCTCCTCGGCGCGGGTCGCCAGCGTCTCGGCCTCGGCCACGGTGAGCTGCCAGATCGGAAGGACGACGCCGTATTTCATGACGTGCTCAGGCCCGGGCCGCCGCGGCCGGGCGCAGGATCTCGTCCCAGGGGCCGGGGAAGCGCCCCTTCTCGGCCTCGGTCGAGTTGGTGAACGGCCGCTCGCGGTTCCACTGGCTGCGCGGAAGCTCGTAGTACACCTCGAGGCCGTTGCCGTCGGGATCGGAGAAGTACACGCCGATCGATATCGTGTGGTCGGCGACGTGCAGCGGGATGCCCCGGGCCTTCAGGCGCTCGTACATCTCGGCGAGATCGTCGAGGCTGCCCATCCGCCAGGCGACGTGGTTGAGGCCCACCTGGTTCTTCTGCGGCGCCTGCGCGTCCTCGCCCACCTCGAAGAGCGCGATGTCGTGGGCGTGGCCGGGGTCGCAGGCCAGGAAGGCGGCCCGCATCTTGCCGCTGTCCGGGAACTTGGCGATGTCCTGGGTGTGCAGGCCGAAGACGTCCGTGTACCACTGGTGGGCGCGCTCGGCGTTGCGGACGTAGATGTTCACGTGGTCGAGAGCCGCGGGTGTGTAGGCCATGGGCGTCGTCTCCTGTGTCAGGGGTCTCGCGTCAAGGGGCACCGCGCTCGATCGCCTGCTGGCGCAGGGCGTGGTCGGCCAGCACCAGCGTCGTCATCGCTTCGACCATCGGCACCGCGCGCGGCAGCACGCAGGGATCGTGGCGGCCGCGGCCGGTGATGGTGGTGTCCTCGCGGGCGACGCTGACGGTGTGCTGCTCGCGCATGATGGTGGCGGTCGGCTTGAACGCCACCCGGAAGTAGATGGTCTCGCCGTTGGTGATGCCGCCCTGGATGCCGCCCGAGCGATTCGTGCGCGTGCGCACGCGGCCGGCGTCCATGTAGAACTCGTCGTTGTGCTGGGAGCCGCGCAGGTCGGTGCCGGCGAAGCCGGAGCCGATCTCGAATCCCTTGCTGGCCGGCAGGCTCAGCATGGCCTTGGCGAGGTCGGCCTCCAGCCGGTCGAACACCGGCTCGCCCCAGCCGGGCGGGCAGCCGCGGACCGCGCAGGTCACGACGCCGCCCAGCGAGTCGCCGTCCTTGCGCGCGGCCTCGACGGCCGCGATCATCCGCTCCGCCGCGCCCAGATCGGGGCAGCGGATCGGCGTCAGGTCGACCTCGTCGCGCGTCACCCGCTCGGGATCGCAGTCGACGGTGAGGGTGCCGACCTTCGACACCCAGGCGACGACCGTGACGCGGAAGCGCTCGGTCAGCAGCTTGCGCGCGATGGCGCCGGCGGCCACGCGGCCGGCCGTCTCGCGGGCGCTGGTGCGGCCGCCGCCGCGCCAGTCGCGGATGCCGTACTTGGCGTCGTAGGTGTAGTCGGCGTGGCTCGGACGGTACTTCTGCTGCACCTCGCGGTAGTCGCCCGGCCGCATGTCCTGGTTGGGAATGTAGAGGCTGATCGGCGTGCCGAGCGTGTGGCCCTCGAAGACGCCGGAGAGGATCTTGACGGTGTCCGTCTCCTTGCGCTGGGTGACGAGCGCGCTCTGCCCGGGCACGCGGCGGTCGAGGTCGGGCTGGATGTCGGCCTCGGACAGGGCCAGGCGGGGCGGGCAGCCGTCGACGATGGCGCCGAGGGCGGCGCCGTGCGACTCGCCCCACGTGGTCACGCGGAACAGGTGGCCCCAGGTGTTCCCCACGGCCACGAGGATACTCCATCAGCCTGCGTGATCGTTCCGATCACGAGGTTTGATTGGCGGCGCCGGTGCGGGAGCCCCACCATGGCGATGGAGGGCCACGCGCCATGAGCGACACGCTGGAGCACGTCATGACCATCACCGATCGGCCGCCCGCCGTCATGGTCGAGGGCCAGGGCTCGTGGCTGCGCGACGCCGACGGGCGCACGTACCTGGACTTCGTGCAGGGCTGGGCCGTCAATTGCCTGGGCCACGGCCATCCGGTCGTGGTGGAGGCGCTGCGCGCCCAGGCCGGCCGCCTGATGAACTGCAGCCCCGCCTTCCACAACGCCCCGATGGCCCGCCTGGCCACGCTGGTGGCCGAGTCCAGCGGTCTCGACCGGGTGTTCTTCTGCAACAGCGGGGCGGAGGCCAACGAGGGGGCGATCAAGCTGGCCCGCAAGTGGGGCCGGCTGCATCGCGACGGCGCCTTCGAGATCGTCACGACCCACGGCGGCTTCCACGGCCGCACGCTGGCCACGATGGCCGCCTCGGGCAAGCCGGCCTTCGAGCCGCTGTTCGAGCCCAAGGTGTCGGGCTTCACCAAGGTGCCGCTGAACGATCTCGACGCGATGGCCGCCGCCATCACCGAGCGCACGGTCGCCGTGATGGTGGAGCCGATCCAGGGCGAGGCCGGCGTGATTCCCGCCACCGACGACTACCTGCGCGGGCTGCGCGCGCTGACGACCGCGCGCGGGGTGCTGCTGATCCTGGACGAGATCCAGACCGGCATCGGACGCACGGGCCTTCTCTACGGCTTCGAGCACGCCGGCGTGCGGCCCGACATCATGACGCTCGGCAAGGGGATCGGCGGCGGCGTGCCGCTGGCCGCGCTGGTGGCGAGCAAGGCCGTGAGCTGCTTCGAGGCCGGCGACCAGGGTGGCACCTTCAACGGCAACGCGCTGATGACCGCGGTCGGCTGCGCGGTGGTGGAGACCGTCAACACGCCGGCGTTCCTGGCCGCCGTCCGCGACACCGGCGCCTACCTGGCCGAGCGGCTCACGGCCCTCTCGGCCGCGCACGGCCACGGCGAGGTCCGCGGCCGCGGGCTGCTGCTGGCGCTGGCGCTCGGGCACGGCGAGGGCCAGAAGATCGTCGACGGCGCCCGCGAGCGCGGCCTGCTGATCAATGCGCCGCGCGCCGACGCGCTGCGCTTCATGCCCGCGCTGACGGTCACGCGCGACGAGATCGACCGGATGGTGGAGCTGCTGGCGCCGTGCCTGGGGTGAACGCCTACAGGCTCAGCGCGAGCTCGAACGTCGTCGCGTAGCCCTGGCCGCTGCGCGTGACGGAGGCCAGGAGCTGGCGGCCGCCACTGCGGAAGAGGCCGTCGCCGTCGTTGCGCAGGCGCTGACGGCCCCGGCCCGCGTACGGGTCCGCCGCGTGCACCTGGTCGGTGAGCGCGTCGTCGAAGTAGATCTGCGAGGTGAACTCGTGGCCGCGGGCGGCGGCGGCCGCGGTCCGCACCTTGAAGTGAACGTGAACGGCTCGGCCCGCGTAGGCCCCGGGGTAGATCGTCGTGAAGCGCGCCAGGCCGGCGGCGTCCGTCGTCTGGGCGCCCCGCAGGAACTTCTGGCCCACCGTGCTGCCGCCGGGATCGCGCACGTCGGAGTAGGCGCCGAGCGCGTCGCAGTGCCACACGTCCACGACCGCACCGGCCAGCGGCGCGCAGGCGCCGCCGCGGAGCGCCGAGACCGCGAAGGCCAGCTGCAGGGGCGTGCCGGGCCGGACCTCGCCGGTGGCCGGATCCGAGCGGATATCCGCGCGGACCAGTCGCTCCTCCACGAAGTACGGTCCCTCGGTCTGCTGCGGCCGCACCACGCAGGCGGGCACCTGCGCCCGGGCGGTGCGGGGCGCGAGCAGGGCCGCCCCGGTGGCGCCGAGCAGGGTCACGACCTCGCGACGGGTCAAGAGCCGGCCGACGGGCGTGTCGTCGTTCGTCATGCTCCCAGTCTACCCGGGCTTTTTCCGGAACAGGCTCACGTCGTCGGGGTTGACCAGGTCGGGCACCGTCCAGCCATCGAGGTCGTACTCGGCCATGCACTGCTCGGCGAACTCCCGCAGGCGCCGGGCCTGGCCCCCGCCCTGGGCGATCTGCAGGGTGATGGTCCGCACCGTCTCCGGCGCGCCCGCGTAGTTGCGCTCGTACAGCTCGTGGCGGCCGCCGAACTCGGTGCCGACGGCGTCCCACAGCAGCTTCATGAGCTTGACGCGCTCGACGGCGTCGGTGCCGTCGGAGCCGCGCAGGTAGCGGTCGAGGTAGGGCCGCAGCTCGGGCGACTGGAAGTCGGCGGCGTGCGAGTTGAGGTAGATCAGCCCGCTGCCCAGGATCGACTCCGTCAGCTCCTTCACCCGCGGGTAGGCGACCGTGGCCAGCACGCGGTAGGCCTGGGCCGACTCGGGGTTCGGCAGCACCGTGGAGCCGGCCCACGCCACCGGGGCCCGGGCCATCGACTCCGTGAGGCCCCAGAACAGATGACGCCAGGCGATCACCTCGCCGATGGCGGCCTGGGCGGCGCGGCTGTCGGCCGAGCCGACGGCGTCGACCGCCTTGAGCAGGAGACCGGCGATGAAATCGAGCTTCACGGCCAGGCGCACGCAGCCGTGGAACATGGCGCGGGCGAGGAAGCCGGAGTGCTGGAAAAACGTGTTCGACTTGGCCACGTCCTCGTAGACGAGGACGTTCTCCCACGGGACCAGGGCGTGGTCCAGGACCAGGATGGCGTCGTTCTCGTCCATCCGGCTGCTGAGCGGGTAGTCGAACGGGCTGCCCATCACCTCGGCCGCCATCGCGTACGACGGACGACAGATGAGCTTCACGCCCGGCGTGTCCATGGTGGCGATGAAGACCACCCCGAACTCCTTGGTCTTGATCGGCGTCGTGGACGGATGGGCGATGAAGTTGGCGTGGGTGAGGGCGGAGCCGGTGGCGACGACCTTGGCTCCGCTGATCACCAAACCGGCGTCGGTCTCCTTCTCGACGTGGACGTACACGTCCCCCACCTCGTCGGGCGGCCGGTGGCGGTCCACCGGCGGCTGCACCAGCGCGTGGTTCAGGTACAGCACGCGCTCCTGGGCCTGGCGGTACCAGCGGCGCGCGTTGTCCTGGTAGGGCGCGTAGAAGTCGGCGTTGGCGCCGAGCGTGGCCAGGAAGGCCGCCTTGTAGTCGGGCGAGCGGCCCATCCAGCCGTAGCTCAGCCGCGCCCACGCCGCGATGGCGTCGCGGCACGCCACCAGGTCGTCGACGGTGGCCGGCGCCCGGAAGTAGCGGTGGGTGAAGCTGCCGGAGCCGGTGTCGGTCGGGCAGGTCAGCACCTCGCGCTGGGCGGGGTCGTGCAGGGCGTCGTAGAGACGGGCCAGCATCCGGGCGGGATTCCGGAAGGCCGGATGCGTGGTGACGTCGGCGACGCGCTGGCCGTAGATCCAGATCTCGCGCCCGTCGCGGAGGCTCTCGAGGAACTCGCGGCCGGTCAGGGGAGGCATGGCGGCGATCGTAGTGTCACTCGCCCGGCGATGCAACGCGCGGGGGTGGTGTTACCCCGGGCGCCGATACGTGACGCGATAGATCACGCCGTTGCTGTCGTCGGACACGAGCAGCGCACCGTCCCGGGCCACCGCCAGGCCGGCCGGACGCCCGAAGTGCCCCGACCGCGAGCATGCGGGGCCGGCCGAGGTCGGTGGCGGCTTCTGACGAATCCCGGAGCCCGACCGTGTACGCTCTGCGGACCCTCGCCCGGGAGGATGCCATGAAGGAGCGTGTTCGGCTGGAGCGGCCGTCGGGACGACGGGTCGACGACTTCCTGGCCGCCGTGCGGCGTAGCCGGCGGCTGCATGGCGCCTGGGTGTCGCCGCCCGCCACCGCGGCGGCGTACCGCGAGTACCTGCGCCGACTGCGCAGCTCGACGCAGGTGGGCCATCTCGTCTGCCTCGTCGACTCCGGCGAGCTGGTCGGCGTCGTCAACGTGAGCGAGATCGTGCGCGGCAATTTCCAGAGCGCCTACCTCGGCTACTACGCGTTCACCCCCCACGCGGGGCAGGGGCTGATGGCCGAGGGGCTGGGACTGGTCGTCAGCGACGCGTTCGGACGCCTGGGCCTGCACCGGCTGGAGGCCAACGTGCAGCCGGGCAACGAGCGATCGCGCCGGCTCGTGCGGCGCCTGGGATTCCGGCGCGAAGGCGTGTCGCCGGGCTATCTCATGATCGCCGGGCGCTGGCGCGACCACGAGCGCTGGGCCATTGTCGCGGATGAGTGGCGCGAGCGGAGGTAGGGGCTACCAGAACTCCTTGGAGGCGAGGCGGGCGCCGGCGGCGAGGGTGGCGAGCTTGGCCCAGACGATGTCGGGGTCGACCGCCGACTGGCCGACCCAGGTCCCGAAGCCGCAGTCGGTACCGGCGATGACGTTGTCGCGGCCGACCAGCTTCGCGTAGCGGGCGATGCGCTCGGCGACCAGCTCGGGGTGCTCGATGAAGTTGGTGGTCGAGTCGATCACGCCGGGAATGAGCACCTTGCCGGCCGGCAGCTTCACGCGCTCGAACACGCGCCACTCGTGGCCGTGGCGCGGGTTGGCGGCCTCGAACGAGATCCCCTCGACCCGCGCGGTGAACACGACGTCGATGATGTCGGCCAGCGGCACGTCGTAGTGGTGGGGCCCCTCGTAGTTGCCCCAGCAGAGATGCACGCGGGCCTGGTCGGGCGAGCACGTTGGCGAGGGCGTGGTTGAGCGCCTCGATGTGCAGGCGCGCGGCCTTGCGGAACTCCTCGGTGCTGAGCGCGGCGTACTGGATGTGGCGGCCCATCGCCAGGTCAGGGCAGTCGATCTGCAGCACGAACCCCGCCCGGGTCACCGCCTCGTACTCGGGGCGCATCGCCTCGGCGATCGCGAACAGGTACTTCTCGTGGCTGCCGTAGTGCTCGTCGCGGAAGAAGAGCGAGATGACGCCAGGCGAGGCGGCGGTGAGGAAGCCCTCGGCCGCCTTCACGCCGGTCAGCGCGGCGCCGAGGTTGGCGGCGTCGGCGGCGGCGGCGCCGTCGTCGCGGCTGGCGACGGGGCCCGTGCAGGCCGGCGTCTTGCGGCGGGCGCGGCCGGGATCGCCGAAGACGCGCCGGGCCATGCCCGGGAAATCGACGAGGTCCTGGTACTGCAGGGGATGACTGGCCCCGGCGAATCCGGTCAGCCGGTCCTTGGGATAGGTGGCGTAGGACGGCTTGCTCATCTCGCCGTCGTCGACCACGTCGACACCGGCCGCGACCTGCTTGCCCACGACCTCGGCGACCGAGGTGCGGATGCGCGCAGCCAGGGCGGCGGCGTCCACCGGCACGCCTTCCTCCTTGGCGAACATCGTCCGGATCAGATCCTCCGGACGCGGAAGGCTGCCGGTGTGCGTCGTCAGGAAGCGCTCGGTGCTGCGCTTCACGTCAGGGCGTGGTGCCCGGCGTGTCGAGGTCCCGGGCGCCGGAGGTGCGCTGGCGGAACTCGGCCGGCGCCTCGCGGCCGGCGCTCGCGAGTAGGCCTGGCTGATGGCCTCGACGTTGGGGCTGAAGATCGTCCTGCGGTTGTCGCGCGCCCACTCGTTGGAGCCGCGCGGCGTCTCGCCCGAGCCCTGGAAGCGCGGCATCACGTAGCGCGCGAACAGCGCGTAGCTGCAGAGCGGCCACGAGCGATCGGCGATCCGGGCGCGAGGATCGGCGTCGGTGCGTGATGGTGATCAAGGCCGGCTCCCTTCGCGATCGACGATACAGAGGCCGACACTCCTCGCAGACCTCGGGTTCTCATTCGTCGAGGCTCGCCAGATACGCACCTACATCGATGCGGTAGACCCGCCTTGGTTGCGGGACGTTCTTCAGCGTGTGGAGACCAAGGTCTTCGGTCCGGAGCCCGGTACCGATGCGGCGCAGGGTTTCATCGGAAAGGATCACGTCGCCGCCCTCGGACAGGGCGGCCAGGCGGGCGGCCATGTTGGTCGTCGAGCCCGACGCCGTATAGGTCCATCGTGTCCCAGCCAGGCCCTCGATCTTAGTCGCGCCAACCGAGGCGATCCCGGAGTTGACACCGACGTGCATCTCGATCGGCTCCGAGTGCTCCACGAGTTCTTCGTTGATCTCTCGCGTCCGCCGCTGGATTGATAGCGCCGCCTGGACGGCGGCCGCCGCGTGGCGGCGGGGGTCCGGATCCTGGAAGATGACCATCAGCCCATCGCCGACCGTCTCGTTGACGTCGCCGCCGCACCGAATGATCTCGTCGAGGAACGCGCCGAAGTAGCGCTCCACCAGCTTGTTGACCTCGTGCAGCTCCATGTTGGCCGACAACCGCGTGTATCCCGTGATGTCTGCGAAGAGCACCGAGACGTCGGCCTTGCGTTTCTCCAGCAGCGGCGCCTCCGGCGACTCCTCGATGAGGGCCTGCACCGTCGTCGGCACGAACTTCGAGAGGCTCGCCTTGATGCTCTCGAGGATCTGGATGCGGCGCAGGCTCTGCTCGAGTTCAGCGGCGTAACGGACGACCTCCTCGTGGGCCATGGCGTTTCTCACCGCGACGCGGGCTTGGTTGCATAGCGTGGTGAGCAGTTCCTCCTCGTCGGGGGTGTAGGGCTCGCTCGAGAGCTTCTCGCCGAGACCAATGCCGGCCACGCACCGCGCGTTGATATCGAACGAAAACCAGCGATCAATTCCGAGCGAGGCAATCAGTCCGAAGACCGAATTATCGGCCGTCCTGCGAGCCGCCACCGCTCGAACGCCGGCGATGCCTCTGATCGCCTCAAAGTCTCCTGCCTGGGCAGCCTCTCGAAGCTTGTCGGCGGACGCAGCGTCGATGCCCCGCCGGGAGGTCGCGAGTATGGTCCTGGAATCCACGTCGATGATGACGATCAGGCCGCGGATGGCACCGAAGACGCCCATGACCATCATCAAGAAGGTGCTGATGATTTGCTGCGACTCGATATGGACACAGATCTCCCGGCCGACGTCGTAGAGGGTCTTGAGGTGGAACAGACGCTTCCGTAGCTCGTGCTGGGTGCGCCCCGCTCGTGTCAGCCTTTGACCCAGCGACTTGAGCGTCTTCTTCTTCGCGGGCCGACTCATCGCTGGCACGCTAGAAGCCGGCTACGGCGGCCGCCTCGTTAGGGAAGATCTTCGCGTACCGGGTGAGGCCAACCATCGCGAAGATCTTCTGGAAATGCGAAGACAGACCCGTCATTCTGATGATCTGGCCCTTTTTTGTGCCCTCGGACACGATGCCAATCAAGACCGCGATCCCCCCGCTGTTGATGTACGCGGCGGGTTCGAAGCTCAGCACGAGCTTTTTCGCGCCGGCCCTGCTGAGTTGCCCGTACGCCTGTTCCAGCGGATTGGCGATCGCCGCGGTGACCTCTCCCTTGATGCCGATGATGAAAACCTCACCCTCTGTCCGGCTCGATATGGTGGTGGCGCCCGTCATGACTAGCCAGCCTCACTTGTCGACATGGATCACCATTCGGACGACGTTGCCTCCTCCGGGAATCGACTCGAATTGGACCTCGTCCATGAGACTCCGCATGAGGAAGATGCCCCAGCCACGCGTCGTCGCCCGCCCTTCGATCTTGTCCTCAACCCTGGGAGTCGCGACATCGCCGATGCCCGGACCGTCATCATGGATGGCGACCTGGAGCTTGGAGTCGGCGACCGTCAATGTCACGCCGATCTTCATGCCGGCCTCGAGCCGATTGCCGTGCTCGATGGCGTTGAGGCACGCCTCGGCGACCGCCGTCTTCAGGTCCTCGACGCGGTCATCGGCGCAGCCCATCATCCTCGCGACGGAGGCGGCGAAGTCCATCGCGACCTTCTCGAAACCGATGATGCTGGGTATGTGGAGCTCGAGTTTCCTTTCCGTCATCGTGATCTGACCGGCCTCGACTGTCTGGATCGGTAGTATAGAACCATTCAGAAGTAGATGTCGAAACCGATGCCGATATACCGGGACTTCAACACGTTCCGCCCGGCGAACTTCTCTCGGTACCCGATGTGGGCTCCGAGCGGGATCGGGAAACGCTTCTGGACGTAGAGGGGGATCGTGCTGTAACGCAGGGCAACGATGTAGATGTGGTCTTCCGTCTCCGTCTCCTCCTCGAGGGTGCGGTACCGATAGCTCCGGTGCCCGGAGACCTCGTCCTCCCACTTGTGCTCGAAGTAGTACGTGGTGGTAAGGCTGAGACCTGGCAACAGGCCCAGGCGACCCGACACCTCGAAGGATAGAGTGTCCCCGATATTCCTGTTGACCCTTTCCTTGTTGGTCGTGACCAAGTTGCTGACATCGTCGGGCACGCGCTTGAGTTCCTTGTCGGGCAGGACGACATCGTATCGGAGCGTGGCGTTGAAGATGAGATCGCCGGGCCCGGGAACGAAAGGCACCTTGGCGTCCTGGTTCGCGCGCGCGCCACCCCACAAGCGCGGCGCCAAATAGTCGGCGTGAGCGCGCAAGAGCAGCGCGTAAGCACCGGTCCCGAACTCGAAATCCACCAGGCTGTCGGGATCGTCCACCTTGCCGGTCGGGAAGCGCGCACCGCCGGTGAAGGCGAGCCGCCACGGCGCCCGATTCATGAACTGATATCGAAAGCCGGCCTCAAGATCTCCGAAGCCGTCGTCGGACCAGTCCTCGATCCGCTTGAAGCCGAAGCCCGCGACGTCGATGCGGCCGTCACCATTGATGTCCAGACCGCCGCCCAGGAGATTCTGAACGTCGTCAGTCGCCAGCGGCGTCGTTCCCGGGAAGCCCAATGGCGCCAGGGACGCGATGGCAGCATTCTTCCCGACCGTTGCGCTGGAGCCCGGCCCGGAATCCAGGCGGGCGCGGACCCGGTTGCTGCGCCACAAGTACGGTACGTTGACCCCAAGGGTCAGGTTGTCCGTCGCGCCATACTGGGCGCCGAAGTTGAGGATCGTGAAGTTGTACTCGAACGAAACGCGGCTGTCGCCGAGGCTCGCCGACCCCGACGGAAGGCCAAAGGCCCCCTCGAGCAGGCTCAAGCCGGAGAAGATCGTTGAGTCGAGCCGGCGGTTGTCGAAGTCCGTGGCCACGTCTTCCGGGTTGCCATTGTCGTTGAAGCGCTTGGTGATTGGGAAAAAGACGTTACTGTCCACGGAACCGCGAAAGGCTCCCTTCGGAAGAACGGCGGCGTTGTCGTACGCCCATACCGACGAAGATAGACAAGGCGACATCGTGCCGGCCATCAACATCGCGCAGAGTAAAAGACCGCCCCTGCGCCTCATCGCACCTTACCGACCACGATCGTGAGATCGTCATGTTGCGCCGCCGTGCCAACGTGTTGCCGGACGTCGTCCAGCACATGCTCCAGTAGCGGGCCGATCGGGAGATCCTTGGCCTGGTCGACCGAGGCGAGCAAGCGGTCGAAGCCATACACCTCGCCGCCAGGATCCATCGCTTCGACGATGCCGTCGGTGTAGAAGACCATGATGTCGCCCTCCCCCATGGAAAGGTGAGACGCTTCGTACTGGCAATCAGGCACGATGCCGAGGGGGAACCGGTCGCCGCTCGTCGTGAGATAAAACGCCGGTTTCCCCCCGCTCGGACAGATGATTGGCTCCGTCTGTCCGGCGTTGGCCACGGTGAGTACCCGCTCAGATCCGTCGAAGACGGCATACAGCAGCGCGACAAACATTCCCCGCTTGATGTCCGAGTGAAGCCGCTGGTTGGCCGTGCGCATCAACTCCGATATCGGCGGGTCCGACTGGAGGAGGACGCGATAGGTACTGCGCGACGCGGCCATCATGAGCGCGGCCGAGACGCCTTTCCCGGAGACGTCGCCGACGATGATGCCCAGTCGGTCATGACGCCCTGTCTCGCCTATCTCGATGAAATCGTAGAAGTCGCCGCCGACTTCCCTGGCCGGTAGCGACCTGGCGGTGATCTCGATGCCCTGGATGTCCGGGGCACGCTCCGGCAGCATGTTGGCCTGGATCTCGTGGGCGATCTTGAGTTCTTCCTCCATCCGGCTCTTCGTGAGGTTCTCGTTGAACAACGTCGCGTTTTCGAGCGCGATCGCGCTCTGGTAGGTGATCGTCCTCAGCAGGTCGAGGTCCTCGCGTGTGAACAGCTTGCCGGACTTCTTGCGCCCGAGGCCGATGAGGCCGCGAAGCTCGCCCTTGTACATGATCGGCACGACGAGGACGGATGAGAGCGCCGTCAAGCTGGCGCGGAGCCGATCGCGCTCAAGTTCGTAGACCGGGTTCATCTCGACCTCGTGTCTCAGCACGATGTCGCCCTTGTCGCGGATCACCCGCACCAGCGGGTCGTCGTCGGGGAGATCCGGCGGCCTGGCGTGGCTATCGCCGCCCTCGAGGACGGCAGCACGAAAGCCGCCGCTCGGTATGGCCATGAGCACGACGCCGCTCTCGAGGAACATCTCCTTGACCACTGATCCGAGGAGCGTCTTGAGGATGACGTCGTGGTCCAGGAGGCTCGTCATGGCCTCACTGATGTGCTTGATCGTGCCCCGGTAATCGTACTGCTGGCGGTAGAAGAGCCGATCGATGATGGCCTGGAAGCGCCGATGAAGGGGCTCGAAGAGAAACACGACGGCGAGGGCGAAGCCGATCGAGAAGAGCGGCGACGCCGAGACGGCGGACGACTGGAAGGTCGCGTTGAGGCCGGACACCAGCAGGGCGTAGACGCCGACGACCGACGCCGTCGACAAGACGTAGCCATAGGTCCGCCGCACGATGACATCGATCGCGAACAGGTCGTGCTTGACGATGGTGTAGCCGATGGACACCGGGAAGAAGGCCAGAGCCACGGCGAAGCTTAGGCCCGGATCCGGGAACAGATGAGCATGCCACAGGAAGCGAGCGAGGAGGTCGGTCGTCGGGATCAGGAATCCGAGAAGAATACCGATGAGGATCACGCGTGACTGCAGACGGACGATGATCGACGCGTCCCTCAACGCGTTCCAGGCCATGGAGCCGAAGAACACCACCACGCCGACCAGGGTGTAGAAAAGGTAGAGGAGGTAAAGATATCGTGGAATCTGCCAGAAGGCGGCGGTGGTGAGCTGCAACGTCATGAACATCCCGAGCGATGGCGGATAGGGGATGACGGCTAGCCACGGCCGCTTCTGGACTACGGCCCGGGTCTTCGGGAACGTGAGAGCCAGGTGAATCATCGTGGCGGGTATCGTGACCTCGAGGAGGAAGCGGAGGTCGTACAGCCACGTCGGCCGCAGCAAGTCCGCGGGCGCGGCATAGCTTAAGAACAGGCCGATGACGGATGTCATGGAGAAGAAGAGCCAGCTGACCGGCGCCCGCGGCTTCATCAAGAAGACCAGAGCCCCGACCATCCCATAGAAGAGACCGATCACAAGGGTGGGTCCGCTCCGCCAGACAACGGACGCCAGGCCGAGCCGCCCGGTGGTGATCGTGACGTCGACACGCTTGCCAGCGCGAACGACGGTATACGTGTTAGACGACCCGCCTCGGCCCGGCGGATGCCTTGAAAGAAGAGCTCGTCAAAGCCGGTGTAAGGGCGGCCGTTGATCGCCTCGATGTAGTCGCCTTGCCGCAGACCGGCTGCCGCTCCGTTCGCGAACACTTCCGCCACGATATTGGGGCCAGAGTCGTACATGGTGCGCCAGCCGAAATCTGGACTGGTCCGCCAGCGCGCCATGTTGACGGAATAGACTGCGTAGACACTGCAGAGGACGGCCAGGGCGGCCACATACGCGGCCCACTGCAGCCTGGGCGGAACCCGGCGACTCTTCATCGCGGGAATAGCCTGGCGGGACTTCGGAAGCCGTTGATCGGGTCTGGCCCACGAACCGACATGATGCCGGACCTGGGGGCGAGGCACGCGAGCGCGATGAGGATCGACGCCACCAGCGCCGCCTGCGCGAAGATGTCACCGTAGAGCGTATAGACGGTCTTCCGGTGCGAAATCGGAACGTCTCGGACCAGGAACCCGGCCACGAAGAGGTCCTTGCCGTGAGCATCTCTCAGTCGGTCCACCTCACCCTTGGCGCTGATGAACCCGGACACCCCCGTCGTCGCCGCCCGCACGACCGTGACTCGGTTCTCCACCGCCCTGAACACGTTGTTCGCCAGCGTCTGGTAGGGGGCCGCCGTCACGCCGAAGAACGCCTCGTTGGTAACACTGACCATGAAGTGGGCGCCGTCACGGACGAACCGACGGAAGAAGTCGGCGAAGATGTTCTCCCAGCAGATGGGCGAGGCGAACTTCGCCGAGGGAAGCTCGAAGAGGGTGTGCGCGTCTCCGGCGATGTAGCTGTCGTGGACAGGCGTGATCCACTCCGGCCACGGTATCATCCCGTGGAGTGGCACGTACTCGTTGAACGGAGTGAGGCGGACCTTGTTGTATTGCCCGACGAGGCGTCCCGACGGAGACAGCAGGAACTCGCTGTTGGAATATGGAAGCTGTCCAGGCTGCGGGCGGGCGAGTTTTTGCCCCCCGGCGCCGCCGACCAGCAGGTACGCCTTCGTCTCGTCGGCGAGCCGCCAGAGGATGAACTGGACGAGACGGCTCGAGCTTAGCGGTGCCGGCAGCGAGGAAGCCGGCCACACGATCAGATGGGGTCGGCTGCTGGCCGCGTCCCTCGTGAGGGCCTCGTAGGCCCGGAGGTGCGTCTTCTGGTCGGCGGGGGTCATCCGGTCGCCGGGCACGCGGTTGGCCTGTACGATCGCGACGCGGAGGTGGTCGGTCGGCTCCGCTTCGGCCAGCCGGAAGTATCCATACCCCAGGCTCAACGCCAGGCAACCGGCCACCGCTAACGGTGGTCCGAACATCGCCACACGAAGGCCCGGCCACGCGAGGCGTCGCGCCGCCGCCTGGGGCACGCGCACCGCGGCCACGCTCCGACTCAGGAGCTGGTTCACCAGGACGATGAGAAACGAGACGCCGTACACTCCGGTCAGGTCGGCGATCTGGATGACCGGCAGGAACCGATACTGCGAATGGCCTAGCAGGTTCCAGGGCATCGCCAGGAAAAACATGTTGCCGCGCACGTACTCGAGGCCGGACCACAGCACCGGCGCCACCGCGAGGGTCAAAGGTCCGATCGCGCGGCTCGTTTGGCGATAAAGCAGTCCGAACGCGAGAAAGTACAGCGCACTACACGCGACCATGAGGACGAACGCCGGGAACTCGATGACCTCGATGCGACTGACCCACCGAAATGTACCGGCAACGAAGACGCAGCCGAACAGGTATCCGAGGCCGGCCGCTCCGAGCGGGGTGGCCGCCGAAGGGCGACGAAGAGCGGCACGAGTCCCGCCCACGCAACGCGCCGAGGCCGGGCGAGGGGAACGACAACGTCACGAGCACCGCCGCGGCCACCGATAACGCTGCGAGACACGCTGTTCTCACCCTGTTCGGCGCGTGACCGCTCCCCTTTTCGCTAAACCCCGGACTCGCGTTCTCAGTCTCGCGCTCGCTCCCTCACCCTGAACTCTACATCGATGACGGCAAAGAACAGCATCCCCGGAAAGGTGAACTGCTCGTCCTGAACGAAGTTGGAAACGGCCTTCAGCGCGAACGGAGCGGTCGGGGTGCTCGGGAAAAGAAACGGAACCACCTGGGCCCTTACAAACGCTCGATGATCTGCTGCTGCTTGGGCAAATCGTCGAGACAGAGCTTGACGCTCTGGATGGTCTGCTCGCGACCGGCGAAGCCCACTGGGTTCTGCGTGCCCTTCTTGAGCCTCATGAAGAAGAGCATGTTGACTTCGAACTCGGGGATCACGCATTGTTCCTCTACTGGTCGTAGAAAGGTGTTGCCGACGGTCTGGTAGTAGACGGTGAGCGTCCCCGCAACTTTCGTTCCTTTCGCGTTCGGATCGACCGTCAGGAAGGTCCCTCCCGGCGGCACCTCGCTCGCACCCCACACGCGGCCGGAGCCCGGGACCAGCGACGCGAAGGCCATGACCGAGAGGACAAATACACCGCTTTTCGTCTTCATTCTATCCTCCCGCTATTTGAGTTTGAAATTCGCCTGGTCCGCACTCGAGAAGTCATCCGAGATGTAGAAGGTCACCCCGTTGGCGGCCACCTTGAATACCTCGAATTCTTCCGTGATGACCTTGCTCTCCGCCGCGAGATGGTGCTGGGGAACCTCGACGACGTCTTTGTCCGTCCGTAGCATCGCGTGGGCCGCTTCGTGGGCGAACGCTTGCTTGATGTATTTCGTGACTACGGCGTCCACGCCGTCCACGGCGGCGTCCGTGCCGCTGAGGTTGCAGGCGACGCCTGCGCCACAGGCCGCCTGGACGACGGCCCGGACCTTCGCCGTATAGATCGTGCACTGTCCGCCGGTCGGGGGGGTGTTTGGCGTCCCCGATTGGCAGAACCCCACGAGAGTGCCGATGGTCAGGTTCTCCGTGAATCTGATCGCCTTCTGTGCCGACGCGCCAGCCACGACTGGCATGACGCGGCGATCGGTCCGGGTGGTGGTCAGTCGATGGAGCGCAAGACCGAGACCGCCGATAGCCTTAGGGTTCGAAACGAACTCGAGCATCGGCAACCGGTTCCTGGGCGCCGTTACGGTGGCGGTGGGGTCGAGGCCCAGGGCGACAAGAACGCTATTCGACGCAGGCCGCACCAGAATGACGAACACGTCGGGCGTGTCGGGATCCACGCAATCCTGCCGAGCCGGCGACGCGGGAACGAGTGCGGCCGCGCCGCAGCGTGGGATCGTGCCTCCGGCCAGGATCGTTGTGCCATCGCTCCTGAGCAGCGTGTTGCCGGGTGCCAACGCGATGCCGGCACACTCCTGGGCGTCGGTGAAGCCGTCGTTGTCGGAATCGGCGGTGGCCGAGGCCTGCGCGCAGTTGACAGCGGCCCCCGCCGGGGTCATGAGGAGGAGCACCGCGAGCGCGGTGACGACGGTGAGGACGACCGCCGCGCCAGTTGTCTTCCCGAGGTCACGCGCCCGAGTTGCTGCGATCATTCCGTCAGTCATGTCCATTCACCTCGTTATGGGCGACAGTACCTGGGGACCTGTCCGAACCAATCATTGCCATCAGCGCTCGAACCGCTTCAGCCGCAGCGTGTCCGAGTCCGTGATCTGGATGGTCGTGAATCGACCGGGTACGGGTAGGCCGTCCACGGTCTTGATGACTTGCGCCGGGCCCGTCAGAATCGGATTCACGTCGAACGACGTCAGCCCGGTAGGGATGTCGGCGCAGCTGAAGCCGGTATCCTTGAACCGGAACGTGAAGAGCATGTCGCGGAACCCGTCGCGGTTGACGTCGACCATCCGGTTGGCGGCACTGACGAGGTTCCGTGTCGGATCGAGCGCTTCCGTGCCCGTCTTGCCGAAGCGGACGAGCTTGTGGTTGATCTTACTGGCATCGAAGTCCGCGCTGCCCAGGACTGCCACCGGGATCAAGAAGTCGAGCCGACAGGGCCAGACGTTCTTCACGATCCCTGGCTCGATATCGATCTCGACCTTTGCGATCGGCGGTGCGCCGGGTGGCGGGGGAGGCCCGATCGTGAGGGTCGCCGGAGGCGACGTGACCTGGATGATGTCGATGGCAAAGCACGGAGGGTTCCCGCACGCGCCGTTGGGATTCTGCGGCGTGGGTGGCGAGAGGTCGGGATCCTGGACGCGGCTGGAAAAGGTGATGTGAACGTCGTACGCCCCAGCAGCAAGGATCGTCGGATCGTACATCTCGCCGAGATCGCACTGGACGCTGCGACTTTCACCGGGCTGGAAGGTGACGAGATCGTCCGGGATCGCCAGCGCCGTGGTGTGCCTGAAGATAGGCGCGAGGACGGTGTTGTCAGATTGCCTCACGACGGTGAACTGGAAGCTGAAGCACCCCTTCCAGAACACCGTGATGGGTTCGAGAATGCCGTCGCCGTCTCGATCGATGCCTTCGTAGTGGAACGTCGCGGTCACGATCCGCGACGAGCCGGGCGGCGGCGGCGTCGGCGGGTTGATCGTGGCCACCGCGCCCGAGTAGTCCGCTCCACCGGGGTGATTGCCCGTGTTCGTGCAGCCGTCGCCTATCCCGTCGCCGTCTTCGTCGACGTTCTGGGCGAGGGTGTTCGGAACAGCACACCGGTCGCAAGCATTCCCGATACCGTCGCCGTCGCTGTCCCGCTGGTCGGGATTGGGGCTGAATGGGCAGTTGTCCACTTCGTTCGGCACCCCGTCGCCATCGAGATCGCCGTCGCACGCATCCCCGATACCGTCGCCGTCGCTATCGAGCTGGTCGGGATTGGGGGTGAGTGGGCAGTTATCGACTTCGTCCGGGACTCCGTCGCCATCGCTGTCGCTGGCGGTTCCCGTCAAGCCCGCGAACCGGAGCCCCGGAATGGTGAACAGGAGCGTCTTGGCGCCGGTCGCCGGGTTGATGATGAACAGATCCGTCGCAGCGGGCTCGTCGGACCTGCGGCTGCCAGGAGAGGGGGATATGCCATAGAGCGTCCCATCGGGGGCGAACCATATGTCGGCAATAACGCGGGTCGCGATGCCGATCGCCACCTCAGCGCCGGTAGCGGGGTTGATCGTGACCAAGTCTTCGGTGTGCCCTGTTGAATTGCCGCGCGATCCATACAGCGTGCCAGCCGCGTTGAACGCCAGGCCAGGTGTGAAGGCATTGCCGCTTCCCGACTGAGTTATTGCGGTCAATAGCCCGCCGCTCGCTGGATCGATCGTGATTAGCCTTCCACTCGTGCCGTCCCACCCGCCTCCGTAGAGCGTACCGCCCGGCGCGAATCTGAGAGCACCGATGCCTAGGATGCCTTCAATCGGGCCGATGAATGCGGCAACCGCAGTTGTCGGGTCGATGGTATAGAGCCCTGACGACGGCCCGGTGCCTCCACCGTCCACCCCGTACAAGACGCCGGTCGAGTTGAAGTCGATGCCATCCAGCCTGCTGAGGCCGGTATCACCCACCAACGTGACCGCTCCCGTCACGGTGTCTATCTTGTAGATCAACCCACCGCCGACGACGTTGTCGTCGCCGGTTGAGGCGTAGAGGGTCACCGCTATGGCTTGGTCCGGGCCTACCAGGAGAGCGGTACCAGCGAGAACGCCGAGCGCGACGAGGAGCACAACGAAGGTTCGTTTCATCCGAACGCTCCCCCATCTGCCCGCGACACTAAATGTCGGCGGGATGCTCGACGCATCGAGCGTCGAGCGGTACGGATCAGGCCAAACAGCTAACCATCGTCGCCATCACTTCGCGTGTTGCTTGGACGCCGTAGCCGCGAGAACGTTCAACGTCATCTCAATACGGTCGGATGAGAAAGTGGCCGCAGCCGGCCATCACGGGAAAACGTTGCAACCGACGTGCGCCCCCGCGTTGCCAGTCACGCTCGTGAGATTGCCAGTCAGCGTCACCGCACCCGCTTCCGTGGGGGCGGAGGCGAAGCACAAGACTCCGAAGCGGCCCGCGCCGTTGCCCTGCACCACGCTCGTCGCATCCCTGATGTTGACGGCCGTGAGATTGCTTGCCTGGATTCCATCACTGGTTGCGCTCACGATCGAAGCGCTGTCGCGCAGCCGGAGCGTGGAGCCGAACTGCACCACGGCCCCCGCCGTGGCGCCAGATGCCGGAACCGTGACCGTGGTGCTTCCTCGCAGCTCGATCGTGCCCCGTTCGAAGGCCTGGACTGCCGGGCCGGTGTTGTTGATGATCGTCGCGTCATTCACGCGGATGACGGCGCCTTCGAAGGCGAATATGCCCCCGTTGCTGGTCGGACTGGTGCCGGCGCCGTTGCCGGAGATCGTGTTTGTTGTCGGGAGGCCGAACCCAGCATCTCCGATGGAGACCGGTCCGGCCGACACGAAGACACCGGTTTCTGCGTTGTTCTCGATGACGTTGTTCCCGACAAGCGTCGCCGATGCGTGGTGGATGTTGATACCGAACCGACCAATGATGGTCGTAACAGCGATGCCGTTGCCGCGGACGGTCGTGCCGCCGATCCACGCCGCCGCGCCCGTCGACACCAGAATGCCGCTGCTGCCATTGGCGCTTACGGTGTTGGGACCATAGCCCGTGCTGCCGTTGAGGATCCCGATGCGCGCGCTGCCACCTTTCGTTACGTGAATTCCCCCCCTGGCATTCCCCGAGATCGTGCTGAACACGATCGTCGCATTTGCGCCCTCGACAGCGACACCGTCCCTCGAGCCGTTCTGGATCGTGACGCCGGCCGTGAGGTTGTTCGAGCCAACGCCGATCTGCCCACTGCTCGCGCGGCCGATAAAGAGGTTCGTCGATCCGCTCGTCTCGATGGTTCCGCCGACGACCGTTCCTGCCGAGCCCTCGCTGATGGCGACACCGTTGCTCCCGTTGGCGCGCACTGTCACCGGCCGGAGGACCGGCGTTCCACCAACGTCCTGGCCAACGCGAAGGTAGGAACTGCGGGAAGCGACGAGACCCGTGACAGCGTTCGAGCTCACGAGGCTGTTCGTGATGACAAGTGACGAAGTGTTCACCGCGGCAGCGCCGTTCCCTGCGTTGGCCGTGATGGTGCAGTTATCGACTACGAGGCTGCTGCCGTACGACGCGATGACGCCAGTATTGGAAGTATTCGTCACGACGCAGTTCTTGATGTCTACGGCGGACCCACGCGTTGCGGCGAGTCCGAAGACGCCTCCGTTGATCGTGAATCCGGACGTGCCGCCGTCGATCACCACCCGGCGCGCTCCCTCGAAGAGGATCGTCGCCTGGTTCGGGTCGGCGGGGACGATCGTCGCCGGCGTGACACCGTCGGTGAGGATGCTCACGTCGTCCACGGCGACGACGACGTTCTCCGTGCACGTGCCCTTGACGATCACCGCCGAGCGGGCCGTCGTGAGCCGTGGCGATATCTTCTGGCCCAGGGCGCAGTCCACGATCGTGGATCTTCCCGCGCCGGGGGGTAACGGCGCGGCGTGGGCCAGAATCGGAAAGGGACAAAGCCCGAGTCCAACTACAACAGCAAGACGCAGCCTCTGCAGCGGCATGGATACTGTCCAGGGCCTCACAGGCGCCCCTCCCGTCAGGGTCGGTGCGGTTGGTGCCACGGTCGTGAATTCCATCAGAAGCCGGTGCAACTGACCTGGGTGCCGGTATTGCCGGTCACGCCCGGGAGGTCGCCGGCGCAGTTAGACTCGGCGCCAAAGCACTGCATTCCGAAGCCGGTGTTGCCGGTGATGACCACGTTCGACGGCGCCTCACTGTGAAGGAGCGCCGAGGCGTTGAACAGCGAGATCCCGTCGTTGGTGTTGTCCTGAAGCGCCGAGTTCTGCAGTCGAGCGATGACGTTGTTGCTCAGGGGGAGGCCGCGCGGGCCGTTGTTCTGGATCACGATGTGGACAGACGCGAATCCGCGGTTCACGCGTCCGCCGAGAGGAGGATGAAATGACTGCGACATCGATCGCACGCTCAATGATCGATCCATATTCGGCTTCCTCTTGAAGCGCCGGACATTCAAGACACCTATGAATCGCGCGAGATGGTGATGCGCTGGAGGCGCCGTTGTCAAGCGGTTTCGCTTCTCGCGTTTCTATCTATGGGTGTCGGGGGTGTCGGCCGTTCTTGCCGACTAGTGTCGGGCAACTTTACAGCTCGTGCGTTGACGCCGTATGGGCTGGCGCTCATTGCGACCTCATGCCGTCGGCTCGAGGGAGGTGCATTCGACGCCAACGCCGGACTGTTCAACGCCAGGGCAGTATTCGATGACAGAGAGTACGGGCGGAAGCCGGTGAGGTACCGGACGGCGCCAGGCGGCACTCAGTTAGCGTCAACAGTGGCTGCGCGGGAGCGGCAGGCGCAGCTTCGTTTGTGCGATCGTGTCGACGCAAGTAGGACGCGGATCAAATGGCGATCGGTAGTATGTTCACGACAGTGTAGGTTCAGTTGTGTATCGCGTTGAGGGTCGTCAACCGCGTTCGGGTGCTTCGCCCGGCCGTCGGCGAACTGCCCTACGGTGAGGCGCATGGCCGCACTCGCGCAGTCGCTTAAATCCCGCTGCGGGCCGACCCGGCCACCGTGACGCGGCTCAGTGATCGCCGGACGCGCGCCAAGCCATCCCCGGGAAGTCGACCGGGCCCGGGATGGAGCGGGTGGTCCGTGCCACCAGTGCTGGTCAGGAGATCCATTGACGTAGGCGAATAGCTTGGCTGGCTCATCTCGGCGTCCACCGGCACGCCTTCCTCCTTGGCGAACATCGTCCGGATGAGATCTTCCGGACGCGGAAGGCTGCCGGTGTGCGTCGTGAGGAAGCGCTCGGTGCTGCGCTTCACGTCAGGGCGTGGTGCCCGGCGTGTCGAGGTCGCGGGCGCCGGAGGTGCGCTGGCGGAACTCGGCCGGCGCCTCGCGACCGGCCCGCGAGTAGGCCTGGCTGATGGCCTCGACGTTGGGGCTGAAGATCGTCCTGCGGTTGTCGCGCGCCCACTCGTTCGAGCCGCGCGGCGCCTCGCCCGACCCCTGGAAGCGCGGCATCACGTAGCGCGCGAACAGCTCGTAGCTCTTCAGCGTCTGCTCGCGGGTGGCCCACTCGTGAGCCCGGAAGAGCAGGCCGCCGAAGCCGCCGCCGCTGAGCTCCTCCAGCTTCTTGATGCCGCGCACCACGGTGTCGACCGAGCCGACCAGCGTGGTGCCCATCTTCACGCCCTCGGTGAGCGGATCGTCGGAGCGCCCGGGCGGGCGGCCCAGCGTCTCCTCGAAGTACGTCACCGTCTCGTGCCGCTCGGCTCGCTTGACCTGGCGCATGGCCTCCTCGTCGTCCTCGGCCACGTGGACGTTGACGACGAGCTTCCAGTTCTTGCGGTCCATCGTCTTGCCGTGCCGGGCCGCCGTCTCCTCGCCGATCTTCCACTGGTTGGCCAGCGCCTCGGGGCCGCCGGGGATGCCGGCGCCGAGCGAGAGCACGCCGAGGCCGTGGCGGCCGGCCGCGATGACGCCCGACGGCGTCATGACGCTGGCGACCGCGATCGGGAAGTGCGGCTCCGTGTAGGGGGCCAGGTGCAGCCGCGCCTGGCGCAGCTCGAACCAGTCGGTCTTGAGCGTCACCGGCTCCTCGCACTTGAGCAGCGCCATGATGGCGTCGAGCGACTCGTCCATGCGCGGGCGCTGGGTGACGGGCTCGATGCCCATCATGTAGGCGTCGGAGACGAGGGCGCCGGGACCGCAGCCGAGCATGGCCCGGCCGCGCGTCATGTGGTCGAGCTGCACGAAGCGCTGGGCCACCAGGAACGGATGGTGATAGGGCAGGCTGGTCACGCCCGAGCCCAGCATGATGTGCTTGGTGCGCTGGGCGGCGGCGCCGATGAAGATCTCCGGCGAGGCGATCAGCTCCCAGCCGGCCGAGTGGTGCTCGCCGATCCACACCTCGTCGTAGCCGAGGTAGTCGAGCCACTCGATCAGCTCCATGTCGCGGTCGAGGGCGAGCGTGGGGTTCTCGCCGACGCGGTGGAAGGGCGCCAGGAAGATGCCGAACTTCATTCCCTTGTGGGCCATGAGGTCTCCGGTGTCGATTCGGTTAGCCGGCCGGCTCGCCCGCGTTCACCGCGAGGACCTGGCCGGAGATATTGCGCGCCGCCGGGCTGCACAGGAAGGCGGCGGCCGACGAGATGTCGGTGGCGGTGGCCATGCGCTTGAGGGGCGAGCGCTCGAGCATCGCCTTGCGCATCGCCTCGGGCGTGATCCCGCGCACGCGGGCCTGGCCCTCGATGACGCTGTCGATGCGATCGCCCTCGATGGCGCCGGGCGCCACGCAGTTGACCGTGATGTTGTGCGGGGCCAGCTCGAGCGCCATGCCGTAGGTCATCCCGACCTGGCCGGCCTTGGCCGAGCAGTAGCCGATGCGATAGGGCAGGCCGCGCCGGCCCGCTCCCGAGGAGATGTTGACGATGGCGCCGCCGCCGGCCTTGATCATCTCCGGCACCGTGAAGCGGATGCACATGTAGGAGGAGGTCAGGCACGAGTTGATCGTGTAGAACCAGTCCTCCTCGGTGTACTCCGTGACTGGCTTGGTGGGGCCGCCGTCGCCGGCGTTGTTGACCAGGGTGTCGATCTTGCCGAAGGCCTTGAGGCCGGCGGCGACGATCTTCTTGACGTCGGCTTCCTTGGCGGCGTCGCCGGTGAGCGCGATGGCCTTGCCGCCGGCCTTGGTGACGAGGTTGGCCGTCTCCTCCACCAGCGCGCCCGAGCGGGCCGCGCAGACGACCGCCGCCCCCTCCTTGGCGAACAGCTGGCTCATGACCCGTCCGATACCCTTGCTCGCGCCCGTGATCACCGCGACCTTGCCGTCGAGGATTCCCATGTGCCGTCCTTGGCCCCCGGTGCCCCGGGGTTTCTATCGAGGACTATACTTGACACCCGCGCCGGGCGCGCGGAAAGTCACGGCATGCCTGCCAACACCGATCCGCTCATCCAGAAGCTCGATCAGGTCGTGAACGACGTGCTCGCGTACTTCGCCGGCCCCGGCCGCACCAGCACCGCCCGCGTCGATCGCTGGCAGGCGCGGGACGTTCTCCAGCACTTCCTGTACTTCCACGACGCGACGGCGTGGGGGCTGGAGTCGGGCACCCAGGGTGGGCCGCCGTGGCCGCTGCCGGCCGACGCCGACACGATCAACGAGGTCTGCCGCCGGCTGCGCGAGCACGAGAGCGTGGACGAGCTCATCGGCCAGCTCCGGCTCGCCCATGCCCGGCTCATCGGCGCCGCCCGCCGCTCGCCCGACCTCGACCGGCCCTGCTTCCGGCGCACCAACGGTGAGACGGTCACGGGCCGCCAGCGCCTCGAGGTCCTCGCCCACCACTGGGCGGAGCACGTGCAGCAGCTGCAGGCCGCCGCCGGTCGCTGAGCACCGCCGCATGAAGATCGAGAGCCTGGAAGCCATTCCCATCGAGATCCCGCTCCGGCGGAACTTCGGCGGCAGCACCTATGCCGTCCTCAAGCGCAGCACGATCGTGACCCGGCTGCGCACCGACGCCGGCCTGGTCAGCGAGGTCTACAACGGTGACAACCGCGACCACGGACCCGAGCTGGTCCGGCTGATCCAGGAGGCACTGGCGCCGCGGGTGAAGGGGCTGAGCGTGTTCGAGGGCGAGCGGATCTGGGAGACGATGTTCGCGCTCAGCCACACCTACCGCAATCGCAAGCTGCTGATGGAGGCGATCGCGTGCGTGGATTGCGCGGTGTGGGACGTGGTCGGCAAGGCCCGCGGCACCGGCGTGGTCGAGCTGCTCGGTGGCACCCGCCGCGCGTTGCCGATCATCTCGATCGGCGGCTACTACGTGGAGGGCAAGACCCTCGCCGACATCGGCCGCGAGATGGAGGCGTACCGTGCGGCCGGCATGGCCGGGTGCAAGTTCAAGGTCGGCGGCCTGGCCCCCGCGGACGACGCCCGACGGGTCGAGGCGGCGCGCCGGGCGGCCGGCGACGACTTCGTGCTGGCCGTCGACGCCAACTGCGGCTGGTCGGTCGAGGACGCCGTGCGCTTCGCCCACCTGGTCGAGCCGCTCGGCATCGCGTGGTTCGAGGAGCCCTGTCACTGGTACGACGACGCCGCCATGATGGCGCGGGTGCGCAAGGCCACGCGCATCCCGGTCACGGCCGGCCAGAGCGAGATCACCAGCCACGGCGTCCGCCGCCTGCTCGACGCCGGCGCCGTCGACCTCGTCAACGTGGATGCCTCCGAGTGCGGCGGCGTCACCGAGTGGCGGCGGGCGGCCGCGCTGTGCCAGCCGGCCGGGGTGCGGATGGCCCATCACGAGGAGTCGCAGGTCTCCCAGCACCTGCTGGCCGGCGTCCCCCACGGCACCTACGTCGAGTGCTTCGCCGATCCCGAGCGCGACCCGGTCTGGCAGACGATGTGGGCCAACCGGCCGGCACCGAAGAACGGGACCATCGAGCTGTCGCCGGGGCCGGGCTTCGGGATCGTGCTCGACGAGGCGATGGTACGGCGCTACCGGGCTGATCGCGGCTGACGCCGCTCGATGGCCAGCAGCCCGACCGCCGTCACCACCACCGCTGCCGCGCTCAGGGCCAGCGACCAGTGCACGCCGATGAAGGCACCGAGGACGCCGACGGTGACGCCGCTGCCGGCGCGCAGGCCGAGGATGGCGGTGTTGAACAGGCCGACCACGCTGCCGCGCACGGGTGGCGGCGCCAGCATCTGCACCAGCGTCTGGGCGATCGAGGTGAAGGCCAGGTTGAAGACGCCGGCCAGCACCAGCAGGGCCACCGCCACCGGGTAGCTGGTGGCGAGCGGGAAGAGGCCGATGGTCAGCCCCCAGGCGGCCGCGCAGACGATGGCGGTGCGCGTACCGGGTCGCACAACGTTCACGGTCTCCAGCAGCAGCGTCCCCAGGATGGCGCCGGCCGCGTTGGCGGCCAGCAGCACGCTGTACCAGAGGCCGGCCTCGTCGGAGCCGAGGTCGTGCGCATACTCCGGCATCTGCGCCTGGAACGCGTTGCCCACGAAGAACGAGGTGATCCCGCCCAGCGCGATCATGGTCAGCAAGCGGCGGTCCGCGCGCACCTGGCCCAGCAGCCGCCAGGCATCGGCCAGTCCCAGCCGGGCCCGGGGTGGCTGGCCGCTGGCGTGGCGGTGGCCGGTGTAGCGCACGCGGAGCAGCAGGATCGAGAACGGAACGTAGATGGCGACGTTGGCGAGCAGGCCACCGGCCGGGCCGAGCAGCAGCATGAGGCCGCCACCCACGGCGGGGCCGAGCAGGATCGCCAGGTAGCGGCTGCTGGCGTTCAGCCGGATGGCGCTGGGCAGGTGGCCGGCGCCGACCATGTCGTGGATGATCAGCTGCTGGGCGGGGGCGCCGAGGACCCCGGCGGCGCCGTGGACGAGCAGGATCACGACCGCGTGCCACACCTGCAACCGATCGGTGAGGAAGAGCACGCCCCAGGCGACCGAGGCCAGCATGAACAGCCCCTGCGAGGCCTGGATCAGCCGGCGGCAGTCGTAGCGGTCGGCGAGGGCGCCGGCGTGGAAGGAAAAGAGCAGGAACGGCACCCAGTGGCTGATGACGGCGAAGCCGCCCAGCGTCGGCGAGTGGAACGTCTGGAACATGACCCAGTAGCTGATGACGTGCTCGATGTTGTCGGCCGTCATCGCGGTCAGCCCGAGCGCGTAGTACCAGCGGTAGTCGCGCGAGTGCAGGGCGGCGAAGCGGGGGGCGGCCGACGAAGCCGGGGCAGGAGCGACGGTCACTTGAACTGCTGGTCGAAGACTCCGTCCCACGGCTCGGGTGGCATATCTCGGTACTCCACGCAGCGCCGCGCCAGGGTCTGGGAAGGACCGTCATTCGACCGAAGCCTCAGCGCCTGGTGGAACAGGGCCAGCGCCTCCGTCCACATTCCTTTGCGATAGGCCTCCAGCGCCTCGGCATAGACGAACAGCGCCTGATCGTGTTCGGGGACCAGCGCGGCCCCGGCCTTCCCGACGAGCTCGTAGATCCGGACGACCTGGGTGCGTCCCTTCACGCGGACCATGTCGAGCTCGCGGAGCCGGAACGCGTTTTCCACCAGACCCGCGGTGTTCTCTCCGATGATGATCTCGGTTCCGTAGACCTTGTTCAGGCCTTCCAGGCGCGAACCGAGGTTCACCTGGTCGCCGACGACCCCGTAGGCAAACCGATACTTGGAACCGAGATTGCCGACGACCATCGGGCCGGAGTTGATCCCGGTGCGGGCCCGGATGTGGGGACGACCGACGTTCGCCCACTCGGCCGCCAGGATCCGGGTCTGCTCGCGCATCGCCAGCGCCGCCTCGCATGCCCGCCGCGCGTGGTCAGCTTCCGCGAGGGGGGCGCCGAAGAAGGCGAGCAGCTCGTCCCCCACGTATTCCTTCAGGGTGCCGTGCTGCAGGAAGATCTGTTCGGTCACCCGGTCGTAGTACTCGGACAGCATCACCGTCATCTCGTGGGCCGAATGGCGCTCCGAGTAGGTGGTGAACCCTTCCAGGTCGCTGAAGAGGACGGTGAGCACCTTCTCTTCCCCGCCCAGCTTGAGACGGGCGGGGTCCTTGATCATCTCCTCGACCACGTGCTCGGCGACGTACTGCTTGAACGTGCCCTTGATCTTCTTCCGCTCCCGCTGCTCGGTGACGTAGTAGTAGACGGTCAGCGCGATGTACACGGTCGTCAGCGCCAGCAGCGGATAGACGATCGTGAGCCACAGGCCAGCCCTGACGAAGATCGAACGCGCCACGAAGATGTACAGCGCGAACAGGCCGGCCGTGAACAGCACGCCCCTGACGGGCGTCAGCCGCGTGAGGGCGACCCCGGTCAGGGCGCCCATCCCGACGATGGCGAGCAGATCGAAGGCGGGCAACCACCCGGGTTTCGCCATGAAGCGTTGCGTGAGAATGTTGTCGATGACGGTGGCGTGGACTTCGGTCCCAGGGTAGCGCGGGTCGAACGGCGTGTTGCGCAGATCGTAGGTGGCGACGGCCGTCGCTCCCACCAGCACGATGCGGTTCTTGAAGGTGCCCGACGGCACCCGGCCGGTGAGGACGTCGGTGACGGAGACGTAGGGGAACGTCCGGGGGCCGCCTTGATAGTCGATGAGCAGCCGGCCGGCCGCGTCGGTCGGCACGAATCGATCGCCGACCTCGACACCCTCCACCCCGTTGATGCCCACCTCGAGAGTCAACTGCGGCCGACCCAGATAGTGCCAGGCGCACAGGAGGCCCAGTGGCGGAAACAGCTCGCCGCCACCCTGGATGACCAGAGGCATCCAGCGCAGGACACCATCCCGATCGCCCTGGAGACTGAAATAGCCGGAGGAGGCCGCCACGTCGCTGAACATCTGGAGGTTTGTCTGGGGCGCGTGTCCCTTGATGAGTGGTGGCCCCGCCCCGGTCTTTCCCGTGCGACGGATGCGTGGATAACTCGACCCCGCGATGGTTTGCAGTCTCCGATCGATCTCGGCCGCATCCAGCTGATATTCGAGAGTGGACTGGTCGTGGAAGAAGTACCCGAGGACGACGGCCGCGCTCGAGCGCTTGATCGCCTCGGCGAAGGCGACGTCGTTGTCGGCGTGACGGCGGCGCTCGGTCACGAAGCGCCGCAAGCGCGGGTCATTGATGGCGAGGGCATCGAGCGTTCCCGCGAACTCGTCGATGAGTGAGAGCTGCGAGTTCTCGTCCGGCTCGGAGAAGATGACGTCGAACCCGATCACCCGGGCGCCCTCGCGCGAGAGAATGTCGACCAGGGTGGCGAACTTCGACCGGGGCCACGGCCACCGGCCTTCGACCTCCAGGCTCTTTTCGTCGATGACGACCATCACCACCGCTGGCGACGGTTTCTGCGGACCTCGCGAAACGAAGCGAAGGTCGTACGTCTTCAACTCGATGAGGTGGAGGATGGGGACGTCGAGCCCGTACATGGTGAGGACCACGGCGAGGCTTGCCGACCATGAGGGACGCCGGATTGATCCAGAAAGAGCGCTCGAGGAGACGCTTGAGCGGGAAGACGCGCTTGCGGAGCGGTTTCATCGCCCACCACCAACGACGTGCCGGGCCTTGTCGAGTCGACCCTCAGGACGCCGCTGGGAGCGAATCAGCCCCCTCGGCTGACGGTGCCGCAAGTGAACGCTCGCATGAGGCTCGGAGGTGCCGCTCTCAAATCGGCCTACTTTACCATGATAGTCCGGGCGGCCGACGTCGGTGCCACAGTGCATCAGGGTACACCGCCGGGCCGCAGTCGCATCCCCCTGCGGCCCGGCGAACTTCCTGCTCAGCGTGCGCTAGGTGCTCCTCACGGGCATGGCGTCTTGGTGCAAATACACCACGCCGGCGTGGGGTTTCTCGGTCCATAGCACGTCGTGGTGTTGTCGCCGTACGTTATCGATTGGTTGTTCTGCAAGGCTTCGCCGTTCACGAGGGGTGTCTTTCGTTTGCCGTCGCCACCCAAGTTGCCGGCATCGTTGGAGGTCTGACAACCGGGGGCCGAGGCTGACGTGTCGATTGAGATATTGAGGATGTTATTGAACGAGTCCCGGGTGATGTTTGCCACGCACTTGCCGCCTGCGACTTCAACCTGCTGCACGGCCTGGACGGTTTCGAAGCGGTCCCCGAGGATACCAGGGCCAGCGATCAAGCACGACTCGCTGGTGTTCCCCCTTTTGATCAGGATGGTCGACATCCGGGCCGCGCTCGGCCCTACGACGATGATCTTGGCTGGAACAGCAGGAGTCGGGTTCAGCCTGATCGGATACTCGTGCTGAGCGAATGCCAAAAAGCCGGTCACATTGTCTCCGCTGGAAGTGCCAGGCGGCGTCACAAAGAAGCCATTCGGGCTCGCCGAATCGAGGTCCTGATCTCCCGCTACCGCCACGAGGAAGTGATCGGCGCTCGCGTTGAGTGGTGGAGTGAGTCTCTGGAAGCTGTATTGATACAAGAAGCACTGCTTGCCCGAATTCGCGGCGAGACTGCAGTCCGTAGGCACGGGGAACTCGCCGCTAGCTGCAGGAGCCGCCGTGACCCTCCAGTTCGAGAGAGAGGTCGTGCAGACCAGGGGCGCGGGTGAGGCAACTGGCACCCCGTTCGGATTCGCGGCGACGTCGTCGATAGACAGCGCCGCCACGACCGCCGCGGCCGCGACCGTCATGAATAGTGCTCTCAGCATGTCGGACACCTCCTGTGTCATTGTTAGGGCCAGTGTGGTTTCTAGGGCAGCGCGAGAGTCACCTTGCCGAACACAAATCTGTCCGGCTGGATCGTCGGGTTGTTGAAGTCGATCTCGTGATATCGGAAGCGCTTGTCGAATAGGTTGGACGCGCCGACCGTGATGAAGCCGTAGCGCATCGGGAGACGGTAGTTGAGCGCCGACGTCTGTGAGCCAGAAACTGCTGTCACCGGACTCGCAGCAGGCGGTCGCCACGACGCTGGAACTCGCCGTCCTGATTGGAGATAGGTCTGCCTCAGCGCCACGCCCGAAGCCCGACGGATGGAAGAATCGTAGGCCGAGGGGGACCCGATGGTGTCACGACCTCCTTGACACCGAAGCCGAAGTCTTCGGTGCGATCGAACCGCTCGTACTGATACTCGGCGCTGAGCGCGACCCAGGCGTGCGGCGTCCAGAAGAGATAGACCCGGGCCACGCGCTCCTTCCAGTCCTCGCGCTTCAACTCGGACAGACCCGTGAACGGGATCGGTGAAGGGGATCGGGACGTCCAGGTCCCGGCGCGTGTATTCGACGCCGCCGAAGAGCTCGCGCCGTGAACTTCTGGTCGAGCGCGACGCCGTAGCGCCACGCGTCGGTCGACGTCGAGGTCATCGAAGAACTGGTTGAAGCCGGCCACCTGGGTCGGCTCCAGGGTCTGGTCGGTGATCAGGGTCCTCTTGAGCGCCCTGAACGGCGGCCGCCCGGACGGTCGTGGCCGGAAGTGGATTCCAGACGACGCCCAACTTCGGGTTGAACTGGTTCGTCGACTCCGAGGCCACCGCGGTGTCGATCTCGAAGAAGTCGCCACTGACACCCGAGCGTGAAGGTGAGGTTCTTCAGGAGCATTGAGGTACGAGTACACGTAGAGGTTGGTGTGCGAGGAGTCGAGATCGACCTTCGTCGGTGAACGAGAGCGAGAAGCCAGGGAAGGGCGTGATGGTCAAGCGAGCGTTGCTGTGCCTTCTCGATGTCGAAGTAGCCCGCCCCCGGCCACGAGGTTGACGTACTGCGACCGGAACAGGTACTGCACCTCGGCGCTCAAGGCTCGCTGGTCTCGGGGCGTCGACCTCGACGGACTGCAGAACGGCGATTCGTCGCGTGCCGACCTCGTCGCGATCCTGGCACATCAGGGAGCCGAGGAGGATCGAGGTCGGCGAGAAGGCGTGCCGCCCGCCGACGCGAGACGTATGGCGTCTCGCTCGAGTGTCTTCGAGTCGCGGAAGCAAGTCGTCCGGGAAGAATCGCAGCTGCAGATCGCCGTGTCTCGGTCTGCGGTACCGATATTCGGCCTGGATGCTGGTGGCGGGCGTCAGCTCGAGCTGGACGAAGGCGTTGGCGATTCGATCCTTCTGGTCGGCGTTGAGGCGCCAGCCGTCGGTGTCGAAGTGGCTGTAGCCGAGGCTGAAGGACGACGTCTTCGGTAGATACCCGCCAGCGACGCCTTCGCCCGCCCACGTGTCGTTCTCGCCGGCCAGGCCGGTGCGCCTGGAAGGTCAGCCCGTCCCGGTTGAAGAGCGGGTTGAACTCGTTGAACGACAGCGCGCCGGGCCCGCCGGCAGCTGATCAGGAAGAGATTGCTCTCGGCCAGCCGCGGCTGGATAGGGGTCGTATTCAGCGGCTGCAGGAGCTGGGACTGGAGCAGCTCGCTCACCCGGGCGATCTCGTGGCGCGGCAGGATCGCGTAGCGAGTCGGCCAGCAAGCCGATGGGCGGAGAAGTTCGTCGGGTCGGTGTTGACCGATTTCCAGCCCTCCACGAGGGCCAGCTGCTGGAAGCCGAGGTCGCTGTAGACGCGGCCGGGCTGGCGCTGCGCGCGGCCTCGTCGGCATCGAGCAGCAGGCGGGAGCGGTAGACGGCCCGGTTGTCGTTCAGCTCGATGGCCCGCTGCAGGTCGCGGCAGGGCCTCGACCGGCCGGTTCGTGGTCTGCTTGCGCGATGCGCGTCGTAGAAATAGGGTGTCGGATCGTTGGGATCGAGCTGCTTGGCCATCTCGTACTCGCGCTCGTCCAGCCCGGTCCGCTTCTCCTCGTAGTAGGTCTTGCCGAGATAGCTCCGGACGATGGCGTTGCGCGGGATCCAGGCTGGCCGCGATCTCGATCTCCCGGCCGCCCTCGTGCAGCTTACCCTCCCGGATCTTGGCCAGGCCGAGGCCCAGGCGGGGCAGCGGGTCGGCTTGATCGAGCCCGATGGCCTTCTCGAAGGCCTCCTTGGCCCGCCTCGTCTTGACCCGCATCAGGTAGGCGAAGCCGAGGACGGTCTGGGTCCGGGAGAGGTTCGGTTCGAGGACGCGCCGCCTTCTGCGGCGCGCTCGAGGCGCGGTCGAGCTCGGCGAAGGACGCCCATAGCTCCGAGAGCCGGGCCCATCCCAGCGCGTTGTTGGGATCCAGCGCCACGGCATTCTCGACGCTGGCCCGGGCGCCTTCGAGGTCGAAGCGCGCCTGCTGGGCGTAGGAGAGGGCGATGTGGGCGGTGGCCGACTTCGGCGACGACCTGGACCGCCTGCTGGGCGGTGGCGAGTGCCTTGGTCTTGTCACCCTGGATGACCGCGATGATCGTCTGCAGCGCCAGCGCGTTGGCGTCGCTCGGCGCCAGCCGCAGGGCGCGCTCGATGTCGGCGGCGGCCTCGTCCACGCGCCCCACCGTGAGCAACAGATGCGCCCGGTAGGTGAAGAAGCGCGGATCAGGGACGGCTGGCGGGGCGGCCGCGATGGCGTCAAACGCACCCTTGATGTCCCCGCTCGGTGTAGGACTCGAGCGATCGGCGGACCATGCCCTGCCAGTCGGTGCCGGCCGGAAACTCGTCCCGCTTGAAATAGAGGACCGGTGGATAGTGCAGCGTCCACTGCACGGCATCGCGTGGACGCGCCACGATCCGTGCCACCGGGGCCTTGCCTGTCTCGGCGACGGCTGACTGGCCGCTGGTCAGCGTGAGGCTTCCGGCCGGGTTCTGGGCCACGACCGTGCCCTCGAAGACCGTCAGCAACGCCCGGTCCGCTTCCAGCCCGATGAAGAACTCCGTGCCGCGGACGCCGGCCACGGTGAACGGTGTCTGTACTTCGAGGCTGCGGGGGCCGCGGCTGAAGAAGTGGGCCGCCCCTCGCAGGAGGTTCACCACCCCTGTGCCTTGATCCTTGACCGGCTCGACGGTCATCTCGGTATTGGCGTTCAGCCGGAGCACCGACTGGTCGAGCATGGCGATGTCAGCGCGGCTACGCTCGTGCACGCGAATGGAATCGCCCGGTGAAAAGGTGTCGTTCAGCCGGACCGGCTGCCACGACGCCTGGCCCACGCGACGCACCTCTACCAGGCCCTGGACCGAGACCGCCTTCGCCACCGAAGCGCCGGATATCTGCGCGAGAGTGACGGGAGGCCACAGGAGTCCCATGAACAGGGCGCCGGTCAAGACCACACGAAGAAGGCCCGGGGTGACGGTCCTACCGTGAGGTGTCACGTTTGAAAATCTCATTGCGCGACCCTCCACAATCTGAGCGGCGACAGTATGGTGTGCTTGTCAACTCGCGTCAATGCACAAATCCCCTCTTATGACCTTGGCGAGGTTCCTTCAAGTACCTCTTTCAACAGGGGATCTCGGCTGGTGACGGAGGAAGGTGTCCATATGAAGATCTATAGCTCGCATAGGCGAAGCTCCGTCAAATTCTCCGACGATCGAGGGTGCCGGGTGATCGGCGGCTCGCCCCGCTCCAGGCCCTGGGGTTTCGGTGGGGACGGCTCTTGGCGTAGAGTGCTGCCCGTGACCGCCGCCGGCACCTCGGCCGCGCGACTCCTCTGGTACCTCGTCTGGACCTACGTCCTCGCCTCGGCCGCCGCCGTGGCCGTCACCTTCTTCCTGGTCCTCCTGGGCTTCGAGTTCACCCTGCGCCAGTGGGGGCTGTTCGTGGCCATCGCGGCCTTCGTGATCCCGTGCTACACGCTGCCCGACATCGTCATGATCGCCCGCCACATCCGGCCGATCACGACGGTGCTGCAGGCCCTCGACCGGGGCGAGCGCCCGACGTCGGCCGACGCCTCCCGGGCCATCGTGCGGGCGCTGAACCTGCCGTTCTTCTCGTTCCTGCGGGTCACCCTCTTCCACGGCCCCGCCGCCGCCCTCTGCGCCGGGCTCGGCCTGTACGTCGCCAACCGGGTGGCCGAGGGGGGCTTCGCCACCTGGCAGATCGTCGGGCTCACGCTCAGCATCTTCCTGTTCGCCTCGCCCGCCCACGCCATCTCCGAGTTCTTCGTCATCGCCAAGCGGATCATTCCCCAGGTCGAGCGGCTGTGGGCGTACTGCGAGCGCGTCGAGCTCGAGGACCAGAAGCGCATCATCGCGATCCGGTTGCGCAGCAAGCTGCTCTACCTGTCCATCTTCCTCAACTCGCTGCCCCTGCTGTTCTTCGCCGGCACCATCGTCTTCAAGGTCGACCGGCTGCTGCTGAGCCTCGGCGTCGACGCCCGCTTCGAGCAGATGTGGCCGATCCTGTCGTGGGCCGTCGGCGTGGTTCTGGTCTGCATGGTCGGGACCCTCGCCATGTCGGTCTTCACCGCCTCCGAGGTGTCACGCTCGGCGGCCCGGCTGGCCCAGGCGATGCGCGGCGTCGAGCACGGCGATCTCGGTAACGACCTGAAGCTCAGCTCGACCGACGAGTACGCCGAGCTCTTCCGGGGCTTCAACCTGATGCTGGCCAGCCTGCGGGAGGAGGTGCGCATCCTGCAGCTGTCCCACGATCTCGCCGGCGAGCTGAACCTGGACCTGCTGCTGTCCCGGCTCATGCACGCCACCACCGAGCTGCTCGGCGCCGACCGCAGCACGCTCTTCCTGTACGACCGGAAGACGAACGAGCTGTTCTCGCGGGTCGCCGAGGGGCTGGAGATCCGCGAGATCCGCATCCCCACCGACACCGGGATCGCGGGCGCCGTCTTCCAGTCCCGTCGGACCGAGAACATCGCCGATCCCTACCACGACCCCCGCTTCAACAAGGAGGTCGACCGGGCCACCGGGTATCACACCGAGAGCATCCTGGCCATGCCGATCGTCAACAAGGGGGGCGACTGCATCGGCGTCACCCAGGTCCTCAACAAGCGGGGCGGGCAGTTCACGGCCCGGGACGAGGCGCGGCTGGGCGCCTTCACGGCCCAGATCACCATCGCGCTCGAGAACGCCAAGCTCTTCGAGGACGTTCTCAACGAGCGCAACTACAACGAGGGCATCCTTCGCTCCACCACCGACGGCATCGTCACCCTGGACGCCGAGGACCGTATCCTCACCGCCAACGAGGCGGCCTTGCGCATCCTGAAGGCGGCCCGCGACCGCGGTCATCGGCCACCCGGTCGCCGCCGTCTTCACCGGCCCCAACGCCTGGGTCGTGCAGAACCTCGAGAAGGTCAAGCTGAGCAACCGGCGGGAGATCGCGGTCGAGATGGAGCTGCGGCTCGGCGCCGGCGACACCGCCTCCGTCAACCTCGCCGTCAACCCGCTGATCGACGTCAACGAGGAGCACATCGGCTCCATGCTCGTGCTGGAGGACATCACGAGCGAGAAGCGCATCCGGAGCACGATGGCCCGCTACATGTCGCCGGAGGTGGCCGAGCAGCTCCTGGCCGCCGGCGAGGCGGTGCTGGGCGGCAAGGACCAGAAGGTCTCCATCCTGTTCTCCGACGTGCGCGACTTCACCGCGATCTCGGAGGCGCTGGGCGCCCGGGAGACGGTGTCGATGCTCAACGAGTACTTCGAGCGAATGGTGGACGTGGTCCTCAGCCATCGCGGCGTGCTCGACAAGTTCATCGGCGACGCCGTGATGGCGCTGTTCGGGGTGCCCTTCAACGGCGACCACGATGCCGACGACGCGGTGAAGGTGGCCAACCTCATGTTCGTGGCGCTGGGCGTGCTCAACCGCGATCGCCGCCAGGCCGGCAAGACCCCGCTCGACATCGGGGTGGGCATCGCCACCGGGGTGGTGGTGGTGGGCAACATCGGCTCCACGCGACGCATGGAGTACACGGCCATCGGCGACTCGGTCAACCTGGCCTCGCGGCTCGAGAGCGCCACCAAGTTCTACGGCGCCAGGATCCTGATCAGCGAGGCCACCCGGGCCGACCTGCGCCAGCCGGCGCTCCTGCGCGAGATCGACCGGCTCCGCGTGCAGGGCAAGCACGAGCCGGTGGCGATCTACGAGGCGATGGACCACCTCACGGAGACCGTGTTCCCGAACCTGACGGCCACGGTGGAGCACTACGCCCAGGGGATCCAGCTCTACCGGGCGCGAGAGTTCAAGGACGCGCTGGGGTGCTTCAAGGAGGCGCTGACGCTGCACCCCGGCGACAAGCCGTCACGGATCTACGTCGAGCGCGCGGAGCACTTCATAGCGACGCCGCCCCCCGAGGACTGGGACGGCGTGTGGACGATGACCAGCAAGTAGCCGGCGCGCTTACTTGATGAAGTAGCCGGTCACCTTCCAGGTGCCGTTCTCTTCCTGCATCGGCGTGACGGTCTCCACGGCGGCCTTCTTGTGCTCGAAGGTCGTGTCGTACTGGATGATCACGTACTTGCCATCCGGGGCGCCCGGCAGCGACGTCTTCGACTCGACGGACTTGACGCGACGGGACAGGAGCCGGCCGAGCGGTCCCCGGGCCCCTCCCAGAGCGTCCGCCCACATGCCGCGATCCACCGTGTCCCGGAACACCGTGGCCGCCGCGTCCCAGCTGTCCGCGTACTTCTGCTGATCGACCAGGATCAGCCAGGCCTCTGCCTGCTTGGCGGCCGCGATCTCGTCCTGGTCGAGCGCCCCGGCCGGTCGGCCGAGCGCGAGCACCAGCGCCACCATCACCACCACCCTCGTCACCCGCAGCATGCGTCGCTCCCTTCCGTGGGTGTCATTCCCGCCGCTCCTCGCGCGCGGGCCGCAGACGCGCGGGGGTCGAGCCGGGCGGCACCTCTCTCCACTCCACGTCGAAGGCGCCGCTGGCCCGGCTCCCCTCGCTCTGTCCCTCGCCGTGGATCCGCAGGCCGAACCCGATGCGGGTGGTGTAGCCGAACTGCTGGGGCGCCGTCTCGTCGGGGCGGGGGCGGTACACGATCTCGCTGAAGCGCAGGTCCCAGCGCTCGTGCAGCTCGGGTTGCTGGGTGTGCCGCCACAGCGCATCCATGCTGCCACGAACGCGGATCTCGACGTAGATGCTCACCGCTGACCAGACCCCCGCCGCGGGGCCTGGGATCCCCTGTCCGTGGCCGCCACGGCCACGCTCGCCGGCCGGGCGTTCCCGAAGACCGAGGTGAGCATCGGGGCTCCCGCAGTCTAGCAAGGCCGGGGGGATCTACCCGAGCAGTGTCGATACGCCGCTCAGCGGCGCGTGAGCTCCTCCCGCAGACGGGTGGCGATGGTGGCCTCGTCGCCGGGCTGGAGGTTGATCGCGTCGATGGCGATCTCGTCGCCGTAGCCGCCCTGGTGGGCGCCCTGCTGGACGTAGATGTGGGGCTCGCCCTTGGCGAGGGCGACCTGGACGGCGTGCGGGGTGGGGCCGACCCAGTCGGGCGTGAAGTAGACGACGGCGTGGGGGATGACGCGGTTGACGTGATCGTGCTCGACCACGATGCGCAGGCCGGGGATCTCGCCCAGCGCCTCCACGATCGCGGTGCAGGCGTCGGTGTAGCGCTTCATCTCGGCCTTCTCGTCCTCGGCCATGAAGAGCTCGAGTGCGGTCACCAGCCCGCACACCTCCTCCTTCGAGGTCTTGGCGGCCCGCGCCAGGGCCTGGTTGGGGCTGGCGTTGAGCGTCACCGCCCGGATCAGGTCGCGGCGGCCGGCCAGGATGCCGGTCGATCTGCGGCCCGCGGATGCCCTTGCCGCCGCTGAAGCTCACCAGGTCGGCGCCGAGGCGCAGGAACTTCGTGAGGTTCTCGCGCGGCGGCAGCATCGAGGCCGCATCCACGATGACCGGCACGCCCCGCGTGTGGGCGATGGCGATCACCTGGTCGAGCGGCAGGATGCCGGGCGGGCTCGTGAAGGGCGAGATCAGGTGGGCCACCGCCGCCGTCCGCTCGGTGATCGCGGCCTCCAGCTCGAAGGGCTGGGTGCGCCGGGCCAGGCCGATCTCGACGAGGACGCCGCCGGCCACCCGGTAGGCCTGGTCGTAGGCGAACCGGTGCGCGCGCTGGATCACGATCTCGTTGCGCATGCCCGTGGGTATCGGGCAGCCGCGTGATCTTCGCGGGGTCGGGGCCGGCGATGCACGCCGCGGCTTGCAGGATCAGCCCGGCGCTGGCGCCGGCGGTGACGAACGCGGCCTCGGCGCCGAGCATGCGGGCGATGGCGGCGCCGGCCGCCTCGTTCAGCTCGTCCAGGTTGACGAGGGCACGTGAGGCCTCGCGCATCGTCTCCAGCACCTCGGGCCGCAGCATCGAGCCACCGTAGCGGGTGGTGGTGCCGGAGCCGTGGATGACGGGACGCACGCCGAGGCGGCGATAGATCTCGGGAACGGGCTTGGACGTCTGCACGGCTCTTCCTTTCGGGCTAGGGGTGTGGTCCCGCGTCGCCTACCGCGACCGCGCGACGATCGACGCCGCGCCTTCGTCGAAGCACAGCGCGTTGAAGGCGGCGACGTCATCGCCCAGACACCGGTCCAGCTTGGCCAGCTCGGCCTGGATGCGGCCGGCCAGGGTCTCGGACAGCTCCCGCAGGGCCTGGGTGGGCGCCGAGTCGGAGTACTCGATGAGGGTGACGACCGTGGCCAGCCGCGAGTTGAGCTTGGCGGGGAACATGCGCGGGTCGTCGGCCCGGACCTGGATCAGCTCGCCCTCGATCGCCGTCAGCGCCCGGGCGAGGGCGTGGGCGGCGTCCTTGACTCGTGGCGACTGCGCGCGGCCGGCCCACGCCTCGGCCTGGGCGCGCACCTCCCGCAGGGTGAGGACCGCGTCGTGCACGCGCGTGAGCAGCTCGTGGCTCTTGGTTGCCCACGTGTATTGCTCGCGGAGGTCGTCGTCGGTGGCCGCCACCCGCGGGTCCCGCACGATCTCCACGGGCTGCGTGAGCGTGCGGCCCCCGACGGTGAGCCGCACCTGGTAGGTGCCCGGGGGCACGCGCGGCGCCGCCAGCATCTCGACGGTGCCGCCGCGGCCCTTGTTGTCGGGCAGCTTGGTGGCGTCGCGGCCGCGCAGGTTCCACACGAAGCGGTTGGCGCCGGCCTGCTTGGTGGGACGCGGCTCGTCGTCGCCCGTGAGCTCGGGCTTGGGCTCCGGCGCCGACTCGCCGCCGGCCGCGCTGATCGAGGTCGTCACCGGTACGGCGGCGGGAGGCTCGCGGCGGCTCGTGAACGAGCGGATCTCGCGACCGCCGGCGTCGAGGAACGCGAGCGACGACGTCGCCGGCGGGCGCCTCGTTCAGCCAGTAGTGGACGATGACGCCACTCGGCGGGTTCTCGCCGGCGTCGAGCGGCTGCTCCTTCTTCTCGCCGGTCGGCGTCTCGACCAGCCGGTAGGCGTAGCCGATCGACCCCACCATCCGGTACGCCACCTCGCGGCCGGGACCGGGCTTCGAGCCGTGGCCGCGATACGCGCGCCAGCGCACCGTCGGGCGCGGTGCGAACAGGTGCGCATCGCCGTCGGGCACCGCCGCCGCCATCTGGCGCAGCGGGGTGAGGTCGTCGAGGATCCAGAACGCGCGGCCGTGGGTGGCGACCACGAGGTCGGTGTCCTTCACGATCAGGTCGTGAATCGGCGCCACCGGCAGGTTGGACCGCAGGCGCTGCCAGGCCCCGCCGTCGTCGACCGACACCCACACGCCGCTCTCGGTGCCGGCGTAGAGGAGGCCCCGGTGCGTCGGGTCCTCGCGGATGACGCGCGTGAACTCGCCCTCGGGCAGCCCGGCCGTGATAGCCGTCCACGTGCGCCCGTAGTCGGCCGTGCGGAACAGGTACGGGCGGGTGTCGTCGAGCTTGTAGCGGGTGGCGGCCACGTAGCAGGTGGCCGCGTCGTGGGCCGAGGGCTCCAGCACGCTGACGAGCGCCCACTCGCCCAGATCGGGCGGCGTCACCGCCTGCCAGGTCTTGCCGCGGTCGCGCGAGAGGTGGACGAGCCCGTCGTCGGTGCCGGCCCACAGCACGTCGCGCTCGCGCGGCGACTCGGCCAGCGCGAAGATCGTGCAGTAGACCTCGGCCCCGGTGTTGTCGCGCGTGATGGGGCCGCCCGACAGGCCGAGCTTGCTCGGGTCGTTGCGCGTGAGGTCCTCGCTCACGCTCTCCCACGTGTGGCCCTCGTCGGTCGAGCGGAAGATGCGGTTGCCGGCGATCCACAGCTCGCGCGGGTCCCAGCGCGAGTAGAAGACCGGGAACGTCCACTGGAAGCGGTAGCGATGGTCGGCGGGTGGGTTGCCCATGCCGTACTGCTCGGGCCACACGCTGATGATGCGCTCCTGACCACTGCGGTGATCGTAGTGGATGAGGCGGCCCATCCCGGGCCCGGTGCCGATCGAGCCGCCGACGACAATATTGGGGTCGCCCGGCTTCACCGCGATGTACCCGCTCTCGCCGCCGCCGGGCTGCACCTGGTCGATGGCGGCGATCGCCCCCCGGTGGGACTGGCTCGGCAGGCTGATCGCCCAGTTGTCCTGCTGGGAGCCGTAGATCCGGTAGGGGCGCTGGTCGTCGGCGCACACGTGGTAGAACTGCGCCGTCGGCTGGTTGTAGATCGACGACCACGACGCGCCGCCGTTGAACGACACGCAGGCGCCGCCGTCGTTGCCCTCGATCATCCGGCGGGGGCTGGCCGGATCGATCCAGAGGTCGTGGTTGTCGCCATGCGGCGTGGCCACCTCGCCGAACGTCTTGCCGCCGTCGATCGACTTCCACAGCGAGTAGTCGGCCACCCACACCGTGTCGACGTCGCCGGGGTCGGCGAACACGTGCATGTAGTACCAGGGGCGGCCGCGCAACCCCGGCTCCTCGCTTCCACGCTGCCAGGTGGCGCCGCCGTCGTCGGAGCGGAACAGGGCGCCGTCGTCGGCCTCGATCACGGCGTAGACGCGCCGGCCGTCGGCCGGCGACACGGCGACGCCGATCCGCCCCAGCACCCCGCGCGGGAGCCCGGGATTGCGCGAGATGTCGGTCCAGGTGTCGCCGCCGTCGGTCGACCTCCACAGCGACGAGTCGGGGCCGCCGCTGGACATGCCCCACGGCGTGCGCTGGGCCTGCCAGACCGCGGCGTAGAGGATGCGCGGATTGTGCGGCGTCCAGGCAGAGGTCGACGGCGCCGGCGCCCTCGGTCTTGAAGAGGACCTGCTGCCAGCTCGCCCCGCCGTCGCGCGAGCGGAACACGCCGCGCTCGCGGTTCGGGCCCCAGGCGTGCCCGAGCGCGGCCACGTAGACCAGATCGGGATCGCTCGGGTGCACGCGCACCCGTCCGATGTGACGGGTGTCACGCAGGCCGCGGTTCACCCAGGTGCGGCCGCCGTCGGTCGACCGGTAGACGCCATCACCGTGCGAGACGTTGCCGCGGATGCACGCCTCGCCGGTGCCGGCGTAGATGACGTTGGGATCGGACGGAGCGACGGCCAGCGCGCCCACCGCCGCCGTCTCGAAGAAGCCGTCGGAGACGTTCTCCCAGTAGGTGCCGCCGTCGGTCGTCTTCCACACCCCGCCCGCGCAGGCGCCGAAGTAGAAGGTCATCGCCTCGGTCGGGTGACCGGCCACCGCGACCACGCGACCGCCACGGTGCGGTCCCACCAGTCGCCACTGCAGCGATTCCAGCCGCCGGGGATCGAGCGCCATGCGCGCGGCCCCGCCTCAGGCGACCTGGTAGCGCTTGAGCGCGCCCTGGTCGAAGGCCAGGCCGAGGCCGGGCTTGGTGGGGACGACGAGGTGGCCCTTGTCCAGCGCCGGCGTCTCCTCGAAGAGCTGCAGCGTCCACGGCATGTACTCGACGGTGAGGCCGTTGGGTATGGCGGCGACGAGGTGGACGTGGAACTCCGGAATGAGGTGGCTGACCACCGGCAGATTGAAGGCCTCGGCCATGCCGGCGATCTTCATCCACTGGGTGATGCCGCCCGCCCGGAGCAGGTCGATCATCACGATGTCGATCGAGCGGTGCTCGAGCAGGTGGCGGAAGGGCGCGATACCGTAGTGGTACTCGCCGGCGGCGATCGGCGTGCCCAGCGCGTCGGCGATACGAGCCAGCCCCGGGTAGTCGTCGTGCGTGGTCGGATCCTCGAGCCAGAAGAGCTGGTAGGGCTCGATACGGCGGCCGACCTCGATGGCCTGGTTGACGCTCCAGAGCTGGTTGATATCGCACATGAGGTCGATGTCGGGCCCGATGGCCTCGCGCATGACCCGCACCCGCTCGATCGAGGCGCCCAGCGTGGGCTCGCTGCCGCACTGCATCTTCATCTGGCGGAAGCCCATGTCACGCAGCCGCGGGCCGGCCTTGGCGAGGTAGTCGATCGAGTGCGGCCGCATCAGGGCGCCGCTGGCGTAGGTGGGCACCCGCTCGCGCAGGCCGCCGAGCAGCGCGCACACCGAGTGGCCGAGCGCCTTGCCCTTGAGGTCCCAGCACGCGATGTCGACCGCCGAGAGCGCCAGCGTGAAGATCCCGCCGGGGCCGGAGCTGCCGGCCGCGCGCCGGCACTTGGCGGTGATCGCCTCCACCTGGGTCGGATCGTCGCCGACGATCAGTCCGGCCAGGCCGTCCACCGCGGCCTTGAGCGCCGGCGTGAGCGCGCCGCCGAAGAAGGTGAGGCCGATGCCCACCAGCCCCTGGTCGGTGCCGAGCTCGAGCGTCACGAACTCGCGCGTGTCGGTGGGGGCGGGCAGGCCGACGACCAGCGGGTTGTCGGCGGGCGTGCGCAGGATGCGCGTCGTGACGTGCGTGATCTTCATGCGCCTCTCCTTTGGCTTCCGGCCGTCTACAGTACCGCAGACCGGTCGGCTCGTGACGGTGAACCGGGAGAGGCGGGGTGGGGAAGACGGCGCCGGCGCCCCGGGCGTGCCACGTGTGGCCCGGAGCGCCGGCTTGATTCGGTGGCGGTGGCTAGCGCCAGCGGCGGTCGTGCTTCCAGTGGCCGGGATGGCCGTGGGCGCGCGAGAACCCGTGCGGATGTTGCGGGTACACGTACACGGGCGCCGGCCCACGAACACCGGCGCCGGCGCGACCACGACCGGCCGCGGGGCGACGATGTACCGCGGGGGCGGCGGCGCGATCACGACGGGCGGCGGGGCGAGGTACACCGGCTGAGGCGGAGCCACGATGACCGGCCGCGCCGCCACGCCGCCGAAGATGCCCGTGCCCGAGATGATCTGGTTGAACACCGCGAAGGCACCGAGGCCCAGGGCCGCGTCGGTGGCCGAGCTGGCCATCGCGATCCCGGGAATCAGCAGCAGCGCCATCACCACGAGCGCAGCCACGGTCTTCATCGCGTCTCCTCCTTGCCGGCCACCCGGCTGTTCTGGCAGCTTAGACGCCGCCACCGTGAGGGGTATTCTGGGCCCATGGAGCAGCGACAACTTGGTCGAACCGACATGCGGGCAAGCATTCTGGGCTTCGGCGGCTCGGAGATCGGCTACGAGCGGGCGAGCGCCCGCACCGTGGAGCGCCTGCTGGGGGGCGCGCTGGACGCCGGGCTCAACGTCGTCGACACGGCCGAGTGTTACGAGGACAGCGAGGTCCTGATCGGCAAGGCGCTCGGCGCCCATCGGTCCCGGGTTCATCTGTTCACCAAGTGCGGCCATGCGGGCGGGTGGGGCCGGGCCGACTGGCGGCCGGCCGCGCTGCTCAAGAGCGTCGAGCGCAGCCTGAAGCGTCTGGCCACCGATCGCGTCGATCTCATCCAGCTCCACAGCTGCTCGCTGGCCCAGCTGCGCAAGGGCGACGTCATCGAGGCGCTGGAGCGGGCGCGCGAGCGGGGCTGGACGCGCTACGTCGGCTACAGCGGCGACGGCGAGGCCGCCCGCTACGCGATCGAGTGCGGGCGCTTCGACACGCTGCAGACCTCGGTGAGCATCGCCGACCAGCAGGCCCTCGACCTCACACTGCCGCTGGCGCGCGCGCGGGGCATGGGCGTGATCGCCAAGCGACCGCTGGCCAACGTCGCGTGGCGCTACACGCGCAAGCCGGCCGAGTCCTACTACCAGGACTACTGGTCACGCCTGCGCGCGCTCGACTACGACTTCCTGAAGGGCGACGCCGCGGTGGCAACGGCCCTGCGCTTCACGCTCGCCGCGCCCGGCGTGCACACGGCGATCGTCGGCACCACCAGGCCGGAGCGGTGGCCGGCCAACGCGGCGCTGCTGGCCAAGGGCCCGCTGCCCGCCGCCGAGTTCGAGCGCATTCGTGCTCGCTGGCGCGAGGTGGCGGCGCCCTCGTGGGACGGGCAGGTCTGAGCCCCGTAAACGCCCCGCCGCGCGGACGCGTCCTACGCGTGATGACTCCTGGCGGAGGCGGGCGGCCGGCTCGCGAGGCGGCCACCGGGGCCGTGCCCGGCGCGGCCGCGCCGGTGGCTCGCCTGCACTGCGCAAGCGGGGTGCGCTCGGGCCCCCCATCCCCCAGTGGGGGCTGGGTTTCGGGCTGTCGATCGCGGGCGGCTCGCTCACCCCGCCGCCACTCGACGACGCTCGGTACGGCTCGCTCACAAGGCGCGACCGCGGCGGGCGCGGCCCCGGTGGCCGCGTCGCGAGCCGGCCGCCCGCCTTCGCCAGCGGTCATCGGTGGCGATTCGCTCGCTCGAGGGGAGGACACGTGAGCATGCAGGTGACGCGTAGATTCGTGCTCGCGATCGTTGTCGGAGGGCTGCTGTCCGGGTGCGTTGTGGCGGAACCGCCGGTGGTGGCCGCTCCGCCGCCGCCGCCCGCGGTTCCGGCCGAGGTGGCGCCGCCGGCGCCGGCGCCGGGCTATGTCTGGGTCCCCGGCCACTGGGTGTGGCGTCGGCGCGGGTACGTCTGGCTTCCGGGCTACTGGGCGGTCCCGACCGCGCCCGGCTACGTGTGGGCACCCGGGCACTGGGCGCCGCGGGGCGGCGGATATGTATGGATCGAGGGGCGGTGGCGTGCAAGATAGACGGCGGTGAGACTCGGGCGGCGGCAGTTCCTCTCGGGAGCGCTCGCGCTCGGCGCCACGCAGCTGGTGCCGATTCCCCGCCGCGTCGGCGCCCAGCCCCGGTTCGCCGCCTCACCGTTCACCCTCGGCGTCGCCTCCGGCTACCCGCTGCCGAGCGGCGTCGCGCTGTGGACCCGCCTGGCGCCGGCGCCGCTGCAGCCGGGCGGGGGGATGTCGCCCGAGGTCGTGCCGGTCGAGTGGGAGGTCGCCAGCGACGAGCGCATGGCCCAGGTCGTCCAGCACGGCACCGCCACGGCCACCCCGGAGTGGGCGCATTCGGTGCACGTCGAGGTCGAGGGGCTCGAGCCCGGGCGCTGGTACTGGTATCGCTTTCGCGCGGGCGGGCAGGTGAGCGCGATCGGGCGCACGCGCACGGCGCCCGCGGTCAACGCCGCGGTCGACCGCCTCCGCTTTGCGTTCGCGTCGTGTCAGCAGTACGAGCAGGGTTACTACGGCGCCTACCATCGCATGCTGGCCGACGACCTCGACCTGGTCGTCTTCCTGGGCGACTACATCTACGAGTCGTCGTGGGGCCGCGATCACGTGCGCAAGCACGGCGCCCCCGAGCCGCACACGCTCGACGACTATCGCATCCGTCACGCGCTCTACAAGACCGACCCCGATCTGCAGGCCGCTCACCAGGCGTGCCCGTGGATCGTCACGTGGGACGACCACGAGGTCTCCAACGACTACGCCGACGACCGCTCCGAGCAGAACCATCCGCGCGAGTGGTACCTGCAGCGCCGCGCCGGCGCCTACAAGGCCTACTACGAGCACATGCCGCTGCGCCGGCAGATGGTGCCGCTGGGCTCGCAGATGCGCCTCTTTCACCGCGTCGGCTTCGGCTCGCTCGCGCAGTTCCACCTGCTCGACGATCGCCAGTACCGCTCCCACCAGCCCTGCGTGCAGCCGGGGCGGGGGGCTCGGCGGTCGTCGAGGACTGCGCGGACCGCCTCGACCCGCGCCTCACGATGCTGGGCGACGTCCAGGAGCGCTGGCTGGAGACGGGCCTCGACCGCTCGCGGGCCCGCTGGAACGTGATCGGGCAGCAGACGCTCATGGCCCAGCTCGACAGCAAGCCGGGCGCCGGCCAGCGGTTCTGGACCGATGGCTGGGACGGCTATCCGGCCGCGCGCCGCCGCCTGCTCGACTACCTGGGCACGCGCAAGCCCGCCAACCCGGTCGTGATCGGCGGCGACGTGCACATGTTCTGGGTGACCGACCTCAAGCCCGACTTCGACGACGCCAGGTCGCCCGTGGTGGCCTCGGAGATCGCGGGCACCTCGATCACCTCGCAGAATGGGCGCAAGCAGGAGGACATCGATGCGATCGCTGCCCGACAACCCGCACGTGCGCTTCGGCAATCCGACGCGGCGCGGGTACGTGCGCGTCGAGGTGACGCCGCAGCGCCTGCGCGCCGATCTGCGCGCGATGCGCTCGGTCACCCAGCCACGCGCCGAGGTCGACACGCTGGCCTCGTTCGTGGTGGAAGACGGACGCCCCGGCGCCGTGCGCGCGTAGTCGCGTCGCCCTACCGCGTCAGCCACGCCACGGCCCGCCGATGGCTGTCCAGCAGTCCGCTCACGCGCGCGGGATCCGTGCGGCCCCAGCCGCACTCGGTCGCCACGCCGAAGCGTGGCGTGACGGTCCGGGCGGTGGCGATGCGGCGGCGGTCGCCGTGCTCGTCGGCGTGGTGGATCAGGCCCAGGTAGAGCCGCGTGGGCGAGGGCAGGCGGAGCGAGTGCAGCGGCAGGAAGTAGGCGGTGTCGTCACGCTCGCGCGGGACGGGCAGGTGCAGGAAGTCGACCGGGCGCTGCACGCGGGCGAAGATCGCGTTGGCCAGCTCGGTCAGGATCGCGGTGTCCTTCGGCATCACCAGGTGCTGGTCGGCGGGGCTGCCGTAGCAGAGGTGATAGCCGAGCTCGACGCCGATGGGGACGGCGTCGCCGAGGCGGCCGAGCAGGGCGGCGATCCGCTCCTTGTAGTCGGGTGGGCGCGTCGGGAAGTAGTTCTCGTAGACCAGCACCTCCTGGCAGATGTCCCACTGGATGCTGAGCGCCGCGAGCGGCACGCTCGCCACGATCTCGCGGAGCGCGCGAAGCAGGGCGCGCTCGTACGTCGCCAGGTAGGCCTCCTGCGCGCGGGGGCTGACGTACATGCACGCGCTCGACATCGGCGTCGGCAGGCAGACCTGGAAGCGCACCCCGTCGGCCAGCACGCCGTCCCGCCGGAGTCGCTCGAAGATCCGCCACGAATCCAGCGCGGCGCCGGCGTAGCCGGTCTCGAACGCCACGGTGCCGGGATCGACACCGTCCTTGAAGCGCAGCAGCTCGGAGCGGCGCAGCAGGGAGCCGTCCCACTGGCGCAGCTCGAGCAACCCAGCCTCACGGTCCACCTCCATGGCCGGATGGCGCTCGAGCATGGTGCGCTGCCACCACACCCAGCGGCGGCGCTCGCCCGTCTCGCCGTCGGGCACGCGGGTGAGCAGATCGCCGAGCGAACCGGCCAGCGTGCGGAAGACTGCCTCGGTGGTCGCCAGCGGTACGCTGCCGATGAGATGGGCGAGACCGCGTGCGGACGGGTCGGTCACGGGGTGCCTCCTCCAGGCCTCGGACTCGCTTACACTACCAAGCCATGCGCATCGGTGTCCTGATCCCCACCCGCAGCGTGGTCATGCAGTCGGCGCGGCGCCCGCCGGTCGAGGAGTGCTGGACGATGGCCCGTCACGCGGACGCGGCCGGGTACGACGCCGTCTGGGTCGGCGACAGCATCGTGGCCAAGCCGCGCCTCGAGCCGCTGACGACGCTGGCCTACGTGGCCGGCATCACGACGCGCGTGCGGCTGGGCACGGCGGTACTGCTGCCGGCGCTGCGCCACCCGGTCGTGCTGGCCGGGCAGATCGCCAACGTCGATCAGATCTCCCGCGGCCGTGTCGTTCTCGGCCTTGGCGTGGGCTGGAGCCTGCCCTCGGCCGAGCGCGAGTGGGCGGCGTGCGGCGCCGACCACAAGCGGCGCGTGCGGCGGCTGGAAGAGCACGTGGATCTGTGGCGCACGCTGTGGCGCGGCGCGCCGGTGAGCCGCGACGGGGAGGACTACGCGCTGACCGATCACACGATCGGCCCGCTGCCGTGGACGGAGGCGGGGCCACCGGTGCTCATCACGGCCGCCAACCGCGGCGAGTTCCTGCCCGCGCAGTTCGACCGGTTCGCGCGGCTGGGCGACGGCATCATCACCACTTATATCCACGCCGAGGAGTGCCGCACCGTACGCGAGCATGCCGAGGCGGCGGCGGCGCGCCGAGGGCGGACCGTGGCCGGGTTCCCGCTGTGCGTGTACACCACGGTCCGGATGGATGACGACACGGGCACCGCCGAGCGCTTCACGACCGAGTTCCTGGCGGCCTACTATGGCGGCGGGGTGCATTCGCGCGGCACCATGGGGCTGGGCCCCGCCGACGCCGTGATCGCGGCCCTGCGCCGCTACGCGGCGGCCGGGGTCACCGATCTGTGCATCCGGTTCGTCGGCGACGATCAGCTCGACCAGCTCGAGCGCTTCACCCGGGAGGTTCTGCCCGCGCTGCGCGAACGCTAGCCATTCATCGGGTGTCCGTGGGTGTCGGGGCCGCCGGTTCTCCCGGCAGGGTGCGGTTGAAGAAGGCGAGCGCATCGGCGCTGACCCGCCTGTGCACGTCCGCTCGGTCGATCCCGTCACGGTCAGTACACAGCGCGCGCGCCACGATCTTCCCCAGGATGTTGCATCGGGCGAGGAACGTGTAGTGCGTGGCGTTGGGGATGATCTCGATCTCGGCGTTCGGAATGGCCGATGCGATCGGCCTCGCGTTGACGTCGGGAAACGCCTGGTCATCGTTCGAGCCGACGACGATGCGGACGGGAACTCTGATCTCGGCCAGACTGCCCTTGGTCATGACGGGGCCGAGCATCGGGGCAATGGCGAATGCGGCCCGGACTCGGACGTCGCGGAATGACTCGTGCGAATGGCCAACGGCCTCCTTGACCCGATCATCGTGATCGAGAAGGCGCTGGATCTCGGCCATCGAGAAGGGAGCTTCCGGGGGCAAGGTGCAGTTGGGCTCTTTGGGTTGGCTGGCACAGAAGCGCTTCCACTGCTGATACGCCAGCCGGGCGCCAACCGTCGCCAAGGCGGTATACCCGCCCAGAGAGAACCCGGCGACGCCAATCCACGATGGGTCGAGGTGAGGACCAAACTGCGGGTCGGCCAGCACCTTGTCGATGAGGACCGACATATCCCTCGCTCGTTCCCACCACAGCATGAACCCGTGGATCGTGTATGAGGGTTCGGCCGCAGTATTGCCGTGGTGATTGACGGCGGCGACGACATAGCCGTGTGAGGCCAGCGTTTCGGCAAGCCAGGCCAGTCCGGCCGCTCCACCGCCGGTTCCGTGCGAGAGGACGACGAGCGGACGCTTGGTGGTGGCCGCGGCCAGCGGCGCCCGCTGGGAGTTCCACCCTGCGTTGAAGATGCCGACGCGCCATTCAGACTCACGGCTTCCCGGCGCGGCGGGATACCAGATCGCCGTGGCCAAGGGGCGGTGCTGAGGCCCCGTCCAGCTGGAACGAGCAGTGTCTTCATAGGCGGCGAAGGAGAGACCGACCGGGTTCATTCGCGCGGGCGGCTCGGCGCACGCGACCGTGAGGGCCGCGAGAGCAGCGGCAACGATGATTGACGACCCGGAAGGGCTCGAAGGGCGCAGGGTGGTTGGCGCGAGGGGCCCGCGGGCCCCTCGCGGCCGGTGCCATGCTACTTCGGTACGGGCGCGTACTTTCCCGAGAGCTGCGGCGTCGTCGGCGGGTCCAGCTTCTTCTCCTGGCGCTGCAGGCGCGTCTCCCGCGACCACGTGCGCTTGAGGTCGTCGCGGATGTTGAAGCGCAGGCGGCCCAGCCCCTCGGTTTCCAGCTCGACCACGTCGCCGTTCTGGAACGCGCTCAGCCCCCGATGGTTGGTGCCGGTGGCGAGGATGTCGCCGGGCTCGAGCGTGTGGATCGACGTCACCCACTCGATGCACTTGGGGATCTTGTGAGCCATGTCGTCGGTGTTGAAGTTCTGCATGAGCTGGCCGTTGACCCACAGCTTGATCTGCAGGTGGTGCGGGTCGGCGATCTCGTCGGCGGTGACCAGGTAGGGCCCGATGGGGCAGAAGGTGTCGCGCGACTTCATCTGGTAGAACACGTTGCCGGCCGGCGGCAGGCCCCGCGCCGAGCCGTCGATGAAGTTCATGTAGCCGAAGATGTAGCTCATGGCGTCGGCCGCGCGCACGTTGCTGGCGCGCTTGCCGATGACGATGGCCATCTCGGCCTCGCCCTCGAAGATGGTGGCGGGGACATCGGGCAGCACCATGGTGTCGCCGGGGCCGATGATGCTGCCGGGCGACTTGTGGAACGCGTTGATCGGCGCCGGCTCGGTGCGGGTGCCGTCCTCCATGTAGTTCACGGCCATGGCGTCGATGTTGTAGGGCTTGGGGATGGGCGGCCGGACGCGGACGCTGGTCACCGGTACCCCGCTGCCCTTGGCCACCGCGGCCTCGAGCTTGGCCTTGTACTCGCCGAAGCGCGCGATCAGCCCGCTGATCAGGTCGTGCGGGCCGATGTGCGGAATGTCCTGCACGACCGCGGAGACGTCGACCACCGACTCGCCCTTGAGCACGCCCAGCTTGAAGTCGTCGAAGTAGAGCAGTTTCACGGTGCCCTCCTGTCCGTCCTGGGGACGCCGGGACTATATCAGCGCCGGGAGGCCATCGCCACGCGGTACGATCGGCCCATGACGACGCCGATGCGCCCCCTGCCGGAGAGCGTCGCGCGCTGGATCGCCCGCCGGCGGTGGCTGCGGTGGGCCGACGCCCTCGTCATGGGGATCGTGCTGTGGGTCGGCGCCACGCTGGTGCTCGGGGCGGAGCGGCTCCAGGTCGCCGCGGTGGTGGCGGTGGTGCTCGTCGTGGCCGGCGGGGCGGTGCAGGGGATCCGGTCCCGCTGGCGGCCGGTCAGCGGATGGGTCGGGCTGCGCATCAGCGCCGGCCTGCGACCGGGCGATCGGGCCTGGTACCTGCGCGCGCACGAGGCCAGCATGGTCGTGGTGACGGCCTGCCACGGCGTCCGGCTGGTGGTCGCGCGGCCGGACCTGCAGGACGAGGGCATCAGTGTACGGCGTACGCGCGTGTTCGTGCTGCCGGTCGACGGTTCCTGAGCCGGTAGCGCTCTCGATGGACTGACCGTTCGAGGTACTCGAGGCGCACCGGCCGGGAACTTTGGCGCCGCGCGGGTGGTTAACTCGCGCGGCGCTCCCGCCGCCAGGGCATCGGCGGCCCCACTCCAACCGCTCCGAGAGGAGAACACCGATGAGGATGACGAGACTCCTGTCCACGATCACCGCCTCGGCCCTGCTGTTCGCCGCCGCCACCGCGGCCGCCCAGGCGCCGCCGCCGTACGGCGCCCCGATCAGCCTCGAGCAGGCCAAGAAGGTCATGGCCGGTGCCGAGGCCGAGGCCAAGAAGAACAACTGGCCGGTGGTGATCGTCGTCCTGGATTCCGGCGGTAACCTGGTCATGCTCCAGCGCCTGGACAACGCCCAGTGGGGCAGCGTCGAGATCGCCAAGGAGAAGGCCCGCTCGGCGGTGGCGCTGCGGCGGCCGACGAAGGCGCTGCAGGACCTCATCGCGCAGGGGGGCGCCAACCTGCGGCTGCTGAACATCGGGTATAGCGTGCTCGAGGGTGGCATCCCGATCATCGCCGACGGCAAGATCATCGGCTCCGTCGGCGTGTCCGGCGTCACCTCCCAGCAGGACGCCCAGATCGGCCAGGCCGGCATCGACGCCATGAAGTAGTCGGCGAGCGCGGCGGACCGGGGCGCTGCCCCGGTCCCGCCCGCGACCCCGCTATCGGCTATCCTGGCGGTGCGCATGGTGTTAGAGAACGCTCGCAGCGCCGCCCGGGCCCTTCGCGTCAACAGGCTCCGCAGTACGCTCACCATGCTGGGCATCGGCATCGGCGTGGGAGCGATCATCGCCATGGTCTCGGTGGGCGCGGGCGCCCAGGCGCGAGTCGCGGAGCAGATCCAGAGCCTGGGCACCAACCTCATCGTCGTGACGGCCGGCAGCACGAACCCCCAGGGGGTGCGCGGCGGCCAGGCCACCGGCGTGACCCTCACCGAGGACGATGCCCTCGCCATCCAGCGCGAGATCCCGGCCGTGCAGGCGGCGGCGGCCACCTGGGGCAGAACCATGCAGGTGGTCCACGGCAGCCTGAACTGGGGGACTCTGGTGGGTGGCGTCATGCCGGAGTGGCTGGAGGTGAGGGGATTGACGATCCTCGAGGGCCGGCCGATCACCGCCGACGACTACCGAGCGGCCGCCAAGGTGGCGCTGATCGGCCAGACCGCCGCCCATCGTCTCTTCGGCGACGAAAATCCGGTTGGTCTCACGATCCGGATCCGCCGGGTGCCGTTCACGGTCGTCGGCGTCCTGGATCGGAAGGGGCAGAACCCGTCGGGGTGGGACCAGGACGACACCGTGATGATCCCGCTCTCCACCGCGCGCCAGAAGCTGTTCGGTCGGATCACCGGCAAGGCGCGGGCGATCTGGGTGATCACCGCGAAGGTGTGGGACGGCGAGGATCTCGCCGAGGCGGAGACGCAGATGCGGGCGCTCCTGCGACAGCGGCATCGCCTGCAGCCCGAGCAGGACGACGACTTCACGCTCCGCAATCCCGCCGAGGTGCAGCAGAAGCATCAGGAGGCCTCCCGGGTCATGGCCTACCTCCTGGCCGCCATCGCCTCCATCTCGCTCCTGGTCGGTGGCATCGGGGTCATGAACATCATGCTGGTCTCGGTGACCGAGCGAACGCGGGAGATCGGCCTGCGGATGGCGGTGGGGGCGCGGAGCCGCGACATCCTCACGCAGTTCCTGGTCGAGGCCGTCACGCTCTCGCTGATCGGCGGTGCGCTCGGGATCGCCGCCGGGGTCGGCGGGTCCCGGGCGATCAGCTACTTCGCCGACTGGCAGACGCTGATCGCCCCCGAGGCGGTCGCCGTCGCGTTCGGCTTCGCCGCCGCCATCGGCATCGTCTTCGGCCTCTACCCCGCCCGCAAGGCCGCCCGCCTCGACCCCATCGAAGCGCTCCGCTACGAATGAGTGGTCATTGGATGACTTGATCCGCCCGCGCCAGCAGCGAGGGCGGGATCGTGAGGCCGAGGGCCTTCGCGGTCTTGAGGTTGACGAGCAGTTCGAAGGTCGTCGGCTGCTCCACCGGTAGATCCCCGGGCTTGGCGGCGGTCCATCGGGGAATGGTGCGGCAGGCGCGGGTCAGGAGTCAACGGTGGGGGGCGCGGCGGGTACGGGAGCCGGGCGCGGTACTCCTCGAGGGCCCCCACCTACATGGTCGGGCTCAGGAACTCCCCACCCATCGCGACCAGCGCCCACGGCCCCGCCTGCGCATCCCAGCTGAAGCCGATGTGGGCCGAGAGCGCGTGCTGGTCGCGGAAGAGGCGCTGGATCGGGTAGCGGTCGTAGATGCCGTTGGCGCCGGCCAGCGCGTGCAGCGAGTCGACCGCCTCCGTGCACTGCTCCATCGCCCACGCCACGTTGCGCTTGAACCGCAGCTTCTCCTCGAGCGTCGGCGCCCGCCCCGCCTGGGCGATGCCCTCGGCATCCACGCAGTCCGTGCGGATGCTGAGCCGGCCGGCGTCGACCTGGGCGGCCGCGCGGGCCACCCGGAGCTGCACCGCCTGGAAGTCGCGCATGCGCAGCCCGGTGTAGTTGGTGCTGCGCTCCTTGATGGCCTCGATCGTGAGGTCGACCGCCGCCTGCGCGTTCCCGACGCCCGCCGCCGCCAGGCAGTGGGAGCCGAGCGCCGAGAGCGGGATGCGGTAGAGCGGGTTCGGGTTGGTGCGGGCGCCGGGGAACTCCGTGCCGCCGCGGGCCAGGTACATGCAGAGGGCGCGGTGCTCGGGCACGAAGACGTCCTTGGCCCGGACCGACTTCGACCCCGTGCTCCGCATCCCGACCACGTGCCAGTCGTCGACGATCTCGTACTCGCCGCGTGGCACCAGGCACATGCGGTGATCGACCACGCGGTCGCCGTCGCGCACGGTGACCGCCAGCATGTTCCAGGTGGCCGGGTCGACGCCGCTCGAGAAGTTCCAGAAGCCGCTCACGATGAAGCCGCCGTCCACCCGGCGGCCGTTCCCCTGCGGATAGGCGATACCGGAGGCGATGAGGGCGTCGGGGTCCGGGCCCCAGATCTCGGCCTGGGCCCGCTCGTCGTAGAGCGCCAGCATCCAGTGGTGGATGCCGAGGTTGGCCACGTTCCACGCCGTGGAGGCGCAGCCGCGGGCGATCTCGAAGGGGATGTCGAAGATCGCCACGAACGGCAGCTCCATGCCGCCCCATCGCCGTGGCTGGTGAAAGCGGAACAGGCCGGCCCGGTGCAGGTCGGCCAGCGTGTCCTTTTCCATCTGGCGCCCTGACTCCGCCCGGTCGGCCCGCTCGCGCAGGGCGGGGGCCAAGGCCCGCGCCCGCCGCACCGCCTCGTCGACGGTGACGTCGGTGAAGCCGCTCGAGGTCACACCCGCATCCCGGCCGTCTGTGATGCCTGGGGCATCTTCGAGTAGTCCTCGCCACCCCAGTCGGTGACGTCCTTGAGGCCGAAGAAGTTCAGCTCGATGGTGAGGCCGTTGGGGTCCTTGACGAAGATCTGGTAGAGGTCGAACTCGGGCAGCGAGCGCGGCTGGAAGTCGAGGCCGCGCTCCTTGAAGCGCCGGATGAACCCGCCCGGCTCGCTGGCCACGAACGCGATGTGGTCGACGACGCCGGCGTGATCGGTGACGGCGTTCTTCGGAGTCCCGAGGTAGTAGAGCTCGGAGTTGTCGATGCCGTCAGGCCCCATGTGGACCTGGATCTTGCCGTTCACGCCCAGCCAGTAGCCGGGGAACGGGAAGCTCGGCCGCGGCATCACCTGGAAGCCGAGCACGTCGCAGTAGAAGTTCTTGGTCTGCTCCAGATCGTTGGCGCGCACGAAGTAGTGGTTGAGCTCGGTGACGGGCATGGCGTCCTCCTGGGATAGCGGTAGTATAAGCTCCGAAACGCCGAGGAGGAATCCATGGATCCCAACACGAAGAAGACGACGCTGCGGATGATTCCCTACGGGCTCTACGTGCTGACCGCGGCCAGCGGCGATCGCGTCTCCGCCGGCACCGTGAACTGGGTCACCCAGGCCTCGTTCGAGCCGCCCCTGGTCGTGGTGGGCGTCAAGACCGACGCCCACGGCCACGCGCTCATCAAGGAGTCGAAGGCCTTCGCGCTCAACGTGCTCGGCAAGGGCCAGCAGGCGATGGCCTTCACGTTCTTCAAGCCGGCCGAGCGGCAGGGACAGACGATCTCGGGCGAGCCGTTCCACGCGGGCAAGACCGGGGCACCGATCCTCACGAACACGCCGGCCTACATCGAATGCACGCTGGAGACGACGGTGGAGATGGGCGATCACTCCATCTTTGTCGGCAAGGTCGTCGAGGCCGGGCTCACGAAGGCCCCCGAGGGCCGGGCCGACGACGCGACCCTGTGGTTGAAGGACCTCGGCGACAAGGTCTTCTACGGCGGATAGCGGCGCCGGCCCCGGCCGGGGTCACTTGAGCTTGAGTTCCTCGCAGGGGCCCGCGTAGGGGAAGCCCTGGATCATCCCCGCGGTGGACTGCTCCACCCGCGGGCCGATCCCCCACAGGAAGGCCTGCTGGAAGATCGGCGCGACCTGCACCTGGTCCACGACAATCTTCTGGATCTGGTGCAGCGTCGCCTCCCGCTGCTTGCGGTCCAGCTCTCGAGCCTGCCGCTGGAACAGGTCGTCGATCTCCGGCAGCGAGCCGTAGGCGTACATGCCGCCGCGAGTCATGAACGGCTCCAGGCGCGCCGCCGCGTTGCCGGCCGCACCGGTGGCGCCGATGACGAGCCCCTTGAGCTTCTTGTCATGCCAGTTGGTCATGAACGTCGCCCGCTCCATGGTCCGCACGCGGGTGCGGATGCCGACGGCGCCGAGGAAGTTGGCCACCGTCTCGCCGAGCGTGGTGTACGGCGGCAGCGGGGTGAGGTCGCCGCCCTCGAAGCCGTTGGGGTAGCCCGCCTCGGCCAGCAGCTGCTTGGCCCGCTTGACGTCGTAGCGCGGGGCCTCCACCGTCAGCGCGAAGTCGAACTGCGGCGGCACGAAGGCGCCGGCCGGCTTGCCGAACCCCAGCATCTCGGCCTGGTTGATGGCATCGCGGTCGATGGCGAGGCTCGCCGCCAGCCGCACGCGCCGGTCGCTCCACGGCGACTTGGGATCCCACCGGTCGAGGAAGTCCAGCCAGTACATGCCGTACAGCAGCGGCGCGACCACCTGGATGCCCGGCGTGCGCTTGAGGTCCTCGGCGACGGCGCCGCCGAAGAGGAAGCCGGCGTCGATCTCCCCAGCCTTCACGGCGGCGGCCCGGGTCGTCTCGTCCACGATCGAGCGCATCACCAGGCGCTTCACCGACGGCGCCTTGCGCCAGTAGTCTGGGAACGCCTCCATCACCAGCTCCACGCCGGGATTGAAGGAGACGAACTTGTAGGGACCGGCCCCGATCGGCGCCTTCTTGAACCCGTCGTCGCCCACCTTCTCGATGTATTTCTTGGGGACGATCCAGCCGGCCCCGGTGGCCGAGGTGCCGTAGAAGGCGATGAAGTCGGGCCACGGCTCCTTGAGGACGAAGCGCACGCGGGTCGGCGCGAGCACCTGGACCTCCTTGACCTTCTCCTTGAGGACCTTGGCCGAGGCGCCCTTGTAGCGCTCGAAGGTGAACTTCACGTCCTCGGCCGTGACCGGGTCGCCGTTGTGGAACTTGGCGTTCTTGCGCAGGACGAACTCGTAGCTGAGCCCGTCCTTGGCGGCCGTCCACGACTCGGCGAGACTCGGCGTGCTGATCCCGGCCGGCAGCGGCTTGAGCAGCGCGTCGTGCAGCGGGTACAGGACCATGAACGGAGTGATGAGCGCCTCGGTCTCGCCGGGATCGAGCCAGCGCGAGACCAGCGTCACGTGCAGGCCAATCACCATGGTGCCCGGCTCGGGGGCAGCGAGCGCGGGGCCACCGGTCGCGCCAGCGACCAGCATCAGAAAGAGGACGGCGACGACCGGACGGACGACACGATGCGTCATCTCAAGGACCTCCCAATCGAAAGCGTGATGGTTCGTGTGGCTGCGACAGGGACGTCAGAATGATAGACCGAATCGGTCGAGACGTCAGGCGGCGGCGGGAATCGCGGTCACCGGGCAGGAATGCCCGGGCTTGGCCGGGCAGCGCACCGTGGCCGGGCAGTGTCGCGCGCGCCGGATGAACGTGCAGCCGGCCTCGCAGCGCAGGCGCCGGCGAGGCCGCCGCGCGGGCCGGGTCACGGCGCGCGGAGGGGCGATCACCGGGGCGGCCTCGGCCTCGACCGGGGCGTGGGGACGGGCGACGACAACGGTGTCCGCCACCGCTTCCGCATGCCGGACGTAGGTGTCGATCGAGGCCACGACGACGCGCGCGTCCACGTCGATCAGCGTGATGCCGGCCACCGACACCCGCAGCCACGCGTCGATGACGATGCCCCGGTCGAGCACCCGGTCCAGGACCTCGGTCACGCTCGCCTGGGGCGCGCTCCGCTTGATCGGCATCCCCCGGGAAAGTGCAATCGGGGTGCCGGTTACTTGTCGAGCCACACCTCCTGCATCCGCGCGTAGTTGTAGAGCGAGTTCTGGGGCAGGAGGTTCTTCACGTACGGCCAGTGTGTGAAGTACTCGTTGCGCCAGCCGAGCATCGGGCGGGCGACGTCGGCCTCGAGCTTGCGCTGGATGTCCCAGACCAGCTTCAGCCGCTTGGCCCGATCGAGCTCGCCCGACTGCTGCTCGATCAGCCGGTCCATCGCCTCGTCGCAGTAGTCGGTGTAGTTGCGCGAGGCGCCGCACTTGTAGTTCTCGAACAGGTAGCCGTCGGGGTCGTCGATGCCGGAGGCGGTGAGGTTGGCGCCGATCTGGAACTCCCGCCGTGCGAGGGCGGGGAAGTACTGCGCCGACTCGACCTGCTTGACGCTGGCCTCGACGCCCACCTGGCGGAGCTGATCGGCGACGAAGGAGGCGAGGTCGACGTAGATGGCGATGTTCCGCGTGGTGAGGTCGACCCGGAGCGACTTGCCGGGGCCGAAGCCGGCCTCGGCGAGGAGGCGGCGCGCCTCGGCCTTGTCGCGAGCGGGGTCGCGATAGCCGGCCAGCGCCTTGAGGTCTTTCTCGAGCAGGCCCCAGCTCCCGTGCGGCGGCGACATGAGGGCGGAGCCGACGATGGCCCCGTCGTGGCGCACGCCCTTCACGTAGGCGTACCGGTCGAGGGCGAAGTTGACGGCCCGGCGCACCGCCGGATTGTCGAACGGCGCCCGCTTGTGGTTCACCAGCACGTTGTCGCTGCCGTTCTGGCCGATGACGCGGACGACGAGGGAGGGCGCCCCTTGCTTGAGCGTCTCCGCCATCGTCTTGGTCATCTCGAGCGGCTGCGAGGTGTCCAGGCGGCCGGTCTGCAGCGCGGCCAGCCGGGTGCCCCGCTCGGTGATGATCGGGTAGCGGATGCCGTCCAGGTACGGCCGGCCGGGAACGAAGTAATCCGGATTACGCTCCAGCTCGACCATCGTGCCCGGCAGGTACTGCTTGAGCTTGAAGGGGCCCGTGCCCACGCAGCGCTGGCGCAGGTCGTTGAGCGGCACGTGGGCCGGGTAGACCGGCGAGTAGCCCGAGGCCAGCATGAGCAGCAGCGAGGGCTGCGGGCGCTTGAGCCGGAAGACCACGGTGTGCGGCTCCGGCGCCTCGATCGCCTCCACGTTGGCGTACCAGTCCTTGCGCGGGTTCAGCCGCAGCTTGGCCGGGGCATCGGCCGCCTCGCGGACGACATCGTAGGTGTACTTGACGTCCTTCGCGGTGAACGGCTGGCCGTCGTGCCACTTGACGTTCTTGCGCAGGAAGAACACCAGGTTGCGATAGTTGTCCTGCCACGACCACTTCTCGGCCAGCTCGGGGATGACCGTCTCCGTCGTATTCACGGGCTTGAGCGGATCGAAGATGACCAGGTTGGAGAAGCACGGCGCCACCGGCCACACGCCGGCGATGGTGGCCGACTCATGGATGGAGAAGCCGGGCGGGTTCTCGATGAGCATGGCGTTGAGGATGCCGCCGCGCTTGGGCGCCTGGGCGGTGAGGGGACCGGCCACACCCAGCACGACGAGCAGAGTGGCGAGGCCGAGGGCGAGGGACGATAGCGCACGACCGGTCATGGGTGTCTTCTCCTGGGGAGCGCGATGACGTGGGGCATACTACCGCACCACCGGGAGCCCTTTCCCAGCACTGGTGCCGCGCGTGGAAGCGGAGCATACTACCGCGCGTCACCGGGGGCCGGCAGGGTCCTGGTGCGCCGCGGGCGAACCGGCAATCGAAGAGCAGTGACCCATCCGAAAGGAGTCCAGCGTGATTTACGAGATCCGGACGTATCAGATCACTCCCGGAAGCCTGGCCGAAGTCGAGAAGCGCTTCGGCGAAGCCTACGAGTACCGCAAGAAGTACTCGGAGCTGACCGCCTTCTGGCACACCGAGATCGGTCCCCTCAACGAGATCATCCACGTGTGGGGGTACAACGATCTCGCCGAGCGCGCCAAGATCCGGGGCGAGGCGGCCAAGGACACGAACTGGCCGCCGAAGATCGGCGAGTTCGTCCAGGCCATGCGCTCGGAGATCATCTCGCCCTTCGGCTTCGTGCCGGCCCCGCGGCCGGGCAAGATGGGCCCCTTCTTCGAGATCCGCTACTACACGCTGAAGCCGGGCATGCTGGCGGAGACGGCCAAGGGCTGGGAAGGCAAGATCGGGGAGCGCACGAAGATGTCGCCGGTCGTCTTCGCGGGCGGCGTGGAGTTCGGCAAGGCCAACGGCTTCGTGCACATCTGGGCGTACAACAGCCTGGATCAGCGCATGCAGGTCCGTGACGAGGCGCGCAAGAAGGGCGTGTGGCCGCCCGGCGGCGGCGGTGGCCGCCTCATCACGCAGGAGAGCAAGATCGTCATGCCGTCGGCGTTCTCGCCGCTGCAGTAGTCAGCGGCGCGGCTCCGGCGCGTAACGGCCAAACAGTGCGGCCGCCGCGGCCAGCAGCACGGCCGCGGTGGCCAGCGCGACGTTGGCCCCGAAAAGATCGGTGATGAGACCGAGGACGATCGGCCCCAGCACGTAGCCGGCGTCCGAGAGCATCCGGAAGGCGCTCATCGCCGCCGCGTTCATCCCGGGCGGCGCCACGTCCGCTGCGTAGGCGGCCGGCGCCGCCCCGCTCACCCCCGTGGCCAGGCTCCACACCACGCATGCTGTCAGGAACCACGCGTAGGACGGCGCGGCGATGAAGACCAGCATGGAGGCCGCCGACATCACGGTGGCCGGCACGATCAGCAGCTTGCGCCCGAAGCGGTCCACGAGCATTCCCGAGGGATAGATCACCACGAGCCCCACCAGGCTCGCCAACGCCAGCCCCACGCCGATCCGGTCGGCGCTCAGGCCCAGCCGGTCGCGCGCCAGCACCGGGATCACGTTGAACAGCGCGCCGGTGCGCGCCACCGCGCCCGTGAACGAGACCAGCGTGGCCAGCACGAAGCCGACGCGGCCGGTGAGCAGTCGCAGCTGGGCTCCGAACGCGGGGATCTCGGCGGCGACCACCGCGGCGCCGCTGACGCGACCGGCGCGCGTCTCCGGGATCTGCAGCCACGCCACGGCCGCGGCCAGCGTGCCGGCCACCGCGTAGACCAGGAAGGGTGCCATCAGGCCGAGGCGCTCGGCCAGCAGCCCGCCCGGCAGCGGCCCCACGCCCACCGCGAACAGGAAGACGCCCTGGTAGATGGCCATGGTGCGGCCGCGGTTGGCCGCCGTCGTGATGTCGGCCAGCACGATGGTGCCGCCGATCAGCACCAGCGCGGCGCCGGCTCCGGCCACGAAGCGGCCGGCGATGAAGAGCGGGTAGGTGGGCGCGTAGGCGCAGGCGAGGTTGCCGGCGGCGGTGACGAGGCCCCCGAGGGCCAGCGCGCCGCGCCGCCCGACCCGATCGGCGAGCTGGCCGGCCGGCACCGCCACCAGGAACCGCGCGAGGCCGTAGACCGCGATGGCCAGGCCGATCGCCGACTGGCCGACGCCGAACGAGCGCGCGTACAGCGCCAGCACCGCCACCACCGCGCCGAAGCCGAGCTGGTTGACGGCCACCAGCACGCAGAGCCAGACGAGGATCCGCGTGCGGTCGGGGTGTGCCGCGGGGCCGTTCAGCGGATGTCGTCGCCGAGTCGGTAGTCGGCGGTCAGCTCGTCGAGCTTGCTCTTGAGGCCGGGGTCGAGGCCCTTGCCCACGGCGGCGATGGCCTCGTCGAGCTGGGCGGGCCGGCTGGCGCCGACGATGGGCGAGGTGATCGCCGGATGGGCGAGCACCCAGGCCAGCGCGAGCTGGACCATCGACATGCCGGCCTCGGCGGCCAGCGTGCGCAGCGCCTCGACGGTCTCGAACTCGCGCTCGCGCCAGTAGCGCTCCTGGTAGCGCTTGGCCGCGGTGCCGAGGGTGAAGCGCGTGCCCGCGGTCGGGCCCGTCTCGCGCCGGTGCTTGCCCGACAGCATCCCGCCGGCCAGCGGGTTGTAGGGGATGACCGCCAGCCCGTCGGCCTCGCACAGCGGGAGCAGCTCGCGCTCGACCTGGCGGAAGAGCAGGTTGTAGCGCGGCTGCACGGTGTCGAAGCGGGCCAGGCCGAGCACCTCGCTGCGGCCGAGCGCGCGGGCGGTCTGCCAGGCCGGGTAGTTCGAGCAACCGACGTAGCGGGCCTTGCCGGCCCTGATCACGTCGTCGAAGGCGCGCAGCGTCTCGTCGATCGGTGTGTCGGCGTCCGGGTGATGCGCCTGGTAGAGATCGACGTAGTCGGTCTGCAACCGGCGCAGGGAGGCGTCGATGGCGTCGAGGATGTGCTTGCGGGAGAGGCCGCGGTCCCACGAGCGCGCGCCGGTGGCGCCGTGACACTTGGTGGCCACGATGAACTCGTGGCGGCGCCCGCGCAGCCAGCGCCCGAGGATCTCCTCGGTCCGGCCCACGGTGTCGGGGGTGCCGCCGAGCGGATAGACGTCGGCGGTGTCGAGAAACGTGATGCCGCCCTCGGCGGCCCGGTCGAGGATGGCGCGCGACGCCGGCTCGTCGCACTGAAGACCGAAGGTCATCGTGCCCAGGCACAGGCGCGAGACCGGCAGCCCGGTGCGGCCGAGCCGGACGTGGCGCATCGGTCAGCGACCCTTGAACTGTGGGCGGCGCTTCTCTCCGAAGGCCTTGACGCCTTCCTGGTAGTCCTCGCTGTTGAAGCAGTCGGCGATGAGCCGTTCGAGCAGGGCCAGATCGCGCTTGTCGGGCGCGTAGCCGAGCTGCTCCACGGTGTTCTTGGCCGACTTGATCGTGAGCGGCGCGTTGCGCGAGATGGTCTCCGCGTACTTGCGGGTGAAGGTCTCCAGCTCCGCCTTGGGCACCACCTGGTTGACCAGGCCCATGCGCCAGGCGTCCTGGGAGCTGAAGTCGGTGCGGGCGGTGAAGAAGATCTCCTTGGTGTAGGCGGGGCCGACCAGCTTCATCAGCTTCTCCATGCCGGAGTAGTGATAGCCGAGGCCGAGGCGGGCGGCCGGCACGCCGAAGCGCGCGTCGTCCGAGCAGATGCGCAGATCGCAGCCGATGGCGATGGCCAGGCCGCCGCCGATGCAGAAGCCGTGGATCATGGCCAGCAGCGGCTTCTGCAGGTGGGCCAGTGCCTCCCCGCCGCGGGCGGAGATGCGCCGGTAGTTCTCCTCGTCGGCCATGTTCTTCCGCTTGTCCTTGAACTGCGAGATATCCGCGCCGGAGACGAAGGCCTGCTCGCCGGCGCCGCGCAGGATGACCACGCGGATGTTGTCGTCGGTGGCCAGGTCCTCCACGTACTTCGGCATCAGCTCCCACATCTCCTGGCTGACGGCGTTGCGCTTCTCCGGCTGGTTGAAGACGATCCAGCCGATCGGCCCGTCCTTCTCCATCAGCAGCTTCGGCGTCTCACTCATGAGCGGCGTCTCCTTTATGGGCTCGCCTCGGGCGGGCCGGCCGGGGGCACGGTCGCGCACCCTCAGCGTCGCGCAACGGCGGCGTGGCACGTCCGGTTTATCTCGTCCGGGCGCCCGGCGCAAGTCGTGATACGGTGGCGCCGGCTCCGAGGCAACCGAGTATCGAGTGCCTCGATCGCAGGGCGACCAGAGACGGGCGCTTTGCGATGCGGGGGATGAGCGATCGAGGGGTACCGTGACAGAGAATCGAGGGGCGGCGCGGCGGAGCCGCGGCGCCCCGAGGCGACGGGGGGTCCGGGGGCCATATCGGGGCCCCCGGTCAAACAGGAGGCAGGCATGGCACTGGGGTTTGCGCTGTTCGCTGGCACCGCCGCCGAGGTCATTCGCGCCGCCGCGAAAGAGAGCGAGGCGCTCGGCTATACCTCGTTCTGGGTCAACCATCCAGGCTCGACCGACGGGCTCGCCGCCCTCGCCGAGGCGGCCGGCCAGACGCAGCGCGTGGCGCTCGGCGTTGGCGTCATCCCGCTGCACACGCGTGGTCCCGAGAGCATCGTGCCTGGCGTGCGCGAGACTCGGTTACCGCTGGACCGGCTGCTGCTCGGCGTCGGCAGCCCCAACCCCAAGTCACTGGATCGGGTGCGGACCGGCGTTGCCGCGCTACGGGCGCAGCTCTCCACGCGGATCGTCGTGGCGGCGCTCGGCCCCAAGATGTGCCGCCTGGCCGGTGAGGTCGCCGATGGCGTGCTGCTGAACTGGCTGACCCCGGAGTACGCGCGCCGCTCGGCCGACATCGTCCGCGAGGGTGCGGCGGCGGCCCGGCGCCCGGCGCCCACGATCTACGCCTACGTCCGGCTCGCGCTGGGCACGGCGGCCACCGCCCGGGTGAGTGAGGAGGCCGACCGCTACGCGCGGATCCCGGCCTACGCCGCCAACTTCGATCGCATGGGCGTGAAGCCGGTCGACACCGCCATTGCCGTGCAACAGCCCGCGGCCATCCGCACCGCGCTCGAGGCGTGGCGGGGTGCGGTCGACGAGGTGGTGCTGCGCGCTGTCACCGCCACCGACACGCTCGACGAGACCCTGGCGCTGGTGCGGGCCGCCAAGCCAGTCTAGCGGCGCGGCCGCATAGCCTAGCGATCGAACAGGAGCCGCCGCGCCTCCTCGTTCCCGGGGGCCAGCTCGAGGACGCGCCGCAGGGCGCTGAACGCCTCGCCGTTCTCGCCCTCGCGCAGGTACGCCTTGCCCAGGTTGACGTACGCGGTCACGTCCCGCGGCTCCAGCTTGACGCCCTCGCGCAGCAGACCGATCGCACCGCGCGCCTCGCCCGCCTCCAGCGCCTGCCGGCCGCCGTCGATCAGCGTCCGGGCAAAGTCCTGGCGCGCCTTGGGGTCGGAGATGCGCGCGAGGCCGTCGCCGATGACTTGGCCAGCCGAGCTCCAGTCGCGGCTGCCGAGATACGCGCGGCCGGCGCTCAGGTAGCCCTGGGCCTCGCCCGGCCGCAGCTTGATGTAGTCGACGAAGAGGCCGGCGGCGTCCTTGAAGGCGCCACGCTCCAGCGCCGACCGGCCGCCACCCCACAGCGATTCGCCCAGGGTGGCCAGCACGCTGGTGTCCGCGGGGGCCAGATCGAACGCCTTGCGGGCGCTGGTGATGGCCGAGGACCAGTCGACCTTGCCGATGTAGGCCTGGGCCGAGTAGAGATACGCCTTCCACTGGGCGGGATCGCGGCGGATGACCTCGGTCAGCTTGGCCAGCGCCTCGTCGTAGCGCTTGGCGTCGAGGAGCTCCTTGGCCTGGGCCAGGAGCGACTCGATCGTCTGCATCAAGCCCATCGTCGCGCAGCCGACGCCGAGCACGGCCACGACGAGCAGCAGAATGACGACGAGCGGCGTGCGCCTCATGCCGACCGTACCGGCGACGTCGGAGCGTGGTAGTCGAACGCGGCCGGGATCATCGTCGGTCCCCTTCCATGTACGGGGCGTTGAACGCGTTTCGTACCGATCAAAACGGGCTGTCGGGCGCACCGTACTACGTCCGCCGACCAAGTCAAGCCACCCCCAGCCGGGCGCCGTCACCGGCTGCGCTATCATGCCGCCTGTGAACGTGACCTGGCATCGGTTGCTCGCCTGGCGGCTCGCGTTCGGCCCGGCCGGGCTCGTGCCAGGGGAGGCGGCGGCCGCCTGGGAGCTCGCGTGACGATCGTGCCGGCCACGAGGGCCGATGCTCCCGGGGTGATCGACCTCATCGCCCGCGTGTTCGTGGAGTACGGGTGGATCTGGGACTCGGCGATCGAGGTCCCCGACCTCATCCGGTGGACGTACGAGCCGCCCGGTGGCGCCTTCTACGTCGTGCGCCGGAACGAGCGCGTGGTTGGCTCGGTCGGCGTCGACCGCGTGGATGCCGTGACCGCCGAGCTGCACCGGCTCTACCTGGACCCGAGCGTGCGGGGTCACGGCCTCGGCGACGGCCTCGTCGAAACGATCGTCGAGTGGTGTCGGCGGGCCGGGCTGCCGCGGCTGGTCCTGTGGTCGGACACGCGCTTCGTGCACGCACACCGCCTCTACCTGCGCCACGGCTTCCGCCAGACCAGTGAGCGCGCGCTGCCGGAGGACGTCAACCAGACGCGCGAGTACCACTTCGAGCGGACAGTCTGAGCCGGGCGGGCTAGGGCAGGTCGGCCGCGATCGCGGCGTAGAAGGCGTGCACCCGGGCGCGCAAGGCGCTGGCCGCTTCGCCCCAGACGAGCTGGTTGGCGTCCCAGTGGGCCAGCTCGTTGAGGTGGTCGGCGTTCTCCAGGAATCCCTTGAAGTAGTCGTCGCGCCAGCGGGCCGAGCGAACCGACACGAGACCGTCGTTCTCGCCCTCGGCGGCCTCGACGATCTCGAACGCCGGCTGCAGGGCGAGGAAGACGGCGGGACGCGGCTGCCGGCCCGCGTAGGTCCGGAAGCGAATCGTCGCCGCGCACGCGGCCTCGAAGGCCGGCACCTCCGCCTGCTCGTTGAAGGCCCGGCACGCCGCGGTCGTCAGGTCCCGCAGGGCGTCCACGTTCACCAGCACTGCCCGCAGCGCTCCCGGTAGCTGCGGGAAGTGCTCGAGCCCCCAGTCCGCGAAGGGCGACCCCTCGTGCGGCGTCGAGACGGTGGTGAGCGAGGCGACCCGCTCGTGGATGCGGCCGCGGGTGCGGTCATTGAACAGCATGTGGCGCGCGTCGAGGCCGCCCGTGCTGTGAGCGATGACGTTGACGCGCGGGGCCCGCGTCTCGTCGAGCACGCGCTGCAGGTTGGTGGCGAGCTGCTCGGCCCGCGTCTCGACGCTGGCCGCGAAGGGCACGCGCGAGTGGTAGACCTTGTGCCCGCGGCGGCGGAGCATCGTGCGGATGCCACGGAAGTAGTGCAGCTCGTCGAGGGCGGCGTCGTCGGTGTTGTCGAGCCGCACGGCGGTGTTCCAGAGGACGTCGAAGCGACAGACACCGTGGGCGAGGACGATCGGGAAGGGCATGCCGTCTCGTTTGGCCGGCCAGCGTATCATGCTCAGCGAGTCGACCGCGGATGAGACCCTTTCGTTTCGGCGTGAATGTCCGGACCACCGCCTCGGCGGCAGACTGGACGGCCCTGGCCCGGAAGGTCGAGGACCTCGGCTACGCCTCGCTCAACGTGCCCGACCACCTCGCCGAGATGCTGGCCCCGATGCCGGCCCTGGCCGTCGCGGCGGCCGCGACCACGCGGTTGCGCGTCAGCACGATGGTGCTCGACAACGACTTCCGCCACCCCGTCCTGGTCGCGCGCGAGGCCGCCACGCTCGACCTGCTCAGCGACGGCCGACTCGACCTGGGCCTGGGCGCGGGCCACATGAAGTCGGAGTTCGACGAGGCGGGGCTGCGCTTCGATCGGGGCGCCGTCCGCGTCGAGCGGCTGGGCGAGGCGGTCACCATCATCAAGGGGCTGCTCGCCGGAGAGACGGTCACCTTCGCCGGTCGTCACTACCAGGTCACCGGTCACACGGTCTATCCGCGCCCCGTGCAGCGTCCGCATCCGCCGATCGTCATCGGCGGCAACGGCCCGCGGCTGCTCGCGCTGGCGGCCGCCGAGGCCGACGTCATCGGACTGTCCGGGATCACGTTCCGGCGCGGCGGCACCGAGCCCGACCTGGTGGCGTTCCGGCCGGCGGCCGTGGACGAGCGCGTGCGGCTCCTGCGCGAGGCGGCGGGAGCGCGGTTCGAGCGGCTCGAGCTGAGCGCCCTGGTCCAGCGGGTGATCGTGACCGACGATCGTCGGGCCGGCGCCGAGGAGCTGACCCGGCGGTGGCCCGCGCTCGGCGTCGACGACATCCTCGACAGCCCGTTCCTGCTGCTCGGTACGCTCGACGAGATCGCCGGCCAGCTCGTCGCCCGGCGCGCCCGCTGGGGCATCTCGTCCTACGTCATCTTCGAGCCCTCGCTCGACGCCTTCGCGCCGATCGTCGCTCGTCTGGCGGGCACGTAGCGCGTCTCGTCGATTGCGGTGGCCCGGCTCGCCTGTCGCCGTGACTGGCGCCGGGCCCGGTTCGCTCGGACCGGACTACTCGGCCGGGGCGGGGAGCCCGGGGTCGCGCTCGGCGGGCTGAGACGTGGCGGCCTGGCCGCGCCGGGCGATGGCGTCGGCGCGGACGCGGCGCATGAAGGGGATCAGGACCACCACGCCGCAGAAGACGACGAGCATCAGCCAGAAGTCGTCGGCGTAAGAGAGCACCTGGGCCTGCACGACCGTCTCCCGGTAGAGCATCGCCATCGCCCGCCGGCCGGCCGTGAACGAGTCGCTACCCTGAGCCAGGAAGTGCTCGGTCCAGTCCTGGAGCCGCTCGGCCATGGCCGGGTTCCAGTCGTGCAGATGGCTGATCAGCGTGGCCTGGTGCTGCTGGCTGCGCCGGGCCAGCAGGGTCGTGGCCAGCGCCACCCCGGTGCTGCCGCCGATGTTGCGCACGAGGTTGTAGGCGGCGGTCGCGTTGGCCAGCCGCTCGGTCGCGATGGTGGCCAGGGCCAGGGCCTGCAGCGGCACGAAGATGAACCCGAACGAGAACCCCTGCACGAAGCGGGGCCAGGCCAGACTCCAGAAGTCCATCGTGGAGGTGACGTGGGTCATGAGGCCGAGGGCGGCGGCCTGGAGCAGGCACCCGAAGGCGAGCATCAGCCGCTGGTCGACGCGGGAGACGAGGCGGCCGGAGATCATCAGCGCGATCATCGTGCCGAGGCCGCCGGGGGCCAGCGTGAGCCCGGCCGTCCACGCGTCGTAGCCGAGGATCTTCTGCGTGTAGAGCGCCACCAGCAGCAGGCTCGAATTGAAGCCGAGGCCGATCAGGAAGATGGCCAGCGAGCTGACGCCGAAGTTGCGATCGCGGAACACGTTGAGGTCGAGGATCGGCTCCTCGACCGTGGCCTCGCGCAGCACGAAGCCCAGCAGCGCGCAGATGGCGATGACGCCCGCGCCCAGGATGAACGGCGAGTCGAACCAGTCCTGGCGCTCGCCCAGATCGAGCACCAGCTGCAAGCATCCGAAGCCGGCCATCATCAGCACGATGCCGGCGATGTCGACGCGCCGGGGCTTGCGATGGAACGAGGCGTCGAACAGGAACGCGCTCACCATGAAGAAGGCGACGATGCCGATCGGCAGGTTGATGTAGAAGATCCACCGCCACGACCAGTTGTCGGCGATGTAACCGCCCACTGTCGGCCCCAGGATGGGCGCCAGCATGATGCCGAAGCCCCAGACTGCCATGGCGGTGCCGCGCTCCTTCAGCGGGAAGATCTCCCACATGATGGCCTGGGCCATGGGGATGACGGGACCGCCCCCGAGACCCTGCAAGATGCGCATGAGCACGAGGAACTCGAGATTGGGCGCCATGCCCGAGAGGAACGAGCTGGTCGTGAAGGTGACGGTGCAGATCAGGTAGAAGCGCCGGCGGCCGAAGACCGCCGTGAGCCAGCCGCTGGCCGGGATGATGACCGCGTTGGCGGCCAGATAGGACGTGATGACCCAGGACATCTCGTCGATGCTCGCCGAGAACGAGCCCTGCATGTGGGGCAGGGCCACGTTGGTGATGCTGGTGTCGAGCACCTGCATCACCGTGACCATCATCACCGAGAAGGTGATGGCCCACTTGCGGCCCGTCCCGATCGGCGCGTCGGTCACCCGGATCCCTCGCGGCGACGACGGCCCGGCGTGGCCGCCCTCGACGGCCCGGAGACGCCCTCAGCGAAGGATCCGGGTGGCACGGGCGCGAATGGACGGAGGGATCGTCAGCCCCAGGGGGCGGGCGGCCTCGAGATTGACGATGAGGTCGAACTTGGCGGGCTCCTCGATCGGCAGGTCGCCCGGCCGCGCGCCGCGCAGGATCCGGTCGACGAACGCCGCCGAGCGCTCGTGCACGCTGAACAGATCCGCCCCGTAGGACATGAGGCCGCCGGCTTCGGCGTACGTGTAGAGCCAGTACACCGCCGGCAGCCGGTGTCGCTCGGCCAGGGCGACGACGCGCCGATGGTCCGCCTCGAGGACGATGGGGTCGGCCCGCACCAGCAGGCCGTCCACGCGCGATCGGATCAGGTCGTCGAACACGGAGTCGAGGTCCTTCGAGGCGTGGACGTCGACGTAGACGAGCTGAACGCCGACGGCCTTGGCGGCGGCGTCCAGCTCCTGCCGTCCCCCGGACGGCAGGCGCGCCCCGGTGCTCCCCAGCACCCCGGCGCGGGTCAGCCGGGGCACGGCCTCCCGGAGGAGCTCCAGCTGCTTCACGAGCAGGTCCTGGGCGAGCAGGGTGAGCCCGGTGACGTTACCGCCGGGACGGGCCAGGCTCGCGACGAAGCCGAGCTCGATCGGGTCGAGCCCGGAGGCGGACATCACGATCGGGACCGTCGTGGTGACCTGCTTGGCGATCCTGATCGCCGCGGAGGTCCGGGCGACGATCACGTCCGCCGGCAGGGCCACGAGCTCGCGGGCCTGCTCGAGCATCTGTCGCTCGTCGCCGTCGGCGTAGCGGTACTCGAGCCGGAGGTTGCGACCGGGCGTCCACCCGGCGCCGGCGAGCCCGCGCTCGAGAGCGCGCCGGCTCTCGACGGCGATCGCCGTGTTCCCCGAGCCGGCGGTGAGAACGCCGACCGTCCGCATCTCGCGCGGCTGCCCGAGGGCGGCCAGCGGCGCCACCACGACCGCGACGGCGAGGGCAACGAGGAGGCGTTTCATCAGGTGACGTCCGGCATCGCTGCGTATTCTAGATCAAAGCCGCGGCCCGGCTGGGCTGGAGTACACTACGCGACACCTCACGCAAGGAGCGCCTCCATGGTCCGACGCCGTCTCGCCCCGTGCCGCCTCTCGCTGCTCACGATCGGGGCACTCGTCCTCGCCGCGCTCGTCGCGGGCCCGGCCCACGGGCAGGGCGACGTGCGCAGCCCGCTGCCGGCGCCGGTGAAGGTCAAGCAGGGGATGACCAACGTCCCCGCGCTGTCGCCGCTATGGCTGCTGCCCGACTACGCGGCCAAGTACAACGTGCAGATCGAGATGGTCATGTTCCAGCGCTTCGCGGACGCCCGTACGGCGCTGGCCTCCGGCGACCTCGACATCACGGCCTTCGGGCCCCAGGATATTTCGCTGGCCCTGGGCCAGGGCGCCAAGTCGATGGTCGGGGTGGCCGGCGTCGGCTCCGGCAACGACTGCCTGATCGTGCGCAAGGGCGACGACATCAAGGACTGGAAGGCGCTCAAGGGCAAGGCCATCGGCGTCGGCGCCGGATCGATCTCGTGGCTCAAGTTCGCCGCCTCGACCCAGGAGAACGGCGTCGAGTACCCGAGCCTGAAGGTGGTCAACATCATGGGCGGCGGCGGCAACTACCTGAAGGCGCTCCAGGCCAAGGAGATCGACATGGCCGTGGTCTGGCAGCCCTTCTGCGCGCAGGGCATCGTGGACGGCATCGCGCAGTACCCGACCATCGATCACAACAAATCCAGGACGGTCGGCGGGCTCATCTCGGTGCTGGCGGTCAATCGGGGCTTCATGGACAAGCACCGCGACGCCACCCAGCGGCTGGTCGTGGCCTACCTCGACGTGCTCAAGGTGGCCCAGGCCGATCGGGCGAAGTGGTCGAAGATCTACGCCGAGAAGGCTGGACTGCCGGAGGCGGTGGCGGCCGAGTCGATCCGCATCACCCAGCTCGACGCCACGCTGCCGCTGGAGTCGATCAAGCGCATCTCGAAGTTCCTCTCCGACAACGGCGTCATCGCGCGCGACGTGTCGGGGGAGATCGCCCAGTACTACAACTACGACTTCCTGAGCAAGGCGACCGGCAAGTCGCCGGCGGACCTTGGCTTGAACCAGTAGCCGCCGTGGCCGTCGTCGCGACGCCGGTGCGCACGGGGGCCCCGGCCCGGCGCTTCCCGTGGCCGGCGCTGCTGTTACCGCTGGCGTTCCTGACGCTGTGGACGCTGGCGGTCGAGCGCCACTGGGTGGTCGAGGGCATCATCCCGTCGCCCCTGCAGGTGGCCCGGTCCTGGTACTGGTGGATCTTCGGCCTGCCCACGCGCTCGCTGTCGCCGTACTCCGGCACCTGGACGGCGGCCGTCCTCTATTCCTCGCGGCGCGTCCTCCAGGGCTTTCTCCTCGCCGCCGCCGTCGGCATTCCCCTGGGCCTGTTCGTCGGCTGGAACCGGCTGGTCGCCCGGCTGGTCGACCCGTCCATCCAGCTCCTGCGCCCGGTGCCGATCACCGCCTGGCTGCCGTTCGCCATCGCCGTGTTCGGCATCTACGACGCCAGCGCGCTGTTCCTGATCGGCCTCGGCGCCTTCTATCCGATCGTCGTCAACACCACCCACGGCGTGCGCGACACGAATCTGCTGTTGCTGCGGGCGGCGCGGATGATGGGGGCGGGGGAGACGGCCATCCTGACCAAGGTGGTCTTCCGCTCGGCCCTGCCGTCGATCTTCACCGGGCTGCGCCTCGGCATCGGCATCGCGTGGACGGCGGTGATCGTGGCCGAGATGATCGCCGTCAAGTCGGGGCTCGGCTACGTGCTGTGGGACGCCTACTACGTGGGGCGCATGGACATCTGCGTGGCCACGATGCTCTCGGTCGGCCTGCTCGGCTTCGTGTCCGACCGGGTGCTGCAGCTGCTCTCACGCTTCGTGCTGAAGTGGCGCACGCTGGAGGCCCACGGGTGAGCGACCGGCCGGTCATCGAGCTGGCCGACGTCTGGAAGACCTTCGACAAGGGCGGGCGCCCGGTCGAGGCGCTGCAGGGCGTCAGCGTCGGCATCGCCCGCAACGAGTTCGCGGCGATCCTGGGGCCCTCGGGCTGCGGCAAGTCGACGCTCCTCAACATGGTGGCCGGCTTCGACGTGCCGACGCGCGGCGCCGTCCGCTTCGACGGCGAGCCGGTCCGCACGCCCAGCCCGCGACGGGCCGTCGTCTTCCAGGAGCCCGCGTTGTTTCCCTGGTACACGGTCCACGACAACATCACCTTCGGCCTGAAGACCCGCGGGGTGGCGCCGGCCGCCTATCGGAGCCGGGTCGAGACGATCGTCGAGCAGGTTGGGCTGCGCGGCTTCGAGTCGCACTACCCGGCCGAGCTGTCGGGCGGGATGAAGCAGCGGGTCGGCATCGCCCGCGTCCTGGTCATGGAGCCGGACGTGCTGCTGATGGACGAGCCGTTCGGCAGCCTCGATGCCCAGACCCGCTCGGTGATGCAGGAGCTGCTGCTGTCGGTGTGGGAGCGTCACCAGCAGACGGTGCTGTTCGTCACCCACGACATCGAGGAGGCGCTGCTGCTGGCCGACAGCGTGTCGGTGATGACCGCGCGGCCGGGGAAGATCAAGAAGCGCCTGGCCGTCGACCTCCCGCGCCCGCGCGCGCTGGAGGTGACGACCTCGCCGTTCTTCAACGAGCTCAAGCGCGAGGTGCTGGCGCTGATCCGCGAGGAGAGCGTGAAGGCCGCGGTGGAGTCGCGGCCCTAGCCCGCGGCTGGCCCCTGCTGGAGGTACGGGTCCCAGAATCCCGGGGCGGGGTCGATCGGCTGGATGACGTCGACCCAGGTGCCGGCCGGATCGCGCACGGCAAAGCGCCGCTGTCCCCAGGGCTCGTCGCGCAGCGGGTGCGCGATCTCGACCCCGGCGCGCTGGATGCGCTCGAACTCCGCGGCCGCGTCCGCCACCTGAAGGGTGAGGAGCAGGCCGCGGCCGCTGAACGCGTCGCGACCGGGCGGCTGGGAGGGATGGTCGGGAGTCATGAAGGCGAGGCCGAAGGGATGGTCGCCGGTGGCGGCGAGGTAGACGAACCACGACGCCTCGAAGACCACCTGGAAGCCGAACCAGCGGCAATAGAAGTCACGGCACTCGACGCGCTTGTCGGTGACGATGATCGAGTACAGATCCTGGACGTGCACGCGCGGCCGCCGGCCTACTTCGTGGTGAAGAAGTAGTAGTCCGCGGTGTAGCTGACGCGGGCCGGGGTGCCGACGGCGGCGGCCGAGCAGCCGGTCGTGGGGGCGACGCCGCCGACGGTGTTCACGCGCTGGATGCTGGTGACCTTGCTGAAGGAGCCGGCCGGGCCGACCGACTTCGCGGTCAGCAGCAGCCATGGGATCGCGCCGGCCGTCGGCGCGTCGGCGCGTTCCTTGAGCGTGCCGAGGATCTTGCTGCCGTCGGTCGCCTCCCAGTGGGGGCCGGCGTAGTGACGGCCGATCTTGTTTCCACGCGTGTCGAACAGCTCGGCCTCGGGCGCCACGAACGCCCACTCGTACGTCCCGGCCTGCTCCTTCCGGGCGCGGCACTCGTAGATCTGCACGCCGCGGGCGGGCACGATCATCGCCGGCGATTCGTTCACGCCGGGCTGGAGCTTCGGCGGCGTCTTGACCATGGAGGTCGGTGACGGCGAGGTCGCGCAGGCGGCGACGAGGACTGACAGCAGCACGGCGGCGATCGTCGATGTCCTGGCCATGGTGTCCCTCGTCTACGGTCGCACGGGCGGGTAGCTCCGGTCGTACGCCGGCGTCTTCAGGAACTCCTCGGGCTTGTACGTCCAGAACTGCGACACCATCGGATAGGTGTGAATCACGGTGTTCTGCAGGCGGCCGCCCACTTTCTCGACCTTCAGGATGTAGACGTTCTGCGTGGGGTTGTTGTACTCGTCCAGCTTGATCGGACCGCGCGGGTCCTCGGTAGTCTCGCTGGCCTTGCGGATGGCGGCCAGGAAGCGGGCGCGGTCCTCGACCTTGCCGTCGATCGCGCTCGCGGCCGCGGTGATCCAGCGACCGGTGCTGTACATCACGGCGTGGAAGTAGGCGGGCGGGCGTTTCAGCCGCGCCTCGGCGAGCTTCATGAACGTCTGGTTGGCCGGGGTCGTCAGCGTGGGCGCCCAGATCAGCGAGCCGACGACGCCGATCGCCTCGTCGCCCATCGAGCGCAGGGCCGACTCGTCGGTGAACACGCCGATGCCGAGGAGCGGGTGCTTGTCCTTGAGGCCGCTCTCGCCGTACTGCTTGGCGAAGCGGACGGCCTGGCCGGCCACGAAGACCTGGACCACGGCGTCGACATCGCGGGGAACCTGGGCCAGGTACGGCGCAAAGTCCATCGCGTTGAGCGGCACCCACGTCTTCTGCACCACGCGACCGCCGGCGTCCTCGAATACGCGCTGGAAGCCGCCCAGGCATTCGTGCCCGAAGGGGTTGTCCATGGCCAGGGCCGCCACCCGCTTGTACTTGAGGATCTTGGCCGCGTAGTCGCCGAGCGGGTGCATGGGCTGGCTGGCCGCGAAGTTGGTGCGGAGGATCCACTTGGGCGGGCGCCGCTTGGTGAGGTCGTCGGGCGTGGTCAGGAAGAGTGACGGCAGCTCGTCGCGCTCGATGGGCGGGACCAGTGCGTACCCGATGTTGGCGAGCAGGACGCCGGTCAGCACGTGGACCTTGTCCTGCTGGACGAGCTTCCGGTACTTGGCCTGGGCCGTGGCCGGGTTGCCCTCGTCGTCCTCCTCGATCAGCTCCACCTTGCGGCCGGCCACCTGGCCCCCGGCCGCCTCCAGCCCCATCTTCAGCCCGTCGAGCATGTCCTTGCCGGCCTGGGCAAAGATCCCGCTCATCGGCGCCAGGAAGCCGATGCGGATGGGATCGGCGGCGGAGGCCGGACCGCCGGCGAGCAGCCAGGTGGCGACCGTGGTGAGAGCGAGCGACAGGACCACGCGGAGGACACGATGCGTCACGAGAGCCTCCTCGAGCCGGATGTGACTGACGGCTCAGCATAGTACGGCATCCGATGGTAGAGTCGAGGCCGCGATGGACTGGCAAAAAGAGATGGACGAGCTGCGGCGCCGCGAGGCCTTCGCCGAGGAGCTGGGCGGCGCCGAGCGCGTGAAGCGGCAGCACGACGGCGGGCGGCTGACCATCCGCGAGCGGGTCGCGCGACTGGCCGATCCCGGCAGCTTCCACGAGCTGGGTAAGATCGCCGGCCGCGCCACCTACGATGCGAAGAACAACCTCGAGAGCCTCACGCCGTCGAACTTCATCTTCGGGCGGGCCAAGGTCGACGGACGGCCCGTCATCATCGGCGGCGACGACTTCACGGTGCGGGGCGGCTCGGCCGACGCGACGATCAAGGGCAAGCACAACATGTGCGAGCGGATGGCCCACGACCTCCGGCTGCCGCTGATCCGCCTGGTCGAGGGGTCGGGGGGCGGCGGATCGGTCAAGACCATCGAGACGACCGGGCGCGCCAACGTCCCCGCCGTGGACGGCTGGGAGCAGGTCGTGACCAACATGGGCACGATTCCGCGGGTAGCGCTCGGGCTTGGCTCCGTCGCCGGCCTCGGGGCCGCCCACTTGGCCGCCGCCCACTACTCCGTGATGATCAAGGACCGGTCGGCCATGTTCGTGGCCGGCCCGCCCGTCGTCGAGCGGCTCGGCCAGAAGCTGACGAAGAACGAGCTGGGCGGCTGGGAGATCCAGCTCAAGGCCGGCGCCGTCGACCACGCCGTCGACACCGAGGACGACGCCTTCGCGTGCGCGCGCCGCTTCCTGTCCTACCTGCCGGCTTCGGTCGACGACGTGCCTCCGCGGGGCCCGCAGACCGACGACCCCCAGCGCCGCGAGGAGTGGCTGTCCAACGCCATCCCGCGCGACGTGCGCAAGCCGTACAAGATGCGGGCGATCGTCGAGGCGGTGGTCGACCGCGGCTCCTTCTTCGAGATGTCCGCGCTCTACGGCCGGGCCATCATCACGGGCTTCGCGCGGCTGGACGGTTGGCCGGTCGCGTTGATGGCGAGCGACCCGTTCTTCTACGGCGGCGCCTGGACGGCCGACACCTGCCAGAAGGTCGAGCGCTTCGTCGACCTCGCCCGCACCTTCCACCTGCCGATCGTCTACCTGGTCGACTGCCCGGGCTTTCTGATCGGCCTGGAGGCCGAGAAGACGGGGACGATCAAGCAGGGCGTGCGCGCGATGTCGGCCATCTGGCAGTCGGCGGTGCCGTGGTGCGCGGTGATCGTCCGCAACGTCTTCGGCGTGGCCGGTGCGGCCCACCGCAACGGCAGCCAGTACTGCACGCGCTACGCGTGGCCGTCGGGGCGCTGGGGCTCGTTGCCGCTCGAGGGCGGGATCGAGGCCGCCTACCGGGCCGACATCGACGGAGCGCCGGACCCGAAGGAGAAGATGGCCGAGATCGAGGAGCGGCTGACCAAGCTGCGCTCGCCCTTCCGCTCGGCCGAGACGTTCTGGATCGAGGAGATCATCGACCCGCGGGAGACGCGGCCTCTGATCTGCGACTTCGCCAACCTGGCCGCTCCGCTGCGCCGGCCCGGCGCGACCTCCAACCCGATGCGACCCTAGCGGCGTGACCTCGCTCCCCCCGGCCGCGGCAACGGTGCCGCGGCGCGGTCTTCTCCTCGCCACGCTCTTCGCCGCCCAGGTCGGCGGCAGCACCGGCCACTCGATCGGCATGGCCGTCGGCGGCATCATGGCGGCCAGCATCACCGGGACCAACCGGTGGATCGGCGTCCCGGTGGCCGTCGGCGCGCTGGGCGCGGCCCTGGCGAGCTGGCCGCTGTCGCGCCTGATGGGCCGCTTCGGCCGCCGACCCGGTCTGGCGCTCGGCTACGGTATCGCCGTCGCCGGCGCCGTGCTCGCCATGGGGGGTGTGATCACCTCCAGCTTCCTGATGTTCCTCATCGGCATGACGCTGTTCGGGATCTCGAACACGTCGAACCTCCTGGCGCGCTACGCGGCGGCCGACATCACGCCGGCCGCGCACCGCGGCCGCGCGATGGGGCTCATCGTGTGGGGTTCGGCCGTCGGTTCGATCCTCGGCCCCAATCTGATGACGCCGGCCGTGCAGGTGGGGGCGCGGCTGGGGCTCTCGCCGGTGGGCAGCGCCTTCCTCATCAGCGTCGCGGGCTACGCACTCTCGGCGATCCTGGTCGAGCTGCTGCTGCGCCCGGACCCGCTGACGATCGCCCGCCGCCTGGAGGCGCCGGCCGCCGGCACGACCGCAACGCCGGCGCGCACGCTCGGCGCCATCGTGCGCGATCCGCGCGTGCGGATCGCCTTCGGCTCGCTGATGGCGGGGCAGCTCGTGATGATCGGTACCACGTCGACCTCGCCCGTCTACCTGCACATCCACGGGCACCACGTCGGCACGATCGGCCTGGCGGTGGCGATGCACCTGGGCGGCATGTACGTCGCGTCCCCGCTGTCCGGCTGGCTCAGCGATCGCTTCGGGCGAGGCATGATGATCGCCATCGGCGGCGTCGTCCTCCTGTTCGCCATGGCGCTGGCCGGCCTCGTGCCCAGCCGCGAGAGTGGGCTGGTCATGGTGGGATTGTTCCTCAATGGCGTGGGTTGGAACTTCGCGTTCGTCGCCGCCAGCGCGCTGCTCACCGACGCGCTGTCGCCCAGCGAGCGCACGTCGATCCAGGGTCTGGCCGATCTGGTCATGGGGCTGCTCGGCGCCTTCGGCAGCGCGGCGGGCGGGCTCGTCCTGGGCACCCTGGGCTTCGGCGTCCTCAACGCGCTGGGCTCGGCCATCATCATCGCCGGCCTGGCCGTCGGCATCCGGCATCTGCCGCTCGCCCAGCGGGCCGGGTGGCGCGAGGTTCGCGCCTGAATCGGTAGTTTCCCTACGGATCGGTCCTTCGTCGAGTCCGCGTCCGCTTCGCTCCCCGGAGGGGTCGATGCTGCGATCGCTGCGGCTCCTGATCTCGCCTCCATGGCCGCGCGTCCTGGGCGGTAGCAACTTACCCTGACAGGTAGCCCAAGTTGTAATTGACAACGTGCAGCACGCTGTCTAGACTCGCGGCACTTTTTGCAGTCGTCCACACCTTACAGGTTGTCTTCGAAGGAGGGACGTACATGCCGAAACTGATCCCCTTGAAGTCCGCGATGGCGTTCACGCTCGTCGCGGTCGTCGTCGCCTTCCTCGCGGGTTCGTACAGCGCCCCGGCGCCGGCCACGGCCCAGGCGCCCATCCGCTGGAAGGTCCAGACCGCGTGGCCGCTCGGCGTCTTCCCGGACGACGCCGCCAAGCTCCTCGTCGCGACCATCGACAAGACCTCGGGTGGGAGGCTCAAGATCGACCTCTCGCCGGCGGGCGCGATCGTCCCGCCCTTCGAGATCCAGGACGCCGTGAGCCGCGGCGTGCTCGACGCCGGGCACACCACCCCCGGCTACATCATCGGCAAGCTGGCGGCCTTCATCCCGCTGACCCACGGGCCGCTCTTCGGCATGGACTTCATCGACTACTACGGCTGGTACTGGGAGGGCGGCGGCCACGATCTGCTCCAGGAGGCCTACCAGCAGAAGCTGAAGATGAACGTCGTCAGCTTCCAGGTCCATCCGGAAGGGCCGCAGGCGATGGGCTGGTTCAAGAAGGAGATCCGCAGCTTCAACGACATCAAGGGACAGCGCTATCGCATCTTCGGCATCGGGGCCGAGACCTACAGCAAGCTGGGCATCGCCACCGTCACGCTCCCCGGGGGTGAGATCGTGCCCGCCCTGGAGCGGGGCGCCATCGACGGCGCCGAGTGGGTGAACTGCTCGGACGACAAGATCCTGGGCATCGACAAGATCGCCAAGTTCCACTACGCGCCGGGCATGCACGAGCCGGTGACGGTCGGCGAGTTCATCATCAACAAGGGCAAGTGGGACGCGTTGCCGGCCGATCTCAAAGAGATCGTCAAGGCGGCCGTCCAGGCCTCGTACTGGAACCACTTCGTGCGGTTCCAGGAGAAGACGGCCAAGGCGTGCCAGGACCTGCTGGCCCAAGGCGTGAAGATCATCAAGACGACCGAGGAGCTGAACCGGCGCTTCCTGCAGGTGTACGACGAGATCCAGAACGCCAACGCCAGCAAGGACGAGTTCTACAAGAAGGTCCTCGACTCGCAGAAGAAGTACTCCAGCCTCGTCGTCCCCTACCGCCTCTCGTACTGGCCGAAGTACGAGTTCATCGCCGAGCACTACTACAAGGACAAGATCTGGCTGAAGTAAGCCCGGTTCCGGGCGATGGGGCCGACTGCCCCATCGCCCGTCCGATCGCCCCACCGGAGGATCGATGTGACGACGCCGCCAGGGCAGGGCCATGAGGACGTTGCGTACGGCTTCAGAACCACGATCGAGGTGATCGAGCGGTTTGCCGAATGGACGGGCCGAGTCATCGCCTGGCTCATCATCCCCATGACGGTCGCCGTCACCTGGGAGGTGGTGGCCCGGCACTTCTTCCGCGCACCTACCATCTGGGCGTTCGACCTGACCTACATGCTGTACGGAACCCACTTCATGCTGGGCACCGCCTACACCCTCATGCGCATCGGGCACGTCCGCACCGACATGCTCTACTCGAGATGGTCCATCCGCCGGCAGAACTGGATCGATGCCATCGGCTACCTGTTCTTCTTCTTTCCCGCGATGATCCTGCTCTTCTATTTCGGCTGGCAGGAGTTCTATCACGCCTACCAGATCGGTGAGACCTCGGACGCCAGTCCGTGGCGCCCGATCGTCTACCCCTTCAAGGGCGTCATCCCCCTGACCGCGCTGCTACTGCTGGTTCAGGGCATCGCCGAACTGCTCAAGAGCATCTACGCGATCCGCACGGGACGTGAGTGGGCCAAACGGGAGGTCATCGAGATCGGATGATAAGTCCAGAACTCCTCGGCGCCATCATGCTGGTTGCGATGCTGGGCGCGATCTTCATCGGCTTTCCCATCTCGTTCACGCTCCTGCTGCTGGCGCTGATCTTCGGCTGGGTCGGGCTCGGCGACCGTGCGTTCTACATCATGGTCTTCCAGACCATCGGGCTCATGAAAGAAGAGGTGCTGGCCGCGGTCCCGCTCTTCATCTTCATGGGCTACTTGATGGAGCAGGGCGGCCTCATGGAGCGCCTGTTCAAGGGCTTCCAGCTCATGATGGGGCCGGTGCCGGGCTCGCTCTACGTGGGCGTGCTGATCACGGCCACCATCTTCGGGATCGCGGCCGGCACCGTGGGCGCCACCGTCGTGCTGATGGGCATCATGGCGGTGCCGATCATGACGAAGAACGGCTACAACATCCCGATGTCGGCCGGCGCCATCACGGCCGGCGGGACGCTCGGCATCCTGGTGCCGCCCAGCGTGATGCTGGTCGTGATGGGCCCGGTCATGGGCGTCTCCGTTGCCGAGCTCTATGCCTCCTGCTTCGGGCCCGGGTTCCTGCTGGCCGGCATCTTCATCGTGTACTGCGTGGTCCGCAGCCTCATCAACCCGAGCCTGGGACCGCCGCTGCCGCCCGAGGAGCGCACCGGCAGCCTCTGGGAGATCGTCGTCGAGCTGACGATGGGCATGCTGCCCCACGCCATTCTCATCATCGCCACCCTGGGGACCATCATCTGGGGCTGGGCGACGCCGACCGAGGCCGCGGCCATGGGGGTCGTGGGTGCGGCCTTCCTGGCCGTCGTGTACGGGGAGTTCACGTGGCAGCGGCTCAAGGACGCGGTCTACAACACGCTGCTCCAGTCCAGCACGGTCATCTTCCTGGCCGTGGCCGGCAACGTGTTCGGCGCCGTCTTCTCGCGGCTGGGCACGGCGACGGTGGCCACCAACGCGATGCTGTCCTGGCAGATCCCGCCGGTGGCGATGCTGACGCTCATCATGGTCATCATCTTCCTGCTCGGCTGGCCCTTCGAGTGGCCGGCGATCATCCTCGTCTTCGTGCCGCTCATGCAGCCGATCATCCAGGCGCAGAAGATCGACATGCTGTGGTTCGCCACGCTGATCGCGGTGAATCTCCAGACGGCCTTCCTGTCGCCGCCGGTCGCCATGTCGGCGTACTACCTCAAGGGCGTGGCGCCGGGCTGGAGCCTCGGCGACATCTACCGCGGCATGGGCCAGTTCATGGTGCTCCAGCTCATCGGCCTCGCCCTCTGCATCATCTTCCCGAGCATCTCCCTGTGGTTCCCGCGCTACCTCTTCGGTAAGTGAAAGGAGATCGGCCATGAAGACGAGGAGACTCGCCCTCATCTGGATCGCCTTCGCGGTGCCCGTCCTGGTGCTGGCCGCGGCCATCTGGCGCGGGCCCGGCGACGCCGCGGCCCAGGCGAAATACGTCTGGAAGGTCCAGAGCGCGTGGCCGGCCACCAACCTGCTGCACGTCTCCGCGGTCGAGCTCGGCAAGATGATCGACGAGATGTCGGGCGGCCGGCTCAAGTGGGAGATGTCGGCGGCCGGCACGATCGTGCCCGCGTTCGAGGTGCTCGACGCGGTCAACCGCGGCCTCATCGACGCCAGCCATGCCTGGCCCGGCTACTGGGCCGGCAAGAACTCCGCCGCCGGCCTCTTCGGGCCCGGTCCGGCCGGACCGTTCGGCATGGACCGCGAGGAATACCTGGGCTGGCTCTTCGCCGGCGGCGGGCTCGAGCTCTACAACGACATGCTGCAGAAGGAGCTGAAGCTCAACGTCGTGGTGCCCGTCTTCACCACCAGCCTGCCGTACTGGGAGCCGCTCGGCTGGTTCAAGAAGCCGTTCAACAACCTCGACGACCTGCGCAAGATGCGGTTCCGCACCTCCGGGCTCGGCATGGAGATGATGAAGACCATGGGAGTGTCGGTGGTGACGCTGGCCGGCGGCGAGGTCATCCCGGCCCTGGAGCGGGGAGCGGTGGAGGGCGCCGAGTGGGCCATCCCCAGCCACGACATCCTGATGGGCTTCCAGAACGTGACGAAGAACTATTACATGCCCGACCTGCGCCAGCCCGCCTCCTACCAGGAGGTGCTCATCAACAAGAAGAAGTGGGACGAGCTGCCCAAGGATTTGCAGGCCATCGTGAAGTGGGCCGGGATGGCCGAGATCATCCGCATGACCGCCTACAGCGTGGACCTCGACAGCAAGGCGGTCGAGGAGCTCGAGAAGAAGCACGGGGTCAAGATCCTCAAGACCCCCGACGACGTGCTCAAGGCCCAGGTAGCCGCCATCGACAAGGTCTACGAGGCCGAGGCCCAGAAGAACCCGTTCTTCGCCAAGGTGCTCAAGTCACAGAAGGACTTCGCCTCACGCGCGGTGCCGCACGCTCAGAAGATCCGCCCGCCCATCGAGGTCGTGGTCGCCCACTACTGGAAGAAGTGACCTGATGACCGCGGCGCGGTCGGCTCTCAGCGGGGCTTCAGCTTGAGGTCCTCGTAGGGCGCAGAAAACGCCCAGCCGGTGATCAGCCCGAGACTCGACTCGGCCACCCGTGGCCCCTGCGCGTGGATGAAGCCGAGCTCCCAGATCGGCGCGTACATGGCCTTGTCATGCATGAGCTGCTGGATCCGGTGCAGGGCCGCCTCGCGCCGCTTGCGATCCAGCTCGCCGGCCTGTTCCCGGAAGAGGCCGTCGATGTCCGGGTAGCTGCCGTACACGTAGGGACCACCGGCCGCCACGAAATTCTCCAGACGAGTGGCGGCGTTGCCGAAGGCGCCGCTGATGCTGTAGAGCAGGTTCTTCAGCTTCTTGTCCGCGTAGCCCTTGAAGAAAGCCGCGCGCTCCAGCGGCCTCACCCTCACCCGGATCCCCACCGCCTGCAGGTAGTTGACCGCCGCCTCGCTCATCGTGTCGGTGGCGGCATCGCACCAGAGGTCGCCGGCGTCGAAGCCTTTCGGGTAGCCGGCCTCGGCGAGCAGCTGCCGGGCCCGGGCCGGATCGGGGGTGTAGGCGGGCGGCTGCCAGTAGAAGTCGAAGCTCTGGGGGATGATGCTCCAGCTGACCCGCGAGAACCCCAGCGTGATCGCCTCGTTCATGGCCTGGCGATCGATCGCATGGTTGGCGGCCAGGCGGACGCGCCGGTCCGCCCACGGTGACTTCGGGTCCCACTGGTCGAGGAACACCAGCCAGTGCGTCGACACGATCGGTGTGGGCCGCAGCGTGAGCCCGGCCGTCCGCTTCGCCTCCTCGGCCAGCGCGCTCTGGAGCAGATAGACCACGTCGGCCTCGCCGCGCTTGAGCATGGCCAGCCGGGTGGCCTCGTCCGGGACCGCTCGGAGGATCAGCCGCTTCACGCTCGGGACCTTCCGCCAGTAGTGCTCGTTGGCCTCCAGCACGAGCTCGATCCCCGGGGTGAAGGACACGAAGCGGTAGGGGCCCGCTCCCACCGGAGCCTTCTTGAAGCCGTCGTCGCCGACCTTCTCGAGGTACTTCCGGGGCACGATCCAGCCGGAGCCGGTGGCCAGGGTGCCGTAGTAGGTCATGAAATCGGGCCAGGGCTCCTTGAGCTTGAAGCGGAGCCGGCCCGGGTCCACGACCTCGACCACCGGGACGCGTTCCTTCAGCATTCTCGCCGCGGCGCCGCGATAGCGCTCGAAGGAGAACTTCACGTCGTCGGCGGTGAGGGGATCGCCGTTGTGGAATTTCACGCCCGGCCGGAGGACGAACTCGTAGACGAGGCCGTCCTTCGACACGGTCCAGGACTCGGCCAGGCTCGGCGCCATGGCGTTGCCGGGCATCGGCTTCACCAGCGCGTCGTGCAGGGCGTAGAGGATCATGAACGGCGTGCCGATCCCCGGGGTCTCGGCAGGGTCGAACCAGGTCGGGGCGAGCGAGACGTGCACCGCCCACGTCATCTGCCCCTCGGGGGCGGCGGCGGCCGGAGCGGCCGCGACGACGAGGACCGCGAGCGCGACGAGGGCGGCCAGGCGTCTCATGGTGACTCTCCTCCACCCCGGCGGTGGGATCACCGGCTGAATTGGGGGACGATCTCGGTGGCGAAGCGCTCGAGCTGCTCGAGGTCGTCGTCGCAGGTGGCCAGGACCATGTCCTGGATGCCGGCGGCCTCCAGGTCGCGGATGCGCTCGACGATCTCGCGCGTGGTCCCGAGGAAGTACGACTGCTGGAGATTCTCGAACGTCCGGTGCGTGCCCATGACGCGCTCGAAGACGGGACGCTGCCGGCGCAGCGCCTCCTCGCGGTCGGTCGTGTCGACCAGGTGCGTGAAGTTCAGGTGACCGTAGCGCAGCGTGTCCGGGTCGCGGCCGATCTTGGTGAGGTGGTCGCGGATGGCCCGGACATCGTCCTTGACCATCTGCTGGCTGCCGGCCGCGCGGGCCAGCCAGCCGTCGGCGCCGGCGATCCGCGCCAGCACGGCCGGGGCGACGTACGGCTTGTCGGGCGAGAGCGAGGTCTGGATCTTCGAGCCGCCGCCGACCCACAGCTCGGGGACGCGCGGCAGGAGCGGCTCGATGGTGACGTGGTCGAAGCGATAGTAAGTGCCGGCGAAGCTCACATCGCGCTCGGTCAGCAGGCGGCGGAGCGCGGCGATCATCTCGTCGGTGCGCCGGCCGCGCTCGGCGAGCTTCATCCCGAGCGTCTCGAACTCGTGCCGATCCCAGCCCGGTCCCACGCCGAGCACGAAGCGTCCGCCCGACAGGTGCCAGAGCGTCTGGATCTCACGGGCCAGCGTGACCGGGTGGTAGTAGGGCAGGATCAGCAGGCCGGTGGCCAGCCGGATCCGGGTCGTCACGCTGGCCGCGTGGGCCAGGCAGAGCAGCGGCGACATCCACACGGTGCCGTAGAGGCCGGGCGCCTCCAGGAAATGCTCGGCCACCCAGAGCGCATCGAAGCCGAGGTCCTCGGCCTTGCGCGCGAATTCCTTCACCCGGGCGGCCTGGTCGAAGCCGAGATCCCGCCCCGCGAAGGTCGGCAGGTAGACGCCGAATCTCATTCAGGCCGGCTCGGTGCGGCCCCAGACGACGGCCAGCACGGTGGCCCCGTTCTTCGTCGTCACGGTGTGCACGCAGCCGTTGGGCCGGTAGTTCATGTTGCCGGTCGTCACCGGTCCCGACTCGTCGGCGTTCGCGCCCTCCAGCATGAAGATCAGCTCGTCGCCCACGTGACGATGGCGGGCCAGCACGGCGCCGGGCTCGAACCGCGCCAGGAGGGCCCGGCGCGGGTTCACGGTGTCCTCCCAGATCTTCTTCTGGCGCACGCCCGGGCGCGTCTCGACCCAGGGCAGATCGCTCACGACGACGACCTGTGAGCCCGGGGCGGCGCCGCGCTCGGCGGCGGGCTCGACACCGCCGGTGAGGATCGCCAGGACGGTGGCGCCATTCTTGGCCGTCACCGTGTGCACGCAGCCGTGGGGGCGGTAGCCGACGTTGCCGGCCGTCACGGAGCCGGATTCGTCGGAGACGGCGCCTTCGATCACGAAGATCAGCTCGTCGCCCACGTGCCGGTGCAGGGGGAGCTGGGCCCCGGGCTCGAGCCGGGTCAGCAAGGCTTGCCGCTTCGTCTCCGGGTGCGCCCAGATGGTCTTGGCGCGCACGCCGGGCTGCCGTTCCTGCCAGGGGAGGTCGCTGAGCGCGATGATCTCGGACAGCGGAGTCTTGGTCGTCATGGCGAGGATGCTACTGCCGGGACGCCCGGAGCGCCATCGCGTTTGCCGACGGACCCCAGTGGCGCTATTGTCGGGCACGCCGCCGCGGGGAGGTCCACGATGACGCTGGATCCGAAGTCCGGGTGCCTCAACGGTCTGGTCGACGTCGAGCGGGGATTCGTCAGCCGCGAGATCTTCGTCGACGAGGAAATCTACCGCCGGGAACAGGAGCAGGTCTTCGCCCGGGCCTGGCTCTTCATCGGGCACGAGAGCCAGATCCCCAAGCCGGGCGACTTCCTGGTGTCGTCGATGGGCGAGGAGTCGGTCATCCTCTGTCGCGACCGGGCCGGTCGGATCCGGGTGTTCCTGAACTCGTGCCGGCATCGCGGCATGAAGGTCTGCCGCTACGACGAGGGCAACACGGTGGAGTTCATGTGCCCGTACCACGGCTGGAGCTACGGCACCGACGGCGCCCTGGTCGGCGTGCCGTTCCTGAAGGACGCCTACGGCGCCCAGCTCGATCGCAGCCGGTGGGGGCTGATCGAGGTCGCCCAGCTCGAGAACTACAAGGGCGCCGTGTGGGCGACGTGGGACGCGGCGGCGCCGCCGTTCCTGGACTACATCGGCGGCTACAAGCTCTACCTCGATCTCCTGCTCGATGCCTGGGACGGGCGCGAGGGCGGCACCGAGGTGATCGGGGGCATCCACAAGTGGCTCGTCCCCTGTAACTGGAAGTTCCCGGCCGAGAACTTCTCGGGCGACCGCTACCACGGGGTCAGCCACCGCTCGGTGGACATGGTCGGCATCGGGCCCAGCGGCCAGGGGCGGCGCGACATGGGCGAGCGCAACCAGGCGCGCTGGCTCGACGTGTCGTTCCCCGAGCTCGGCCACTCGATGATCGCCTTCCTGCGCCCGCACGACGCGCCGCTGGCGCCCAGCTTATCAGGACGCGCCGGTCGTGGCGGACTACTTCAAGCGGTGCGAGGAGGAGCGCCGGCGGCGGCTCGGCGAGCACTGGCGGCTCTTCGGCGGTCCCGGCACGGTGTTCCCCAACATGTCGCCGCTGGCCCGGCAGCCGCGCACGCTGGCCGTGTGGCACCCGCGCGGCCCCCACCAGACGGAGGTGTGGCGCTGGTACCTGGTCGACGCCGACGCGCCAGCCGAGGTGAAGGATTTCCTGCGGCACTACTACATCCGCTACTCGGGGCCGTCGGGACTGACCGAGCAGGACGACATGGAGAACTGGAACTACGCCCACAAGGCCAGCCGCGGCACCATCGCGCGCCAGTATCCCTACAACTACGAGATGGGGCTCGGGCGGGCCACCCGCGACTTCGAGGACCACGGCCTCCGGCTGCCGGGCACCATCATGGACGTGCCGCCCGGGGCGGCCAGCGAGAACAACCAGCGCGGCTTCTACACGCGCTGGCGCCAGTTCATGGAGGCGGGAAGCTGGAAGGACCTCGCCTCGTGAGCGACGATCTCGCCCGCCTGCTGCTCAAGGAGGAGATCGAGCAGTTCCTGTACCGAGAGGCCGAGCTGCTCGACGAGCGGCGCTACGAGGAGTGGCTGGACCTCTTCACCGACGACGCCCACTACTTCATGCCGATGCGGCGCAACGTCCCCCACGACGAGCCGGAGCGCGAGTTCACCCGGCCCGGGCTCGACGTCAACTGGTTCGACGAGGGCAAGGACACGCTCAGCCGGCGCGTGAAGCAGATCCTCACCGGCATCCACTGGGCCGAGGAGCCGCCCTCGCGCGTCTGCCACATGATCTCCAACGTGCAGGTGCTGACCGGCACCCTCGGTGACGGCGAGCTGACGGTGAAGAGCCGCTTCCTCGTCTATCGCAACCGCGTGGAGACCGAGACGGACTTCCTGGTGGGCAAGCGCGAGGACGTGCTGCGGCGAGTGAACAGCGGCTGGCAGATCGCCCGGCGCAAGATCGTGCTCGACCAGAACGTCCTGCTGGCCAAGAACCTGACCGTGTTCTTCTGATGAGATGGGGGCCCCGAATGGCCCCCAGTACCCCCACCTGCTCGTCCCGCCCCGGCGAAGCCGGGGCGTTCCTCGACAAACGTCAGCCTCCAGGGGGCCCGAATGGCCCGTATGCCAGAGGAGCACCCCGGCTCCGCCGGAGGGCGACGAACGATGGGGGGTTTGGGGGCCATTTCGGGGCCCCCATGTCAATCAATCGAAGATGATGCCGCCGTCCACGTTGAGCGACTGGCCGGTGATGTTGCGCGCGCCCGGCGAGGCCAGGAACACGGCCAGAGCCGCCACGTCCTCGGGATCGTTGGCGCGTCCCAGCGGGATGTTGGCGTTGCGCCGCCGCGTCATCTCCTCGACGGTCACGCCCTCTTCCTTGGCCCGGCTCGCGAGGTTGTCGTTGGACAGCGCGGTGACGGTGGTGCCGGGGCAGATCGCGTTCACGTTGATGTTGTGGCGGGCCAGCTGGAGCGCGGCCATGCGCGTCATGCCGATGACGGCCCCCTTGCTGCCGGCGTAGATCGCGTTGGAGGCGCCCACGTAACCCTTGCCGGCGATCGAGGCGATGTTGACGATGGCGCCGCTGCGGCGGGGGATCATCTCGCGGGCCACGCGCTGCAGGCAGAAGAACACGCCCTTGCCGTTCACGCGCATGATGCGGTCCCAGTCGGCCTCGGTCAGATCCATGATGTAGGCGCGCCGGGTGACGCCGGCGTTGTTCACGAGGACGTCGATCCGACCAAAGTTCTGGGCGACCCGGCTCACCATCTGGTCGATGCTGGCCAGGTCGCCGACGTCGGTGGCCAGGGCCAGGCTCTTGCGGCCCAGCGCGGTGACGGCGGCCGCCGTCTTCTCGGCGGCGGCCTTGTCGATGTCCACGACGGCGACGTCGGCGCCGGCCGCGGCCAGGGCCAGCGCGGTGGCGTGGCCGATCCCGTGGGCGGCGCCGGTGACGATGGCGACGCGGTCGGTGAGCGTGCTCATGCGGGTTTCCCTCCAGCCGCCTTCCAGCGGGCCAGCTTGTCTTGCAAACGCGGCAGCCGCTGAGCGGCGTCGACGATGAAGCGCTCGTGAGTGCCCCGGCCCGCCTCGTCCAGCTCGTCACGCACCTCGACGCTGAAGCCGAGCTTGCGGCGGTCGACGGCCGTGAGCGTGACGGTGATCGTGACCGTCATCCCCACCAGCGTCCCCGCCAGGTGGGCCACGTCGACGCGGGTGCCGACGGTGGCCTGGCCCGGCGCCAGGTACGGCTGTACCGCCTCGATGGCGGTGCGCTCGATGAGCCGGATCATGTCCGGCGTGGACAGCACGCGGAGCGGCTCCCCCCGCAGGTGGGCCGGCGTCATGTCGTCGGTGACCGTGATCGTGGCCACGTGCTTGAGTCCGACTTCCAGCTTCTTGTCGCCGTCGCTCATCGGATCCTTCCTATTCCTGGAGCCCCGGATCGGGCGCGGTCGGCGCCCGGCGTGAGCTTACTACGGACTCGCCGGCCGGGGCCGCCCTGGCGGCGGCCCGCGCGACCACCACCAGCCCGGCCGAGGCGAGGGCTGCCGCCAGGGTGAACTCGCCCACTCCGCGGTAGCCGCCCACGCTGAGGATCCAGCCCCCGACGCCCGCCCCGAGGGCCCAGCCCACCTGGTGGCTCATGGCGATCAGCCCGTTGAGCGCGCCGCGATGCTGCTCGCTGAGGCCGAGCACGATCGCGATGAACGGTGCCCGGCTGGCCGCGTTGGACAGGCCGAAGCCGAAGCCGGCGCCGACCGAGAGGGCCAGGTGCGCCGGCCACACGAACGCCGCGAGGCCGCACAGCCCCGACAGCACGAGCATCACGCTGGCCAGTCCCACGCGATCGAAGCGGTCGGCCACGAAGCCGCCGCCGACCGCTCCGATCAGGGCGCCGACCGCAATCAGGAACAGCGCGGGCGCCACCGTCACCGGGTCGAGGCCGTAGCGCTGGATGAGGAACGAGGCCAGATAGAGCGTGACCACCATGAAGGTCACCCGCTCGCACAGGTTGGACAGCAGCAGCGTCGTCAGGTGGGGGCGCCCGAAGAGGTACCGGTACGCCTGCCACGGCGTCTCGCCCGCGGAGATCTGCGGGGCCGCGCGCGGGTAGGCGAGCCACACGAAGAGCGCGGCGACGACGAGGCCGAGCCCGGTGACGACGAACGCCGCGCGCCAGCCCCAGACGCCGCCGACGGCGCCGACCGCGGGGACGCCCAGCAGGGCCGCGAAGCTGAAGCTGGTGGTCGTCCACCCGATCATCCGGGCGCGCTGGGCGGCCGGATAGTGATCCACGAGGCCGGCCAGGATCGTCGGAGGGCCGCCGCTGCCGAAGCAGCCGGTGAGCAGCCGCAGGGCCGCCAGCATCCAGTACCGGGTCGCGAAGGCGCCGGCAATCGTGCAGGCGGCCACGCCGAGCAGCGCCACGATGATGACCGGTCGCCGGCCGAGCCGGTCGCTGAGCAGTCCCCACAGCGGCGCCCCGAGGGCCCACGGCACCGAGGTCAGGACCACGAGCTGTCCGATCCGGGCCGCCGACACTTCGAGATCCTCGGCCATGACGAGCAGCAGCGGCGCCAGGAAGCCGACGGTGGTCACCACCATCGACTGCGCGAAGATCGAGGGGACGAGCGGCCAGTAACTCCGCGCGGTCATGCGGGCGCCGATCGGCGGACGAGGGCGGCGACCGCCGGCGCCACGAACACCACGACCGCAGCCACCAGCATCACGGCCGCCTGCGGCGAGGCCCACAGCTCGCGCAGATCGCCGCGGCCGATCGTCAGCGCCTGCAGCAGCGAGCGCTCCAGCAGGGGACCCAGCACGAGGCCGAGCACGAGCGGGGCCGGATCGTAGCCGAGGCCGCGCATGGCGTAGCCGAGCACGCCGGCGCCCACCATGACCCACACGTCGAAGACGTTGTTGTTGTCGGCGAAGGCGGCGACCGCGCACAGCACCAGCACGCCCGGCATCAGGTAGCGCTGGGGGATGGTGGCCACGCGGGCGAAGAGGCCGACCAGGGGCAGGTTGAGCAGGAGGAGCATCACGTTGCCGACGTAGAAGCTGCCGATGACGCCCCAGAACACCTGCGGGTGATCGCGCAGCAGGAACGGGCCCGGCGTGACACCCATGAGCAGCATGCCGCTCAGCAGCACGGCGGTGGAGGGGGTGAACGGCAAGCCGAGCGACAGCAGGGGGATCATGCCACCGCCGGCGGCCGCGTTGTTGGCCGCCTCCGGCCCGGCCACGCCCTCGATGGCGCCGGTGCCCAGCTCCGCGCGGTACCGCGAGACCTTCTTCTCCACGCCGTAGGAGACGAACGAGGCGATCGTCGCCGCCGGTCCGGGCACGAGGCCGACCAGGAAGCCAAGGACGGTGCCCCGCGCCATCGCCGGCGCCGAGCGGCGCAGCTCCTCCCGGCTCGGGTAGAGCTCGCGGAAGCGCACGTGGGCCACCGGCGCCGTCGAGGCCGGCGCGGCCAGCGTGGCCAGCACCTCGGCCACGCCGAACAGGCCGGCCGTCACCGCGATGAAGCTGAGCCCGGCCTGGGCGCCGCCGATGTCCAGCGTGAAGCGCACGGTGCCGCCGAGCGGATCCATGCCGACCGTCGAGAGCATGATGCCGACCACGACCATGGCCAGCGACTTCGGCCGCGAGCCGCCCGTGAGGTTGGCCAGGAGGACCAGGCCGAGGAGGGCGAAGGCGAAGTATTCGGCCGGGCCGAAGGCCAGCGCCGCCCGGGCGACGACCGGCGCGGCCACCTGTAACGCGATCACGCTGAAGGTGCCGGCCACGAACGACGCGATGGCGGCGACGGCCAGCGCGGCGCCGGCCCGGCCCTTGCGCGCCAGCCGGTAGCCGTCGATGGTCGTCACCACGCTGGCCGCCTCGCCGGGAACGTTGACCAGGATCGACGTCGTGGAGCCGCCGTACATCGAGCCGTAGTAGATGCCGGCCAGCATGATGAGCCCGGCGGTCGGCCCCAGCTTGATGATGACCGGCAGCACCAGGGCCATGGCGCCGGCCGGCCCCAGCCCGGGCAGCACGCCGACGATCGTGCCGAGGACGACGCCCACGAAGCAGGCGAGCAGGTTGGGCGGCGTGAGCGCGACGAACAGCTCGCTCACGGCAACGGCACCCCGAGCCACGAGCCGAAGATCACCCGGCTGGCCAGCGTGACGCCGAGGGCGAGCGCGGCCGGCCGCCACCAGCCGTCGAGCCCCATGAGCCGGGCGGCGACGACCACGAGCGCGAACGAGGTGGGCAGGAAGCCCAGCCGGGGCAGGGCGGCGGCGTAGATCACGAGCGCCGCGGACATGAGCAGCGGTCCGCGCGTGACCGGGCCGGCGGCGTCGTCGCCGGGCGGCGCCGCCCGGCCGGCGGCGAGGTACTGCCAGAGCGCCAGCCCGAGCAGCGCCAGCCCCGCCCCCAGCGGGAAGATGCCGGGCCCCGGCGTGGCGAGCGTGTCGAGCGGATAGCGGCGGCCGGCGATCAGGTAGGCGACCGCGACGACGGCCAGGCCGGCGGCACACCACTGCTCGGCGGAGGGCCGCGTCATCGGACAGCCGCTACTGTTTCTTGAGTCCGATCTGCTCCATCAGCGAGGCGATCTCGCGGTCGTCGCGCGCCACGAACGCGTCGAACTCGCGGGCGCCGCGCAGCTCCACGACAGCGCCCATCCGCGTCGAGAACTCACGGAACTCCGGGGTCTGCGCGGCCTGGGTGAACGCGCGCTCGAGCCGCGTGATGACGCCCTCCGGCGTGCCCTTCGGCGCGGCGATGCCGCGCCAGAGCGCCATGGTGAGATCGACCCCACTCTCCTTCAGTGTGGGGACCTCCGGCAGGCTGCCCAGCCGTTTCTCCCCTGACACCGCCAGCACCCGCACCTGCCGGCCGGTCACCTGGGTCATGATCTCGGCCGGCAGCTGCACGCTCGCCTCGATCTTGTCCCCGAGCACGGTGGTGACGGCCAGCTCGCGCCCGAACGGCACGTGCGTCAGCTTGGTGCCCGTACGGTTCTCGAAGGCGACCGCCACGAGATGGGTGAAGCTGCCCCGGCCGGAGTTGCCGATGCGCACCTGGCCGGGGTGGGCCCGGGCGTGCGCGATCAGCTCGCGGATGTCCTTCCAGGGCGCGTCGGCCTTGACGGCCAGCGAGACCGGCTCGCTGGTGAGGGCGGCGATGCCGGCGAACGCCGTGTAGTCGAGCTTCATGTTGCCGGCGTGGTAGGCGGTGCTGATGCTGTTGGAGTTCCAGACGAGCGCGTAGCCGTCCGGGCTCTGGCCCCGCACGTAGGTGTAGCCGAGGGCGCCGCCGGCGCCGGTGCGGTTGACGACGGCCACCGGCTGGCCGAGATCCCGGGCGGCCAGCTCGGCCAGCTTGCGAGCCAGCAGGTCGGCGGCGCTGCCGGCGCCGAAGAGCACGGTCAGCTCGATCGGCTTGTCGGGAAACGCCGCCGCCGGCGCCGCCGCGCCGCCGACGGCGGCCACCATCAGCGCGAGCGCGCGAACGAGCATCCGCACCGTCATGGATGCAGGACGACCTTGATCGGATCGCCGGTGCGCTTCTCGAGCACGTCCATCGCCTCGTGGACCTGGGTGAGCGGGAAGTGGTGGGTGATGAGCGGCTTGGCGGTGAGCCGGCCGGCCGCCATCAGGGCAAGCGCGCGGCCCACGCTGGTGCCGCCCTCGCCGCGCTCGGTGTAGATGGTGATGTTCCGTCGGACCGCATGCGTGATGTCGGCGGTGACGGGGCCGTGGTAGAAGGCCACCAGCAGCACCTTGCCGCCGGACTTCGCCATCTTGATCGACTGGTCGAAGGTATCGTCACCGCCCGCGCAGTCGATGACGAGGTCGGCGCCCTTGTCGTGCGTGGCCGCCATCACGGCCGCCACCGGGTCCGCCTCGCGGCTGTTGACGACGACGTCGGCGCCGAGCTGCCGGCCCATGTCCAGGCGCGAGGCGCGGGTGCCGGTGAGGATCACCCGGGTGGCCCCGAGCGCCTTCACGAGCTGGATGGCCATGAGGCCGATCGGGCCGGGGCCGAGCACGGCCACCGTCTCGCCGGCGAAGTAGCCCCCGGCATTCTCCAGCCCGAACAGCGGGCTGCCCGAGGTCATCACCACCGTCGACTCGTCGTAGTCGACGCCATCGGGAATGCGGTAGAGCGTGTTGACGTGGTTCACGGCGTACTCGGCGAGCCCGCCATTGGTGGTGAACCCGTTGGCGCGGTGACCGCGCTTCATGTTGCCGTAGTTCAGGCACGCCGTGTACTGGCCCCGGATGCAGTTCTCGCAGCGGCGGCATCCCATGTGGGCCTCGACGACGACCCGGTCGCCGACCTGGAACTCGTCCACCGTCCGACCGATGGCGACCACGTCGCCCGCGTACTCGTGGCCGAAGATGAACTCGCCGTAGGGCGGCATCAGCGGCATGCCGGTGTGGATGATCTTCAGATCGGTGCCGCACACACCGCAGGCGCGCACGCGCACCAGGACGTCCTCGTCACCCGGCACCGGCACCGGCCGCTGCTGGAGCTCGAACTTGTGGGGGGCGACGAGCACCGTCGCCGTCATCGTGCGGGGGATCTCCATCGAGCGGTCTCCTTCTGCCAGGACTGTATACTAGCCGCGCCGTGCGCCGCATCTCTCTCGTCTGTGGCGGAAGCCTCGCCGGGCTTGGCATCGTCGCCCTCGTCGAGGCGTTCCGCCTGCGTGATGGCTGGACGGGCGCGCGCCTCATGCCGGCAGTGGTGGGGGTGACGCTGTTGTTGCTCGGGGCGGCCCACACCTGGGTGCCGGTCGCCGCCGACGCGTGGCCCACCGCCGCCGGCGGCCGCCGGGTGGTCGCCCTGCTGGGTCTGCTGGCGCTGTACATCGCGCTGCTGCCGGCGCTCGGCTTCCTGCTCGCCACCGCGCTGTTCGCGCTGCCGCTGGTCCGAGGGCTCGGCCCCACGTCATGGCCGCGAGCGGCCCTGACGGCGGCCGGCATCGCGGTCGCCAGCCACGTCGTGTTCAGGCACTGGCTCGGCATGCCCTTGCCCGCGGGTCTGATCGGCCTCTGAGTGGACACGCTCGGGTTCCTGCTGAACGGCTTCGGCCAGGCGCTGACGCCGCAAAACCTGCTCTTCGCGCTGCTGGGCTCGGTGCTGGGCACGCTCGTGGGCGTGCTGCCGGGGATCGGTCCCACCTCGGGGATCGCCATCCTGCTGCCGCTGACCTCGTTCCTGCCGCCGACACCGGCCATCATCATGCTGGCCGCCATCTACTACGGCGCCATGTACGGCGGCTCCACCACGGCCATCCTGGTCAACATCCCGGGCGAGGTGGCCTCGGTGGTGACCACGCTCGACGGCTACCAGATGGCGCGGCAGGGGCGAGCGGGGCCGGCCCTGGCCATCGCCGCCATCTCCTCGTTCGTGGCGGGGACGCTGGGGCTGATCGGCCTGACGTTCTTCGCGCCGCCGCTGGCCGACGTGGCGCTGGCCATCGGCCCGCCCGAGTACTTCGGCCTCGTGGTGCTGGCCTTCAGCGTCGTGGTGAGCCTGTCGGGCGCCTCGCTCGTGAAGGGACTGAGCGCGGCCGCCCTCGGCGCGCTGGTCGCGCTGGTCGGCCTCGATCCGATGTCGGGCGAGCGGCGCTTCGCCTTCGGCAGCACGACGCTGCTGGGCGGCATCGACTTCATCGCGGTGATCATCGGCCTGTTCGCCATCACCGAGGTCCTGCTCGGCGTGGAGGAGAAGACGGGCGCGGTCTCGCTGGCGCCGATCGGCCGGCTGTTGCCGAGTCGGGACGAGCTGCGGGCGTGCACGGGGACCATGCTGCGGGCGACCGGCGTGGGCTTCGCGCTCGGCCTGCTGCCCGGCTGCACGCCGGGCGCGATCTCGTTCATCTCCTACGACCTCGAGCGGCGAGTGTCGCGCACGCCCGAGCGGTTCGGCCATGGCGCCATCGAGGGGGTGGCGGCGCCGGAGGGGGCCAACAACGCCACCACCAGCGCCGGCTTCGTCCCGCTGTTCGCGCTGGGGCTGCCGGCCACGCCGGCCCTGGCCGTGCTGCTCAGCGGGCTCATGATCTACGGGCTGCAGCCAGGGCCGCTGCTCTTCGAGAAGCAGCCGCAGTTCGTGTGGACCGTCATCGCGAGCATGTACGTCGGCAACGTCATGCTGCTGATCCTCAACCTGCCGCTGGTCGGGCTGTGGGCCCGGCTGTGCCGGGTGCCTTATGCGGCTGATGGCGCCGCTCATCCTGATCTTCAGCGTGCTGGGCGCCTTCAGCGTGCGCAACAGCTTCGCCGACGTCGGCATGGCGGTGGCCTTCGGCGTCCTCGGCTACCTGATGGTGAAGCTCGGCTACCCCACGGCGCCGCTCGTGCTGGCGCTGATCCTGACTCCGATGCTGGAGAGCGCGTTGCGCCAGTCGCTCAGCATGGCCCACGGCAGCCCGTCGGTGTTCCTGGGCCGGCCGGTCGCCCTCGGGTTGATCGGTGCTGGTCTGGCCCTCACGACCTGGACCCTGATCTCGAGACGCGGGAGGTGACTCTCATGACACGGATCGCCCCGATCGCCCTGCTCCTGGCCGGTCTGCTGGCGGCGCCGGCCGCCGCCCAGGTCGCGTATCCCACCAAGCCGATCGAGATCATCGTCGGCTACGCGCCGGGTGGCGGCGCCGACGTGGCGGCCCGGCTGATCGCGGCCCACGCCTCGAAGAAGTGGGGCCAGCCGGTCAACGTCGTCAACATGCCGGGCGCCTCCGGCATCACCGGCGCCCTGCGTGCGCTCAACGCGCGCCCCGATGGTTACACGCTGCTGCTGGAGCCGCACGCCACCGCCTCGATGCTGTTCGCGGTGGAGAGCGACGTGCCGTTCAAGATGGACGGCAAGACGCCCATCGCGCTCGTCACGCTCGACCCCGTCATCTACACGGTCAAGGCCGACTCGCCGTGGAAGACGCTGGCCGAGGTCGCGGCTGCCGCCAAGGCCAACCCCAAGACCTTCCGCTACGGCATTGCCGGCGTGTCCGGCGTGGCGGCCTTCTCGGTCTCGCAGTTCCTCTTCGCCGCCGGCGTGCCCATCGCCGACACCAACAAGGTGGTCTTCACCGGCGGCGCCCCCGCGCTCACGGCGCTGGCCGGCGGCCACGTGGACTTCGCCGGCCAGCAGTGGAGCGAGTCGGCGGGACTGATCGCCGGTGGCAAGATCCGCGCGCTGGCCGTCGTCAATCCCACGCGCCTGCCGGCCTTCCCCGAGGTGCCGACGGCCAAGGAGGCGGGCTTCCCCGATCTCGACGTCGTCGGCTGGCAAGGCCTGGCCGGGCCGCCGAAGCTGCCGGCGCCGATCGTGACGAAGTGGGTGACGCTCGTCGAGGAGGCGGCCAAGGACCCGGCCTTCATGGAGCAGGCGCTGAAGGTCAGCAAGGTCATCGCCTTCAAGGGCCCCGACGCGTTCTGGCAGTTCCAGCAGGACGAGCTGAAGAAGTACCTGCCGCTGGCGACGCGGATGGGCATCCGCAAGTAGCGGCGCTACTCCTTGTAGTCGAGTCCCGCCGCCGCGAACTTGGCCTTCACGGCGGGCGAGGTCACGAAGGCGACGAAGGCCCGGGCCACCTCGGGCGTGGTGGCCTTGGTGGTGAGGCCGGTGGAGTAGACGGTCACCTTCTGGATGTCCTTCGGCAGCGGTCCCACCAGCGTCACGCCCTTGACCGGCACGATCTCGCTGATCTGGTGCACGACCATCTCCACCTCGCCCTTGGCGACCAGCTCGGCCGGGTAGCCGCCCGGCACCAGCGTCGTCTTCGGCTTCACCGCCTCCGCGATGCCGAACTTCTGCAGCAGGCTCGCGAAGTAGATGCCGCTGGTGGCGCCCTGGGCGGGATCGACGTAGGTGATCGACCTGGCGCCGAGCACGGCCTGCTTGAAGGCGTCGGCGGTCGAGATGTCCGGCTTCGGCGCGCCGTCGCGCACCCCCACGCCCATGCCGGTGCGGGCGATGTCGACGCGGCTGCCCGCGACGAGCGCCCCCTCCTTGATCGTCTCGTCGATGGCGACGTCGCTCATGATGACGAGGTCGGCGGGACCCGCGGCCAGTCGTTTGCGGGTGACACCGACGGTGCCGAACTCCAGCGCGACCTTGTGGCCGGTCTCCTTCTCGAAGGCCTGGGCCAGCTCGGTCACGATCGAGCGCACGGCGCCCGCGCTGAGCACCGTGATCTCGGCCGCCTCGGCCTGTCCGACCCCGGCCAGCAGCACCACCCCGGTGAGCCACCGCCCAATCCCCGTCCTGACGTTCATCGCCGTTCCCCTCACGCCGCCTCGTGATTTAATCGTCGCCATGATCCATGCCCGTCCGCGTCCGCTCGCTCTCGCGCTCGTCCTCGTGGCCCTCGTCCTGACGGCGGGCCCGGCCCCCGCCCAGGATCCCCGGCTGGCCGAGGCCCGGCGCGAGGGCAAGGTGGTGTGGCACACCGCGCTGGCCCTCGACTCCGCCCAGCGCCTGGCGACCCGCTTCGAGCAAACGTACCCGGGGATCAAGGTCGAGGTCCACCGCTCGGGCTCCGAGCGAATCTTGCAGCGGATCATGCAGGAGCTGTCGGCGGGAATCAAGAACGCCGACGTCGTGAACACCTCCGACACCGGCCACTACGTGTTCTTCAAGCGCAAGGGACTGCTGGCCCGCTACACGCCGGCCGGCGCCGACCGGCTGTCGCCACTGTTCCGCGACCCCGACGGCATGGCGTGGGGCTGGCGTGCCTTCCCCCTCGTCATCCCGTACAACACCAAGCAGGTGGCGGCGGCCGATGCGCCGAAGGTGTGGAAGGATCTGCTCGATCCCCGCTGGAAGGACAAGCTCGTCGTCGCGCATCCCGGCTACGCCGGCTCGGTCATCACGCAGATCCTGGCCCTGGCCAATCTCTACGGCTGGGAGTACTGGGCCCAGCTCGCGAAGAACCGGCCCATGCTCGTGCAGTCGATCCACGATCCGGGGCGGACGGTCGTCTCGGGCGAGCGGGCGGCGGGGGTGAACGGCGCCGACTACGGGCTGCTGTGGACCGAGCGGCGGAAGGGGAGCCCGGTCGCGGCCGTCTATCCGCGCGACGGCGTCGTGCTGGTCTTCTCGCCGACGGCGATCATGAGCTTCGCGCCTCATCCGACGGCCGCGCGCCTGTTCACCGACTTCATCTTCACGCGCGAGATCCAGCAGGTGATGGCCGAGGCGGAAGGCCTCTACGCCGCCCATCCCGAGGTGACGTACCCGGCCGACCGGCCCAAGCTCGGGGAGCTCAAGGTGCTGACCGTCGATCCCGAGGAGATCGAGCGGCGCACCGAGGAGGTCAAGAAGAAGTTCGTCGAGCTGTTCGGCGCCTGAGGCGGCCGAGCGGTGGGGGGTATGGGGGCCATATCGGGGCCCCCATCATTGAAAGATCTCGTTGAAGCGCTTCTTCAGCGCGGCCGCGTCCTTCTCGATCTGGTCGTAGTCCACGCCGATGAGCTTGATCTGGCCGAGCGGGGGGTTGCCGGGCGGCGGCTCGATGTCGGCCCGGGCCGCGTAGATACCCTCGCCGGGGAACAGCTTCTGGACGGCATCGCCGATCATGAACTCGGCGAAGGCCCGGGCGGCGTTGGGGTGGGGCGAGCCCTTGATGACGGCGGTCGGGGCCGGGATGGCGAAGGTGCCGTCGGTGGGGAAGATCGACTGCACCTTGTGGCCGGCCTTGCGATCGGTCCACGCCCACTGGTCGGCGCCCTCGGCGGCCAGTAGCCGCTCGCCGCGGGTGAGCGCCTCCGAGACCTGCTGGTGGCCCTGGACGATCATCACGTCGTTGGCCCGCAGCTTCTGGTAGAACTCCCAGCCGTACTTGCGGGACAGCGTGCCCACGATCATGAGCTGGATGGCGGTGTAGGAGGGATCGGCCATCACCATCTGGCCCTTGTACCTGGGGTCGGTCAGGTCGGTCCAGTTCTTCGGCAGCGCCAGTCCCTTGTCGGTGCGCGCGACGATCGCCGACGACGTTCAGCCGCTGGGCGACGTGGTAGCCCTTGGGGTCCTTCACCTCGTCGCGCACCTTGTCGAAGTTCCGCGGCCGGAAGGGGACGAACAGGTCGCGCTTGATCATGGCGCCGGCGGCGGCGGGATCGGAGACCGTCAGCACGTCGGCCACGACGCGGCGGGCGTCGATCTCCTGCAGAAACCGGCGCAGCACCGCCGAGCCGCCCGAGCGGAACAGCTCCACGCGGATACCCGTCTGCTCCTGGAACATGGTGGCGATCTTCTGGGCCGTCCCCACCGGCGTGGAGGTGTACCAGGTGACGCCACCTTCCTTCTTCGCCGCGGCGAGGTCGACCGGGTCCGGCGTGAAGCTGCCCTGACCGGCGGCGCCGGCGGCCATCCCGAGTATCACGAGTACGAGGGTGAGTCGAAGTCGGCGCATGGCGGTCCTCAGGCGCCCCGATAGATCGGCGCCGGCTGGCTGAAGAATGCGTGAAGGATGTGGTAGGGGATCTGGAAGTTCTTCTGCTGGAAGCTCGCGTGGGCGATGCCCGGCATGACCGCGAACTGCTTGTCGGGGTTGGGCAGGCGCGTGAAGAAATCGAGCAGGTCCTCGAGGCTGGCGATGCCGTCGTACTGGCCGCGCATGACGATGGTCGGGGCCAGGATGCGGGCCGGATCGACCACCGGCAGGTTGGCGCACATGTCCACGTAGGTGCCGGTCGGCACCGAGTCGTCGAGGGCGAGGATGGCGGCGCCGAAGGCCTCGATCGTCGCCTCGTCGGCGGTGCCGGGATGGTCGCGCTCGAAGATGCTGCGCACGAAGGTGCGATCGATCGGGCGGCGGTTCCGCGCGCGGAACTCCGGCAGCCGCTTCGTGCGCTCGGCCAGGGTCGGGCTGCCGCGGCCCGTCCACACGAACGCGTCGAGGGCCAGGCGGGCGACGCGGGCGGGGTGGCGCTGGGCGAACAGCGCGCCTCGCAGCGCACCCGACGACACGCCGTACACGAGGAAGGAGGACACGCCGCGCGTGCGCATGATGTAGTCGGTCGCCGCCTCGAGGTCGTCGGCGCCGGTGGCGATGTCGAAGTTGATCGGCCGGTCCTTGGCCGAGCGGCCGTAGCCCTCCATGTCCACGCACCACGTGTCGTAGCCCAGCCGGGCGAAGTGGTCCATCGCCGATGAGTCAGGACGGCCGGGCACCTGGAGGTCGAACGTGGGCGTCGAGGCCATCGACGAGCCGTGGACGAAGAGGATCGTCCCCCGGCGACCCGGCGCGGGGCTGGCGGCCTTCTCCCACAGGAAGAGCTTGCTCGACCCCTTGTGCGTCCAGTGCTCGGTCATGCGTCGTGTTCCTCCTCGCCTACAGGGTGAAGACGCTGGCGGCCTCGGTGTCGATGGCGACGTCCACGCGCTGGCCGACCTCGAAGAGTCCGCGGGCGTCGGCCTGGACGCGTACGCGGGTGCCGTCGTCCAGGGTCACGTGGCAGTCGGTGAGGTTGCCGAGGAACGTCGTCTCGGTCACCCGCCCGGCCAGGGCCCCGTTGGCGGGGGGCGTCGCGGCGCTCAGGCGAATGCTCTCGGGCCTGATCGCGACGTGCACGGCCTGGCCCTCGGCGAGGCCGGGCGGCAAGGCGACCGCGAGCAGGCGATCGCCGGCGAGCGCGACCAGGCTGCGGTCCCCGGCGCCCCGCGCCACCCGGGCCGGGATCAGGTTCACCAGCCCCATGAAGTCGGCGACCGTCTTGCTGGCCGGGCGGGCGTAGACCTCGCGCGGCGAGCCGAGCTGGGCGACCTCGCCCAGGTGCATCACCGCGATCCGGTCGGAGAGCGCCATCGCCTCCGACTGGTCGTGGGTCACGTACACGAACGTGATGCCGGTGCGGCGCTGCAGCTCCTTCAGCTCCCAGCGCATGCGCTCACGCAGCTTGGCGTCGAGGTTCGAGAGGGGCTCGTCGAGCAGGAGGATGCCGGGCTCGACGACGAGGCTGCGGGCCAGCGCCACCCGCTGCTGCTGACCGCCGCTCAGCTCGTTCGGATAGCGCTGCTCGAGCCCGGCCAGGTTCACCAGCTCCAGCACGCGGGCCACCCGCGTACGCGCCTCGGCCCGGGCGACCCGGCGGACCTCCAGCCCGAAGGCGACGTTCTGGTACACCGTGCGGTGGGGCCAGATCGCGTAGTTCTGGAAGACCATGCCCATGCCCCGCCGCTCGGGTGGTACGACGCCGGAGGGCGTGGAGAGCGTGGTCGATCCCGTCCGGATCGTGCCGGCATCAGGCGCCATGAACCCGGCGATCAGCCGCAGGAGCGTCGTCTTGCCGCACCCGCTGGGCCCCAGCAGCGTGACGAACTCGTGATCGGCGACGCTCAGCGACAGATCGCGCACCGCCACGACCTCACCGAACCGCTTGCTGACGCGCTCGATCTCGATCCCGGCCACCGGCTACCGATCCCCGTGAAGGTCGGTGCCGCTGTGGTTGAGTCCGGAGGCCGGGGGGCGGGCCGTCTCGCGCGCCCGCGCGCGTGGCTCGCCGGTCGCCGCTGCTCGTTCCGAGCGTGGCTCGCTGCGACCCCCCATCCCCCAGAGGGGGTGGCGCGAGAGCACTCGACCGTCGGCGGCTGGCTCGCCCCACTCGGAACGAGCGCGGCGACAGCGGCTCGCCACGAAGCGCGGGCGCGCGAGACGGCCCGCCCCCCGGCCTCCGGACCCAACCACAGCGTCGCCGACCTCCATGGCGATCACGAGCCGGCGGCCGGGGGCTCGAGGTTCGTTCGGCCGCGGCCGAGGCGGGTGGCGAGGGCGATGGCGGTGGTGATGATGGCCATGGTCACGATGGACAGCGCGGCGACAGGCTCCAGCGCGCCGGTCTCGTAGAGGTTGTACACCGCGACAGCCAGCGTGATCGAGCCCGAGCTGAAGAGCAGGATCGACGCCGACAGCTCCTGCAGCGCCGGCACGAACACGAGCAGCCAGCCGGCGAACAGGCCGGGCCGGGCCAGCGGCAGGGTGACGCTGGTGAACGTGCGCAGCCAGCCGCCGCCCGTGATGCGCGCGCTCTCTTCCAGCGAGGCGTCGATCTGGCGGAAGGCGGCGTTGGCGGAGCGGACGCCGAGGGGCACGTAGCGGGAGGTGTAGGCGAGCAGGATGATGAGCAGGGTGCCGTAGATGGGCAGAGGCATCCGCAGCCAGAACTGGATGAGGGCGACGGCCACCACGATGCCCGGCAGCCCGAGCGGGATCAGCGAGACGTAGTCGAGCGCCTTGCGGCCGCGCAGCCGCGTGCGGAGGTCGATCCAGCCGACGAGGCTGCCGAGCAGCACGGCCAGGGTCGCCGCCGCCCCGGCCAGGAGCAGGCTGTTCACGATCGCCCGGCGGGTCACGTCGTACTCCAGCAGGACGAATCGGTAGTGCTGCAGCGTGAGGTTCTGCCAGAAGTGCAGCCCCCACGACCGCGAGACGGAGACGGCCAGCAGCGTCAGATAGGGCGCGAGCACGGCGACCACGCCCACGGCGATGGCGAAGGCCGCCACGCCGAATCGGGCCGGCCCCAGGTCGACGCGCCGGGGGCGGCTGCCCTTGCCGCCGAGCGTGACGAAGGAGCGGCGGGCCAGATAGCGGCGCTGCAGGTAGAGCGCGGCGACCGTGATGGCGACGAAGACCAGCGACATCGCCGAGGCCAGGCCGTACTGGGGCGGATAGTCGAAGAGCGCGTAGATGCGCGTGGGCAGGGTGAAGACCCGCCCGGGCAGGCCGATGATCGCCTGCGACCCGAACAGCGCGATGGCGTTCACGAAGGCGATCAGGGCGCCGGAGAGCACGGCCGGCGCCACCAGCGGTAACGTCACCGCCCGCGCGATCTTCCAGCGGCTGGCGCCGAGGATCTGCCCCGACTCCTCCAGCGAGGCGTCGACCGACTCCAGCGCGCTCGACGCCAGGAGGTAGACGAACGGGAAGGTGTGGAGCACGGTCACGAGCACCAGCCCCGCCATCGAGAAGATGTTGAAGGTGAGCGCCGGCAGGCCGGCGACGTCGCGCAGGAAGCGATTGACGAGGCCGGCGTTGGGGCTGAACAGGTTCACGAACGCGATGGCGGTGAGGAACGGCGGGGTGACGTAGGCGACGACGGCGATCAGGTGGATGAGGCGGCGGGCCGGCGTGTTGGTCCGGCTCACCGCCCACGCCAGCGGCAGGCCGATGGCGACGCTGAGCACCGCCGTCCACGTGCCGAGCACGAGCGAGTTGATCAGCGCTTGCGTGTAGAGCCGGCTGCCGAACGCCTCCCGGAAGTGGGCGAGCGTGAGGTGGCCACCCTCGCTGAGGCTGCCCCACACCAGGGACGCCAGCGGCAGCACGACGAGCAGGACGAGCGCCACGGCCGCGACGGCCAGGACGGCGTGCTCGACTCCCAGCGACCGCCGGCGCATGGCGCCCGCGCCCGCGGGGCCTAGTTGCCCTTGCGCGGCGCGGTCTGCAGCAGCTCCGCGAGATCCTGCTTCCAGAACTTCGCCTGACCGGTGGTGCCGTGGCCGGCGGTCTGGTCGCTGGCCGGGATCAATCGCACGCGGCCGTGCTTCACCCGCTTGATCTCGCGGTCGAGGAGACCGAGCTCGGGCGGGTTGCGCTCGTCGTCGGCGGAGTTGATGGCCAGCAGGACCGCCTCGATGCGCTCCAGGCCGGCCGCGGCGTTGTAGTCGCGGGAGGAGTCCCACTGGTACAGATGGTCGTTGGCGTCCCCGCGGAAGGGCGCGGTCAGGCGCTGGTTCAGTAGCTGATCGGCCTTCTCGCGCGTGGGCGCCGTCGCGTACAGCCGCTGGTTGCCACCGCTGGTCGCGATGCCGTAGAAGACCGAGGCGAACTGCAGGCTGCGGGGCTGCTTCGTGTAGTTGCCGTTCATCCACTCCGGGTCGTTCCGGATGGCGTCGATGATCAGCCGGCGCATCATCCAGTTGCGGGCCGACATCTCCGTCGGCAGCGACGCCATCGGCACCGCCACCTCCATGAGGCCAGGGTATTTCTGCGCCCACATCCAGGTCTGCATGCCGCCCATGGAATTGCCGAGCACGAGGCGCAGGCGCCGCACCCCCAGATGCTCGGTCACCAGGCGGTACTGCGCGGTGACCATGTCGTCGTAGTTGTACTGCGGGAACTTCGTCCGGAGGCCGTCCGAGGGCTTGGAGGACTTCCCGGTGCCGATGGCGTCGGGCAGGATCACGTAGTAGCGGCTGGCGTCGAGTGGCTGGCCCGGGCCGAACAGCTCGCCGGCGAAGGCCGGCGTCAGCAGGCTGGCGCTGGAGCCGGTCGTGCCGTGGAGCACCAGCACCGGCTCGCCGGTGGGGGCGCCGACGGTGGCGTAGTGCAGGCGCAGCTCGGGCAGCACCTCGCCGGTGTGGAACCGGAAGTCGCGCACCACCCAGCTGCCCTCCTTCGGCGCCGGATAGTCGGCGGCGTGGGCCGGAAGGGCCAGCAGGGGAAGGGCCGCCGCCCCCACAGCCCAGACGAGAATCCTGACGAGCGTCATGTCGGTCTCCTCCGCGGCATACGAGCCGCGTACATAGGTAGCACATGAAGCGATCTGGAAGCGGACGGAGGCCACGACGGCAGTCGGCCCCGAAGTCGCAGATCAGTATTCAGCATAGATCTCGATGATGTTGTCCTCGGGGTCGCGAAAGAACAGGGTGCGGTGGCGCCAGTCGGGCAGATCGGTTGGCCCCCTCAGAATCGGCACACCGTGAGCGACCAGTTCCGCATGGCACGCGTCGACGGCCGGAGGCGGAACGCGAAAGGCGAGCTGGATCGCCGCTGACCCGGGCAGGGACCGTCCATCGTCACACACGGTCCACGGCCCCCGGGGCCTCAACGTCAGCAGCGTCGCACCAACGCGAAAACTGACCCAGCGCGCGAGGTCGGTCTCCATGGGGAACTTCAGGATGTCACGGTAGAACGCGCGCGTCTCCTCCATCTTGCTGCACAAGAGGATGGCGTAGTCGAGGTTACGGATCTGACTCGGTGCCTCATGCCCCCTTGATCTCCATCCGGGTCCACGACTCGAACAGCTTGATGATGGCGGCGAAGTCGTTCTGGCCCTCCCCCAGCCCGGCGCACGCGTTGTAGAGCTGGTGCAGCAGGCTCGTGGCCGGCACCGGGACGTCGTGGCTGCGGGCCATGTCCACGGCCAGGCCGAGATCCTTGCGGGCCAGGTCCACCGTGAAGCCGGGCGCGAAGTTCCGGGCCAGGATGTTGGGGAACCGCTTCTCGAAGTGGTACGAGCGGCCGGCGCTCGTGCGGAGGATGTCGAGCAGCCGCTGCGGCTCCATCCCCGCCCGTACGCCCAGCACGAAGGCCTCGGCGGCGACCAGCACGTTGCCCATCGACATGACGTTGTTGACCAGCTTGACGACGCTGCCGGCGCCGGAGGGTCCCGCGTAGTGAATGGCCGGGCCCAGCACGGCCAGCACGTCCCGGACCTGGTCGAACGCCGCCCGGTCGCCGCCGACGATGATGACGAGCGCGCCGGTCTCCGCCTCGCGCCAGCCGCCGCTCACCGGCGCGTCGAGGTACTGAACACCTCGAGCCGCGGCGGCCACGCTGACCGCGCGGCTCGTCTCCGGGTCCACCGTGCTCGTGTCGACGAGGACCACGCCCGGCCGCACGCCCTCGAGCACGCCATCGGGCCCCAGGTAGACCGACCGCACCGTGGCCGGCAGCGGCAGGCTCGTGAAGACGATGTCGCTCCGCTGCGCGACCTCCTTCGGCGAGGCGCCGGCGGCCGCGCCGGCGGCGGCCAGCGCGCCGACCTTGTCCCGATCGACGTCGTGCACGGCCAGGGCGTGACCCGCCCGCGCCAGCGTCCCCGCCATGCGACCACCCATGACGCCGAGGCCGATGAAACCGATCCGCGCTCGCTCGCTCATCGCGTGGTCCCCAGTCAGGTCGTGGCGCGGCTCAGGCGAGCAGCGGCGCCAGCTCGCTCGTGTCTTTCACGTGCTCCAGATCCTCCACCATCGCCACGAAGCGCTCGAGGCGCTCGCGGGGGAGCGGGCGGACGGCGGCGCCCGCCGCCGTGACGAAGCGCTCGACGCAGTCGCCCAGCGTGAAGGGATTGCTCGGATGGCCCTTCACGAAGGGCTCGCATCCCGCGATCACCCGCCCGTCGGTGGTCTCGATCCGCACGTCCATGGGCGGGTAGAGCATCGGCAGCGCGTCCTTGGCCGGATCGACGCGCGTCTCCACCCGGGCGGCCAGCGCCAGCAGCCCGGGGTCGCGGATCGCCTCCTCGGTGAACTCCTCGAGCGTCACCTGCCGCCGGGCGATGGCCGCGGCCACCGTGAACGGGATGCTGAACTTCGCCGCCCCTGGCGTCGACGGTGCCGTCTTCGGGGCGCCGGTGGCGTCGAAGCCGCACTGGGTGGCGCCCATCGTGTTGGTCGCCACCATCACGCGCCGCACCTGCTCGGGCCGAAGGGCGTGCTCGCGGACCAGCTCCAGCGCCGTGGCGATCGCGTGATGCGTGTACTTGCAGGTGGGGTAGGGCTTGAGGCTGTTGTTGACGATCTCGTTCCGCTGGCCGAGGTCGCCCAGCAGGGCTTCCTCGTCGTAGTCGCCGCGGAAGTAGAGGCGATAGAGCCCGAACTCGCCCAGGAGGGGGTTGCGCGGCCCCTGGAACCCCTCGCGCGCCATGTCGATGGCGAGAATGCCGGCGGCCGCCGCGGAGCCGGCCGGGGTCCACAGGCTCCACGCGCCCTCGACCGTCGGCTGCACGTTGCCGCTGCACGAGGCGTACGCGACACCGATGGCGTCGAGCATGCGCTCCTCGTCGAGCCCGAGGAGCCGCGCGCCCATGGCCGCCACGCTCATGGGAGCCATCGTCTCGGCCATCCAGCCGATCGCCTTGGACTTGCCGGCGCCCATCCGGAGGCGGCAGAGCATGTCCACGCCGAGCGCGATGCCGAGCGCCAGCTCGCGCCCGCTCACCGGCGCCGGCGCGCCCTCCACCAGCGCGAGCGCGGCCGGCACCATGCAGACGCCGACGTGACCGCCGCCGCTCTCGTGCGTGCCGTCGAGCTCGCAGCAGCGGGCCATCACCCCGTTGGCCAGCGCCGCCATCGGCGCCGCCACCCGACCACCGTGGGCCAGCAGGGTGCTGCCCGTCCCCCCTCCGTACCGCTGCGCGATCCGGGCGATCCCGCGTCCGGCCTCGCTCGAGCTTCCGGCGAGCGCGGCACCCGCGGTATCGAGCACGGTCATCTTCACCGCCTCGACGACCGGCGTCGGGAGGTCCTCGTACCGCGCCGAGAGCAGGTGAGTCACGAACTTCCTGATCGGGTCCATGGCTAACTCCCTCACCCCGGCTCTCAGCCCGCGGCCTTCCCGCCGTCGCTGCAGCCGCGTTTCGCGGCAGACTCTATACCTCATCGGCCACCCGGCCAATAGGGGCTCGAGCACCTGCAGGGGCGGCCGGCCGGTGGATGCGGTCGTCAGCCAGCCTCCGGCATGCCGTCGAAGAAATCGACGACCCCGGTCTCCAGCGAATACTCGGCGCCCACGACGAGGAGTGCCTCTCTCTGGATCAGCTGCTCGAGAATCTCCGATCCGTATCGCAGGTGGTTCGCCGAGACGCTGATGTTGGCCCGGACGGCGTGCCGCACGAGCGCATCGGGGTCGTGCCTGAGCTCTGTCGTCAGGAGCGCTTCCACGGATGGCCGAACGCGGTTGACGATCGAACGCAGATCGCGCGACTGGGTCGCCGTCGGCCGCTGGAGCTCTTCCAGGGTGGCCAGAACCGCCCCGCACCGGGAATGCCCCAGCACCACGACCAGCGGCGTCCCGAACCGAGCCGCGGCGAACTCGACGCTGCCAACCTGAGACGACGCGACGATGTTCCCGGCGACGCGGATGACGAACAGGTCGCCAAGGCCCTGGTCGAAGACGATCTCGGCCGGCACCCGGGAGTCGGAACATCCAAGAACGATGGCGAACGGCTCCTGGCCGGCAGCCAGCTCGTTGCGGCGGGTCCGGCTGGTGAGCGTGTCGCGGCTCCGGGCATCGGACGCGAAGCGCCGGTTCCCCTCGCGCAGACGGTCGAGCGCTTCTCGTGCCGAGATCATGGATGCGTCCGCCTAGGCCTGGCGCAGACGCCTGACGATGGCGGTCACGTGCAGCGCGGTCGTGTCGAGGACCGGGACCCCGGCGATGACCGGCGCGGCCAGGAGCAGGGGCAGCTCGGTGCCTCCGAGAATGACCCCGTCAATACCTTCGTCGGCCTGCAGACGGCTGACCAGCGATACGAACTGCGCACGGGTGTCGTCTCGGAATTCTCCCTTGAGGAGCTCCCCGACGTACCGTTCGTGAATCCAGGCCCGGTCGGCTTCCGTCGGGGTCACCACGACCACGCCCTGGCGTGCGCACACCGTGGGGTAGAAGGATGCGTCCATGGTGAATCGCGTCCCCAGCAGGGCCAGGCGCCTCAGTCCGCGCCGCTGGGCTTCCTGGGCACACGCTTCGACGATGCTCACCAGCGGGACGGGTGATCGGGCCGCGAGCTCGTCGAAGACGATGTGGGGCGTGTTCGCGGTCATGGCAACGAAGTCCACCCCGGCGCCGGCGAGCCGGCGCAGTGACGCCAGGAGATAGTCGGTGAGGGCGGCCAGGTCGGTCCCGACCAGGTGAAGGGCCCGGCGCACGTCGAGACTGTCGATGACGATGGACGGAGAGGTCGATGCGTCGAGCTGCGCCCACGTCTCCAGAATGCGGCGGTAGTAGTCGATCGTGGACTCCGGGCCAAGTCCGCCGACGAGGCCGACGGTCGTCATCGGCCCCTCCCCCTCGGCCCGCGCTCAGCCGCGCGCCGGCACCACGTAGCCGTAGCGCAGGTTGCTGCGCGCCGGCCCCGCCTGCTCGTACTCCGCCTTCAGCGCGGCCAGCCGGTCGGTGGCCAGCGCCGCCCGCCGCTCGTACTTGTACAGGCGCGCGTTGTTCTCACCGAAGATCGCGCTCTTCACCGGACCGTCCGCTGCGCCGAGCGGGGCGAAGCCGTACTTCTTCTGCATGTCCTCGGGAATCTCCAGCCGCCGCAGTGCCTCGATCTGCCACTGGGGGGAACCGGTCCAGATGGCGTCGGTGCCCCACACCACGTGGTCGGCGCCGAGCCCCTTGACGAGCTGGCCCAGCATGGCCGCGCACACCCGCGGGTCGGCCACCGTGCTCTGGGCGAAGATCTGCCCGAGGTCGGCGTAGACGTTCTTGACGCCGTACTTGGCCGGGATCTCCGCCAGGTCGGTCACCCACTCGATGCGGCCCGTCTTCTCGAACTGGTCCCAGGCGTCCTCCACCCGGCCGGCCCCGGCGAAGCGGTAGGCCGAGTGATAGATGACGAAGTTGAGCTGCGGCCAGTCCTTGGCGGCCTGGCCCACGTCGCGCACGTCGCAGTACGCGGTGAGGTGAGGGAACTGCTTCTCGACCGACGGCGCGAACAGCCCCTTGTGCACGCACACGTTGACGAGGCCGGCCTTGGCGAACTTCTCGTACGCCTTGTAGGCGACCTTGTCGTCGTCCATGCGCCACGGGTACTTGCTGAGCTGCTTGTTGGTGTTGTCGCCGATCGTGTAGCCCTTGAAGGAGTCGGGCTTGAGCTCGGTGATGGCGCGGTCGACGGCCTCCAGCCAGCCCGGCTGGCCCGGCGTGAAGATCGCGTGGGTCAGCATGCGACGCGCGCCGGCCTCACGGTTCACGCGCTCACGGGCCTGGGCCTTCATCTCGTTGGTGAGGAACCAGTCCTGGAGGACATCGGACGGCGCCCCCGAGATGAGCGCCACCTTGGTGTCGCTGTCGAGATAGATCTCCTTGTAGTAGTTCGCGAACTTCAGATCCTCGATCGTCTGGGGCTTGCCGGCCAGGGTGGGGTTCCAGCCGGCCTTGCCCACCGACTCCCGGGCCCGGACGAAGCCCATCAGTCGGGTGTCGTCGCGCAGGAAGTGGGTGTGGCAGTCCATGACGAACTGCTTGCTCAGCGCGCCGGCGCGCTCCTTGGCCAGCTCGGGGGTCTGGGCCTCGGCCCGGGTGACGTCGTAGAGGGCGCCGTACACCTCGTTCATCGCCAGGAACGCCGCCGCCATCCCGGAGGCGGTGCGGAAGAACTGCCGTCGGCTCAGCCCCTGGCGCCGCCCCAGCGTGTCGCCGAGCGCCTTCGTCCGCGTCTCCACCTGCCGCTGGCGCGGCGTCTGGGGTGACGGATAGTACTCGTCGCTGGAGACGATCTGGGTGGGGAGAGGACCGGCGAAGGCGGCCCGCTCGGCGGGTTGCAGCGCGGCGATCTCGGCGTCGCTGAGCAGTCTCATCGCATCCTCCTCACGCGATCTTGACGATGCCGGGCTCGATCTCCTTGAAGCGCTCGGAGACCTGCGGGTCGTGGCCAGCCACGATCAGCTTCTGGGGCCCGGCCAGCGTGTGGATCGTCTCGAAGGCCTGCACCATCTCGGGCAGGTTGGTGATGATCTGCACCGGTTGCCGTGTCTCGACGTTGTGATAGAAGTGCGAGGCATCGGAGGTCAGCACGACCGGCCCCCGCGCCGTGTTCACGGTGACGATCTGCAGCCCCGCGGTGTGGCCGCCCACCCGGTGCACGCGCAGGCCCGGCAGCACCTCGCGCTCGCCCTCCACGATGCGGATGCGGTTGGCGTAGTTCAGCGTCACCAGCCCGGCCATGGCGTTGACGTTGGCGGAGCCGCGGAAGGCCGGCGTGGCCGCGAACGGTCCCGTCCAGAACGCGACCTCGTCCTTCTGGATCCAGAACTCGGCCTTGGGGAACAGGCTGTGGCCGGCCCAGTGGTCGTAGTGCAGGTGGCTGATCAGCGAGATCGGGATGTCGGCCGGCTTCACGCCGACCTTCTCGACGACCCGGGCGGGGCTGACGTAGCCACGGATTTGCCGCTCGTGGGCGTCGTCCTCGAGGAAGCCGGTGTCGACGAGGACGGGATGGGGGCCGCCCAGGATGAGCCACACGAAGTAGTGCAGCGTCAGCTTGTCGTGCGAGCCCTCCCGGTAGAAGAACTGGCACTTGGTGGTGTCGCGCTCGCCGTACTTGAGCGCGTAGACCTCGTAGACCGGCTCAGTGGCCATGGCCCACCGCCGTGTGGAGATCGCCGATGGGCACGATGCGCCCGTGCAGGGGCAGCAGCCGGTCGACGGCCAGGTTCAGGCGCTTGAGGTTGTCGGTCAGGTTCACGGTGAACGGGCTGGGCGGCATCGGCGGGGCCGTGCCCGCCGCCGGGGGCGTGAAGACGTCGGCTTCGCTCAAGAGCTTCTCCTTGGGTAGATAGACCATCAGGAGCCCGTCGTCGTGGGCGTTGCCGGCGATGTGATGGATCTCGACGGTGCGGGCACCGTCGGTGAGCACGCGGCGGTCGCGCACGCCCTCGACCGTCGGCTTGCGGCCGGACTTGGCCATGTGGTCGGGGCGCACCGTCGCCGGCGCCGCCAGCGCCTTCTCGTAGAAGGCGCGATTGATCTCGTGGGTGACGACCGTGATGCCCTCGCCGGCGAAGGCGCGCAGGCCGCCCGAGTGGTCGAAGTGGTGGTGGCTGTTCACGACGTAGCGGATGGGCTTGCCGGGCGCCAGACTGCGGGCCTCCGCGATGACGGCCAGTGCGCGCTCGTCGTTGAGGGGCCCCTCGACGACGATCAGGTGGTCCTTCATCTCGATGACTACGCTGTGGTGGCTGCCGCCGGTCAGGTACCAGACGCCGTCGGCCACCATCTGGGTGGCGACGCGCGTGTAGACGCCGGTGGCCTGGCGCACGCCGTCGGGGACGGCGATGTCGACGGCCGCGTTGGGCTTCACGTCGGTCACCGTGAGCTCCAGCGCCGGGAAGCCGCCGGCCGACTGGCGGATGCGAGTGGGGAACTTCACACCGCCGAAGTCCTTGTACTCGCCATACGTGACCTCGACCGTCAGGTCTCCGACCACGGGGTTGGGGATGACGGCTTCGACCCGCTCGACGAGCTTCTGGTCGTTCAGCGCGGCCTTGACGGTCATCCGGCCCGGCGCCGTGAAGGCGATCGCCCGTCCCTGGGCGGTGGCGTTGTTGGCCATCGCGGCCTTGATGACGCCGTGGGGCGTGGCCCACAGCTGCATCTGCCGCTCGCCCAGCGCGATCGGCGCCGGCACCGCCGCGTCGGCCACCACGTTCCACGCAAAGTCGCCACTCACCAGGAACACCTGGCGCTGTTCGCCGCGCACCGGCTGCACACCGCCGCCGCGGGGTGGATTCTCGCCCTGCGTGCGAACGAGATCGTCGCGCAGCGAGGCCGTCTCGTAGTTCACCGATCGGGTGAAGGTCTTGATGTTGAAGCGCGGCCACGGCTGGCCCGGCGCCGGGCTCTGGCCGGTCTGGAACTGCACGCCACTGCCGCTGTACTCGATCGACTTGAGGCCGGCCGCGCCGAGGGCGGCGGCGGCGTCGGTGAGCACGGCGTTCTGGGCGGCCGTGGACAGTGGCAGGGCGAGCAGCAGTGCGGCCGTCAACGCCAGCGCGGTGCGCATGCCGGGCCTCCTTGCGCGGGTTGTGCGGACGGATGCTAGCATACAGTCCCTTCAACCGTCGAAAGGAGCCAGACCGTGAGCACACCGAAAGCCGCAACATCCGCGCGCGACGAGGTCCGGACCGTCGCCCCCAAGCTCATCGAGATGACCGAGAAGGTCGTGTACGGCGACGTCTGGGAGCGTCCCCAGCTGTCCAAGCGGGACCGGAGCCTCATCACCGTCGCGGCGCTCATCGCCATGTACCGGGGCGACCAGCTCACCGGGCACATCGAGCGCGCCCTCGCCAACGGGGTGACGCGCGAGGAGATCGGCGAGGTCATCACCCACATGGCCCTGTACGCGGGGTGGCCCACCGCCATGACCGCCGGGCGCCTCGCCAAGAAGGTCTTCGAAGGAGCGAAGTCATGAAGATCGGATTCATCGGGCTCGGAACCATGGGCCGTCACATGGCGGCCAATCTCCAGAAGGCCGGCCACGAGCTGGTGGTCCACGACGTCCGGCGCGAGGCCGCCGAGTCGCACGTGAAGGCCGGCGCCCGCTGGGCCGACTCGCCCCGGGCCGTCGCCGAGGGCAGCGACGTGGTCTTCGCCTCGCTGCCGGAGCCCAAGGACGTCGAGGCCGTCGCCCTGGACGAGAAGACCGGTCTGCTGTCCGGTCTCACCGCCGGCAAGGCCTTCTTCGATCTGTCGACGAACTCGCCCACGGTCGTCCGCAAGCTCCACGCCGTGTTCAAGGCGCGGGGCGTCGACATGTTCGATGCCCCGGTCAGCGGCGGCCCCAAGGGCGCCGAGTCGGGGCGACTGGCGTTGTGGATCGGCGGTGACGAGGAGGCGTTCAAGAAGTACAAGCCGGTGGTCGACGCCATCGGTGACCAGGCGTACTACGTTGGCCCCATCGGCGCCGGCTCGGTCGCCAAGCTCGTGCACAACTGCGCCGGCTACATGGTCCAGACCGCGATGGCCGAGGTCTTCACGATGGGCGTGAAGGCCGGCGTCGATCCACTCACCATCTGGAAGGCCGTGCGCCAGGGCGCCGGCGGCCGCCGCCGCACGTTCGACGGCCTCGCCGATCAGTTCCTGCCGGGCACCTTCGACCCGCCGTGGTTCGCGCTCCGGCTGGCCCACAAGGACGTCTCGCTGGCCGTGCAGCTCGGGCGCGAGAACAAGGTGCCAATGCGGCTGGCCAACATGACGCTCGAGGAGATGACGGAGGCGATGAACCGCGGCTGGGCCGATCGCGACTCGCGCGTGGCGATGCTGCTGCAGGAGGAGCGCGCGGGCGTCGAGATCAAGGTGCCGGCGGCGGCGCTCAAGGAGGTCCTCGACAAGGACAAGAAGTGACGGACCACGTCGCGCGGAACCGCGCGGTGTGGGACCGCCTCAGCGTGGAGTACGCCGAAGGCGGGCGTCGTGGCTGGGCCGAGACCGAGCCGACCTGGGGCATCTGGCACCTACCCGAGCGGGAGGTGCGTGCCCTGCCGGAGGTCGCCGACCGCGACATCGTCGAGCTCGGATGCGGCACTGCCTACTGGTCGGCGTGGCTCGCGAAACGGGGCGCGCGCGTGGTCGGGCTCGACAACTCATCGCGCCAGCTCGCGACCGCGCGCGCGCTCCAGATCGAGCACCGTCTCGCCTTCCCGCTCGTCCACGCCGACGCCGAACTTGTGCCGTTCGCCGATGCGCGGTTCGACCTGGTCCTATCGGAGTACGGCGCCAGCATCTGGTGCGATCCCTACCGCTGGATTCCGGAGGCGGCCCGGATCCTGCGCCCCGGCGGCGAGCTGGTGTTCCTGAAGAACGGCACCCTGTTCACCCTGTGCGCGCCTCCGGGCGAGGGCGTGGCGGACACCCGCCTGCAGCGTGACTACTTCGACATGCACCGGCTGGAGTGGTCGGATGTCGACTCGATCGAGTTCTCGCTGCCAATCGGCGGGTGGATTCGACTCTTTCGCGCCAACGGCCTCGAGATCCTGGACCTGATCGAGCTGCGAGCCCCGGTGGATGGCCGCACGCGTTTCCCGTACGTCACGGCGGCGTGGGCGCATCGCTGGCCGTCGGAGGAGATCTGGCGGCTGCGCAAGCGTTGACAGCGGCCGCGCCCGCACGTTAGAAGGTCCCTCACCGTGGCCTCACCCTCCGCCGCCCGCCGTCTCGCCCGCTTCGTGCTCGGGCTGTCGCTCGACACCGTGCCCGGCCCGGTCCGCACGCAGGCCTCGCTGCTCGCGCTCGACACGCTGGGTAACGCGCTGGCGGCGGCCCGCGAGGACTTCGGCGTGGCCGTCCTCGGCGTTGCCGAGAGCCTGGGTGGCGCGGCCGAGAGCTCACTGCTCGGTCGTCGCGGCCGCGTGGCCGCCGCCAACGCCGTCCTCGCCAACGCGACGCTCGCCCACGGCCTCGACTTCGACGACACGCGCGAGGACGCCATCGTCCACACCGGCTGCGTGGCGGTCACCACGGCGCTGGCGGCGGGGGAGGCCGCGGGCGCGAACGGCCGCGCGGTGCTGGAGGCGCTGATCGCCGCGGTCGAGGTGATGTGCCGCGTCGGCCTCGCGGTGCCCGGCGCCCTGCACGCCCGCCACTTTCACCCGACCTCGATCACGTCGAGCTTCGCCGCCGCCGCCGCCGCCGGCCGCCTCTACGGTCTCGGTGAGGACCAGCTCGTGCACGCGTTCGGGATCTGCGGCAGCCAGTCGGCCGGTATCATCGAGTACCTGGCCGACGGTTCGTGGACGAAGCGGCTGCACCCGGGGTGGGGCGCCCATGCCGGCGTCGTGGCCACGCTGCTGGCGCGTTCGGGGTTCACGGGCCCGGAGACGGTGCTGGAGGGTGGCCACGGGCTCTACGCGGCGTTCGCCGGCGGCCACGATGCCGGCCGGCTCGCCACCCTGCTCGACAGCCTCGGAAGCACGTGGGAACTGGCGGAGTTGACGCTCAAGCCGTACCCGTGCGGGTCGATCGCGCAGCCGTACATGGACTGCGCGATGCGGCTGCGCGATCGGGTGCGACCCGACGACATCGCCGCCATCCGCTGCCGCACCGCCGCCGGCCCGGTGCCGCGCCTGTGGGAGCCGCTGGCCAGCAAGCACGCGCCGCCCAACGGCTACGCCGCGAAGTTCAGCCTGCCGTACCTGCTGGCGAGCATTCTGGTCCGGGGGCGGGCAGGGCTGGCGGAGTTCGACGACGCCGCCGTGCGCGAGCCGGCGGTGCTGGGGATCGCGCGAAAGGTCGGCTACGAGCTCGACGCGACCATCGATTATCCGCGACAGTTCGTCGGCGACGTCGAGATCAGCCTGACCGACGGCCGCGTGCTGCGCGAGCGCCAGGACCGCCCGCGGGGCGGCCCCGACGCGCCGCTCACGCGCGCCGAGATCGAGGCGAAGTTCCGCGGCAACGCCGGACTCGCGCTGCCCGCTGGCCAGGTCGAGCGCGTCATCGCGGCGGTGAGCGGGCTGGCCGAGGCGCCGCTGGCCGGGCTCCTCGCCGCGTTGATGCCGTAGGACCCGCGGCTCACGGCCGGACCATGGGGAGGACACGATGGCCTTGAAGGATACGATCGCACTCGGGATGTCGCTGCCCCATCGCTCTCCAGATCCCATCGACATGGCAGCGGTGCGCCAGGTCGCCCAGCGTGCCGACGCCCTCGGGTTCCGCGATCTCTGGGTGACGGAGAACGCCGTCGATCACGTGTTTTCATTCGACGCTCTGGTGGTGCTGACCCACGCCGCCGCCCTCACAACGAGGATCCGGCTCGGCGTGGCCGTGCTGGTCCTGCCCATCCAGAGCCCCATCCACGTCGCCCACCAGGTGGCCACCCTGGACTACGTGAGCAACGGCCGGGCCATCCTCGGCGTCGGCCTGGGCCGGGACCACCACTACGCCGAGTTCCAGGTGCCCCGCGAGCATCGCGTACGGCGGTTCCGCGAAGGCATCGAGGTCATCAAAGCGCTGTGGACCGAGGCGAAGGTCGACTACCGCGGCGACATCTTCCAGCTCGAGGGTGGCACCATGGCCCTCAAGCCCGTGCAGAAGCCGCGTCCGCCAATCTGGCTGGGCGGCGATCATCCCGATGCGGTCCGCCGCGCCGCGGTTCTCGCCGACGGATGGATGGCGGCAGGGGGTTCGAGCACGGCGAGCTTCTCGCGGAATATCCCGCTGCTCCGCGCAGAGCTGGAGAAGGGTGGGCGCGACCCGGCCACCTTCCCGATCTCGAAGCGAGTGTTCCTGTCGGTGGACGACCGGGCCGACGTGGCTCGGGCCGAGCTCCACCGCTGGTTCACCACCGTGTATCGCAACCCCGCTGGCACCGACGCCTCGGGCGTCCACGGCACGCCGGAGCAGGTGCGCGAGCGGCTCGAGGAGCTGGTTGCCGTCGGCGCCAACCACCTCCTTCTCAACCCCGTCGGCCGCTACGCCGAGCAGGTGGAAGCGGTGGCCGCCCTCGTTGGCCTCAGTTCCTGACGGTGCGGGCCTAAAGCGCATCGAGCACGCGGGCGGCGAAGCGCCGCACGTCGGCGCGCTCGGCGCGGGCGGCCTCGAGCGTGAGAATCATCGCCGTCCCATGTCGGTGGGCGACGACGACGACGGTCCAGCCACGGCGGCCCGAGAAGGCGCCGTCGCCAAGCGCGGTTTCCTCCTCGATCTGCGTCCGGCGGTCGGCGTCGGCCTCCCTCCGTGCCGCGTCGACGTAGGCGGGTCCGGCCGGTGGGGCGACGAGGGTGAGGGAGATGGCGCTGGAGCCATCCGTGCGATCCAGCGCGCAGCTCGAGCCGGGGATGGCCTCGCGGCGCGGCGCCGGTCGCGCGCGAGTGGGGCCGCCGAGCAGGCGATCGACGCCCGCCGCCCGAAGGATGGCGCACGGATCGGGCGCGGCCGACGTCGATGCGGCGCGCGCCGGCACCAGGGTCAGGACGACGAGCTTGGGCCGGGGACTGAAGTCCTCGGGACGGCGGTCGACCCCGTCGTAGAAGGCCACCCGTAGCTCGTCGCCCCGCCGCTCCCAGATCATCCAGCGCGGTCGCTCTCCGGGCGGATCGAGTGGAGCGACGTGGAACGCCGGCGGCTCGGCGGTGGGGTCGAAGGACAGCGCCGCGCGCAGGCGCTCGCCGGGTACAGCGCGCACCACGAGCTCGGTCCCCCGGAACGTCCAGGTGGCGTTCAGCACCTTGCCGTCCGCCCGGGGTGCGCCGTTCATCGTGGCGCGCGCCACGGTCCAGGAACCCTCCAGGGCCGTCACGTCGCTGCCGTGGCCCGGGGCGGCGAAGAGACCCAGACCCGCCAGCGCCCCGACGACGACGCGCCTGAAGATGGTCAGCGCCGGCTCCCGCCGGAAAGCCGCTGGCGCTCGGCCGGCGTCCACGGCAGCGGCTCCTGCGCTGCCCGCGCGCACCAGCTCCGATCCGCATCGCAGGCCCAAAGAAATGCCTCCTTGGCCGCGTCGATCCGGCCGGCCCGGGCGTCGACCGTCCCCGCCGCATATCGCTGCCGACCGCAGAGCCCGCGGTCGTCGGCGCCGCATCGATGCTCGGCGAGCACGCGCGCCGCCCGCTCCTCACCCGGGGTGGGCGGCGCGGACGGCGTGCGCTCGGCCGACTCGAGGAGCGCGACGGCGACCACGCCACACGCGTCGTCATTGCCGTTCCGGCAGGGCCGGAGTCGCCCGTCGTCGGCCCCGAGCCACACGACGCCGAGCACCAGCGCCGCGGCGAATCCGCCGAGGGGCACCAGGTCGATCGCGCCGAAGGCAGGGGCGCGGTGGACGCGCCGCAGGAGAAGGAAGAGCAGCACGCCCCCGGCCGCGGCGAGGGCGAAGCCCAGCAGGTGGACGTGAACGAGCAGCCTGTCGTCGGGATGGTCACGGGCGCTGCTTCCCACGTAGAGGCGGGCGGCCATCACCCCGATGACGACGAGGTAGGCGCCCAGCCCGGCCCGCGCGAGGAGGTGCGCGACGCGCGCCCGGAGGCCGAGGCCGGCCCCGATCCCGATGAGCAGGACGCCCATGGCGAGGAAGGGAGGCTCGCGCTCGATCGACGCGGCACCGGCCATGACGTAGCGAAGGCAGGCCAGGCCGGCCAGGGCGAGGAGCGAGCCGACAAGTAGATGCACCAGGACGAGTATCCCTTAGAGTCGTTTTGATGCGCGCCGTCTTCATCGCGCTCGCGCTGTCTCTCGCGGCCTGCGCCCCGGCGCCGGCGCCGCCGGTGACCGCGAGCCGGGTGCTCGAGGTCCCGGACATCCGGCCGGTGGTGAACGCCGTCGCGCTGAGCCCAGACGGCAGCCTGGTGGTCGTCGGCGATCTCGACGACAACCTCGTCGCCCGTGAGGTGCCCTCCGGCGCCGAGCGCTGGAAGGTTCGCGTGCGTCCGCGCGGGTCGCCGCGTCGCATCGACGGGGTGTTCTTCTCGCCCGACGGGGCCCGGCTCGTCACCACCGGGCACGAGGCCCGGACACTCGAGGTGTGGGAGGCGGCGACGGGGCGGTCGGCGTGGGTGCTCGACATCGAGAAGAGCCGGGGGGTCGCCTTCCACCCGGACGGGCGCACGCTCGCCGTCGCGGGGGCGGGGACCATCCACGTGGTGGACCTGGACCTCGGCACGGTCGCCCGCACGCTGCCCAACGCGCACGCGGGGGATGCGATCTACGCGATCGCCTTCTCCGCCGACGGCCAGACGCTGGCGACGATCTCTGGGGAAGGCTCCCTCAAGGTGTGGAGCTGGCCGGCGCTCGCGCTGCGATCGTCGACGACGCTGTCGAGCGGGCTCGAGTCGATGGCGCCGGTCTCGCTCGCGCTGACCCGTCACGGGACGCGGGCGGCCGCGAACGGCATCCTCGGCCGGGTGCACGTCGTGGACACCGCGAAGGGCCGCGAGGAGCGCACCTTCGCCAACGTGGCCGAGGCACCGGGACACGGCATGCACGCCGAGCTGCGCTACTCGCTGGCCTTCACCGAGGATGGCGACTGGCTGTTCGCGCCCGACACGCACGACCGTGGCCTGCGGATCCTGCACGTGCCGAGCGGCACGATCCACCCCGTCCTGCGGGGCGAGGGGCCCTTCTACAAGGCGGTGGCGCTCGCCGTGCCCGCGAGCCTGGTGGCCTTCCTGCGACCGGGAGACGACCAGGGCCGCGGCCCCTACGGCCTCGAGGTGTGGCGCCTCAGCTACCAGGCGGCGCCGCGATGAGCGCTCGATCCCGGGCGAGCGCGCGGGGCCGCGGCGATCCGCCAGACCTCGACGGCGTAGCTCAGCTGGCCCTCGCCGGCCGAGGGCGTGACCACCGCGAAGGCCGTCGCGTCGTCGGTGATGGCCACCGTCTGGTAGGCCTTCGGTGCATTGGTCAATGGGCGCGACGCCTGGCCCGCCACGTCGATGTGTCGCAGGCCGTAGCGGTCGCCCATGGGAGCGAGCAGCCCGCCGTCACGGCCGAATCGCAGCGAGCCGGGAGGCGGGCCGCCGGCCTCCTTGTCGGCGTGGTCGAACAGCGGCTTGCCGGTCGCCACGTCCCACACGTAGACGGTGCCCTCGATCGTGACGGCGGCGGCCCGCGCGCCGTCGCTCGAGAGCGCGACCACCACCGCCCAGACCTCCGGCGGCTCGAGGCCGCGCGGCAGCGGGCCCGGCCGGCGCGACCGCTTCACCGAGAAGCTGCGCACCGGGTTCGCCGTGACCGCGTCCCGCACCGTCACCTCGCCGTCGTGGCCGGCGGTCATCAGGCGCCGCCCGTCCGTGGACACGTCGAAGGCCGTCAACACCTCAGTGTGCGGGTTCGGCACCCGGGACACTTCCCGCATCGAGACGACGTCGACGAGCAGCACCTCGCTCTCGCACAGCACGGCCAGGCGCGCCCCCGAGCTGTCGAAGCGCAGGGCCAGGCAGCGGCCCACGGGGAGCGACGCCGCCTCCGTCCACGCTCCCGGCCCGGCCCCGTCGTCGAGCCGCCAGAGCCGCAGCGCGCTCTCGCGCTGGCGCCCGAGCGAGGCGAGCAGGCGGCCGTCGGGCGAGAAGGCCAGATCGACGACGGCCTGCCGGTAGTCGCCGAGAGACACCGGCGTCGACTCTCCGGTCGTGGCCCATACCCGGATCTGTCCGCCGCGCTCACCGGTGGCCACGAGCGCCGCGTCGGGAGCCAGGGCCAGGGAGTCGACCAGTCCGCGGGCCGAGTTGACCGTGTCGAGCTGGCGATCGCGTCGCCACCGGCGCTGGCAAGGGCGCCGCGCGGCCGCACCCGATCGCGGCCAATCCGGCGATGGCCAGGGCGAGACATGTCTGGCGAAGGACGACAGGACGCACGAGAACATTCTAGACGGACGCCCGGAGCGGCCCCAAGGCCGCCGAGCGGCGAGGGCGACCGGTCGGAGGGCCTATCGGTGGCTGGCGGTCGTCTTCTTCAGCTCCGGGATGACGTGCTTGCCGAACATCTCGATCGACGTCATCACGGTGTCGTGCGGGACCGTCTCGGTGGCCATCAGGAACTGCAGCTCGTCCACGCCCGCTTCTTCATGGATCGCGATGCTCCGCAGGCAGCTCTCGGGATCGCCGGCGACGAGGACGCCGCGATCGACCAGCGTGTCGGCGTCGATCTGATTCCACAGTGCCGAGGCGATCTGGCCGGAGCCGCCGGAGAGATCGACCTCGGGCGCGCCCTCGGCGCCCTCGGTCTTGAGGTAGCGGGCGAAGTTGGCCCGCAGGTGATCCGGCACGCCGCCCCACGACTCGACGAGCTGCTCGTACAGGTGGGTCTGGTCCTTGAGGTAGGGGCGATCGGGGCCGAAGAACGTGCGCAGCGACTTGGCTGACAGCTCGCGCGCGGCCGAGTTGTCGGGTCCGCACAGCCCCATGGTGGAGCTCAGCCACTGGCCGTTGATGAATTTCCCCACCGGCTTGGCGTGCTGCACGCGCTCCTTGTAGGTCTTGATGTGGGGCGCCAGGAAGGACGGCGAGGCCACGCTGAGCGCCATCACGCCGATGCCGAGCTCGGCGGCGAGCTGGTAGGTGGCCGGTTGCAGCGCCGCCACCCAGATGCCGGGATGCGGCTTCTGGTACGGCTTGGGCCGGACGTCGCGGGGCGGGACGTTCCAGAACTGACCCTCCCAGGAGAACTGGCCGTCCTCCCAGATCTTCGGGATCATCCGGAGCGATTCCTCCCACATGGCCCGCGTGTTGCGCGGGTCGATGCCCATGCCCATCTGCTCGTAGGCGGCCGAGCGGCCGGTGCCGAACTCGACACGCCCGCCCGACAGGTGATCGACCATGGCCACGCGTTCGGCGACCCGGACCGGGTGGTGGTAGGGCAGGATCACGACGCCGAAGCCCAGCCGGATGCGCTTGGTGAGCCGGCTCAGCGCGCCGAAGATGACCTCCGGGCAGGGCGACATCGAGAAGCTGGTCAGGAAGTGGTGCTCGACGAACCAGACGGTGTCGAAGCCCATCCGGTCGGCCAGCACGCACTGCTCGATCGTCTCCTCGATCACCGCGTGGTCGTCGACGACGGGCCGCTGCATCTCGTAGGCGAGACTCAATCGCATGGGGCCATTCCTCTCTGGACGTCCTGACCGGACGCGATGATGGCATGGTGGGATTTCGCCGGCAAGGGTATGATCCATCACCATGCCCAAGCTCATCCGCGCCCTCACCGTGCTCGTCAGCGCTCCTCGCCACCGCTGTCGGCGCGTCCGCCCAGGACGCCCGGCTGGAGGCGGCGAAGAAGGAAGGCAAGGTCGTCTGGTACACCTCGCTGGCCCTGCCCAGCGCCGAGAAGGTGGCCAAGCTGTTCGAGACGGCCTATCCCGGCGTGAAGGTCGAGGTCCACCGCACCGGCTCCGAGCGGATCCTCTCGCGCGTCATGCAGGAGCTGCAGGCGGGCATCAAGAACGTGGACGTCGTCCACACCTCCGACGCCGGCCACTTCGTCCTGCTCAAGGGCAAGAACCTGCTGCTGAAGTACACGCCGGCCGGCGTCGAGGGGTTTCCGGCCGGCTTCAAGGACAAGGACGGCTACTACTACGGCCTGCGTGCCACCGTGAGCGTGATCGCCTACAACACCAAGGCGGTGTCGGCCGCCGAGGCGCCCAAGACGTGGAAGGACCTGCTCGATCCGAGGTGGAAGGGCAAGATGGTCACCGCCCACCCGGGCTACAGCGGCGTCATCGCAACCCACGTGCTGGCGCTCGTGAACCAGTACGGCTGGGACTACTTCAAGCAGCTCGCCCAGAACCGGCTGATGCTGGTGCAGTCCGCGGTCGACCCCTCCGGTGTGGTGGCCTCGGGTGAGCGGGCAGTGGCGGTGGACGGTGGCGAGTACACGTTCTACCAGACCAAGAAGAAGGGCAATCCGCTCGAGATCGTCTATCCCAAGGAGGGCGTGCCGCTCATCGTCTCGCCGACGGCGATCACGAGCTTCTCCGCCCATCCCAACGCCGCCAAGCTCTTCACCGACTTCAGCTTCAGCCGCGAGATCCAGCAGGTGATGGCCGACTCCGAGGGGCTCTACACCGGCCACCCGGAGGTGAAGTACCCGGCCGACAAGCCGAAGCTGACCGATCTGAAGCTGCTCAGCGTCGATCCCGAGGAGCTCGAGAAGCGCAACGAGGAGATCAAGAAGCGCTTCGTGGAGTTCTTCGGCGCGTGAAGCTCGGCTTCCGGTGAGCCGGGTCCTGACCACCGAGGTCGCGACGGCCGGCCGGCCGCGCCGACTGGCCGGTCTCGACCGCGCGCTGCCGGTGTGGGCGGCGGTCATCCTCGCCCTCGTGTTCCTCATGGCGATGCCGCTCGGCTGGCTGGTGTGGATGAGCGTGGGCGCGGCCGGCGGCGCCACCCCGCGCCACTACCTGGCCGTGCTCGAGAGCCCGGCCATGATGAAGGCGCTCTGGAACACGGTGGTGCTGGCGTTCTGGGTCGGGCTCGGCTCGATCGCCATCGGCGCGCCGCTGGCGTGGCTGACCGCGCGGACCGACCTGCCCGGCAAGGGGCTCATCCGTGGGCTCGTGCTGGCCTCGTTCGTGACGCCGCCGTTCCTCGGCGCCTTCGCGTGGGTGATGCTGGCCGGGCCCAACGCCGGGCTGCTCAACGTCCTCTGGCGCGACGTGACCGGCGCCGACGGCCCGCTCGTCAACATCTTCACGATGACGGGCCTCGTCTTCGTGGTGACCATCTACACCTTCCCGTACGTCTACATCATGATCGCCAACACGCTGGCCCTCATCGCCTCCGACCTCGAGGAGGCGGCGGCCATCCTGGGGGCGGGCCGCTTCGCCATCGCCCGCACGGTGACGCTGCCCCTGGTGGCGCCGGCGGTCGTGAGCGGCTTCATCCTGGCCGTGCTGCAGGCGCTGGCGCTGTTCGGTTCGCCCGCCATCCTGGCCCTGCCGGCCGGCTTCCACACGATCACGACGCAGATCTGGGCGCTGTTCCAGTACCCGCCCAAGGTCGAGATGGCGGCCGCCGTCTCGATGCCGCTGCTGCTGGCCACCGCGCTGCTGCTGCTGGTGCAGAAGCGCCTGCTCGGCCGGCGCGGCTACGCGGCCGTCGGCGGCAAGGGCGGGCAGCGGCGCCCGATCCCGCTCGGGGCCTGGCGCTATCCGGCCCTGCTCGGCTGCCTGGTCGTGATGGCCTGCGCGATCTTCCTGCCCTACGGCATCCTGGCCAAGGCCGCCTTCGCGCGGGCGTGGGCGCAGCCGCTGACGTGGAGCAACGTCACGCTCGGCAACTTCACCTTCACGTTCTTCGAGTACAGCGCCACCCAGGCCGCCATCGTGAACACGCTCGAGCTGGGCGTGGCCACGGCCACGCTCGGCGCCGTGCTGGTCGCGCTGCTGTCCTACATCACCAACCGCAAGCTCATCGTCGGCCACCAGCTCGTGGCCTTCCTGGCCTTCGCGCCCGATCGTCATCCCGGGCGTGGTGCTGGCCGTGGCGCTGTTCATCGCCTACACGCGGCCGCCCTTCGTCCTCTACGGCACCCTGGCCATCCTGTTCGTGGCCTATCTCACCAAGGAGATGCCGGTCGGCTACGCGCAGTCCGAGGCCACGTTCCGCACGATCCCGCCCGAGCTGGAGGACGCCGGCCGCATCCTGGGGGCCGGCCGGCTGCGCATCCTGCGCGACGTGACGGCGCCGCTGGCCCGCAGCGGCATCATCGCCGCCTGGTGCTTCATCTTCATCGGCGTCATCCGCGAGCTGTCGGCCTCGATCATCCTGTTCACGCCGGCCACCAAGGTGATGTCGGTGGTGATCTTCGACCTGAAGGAGGAAGGCCAGTTCGGCGCCATCGCCGTCCTCGGCATCGCCATGCTGGTGCTGACGTTCGCCACGGTCACGCTCGTGCAGCGCGCGCTGGGCCGCGACGTCCTCGGCGTGAGGGAGTGACGTGCCCGGCGTGAGCCTCAAGGGCCTGACCCGGCGCTACGGCGACGTCGCCGCCGTGAAGGATCTGTCCCTCGAGGTCAAGCCGGGCGAGCTGGTCGCCCTGCTCGGGCCGTCCGGCTGCGGCAAGACGACGACGCTGCGGCTGGTGGCCGGGTTCCTGGCGCCGGAGGCGGGCGAGATCTGGGTGGGCGACCGGTGCCTGTCCTCGTCCGGCGACGGTCGTGCCGCCCGAGCGTCGGCGCATGGCGATGATCTTCCAGAGCTACGCGCTGTGGCCCCACATGACGGTGGCCCAGAACGTGGGCTACGGCCTGCGCTTCAAGCGCAGCCTGGCCGGCGCCGAGCGTGATCGGAAGGTGACCGAGATGCTGCGGGTCGTGCAGCTCGCCGGCTACGAGGCGCGCTATCCCGGCGAGCTCAGCGGCGGCCAGCAGCAGCGGGTCGCGGTCGCGCGGGCGCTGGTGGTCGAGCCGGAGATCCTGCTGCTCGACGAGCCGCTCTCCAACCTGGACGCCAACCTGCGCGAGGAGATGCGCTTCGAGATCCGGCGCCTGCACGAGGCCTTCGGCATCACGACCCTCTACGTCACCCACGACCAGGCCGAGGCCATGGTCATCTCCGACCGCATCGCGGTGCTGGATCGCGGGCGCGTCGCCCAGGTCGGCACCGCCGACGAGGTCTTCCTGCGGCCGCGCACGCGCTTCGTGGCGGAGTTCATCGGCAAGACGAACCTCGTGGAGGGGGTGGCCGTCGCCGCCGACACGATCGCGGTCGGCCCGCTGCGGCTGCGCGTGGCCTCGACCGGCCTGGTGGCCGGCGCCCGGGTCGCGGTATCGATCCGCCCCCACGACATCACGCTGGCGCCGCCCGGCAACGGGGCGACCGGCGGCAACGCGCTGCGGGGGACGGTGCAGCGAGCGAGCTTCCTGGGCGACAGCGTGGACTGCCAGGTCCGCGTGGCCGAGAGCGACGTCGTGCTGCGCGTCGCCGCTCCGGCCGCCCACCGCGTGCGGCCCGGCGAGGCCGTGGGCCTGTCGATCGATCCCGCCGCCTGCGTGCCCCTGGCGGCCACCGAGGAGTGACGATGAGCGTGCAACGACGCCCGCTGGAAGGCATCCGGGTGCTGGAGCTGGCCCAGGTCGTGGCCGGGCCGTTCTGCGGAACGCTGATGGCCGAGTTCGGCGCCGAGGTGATCAAGACGGAGATCCCCGGCAAGGGCGATGACCTGCGCCGCCTGGGTCCGAGCGAGGACGGGACGTCGTACTGGTTCGCCACCGACAACCGCAACAAGAAGCTGATGACGCTCGACCTGCACACGCCGGCCGGCCAGGACATCGTGCGCCGGCTGGTGGCGAAGTGCGACGTCGTGCTCGAGAACTTCCGGCCCGGCGTGCTGGAGAAGTGGGGGCTCGGCTGGGAGCAGCTGCACGCCATCAACCCGCGCCTGGTCATGGCCCGCATCACCGCCTTCGGCCAGACGGGGCCGCTGCGCCAGGGGCCGGGCTACGCGGCGATCGGCTCGGCGTTCGGCGGCACCTGGTACCTCAACGGCGCCGCCGACCGGCCGCCGGCCCGGCCGACGCCCGTCTATCCCGACTACATGACCGGGCTCTTCACCGCCTTCGGCGTGCTGACCGCGCTCCGCCACCGCGACCTCACGGGTGAGGGGCAGTGGATCGACGCCGCTCTCTACGAGTCGGCGTTCCGGGTGCTCGAGTACACGACGACGGCCTACGGCCGGCGGGGCCTGGTGCGCGAGCGGGGCGGCCTGCAGCACTCGGGCTGGCCGGGCGGCGCCTTCCAGACCCAGGACGGCCACTGGGTCGTCTTCACCGCGCCTGCCCAGCACCTGTTCGAGCGGCTGTGCGCGATGCTCGGCCAGCCCGACCTGCCCAAGGACCCGCGCTTCGCCACCGCCGACGAGCGCCCCAAGCACATCCCGCTGATCCTGGAAATGGCCACGGCGTGGTTTTCGGCCCGGCCGTTCGACAAGGCGATCGAGGGACTGAAGACCCACGACATCCCCCACTCACCGATCATGAGCATCGCCGACATCTTCACCGACCCCCACTTCCGCGAGCGCGACATGATCCTCGACGTCCCCGACGAGAAGCTCGGCATGCTCAAGCAGCCCGGCGTCGTCCCCAAGCTCTCGCTCACCCCCGGCCGCGTCGACCACGCCGGCCCCTCCCTCGGCCGCCACACCGACGAAATCCTGTCCGGATTGCTACAAATGTCCCCGGCCGACATCGCCACCCTGCGAAAAGATGGAGTTGTCTGATGGAGCGCATGGGCTCCGGTGGCGTGTGGGGGCGGGTGTGGGCGCCGGTCATGCCGCGGCCGCGCCTTGCGGCGAGCCGTGGCGAGCGGGTTCTATCAGGGCGGGATGAGCGAGCCACCGACGAAGGACAGCGGGCACCCGAGCCCCCCCTGGGGGATGGGGGGCCGAGCGAATCCCGCTTGCGAAATACAGGCGAGCCGCCGGCGCGCCCGCGGCATGACCGCCGCCCACACCCGCCCCGACGCGCCACCGGGCGCCACGCGAGGCAAGCGCGATGAAGTTCGGCGTGTGCGTGATGGCGAACGTCGACGAGATCGGATTCTTCAGCCATGCCGAGACGCTCGGATACGACTCGGTGTGGGTGACCGACAGCCAGATGCTGTACTCGGACTGCTATGCGGTGCTGGCGCTGGCCGCGCGGCAGACGACCAAGCTGCGGCTGGGGCCGGGAACCGCCATCTGCGGCACGCGCATCCCGCCGGTGCACGTGGCGGCGATGGCGACGCTGAACCGGCTGGCGCCCGGTCGCGTGCTCCTCGGCCTCGGCACCGGCAACACCGCCATGCGCTCGATGGGCCAGCGGCCGATGAAGGTGGCCGACTATCGCGAGTACCTGCGTGTGATCCGCGCCCTGCTGGACGGCGACACGGTGGCCTACACGTACAACGGCGTCACCCGGCCGGTGAAGATGCTGCTGGCCGACCGCAAGTACACGAGCCTGCAGCCGCCCATCCCGCTGTACGTGTCGGGTTTCGGGCCGCGGGCCATGGAGCTGGCCGGCGAGTTCGGCGACGGCCTCGTCTTCGCCATCCCACCCCGTGGCACCCCGGTGCGGGAGGCGCTCGGGCACGCCCGAACGGGCGCGACGCGGGCCGGCCGCACGCTGACCGGCTTCCGCAACTGCGCCCTCACCAACGTGGTGCTGCTGGAGCCGGGCGAGGCGGTCGACTCGCCGCGGGTGGTCCAGACGATCGGGCCCAACGTCATGGCCAGCGTCTACTACTTCTACGACGAGGTGCACGAGCGCGGGGTGGAGCCGCCGGGCTTCCTGCGCCGGATGTGGAAGCGGTACTGCTCACTGGTGGAGGAGACGCCGCTGGCCCACCGACACTTCCGGACTCACGAGTACCACTACACGGACCTGCACCCCGGCGAGGCCGAGCTGATCGACGCCGACCTGATCCGCGCCACCTGCCTGGTCGGCACCGCCGACGAGCTGGTGGACCAGATCCGCGAGCTCGAGCAGCAAGGGTTGCAGGAGCTGATGTTCGCCACCGGCACCGACGCCAAGTGGCGATTGGCCGAGGAGTTCGCGCGCCGCGTGATGGCGCGCGTGTAGGGGAGCGCCCATGCACTTCGGCCTGTTCTCCACGAACGCCTACGCGTGCAGCTATCCGGACGTCGTCGCTGGCGTGGCTCGCGCCGCCGAGGCGGCCGGCCTCGAGTCGCTGTGGGGCGGCGAGCACGTCGTGCTGCCCGATCCGCAGGCGCCGCCGTCGCCGATGGCCCCGCAGGACCGCATTCTGGATCCGATCATCGCGCTGACGTACTGCGCGGCGGTCACGACGCGGGTGCGGCTCGGCACCGGCATCATCATCCTGCCCCAGCGCAACCCGCTGGTGCTGGCCAAGGAGCTGGCCAGCCTCGACGCGTTGTCGAACGGGCGGCTGATCTTCGGCATCGGCGTGGGCTACCTGCAGCCGGAGTTCCGCGCGCTGGGGGCGCCGTACGAGCAGCGCGGGGCCGTCACCGACGACTATCTGGCCGCGATGCAGGCGATCTGGAGCCAGGCCAGGCCCGCCTACCAGGGACGCTTCGTGTCGTTCGCCGACATCCAGGCGCATCCGCAACCGGTGCAGCGCCCGCATCCGCCGATCGTCGTCGGCGGCCGCACGGCCGCCGCCTTCCGCCGGGCGGTGCAGCAAGGCCACGGCTGGTATGGCTTCGGGCTGGACGTGGACGGGACGGCGCAGGCCCTGGCGGGACTGCGGTCGGCGGCGGCGCAGTACACGCGGCCGGCTCACCTCGGGCCGCTCGAGATCAGCATCACCCCGGGGCGGGGCACCGGCGTCGACCTCGCCACCGCCGAGAAGTTCGCCGCGCTCGGCGTGCATCGCCTCATCCTGATGCCGTCGCCCCGGCTCGACGGCGCCGGGCTCGAGCGCTACGTGGACGAGGTGGGCACGCGCCTGGTCGGGAAGGTGTAGCGCCCGCTCAGCGGTCCGCGAGATCGAGGCCGGGCGGCCGGGGCAGGTCAGGGCGTGCCGCGAACAGCCGAGACCAGGCGGCGCGGGCGACTCGCTCGGCCTCGGCCACCAGCGCGGGCTCGTCCAGCGTCAGCACGCGATGGTCGCGCATGATCCAGCGGCCGTCGACCATCACGCTCTCGACGTCGCCGGCCTGGCCGTTGTGCACGAAGTCGGAGACGACGCGGAGCGCCGGCGTCAGGTGGGCCCGGCGCAGGTCGACGACGATGAGGTCGGCCCGGTTGCCGGGTGCCAGCCAGCCGCCGTCGGTGACGCCCAGCGCCTCGTAGCCGTTGCGGGTGGCCCACGTCAGCACGTCCTCGGGGGTCGGCCGGCGGCCGTCCTGGCGACGCACGCGCTCCATGAACAGCGCGGTCCGCATGACCTCCACCATGTCCTCGGCCATGTTGTCGGTGCCGAGCGTGACGAGGCAGCCGGCGCGCTCCAGCTCCTCGGCGCGGGGCGACAGCCCGCGGCGCGCCGCGATGGCGGAGTTGAAGGCGACGGCCGCGCCGGCGGCGCCGAGCACGCGCTCTTCCTCGGCCGTCATGCACCGGCAGTGGGCGGCCACCAGCCGGTTGGACAGGAACCCCTCGCGTGCCAGGTACTCGGTGGGCGGCACGCCGCGCTGCTCCTGGACCGCGGCCACCTCGCCCCAGATCTGGTTGAGGTGCACGGTGGCGAGCACGCCGAGCTCGTCCTGCAGCTTGCGCAGCCGGCCGAGCAGCGCCGGCGAGCACATGTCCGGCGCCCACGCGGCCAGCCCCGTCCGCACGCGGCCGCCGGCGGCGCCGTCCCAGCGGCGATGGAGCGCGGCGATGCGTTCGAGGCCGCGCTCGCCGAGGGGGCGATCCACCTCGAATGGCCCGGGCTGGCCGATCGACGCCTTCGCCCGGTCCCACGCGCGCTCGCACAGCACCAGCCGCAGGCCGGTGTCGGTCAGGGGGCCGGCGTAGCCGTCGATCTCGCTGCCTTCCTCCAGCGCCAGGGTGGTCCCGCTGCGGATCGCCTCCAGCGCGCCCAGCAGAACCATCACGCGCTCCTCGTCGGCGCTCAGCGCCGGCGTGGGCAGCGGGGCCAGGCCGCCCGTGAACGGCGGCGTGTGGGAGGGCGAGAGGTCCTCGTAGATCCCCCGCGCGAGCACGCGGGAAAGGTGCGTGTGGGTGTTGGCCAGCCCGGGCAGCACGGCCCGGCCGCGCCCGTCCACGCGCTCGGCCTCGGGATGCCGCGCCAGCAGCGCGGCCGTGGGCCCGATGGCGGTGATGCGACCGCCGTCCACGACGAGGGCGGCACCGTGGTGGATGGCGCCGGCGTCGTCCCCGGTGACGATCGTCGTGTCGTGGACGATCGTGGCGGCCACGTCAGCTCTTCGGCGGTCGGATCGCGGCCACCGGCGTGGGCAGCTCGTCGGGGTCGATCGGGATCTCGACGACGGCCGGCTGCCCGCAGGCGAAGGCCGCCTTCATGACGTCGCCGACCTGGTCCGCGTGCTCGACGTGGAAGCCGGCGGCGCCGAACAGCCGCGCGAACGCGTCGTAGCGCGGGTTGCCGATGTCGCAGCCGATGTAGCGACCGCCGAAGAACTGCCGCTGGTAGGCCTTCTCGGAGCCCCAGCAGTTGTTGTTCATGACCAGCGTGACGACGTTGATCCGGTGGCGCACCGCCGTCTCGAGCTCCTGGGCGTTCATCAGGAAGCCGCCGTCGCCGTGGATGGCCAGCACCGGTGCTGCCGGCCGGCCGAGCTTGGCGCCCAGCGCCTCCGGAAACGCGAAGCCGAGGCCGCCGAGGTCGAGCGGGGTGAGGAAGCTGCGCGGCGTCGCGAACGACAGCCGGTCGTAGCCGTAGGCCGGCGCCGCCCCGGCGTCGAGCGCCACGATCGTGTCGGGCGGCAGCGCGCGGCGGAGCTCGGCGTACACCCGCTGCGGCTTCAGCGGCATGCTGCTCAGCCCCGCCTCCGCCGCCAGGCGGGCCTGGCGCTGCTCGCGGAGCTCGGTGGCCTCCCGCCGCCACTCGGCCGGCGCCGGCGCGGCGCCCTCGTGGGCCAGCAGGTCGAGCAGGGCCTGGCAGGCCAGGCGGGCGTCGGCCTGGATGGCGACGGCGAGCGGGTAGTAGCGGCCGAGGTCACCGCCGTGGACGTCGATCTGCACGATCGGCGTGTCGCGCGCGATGTAGCGGTGATCGAAGTGCGTGGTGAAGTGTCCCAGCCGCGAGCCGATGGCCAGGATGAGATCCGCGCGACGGCAGGCGGCGGCGGCTTCCGGCGCGCCGGCGCGGCCGAGCGGTCCGATGTAGAGCGGGTGCGCGTTGGGTACCGTGTCGTTACGGCCGTAGGCGGTGATGGCGGGCAGCGCGTACTTCTCGCTGAGCCGCACGACCAGATCGCTCGCCTCCGCCCAGCTCACGCCGCCACCGACCAGCAGGAGGGGCCGCCGGGCCTCGCGCAGCAGCCGGGCCGTGGCCCGGATGGCCTCGGGGTGCGGTGGCGTGGGATGACTCGCGCGGTAGGCCTCCGGCGCCAGCGGGGCCGGCGGCGTGACCCGGTCGCTGAGGACGTCGCGCGGGATCTCGACGAAGACCGGACCCTTGCGACCGCTCATCGCCGTCCGCAGGGCGCCGCGCAGGATCTCGGGGATGCGCTCGGCCTGCTGGACCTGCACGGCCAGCTTGCTCACCGGCCGGAACATCCCGAGCAGGTCGTACTCCTGGAAGGCGTCCTTGCCCTGGTGGGCCCGCTCGATGCCGCCCACCAGCGTGACGACCGGCGAGTGGCCGACGTGGGCAGCGGCCACGCCGGTCAACAGATTCGTGGCGCCGGGCCCGCTGGTCACCAGGCACACGCCGGGCTGGCCGGTGACGCGGGCCAGGCCGTCGGCCATGAAGGCGGCGGCCTGCTCGTGGCGGACGTTGATGTACTCGACCGAGCGGTCGTCGTAGAGCGCATCGAGCACGTCGAGGAAGGTCGAGCCCACGATCCCGAAGATGTAACGGACGCCCTCGGCCTTGAGCAGGTCGACGACCAGGCGGCCGCCGGTGACGTCCGCCATCAGAACCAGCCCGCCTTGTCCACGACGTTGCGCAGCGGCTGGCCGGCCAGGAAGCGCCGGGCGTTGTCGAGCAGCACCTCGAAGCGGCGCTCGTCCAGGTAGGGGCCGTGGCCGGCCGTGTGGGGCGTGATCAGCACGTTGGGCAGCGTCCACAGCGGGTGGTCGGCCGGCAGCGGCTCCTGCTCGAACACGTCGAGGGCGGCGCCGGCGATCTCACCGGCGCGCAGGGCGGCGACCAGGTCGTCCAGGCGTGTCGTCATCCCGCGTCCGATGTTGATGAAGTAGGCCGTGCGCTTCATGCGCTGCAGGCGCGCCCGGTTCATGAATCCCTCGGTGGCGGGCGTGTGCGGCACGGTGAGGATGACGAAGTCGGCCAGCGGCAGCAGCGAGTCGAGCGCGTCGGGCCCGTCCAGCTTGAGCACGCCGGGCGGCGCGTCCTTACGGCGGGCGTCCACGCCCATCACGTGCATGCCGAAGGCGGCGCACAGGCGGGCGGCCTCGGCGCCGATGCCACCCACGCCCACGATGAGCGCGGTCGTCTCCGGCAGGTGCAGCACGCCGCTGGTCTCGCCCGACTCCGGCCGCCACTCGCGTCGGAGCTGGCGCGGCAGGTACAGGTGCAGGCCGCGCGCGAAGGCCAGCACGAAGGCCATGATGTGGGCGCCGATGTGGTCGTTGTAGATCTCGCGGAAGTTGGTGACGACGGCCGGGTGGGCGACCAGCTCGGGCGTGTAGTACCCGGCCGGCGGTGCCGCTTGCGGCGCCTGCAGCCAGCGCAGCTTGGCGGCCGTGCGCACGACGGCCGGCGGCATCGTGCCGAAGGCGGCCTCGGCGTGAGTCGCCACGCGGGCGGCCTCGGCGGCATCCTCGGCCACGACGATCTCGAGGCCGGGCACGGCCTCGGCCAGGCGCGCGGCCCAGGCCCGGGTCGTCGCCGACTGTGGGGGCAGCATGAGTAGAGTAGGCATCAGCTCAGCGTGGCTCCCTGGGCGTTCACGTAGACGGCATAGATCGACTGGCTGGCCGCCATGAACAGGCGGTTGCGCTTGACGCCGCCGAAGCACAGGTTGGCGGCGCGCTCGGGCAGCAGGATCCGGCCGATCATGGTGCCGGCCGGGTTGAAGATCGCCACGCCGTCCTGTCCTTCGCCGCCGCCCCAGCCACACCAGAGGTTGCCGTCGGTGTCGCAGCGGAAACCGTCGGGGACGCCCGCCCCGCAGTCGATGAACACCCGGCCGTTGGCCACCGCGGTGCCGTCGGCGACCACGTCGTACACGCGGATCTGCCGCGGCAGGGCGCCGCTGACGACCACGTAGAGCTTCGTCTCGTCGGGCGAGAAGGCCAGCCCGTTGGGGCGGGGGATGTCACCGATCACGGCCGTGGCCCGGCCGTCACGGCCGACCCGGTAGACGTTGGTGGGCAGCTCGACCGGGGCCACGTGCCCCTCGTAGTTGCTCAGGATGCCGAAGGGGGGATCGGTGAACCAGACGGAGTCGTCCGACTTCACGACGACGTCGTTGGGGGAGTTCAGCGGCTTGCCCTCGAAGCGGTCCAGCACGACGCTGATCGTGCCGTCGTACTCGGTGCGGGTGACGCGGCGCGCGTCGTGCTCGCAGGTGACCAGACGGCCCTGGCGGTCGCGCGTGTTGCCGTTGGCGTAGTTCGAGGGCTTCCGGAAGACGCTCACCGCCCCGGTTTCCTCGTCCCAGCGCATGATCCGGTTGTTGGGGATATCGCTCCACAGCAGGCACCGGTTGTCGCCGAGCCACACCGGCCCCTCGGCCCACCGGAAGCCGGTGGCGAGGCGCTCGACGCCGGCGTTGCCGACGCGGTAGCGCGCGAAGCTCGGATCGAGAACCTGCAGCGAGGGGTCGGGGTAGCGGCCGGGCTGGATGTCCACGGCCGGGAGTCTAGCATCCGGAGGGGCGGGCGTCGCGCGGGGGCATGCTATTCTCACGAACGACTCGTCGTCTTCGCCCATGGCTGTCAGAAAAGTACCGATGAGCGCCGCGGGAAGTGCCACCGCCGACCGGGACGGGCTGAACCGGGGGGTGGCGTTCCTGCTTGCCCGGACCCCGCTCGGACGGTTGGTCGGCTGGGTCGCGGGGGTGCGGGCGTCCGTCCACACCAAGCTGCTCGTCGGCTTCCTGGTCATCACCGCGCTGTTCATCGCCATGGCCGTCGTCAGCCTCGACACCATCGCGCGGACGGCGGCCCAGAGCCGGAAGATGCACGAGGCGCACGAGCGGGTGGAGTGGTCCCAGGAAATCGACCACGCGCTCGCGCGGCAGATGCACTTCACCGCGCTGGCCCTGGTGCTCCGCGACGAGGCCTCCGTCGCCCAGATCCTTCGGGAGAACAATCGCTTCAACGCCACGCTCGCGCGGCGCGAGGTGGTGGCGACCGAGGAAGAGCGCGACCTGATCCAGCAGATCCGTGGCCGCCAGGACGGGGTCATGACCACCGTCGCCGATATCGCGAACGCGATCCGGGACGGCAACCTCGACGTGGCGATCGCGGGTCTGCTCGGTCGGCAGGAGCGGGCGTATCAGGACATCGAGGCGCTGGTCGCGCGGCTGGTCCAGGTCGAGAACCGTCACATGCTGGACCTCAAGCACGCGGTGGAGACCGCGAACTTCCGGTCGATCGTCCTGACCGCGTGCTTCGCCGCGCTCGCCATCCTGCTGGCCCTGTTCTGCGGCTTCGTCATCTCGTGGTCGTGCCTGCTGCCGCTGCGCGAGGCCCAGGAGCTCCTGGCCGCCGTGAGCGCCGGGGACTTCACGGCGCGAATCACCGTCCCCAACCGTGACGAGTTCGGGGACCAGGCCGCGCGGCTGAATCGCATGAGCGCCGAGATCGGGCGACTCGTCGACGAGCAGCAGCGGGCGGCGGACTCCCTGCGGCGGCTCAACGGTCGCCTGGAGCAGGCCAGTCGGGCCAAGTCGGAGTTCCTGGCCAACATGAGCCACGAGCTGCGCACGCCGATGAACGCCATCCTCGGCTTCACGGAGATGCTGCGGGACGGGCTCTACGGTGAGGTGCCCGACGGTCTTCGGGAGCCGCTGGCCGACATCCACACGAACGGCCGCCACCTGCTGGGGCTGATCAACGACGTCCTCGACCTCTCCAAGATCGAGGCGGGCCGGATGGACCTGACCCTGCACGAGTACGCCGTGCAGGACGTCGTCGAGGCGGTGCGGGTGTCGCTCCGGTCGCTGGCGGCCGAGCGCGGGCTGGATTTCACCACCCGGGTGTCGCCGGAGATGCCCATCGCCTACGGGGACGCCAAGCGCCTCACCCAGTGCCTCATGAACCTCGCCGGCAACGCGCTGAAGTTCACGCGGCAGGGGTCGGTGGAGATCGCCGTCGACCAGCGGGGGGACGAGTTGATCTACCGGGTCACCGACACCGGGATCGGAATCGCCACGGAGGACCTCGCCAAGGTCTTCGACGAGTTCCGCCAGCTCGACGGCGCCGCCACCCGGGAGTTCGAGGGAACCGGCCTCGGTCTGAGCATCACCAAGCGGTTCATCGAGATGCACGGGGGCCGCATCGGGGTGGAGAGCGAGCTGGGACGAGGCTCCACGTTCTGGTTCGCGATCCCGCTCCGGACGGCGGAGGCGACGTGAGAGAGGCGACCGTGCTGTACGTCGAGGACAACGAGTACAACCGCAAGATCGTGCGCCAGCTGCTCACGCGGACGACCTACCGTCTGCGCGAGGCGGTCGACGGCGAGGCCGCCCTGGGGATGGTGCGGGAAGATCGGCCCGACCTGATCCTGATGGACGTGCAGCTTCCCAAGATGTCCGGCCTCGACGTGACCCGCGCGCTGCGCCGGGACCCGGCCACGGCCGACGTCCCCATCATCGTCGTGACGTCGTTCGCGCTGAGTGGGGACGACCAGCGGGCGATGGCGGCCGGCGCCTCCGCCTACATCGCCAAGCCGTACAGCCCGCGCGAGCTGCTGGCGCTCATCCACAAGTTCCTCTCCGACGGATGCGCGCCAGCGAGGAGGAACCCGTCATCATGAGGCACCCACGGTCCGATCGCCGCCCCGTCCCGAGATCGGTGGTCGTGGCGCTGGGGCTGGCCCTGGCGGTCGCCATCCCTGGGGCCGTGCGGGGGGGCCAGGAGGAGCAGTTCACCCCGGAGTTTCGCGAGATGCGGTCGAGCTTCGATCCCAAGCACACGCCCCGGATCAGCGCTCCGGACTCGGTGAAGCGCGGCCAGTGGTTCGAGGTGACGGTCGGTCTCGATCATCCGTCGCTCTCCGAGCACTTCGTCCGCTACATCGCCCTCTACAAGGACACCGCCGAGATCGCGCGCGTGTACCTGCACCCGGTCTTCTCGGCCCCGAAGGTCACGTTCACCATCGCGCTCGACGAGGGCGGCGCGCTGCGCGCGGTGGCCGAGCCGACGCACTCCGCGGCCTGGGAGGCGTCGCGGAAGATCCGCGTCGTGCCGTGAGGTCCGCTAGCGCGGGCGCAGCTCGATGGTCAGGGGGGTGGCGCCGTCGGCGACCGTCACCGTCTGCGACGTCTCGCCGAGCCGCTCGTGCCAGACCCGCACCACGTACGAGCCCGGGGGAAGCCGGTCCAGCTTGAACCGGCCCTGGGCGTCGGTCAGGGCGTGGAACGGATGCGGCGCCACCACCACCCAGCCGCGCATCCACGAGTGCAGGTCGCAGTCGATGCGCACGATCTCCGGCCGGCCGAAGGTGACGGGGATCGTGCGGCCCTTGGGCTGCGTCCGGTTGAAGGCCGGGTTGGCCGTGGAGACGCTGTGGAGGTTGTGCAGGAGGCGGTCGCTGTTGAGGAACTCCACGGTCCCGCTGGTGGGCACGATCACGATCCTCGGTAGGAACACGCACTCCTTCTGATCCATCGGCGCGGTCAGGGGCGGCGGGGCCGACGGCGCCCCGGGGGGTGGCGTCTCCAGCCACACGACCACGTTCCGGATCTCGCGAGCGCCCGAGACGACGAGGTCGGCGGCGGTCTGCTCGGTACCGCAGACGTACTGATCGATGGTGATCGGGACTTTCCGGGCCGGCGGCGCGTCGCCGGCGAGCACGACCCGGCCCTGAATCTCGCCGGAGCGGGCCGGGTCCGTGTGCAGCAGCGTACACGCCGTGACGACCAGAAGGGCGACCACGGAGCCACTCCACGTCATGGCCGTCACGATACCATGGCGCCCCGGACGCCCACGGCGGCGCGCGCCCGGCGTCGCCGTCGAGCCCGTCCGCCTCGTGGTATCGTGCAGGCGCTCGCCAACGGAGGGACGACCATGCGGGGGAGAAGGCTGAGATATCTCGGGATCCTGAGCGTGGCCGTGCTCGTCGCCGGCCTCGGGGTCTCGCCGGGGCAGGCGCAGACGCCCCGCAAGGGCGGCGTGCTGCGGGTCGGCATGATCGGGGAGCCGCCCACGCTGGACGGGCACACGACGACCGCGGTCATCACGCGCGAGATCGCCGTCAACATCTTCGAGGGGCTGTACGCGCTCGACGCCAAGTACCAGCCCGTACCGCTGCTGGCCGAGGGCCACGAGACCCTCGACGGCGGCAAGCGCTACGCGATCCGGCTCCGCAAGGACGTGAAGTTCCACAACGGCAAGGCGCTCACCGCGGACGACGTCGTCGCCTCGCTCAAGCGCTGGGGAGCCATCGCCGGCACCGGCAAGGCCACCTTCAAGGTGGTGGAGGCCGTCGAGGCCAAGGGCCCGAACGCCGTCGAGATCCGGCTCAAGGAGCCGTCGGGAAGCCTGCTGACGGTGCTGGCCGGCGTCGACAACGCCGCCTTCATCTATCCCAAGGACGTCATCGACGCTGCCGGCGCCGCCCAGCTCAAGGAGTTCGTCGGCACCGGACCGTTCAAGTTCGTCGAGCACAAGCCGGACCGCCACGTGAAGCTGGCGCGCTTCGACGGCTACGCCGCCCGGGGCGAGGCGCCGAGCGGCCTGGCCGGCCGCCGGACGGCCTACGTCGACGAGATCCTGTTCATGCCGGTGCCCGACTACGCCACCCGCCAGGCCGGCATGGTCACCGGCGAGTACGACTACATCCAGCAGGTCAAGCCCGACCAGTACGAGCGCCTCAAGTCGTCGCCGGGCGTGGAGACCGTCGTCGTCAAGCCGTACGGATGGGCGACCATCGCCTTCAACCTGAAGCAGGGGTTGATGACCGACGTGAAGCTGCGCCAGGCCGCCCAGGCCGCTCTCGACGTGGAGCCGATGATCCTGGCCGGGGTCGGACACAAGGACTTCTATCGGGTCGACCCCGGCCTGTTCTTCCAGGAGCTGCCGTGGCACTCCAAGGTGGGGGCCGCGCTCTACAACCAGCGCGACAAGGACAAGGCCCGGCGGCTGCTGAAGGAGGCCGGCTACACCGGCCAGCCGATGCGCTGGATCGTCACCACCGAGTACGAGCACCACTACAAGCCGGCGGTGGTGGCCAAGAGCCAGCTCGAGGAAGTCGGCTTCAAGATCGATCTGCAGGTCTCGGACTGGGCCACGGTGGTCCAGCGGCGGAACAAGCCGGAGCTGTGGGACGCCTTCAGCACGGCGTTCGTGTTCGTGCCGGAGCCCGCCACCTCCTCCCAGGTGCTCTGCGAGTGGCCGGGCTGGTGGTGCAACCCCGAGAAGGACGCGCTGCTGCAGGCGATGGGGCGCGAGCTGGATTTCAAGAAGCGCTACGCGATGTGGGAGAAGGTCCAGACGATGTTCTACGCGGAGGCGCCCCGCATCAAGATCGGTGACTACTTCCGCCTGGACGCCCGGCGCAAGAACGTGGCCGGCTACGAGCCCGGTCCCTACATGCACTTCTGGAACGTCTGGCTCGACCGCTGAGCCGAGGAGCCCCTGCCATGCGAGACCTGGTCCAGAAATTCAACGAGCTGTGCGACGCCCTGCCGTTCCAGACGAGCTGGTACCTGAAAGACATGGCCACCGGTGCCCGGGCCGATCGCTTCGGCGGCGTGCCGGTGCCCTCGGCCAGCACCCGCAAGATCTCGATCATGATGGCGGCGCTGGCCGCCGTGCACGCCGGCAAGCTGTCGCTGGACCAGAAGGTCACGATCGAGGCGAAGTATCAGGACAACGACTCCGGCACCTTCCAGCACCTGACGCCGGGGTTCTGGATCACGCTCCGCGACGCGATGGTGATGATGATCATCGTCAGCGACAACACGTGCACGGGCACCGTGGTGGATCTGGTCGGGCTCGACACCGTTCAGCGCTGGTGCGACGGCGTCGGCATGGTCGGCACCACGCATCGCTTCGGCATCCCGCCCAAGCTCGGCCGCGACCACACGCTGGAGCAGGTGACCACCACCACGCCGAACGACCAGGGGATGCTGCTGGAGCTGATCCTCCAGGGCACGACCGACGCGGCCGTCGCGCGCAAGCTGGGCTCCACGCCGGAGCTGTGCAAGCTCGGCCTCGACATCCTCTCGTGGCAGAAGCTCAAGACCCGGCTGCCCTCGCAGCTGCCGCTCGGCACCAAGGTCGCCCACAAGACGGGGACGGGCTCGCGCGGCTTCATGGACGCCGGCATCGTCTTCAAGGGCGATCGACCGCTCTTCATCCTGACCGCCTACACCGAGCACGTGCCCGAGGCGCTGCCCGACGGCACGCCCGGCTTCACGGCCGCCTACCAGCTCATGGGCCGGATGGCGCGGCTGGCCTGGGACCGGCTCGGCGGGTGAGACCGTGCGCCTGGGCGTCCTCGTTCCCGCCGGCAACCCGACCATCGAGCCCGAGCTCTACCGGATGGCGCCGCGCTCGCTGACCATCCACTTCGCGCGGCTGGACACGCTGGCCGGCGAGCCCGGCGGCATCGACGGCATGGAGCGCCGCACGCTGGGCTATCTGGATTCGCTGCCGGCGGCGACGCGCTCGCTGGCCGCCGTGAGGCCCGACGCCGTCGTCCTCGCCCACACGGCGGTCAGCTATCTCAGCCGCTTCGCCGGCGAGGCCGCGCTGCGGGCGGGCGTCGCGGATCTGGCCGGCACCCGCGCCTTCACCGCCGCCGGGGCCATCCACGCCGCCCTGCGCCATCTGGGCGCCCGTCGCGTGGCGCTGGCCACGCCATACCCCGAGTCGATCAGCGCCGCGGGCCGGGCGTACTGGGAGGCCGCCGGCTTCGAGATCGTCGCGCATCGTCGTCTCGACACCCCGAACATCTACGACGAGAGCGAAGACCGCGCCCACGCCCTCGGCCGCTCTGCCGACACTCCCACCGCCGACGTCGTCCTGATCAGCGGCACCGGCCTCCCGACCGCCGGCATCATCGAACGCCTGGAGAAGGACCTCGCCAAGCCCGTCCTGACCAGCCAGGCCGCCACCCTCTGGCACGCCCTGACACTTCTAGAGATCCGCGACCCCGTAAAAGGCTACGGCCGCCTTCTATCCGAAGTCAGGCCCCACCCGCACTAGCCCAACCAGGCGCGGCAGGCGGCCCCCACGAAGGGCAATGCCCGCCTGTCATCCGAAGTCAGGCCCCAACCGCGGTAGCCCAACCCAGGCGCGGCGGAGGCGGACGGCGTTGGGTGGGTCATGGGGGTCTGGAGGACCCGTTCCCGCCGCCCCATGACCGTGCGAGGCCCAGCCGGATGGAGCCCAGCCGCCCTCGGACGAGGCGGCCTCCGCGCGCGTGGTCGCCCAGACCCCCATGACCCACCCAACGCCGTCCGCCTCCGCCGTGCCGGAGTAGCTACTGCCAGCGGATGAGAGCCTTGATCTTCGGATACTCCGGCGCCTTACCCTCGACGTCGACGACCCGCCACCCATCCGGCGCCTCGAGCAGCAGGTTGTTGTTGCTGAACGCGAGGTACTTCCCCCACGCCTTCGGAATGGTGACCTCGTACTTCGGCGCGATGGTCTGGGCCTGGGCGACGCCGGGCAGCGCGCGCTCGAGCACGCTCGGCATCAGCGGCCGGGCGGCGATCACGACCAGGGCCACGGCGATCACCGTGAGCACGATCTTGGTGTAGCGATCCATCAGTTCCTCCTTGCGTTCGGGTGAGCTTCGACTCGACTACGACGGTGAGGGCGGCGTGCGCCGGTCCGGCCAGAACCGGGTGCCGGCCCGCGCGTAGCCGCCGCCGAGACCGACGGGAGTGCCGTCGGCGCGCCAGCAGGAGGCGCCGGTGAGGGTGCCGTCGGCCTCGAAGGCGATGGCGCCCATGCCGCCGGCCACGTGGGGGACGGCAGCCACGTGATGGCCCCGCTCGACCAGGCCCGCGCGCACCTCGGCGCCGACCGCGGCCTCGACCTCCAGCTCCTGGCCCTGCGTCCACACGCGCGGTGCCTCGACCGCCTCCTGCAGCGACATGCCGTGATCGACCACGTTGACGATGGCCTGCAGGACGCACGGGAAGATCTTGGTGCCGCCCGGCAGCCCCAGCGCCAGAACCGGCCGGCCGTCGCGCAGAAGCATGGTGGGCGCCATCGAGCTGGTCATCCGCTTGCCGGGCTCGATCGACAGCGGCGTGCCCGGATGCGGATCGAAGATGGCCATCGTGTTGTTCAGCATCATGCCGGTGCCCGGTACCATCGCCCGGGAGCCGAAGAGGGCGTGGATCGTCTGGGTCGCGGCGACCACGTTGCCGTCGCTGTCGGCGACCGTCACGTGCGTGGTGTGCGGCGAGCCGGCGGCCACGCCGGCGACCGGCGCCCCGGCCTTGGCCATATCGATGTCGGCACGGCGCGCGGCCGCGTAGTCCTTGGCGATCAGCCGCGCGACCGGCACGTCGACGAACGCCGGATCGCCGGTGGCCGCCGCCCGGTCGGCGAAGGCGATCTTCATCACCTCCGCCAGCAGATGGATGCCGTCCACGCTGCCGAAGCCGAGCCCGGCCACGTCGAAGCCCTCCAGCATGTTCAGCATCTGGATCAGGTGGATGCCGCCGCCGGTCGGCGGCGGGCAGCCGGCCACGTCGAAGCCACGGTACGTCCCGCGCACCGGCTGGCGCTCGATCGTGCGATAGCGCTGCAGATCGCTCAGCGTGATCAGGCCGCCCTCGCGGGCCATGTGCTCGGCGACGCGACTGCCGAGCGCACCGCCGTAGAGGATGGCCGGGCCGCGGGCGGCGACCGCGCGCAGCGTGTCGCCGTAGTCGGCCTGGATCAGGAGCTCACCGCGGCGAAGTGGCGCGCCACCGGGCAGGAAGACGCGCGCGCTGGCCGGGAAACGGGCCAGATCGGGCGCGGCCTCGATGAGGCACTCGGCGAGATAGCCGGTCACGCGGAAGCCGCGGGCGGCGTGGCGAATGGCCGGTGCCGTGACCGTCTCCAGATCGAGCGTGCCGAAACGGGTCAGCATCTCGCACCAGCCGGCGAGCGTGCCGGGCACGCCGACCGCGCGGAGACCGACGCTGTTCTCCTGGCCGGCGACTTCCATGTAGTCCGGCCATGTGTCGGAGAGCGGGCGGTACAGGTCGGGCCGGGCGGCGGCGGGGGCGGTGGTGTAGCCGTCGATCACCGTGTGGCGGCCGCCGGCCAGGAGCAGGTGGGCGTGGCCGGCGCCGAAGATCCCCACCATCATCGGCTCGACGACGGTGAGCGCGAACAGCGCGGCCACCGCGGCGTCGACGGCGTTGCCGCCGGCCGCCAGCATCTCGGCGCCGGCCGCCGAGGCCAGCGGGTGGTTGGTCACCACCATGCCGCGGGCGGCCTGGACGGGGCGCTTCTCGGTCTCGAACCGGGTGCCGGCCCGGGCGCGCCAGCTCATTTCGCCAGCCACGAGTTCCAGAAGTACATCCGGGCGGCGGTCCGGAAGGGGCCGCGCAGGTCACGCCGGGCGACGTCGAGCGTGAAGTAGTCGCCGAGCTTCACGCGTCCCACGTCCTCGTAGAAGATCGCCTGCATCCGCTCGACGAGCGCCTTGCGCTTCTTCACGTCGCTCTCCCGGGCCAGCTCGGCCAGGAGCTGCTCCTTCTCCTCGTGGCACCAGTTGCCCCACCAGTTGCAGCGGAACACGATGTGGTTGGCGGGGTCGGCGGTGAAGACGAGGCCGGTGGAGGCGACGTCCCACAGCTCCGGCTTGAGCGCGCGCGAGTTCAGCGTGGCCCAGTCGAGCACCTGGAGATCCACGTTGAAGCCGACCTGGTCGAGCTGCTGCTTGGCCACCTCGGCGTTCTTGTACATGAACTCGTACTCGCGCGTGGTCGCCCACCGGACCGGTTGCTTGGCGTAGCCGGCTTCCTTCAGCAGGCGCCGGGCCTTGTCGGCGTCGCGCTGGTTGTAGGTCTTGGCGCCGACCGTCGAGTGCCACGGCTGCTCGGGGAAGAAGAGGCCGGGATCGAGCCGGTAGAACGTCTTGCTGCCGAAGCCGCCGATCATGATCGGCTCCATGTCGAGGGCGGCCTGGAAGGCCTGGCGGACCTTCTTGTCCGTCATGACGCCGGCCTTGTGATTGAGGACGGCCACCGCCCAGCCGCGCGGCTTCACGATGCGCGGATCGAGCTGGGGCAGCGACTTGATCCGGTCGTAGGAGTCCTGCTTCACGAACATCGCGTGGTGATACTCGCCGGTCTCCACGCCGGCCAGCCGCACGGCGGTGTCGGGAACCGGAATGAACAGGATCTCGTCGAAGTAGGCAACGCGCTTGCCGCCGAAGCCGCTGGCCGGCTCGCTGCGCGCGACGTAGTCCTTGAACCGGGCCAGCTTCAGGTGCCGATCCGCCTTGTGCTCGACGAACCGGTAGGGGCCGGTGCCGGTGTACTCCTTGAGGGGCCCGTCGCCGGCCGCCTCGATGACTTCCTTGGGATAGACGGCGCCGTGCGCCTCGGCGAGACCGAAGAGCAGCGAGGCGGACGGCTGCTTGAGCGCCAGCACGACCGTGTACGGATCCTTGGCGTCGATGCTCTCGACGTTGGCCCACAGGCTCTTGCCGAGCGAGGCCACCTGGCCCCAGCGCTTGAGCGACGGAACGACGTCGGCCGCGGTCATCTCCTTGCCGTTGTGGAACTTGACGCCCTTGCGCAGCGTGATCGTGTGACGGCGGCCGCCGTCGCTGATCGCGTGGGTGTCGGCGAGCAGCGGCACCGGGTTGAAGTTCGCGTCGTACGTGAACAGCGTCTCGTTCACGTGCCACATGATCTCGTAGGTGATCGTGGCCGTGGACATCGGCATGTCGAGCGTGGGCGGCTCGCCGATGGTCGCCACCTTGAGGACGCCGCCCATTCGGGGCGTCTCCTGAGCGTTCGCCCCGGGGGCGGTGAGGAGTAGCGCGAGCGTGGCGACGGCGAGCGCGAGCCGGATCATGCGCGACCTCCGGTGAAGGTGGCGATGGTCGTCCGGGCGACGCCGACCTGCTCGCCGGCGGCCAGGATCTCCTCCCACGTCGTGGCGTCGACCTCGATGCCGGAGCGCGAGCGCTCGGCCCGGGCCAGCCGCTCGGGGTCGCCGGGCACCAGTACGGGCGCCTTCGGATCGCTCGGCGGCGAGGCCTTGACGTAGTCGACGAAGCCGTCGATCTCGCGGCGTAGCCAGTCGACGCCGGCGAAGCGGGCAGGGTCGATGATCACCGCGAACATGTTGTTGATGACGCCGCCGGCGCGCGGGTTACCGGGCTGGATCGTCGGCCCCCCGGACAGCGCCCCCGCCAGCAGCTCGGTGACGACGGCCAGCGCGTAGCCCTTGTGGCCGCCGAACGGCAGCAGGGCGCCGTGCGGCTCGGTGTACATCACGTTGGGATCGCGGGTGGGCTTGCCGGCGGGATCGATCAGGATCCCCGGCTCGACCTCGTGCCCCTCGTTCTTCGCCACGCGGACCTTGCCCATGGCGATGGCGCTGGTGGCCATGTCGAGCAGGATCGGCGGCTGCTGCTCGGTGCCGGGGAAGGCGATGCAGACGGGGTTGGTGACGAAGCGGCCGTCGGTGCCCCGGAACGGCGCCACCACTGCGCGATGGTCAGTGACGTTGACGAAGTGCAGGGAGACGAGGCCGGCCGCGGCGGCCAGCTCGCCGTAGGCGCCGACGCGACCGATGTGATGGGCGTTGGCGAGCGTCATCGCCACCACGCCGGTCTGGCGGCAGCGCGCGATCGCCGCGGCCATCGCCTCGCCGGCCACCGGCCGGCCGTAGCCCCGACCGCCGTCGAACATCAGCGCGGGGCCGTCGTCCTTCACCGTCTTGGCGCGCGTGTTGGGCACCACGAGGCCGGCCTTCAGGTGGCGCACGTAGGTCGGGATCATGCCGACCCCGTGGCTGTCGTGGCCGGCCAGGTTGGCCTGCACGAGATGGTCGGCGACGAGATCGGCCTCGGCGTCGGCGCTGCCGCCGGCGCTCACGATGGCGCTGATGGTGCGTCGCAGGGCGTCGGCCGAGGCGCGCATGCGCTTACTCGACTTCCTTCAGCCGGAGCACCTCGGGCCGGCCGTCCATGAACTCGCCCATCTTGCGGCCGAGCGTCTTGAAGTGCTCGGTCGCGCGGTGCGCCTCGACCGCCGCCTGGTCGACGTAGCGCTCCATGAAGACGTAGGTGTTGGCGGCCTCGCCGTGGTGCAGGGCGTAGAGCTTGCACCCGGGCTCGCTGGCGTTGACCTTCGCCACCAGCTCCTTGGCGACCGCCTCGAACTGCTTGTCCATTCCGGGCTTGACCTTGAGCGTCGCGACGACCCCGAGCATGTGATGGCCTCCTCTGTCGACGGGGCAGGGCCCCTCTAGCGCCGCACCGTACCATATAATCCACGCACTCAGAGGAGGCCTCCATGCACTACGGCATCGTCATGTTCTCCACGCACTACGCGATCCGTCCCGACGAGCTGGCGCGCGCGGTCGAGACACGCGGCTTCGAGTCGCTGTGGATCCCCGAGCACACGCACATCCCGGCCAGCCGCCGCAGCCCGTGGCCGGGCGGGCCCAACCTGCCCAAGGAGTACTGGCACTCCTACGATCCGTTCGTCGCCCTCACCATGGCGGCGGGGGCGACCACCAAGCTGCGGCTCGGAACCGGCATCTGCCTCGTGATCGAGCGCGACCCGATCATCCTGGCCAAGGAGGTCGCCAGCCTCGATCATCTCTCCGGCGGCCGCTTCCTCTTCGGCATCGGCGGCGGCTGGAACGCCGAGGAAATGGAAGACCACGGCACGACCTTCAAGACGCGCTTCCGGCTGCTCCGCGAGCAGATCCTGGCCATGAAGGAGATCTGGACGAAGGACGAGGCCGAGTACCACGGCGAGTTCGTCAAGTTCGACAAGATGTGGTCGTTCCCCAAGCCCGCCCAGCGCCCCCACCCGCCCATCCTCATGGGCGGCGACGGCCCCACCACGTTCGACCGGGTGCTCGAGTACGCCGATGGCTGGATGCCCGTCGTCAGCCGCATGGGCGCCACCTTCGCCGACAAGATGGCGCTCCTGCAGCGTCGAGCCAAGGACGCCGGCCGCGGATCGATTCCGGTCAGCGCCTTCATGGTGAAGCCCGATCGCGCCGTGCTCGATCCGCTCGAAGCCGCCGGCGTGCAGCGCGCCATCTTCGGGGTGCCGTCGGAGACGCCGGACAAGGTGCTGCCGCTGCTCGACGCCTACGCGAAGCTGATCCGGTAGCCTCCCCGCCCGCGGCGGGGCGTGGCTGGGCTCCTCGCACGGTGATGGGCGGCGGGAACGGGTCCTCCAGACCCCACGACCCGCCCGCCGCCCCGCCGCTACGCGGTGCGTGACATCATTCGACTCAGGACGTCAGGAGTTGGGTCCGCGCTCCATCGAGACGGGCTGCCACCGCCGCAGGCCGGACTTCTCGAGCGAGCCCGGGTTGACGCAGCTGCGCGGCCAGCGACCGGTGAGGGCCAGCGCGATCTCGGCGCCGACACGCCGGCGCCGGGCGGGGTCGAACCGGGCCGAGGCCGAGGCCACGTGCGCGGTCAGGATCACGTTCTCCATCTTCATCAGCGCGTTGTTCGTCTCCGGCGGCTCCTGCTCCAGCACGTCGAGCCCGGCCGCCGCGATCCAGCCTTCCTCCAGCGCCTTGATCAGCCCGCGCTCGTCCACGGTGGCGCCGCGGCCGGTGTTGACGAAGATCGCCTCCCGCTTCATCTGGCGGAAGTGCTCCTCGCGCAGGAGGTGGTAGGCCTCCGGGGTGGAGGGCAGGTGGTTGGTGATGATGTCGGAGCGCTGCAGCACCTCGGGGAGGCTGGCCGGCTCCACGCCGTACTGGCTCATCACCAGCTCCTCGACGTAGGGATCATAGGCGATCATGCGCAGGCCGAACGGGCGCGCCCGCATGGCCACGGCGCGGGCCACGTGGCCGAAGGCCACGAAGCCGAGCGTGAGCCCCATCAGCCGGGGGAACTGCAGGAGCTGGGGCCGCCCTTCCTTCCACCGGCCCTCGCGGACCATGCGGTCCTGCACGACCAGCCGCCGGAAGGTGGAGAGGATCAGCATCATCGCGTGATCGGCCACTTCCTCGATGAAGGTGTCGGGCACGTTGGTGACGGGGATGCCCTTGGCGGTGGCGGCGGCGACGTCCACCGAATCGACGCCCACGCTGCCGAGCGCGATGATCTTGCAGCGCTCGAGGCCGTCGATGATCTTCTTCGTGATGGGCCGGCCCTTGGCGTAGAGCGCGTCGGCATCCCGCGCGGCGGCCACGAACTCGTCCTCGCTCTTGGCGGCGATCTCGACGATCTCGGCACCGAGCGGGGCGAGCGTTTCCATCTCCGGCTCGTAGCCGGTGCCCGGCGCACTGTAGGTAACTCCGGCTGGGGTGACCACCTTGAACTTCGCCACGTCGGTCCTCCTGGCAGGGATTTCGACCTCGCCCTGACGCGAGGGTTTTATAGACGCTTTTCCGGACAATTACCAGCCCCGGCCAGCCCTCTGATAATTAGGGTTGACGACGCGAAGTAGTTAGGTATACCTAATCTCAGGCGACCGAGACGGGCCGAGGCGTGACGGGGGAGGGGGGCCGGGATGACGCTGATGCTGGTGCGCGACATGCGGGTCTGCCCCAAGCACCGCATCGCGGTGGTGCGGCTGGACGACACCCAGCGCCACGTCACCATGACGTTCTCGGCCGACGCCAGCGAGGCCGCCCGGCTGGCCCGCGTGATCGAGCGCGGCCCCCAGACCTGCCATCCGGTCTTCGACTTCGTGGGCGCCCTGCTCGGCTCGTTCGAGGCCGGGGTCGCGCGCATCGTGCTCGACGACGTGCAGGGCGAGGGGATCGCCGACTCCGTGCGCCCCGACGACTTCCACGCCTCACCGGGAGATCCATCCGCATGATCGTGTGTCTGTGCGCCGGCGTGCCGAGCAGCACCATCCAGGCCGTCATCGAACGGGGCGCCGCCTGCCCGGAGGACGTTGCCGCTGCCTGCGGGGCGGGCGCCGACTGCGGCGCCTGCCTGGACTCGCTCACCGAGATGCTGGTCCAGGGCGGCGGCGGCGCCGCCCTGGACCTCGCCTCCAGCTGACGCGGCTCCGTCCCTACTCCGCCAGCCAGACCGTATCGAGCTGCTGGTTCAGGAAGTGGGCGGGCGTGACCGTCCAGCCCCGCACCTTGCTGCTGTGGACCACGATGCGGTTGTACTGCAGCGTGTAGATGTAGCGAACCTCCTCGTCGAGTAGCCGCTTCTCGAAGGCGCGCAGGTGCCGCTTGCGCTCCTCCGGATCGGTGGCGCGGGCCTGCTTGGTGTACAGGTCGTCGAGCACCTCGTCCTTGTATCCGCCCCAGTTGCGGTCGGATTTGCCGGCCGACTGGAACTTCTCGATGTCGATGTCGGGCTCCACGACGAAGCTGCACTGGAAGTCCATGGCCACGTCGAAGTCGCCCCGCTTCAGCATCGGGTGATAGGCCGACGCCTCGATCGTCTCCTGCTTGACGTTCAGCCCGATCTGCCGCCACTGGTCGACCAGCCAGATGCCGGTCGGCTCGTAGGGGTGGGGGATGCCGCGGTTCTTGAAGGTGAAGGAGAAGCCCTCGGGGATGCCGGCTTCCTTCAGGAGACGTCGGGCCTCGGCGCGGCTGGCGTTGATGTCACGGCTGTAGCCGGCCAGCTTCTCGAGCTCGGCCGGCGGCGTGGCCCACGGCGTGCCCGGCACCTGGATGCCGGCGACGTCCTTGACGATCGTGATCTTCGACAGGCTCTGCGAGGCCTGCCAGCGGTCGAGCGCCAGCGTCAGCGCCTTGCGCACGCGCCGGTCGTCCCACGGCTTGCGGTTCTGGTTCATGGCCACCAGCAGCACGCAATCCCAGGGGCTCTCCTGCACGGTCACCTTCGAGCCCAGCGCGTTCACCAGCGTGTCGCGCTCGGCCGGGCTGAAGCCCCGGAACTGGGCGTGGGCCCGCTCGCCGCGGACGGCGGCCACCTGGGCGGCGTTCGAGGTGATGAAGATGGCGCGGTAGCCGTCGAGGTAGGGCTTGCCCTTGTCCCAGTAGTCGGGGTTCTTCTTGCCGACCCAGTGCGAGCCCTTCACGTGCTCGACGAACTTGAAGGGCCCGGTCCCCATCACGTTCTTGGCGTACCACTGCTGGTCCTTGGCCAGGATGTCGGCCTTGAAGATCCAGCTGTAGGGCGAGGCCAGCGTGACGAGGAACGACGACTCCGGCCACTTGAGGTGGAAGCGGATCGTGTTCGCGTCGGGCGCCTCGACCGCCTCCACCGAGCCGTAGTTGCCCTTGCGGTACGAGGTCACGCCGGGCGGGGGATTGACGATGCGGTCGTAGCTGGCCTTGACGTCGCGCGAGGTCATCACGCTGCCGTCGTGGAACTTCACGCCCGGCCGCAGCTTGAGGGTGTAGACGCGCCCGTCGCGCGAGATGGTCCACGACTCGGCGAGGTCGGGCACCGGCTTGGTGCCGGTCTTGTCGAAGGGGTCGATGCGCAGCAGCGTGTTGTAGTGCGGCGCCAGCGGGTGGACGACACCGAACGTGCCCTCGGCGTGGCCGTCGTAGGTCGGCGGCTCCGAGGGGACCACGAAGGTCAGCTCGCCGCCGACGCGGGGCTTGTCCTGGGCATGGGCGACGGCGAGCCCGCTCACCACCGTCACGATCAGCATCGCGATCACGAAGTTCAGACGTCGCAAGGGGACACCTCCAGACGAGAAATGTAACAGCTTGGGTAGAGAGCCAGCAACTCGCGGCTAGGGCATTCCCGGCATGTCGACCCGGGTGTAGTACCGGGCTTCCCCGAGCGCGTCGACCCGCTGCCAGAAATCGGGCAGCGCGGCCAGCCCGGTCTCGTTGACGCCCGCCCCCTGGCGCCAGATGCACCAGGAGTCGGGATGGAGGCGGCTCGCCTCACGGATCCACCGCTCGCCCTCCTCGCGCGCGCCCCGGCGGAGCAGCAGTTGCCCGAGCCGGAACATCGCCTGGCCTCGCGCGGTCTCCTCGCGCGGCGGCGGCAGGTGCTCGCGCGCGCGGGCGGCGGTGAGGGCATACGCGCTCTGCGGTCCCTGGCGCACCCAGTCGCGGATGGCGTCGAGATAGGTCGCCTTCGCCTGCGCGGTCAGACGCGCGATGTCCTCCGGCATCTCCCGCGTCGCCCGGTTCATCCGGCGGAACCCCTCGTAGGCGCCGGCCGGCTCCGCGGGCCGCACGATGCGACCGGTCTCGTCGATCCACACCGCCTGCGGCACGTTGACGATGCCGTAAAGCTCGGCGAGCCGATGCTCGCGATCGATGAGCGTCGGATAGGTCGGCCGGGCCGCCTCGATCCACGGCAGCGGATCATCCTCGCGACTGTCCATCGCCACCGCGATCACCACGAAGCCGAGAGGCCCCAGCTCCTCGTAGAGCGTCTGCCACACGGGCAGGTCGCGGCGGCACCCTCACCACGAGGCCCAGGTGACGAGCAGGACCTTCTGGCCGCGCTGCTCGGAGAGCCGATGCACCCGGCCAGCCGCGTCCGGCAACGCGAAGTCCGGCGCCTCCAGCGTGGCGAGCGCCGCCGCGCGGTCGCGCGCGCTCTGCGCGAGCACCCAGGCATCACCCCGGTCGCTGTGCACCGCGGGCTGACCCAGATGACGCCAGAGCGCGGCCAGGTCGAGGCGTCCGCCGTCGGCGAACTCCCGCTCGCGCCCGGCCGGCAGCGGCACGCAGAGCGGCCCCCGGCACAGCCCCTCCGGCTTGGCCACCCAACCCGTCGCGGCTTCCGCCTCCCGCGCGGGACACCAGAGCGTCGTCGGGGAGGCTTCCGCTCCGGGTACCGCGAACTCTCCAGAATCCGTCAGCAGTGTGACCATGTCGTGCCTCTCCGGGCAGGGGTTGGTGCAGCGTGGCGTCAGCGGTGGACGATGCCGAAGAGCCCTCGGCGCCGTCGTCGGTGGGCGGCGCCGAGGGGCCCGTCGAGGTTCAGCTCAGGCGAACATCGAGAAGTCTTCGGCCTTCTCCGTGATGAACTCCAGCAGCGCCGGCACGCCCTCACGCGTCTTGGCGACGGCGCGACGGATGGCCGGGATGATGTCGTCGGGCTCCGTCACCCGCTCGCCGTGACCGCCCAGGGCCTTGGCGAACTCGGCGTAGTTGCCGCTGATGTCGGTCGAGCGATACTTCGCGGTGGCGGTCTTCATGATCTTCAGCTCGATGGCCATCGAGAAGTTGTTGGAGAGCACGGACAGGATCGGGATGCGCTCGCGCACGGCCGTCTCGAAGTCCATGCCGGTGAAGCCGATGGCGGCGTCGCCCCAGAAGTTGATGCAGAGCTTCTCGGGCTGGGCCAGCTTGGCCCCCATGGCCAGGCCGAGGCCGTAGCCGAGCTGGGTGGTCTTGCCCCAGCCGATGTAGGTCAGCGGCTCGGTCGGCTCCCAGAACGGCGAGATCTGGTCGCGCGGGCTGCCGGCGTCGTGCGTGATGATCGTGTTGGCCACGTCGACCGTGTGCATCAGGTCCCACAGCACGCGGTAGGGCGACAGCGGTGAGGTCTTCTGCGTCAGCCGCGGCATCCACTGGGCCAGCCACTCCTGCTTGAGCGTGGCGATCTCCTTGGTGACGGCGCCCAGGCGGCCGCGGGGCTTGCCCTTGAGCCGGTCCTTCACCTCGAGGATCAGCGCGTCGAGGGTGAGCCCGGCGTCGCCGGCCAGCGCGAGGTCGGCCACGATGTCCTTGTTGATGTCGAGCGGGTCCAGCGTGGCGTGGGCGATGCGCTTGCCCTTGGGCATGGCCACGCCGTAGTTCGTCGACGCGAAGCTGCAGCCGATGCCGAAGATCAGGTCGGCGTTGTTCAGGAAGTGGTGGAGCTGCTTGCTGATCGAGCGCCCGCCCGAGCCGAGCGACAGGGGATGATTCTCCGGGAACGCGCTCTTGCCCTGCAGGCTGGTCGTGACCGGGGCTTCCAGCAACTCGGCCAGCTCGCGCAGTTGCTTCCACGCGCGCGCGTAGTGCACGCCCTGACCGGCGTAGATCACCAGCCGGTTGGCGGCGACCAGGGCGGCGGCCAGCTCGGTCACGGCCTGCGGGTCGGGCGCCATGCGCAGCCGCGGCGCCGGCGTGTAGACGAAGTCGTCGGGCACCTCGGCGCGCATCACGTCCACGGGGATCTCGACCATCACCGGCCGCGGCCGGCCGTTCTTGACCTGGGTGAACGCCCGCCGCATGGCGTCCGGCACCGACTCCGGCAGGATGACCTGCTCGCACCACTTGGTGACGTGCTGGAAGTTCAACAGGGAGGAGAAGTTGGGCGTGATGTTGAGCAGCTTGCGCGGGTAGCCGCCCGGCAGCACCACGATCGGCACCGAGTCGCCGAAGGCCTGGGCCACGCCACCGAAGGCGTTCTCCGTACCGGGCCCGTGCTGCATGGCGAACACGCCGATGCGCTGGCCGGACGAGATGCGGCTGACGGCGTCGGCCATGTGCAGGCCGACCCGCTCCTGGCGGACGATGATCGTCCGGATGTCCTCCTCGGCGGCGGCCTCGATGATCTGGTTGACCGGGTAGCCGATGAGGAACTCGACGCCCTCTTTTTTGAGGATCTTGGCGACGGCGTTGGCGGCTTTCACGGAAGTCTCCTCTCTTGAGGCCGGCCGGAACCGGCCGCACGCAGGGTACCATAGGGCCGCGGGAGGCGTGTTTGATGGCCAGGGCCGGATTGAGTCGGCGTCAGCTCCTGAAGCTCGGTGTCACCGCGGCAGGTGCCACGCTCACGCCCATCACGTGGTCGGCGGGCGCGCCCCGGTCGGCCGCGGTCTCCGCCGAGGACAGCGAGAACCACGCCCGGGCGGCGCAGCTCGCCTACCGGGAAAGCCTGGCCCGCCTTCGGCGCAGCGTCGCCGCCCCCGACGGTACCGAGGCGTGGGAGGTTGGCACCGGCACCCTCGCCTCGCCCCCGGCGCTGCTGCGCTCGGCCCGCAACTCGCGGCCCGGCCGGACCGACTTCGACATCCTGATCATCGGCTCCGGCTACGGCGGCGCCGTGTCGGCGGCCCGGCTGGCCATGGCGCGACGCCCCGGCGTACGCATCGGGCTGCTCGAGCGCGGGCGCGAGTGGGTGCCGGGGACCTTTCCAGACCGGCTGACGTCCTTCAACCCGCTGCTGCCGTTCAGCCGGAAGACCTCGTGGCTGCGCGAGCAGCTCTCGGCCAACCCGCTCGGCCTGTTCGGCTTCCACGAGGGCGACGTGCAGGTCGTCGTCGGTAGCGGGCTGGGTGGCAGCTCGCTCACCAACTGCGCGGTCTCGCTGGAGGCGGAGGACGAGGTCTTTCGGCAGGCAGCGTGGCCGGAGGAGCTGCGCTCCAAGGAGGTGCTGCGCCCGTACTACGAGACGGCCCGGCGCATGCTGGATCCGCACCCCACGCCCGAGGACCGCTTCACCCTCAAGCTCCGCACGCATCTGGGCACGGCCGCGCGCCTGAACTCCACGGGTGTGTGGAACGCCAAGGCGTACCGCACGCCCATCGCCATCACGTTCGCCGAGGGCACCAACGCCCAGGGGATGCGCCAGCACGGCTGCGTGCAGTGCGGCGACTGCGGCACCGGCTGTAACGTCGGCGCCAAGAACTCCCTCGACATGAACTATCTGCCGCTGGCGTGGGCGAACGGCGTGCAGATGTTCTCGCAGGTCGAGGTCGCCGGCATCCGGAAGATCGACGGCGTCTACAACGTCGACTACGTGTTGCGGCCGGACGCGGGCCGTCCGAGTCGTGAGGAGCCGGGGTTCGTGACGGCCTCCGTCGTGATCCTCGCCGGCGGCACCATGGGGTCCAACGCGATCCTCCTGCGCTCGCAGGGGGGCGGTGTCACGACCTCACGCTGGCTCGGCAAGGGCTTTTCCGGTAACGGCAACTACCTGGGGTTCGTCGACTACCAGTACACCGACCCCACGGTCTACACGGACAGCGGCGGGGTCGGTGTGGCCAACGGGACGCCCCGGTATCCGGTGGGCGCATACATCGAGGGCGCCATCGACTTCCGCGGCGGCGGGCGGCCGCTCGACCGCCGCGTGGTCATCGAGGACATCGCTCACGCCAGCCCGCTGGCCAACGGCGTGGCGCTGCTGATGCTGGCCGATCTCGACCGGGCCATGACCCTGCTCGGCTGTGGCCACGATCGGGCCGAGGGCGAGATCCGGCTCGAGCGCGACCTCGTGAGCGTCCACTGGCCGGACTACGGGCGGCAGTCGAGCCACGCCGAGCTGGCCCGGCTCATGGAGCAGTACGCGGGAGCCTTCGGCGGCAAGTTCACGCCGTTCACGCCGGCCCGCAACTACTCGGCCCACCCGCTCGGCGGCTGCCGCATGGGCGCCTCGGCCGCCACCGGCGTGGTGAATCACCGCGGCCAGGTCTTCGACACCACCGAGAGCGCCGAGGGCCAGGCCGTGCACGCCGGCCTCTACGTGGCCGACGCGGCGATCATCCCCACCGCGCTCGGCAACAACCCGCTCCTCACGATCACGGCGCTGGCCGAGCGGATCGCCGAGCTCATCGTGGCCGATCCCAGCCACGCCGCGCTGTTCCGACCGGCGTGATGAGCGCCGGGCGCCGCGCGCGCGGCGGGGCCCCGGCCGCGCGCCGCCTGCTCGCGCTGACCCTGGTGGCCAGCGCGCTCGTGGTCGCCGCGGCGCCGGTGCCGCCCGGGCTCTCCGACGATCAGCGGCGGCGCCTGGCCGCCGGCGAGGTGATCGTCCGCGACGTCATGCCACCGGGCGCCAGCGCCTCCGCCCGCGGCGGAACCGCGCTGGCGGTCGTGCGCGCCTCCCCCGAGCAGGTGTGGCGCATCCTGGTGGACTATCCTGGCCACGCGCGGTACTACCCGAGGGTCGTGGCCGCCGAGGTGGTGCAGAGCGACGAGCGGCACGCGGTCGTTCGCTACGACGTGGCGATCGGCCCCTTCTCCTTCAGCTTCCACATGGACAAGTACCCCGATCCCAAGCGCCGCCGGATCGAGTGGCACCTGGCCGAGGGACACGGCCACGGCCTCTTCCGCGAGAACTCCGGCTACTGGGCTGTCGACGAGGTGGACCGCGCCAGCCTCGTCACCTACGCGATCGCCGTGCGCACCGTCCTGCCCGGGTTCGTCACCGGCAGCTCCGAGCGCGACAGCCTGGTGGAGACGATGACCTCCATGCGCAAGCTGGCCGAGGAGAGCGCCGCCGCGCCGCGCAAGCCGTGAGCGCGCGCCCGGCGGGTCAGTGGCGGTTCAGGAAGTCGAGGGCGACGGCCACGTGCATGGCGACGCCGGCGGGCAGGGCGGACTCGTTGACGATCATCCGGTTGGAGTGGTTGGGCGGCGCCGGCCCCTCGGCCGGCCGCGTGCCCAGGAAGGCGAAGGCGCCCGTCACGCGCTGCAGGACGTAGGAGAAGTCCTCGCTGCCCATGATGGGGGTGGCCATGGACTGCACGCGCTCGGGGCCGAGCAGCTCGGTGGCCACGCGGGCCACCCGGTCGGCGAAGGCCTCGTCGTTGACGGTGACCGGATACCCGCGGATCAGGTTCACCTCGACCGAGGCGCCGTGGGCGGAGGCGACACCCTCGGCCACGCGCTTGACCCCGTCCAGCATGCTGGTCCGGGTCTTCTCGGACACCGTCCGGATCGTGCCGAGCAGGCTGGCGGTTTCGGGGATGATGTTGCGCGTCGTGCCGGCCTCGATCTTCGCCACGGTGAGCACGGCCGGGTCGAAGGCGTTCACGCGCCGGGTCGTCAGCGTCTGGAACGCCTGCACGATCTCGCAGGCGATCGGGATGGGGTCGAGGCAGTCGTGGGGCGCCGAGGCGTGGCCGCCCTCGCCGCGCACCACGATCTGGAAGGTGTCGCCGGAGGCCAGCATGGCGCCGCGCCGGGTGGCGATGACGCCGGCCGGGTGGCGCGCGCCCACGTGAAGGCCGAAGGCGGCGTCCGGCTTGTGGTCGCCGTCGAGCAGCCCCTCCTCGATCATCACGCGCGCGCCGTGGTAGCCCTCCTCGCCCGGCTGGAACATGAACACGATCCGGCCGGCCAGCGTGGCCCGCCGGGCGGCCAGCATGCGGGCGGCGCTCAGCAGCATGGCCACGTGGCTGTCGTGACCACAGGCGTGCATGGCGCCGGCGACCTCGGAGGCGAACGGCAGCCCCGTGTCCTCCTGCAGCGGCAGCGCGTCCATGTCGGCGCGCAGCAGCATCGTGGGTCCCGGCCGCGCGCCCTCCAGGGTGGCGACCACGGACGTCGTCCGCGAGCCCGTGCGGATCGCCAGCCCGAGCGGCGCCAGCGCGTCCAGCACGACCTGCTGGGTCCGCGGCAGCGTGAGGCCGATCTCCGGATGGCGGTGGATGCGGCGACGAAGCTCGACCGTGTCGTCCAGCAGCGCCCGCGCTTCGTCGAGAAGGCTCGTGGTCTGAATGGTCGCCATGGCGCCCGAGGGTATCACGGGGTAAACCTGGGTGGGACAGGGGCCGGACTGATGGAGGACTTCGAGACCATCGAGATCGAGACGGGCGAGACGAGCATCTTCGTACGCCGCCACGGCTCCGGGTCGCCGGTCCTCTTGCTGCACGGCTTTCCGCAGACGCACCTGATGTGGCGCGGGGTGGCGCCGCCGCTGGCCCGCGACTTCACCGTCGTCTGTGCGGACCTCCGCGGCTACGGGCGCAGCGGTTGCCCGGCGTCGACGCCGGACCATGCGCCCTACGCCAAGCGGGCCATGGCGCGAGACATGGTGCGCGTCATGGAGCGGCTCGGCTTTCCACGCTTCTCGGTCGCGGGGCACGATCGGGGCGGTCGCGTCGCCTATCGCCTGGCTCTCGACCATCCCGACCGCGTTGACCGGATGGCCGTCCTCGACGTCCTGCCGACGGAGACCGCCTGGGAGCGAGCCGATGCGAGGTTCGCGCTGGGCTACTGGCCCTGGTCGCTCCTGGCCCAGGCCGAGCCACTCCCGGAACGCATCCTGGCGGCGGCGCCTGAAGCCATCGTCGACGACGCGCTGGGGCAGTGGGGCTCCGCCCCGGGTACATTCCCGCCGGAGGTGCGGGCGGCCTACATCCAGGCGCTTCACGATCCCGCTCGCGGGCACGCCATCTGCGAGGAGTATCGAGCCGCGGCGACCCTCGATCGCGAGCACGACCGGGCGGATCGGGCGAAGGGGCGGCGCATCGCCTGTCCGCTGCTGGTGCTCTGGAGCGCCGGGGGGCCGCTCGATACCTGGTACGCCGAGGCGGGTGGACCCGTGGCTCTGTGGCGAGCGTGGAGCGACGCCGTGCAAGGTCACGCGCTCGACGGCGGCCATTTCTTCCCGGAGCAGGCGCCCGGCCCGACCGCCGAGGTCTTGAAGCGCTTCTTCGGGGCGGGCGCCCCGGGCAGTCGCATGGGGTAAGATCGAGCCCAAGCGTCTCGGCTACTCCGTCACGCTGCTCAAGGAACAGGTTCTGCCCCGACTGGAGGCCCGTCGATGAACATCTTCAAGGCGATGGCAGTGAAGGATCCCGACCAGGTGAGCCGGGCCATCCCGGTGATCGACGTGGCCCCGGCGTTCGCGGGCGGGCCCGGCGGACTCGAGACCGTTGCCGCCCAGGTGCGGGAGGCGAGCGAGCGCGTCGGGTTCTTCTACGTGGCCGGCCACGGCGTGCCTCAGGCGCTGATCGACGATGCCTTCGCGGCCTCCCGCGAGTTCCACGCGCTGCCGCTCGAGGCCAAGCTGGACCTCAAGCTCAATCAGAACAACATCGGCTATCTGCCCGTGAACGAAAGCATGCAGAAGGCCTCCACCGTTCACAAGGCGACCCGCCCGAACTTCAACGAGAGCTTCTTCATCAGCCACGAGCGGGGAGCCGATCATCCCGATGTCGTTGCCGGGACCCCGCTGCGCGGCGCCAACCAGTGGCCGGCCGGTCGGGAGCGGATGCGCGCGGCCATGGTCCGCTACTTCAAGGCGATGGAGGGGCTGGGCGAGCGCACGCTGCCGGTGCTGGCTCGCGCTCTGGCCATGCCGCCCGGGTTCTTCGCGCCGCTCTTCGCTGACGAGGCCCACATCAACCTGCGCTTCCTGCACTATCCGCCGCAGGAGATCGACGACCCCGAGCAGTTCGGCCAGGGCCCGCACACCGACAACTCGTTCATCACCTTCCTGGCCCGCGAGGACACCCCCGGCCTGGCCGTGCGTCTGCCCAGCGGCGAGTGGCTGGCGCCCCCGCTCATCGAGGGCACGTTCCTGGTCAACCTCGGCAACGTCATGAAGCGCTGGTCCAACGACCGCTTCCTGTCAACCCCGCACGGCGTCGTCAACGACTCCGGCCGCGACCGCTACTCCATCGCCTTCTTCTACAGCCCCAACATCAACGCCACGATCGAATGCCTCCCCAGCTGTACCAGTCCTGGGAATCCGCCCCGGTACGAGCCCGCCCTCTACGGCGACCTCGTCAAAGCCTTCTACAGCGCCAACTACTTCCACCAGAAGGACCACGCCGCCACCGCCTGACGGCGGGGTCGATCGGACCTAGCGAGGCCGTCGTTCGATCGGGCTTGGTTCGATGTGTTTCGAAGCGCGCCACGCGTCTCGTGTGGGCTTCCGTGAGGTGGGGGCGGGGTGGTGGTGGGGGCCGTGAGACCCGTTTCCCGCCGCGCCCGACCGCGCCGAGCCCAGCCGGATGGAGCCCAGCCGCCTAACGATCCGAGTCGGTCTCCAACATCGTGGTCGCACGGCCCCCACCACCGCCCCGCCCCCACCTCACGAAGCGCCAGACTAGAGGCTCACCGGCCTGCCGATCGCGTCCGCGATGATGCGGACGAGCTTGCCCGGACTGACCGGCTTCGTGACGTGCGCCGTGAAGCCGGCGGCGAGGGCCCGGTCGCGGTTTTCTTCGCCCGCGTATGCCGTGAGCGCCACCGCCGGGATCCGCCCGCCGTGCTCGCGCTCCCGCTCGCGCACGCGCGTCACGAGGTCGTAGCCGTCGGCCCCCGGCATCCCGATGTCGCTGACGAGCACGTCGACGAACGTCCGGCCCAGGATGTCGAGGGCGGCGTCGACCGACTCGGCGGCGAACACCTCGGCGCCGCAGTCGGCCAGCACCGTCTGCACGAACCGGCGCGAGTCCTCGTGGTCGTCCACGACGAGGGCCCGGACGCGGTCGAGGCGCGGCAGCCCGGCGTCCTCGCGCGGGCGGCGGATCTCCGGTCCCGCCGCCAGGGCCAGGGGGCGAGCATCTTCGGCGAGCAGGGGCAGGTGGACGGCGAAGGCCGCGCCCCGGCCGCGGCCGGCGCTGGTCGCCTCCACGCGCCCGCCGTGCAGGGCAACCAGCCGCCGCACGATGGCCAGGCCGAGGCCCAGACCGCCGTGCCGACGGGTGCTGCTGCTGTCGGCCTGCCGGAAGCTCTCGAAGATGTGCGGCAGCATCGCCGGCTCGATGCCCTGACCGGTGTCGCTGACCGTGACCCGGGCCAGCGTGTCGTGTCGGTCGAGCCGGACGTCGATGTGCCCGCCCTCGGGGGTGAACTTGGCGGCGTTGCCGAGCAGGTTGACCAGGATCTGCTCGAGCCGCACGGCGTCGCCGGCCACCCAGGCCGCCTCGGGATCGATGGTGCAGGTGACCGTGTGGTGGCGCGCCTCGGTCTCCCGGCGGACCGAGTCGAGCGCGTGCTCGATGACGATCCGCATGTCCACCGGGCGCTTGTCGATCTGCAGCTTGCCGGCCACGATGCGCGAGACGTCGAGCAGGTCGTTGATGAGCTGGGCCTGCACGCGCGTGTTCCGCTCGATGCTGGCCAGGGCGCCGGAGGCCTCGTCGCCGCTCAGCCGGCCGGAGCGCAGCATCAGCACCCAGCCCAGCATCGCCGTCAGCGGCGTGCGCAGCTCGTGCGAGAGGGTGGCCAGGAACTGGTCCTTGGCCCGGTTGGCGCCCTCGGCCTCGGCGTAGAGCCGCGCGTTGTCGACGGCGATGGCCGCCCGGTGGGCCAGGTCGCGGGCCAGCGCGAGGTCGGCCGCGCCGTAGCGCCGGTCGGAGCGCGTCGCGATGAAGGACAGCGTGCCCACCGTGCGCCCGCGGGCCACGAGCGGCACCACCATGATCGACTTGGGCGCGAGCTGCTGCAGGAGCTGCAGCCCCTCCAGCCAGGCGGGGCCGATCTCGGGCACCAGCAGCGGCTCACCGGCCCGCATCCGCTCCAGGAACGGCAGCAGCGCCGGCAGCTCCAGGGCCGGGGCCAGCCGTTCCACCGCCTCGGCCACGCGCGAGCCGTCGGCGTCGGCGCCGGCGGCGTGCAGGCGGCGGCCGGCGACCGGCTCGGCCAGGTGCACGAGGCACCAGTCGGCGAAGGCCGGCACCGCCAGGCCGACCAGGCTGTCGAGCGTGGCGCCCCGGTCGAGCGAGGAGGACAGCAGCTCGCTGGCCTCGGCCAGGAAGCGCGCGCGCTGGGCGGCGGCCTCGGCGTCGGCGCGCGCGGCTTGCTCGGCGGCCAGCAGCCGATCGCGCTCCTGGGCCAGGCGCTTGCGCTCGGTGATGTCGATCATCAGGCCGCGCAACTGCGCCACGCGGCCGTTCGCGAGGCGCACCGGCTGCACGGTGTTGCTCATCCAGACCAGGTGGCCGTCGGCGGCGATCATCTGGTACTCCAGCCGGCACTCCTGGCCGGTGATGGCCACCATCCGCAGCTCGGCCAGCGCGGCGTCGCGGTCGTCGGGATGGATCAACCGCGTCCAGAACGCGCCGTCGCTCTGCCACTGCCGTAGCGGGTAGCCGAGCAGGCTCTCGGCGCGATGGCTGACGAACGTGAGCTCCAGCGTGGTCGCATCGGCCTCCCAGACGATCGCGTCGAGGCCGTCGATGAGGCCGGCGAAGCGGGCGTGCGCCTCCTGGGCGTCCCGGTACTGGCGGCTGTGATCGACGGCGGCCGCCGCGCGATCGGCCAGCTCCTGGGTCGTGGCCAGGTCGTCGGCCGTGTAGGGCTCGCCGGCGCCGCGGACGACCATCAAGGTCCCGACGACGTGGCCGCGGCTGACGAGGGGCACCAGCATCGCCGAGCGCAGGCCGAGGCCGTCGACCAGCCGCGCCTGCTCCTCGCCGCGCACCAGGCGCTGGCGGTCGTCCTCGCTGATCTCGGCCATCAGCTCGGCCTGGCCGCTGGCGAGCGCCTCGGCGAGGGCCTCCGGCAGGTCGGCGCCGCTGACCGGCCGCGCCTGGTAGAGGCGGGCCATCTGCTCGCGGGCGGGGTCGGCGTGGGCGACAGCCAGACGGCGCAGCACGCCGTCGTCACCGACGAGGTCGATGACGCACCAGTCGGCGAGGCTGCCGGCGGTGAGGCGGGCCAGGCCGGTCAGCGTGGTGGTGTAGTCGGCCGACAGCGTCAGCATGCGGCTGGCTTCGGCGAGCAGCCACGATTGCTGGGCGGCCACCTCGGCCTCGGAGCGGGCGGCCTGCTCGCGTCGCAGGATCTCGGCCCGCTCGCTTTCCTGTCGCTTGTGCTCGGTGATGTCGCGCAGCACGAGCATGCACAGGGGGCCGCCGGGGCCGTCGATGCGCGATACCGCGGTGTCGAGCGCGAACTCGGTGCCGTCCCGGCGAAAGCCGACGGGGTTGTCGCCGCTGCCGGCGGTGATCGCCCGCAGCCGACCGCGGGCGCCCTCGAGGTGGGCGTCGAGCAGGCGCAGGAAGCGCTGCGAGAAGAACCGGTCGGCGGCCACGCCGATGGCCTCGCCGGCCTCGCAGCCGAACAGCACCTCGGCGGCGCGGTTGAACTGGATCACCCGGCGGCCGGCGTCGATGCACATGATCGCGGCCGGCGCTCCCTCCAGCGTCGCCGCCAGCCGCGCCTCGGCCGCCCGCAACCGGCTCTCGGTCTCCTTGCGGGCCGCGCCCGAGGTCGCGATCGCGCGGGCCAGATCGTCCAGCTCCCGGATCGGCAGCGGCCCCAGCGCCGGTGCCTCACCGTGGCCGATCGCACGGGCGGCGGTGGTGACGGCGGTGGCGACGTCGGCGATGCGGCGCGACACGATGATCGTCAACCCCAGCGCCAGCACGAGCAGCGCGACGCCGGCTCCGACCCAGCCGGTGGCCGGAGACTCGGCCTGCAGGACGAGGCCAGCGGTGAGCGCGCCCAGCGGCAGGGTGGCGGCGACGAGGAGGAGCAGGTGCCCGCGCAGGGAAATAGTGGTGCCCGACTGCCCGAGTTTCATGGGGGCACCCAGAGCAACATCTGCACCAATCGTCGCGTGTCACCCAAGTGTTGTGAGGGTGGGCAGGATGCCGCACGGCAGCGTCATTGCCTGATCGCCGCGTGACAGATGATGACGATGGATGGACGGCGTGCCGGCAGTCTGACCACCGGCCCGCGCGCGCCCGCGCTCAGCCCCTGGGGATGCGCGCGATTCCGGGCAGGCGCCCGAGGAAGTTGCCACTGACGCCGCCGTCGACCACGAGATCGTGGCCGTTGACGTAGCGCGCGTCGGGGCCGAGCAAGAACGCGATGACATCCGCCATGTCCTCGGGCGTGGCCACGCGCCCGAGTGGGACGAGCGCGTCACGCTCGGCGGTCAGACCGGCGTCGGCGTAGACGGCCGCGGTCATGCCCGTGCGCACCATGCCGGGCGATACCGCGTTCACCCGGATGCCGTCGCGGCCGAACTCCTGGGCCAGCACCTGGACCAGCATGATGACGGCGGCCTTGCTGGGACCGTAGGCGCCGAGGTTCGCGTGCGGGTTGCTGCCGGACATCGACCCGGTCGCGACGATGGCGCCGCCGGCAGCCTTGAGGGCGGGGTGGGCGGCCTTGGCTAGCAGCCAGGTGGCCCGCGTGTTCACCGCGAACAGGAAGTCCCAGTCGGCGACCGAGTACTGAGTCAGCGGGCCGGGGCGGTTCACGCCGGCGTTGCTGACGAGGCCGTCGAGGCCACCGAATCGCTTGACGGCCTCGTCGACGACCCGGGCCGGCGCATCGGCGGTGGCCATGTCGCCCTGCAGCGGCAGCGCCTCGGCGCCCAGTGCGCGCAGCTCGTCGGCAAGGCGGTCCAGTCCCGTCGAGGGCCCGACGTCCACCGCCGCCACCTGCGCTCCCTTGCCCGCTGCCCGCGCATCGCGGGCCAGCCGCAGACAGGTGGCCCGCCCGATCCCGCTCGCCGCTCCCGTCACCAGGACTCGCATGGCTTCCTCCAGCGGCGAAGTGTACCCCACGTCGGGGCGGCGCCCATCAGCCCAGCCCGATCTCGCGGAGGTGGCGCAGGACGCCGGCGTGCAGGAGGTCGCGGGAGGGGGCGGCGGCCAGCGTGTTGGCGGCAGTCGTCTCGACCGCCTGCGGCAATCGCGCCGTGAGCGCCGCCTGGCCGGCGTGCAGCGCGCGGGCGAGGCGATGGACGATGTCCTCGCCGAGCGACGGGCGCGCCATGATGAAGCTCCACGAGCCGACGGAGTGGATGGCCTCGCGCTGGCCGGGATACGAGCCGGCCGGGACGGTCAGGGTCTTGAGGAAGGCGTGCTTGGCCTGGATGCGATGGATGCCGTCGGCGTCGGGGGCGAGCAGCCGCCCGCCGGCGCCGGTCACCGTGGCGAAGCCTGGCCAGCCGATGCCGCCGCCCCACAGCGCGGCGGCGCGGCCGTCGAGCACCATGGCGGGGCCGTCGCCGGCCCGATCGAGATAGATCGCCTCGAAGTCGCGCGTCTGGTCGAGGCCGAGCCCGTCGAGGACGTAGCGGGCCAGGATCACCAGGCCGGAGCCGCGGGCGCCGAACACGACCGGCTGGCCACGCAGGTCCTCGATGGCGCGCACGGGCGAATCGCCGCGGAGGACGAACATACCCGGCGTCGAGTACATGGCGGCGAAGATCTTCAGATCGGCGGGCGGCCGACCGACGCCGCGCAGGGCCTCGTAGGCGACCTCGCCCTGCACGAGGGCCAGGTCGAGCTGGCCGTCCTCCAGCAGCGGCACGTTCTCGGTGCTCCCCTTCGTGTTGCGCGTCGTCACCGCGAGCGAGGGATCGACCTCGTTCAGCACGGCAGCGACGGCGTCGCCGTAGACCGGAAAGCCGCCACCCGGCGTCGCGGTGCCGAGGACGACGCTCATGACTTCTTGGCGGCGCGGGCGATGGCGGCGATCTGGTCGGCGAAGTTCACCTGGCTGTCGTCCTCGGGCCGGTAGCCGATCTTCCGCTTCGCGCTGGCCAGGCTCCAGAACCGGTGCGTGTTGCCGCTGATCCCATACACGATGAGGAACGGAATGCCGTTGTCATCGGTGATGTCCTCGGTCTCCACCATGCGGATCGCCTGCTGGACCTGGTCGCGGGCGGACAGGTAGGCGCCGAGCGCCCGGTGCATGGTCGGGATGTCGCCCGGCTTGATGGTGTCGAGGTCGTTGTCGCGGGGGCCGCCGATACGCCACTGCACGACCTCCAGCTTCTTGCCGTCGACCTTGCCGGTGGCGAAGACGAAGCCGAGCAGCTCGTAGGAGGCCTTCGACCAGCCGTACCAGTTGTCGGAGCGCGGCGGCATCTCCGGCGTGACCATGTCCACCCGGCCGTCCCAGACCAGGCGCTCGTAGTAGTCGGAGGCATGGTTGGAGCTGCACACGACCACGCGGCGCACGCCTTCTTCCAGCGCGACCCGGTAGACGTTGTACGCCATCCCGACGTTGGTGTGCTCGGCCTGGAACTTGGCGTCGCTGTTGTCCTGCCAGGTGTCGGCGGTCATGCCGGGGGCCCGCACGAAGCCGCAGTGGATGACCGCGTCGGCACCGCGGAAGTGCTGGCGGTAGAGATTGCGGTCGGGGTTGGTGAGATCGGCCACCACGGCGCGCGGGATCGCGCTGCCGTCGTGGGCGGTCGCCTTGATGTCGATGGGGACGACGTCCCAGCGCTCGTCGAGCGCCTTGAACATGCGCTGGGCCACACGCCCGCCCGCTCCGGTCAGGACCACGCGACGCTTCGCCATCACTTCGCCTCCACGACTCGATGATGTTGGACGCCGAGCTTGCTGATGCCGAGCTCGACCACGTCGCCCGGCTGCAGGTACCGAGGTGGCTTGAAGCCGTGGCCGACGCCGGCCGGGGTGCCGGTCGAGATGAGATCGCCGGGACGCAGCGACATGAACCGGCTGACGTAGGCGACCAGCGCGGCGACGCTGAAGATCATCTTGGCGGTGGTGCCTTGCTGGCGGCGCTCGCCGTTGACGGTGGTCCACAGCTCGAGGGCCTGCGGATCGCCGACCTCGTCGGCGGTCACCAGCCAGGGGCCGACCGGCCCGAAGGTGTCCGCGCTCTTGCCCTTGGTGGTGGTGCCGCCGTGCTCCATCTGGAAGGCGCGCTCGGAGACGTCGTTCACGATGCAGTAGGCGACGACGTGGCCGAGCGCCTTGCCCTCGTCGACGCTGCGCGCGTCACGGCCGATCACCGCGGCCAGCTCGCACTCGTAGTCGAGCTTGACGCCGCCCCGGGGCCGGATCGTCGCATCGTCGGGCCCGCACAGCGCGCTGGGCGCCTTGATGAAGACGGTCGGCTCCTTGGGCAGGGCCATGCCGACCTCCTCGGCGTGGTCGGTGTAGTTCAGCCCGATGCAGACCATCTTGCCGATGCCGGCCAGCGGGCAGCCGAGGCGCGGCTTGCCGCGGACCGCCGGCAGCCGCGCGGTCTTCACGCCCCGCAGGCGCTTGAGCGCGGCCGGCGTGAGGACGTCGGGGGTGATGTCCTTGACGACCCGGGAGAGATCGCGCAGGACGCCCTCGGTGTCGATGAGCCCGGGCTTCTCCTGACCGGAACGGCCGTAGCGGACCAGCTTCATCGGGTGGCTCCCTTCGCGGCGATGGCGTGACGGCGGTGAGGCACGACGGCGCGGATTCTATCACCGCGCCGCCGGCGGCGGCGCGCCGAGGCGGGGTCGCGGCGTGACGGTAGAAATCGTGGAAGTCCTGCACGGGGGCCTCGACCGCGAGCACCGGGAACGGAAAGCAGTGGTCGAGGCCGTCGAGGCTCGACTGCCGCCCGAGCCGGTCGAGGAGCTGCCCCGCCAGGCCGGCCCGGACCGATCCCTGCCGATCGAGGAACTGCCCCCACAGGGGCATGTGGCGGAATCGACCGGTGAGCACGTGCGCCGTGGCCAGGTACGCGGGCGGAAACAGCCGACGGTACGCCTCGAGGTTGTAGAGCCACGACGCCCCGACCACGCGGACGGGCCCGCGCACGCCCTCGAAGAGGGCGGCCAGCTCGGCCCGGCGCCGGCCCATGCGGTCGGCGGCGAGCGGGGAGTGGCCGTCCGTCTCGACGTTCTGGAAATGGAGGCGGATCCGCTCGTCGCTCAACCGAGCGTAGGCGAAGCAGCCGGAGGTCGCCACCACGGCAGGCCCGGCCATGGCGTCAGCTCGAGCCACGTAGAAGCGGTACGTCCACTCGCGCGGGTCGTTGGTGGCCGGCAGGCCGCCCAGGTACTCCTGCCAGGTCGGATGCGCGGGGTCGAAGTCGCGGCCGAGGCCGAGCCGGATGTAGAGGTTGGTGTAGTCCATGAGCACGGAGGCCAGCGGTCGCCCCGACAGGGCGGTGAGCGCGGTGGCGAAGTCGAGCTGGAGATCGAAGAACGCCTTGGCGTAGACCACGCGGGTGGCGCTCACTCGCGCAGGCGTGGATCGAGCAGGTCGCGCAGGGCGTCGCCCAGCATGTTGAAGGCGAAGACGGCCAGCGTCAGCGCCAGGCCCGGGAAGATCGACAGCCACGGCGCCCGCACCATGTAGCTGCGGCCGGTCGCGCTGAGCATGCCGCCCCACGAGGGCCGGGGCGGTGGCACCCCGTAACCGAGAAAGCTGATGGCGGCCTCGACCAGGATGACGAAGCTGACGTAGGTGCTGGCGCTCACGATGATCGGCGCCACCACGTTGGGCAGGACGTGGCGCAGCAGCACGCGGCCGTGGGAGGCGCCGCCGGCCCGGCTGGCCTCGATGTAGGCGTGCTCGCGCACCACCAGCGTCGCGCCGCGGATGATGCGTGATTGCGGGAAGGCCTGGCTGAGCCCGAGGGCCACGATCACGCTGCCGAGCCCGGGCCCCATGAGCACCAGCAGCACGATCACCATCACCAGCCCCGGGAAGGCCAGCCAGGCGTCGACCAGCCGCTGGAGCACGAGGTCGAGGGTGCGGCCGAAGTAACCGCTGATCACCCCGAGGGCGGCGCCGACCAGGACCGACAGCGTGGTCGCGACCAGCCCGACCATCATCGAGATCTGGGCGCCGTACACGACCCGGCTGTAGACGTCGCGGCCCAGCTCGTCGGTGCCGAACCAGTGGGCGCCGCTCGGCGGCTTGAGCGCGTCGAGCAGCGAGGTCTCGTTGAAGTGATACGGCGCCACCCGGTCGGCGAAGACGGCCACGGCGAGGAGCAGCAGCACGATGGCGCCGCCGACGGCGCCGATCGGCTTGCGGACGACGAGATCGCGGAGCAGCGTCATCCGGCCTGGGCGCGTATGCGGGGGTCGATCAGGAAGTACGTCAGGTCGACCAGCAGGTTGACGCCCATCACGAAGAGGGCCAGGAACAGCACCAGCGACTGGAACATCGGGAAGTCGCGGTGGGCGACCGACTCGACCAGCAGGCTGCCCATGCCGGGGAGCTGGAACAGCGTCTCCATGACGATGCTGCCCGCGATGGCCTGCGAGGTCTGCACGCCCAGGATGGTGATGGACGGGATGATGGCGTTGCGGAGCGCGTGCTTGAGCACGACGCCCCGCTGGTCCAGCCCCTTGGCGCGGGCGGTGCGGACGTAGTCGTGGCGGAGGACCTCCAGCATCATGGCGCGGGTCATCCGCATGATGGGCGCGCCCAGGTGGGAGCCGAGGATGGCGGCCGGCAGCAGGAACTGCAGGACGTTGTCGACCGGGCTGGTGGCGAACGGCACCAGCTGCAGGCTCGGGGACCAGCCGAGCCAGATCGACGGCACCACGATGGCCAGCGTCCCCAGCCAGAAGCTCGGCAGCGAGAGGAACACCATGGCCACGCTGCGCAGCGTCACGTCCGGCCACCGATCGTGGCGGACGGCGGCGACGACGCCGGTCACGCCGCCGTAGACGACGGCGATGGCGAGCGAGAGCAGGCCGAGCTCCAGCGTGACCGGCAACCGCTCGGCCAGCACGCTCAACACCGCCCGCTGGGTCCACAGCGACTGGCCGAAGTCGCCGCGGAGCACATCGGCCAGCCAGCGACCGTACTGCTGGTGGAAGGGCAGGTCGAGGCCGAGGCGAGCGCGCATCTCGGCCAGGCTGGCGGCGTAGCCGAGGTCCTGGAACATGAGGTTGACGACGTCCCCCGGCAGCAGCCGCATGATGATGAAGACCATCACGCTGACCACGAGCAGCGTCGGCACCATGAGCAGGAGCCGGCGCGCGAGGTAGGTCGTCACGGGTGTCGGTCGGCGTTCAGCGGATCGGGCTCACTCCAGCCACGTGGTCACGAGCGCCGTCGCGTAGCCGTAGCCGCGCACCGGCGGCACGTAGCCCTGCACGCGCTTGCTGGTGACGGTCATCATCTTCGGCGCCGGCATGTACACGCGGTACATCTGGTCGTGGAACATCGTGACGAACTGGCCGATGAGCTTGGCCCGGGCGGCCTCGTTGGGGGCGCTGCGCGCCTGCTGGACCAGCTCGGTCAGCTTGGGCTCGTCCAGGTGGAGCTGGTTGCGGGTGTCGCCGGGCGTGTAGGTGGCCAGCCATTCGTCCTCGTCGCCCAGCGTCCACGCCGGGATGTGCACCAGCCCCTCGAAGTTGCCCTTGTAGGTGCTGGAGATCCACACCGGGTACTCCTGGGAGACGATCGAGGCGTCGATGCCCAGCTTGGCCAGCATCGACTTGAGCAGCTCGGTGCGCGAGGTATAGGTGGGGCCGTAGCCGACCGTGGTGGTCAGCTTCAGCGGCAGGCCGTTGGGATAGCCGGCGTCGGCCAGCAGCTTCTTGGCGGCGGCGACGTCGTAGCGGTACCACGTCGACGACTCGCCGAGCTTGTCGAGCGGCAGGAAGTACTTCGACGTCACCGGGATCGGTCCCGAGAAGAGCTCGGCACCTTCGGTGAACATCGCCCGGCTGAGGCCCTGGCGGTCCATGGCCATCGAGACGGCCCGGCGCACCCGCACGTCGTTCCACGGCTTCTGATCCATGCGACCCACGAGATTCTCGCTGCTCTGGAAGAGGGCGTGCGGCAGCACCTTGGCGCCGGGGATGGTGCGCGCCTCCGGCACCAGGAAGTGCGGCAGCCCCTCGCCGCGCCCGGCCGGGATCAGGTCGAGCTTGCCGGTGCGCATGGCGGCGATCGAGCCGGAGACGTCGGCGATCGTGTAGAGCTCCACGCCGTCCAGGTACGGCTTGCCGCTCTCGAAGTAGTCGGGGTTGCGCTTGAAGACCAGCCGCTGCTTCTCGCGGTACTCCTCGAGGACGAAGGGCCCGGTGCCGATGGCGGTCTCGGTGGCCGTGTAGTCGCCGGTGCCGTCGGCGGTCGGCTTGCCGGCTTCCTTCGGATAGATGTAGAGGGTCGTGGCGGCCAGGTTGGCCACGAACGACGAGAACGGCGCCGACAGCTCGAAGCGGACCGTGTACTTGTCGGGCGTGGTCACCGCCTTCAGCGTGGGGAACAGGCGCGCCTCCGGCGACTTCACCAGCCGCTCGAAGGTGAACTTCACGTCCTCCGAGGTCAGCTCGCGGCCGTTGACCGGCGGCTTGTTGTGGAAGCGCACGCCCTTGCGCAGGGTGACGACGTAGGTGGTCGGGTTGGGCTGGGTCCAGCGCTCGGCCAGATCGTTGACGACCTCGCCCGTGGGGTCGTACTTCAGCAGCCGGTTGTGCGTGTAGGCCAGCGCCAGCTGCGTGTAGACCGCCGCCTTCTTCTTGCCCAGCGTGTCGAAGCCGACCGGGTCGGACTGCTCGGCCACGCGGATGACGCCGCCGCGCTTGGGGGCCTGGGCGGGGGCCGGGAGGACGGTCGCGACGGCGGCGACGCCGGCTACGACGACGGCGACGACAACACGGACGGAGCGATGCATGGGTCGGGGTCCTTTCGTGGTCACTCGCCGCGGAAGACGGGCTTGCGCTTCTCGAGCATGGCCCGGCGACCCTCGCCGGCATCGGCGCTCTGGCGCGCCTGCAGCGCGGCCGCATCGAGATCGGCGTGGTCGACGCTCGGGCGCGCCGCCACCGCGCGCTGGACGACGGACTTCATGCCGGCCAGCGACAGCGGCGCGTTGTCGGCGATGCTGCGGGCCAGCGCCTGGGCGGCCGACTCGACCTCGGCGCCCGGCACCACCTGATGCACCATGCCGATCTCGTACGCGCGCCGGCCGTCGATCGGCCGTCCGGTGAAGAGCAGCTGGCGCGTGTGCGCGGGCCCGATGATCTCGACCAGCTTCTGCCCGAGCGGGAAGGGGACGATCATCCCGATGCGCGCCAGCGGCATGCCGATGCGCGCGCTCTCGGCCATCACGCGCAGGTCGCAGTGCAGGGCCAGCTCGCAGCCGCCGGCGATGGCGTCGCCGTGGACGAGCGCGATGGTCGGATGGCGCGAGCGCTCGATTCGCTGGAGGACGCCGACCACGTCACCCTCGGGGTCGCGAGCGCCGCCGCGCGATTCCATCTCCTTGAGGTCCATGCCCGAGCAGAAGGCCGAGCCGGCCCCGCGCACGACGACGACGCGCACGTCGCGCCGGCCGTCGAAGTCGTCGAAGGCCGCGCGCAGTCCCGTCAGCAGGGCGCCGTTCATGGCGTTGCGCCGCTCGGGGCGATTCATGGTCACGGTGGCGATGCCGTCAGCGACAGTGGTGAGGATCTCGTCAGCCATGGCGGCGATGGTATCATCCCGGCCCATGGCGATGTTTCCAGGGTTCACCCTCCCCGACGAGCTGCGCATTCTGCGCGAACAGGTGCGGCGCTTCATCCGCGACGAGATCGTCCCCCTCGAGCAGCGGATCGATCCCGATGCGCCCGGCATCCCCGACGAGGACTTCGAGCGGCTGTCGGCCAAGACCAAGGCGGCCGGCCTGTGGGCGCTGGGGGCGCCCGAGAAGTACGGCGGCGGTGGGCTCGACACCTTCAGCATGTCGGTCGTGCTGGAGGAGATGTCGCAGCACCGCATGGGGCTCTACAGCCCCGGCGGCGGCGTCTTCGGTCGCTACCCGCCGCCGGCCATCTGGGCGGGGACGGAAGCGCAGATCCAGAAGTACGCGGTCCCGACCATCCGCGAGGGCTGGCGGACCTTCTTCGCCATCACCGAGCCGTCGGGCGGTGCCGACCCCGCCGGCGCCATCCAGTGCCGCGCCGAGCGGCGGGGTGACACGTGGGTGCTGAACGGCCGCAAGGTCTTCATCTCCAGCGCGCACAACGGCAAGTGGGGCGTGGTGTTCGCGCGGACGAACAAGGAGAAGGGCCGGGCCGGCATCTCCTGCTTCATCCTCGAGCCCGGCACGCCCGGCTTCACGGCCACGCCCATCCGCACCATCCGGACCCAGTCCATCCCCAACGACGTCGTCTTCGAGGACTGCGTGCTGCCGGGTGACGCGCTGGTCGGCCAGGAGGGGCAGGGGCTCGACCTCGCCTTCGACCTGCTCGTGAAGAACCGCTTCCCGTACTCGGCCTGCAACCTCGGCGTGGCCGTGGCCGCGCATCGCATGGCCATCGCCCACGCCAAGCAGCGCTCGACGTTCGGGGCGCCGCTCAGCACGCGCCAGGCCATTCAATGGATGCTGGCCGACGCCGAGGTGGAGCTGCGGGCGTGCCGGTGGCTCATCTGGGAGGGCGCCTGGAAGGCCGATCGCGGGGAGGACGCCCGCGTGGAGGCCTCGATCGCCAAGCTCTACTCGAGCGAGGTGCTGGGGCGCGTGATCGACGCCGCCGTGCAGATCCACGGCGGCTATGGGGTGTCGAAGGAATTTCCGCTGGAGCGCTGGTATCGCGAGGCCCGCGTGCGCCGCATCGGCGAGGGGCCCTCGGAGGTGCATCGCATGGTCATCGCCCGCTCGCTGTTCCGCTGATGCTGCCGCTGGAGGGTGTCCGCGTCGTCGAGATCGCGCAGAACCTGGCCGGTCCCGTGGCCGCCGAGATCCTGGCCCACATGGGCGCCGACGTCATCAAGGTGGAGCGCCCCGAGGGCGACGACGCCCGCCGCTGGGGGCCGCCGTTCTTCAAGGGCACCTCGCCCGGCTACCTGGCCGTCAACGCCAACAAGCGGTCGATCACGGTGGACCTGAAGGACCGCGCCGCCGTCGAGCGGCTGCTGCCGCTGATCGGCGAGGCCGACGTGCTCGTGCAGAATCTCAAACCCGGCTCGCTGGAGGCGCTGGGGCTCGGCGCCGACGTGGTGACCAAGCGCTTCCCGACACTCATCTACTGCTCGGTGTGGGCGTTCGGACGCACCGGCCCCCTGAAGATGAAGCCGGGCTACGAGCCCATGGTGCAGGCCTTCTCCGGGCTCATGATGATGAACGGCGACGAGGGCGGGCCGCCGACCCGCATCGGGACCTCCATCCTCGACTACGGCACCGGCATGTGGGCGGCCATGGGCGTGCTGGGAGCGCTGGTCGGGCGCGCGGTGTCGGGGCGCGGGTGCGTCGTGGACGCCTCGCTGTTCGAGACGGGCCTGGCCTGGCTCAAGGGGCACTACGCCAGCTTCCGCAGCTCCGGCGTCGTCCCCGAGCGCCACCGCACCGGCAGCAACCGGGTGGTGCCGTTCCAGGCCTTCGAGACGAAGACCGGCCCCGTCATCGTCGCCGCGGGCAACGACCGGCTCTTCGTCAAGCTGGCCAACGTCGTCGGCCACCCCGAGTGGGTGAAGGACCCGCGCTTCGCGACCAACGCCGCCCGCGTCGAGAACAAGGCCGCGCTGTGCGATCAGATCGACGCGATCTTCCTCACGCGCAGCAAGGGGGAGTGGATCGACCTGCTCGAGGCCGAGGGGGTGCCGTGCGCGGTCATCAACAGCCTGCCGGACGCGGCCGCCCATCCGCAGGCCGCCGCGCTCGACATGATCCAGCCGATGCCGGGCGAGGACTTCTCGCTCGTCGCGCTGCCGGTGTCCTTCGACGGCGCCCGGCCGAAGATCCGCTGGGCGCCGCCGAGTGTCGGCGAGCACGACAAGTCGTTCGCGGCCGGGGAGCGCTGGCGCGCGCGCTGACTCGGGGCGCTGACGGCGGGCCTCGCCCGGCCCGCCGTCGGTGTCGTCCCGCCGTCAGCGGATGGCGGCGGGGGCGACGGTCGAGCCGGTGAAGCCCTGGGCCTTCAGCGGCTGCATCACGAAGGCGAACTCGTAGACCTTCTTGGCGGACAGCTCGTCCAGCTTCAAATTTTCCAGAATATGGATGCCGTTGACGGCCAGCATGATCTGGTGGACGGGGAGCGAGAGCTGCGGGTCGGGGTTGGGGGCGACCTCGACCGGCCAGTTGTCGGCACCGACCAGGAGCGGGTCCTGCTTGGCCAGCCACTCGGCCGCGGCCACGCCGATCCCCGGGCACGTCTTCATGTAGCGCGCGTTGTCCTTGGCCCACAGCTTGTTCCAGCCGGTGTTGATGAGGATGGCGTCGCCGGGCTGGAGCTGGACGTTCTGCCGCTGCAGGGCCTGCTGCAAGTCCTCGGGCGTGATCTCGTAGGTGTCGCCGAGCATGTCCACGCCCTTGAGCCCGGCGACGTCGATCAGCACGCCGCGGGCCATCAGGGTGCCCACCTTCTCGATGCCCAGCTTCGTGAAGCCGGTCCGGGTGGCGATCTCGTCGGTCCTGAAGCAGTTGTAGTGGCTGAACTCGATCGACTGGTGGGCGAAGCCGTCGAACTGGGTGCCGACCTGGCCGATCTCGCTGAGGACCAGCTCCTCGTTGCTGCCGCGCCGGTTCGAGAACAGGTTCATGAACGTGCGCTTGACGTGCACGTCGAAGCGGCGCGTGGCGCTGATCGGCATCTTGTCGTTCAGCACGTGGGCGATCTCGATGACCTCGCCGGTCTTGATGAGCCGGGTGGCCTTGAGCACGGTGTCCGGCTTCATGTGGTTGGCGGAGCCGCGCTCGTCGTTGGCGCCCCACTTCGAGGGACAGCGCTGCGTCTCGGTAGGTGGCCGCCAGGTCTGGGCGTGGGCGCCGGCGGCGGTCAGGCCCAGCGCGGCGGAGAGCGCGATGCCCAGCGTGAGGGTTCGCATGGAAGGCCTCCTCGGGAACCGATGTCTCGCACACCGCGTCGTCGCGGCCGGTGCGCGGCGGCCCGACGCTAGCACGCGGGCCCACGGGGGGCCATCGCGAGGTCCTACTCTTCGGGCAATCCCAGGGCCTGGCGCAGCGCCGCCCGGCGGAACTGCGACTCCGACCACGAGCGGCCGCCGCTGAGCCCGCCGTCCACCACCAGCGCCTCGCCGTTGACGAAGGTCGAGTCGTCGCTGGCCAGCCACAGGGCCGCCTGGGCGATGTCCTCCGGCAGCCCGGCGCGCTTGATGGGCTGCACGTTCTCGAGGACGCCCTTCATGAGCGGCACCAGCGCGTCGGCCTCCTCGACCGACATCCCCAGCCCCTTGCCGAAGATGGGGGTGGCGATGCCGCCGGGGCAGATGCAGTTCACGCGCACGTTGTGCTCGCCGAGCTCCATGGCCACCGTGCGGGTGAGCTGGATGACCGCGGCCTTGGCGGCGCTGTACACGTGAGGGCCGAAGCCGGAGCGCAGCCCCGCCACGCTGGCCGTGCTGATGATGGAGCCGCCGCCCTGCCGCTTCATGACCGGGGCGGCGTGCTTCATGCCGAGCAGCACGCCCCGCAGCAACACGCCGATCGTCTCGTCGAAGCCGGCGACGGTGACCGCCTCGATGCGCCCGCCCACGCCGCCGTAGCCGGCGTTGTTGAAGATGCAGTCGAGCCGGCCGAAGCGGCGCACGGTGTCGGCGACGGCCGCCTCGACGTCGGCCTCGCGGCTGACGTCGGTGTGCGCGTAGGCCGTCCGCTCGCCCAGCTCGGCGGCCAGCCGCCGCCCGCGCTCGTCCTGGATGTCGGCGATCGTCACCGCCGCCCCCTCCGCCACGAACAGCCGCACCGTGGCCTCGCCGATGCCGCTGGCCCCGCCGGTGATGAGCGCGACCTTGCCGGGCAGGCGGCTCACGACGTCTTCGGCGCCAGCGGGGCGCCGCCCCACCGCTCCAGCATCGCGAATTCGGCCACCGCCTTGCGCTTGAGCTTGGACAGCGTCTTCACCGGACGCCCGAGCGGCATCACGGCCGCCACCGCCACATGCGGGGGGATGCCGAGCAGCGCCTGGATGCGCGGCTCCTCGGCCACCGCCAGCGTCGTGATGGTGCCGGCGAACCCCTCGTGGCGGGCGGCCAGCAGGATGTTCCAGGCGAACGGGTAGATCGAGGCCCCGCTGATCACGCCCACGCGCTCGAGATTCTGATCCGTCGAGGCGACCACCTTGAGGTCGACGCAGATGACCAGGACCACCGCCGCCTTGGTGACCGTCTCGGTCAGGTGCGGCGGCGCCGGCGTGCGCTCGATGGTAGCGGCGTCGACGCGGGGGGGATCGATCGTGTTCCAGGGGTTCTCGCCGTTCTGCACCTGCGCGGTGTAGCGCTTGGCGGCCGGCTCGGTGAGCGCGGCCAGCGCCGCCCGGGTGGCCGGATCGCGCACCACGATGACCCGCCAGCCCTGGCGGTTGCCCCCGCTCGGCGCGAAGCGCGCGTGGTCGAGGATGCGGTGGAGGGTGTCGTCGGGCAGGGGATCGCTGGTGTAGGTCCGTCCGGAAAACGTCGAGCGCATCACGTCGAACAGCTCCATGCCTGGCCTCCGCGCCCGGGTTGGGCGCGCTCATCCTAGCAAGCCGGCGCGCCCGCGACCCTTTATTGACTAAACTATTTAGGCCTTGTATAGTTGACGGACGATGGTCGCCCGCCGGGCTCCCCGTACCATCACCCGTGACACCGAGCGCCTGCTCGACCTGCTCAACGCGCTGGGCAGCACCACGTTCCGCCAGCTCCTGTGGCAGAAGTCCAACGCGCTCGACCTCACCTACGCCCAGTCGCAGGTGCTGTTTCACGTGAGCGCCCAGCCCGGCTGTCACATGGGCGACGTCGCCAAGACCTTCGCCGTCACCCTGCCGGCCGTGACCCACATCGTCGACCGCCTCGAGCAGAAGGACCTCATGCAGCGCGCCGACGATCCGGCCGATCGGCGCGCCTACGTGCTGGAGCTCACGCGACGGGGTGCCGAGATCGCCGGCGAGCTGCAGGCGGTGCGGATGCGCGGCCTCGAGCGCGTCGTGGCCCGGCTCAGCCCCGCCCAGCGCCAGCAGGTGATCGAGGGGCTGGAGGCGCTGGTCGAGGCCGCCCAGGCCAAGCCGCGGAGGCGGCGGTGATCGCCCCCGCCCGGCGCGCGCTGGCCTGGCTGGCCGTGGCCGTCCTGCCGCTGGCCGGCTGCTCGGATCGCGCCAGCGGCACGCCGGCCAAGGCCGCCGTCCCCGCGGTGCCGGTCACCGTGGTCGACGTCGGTGCAGCGCGAGGTGCCGGTGCAGGTCACCGCCGTCGGCAACGTGCAGGGGCTCACCACCGTCGCCGTGAAGTCGCAGATCGCCGGACAGATCGTCCAGGTGCACTTCCGCGAGGGGCAGGAGGTCCGCCGCGGCGACCTGCTGTTCACGATCGACCCGCGGCCGCTGGAGGCGGCGCTGCGGCAGGCCCAGGCCAACGTCACCCGCGACACCGCCGGGCTCCGCCAGGCCGAGGCGGCCCTCGCGCAGCGGCGGGCCGAGGTGACCCAGGCCGAGGCCAACCTCGCCCGGGACGTCGCCCAGATGGACAACGCCCGCACGCAGGAGCAACGGTACCGCGAGCTGATCGCCCGCGAGCTGATCGCCAAGGAGCAATACGATCAGATCCGCACGAACTCGGCGGCCATGGAGGCCTCCGTGCAGGCGGACCGCGCCGCCGTGGACAACGCGAAGGCCTCGGCGCAGGCCGCCGTCGCCAACGTCGACAACGCCCGGGCGGTGATCCTGGCCAACGAGGCGATGGTCGACAACGCCCGGCTGCAGCTGGCCTACACGATCATCAAGGCGCCGATGGACGGCCGCACCGGCAGCGTGCTGGTCCAGGCCGGCAACGTCGTGAAGGGCAACGACGACGGCCCCCTGGTCGTCCTCACCCAGGTCCACCCGATCTACGTCTCCTTCTCGGTGCCCGAGCAGCACCTGGCCGACATCAAGCGCTACGGCGCCGTCGCCCCCCTGAAGGTCGCGGCCTATCCCGACCGCACGCGCCCGCCCGTCCTCGGCGAGGTGACCTTCGTCAACAGCACGGTCGACGCCACCACCGGCACCATCCAGCTCAAGGGCACCTTCGCCAACACCGACAACGCGCTGTGGCCGGGCCAGTTCATCGACGTGGTGCTGACGCTGACGACCCAGCCCAATGCCGTCGTGGTGCCGACCCAGGCCATCCAGCCGGGCCAGCAGGGCAGCTTCGTCTTCGTGGTGAAGCCGGATCTCACGGTCGACTCGCGGCGGGTCGAGCCGGGCCGGCGGCTGGAGCGCGAGACCATCGTCGACAAGGGTCTGGCCGCGGGCGAGCGGATCGTCGTCGACGGCCAGCTCCGCCTGCGCCCGGGCACCAAGGTCGAGATCAAGACGCCGTCGTGAACACCGACCTCTTCATCAAGCGGCCCGTCCTCACCACGCTGTTCATGACGGCGCTGCTGCTGGCCGGCGTCATGGGCTACCGCCTGCTGCCGGTGAGCGACCTGCCCAACGTCGACTTCCCGACCATCCAGGTGCAGGCCGCGCTGCCCGGCGCCAGCCCCGAGACGATGGCCTCGGCGGTGGCCACGCCGCTCGAGCGGCAGTTCACGACCATCGCCGGCATCGACTCGATGACCTCGTCGAGTGCGCTGGGGCTGACGGCGATCACCATCCAGTTCACGCTCGACCGCAACATCGACGCCGCCGCCCAGGACGTGCAGGCCGCCATCACCAAGACGCTGCCGCTGCTGCCGCCCGGCATGCCGACGCCGCCGACCTACCAGAAGGTGAACCCGGCCGACCAGCCGGTGCTGTACCTGTCGCTCAGCTCGCCGACGCTGCCGCTGTACACCGTCGACGAGTACGCGCAGACCTGGCTCGGCCAGCGCATCTCGACCATCAGCGGCGTGGCCCAGGTGCAGGTGTTCGGCTCGCAGAAGTACGCGGTCCGCGTGCAGGTCGATCCCCGGGCGCTGGCCGCCCGCGGCATCGGGATCGACGAGGTCGAGCAGGCCATCAGCCGCGGCAACGTGAACCTGCCGACCGGCACGCTCTACGGCCACCAGCAGGCCTACACCATCCAGGCCTCCGGCCAGCTGACCGACGCCGCCGCCTACCGGCCGCTGGTCGTCGCCTACCGCAATGGCTCGCCGGTGCGACTGGAGGAGCTCGGCCGCGTCATCGACAGCGTGCAGACCGACAAGGTCGCGAGCTGGTACAACGACGAGCGCGCCGTCATCCTGGCCATCCAGCGCCAGCCCGGAACCAACACCGTCGAGGTCGTCGACGCCATCCGCAAGCTGCTGCCGACGTTCCGCACGCAGCTGCCGGCCGCCGTGAACCTCAACGTCCTCTACGACCGCTCGGTGGCCATCCGGGAGTCGGTGCACGACGTGCAGTTCACGCTGATGCTCAGCATCGCGCTGGTCGTGATGGTCATCTTCCTCTTCCTGCGCAACGTGTCGGCCACGATCATTCCCAGCCTGGCCGTGCCGATGTCGCTCATCACGACCTTCGCGGCCATGTACCTGCTCGGCTACACGATCGACATCCTCTCGCTGATGGCGCTCACGCTGTCGGTCGGCTTCGTCGTCGACGACGCCGTCGTCATGCTGGAGAACATCGTCCGCCACATGGAGCACGGCGAGAGCCGGATGGAGGCCGCCCTCAAGGGCGCCCGTGAGATCGGCTTCACCATCCTGTCGATGACCCTGTCGCTGGCCGCCGTCTTCCTGCCCGTGCTGTTCATGGGCGGGGTGGTCGGGCGGCTGCTCCACGAGTTCGCGGTCGTGATCGGCGTGGCGGTGCTGGTCTCCGGGCTCGTCTCGCTCACGCTCACGCCCATGCTGTGCAGCCGCTTCCTGCGGCCGCCCACCGAGTCACACGGCCGCTTCTACCGGACGTCCGAGCGCTTCTTCGACGGGATGCTGCGCACCTACGACGTGACGCTGCAGTGGGCGCTGCGCCACCCGCGGATCACGGTGGGCTCGCTGGGGGTCACGCTGGTGGTGACGGCCCTGCTGTTCGTGGCGATCCCCAAGGGCTTCATCCCCAACGAGGACACCGGGCAGATCTTCGCCTTCACCGAGGCGTCCCAGGACATCTCGTTCGACGCCATGGCCGAGAAGCAGCGGGCGGTGGCGGCCATCCTCCTGAAGGAGCCGTACATCGAGCAGTTCATGTCGTCCATCGGTGCCGGCGGCTCCAACGTCGTGCCCAACACGGGACGCATCTTCATGCGCCTCAAGCCCCACGGCGAGCGGCCGCCGGTGGAGAAGGTGATCCAGGAGCTGCGGCCCAAGCTGGCCACCGTGCCCGGCATCAACGTGTACCCGCAGAACCTGCCGACCATCCGCATCGGCGGCCAGCTCACCAAGGCGCTCTACCAGTACACGCTGCAGGACGCCGACCTGGCCGAGCTGTACAAGTGGGCGCCCATCCTGTTCGAGAAGATCCGGGCGCTGCCGGCGCTGCAGGACGTCAACACCGACCTGCTCATCACCAGCCCCCAGGTGCGGATCGACATCGACCGCAACCGGGCCGCCGCCCTCGGCGTCAGTGCCGACCAGCTGGAGAGCGCGCTCTACGCCGCCTACGGCTCCAAGCAGGTCTCGACGATCTACACGCCGTCGAACCAGTACTGGGTGATCCTCGAGGTCGACCCGCAGTACCAGCGCGACCCCAGCGCGCTGTCGCGCCTGTACGTGCGGGCGGCCGGCGGCGCCCTGGTGCCGCTGGGCTCGGTGGCCCGGATCGGCCCTGGCGTGGGCCCGCTCACGGTGACGCACCTCGGGCAGCTGCCGTCGGTGACGATCTCGTTCAACCCCAAGCCGGGGGTGTCGCTCAGCGAGGCGGTGGCCCAGGTCGACGCCCTCCGGCGCGAGCTGCGGCCACCGGCCACCCTCAACATGAGCTTCCAGGGCACCGCCCAGGCCTTCCAGGACTCGCTCAGAGGGCAGGGACTGCTGCTGCTGGCGACGGTGCTGATCATCTACATCGTGCTGGGCATCCTGTACGAGAGCTTCGTGCACCCGCTGACGATCCTGTCGGGCCTGCCGTCGGCCGGCGTGGGCGCGCTGCTGACGCTCTACCTGTTCGGCGCCGAGCTGAACGTCTACGGCTTCGTCGGCATCATCCTGCTGGTCGGTATCGTCAAGAAGAACGCGATCATGATGATCGACTTCGCGCTGGAGGCCGAGCGGGGCGGCATGCCGCCGGCCGAGGCCATCTACCGCGGCTGCCTGCTGCGCTTCCGTCCCATCATGATGACGACGATGGCCGCGCTCCTCGGCACGCTGCCCATCGCCCTCGGCTTCGGCGCCGGCGCTGACGCCCGCCGCCCACTCGGCCTGGCCGTGGTCGGCGGCCTCATGCTCTCGCAGCTGCTGACCCTGTACATCACGCCCGTGATCTACATCTACATGGAGCGCTTCCAGAAGGCGCTCGGCTCGCCGTGGCCTCGGCTCCGCCGCCTGTTCGGCGCTCCCGCGCGCGAGCCCGAGCCCGCCTCGGTCGGCGCCGCCGCCCACCGCCCCGACTGAAAGCCGCACCGCCAGCGCCGTCCCAGTTCCTGAGACGGGAACACGGTGTACCACGGGCTCCGGCCACGAGGGGCGAGGCCGACAGCGACGTGTCCGGCTGTCGGGCCTTGCGGCGAGCCGTACCGCCAACGGTTCTCTCCAGGGCGGGGTGAGCGAGCCACCGACGATCGACCGGCCGAGCCCCAGCCCCCACTGGGGGATGGGGGGCCCGAGCGAGCCCCGCTCGCTCAATCTAGGCGAGCCGCCGGCCCGACAGCCGGACACGTCGCTGCCGGCCTCGCCCGTCGTGGCCGCGGCCGGTACAGCGGGCTTCCATTCAGGGCTATAGTTTCGCCATGACATCCAAGCCCGCGGTGAGTCTCGTGGCAGTGGCGGGGCGTCGCAAGGCGACGCTCGAGCTGGCGCAGACGCTCGAGAAGGAGGGCTTCGGCGGCATCTACTGCCCGAGCCCGGGCGACGGCCTGGCGCTGTGCGAGGCGCTGGCCCTGGCCACGCGCGAGATCCCGATCGGCACCAGCATCGCCAACATCTACACGCGCCACCCGTTCGACTACGCGCAGACCGCCGCCGTGATCCACGAGCTGTCGGGCGGCCGCTTCCACTTCGGGGTCGGCGTCAGCCACGGACCGACCCACCAGCGGCTCGGGCTGCAGGTGGGCAAGCCGCTGGAGGACATCCGCAAGTTCGTCGGCGACGTGCGAGGCGCCGAGAGCCAGGTGGGGAAGCTGCCCCCCGTGGTCCTGGCCACGCTGCGCAAGCGCATGCTGGAGCTGTCGGCCGAGATCGCCCAGGGCGCGGTGTGGGCCAACGGCGCCCGCTCGCACATGAAGGAGTCGCTGGCGGTCCTGCCGGAAGCCCGGCGCTCCGATCCCGGGTTCTTCATCGGCGACATGATCCCGACCTGCATCGACGACGACCGTGCCGCCGCGGCTGCCGTCAACCGCCGCACCCTCACGGGCTACGTGAAGCTGCCGAACTACCAGAACTACTGGATCGAGGCCGGCTACGCCGAGGAGATGCAGGCCATCCGGGCGGCCATCGCCGCCAAGCAGGACGACAAGATCCCGTCACTGATGTCCGACCGCTGGCTGCGCGACGTCACGCTGTTCGGGCCGGCGGCCGAGGTGCGGGAGGGCGTGGAGGCGTGGCGGGCCACGGGCGTGCGGACGGTCATCCTGGTGCCGTCGTCCACGCGCGGCGGCCAGATGAAGGCCTTCGAGGAGCTGATCGCGGCGTTTCGCTAACCCCGACCCCGATGCGCACGCGCTCGCTCATCGTGGTCGCGGTGGTCCTGAGCGGATGTCTCGCCGCCATGGACCGCGAGAGCGTGTCCATCGACGGGGCCGCCGCCTCCCGCCTGGGGATCACCGTCCGTCACCGACTCCTGCTCACCGCGGTGCGCATCGATGGCCGAGAGGCCGGCCCGTTCGTGATCGACAGCGGCGCCGGCAGCCTCGTGCTCGATCCCGAACTGGCCCGGACCGTGAAGCTGAAGGTCCGGGGCCAGGTGCTCGTCGCCGAGACCGGGCGGATGGTCGACTTCGGCGCGGTCCCGCTGCTCGAGGTCGGCCCGGTTGCCATGCGGAATGCCCAGGCGATCGTGGTGGATCTGGCGCCCGTGTCGCGCGCCATGGGAGAGCGACTGGCCGGGGTCCTGGGCTACCCGTTCTTCGCCCGGACCGTCGTCGAGGTCGACTACGCGACGCGCTCCGTGTCCTGCTTCGACCCCGCTCGCTACCGCTTGCCGCCGCGCGGCACGTGGCAGCCGTTGACGGTGAGGAACAACCAGGCGGGCGTCCCCGTGCGCATGGACGGGGAGGTCGAGGGGACGTTCCTGCTGGACACCGGGAGCACCGAGGTGGTGCACTTCTACGCGGAGTTCATGAAGCGACACCGGGGGCTGCCGATCCGACACGTCGGCAAGAATCGCCAGATACGGGTCAGCGGCGAGCACGAGACCCTGGAGGGACGCCTGGCCTGGTTCGAGCTCGGCCGTCACCGGTTCGACAATGTGAGCATCACCTTCAGGCCTCCCTCCGATCGCCGCGCGGAGGGCGTGAGCTTCGACGGCGTCGTGGGGGAGGGGCTCCTGCGTGAGTTCGTGGTGGTGTTCAACTACCCGGAGTCGAAGGTGGCGTTCCTGCGCCGGTAGACGCTACCCCAGCACCATCCGCCGGAACGCCTCCGCGTAGCGCACGCCGCCCTTCTTGCCGTCGCGGATGGCCCACGCCTTCAGGAGCTGATCGACCCACTCGCCCTTGCCCACCTGCGAGCGGTGGGCCTTGAGCGCCCGGCACTTGGCACCCAGGGTGGCCGAGATGTCGACGAACACGTCCGGATCGACCGCGCCCGAGATGAAGACCTGCTTGACCTTGTGGGGCTCGAGGCCCTCGGCGATCAGCTCCGGGAAGATCGCGCGCGTCTCCGAGGACGGGAAGACGGCGTCGAGGGCCGCACTGGAGGCCGCGCGATGGTCGGGGTGGTTCATGTACTCCCGGCCGTAGTAGCGCACCGTGGGATCGCCGGTCACGACGATGTCCGGGCGGTAGCGCCGGATGACGCGCGTGAGATCCCGGCGCAGGGCCAGCGTCGGCTCCAGGGTGCCGTCGACGTAGCCGAGCAGCATGACCTCGTGGACCCCCAGGATCTTGGCCGCCGCCCGTGTTTCTTTCTCACGGATGGGGATGAGCCCCTCGTTGGAGGGCGTGTGCTCGTTGACGCCGGCGCCGCCCGTGGTGACCAGGCAGAAGGCGACGTCGCGTCCCTCGCGGGCCCAGCGGGCCACGGTGCCGCCGATGGTGAACTCGTGGTCGTCGGGGTGGGCGGCGATGCAGAGGATGCGCCGGAGCGAGGTGCCCAGCGCGTGGCCGCCGGTCGCCGTCCGCGCCATCAGCGCCGCCCGAGCGCCTCCGTGGTCTCCTCGAGAGCCTTCGTGAACTTCCGCAGCATCTCCTCGACCTCGCCCTCGGAGATGATCAGCGGCGGGCACAGCGCCACCGTGTCTTGCAGGTTCCGCACGATCAGGCCGTTGGCCTGGGCGCGGGCGACGAACAGCGCCCCGGCGCTGCCGAGCGGGTCGAACGTCCCGCGGCCGGGCTTGTCGGGCACCAGCTCGACGCCGGCCACCAGCCCCACGCCGCGCACGTCACCGACGAGCGGATGGCCGGCCAGCTTGCGCACACCGTCCTGCAGCATCGGCCCCACCCGCCGGACGTGGGCGAGCAGGTCGCGCTCTTCGTAGATGTCGAGCACCTCCAGCGCGACGGCGCACGCGGCCGGGTGGCCGGTGTACGTGTAGCCGTGGGCGAACACGCCCAGCTTCTCGCTCTGGCCCACGCAGGCCCGGTAGATCTCCTCGGAGATGACCGTGGCCGACAGCGGCAGGTAGCCGGAGGTGATGGCCTTGGCCATGGTCATGATGTCGGGCTTCATGCCGAAGGTCTCGGTGCCGAACATCTTGCCGGTACGTCCGAAGCCGCAGATGACCTCGTCGGCGATGAGCAGCACGTCGTGCTTCTTCAGCACCGCCTGGATCTTCTCGAAGTAGGTGGCGGGCGGCACGATGACGCCACCGGCACCCATCACCGGCTCGGCGATGAACGCCGCCACCGTGTCGGGGTCCTCGCGCTGGATCTGGGCGTCGAGGTTCTCGGCCAGGCGCGTGGCGAATTGCTCCTCCGTCTCGCCCGGCTTGCCGTAGCGGTAGAAGTACGGACAGTCGGTGTGGCGCACCTGCGGGATCGGCAGGTCGAAGTCGCGGTGGGAGGCGGCCAGGCCGGTGAGGCTGGCGGCCACCATGGTGGTGCCGTGATAGCCCCGCTGGCGCGCGATGATCTTCTTCTTGCGGTGCCGGCCCCGCGCGTTGTTGTAGTACCAGACCAGCTTGACCGCGCTCTCGTTGGCCTCGGAGCCGGAGTTGTTGAAGAACACCTTGGACATCGGCACCGGCATCATCGTGACGATGCGCTCGGCCAGCGTGATGGCCACGTCGTTGGCCTTGCCGCCGAACTGGTGGTAGTAGGGCAGTCGCCGGAGCTGCTGCGAGGCCGCCTCGGCCAGCCGCTCCTCGCCGAAGCCGAGCGCCGTGCACCACAGGCCGGCCAGCGCTTCCAGGTATTCGCGCCCCGACTCGTCGTAGACGTACACGCCCTTGCCGCGGTTGATGACCAGCGGCCCCTCGCTCTCGTGGCGGCCGAGGTTGGTGAAGGGATGGAGCTGGTAGGCGACGTCGCGGCCGCGGCTGGTGGTGCGTGTCGTGTCCATGGTCGGGCAGGATAGCGCATCCGCGGGGCACCGCAATCGTCAGCCTTGACCCTGCCCCCCGCCGGGCCTAGGCTCCCGGCGAGTGGTCAGGGGTGGAGAGAGGGAGGCCGCGATGAGGCGGACGGGCGTGGTGAGGGCGGCGGCGACGATGCTGGTACTCGCGGTGGCCCTGGCCGGCTGTGCCTCGGCGAACAACGGCGGGGCCGTCTCCGCCTCGGCGGCGGGAGCGCCGGTCTTCGAGGTGGATCCGTTCTGGCCCAAGCCGCTGCCGAACAACTGGCTCATGGGGCAGGCGGCCGGCGTCGCCGCCGACCGGCGTGATCACGTCTGGGTCGTGCAGCGGCCCAAGAGCCTGACCGAGGACGAGCGCGGCGCCACCCTCAAGCCGCCGCGCTCGCTGTGCTGCGCGCCGGCGCCGTCGGTGATGGAATTCGACAAGACGGGCGCGCTGGTGCAGGCCTGGGGCGGCCCCGCCGCCGGCCACCCGTGGCCGGACAACGAGCACGGCATCTACGTGGACGACAAGGACAACGTCTGGCTGGCCGGCAACGGTCCCAAGGACGGGATGATCCTGAAGTTCACGCGGGACGGCAAATTCCTCATGAAGATCGGCGAGCCCGGCGTGATCGGCAACGACGCGGACACGCGCCATCTCAACCGGCCCGCCAACCTCGTGGTCGATCCGGCCACGCGCGAGCTGTTCGTCGCCGATGGTTACGGCAACCACCGCGTGATCGTCTTCGATGCCGAGACCGGCGCCTACAAGCGGCACTGGGGCGCCAACGGCCGGCCGCCGGGCGACGCCGGCGTGAAGGGATTCGGCAATCCCGTGCACTGCATCCGGCTCTCGCGCGACGGCCTCGTGTACGTCTGCGACCGGGCGAACAATCGCATCCAGGTCTTCCGCAAGGACGGCACCTTCGTGCGGGAGTTCGTGGTGGCGCCGGAGACGCGCGGCAACGGCTCCACCTGGGACGTCGACCTCTCGCAGGACGCCGGCCAGACCCACCTCTACAACGCCGACGGCGAGAACAACCAGGTGTGGATGCTCCTGCGCGAGAGCGGCCGCGTGCTCGGCAGCTTCGGCCGCAACGGGCGCTCGGCCGGGCAGTTCCACTGGATTCACAACATGGCCGTCGACTCGGCGGGGAACATCTACACGACCGAGGTCGACAGCGGCAAGCGCGCCCAGAAGTTCGTCCTGAAGTCGAGGTGATGGCGATGACCGACGAGCAGAAGCGCATCCGCGGATACCTCGTGGCCCAGGCCGCCAAGCTGGCGCCGCGCGAGATCGTCGAGAAGGTCCAGGTGGCCATGCTCCAGCTGAAGGCGGCGGCCGGCGCGGTGCCGCCGGTGGCCTTCGCCGTCACCCCGGCGCCGGGGGAGTGGAGCGCCAACGAGGTCATGGCGCACGTCGTCGAGTCCAGCCGCCACTTCGGCGGCGCCATCGTGCGGCTGCTCGACGGCCAGGCACCCGGCGCCCCCCGCGATGCCGCCGCCCGCGACGTCACCCCGCGGCCGCTGGCCACGTGGTGGGCATTGCTCGAGCGCGATCGGGCGACGGTGTTCGAGCGTGTCGTCGCCGCCGAGCCGACCGCCCGGCTCGACGCCACCGTCGAGCACCCGTTCTTCGGGCCGCTGAACTGGCGGGAGACGCTGCTGTTCATTCGGCTGCACGACCTCGACCACGCCGGCCAGCTGCAGAAGATCGCCGCGGCGGTGGCGCCGGCCCGCTCGGCCTGATGCGCGCCGCCATCGGGCTGCGCCTGGAGTCGAACGAGGACTGGGAGCAGGCGGCCACCTACGTCGTCGAAGCCGAGCGGCTCGGCGTCGACTTCGTGTGGTCGCACGAGTCGTGGGGGCTGGACGCCGCCACCCCGCTGGCCTTCATGGCCGCCCGCACCTCGCGCATCCGGCTGGGCTCGGGGATCATGCAGGCGGGCACGCGTACGCCGGCGCTGCTGGCCATGACCGCGATGAGCCTGGCCTCGATGTCGGCCGGCCGCTTCGTGCTCGGCCTGGGCGTGAGCGGCCCCCAGGTGATCGAGGGCTGGCACGGCATCCGGTTCGATCGGCCCGTCACCCGCATGCGGGAGACGGCGGAGATCGTCCGCCGCGCCGTTCGGGGCGAGCGGGTGGCCTTCAAGGGCCAGGTCTACGAGCTACCGCTGCCGGGCGGGGAGGGCAAGGCGCTGCGCTCGTCGGCTGCCGCGCGCGAGGTGCCGATCTACCTGGCGACGCTGTCGCCGCGCAGTCTCGAAATGACCGGCGAGATCGCCGACGGCTGGCTGGGGACGTCCTTCATGCCCGAGCACGCGCGCGTCTTCTTCGATCACATCGAGGCCGGCGCCCGGCGGGCCGGGCGCTCGCTGGCCGCGCTCGACCTGCACGCCGGCGGTCACCTGGCCTTCGGTGACGACGTCGAGCGCATGATCGCGGCCCGCAAGCCCGGCCTGGCCTTCACGCTCGGGGCCATGGGCTCGCGTCAGCACAACTTCTACAACGACGCCTTCAAGCGCGCCGGCTATACCGATGCCGCCGTCGAGGTGCAGCGGTTGTGGCTGGACGGCAAGCGCGACGAGGCCGCCACCCGCGTGCCCGACGAGCTGGCGGTGAAGGTGAACCTGCTGGGCACCGAGGCGATGGTGCGCGCACGGATCGACGCCTACCGAGCGGCCGGGATCACCACCCTGCGCGTCGACCCCGGTGGGCGCACCGTGAAGGAACGCCTGGAGACGCTCGGCCGCTTCATGGAGCTCCTGGGGGCGGCCTAGTCGCTACACGTGCGCGATGGCGTCGATCTCCAGCCGCACGCCGCGCGGGAAATCCTTGACGGCGACCGTGGAGCGAGCCGGCGGCACCGTGCCGACGTGCTTCTTGTAGACGGCGTTCATCGCGGCGAAGTCGTCGTGGCTGGCCAGGAACACCGTCGTCTTCACCAGCTTGTCCATGCGGCTGCCCGACGCCTCGATGATGGCGCGCAGGTTCGTCATGACCTGCTCGGTCTGCTCCTCGATGGTCGTGCCCACGACCTCGCCGGCCGGCGACAGCGGGAGCTGGCCGGAGACGAATACGAGGTCGCCGAAGCGGATGGCCTGCGAGTAGGGCGCGCCCTGCAGCGGCGCCGGTGCCTTGTCGGTGCGGATGGGCGACTTGGTGGCCACGGGTGGGCTCCTCCTCAGGGCACAGGATCGATGGGCGTCGGCAGGCCGTGGCGCGCCTCGATCACCTCGGCGGCGTCCAGGCACAGGTCCTCCCGGTAGCGTGAGCCGATGACCTGCACGCCGAGCGGGACGTGGCCGGCGCGGCCGGTCGGCACGGCCACCGCGGGCAGGCCGAGCAGGTTCACGGCGACGAGCAGCCGCTGGGCGCGCGAGGCCTCGGCGGCCCGGGCCGCCGTGGTGGTGTCGAAGCCCACCTCGAACGGAGGCTCCGTGGACACCGGGCCCACCACCAGCGGATAGCGCTCCAGGAACAGCATCCAGTCGCGCAGGTGACGCGTGCGCTCGCCCATGGCCTTGACGTAGCCGCCGAGGTCGACGTCGGGGGTGCCGGCCAGCATGAAGTCGAGCGAGCGGTTGATGTCCACGCCGCCGTGCTTGCGGATGTAGGGCTGGGTGACGTGGCGCATCTCGTTGACCACGATCGCCGACCAGCAGGCGGCGACCCCGGCCACGTCGGGCGGCTCCACCTCTTCGACGGCATAGCCGGCCTCGGCCAGCGCGGCGCCGGCGGCTCGCACGGCCGCCGCCACGAGGGGATCGACGCCGAGCCCCGACGGATCGACCGTCAGCGCGACGCGGAGCGGCCGCGGCGGCGCCGGGCCCTCGAGCGGCGCCGGGACCCACCACGGATCCCGGGGATCGCGCGCGCTCATGGCGGCCAGGCCGAGGCGCACGTCGGCCACGCGCCGGGCGAGCGGGCCCTGCACCGACATGATCTGCATGCCGAGCGGGCGCTCCTCGGTGACGGTGGCGTTGTAGGCCGCCACGCGGCCCAGGGTGGGACGGATGCCGGCCACGCCGCAGCAGTAGGCCGGGTAGCGCACGGAGCCGCCGAGGTCGTTGCCGTGAGCGAGTGGCGCGATGCCGACCGCCAGCGCGGCCGCGGCGCCGCCGCTGGAGCCTCCGGGCGTGCGATCGCGGTGCCACGGATTGAACGTGCGGCCGCGCAGGTCGTTGTCGGTGTGCCAGCGCAGGCTGAAGGCCGGCGTGTTGGTGCGCCCGATGATGACCGCGCCCGCTCGCTTCCAGCTGGCGACCACCGGGCTGTCGGTCCTGGCGATGACGTCCTTGAAGGCCACGACGCCGTTGGACGTGGCTGCGCCTTCCTGGTCGATGTTCTCCTTGATCGTCACCGGCACGCCGTGCAGCGCGCCCAGCGGCTCGCCGCGGCCCCGCGCGACGTCGGCGCGGTCGGCGGCGGCCAGGGCCGCCTCGGCGAGCACCACGGTGACGGCGTTCAGCTTGGGGTTGACGGCCTCCAGCCGGGCCAGGACCGACTGCGTCGCCTCGCGGCTCGACATCTTTCCGGTGCGGATGGCATGGGCCAGGGGGCCGGCGTCCCAGCGCCAGAGATCGGTGTCCATCGATGCTCCTCCGCGGTTCGGCCGCCTGACGTTCGACGGCGAATCGCCGTGCATCGTACCACCGCGCGATGTCTCAGCGCTCCGGCTCCCGCCTCACGTTGAGGAGCACACGCTGCCAGAATCTGCCTTCCTCGCCGCCGTAGAACTCGGCGACCCTCGCCGCCCGGTTCTCGGCTTCCAGCCGGCCGTGCGTCTGCACGAGCCACTGCGCGGTGCGCTGGGCGCGGTCAGCGGGCACCCCAGGCGCGCTCGGGGAAGAGGCGGGCGCGGCCGCCGGCGGCGGTTCGGCCGGACGCGTAGCGCCGGACGGTGGGACGGCCGCTGGTGTCGCCGGTAACGCCGGCGTCGTGGATGTGGCGGGAGGCGTTGCCGGGCCGGGTGCCGCGCTCGACGCCGGCGTCGTGGATGTGGCGAGAGGCGTTGCCGGGCCGGGTGCCGCCGTCGGCGCCGGCGTCGGGGATGTGGCGGGAGGCGCTGCCGGGCCGGGTGCCGCCGTCGGCGCCGGCGTCGTGGACATGGCAGGAGGCGCTGCCGGGCCAGGTGCCGCCACTGGAGCCGGCGCTGCGCTCTCCGAGCGCTTCGCTGGTACTGAAGCGAGCGATGGCGCGGACGTCGGGCCACGTGCCATGAGGCGCTTGATGAGGAGTGCGTTGGAGACTCCCAGCACGATGGCGATCAGCGCCAGGGCCGCGGTGGCCGCGACCAGCATCTGGTGACGGCGATTCCGCTCTCCCTGCTGGCGGCGCTGCTTGATGAACTCCAGCATCCGCTCGTCGGCCTGCGGCACATCGGCCTCGGGCCGGTCCGGCATCGGCATCGATTTACCCTCCCTGGTGCAACAAGGTGCAAGTATGCCAGCCGCGTACCAGCGAGACGCGTCCGACTTGCCGCCCAGCGCCCGTATTACAATCCGCCCGTGAGCGAGCTCACCGCGGAAGTGGTCATCTGCGGCGCGGGGATCGCCGGCATCGCCGCCGCCTATCACCTGGCCGTGCGACACGGCGTCCGTGACGTCGTCCTCGTCGACGAGCGGCCGCCGCTGTCATTGACCAGCGACAAGTCAGCCGAGTGCTATCGCAACTGGTGGCCCGGCCCCGGCGACGCGATGGTCGCCGCCATGAACCGTAGCATCGATCTGCTCGAGGAGCTTGCCCGCGAGAGCGGCAACGTCTTCCGGATGAATCGTCGCGGCTACCTCTTCGCCACCGCCGATCCGGCCCGGGTGGCGCTGTTCGAGCGGGCCGCCGACGATGCGGCCGTGCTCGGCGTCGGCCCCGCGCGCCGGCACGACCGCCCCGGTGCCGACTATCGCCCCTCGGCACCGGACGGCTTCGAGGAGCCGCTGACCGGCACCGACCTCATCACCGACCGCGCGGTCATCCGCCGTCACTTCGGCTGGCTCGCCGACGATACCCTGGCGCTGCTCCACGCGCGACGGTGCGGCTGGTTCAGCGGCCAGCAGCTCGGCATGTACCTGCTCGAACGCGCGCGCGACAAGGGCGTGCGTGTCCTCGAGGGCCGGGTGGAGCGGGTCGAGACGGCCGGCGGCCGCGTGGCGGCCGTGAAGGTGAGTGGCGCCGGCGGCACCCAGACGCTGTCCACGCCGCGCTTCGTCGTGGCCGCCGGGCCGCTGCTGAAATCGGTTGGACGGCTCGTCGGCGTCGATCTTCCGGTGTTCTGCGAGCGCCACGCCAAGTTGGCGTTCAACGACGTGCTGGGGGCGCTCCCGCGGGAAGCGCCGCTGACCATCTGGACCGATCCCGTGCGGCTGCCGTGGTCGGAGGACGAGCGGGCGGAGCTGGCCGACTCCGAGCACCGGCGCTTGCTCGACGAGTTCCCGCCCGGCGTGCACGGGCGCCCCGAGGGCGCCGGCGAGAGCCGGTCGGTGCTGCTGATCTGGACCTACGACGTGGAGCCGGTGCCGCCGACCTTCCCGGTGCAGTTCGACCCGGCCTACGCGGAGATCGCCATCCGCGGCATGGCCCGCATGGTGCCGGCGATGGCCGGGTACCTGTCGCGTCTGCCGCGGGCGTTCGTGGACGGCGGCTACTACACCAAGACGCGCGAGAATCGCTTCCTGGCCGGCCCGCTCCCGCTCGAGGGCGCGTTCGTCATCGGCGCCCTCTCCGGCTACGGCCTCATGTCCTCCAACACCGCCGCCGATCTCCTTGCCGCCCACATCACCGGCGCCCCACTGCCGCCCTACGCCCCCGCCTTCATGCTCTCCCGCTACGACGACCCCACCTACGTCTCCGCCCTCGCCACCTGGACCGACTCCGGCCAACTCTGAAGCCCCCGTCGCCCCCGCTCGAAGCCAAGCGCGCCTACGCTGTAGGCAGGCTTGCGTGACTTTTTCGACTCCCGCGTTGGATCCGCACTCTCTCCTATGCCAAACACCGCCGAGCATCGCGCCGCCGTCGCGGGTGGGCGTGGGGGCGTGGGGACCCCCGGCGCGTCATTTCCGATGGCTCGCCGTCGGAGCCGCGCTCGCTCGGGACGGGACTCGGCGCGTCGCCGACGACCGGCTGGCCGCCGACCCAGCCCCTCAGGGGATGGGGGCCCGCGCGAGTCCCGTCCCGAGCGAGCAAACGGCGACAGGCGAGCCATCGCGACGCGCCGGGGGTCCCCACGCCCCCGCGCCCGCCCGCGACGAGCGGCGCGCCGCTAGTCGGAGATCGCCTGGAGCACGAAGCTCTTGAGCAGCTGCCGGTAGTGAACGCGGATCGCCCCCGGCGCCTGGGTCATCGAGACGACGACGAGCTGTTCCTTGGGATCGATCCAGAACGCGGTGCCGTAGGCGCCGCCCCAGTTGTAGTCGCCCGCCGTCCCGGTGAGGCCGGCCAGGCCGGTCTCGCGGCGCACGGCGAAGCCGAGGCCAAAGCCGTAGCCGGGGCCGGGCAGGTAGTCGCCGGCACCGGTGATCGGGCCGAGGTGGTCGGTGGTCATGTACTCGACGGTCTTGCGGCCGAGAATGCGGGCGCCGTCGAGCGAGCCGCGGTTGAGCAGCATCTGGGCGAAGCGGACGTAGTCGGCGGCGGTGGCGACGGCACAGCCGCCGCCGCACTCGAACTTGGCGGGCACCGTCACATCGGGGACCGTCACCGGCTTGCCGGTGTCGGGATCGGTGGCGAAGGCCTGGGCGAGACGGCCTTGCTTGGGGCCCGGCACCGCGAAGCCGGTGTCGGCCATCTTGAGCGGCCGCCACAGCCGCTCGTCGAGGAACTGGCCGAGCGACTTGCCCGAGGCCACCTCGACCACGCGGCCGAGGACGTCGCTGGAGAAGCTGTACTCCCAGCGCGTGCCCGGATGGAAGAGCAGCGGCGCCTTGGCGAGCCGGTCGATGAACTCGGCCGAGGTCACCTCGCGGGAGGCCGCGCTGGACGACGCCGGGTACAGCTTGTGGATCGCGGTCGTCCCCCGATTGCCATAGGTGAGGCCGGAGGTGTGGCGCAGCAGGTCCTGGATCGTCATCTCCCGCTCGGCCGGGGTCAGCGCCAGCACCGTCTTGCCGGTCATCGGGTCGATGCGCTCGCTGCCGACCTGCATGGCGCCGATGGCCGGGATGTACTTCGACACGGGGTCGCTCACGAACAGCCGCCCGTCCTCGTACAGCATCATGGCCGCCACCGACACCATGGGCTTGGTCATCGAAGCGATGCGGAAGATCGCGTCGAGGGTCATGGGCGCCCCCGCCGGCTTGTCGCGAAAGCCGACCGCCTCGGCGTAGGCGATCTTTCCGCGCCGGGCGATGACGACCACCGCGCCGGGGATGCGGCCGCGCTCGACGTCGGCCTTGAGCGTCTCGGTGATGCGGGCCAGCCGTGCCGACGACAGGCCGACCTCCTCGGGCTTGGCGGAGGGCAGCTCGGCCGCGCGGGCGGACGGGGCAGTGCACAGCGTGACCGTGAGGACCAGCAGGACTGCCAAGCGATGCATGATCGGTCTCCTGGATGGACGACGTTCGGGCCGGAGTGACGGGCGGGCCTTCCCGCCCGTCACCCGGCCCGGCGCTCACGCCGAGCGGCGGGCGACGTAGCCGAAGCGAGCGTTGCTGCGCTCGCCGCCGGCGGCGACGTACTCCGATCGGATCGCGGCGATCTTGTCGTTCGTGATGGCGCCGAGCGCCGCCTTGACGTGCACGTTGTAGAGGCTGGCCGCGTTGCCGCCGAAGATGGCGCTCTTCACCATCCCGTCGGCCGGACCCAGCGGCCGGAAGCCGTGCTTCTTCTGCATCTCGGCCGGGATCTCCAGCCGCCGGAGCGCCTCGATCTGCCACTGCGGCGAGCCGTACCAGACGGAGTCGGAGCCCCACAGCACGCGCTCGGGGCCCAGCCCGCGCACCAGCGTGCCCACGAAGGCGGCGGCGAAGCGCGGATCGGCGACGGCCGAGTTGGCGAAGGCGGTACCGATCTCCGCATAGACGTTGTTGACCCCGAACTTGCCGGGGATCTCGGCGAGATCGGTCGCCCACTTGATGCGGCCGGTCTGATCGAACTCGGCGAGGGCGGCGGCCGGCGGCTCCAGGAAGGCCCGCAGGGCGCCGTGGTAGATGACGAAGTTGATCTTGGGCCAGTCCTTGGCGGCCTTGCCGAGGTCGGCCACCGTCGCGTATTCCCAGGCGCCCGCCCACGACTTCTCGTAGTCGAGCGGTAGCAGCCCCTTGTGAATGCAGACCGTGTTGATCCCGCTCTTGCTGATCTTCTCGTAGAACGGGTACATCAGCTTCTCGTCGTCCAGCCGCCAGAACGAGCCGAGCTTGGAGGGGAATAGCGGATCGCCGATCGTGTAGCCCTTCCAGCTGTCGGGCTTCAGGGTGGCGATGGCGCGATCGACCTCGTTCATCCAGCCGTTCTTCTTCGGCGTGAAGACGGTGTGGGCGAGCAGCCGCCGCGAGCCGGCGATGCGGTTGACGCCCGCCCGCGCCGCCGCGATCTGGTCGTTGCTCAGCAGGTCCCACGTCGGGTCGTCGAAGGGCGCGCCCGAGAGCAGCGCCACCTTGGTGTCGCTGTCGACGTAGATCTCCTTCACGTAGTTCTCGAACTTGAAGCGGGCCAGGTCCTTCTCGCCGGCCAGCGCCGGGTTCCAGTGCTGCTTGGCGTACTTGGCGAGATCGAGGAGCCCATCCTGCTTGAAGTCGTCGCGCACGAAGTGCGTCTGCACGTCGAAGATGAACTGGCCGGCGAGGCCGTCGGCGCGGGCCGCCGCCACGCCGGGCTGCTGGGCCTCGGCCGCGGTCACCTCGAAGAGCGGGCCGAAGACCTCGTTCATGGCGAGGAACGCCGCCGCCATGCCGGCCGAGCTGGCCAGGAAGCCGCGCCGGCTCATGCCGTGGCGCGGGCCAAGCTGCTCGGCCATCTCCTTGATGCGCGTCTCCACGCGCTGCTGCTCTCGTGTCTGTGGCAACGGGTTGAACTCGCCGTTGGACACGATCTGGGTGGGGACCGGCGATCGGAACGAGCCGGTCTCGGCGGGCGCGGTCTGCTGAAGCTCGGAAGGACTCAGATAGTGGGGCATCGTTGACCTCCCTCGACGCTCGCTTGGCGTCGGCGAGCCCAGCCTAGGACGTTGCGCGCCTGTCCTCAAGAGGCATGCGTCGCCGCGTGTGAAACGTGGCACGAGTCGCGCCTTCCCGGTCGCCGGCGGTGGCGGCGCGTGATGTGGGCGGCGGGGTGGCAGGGTCCCCTGCGGTTCCGCGAGAGACGACCGGGGGGCGCGAAGGGGCGGTCGGAGCCTGTCCTACGTGCTGGCGCTACACGATCGAAGCCAACGGAACCGCAGGAGACCCTGCCACCCCGCCGCCCACACCACGCGCCGGGGCCGCGCGCGAGCGGGGGGCCACCAGCCCTCGGTTCCTTCCCACCCGGTCTCCTTTCGGCGTCAGTCTGGGTGTTACACCAGGCGGGCGCGGAGGTGGGAGCTGAGGGCGTCGACGATCATGACCATGGCGATCGTGACCAGGAGGGCGGTGGAGGCGGCGCGGTAGTCGATCATGCGGAGATAGGTCTGGAGATAGAAGCCGATGCCGCCGGCGCCGACGAAGCCAAGGATGGTGGCGGCGCGGATGTTGGTCTCGAGGCGGTAGAGGACGTAGGAGAGGAAGAGCGGGAGCACCTGGGGCAGGACGCCGTAGCGGAGCACCTGCAGGCGCGTGGCGCCGGTGGCGATGACGGCGTCCACCGGGCCGGGCTCGATGCCCTCGATGGCCTCGGAGTAGAGCTTGGCCAGCGACGTCGTCGTGTAGGCGATCACGGCGAGGACGCCGGGGAAGGGGCCGAGGCCGACCGCGGCCACGAAGACCAGCGCGTAGACGAGCGTGTCGATGCTCCGGAAGAAGTTCAGCACGATGCGGGCCGGCTGGAACAGCGGCGCCGGCGCGACGTTGCGCGCCGACAGGAAGCCGAGCGGCAGCGCCAGCGCGGCCGCGACGGCGGTGCCGAGCAGCGCGATCTCCACCGTCTTGAGCGCGCCAGCCAGCGCGGACGGGAGCACGCTGGGATCGGGCGGGACCGAGCGGCGCAGGAAGTCGAGGATCCACGGGATGCCGCGGACCAGGCGGACGGGGTCCGCTCCGGTATCCCACGCCGTCCACGCCAGCACGACCAGCCCTGCGAAGAGCGCGGCGCGCTTCATCGGCTCGCCCCGTAGATCGCCTCGACGACCGCTGGTGTCACCGCGGCCGGCGGGCCGTCGAAGGTCACCCGGCCGGCGCGGAAGCCGACGATGCGGCTGGCGTAGGCCAGCGCCGTCTCGAGCTGATGCTGGCTGACGACCAGCGTGAGCCGCCGCTCCGTGTTGATCGATCTCAGGATGCCCATGATCTCCGCGGTCAGGGCGGGATCGAGGCTCGCCGTCGGCTCGTCGGCCAGGATCACCGCCGGCGCCTGGGCGAGCGCGCGGGCGATGGCGACGCGCTGCTGCTCGCCGCCGGACAGGGTGTCGGCGCGGCGGTCGGCCAGATGGGCGAGGCCGACCTGCTCCAGGCACGCGTGGGCCAGGGCCCGGTCGGCCTCGGGGAAGCGGCCGAGCAGACTCGGCAGCGGCGGCACGTAGCCGAGTCGCCCCGCCAGCACGTTGGCGAGCACGGAGGCGCGGCGGACGAGGTTGAACTGCTGGAACACCATCCCGATCTGCCGGCGCGCCGCGCGTAGCGCCACGCGGTCGGCGCCGGTCACCGGGCACCCGGCCACCTGCACGGTGCCGGCGGTCGGCTCGACCAGGCGGTTGATCGCGCGCAGGAACGTCGTCTTGCCGCTGCCGCTGCGGCCGAGGATCACGACGAACTCCCCGGGCTGCACGGTGAGGTCGATGCCGTCCACGGCGACCACGGCCGGCGGTAGCACGACGCGCAGGCCGGTCACCTCGATCATGGCGCTCATGGGGTGTCGCCGGCGGGCGAGGTGGAGCTCAGCGGGGCCGGGCGCCGAGCAGCTCGATGGCCGCTCGCACGGAGTCGTACTCGCGGTCGTCGGCGGCGTCGAAGCCGTCGATCTCGTACAGGCGCTTGAGCAGGGCGGCATGGGCGGGACCGCGGATCTGCAGCAGGGCCGCCCGCACCCGGGCGACCAGCGCGGGGTCGAGGCCGTCGCGGGCAGCGATGCCCGCCTCGGGGATGGCCGGCGTCTCGGCAATGACGACGATGCGCTCGCGCTCGGCCGGGTCTTTAAGATACTGCTCGCGCGCGAGGTCGAAGGACGCGATGGCGTCGACGTGACCGTTGAGCAGCGCCCGCATGCTGGCGTCGTGGGCGCCGGAGAACACGACCTCCTTGAAGAAGCTCTTGGGATCGCGGTTCGTCACCAGGCCCCGCTGGACCAGCAGCACCATCGGGTAGATGTAGCCGGAGGACGAGGCGGGATCGACGAAGGCCATCGTCTTGCCGCGCAGCTCCTCGACACTCTTGATTCCCGACTCGCGCCGCACGTAGATGCGGGCGGTGAACGACGATTTGCCGTGCCACAGGTTCTTGGCCACGATCCGCGCCTTCGCCTCGCGGCTGGCGAGGACGTACCCGCCGGGGTGGACGAAGGCGAGGTCGGCGGTGCGATTGCGCAGGGCCTCGATCACCGCGGCATAGTCGGAGGCGACGGTGACCCGGATCGGCACCCCGACGAGCTTGCCGAGGACCTGACCGAACTCCTCGCCGGTGGCCATCAGGTCGGTGGGCTTCTGGGACGGCGTGAGCACCAGGTGCAGCGATGACTGCGCCACCGCGGCCGGGGTGGCGCCGAGCGCGAGCCCGAGCACCAGCGTGACGGCGAAACGCCGCCGGGAGAGGGCAGTCATCGCGCCCCGAGAATAGACGGGCCGGCCCGGGGCGGCAAGCATACTTCGGCGTCGGTTCGAGGCTTTGATGGTTAAATGGGCGCCATGTCGCGAGAGATCGTGATCGTCGATGACCACGAGGGCGTCCGGGACGCGCTCGTCGGGATGGTGGAGGAGGCCGGCTACGTGGCCGTCGCCTTCGAGAGCGGCGCCGGGGCGCTGGCCCGCATCGCCGAGCACCGGCCGGCGCTCGTCCTGCTCGACATGATGATGCCCGAGATCGACGGGGCCGACTTCCTGGCTCGCCTGACCCAGCTCCGCGACGGGCGCAGCGTGCCGGTCATCGTGGTCTCGGCCATGGGCCACCTGCTGCAAGGGCTCCGCCAGTCCGATGTCAACGCGGCCGGGGTGGCCGAGGTGCTGGCCAAGCCGGTCAGCTACACGAACCTCATCGCGGCGATCACCCGGGTCATCGGACCACCTTGACCCGAGAGAGGCGTTTGGGGACAATCGGGTGCCGTGACGACCACTCCGACGGCTCGCAAGGGTAAGACGGTGGCGAAGTCGCCGCGCAAACGCGCGGGGAAGGCGATCGAGGCGCAGGCCAAGATCGTCCGCTTCGTTCCCCGCCATCTCCTCGAGCAGGTCGAGAACTCCCGGGGCTGTCACAAGTGCGGCAGCCTGTTCGTCGAGGTCGAGCCGGCCTTCATTCACTGCCGGTATTGCGGCAGCCTCTCGCGCATTCGCGGCGCCTCCCTCCTGGCCCAGGAGGAGTGGGAGATGCGCTCCGGCATGCGGCTGGCGTCCTGACCGCTCCGTCCTGATCCCCGCTTAGTCCTCGCGTCCCGCAGTCCTGGCGTACGATCGAGCTGTGGAGCCACCGATCGCCGGAGCGCGCGTGCTCGCCCACCAGCGCGTCGGGGCCGGGTCGCAGCCGCTCGTGCTGCTGCACGGGCTGCTCGGCAGCGCGCGCAATCTCGGCGCGCTGGCCCGTGAGATCGTCGCCCGCCGCGGCGATCTGGAGGTCGTCGCCCTCGACCTCACCGGCCACGGGGCCTCCCCGCCGCTGCCACCCGATGCCGACACCGCCACGCTGGCCTCCGACGTCCTCGCCACCGCCCGCGCGCTCGGCCTGACCACGCCGCTGACGCTGGCCGGCCACTCGCTCGGCGGTCGCGTCGCTCTGCGGGCGGCGCAGCGCGCCCCCGCGGACGTTGCCGCCGTGACGCTGCTGGACATCGCGCCGGGTCCGCTGGAGGGCGACGATGTCGCGCGCGTGCTGGACATCGTGGTGCGGGCGCCGGAGGTGTTCGCCAGCCGCGGCGAGGCCCGCGCGCAGCTCGTGGCCGCGGGGCTGGCCCCCGCGCTGGCCGACTGGCTGCTGCTGAACCTCGAGCCGGCCGGCGACACCTATCGCTGGCGCCTCGATCGCGGCGCGCTGGCCGCATTGCACACGCGGATGGCCCGCGAGGATCTCTGGCCCGTGATCGAGAACACGCGCGAGTGGTCGCTGCGCTGCGTGCGTGGCGCGGCGTCGCCCTACGTGAGCGACGGCGACGCGCGACGGCTCGAGGCCGCGCGCTGTCCGGTGGTGACGATCGCCGGCGCCGGTCACTTTCTGCACGCCGAACGACCGCGGGAGGTGGCCGAGGCTGTCGCGGCGTTGGGGGCCTGACGCCGGGCCGTCAGGGGTGTCCGGACGCCGTCAGGGACGGCGGCCAGGTCCGCGGAAAGGCAGTCGCGCCGGCGAGGGAATGCTTCTTGCCTGCCGTTCACGGCCCATGGGCAAGCTGAGTCGCGGCCTCGTGCTGTCCGTCGTCGTCTCGCTCCTGGCGCTGAGCCTGGCCATCTACGGGGCCCGGGTCTCGCCGGCCGAGGCGCCGCCGCCGGCCAAGGCCGCGCCGACCTCCCTGGCCGCGGGACGGTTCTTCGTCTTGCTTCCCGACGGGCGGGTCGAGATCACCGACGGCTGGAGTCGGCGGGTCTTCAAGTGGGATGGCCACCAGTGGCAGCAGCTCGAGTCGCTCTCGCAGCCCCGCCCCAACTCGCGCTAGCACCCGCCTGGCCGCTGTGGCCGACGTATACTCGGCCCCTGGCCATGAGTCCTTCTCGCCGCTCGTCCGACCGCTCGCGCACGTCCGAGCCGCGGCGCTGCCGCTGGGCGCGCGAGCCGCTCGACGTCGAGTACCACGACCGCGAGTGGGGCGTGCCCGTACGCGACGATCGCGTGCTCTTCGAGTTCCTCCTGCTGGAGGGCGCCCAGGCCGGGTTGTCGTGGTCGACGATCCTGCGCAAGCGGGCGGCTTACCGGCGCGCCTTCGCGGAGTTCGATCCCCGGCGCGTCGCCCGCTTCGATGCTGACGACGTGCGCCGGCTGCTCGCCGACGCGGGCATCGTGCGCAATCGGGCCAAGGTCGCCGCTGCCATCGGCAATGCGCAGGCGTTCCTGGCCGTGCAGGCCGAGCACGGCTCGTTCGCCGAGTACCTGTGGCGCCTCGTGAGCGGACGGCCGCTGCAGAACCGGCGGCGCTCGCCACGGTCGGTCCCGGCCGAGACGCCGCTGTCGCGCGCGCTCAGCGACGACCTGCGGCGGCGCGGCTTCCGCTTCGTGGGGCCGACGATCTGCTACGCGTTCATGCAGGCCGTCGGCCTCGTGAACGACCACACGCTGGACTGCTTCCGCCAGGGGCCGGTGGCCCGCCTGGGCGGCCGCCCGCCCCGCCGTCTCAGCGCCGCCGGCGCCTGACCGTCGGCGGCCACCCCGCGAGATCCTCGAGGAGCGCGGCGGCGATGAGCCGGCCGCGGAGCGCCATCACCCGCCGCCCGGTCTCCGCCCGCGCCACCGCCGGCCAGCCGAAGTAGCCGCGGCCGCCCGGGTCCATCCGCTCGAATCGGCGCACGCCGGCGGCGAGGGCGGCGGCCCAGTCGACCCACGCCGGCGGCAGGCGCCGGACGAGGCCCCGCCGCACCAGGGCGGGCGCGACCGACAGGACCATCGCGGTCTCGATCTCGCCCGAGTGCCACTCGCGATCCGGCCGCGGGCTCTGCATGAGCGCGCGCACGCGGGGGTCGAGCATGGGATTGGGGCGGCCGTCGTCGGCGGCGAAGCCGGCCACCAGGACCTGGACCCGACGGCCGCGGGCGAGCGCGCGCCGGGCGGCGGCGATGGCGCGCAGGTGATCGGGATCGGCCTGGTAGTTGGTGAGCACGAACCGGCGGAAGCCGTGGCTCGCCAGCCCGCGGACGATCTCCACGATCAGGCGGCGCGTGGTCGCGACCGACAGCGACACGGTACCGCTCCAGGCGACGGCCAGCGTGCTGGCGCCGTACGGCAGCGACGGCGCCACGACCGGGCGCCAGCCGCCCCGGCGCAGATGCGGGACGATGCGCCGCGCCAGCTCCTCGGCGCCCAGCCAGTCCACCGACAGCGGCAGGTGCGGACCGTGCTGCTCGACGGCGCCGAGCGGCAGCACGACCACGCTGCGCCGGTCGCGGGCCAGCCGCCGCGCCTCGGGCCAGGTGAGCTCGGCCAGCCGGATCATCGGCGCGAGCATACCAGTGATAAACTCGCGGGCGTCCTCGGCAGTGACGAACCTGAATTCTGGACATGAGATCCGGGGGTTGCCCATGCGTATCGCCATCATCGGCTCGGGCGCGATCGGGTGTGTCGTCGGCGGGATGCTCACCAAGGCGGGGCGTGACGTCACGCTCATCGACCAGTGGCCGGAGCACGTGGAGACGATCAAGCGGCAGGGGCTGCGGCTGTCCGGCACCTGCGGCGACCACGTCATCCGCGTGAAGGCCTTGCACGTGCACGAGCTGCAGTCGGTCACCCAGCCGTTCGACGCGGTCTTCATCTCGGTGAAGTCGTACGACACCGAGTGGGCCACCGCGCTGTCGCTGGCCTACCTGGCCCGCCCCGACGGGGTCGTGGTCGACTTCCAGAACGGCATCAACGACGAGCGGGTGGCGGCGGTGGCCGGTCGCGAGCGCACCCTCGGCTGCGTGATCACGATCGGCGCCGGCCTCTACGAGGCGGGCCACGCCATGCGCACCGACAGCCAGGCCATCGGTTTCAAGATCGGCGAGCTGGATGGTCGCGAGACCGACCGTGCCCGCAAGCTGGCCGAGGTCATGAACGACGTGGCTGGCACCAAGGTCACCCCGAACCTGTTCGGCGAGCGGTGGTCGAAGCTGACCGTCAACTGCATGGCCAATCCGCTGGCCGGGCTGAGCGGTCTCGGCTCGGCCGAGATCCGCAGCGTGCCGGAGCCGGCCCGCATCGCCGTGCAGGTGGCGGCCGAGGCGATCCTGGTCGGCCGCAAGTGCGGCTTCGAAGTCGAGCCGATCTATGGCATCGACACCCAGCGCTTCGTCGACGCGGCGGCCGGGCGCGGCACCCAGGCGCTGCTCGACGAGATGGCGGCCGGCGCCAAGCGGCTGGCCGGCGGCCGGCCTTCAATGCTGCAGGACGTCATGCGGGGTCGCCGCACCGAGATCGACTACCTCAACGGCTACGTCGTCGACCAGGGGCGGCGGGTCGGCGTGAAGACGCCGTTCAACGAGAAGGTCGTGGAGCTGGTCCACAGCCACGGCGTCGGCACGCTCAAGCCCGACCCCAAGAACCTGGAGCCGCTGACCCGGATGCTGCCGCGCTGAGGGAGGTCGTATGCAGGTAGAGATCAAGCGCTGCTTCGTGTGACGGGACATCCGGCGGGAGGCGGGACGCCTCGCCGATGAGCTCGGAACGGTGCTCGGAAAGCGACCTCGCCTGCGCATGGGCGGCCTCGGCGTGCTCGACGTGATCGTGGACGGCACGGTGGTGTTCTCCCGGAGGGCGGAGGGGCCGACGCCGTCGGTGGGCGAGCTGATCGCCCGGGTGAGGAGAGGCTGATGGACACGTTCCGGTTCGGCGAGGTGAGCATCACCCGGGTGGTGGAGATCGGCCGCTCGTCGTATCCCACCACCAGCATGCTGCCGGAGTCCACGCCGGAGGCGATCGCCCGCCATCACGACTGGCTCAAGCCCCACTTCTTCGACGAGGCCACCGGCGACCTCGGCTCGCGCATCCAGACGTGGGTGGTCCGCATGCCCGGCCGCACCATCCTCATCGACACCGGCGTCGGCAACGGCAAGGAGCGCCACGAGACGCCGCTCTGGAATCGCCGGCAGGGCACCTGGCTCGACGACCTGGCGGCGGCCGGCGTCAAGCCCGAGCAGGTCGACACGGTCGTGTGCACGCACCTGCACGTCGACCACGTCGGCTGGAACACGCGCCTCGACGGCGCGCGCTGGGTGCCGACGTTCCCGAACGCGCGCTACGTCATCCACGGCGAGGAGTGGCAGTTCTGGAAGTGGGAGAGCGAGCAGGGACGGGAGCCCTCGGGCTGCATCGCCGACAGCGTGCTGCCCGTCGTCGACGCCGGCCGGGTGGCGCTGGTCGATCAGGACCACGAGATCGCGCCGGGGCTGCGCTTCGAGCCGACGCCGGGTCACACCCCCGGCCACGTGGCCGTCCGACTGACGGCGCCGACGGGCCAGGCAGTCTTCGCCGGGGACCTCATGCATCGCACGGTGCAGGTGGCCGAGCCGCAGTGGAACAGTCAGTTCTGCCACGACGGCGGCCGGGCCCGGAAGACGCGCGAGGACTTTCTCGAGCGCCACGCCGACAGCGGCGTGCTCGTCCTGCCGGCGCACTTCCCGCGACCGGGCTACGTCGTCCGGTCCGGCTCGGCCTTTCGTTTTCGGCCAGCCGCGTAGCTGGTCGCCGGTTCGCCGGCGGGCGGCGCGGGCGGCGGGGCGACAGGGTCCCCTTCGGTTCCGCGAGAGACGACCCGGAGCGCGAAGGGTTGGTCGGAGCCTGGTCCTAGGTGTGGCCTCACACGATCGAAGCCAACGGAACCTCAGGAGACCCTGTCGCCCCGCCCCCCGCGCCGCCCGCCGGCGGCGCGCGTGGCCAGACGAAGCGAATCCCTGACGGGAGACACTAGCCCGCGACCGGAGGACGACGGGCGATCCAGGGGCGGGCGGCTTCGAGCTGGGCGGCGAGGCGGAAGATGGTGGCTTCGTCGCCGTAGCGGGCGGCGAGCTGGACGGCGACGGGGAGTCCTTCAGGGCTGTGACCCAGGGGGAGCATCATTGCGGGCTGGCCGCTGAGGTTGAACCAGACGGTGAAGGGCGAGAATCTAAATACGCGCTGCCAGTAGTCGTCTACGTCGTCGAGCATCATGTCGATCCAGCCGAGCTTGGGGGGCACCATGGCCAGGCCGGGTGTGAGCAGCACGTCCCAGTCGGCGTGGAAAGCGGCGAGCTGGCGGCCGAGGCGGTGGGCGGTCTGGGTGGCGCGCACGTAGTCGGCGGCGGAGATCCGCTCGCCCTTCTGGCCGGTGGCGTAGGTGACCTTCTCGACCTCGCCGGGTCGAGCCGCGCGGCCCGCCGTCGGATGGCTGTTGAGGTTGACCACGGTGTTGGCCGCGGCCAGCGTCAGGAACGTGGGGACGACGGCGGCGCCGTCGACGGCCGGGTTGGCCTCCTGCACCTGGTGGCCGAGGTCGGCGCACAGGCGGGCGGTCTCCCGGAGCACGCGCAGGGGCTCGGCCTCGACCGCGGCGCCGTTGGGCGAGGCGGCCGTCCACGCGATCCGCAACCGGCCCGGTGCGGCCCCGACCTCCTGCAGGAAGGGCCGCGCGGGCGGCGGCGCCGCGTAGGGATCGCCCGGGCCGGCGCCGGCGGTGGCGTCGAGCAGGGCGGCGCTGTCGCGCACGCTCAATGAGACCGCGTGCTCGACCGAGCAGCCGCCCAGCCCCTCGCCTGCGTAGGGCGCCATCGTGTTGCGGCCCCGGGTGGGCTTGAGACCGACCAGCCCGCAGCACGCCGCCGGCGCCCGGATCGACCCGAAGCCGTCGGTAGCATGAGCCAGCGGCAGCATGCGCGCACCGACCGCCGCCGCGGCGCCGCCGCTGGAGCCGCCGGAGATGCGCGTGACGTCCCAGGGGTTGCGCGTCGGCCCGTGCAGCTGGGGCTCGCAGGTGAGGCTCAGCCCCAGCTCGCAGGTGTTCGTGCGGCCGAAGATCACGAGGCCGGCGCGGCGGAGCCGGACGACGTGCTCGCTGTCGGCGGCCGGCGGCGGGGCGTCGGCGAAGAACCGCGAGCTGCGCGTCATGCGGACGCCGGCGAGCGAGGCCGTCAGGTCCTTCATCAGGAACGGCACGCCGGTGAACGGCCCCTCCGGCAGGCCGTCGGCGATCGCCTGGCGGGCGAGGTCGTAGAGCGGCATCGTCACGGCGTTCACCGCCGGGTTGCGCGACTCCACGCGCTCGATGGCCGCCTCCAGCAGCTCGGCCGGGGTGACCTTCTTGCGACGAACCAGCTCGGCCAGGCCGAGCGCGTCGTAGGCCTCGTACTCCGCGAATCCCTTCATGGGGCTCTCTCCAGGGCGAGGTAGGCGGGAATGGCCAGGCCGGCGAAGAGCAGGCCGAGGCCGGCGTCGCCCGCGTCGTACCAGCCCTCCTCGTGCAGCAGGTTGATCGCACCGAGCGACCGGCCGTCCCAGACGACCGGCAGGTTCAGCACCGAGCCGCAGCCGAGCGAGGCGATCAGCGCGTGGTCGAAGAAGACCTCGCGGATGTCGGCGGCGCTCCGGCCCAGGTAGGGCTGCTGCCGCCGCAGCACCTGCTCGGCCCACGGGGTGGGGTTGAGCGCCTTGCGGCCGCCCACCGGATACTCGCGCGGATGGGTGGTATAGATGCGCTCGGAGTCGCCGGAGTCGGCGTGATAGCGCATGAGCGTGAAGAGGCGATGGCCGAGGACGGCGCCGAGAGCGGCGTCGAGCGCGCCGTACAGCGCCCCGGGCTGGCCCGGCATGGTGGCGACGGCCGCGACGGCGGCCAGGTGGGGGCGGGGATCGACCGCCGCCGCCCGGCTCACGGGGTCACCTGGCGCGGGAGGCGCTCGGGCAGCAGGCCGGCCGGGCGCACGCGCAGCACCACCAGCAGGCTGGCGCCGATGAGCAGCTCGCGCACCGCCGCGACCTGCACGGGCTGCAGGCCCGGCAGCCAGCCGGTGGCGAAGCGCGTCGCCTCCATGAAGAAGACGACCAGGAAGGCGCCGACGACCGCGCCCCAGTTGTTGCCGGTGCCCCCGGCCGTGAGTGCGAGCACGACGTAGATGGTGATGAGCGGCACGAACACCTCGGGGGCAATGTAGGACGTGTAGTGCCCCCACAGGGCGCCGGCCAGTCCCAGGATGCCGGCGCTGACCGCGAAGGCCTCGACCTTGAAGCGGATGACGTGCTTGCCGGCGACGGCGGCCACCTGGTCGTCGTCGCGGATCGCGCGCAGGACGCGGCCGTACGGCGAGTGACGGACGCGCTGCAGGACGAGCACCACCAGCGCGACCGCCAGCACCGCGATGACCAGGAAGATCACGTTGAAGACCGCCGGCGTCACCCGGCCCCGCCACGGCCCGGGAATGCCCGAGATCCCGTCGGTGCCGTTGGTCAGCCAGATCTCGTTGCTGGCGGTGAGCCGGACGACCTCCGAGAACCCCAGCGTGATGATGGCCAGGTAGTCGCCCCGCAGCTTGCGCGGTGATCATCGCCATCGCGACGCCGGCCAGCGCGGTGAGCACCACGGCCGCCGTCAGTCCGACGACGATCGGCACGCCGCCGCGCTTGGTCGCCAGCGCCGAGACATATGCGCCGAAGCCGAAGAACCCCACGAGCCCCAGGTTGATCATCCCGGCCATGCCCCACACGAGGTTCAGGCCGAGCGCCAGCAGCGCGTACAGACACGCGAACACGGCCATGGCGATGAGGTAGTTCTCCATCAGTAGGCTCGCTCGCCCAGCAGGCCGCGCGGCCGCAGGGTCAGCACGAGCAGGATGGCGACGAAGCCGACGGCGGTGCGGTAGGCCGGGGCCAGCGAGACCAGCGACAGCTCCTCGGCCACGCCGATCGTCAGGGCGCCGACCACGGCGCCGGGGATCGAGCCGAGGCCGCCGACGACGGCGGCGGCGAAGACGGAGAGGATCACGCGGAAGCCGGTGAGCGGATCGATGCTGGTGTCCAGGCCGAGCAGCATGCCGCCGACGCCGGCCAGCCCCATGCCCCCGAAGTTGGTCAGCCGGGCCACGCGGTCGGCGTCGATACCCTTGAGGCTGGCCAGCGTGGGATCGTCGGCGACGGCGCGCATTGCCTTGCCCATCCGGGTGAAGGCGAGGAAGAGGAAGACGGCGGCCATGGCCACGACGGCGATGCCGAGGTTTTCCACCTGCTGGGGGCCGATGCGCACGCCCGCCCAGTGCCAGTCGCGGCGCAGCGGCAGGTCGTAGCCGCGCAGATCGTTGCCGAAGACGAAGCGCACGACGTTCTCCAGCACGATGGTGAGCGCCACCGCGCCGATGGCGGTGGTGAGCGCGCCGGCCGGCCGCAGCGGGCGGAGGACCAGATCGTCGCTGGCCACGCCGGCGGCGCCGGCGACCAGGAAGGCCACGGCCACCGCCGCCCACGCCGGCCAGCCGAGGGCCACGTTGACGACGTAGCCGGCGAAGGCGCCGATCGTCGCGTGGGAGGCGACGGTGAAGTTGGGGAAGCGCAGCACCGCGTAGATGGCGGTGAAGCCGATGGCCGGCACCGCCAGGATCGTGCCGGCCACCAGGCCGTTCACCAGCAGCTGCGGGACCTCGGCGAGCACGTCAGATCAGCTTCACGACCTTGAACTTGGCCCCCTGCGCCTGGTCGAAGCGGATCTTGCAGTCCAGGATGTCGCCGGTCTCGGTGAAGTCGCAGGGCCCGCTGGCGCCCTCGTAGTTGATCTCCTTGCCCTGGGCCAGCAGCTTCAGCCCGGCCACGGCGCTGTCCACCTTGGCGCCGCCCCCCTGGGCGATCTTCCGCACGGTGTCGCGGATCGCGGTGCCGGTGGCCTCCCCCTTGGCCTTGGCGATGGCCAGCACCACCAGGCTGATCTGATCGTGGCACTGGCAGGAGTAGGGGTCGAGCTCGCTGGCGCCGAGGAACGCGGCCAGCCGCTTGTAGCCCGCCGAGTCGACGGCGGGCGAGGGCGTGGCGGTGTAGGTGCCGTCGGTGACCTCGGCCGGCACGGAGTCGAGCAGCTTCTGGTTGACCGCGTAGCCCTGGGCGACCTTGGCCCCGGTGTAGCCGGCCTTGAACAATTCCTTGAGCAGGACCGTGCAGTCCGGCGTGTAGCCGTTGAGGTAGATCATGTCCGGCTTCGTGCGCAGGGCCTGGTCGATCTCCGAGCGGAAGGTCGTCTTGTCCTTGTCGTAGATCACGGCGCCGACCAGCTCGGAGCCGCCCTTGGGCAGCAATTCCTGGAGCCGCTTCTGCGAGGGCAGGGCGAACGGCGTCTGGGCGGCCAGCACGAACACGCGCTTGACCTTGAGCGAGATCAGGAAGTCGCCGAGCTTGCCGATCTGCAGATTGGTGTTGGGCTGGGTGCGGATCAGGTAGCCCTGGTGGGGGAGCTGGGTGATGGTGTCGGAGCCCGACACGGTGGTGAGGAAGGTCTTGCTCTCCCAGCACAGCGGCGCCACCGCGGTGGTGACGGCCGAGGCCCAGGTCCCCATGATCGCGGCCACCTTGTCGACGTCGATCAGCTTGCGGGCGGCGCGCACGGCCGCCTCCGGGTTGGTCTGGTCGTCCTCGCTCACGAGCTGCAGCGGGTGCCCCAGCACGCCGCCGGCCGCGTTGACCTCCTGGGCCACGAACTCCATCGCCTTGCGCATCGAGGGACCGTAGGAGCCGCCGGCGCCGGTGAGCGGGGTCAGCGTGCCGAGCTTGATGGGCGTCGCCTGGGCGCGTCACCAGGCCGGGCAGCGAGGCGAGGGCGAGGGTGGAGCCGGCGGCCTGCAGGAAGGCCCGCCGGGAGAGGCGTGCGCGGCGATGGGACATGCGAGTGTCTCCTTGATCGAGGGTCGTCGTCGGGTCGTCAGCGAGGATCATAGCGCCGGGTCATCCGCCCAGGAAGATGCGGCGCACGTCGGGATCGGCGGCCAGCGCGGCGGCCACGCCGGTGCGGCTGTTGCGTCCGTCGACCAGGATGTAGCCGCGGGCGGCGATGGCCAGCGCCTCCAGCGCGTTCTGCTCGACCATGACGATGGCCACGCCGTCGCGGTTGATGGCGGCGATCGTCTCGAACAGCCGCTCGGCCGCCATCGGCGCCAGCCCCGCCGAGGGCTCGTCGAGCAGGAGCAGGCTCGGCTCCACCATGAGCGCCATCGCCATGGCCAGGATCTGTCGCTGGCCGCCCGACAGCGTGCGCGCGGCGTGGCGCCGGCGCTCGGCCAGCAGCGGGAAGCGCCCGAAGATCCCCTCGATGCGCCGGCGGGCGTGGGCGGGATCGAGGTAGCCGCCCATCTCGAGGTTCTCGCGCACGGACAGGGTGGGGAAGACGTTGCGCTCCTGGGGCACGAAGGCCACGCCGAGCGCGCTGATCTCGCGCGGCCGCCGTCCTTCGATGGGCGTGTCGCCCAGGCGCACGCGGCCGCGGCTGGGCGCCAGCACGCCGGCGATGACCTTGAGCAGCGTCGACTTGCCGGCGCCGTTGGGGCCGATCACGCTCACGATCTCGCCCGGCCCGACCTCGAGGTCCACGCCCTTGAGGACCTCGTCGGCGGCGCTGTAGCCGGCCACGACGCCCTCGACGCTCAGGAGGCCCACCGGCGCCGTCCCATGTAGGCCTCCTGCACGCGGGCGTCGGCCGCCACCTCCGCGAACGCGCCCTCGGCCAGGTGCCGACCCTCGGCCATGACGATCACCGGCTGGCAGAGGCGCGCGATGACGTCGAGGTGATGCTCGATGATCAGGAAGGTGAGGCCGTCGGCACGCAGCGCCTGCAGGTGATCGCCGATCTCGCGGGCCAGGGTGGGATTGACGCCGGCGATCGGCTCGTCGAGCAGGATGAGCTTGGGGTCGGTCATCAGCGCGCGCCCGAGCTCCAGCAGCTTCTTCTGGCCGCCCGACAGGTCGGAGGCGGCGTCGTCGGCGACGCGCGCCAGGTTCAGCCGCCGGGCCACCGCCACCGCGCGCTCGCGCAGCTCGTCCTCGCGTCGCCGCGCCGCCGGGCTGCGCGCGATCGCCCGCCCCAGCGCCTCGCCGGGCTGGCGATCGCCGTAGAGCATGAGGTTCTCGAGCACCGAGAGACGGGGGAAGCCGCGGGCGATCTGGAAGGTGCGCACCAGCCCCGCCTGGGTGACGCGATCGGGGCGCCAGCCGGTGATCTCGCGGCCGTCGAAGACGACGCGGCCGCCTCCGGGCGGGATGAGGCCGGACACGCAGTTGAACAGCGTCGTCTTGCCGGCGCCGTTGGGGCCGATGAGGCCGGTGATCGTGCGCGGCTCCACGGCGAGGTCCACGCCGTCGAGCGCACGGATGCCGTAGAAGCTGCGGTGAAGACCGTGGACGTCGAGCAGGGCCACGCTGCGGGAGACGGTATCATGGGGCGCCATGGAGGCGCGCGTCCGGCTGGCGGTGAACGGGCAGGCCGTCGACCGGGCCGTCGACGTGCGCCGCTCGCTCGCCGACTTCCTGCGCGACGATCTCGCCCTCACCGGCACCCACGTCGGCTGCGAGCACGGCGTGTGCGGGGCCTGCACCGTGCTCGTCGACGGCGAGAGCGCGCGCAGCTGCCTGTTGCTGGCCGTGCAGCTCGACGGCGCCGCGGTGACGACGATCGAGGGGCTCACGCCGGCGGCCGGGCTCAGCCCGCTGCAGGCGGCGTTCCGCGAGTGCCACGGCCTGCAGTGCGGTTTCTGCACGCCGGGCATGATCGTGGTCGCCCACGAGCTGCTCGCCCGCAACGCGGGGCCGAGCACCGAGGAGATCCGGGAGGCGCTGGCCGGCAACCTCTGCATGTGGACGGGCTACGTCAACGTCGTGCGGGCGGTGACCCGGGCCGCCGGGCGATGAGCGAGGCCGAGCCGGCCGGCTGGGTGGGGCGCGCGCTGCCGCTCAAGGAAGACGCGCGGCTGGTGGCTGGCCGTGGCCGCTTCCTCGACGACGAGGCGCCGGCTCGGGCTTTGCACGTGGCCATGCTGCGCAGTCCCACGCGCACGCCCGGATCGTCGCCGTCGACACCGCGGCGGCGCCGGGCTGCCGGGGGTGGTGGCGTCGTGACCGGCGGCGACGCGGCGGCCGCCACGCGGCCCATCCGGCCGCTCATCCCCACCGCGGTGCCGCTCGACGACTACTGCCTGGCCGTCGATCGCGCACGGTTCGTCGGCGAGCCGGTGGCGGCGGTGGCGGCGGTCGATCGCGCCACCGCCGAGGACGCCGCCGAACTCATCCTGGTGACTACGGAGCCGCTGCCGCCCGCGTCGACGTGGAAGCCGCGGCCGCGGCGCGGGGCCGCTGCTCTACCCGGGTCTCGGCAGCAACGTCGTCTGGCACGACACGCTCACCTACGGCGACGTCGACGCCGCCTTCGCGGTGGCTGACGGCGTGCTGGAGGAGCGCTTCGAGATCCAGCGCTACGCCTCCACGCCGCTCGAGACCTTCGGCTGCCATCGCCGAGTACGACGCCGGCACCGACGCCTACGCCTTCGTCACCAACGACCAGCGGCCGGGGCTGACGCTGGCCATCCTGGCCGAGTCGCTCGGGGTGCCGCAATCGCGGTTGCGGTTGCGGACGCCGGACATCGGCGGCGGCTTCGGCAACAAGCGGCGGCCCGCCTACCTGCTGATCTGCGCGCTGCTGGCCCGCCGGGCCGGCCGGCCGGTGCGGTTCCTGGAGGATCGACGTCGAGAACCTGACGGCGCTCATGCACGCGGCCGGCGGCGTCATGCACCTGGCCCTGGCCTATCGTGCCGATGGCACGCTGCTGGGGCTGTCGATCCGGGACGTGACCGACGAGGGCAAGAATCTCGTCTCGCCCGGCCCAGCACAACCTCATCAAGCTCGGCAACATCGCCAACGGCTACCGGATCCCGGCCATCCGCTACGAGGCGTGGTCGGTGCTCACCAACAAGTGCCCGAGCGGCGCCAACCGCGGTATCGGCAAACCGTTCATGTGCTTCGCGATGGAGCGCGCGATGTCGCTGCTGGCGCGCCGTCTCGGGCTCGATCCGGCCGAGCTGCGCCAGCGCAACTACGTGGGCGCCGACGAGATGCCGTACACGACGCCGACCGGTTCGCAGTACGACAGCGGAGACTATCCGGCGACGCTGCGCGCCGCGCTCGAGCGCTTCGGCTACGGGGACCGGCGGCGCGAGCAGGCCGCCGCCCGAGCCTCCGGCCGGCTGCTCGGCCTCGGCATCGCCACCTCGGTGGAGCCGGCCGGGACCAATCTCGCGTCTTACGAGATCATCACGGGCCGGCGGGCCGCCTCGGGCTCGGCCGAGGCCGCGATGGTGCGCGTGGAGCCGGACGGTCACGGTTCGCGTCGCGCTGGGCGATCCACCGAGCGGTCAGGGCTACGAGACCGTCGTCGCCCAGATCGTCGCCGACGAGCTGGGGCTGAGCCCGGAGCAGGTCTCGGTCGCGCGGGGCTTCGACTCGACGACGACGCCGTGGCTGTACCTGTCCGGCAACTACTCCAACAAGTTCGCGGTGACCGACACCGGGGCGGTGGTGGGCGCGGCCCGCCGGGTGCGCGACAAGCTCCTGCGTCTGGCCGCGCTTCCGGCTGGAGATCGCGGCGGCCGACCTCGAGCTGCGCGGACGGCGCGTGCGCGTCCGGGGGGCCGGCGACCGCGGCCTGACCTTCCGGGAGCTGGCGCGCACGGCCTACGCCGACGTGCTGGGGTTGCCGCCGGGCGAGGAGCCGGGCCTGGAGGCGCGACACGCCTACCAGAACCCGCTGGCCAGGCCGATCGACGCCCAGCGCCGCGTGCCCTCGCAGCTCGTCTTCGCCAACGCCGCCCACTGCTGCCTGGTGGAGATCGATCGGGGGACAGGGGGCGTGCGTATCCTGAAATACGTCGTCGTGCACGACTGCGGCCGCGAGCTGAACCCGTTGATCGTGGAGGGGATGGTGCACGGCTCGACCGAGCACGGGATCGGGGCGGCGTGACGGGGGAGTTCCGCTACGACGACGCCGGGCAGCTGCTGACCTCGACCTTCATGGACTATCTCAAGCCGACGGCGCTCGACGTCCCCGATATCGAGGTGGGCCGGCTGGAGCACCCCTCGCCGTTCACCGCCGCTCGGGGCCAAGGGCGTGGGCGAGGCCCTGAGGTTCCGTTGGCTTCGATCGTGTCGGGACACACGTAGGACCAGGCTCCGACCACGCCTTCGCGTCCCCGGGTAGTCTCTCGCGGAACCGAAGGGGACCCTGTCGCCCCGCCGGCCCCGCGAGCCGGCCGCCGGGCGAGCTAGCGTCCCTTCCAGTCCGCCTTCCGCTTCTCGAGAAACGCGCTCACGCCCTCCTGAAAGTCCTCGGACAGGTAGCACGACAAGATCAGATCCTCGAGGCTCTTCGGCGTCACGATCGCAATGTAGCGCCGCGTCGCTTCCTTGACCGCGGCCAGCGTGAGCGGGGCGTGCTCGGTGATGCGAGCGGCCAGCTCACGGGTCCGCGCCTCCAGCTCGCCGGCCGGATGCACCTGGTCGACCAGTCCCATGGTCTTCGCCTCGGCGGCGCCGATCAGCCGGGCCGTGATCACCATCTCGCGGGCGCGGATCGGCCCCACCGTGGCCACGAGCAGGGCCAGGCTGGCGGGGGCGGCGAAGTTGCCGAGCGTGCGCGCGATGGGCGCGCCGAAGCGCGCGTGCTCGGCGGCCAGGCGGAGGTCGCAGGCCAGCGACATGAACATGCCGCCGCCGACGGCATCGCCCTGGATCATCGCGATCGTGGGCTTGCGCATCCCGGCGATGCGGTTGAGCACGCGGCCGATCCGCGCCTCGTAGCCGAGCGCGTCCTCCTTCGTCTTGAACGCCTTGAACTGGCGGATGTCGGTGCCGCTCACGAAGGCCTTGTCGCCGGCCCCTCGCAGGATGACCACCCGCACCCCGTCGTCGGCGTCGAGGCGCTCGCAGAGCCCGTGCAGGCCCTCGTACATCTCGAAGGTCATGGCGTTGCGAGCCTCGGGTCGGTTGATCGTCACGACGGCGATGCGGTCGGCCTGCTCGAGGGTGAGGTGGTCGGCGATGGTCTCGATCATGGCTCACGATAGCCGATCACCGAGTTCGCCTGCTACTCTTAGGGTCATGTCCTGGCTCGCCCGTGCCCGCGCCCGCGACGTCGTCGTCGCTGCCGAGCCCGATGTGGTCCTCCTGCACGGCGTGGCCGTGTTGCGTCGCCTCGGCGCCCGCATCACCCGTTACGATGCCGAGGCCGGCACCGCCGAGGCGCGCCTGCGGCGCTTCACGCGGCCGGCCCTCGTCCGCCTGCGCGCGGAGGCGGCCGGCGAGGCGGCCACCCGGCTGCACGTGGAGAGCGATGCCCTGGCGTGGGCCCCGGTGTTCCGACGCTTCCGCGGCGACCTCCTGCTCCTGGAGCAGCCCCCGGCGTGACCCGGCGCGTGGTGCTCGTCACCGGCTTCGAGGCGTTCGGTGGCCACGCGGCCAATCCCTCGCTCGAGGTCGCCAAGGCCCTGGACGGCCGCGCCGTGGGCGACGCCGTGGTCCGTAGCGCGGTGCTGCCGGTGCACCACGCCGAGGCCGCGCCGCTGGTGCGCCGGCTGCTCGACGACACCGATCCCGTCGCCGTCCTGCACCTGGGCCTCGCCGGTGGCCGGGCCCGGATCGCGCTGGAACGGGTGGCCGTGAACGTGATGGATTACGACACGCCGGACAACGCCGGGTATCGCGCTCACGGCGAGCCGTGCGTGGCGGACGGACCGCCCGCGTACTTCGCCACGCTGCCCCTGACCGCGATCCTCGCCGCGCTGCTCGCCGAGGGCATCCCGGCCTACGTGTCGAACACCGCCGGCACCTACCTCTGCAACCAGACGATGTACGGCACCCTGCACGAGCTGGCCCGGCGCCGTCACCGGGTCCCGGCCGGGTTCATCCACCTGCCGCTGTTGCCCGCGATGGTCGCCGCCGGCGGCCTCGAGCAGCCCAGCATGGACGCCGGCCTCATGGTGCGCGCGGTCGAGATCGCGCTCGGCGTCGTCCTCCGCGCCCCGTGACCGAGCGTGGCCGCAACGTGCTGCTGCTGGGGGCGGACTACGGCCTCTTCCTGGTCGGCCTGGCGTTCGCCTCGCAGGCCACCATCCTGCCGGCGTTCGCGGCCTGGCTCGGCGCCCCCAACGTGGTCATCGGCGCCATCCCGGCGGTGATGACGCTCGGCTGGTTCCTGCCGGCGCTGTTCGCGGCCGGCTACACGGAGACGCTGCCGCGGCAGTGGCCGTTCATCATGCGGTGGACCGGCTGGGAGCGTGCGCCGTACCTCGTCATGGCCGTGGCCGCCTTCGTGACGGCCGAGCGGGCGCCGGGGCTGACGCTGGCGGTCGTGCTCCTCATGCTGCTGGTGAGCACCGGTATCGGCGGCCTGCTGATGCCGTCGTGGATGGACCTCATCGGCCGCGCGGTGCCCACGGCGGCGCGGGGACGGTTCTTCGCGCTGGCCAGCCTGGCCGCGGGCGTCGTGGGCTTCGCGGCCAGCTTCCTCGTCGCCGACATCCTGGCCCGGGTGCCGGCGCCGCGCAGCTACGGCATCTGCTTTCTCCTGGCCTCGGCCTGCCTGTGGCTGTCGTGGCTGGCCCTGGCGTTCGTGCGTGAGCCCGCCGGCCGCGTGACCCGGGCGCCGGTGCCCCTGGGCGTCTACCTGGCCCGGGTGCCGGCGCTGCTGCGGCGCGATCGCAACCTGGCGTGGTTCCTCGGCGCCCGCGCGCTGGCCATCGCCGGGGTGATGGCCAGCGGCTTCTACACGGTGTACGCGCTGCAGGCCTGGCAGGCGCCGCCGGCCCGGGCCGGGGTCTTTACCGCGCTGCTCGTCGCCGGTCACGCGCTGGGCACGCTGACGCTCGGCTGGGTCGCGGATCACGCGGGGCACCGCCTGGTGCTGCTGATCGGGGCCGCCGCCGCCGTGGCCGCCAACGTCGTTGCGCTAGTGGCCACGCACCTCGGCGCCTTCGAGACCGTGTTCGTGCTCTCGGGCGTGCACACGGCCGCCGTCAACGTCTCCGGGCTCAACGTGCTGCTGGAGTTCGCGCCCGGCGCCGACGAGCGTCCCACCTACATCGGGCTCGGCTCCACGGCCATGGCGCCGGTGGCCTTCGCCACCCCGCTGATCGGCGGGCTGATGGCCGACGCGCTGGGCTTCCGCGCGGTGTTCGTCACCGCGCTGGTGGCGGGGGCCGTCGGCTTGATCGTGCTGGCTACGCGGGTGCGCGACCCGCGGTGGGTCGGAACCCGAACGGCCGGGGAGGTTGCCGCGTGAACGCGCTGCTGCTCGATCTCGACGACACGCTGCTGGACTACTCGGGCGGTGTCGATGGCTGCTGGGCGGGCGCGTGCACCGACGCGGCCGCCGACGTCGCCCAGGCGGCGCTGGTCGCCGCACTGGCCGAGACGCGTCGCTCGTTCTGGACCGATCCCGAGCGCAACCGGCGCGAGCGAGTGGACATGCTGCGGGCGTGGACGCAGATCGCCAGCCAGGCGCTCGAACGGTGTGGCGCCGATCCCCGGCTCGGGGCAGCGATCGCCCAGGCGTTCGCCGCCCGCCGGCACGCCGTCATGCGCCTGTTCCCCGACGCGCTGCAGTGCCTCACGGCGCTGCGCGAGCGCGGGCTGCCGCTGGCGATGGTCACCAACGGGGACGCGCGCGAGCAGCGGGCCAAGATCGAGCGCCACGGGCTCGCGCGGTTCTTCGACGCGATCGTCATCGAGGGCGAGTTCGGTGCCGGCAAGCCCGACGCCGCGGTCTACCGCACGGCGCTCGCCGGCCTCGGCGTCGAGCCCGGACCCGAGGTGTGGATGGTGGGGGATCACCTCGAGTTCGACGTGGCCGGCCCCCAGCGGCTGGGACTGCGTGCGGCCTGGCTCGATCGCCCGGGGCAGGGTGTGCCGGCCGGCACCGTGGTCCGCCCCGACCGGATCCTGCGAGGCCTGGACGAGCTGCTGGCGACGAGTGCCGGCTAGGGGGAGGCCGTGACTCTGATGAGGCTGGCGATCTGGCTGGCGACCGCGTTCTTCGTCGGGATGCTGTTCTCGCCGCTCGTCACCGAGATGCTGGCGCGGCTCAGCGGGGGTGGCTCGACCGGGATGCCCTGACGGCGCGCCCGGGCGCGCGCACGATCACCGTCCCCAGCGATAGTCCCCGTCGGAGCCGAGCCGTCCCCGCCCGCTACGACGATCTTCCGGCGTGGCGCTCTTCCGGCCGCTGCCGGGTTTCTTGGGCCGTCCGGAGTCGCCACCGGGGCCGGGAGGTCCTGCGCGCCGATCACCACGCCGATTGCCGCCCTTGCCCTGCTCGGGGACCGGAGGCGTCCAACCACCGCCACCACCGCCGCCCACCCTGGGGCCGGCCCCCGCACCGGTGCGAGGCCCGTATCCACCTCCGCCGCCCCCGGGTCGGGGCGCGTAGCCACCGCCGGCGGGCCGGTCAGGACGGGGAGCGAAGCCACCGGCCGGGCGCGGGCGGGGAGGACCACCGGCGCCGCGCGGGGTCGCCTTGTCGACGCGGATCATCCGGCCGTCCAGGCTCGAGCCGTTGAGCGCGGTGATGGCCCGCTCGGCCTCCTGCTCGCTCGCCATCTCCACGAACCCGAACCCCCGGGACCGTCCGGTCTCCCGGTCCGTCATGACCGCCGCCGATTGCACGGGCCCGAAGCGCGCGAACGCATCGCGCAGCCCGTCCGTCGAGGTGGTGAACGCCAGCCCGCCCACGAACAGCCTCACCGACATGAGAACGCTCCTTTCATCTCACGCTACCGGAAGACACTCAGTATATCGAGAGCGGCGCGCCGTCTCATCCCGGCAGCAGCAGCACGGCGCCGGTGAGGAAGGCCGCGACCATGACCGATTCGAGCAGCACCTCGCGCGCCTGCCGCTTGAGCTGGCCGGCCGTCCAGGGGTCGTCGACCGCGCCCACGCCCCGATCGATCTCGCACTGATTGCGGGAGGCCAGCATCACGCAGGTATGGTCGCGGGCCTGCAGCAGCCCCATGGCCGCGCCCAGGAACGGCAGGAACAGCGCCAGGCGGGCGCCGCGGGCAACGCCGAGCCCCACCAGCAGGGCGGCGGCCCCGACGCCCCCGACCAGGAGTACGATGCCCAGGGTGACGCGCCGGCGCCGGCCGCCGGGTCCGATGTTCCGTGCGAGCGTGGCCATGCCCCAATCCCCGCTTAAGGTATCACCGTTGCGGTCGATAACCTTGCGTCCGTCCCAAGGCGACATGCTAAATTGGGGCCTCTAAGAGGCGCCCCCCGGGGCAGCGAGGGCCGACATGGAACAGGTACAGATCCGCGAGCGTTTCACGCGCTGGATCGAGGATACGAAGGAGCTGTTCGCGCTGTTGCCAGAGCTGCTCGACCACGATCAGCAGCTCACCGCGAAGAGTGACCACGCCGAGCAGGAGACCGAGCGGCTGCGTCGGGAGCTGACCGAGCTGCGCAAGGAGCTGGCCGAGGCCAAGACCTCGGGTGGCGATCTCCGGCGCGAGCACGACGATGTCCAGAAAGAGCTCGAGGCGCTCCGGCGAGAGAACGAGCAGCTTCGCACCGACAAGGACGACGCCGGCCAGGCGCTGGCCAAGGTCCTGGAAACGGTGCAGGCCACCAACCAGATCGCCCAGCGGCTCGGCGTCACGCGCAGCCCCTTTGCCCGGCGCGACGCTCCGGCTGCCTCCGCTCCCCAGCCCGCCCCGCACGAGTAGCGCACGCTGGCGTCGCGGGGGCGACTAGCCCCTGCCGCGGAAGGGCGACTTGGTGTCCTTCCGCAGGAAGACGCTGAGCTCGTAGCGCCGATCCGCCATCGGGTCCGGGTTGAACACCGCCACCCACAGCGCGCCGTACTCCTTGCCGAGCCCCGGCACGTGCAGGCCGTCCTCGCCGATGCGCTTGGCGTCGATCTTGGTGCCCGCGCGCCCGCCCGCCGTGACGCTCACCACCCAGCCCGCGTCCGAAGGGGCACCGTCGGCGACGACCTTGAAGCCGGCGCCGCGCGCCTCCTTGACGTCGGCCGAGACCTGGACGAATCGGCTGGTGAGGGCGCCGAGGGTCATCTTGAACTTGTGCTCGTTGTAGCGCTGACCGTCGCTGGCCAGGCGCTGCCCGGACAGCTCGGTGTCCCCGATGCGGGCCGACGGCCGCTGCAGGATCCGCGTGTCTTCCTTGGATTCTAGAATACGGAACTGGAACCACACGCCCGGCTCGGGCAGGGCGGCGACCAGCACGTTCTTGACGAAGTCGGCGTAGGTCTCGCGGAGACGACCCTCGGCGATCAGATAGTCGTAGAGCTGGGCGCCCACCGGTCGGGACTGGCCGGGCTTGAGGCTGTTGAGCGCGTTGCCCACGCAGCCCGGATTCTGCTTCTCGACGTGATCCATCAGGATCGAGTAGCCGTAGGCGAGCAGCCCGTCCTCGTACTCGGGGCTGCGCTGGATCGGTACCGAGAGCAGGAACGGGTACTTGCCGAGCTCCTCGCGAACGGCGCTGGCGAAGTCGTGACTGGATTTCCAGCCCGACCAGCGCGCCCACGCGGCCAGCCACCACTGCGCCGTCTCGTCGGGTCCGGACGACTCGACGGGCGCCTCCGGCTCGGGCGCCGGCGCCGCCTCGACCATCGCCACCGGTTCCGCCGCCATCTCGGGCTCGGGTCGTCGGCTCCACCTCGGGCTCCGGAGTCACGACGTCCTCGATCGCGTCCGGTTCCGTCTCGAGGCTGGCCGCGAGGGGCTCGGGTTCCGCCTCGGCCTCCGGCTCGACGTCCGGTGTCACCCCGGCTGAGGCGACCTCCTCCTCGATCGCCGCCAGCTCGAGCGCGGGCGCTTCGAGTTCGGGCACCACCTCCGGCTCGGGCTCCGGCTCGGGCGCTGGAGGCTCCGGCGCGGGCGGCTCCACCACGAAATCGCCTTCGAATCCGAGCCGGCCTCGCGCGGCCGCGACTGCCAGCGCGCGACCGAACCCCCGCGACACGCTCTCCTCGAGCTTCGCATAGCCGTCGTCGTCGAGGGCGTCGCGCGTCTCGACCATCGAGAGCAGGTCGGCAAAGGGCCGGACGCCGTCGACGGCCTGATGGGCCTCGTCCGAGTCCAGCTCGGTGAGCGCCTGGATCGCGGCGCGGGCCTGCCGCGCGCGAGCGTGACTGGCGACGAGCGCGGGGAACTCGGGATCGTCGGCGTGAATGATCTCGAGCGCACGGTCGAGGACGGCCATGGCGCTCTGCTGGATCCGCTCGAGCGCCTCGCGACGCGCCCGCTCCCGCAGGGCCGCCTCGATGGCCCGGAGCAGGGGCTCGAGGTCGCGCAGGCTCTGGGGCGGTAGCGCGGTCGGAACACCGGCGGCGTCGGCGACCGTGAGCGCTTGCGAGCGGAGCTGCTGGAACTGACCGCGTGCCGCCGCCAGCGCGTCGACGAGGCCGTTGGCAGGGGGGGCGCCGGCGCCTTGCAGGGCCCGGGCCGCCTCATCGAGGGTGGCGCCGAGCTCGACGAAGCGCTGGGTCAGCGCGGTGAGCTCGCGGCCAATTTCCTCGACGTTTGCGTCCATCCGGGAGGTCCAGCGGCAGCGAAGATTCTAGGTTTCCAGGGCACGGCGTGTCAAACAGCAAACGCGATAGGTGGTTGGACGGCGTCCTGCGACGCCCCCCACAGCGGGTGGGCGACTCGCGGCTAGGAGCCACCGGTGTCGATCCCCTACACTCGAAGCACGGAAGTCGCCCATAGCAATCGTGCTGGGATGCGATCGGTCGCGCAAGCCGGTTGATGAGCGACGGCCGAGGAGCGCGAGCAATTCGCGCTGCACCATCCTGGTCCTGGCCTGCCTCCTCGGGCTGGCCTCGTCCGCCGTGGCGGCGCCTCGCCTGGGTGGCGGAGGTCCGCTGCCTCTGGCCTTCGAGCCGAACCAGGGTCAGGCGGATCCCTCGGTCAAGTTCTGGCGCGCGGTCGCGGCTACGGACTGTTCCTGACGCCGTCCGAGACGGTGCTCGTGCTGGCGCCCGCCACGCGGACGGGGCCGCGCGCTCAGCGCCGGGACCGGTGCCGGCGGGGGTGCCGACCGAGCCGGCCGTGGTGCGCATGCGGTTCGTCGGCGCCGATCCCGACGCGGACATCGAGGGCGTCAACGCCGCTGCCGGGTCGCAGCCACTACTTCGTGGGTGAGCAGGGCCGGTGGCGCCGGGACGTGCCGACGTTTGGTCGTGTGCAGTACGCCGAGGTCTATCCGGGTATCGGGCTCGTCTTCTACGGGACCGACCGCGAGCTGGAGTACGACTTCGTCGTGGCCCCCGGTGCTGATCCCAGGCGCCGTCGAGCTGGCGTTCGAGGGCGCCGATGCGCTGCGGCTCGACGCCGCCGGCGACCTGGTGATCGCGACGTCGGCCGGCGACCTGCGCTTGCGCCGGCCGGTCATCTATCAGGACGACGAGCGGGGCCGGCAGCCCGGTGGACGGCGGCTACGTGGTCGACGGCCGCCGCGTGCGCTTCCGCATCGCGCGCCTGGGACGCCACCGCGCCCGCTCGTCATCGACCCCGTGCTCGGCTACTCGACGTACCTGGGCGGCTGCCTCCAACGATCAGGGGCTCGGCGTGGCCGTCGACACGACGGGCAACGCCTACGTGACCGGCTCCACCATCTCGACCGACTTCCCGACGTCGCCCGGCGCCCCGCAGCCGACGCGCGCCGGCGCGACTCGACGTGTTCGTGGCCAAGCTCGATCCGACCGGCACCACGCTCGTGTACTCGACCTACCTCGGGCGGCAGCGGGGACGACGCCGGCAACGCCATCGCGGTAGACGCGGCGGGCAACGCCTACGTCACCGGCAGCACGACCTCCACCGAACTTTCCCGACCGTCGAACCCGTTCCAGGCCACGCACGCGGGGCGGCAACGACGCCTTCGTCGCCAAGCTCGATCCGACCGGCGGCGCGCTCGTGTACTCGACGTACCTCGGCAGCAACACGGACGACTTCGCGTTCGGCATCGCGGTCGACGCCACCGGCAACGCCTACGTGACCGGGTCGACGCTCTCGGACGACGTTCCCCAACAACAACGCGGTGGCGTGCGGGACCAAGCGGACGCTCACCGATGCGTTCGTGGTGCGCTTCGCCCCCACCGGCGACACGACTCGACTACTGCGTGTTCCTGGGCGGCACCGGGGACGACAGCGGCCAGGCCATCACCGCGGATGCCGCCGGCAACGTGTGGGTGGTGGGCGTGACGACGTCGACCAACCTGCCGGTCGTGAGCGCGGCGCAGGCCGCGCGAGGCGGGCGGAGCGACGGGTTCGTCGGCCGGCTCAACGCCGCCGGCACCGTCGTCTACCTGACCTACCTCGGCGGGGCCGGCGACGACATGGCGCTGGGCGTAGACCGTCGATGCGCTCGGCAACGCGTACGTGACCGGCTCGACCGGCTCGACGAACTTTCCGGTGTCGCCGGCGGCGCTGCAGCCGGCCCTGGCGGGCGGCACCGATGCCTTCGTCACCAAGCTCAACCCGGCCGGGACCACGCTGCTACTTCTCGACCTACCTGGGCGGCGGCGCCGACGACGTCGGCAACGGCATCGCGGTGCACCCGACGCGACTCGACGGTCTACGTGACGGGCTCGACCGCGTCCATCGACTTCCCGACGTTCTCGCCGTTGCAGACCGGCCCTGGCCGGCGGCCTCGATGCGTTCGTCACCAAGCTGAACGGCCAGCGGCGCTGCTCTCGTGTACTCGACGTACCTGGGCGGCTCCGGCGACGACGTCGCCCAGGCCATCGACGGTCGACGTCGATGGCATCGCCTATCTGACCGGCACCACCGAGTCGCCGGCGTTCCCGACGGTGACGCCCGATCCAGAACGCGGCCGGGCTACTCGACGCCTTCGTGACGCAGGTGGCCGACGGCGGCATCATCCAGTTCACCGCGAGTGGGTACCAGGTGAACGAGAACGCCGGCAGCGCGACGGTCGGCGTGCAGCGCACCGGCGACATCAGCGGCCCGGCCAGCGTGGAGTTCGTCACCAGCGACGGCACCGCGACCGCCGGCGCCGACTACGTCAGTCACCAGACGAGACTGGTCTTCGCGACTGGGGCAGGTCGTGACGAGCGTCACGGTGCTGATCACCGACGACGCCGCGCCACGACGGCGACGAGACCGTCGTGCTGACTCTGCGCAATCCGGCCGATGGCGCCACGCTGGGCAGCCGCAACGCGTGGCCCTGACCATCCTGGACGACGAGTCGGCCATCAACTTCAGCACGGCGATCTTCCAGGTCACGGAGAACCGACCCGGCTGTGATCACGGTGACCCGCTCCGGCCCCGCTGGCGGGGTGGTGACCGTGCAGTTCTCGACCAGCGACGGCACCGCGGTCGCGCGCCGACTACACCACGGTCAACCGCACGCTGACCTTCGCGGCGGGCGTCCGCAGCCTCACCGTGCCGATCCCGATCATCAACGACACGCTGGCTGAGGGCACTCAGTCGGTGAACCTGGCCCTGTCCAACGTCAGCGGCGGCAGCCCCGCCGCCGTGCTCGGCGTGCGGTCGGCCGCGGTGCTCAACATCAACGACGACGATCAGGCCGGCACCCTGCGCTTCAGCCTGAGCAACTTCACGGTCGCCGAGCCGGCCACGCTGACCGGCACCACCACCGCGACCATCACGGTGACAGCGGACGGGGGGTACGGCAGCGGCGTCACGGTCGACTACGTCGTCACCGACGGCACCGCCGCGGCCGGTGCCAACTACGCGCCGGCGACGGGGCGGCTCACCTTCGCAGCCGGCCAGACCTCGCAGACGTTCCCCGTCACCGTCAGCAACGACGGTCGGGCCCAGGGCAATCTCACCGCGACCTTGACGCTGTTCGATCCGACCGGGGCGCCACCCTGGGGACCGGCAGCACCGCCACGCTGACGATCGTCGATGCCGCCCGCAACGTGGCCTTCACGACCAGCGGGTTCACCGTCTCCGAGGGGCAGGCGGAGGCGACGATCTCGGTCCGCCGCGGCGAAAAGGACCGCGACCGGCGCGGTGACCGTGCAGTACACGACGGCCGACGGCACCGCGGTGGAGGGTGTCGACTACCGCCGGGCTGCCGGCACGCTCACCTTCGCGGCCGGCAGACACGACCCAGACCTTCAAGGTGCCGCTGCTCAACAACACGCGCGTGGACGGCGGCCGCACCGTGAACCTGTCCCTAACAACTCCGCCGGTGGCGCCGAGATCGTCCCCCCCTTCACGGCGACGCTGACGATCACCGACGACGAGGCGGGCGGCGTGATCGAGTTCGCCGGCCCGAGTGTTCGTCGTCTCCGAGGGCGTGGGCAGCGCGGTGATCACGGTGACCCGGACGGGCGGCCCCGCCGCCGGCGCCACCGTGCAGTACTCCACGAACGACGGCACCGCCACCGCACCGGGTGACTACACCACGACGAGCGGCACCTGACCTTCGGGCAGGGGGAGACGGTCAAGACCTTCTCGGTACCCATCGTCAACGACGGCAGTCCGGAAGGGGTGGAGACCGTCAACCTGGCTCTCGGCGCGACCGGGGGCGGGGCGACACTGGGCGCCTGGACGACGGCCGAGCTGCGCATCGTCGACGACGAGGTGGCCTTCGCCTTCAGCACGGCCAACTACACGGTCGGCGAGGGGGTGGCCTCGCCACGATCACCGTCGAGCTGACGGGGATCAACGCCGTTCCGGTCTCCGTGAGCTACGCGACCAGCAACGGCACCGCGAATGCCGGGCTCGACTACACCGTGACCACCGGCACCCTCGTGTTCCCGGCCGGCGGCACCGCCACCACGGTCCGGACGCGGACGTTCACGGTCCCCGATCCTGCAAGACACGCTCGCGGAAGGGACGGAAACGGTCAACCTCACCCTGAGCAACCCGTTGCCCGGGGGCACGGCCCAGGTCGTGCCGGCCCGCTCCACGGCGGTGCTGTCGATCACCGACGACGATCAGGGCGGTACGATCGAGTTCGACGCCGACACCTTCACGGTGCTCGAGAGCGCGGGGACGGCCACCATCCGCGTCAAGCGCACGGGCGGCACGGCCAGCGGGGTCACGGTCGACTACGCGGCCGCCGACGGCACCGCCACTGGCGGCGCCGACTACACCGCGACCTCCGGCCGGCTCACGTTCGCGGCGGGCGAGCTGCTCCGGACGTTCACGATCCCGATCCTGAACGACGCGATCGGCGAGGGGCCGGAGACGGTCAAGCTGAGCCTGTCCAACCCGGCCGGCGGAGGCACCCTCGGTACCCAGGTGGCGGCCGTGCTCACGATCGACGACGACGAGCCCCACGTGCACCTGAGCGCGGCGACCTACGCGGTGAGCGAGGGTGCCGGCTTCGTGACGGTGACGGTGAACCGGGGCGGCGTGACCACCAGCCAGGTCACGGTCGACTACGCGACCGCGGACCAGATGCCGGCCGGTGCCGGCAAGGCGGTGGCGGCCATCGACTACACGGCGACCACCGGCACGCTGACCTTCGGTACCGAGGTCACGACCCGAACCTTCACGGTGCCGATCATCAACAACTCGGTGCCGCAGGCCGAGCGCAAGTTCAACGTCGTCCTGAGCAATGCCGTCATCGGGGTCGGAACGGTGACCCTGGTGGCGCCGGTCACCGCCGAGGTCGCGATCAGCGACGACGACCAGGGCGGCCAGATCCGGTTCGGCGCTCCCACCTACACGGTGACCGAGGACGGCGGCGACGCGCTGGTGACGGTGACGCGCACCGGTGGCCAGGCCGGCGGCGTCTCGGTGCGTCTGCAGACCAGCAACCTGTTCGCGGTGGCCCACCTCTGGATCCCCCGACGGCCTCGGCTGGATCCGACTACACCTCCACCGACGTCCGCGTCAACTTCGGCCCCGGCGAGCTGACGAAGACGGTGCACGTCCCGATCCTGGTCGATGCCGCCGCCGAGGGGACCGAGTTCTTCTACGTCAAGCTCACGGACCCGCAGCCGGCGGGGGCGTCGGGCACCCCGACGATCGGTGCCCCTGATATCGCCACGGTGTCCATCGTGGACGCCCAGGCCACGGTGCAGCTGAGTCGGGCGAAGTTCACGGTGGCCGAGGGCTCGGCCGTGGCCACGGTGACGGTGGATCGGACCTCGCCCGCCGCCCGTCTCACTGTCGACTACGCCACGAATGACGACACGGCCTCGGCGCCGCGCCCACTACCTGGCGGCGACCGGCTCGCTCACCTTCGAGCAGGGCGTGACGAGCCAGAGCTTCACCGTCCGCCTCGTCGACAACCAGGCGGTCGAGCCCGATCGGCAGTTCGGAGTGACGCTGAGTAACCTACAGTCGGCGATCCCGACCACTCTGGGGCCCCGGACGACGGCCCTCGTGCAGATCAAGGAGAACGACCGCGGCGGCACCTTCGCGGTGGCGGGAGGCAACATCACCGAGGGCGGGCCGAGCGAGAGCCCGGTGGCGCTCGTGACCGTCAGCCGGGTCGGCGGCACCGGCGGCCCCGTCAGCGTGGTCTTCCACGCCCGTACGTGCGGGCTGTTCGGACCGGCGTGCGATTTCCCGGCCCAGGAGGGGCTCGACTTCGACATCGTCGACACCGTGCTCACGTTCCAGCCGGGCGAGATGAGCAAGACGGTGCCGGTGACCATCCACGGCAACTGACCTGCCGCAGGGTTCGCGCGACATCCAGGTGGCGATCACCAACCCGTTACCGGCGCTCATGCAGGACGGTCAGGAGATCGGCGCCCAGATCGGGACCGGCGACGCGCTGCTGCGCATCGTGGAGGACGACCTGTACTTCGTCCGGCTGTCGGCCGAGACCTACACCGCGACTCGAGGGCGCGCGGGAGGCGCTCGTCACCGTGGTGCGGTCGGGTCTGGCCACGTTCCTGGCCCAGCCGCTGACGGTCGACATCGTGGCGATCGCCGCGGGGGCGACGCCGGCCGTGGACGGGCTGGACTTCGTCGGGCAGGGCACCCTCGGCTTCAGCACGGTCGTGGCGCGGGATACCGCCTTCACGTTCGCGCCGAACCAGACGACGAAGGTCTTCCGCGTGCCCCTCCTCGACGACACGGTGGTGGACGGTCCCAAGACGGTCGAGGTGGGCATCCTCTCCACCACGCCGGCCAACACCAGCTCGCCGCGCGGGCCGGGCATCACGTTCCCGGCGACCGCGACCATCACCATCGCCGACGACGAGACGGGCGGCGTCATCGAGTTCTCGGCCGCCACCTACAGCGTGGCCGAGGACGTGGCCAGCGGCCTGGCCACGATCACCCTGGTCCGCACCGGCGCCCCGAACCTGGGCAGCGACGTGACCGTGGTGGCCGAGACCGGCGACTCCTCGCGGCCACCACGCCGCCCCAGACCGGTGTTCCCGGCGGCGACTACACGCTCGACCAGCACGGTGGTGACCTTCGCTGCCGGCGCCGCCGCGACCACCTTCACCGTGCCGATCCTCACCGACGGCGTCACCGCCGACGGCGTCAAGACCGTGAATCTCGCAGCTTCGCTCGCCCCTGCCGGCCGTCGGTTCGCGCAGCGACGCTCGGGCCGCGCAAGACGGCGGTGTTGCGCATCGTCGACGCCAGCCAGAGTGTCGGCTTCCAGCTGGCCACCTACGAGGTCAACGAGGCGGCGGGGACGGCCGCCATCGCGATCGAGCGGACCGGCAACCTGAGTGCGGCGCTGACCGTCACCTTCACGACCTCCAACGGCACCGCCATCGCGGGTGACCGACTACACCGCGGTGAACGGGACCGTGACGTTCGCGATCGGGCAGACGGTGGCGACGGCGTCGGTGCCGATCCTCGACAACAAGGTCGTGGCTGCCGACAAGGTCCTGAACCTCACCCTGACCTCACCGAGCGCGGGGGCGCTCGCCGTCGGCCGCAACACGGCCACGCTGACCCTCAAGGATGACGACAGGCGGGGACGATCGCCTTCGCCAGCTGACGTCTTCGTGGCCCAGGAGAAGACGGGCCAGGGGCTGGTGACCATCACCCGGACCGGCGGCACCGCCGGCTGCCCGGTGCCGCTCGCGGGCCCGCCGCCGTCGTGCCCGGGCGCCACGCTGGTGACGTTCGCGACCTCGAACGGGACGGCCACGGCCGGCAGCGACTACACCACCGTCAACCAGACGGTCGAGTTCGGCGTCGGCGAGCTGTCCAAGACCGTCGCGGTGCCGATCAACCCGACTCGTGGTGGAGGGGCCGGAGACCATCACGCTGACCCTGAGCAACCCGCTGCCGTCCGGACTCACCGACCGCAGTCCCACCCTCGGCCAGGCGTCGGCGACGATGCGGATCATCGAGACGGAGATTCGCATCGGCGCCACCGCCTATCTGGTCGGGGAGGGGACGGGCAAGGCCACCCTCACCCTCGTGCGCGTGGGTGACGTCACCGCGCAATCGACCATCGCCTTCGCGACCGCCGATGGCACCGCGACCACCGGGGCCGGCGACTACGGCGCCACCACCGGCACCATCACGTTCGCGCCCGGGGTCAACGCGCTGACGCTGGACGTGATTCTCACGGACGACAACATCAGCGAGACCGACGAGTCGTTCGACGTCGTCTTCAGCAGCCCCACGGCGCCACGATCGCCCGGGACTCGTGCGCCTCGGCGGCTCCGGCGGCGCCGGCGCTGGTGACCTCGTGCACGGTCACCGTCACCGTCCTCGACAACGACTCGGGCGGGCTGCTGAGCTTCGATCGGGCCACCTACGACGTGGTCGAGAACGTCCCGATGGCGACCATCACGGTCCGCCGGATCGTTGGCGGGGCCGGCCCGGTCACCGTGGACTTCGCCACCGGCGACGGTAGCGCCACCAGCGGCGTCGACTACACGGCGACGACGCAGACGCTGACCTTCAACCCCGGCGACGTGTCCAAGACGGTCCAGGTGCCCGTGCTGGGCAACACGGTGGGGCTGCGCAGCGCCAACCTGTTCCTGCGCAACGCCACCGGCGGCGGCAGCCTGGGGACGCCGGCCAGCGCCCAGCTGCGCATCGCCGACGCCAACAACTCGGTCGGCTTCTCGGCGATCGCCTACACGGTGGACGAGGGCGCCGGGGCCGCCGTGGTCACCGTGCTGCGGACCGGTACCACCGGGGACGTCCTCGTCGACGTCGCCACCAGCGACGGCAGCGCCACCGCCGGCGCCGACTACACCGCGCTCGCGACCACGATCACGTTCGCGGCCGGCGTCACCCAGCGCACGGTCCTGGTGCCGATCACCAACGACGGCACGCTCGAATCACCCGAGACGCTGACCGTGACCCTGTCGAACGCGCGGCTGGCGGCGGGGGGCGCGGTCCCGATCGCCACCGACGCCTGCCTGACCGCGCCCGGCGGTATCGCGTGCACGGCCAGCGTCACGATCATCGACGACGACCAGGGCGGGGTCATCTCGCTGACCTCCGCCACCTACGAGGTGGCCGAGAACGGCGGCACCGCCAGCATCGGGCTCAGCCGGGTCGGTGGCCTCGCCGGCGGCGTCACCGTGGCTATCGGCGCCACGCCGAGCGGTGTCAACCCCGCCAACCTGGCCGACTTCGTCGCGCCGAGCACGCCTGTCACGTTCCTGCCGGGCCAGACACCGTCACCGTTCCGATCACCATCAACAACAACCTGGTGGGCGAGCTCGACCGGACGCTCACCATCGGGATCAGCAACCCGCAGCCCTCGGGGCTGGCCGGTAGCCCGGTCCTGGGCGCGCGGACGACGGCCGTCCTGACGATCCGCGACGACGAGCCGCGCGTGGAGTTCAAGCCGACCGGTCGTGTTCACGGCCACCGAGGGGACCACGGCCGCCATCATCACCGTGGGCCGCAGCGGGGATCCCACGGTCCAGGTGCTCGTCGACTACGCCACGGCCGACGGCACCGCCACCGCGCCCGGCCGCTACACGTCCACCTCGGGCACGCTGACCTTCGCCCCCGGCGTGGTGACCCGGACCTTCGCGGTGCCCGATCACGAACGACAACGTGCTGGAGGGGAGCGAGTCGTTGCTCGTCTTCCTCAGCAACCCGGCGACCGTGCCGGCTTCGCCGGGCCGGGCACGATCGTGGGCACCAACCCGGCCACGTCGTCCTGACCGACGACGATCGGGCCGGGACCGTGTCCTTCGCGTCCTCCAGCTACACGGTCAACGAGAACGGCGGCCAGGTGATCGTCAGCGTCACGCGGACGGCGGCAACGCCGGCGCCGTCGCCGTGGACTATCAAATCAACAGGGCGGTACCGCGATCAACGGTGACTCGACTACACACTGCCGGCGAGCGGCATCTGTCAACTTCGGGGCGGGCGTAGCTCGTCAGCACCATCACGATCCCGATCGTCGACAACGCGGCCGCCGGGGGCAACAAGACGATCGTGCTCGACCTGCAGAATCCGACCGCCGCCGGCGACCCTGGGCTCGCCGAGCCAGACGGTGGTGACGATCGTGGACGACGAGCAGACGTTGAAGTTCGCGGCCCTGGGCTTCTCGGTGGTCGAGAACCGCGGCCCTGCCTCGATCACGGTCGAGCGTCTCGGCGTGGCCACCGGGACCGTGCTCGTCAACTTCAACACCGTGAACGGGACCGCGACGAGCCCCGGCGACTACACAGCCGTCGCTCGCACCCTGACCTTCGGGCCCGGCGTGCGCACCGTGACGGTGCCGGTGACGATCGTCAACGACAGCCTCATCGAGGGCAACGAGACGTTCGACGTCCGCCTCAGCGCCCGTTCGCCGGTGTCGCCGCGCCGCCGACCTTCGTGTCGGGCACCTGCGTATCGGGGCCGCCGGCGGAGTGCGTGGTGCCGGTGACCATCGTGGACGACGACCAGGGTGGCCAGGTGCAGTTCTCGGCGGCGACGTACACCGTGGCGGAGACGGCGGCGACCGCGGTGGTCACGCTGGTGCGCAGCGGCGGCCTCGGGGGACCGGTCACGGTCGACTTCGTCACCGTGGACGGCACCGGCACCGCCTCGGCCCTGCTCGACTACACCCCGGTCGTGCGGACCGTGACCTTCGCCGCCAACGCGACGACCCAGAGCGTCGCCATCCCGATCGTCAACGACACGCTCAAGGAGCCGAACGAGACGATCATGCTGCAGCTCACCAACCCGGGCGGCGGCGTGAGCCTGGGCATCCGTGACACCGCCGTCCTGACGATCACCGACAACGACGTGGCGGGCGCGGTGCAGTTCAGCCAGGCGGTCTACACGGTCGCTCGAGACGGCGGCCTCGGCGTTGATCACGATCTCCCGCACCGGCGGCACCGCCAGCGCGGTGACGGTGGACTTCACGACCTCCGATGGCACCGCGTGGCCGGGGCCGACTACGTCATCGGCAACACGACCGTGACCTTCGCGGCGAATCAGACCACCCAGACCGTGCTCGTGTCGCTGGCGGCCGACGACCTGACGGCCGAGGGCACCAAGATCGTCAACCTGACCCTGGCCAATCCGGGCGGGGGCGCCACGCTGGGCGCCCGCTCGACGGCCGTGCTCAAGATCGTCGACAACGAGGCGACCGTGCAGTTCGGGGCCGCCGCCGCCACGCGTGACGGAGGGCGGCTCCGCCACCCTGCCGATCGAGCGGACGGGGACCGTGGGCACCGTCATCGTGCGCTACACGACCAGCGACCTCACCGGCGTGGCCGGCGTCGACTATCGGGCCACCACCGGCACCCTGACCTTCAACGCCGGCGTCGCCTCGCTCAACGCGCTGGTGCCGATCATCGCCAACACGCGCCAGGAGGGGCCGCGCAGCTTCACCGTCACCCTGGCCGTTCTCGGCGGTACCGCCGGCGCCATCCTCGGACCGCAGAGCTACCACCGTCGTCACGATCGGCGACGACGACCGGGGCGGCGACGCTGGCCTTCAGCAGCGCCAGCTATCTCTCGAGCGAGCTGGGCTTCGTGACCCTGTCCGTGCGGCGGCCCAGCAACAGCAACGCCGGTCCGGCGACCGTGGCCTACACGACGGTGGACGGCACCGCCCACGCCGGCCTCGACTACGCGCCGACCGCGGGCGTCCTGACCTTCCAGCCGGGCGTCTTCGACATCAACCTGACGGTGCCGGTGTTCCCGAACACGCGCGACGACGGCGACCGGACCTTCACCGTGCAGCTCTCGTCGCCGACCGGCGGCGCCACGCTGGGCACGCCCAGCACCGCCGCGGTCCAGATCCACGACGACGACTCGAGCGGCATCGTGCAGTTCAGCGCCGCCACCTTCGCCGCCACCGAGTGCGCCACGCTGCCCTGTCAGGCCGTGCTGACGCTGAAGCGGACCGGCGGCGGCGCCAGCGGCGTCACCGTGGACTTCGCCACCGCCGACGGCACCGCCACGGCCCTGAGCGACTACGTCGCCACGACCGGGCAGGTGTCGTTCGCCTCCAGCCAGCTGAGCGCGGTCATCCGCATCCCGCTGCAGGTCGACGTGGGCGCCCAGCCGCTCAAGACGTTCTCGGTCATCCTGAGCAACCCGCGCGGCGGCGCGACCCTCGGGCCGCAGAGCACCTCCGAGGTCCGGATCACCGACACCCGGTAACTCGTCCTCGCGCGCGGCTGCTGTACGATGGGGGACCGTGCGTGATCGCGTGGCGCTGCCCCTCATCGGTGTGCTGTCGGTGGTGGTCGTCGTGCTCGTCGGCGTGCTGCTGCTCGGGCACACGCCGGGCCGCGGCGGCCGGGCCGACGTGGCCGCCCTGCCGACGCTGAACGCGTTTCTCAACGGGAGCAGCGCGGCCTTGCTGGCGATGGGGTGGGTCTTCATCCGGCGCCGGCGCATCGCCGCCCACCGCGCCTGCATGCTGGGCGCGTTCTGCGTCTCGGTGCTGTTCCTGGTCTCCTACGTGACTTACCACGCCCTCGCCGGCTCCCGGCCGTTCACCGGCCAGGGCTGGGTCCGCTGGCTCTACTTCCCGATCCTCGTCTCGCACATCGTGCTGGCGGCGGCCATGGTGCCGTTCGTGCTGACGACGCTCTACCGGGCCCTGGGTGGCGAGTTCGCGCGGCACGCGAGGCTGGCCCGGCTGACGCTGCCGGTCTGGCTCTACGTCTCGGTGACCGGCGTCGTCGTCTACTGGATGCTCTACCACCTCTTCAGCTGAGATCACACGGTCAGTTCGCCGCGGAACACCGTGACGGCCCGCCCGGCCAGCAATGTGCGGTCGCCGGCGAGGCGAACGCGAACGGTGCCCCCGCGGGGCGAGGCCTGGTAGCCGGTCAGCTCCGTGCGGCCGAAGCGCGCGGCCCAGAACGGGCCGAGGCAGCAATGGGCGGAGCCGGTGACCGGGTCCTCGGGGATGCCGGCGCGCGGCGCGAAGAAGCGCGACACGAAGTCGACGCCGGCCTCGTCGGACGGTGCGGTGACGATCACCCCGCGCGTCGGCACCGTGGCCAGGCGTGCGAGGTCCGGCGCCAGGGCCCGCACGGCGGCGGCACCGTCCACCTCCACCAGCCAGTCGAACCGGTTGCGACCCGCCCACTTGGCGGTCACCCCGAGCGCGGTGGCCAGGGAGGGCGGAGGCTCGGCGGCCACGGCCGGCTCGGCCGGGAAGTCGAGCTCGATCCAGTCGCCGCGCCGGGCCGCGGTCAGCACACCGCTGCGTGTGTGGAAGCGCGCGGTGGCCTCCGGCGCCAGCCGGTGCTCCTGCCAGAGCGCGTGCGCGGTGGCCAGCGTGGCGTGGCCGCAGAGGTCCACCTCGATCGTCGGCGTGAACCAGCGCAGTCCGAACCCGTCCGTCTCGGCCGTCACGAACGCCGTCTCCGGCAGGTTCACCTCGGCGGCCAGCGCCTGCATCCACGCCGCCTCGCGCGGACCGTCGAGCAGGCAGACCGCGGCCGGGTTGCCGGCGAAGGGCCGCTCGGTGAACGCGTCGACGTGGATCAGCGGCAGTCCCATGGCGTCGTCCTCCTCGTCCGCCCGGCGTAGCATACCCGCATGCCCGGCGTGGAGCAGATCCCGTGGCTGTACGACCTCATCTGTGCGGTGGCCGAGTGGCAGGGGCTCGCCCGCTGGCGCCGCTGGCTGGCCGGCGGTGCCACCGGGCGCACGCTCGACCTCGGCTGCGGGACTGGCCGCAACCTGCCGCTGCTCGCGGGCACGCGAGCGATCGGTCTCGATCCCTCGTGGCCGTCGCTGCGCCGGGCTCGCCGCCGCGCCGCCGGCGTGCCGCTGGTGCAGGGGAGCGCCGAGGCGCTGCCCTTTCGCGATGGCGTGTTCGATACCGTGGTGAGCGGCCTCGTGCTCTGCAGCGTGCCCGATCCGGCCCGCGGTCTGGCCGAGCTGCGGCGCGTGCTCCGTCCCGGCGGTACGCTGCGGGCTCTGGAGCACGTGCGCGCCACGGTGGCCTGGCGAGCGCGCGTGCAGGACGTCATCCAGCCGGCCTGGACGTGGGTGGCGGGCGGCTGCCATCCCAACCGCGACACCGAGCGGGCCGTCGAGCGGGCCGGCTTCACGATCGACGCCGAGGGCCGGCGGGCCCGGGCCAACCTGCGCCGCTTCGTCGCGCGGCCCTCCGGATCGTGAGTAGAATGAACCCATGAGTCGTGCCGAGCCCGATCTCAGCCGGTACGGAGTGCTCGCCGAGTACAACCGCAAGCGCCGCTTCGACGTGACGCCGGAGCCGCCCGGCCGCCGCGGTCGCCGCCGCACGAAGGAGCTGGCCTTCGTCGTCCAGAAGCACCGCGCCACCGCCCTGCACTACGATCTGCGACTCGAGCACGATGGGGCGATGGAGTCATGGGCGGTGCCCAAGGGCCCCTCGCTCGATCCCGCCACCAAGCGGCTGGCCATGATGACCGAGCCGCATCCGATGGACTACAACGGCTTCGAGGGTGTGATCCCCGAGCGGGAGTACGGCGGCGGCACCGTGATGATCTGGGACCGGGGGACGTGGGAACCCGAGACCGCGGACGTGGCCGCCGGCCTGGCCAAGGGTGAGCTGAAGTTCCGGCTGCGCGGGCGCAAGCTGAACGGCTCCTGGGTCCTGGTCCGCACGCGCAACCGCCAGTGGCTGCTCATCAAGCACCGGGATCGCTTCGCCTCGACCGAGGAGGTCACGCTCAGCCGACCGCTCTCGGTCGTCTCCCGCCGAACGATGGCCGGCATCGCCCGCGCGGCCGGTGCCACGCCGCGCCAGCTCGAGCTGGCGCTCGCGGCCGACCCGCCCCGCGCCTCCCGCTCGGCGTGACGTGAGCCCGGTGGGCGTGCCCGCGCGGGTGGCGCCGATGCTCGCCACCCTCGTGGACGCGCCGTTCCACCGGCCGGGGTGGGTGTGGGAGGAGAAGTACGACGGCATCCGCCTGATCGCCCTCAAGGACGGCCGCCGGCTTCGCCTGCTCACCCGCAACGACAAGGATCGCACCGCCGATTTCCCGGAGGTGGCCGCCGCGCTGGCCGCGCTGCCGGCGCCGGCGCTCGTGCTCGACGGCGAGGTGGTCGTCTTCGACGCGGCCGGTGTCTCGCGCTTCCAGCTCTTGCAGCAGCGCGCCGAGGGCGCCTCGCCGCCCATCTACGTCGCCTTCGATTGTCTGTACGCCCGCGGCCACGACCTCACCGGCGAGCCGCTCGAATCCCGGCGCGCGAGGCTCGAGGCGGAGGTCCGCGAGGGCCCGCGGCTGCGTCTGGCCCGGCGGCTGGCCGACGACGGCCTCGCCGCGTTCGCCGAGGCGCGCCGGCGCGGGCTGGAGGGGGTGATCGGCAAGGCCCCGGCCTCCCCCTACGTGCCGGGCGTGCGGTCGCCGACGTGGGTCAAGGTGAAGGTGCGAGCCGAGGAGGAGTTCGTGGTGGGGGGCTTCACGGCTCCACGGGGCGGCCGCCGGCATCTGGGCGCGCTGCTGGTCGGCGCCTGGGACGGCGAGGCGCTGCGCTATGCGGGCAAGGTCGGGACGGGCTTCACCGAGGCCACGCTGGCCGACCTGCAGCGGCGACTGGCGCCGCTGGTGCGCGAGCACTCACCCTTCGCCGACGCTCCGCGCGCGCGCGACGTCACCTGGAGCGAGCCACGCCTCGTCGCCCAGCTCGGCTTCACCGAACGCACCGGCGACGGCAAGCTCCGCCACCCCGTCTTCCTCGGCCTGCGCGACGACAAGCCCGCCGCCAGCGTGCAGTGGTCGGCACCGGCCGCCTCCTCCGAGGTCAAACGGAATAGCGGGCGCGGACCCGCTCGAGCACCTGGCGGCGCGACTCGCCCGGCGGGACGCCGGCCGTCTCGATCGCCCCGATCTCGTCGGCCAGCTCCGGATCCTTGATCATCTCCCGCACCCACGACGGAGTATTCGCGCCCGGCCAGGTGGTGCGCCCAGGTCGCCTCGTCCACGCCCTCGGCCAGCTCGGCGAAGCGCACGAGATTGGCGGCGCGCAGGTTGAGCGCACCGGTGGGGCCGCGGAAGAAGAACGAGCGCTCGGGCGGCAGCTCGCCTTCGGTGTACTTGCGGACGTGGCGGCGATGGTGCACACGCCGGCGCGTGACCCGGAAGCGCACCGCGCGCGGGGTGGGCTCGAGCCACGCCAGCGCCGCCTCGCCGCGCTCGAGGACGGGACCGGGGATGTCCAGCGCACCGCCGCGGCCGGCCCGAGCGGTCAGCACCGTGCGCACGCCGGCCTGGAACGCCACCAGCTCGGTCGACGCCACCACGTTGGGCAGCGGACGCACCGACGGCGCCAGCTCGGCGGGATCGAGCGTGATCACGGCGAGGCCCTCGGCGCCGGGACGGACGAGGTCGGCGGCGGGCGAGCCCTCGGCCGGAAGCACGTGGTGGGCCTCGTCGATGATGAGCCAGTGGGGCAGCCCGGTCGCCGAGCGAACGGTCGCCACCATGGCCAGCACCTTCGTCGCGTAGGGGACCTTCTCGGCCAGGGTCATCGCGCTCAGGTCGAGGACGAGGCTGGTGTGCGAGTGGCGCAGGAGCTGGTCCAGTTCCTCCGTCGTCGGCAGCGCCTGCTCGCCCTTGCCGCCGAACACCACGACGCCCGGCACCTCGCCCAGCGTGCGGTAGTCGCCCTCGGGATCGAGCAGTAGCAGCGTGCGCCCCGCCTCGAGCACGCGCTCGGCCAGCACCCCGGTCAGCGTGCTCTTGCCGCTGCCGGAGGGGCCGACGATGAGCAGGCGCGTGCCGTGGGCGGGTACCGCCACGGCCGTGCCGTCGGCCGTCTCGCCCAGCCGCAGGTGATGGCGGACCAGCCGGGGAACGAGGTCCACCAGATCGTTGAGCAGGTGCTCCTCGATGAACTCCACGGTGCCGCGCGCGGCCATGCCGCGGGTGACGTAGTCGGCGCGCTCGCGCAGCGCCGGAACCGCGTCGGCCACGGCCACCGAGCACTCGCACATGGCGAGGAACGCGTGATCGTTCTCGGCGTCGCCGATGCCGACCATGTTGCGCGGCGACAGCTCCAGCGCGGCCAGGGCGGCGGTCAGCCCCGTGCCCTTGGTGACGCCGCCCGGCAGCAGCATGAGCGCGCCCTTGTTGAAGACGAGCGAGCGCTCGACCCCGGTCTCCTGGATGGCGGCCAGGGTGGCCTCGGCGTACGGCGCGTCCGTGGCCAGGATCGCGCTGCCGACTGCGAAGGGGATCCCGCGTCGCTCGAGGGCCTCGATCAGCGCCGGCTCGGGCGGATCGCCCAGCCGGCGCATCTCGCGGCGCTCCGGGAAGTAGAGCAGGGCGCCGTTCTCGGCGACGACCGCGTCGAACAGCTGGGCGAGATCGGGGCAGACCGACTGCAGATCGGGCAGCATGCGGCCGGTGACGAGCAGGAGCTTGCGCCCGGTGGCCCGCACCCGCTGGAGCGCGCGAGCGGTGGCCGCGTCCACCTGGTTGTGCTCGGCGATGGTCCCGTCGTAGTCGGTGGCGAAGACGTGGATGTTCACAGGTGCGATTTCACGGTACCACGGCGCTCGGGACTGCCTGCAGCCCGAGCAGCTCGCGGTAGACGGCGGTGGTCCGCGTCATGGCGGCGTCCAGCGAGTGGCGCTCGCGCACCAGGGCCTGTCCCTGGCGGGCCATCGCGCGGGCGCCGGCCCGGTCGGCCAGGCACTCCGCGATGGCGGCGGCCAGGCGCGGGACATCGCCGGCCGGCACCAGCCGTCCGGTCACGCCGTCACGCACGAGCTCGCGGCTGCCGCCGACGTCGGTGGCCACCACCGGGGTGCCGACCGCGAGCGCCTGGGCGATCACCTGGGAGGCGGCCTCCGAGCGGATCGAGGGGAGCACGAGCACGTCGAGCGCGGCCATGACCTCCGGGATGTCGCGGCGGAAGCCGGTCATGCGCACGGCGTCGTCGAGTCCGAGCGCGCTCACGCGCCGCCGCACGTCCTCGAAGCCGATCCCGTCCCCCACGATGAGGAAGCGTGCGGTCGGCTCGCCGGCCAGCACCGCGCGGGCGGCCTCGAGGAACAGGTCGTGGCCCTTGGAGCCGCGGATATTCGCCACGAGGCCGACGACGGGCGCGTCGGCGAGCCCGAGCTCGGCGCGGACGCCGGCGCCGGAAACGGCCGGATGAAAGCGCGCGGTGTCGACGCCGGGGGCGATGGGGACGATGCGCGTCGACGGCACCCCCGCCGCCGCCACCACGCGCGCGGCCGCCTCGCCGCTGCTGATGATGCGATCGGCGAGCCGATAGACGAGCGCGCGCCGGCGAGGGATGGCGATGGTGACGTGGCGGCTACGCACGACGGGTCGGCGGCACCAGCGCGCGGCCATTCCGCCGAGCCAGCTGTCGATCGAGCTGTGCGTGTGCACGAGCGCGACGTCGTGCTCGGCGATGACGCGACGCAGGGCGAAGAGCGCGGGGAAGTCCAGCGGCCGGCGCATGCGCACGGGCAGGGCGGGCACCCCGAGACGGTCGCTCTCGGCGAGCAACCGACTGCCCGGTTGGCCGGCGATCAGCGCGCGCCAGCCGTGATCGATCAGCCAGCGGGCCTCGGCGACGATCCGGATCTCCTGACCGCCGAAACCCACCGACGCCTCGGTGTGCAGGACAGCACGCCGCGTCTCGCTCACCCCGCCATTCTACCGGCCGGGTGCTCGATCGAACGACGTCCTGTCAGTGTTGCAGGAGGCTGCTTACCAGCGAGGCCGGCCGCCGCCGCCGCCGCCACCACCCCGGCCGCCGCCGCCACCCCCGCTGCCCGGGGACTTGGCCCGCTCGACCTGAATGGTCCGGCCGTCGACCGACGTGCCGTTGAGCTTGCTGATCGCCTGTTCGGCATCCTCCGGCGTCGCCATTTCGACGAAGCCGAAGCCGCGCGAGCGACCGGTGTCGCGGTCGGTCACCACCGCCGCCGACTCGACACTGCCGGTCGCGGCGAAGACCTCGCGCAGACGCTCGTTGGAAGTGGAGAAGGACAACCCGCCGACGAAGAGCTTGACGGCCATGGGGAGCGCTCCTTTAGGACCGGGTACCCTGAACCGCGCAGCGCCAGACGGGCAGAGTATACACTGGACCCCCGTGGGAGCGATCGAGCAATTCCTCGAGGAGTTCACCTACCTTGGGGTCTCTCTGGTGCTGTTCCTGGCTGGCCTCGGCCTGCCTATCCCGGAAGAGGTCCCCATCCTGGCCAGCGGTGTCCTGGCGCGCGAGGGGGTGGTGCGCTGGTGGCTGATGCTCCCGGTGTGCGTGCTCGGCGTGCTGTCCGGTGACGTGGCGCTCTACTGGATCGGCCGCCACTGGGGCGAGCACGTCCTGGCCTGGCGCCCGGTGCGCTGGGTCCTCACCGTCGAGCGCGAGGAGGCGCTGATGGCGGCCTACCGGCAGCACGGGGTGAAGATCGTCTTCACGGCCCGGCACGTCATGGGGCTCCGGGCGGCGGCGTTTCTGACCGCCGGCATCGCCCGCGTCCCGTTCGGCAAGTTCCTCGCGGTGGACCTGGCGGGGGCGCTCGTCGGCGTACCCGTCAGCTTCGGCCTGGCGTTCTTCTTCACCGACCAGATCGAGGAGATCATGGCCGGCGTCCACCGCGTGGAGCGGTGGCTGGTGATCGCCGCCCTGGTGGCCGTCGCGGCCTGGATCGCCGTCCGCGCCTATCGGCGCAGCCGCCTGCTCGAGATCGCGGCACGCTCGGGCCGCGGCGGGGCCGGGCCCTGACCGCGTGCTATAGTCCGAGCCAGGCCGTGGTGACGACGGGCGAACGCAAGCCGTGGCACGCGATCTTCCGGCTGCTGGAGCGGGACGAGCGCGTCTTCGCCGTCCTCCTCGCCGCTGCCATGGTCGGTGGTCTCGCCACGCTCGGCCTCGACCCGCTGCGACCCCGCGAGCGCATCGACCTCTACTCCCTGGTCGTGTGGTTCGCGCTCTACAAGCTCGGCATCTTCGCGCTGGTCACCGTGCACCCCCGCTCGACGCGGTCGATCTTCCTCGGCGCCCTCGGCATCGACCTGCTGCTCGTCTTCGTCCTCATCTTCCTCACCGGCGGGGGCTACAGCCTCTTCTACATCCTGTTTTTCCCGCTGGTCGCCGTCAACGCCTACTACTTCGGCCCCTGGCTGGGGCTGGCCGCCGCGCTCATCGCCGGCGGCCTCTACGCCGCCGCGGCCGCCCTGGCCACGCCCTGGGTCGGCTGGACGCCGGTCACGATCCTGGCGGTGCTGTTCGGGCTGCCGGCCGTCACCGTGGGCATGGTGGCCGGGCGCGAGCGGCGCGCGCGCGGTGAGGTGGAGCGGCTCAACGCCGAGGTGACCGGCACCCTCAATCGGTTGCAGGCTGCCCAGGAGGAGCTGCTGGTGGCCGAGCGCATGGCCACGGTCGGGCGGCTGTCGCTGCGGGTCGCCCACGAGGTGCGCAACCCGATCGCGGCCATCGAGCTGAACGCCGAGATGCTGCAGGACATCGTGCGCGGCCATCCGGGCGCCGACATGGACGAGGCGACCGGGCTGGTGGCGGCCATCCGCGACCAGGTCAACACGCTGGACGCGCTGACCGAGGAGTACCTGGCCTTCGCCCGCTTCCCCAAGCCGCACTTCGAGGACGAGTCGATCAACCACCTCATCGAGGAGCTGGCCGCCTTCGTGCGGCCGGTGGCCGTCCGCCAGGGGCTGACGATCCACGTCGCCACCGACGCCGCGGTGCCGCTGATGGAGATCGACCGCGGCCTGCTGCGCCAGGCCGTCCACAATCTCGTGAAGAACGGCATGGAGGCGCTCTCGCGCGGCGGCGCCCTGACGATCGAGAGCCACCGCGGCGACGACGCCGTGGAGATCGCGGTGTCGGACACCGGCGGTGGCATCACCACCGAGATCGCCGAGCGGCTGTTCGAGCCGTTCTTCACGACCAAGCCGCAGGGCACCGGGCTCGGGCTGTCGATCACCCGACAGATCATCGAGGAGCACGGCGGCACCCTGACCTGGCGCAATCGTGAGGGCGCCGGCGCCACCTTCGTCATCCGCCTGCCGATCAAGCGGCCGGTGAGCCATGTCTGATCCGGCCACCCTGCTGGTCGCCGACGACGATCCCGGCCTGCGCGAGAGCCTCGACCGCGCGCTCACGCGCGAGGGGTACCGCGTCGTGCTCGCCTCCGACGGCCGGGCGGCGCTGGAGCGGTTCCAGATCGGCGACATCGACCTCATCGTGACCGACCTCAAGATGCCCGGTCTCACCGGCCTCGAGCTGCTGCGGGCGGCCAAGGCCATCGCCCCCGACGTCGACGTGATTCTCCTCACCGCCTTCGGCACCGTCGAGGAAGCGGTGAAGGCGATGAAGGACGGCGCCTACGACTTCCTGACCAAGCCCTTCCGGCGCGAGCAGCTCCTCAAGCTGATCGACAAGGCGCTCGAGCGACGCGACCTCATCGAGAAGAACAAGGCCTTGCAGCGCCGGCTCGACGACCTGCTCGGGCAGGGCGCGATGATCGGCGCCAGCCCCGCCTTCCGCCGCATGATGACCCTGGTCGAGCAGGTGGCCGACTCCTCGGCCACCGTGCTGATCCAGGGGGAGAGCGGCACCGGCAAGGAGGGCGCGGCCCGCGCCATCCACGACCGCTCGGGGCGCAAGGGCGGACCCTTCGTGGCCGTCAACTGCGCGGCGCTACCGGAGGCGCTGCTGGAGTCCGAGCTGTTCGGCTACGAGAAGGGCGCGTTCACCGGTGCGGCCGGCCGCAAGGAGGGGCGCTTCGAGCTCGCCGACGGCGGCACCTTGTTCCTGGACGAGGTGGCCGACCTGTCGCCCGTCACCCAGCCCAAGATCCTCCGCGTGCTCCAGGAGGGCGAGTTCGAGCGACTGGGCGGCACCCGCAGCCAGCGGGTCGACGTGCGGGTGGTGGCCGCGACCAACCAGGAGCTGACCCAGATGGTGAAGGACAAGCGCTTCCGCGAGGATCTCTTCTATCGTCTCAACGTCATTACCGTCAACGTGCCGCCCCTGCGCGACCGTCGTGAGGACGTCCCCGTGCTCGCTCATCACTTCGTCCGCATCTACGCCGCCAAGAACAACCGCCGCCTCGAGGGGGTCAGCGACGAGGCGGTCCGCCAGCTCGAGGCCTACTCGTGGCCCGGCAACGTGCGCGAGCTCGAGAACGTCGTCGAGCGCGCCGTCGTGCTGGCCCGGGGCAGCCGCATCGAGGTGGCCGACCTGCCGCCCGACATCGCGGGGGCGACCCCGCTGCCCGAGGGCGTGCTGTCGGTCCGCATCGGCACGCCGCTGGCCGAGGTGACGGCCCGGCTGCTGGAGGAGACGTTGCGAGTGACCAAAGGCAACAAGACGCTGACCGCCCGCCTGCTCGGCATCGACGTGCGCACCGTCGCCCGCAAGCTCGAGCGCCAGGAGGGTGAGGGCGGCAGCGCTCCGCCGGCCGACGCGGAGCCGGCCTGACATGAAGGCCCTGCTCGTCACCCGCGAGTACCCCCCGCACATCTACGGCGGCGCCGGCGTGGTCGTCGACCAGCTCAGCCGCGCGCTGGCTCGCCGCATGGGCGTGGAGGTGCGGTGCTTCGGCCCGCGCGATCCCCGCACCGACGGCATCACGCTGCGCGGCTACACCCCGTGGGAGCGCGTGGGCGGCAAGGACGTCCGCTACGCGCCGGCGCTGGAGACGCTCTCGATCGGGCTGGCCATGGCCCGCGACCCGGTCGACGCCGACGTGGTCCACGCCCACACGTGGTACGCGGACATGGGTGCGCTGTGGATCAGCCAGCTCCACCGCATCCCGCTGGTGGTGACCCTGCACAGCATGGAGCCGCTCCGCCCGTGGAAGGCCGACCAGCTGGGCAGCGGCTACCTCGTGTCCTCGTGGATCGAGAAGACCGCGGTGGAGGCCGCCCACCGGGTGATCGCCGTCTCCCACAAGATGCGCGAGGACATCCTCGCCCACTTCGGCGCCGACCCCGCCCGCGTGGTCGTGATCCACAACGGCATCGATCCTGACCTCTTCAAGCGGACGACGGCCCGCGACGCCCTGGACCGGCTGGGCGTGCGGTCGCCCTACGTGCTCTTCGTCGGGCGCATCACCGACCAGAAGGGCATCTTCCACCTGCTCGAGGCCTCTCGCCGGCTGCCGGCCGGCGTGCAGGTGGTGGTGTGCGCCTCCGCCCCCGACACGCCCGAGATCGAGGAGCGGCTGCGGCGGACGGTGGCGACGATGCCCAACGTCCTCTGGATCAACGAGATGGTGCCGGTGCCGGTGGTGACCCAGCTCTACAGCCACGCGGCCGTGTTCGCCTGTCCGTCGGTCTACGAGCCGTTCGGCCTCATCAACCTGGAGGCGATGGCCTGCGAGACGGCGGTGGTGGCCTCGGCCGTCGGCGGCATCGTCGAGGTCGTGGAGGACGGGCGGACCGGCGTGCTCGTGGAGCCGGCCCGGCCCGACGTGCTGGCCGACGCGATCAACCGCGTGCTGGCCGATCCCGAACGGGCCCGGGCCATGGGCCAGGCCGGGCGGCGCCGCGTGGAGGCGCACTTCTCGTGGGCGTCGATCGCCGAGCGCACCGAGCAGGTCTACGCCGAGGCCGCCGACGAATTCCGCCGCACCTCGGGCGACTGAGGGCGTGCTCGCCGGCTGCCGGGGCTTCGTCTTCGATCTCGACGGCTGCGTCTGGCACGGCGCCACGCTCATCCCGGGCGCCGGCGAGACGCTGACCGCGCTGCACCGGGCCGGCCGCGGTGTGGCCTTCCTCACCAACAACTCGCGGGCGACCGGTGCCGACATGCGCGACAAGCTGCGCGGGCTCGGGCTCGACTGGGTCGAGCACGCGCTCACGCCGCTCGAGATCCTGGGTCAGGTCGTCGCCGAGCGCTATGGCCCCTCGCGCGTGCTGGTCATCGGCGCCCCCGAGCTGGCCGCCATCGTCGCCGCCGCCGGCCACGAGGTGATCGCCGTGAAGGACTACCGGCGGGCCACGGTGGTGGCGGTCGGCAACGACTTCGACCTCTCGTACGAGCGCCTCGTCGCCGCCGCCCGCGCCGCGGCGGCCGGCGCGCCACTGGTGACGCCCAACGTCGATCCGCGGATGCCGATCGAGGACGGCGATTTCCTGCCGGGCTGCGGGGCCATCGTGGCGGCGGTGAGCGCGGCGGCCGGCGTGCGGCCGATCGTGGTGGGCAAGCCGGAGCCCCCGCTCTTCCGCATCGCGCTGCGCCGGCTCGGCCTCGAGCCCGCCCAGGCCGCAATGGTCGGGGACAGCGTGGAGTCGGACATCGCCGGCGGCCGGGGCGTGGGCATGCGGACGGTGCTCTATGCCCCCGACGGCGCCGCGGCCGGCGCCGCCGACGTCGTCGTGGGCTCGTGGACGGAGCTGGCGCGCCTGGCCGGCGTGGCGCCGGGGCCATGACGGAGCCGGGCGCGACGATACTCGCGGATCTGCCCGCCGACGTCGCCCGGGCCCTCGACGACTTCGTCGCGGCCGCCCGCGCCGCCTTTGCCGACCGGCTGGAGTCGGTCGTCCTCTTCGGCAGCGCGGCCGAGGGGGCGCTGCGCGCCACCTCCGACGTCAACGTCATCCTCGTGCTGACCGCCTTCGAGCGCGCCCGGGCCGACCAGATGGGCGAGGCGGTGCGGCGCGCCCACGCCACCGTGCGCCTGCGGGCGATGTTCCTGCTCGCCGACGAGGTCGCGGCCGCCGCCGAGGCGTTCGCTCAGAAGTTCGACGACGTGCGCCGCCGCCACCGCGTGCTGTGGGGGCGCGATCCGTTCGCCACGCTGGCGCCATCGCGGGCGGCGCTGGTGGGCCGCGTGAACCAGGTGCTGCTGAACCTGGCCCTGCGCCTGCGCGCGGCGTACGTCGAGCGGAGCCCGCGCGAGGAGCAGCTGGTCGCCGTCGTCGCCGATGCCGCCGCCCCGCTGCGCACCGCCGCCGCCAGCCTGCTCGAGCTGGAGGGCCGCCGGGCGGCCACGCCGAAGGTGGCGCTGCGCGAGGTCGCGCTGGCGGTGGGGGGACCGCTGATCGAGGCCACGCTGATCCGGATGAGCCAGGCCCGGGAGACGGGCACGCTGCCGCCCGGGGTCGCCGGCGAGATGCTGCTCGAGCTGGCCGCGCTGGCCGGCGCGATGCGGGCGCGGTTGCGCGCCCTGGGCTGAGGCGTGCGCAACCCGCTCGACCTCGCCGGCCCCGACTTCCTCGTCTTCTACACGGTCCTCGCCGTCGTCACGCTCGGCCTGCTCTACGTCGCCCGCACGGCCGGCGAGTCGGGGCCGCCGCCGCGCATCGACACCGGCGATGCGTATTTCATCGCCTACCTGCGCGGCGGCAAGCCGGAGGCGCTGCGCGTGGCCACCATCGCCCTGATCGATCGCGGGCTGCTCGTGGCCGACGAGGCGACCCGCACGGTGCTGGCCCCCGCGCAGCTGACCAGGCCCCAGCACCCGCTCGAGCAGGCGCTCGTGCGCCACTTCGAGCAGTCACACCTGGCGACCACCGTCTTCGGCAACGACGAGCTGGCCGCGGCGTGCGCGGACTACGAGCGCCGCCTCGCCGCCCTGGGCCTGCTGCCCGACGCCGCGCGACGCTCGGCCCGGCGCCGCCTCCTGGGAACGGCGCTGGTGGTGCTCGTGGGGATGTCGGTGGCCAAGATCGGCGTCGCCTTGGCCCGCGGGCGCGAGCAACGTCCTCTTCCTCGTCATACTGACCATCGTCGCCGGCATCCTGGCGGTGCGAGTGGCCACGCCGCGGCTGACGTCCCGCGGCCGCGCTCTCCTGACCGACCTGCGACGGCTGTTCGCGCGGCTGCGTGCGCGCGCGCCGAGCCTGAGTCGCGGCGGCGCCAGCGCCGACGTCGTGCTGCTGGCCGCCGTGTTCGGACTGGCCGCGCTGCCGCGTTCGACCTTCGGATACGCGTTGGCCCTGTACCCGAAGGCCACGTCCAGCGGCTCGTCGGGCACAGGGTCGTGCGGCTCCTCGTGTGGCTCGTCGTGTGGCGGGGGCGGGGGCGGCGGCTGCGGTGGGTGTGGGGGCGGCGGCGGTGGAGGCGGCGACTGATGACGGGACGGGACCGCGTCGGCCTCGGTTGGCGTGCGGAGCTGGCGGCGGGGATCCTCGCCCACCTCGACCGGATCGACGTGGTCGAGGTGATCGCCGACGACTACGTCGGCGCCGGCCGCCGCGCCCTCCGCGCGCTGCGCACGCTGGCCATCCAGGTCCCGCTGGTGCTGCACGGCGTCTCGCTCGGTCTCGCCTCATCGGCACCGGTGGACGGCCACCGGCTCGACGCTCTCGCGCGGGTCGTCGGCGCGGTCGAGCCCCAGGCGTGGTCCGAGCACCTGGCCTTCGTGCGCGGCGGCGGCCTCGAGCTCGGCCACCTGGCGGCACCGCCGCGTCGCGACGCCACGCTCGACGGCCTGGCCGCCAACGTCGCGCGGGCCCGCGCGATCGTCGGCAGCGCCCCGGCGCTGGAGAACGTGGCGACGCTGATCGATCCGCCCGGCAGTGACCGCGACGAGCCGGACTGGCTCGCCGATGCCCTCAGCGTCACCGGCGGCGAGCTCCTGCTGGACCTTCACAACCTCCACGCCAACGCCCTCAACTTCGGCTTCGACGCCCGGGCGGCGCTGGCCCGGCTGCCGCTCGCGCGCGTGCGCCTCGTGCACCTGGCCGGCGGCGGCTGGATCGGCGTGCGCGAGGACGCGCGGCGGCGGCTCGACGATCATCGCCACGACGTGCCGTCGGCGGTCTTCGATCTGCTGGCCGAGCTGGCGGCCCGCGCGCCCCAGCCGCTGACCGTGATCCTCGAGCGCGACGGCGACTATCCGCCGATCGCGGCCCTGCTGGCCGAGCTGGCTCGCGCGCGAGCGGCGCTGGCCGGCGGGCGCGCGCGGGCGGCGGCATGAGCGCCTCGCTGGAGGCGTACCTGGCGCGCCTCTATCTCGACGCCGACGCGCGGCGCGCCTTCGCCGCCGACCCGCGCGGGGCCGCCGCCCGCGCCGGGCTCGACGCCACCGACGTCGCCGCGCTGGAGCAAGTCGATCACGTGGGGCTGGAGCTGACCGCGCGCTCGCTGCAGGCCAAGCGCGCCGCCCACCCCCGGCGTCACTGGCTGCGCCGCCTCCTGGACCGCGTGCGCCGCCGCTGATCCCGGCGGCGGGGACCTCAGCGCGTCGGCGGCACGGCGTCGGTGGGACGCCCGAGCAGCGCCTGAGCGCGCGCGAGGGCCAGGCGTGGCTCCGGCGCGTCGGGACGCGCGGCCCGCGCCCGCTCGAGGTGGGGCACCGCGTCGGCGACGCGTCCGACCTCGACCAGGGCCAGCCCCAGGTACGTCACCGCGTCGAGGTTGTCGGGCTGGAGGGCCACCGCGCGCTGCAGGTAGGGCAGCGCGTCGCCCGCGCGGCCGCCCCGCAGGTAGGCCTGGCCCGCGTGGGCCTGGTCACGCGCGCGATGCGGGCGCAGGTCGGCGGCGCGCTGCAGATGCGGGATGGCGGCGGCGAAGTCCCCGCGATTGCCGAGGGTGCCGCCGTACTGAGCGTGACACCAGCCGCAGTCCGGCTCGACGGCGAGCGTGTAGAGGAAGAGCGTGTCGGTGTCACGCCAGACCTGCACCTGCCACCAGGTCATCGCGCCCAGCCAGGCGATCCATGCCGCCGCGACCAGCGGTACCACGCTGGCCAGCCGGGGCCGGCGCGCCGCCACCATCACCCCGCCGCCGAAGAGCACGCACAGCCCGAGCGAGGGCAGGTAGCCGAAGCGGTCGGCCACGATCTGGGGGCCGGCGTGGATGAGGCCGCTCACCGGCGCCAGCGTGACGGCATACGCCAGCCACGCGGCCAGCCCCGCCGGCCACCGGCGGCGCACCGCCACCAGCACCATCGTGACGACGGCCACGATGGCGAGCGCGGGCAGGAACGGCCACGCCAGCGGCGACACCGCCACCGGCAGCTCGTACATCGGGACGAGGTCGAGCGGCGCCAGCGTCTTCCACGGATAGAAGACGAGGCTGTAGGCGGCCATCGCCACGCGTGCGGTCGGGGGATAGAGCGTCAGCGGCGTCACCCGGACGGTGGCGTGCATGGTCTGGCTCGTGATCACCACCGCGGCGATGGCGAGCGCCAGGTAGGGCGCCTTTTCCAGCAGTAGCCAGCGCACGGCCGGCGTGCGCCACTGGCGCGGGTCGAGCCGGCGCAGCGGATAGACGTCGAGGATGAGCAGGACGAACGGCAGCGACACCAGCATCGACTTGGAGAGCAGGCCGAGCGTGAACAGCGCGACCGAGGCCACGTACCACCGGCGCCGGAGCGGGCCCTCGGTGGTGGCCGCCCGCAGCCAGGCCAGTGCCGTGAGGAGATAGAACAGCGCGGCCAGCACGTCGCGTCGCTCGGTGATCCACGCCACCGACTCCACGCGCAGCGGGTGGACGGCGAATAGCAGGGCGGCGGCCAGCGCGCCGAGGCGGAGCGGCCCGGCGCCGACGTCGGGCCGGGCGGCGGCGAGCAGCCTGCGCGCCAGCACGAAGAAGAGCACGGCGTTGCCGGCATGCAGCAGGATGTTGCCGAGGTGGTAGCCGACAGGGTTCATGCCCCACAGCGCGTAGTCGACGCCGTGGGTCAGCCAGGTCACCGGCGTCCAGTGGCCCATGATCACGCCGCCCAGCATCCAGCGCAGCTGGGCCGCCCCCAGCCCCCGGTAGTGCGGGTTGCGCAGGAAGTTCTGATCGTCGTCGTAGTCGAGCCAGCCGTGGCCCAGCGCCGGCGCGAAGACGACGAGGGTGACGGCGGCCAGGACGAGCGCGGCGAGGAGGTCGAGGCGAGCGGGTGCGGGCCGGGAGAGCCCTGACATGGTCACATCCACCATGGCATTGGCGGCCCTCGCGCTGCAAGGATGCCGTGGGCGTTCAGGCGGGCTTGCGCGCCACGGCGGAGATCGACGAGCCCACCACCAGCCGGCCCCGGGAGCCGTGGTAGACGCCGGCGGCCACCGCCTGCACGAGGCGCTTGATCCCGTTCACCACGCGCTCGCGCCCGGCCGAGACGACGTGGTACGGGTCGCCGGAGGACACCGGGCTGTTCTCGAGCCGCACGTCGGTGAAGCCCGCGCGGAGCAGGAGGGTGCGCAGCGTGGAGGGGCCCCACACGAGCGGCTGGAAGAAGTGGGCATCGGCCACGAGCCGGGCCAGCGGCGGGGGCCATACGACCACCCGGCTGAGCCGGAAGGCGGCGGCCTGGAAGATCGCGTTGGGCGCTCGCACGAAGACGAGGCCGCCGGGGGCGGTCACACGGTGCAGATCGCGCATCTGCTCGAGGGGCCGCGGGAAGAAGTCGACCACGTTCCACAGCGTGATCACGTCGAAGTGGTCGTCGGGCAGATCGGCGGAGGTCTCGTGCACGGCCAGGCCGCGGCGGCCGGCCAGCGCGGCGGCTCGCGGCGACACCTCGACCCCGGTGGCCGACCAGCCGTGCTCGCGGGCCAGGGCCAGGAACTCACCGCTGCCACAGCCGATGTCGAGCAGGCGACCATGGCCGACGGGCCGGACCTCGCTCAGGAACCGGCGAAACAGATCGCGCCGGCGCTGGTCGATGTGATCGCTGACCGTGTCCTGGCGGTAGACGTCGTCGTAGTGGCGGCGGATCCCCTCGGCGGGGGGCGGATCCTTGTAGAGCAGCCCACAGCTCGCACACCGCACGAGCCGGAACTCGCGGGTCGTGGCCACGCTCCGGTGACGCTCGGTGCCGCACAGCGGGCAGGCGGTGTCCATCACGACGCCCGTCTCACCGCCGGCACGGCGGCGTCGTGGCCGGTGAGCGCGCCCAGCCGCCAGCGGCGGAGGCCGTCATGTCCGACGCGTAGCGCGGCCAGCTCCAGGCCGCGCGCCAGCCGGTAGCGCAGCGGCGCGAACACGTGGTCGTGGTACTCCGCGCACAGCCTGAGGGTAGCGCCGAGCTCGCACTTGAAGCGATAGATTCCGTAGTTCGGATGGGTCGGCGTGGGCGGCAGGTCCGTGCAGCTGCTACCGAGATCGAGCGCCAGGCAGCCGCCCGCCCGGGCCCACCGGATCAGCTCCCAGTGCAGCAGGTCGCCCACCGGCGCCTGCCGGGCCTTCGGCGTGCTCGCCGCGTAGAGCGTGTGGGCGACGGGACCGAAGCGCAGGCCGACCAGCATGCTGGCCAGCTCGCCGTGCACGAAGCCGCGCACGATGGCGAGGCCGTGGTCGGGGGCAAACTCGCGGTGGAGGGCCTCCAGCGACGGCCACGGCGGCACTGCGTAGCCCTCGCGCTCGCCGTGGACGCGGTGGAGCGCGTGAAAGGTCTGCAGCGCGGCCAGGCTCGTCACCACGTCGACGGTGACGCCCTTGCGGGCTCCGGTCGAGACATGCTGCCGTCGCTTGCGACTCATGCGGGTCAGCAGGTCGCGCTCGGTGCCATCGAGATCGAGGTGCATCACGTTGCGCGGCGAGTTCCAGAGCGACCACAGGTCGGGCAGCGGGACGAAGCCGCTGGCCCGCAGGGGCGCCAGGGCGTCGCCGGCGCCGGCGGCGATGCCGGGACTGGCCCGCAGGAAGATGGCCCCCGTCTCGGCCTGCAGGCGGCGCAGCAGGGCGGGCAGCGCGCGCCGGCCGGTCTCGCCCTCGGCCAGCAGGGGACCGCGTGGCGCGTAGAGCACGGTGCCGAGCCACGATACCCGCAGGCCCAGCGCCTGTACCGCGGCGGCCGCCTCGCGGCCGTCGCCGCCGGCCGCCACCCGTACGACGCGCCAGCCCCGGCTGGCCCGTAGCGCGCCCCACTGCCAGCTCTGCCGGAAGTCGGGGCGCGGGAGACCGAGCACGATCGCGTTCCACTCGTCGCGCCCGTGGACGAGGCGGGTGCCGCTTTCGCCCGCGCGTTGCGTCACCTCGCGGAGAGCGCGGCTCACCGCTCGATGCCGTAGCCGTGGGCGCGCCAGCCGGCCAGGCCGCCCTCGAGAACGACGACGTTGCGATGGCCGGCACGCCTCAGGTACTGGTAGGCGACGGTGGCGTCGTCGATCCCGTCGCCGCCATAGAGCACGACCAGCGTGTCGGGCGGCACCTCGCGCCGGCGCTCCCTGAGCGTCGGTAGCGGAATCGAGCGTGCCCCCGGCAGTCGTCCGTCCTCGAAGGCCTCGGTCGGGCGCAGATCCACGGCGAGGACCGGCCGCCCCGCGGCCTGCAGCTGCTGCAGCGATTCGGCATCGATGGTGAGCAGGGGAGGCGCCAGCGGATGCCCGGCGACCGCCAGAGTCGTGGGGATCACGAGCACGACGAGGCCCACGAGGGCGGCGACCACGGCCGCGCGCGTCACGGGTTCTGCACCGTGACCGCCACGCTCGCGGTGCCGGTCGCCCCGGTGGCGTCGCGGACGGTGACCACGAGAGTGCGCGCCCCGTTGGGCGTCGACGTCGTGGTCCACGGCACCGTCACGTGACTGTCCGTCGAGTTTTCGGTCCACACCGTGGTCCCGCCCACGCTGAGTGTGTAGACCTTGGTGCCGGCGGCGGCGCCCTGGACCCAGATGTTCGCCCACACCGTTCCGCTGACGGTCTCGCCGGCGGCGGGGGAGGTGAGGAAGACCTGGACGGTGCCGCCGGCGGTGTTCGACACGGTGACCGCGCGCGTCGCCGTCGCCGAGGTGCCGAGCGCGTCGGTCACCGTGAGGCCCAGCGTGTGGGCCCCGTTGCCCACGGTCGTCGTGTTCCAGGCGAACGAGGTGGCGCCGGCGCTGGTCGTGCTGGAGAAGACTGCGGTGCCGTCCACGGTGAGCCGGTAGGTGTACGGCGTGCGGCCGCCGGTCGCGGCGAGGCCCACGTTGACGGTGCCGCCGACGGTGGCCCCGGCGGCGGGGCTGGAGAAGGCGGCGGCGAGCGCCGCCGGTGCGCCGTTCTGGACGGTCACCGCGACGCTGGCGCTGCCGCTGTTGCCGGCGGCATCCCGCACGGTCACGACCAAGGTGCGCGCCCCGTCGGGGGTCGACGTCGTCGTCCACGGCAGCGTGACGTGCGTGTCCGTCGAGTTCTCGGTCCACACCGTCGCGCCGCCCACCGCCATCGTGTAGGTCTTGGCCCCGGCCACCGCCCCCTCGAGCCACACGTTCACCCACACGGTCCCGCTCACGGTGGCGCCGGCGGCCGGGGTGGTCACGAACACGCCGAGCGTCCCCACCGTGTTCGACACCGTCACCGCGCGGGTGGCGCTGGCGGCGACGCTGGCGGCGTCGGTGACGGTGAGGCCGAGGGTGTGCGAGCCGTTGGCGACCGTCGTCGTGTTCCAGCTGAACGTCGCGGAGGTGGCGCTGGTCGTCGTGGTGAAGACCACGGTGCCGTCGACGGTGAGCCGGTAGGTGTAGGGCGCGGTGCCGCCGCTGGCGGCGAGACCCACGCTGACGGTGCCGCTCACGGTGGCGCCGGCGGCGGGCGACGTGAACGCCGCCGTCGGTCCGGCGGCGGCGTTCGACACCGTCACCGCGCGGGTGGCGCTGGCGGCGACGCTGGCGGCGTCGGTGACGGTGAGGCCGAGGGTGCGCGAGCCGTTGGCGACCGTCGTCGTGTTCCAGCTGAACGTCGCGGAGGTGGCGCTGGTCGTCGTGGTGAAGACCACGGTGCCGTCGACGGTGAGCCGGTAGGTGTAGGGCGCGGTGCCGCCGCTGGCGGCGAGACCCACGCTGACGGTGCCGCTCACGGTGGCGCCGGCGGCGGGAGACGTGAACGCCGCCGTCGGTCCGCCGGCGGCGTTCGACACCGTCACCGCGCGGGTGGCGCTGGCGGCGACGCTGGCGGCGTCGGTGACGGTGAGGCCGAGGGTGCGCGAGCCGTTGGCGACCGTCGTCGTGTTCCAGCTGAACGTCGCGGAGGTGGCGCTGGTCGTCGTCGTGAAGACCACGGTGCCGTCGACGGTGAGCCGGTAGGTGTAGGGCGCGGTGCCGCCGCTGGCCGCGAGACCCACGCTGACAGTGCCGCTCACGGTGGCGCCGGCGGCGGGGCTGGTGAACGACGCGGCCGGGCCGCTCCCCGCGTTCTGCACGGTCACCGCGCGGGCGTCCTGGCCGCCGTTGTTGGTGGCGTCGCGCACCTGGGCCACCAGCGTGCGGGCGCCGTTCGGGGTGCGCGTGGTATCCCACGGCAGCGTGACGTGGCGGCCGGCGTCGGTGGCGGAGGCGACGACCGTGCCACCCACGGACAGCGTGAACACGTTGGCGCTACCGCTCACGCCCTCGACCCACACGTCGACCCAGGTGGTGCCGGAGACGGTGGCGTTGATGGCGGGGTTCGTGATGAACACCCGCAGCGTGTTCTGCACCGTGACGTAGGTGCTCCCGGTGCCGCTCCGCCCGGTGGCGTCGACGACGCTGGCAGCGATCGTGTGCGAGCCGTTGGGCAGGCCGCTGGTGTTCCACGGCCAGTCGATGGTGGCCGCATTGGTCACGACCACGTCCTGGGCGACGCCGTCCACGCTGATCGAGAAGCGGTTACTGGCGCCGCTGGTCCCGGCGGCGGCGATCCGGACGGTCGTGAGCCCGCGCACGATCTGGCCGGGGGACAGGCCGGGGAAGCTGACGCTGATGTCGTTGCCGGGCGCCGTGTTGTTGATCGTCACCGCCCGGGTGGTAGTCGCGGTGGCCCCGGTGGCGTCGCGCACGGACAGCCCCAGCGTGTGGCTGCCGTCGGCGTAGGGCCGCGTGTCCCAGTTGAAGGTGGCCGAGGTGGCGGCCGTGGTCGTCGTGAACACCTGGGTGCCGTCGACCGTCAGCGTGAACGTGTTGGCGGTGCCGGCGGCGTTGACGACCGTCATGGTGACCGGCTGGGTACCGGCGACGGTGGCGCCGGCGGCCGGCGTCGAGAAGCCGGCGGTGATACTGGCGGGCAGCACGGTGACGCGGCGGCGCGGCGGGCTGGGATCGGTGGCGCCGCCGTTGTCGCTGACGACGAGCATGGCGTCGTAGGTGCCGGGGGTTGCGAACGTCACCGCGCCCGGCGCCGCCGCCGTGCTGGCGGCCGGCGCCGCACCCGGAAAGCTCCACGTGAACCGCGTGACCGTGCCGTCGGTATCCGTCCCGGAGCCGGTGAAGGTCACCGACTGGCCGGCGCGGATGGTGACGTCGCCGGAGGGCGCCGTGATGGTGCCACTCGGCGGCTGGTTGGTCGGGTTCGAGGTCACCTGCACCCACGCCGCCACCGAAGGGACACCGGCGCGATTGATGAGGAACAGCATGTAGTAGCCGGGCGGCGCGATGTTGGCGTTGGGGGGCGAGGTCAGCGTCAACGTCGTGCCGGTGCCGGGGGTGAAGGCCAGGTTCACCAGCCGCTGCTCGAAGTTGAACGCGTGCGTGCTGGAGCCGGGGCGCATGAGCGCGACCGAGGCGATGTCCGAGGGGTTCGGCGTGCTCACCTGGAAGCTGGCCCCGTAGCCGACGCGGGCTGGCGCGGTGGTGATGGTCGGGCGCGGTGCCAGCGCGCCGCTCGCGGTGAACAGGTAGGCCGGCCGGTAGGCCTCGATCGTGTCGTCCCACGTGCCCTGCTGGGGGTTGGAGCCGGCCACCCACACGGTCGCGTCGGGCAGCAGCAGCGCTACCGAGTGGTACATCCGGGGCCGCGCCATCGTGCCCGCAGGCGTCCACGTCTGGGTGTCGGGATCGAAGAGATCGGCGCCGAGGCTGGCCGTGCTGGCGGTGTCGTTCTCGACGGAGCCGCCCAGGGCCAGCACCTTGCCGGTCGGCAGCAGCACGGCGTTCATCTGGATGCGCGGCGCCGACATCGACGGCAGCGGCTGCCAGGCCGGCGCCGGCTGCGACAGATCGATGATCTCGGCGGTGGCGGTGGCCGGGTTGTCTCCGCCCATCACCATGATCCGGGCCCGGTAGCTCTCGGCGGGACGCAGCGGTAGCAGGACCGATGAGCCGTAGGTCCGCTCGTTGGGATAGGCCAGCCTCGCCACGTCGGTCGTCCACGTCTGCGTGGTCGGACTGAAGATGTGGGAGGAGACCTGGGCGCCGGCGTCGAAGACACGCCCGTCGGGGAGCAGGTGCAGCCATGGATAGAGCGGCGGTGTGAAGGGCGCGAACGCCTCCGGGCTCCAGCCGCCGGGATTGGTGTACAGCTCCACGGCGTTGTTGGTGCCGCCGCTCTCGAGCCAGCCCGAGAAGGTCATGGTGCGCCCGTCGCCCAGTGCCAGGTTGGACGGGTACCAGCGGCCCCGGGCCATGTCCTGCACCTGGGAGAACTGCTGGGTGACCGGGTCGAAGACCGTCGTGGTGCGGATGCCCCGGAACGGGTTGTACTGGAGATTGCCGCCGGCGGTGAGCACCCGTCCATCGGGCAGGAAGGACATCGCGTTGCAGAACAAGTCCCACGGAATGTCCTGCACGGCGAAGGTCCCGGCGGCCGGATCCCACACGGCGGCGCGGCGGGTGGTGACGGTCGGATCGTTCTCGGAGCCGGTGACGACGAGCACGCGCCCGGTACGCAGCAGGGCCACGTGGATCGGGTTGATCGGCACCGTTTGCGGCAGCAACCGCCACTCGCCGGTGATGTTGACCTGCGCCTCGACGCCTCCCGGAACGGCCGCACCGAGCGCGAGCAGAACGAGCAGGGCCACGAGCCCCAGCGGGGCGCGGCGGCCCCGCGATCGCAACATGTGCATGGCCTCGCACAATCCATCTTCCGTGCCAAATCCGAGGCGAGTGCGGCGGTATCGTAATTCTTGCCCCTGGCGCCGACCTTGCGGGTCAGGGCCGCAACGGTTGACCCACTTCCGTGCCCCGCTTGCAGCCGTGGCGCGGCATCGCTCCGGGTAACGCCGTGAAGCGTGTGGTACGTGACGTGCAGCGTCATCCTCCTGCATGAAGGTGTCGGTGGTCATCCCGACCTACAACCGTGCTCACTCCGTCGTGGACGCCATCCGCAGCGTGCTCGGCCAGCGTCACGCCGACCTCGAGTTGCTCGTGGTCGACGACGGTTCGACCGATGACACGGCCGGGCGCGTCGCCGCGATCGCCGACCGGCGGCTGCGCTACGTGCGCGGCCGCCACGAGGGTGTCTCGGCGGCACGCAACCTCGGGGTGCGCTGGGCCGTCGGCGACCTCGTCGCGTTCCTCGACTCCGACGACCTCTGGCTGCGCGACAAGCTCGAGGCCGAGGTGGCCCTGCTGCAACGCCACCCGGAGGTCGACGTCGTGTTCAGCGATCTCGAGAAGCGCCACGGTGACCGGGTCTATCCCTCGTTCATGCGCGAGACCGCGGTCTTCTCGCGGCGGCTGCGCGGCGTCACGTACCCCGACGGACTCGTGCTCGAGCCTCGCGAGATGCAGCTGTGCCTGCTCGAGGAGGTGCCGGTCAAGCCGAGCGCCCTCGTCGTCCGCCGGGCCGCCTTCGAGCGCGTGGGCGGCTTCGACGAGGCGTGGAGGTCCTCGGAGGACTGGGAGTTTCTCTTGCGCCTGGCCCGCCACCACCGCTTCGCCTACCTCGACCGGCCGCTGGCCGTGCTGTTCATCTCGCCCGACTCCCTGCACATCGTGGAGCAGTCGCGCGGCGAGGACGCGATGATCCGGCTCCTGAGCCGGCAGCGGGAGCGGCTGACCGGCGATCGCGAGGCGCTGAGCGCCGTCCGGCGCGGCCTCATCTCGCGTACCAAGCACCACGCCTGGCACCACCTCGACCACGGGCGACGCGGTCAGGCGTTCCGCGTCTACCTGCACGGCTTCGGTCTCACCGGCGCCCCCGGTCTCCTCGTGCGTGCGCTCGCCGCCTGGGCCCCGCGGGCCCTGCAGCGCCCGCCGACCCGGCCCGAGCCCGAGCACTCCGTCCTCGCCCGCTCCTGACGCCCGCGAGGCGCGCTGCCGCCCGGCCCGTCCCGGGCTTCGGCGTCACCGAACGTCCACGAGCGTGGCTAGATCAGTCGTTCGCGCAGGTGGCGGCGGGCGCGCGCGAGGAGGCCGGGCCGGAGGCGGCGCAGCTCGGCCAGGTGCGTGCGGGTCGAGCGCGACAGCACGCGGCGGGTCGCGAGGGCGGCGGGGGCGCCCCGCAGTGCATCGGTCACCCCGCGGCGGTAGGCGGCCAGCTCACCGGCGCGGACGGAGGCGAACCCCATCAGGGCGAGATCGCGCGCGATGGAGGCGAGCGCGGCCGCCGGCGGCAGGTTGCGCAGCGCCACCCAGACCGCGTTGCGGGCGAACGTGTAGTAGATGCGGCTGGACGGGCGCACGGTGGTGTCGACCAGATGGCGCACCCGCACGGCCGGCGTGTAGACGAGGCCGTGCCCGGCATCGGCGAGGCGCAGGGCGAGATCCCAGCCCTCGTGGCCGATGAAGAAGGGCGGCCAGTAGCCGCCGGCGGCCAGGAATGCCTCGCGCCGGCACGCGGACGCGCCCTCCAGCACGTAGTCGGTCGCGAACTCTCGCTCGCCCCACACCTCGGGGTCCCGCGGGTGGCACCAGTCGCGGCGCGAGAGCCGGCCGTCGGGGCCCACGATCATGAAGTTCACCACGGCCGCGCGTGGGTGGCGCTCGAAGACCTCCAGCGCCCGGGTCACGTCGTCGGGGGTGGTGAACCGCACGTCGTTGTCCAGGGTGACGACGATGTCACCCTTGGCGGCGCTCACGCCGACGTTGCGGGCGGCCGCCGCGATGTTGGTGGTCATGCGCACGAGTCGGACGTCGGGGAACTCATCGCGGACCATCTCGGCGCTGCCGTCGGTGGAGGCGTTGTCGACGGCCAGGATCTCCACCGGGTACCGCTGGGTGCGCGCGGCCTCCAGCGCCTCGCGGAGCGCGTCGCGGCGCTGATAGTTCAGGATGGCGACCGAGACGCTCGAGCTCAGTTCGGCACCTGCCGCCGGACCCAGGGGCCGATCGCGTTGGCGACCGGCATCGGCAGCCGCTTCCACGCCCGGACGAAGACGTCGTAGCGGCTCGCGTCGCGGTCGACCGGGGGCGGTCCGCCCGGCCGGGCGTCGAGGAAGATCCACGGCAGCGTGTGGGGTTGGGCGCCCCACTGCCGCTTGAACTCGAACGTCCCCGCGCTCCGGAACGAGCGGCCGAGGTCGAGCACGCGGTAGCCCGTGCGGCAGCCGTAGCGGATGACCTCCCAGTACAGGACGAAGTTCGGACAGAGCGCGAAGGCCTCCCGTAGCGACGACACCCACGGGACCATGATCGTGTCCCGGAAGAACAGGCAGATGGCCGCCCCCACGGTCCGACCGTCGCGGTCGTGGACGAGCAGGGCGCGGGCGGTGCCGGGCAGAGCGTCGAGCATCGCCCGGAAGAAGCCGCGACTGTGGACCGGGGAGCCGAGGTCTCGCATGTTCACCGCGTACACGTGGTAGAAGGCGTCGAGCGCCTCGTCGCCGGTCCACGTCGCCGTGAGGCCGAGCTTCTCGCCCTTGCGGACGCGGTTGCGCCGCTCGGAGGGCAGCGCCTTCCACATCGCCTCCTCGCCGGTGAGCTCGAGCAGCATCGTCACCCGGTCGCTCGTGGTCGGGTAGGGCAGCGGCTCCGGATGGAACTGGCGCAGGCCGACACCGTGCACGCGCCGCTCGCGCGCCAGCGCCAGGGCCGCGTCCACGAGCGCACCCTCGACACCGCGGCCCGGATCGGCGAGGACGCCACCGTAGTCGAGGAAGGGCATCGACACGAGGCGGCGACCGAACAGCCGGCTCGAAATGCCCACCAGCGGGAGCACGCCCGCGATCTCACCGCCGTCGTCGGCGACGAGGTAAACCGGCTCGTGCGCATAGGCCTGGCGCGCGATCGTGCCCCACGCCGACAGGTGGCCGACGGTGCCGCGCGGATGTGATTCGACGAAGCGATCCCAGGACTTGTCGACCTCGGTGGTGCGGTTGATGGTGATCACGTCACCAGACCAGGGCAAGTCGGGTGCCAGCCGCGACGTCTCGCTCGAACCCCGCGGAATTCGAGCGTGCCCCCGCCCAGCGGCCGGCCTCACGCTGCACTCGATCGAGCGCATCGTGAAATGCGTTGCAAGGCGCATCCCCCGATGCGGCGGCCCCCCACTGCCGTGTAAAGGCCCGAAACGGCGAACCGTCAGCCTCGTGTCGCGCGGCCGGATCGTAGAAATGCCAACACCTTACGTGGCGCGGACCTAGATCCGAACGCAGGGCTGGCGCATCCTTTGCCGAGGGTGCCCGAGTGGGTAAGCCGATGCCTACCTGTTGTAAGAAATTCTCTGCAGGGGGTGCGCATGCAGCGGTGGATCAACGTAGCACTCGGTTCGGTGCTCCTGGTGCTCGGCAGCGTCCTGCCGGCCCTCGCCCAGAACACGCTCGTCGGCGGGGGCCTGACCGCGTTGCCGACGGTGAGCCTCGGACCCAACCTCCTCGCCAATGGCGGGTTCGAGACGCTGGGCGGTGGAGCTCCAGCCTCGTGGACCGCCGGGGCCGGGCTGGGCACCGACCAGCTCGTCAAGCGCTCGGGGACGTACAGCTACCGGGCCGCCGGCAACTTCGCCACGGCGACGCAGACGCTCCAGCTCCGTAAGGGTGTCTACAAGCTCTCCAGCTGGATCCGGACCCAGGGAGTCGGCAGCGGCACGACGAACGGCGTGCGGCTGCAATTCGACTTCCGGCCGGCCGCCAACGACTGGAAGACGACCGACGTCATCTCCGGCACGCGGGACTGGACGCTCTTCGAGCTGCCGAACCTCGTCGTGACCCAGGACGCCACGGTGACGATCAAGCTCGAGAACTACAACAACACGACCGGCACCGCCTGGTTCGACGACGTGCAGCTGCAGGAGCAGCAGGGCAAGGCGGTCGAGGCGTTCATGCTGTACCCGAACTTCCGCGGCATGCTCTTCGACGACCAGCCGCAGACGATGAAGTTCGACATCACGGTGACGCCGCCCGGAGGCGACTTCAGCCGTTACCGCGTGGCGGGGACGCTCAAGGACGAGGCCACCGGGCAGGTGCTGGTGAGCCAGAACTATCCGGCGGCGGCGAACCTGGTGGCCGAGCTCGAGGGTGGGTCGATGCAGATGCGCCGTCCCTACCTGGTGACCTTCTCGCTCGTGGACGCCGGAAGCAACGCCACGGTCTCGACGTATCCGGCCTACCGGGTCTCCCGGGCTCCGGCGAGTGACGCGGAAATCGATGAACATCTCGTTCGACGCCAAGAACCGGGTGCTGGTGCGGGACAAGCCCCGCTTCGTGCTCGGCGTCTACGATTCCGGCTCCGGCTACAGCGGCCAGGACGCGTTCTGGGAGAACCAGCTGTGGTCGCCGACTGGCGAGCGCCGGCTGAACGGCATGAACTTCAACTTCTACCTGAACTACTGGTACGGCGAGGCGCCCGCCGACGCGATGAAGGCGCTCATGCACAACCTCCAGAAGCACGACGTCATGTACCTGCAGACCGGCAACTGCTTCGACAAGTTCGTGGCCGGCAGCAACTTCATGATCAACAACTCCGACGCCTACGTGAGTGACATCGGTGCGCACCCGGGCCTGGCCGGCTACTACACGATCGACGAGTGCCTGTCGACGCTCATCCCGGCCGCCTTCAACCAGTACGACCGGCTCCGGCGCCTGGACCCGAGCAAGCTGACGTTCTCGACGAACTTCGGGACCCCGGAGCTGGGCCTGTGGCGCGACAGCGCTGACATCATCTCGACCGATCCCTACCCGCTGTACGGTCCGCAGCCGGCCGGTGGCTACAACCACCGACAGGTCGCCGACTGGACGGCCCGCACGCGCGACGCCGTCAAGGACGCCCGGCCGATCATGACGGTACTGCAGTTCTTCAAGTTCACCTCGCAGGGCCGCTTCCCCACGCTGCAGGAGATGCGCAACCACGCGTGGATGGCCATCGTCGAGGGGGCGCGCGGCCTGTGGTGGTGGAGCCTCGGGGACAACGCGCTGCTGGCCGTCTGCTCGGGCTGGTGCGCGGAGAAGACCGGCCACATGAACAACCTGAAGGCCGTCGTCAACGAGATCGCCGCCCTGGAGCCGGCGCTGGTCGCCGACGACGCGCCCGGCGCGCTGCGGGGCAACTCCAACCCGGGCGCCATCCGGACCAAGGTCAAGCTGGTCAATGGCCGTGGCTACGTCTTCGCCTACAACACGACCAACGCCCAGGCGAGCGCGACCTTCACCTGGAACACCGCCCCCGGCACCGTCACCGTCAACGCCGAGGGGCGTACGCTGGCCGCCTCGGGCGCCGGGTTCACCGACTCGTTCGGTCCCTTCCAGGCGCACGTCTACGTGCTCGGGACCGGTGGGACTGGCGGGACCGGCGGCACCGACGGTGGCGACAACCAGGGCCCGGCCCCCCGGCCCGGAGCCCCGAGCGTGACGTTCGCCAACCCGAGCGCCGGCGCCTCGGTGAGCGGCACGACGACGGTCACGGTGGCCGGCAGCGGCGGCAGCGGTAGCGGCTATACCTACCGGCTGGACGTCGGCGGCGCCACCGTCTACACCGGCAGCAACGGCACCTTCAGCTGGAATACCGCCAACGTCGCCAACGGGACCCAGACGCTCACCGCCACGGTGACCGACTCGGCCGGCGGCAGCGGCACGGCGACGCGCCAGGTCACGGTGACCAATGCCAGCACGCCGACGCCTTCCCCGAACGGCGGGCTCACGCTGTTCCTCACTCAGCCCCGCGGCGGCGTCACGCTGACCGGCACGAACTGGGCGGTCCTGTGGCTGCAGGGAGCCGCAGCGGGGTCCAACGTCTACACGCTCAGCGTCGGGGGCCAGACCGTGGGGACCATGACCACGGCGTCCACGGGCCCGGTCTCGATCCCGTGGAACACGGCCAACGTCGCCGACGGCTCGCAGGTGCTCACGGCCTCGGCGCGTGACGCGGCCGGGCGCACCGGCACCACCAGCACCCCGGTCACGCTGCGCAACGGCACCACCAAGGCACCGCTATCCGTCGAGTTCACGAGCCCGGGGGCGGGGACGACGGTGGGGGGAACGGTGACGGTCGGTGTGGGCGCGACCGGGGGTAGCGGGACCGGGTACCGCTACCAGCTGTCCCTCGACGGCGTCCAGGTCGCCTCGACGGCGTCCTATGCCTGGAACACGAGCGGTGTGGCCAATGGCAGCCACACGCTGACGGTGACGGCCACCGACTCGGCGGGTCGTACCGCGACGTCTACCCGGACGCTGGCCGTGGCGAACGCGGCCCCCGCACCGCCGGCCCCGGCCACCGGGTTGAAGGTCTTCATCACCCAGCCGTCCGGCGGGGCCACCGTCCGCGGCACCGCGTGGGTGGTGCTGTGGGTGGAGGGTACGAGCGGCAGCGTCAACACGTTCACGCTCACGGTCGACGGACGCGCGATCGGAACCGAGACCACCGCGGCCCGCGGCCCGGTGACGCTGCCGTGGGCCACCACCGCGAGCGGCAACGGCAGCCACGCGGTGACGGCCACCGTGCGCGATGCGACCGGCAAGACCGGCACCGCCACCCTGGCCGTCACGGTGCGGAACTGAGGTGGGCACCGTGAGCACGCTCGATCTCGGCCGGCGCGTCCGCCCCGGGCGGGGTGGCGCCAGGCCCACGGCGGTGCGGGTGACGCTCGAGACCGGCGACCCGGCCACCGACGCCGCGCTCGGCGTGGTCTCCATCACCAGCCGGGTGGTGGGGGGCCGGGCCCCCGTGCGGCTCTACCTCTACGTCAACGGCGATCTCGCCGAGGCCTGGACCGAGCCCGAGGGGCAGTTCGATCTCTCGCTGGACGACTACGGGCCAGGCCGCCACGCGGTGACGGCCCGGGCCGTCGACGCGCTCGGCCGCTGGGCCGGGGCCTCGATGGTCGTGGCCTGTCACGCGGTCGGTAACGCCAGCGGGGAATAGGCGCCAACGCGTGGGAGGGGGACCCCCCCTCCCACGCTCGGTGAGTAAGCGCATCCCGAGGTGGGCAAGCGGTTGCAGCATCGGTCGGGCCGAAAGCGTTGTCCCCCGCCTAGTTAGGGCATTCTCTCCATCGGTACGGGTCTTGCGATCCCTCCTTCAGGCACCGGCCTGAAGGGAGCTGCAATGTTCGATAACGTTCGCGCCGATCTCGAGCACGCTCGTGTCATCAACGGCTTGCCACCCGGATGGGTCAGCCGCTGGGTGAAGACGCCGCTGCACCCGGGGACGGTGGCGGTGCTGACCTACCGCTTCTCGGCCTGGGTGCGTCGGATCCACATCCCCGTCGTGCGCCAGTTGCTGCTGACCGTCGCCCTGATCGAGCGGCGCGTGGTCGAGCTGGTGACGGGCGTCGAGATCTCGCCGCGGGCGGAGATCGGGCCCGGCCTCGTCGTGCACAGCACGCACGGCGTCTTCATCGCCGAGACCCGGATCGGCCGGGGCTGCGTCGTCCAGCATGGCGTGGCCATCACCCACGGCGTGCGCTCGGTGGGCGACAACGTGTACTTCGGCCCCGGCGCCAAGGTCATCGGCCGGGCCGCGGTGGGCAACAACGTCCGCGTGGTCGCCAACAGCGTGGTGATGACCGACGTCCCCGACAACCTCACCGTGGTCGGCGTGCCGGCCCGGATTCGCTGGCGCAACCGCGCCTCGCTCGCCTCCGCCGCCGCCGTTGCCGCCTCGCTGATCCCCGGACGCAACGGCGACGCCGCGGAATTCATCTCCATGCTGCCGTTGCTCTAGGGAGGATTCATGGCCTATCTGCTCCAACAGCTCCTCTCCACCAGCGCCGATCGCCACCCCGACCAGCCCGCCGTTCACGCCCGCGGCCGCCGCCTCACCTACGGGGAGCTGCAGGCGCGCTCCAACCAGCTGGCGCACCTGCTGCGCGACCGCGGGATAGCTCGCGGCGATCGCGTGGGGCTGCTCTTCCCCAAGGCGGTCGAGTCGCTCGTGGCCATGCTCGGCGTGCTCAAGGCCGGCGCGGTCTACGTGCCGCTCGACCCCCACGCGCCGGTGCGGCGCGTGGGCGGCATCGCCCGCAACTGCGGGCTGCGCGCGCTGGTGACCACTGCCGAGCGACTCGAGGCGCTGGGGCCGGGCGTGGTCGACTGCGCGGTGCTGGTGAGCGGCGAGCCGCGTGGCGAGGGCGAGGTGCCGTGGACGGCGCTCGACGCGTTTCCGACGACCGATCCGCCCGAGGTGGGAGTGGAGGGCGACCTCGCCTACATCCTCTACACGTCAGGCTCCACCGGCCAGCCCAAGGGCGTCATGCTGACCCACCGCAACGCCCTGACGTTCGTCGACTGGTGCGCGGCCACGTTCCAGATCGGCCCCGGCGACCGGCTCTCCAACCACGCGCCGCTGCACTTCGACCTGTCGGTGTTCGACGTCTACAACGCCCTCGGCGCCGGCGCCAGCGTCACGATGATCCACGAGGAGATCGCGGTGTTCCCCCAGCGGCTGGCCGCGCTGATCGAGGCCGAGGGGCTGACCGTGTGGTACTCGGTGCCCTCGGCGCTGGTCTACCTGCTGCTGCACGGCGACCTCGGCGCCCGCGATCTCGACCGGCTCCGGCTGGTCCTGTTCGCCGGCGAGGTCTTCCCGATGAAGTACCTGCGCGAGCTGGCCGACTTGCTGCCCCGCGTCGAGCTGTACAACCTCTACGGCCCCACCGAGACCAACGTGTGCACCTACCATCGCGTCGACCGGTTCCGGCTGGCCGGCCAGGAGCGGCTGCCCATCGGCCGCGCCTGCGCGAACACCGAGACGCTCGCGCTCGATCCCGACGGCCGGCCCGTCGCCCCCGGCGACACGGGCGAGCTGTACGTGCGCGGCCCCTCGGTCACGCCCGGCTACTGGGACGATCCGGACAAGACGAGCCGGGCGCTGGTGCCCAACACGTTGCAGCCCTACCTGGGGGAGCGTCTGTACCGCACCGGCGACCTCGTCACGCTCGATGAGCACGGCGAGTACCTCTTCCTGGGGCGTCGCGACAATCAGGTGAAGAGCCGCGGCTACCGGATCGAGCTGGGCGACATCGAGGCCGCCCTGCACGCGCATCCGGCGGTCGTGGAGGCCGCAGTGATCGCGGTGCCCGACGGCGAGATCGGCAACCGTCTGCGCGCGTTCGTGGCGGTCGGGGCCGGCCACACGCTGACGGCCGCCGCCCTGCAGGCCCACTGCGCGGGCCTGGTTCCTCGCTACATGATCCCGGAGACGATCGAGGTGCGGCCCGGGCTGCCCCGGACGTCGACGGGCAAGACGGACCGCGCGCGGCTGGCGGCCGAGGCGGAGGCCTGAGCGTGCTCGATATGGACCGCGACGCCCGTCCGATCCGCGCCTTCATCCTCGAGCGGCTGGCGCCCGCCACCGGCCGCACCCAGCTGGGTGACGACGAGGACCTCATCGACAGCGGCGTCGTCGACTCGCTCGGCGTCTTTCAGCTGGTGGCATTCCTGGAGGAGCACTTCCGGGTGGCCATCGCCGACAGCGACATCACACCCGACAACTTCGGGACGATCGAGCGGATCGAGCGGCTCGTCGCCGCCCGCGGACGCTGACGCCATGTGGCTGCTGCTCGCGATGATCATGATCATGCCCTACGAGACCAACCCGTACCTCTACCTGTCCGAGAACCTGCTCGGCATCTTCCCGGACTTCACCGTCATCAAGGCGCTCGGCCTGCTCGGCTTCGCCTGGGCCGGCATGCGGCTGGCCGCCGGCGACCCCGCCGTGCGCCTGCTCGGCCACCGCCCGGCTCGCCTGTTCCTCGTGTTCCTCGGCGTGGTGGCGGTGGTCGCGATCGCCCACGGCACCGGCTTCCAGTACGCGATCTCCCGCTACCTCGGCTTCCTGGTGTTCCTGCCGTTCGTCGTCGTGGCCGTGCGCACCCAGCGTGACCTGGGCCGGGTCCTGGCCGCCATGGTGCTGAGCTACGTGCTGGTCTTCCCGTACGCGCTGCGCCAGATGGTGCGCTTCGGCGACCGGCTGGGCGTCGGCGTCTACGAGACGAACTACCTGGCGACGATCCTCGTGCTGCTGGTGCCGCTGGCCTTCGCGTTCGCCGCCCAGCAGCCGGTGGCCTCTCGCCGCGCGCTGTGGACGGGCTGTGGCCTGCTCCTGGTGCTGATGGTCTTCCTGACGTCGTCCCGCGGTGGGTTCGTCGGCTTGCTCGCGGCCGGCATGGTGTTCGTCTACCGACGCCGCGGCCTCGCCGGCGCCGTCACGGTGTTGCTCGTGCTGCTCGGCGGCGTCCTGCTGCTGCCGACCGATCTGGGGACGCGGGCGCTGGCCACGATCTTCCAGGACAGCGGCCAGCTCCCGGCCGGCCTCGAGCAGTCCAACCGGGCGCACGTGGCGCTGTTCTGGGCGGCGCTGCGGATGATCGCCGATAGCCCGCTGATCGGCGTGGGCCCGCTCAACTTCAAGTCGCTCAGCACGCTCTACACGGGGCTCGACCAGGGCAACATCGCCCACAACTCGTTCCTGGAGATCGCCGCCGAGTTCGGCGTGCCCGCCCTCGTGGTCTTCGTGCTGCTGCTCGTTGCCACCTTCCGCACGCTGGGACGGGCCACGCGCGTCACCGGCAGCCCCGAGGCGCGCGAGCTGGCCGGCTGGGCCGAGGGGCTGCGCAGCGGCCTGATCGGCTTCCTGGTCGCCGGCTGCTTCATCAGCGCGCAGTACGAGAAGGTCCTGTGGCTCTCGGTCTTCCTCACCATCGTGCTGGGGGCGCTCGTCACCCACCGCGCGCGCCTGGACGCCGTGGCGGAGGAGGACGCGCCCGGGGCCGAGCCCGACCTCGTCCCGGTGCCGGAGCCGGCTTCGTGAGGCGGCGCGCGCTGGCGCTCGTCGCCGCCGCCGGGCTGGCCCTGGCGGTGGCGCCGCCGGCGGGGCAGGGAGGGCCGGCCGAGCCGGCGCCGGCCGGGGGGCTCACCGCGTTGCCGGAGGGCCAGGGCCAGGGACCAAACCTGGTCGACAACGCCAGCTTCGAGACGGTGCGCGATCGTACGCTGGCCGGCTGGGGTCTTCGCCTGGACGGCGAGCTGTGGGCCGTGGTGCGTGAGGGGCGGGACGGACGCGCAGCGCTGCGGCTCGACGCCCGCCGCCGCCCCGAGATGGTGCCCTCCACCGAGCAGACCCTCGCGCTCGAGCCCGGCCTCTACACCGTCGAGGGCTGGGTGAAGACACGCGACGTCGGCGCCGCCGATCCGCGCAGCGGGGTCCGGGTGTGCCTGGACGCGCGGCCGGCCGCCAACTGGTGGCACTGCTCCGACGTGGCGCGCGGCACGACCGACTGGACGCCGCTGCGCGTGGGCGGCATCCCCGTGCGCGAGCGCGGTCGCTACAAGGTCTGGCTCGGCACCTACGGCACCCCCGACGGCACCGCCTGGTTCGACACGGTCAGCCTCACGGTGGCCCGCAAGCCCCCCCTCGACGTCTTCCTGCTCTATCCGAACTTCCGCGGCATGCTCTTCGACGACCGGCCCCAGACGGTGCGCGTGTCCGTGGGCACGACCACCCGGGGCGGCCGCGTGCGGCTGGCGCTGCTGGACGAGGCCTCCGGCCAGGCCCGGGCCGGACGTGAGTACGATGCCGCGCCCGCGCTCACCGCCGAGCTGGAGGCGGGCGCGCTGCCGGCCGGACGCTACCTGCTGCGCGTCGAGCTGCTCGACGCCAGCGGCACCGTCGTCGGCCGTCACCCCGACTACCGCATCGTCAAGACACCGGCCCGCGCGCGCGAGCGGCTGGCCACGTGGTACGACGAGCGCAACGTCGTCCACTTCGGCGGCAAGCCGGCGTTCGTGCTCGGCATCTACACGACCTCCGGCTACTCCACGAGCCGCGGCACCTACGCCAGCGGCGACGACGGCTGGGGCAACGATCGCATCGCGCAGGCGCCGATCAACCTGCTCATCAACTACCACCTGGGGCGGGCGCCCATCCCCGCGCTCGGCGTCTACCTCGACGACCTGCACGCGCGCGGCATCCGATATCTACAGACGGTGAACTTCTATCACCGACAGGACGGCCAGTACCGCGAGATCGACTACCCGGCCGCGCGCCAGGGCGAGGACGAGCTGAACCGCTGGGTGGCCCGCACGCTCGGCGCCCACCCCGGGCTCGGCGGCTTCTACGTGATGGACGAGCAGTCTGCCGAGATGGTGCCGACCGTCTTCCGCCAGTACCGTGCGCTGGCCGCCGCCGCGCCCGGCAGCATCACCTACGGCGTGCTGGGTGACGGCAAGGAGAGCCAGGCCCCGCTCTGGCGCGACGCTCTCGACGTCATGGGCCTCGATCCGTACCCGATCGTCGGCCCCGCCGGGCGGAACGACCTGGCCATGGTCGGCGAGTGGACGCGCATGGGGCAGGAGGCGGTGAAGCGCAGCCGCCCGGTCTGGATGGTGCTGCAGTACTTCCCGATCAGTGCGGCCGGTGGCTGGCCCACCGAATCGGACCTGCGCACGATGAGCTGGATGGCCATCGTCGACGGTGCCCAGGGGTTGCTCTACTGGTCGTTCGGCGAGAAGGGGCTGGCCTGGGTCAAGGACCGCCGCGAGCGGGAGCACAAGTGGGCCGAGCTCGTGCGGGTGACGCGCGAGATCAAGGCGCTGGAGCCGGTGCTGCTGGCTCCGGACACCGCCGTCGTCAGCCGCGAGTCGAGCGGTGGGGCCGTGCGCACCCTCGGCAAGACGGGCCCCGACGGGGCCCGTTACCTGTTCGCCTACAACACCCGCAACACGCCGACGCGAGTGACGTGGACGCTGGCCGCGCCGGCCGGCGAGATCTTCGACCTCGCCACCGGCCAGCCCGGCCCCCGGCTCGAGGGCCGGGACCTCATCGCCGACCTCGGGCCCTACGAGGTGCGGCGGCTGCGCATCCGGTGAGCCGGCGCCGGGCGGTCCGCTTGACTCCCGGGCGGGCGAGGGCCTAGTCTCGGCCCATGACGCTCACGTTCCGCAAGATCCATCCGTGCTTCGCCGCCGAGGTCGGCCCCGTCGACCTCCGGACCGTCCACGACGCCGAGACACTGGCCGAGATCCGCGCGGGCATGGACGAGTACGCCGTGCTCGTCTTCCGTGACCAGCCCTTCACCGACGAGGAGCAGCTCGCGTTCGCGCGGCGCCTGGACGGTGAGCTGCACACCAAGACGGGCGCGCGGGTCCTGGTCAAGAGCCGGCTCGGAAACGAGGCGGTGGCCGACATCTCGAACCTGGACGAGGACGGCGGCATCATGCAGTCCGGCGATCGGCGCCGCATGTACTCGCTGGGCAACCGGCTCTGGCACACCGACGCGTCGTTCCAGGATCCGCCGGGCCGCTACTCGATGCTCTCGGCCAAGGTCGTTCCCGCGATCGGCGCCGACACCGAGTTCGCCGACACCCGCGCGGCCTACGACGCGCTCGACGCCGACGCCAAGGCGCGGCTGGCCGGGCTGCGCGTGCACCACTCGATCGCCCACTCGCGCCAGACCCTCGGCTTCGAGTTCTCGGCCGACGAGGCGGAAGCCCTCAAGGGCGCCGTCCACCCGCTCGTGCGGACGCTGCCGCGCTCCGAGCGGCGGTCGCTCTACGTGGCTTCCCACGCCTCGCGGATCGTCGACTGGCCGGTGCCCGAGGGGCGGCTGCTCCTGCACGACCTCATCGAGCACGCCACCCAGCGCGAGTTTGTCTACCGCCACCGGTGGCAGGTCGGCGACCTCGTGATCTGGGACAACCGCGCCACGATGCACCGCGCGACACCGTTCGACGACGCCCAGTACCGTCGCGAGCTCCGCCGCGTCACCACGCTCGACCTGCCGTAGCCCGGCGCCCGCGCGGTGTTGAGAGCGAAACCTGAGGTCGAGGCGCTCACGCCGTACGTCGCCCCCCTGGAGGGGCGGCGGTCGCTGCTGCGCCTGGACTTCAACGAAAGCACGGTCGGCCCCTCGCCCAAGGTCATCGAGGCCATCCGTGCGTTGCCCCCGGCAGCGTACGCGACCTACCCGGAGTACGCGGGGCTCACCGAGGCGTTTGCCGCCACCCTCGGCGTCGAGGCCAGCCACGTCGAGGCCTTCAACGGGGTCGACGCGGCGATTCACGCGATCTTCGACGCCTACGGCGAGCGGGGCGCGAGCTTCCTGACCACCGAGCCCACGTTCGGCTACTACGAGCCGTGCGCCCAGCAGCAGGGGATGCCCATCGACGCCGTCCCCTACGACGAGGATCTCGGCTATCCGCTGGCGGCGGTGCGCGAGCGGCTGGCCGCGGCACCCCGGCTGTTCTTCGTCTGCAACCCCAACAACCCGACCGGCACCCTGCTGTCGCCCGCCGCCATTCTCGAGCTGGCCCGGGCGGCGCCGGACACGCTCGTCGTGGTCGACGAGCTCTACGTGGCGTTCACGGGATGCTCGGTCGTGCCGGAGGCGCTGGCGGTGCCCAACGTGATCGCGCTGCAGTCGCTGTCCAAGGCGGCGGGGATGGCCGCGCTGCGCCTGGGCTTCGCGATCGGCGCCCCCACGGTCCTCGACCGGCTGCGTCGGGTCACCGGGCCGTACGACATCAACATGTTCGCCGTCGTGGCCGGGCAGGCCGCGCTGGCAGATCCCGACCACATGCGGCGATACGTGGCCGAGGTCGCCGCGGCCCGGGCGTGGACGGTCGAGCGCCTCGGTCGCCTCGGCGTGCGCCATGCCGCCGGCGGCGGCAACTACATGCTGGTGTGGCCGCCGCGCGATCTGGAGGGCGTGGTGCAGAGGCTCCGCGAGCGCGGGGTCCTGGTGCGCAGCATGGGGCGCAAGCCGGTCATCGACGGCAGCTTCCGGCTGACCCTCGGCACCCGCGCCGACATGCAGCGCTTCATGAGCGCCTTCGAGGACGCCCTGCCATGAAGATCACGCGTGTCGAGACGCTCGTCGTCAACCTGCCCATGATCATCGACGGGGCCACACCGATGCTGGGCGGCCGGGCCCGGACCAGCATCGACATGCTGCTGGTCCGCGTCGAGACCGACGCCGGCATCACCGGGTGGGGCGAGGCCTTCGGCCATCGCATCTTCCACGCGACCCGGGCCGTCCTCGACACGCTGCTGGGGCCGATGTGCATCGGGCGCGACCCCGGCCAGATCGCCGCCCTGACCGACGATCTGCAGCGCGTGCTGCACGGCGTGGGCCGCGGCGGCCCCACGATGTACGCGCTCTCCGGCCTGGACATCGCGCTGTGGGACATCGCCGGCAAGACCGCCGGCCTGCCGCTCTATCGGCTGCTGGGCGGCAGCCCGCGCGCCGACCTGCCGGCCTACGCGAGCCTGCTGCGCTACGGCGCCGCCGAGGCCGTGGCCCACTACACCGAGCAGGCGCTCGGGCGCGGCTATCGGTACCTGAAGCTGCACGAGATCACGGTGCCGGAGGTGCGGGCCGCGCGCGACGTGGCCGGCGGCGAGGTGCCGATCATGCTCGACACCAACTGTCCGTGGACGGTGGCCGAGGCGGTCGCGATGGCCCGGCGGCTGGCCCCGCTCGACCTGCACTGGCTCGAGGAGCCGGTGTGGCCGCCCGAGAACGTGGCCGGGCTCGCCGAGGTTCGCGCCCGCGGCGGCATCCCCACCGCGGCCGGCGAGAACTACGGCACCGCCTGGGAGTTCCGCCGCGCCTTCGAGGCGGGGGCGCTGACCTACGCGCAGCCGAGCGTCACGAAGATCGGCGGCGTGACCGAGCTGCGCCGGGTGATGACGCTGGCCGAGGCATTCGGCGTGGAGGTGGTCCCGCACTCCGCCTACTTCGGCCCCGGCCTGCTGGCGTCCATCCACTGCATCGCCGCCATGCCCCGCGAATCCCTCGTCGAACGCTTCTACTGCGACTTCGAGGAAAACCCCCTCGGCGACGCCATCCACCCCCACCACGGCCGCATCCCCATCCCCCAAGCCCCCGGCCTCGGCATCGACCCCGACCCCGCTATCCTCGCCCGCCTCCGAGTCGGCTAGGTCGAAGCTAGATCTGAGCAAGGCAGGTCCAAAGGTCTACAGTTCCGAGTCGCAATTCGTTCGTCCGACGACGTCGCGAGTTGTCGGCGCGGGGTGCGGGCGGTGGGGCGACAGGGTCTCCGGCGGTTCCGTTGGCTTCGATCGTGTAGGGCCACATCCTAGGACAGGCTCCCGAGGAGCGGCGCGAGAATCGACTCAGCTTCCCCAGCTCACCCCCTCGCCGCCGTCGACGGCGAGGGCGACGCCGGTGACGAACGCGGCCTCGTCGGAGTGCAGGTAGAGCGCGGCGAAGGCGACGTCCCAGCCGGTCCCCATCCGCCGGCGCAGGGGAACGCGGCTGTCGCGGCTGGCGATGACCTCCTCGCGGCGCGTGCCCTGAGCCACCCGGGCCTCGATCGCCATCGGCGTGTTCATGAGACCGGGGAGGATCGCGTTGGCCCGCACCCCGTAGCGGGCGTTGGCGGCGGCGAGATTCTCGGTGAGGGCCACCACGGCGGCCTTGGTGGTTTTGTAGCCGACGAGCGGATAGGCGTTGCGGGCGGCCATCGACGAGATGTTCACGATCGAGCCGCCACTCTCGCGCAGGGCCGGCAGCGCGTGCTTGCACGCCAGCCACATGCCCTTGAGGTTGACGTCGAAGCTGCGTTGGAATGCTGCCTCGGTCAGCTCGGTCGCCGAGGCGTCGCCGAGGGCGAGGCTGGCGCCGACGTTGTTGTGCAGGATGTGCAGGCCGCCCAGGCGCTCGAGGGCGCCCGTGATGAGCGCGCGGGCGGCGTCCTCGCTCGTGATGTCCGCCTCGAAGGGCCAGGCCTGGCCGCCCTCGGCGGTGATCATCTCCGCCGTCTCGCGCGCGGAGTCGAGATGGCGGTCGGCCACGATGACGCGGGCACCCTCGCGGGCCAGGACGATGGCCGTCGCCCGGCCGTTGCCGATCGTCTCGCCGCGCGTCTGCCCGCCCCCCACCACGATCGCCGCCTTGCCGCTCACGCGTCCCGCCATCGCCGATCCTCGCGTTCGCCCGATTGAAACCCGCCCCAGCTTACCCCAGGCGGTCGAGCAGGCGAGCGCGTGCGCGCGGGTCAGCAGCGCGAGCGGTCGACGGCGGGGGCGAGGAAGCTGGAGCCGGCGTGATCGGTGCGCAGGGCGCGCAGGCCGGCCAGCGCGGAGTGCAGCGGGGCCAGGGTGCGATCGCGGACGGCGACGGTCGTGGCACCCGCGAAGACGCCCACCACGTACCACGCGAAGGCCACGCGGACTCCGAACGTGCGGGGCAGGTGCTTGGCGGACAGGAATCCCCAGGCGGCGATCTGCGCCTCCTCGGGGCGGACCGCCGGGCGCGGGGCCCGGTTGTGCACGATGTGGGCGTCGGTGACGATGGCCAGCCGCGCGCCGCGCCGGCCCAGCGCCCAGCAGAGATCGACGTCCTCGCCCACCGAGGCGCCGCGGTAGCGCGCGTCGTGGCGCAGGCCGCCGAGCGCGCTGCGGCGGAACGACATCATCGCGCCGGTGAACATGCGCACCGGCACCCGGGTGGGCGCGAGGTAGCGGCGCCATCCCCAGTACACCGGCTGGCGCTCGTCGTGGAAGGGGCCGCGGCAGAACAGCCACCGGTGCAACCGCGCCAGCCGGCCCGGTCGTGCGTAGTTGGTGATGATCGGCGCCAGGGCGGCGCACTCGGGCGCGGCCTCGTAGTGCGCGAGCAGCCGCTCCAGGACGCGCGGGTCGGCGACGACGTCGTCGTCGCAGCAGAGCAGGATCTCTCCCCGCGCGCGGTCGAGGCCGGCGTTACGCGCGGCCGCGGCGCCGTTGATCGCCGGGTCGAGCACGTAGTCCAGCCGCGGGCGGCGGCCGGCCGGCAGGTCGGCGAGCAGGCCCACCACCCGACGCCGGCCGGTGTCGTCGCCGCTCTGGTCCACGACGATCAGCTCGTCCAGCGCCACCGTCTGGGCGAGCAGCCCGCGCACGGCGACCTCGAGCAGGGCCGGGCGGTTCTTCGTCGGCACGATCGCCGAGACGGTCGGGCGGATCGTCGCCGGCGCGGTCGGGTGGGCGATCGCGTTCACCGCTCCCGCCTCAGGGCGTGGTGGCGCCGGGGGCGCGCAGCGCGAGCAGTCGTCGGGTCGAGGAGGTCAGTAGCGCCCACTCCCGCGTGCCCAGCAGCCCGCACGCCACGCAGGCCAGGAGGAAGGCGACACCGCCCCCGGCGCCCGCCAGCAGCACGCGCAGCAGGTCGTGGGCATCACCGGCCAGCTCCCAGGCCACGAGCCACGCCAGCAGCCCGGCGGCGACGGTCTTGCCGAGGTCGAGGCCGGGGAAGCGCGCGCCGTGCGTGTGGGCCATGCCCGCAAACGCCCACGTCGTCGCCGTGACCTGGGCGGCGGCGTTGGCGACCACGGCGCCCACCGTGCCCCAGCGCGGGATGAGCGCCACCGCCAGTACGATGTTGATGACGGCCGCGACCGCGGTGGCGGTGAGCGCGCACCGCCGGTCGCCGACGCCCCGCAGCGCCGCCCACGCCACCTGGCGCAGTGCCGACAGCAGGGCCACGGCGGCGAGGACGCCGACCAGCGGCGCGGCCGGCAGGTAGGCGTCGCCGTAGAGCCATACGACGATCGAGGGCGCCAGCGCGGCCACCATCGCCGCCAGCGGCGCGCCGACCAGGGCCACGTAGCGCAGCACGCTGCGGTACAGGCGCCCGAAGTCCTCGGCGTCCCCGTGGCCGTGGAGGGCGGAGAACGCCGGCAGCAGCGCGCCGACGGCGATGGCGGGGATGATCATGATGCGCGTGGCCAGCCCGAAGGCCAGGCTGTAGAAGGCGATGTCCTCCGACGTGGCGTAGAGGCCGAGGAAGAAGACCTCCGAGCGGTCCCACACGATCGCGTCCAGCACGGCCACGATCGACAGCGGGAGCAGAAACCCCCGCACGTCGGGCGTCATCGGCGCCGGCGGCCCGGCGGTGGCGCCCGCGTAGATCGCCCGTACCCGGTGCCGCTGGATCAGGCAGGAGACCAGCAGCGTGAGTCCCATGCCGGCCATCAGCAGGGCGAGGTCGGCGCCGAGGCGAATGGCGACCACGGCCACCACCAGCTGCAGCCCCATCTTGATCGTGCTCGTGCGGGCCGTGATGTCGTAGCGCTGGGCGCCCTGCAGCGCGTGCGTGTAGATGCCCTCGATGGTGATGAGGAACAGCGTGGCCACGACCACGAGCAGCGGCGCCCGCAGCTCGGTGGCCGCAAAGACGAGCACCAGCGGCGCCGCCACCAGCGTGATGAGGGCCGTCGTCACCAGCTGCCGCCGCATGAACAGGCGAACCAGCCCCCCCGCCCGCGCCACGTCGCCGCGCGCGAACGCCTCGGCGGTGTAGCGCACGGTGGCGAAGGTGTAGCCGAGCGTCGCCACCGCGGTGAGCGTCCGCTCGGCCCAGGTGACGTAGGACAGGTTGCCCATGAGTGCGGGGCCGAGCCCGCGGGCGAGGATGACCGACATCACGAGGCCGGAGACCAGGCCCACGCCGGTGACCATCGCGTACCAGGCGGTGTTGCGGACCAGCGCCACCCGGACGTTCATGCCGCGCGCTCGGTGACGCGGGTGCCGGCCGGGGCCCACACCGCCTGGGCGCCGCCGCGCAGGCAGCGGTAGAACCCGGCCGTGCCGGCGGCGGCCACGAGGCAGAAGTAGTAGGGGATGGCCAGCCGGCCGAGCCGGCGCCCGGCCCGCTCGGCCGCCCAGCCGGCCAGTGCCAGCGCGTAGAAGGCGGCCTGGCCGGCCAGCGCCGCCGCGTACACCACACCGTGCTCCCGCAGGGCGAGGCTCGCGACCAGGACGATCGCCAGCGAGGGCGCCGTCGTCCACCGCAGCGCGCGGTGCGAGAGCAGCATCCACACCGCGTCCCACCGGCGCGCCACCAGCAGCGGCGGCAGCCAGTGCCGGAGCAGGTGCATGCCCTGGGCGACGATGCGCACGTGGCGGCGGAACTCCTGCCCGCCGTCGCTCGACGGCGGCTCGACGGTGTAGGCCTCCGGCTCGAAGCGCGAGGTGAAGCCGGCGAGCGTGGCCTGGATCGGGTGCAGGAGGTCGTTGACCTCGGTGGCGCGCAGCTCGCGGTAGAGGTCACGGCGCAGCGCGTACACGGCGCCGTCGGCGCTGGCCTGGAAGCCGAGCGCGCTCTCGCCCTCGCGCAGGGCCGCCTCGTAGCGGACGTAGCCGCCGGACACGGCGCGGGCGTCGCCGGCGGTGGCGGCGTAGAGCCCCTGGCCGGTGACGAGCCCGACGCCGGGATCGGCGAAGGGCGCGGCCAGCCGCGCCAGCGCGTCGCGACCGAACATCGCGTTGGCGTCGGTGAACACGAGCACCTCGCCGCGCGCTGCCGCCGCCCCCCGGTTGAGCGCGGACGACTTGCCGGCCCGCGGCTCCTGGCGGATGAGCCGGACCCGGGGATCGGGGTGGCGGGCCACGAGGCCGTCGGTCCCGTCGGTGGAGCCGTCGGAGACCACGATGATCTCCAGGCGCGCGGTCGGATAGCGCTGGGCCAGCGTCGTGTCGAGCTTCTCGCGGATGCAGCTCGCCTCGTTGAAGGCCGCGACGATCACCGAGAGTGACGGGCGGGCCGGCTCGCCCACCGGCGGCGCCGGCCGGCGACCGGCCCGCAGGCGCAGCACCAGCGCGTAGCCGATCCACGTATAGGCGAGCAGCGCGGCGGCCAGCCAGAACGCCGCCGCGGTCATCGGGCCAGGCTCCGGTAGACGCGCGCGGTCGCCTCCACCTGGCGGTCGAGGTCGAAGCGCTCGAGCACGAGCGCGCGCCCGGCCCGCCCCATCTCGCGCGCGCGGTCGGGATGGCCGAGCAGCTCGCCAAGCGCGCGGGCCAGGGCGGGCGGATCGGCCGGTGGCACGAGCCTCCCGGTCACGCCCTCCTGGACGACCTCCGGCGTGCCGTCGACGGCCGTCGCTACCACCGGCCGCGCCATCGCCGCCGCCTCGATCGCCGTCAACGGCATCCCCTCGTAGAGCGAGGGCAGGCAGAGGACGTCGATGGCGTCGAGCACACGCGGCACGTCGGCGCGGAAGCCGGCCATGATCACCGAGGTCTCGAGGCCGTGGGCGCGCGTCCGCTCGACCAGCGCGCCGCGCAGCGAGCCGTCGCCGACGAGCGAGCAGGCGCGCGTCGGGCAACTCGCGCAGCACCGCCGGCCAGGCGTCGAGCAGGTGGATGTGGCCCTTCTGCGGCTCGAGTCGACCGACGACGCCGACCAGCGGCACCGCGCCGTCCAGGCCGAGCTCCTTGCGCACGGCCTCGCGGGCGGTGCCGGGGGTGAAGACCGAGAGGTCGCGGCCGTTGGGCACGACGGTGATCGTCTCGGCGCGGTAGCCCTTGCCGCGGATCAGGAATGCGCCGCGCCGCCTCCGACACGGCGATCACGCGGTGGAGCAGGCGGGACACCAACCGATCGGGCAGGAACCGTAGCGGCCCGGGGCCACGCCGCCATCCCTCGCGGCCGTGGTACGTCTCCACCACGCGCGCGCCGTGCCACCGGGCCACCGGGGCGGCGACGACGGTGGACCGGAACAGATGAGGATTGACGACGTCGGGGCGGAACCGGGTCATGAACCCCGCCAGGCGTCCCACCTCCCGGCGCTGCCGGAGGCTCTCGGCGGCGACAGCCTCGGTGTCGAGGCGGACCCCCGCGAGATCGGGGGCCAGCGCCTCGAGCAGCGCGGCCGGCGCGGCCAGGGCCAGGCGGAACTCGCCTGGATCGAGGCGGCGCAGGAGCGCGAGCACGACCTCCTCCACGCCGCCCCGGACGGGCGAGGTCAGCACGAACAGCAGGCGAATCGGGCTCACGCCGCCCGCGCTCCCGGTCGACAGCCCCAGATCTTCCAGCAGCGCGCCCCGCACGCCCGTGATGTGGTCCACGGCCTTGTCGACCGGAACCGTGGCCAGCAACGCGGCGTCGGCCGTGGGCTCGCTGGGGTGATAGCCGTGCATGCCGGCGAAGCGCACGGTACCCATGTCGCTCGGGCTCAGCAGCATGCCGGGCTTCATGAGGAAGAGCATCTGGTAGTAACGGTCGTCGTCGAACCAGATGCCGAGCCGTTGCAGCTCGGCCGGCTCCAGCAGCGTGCCGCACGGATGATCCTCGAGCAGCGCCGTGAGCTTGGCCCGCGCGCGGTCGTTCCACACCCAGAAGCGGGCCATGGTCGAGTCGTAGGCGGGCAGGTAGTCGGTCGTCACCTGCAGGCCGAGCGCCTGCACGTCGCGGCGCAGGTCGTACGTCCACCGGATCGGCGTCATGCCGTGGTCGGAGAAGACGAACAGCCGCGGCTCGCGGCCGGCCCGCGCGGCCGCCTCCCACACGCGCCGCAGCCCCGCCTCGTACCAGGCCAGCATGGACGTGACGGTGTCGGGCTCGTGCACGTGGAAGTGCAGGTGGTGATCGAGCCCCGAGAGATAGAGGAAGAGCACGCGCGCCTCGCTGGTGGCGGCGCGCTCCGGCGCCAGCGCCAGGATCTCGGCGTCGGTGTGGCGGTGGTAGTTGTAGCACTCGTAGGGGATGCCGGCCTCGGTCATGTCGTCGAAGATCGAGCGGCAGTCGAGCCCCCCGGGCTGGTAGATGTCGCGCTTCTCGGTGAGGTCGAACTCGGCGAGGTGGGCCACCGGGTAGTCGTACAGCGAGAAGTAGCCGCGGTAGCCGGAGGCGCGGCGGGCGACCATCTTGAGCGCGCGGCGACTCACCCGGTTCTCCACGAGCGGCCGCGGCAGCGCGGCCAGCGCGCGCGTCCATCGGAAGGGCGAGCGGACGGGATCGCGGTAGAACAGGTTCCAGTGGCCGTGCTGGGCCGGCGTCTGTCCGGACAGCAGCGTCGGGATCGCGCCCGACGAGTAGCCGAGGATCGTCACCAGCCATCGGCGCTCGGCGAGCAGATCGTCCAGGAACGGCCGGCCGCGCAGGATCTCCCACCCGAGCGCATCCACGAGGACGTAAATCGACAGCGGTGCGGCCATGTCAGCGCCTCCAGCGCTCAGTCGTTGCGGATGCACCACCGCCAGAAGGCGGTGATCGCCGCCCGCTCGGCGGCGGCGTCGGCCGGCGGCGGCCCCGCCAGCGGCAGCCGGTGGGCAGCGGCGCCGGTGGGCGGTCCCTCCTCGCCCAGCGTCAGGTAGGCGGTGGCGCCGGCGGCGTAGGTGAGCGCGCGCGGCGTGGAGCGCAGGGCCAGGACCGCCGCCTGGGTCGCGCTCAGCGGCAACGGCGCCGGCATCGGATGCAGCGCGAGCTTGGCCCACTGCCGCGCCCGCCGGCGCCACGGGGCGGCGCCGACCCAGCGCTCCAGCAGAACTCGCAGCGGCGCGTCGCCGCCCAGCATGAGGCCCAGCTCCCAGCCCAGGACGGCCGCCAGGACCGGCACGTCGCGGCACATCTCCGCGCGCAGCCATCCCCGCTGGCGCACCGGCGACCCGGACGGCAGCAGGTCGTCGAGGCGGGGGGTGAGCTTGGCGCGAGCGGCGTGGGCGAGGTCCCTGGCGAAGGCGGCCGGCAATCGCCGGGCGAGCACCGGGGTCTCGGCCAGCAGCGCTGCGAACGCCGCCGGCCGCTCTCCGTACGCCGAGACGTGGCGGCCAGCGAACGCGAGTGCCGAGCCGGCCAGGTCGAGGCGCAGCTTCAGCCGCTGATACCCCAGGCCGAGGAGCGCCTCCTCATCGGCACCCTCCACGCGATCCCAGGCGTCGAGCTGCTCGATCGCCCGGTTGAAGACGAGATGGACGGCGTCCTCGCGCGGGATGTCGGCGGGGGCAAAGGGCGGGATGCGGGCCAGCAGGTCGGATGGGCCCCACACCACACGGCCGTGCGTGCGCAGGTCGTGCACGAAGATCGACGGCCGCGCTCGCCGCCGCAGGTAGGCCTCCTCGGCCGGACCGAACTCGATCTCGACGCGCACGCGCCGCTCGCCGAGCGCGCGGCTGACCTCGCGGGCCCAGTCGCCGAGCGCGGGCCGGAGAGCCCGATAGTCGCGGCCGTGCGGCAGGATCACCAGGAACTCGATGTCGCCCAGCACGCGCAGGTGGTCGCCGACCGCGAGCACCGTGCCCTCGTCACGGGCGAAGCTGCCGGTCAGCACCACGCCGAGCAGCCGGGGGCCCAGCCGCTCGCGCAGGAGACGCACGCACCGCTCGACGGCACCGGCGATCGCCGCGTCGGCGCCGGTCTCGCGAGGCAGCGCCGTCGCGCTCACGAGGCGATCCGGGCGCGGTCGCCGCCCCGCCGCGCGAAGCGGTCGAGGATCACGGCGGTGGCGATCTCGGCGATGGGCTCGAGCCGACCGGAGGTGCCGAGCACGAGATCGGCCATGGCCCGCGTGGGCTCCACGTAGGTGCGGTGGGCCTCGCGGACGGTGGTGGCGAACTGGGTCAACACGGCCTCGGGCGTCCGGCCCCGCTCGGCGACGTCGCGGCCCAGGCGGCGCTCGAGCCGGACCCGTTCGGGCGCGTCGAGGAAGATGCCCAGGTCGAGCACGGCTCGGACCGCCGGATCCCACAGCAGCAGGATGCCCTCGACCACGACGATGGGCCGGGGCAGGAGCGCGACACCGTCGCCGACGCGCCGGTGAATGGTGAAGGAGTAGAGGGGAGGGCGGACGGGGAGCCCGGCGCGCAGGGCCCGCAGGTGCTGCAGGAACAGCGCCTGGTCGAACGCCTCGGGGACGTCGTAGTTCGCCGTGGCCCGCGCGTGGGGTGACCGGGCGGCGCCGTCGCGGTAGTACGCATCGTGGGCGAGCAGCGTCGCGCGATCGCCGCCCAGGGCCGCGACGAGCGCGCGGGCCAGGCTGGTCTTGCCGCTGCCGCTGCCGCCGGCGATGCCGACCAGCAGCGCCGGAGCACCAGCCACGGGCTCGCGCGGCGTCATGCCGCGACGGCCGCCGGCCGCGCGCAATCGTGGGTCGGCAAGTACGGCGACGTCGGGGACACCAGCAGCGCGCGCACGGCGCTGCCTACGAGGCGCGCGCGGCGACGGCCACCGGAGCGGTCCTGACCGCCAGCGCGTCGTCGACCGTCGTGAAGCGGAAGGCCGCGAGCAGCGCCCGGAGCTTGCGCTCGGCGCCGGCCAGACCGACGTAGTGGCGGAAGCGATGGAGCCAGGGCATCGGGGGCCGCGGTTGCCCGACGTCGAACTCCCAGGGATGCACGTACAGCACGAGCGGCTGGCGGTCCAGGCGATTCACGCTGGCGATCGCTCCGCGCAGGAGGCTGGTGGGAAAGAGGCGGAAGAAACCGCCGCCGAGCGGCACATTGGTGCCGAACGCCCGCGCGGTGCCGACCGGCACTTCCCACAGCTCGCGACCCGGCGCCGCATGCACGAAGCGGGGCGCGCCCGGGAAACCGTAGCGATCGTGGCTGATGGGATGCACGCTCGAGTCGTAGGTGTGGCCCTCCTCGGCCAGGATGGCGAACGCCCACGGTGTGTCGGCAGTGATGGAGTAGTTGGGCGCCCGGTAGCCGCGGATCGCGCGGCCGGCGGCGTGCTCCAGCGCCTGCCGGGCGCGCCGTACGTCGGCCCGGAAGCCGTCGGCGCCGAGGCGATGGACCGGCGTGTGGTCCCAGCCGTGCGAGGCCAGTTCGTGGCCGCGGGCCGTGATGTCGCGGATCAAGCGCGGGAAGCGTTGGGCCACCACGCCAAGCGTGAAGAACGTCGCGTGGGCCTGGTGGGCGTCGAGCACGTCGAGCAGCCGCTCGGTCTGGGCCACCACCCGGCTCGGTAGCCGGGCCAGGGCGGAGGCGTCGAGGGCGGTGGTGAACTCGACCCCGTGGTAGTACTCCTCGACGTCCACGGTGAGGACGTTCACCACCGAGGGCGTCGTGTCAGCCACGCACCGCTCCCAGCGGGCGCGGGACCAGGCGGCGCCACCCCTCGCCGGAGTCGTGGTAGGCCGGCCGGCCCGTGCGCTCGTCGTCGTTGAAGACCAGCCCCAGCGTGTGCGGACGCCCCAGCACCGAGATCGTCTCCTGCAGCTGCTCACGCGGGGTGCGATTGGCGCGCACGACGACGATGAACCCGTCCACGAGGTCGCGCAGGATGCCGACGTCGGGGAAGGGCAGCGCGGAGGGGGTGTCGACCAGCACGTAGTCGAAGCGCCGGCGCAGCTCGGCGATCAGCGCCGTCAGCCGCGGCGACTTGAGCAGCTCGTACGGCATCGACGAGGTGGCACCAGCCGGCAGGACCGCGAACGCGATCGAGGATGGCCGCTGCACGACGTCGTCGACCGTCATGGCGGGGTCGACGAGATAGCTGGAGAGGCCTCGGCCGGCCGGCAGCCCAAGGTAGCCCGCGACCGAGGGATGGCGCAGGTCGGCCTCGAGCAGCGCCACCCGGGCGTCGCTGGCCTGGGCGAGGGCGCCGGCCAGGTTGAGGGCGGTCATCGTCCGCCCCTCGCCGCGGCCGGGGCTCGCTACCGCCACCACGCCGGTGCCGCGCTCGTGGTGCAGCGTCTCGATGGCCAGCCGGACGGCCCGGTACTGCTCGGCCGCGAAGCTGGTCGGCTCCAGGAGGCTGACGAGGTGATCGTCGATGTCGCCGGGCTCGATGATGCTCGCGGGTTCCATCTGCCAGGCGAAGGCGTGACGGTTTGCTGTCTCGCGGGCGATCGGCGAGCCGTAGACCGGCTGCCTCGGCGGCGGCGCCGTGAACGGTGAGGCCGCCGGCTCCGGTTGTGGACGGACGACGGGCGGGGGTGCCGGCGCCGGTTGCGGACGGGCGACCGGCGGGGGTGCCGGCGCCGGTTGTGGACGGACGACCGGCGGCGGTGCCGGTGCCGCCTGGGGCCGGGCGACCGGTTGCGGCCGCGGAGGGACCGGCTCGACCGCGGGGCGGGCAGGGGCTGGCTCGGCGACCACCGCCGTGGGGGCCGGGGCGGCGGGGGCCGTCGCGTGCTCGGCCTCGGCCGCGACGTCGCGCTCGTGCTCGACCTTTTCCAGGGCCTTGAAGAACTTGCTCACGGGGCTTCTCCTCCTATGGGAGCGCGTGGCCGAACCAGCCGGTGGTGTTGACGGCGAAGACCAGGAGCAGCAGGAGCAGCACGACCAGCGCGGCAACACCGCCACGCGCGGCCCACACGGCGCCGCGGGCCGGGACCAGCCGCATCTGGCGGCTGCGCTTCCAGTCCCGGCGCTCGCCCTCCTCGAGATACTCGATCGCCTCGTCGACGACGGCGGTGTCGATCCGCCGCTTGCTGTCGGCGAAGCCGGAGAGCAGGCAGTGGTCGCATACGATGTTGACGACGCGCGGGGTGCCCTCGCTGTACTCGGTGATCCGCTGGATGGCGGCGTCGGTGAAGATGCCGGTATCGGTGGCGCCGGCGATGCGCAGCCGGTGGCGGATGTACAGACGTGTCTCCTCGGGCGACAGCGGCCCGATGTGGCAGCGCAGCCCGATGCGCTGCTTGAGCTGGCGCAGCTCGTGCGAGTTGAGCGTGTCGCGCAGCTCAGGCTGGCCGACCAGCAGGATCTGCATCAGCTTCTGGCTGGTCGTCTCGAAGTTCGACAGCAGACGCACCGCCTCCAGGGTGGTGGCCGAGAGGTTCTGGGCCTCGTCGATCACCAGGACCGGGCTCAGCTCCTGGCGGTGCTGGTCGATCAAGAACTCGTTCAGCTCGAACAGCCGCTGGGCGTGGGTGGTGGCCGTCGACTTCACGCCCCAGTCCTGGAGCATGTACTCGAGCAGCCCCTCGATGCCCAGGGCCGAGTTGTGGATGTAGGCCACGTGGGTGTCGCGATCGAAGCGGGCCAGCAGCGTGCGCAGCAGCGTCGTCTTGCCGGTGCCGATCTCGCCGGTGAGGACGATGAATCCCTTGCGCTCGCGCACGCCGTAGACGAGCTGGGCCAGCGCCTCCCGATGCCGGGTCGACTGGAACAGGAACTTGGGGTCGGGCGTGGGACCGAACGGCGTCTCGCGGAGACCGTAGAACTGAAGGTACATCGCCTACCTCTTGGCCGTGGGGTCGGGCGTCAGGACGCTGACGAGCGACTGGTTGTTGTGAGCGACCACGAACGAGGTGCCGACGACGAGCATGAGCCCCAGCGCCACCCCCACCACGGCCAGCCGTCGCTGGCGCAGCGCGCCCAGGCGGTCGGCCTCGGTGACGATGCGGGGGATCGTGGACAGGATGGGCACCCCGGCGGCCGTGGCCCGCACCTCGTCGGCGCGCCGGTACGAGGTGTCGACCTGCTCGGCCAGCACGACGGCCACCCCGGCGGCGCCGAGGGCCAGCGCGACGCCGACCAGGAGCAACCGGAGCCGGTTGGGACCGGCCGGCCGTTCGGGCAGCGTGGCCGGCTCGATGACCCGGAAGGTGTCGCCCTTCTGCCGCTGCTCGAGGTCGGCGGCGACGCCGGCTTCCCCGCGCTTGGCCAGCAGTGAGCGGAACAGGTCGCGGGTGGTCTCGTAGTCACGCGTGATCAGGGCCAGCTCCTGCTCGCGCTTGGGCGTCATCTCCAGCCGCCGCTGGTAGACATTGAGCTGGCGGTTGAGGTTGGTGATCTCGTCGGTGCTGGACTTGGCTTCCACGTTGGCCTGGTCGAGCTGCTGCATCAGGCTCAGCACGTAGGGGTTCTGCACGGCCAGCCCGAGATCGCGTGAGCGGCGGGAAGTCGCCGCGGCGGGACCGGTGGTCTTCGGCGAGGCGGCGGCCGCCGCGATCTTCTTCTGCTCGTCGCTCACCCGGGCCTCGAGCAGGCGGATCTGCTCCTTCATCTGGATCACGTCGGGGTACTTGTCGCTGTAGGTCGTCTGCAGCGCGGCCAGCTCGTTGCGCAGGATCGACAGCCGGGCGGCGGCCGTCTCGCCCGGCGCCACGTTGAACGCACTGGCGGCGGTGCCGCCACCGCCCATCGCGCTGGCGAGGTCGAGGTCGTTCAGGCTCTGCGAGATCATCTGCCGCCGCTCGGTGGCCCGGCGGTTGTTCTCGTGGGCGAGCTGCAGCTGCTGCTGCAGACGCTCGAGCGTGCGGAGGTTGACGTCGCGCTGCTCGGGCAGCTCGCCGAGGTTCTGCTCCTTGTAGGCGGAGATGCGCTGCTCCTGGCCGGCCAGGCGGGTGCGCAGATCGCCCAGCTGGCCCTCGAAGAACTCGGTGGCGCCCGTCGCCTGCTGCTCGCGCTGGCGGCGATTCTCCTCGCCGAAGAGCGCGGCCAGGGTGTTGGTCACGCGGGCGGCCACGGTCGGGTCAGTGGCGGTATAGCCGATGGTGAACACCAGGGAGCGCCACTCGCGGCCTCGCCGCTCGCGCTCGTCCTGGACGTCCACCTTGATGTCCTTGCGCATGCGGGCGACGACGTCGGCCGCCGGCCGGGAGTGACGCATCGCGGGATAGAGGTTGTTGTCGGCGATGATCTTCGACAGGCGGGGCGTGTCGAGGATCTCGTGGGTCAGGGTCAGCAGCCGCGCCTCGGGGTCGTTGCTGACGGTGGAGCGCACCAGGGCTTCGGGGATCTCCTGGCGATTGACCAGCATGGTGGCCCGGGCCGTCCACAGGCTCGGCAGGAACATCGCCATCGAGGCGGCCGCGGCCAGGACGAACACGCAGGGCAGCAGGGCGAGCACGCGGCGCCGGCGGACGACCTCGAGGACCGTCGCCAGGCCCAGACCGCGCGCGGACTCGTCGTGGAGGCTCGGTGGAGTCGGCATGGGGTGTCGGGGCCTCAGGGAACGACGACGACGTCGCCCGAGCGCAGGGGGACGTTCTCTTCGCCGGCGGTGCCGACGGCGCGGTTGTAGTTGAAGCGCAGCCGCTGGGTCTGGCCGCCGTCGTCCTTGCGGAAGATGACGATCTTGCTGGGCGAGGCAAAGTCGCGGAACCCGCCCGCCAGCGCGATGGCCTCCAGCACGGTGGTGGGCGCGCGCAGCTGCAGCACCCCCGGCTTCTGGACCTCGCCGAGGACCGACACGCGGTAGCTGCGCACCTCGAGCACGCTGACCGACACCTCGGGGTTGGGCATGAACTCGGCGAGGGCGGCGGCGATCTTGTCACGCAGCTGCATCGGCGTGAGGCCGGAGGCCTGGATGTCGTGCAGGAGCGGCATCGAGATCTTGCCGTCCGGGCGCACCGGGAGCGTGCGCGAGAGCGACTCGTTCTTCCACACGGAGATCAGCAACATGTCCTCGGGACCGATGACGTAGTCGGAGGCCAGGGTGATCGGCGCGGCGGGGACGACGACCGCGGCGCGGGTGGCGGCCTGCTGGGCGCCGGCGGTGCTCACCAGACCGGCGCCGGCCAGAAGCGCGGCGGATACGACGAACCATTTGAGGGTCATGACTCAATCTCCTCCTACGGTGTCCGGCGCCTAGCTGGCGGCCGGGTCCTGCTTGAGGCCCATGTCCTTGATCTTGTAGAGGAGCGCGCGGTAGCTGATCTTCAACATCTTGGCCGTCTTGACGCGATTCCACCGGCACTGCTCGAGCGCGCGCCCGATGACCTCACGCTCGGCCTCCAGCACGGCCCGCCGGGAGATGTCCTTGAGTGAAAGCCCCTTGCTGGCGGCGAACGGCTCGGCGGCGGGGGCGGCCACGGCCGGGGCGACCAGGGTGCGGGCGAGCGTCCAGTCCTCGAGCACGATCATCCGCTTGATGAAGTTCTCCAGCTCGCGGATGTTGCCGGGCCAGTGGTAGGCCGCCAGCGCCTGCACGGTGTCGGGGCCGAGCTCGTGCTCGGCCACGTTGTACATCCGCGCGTAGCGCTCCACGAAGTAGCCGACGAGACCGGGAATCTCCTGGCGCCGATCGCGCAGCGGCGGCACCAGGATGTTGATGACGTTCAGGCGATAGAAGAGGTCCTCGCGGAAGCGACCGGCCGCCACCTCGCGGGTGAGATCCCGGTTGGTCGCGCAGATCGTCCGCACGTCGACACGGATGTTGTGGTGGCCACCGACCCGGGAGAACTCGCCGTCCTGCAGCACGTGGAGCAGCTTGGCCTGCAGGGCCGGGTGGAGCTCGCCGATCTCGTCCAGGAAGATGGTCCCGCCGTCGGCCAGCTCGAAGCGGCCGGGCTTGCGCTGGTGGGCGCCGGTGAAGGCACCGCGCTCGTGTCCGAACAGCTCGCTCTCCAGCAGCTCGCGCGGCATCGCCGCGCAGTTCACCTTGATGAAGGCACCCCGCCGGCGGGGCGAGTGGGTGTGGATGGCCCGCGCCACCAGCTCCTTGCCGACGCCGGTCTCGCCGCACACCAGCACGGTGACGTCGGCCCGGGCGGCCTGCTCGATCACCTGCTGGATCTCACGCATCTGGGGGCTGATCAGCAGGGCCAGCTCGCGCTGCAGCCGGTCGCCGTTGTCCTCGACGGGCGCCGCCGGCGCCGTCTCCCGGCGGGGCCGGGCGACCACGGCGCGGATCGCGCTCTCGAGCTCCTCGGAGGTGTAGGGGCGGCGGATGAAGTCGTCGGCGCCGGCCTGGATGGCTTCCACGATCTGGGCGCTGTGGCCGGCGTCGGCAATCATGATGACCGGTCCCGACTCGGTCAGCTCGGGCGCCCGTCGCACCAGCTCGATACCGGACATCCCGGGCAGGCGGATCGCCACTAGCGAGAAGGCGACACGCGTGCGGCCGAGGAGGTCGAGCGCTTCCTCGCCGCTGCCCGCGTCGAGCGGGCTGTACCCCCACTGCGTGAGCTGGGCGAGGACGCGGCGGCGCTGATCGGGGTCGCTCTCGACGACCAGCACGTGGCGGGTGGTCGCGGGGGACACGAAGGATGAGGCGGCGTCGAAGCTCGTAGCCTTCATCGCAAATCTTTCACTCGCATGACATGACCGTCCGCAAGAGACGTGCCGACCCGCGTCCACCGCGGGTTTGCTCGTCGGCCAAGCGCGGGGGGCGGTAGCGGGACAGCCCACTGTGGGCTCGGCATGTCCGATTGAGGGAAACGTTTTCGTGAATCATCCGGGGCGTTTGCCGCTGAGGACGAACTTCACGGTGTCGACGAGGATCTGCAGGTCGAAGGCGGGCGACATGTGCTTGATGTAGTAGAGGTCGTAGCAGAGCTTGCGGGTCACCTCTTCCGTCGACATCGAGTAGCCCGCCTTCACCTGCGCCCAGCCGGTGAGGCCGGGGCGGACCTCGTGGCGGAAGCCGTAGAAGGGGATCACCGCCTCGAAGGTCGCCACGTTGTCGGCCATCTCTGGCCGCGGCCCGACCAGGTTCATGTCGCCTCGCAGGATGTTCACGCATTGCGGTAGCTCGTCGAGGCGGTAGCGCCGCAGGATCGCCCCCAGCCGCGTCACGCGGCTGGCGTTGTCACGCCCCCATACCGAGTCGGCGGCGGGATCGATCGCGCGCATCGTGCGGAACTTCACCAGGCGGAAGCGACGCCCACGCAACCCCACGCGATCCTGGATGAAGAAGACAGGGCCGCGCGACTCCAGGCGGATGGCCAGGGCGATGAGTCCGATGAGCGGCGCGGCCAGGAGGAGGGCGCCGGCGGCGATGACCACCGACAGGGCGCGCATGGCGGCCAGGGGCAGGCGGCGCGCCCGGAAGCCGTCGCCGAAGATCAGCGTGCTCGGCGTCAGCGACTCGACGGCGAGGCGACCCGTCATCCGCTCGAAGACCTGCGTGCCTTCCTCGATGGCCACCCCGCGGATGCGGCAGGCCAGCAGATCGGAGACCGGCAGGCTCCCGCGCCGGTCGGGCATCGCGATGATGATGCGGTCGGGACGATGACGGCGAACCACCTCGGCCAGGGTGTCGTATTCGCCCAGGCGCGGCGCCGGCACCTGGACGCCGGGTGGTCCCAGCGAGCCGACCAGGCGGACGGCCTGGTCGGGGCGAGTGCGGATGTGGAATGCGAGCTCGGCGGCCAGGGGCCCGCCGCCGAGCAGGAGCACGCGCTGGGAGAAGGGCGCGCGCTTGGCCAGCGCGTAGACCATCACGCGCGCGGCCAGCACGGATCCCAGCGTGAGCAGCAGCGCGTAGGACGCGAAGTTGCCCCCGAGGATCATGGTCGGGAACATGAGATAGACGCCGGCCAGGATCAGCGCGCTCAGCCCCAGCGCCCGGCACAGGCGGCGGAAGAGCTGGCCCACGTCGTGGGGGACCTCGAAGTTGTACAGGTCGTTGTAGTAGAAGGCGACGATGCAGACGACGCCGACGATGGCCACGCGTCCGACCAGGGCCAGCGGGGTGGTGGGTGCCTCGCCCTGGGGCAGCAGCGCCATGGCGGCGCCGCACACTCCCGCCGTCGAGATCACATCGAGCCAGGCGAAGCGCTGTGCGGTAGACATCGTCTCGGCCGCGTTGTGCAGCGGCCGTCTCAAGATCAGGGCAAGGAAAGTGCCAATACACGCCCGATCGGGCTGTCGACACGATGCCCAACTGCTACTTCATCGGGGGCCTACGACACGTTTCGGGATTCTCAGTAGCTCGCTGCAGACCAACTGTGCAAATCGCTGCAGCATTCCATCCTCGCGCCACAGCCCGAGAAGCATGGAACGTCGAGTGGCAGGAGGAAGTGTGGTCAGAGAGATGCCACACGAAGAGTCGCAGGGGAGTCGCTACCAGAATCCGAGGAGCGCCACGGCTCCGCCGGGGCGCTCCGAGCCGCCCGGGGGGCTTGGGGGGCCCTTCGAGGCCCCCCATGGAAACTAATCGAACCGGATGGGGTACCCGAACTGCACGCCGAAGAACACGCGGTTCTGGTCGGCGTCGTTGGCGATGAAGGTGCCGATGCGCGAGACCTCCGTACCGTCTGAGCGCTGCCGGAAGAACTGATAGCCGCCGATCAGCGAGATCCACGGGGTCACGCGGTACGTCGCCTGCAGCGCCACCGTGAAGGACTTCACGTCGATGCGGTCGTCGTGGGGGCTCTCCACGATCGAGTAGCGAGGCAGCAGCTGCACGAGGAGGCCGCGGGCGATCCGGGAGACCTCGACGTAGCCGGAGATGAGCTGGTTGTCGGTGGTGCCGCCGAGGCCCCCGGCCGTCCCGATGGCGCGATCGTAGGCGAGCCCGACGGCGCCGAACGACAGGCGCTGCCGATAGCTGGCACTCACCGCGGGGGTGACCCGGGTGTCGCCGTCCTCCTGGATCTCCAGCGAGGGGCCGCCCCGCAGAGCCAGGGAGATGGTGGCGGTCGGCTGCCACGTCACGCCCACGCGGGGCGTGTGCACGGTGGCCTTCTCCTCGCGCTGGATGTCGAAGTACTGGAACTCGTAGCCGATGTCGCCGGTGACCTGGCGGCTGAACCGACGCTCGGCCGTCACCGCGGCACGGTAGACGTCGGAGTCCTGGAGCCCATCGCGATCGAACCGCTCGATGCTCCACGACACGTCGCCCCGCAACAGCCACAGCGGCGCGAACTGCCAGGCGACGCCGGCGCCCAGGGTGTTGCTGAGCGCCCGGTCGCGGCCGGTCGACACGCTCTCGCGCGAGATCAGGTTGGTGTCGGTGCTGAAGATGAACGAGTCGGTCAGCGTGAGGGTGACAAACGGATCGACGCGCCACATGGTGTCGAGCAAGAAGTTCTGGCGGTCGAAGGCGTTGCTCTCGTTCGTCTCCGACGTGAAGATCTCGGCGGTGAAGTTGTAGGCGGCGGCGAGCCGGTAGGTCGGCCGCTCGAGCGCGATGGCCAGCCCGGGCGTGAACCCGATGATGAAGTCCGAGACCCGGTTACGGTTGTCGATGAAGATGTTGTCGTTGTACTCGCCCGTGATCGCCAGCGAGGGGGTGATGGTGAGGGGCGCCTTCCGCGGCTGGTCCAGCTCCTGCGGGTCCAGCAGCGTGCCGGGGACCCCGGGCTGCTGGAACAGCGGGAACTGGGCGGCGGCCGGGGTCACCAGCGCGACGAGGCCCAGCAGGCAGCCGACTGCCACTCCACGCAGACGAGTCACGTTGCAAGCTGTACCACAGCTCGTTTGCGGGGAGCTAGACGTTTCTGGTGTGGAGCCGTTCGATGGCCTGATGGTAGTGGGTGAGCGCCGAGGGCTTCTGGATGACATCGACGGCGCCCAGCTCCTTCACGCGCTCCACCTCGTCGGCGGTGGCGTGGCCGGTGATGACGACGACGGCCAGTCCCGGCTTCAGCCGCTTGACCTCGGCCATGACGTCCAGGCCGTTCATTCCCGGCATGGACACGTCGAGGAACATGGCGTCGAGCGGCAGCGTGTTGAGCTGGTCGAGCGCCTCCTGCCCGGAGTGCACGACGGTCGTGTGGTGGCCCTGGCGCGAGAGCGAGCGGGCGAGCACCTCGGCCACCTGGGGCTCGTCGTCCACGATCATGATCTCCATGCTCTTTCCTCCCTGTGTGCACTATTTACAACGTCATTTATCGTTTCTACAAAAGTCCAGGGAAACATTCAGGGACATCCATGCAGAAGTACTTGTAATCGCTGGAAGGAACGGTGGGTAAATGCTTGGCACACCCCCTGCAAATCTCTGCAGCCAGATTGCGAAACGAGACGGACGTTCACGAGCCCAGAGGGGGATTCAACGAACATGAGTGATGTGCTCCTTGGCCTGTGCGGCAGCGGCAAGATGCAGCCGATCCGGGACCTGGTCTCCAAGGTCGCCGTGACCAACACGACGGTTCTGCTGCGCGGAGAGAGTGGAGTGGGCAAGGAGGTCGTGGCGCGCGCGATCCACAAGGCCTCGCCGCGGGCGGCCCGGCAGTTCCTCAAGGTGAACTGCGCCGCGCTGCCCGGCGAGCTGCTCGAGTCCGAGCTGTTCGGCCACGAAAAGGGCGCGTTCACCGGCGCCTATCGCCAGAAGCCGGGCAAGTTCGAGGCGGCCGATCAGGGCACCCTCCTGCTCGACGAGATCGGCGAGATGCCGCTGCGCCTGCAGGCCAAGCTTCTGCACGTGCTCCAGGACGGGGAGTTCTCGCGGGTCGGCGGCGAGAAGATCATCGACACCGACGTACGGCTGATCGCCGCCACCAACCGCGACCTCGAGGCCTCGATGCGCATGCATCAGTTCCGGGAGGACCTCTACTACCGGCTCAACGTCATCGAGATCCGCATCCCGCCGCTGCGCGAGCGTCGGGAGGAGATCCCCGTGCTCGTCGACCACTTCCTGCGCGCGTTCAACACACAGTACGGCCGCACGGTCGATGTGCCGGCCGAGACGCTGCGCGCGTTCGTCGACTATCAGTGGCCGGGCAACATCCGCGAGCTCGAGAATGCGGTGAAGCGGATCGTGGTGCTGGGCAGCGCGCGGCCGGTGCACGTCGAGATCGTCGCCAACCTGAACGGGGCTCGCCTGGGTGGCCGGCCCGGCGTCGTGGCGCTGGAGGCCCGGCCCAATCCCGATGCGCCGATCAGCCTCAAGGACATCGCGCGCCAGGCCGCCCGTGACGCCGAGCGCGTGGCGATCAAGGAAGTGCTGGACCGGGTGCACTGGAATCGCGCCAAGGCGGCCCGCCTGCTCCAGATCAGCTACAAGGCGCTCCTCTACAAGATCGTGCAATGCGGTCTCGTCGTGCACGACACGGACAAGGACGAGAAGTCCAAGGAGGTCATGGCCTCCTGACGGCGCGCACGAGCCGCTCACGCGCGGTCAGCACCAGCAGCAGCGTCGCGTAGCGCAGGACTCGAAGCAGCATCGTCCCTCCTCGGTGAGGAGGCAGGCGAGCAAGCCGCGTGCCCGACGGGGAATCGCCGCAACCGCGCGTCCCCGTGGCCCGCTGGCCACCGGGAAGTCCCGGACGGCCGGCGGGCACGGTAAGCCCCTTCTCAATTCGCGAAAGGTTTCGCCTGCCGGGATTCCACCGGGCGCGCTGCGTGTTACCCTAGCGCCATGTTCGATATCGGGTTGCAGGAGATGCTGGTCATCGGCGTGCTGGCACTCCTCGTATTCGGCCCATCGAAGCTCCCCGAGCTGGGCCGCATGGTCGGCCGGGCGATGCGTGAGTTCCGTCGGGCCAGCGATGAGTTCCGCTCGACCGTCGAGACCAACCTGCACATCAACGACCCGGATCCGCCGCCGCCCGAGCCCGCCGTCGCGACGACGGTCGCCGAACCGGAGATGCCGGTGCCGCTGCCGTCGGACCTGGAGCCGGTCAGTCCCGAGACGAGCGCGATCAGCACGACGGAGCCCGAGCACGGAGAGCCGTTCGTGGCCCAGCGGGGCTCGCGGCTCTTCCATCGGCGCGAATGCAGCTGGGTGCCGCGCATTCCGGAGATCGACCGGGTCTATCTCAAGCGCGTCGCCGAAGCTCGGGAACAGGGGTACGGGACGTGCCCCGTCTGCGAACCGTGGGAGCCGGCGTGACGCCGGCTTCCTTCTAGAGCAACCAGCGACCCCTCAGACAGCCCCCTCCACGCGTCTCCCTACTATTCGCTTGACTGCTCAACACTGGTTGAGTATCGTCGAGGGCCTGGAGGATCGATGCGAGATCTCACCACCCGGCAGCGCGACGTCCTCAACTTCATGCGGACCTTCTCCGCGCGTCACGGTGTCCCGCCGACGGTACGTGAGATCGGCGAGAGGTTTCACGTCACGCCCCGGGCTGCTTTCGATCACCTCCGCGCGCTCGAACGCAAGGGCATGCTGCAGCGCCGCTCGGGCCCGGGCCGGACGGCCCGCGCACTGACGCTCAGCGAAGCCGCCGGTGGCCGGGCAGGGGGGCCCTCTGTCCCCATCCTCGGCCGCATCGCCGCCGGGCAGCCATTGCTGGCCGAGGAGAACCGCGAGGGAGACCTTCCGATCGCCGCCGGTGCGCTGCCGGCCGCACCCGAGGAGCTGTTTGCGCTCCGGGTGCGGGGCGAAAGCATGATCAACGCCCACATCTGTGACCGCGACCTCGTACTGGTCCGCCGTCAAGACAGCGCCCAGGTCAACGACATCGTCGTGGCCCTGGTGGAGGCAGAGTCGGGCGACGAGGCGACCGTCAAGCGCTTCCAGCGCGACGGCGACCGCGTCGTCCTCAAGCCCGAGCACCCGACGATGTCGCCGATCGTCATCGATCCGCGCGAGCGCCAGGTTCGCATCCTGGGCAAGGTCGTCGGCGTGCTGCGGGGTTTCTGAGCAGACCGTGCGAAGCCGATGCTGGAGGCCGTCATGAACGCCTACGCCGTCTCGTACCCGTCCCTGCAACGCCGCCTGATCGCCAACCGCCGTTCCCGCGCCCTTTTTTTGCCGCGCACTACTCAACAGGTGCGGAGGGTCGCCAGGATCTCTCCCCACCACGCTCGTGCGCGCCGCACGTATCTGCCTCGCGCGCACCGGGCCTCGGTACCTACCGAGATCGCTCGCGCCGCTCTTGCTCTCACCGCCGTCGCCGCCTGGGCCGCCGCCGTGTATCTGCTCGCGGCCTGAGGCCTTCATCGGGATTCGCCGCCACGGTTCCCGAGCCCGCCATCCGGATCCACGCGTAGCGGAGTCCCGCGGCCGCGCGTCGCGCAGCCGCGGGCCCGCTCCGTCTCGGCGGTGTCGGACTCAGTCAGTGCGCTCGAAGACGCGGGCGTCGATGAACAGGTCGAGCAGTGCCCCGTCGAGGGCGCCGGCGCGCTGCTCGTCCCGCAGCGCGTCGAGCGCGTCCTCGACCCGGATCGCCTTGCGGTACGGCCGGTCGGTGGCCGTCAGCGCGTCGTAGATGTCGGCGATCGTCATCATGCGCGACTGCACCGGGATGTGATCGCCGGTGGCGCCGGACGGGTAGCCGGTACCGTTCAGCTTCTCGTGGTGGGAGCGGGCGATCTCGGGGATGCGTCGGAACTCGCGCGTCCACGGGATCTGGGCCAGGAACTGGAAGGTGTGGACGACGTGCTGCTGGATCTCGCGTCGCTCGGCCTCGGTCAGGCTGCCGCGGCCGATGGCGAGCACGCCGGCCTCGTCGGGAGTGAGCAGGGTGCGCCGCCGCCCTCGGTGATCCTCCCACGAGCGGGCGGTGATGCGTAGCAGCTGGCTCGTGAAGTCCTGCGGGTGCACGCTCGGCTCGTTCATGCTGAGGATGACGTCCAGCGCCTCGTTCATCTCGGCGACGGCCGTGGTCAGCTCGGCGTCCAGCTTGGCCGCGTGCTCGGCGTAACCACGGTCCCCTTGCAGCGCCAGGTCGAGCTTGCGGCGCGTGACCCCGAGCTCCAGGTCGCGCATCAGAAGCTCGAGCCGGTGGCGGATGCGGTCCAGGTCGCCCGGGTAGAGCTTCTTGGACTTCACGAGCACGTGCTCCCGCACACCGACCTTGCCGAAGTCGTGCAGGAGCGCGGCATAGCGCAGCTCGCGCAGCTCGTCGGCGGTGAAGCGCAGGCCGCCGTACGGCCCGCTCCCGGCCCGATTCACCACCTCGGCCAGGCCCACCGTGAGATCGGCGACCCGGAAGGAGTGGCCGGAGGTGGTCGGGTCGCGCGACTCGATCGCGGTGACCGAGGCCTTCACGAACCCTTCGAACAGCACGCTGATGCTGTCGTACAGCCGCCGGTTGGCCAGCGCCACCGCCGCCTGGGAGGCGAGCGAGCCGACAAGCCGCACGTGGCGGTCGTCGTAGGGCCGCACGTGCTCCGCGACCTCGGCGGCCGAGCGCAGCGGCCCGTCGAAGTCCGGCCGGCAGTTGATGAGCTGCACGGCGCCGAGGGTCTCCCCGTGCGGCGTGCGCATCGGCACCACCAGCATCGACATCGTGCGGTAGCCGGCGTGCTCGTCGAACCACCGGTTGATCTGGAACCGGGAGCCGGGGGGTGGACTGTAGGCGTCGGCCAGGTTGAGGACCTCGCCGGTGAGGGCCACGTAGCCGGCCACGCTGCTCTCGTCGAGCGGCAGGGGAACCGCCTGGAAGTTGATCGCCACGCTGGCGTTCTGGGCCAGCGTGAAACGCAGGCGCCGGCCGCCGTCGGGCGCTTCCTCGACCAGGTAGAGCGAGCCGGCGTCGCTGCGCGTGATCTCGCGGGCCTTGGTCAGGATCGTCTCGAGCAGGACGTCGAGGTCGCGCTCGGCCGACAGCTGCAGGCCGATGGCGTTGAGCTCCCCCAGCTCACGCTCCAGTCGGGCCCGGCCGGCGGCGGCGTCGAGGTCCGCGAAGGCGTTGGCAACGGCCCGGGCCACCAGCGGCCGGCCGGCGCCCGCCGGCACGAGACCATACCAGGCGGCCGGCCACGGCCCCGGCGCCGTGGCCTCCACGACGCCCAGGAGGCGGGTCCAAGGTCCGGGCGCCGGGGCGATGGTGTCCGAGGTCAGGACGACGCCCTCCACCGCGTCCGTCGGCGGTCGGGGCCGCACGTCGAACTCGTCGCTGAGCAGCGCGGCGGCGGCCGCGGCGGCCGGTGAGGCGGCATCGTAGAACACGCGGCGCATGCAGGCAGCCTAGTGTGGGGGGCCGGGGCGAGTCAAATGACGGCCTCCGCGCCGGGCCGTGTTTGGCGGCCTCTTACAATGGCCTCGTGACGGCCTTCGCGGAGTTCGCGGCCCTGGGGCGGCGGCTGGAAGTGACGGCCGGCCGGCTCGACAAGCGCCGGCTCGTGGCCGACTTCCTCGGCGCCGTCGAGCCCGGCGAGGTGGGCCTGGCCGTGGCCTTCCTCATCGCCCACCCGTTTCCCAGCTCCGATGCCCGGGTGCTGGGCGTGCGCGGCCTGCCGCGCGAGGTTCCGCCCGCCGCCGTGGCCTCGCTCAGCCTGCACGACGTCGGCGCCGCCTTCGCGTCAGTGGCCGAGGCCGCCGGCGCCGGGTCGCGCCGCGCGCGCGAGGCGCGGCTGGCGGAGCTGATCGCCCGGGCGACGCCCGAGGAGCGAGAGTTCCTCGGGCGCATCATCGGAGGCGAGCTGCGTACCGGCGTGTCCCACGGGCTCGTGCTGGAGGCGATCGGCGCGGCGGCGGCGGTCCGGCTGGAGGTCGTGCGGCGAGCCGCGCTCTTCCTGGGCGACCTCTCGACCGTCGCCGAGCTGGCGCGGAGCGGCGGCGAGCTGGCGCTGACCGGGGTAGCGCCGCGGCCGTTCGTGCCCCTGCTGCCGATGCTGGCCGAGATCGTCACCGACTTCGACGAGGTCTTGCGCGCCCACGAGGGGACCACCGCGCTGGAGTTCAAGTACGATGGCGCCCGCGTGCAGGTCCATCGCGACGGCGACCGCGTGGGCATCTGGACGCGCCGGCTGTCCGACGTCACCCGCAGCCTGCCCGACGTCGTCGCCGTCACCCGGTCGCTGGTGGACGCGCCGTTCATCCTGGACGGCGAGGTCGTCGCCCTCGACGCGGCCGGCCGGCCGCTGCCGTTCCAGGAGCTGATGCGGCGCTTCCGCCGCGTGCACGGCGTGGAGGCGCTCGCGCGCGAGATGCCGCTGGCCCTGCACTTCTTCGACTGCCTGCTCGCCGACGGACGCTCGCTGATCGACGCGCCCCAGGCCGAGCGGTGGGAGGCCTTGCGGCGGGTGACGGGCGATCGCCATCTGGCCGAGCGCGCCGTCGTGACCGACGCCGAGACGGCCCGGGCCTTTCACGCGCGCGCGCTGGCGGCCGGTCACGAGGGCGTGATGGCCAAGGACCCGCGCTCGACCTACGAGCCGGGCGGCCGCGGCAAGCGCTGGTTCAAGCTCAAGGCGGCCGAGACCGTGGACTGCGTGATCGTGGCTGCCGACCGCGGCTCCGGCCGCCGGGTCGGCTGGCTGTCGAACTATCACCTGGCCGTGCGCGACGACGACGGCTTCGCCGAGGTGGGCAAGACCTTCAAGGGGCTCACCGACGCCGAGTTCGCGGCGATGACCGAGCGGTTGCGCGGCCTGGCCGTCGGCGACGATGGCTACACGGTGCGGGTGCGGCCGGAGGTCGTCGTCGAGGTCGACTACAACGAGATCCAGCGGAGCCCGACCTATCCCTCCGGTCTCGCCCTGCGCTTCGCCCGCATCGCCCGCATCCGCGAGGACAAGGGCCCCGGCCAGGCCACCACGCTGGTCGAGCTGCGCGGCCTGTACGAACGCCAGTTCGCGACGAAGGGGCGCGCGCTGTAGAATCACGCCTCGTGACCGCGCGCGTCTCGACCGGCGTTCCCCAGCTCGACACCATGCTCGGCGGCGGCCTGCTGCCCGGCACCCTGGCCGTGATCTACGGCGCCACCGGCATCGGCAAGACCCACCTGGGCCTGACCTTCGCCGCCCACGGCGGGACGGCCGACGGCGCCCGCGGCGTCGTCTTCGACATGAACGGCCGCGGCGACTCCCAGCAGCACGCCGAGTATGCCGAGCGCCTGTTCGGCTGGACGCTGGGCGAGTGGACGCACACGGTGCCGCCGATGACGGAGCCGTACCCGCCGGCCGCCCAGATGGCTGCCTACTACTCCAACGCCTTCAAGTGGGTGGGGCGGGTGCGCGACTTCCAGGTGCCGACGCCGGACGGCAGCTGGGAGTACGACTGGAACTGGAAGGCCACCTACAACCAGGCGCTCTACACGGTGCGGCCGTTCCTGTACTTCCATTTCGCGGCCGGCACCCGCCGCATCGTGGTGGACGGCGTGGAGCCGATGGACTCGCCGGCCGACTCCATCCAGTTTCACCTCTTCGACGAGCTGTACCGGAAGACGATCCACCGCGACGCCGAGACGCTCGGCATGGAGATCTGCCTGCCGGTGTGGAAGCATCGCGAGTTCATCGATGCCCACCTGTACGACCACACCCAGGTCACCACGCTGCTGCTCGTCACCACCGAGGAGACGCGGCTGGAGGACTTGCTGGCCCGCAAGGTCGCCACCGGGGACATCGGCGCTACCGCCAACACGATCGTCGTGCTCGGCAGCGAGCGCGAGGGCTCGCGGCTGGCCCGCAAGCTGTGCGTGGTCAAGCACCGCGGCAGCGCCATGTCCGACGAGATCGTCGAGTACCGCGTGGGGCCGAACGGCCTCGAGCTCGGCTGAGGAGTCGCCCGCGGTGGCCGCGCCCGCGTTTCCGGGCCCGGCGTTTCCCTGCGTCGACGCCCACGTCCATCTGCACCCGGAGCGGCTGGCCCGAGCGATCGAGCGCTGGTTCGCCGACCACGGCTGGATCGCCAGCCATCCCTTCGACCCCGACGCCGTGGCCGACACGCTGCGAGCGCGCGGGGTGCGCCGCTTCTGCTTCTTCTCCTACGCGCACAAGCCGGGGATGGCGCGCGAGCTGAACCGCTGGCTGTCGGGGCAGGCGGCCCGACTGCCGGAGGCGATCGCGCTGGGCACGCTGCATCCCGACGACCCCGACCTCGACGAGGTGGCGCGCGAGGCGACCGGCGATCTCGGGTTGCGCGGCTTCAAGTTCCATCACTCCGTCCAGCGCTTTCACGTAGACGACGAGCGCCTGTTCGGCGTCTACGAGCGGGCCGAGGCGGCCGGCCACGTGTTCGTGCTGCACGTGGGTACGCTGCCGTACCGAGACCCGTTCACGGGCGTCGAGCGGTTCGCGCGGTTGATGGCCCGCTTCCCGCGCCTGCGGGTCTGCGTCGCCCACATGGGCGCCTTCCAGAGCCCGGAGTTCCTGGCCCTGCTGCCGCGGTACCCTCACGTGTATGTGGACACGACGATGACCATGACGCCGCTCGCCACGCCGTTCGTGGGCGGTGATCCGGCCGTGGTGTCGGACGCCGACCTCGTGCGCCACCAGGACCGCGTGCTGTTCGGCTCGGATTTCCCGCTGACCCCCTACGACTACGACGAGGAGCGGCGGTGGGCCTGGCAGCGTGGCCTCGACGAGGCCGTGCGACGGAAGATCTTCCACGACAACGCGCTCCGCTTCTTCGGCCTCGCCTGAGCGGGGCGTCGTGGCCCCGCGCCCCGCCCAGCTCCGCCTCGACCGCCTGGCGCCCGCCGCGGTGGCTCTCCTGCGCGCGGTCCGGGCCGCGGCCGGTCGCGACGCCCGCCACGTCGTGCTGGTCGGCGGCGCCGTGCGCGATGCCGTGCTCGGGCGGTCTGGCGCCGACCTCGACCTCGCGGTGCCGCGCGGCGCCCTGGCCCTGGCCGAGCGCGTCGCCGCGCGGCTGGGGGCCACGGCCGTGGTGCTCGACGCCGAGCGCGGTGCCGCCCGGGTGGCTGGCCCCGGCGTGCAGCTCGACCTCAACGATTTCCGGGCGCCGACCCTGGAGGGCGACCTCGTCGCCCGCGACTTCACGGTGAACGCGCTGGCGGTGCCGCTGGAGCTGCTGGTGACAGCCGGGCAGGCGCCGATCGTCGATCCCACCGGCGGCCTCGAGGACGTGCGCCGGCGCCGGCTGCGCCCGGCCGGGCCCGGCGTGCTGACCGACGATCCGCTCCGCCCGCTGCGCGCGGTGCGGCTGGAGGCCACGCTGGGGTTGCGGCTCACGCCGGCCGCGGTCCGGCTCGTGCGCGCCGCCGCTCCGGCCCTGGGCCGCGTCTCGATCGAGCGCGTGCGCGACGAGCTGGTGATGCTGCTGCGCCTGCCGGTCACCGGGCGTGCGCTACGCCGGGCGGAGGCGCTGGGACTGCTGGCCGTGATCCTGCCGGAGATCGCCCCCATGCGGGCCGCCGCCCAGCCGCTGCCGCATCGCTTCAACGTGCTCGAGCACTCCCTGCGGGCCGTCGAGGCGAGCGACCGGGTGCTGGCGCGCCTGGAGGCCCTGGCGCCGTTCGGCGACGAGCTGGCCGAGCATCTGGCCGAAGGCCTCGGCGGGGCGGTCGATCGGGCGGCGGTGCTGAAGCTCGCCGCGCTGCTCCACGACGTCGCCAAGCCGGAGACGCGGCGGCTGGTGGGCGGGCGTGTGCGCTTCTTCGAGCACGACGTGATCGGCGCCGCCCGCGCCCGGGCCATCGGCGAGCGCTGGCGGCTGCCCGAGCGCGCCGTCGCCCTGCTCGAACGCCTCGTGCGCCACCACCTGCGCCCCATGCACCTGGGGCAGGTGGGAGCGGTGACACGCCGGGCCCGCTACCGCTTCTACCGCGACCTTGGGGCCGACACGCGCGATCTGCTCCTGCTGGCGCTCGTCGACGGCGCCGCCGTCACCGGCGCCTCGCCGCTGGCCGTGTGGCGCCGCGCCGGCCTGCTCCGGGACCTGCTCGGTGGCTGGCGGGAGGCGGAGAGCGCGGCCTCGGCGCCCCCCCTGCTGCGTGGCGAGGACGTCATGACCCGCTTCGAGGTGCCGCCGGGTCCGGTCGTCGGCCACCTGCTGGCCCGCGCCCGCGAGGCTCAGGACCTCGGCATCGTGCACACGCGAGAGGAGGCACTGGCATATCTTGACTCCTCCGACGGTGGCCCATAAAGTATCGCCACTCAACGCGAACCATCCCCTCGGTCGAGGAGGTCCACAGATGAGTCACTGGCGGAGCGTCGTTGCCGTCCTCTCGGTCCTGTTCCTGCCGCTCGCGGCGACTGCGGCGCCGGCCGGCAAGGTGATCATCGCCCAGGGCGTCGATCCGACGACGCTCGACATGATGAACCAGCAAGAGCAGCCGGCGAGCAACGTTGGCGCGCAGATGTACGAGGCGCTCCTCGAGCGCGACCAGAGCCTGAAGCTGGTGCCGATGCTGGCGGCCGAGATGCCGAAGCTGGTGGCGCCCACCACGTGGGAGTTCAAGCTCCGCCGGGGCGTGAAGTTTCACAACGGGGAGGACTTCAACGCGGAGGCGGTGAAGTTCAGCATCGAGCGGCTGGTCAACCCGGCCAACAAGCTGCGCGGCTCGTCATCGTTCGCGCCGATCGACCGGGTGGAGGTCGTGGATCCGTTCACGGTGAAGATCCACACCAAGAAGCCGTGGCCGACCTTCCTGGCGCACATCGCGCTGCGGCAGGCCTCGATCATCCCGCCCAAGGAGTACGCCGGCAAGGCGACGGCGGACATCTCCCGCAATCCGATCGGGACCGGGCCCTACAAGTTCGTGCGGTGGTCGAAGGACGAAGAGATCGTGATGGAGGCGTTCCCCGGCTACTGGGGCGGGGCGCCGAAGATCAAGACGGTCGTCTTCAAGCCGATCCCCGACGACGCCGTCCGGGTGGCGGCCCTGCAGAACGGCGAGATCGACGTGGCGGTGAACATCCCGCCCCACCTGGCCGGCATCATCGAGAAGCACCCCAAGATCTTCCTGAGCACGGCGCCGTCCATCCGCACGATCCAGCTCATGCTCTACACGCACCAGATGGACGCCGAGCACAAGCCGACCGGCGTCTACTCTGGCCCCACCGCCGACAAGCGGGTCCGGCAGGCCCTCGCCTACGCCGTCGACGCCGACGAGATCATCAAGAGCGTGATGGACGGCAAGGCGGTGCGGGTGGCGACCATGCTGCCCAGCATGCACTTCGGGTTCGATCCCTCGCTCAAGCCGGTCAAGCAGGACGTCGCCCGCAGCAAGAAGCTGCTGGCCGAGGCCGGTTTCCCCAACGGCGTGGACATCGCCCTGAACGGGCCGCAGGGCCGCTACGTGCGCGACAAGGAAGTGGCGGAGGCGGTCACCGGCCAGCTCAACAAGGCCGGCATCCGCACCACGCTGCGCACCTTCGAGTTCGTGAACTACCTCAACAGCATGGTGTACGTGCACAAGGCCGGTCCGGTGTGGCTCATCGGCTGGGGCCATCCGACGATGGACGCCGAGGCCATCTACGTGCCGCTCTTCAAGTCGCCCAACATCTTCGTCAACTGGCACAATCCGGACTTCAACGGAATGGTCGAGGAAGCCCAGACGACGATGGACGACAAGAAGCGCCTCGCCCAGTACCATCGCATCAACAAGCTGTGGATCGAGGAGGTCCCCGCGATCCCGCTCTACCAGCAGATCGACCTCTACGGCGCCAACCGGCGACTGACCTGGAAGGCCCGCAGCGACGAGTTGATCCGCGCCTACGACATGGGCCTGAAGGACGGCAAGTAGCGGACCGCGGTACAATACCAGCCGTCGAGCGGCCGTAATTCAGTGGCAGAATGCCAGCTTCCCAAGCTGGACGTCGCCGGTTCGAATCCGGTCGGCCGCTCCAAAATCGCGGGGGGGTTACGGGGAAACCCGTAACCCCCTTGGCATGTCCATAGCGCCGTGACGGTGCGCCGCAGCCCCGACCTGCACGGCAGCGCTCCGGATCGTTCTCCGGTGGTCCTCCTCGTGATCGACGCCATCAACGACTTCACGTTCGAGGAGGGCCGGCCGGTGCTGGCGAGCGCGCTCCCGATGGCTCGCCGGATCCGCCGGTTGAAGCGACTGGCCCGCCGGGTCGGGATCCCCACGGTGTACGTCAACGACAACTTCGGACGGTGGCGGTCGGACTTCCGGTCGCTGGTGGCCCACTGCCTGCGGGCGCGGGGCCGCGCGGTGACGAGACTGCTGCGGCCCGACCGGCGCGACTATTTCGTCCTGAAGCCGAAGCACTCCGGTTTCTACTCCACGACCCTGGAGCTGTTGCTCGAGCACTTCGAAGCCCGGACGCTCATCCTCACCGGTCTGCTGGCCGACAGCTGCATCCTGTTCACCGCCCACGATGCTCACATGCGCGGCTACAACCTCGTCGTTCCGCCGGACTGCGTCGCCGCCCGCGCCGCCGAGGACACCGGCCGGGCTCTGGCGCAGATGCGGCGTGCGCTGAAGGCCGACACCCGTCCATCGACGGCCCTGGATCTGAAGAGGCTGGTCCGCCGGGCGGGGAGAAGGGGCTGAAGAATCGGGCGACTCGACGGCATGGTGCTTGCGCTCGCCGGTGCTGTTGACGACGGCGAGGGTTCGAATTCACCAACCCAGACAGTCGCGGCACCGCCGCGGGAGAGAGCACGATGAACGCGATCCAGCTGCTCAAGAACGAGCACGAGAAGGCCAAGCAGGCGTTCGAGGAGATCCAGGCCGCGAGCGCGGACCAGCGCGCGGCGCTGTGGACGAAGCTCGAGCCGGAGCTGAAGGTGCACGAAGAGATGGAAGAGACGGCGCTCTACGGGCCGGTCGCACAGGACGTCGGGTCGCAGGACGAGACGTTGAAGGAATGGCAAGAGCACCATCACGCGGAGGTCGCCGAGGCAGAGGCGCTGATCAAGGAGATCGGTGAGCTCGACCCGGCGTCCGACGACTGGATGGAGACGGTCGAGGAGCTGCAGCAGGCGCTCGAGCACCACATCGAGGAAGAGGAAGGCGACATCTGGCCGCGGATCCAGCAGGCCTGGGATGACGCGAAGCTGGAGAAGGCCGGACAGCAGATGGAGGCCCTGAAGCGCCAGAAGATGCCGCGGGCCGCCTGACATGGCGGACAAACGAGCCGGGGACGAGCCTCCGAAGGAGAAGCCCGGGCCTGACGCCGAGGACCAGCTTAGCCCGAGCCGAGCGCTGCGCGAAAGCACCGGCCAGAGCGGGGGGCCGCGGGTCGGGGACAGCGGACCGGTGGCCAATCCCACGCTGTCGTCTCCCGACGAGCCGGATGACGACGACAGCGTGGGGACGCCGCCCTAGGGCTGGACTTTCGGGGCGAGCGTCTCGTCGACGAGCGCCAGGAGCTCGGTGACGTCGAACGGCTTGGTCAGGTAGGCGCGGGCGCCCAGCGCGAGCAACCGCTCGATCTGCGCGGGCGTGGCGTCCGCGCTCAGGATCACCACGGGGATGTCGCGAGTCTCGGGATCCGCGAGCAGATGCGCCAGGACCTCCTCGCCCGGGATGTCGGGCAGGTGGAGGTCGAGCAGGATGAGGTGCGGCGCGTGGGCGCGGGCCAGGTCGATCGCGGGCCGGCCCTGCATCGAGGCCTGCAGCGAGACGCCGGGACGCCTGGTGACGATGCGCTGCAGGAGCTGGATGTTGGCGACGTTGTCCTCGACGTAGAGGATCTTGCCTCGCGTCGCCCTCGGCCCCGTCGGCATCCCGGCGGGCTCGGGGATCGTCTCGTGGGCCACCGGCGCCTCGGCGGCGGCCACGTCCACGGTGAACGTCGTCCCGTGGCCGACGCCGCTCTCGACCCGGATGGTGCCGCCCATGGCCTCGACCAGGCGCTTGGACAGGGCCAGCCCGAGCCCGGTGCCCTCGATGGTGGTGGCATCGGCGTCGAGCCGATCGAAGGGCGTGAAGAGCCGGTCCAGCATCTCGGGCGGGATCCCGTGCCCGGTGTCGTGGACCGCGAGGCGGACCCGCGCCGACTGCGGCTCGGTCAGGCAGGAGACGGCGACGCTACCGCTCTCGCGGTTGTACTTGACGGCGTTGGAGAGCAGGTTGAGCAGCACCTGCTGCAGGCGCTGGCGATCCGCCATCACGTACACGTCGCCCGCCGGTGCCGCCGCCGGCAGCTGCACCCCCCGGGCGGCCGCCTGGGGCCGCATCAGCTCGAGCGCGGTGGTGATGACCTCGCCGGCGCTGACGGGCTCCAGCGAGATCGACAGCCGCCCCGCCTCGATCCGCGCGATGTCGAGCACCTCGTTGATCAGCGCCAGCAGGTGGCGGCCGGCCCGGAGGATGTGCTCGACGCTCTCGGGGTCGGGGTTGCCGCCGCCCATCTCGAGGATCTGGCCGAAGCCGAGGATCGCGTTGAGCGGCGTGCGCAGCTCGTGGCTCATCCGCGACAGGAACTCGCTCTTGGCGCGGTTGGCGGCCTCGGCGGCGGCCTCGGCGCGCCGGCGCTCGGCCACCTCGATCGCCAGCTCGGCGTTGACGCCGACGAGGCGGGCGTAGAGGCGGCCGTTCTCGATCAGCAGCACCATCAACACGAAGCTGGCCGCCATCAGCCCGTAGATCCGCCCCGCGTAGAAGCCCAGGTCGAACCGGCCGGCGTTGAGGACCGCGGCCAGGGCGATGTCGAAGAGCCACGCGCACAGCACCACCATCAGCCACAGGTCGAGCACCGCGTGAGGGCGCCGGCGCCAGAGCACGACGAGGGCCACGAGGCTCAGCGCCCAGGTGCTGGAGACGACGATGACCATCACGGGGGTGTACTGGTTGCCCCGCATGATCGGGGGGAGCCACGTCTGGCCGGCCGTGGCCAGCAGCGTCAGCCCGCTCACCGTGGCGACCACCGTCGCGACGCTGGCCAGCACGGGGACGACCGGGCGGCCACGCGCCTCGCCGGGCTCGTCCTTGAGCCACGCGTAGGCGATGACGAGCAGCGGGAAGCCGCCGTGCCAGAACATGTAAAGCCAGGCCGTGCTCTGGGGCCCGGCGCCGAGGAGCCCGGTCGGGGCGAACAGGCCGGGGAAGGTGAGCGCGTGGGCGACGGTGATGAGGGCGGTGAACAGGTAGCCGCTGGCCAGCACGAGGAGGGCCCGGGCCCGCAGGAACGCGAACTGACCGAAGAGCAGGAGGGCCGTGATCAGGTCGGTGACCACGAGGATCGACTCGTAGATCGGGATGAAGGCCGCCACCGGCGCCAGCTTGACCTTCGCGAACGGTGCCAGCGCCGCGAAGATCACGGCCGAGACGAGCACGACGGCCAGCGCGAGCCGATGCTCGCCGCGCCCCGCCGGCAGGGTCGACAGGAACACCCGACGCTCGTCGGCCATGACATCCAGCGTACGGCGAACCCCGCGCGGGGCGGGTGCAGATTCGGCAGGTGCGGACGGCGGGGCGGGAGCCACGGGTCCGGCGGGTGGCGGCCGGCCGGACCCGGGCCCGTGGACTAGGCGGTCTTGCGCTCCTGACGGATCTCGCCGCGCCAGGCGCCGGTCTCCCGGCCGCGCGACTCGACGAACTCCTTGAAGCGCTTGAGATCGCCCTCGACACGGCGGCTCACCATGCCGACCGCGTCGCCGAGAGTCTCCACGGCGCCCTCCGGCTCGTAGTCGAGCTGCAGCATGAGCCGGGTGCGGCCGTCGGCGATCCGGTGGAAGGTCACGACGCCGGCGTTGGGTTTGCCGGAGCGGGCGCGCCACGCGATGCGGTCGTCGGGCACCTGCTCGGTGATCTCGGCTTCCCACTCCTGCTCCTTGCCGCCGATCTCGGCCCGCCAGCGGACGGTCTTGTCGTCGAGCTGACGGACCTCCTGCACGCCCTCCATGAACTTCGGAAAGTCCTCGAACTGCGTCCACTGGTTGTAGGCGACTCGCACGGGCACCTCGACCTCGATGGATCTCTCGATGGTGGCCATTCAATCCTCTCCTGTCTTCGTGATCAGGAGTAAAGTTGTCGCAACTTCGATGCCAGGCAAGACGCACAAGGCGCCCCTGACGTTCCCTTGACAGCCCTCCGCCGGCTGCCTAGAGTGCAGCGCGCATGAGCGATCGCTGGATCGGCAAGTCGGTGCCGCGCGTCGAGGACGGGCGACTCCTGACCGGCCGCGGCACCTTCATCGACGATCACCCGCCGGTGGCCAACGCCTGTCACGCGGCGATCGTCCGCTCGCCCCACCCGCACGCGCGCATCCTCGGCTACGATCTCCAGGCGGCGCTCGCCATGGAGGGTGTGGTCGGCGTGATCACCGGCGCCGACGTGGCCCAGGCGTGCAAGCCCTTCGGGGTGGGCGTGACGACGCCGGTGCACTATTACCCGGCTGCCATCGACAAGGTGCGCTTCGTGGGCGAGCCGGTGGCCGTGGTCGTCGCCCGCGACCGATACCTGGCCGAGGACGCCGCCGAGGCGGTCGGCGTCGACTACGAGCCGCTGGCCGCCGTCGTCGATCCGGAGAAGGCGCTCGAACCGGACGCGCCGATCCTGCACGACCGGGTCGGCTCCAACCTGGCGGGCCACCGCCGGCTCGTCTACGGCGATCCCGATCGGGCCTTCGCCGACGCCGAGGTGGTCGTCCGCGAGCGGTTCAAGTTCCCGAAGTACGGCTCGACGCCGATCGAGACGTACGGGGTGATTGCGCGCTGGGAGCCGATCGACGGTGTGCTGACGATCTGGTCCAACTTCATGGGGCCCTTCATCATGCACCCGCTCGTCGCCCGGGTGCTGCAGCTGCCGGAGAACCGGCTGCGCTTCATCGTGCCGCCCGACATCGGCGGCTCCTTCGGAATCAAGAGCAGCATCTATCCGTACCTGGCCCTGATGGGGCTGGCCGCCATGAAGCTCGGGGTGCCGGTGAAGTGGATCGAGGACCGGCGCGAGCACCTCATGGCCTCGTCCAGCGGCACCGACCGCGTGGCCTGGCGCGAGGTCGCCGCGCGCAAGGACGGAACCATCCTCGGCATGCGGTTCAAGTGGTACGACAACGTCGGTGGTTACATCCGCAGCCCCGAGCCCGGGTGCAGCTTCCGCCCGACCGGCAACTTCGTGGGTCCGTACAATTTCCAGAACCTCGAGGTCGACGCCTCGGTGGTGATGACCAACAAGAGCCTGACCGGGCCGAACCGCGGCTACGCCTGCGGCCACCTCTACTTCGAGACCGAGCGGATGATGGACCTGCTGGCCGCGCGGCTGGGAATCGATCCGGTCGAGATCCGTCGGCGCAACCTGATCGGGGCCGACAGCTTCCCGTACCGGACGCCGACCGGCGGCCTCTACGACAGCGGTGACTACCAGGCCACCTTCGACAAGGCGCTCGCCGTGGCGAAGTACGATGAGCTGAAGCGCGAGCAGGCCCGGGCCCGCGCGGCCGGGCGCTACTTCGGCATCGGCCTGGCGCTGGCCGTCGATCCCTCCGTCTCCAACATGGGCTACGTCGCCACCGCGCTCGATCCGCAGTTCCGGGCCAAGCCCGAGTACCTCGCGAAGTCGGGAGCCGTTGACGCGGCGACCATCAAGATCGACCCGCTCGGCCGGGTGATCGCCATCCTGGGGACGACGCCGCAGGGGCAGGGACACCAGACGATCGTCTCGCAGATCGTCGCCGACGAGCTGGGGCTGGTCCCGCGCGACGTGACCGTGGTGGACGAGATGGACACGTTCACCCGTGTGTGGTCGATCTCCTCCGGCACCTACTCCAGCCGCTTCGGCTCGGTGGGCACCAGTGCGGTGGCGCTGGCCGCGCGCAAGCTCAAGACCAAGCTGGTCGCCTACGCCGCCCACCTCATGGACCTGCCCGCCGACGCCGTCGAGTTCCGCGACGGCGGCGTGCACCGCAAGGTCGGCGCGGGCGCCGCCTACTCGATCAAGGATCTGGCCGGGCGCGCCCACTGGAACACCGAGTCGCTGCCGGAGGACATGGAGCCGGGGCTGCAAGCCACGGCGGTGTTCGGCTTCACGGAGGCCAGGGCGGTGGACGCCGACGACCGGGTGAACTCGTCGAATACCTACGGGTTCATCGCCGAGGTGATGGCGGTGGAGGTCGATCCCGACACCGCGGCCATCACGATCGTGAAGTACGTGACCGTCCACGACGCCGGCACCATCATCAACCCGATGATCGTCGAGGGGCAGATCTACGGCGGCGCCCTGCACGGGCTGGGCGGGGCGCTCTACGAGGAGCTGGCCTACGACGACGATGGCCAGTTCCTGACCGGTACCTTCATGGACTACCTGGTGCCGACGGCGACCGAAGCCCCCGAGATCGAGATCGCCCACGTGGTGTCGCCCTCGCCGTTGACGACGCTTGGCTCCAAGGGGCTCGGCGAGTCTTCGTCGATGACCGTCCCCGCCGTCATCGCCAACGCCGTCAGTGACGCTCTCGCGCCCCTCGGCATCAGCATCACCGAGCTGCCAATGACCCCGACCCGCCTGCACGCCCTGATCAAGTCCGCGAGAGAAGAACGTAGGCTCCAATGAATCGGAGAGAGGGACGGAGCCGAAACCCTTCTCGAACAGGCCACCCACGAACCAAGCCGGCCTCACGGCACCCGCTACAATGAAGCCGCCCCGCTTCGACTATCACGCCCCGGGGAGCATCGACGACGCGGTGGCCCTGCTCGCGCACTACGGCGGCGACGCCAAGGTCCTGGCCGGTGGTCAGAGCCTGATGCCGATGCTGAACTTCCGGCTGGCGCGGCCCGCCGCGCTCGTCGACGTCAACCGGATCGCAGCGCTGGCCTACGTGCGCGAGGACAACGGCACCGTCGCCTTCGGCGCGATGACGCGGCAGCGCACCATCGAGTTCTCGCCGGTGGTGGCACGGCGGCTGCCGTTGTTGCTGGAGGCCACCCGCTGGGTCGGCCACCTGCCAATCCGCTCGCGCGGGACCATCGGCGGCTCGATCGCCCACGCCGACCCCTCAGCCGAGTACCCGGCGGTGCTGACCGCGCTGGAGGGCGAGGTGGTGGCGCAGGGACCGCGGGGCCGGCGCACGCTGAAGGCGGGGGAGCTGTTCGAGACGTACCTGACGACGCGCCTGGCCCCGGACGAGCTGCTGGTGGAGGTGCGGCTGCCGGCGACGCCGGCCGGCGCCGGCCACGCCTTCGAGGAGTTCGCCCGCCGGCACGGCGACTTCGCGATCGTGGGCATCGCCGCGCTGATCGTCCCCGACGGCGACCGGTGCTCCGTTGCGCGCCTGGCCTCGGCCGGCGCCGGCCCGGTGCCGGTGCGGTTGCGGGCCGCCGAGGCGATCCTCGAGCGCGACGGCCTCGGCCCAGCCGCGATCGAGGCGGCCGCCGCCCGCGCCGTCGAGCTGGTCGAGCCCGACGCCGACGTCCACGCCTCGGCCGACTACCGCCGTCACCTGGTCGGTGTGTTGACCGCCCGCGCGATTCGTCGCGCCGTTGATCGAAGCCGGCAACCTTCTCGAACAGGCCACCCACGAAGCGAGCCGGCCTCGCGGCCCCCGCTACAATGACCGCCGTCAGCCTCACCGTCAACGGGGAGCCGCGCGAGGGCCGCTGTCCTCCGCGCAAGCTCCTGGTCGACTTCCTGCGGGAGGACCTCGGGCTCACCGGGACCCACGTCGGCTGCGAGCACGGCATCTGCGGCGCCTGCACGATCCTGGTCAACGGCGAGGCCGCGCGCTCCTGCCTGATGCTGGCCGTCCAGGCCGACGGCGCCGAGATCACGACGATCGAGGGGCTGATGAAGGACGGCGTCCTCCATCCACTGCAGGAGGCGTTTCGCCAGCACCACGGCCTGCAGTGCGGCTTCTGCACGCCGGGGATGCTGCTGACCGCGCTCGACCTGCTCCGCGTGAAGCCCGACCCGAGCGAGGCCGAGGTGCGCGAGGGCCTCTCGGCCGTGCTGTGCCGCTGCACCGGGTACCACGGCATCGTCAAGGCCGTCCAGGCCGCCGCCCCCGTCCTCCGCGGCGCGCGGTAGCCGTGCTCCTTCAGCAGCTGGTCAACGGCGTGATGCTCGGCGCCGTGTACGCGCTCATCGCCATCGGCTACACGCTGATCTTCGGCGTGCTCGGCATGCTGCACCTGGCCCACGGCGAGGTGTTCATGGTCGGGGCCTTCGTGGGGTTGCTGGTGGCCACCACGTATTCAGGCAACGTGATGCTGGCCCTGGCGGCGGCGATGCTGGCCACCGGCCTCCTCGGCGTGCTCATCGAGCGCGTCGCGTTCCGTCCGCTGCGGGGCGCTCACCATCTGGCCCCGCTGGCGACGACGATCGGCGCCGGCATCGCGCTGCAAGAGACCGCCCGGTGGTACTTCGGCCCCGAGCAGAAGGGCTTCCCGGCGGCGATCGCCGCGATCTCGTGGGAGCTGGGCCCGCTGCGCGTGTCCTCCGTGCAGGTGTTCATCCTGGCCTCGGCCGTCGTCCTGATGGCGGCGGTGTCGATGTTCCTGGCCCGTACGCGGGCGGGGCGGGCGGTGCGGGCCACGGCCGAGGACCCGGCCGTGGCCGGGCTGCTCGGCGTGAACGTGAGCGCGGTCATCGTGCTGGTCTTCTTCGTCGCCTCCGCGCTGGCCGGGGCGGCCGGCGTGCTGGTCGGCCTGGCCTACAACTCCGTGCACCCGTTCATCGGCGTGCAGATGGGCATCAAGGGGCTCGTCGTGATGCTGCTGGGCGGGCTCGGCAACGTGCCGGGTGCGATGGTGGGGGGGCTCGTCCTGGGCATCCTCGAGGTGCTCGGCGTCGCGTACTTCGCCTCGTCGTATCGCGACGCCTTCGCCTTCGGCGCCGTCATGCTGATGCTGCTCGTGCGCCCCGAGGGACTGCTCGGGCTGCGCCTGCCCCGGCGGGACTGACGTGATCGGCCCCTATCTCGAGGACGTGCTGATCCAGCTCGGGATCAACCTGATCCTGGCGCTGTCGCTGTACTTCCCGCTGTCGGCCGGGCAGCTCTCGCTCGGTCAGGGGGGCTTCATGGCGATCGGCGCCTATGCCTCGTCCTGGCTCACGGCCGGGCTCGGCTGGCCGTGGCCGGTGGCCTTCGCACTGGCGGCGGTGGCGGCCGGCGCCGTCGGGGCGCTGGTGGGGCTGCCGGCGCTCCGTGTGCGCGGCATCTATCTGGTCCTGATGACGATGGCCTTCGGCGAGATCGTTCGTGTATTCTTCCTCAACTTCGCCCCCACGGGTGCCGCCCAGGGGTTTCGCGGCATGCCGTTCGTGACGTCGCTGCCGCTGGTGGCCGGGCTGGCGGTGGCGGTGACCGTGCTGGCCGCCCGCACGGCCGGCTCCCGGATGGGCCGCGCGTTCGCCGCCATCAACCGCGACGAGCTCGCCGCCGAGGTGATCGGCGTCGACGTCACCCGCGCCAAGCTGGCGTCGTTCACGGTGGGCGCGGTGGTGGCGGGGCTGGCCGGCGCCCTGTGGGCGCACTACGTACAGTTCATCGAGCCGGAGGAATTCGGCTTCGCCCGGTCCGTGATGCCGTTCACCTTCGTGGTCGTGGGCGGCATCGAGACGTTCTGGGGGGCGGTGGCGGGGGCGGCGGTGCTGACGCTGCTGCCCGAGTGGCTGCGCTTTCTCAAGGAGTGGCGGCTCGCCCTGTACGGGCTGGCGATGCTCGCCGTCATGATCGTTCGGCCGCAGGGGCTGATCGACCATCGCCTGCTCGGGGCGATGCGCCGGTGGCTGCCCGGCCATGCGAGGGGGGTCGTGCGATGAGATACCGCTGGCTGTCCGTGATCGCTGCCGTCGCGCTGGTGACGGGGACGCTGGCCGGATCCGCTCCGGCCAAGGTCGGGGGCAAGTCCGTCAAGCTGGGAGCGATCTACTCGATCACCGGCAAGGGGGCCGAGTGGGGCGAGCACAGCAAGATCGCCACCGAGATCGCCGTCGAGGAGATCAACAAGGCGGGGGGCATCGGCGGCGTGCCGCTGGAGGTGCTCGTCCAGGACACCGGTACCGAGGTGGCGCCGGCCATCTCGCTGGCCCGCAAGCTGATCCTCGAGGACAAGGTCCTGGCCATCCTGGGACCGTGCTTCTCCTCGGAGTTCGAGGCGCTGGCTCCGCTGCTCGACCGGCTCAAGACGATGATCGTCTCGCAGTGCTCGGCCAAGCCGGGCATCTCCGCGCTCTCGCAGTGGGCCTTCCGCAACACGCTCACCAGCGACAAGCAGCTGGCCCCGGCCGTCGAGGTCTGGCAGAAGCGGTATTCGGTCAAGACGGCGGCGATCATCTACGACTCCGCCGACGCGGTCTCGGCCGCCGAGGGCAGCGCGGTGCTGCCGGCGCTGCTCAAGAAGGCCGGCGTCGAGGTCAAGGAGTCACTGACCTACCAGACGAAGGACATCGACTTCAGCGCCCAGATCACCAAGGTCAAGGCGCTCAACCCCGACGGCATCGCGCTGGGCGCCTGCTACCAGCAGGCCGCCAACATCGTGCGGGAGGCGCGCAAGCAGGGGCTCAAGCAGCCGTTCCTGGCCAGCGCGTGCGTGGGCTCGCCGGAGTTCGCCAAGCTGGTCGGCAAGGACGGCGAGGGCTCGATCATCGGCTCGGCCGGCTGGCCCGACGATCCCAAGCCGAAGACGGCCGCCTTCCTGAAGAAGTTCATGGAGAAGTCGGGCGGCAAGAAGCCCAACTACGGCGGCATGCGCTCCTACGACAACGTCTACATCACCAAGTGGGTGATCGAGACCGGCGGGGTGACCAACGAGGCCAAGGATCTCGACGCCGACCGCGATCGCATCCGCCTCGGCTGGACCAAGGTCAAGGACTTCGACGGGATCACCGGCCTCACGACCATCAACGCCGAGCGTGACGGCGCCGGCCAGTCGACGCTGCTCACCGTCAAGGACGGCCAGCTGGTCAAGGTCGACTACTAGGTGACGCGCGAGCGGCACTAGGCGCCGCGGAGGTCCGGTGCTGCTCGAGCTGCGCGGCGTCAGCAAGTCGTTCGGAGGGTTGCGGGTGCTGGACGGCGTCGACCTCGCGGTCGAGGCCGGCGCCGTCCACGCGCTGATCGGGCCCAACGGGTCGGGCAAGACGACGCTGCTGAATTGCGTGAGCGGGATCCTGGCGCCCGACGCCGGGCAGATCCGGCTGCACGATCTCCGGGTCGACGGGCTGCGACCGCACCGGCGGACGGCGCTGGGGCTCGGGCGCACCTTCCAGAACATCCGTCTGTTTGCCGGCATGAGCGTGCTCGACAACGTGCTGGTCGGTCGCCACTGTCGCACGCGCGCCGGGCTCGTTCGGGCCTGGACCCGTGCGCCGTTCCGCGCACCGGCCGAGGAGCGGGCGTCGCGCGAGCGGGCCCGGACGCTGCTGGCCCTGGTCGGCCTCGGCGCCCGCGCCGCCGAGGCCGCCGAGGGGCTGCCCCTGGCCGATCAGCGGCGGCTGGAGATCGCGCGAGCGCTGGCCGGAGAGCCGACGCTGCTCCTGCTGGACGAGCCGGCCGCCGGCATGAACGCCACCGAGAAGCAGGGCATCAACCGGCTCATCCGCGACATCGTCGCCACCGGCTGCACCATCGTGCTCGTCGAGCACGACATCGGGCTGGTGATGGACGTCTCCAGCCGGGTGACGGTCCTGAACTTCGGCCAGAAGATCGCCGACGGCACGCCGGCCGAGGTGCAGCGCGATCCGCAGGTGATCGAGGCCTACCTGGGCCAGGAGGCCTGAGCGTGGAGGTGCTCGAGGTCGAGGACCTCGCCGTCTCCTACCGGACGATCCGTGCGGTCCGCGGCGTGTCGTTCAGCGTGCGCCGCGGCGAGGTGGTGGCGCTGCTCGGCGCCAACGGCGCCGGCAAGTCGACGCTGCTGCGCGCGGTGGCCGGCCTGCGGGCGCCCGACGCCGGGCACGTGCGGTTCGAGGGCACCGATATCACCGGGTGGCCGTCGCACCGGGTCGCGCGCCGGGGGTTACGGCTGGTGCCGGAGGGGCGAGGGCTGCTGGCCCGCATGACGGTGTGGGAGAACCTGCTCATGGGCCAGTACGCGACGGCGGGCGCCCCCCGGGCCGACCTCGACGCCGCCCTCGCGCGCTTCCCCGTGCTGCGCGAGCGGCGCGGCCAGATCGCCGCCACGCTGTCGGGGGGTGAGCAGCAGATGCTGGCCATCGCCCGCGCCCTGGTCGCGCGCCCGGCCCTGCTGATGCTCGACGAGCCCTCGCTCGGCCTGGCCCCGCTCCTCGTCCGCCAGATCTTCGGTGTCGTGGCCGAGCTCAAGCGCGAGGGCGTCACCATCGTGCTGGTCGAACAGAACGCTCGCCAGGCGCTGGCGGTGGCCGACCGGGCTTACATCCTGGAGACCGGTCAGGTCGTGCTCGCCGGCCCGGCCGCCGAGCTCGCTGCCGGCGAAGCCGTGCAACGCGCCTACCTGGGAGGGCCGGCCGTCGCGCGTGTCCGGCTAGCTTCGCTCGCGGCCGCTGAGGCGGCCGACGCTGTCGTCGAGGGCCTCGAGCGTCACCGGCTTGGACAGCAGGAAGTCGACGGCCGCGCGCATCTCGGTGGTCGGCTGCTGCACGTCGCCCCAGCCGGTGATGATCCCGACCGGTAACGGGTGCCGCAGCGCCTTGACGGCGGCGGCCAGCTCCCAGCCCGACATGACCGGCATCACGAGATCGGTAAGGACGAGGTCGACGTCGCCGTCCGCTTCCAGGTGTCGCATCGCCTCGGAGCCACTCCCGGCTTCCACCACCGTGTGACCCTGGGTGCTGAGCATCTCGGCCAGGGCCAGTCGGACGTCGGCTTCGTCGTCGACCAGCAGGATGCGCAGCGGCCGGCGGGGCAGGGGCGCGGCGGGCGGTGCCGCCGGCACCGCCCCGACCGATATCGGGAGCGACACGCGGACCGTGGTGCCCTCCCCCGGCTCGCTCTGGATCGTCAGCTCGCCCCCGTGCCGACGGGTGATGCCGAAGGCGACGCTGAGCCCGAGGCCGGTGGACTTGACCCCCTTGGTCGTGAAGAACGGCTCATGGGCGCGCAGCCGTACCTCCTCGGGCATGCCGAGCCCGGTGTCGGTCACGGTGAGCGTGAGCGCGCTCTCGGTCAGCCCGGTCTCGATCGAGAGTCGGCCGCCCCGGGGCATCGCCTCGATCGCGTTGAGGACCAGGTTGGTGAGGAGCTCGCGCAGGGCGGGGGCATCGCCGGGCATCTCCGGCACCGGCGTGAGCCGGGACTGCACGAGGATCTCGATGCCCTGCGCGTGTGCCGATTCCTGCCAGCGCTCGCGGGACATTTCGATCACATCCTTCACGATGAGGTTGAGGTCGACGGTGCCCGGCTCCGCGGTACGCCGCATCCCCGCGAACTGCTGTAGACGCCGCACGACCTCCGCCCCGTCCTTGGCTGCCTTCTCGACGATCTCGAGCCCGCGGAGCACGCGCTCCTCGCGCGCGCTCCGTCGCAGGAGCTGGATGCGTCCGACCACGATCGTCAGCAGGTTGTTGAGGTGGTGGGCCGCTCCCCCGGCCAGCTCGCCGAGCGCCCGCAGCGTCTCGCCCTGGACCAGGCGCCGCTGCATCACGCGCAGGTCCCTGAGGGCGCGCTGGACGTCCTCGTAGAGCCGGGCGTTGTCGAGCGCAACGGCGGCGTGGTCCGCGAACGACCCGAGGTAGGCCAGCTCCTCGGCCGAGTAAGGCCGGGGCGTGACGGTAGTGAAGGACATCACGCCGAGGAGCGTGTCGCGGATCGTCACCGGCAGGCCCAGATAGGTATCGTCCGCGAAGAGCGGCTGGCCGGTGGCGGCCACCGTCGCCGCGTGGTGGTGGCCAGGAGGCAGGCGCGGCTCCGGCGGCATGGGGCCGCCCACCAGCGCGGCCACCCGGAGCTCGCCGGAGGGGCGATCCCGCAGCAGCAGGGTGACGTGCGGCGTGCCGGAGATGGCCGAGGCCTCCTGCACGATCGTCTGGGGGATGGTGGTGGTGTCGAGCCCGCCCAGCATCGTGCGCACGGCCCGGAGCAGCGTGGCCAGCTCGCCGGTGCGCCGCACGGAGGCGCCGTGCAGCCGTGCCTGCTCGATGGCCACCGCCGCCTGCTGGGCCAGCCCCGTCAGGAGCCGGACCTCGCGGGCGTCATGCGCCCGGGGTGCCCGCCAGAACACGGTGATGGCGCCGAGCACGGTCTCCTTGCTGATGAGCGGCACCGCCAGCGCCGCTCGACGCCCGTCGCGGGCGACCACCTCGCGCAGGGGTGTGCCGGGCCGGCCCGCCTCGGCCTCGTCCATCGGCAGCGGCTGGCGGTCGAGGTCGCCGATGAAGAACGGCGCCCGCGTGTGGGCGGCGATGCCGCCGGCGCCCTGGCCCAGGGCCAGCGAGATCTTCGGCCAGCTCTCGTCGAACCCGCGCTGGGCCCGGACGTACAGGCGCCGATCCGTCGGATCCAGCTCGAGGACCGCGCCCTGCTGGGCACCGCTCAGCCGCATGGCGGCGTCCACGACGGCGTCGAGCACGGTGGGCAGGTCGAGCGTGGAGGTGAGCGTGGTGCCGATCTCGTGCAGCGCGGCCAGCTCGTCGGCTCGCGAGTGAGCTTCCTGGTAGAGCCGCGCGTTCTCGGCCACCAGGGCGATCTGGCCGGCGATCGCACTGGCCAGGTCGACGGACGAGCGCTCCCATCGGCGGCGCACGCGGGCGGTGAGGCGCAGCACGCCGATCGCCTCGCCCTTGCGGACGATCGGCACGATCAGCAGGCTGTCGTCGACCTCGACCGGGCGCTTGCTGCGCGAGGCCTCCGCCTCGCCCAGCGGGGCGTCGGCCGGCACGACGGCACCCGGCCACAGCTGGATCGTGCAGCGCTCGGCGTCCAGCGCCCGGGCCGCCCGCTGCGAGAGATCGGTCAGCGCCGCGGGCAGGTCGAGCGTGGCGCCCAGCGCCTCCGCGGTGGCCAGCAGGATCTCGGTGCGCTCGGCCCGTCCGAGCTGCTCGGCGTACAGCCGGGCGTTGACGATGGCGGGCGCGGCGGGCACGCACAGCGCCTCGGCGCGGACCAGGTCGGCGCCGGTGAACGGGCGGCGGCCACGGCGGAAGAGCGCCAGCATCCCCAGCGGGGCGCCGTCGCCGACCAGCGGCACGACGAGCGCCGAGCCGAATTCCTCCGTCTGCAGCCAGCGATGCAGCTCGGGCCGGGCGGTGGCCGGCAGCTCGCGCACGATGGCCGGGCCCGGCCGGTCCACCAGCCACGCCGTGACTTCGCGGCCGGGCGGGGGCGCGAGGTGGCTGACGACCTCGGGGTGCATGAAGCCGGCCTCCCCGCGCAGGACCAGCTCGCCGTCGCGGGGATCGACGAGCCACACGCCGGCGGCGTCGGCGGCGAGGTTGGCGCGCGCGAGCTCGGTGAGCCGGACCATCAGGCGGCCGAGGTCGAGGGTGCCGCCGAGGGCACGGGTAGCCTCGGCCAGGAGTGCTGCGCCTGGCTTGGAGGACGGACGGGCGGGACGCCGGGGCCCGCCGGCAGTCAACGCTAGGCGGGTCCGAACCCGACGGCGGTCTGGCCCCCGCTGACCAGCGGACGGAAGCGCACCGGCAGGCCGACCGCGAGCCGCTCCAGGGGCACGTCGACGACCCGGCCCAGGATCGAGACGCCTTCCTTCATCTGCACGGCGGCGATCGCGTAGGGCACCTCGCCGGCCCGGCCGCGGGGCGCGACGCGGATCACCGTGTAGCTGGCGATCGTGCCCTCGCCGGACAGCGGCGCCGGCGCCCACGTGCGGTGCGAGCAGTCCGCACAGAACTCGCGCGGGGGAATGGCCAGCGCACCGCAGTGGCCGCATCGCACCGCCGTCAGACGTCCCTCGCGGGCCTGCTCGAAGAACTGGCGCTGCGTGATCGTCGCCTCAGTCACGGCCGAACAGCGATACGAGCACGGTCGCGGTGTTGCCCCCCAGGGTGTGGGTGAGCCCGACCTTGGCGCCGTCGACCTGCCGGCGACCGGCATCGGAGCGCAGCTGGGTGACGATCTCGGCGATCTGGGCCGCCCCGGTGGCGCCGATGGGATGCCCCTTGGCCTTGAGGCCGCCCGAGGGGTTGACGGGAATCTTGCCGCCCAGGCTCGTCCACCCCTTCTCGGCCGCGATGCCGCCGGCGCCCGGCTCGAACAGGCCGAGGCCCTCGGTGGCCACGATCTCGGCGATCGTGAAGCAGTCGTGCAGCTCCACCACATCGACGTCGGTCGGGCCGAGCCCGGCCTGGCGGTAGGCGGCCGCGGCCGCCCGCTCGGTGGCGGGCACCCGGGAGAGATCGCGCTTGTCGCCGATCAGCATCCAGTCGGAGGCGGCCGCCGAGGCCAGCACCCAGATCGGGCGGCGCGCCTTGCGGGCGACCTCCTCGGAGACGACCACGAGGGCGGCGCCGCCGTCGGTGAACGGGCAGCAGTCGTAGAGCTTGAGCGGATCGGCCACCATCGCCGACTTGAGGACCTGCTCGAGCGTGATCTCCTTCTGGAACTGCGCCTTGGGATTCAGCACGCCGTGCTTGTGGTTCTTCACGGCCACGGCGGCCATCTGGGCCTCGGTGGTCCCGTACTTGGTCATGTGGGCGCGCGCCACCAGCGCGAACACGCCGGGGAAGGTGAGGCCGAGCGTCTGCTCCCAGCGGGCGTCGGAGGCGTAGGCGAAGTACTCGGTGGACTCCTCGGTCGTCACGTTGAGCACGCGCTCGGCGCCGCCGACCAGGACGACCTCGGAGGTGCCGGAGGCCACGTCCATGACGGCGTGGCGGAAGGCCGCGTGTGACGAGGCGCACGCCGTCTCGAACCGTGTGGTGGGGACGGTGGGGATGCCGAGCACGGAGGCGGCCTGCGGCCCGGTGTGCAGCTGCTTCTCGGTCTCCCCGCCCACCACGTTGCCGTAGTAGAGCGCCTGCACGGCGCTGGCCGGCAGCTCGGCGTCGGTCAGCGCATCCACGGCGGCCTCGGCGAACAGCTCCGCTGACGTCCGATCGTGCTTGCCGAACTTCGTGACCCCGACGCCGATGACCGCGACTCGCCGCATGCGTCCTCCCGGGATGGTGACTACGTGACGACCGACCAATCATAGCAGAGGTGACGCACCGCGCCGGGCCCGGGAAGGCCGTCCAATTACTTTGGTGACACCCGGCCTCGCCGGTTTCAATGGTGGCGTGGTCGAAAGAGGGAGCGTGCGGTCATGCTGAGCGAGGAGGCGCTGATCGTCCTGGCGGCGTTCTGCGCCTGCGGTCTGCTGGTGCTCGGTGTCCTGGAGCTGATCTGGCCCACGCGCCCGCGCCATCCTGTGCGCGTGCGGCGTCCTACTCCTGCCAGCCAGATCCTGGCCGCCCGGACGGCCCGCTTGCACGGGACGAGCCCGCTCGAACGCCGCGCCCTCGAACCCAGGCCGAGCCCCCCCGGCCGCCGGGCACCGCAGCCACGACCGCTGGAGGCGCCCATGCGCGTGGAGGCGGTGGCGCCGGCTCCGGTGCCGGCGGTGGCCGAGGTCGCCGCGTCGCCGCGGGTCGGTTCGGTCGTCGACGAGTGCTTCGCGCTGCACCAGGCCGGTCAGCATGCCGAGGTCCTCGCGCTCGCCACCGCGTCCTTGCCGGGCGAGGTCGGCGCGACCACGACGGCCGCGCTCTGGAGTGTGGTGGCGCTGGCCCACCAGGGACTCGGGGACGACGCCGAGGCGCGGACGGCGCTGCAGGCCGCCGTCGCCGCGGCCCCCGCCGCCGATCAGCCGACCTATCAGCGCCAGCTCGCGGCGCTGGCCGACGGCGTGGCCCGCCGGCTGCTGGCCGAGGCCGCGCAGCATCCGCGCGGCGACTCCGAGGGCTCTCTGGAGGCCGTCCGCGCGGCGGTGGGATGGCTCGAGCACGCCGTGGCCGCGGCGCCCGCCGATCCCGCGCTGGCCGAGCAGAGCGCCGGGGCCCTGGACACGCTGTGGCGCTCCTACGAGCGGACCGCGACCGCCCTGCTGCAACGCCAGGACTTTTTGGCCGGCCGCCGCCTGCTCGGCGAGGCGCTGGCCGATCCGCGCGTGCCGGCCGAGCGGGTCGACACCTTCCGGGAGATGGTCACCGCGACCTTCAGCGGCGAGATCGGCCAGCTCACGGCCCGGGCCGTGCGCGGCGTGCAGGATGGCCGCGAGACCGACGCCCTCCGCGCCCTCGAGCGGGCCGAGGCGCTGCTGGCGACGCTCAACGACGAGGTGCTGTCGCCCCGGCGCCGCGAAGAGGTGGACCGGCGCCTGTGGTGGAGCTACTGCAAGCTCGGCGAGCGCCGGCTGGCCGCGGCCGAGCCCGAGACGGCGCTGGAGCCGCTCGTCCACGCGCTCGGCTACGACGTGGGAGCCGAGCGGCACGAGGAGACGCGGACCCTGCTCGAGCGCGCGCTGGACAGTGCCGCCGATCGCGAGGCGGCGATCGTGTACTGCGATCGGCTGTGGGCGCGGCTGTACGGGGCGGCCGAGACGCTCGTCGGCGATCTCACCGGCGCCTCCGGCCCGACGCAGCGGCTGTTCGAGACGCTGGACCGCTGACGGGCGACGCCGCCGATGGGCGGCGGAGACCTCAGGCGGAGACGGTGATCGAGCGGACGAAGTCGCGGTTCAGGGTGATGCCGAGACCGGGCCGCTCGGGCGCCAGCACGAAGCCCTCCTGCAGGTCGAACGGCTCCTCGATCAGGTCGTGCAGCAGCGGATTTTCCCCCCGCGAGAACTCCAGCGCGTTCACGCACGGCGTGGCCACGGCCAGGTGCAGGCCGGAGGCGAACAGCACGGCGCCGCCCCAGAGATGGGGGGCGACGGTGAGGCCGTGGGTGGCGGCCAGCGCGCAGATGCGCAGCGTCTCGGTGATGCCGCCGGCAATCGCCACGTCGGGCTGCAGCACGTCCACCGCGCGCGCCTCGATGAGATCGCGGAAGGCGAAGCGCGTCTGCTCCGTCTCGCCGGCGGCGATCGGGATGTCGGTGGCGGCGCGCACCTCGGCCTGACCGGTCACGTTGTCGGGCGAGACGGGCTCCTCCAGCCAGCCGAGGTCGCAGTCGGCGACCTTGCGGGCGAAGCGCTGGGCCTCGCGCACGGACCAGGTGCCGTGGGCGTCGACCATGAGTCCCACCTCGGGGCCGAGCGCCTCGCGGGCCTCCCGGACGCGGGCCGCGGAGTCGTCGACGCTCTTGTCCTGCAGCCCCACGCGCATCTTCACCGCGCGATGGCCGCGTTCCACGTACTGCCGCAGCTGCTTGCCGACGCCGCCGACCGGGGCCCAGCCGCCCGAGGCGTAGGCGGGGATCCGCTCGCGTAGCCGGCCGCCGAGCAGCCGCCAGACGGGCTGGCCCAGCGACTTGCCGAGCAGGTCCCACAGCGCGATGTCGATCCCGGACAGCGCCGAGATCGTGATCCCCCGCCGGCCGACGACCGGGAAGGTGCGACCGTGCGCCGCCACGTAGTGCGCGCGGGTGCCGTTGTAGATCGCCTCCCACAGGGCGGTGACGTCGCGGGGATCGCGGCCGATCAGCAGGGGCGCCAGCTCGGCGTGGATCAGGGTGACGAGGGCGGCGTAGTTGCCGAGGTTGCCGACGCCGACCTTGGCCTCGCCGAGGCCGGTGAGCCCCGCGTCGGTGTCGATCTCGACCAGGCAGGTGTTGAAGGAGTCGTTGACGCCGAAGTCGCTGGTGTGACGCCGCTCGGCCGGGATGAGCGCGCGCAGCCAGGCCGCGCGCACGGCCGTGATCTTCACGCGCTCACGGCTCGGTGCTGCGCCGCCGGATCTCCTCGAGCAACGCCTCCGGCACCCGGAGGAACGCTTCCACCACGGCGGCGTCGAAGTGCGAGCCGGCGCAGCGCTTGAGCTCGGTCTTGGCGGCGTCGAAGGGAATGGCCTTGGAGTACGGACGGTCGAAGGTCATGGCGTCGAAGGCGTCGACCACCGAGAAGATGCGCGCGCCGACCGGGATGTCCTCGCCGGCGATGCCACGCGGGTAGCCGGTGCCGTCCCACTTCTCGTGGTGGGCGTAGACGATGGGCACGGCGCCGCGCAGGAACGGGATCTTCTCGATCAGCCGCCGTCCGATCTCCGGATGGGTGCGCATCACGCCCCACTCGTCGGAGGTCAACGGGCCCGGCTTCAACAGGATGGCGTCGGGGATGCCGATCTTGCCGATGTCGTGCAGCAGCACGCCGTGGGCGAGGTCGCGCAGCTCGCCCTCGGGCAGGCCGTACTCGCGGGCGGTGGCCAGTGCGTAGCCGTGCACCCGGCGGGAATGGGCCTCGGTGCCGACGTCGCGGGTGTCGAGCGCCGAGCCGAGCGCCTCCAGCGTCGACCGGTACGTCGACTCCAGCTCGCGATAGGCGGCGGCCAGGTGATGGGTGGCCTGCTCCACCCGGCTCTCCAGCATCGCGTGGTACTGGCGCCGCTCCAGCAGGAGCTGGCGGCGCTCCAGGGCCCGGTCGGCGGCGATGAGCAGCTCGTCGACGTTGACCGGCTTCATGATGAAGTCGTAGGCCCCGAGCTTGAGGCTCTCGATGGCCGTCTTCACGTCGGCGGCGCCGGTGAGGACGATGACGGCGGCGTCGGGGTCGGCCTCGCGCACCTGCTGGAGGAGCTCGATGCCGGTCATGACCGGCATCTTCAGATCGGTGACCGTGAGGGGGGGCCGCGCCGCCCGGAACATCGCCGCCCCCTCGCGCCCATCCTGGGCCAGCCGGCAGTTGTAGCCGGCGGTCAGGAAGATCTGGTGGAGCACGTCTCGGACCTGACGATCATCGTCGACGATCAGGATGTCCCTGTTTGGCTCCACGTCACGGCACTCGTTGCGGCGAAGGGGTCGCCGCCACCTGATTCTTGCCGGCCCTCTTGGCCGCGTACAACGCCTCGTCCGCCGCTCGGAACAGATCCTCGGCCGTCCCGGCCTCGTCGTCGGGGAGGCTGGCCACGCCGAAGCTGGCCGTGACCACCTTGCCGTGCGAGAAGGGGTACTTGGCGACCACCTCGCGGATGCGGTCCGCGTAGAGGCGGGCGCCGGCCTTGGAGGTCTCCACCAGCAGGACGGCGAACTCGTCGCCGCCGTACCGGGAGACCACGTTGATGCCGCGCGAGTGCTTCATCAGGATCTGCGAGACCTCGCGCAGGGTCTCGTCGCCGACCATGTGGCCGCAATCGTCGTTGACCGCCTTGAAGTTGTCGAGGTCGAGCAGCACCACCGACACCGGATGGTTGAAGCGCCGGTATCGCGACAGCTCTTCCTCCAGCCGCAGCGAGAAGAACCGCCGGTTGTAGAGTGCCGGTCACCTCGTCCTTGAACGAGGTCTCCTTCAGGCGGGCGTTGGTGGACTCCAGCTCCTTGTAGGCGGCGTCCAGCCGGGTCGCGAAGGTGTTGATCTCGGTTGCCTGCTGCTCGATGGTGACCAGCATCTTGTTGAACGAGGTCATCAGGGTGCCCACCTCGTCCTGGCGGCGCTCGAAGCCCGACAGGGCTCCGTCGCTGCCGAGCAGCGCGCCCATGCGGGCCACGATGCGGCCGAGGTCCCAGATCACCCACGCCCCGGCCAGCATCCCGAGGACCGTGAACACGACCAGCAACTGCAAGATGCCGAACTTCAGGGTCTCGCCGGGACCGAGGGTGGGTAGGACCAGACCGATCACGACGAAGGTGAGGACGAGGATCGGAACGACCGATGACAGGACGAGCGCGACCAGAACCTTGCTCTTGATCCGCTGGCCAGCGCGCGTTACGTCGATATCGGTCTCGCCTGGCATGGAGAGCATTATTCTAGTTGCCGCTCAGACGTGTCAATGTAAGAATTTTCGCAGAGTTATGGGCTATATCCCCGATCGGAACCTCGACTGCGTCGGGCTGTTCTGCCCCATGCCCATCCTCAAGACGCGCGACGCGCTGAAGGCGATGGCCGTGGGGCAGGTGCTCGAGATGACCTCCGACGACCCGGCCTCGGAGGCCGACATGAAGAGCTGGACCGCCCGCACGGGCCACGAGTTGCTGGAGATCGCCAGGAATGGCGCGGTCTTCCGGTTCATCGTCCGAAAGACCCGCTAGCCCGGCGGCCGCCCCCGCGGCGCGGGTCTACCTCGACTACGGCGGCTTCTCGCCGGTCGACCCGCGCGTGGTGGCCTTGATGCGCCCGTTCCTCGAGGGCGGCGTGGGCAATCCCGCGGCGCTGCACTCCCATGGCCTGGAAGCCCGGGCCTCGCTCGATGGCGCTCGGGCCAAAGTGGCGCGGCTGATCGGCGGCGCCGCCGTCGGGGTCATCTTCACGGCCAGCGCGACCGAGGCCAACAATCTGGCCATCAGGGGCGTCACCCAGCGTGCCCGGGGGCGCCACGTGGTCGCCTCGGCGGTCGAGCACATCTCGGTCGTGAACCCCTGCCGCGCGCTCGAGAAGCAGGGCTGGAGCGTCAGCTGGCTGCCGGTCGACCGCGAGGGGCAAGTCGACCCGGAGGCGGTGGCGCGGGCGCTGCGCGAGGACACCGCGCTGCTCTCGGTCATGGCCGCCAACGGCGAGATCGGCGTGCTGCAGTCGGTGCGCGAGCTGGGGCGCCTGGCTCGCGCCCGGGGCGTGCCGTTCCACGTCGACGGCGTGGGCGCGGTGGGCCGGCTGCCGCTGAACGTGGACGAGTGCGCGATCGATCTGCTGGCGCTGTCGTCCAACGATCTCTACGGGCCGCCCGGCAGCGGGGCGCTGTGGGTGCGGCCCGAGGTGGCGCTGGCGCCGATCATGCTCGGCGGTGGGCAAGAGGGCGGCTACCGCTCGGGCACCGAGAACCTGCCGGCCATCGTGGGCATGGGCGTCGCCGCCGACCTGGCCCGCAATGAGCGGGCGGGGGAGGTCGCGCGGATCGCGCCGCTGCGCGACCGGCTACTCGACGGCCTGCTGGCCGGGGTGGAGCACGCGCGGGTCACCGGTCCCCGCGGCCCTCGCCGGTTGCCGCATCACGCCAGCGTGGTCGTGCCCGGCGTGAAGGCCGACGCCGTGCTGCTCGAGCTCGACATGCGGGGCGTGGCGGCGTCCTCGGGGTCGGCCTGCAATCTCACCACCGGCGAGCCATCGCACGTGCTGCGGGCCATCGGCTGCTCGCGCGAGGAGGCCGAGGGCTCGCTGTGCTTCACGCTCGGCCGCTGGACGACCGCGGCCGAGATCGACACCGTGCTCGACGTCGTTCCCGGCGTCGTGGCGCGCCTGCGCCGGCTCGCACCGCGGTGAGACTCTTCCTGTTCGACGTCGACGGCACGCTGGTGACGGCGCGCGGCGCCGGCCGTACCGCCTTCGGCCGCGCGCTGCTGAAGACCTACGAGACCACCGGGCCCATCGAGGAGTACGACTTTCGCGGCAAGACGGACCAGCGGATCGTGTGGGACCTCATGCGTGGGGCCGGGCTGGACGACGCGCGCATCGCCGCCGGCGTCGCCGCCGCGTTCGAGGCGTACGTGGCCGAGCTGGAGGCGCTCATCGGTGACGGCGCCCGGGTGTCGATCATGCCCGGCGTCGCCGAGGTGGTCCGCGCGCTGGCCGCCCGTCCCGACGCCGTCGTCGGGCTGCTGACCGGCAACATCGAGCCGGGGGCGCGCGTGAAGCTGGGGCCGACCGGCCTGTGGCCGCTCTTCCGGCTGGGCGCCTACGGCTCCGACGACATGGACCGCCGGCGGCTGCCCGCCATCGCCTGCGAGCGCGCCCACCGGCTGCTCGGCCGCCGCTTCGCGTTCGAGGAGGTGACGATCATCGGCGACACGCCGCTCGACGTCGACTGCGCCCGGGCCTGTGGGGCGTTCGCGGTCGCCGTCGCCACCGGCTTTCACCCCGCCGAGGACCTGACCGCCTGCGCGCCCGACCTCTTCTTCACCGACTTCTCCGACGTACCGGCCACGCTCGCCGCGCTGACCGCGCCCCGCTGATGCGCCTGTTCGTCCTCTATCTGCACGTGCTCGGCGGTGTGATCTGGATCGGCGGCCTCGCCTACCAGGCCCACGTCCTGCTGCCGGCCGCCCGCCGCGGCGCCATCGCACCCTTCGCCGAGGCCGCCCGCCGCGCGCGCCCGGTGACGTGGACCGCCATCGCCGTCGTCGTGCTGACCGGCTTCTACAACGTCACCCAGCTCGGCGACCTCAAGCACGTCATGGAGACCGGCGCCGGCCTGATGCTCGCCGCCAAGTTCACCCTCGTGATCCTGGCCGTCGCCCTCTCCAGCCAGCGCGACTTCGCCCAGGTGACGTTGCTGAGCGCCGCCCTCGCCGGCGGCGGCGACCCCACCCGCGCCCTCCGCTCGATCACCCGCCTCGACCGCGTCGTCCTCGTGCTGGCCCTGATCGTCATCTACCTCGGCCTCGCCGTCTCCCGCGCTTAGCCTCGCCTGCGAGGCGGTGCTTGGGAGAGTGTCGTGGCGATTGGAGTGGCCGGCGGGAGGCAGGAAGGAGGCGAAGTCCCCCTCCGAGCTAGATGCCCGTGATCTTGATCCCCGAGTTCTTCAGCTTGTAGCGGCGGTTGATCGTCGCCAGCACGGCGGTGATGCCCTCGAGCGGGCCGGCGTTGCTCAGTGCCCCCACGTCGAGCACGCGCAGCCCCATCGACCGGCCGAGCTCGGTGACGGTGGCCTTGGCGGCGACGTCCTGGCCGCAGATCAGCAGATCACACTCGATCGGATGCTCGGCGTCGGCCAGCTCGTGGGCGGCGATGTGGTGGAACGCGGCCACCACGCGCGCCTCCGGCAGCAGCGCGGCCACTTCCTCGCCGCTGGAGCCGATCGGTGGCGGCGTGAACAGCCGCGGGCCCCCGAACGTGAGGGGGACCACCGTGCTCACCACCGTCTTGCCCTTGCACGCCTCCCGCACCTCGGGGAGCGTGTTGGCCAGCCCGCTGGCCGGCAGCGCGACCACGACCAGCTCGCCGAGCTCGGCGGCTTCCTTGTTCGAATGGCCGACGATGGGAATCGCGTGGGCCACGTCGCGCAGCTCGGCGGCCTTGGCCCGGGCCCGCTCCGGATCGCGGGAGCCGATGATGATCGAGTGACCGAGCTTCGCCCAGCGTACGGCCAGGCCGGCGCCCTCCTTGCCGGTGCCTCCTAGAATCGCGATGTTCACGAGCGTCTCCTATCGGAAGAGATCACGGGCGGGGTCGCGCAGCAGTGCCTTGGAGCCCTCTTCGCTGGGCGCCAGCGGCAGGCCGCGCACGATGGCGGCGGGGATGCGGTCGAGCTTGCCCATCACGGGCTCGGCGGCGGCGGCCAGCTCGTCGGCGATGGCCAGGATGGTGGCCTGCAGCGGCCGGCCGGCCGGGTCGCGCTCGCCCAGGTAGCTGCGCAGCGGTGCGAAGCCGGCCACGCCGATGGCGATGTTGACGAGCCCCTCGCGCCACGGGCGCCCGAACGTGTCGGCGACGATCACGTGGATCTCCACGCGCGTCTGCGCGCGCACGGCCTCGCGGAAGGCCCGGGCGGAGCGGTCGGGGTCCTCGGGCAGGAGGGCCACCATGTCGGCGTCGACGTTGGACTGATCGACGCCGGCGTTGGCGCACACCCAGCCGTGGCGGGTCTCGGTCACCAGCACGCCGCGGTCCATGCGGACCACGCGGCGCGACTCGCGCAGGATCACCTCGATCAGGCGCGGGTCGCGGCCCAGCTCGGTCGCGAACGTCGTCGCCATCGTCGACGGCGTGATGGTGGTCAGGTTCAGCAGGCGGCCCTCGGCCTTGGAGATGACCTTCTGGCTCAGCACGAGCACGTCGGCGGTGAGCAGCGGCGTGCCCTGGGCCAGGGCCGCCTGCACGACGATGCGGGCCACGTCGTCACCCGGCCGCACCTCGCCGATGCCCTCCACGCCGATGACCTCGTAGCGCGGTGGCATCGGTCAGCGGGGCGCCAGCGCGGCGCGCTCGAGGAGATTCCACTCGGCCACGAGCCGTGCGCTCTCGGTGTGGGCGCCGGCGGCGAGCAGCGCAGCGAGGTCGTCGCGATCATCGACGTCGAGGCCGAGGCCGGGCAGGCGCACCACGCGGGGCTCGAGGCCCAGCGCCCGCGCCGCCGCCAGATGATTGGCGAAGGACGGCTCGCCGAACCGCAGCGGCATCGCGGCGGGCGGCGCCAGCGCCACGCCGTTGGTGCCGAGCTCCGAGCGCGATGGCGTGAACGCGACGGCGGGCGGCGCCGCCAGTGCGGCGACGAGCGTCCGGATCTCGTCGGCGGTGATGCAGGGCACGTCGCCGGGGATCGTCAGGAAGGCCTCGGCGCCGGCGCGCGCGGCCTCGGCCTGGGCGGCCGCCACCGCCGCCGTGTGACCGCGGTTCTCGGCCTCGGCCAGCGGCACGGCGCCGAAGCGACGGGCCAGGGCGGCCGCCTCCGGCTCCCGCGTCACCACCCAGACCCGGTCCAGGCCGGCCCCGGCGAGGGCGCGGAGGACGTCGGCCAGCATCGCCCGAGCCAGCGCGCTCCGCCGGGGCGCGTCGAGCACCGGCATCAGTCGCTGCTTGGCGTTGACGAGGTCCTTGACGGGGACGGCGGCGACGATCATGCGGCCCGGTCCTGGTCCATACGCAGGCAGTCTACCGCCATCACGCGGCTTCCAGCACCCGGCGCGCCAGGGCTACCTCGCGCTCCCGATCGGTCATCATCACGTCGGTCGCGATCGCTCGCACGCCGGCCCGCTCCAGGGCCGGGGCGGCAGCCGGTATCGCGCGGATCGATCAGCAGCGCGCCCAGCCACGGCGCGTAGGCGGCGGCCACGCCGGCCGGGGAGACCTCGAGGCCGCGTGCGCCCATGAGCCGGCCGGCGGGGCCACTCACCGGGGCGCCGCCGACGATCGGGCTGACACCGACCACGCGGCGCGTGCTCGTCAGCGCGGCCACGACGCCCGGGACCGCCAGGATGGGGCCGACCGAGGTCACCGGGTTGGACGGGCACACGACGACGAGGTCGGCCTCGGCCAGCGCAGCCAGCACGCCCGGGGCCGGCTGCGCCTCGGCCGCGCCCGCGTACTCGACCGCCACGACGTCGCCGGCGGCCCGATCACGCACGAAATATTCCTGGAAGGCCAGGCGCGCCGCGGTGGTCTGCACGAAGGTGCGCACCGGCTGATCGCTCATCGGCAGGATGCGCGCGGTGACGCCGAGGCGGCCGGCCAGTCGCGCCGTCACCGCCGACAACGGCTCGCCGCCGCGCAGGGCCGCGGTGCGGGTCAGGTGCACGGCCAGGTCGCGATCGCCGAGGCCGAACCAGCTGGGCGCGCCCAGCCCGGCCATGACCTCCAGACACCGAAAGGTCTCGTCCGCGCGGCCCCAGCCGCGGCCGACGTCGAGCAGGCCGGCCAGCGCGTAGGTGACGGTGTCCAGATCGGGCGAGACGTGCAGGCCCCACACCTCGGTGTCGTCGCCGGTGTTGCCGATGATCGTGAGGTCGTGGGGGTCGAGACAGGCGGCGAGGCCGCGCAACAGCTTGGCGGCGCCGGTTCCTCCGGCGAGCGCCGTCACCCGCATGGCGGCCGGCTCAGGCTTCGGCGGCTTCGCGCAGCGTCCAGAGCGCGCTGCCGCCCCGCCACGCGTAGAGCCCGACGCCGGGCCGCCCGGCCAGCGCCGGTGGCAGCGCCACCTCGGGAACGGGAATGAAGCCGAAGCGGATCCACACGCGGTCGAGTCCCTGCGGTCGTGCGAAGAGCGTGACGGCGCCCAGCGCGGTGGCGTGATCGATCGCGGCGGCGAGGAGCTGGCTGGCGACCTCGAGGGGATCGTCGGGCCCGTCGCCGGTCACGACGACGGGCCCGTGGAGCATGGCGGCGGTGGCGGGCCGCTCGGCGGCGACGGCGCCGACCAGGCGCTCGCCGCTCGCGGCGGCCGTCCACGCGCCCCAGGCGAAGGCGACACGGTCCGGCCACGGAGTGGCGGCGAAGTCGAACAGCGCCCGGGCCCGTTCGGCGTCCGGGAGCGGTCGATAGCCCACGCCCTGCCAGACGCGGGGGAGCGTCGCCGATGCGAGAGAGGGAGCGGCCGCGATCTGCTCGCCCGGCGCGGACGCATCCGCCGGCGACGAGGGTGGCCGTGGGGCGGCGGGCCGTCGGCCCCCCGCCCGGCCGCCAGGCTTACTTCTTGCCAAGCACCGTGTCCTTCAAGCTCTTGGCGAGGCGGAACTTGCACACGCGCTTCGCCGGGATCTTGATGGGCTCGCCGGTCTGGGGGTTGCGGCCGATGCGCGCCTTGCGATTCGCCAGCACGAGCTTGCCGAAGCCCGGCAGCACGAACGCGCCGCTCTTCTTCGCCTCGCGGGACGCCAGCACCAGCGTCTCGTCGAGAACGCCCTCGATCTGCTTCTTCGAGAGATTGGTCTTCTCGGCGATGTGCGCCAGCGTCGCGGACTTCGTCATGGTCTTCGCCACAGGGAGCCTCCTATCGAGGGGGTGAGTTGAGAACGAGACGCATTAATACCACAGGCCGTGGGGCACGGCTACCGCTGCGTGAACCGAAATTCGCCGGAGGCGATGAGGCGACGGTAGGAGCCGAAGCGCGTCTCGGCGTCGTCGACCCGGTCGAGCTCCGTGGTCGGGTCGTCGCCGGCCTCATAGGTGCGGACGACGTTGTAGAGCGTGTCGCGCTGGACGGGCACGCGCCCGGCGTCGCGAATCCAGCCGCCGCAGCTCGGCCGGCCGCACGAGCTGGCCGTACTGGGCGCCGGCCGACGTCGAGATCGACTCGTTGATGAGGGTGCCGCCGAGGTCGTTGGCGCCGGCGTCGAGCAGCACCTGGGAGAACTTCGGTCCTTCCTTCACCCACGAGGCCTGGATGTTGCGGAGCACGGGGCCCAGCATCAGGCGGGCGAGGGCGTGCATGCGGATCACCTCGAAGCCGGTGGCGCCGGGCCGCACGCCGGGCACCAGCGCCTTGGAGTACATCGGCGCCTCGCTGTGGATGAGCGACAGCGGCACGAACTCGGTGAAGCCGCCGGTGTCCTTCTGGATCGACCGCAGCAGCGCCATGTGGCGCACCCAGTGAGCGGCCGTCTCCACGTGGCCGTACATGATGGTCGAGGTGGTGCGGATGCCGAGCGCGTGGGCGGTCGTGATGACCTCCATCCACTGGTCCACGGTGATGCGGCCGCGGGCGATCACGATCGCGGATGGGCTGATCGAGGATCTCGGCCGAGGTGCCGGGCAGCGTGCCCAGCCCGGCGTCCTTCAGCTCGGTCAGGTACTCCTGGATCGGCAAGCCCGGAGCGGATCGAGCCGTACAGCACTTCCTCGGGCGAGAACGCGTGCAGGTGCAGCTTCGGGAGCGCGGCGCTTGAGGGCCCGGGTGAGGTCGATGTAGAAGCGCCCGTCGAGCTTGGGCGGCAGCCCGGCCTGGATGCAGACCTCGGTGGCGCCGAGCTCCCACGCCTCCCGCGCCCGCCGCACGACCTCGTCGATGGGCAGCAGGTAGCCCTCCTCCTCGCGGTGGTCGCGGGAGAAGGCGCAGAAGCCGCAGTGCTTGATGCACACGTTGGTGAAGTTGATGTTGCGGTTGACGACGAAGGTGACGGCGTCGCCCACGTGCCGGCGGCGCAGCTCGTCGGCGACGAGCGTGAGCGCCTGCAGATCGCGCCCGGTGACGACGGCGAGCGTCTCGGCCTCGGCGCACCGTGACCTCGGCGCCGTCGAGGACGCGGCCCAGGATCGCGCGGACGTCGCGGGAGACCCGGTCGAGGGTGGAGGAGAGGCTACCAGCGTCGCCAGTGCTCATGGGTCTTCCTCACGAGGCCGTCGGAGTCGATCAAGCGCCGCCACCCGGGCACGCAGCGCTGCGTCGAGGAACTCGGCGCGCGCCGCGTACTCGGGATAGATCGGCCAGTCGCTCGCGGAAATCGAAGCCCTGCTGCTCGGTGGCCTCGCGCAGCGCGCGCAGCCCCGGCCAGGGCCTCTCGGGGTTGATGTGGTCGGGCGTGAGCGGCGAGATGCCGCCCCAGTCGTTGAGCCCGGCCGCCAGCAGCTTCGGGTACACGCCCGGCGTCAGGTTGGGCGGCGCCTGGATGTTGACGTCGGGGCCGAGGACGAGCCGGGCGACCGCCACCGTGCGCAGCAGGTCGTCGAGCGTCGGCTCCGGCGCATCCCGCATCGGGATGCGCGGCTTGGCCCGGAAGTTCTGCACGATCACTTCCTGGATGTGGCCCTAGCGCTCGTGCAGGTCGCGGATGGCCACCAGCGCGTCGACGCGCTCGCGCGGCGTCTCGCCGATGCCGATCAGGATGCCGGTGGTGAAGGGGATGCCGAGCTTGCCGGCCAGCCCGATGGTGCGCAGGCGCCGGGCCGGCACCTTGTCGGGCGCGTTGTCGTGGGCGAGGCCGGGGCCGAGCAGCCGGTCGGCGACGGTCTCCAGCATGATGCCCATGCTGACGTTGACCTCGCGCAGCGCGGCCAGGTCGCGCTCGCCCATCAGCCCCGGGTTGGCGTGGGGCAGCAGCGGCGACTCGGCCAGCGTCAGCGCGCACATCGCGCGCAGGTACGACAGCGTCGTGCGCGTGCCCGTGCCGCTGCAGGAACTCGCGGTGCTCGGGGAAGCGCGCCTCCGGCTGTCGCCGAGCGAGAACAGCGCCTCCTTGGCGCCGAGCCGGCCCCCGGCTTGCACGAGGGCCACCACCTCGTCCGGGCGTCAGCGTGTGGGCGCCGGGCTCGCCGGGATCGCGGCGGAACGTGCAGTAGCCGCAGTAGTCGCGGCAGAGCGTGGTCAGCGGCACGAAGACCTTCGTCGAGAACGTGACCGTGCGCCCGCGCCCCCGATCGCGCACCTCGCCCGCCCGCGCGAGCAGATCGTCGAGCCCGCCCGCCGGTCCCTCGATCAGCCGCGCACGCCTCACCGTGCGTGATCATCGCCCACCCTTACGCCGACGGTTGGCCGGCCGCGCTGCGCGCTTCGTTCGAACGCGCAGCCGGGCGACGGCTTCGACCTCGCGGACCCGTCGATCCACGCGCTCCTCGGGCCAGGCCACCTGCGTCCTTACCCGATCTCGCGGACCCCGCTCCAACAGCCAGCTTCGGCCGCACCTCCTGCGCGAACCGCTCGAGGTTCTCGAGCACCAGGCGCAGGTCCTGAGTGGTGAAGTCGAACACGAAGTGGGTGACGCCGGCGTCGGCGTAGGCTCGGATGTCGGCGATCACCTGCTCGGCGGTGCCCTGGAAGAGCGGCCGCTCGCCGGCCGGCGGCTTCAGGCGCTTGGGCCGGACCTCCATCGGGACGCGCACGCTCAGGGTGACGGCGCCGGGCTCGCGGCCCGCCTCGCGCGCCCACCCGGCGATCTGCTGGGCCCGCTTGGCGTACTCGTCGGGGAACAGCAGGCCCGGCGGTCGCAGCGCGATGGGGTGCCAGCCGTCTCCGAGCGTGGCCGCGCGCCGCACGGCGGCGTCGGTGTGGCCGCCGATCCACACCGGAATGCCGCCGGTCTGCACCGGCTTGGGCAGCGCGTGGACGTTGCTGACGCTCACGTAGCGGCCGGTGAAGCTCACCGGGTCCGTGGTCCACGTCGCCCGCATGAATCGCAGATACTCGTCGGTCACCGGGCCGCGCTCGTCGAACGGCGGGGCGCCGAGCGCCTCGAACTCCTCGCGCAGCCAGCCGACGCCGGCTCCCAGGATGACCCGGCCGCCCGAGAGCTGGTCGATGGTGGCCAGGATCTTCGCCGTCACCAGGGGGTGGCGATAGGGGATGACCAGCACGCTGGTCCCGAGCCGGGCCCGCCGCGTGACGCGGGAGAGGGCGCCGAGCATGGCCAGCGGCTCCAGGTAGTCCTGGGCGGCGCCGCCGGGGAGCTGGCCCGTCGCCGAGTACGGGTACACCGAGCGCGCCATCGACGCCGGGAGCACCACGTGATCGGTGACGAAGATCGACGCGTAGCCGAGCGCGTCCGCCTTCGCGGCGATCCTGAGGACCTGGTCGGGCTTGGCCAGTGGGCCGCGGCCGGGAAGCGAGATGCCGAACTCCACTGAACTCCCTCCGGAGGACGAACGGCTCGTGATAACGGCGCTCATAGTAGGCCACGCCTGCAACCATTGCAAACGGCCGCGCAATCAGCTTCTTTCGATCCGGCGTCGCGCGTATGCTAGTCCGACATGCACACGCGGGTGAGCGCCACCGCGTTAGGGACGCCGCTCCGCTGGGTGATGTGGGCGATCCCGGCGTTCCTCTTCTTGATCGGCTTCTTCCACCGCGCCGCCCCCGGCGTCATCGCTCGCGACCTCATGCAGGCCTTCGACGCGACCGGCGCCACCGTGGGCGCGCTGGCCGCCACCTACTTCTACTCGTATGCCGCGCTGATGATTCCGGCCGGCCTCCTGCTCGACGCCTTCGGGGCGCGTCGCGTGATGACCCTCGGTGGCGCGGTGATGGGGCTGGGCACCCTGATCATGGGCGCGGCCCCGTCGGCCCCGCTGCTCTTCGCCGGGAGGCTGCTGGTCGGTGCCGGCGCCAGCGTGACCTTCGTCGGCACTCTGAAGATCGCCGCCGCGTGGTTCCCGCCGGCGCGCTTCGGGTTCCTGGCCGCCGTGACCGCCACCGTGGGCGTGCTGGGTTCGCTCGTCTCGACGCTACCCCTGGCGGCGCTGGTGGCCCGCGTGGGCTGGCGGAGCGCGTTCACCGGCGTCGGGTTCGTCACCCTGATCGCCACCGCCGTGTGCGCGGCCGTGGTCCGCGATCGCCCGGCCAGCCCGGGGCCGGCGTCGGCGGCGCCCGGGCTGGCGGCCGTGCTCGGGGGGGCAATGCAGGTGCTGCGCAACCCCCACACATGGCCGCCCTTCCTCGCCTTCTTCTGCTTCTACACGGTGGTCGGCAATCAGGCGCTGTGGGTCGTGCCGTACCTGCGCGACGTCCATGGCCTGGGGCTGACCCAGGCGGCCTTCTACGCCATGGCGACCCCGCTGGCGCTGCTGGTCGCGGGGCCGCTGACCGGCTTCGCCTCGGATCGTGTGGTCGGACGCCGCAAGGCCGTGTGCCTGGCGCTGAGCGCCGTCCAGCTCGCGCTCTGGGTCGTCTTCGTCGGCACCCTGGGCTCGCTGTCGCTGCCCGCCCTGCACGCACTGCTGTTCGCCATGGGCCTCGCCGGCGGCGCCTTCGTGCTGGTGTGGCCGATCGGGCGCGAGGTGAACCCGCCGCACCTGGACGGCGTGGCGGTGGCCGTCGTGAACCTGGGGGGCTTCCTGGGGGCGGCACTCACCCAGGGACCGATCGGCGCCCGCCTGGATGCCCGGTGGGCGGGAGCCCTGGTCGAGGGGGCCCGCCGATACCCGGTCGAGGCCTACCGGGACGCCTTCGGTGTCTGCGCAGCGTTCGTGGCCGGGGCGGTGGCTCTCTGCCTGCTCATGCGGGAGACCCGGGGGCGCAATATCTACGCGGAGCTCCGGGATGGAGCGCTCCGGGAGCCAGCTTGAGACGGGGAGCGGTCCAGGGCCGCGCCGATGCTATCATCGCGCTGGCCGACGAGACGGCGCCGGCGGCCGCCGGGTGGGAAACGCCTCCACCGGCGAGGTCCGTCGGGGGCCCTTCCCGCTGACCCTGCACATGTCAACACGCGCGTCGCGGAATCCGAATGTGGTGCCGGCACTCCCGGCGGTGACCGCTGCCATGGACCGTCAGGGTCCCTGAGGGCAGGCGGAAGGCATGCGGCTCGCGTCCAAGATCTTCCTCGGCTTCTCGCTGGTCATCGTCGTGCTGGCCGCGGTCGGCGTCTTCGGCCTGCGCGCGGTCGGCCGCCTGGTGTCGGTGAACCGGGAGATCGCCAGCGAGACGCTACCCGCGCTGCGCCTCACCACCGGGGTGCGGGACTCGCTGCTGACCATGGCGCGCCTGGAGGCCCGCCTGGCCATCCTGCGCGACCAGCGCTACGCGGATCTCTGGCGGGAGAGCGCCGCCCACGCTCGCGCCGACCTCATCCGTCTCGGCGACCTCGTGCACACTGGTCCGGAGGCGGCCCGACTGGCATCCGCCCGGGCGGCGTTCGAGCGCTACTACAGCGCGGTCGTCGAGGAGCACGCCCGGTTGCTGGCCGCCGGCGCCCCCCCGCCGTCCCTGGCCGACTCGCCGGCGCGTCAGCTGGCCGAGCAGGCCGAGACGGAGATGGAGGCGCTGCAGCAGGCCACCCACGCGCGGGTGCTCCGGACCCAGGCCGAGGTGGCGCGGCTGGAGCAGCGGACATGGAAGGGCGTCGGGATCGCGCTGGCGACCGCGCTGGTGCTGGCCCTGCTCACCACGGCCGTCATCGCCCTGCGCATCACGCGCTCGCTGCGCCGGCTGTCGGCGGCGACCAGCGCGGTGGCGGCCGGCTCGTTCCGGGAGCCGATCCCGACCGGTGGCCGCGACGAGGTCGGCGTGCTGGCCCGCTCGTTCAACGCCATGGCCGCCCGCCTGCGCCAGCACGACGAGGAGAAGGAGGAGTTCTTCGCCACGCTCTCGCACGAGCTGCGCTCGCCGATCACCTCGGTGCGGGAGGCTGCGCACCTGCTGGCCGACGGCGTCCCCGGCCCGCTGACGGCGAAACAGACGCGCATGGTCGACATCATCCGCCGCTCGACCGATCGGCTCCTGCGCCTCGTCAACCAGATCCTCGACGTCTCCCGGCTGCGGGCCGGCGTGCTGCCGCTCGAGCGGGTGCCGCTCGACCTCGACTGGCTGGTCGGTCGGGCCATCGACGAGCTGCGCCCTCAGGCCGACGAGGCGCGGGTGACGCTGGCCCGCGAGCGCGTCGGCACCCGCTTCACCGTGGTCGGCGACGAGGACCGCCTGGTGCAGGTGGTCGTCAACCTGCTCGCCAACGCCGTGCGCTTCACGCCGGTCGGCGGCCGGGTGACCGTCCGCCTGGTCGACGCCGGACCCGAGTGCGAGCTGCAGGTCGAGGACACCGGCGTGGGCATTCCCCCCGCGGAGCTGCCGCACGTCTTCGAGTCGTATCGCCAGGCGCATCCGGGTAAAGGCGGCACCGGCCTGGGGCTGGCCATCGTGCGGGGCCTGGTGCAGGCGCACGGTGGTCGGGTGACCGCCGAGTCGCAGGAGGGCAAGGGCAGCCGCTTCACGGTGCTCCTGCCCCGGGACCGGGCCGCATGAGCGGGCTCCGTCGCGTGATCGCCGGCGGCGCGCTGGTCGTGGCGGTGGGCGGCTGTGCGAGCTGGCCGCTGGTCCGTAACGCCCAGCCGATGCTGGAGCGTGCCGACCGGCTCGCCCACGAGGGTGCGTGGGAGGAGGCGGTGGCCGCGTACGGCGAGTACCTTGAGCAGCACCCGCGGGCCGAGGAGGCGCCGCGGGCGGCGGCCAGCCGGGACGCGCTGCGGGCACTGATCACGGCGCGCGCCGAGCTGTCGAAGGCTCGTGAGGAGCTGGCCCGACTGCGCGAGGAGATCACGCGTCGCGACGGCGAGCTGGGGCGGGTGCGACAGGAGACCGAGCGCCTCAAGAGGGATCTGGAGAAGCTCAAGCAGGTCGACCTCAAGCTGGAGCGTCGCAAGTGAAGCGCAGGATCCTGGTCGTCGACGACGACACCGCCATCGTGGAAGTGCTGGAGATGCGCCTGGCCACGATGGGCTTCGACGTCACCGCCACCATCGATCCCCAGGCGGCCGTCACCGCCGTCGAGGGGGGGCGCTTCGACGTCGCCCTGCTCGACCTGCGCATGGAGCCCACCGACGGCATCGCCCTGATGGAGGCCGTGCACGCCCGCCAGCCCCGGCTGCCCGTGCTGATCATGACGGCCCACGGCACCATCGAGACGGCCGTCACCGCGGTGCAGCGCGGCGCCTTCGACTACCTCACCAAGCCGTTCCTGCGCGACGAGCTGCGGGCCAAGATCGTCCGCGCGCTGGCCAGCCGCCGATGGGCCCGCGACCGCGAGCGGCTGCTCGCCGTGGGCCAGACGCTTGCATCGTCAGGCATCATGGCTCGCGTGCTCGATGCCGTGGCCCAGGGCGCCGTGGAGACGACCGAGGCCGAGCGCTGCGTGGTCTTCCAGCAGGACCGCGGGCGGTTGGTGCCGATGGCCAGCGCCGGCTCGCCACCCCCGTCGTGGCCGGCGCTGGAATCCGCCGCCGCGGCCGCGATGGCCAAGGGGCTGCCGGTGACCTTCCCCGGCAGCGACGGCGCCGCCATCGTGGCCGCTCCGCTCGTCGTGCAGCGGGGGCCGGCCGGCGCGGTCGTCATCGAGACGGCGTCCGGTATCGAGCCCACCGACGACGACCTCGAGCTGCTGGCGCTGTTCTCCTCGCAGGCGGCGGTGGCCGTGCGCAACACGCACGAGCTGGAGCGGCTGCGCAGCGGCGCCCTGGCCGCGCTCGGCCGCATGGCCACCGAGGTCGCCCACGAGCTGAAGAACCCGCTGGCCGGCCTGCGGTTGTACGCGCGCCACCTCGAGGCGCGGCTCGGCAAGAACGGCGACGCCGACGGCGCCGGCCTGGCCCAGAAGATCACGGCGACGGTCGATCATCTGGCCACCGTGGTGCAGGAGATCACGGCGTTCGGGCGGCCCCCCGAGCTGCACCGCGTGGCCACCGACGTGCACGCGCTGCTCGACGAGTGCCTGGCCTTCGCCCAGGCCAAGTGCGAGACGCCGGGCGTCGAGGTGCTCCGGGTCTACGATCCGGGCTGCCCCAATGCGCTGCTCGACGTCCGCGAGCTGCGCAAGGCGTTCCTCAACCTGGTCCTCAACGGGATGGAGGCGCTGGCCGCGGGCGACCGGATGACCGTCACCACCGCCTACGCCGCCGACACCCGCATGATGACGGTCACGATCGAGGACACCGGGGCGGGGATGAGCGAGGAGACGCTCTCGCGGATGTTCGACCTGTTCTTTACGACCAAGCCGCAGGGCACCGGTCTCGGGATGGCGCTGGCCCGGTCGGTGATCGACCTGCACGCAGGAGAGCTGACGATCAACAGCACGGTGGGCAAGGGAACCCGGGTCACGGTGCGACTGCCGGTGGATCCGGCGCCGACTCCGGCCGACGGAGCGCAGCCATGAGACACACCGTCCTGGTCGTCGACGACGAGGCGTCGATCGCCGACGGCCTCCGGCTCACGCTGGAGGCCGAGGGGTACTCGGTGCGCATCGCCGGCTCGGTCCGCACGGGGCTGGCCGCGGTCACCCAGGCCGACGCTCATGTCGCCATCGTGGACCTGATGCTGCCCGACGGCGACGGCCTGGCGCTCACGCGCGAGCTCAAGAGCCGCGACCCCGCCCTGGAGGTCATCGTCATCACGGCCTACGGCTCGGTGCGCAAGGCCATGGAGGCGACCAAGGGCGCCGGCGCCTTCCACGTCGTCGAGAAGCCGTTCGAGCCGGAGGAGGTGCTGGGGCTCGTCAAGACCGCGCTGGAGCACCGCAAGCTGGTGGTCGAGAACACCGAGCTGCGTCGCCGGCTGGTCGAGCAGACCGCCGACAGCGAGATCCTCGGCTCGGCGCCCGGCATCCAGCGGGTCATGGAGACGATCGCCTCGGTGGCCGACACCGACGCCAACGTGCTGATCATCGGCGAGAGCGGCACCGGCAAGGAGCTGATCGCCAACGCACTGCACGAGCGCAGCGTGCGGCGCGACGGTCCCTGGATCAAGATCAACTGCGCGGCGCTGCCCAAGGACCTGATCGAGTCGGAGCTGTTCGGCCACACCAAGGGCTCGTTCACCGGCGCCACCACCGAGAAGGTCGGCCTGCTGGAGGAGGCCCACAAGGGCTCGCTCCTGCTGGACGAGATCACCGAGATGCCGATCGACCTGCAGGCCAAGCTGCTGCGCGTGCTCGAGGACCGGGTCGTGCGGCGGCTGGGCGGCGCCAAGTCGATCCCCGTCGATTTCCGCCTGCTGTCCTCGACCAACCGCAGTCCCGAGCAGGCGGTCAAGGAAGGGCAGCTCCGGCAAGACCTCTACTTCCGCATCAACACCGTGACGATCGGCGTGCCGCCACTGCGCGAGCGGCGCGAGGACCTGCCGATGCTGGTGCGCGCCTTCCTCGAGCGCTACCGCGCCAAGCACCAGCGGCCGATCGACGCCATCGAGCCCGAGGCCTACCGGCGGCTGCTCAGCTACGCCTGGCCGGGCAACGTCCGCGAGCTGCAGCACGCGCTGGAGCGGGCGGTGCTGGTGGCCCGCGGACGCGAAGTCACGCTGACCGACTTGCCGGAGTCGCTGCAGCACGGCGGCGGCGAGGGAGGGTTGGCGGGATCCATCGCGCCGTCGGAGGTGCCAGCCGGCTCGCTCGAGGAGATCGAGCGGGCGTCCATCCTCAAGGCGCTGGACTCCACCCGCTGGAACAAGCAGGCCGCCGCCGCGCTGCTCGGCCTGCGCCGACCGACGCTCTACTCGAAGATGCGGAAGCACAACATCCCCCAGCGCCGGCCGTAACCGACAAGGGGGGCCTCGAAATGGCCCCCAACCTCCTCCCCCCTCGGGGCGCCCCGGCGTAGCCATGGCACGTCTCGATCGCGCTGAGTTACTCCCACCCGCTCATCGGCCTTCACCTGTGCGTTCGGATTTCCCGGACTAGGAGGGCGCCTGAAAGGCGAGCAGAGCGCGGGCCGCTGCCCAACAAACGGGCATCTGGGAGCGGGGCGCTCCGCGTAACCTCCAGGTTTTGTTGATTCGGGAGAGGGCACGCGCGTTGCTCTATCGGCCGGCCTCGGGAGGGGCGGACGCCAATGAAAAAGGTCGAGGCGATCATCAAGCCGTTCAAGCTGGACGACGTCAAAGAGGCCCTGACCGGGATCGGCATCATCGGGATGACGGTCTCCGAGGTGCGCGGCTTCGGGCGGCAGAAGGGTCACACGGAGCTGTATCGCGGCGGTGAGTACACGGTCGACTTCCTGCCCAAGATCAAGGTCGAGGTCGTGGTCCCTGATCACCTGGTCGACAAGGTCGCCGAGGTGGTGGCGGGCGCGGCGAAGACCGGCAACATCGGTGACGGCAAGATCTTCGTCTCGCCGGTCGAAACCGCCATCCGAATTCGCACGGGTGAGCGCGACCAGAGCGCGCTCTAAATCCAGGAGGCCACCGTGAAACGGCTCACACTCGCCCTGGCAACGCTGCTGGCTGTCCTCACCTTCGGCGTCGCGCTCGCGCAGACGCCCACGCCGGCGGCGGCGCCCGCGGCCGCGACCGACAAGCCCGCCGCCGCGGCGCCGGCCCCCGGTGCCCCGGCGGCGCCGGCCCCCGCCTCGAAGATCGACAAGGGGGACACGGCCTGGCTGCTGACCTCCTCGGCGCTGGTGCTCATGATGACCGCGCCCGGCCTGGCCCTGTTCTACGGCGGCATGGTGCGGCAGAAGAACGCGCTCGCCACACTGATGCAGAGCTTCATCATCATGGCCGTCATCTCCATCCAGTGGGTCCTGTGGGGCTACACGCTGGCGTTCGGCCCCGACAAGGGCGGGATCATCGGCGGCCTCGACTGGATCGGGCTGCGCGGGGTGGGCGCCGAGCCCTTCGACGCCTACTCCAAGACGATCCCGCACCAGGTGTTCATGCTGTTCCAGATGATGTTCGCCATCATCACCCCGGCCCTCATCACCGGCGCCTTCGCCGAGCGCAAGAAGTTCTCGGCGTTTCTGCTGTTCACTGTGCTGTGGGCCACCTTCATCTACGACCCGCTCGCCCACTGGGTGTGGGGTGACGGCGGCTGGCTGAAGAAGCTGGGGGCGCTGGACTTCGCCGGCGGCACCGTCGTGCACATCTCCTCGGGCGTCTCCGCGCTCGTCTGCGCGATCGTGCTCGGCAAGCGCAAGGGCTACGGGCACCAGCCGATGCAGCCGCACAACCTGCCCATGACGGTGATGGGCGCCTCGCTGCTGTGGTTCGGCTGGTTCGGCTTCAACGCCGGCAGCGCGCTCGAGGCCAACGGGCTCGCGGCCAGCGCATTCCTGGCCACGAACACGGCGGCGGCGGCGGCGGCGCTGGGCTGGATGTTCACGGAGTGGATGGCGCGCGGCAAGCCGACCGTGCTGGGGGCCGCGTCGGGAGCGGTGGCGGGTCTGGTCGCCATCACGCCCGCCTCCGGCTACGTGGGGCCGGTGTCGTCCATCATCATCGGCGCCCTGGCCGGCGCCCTCTGCTACACGGCCTGCAACCTCAAATCGAAGCTCGGCTACGACGACTCGCTGGACGTGGTCGGCGTGCACGGCGTGGGCGGCACCTGGGGCGCCATCGCCACCGGCCTCTTCGCCACCAAGACGGTGAACGACGCCGGCGGCGACGGCCTCTTCTTCGGCAACCCCGGTCAGCTGTGGACGCAGATCGTCGCGGTGGCGGCGACCTATGCCCTGGCCATCGTCGGCACCTTCGTCATCCTGAAGGTCGTGGACGCGGTCGTGGGGCTGCGGGTGAGCGAGGAGGACGAGGCGACCGGGCTCGATCTCTCGCAGCACTCGGAGACGGCCTACGCGATGGGCGGCGGGTCGTACAGCGAGTTCACGGCCGGTAGCACCTTCGGCGAAGCGCTGCGCCCGACGGAAGCGAAGGCCCGCCCTGCCCATTAGCGGCGAGTGGCTTGATTTCGCGAGATCGGACCACTAAGGTATTCGGGCCGACGTCCCCGGGCGGGGGCGTCGGCCGTATCACTCACACCTCACGAAGGAGAAGGAGTCGCGCATGACCGCCAAGGATGTCCTCAAGCTGGCCAAGGAGAAAGGCGTCAAGATCGTCGATCTCCGCTTCATCGACCTGCCGGGTCTCTGGCAGCACTTCTCGATCCCGGTGTCCGAGCTCAGCGAGGGCATCTTCGAGGACGGGCTCGGCTTCGACGGCTCGTCGATCCGGGGGTTCCAGACCATCGACGAGTCCGACATGCTGCTGATCCCGGATCCGAGCACGGCCCAGATGGATCCGTTCACCGCGGTGCCCACGCTGGTCCTGATCTGCAACGTGAAGGACCCGGTCACCGGCAAGTGGTACTCGCGCGACCCCCGCTACATCGCCCAGAAGGCCGAGGCCTACGTCAAGAAGACCGGCGTGGCCGACACGATCTTCATCGGGCCCGAGCTGGAGTTCTTCTTCTTCGACTCCATCCGCTTCGACCAGAACTACCACTCGGGCTACTACTTCATCGACTCGGCGGCGGGCGCCTGGAACAGCGGCAAGGAGGGCACGCCCGACCAGCCGAACCTCGGCTACAAGCCCCGCTACAAGCAGGGCTACTTCCCGGTGCCGCCGATGGACCAGTTCCAGGACATCCGGTCCGACATGGTGCTGGCCCTGGAGTCGGTCGGCGTGCGGGTCGAGGTGCACCACCACGAGGTGGCCACCGGCGGCCAGACCGAGATCGACATGCGCTTCGACACGCTCACGAAGATGGCCGACAAGGTCCTCTGGTACAAGTACTGCGCGAAGAACACCGCCAAGAAGTGGGGCAAGACCGCCACGTTCATGCCCAAGCCGCTGTTCCAGGACAACGGCTCCGGCATGCACACCCACCAGTCGCTGTGGAAGGACGGCAAGAACCTCTTCTACGAGCGGGGCGGCTACGCGGACATCAGCAAGATGTGCCTCTACTACATCGGCGGCATCCTCAAGCACGCGCCCGGCGCTGCTGGCCCTGATCGCGCCGTCGACCAACTCCTACAAGCGGCTGGTCCCCGGCTACGAGGCGCCGATCAACCTCGTGTACAGCCAGCGCAACCGCTCGGCCGCCATCCGGATTCCCGTGTACTCGAAGACGGAGGGCGCCAAGCGCATCGAGTTCCGCACGCCCGATCCGACCTGCAACCCGTACCTGTCGTTCGCGGCCTGCGTGATGGCCGGCCTCGACGGCATCGCCAACAAGATCGATCCCGGCAAGCCGGTCGACAAGGATCTCTACGAGCTGCCCGCCGCCGAGCAGAAGAAGATCAAGCAGCTGCCCGGCGACCTGTCGATCGTGCTCGACAACCTCGAGAAGAGCCACGACTGGCTGCTCAAGGGCGACGTCTTCACGCCCGACGTCATCGAGACGTGGATCGAGTACAAGCGGAAGAACGAGGTCGACGCGGTGCGGCTGCGGCCGCATCCGTGGGAGTTCGCGCTCGTACTACGATATTTAGAAATTGGGGGGAGCGCCGCCGCGCCCTTTGCAGTCGGGGGAGCGGCGCCGCTCCCCCCGACACCCCCCAGCGGCAGGTTCCTCGATCGCGCTCCCCGTACCTCGCCCCCGTGGCATTGCGCTGCTCCGGAAATCGGCAGGTCGGCTGCGCCGTGCCGAACCGCTGAGCATTGTCGAGTCGAGGGGGCGATGCTAAAGCGCTGATTTCGCTGTGTGAGCGGGTGTGGCATTGCCCTTGCGGTGCGAGAAGGCATGGCCAAGGTGATGACGAGGACGAGTGTGCGGTGGCGGGTGGCGATCGTCGATGATCATGAGCCGTCGCGGGCGGCCGTGCGGGCGGCGGTGGGGGCGGCGGGTGGGGAAGTGGTGGGCGAGGCCACGCGCGGCGCCGACGCGGTGGCGATCGTCAACGACGCCCGGCCCGATGTGGCGATCTTCGCGGTCGGCCTGCCCGACGGCGATGGCGTGGCGGCGGCGGCGGCGGTGACCAGCACACCGGCTGTCCGGTCGTGCTGTTCACCAGCCACACCGACGACGACCTCGTCGCGCGCGCGCGGCCGCCGGCGTGATGGCGTACCTGCTCAAGCCGCTGCGGCCGGCCGAGCTGGCCCCCAGCCTCGATCTCGCGGTCGCCCGCTTCGCCGAGACGCGCGGAGCTCGGCAGACCCTCGAGGAGCGCAAGGTCATCGAGCGGGCGAAGGGCCGCTCATGGACCGGCTCAAGCTCACCGAGGACGAGGCGTTCCGGCGCCTGCGCCGGGCCGCCATGGACAGCCGGCGGCCGATGGTCGAGATCGCCCGGGCATTGCTCGTCTCCGAGTCAGTCACCGCCGATCTGCCGAGGATTTAGGCAGTCCTGGCGGCGCCGATCCGGCGCCGCCAGGGAATTCACGCACTTCCCGTTCGGTACCCCCCTTGCTATTCCTCGCCGCCCGAGCGGACAACGACGTCCAGCCGCGGAGCACGAGACGCGGCCGTCGCAGTGCACACCCCGCGCAGAGGCAAAGGAGACGTCATGTCCGTTTACTCACGCAGAGACTTCCTCAAGGGCAGCGTGGCTGCCGGCGCCGGCGCCGCGGCGCTCGGCGGCCTCCCGAGCATCATCACCGCGCAGGGCAAGGAGCCGATCAAGGTCGGCGTCCTCCACTCGCTCTCCGGCACGATGGCGATCAGCGAGGTCTCGCTGCGCGACGTCGTGCTCATGGCCGTGGAGGAGATCAACGCCAAGGGCGGCGTGATGGGCCGCAAGATCCAGCCCGTCGTCGTCGACCCCGCCTCCAACTGGGACCTGTTCGCGGAGAAGGCCAAGCAGCTCCTCCTCCAGGACAAGGTCGCGGTCACCTTCGGCTGCTGGACGTCGGTCAGCCGCAAGTCCGTGCTGCCCGTCTTCGAGAACAACAACGGCCTGCTCTTCTACCCCGTGCAGTACGAGGGCGAGGAGTGCAGCAAGAACGTCTTCTACACCGGCGCCACGCCCAACCAGCAGCTGATCCCGGCCGCCGAGTACCTGATGTCGAAGGAGGGCGGCGGCTACAAGAAGTTCTACCTGCTCGGCACCGACTACGTGTTCCCGCGCACGGCCAACAAGATCCTGCGCGCGTTCCTGCTCGCCAAGGGCGTGCCCGCGGCGAACATCGAGGAGGAGTACACGCCGTTCAACCACCAGGACTACCAGACGATCGTCGGCAAGATCAAGCGCTTCGCCTCCGGCGGCAACGCCTGCGTGCTCTCGACGATCAACGGCGACAGCAACGTGCCCTTCTACAAGGAGTTCGCCAACCAGGGGCTGCGCTCGCGAGAACGCGCCGATCATGGCCTTCACCGTGGCCGAGGACGAGCTGCGCGGCATGGACACCGCGGCCCTGGTCGGCCACCTCGCGGCCTGGAACTACTACCAGTCGGTCGAGACGCCCGCAGAACAAGAAGTTCGTCGAGGCCTTCAAGGCGTACGCGCAAGAAGAACAACCTGCCCGGCGGCGACAAGCGCGTGACCGACGACCCGATCGAGGCCGCCTACTTCGGCGTCTACGTCTGGAAGCAGGCCGTCGAGAAGGCGAAGTCGTTCGAGGTCGACGAGGTCCGCAAGGCCGTCTACGGGCAGGAGTTCGTGGCGCCCGGGCGGCAAGAACAAGATGGACGAGGCCAACCACCACACCTACAAGCCGGTGCTCATCGGCGAGATCCTCAAGGACGGCCAGTTCAAGATCGTCTCGCGCTCCAAGGGCCTGGTGAAGGCCGGAGCCGTGGAGCAAGTACACGAGCCCGGACAAGGGCTGCGACTGGGTCAAGCACAAGGGCACGTACCAGAAGAAGGCCTGATGCGACGCGTGCGGCTCGTCTCGCTGGCTGCTGCGTTCGTGGCGTGGCTCGCCGCTCCGGCGGCGGGCCACGCCGCGGCCGCTCCGCCGGCCGACGCTCGAGCAGGCGCTGCGCCGACCTCGCCGGTCGACGACGCGCGACCGGCGCGAGGCGGCGGTCACCGCGCTCGGCAGCACCCGCGACCCGAAGTGGCTCGCGTTCCTCGGCGCGCTCCGCGACGGCACGTGTACGCGCGCGACGCAGGGCAGGCGCAGCGCGAGATCGTCGTCGGCGGCGCCAAGATCGACGCAGGGCGACAAGGACGTCGATCGAGATCGCGACGCGCCTACGAGCGGCACGCCGCTCGGCACGGTGCCCGTCGGCCGAGCCTCACGGAGGTCGCGGCCGACCGGCGGCTGCGCATCGCCATCAAGCCGTTCCTCGACGCCGACGAGACGCGCAGCCAGCTCGCAAGCCCGACCCCGACGCGCGGCGCGGCGCCGCGCTGAAGCTCGGCAACCAGGCGCGACGCCGGCGCGGCGCCGGCGTCGAGGCGGCGCTCGCGAAGGAGACGACGCGTGGGTGCGCCACGCGCTGGCAGGAGGCGCTCGCGCTGATCCGGCTCGCGCACGGCGATCGCCGCGGCGCGCATGCGCGGCCGCCGCGGCGCTGGGCGGGCTGCACTCGCTCGAACGCGGTGCCGGCGCTGCAGCGGCTCGCGCGCGGACGCCGGCGCCTCGCGCCGCCGAGCGCGAGGCCGCGGCCGCGGCGCCATCCAGCAGATCGAGCGCTGGAGCCTGCTGACCGACGGCGCTGGAGACGGTGTTCCAGGGCGCCTCGCTCGCGTCGATCCTGCTGCTGATGGCGCTCGGGCTCGCCATCGTGTTCGGGCTGATGGGCGTGATCAACATGGCGCACGGCGAGCTGATGGCGCTCGGCGCCTACAGCGACCTTCGTCGTGCAGAACTCGTTCCGCGCGCGCTGGCCCGGGCGCTTCGACGCCTACTTCCTGGTGGCGCTGCCGCGTGTCGTTCCTGGTGGCGGCCGTGGTCGGGCGTGGTCCTCGAGCGCGGCGTCATCCGCCGCCTCTACGGCCGCCCGCTGGAGACGCTGCTGCTCACGTGGGGCGCCTCGCTGATCATCCAGCAGGGGCTGCGGCTCTGGTTCGGCGCCGCCAACGTCGACGTGAGCTCGCCGCGCTGGCTGTCCGGCGGCTTGCCGCTGATGGTCGGGCTGCACGCTGCCGTTCAACCGGCTCTTCATCATCGGGCTCGCCGCCGTCAGCGTGGCCGGCATGTACTGGCTGCTGTTCCGCACGGCCGCCGGGCTGCGCATCCGCGCGGTCACGCAGAACCGCGGCGATGAGCGCCTGCCTCGGCGTGCGCGCGCGGCGCGGTCGACGCGCTCACCTTCGCGCTCGGCGCGGGGCTGGCCGGGCTGGCCGGCTGCGCGCTGACCCAGATCGGCAACGTGGGCCCGTCGCTCGGCCAGAACTACATCGTCGACTCGTTCATGGTCGTGGTCACGGGCGGCGTCGGCAAGCTGGCGGGCACGATCCTCGCCGCGGCCGGGCATCGGCGGGCTCAACAAGGGCATCGAGCCCGCGCTGGGCGCGGTCTTCGCCAAGGTGGCCATCCTGCTCGCGGTCATCCTCTTCCTGCAGCGGCGGCCGGCCGGGCCTCTTCGCGCCGCGAGGGCGCAATGCGGAGGCGTGAGTCGGTCGCGCCTGGCGCTGCGTCGGCGCGTTCGTGCTGCGTCGTGGTGCTGCCCGTCGCTCAACACGCTGCCCGCCGACGTCGCCGCTCCACGTCTCGAACTTCACGCTGAACCTGTTCGGCAAGTTCCTGACCTACGCGATCCTCGCCCTCGGCCTCGACCTCCTCTGGGGCTACGCGGGGGTGCTGAGCCTCGGGCCACGGCGTCTTCTTCGGTCTCGGCGCCTACGCGATGGGCATGCACCTGATGCTCGAGATCGGCACGCAGAGCGTCTACCAGAACGCGCTGCCCGACTTCATGGTGTGGAACCAGGTGAAGAAGCTGCCGCTGTTCTGGCGGCCGTTCCACAGCGCGGTCTTCACGGTGGTCGCGGTCGTGGCGGTGCCCGGCGCTGGTCGCGCTCGTCTTCGGCTTCCTCGCCTTCCGCAGCCGCATCCGCGGCGTGTACTTCTCGATCATCACCCAGGCCCTCGCGCTGTCCGCGTGGCTCGTCTTCAACCGCAACGAGATGAACCTCGGCGGCACCAACGGGCTCGCCGACTTCAAGACGATCTTCGGCTTCCCGCTGAACCAGACGTCGACGCAGCGCGGGCTCTACGTGGTCACCGCGCTCGCGCTGGTCGGCGCGTACGTGCTCTGCCGCTGGATCACGCGCTCGCGGGCGGGCAAGGTGCTGGTGGCCATCCGCGACAGCGAGACGCGCGTGCTCTTCTCCGGCTACTCGCCGGCGCGCTACAAGCTCTTCGTCTTCGTGGTCTCGGCCGTGCTCGCCGGGCGTGGCGGGCGCGCTCTACGCGCCGCAGGTCGGCATCATCACGCCGGCGAAGATGGGCGTGCTGCCGTCGATCGAGATGGTGGTGTGGGTGGCGGCGGGCGGCCGCGGCACGCTGATCGGCGCCGTCCTGGGCGCCTTCGGCGTCAACTGGATGCAGAGCTGGCTGACCACCAGCTATCCCGACCTGTGGCTGCTCTTCCTCGGCGCGCTCTTCATGGGCGTGGTGCTCTTCTTCCCCGACGGCGTGCTCGGCGCCGTCGCGCGGCTCGGCCGCGCTCCGCGCGCGACGCGCCGGCACGGCGCCGGCTGCACGCGGAGCCACGACCGGCCAGCTCGACGGGCCGCCACGGCTCGCGGACAGCCGACCCAAACGCCCTGACACCGTCTCGGAGCGCGCCGTGACCAAGCGAGCGCCATCATCTACTGCGAGGACGTGACCGTCGACTACGACGGCTTCAAGGCGCTCGACCGGCTCAACTTCTTCATGGACCGCCGCGAGCTGCGCGTGGTCATCGGGCCGAACGGCGCCGGCAAGACCACGCTGCTCGACGTGATCTCGGGCCGGGTGAAGCCCGCGCAGCGGCCGCGTGATCTTCGGCCACCACACGGATCTCACTGCCGCTGCGCGAGAACCAGATCGCCGCCCTCGGCGTCGGGCCGCAAGTTCCAGACGCCGTCGGTCTTCGTGAACCTCACCGTGCGCGACAACGTCGAGCTGTCGCTGCGCCGGGCCAGCAAGGGCGTGTTCGCGACGCTCTTCGAGCGCGACGCGGCGCGGCGAGCGCGAGCGCATCGACGCCACGCTCGACACGGTCGGGCTCGCCGCCAAGGCCGACTGGCTCGGCGGGCGCGCTCTCGCACGGCGAGAAGCAGTGGCTGGAGATCGGCATGGTGATCGCGCAGGACCCCGAGCTGCTGCTCGTGGACGAGCCGGTGGCGGGCATGACCGACGAGGAGACCGCGCGCACCGGCGAGCTCCTGCTCGAGTCCATCGCGGCCGACCGCTCGGTGCTCGTCATCGAGCACGACATGGAGTTCGTGCGCCAGATCGCGCGCAAGGTCACCGTGCTGCACCAGGGCACCGTGCTCTGCGAGGGGCCGGTGGAGCAGGTCCAGGCCGATCCGCGCGTGCTCGAGGTCTACCTCGGGCGCAGCGGCAAGGAGAGTCGCATGCTCGCGCGTTGAGCGGCGTCGACGCCGCGCTACGGCGAGTCGCCAGGTCCTGTGGAGCGTCGACCTCGACGCGTGCCCGCGAAGCAGCGTCGTCTGCCTGATGGGCCGCAACGGCGTGGGCAAGACGACGCTGCTGAAGACGATCATGGGCCTGCTGCCGGCGCGCGGCGGGCGGGTGACGCTCGACGGCGCGGACATCACGCGCTGGTCGACCGATCGCGCGCGCGGGCGGGCATCGGCTACGTGCCCCAGGGGCGCGAGATCTTCCCGCACCTCACGGTGCGAGGAGAACCTCCGGATGGCCGCTGCTCGGCTGCGGCCGCGCGACCGCGCTCGACGACGCGCTCGAGCTCTTTCCCGCGCTGAAGCAGCTGCTCGGCCGCAAGGGCGGCGTGCTCTCGGGCGGCGAGCAGCAGCAGCTCGCCATCGGCCGCGCGCTGCTCACGCGGCCCGAAGGTCCTGATGCTCGACGAGCCGACCGAGGGCATCCAGCCCTCGATCGTGCTGGAGATCGAGGAGGCGATCCGGCGGATCGCGACCGAGCTCGGGCTGGCCGTGCTGCTCGTCGAGCAGTACCTGGACTTCGCCGAGCGGCTCGCCGACGCCTACGTCATCATGGCGAAGGGCGCGGTCGTCGCCGCCGGGGTGACGAGCGAGCTGCGCCTCGAGACCGTCAAGCACCACCTCGTCGCTCTGACGGGGCCCAGCACCCGAGGCCTCCGGACGAGTCCAGCCGATGCACCTGACGCCGCGCGAGCAGGAGAAGCTGCTCATCTTCACCGCCGCCGAGCTGGCGCGCCGCCGGCGCGGCCGCGGGCTGAAGCTGAACCATCCGGAGGCCGTGGCCCTCATCACCGCCGAGCTCCTCGAGGGCATCCGCGACGGCCGCATCGGTCTCCGAGCTGATGGAGTTCGGCGCGACCATCCTGCGCCGCGACGACGTCATGGAGGGCGTGCCGGAGATGATCGACGAGGTGCAGGTCGAGGGCACGTTCCCCGACGGCACCAAGCTCGTCACCGTGCACCAGCCGATCCGATGACGCTCGAGACCTGGAGCTCTTCGTGATCACGGACGGCGCCTCTGCTTCGCGGGCCAGGGCCGCCGGTCCTCCTCGTGCTGCTCGCAGGTCACGCGCGGCGGCTCCGTGTACGCCAACGCTCGGGATCCTCACGGGCAACGCCGCGTACTTCGCGCTGTCGGCCACGGGTCTCGGCGCCCTGCTGCTCGCGTCCTACGAGGCTGTTCTCGGCGATCCGCTGGTCGGCGCCGCTTACCTCGTGTGGCTCGGGGTCACGGCGTTCTTCGGAAAGTCGGCCGTGCTCGCGGTGAACCGTGCCGCGCCGACGACCGCGCCGTGCGGACGTTCGCGAACGGCGTGCTGCTCCAGGTGGCCAACCCGAAGGCACTGGTGTTCTTCGTCGCGCTCCTGCCGCAGTTCATCGATCCCGATCGCGCGGTCCGTCGCGCAGGTCGCGATCCTGGGCGTGACGAGCGTTGGTGATAGAGTTCGTCGTGCTGCTCGCGTACGGCGCGCTCGCCGGGCGCCTCACGTCGGTGGCCGCGCGTCCGCGCTTCCAGAGCCGCGACCGGATCGCCGGCACCATGCTCGATGGCGGCCGGCGTCGCTGCAGGCTGCGCGCGTGCAAGGAGGACCGCGTGATCCCGGGGAGTACCTGCTCGGGGACGGTGACATCGTCGCCAACGAGGGCCGCGCGCACCGTCGAGCTGACGGTCGCGAACACCGGCGACCGCCCGATCCAGGTCGGCTCGCACTTCCACTTCTTCGAGGTCAACCGCGCGCTGCGCTTCGACCGCGCGCGGCCTTCGGCATGCGCCTGGACATGCCCGCCGGGCACGGCGGTGCGCTTCGAGCCGGGCGACGAGAAGCGCGTGACGCCTGGTCGGAGCTCGCCGGCGCGCGCGCGCGTGTTCGGCCTGAACGGCGCTCGACGCGAGGGCGCGCACGCGAGGACGCAGGCGCTCGGCGCCGGCTCGCGGACGTGGGAGCGGCCGTCGATGAGCGCTGCGCATCGCCGCGGCGCCAGTACGCCGACCTCTACGGCCCGACGACCGGCGACCGCGTCCGGCTGGCCGACACCGAGCTGTTCATCGAGATCGAGCGCGACTTCACCGTGCTACGGCGAGGAGGCGAAGTTCGGCGGCGGCAAGGTCATCCGCGACGGCATGGGCCAGTCGGCGCGCGCCACGCGCGCCGACGGCGTCGCTCGACCTCGTCATCACCAACGCCGTCATCCTCGACCACTGGGGCATCGTCAAGGGCGACATCGGCATCCGCGACGGCCGGATCGTCGGCATCGGCAAGGCGGGCAACCCCGACCTCATGGCGGGCGTCGACCCCGGGCATGGTCGATCGGCGCCGGGCACCGAGGTCATCGCCGGCGAGGGCCTGATCGTCACCGCGGGCGGGCATCGACACGCCACATCCACTTCATCTGCCCGCAGCTGGTCGACGAGGCGCTCAGCGCCGGGCATCACCACGCTGATCGGCGGCGGCACCGGCCCGGCCACCGGCACCAACGCCACCACCTGCACGCCCGGCGCGTGGAACATCCAGCGCATGCTCGAGGCCGCCGAGGCGCTTGCCGATCAACCTCGGCTTCCTCGGCAAGGGCAACGCCTCCGCGCCCGAGCCGCTGCGCGAGCAGGTCGCGGCCGGCGCCATCGGGCTGAAGCTGCACGAGGACTGGGGCACGACGCCGGCCGCCATCGACTGCTGCCTCGGCGTGGCCGACGAGCTACGACGTGCAGGTCGCCATCCACACCGACACGCTCAACGAGGCGGGCTTCGTCGAGGACACGATCGCGCGCCATCAAGGGCCGGACGATCCACACCTACCACACCGAGGGCGCCGGCGGCGGCCACGCGCCCGACATCATCCGCGTGTGCGGCGAGCCGAACGTGCCTGCCGTCGTCGCACCAACCCGACGCAGGCCGTTCACCGTCAACACGATCGACGAGCACCTCGACATGCTGATGGTCTGCCACCACCTCGATCGCGCAGATCCCCGAGGACGTCGCCTTCGCCGGAGCGCGCATCCGCGCCGAGACGATCGCCGCCGAGGACATCCTGCACGACCTCGGCGCCATCAGCATGATGTCGCTCCGACTCGCAGGCGATGGGCCGCATCGGCGAGGTCATCATCCGCACCTGGCAGACGGCGCACAAGATGAAGGTGCAGCGCGGCCCGCTGCCCGGCGAGACGGCCGGCGACGACAACCGCGCGGGTGAAGCGCTACGTCGCCAAGTACACGATCAACCCGGCGATCACCCACGGCATCGCCGAGCACGTCGGCTCGATCGAGCGGGCAAGCTGGCCGACCTGGTGCTCTGGAAGCCGGCGTTCTTCGGCGTCAAGCCGGAGCTGGTGCTCAAGGGCGGGCTGATCGCCTGGGCCGCGATGGGCGACCCCAACGCCTCGCATCCCGACGCCGCAGCCGGTGCTCTACCGGCCGATGTTCGGCGCCTTCGGCCGCGCGCTCGGCGTCCACGTCGCGTGACGTTCGTCTCGCGCGGCCGCGCTCGACGCCGGCGTGCCGCGCGCGCCTCGGCCTGCGCGCGGCGCGCGTCGCCGTGCGCGCGCTGCCGCGACGATCGGCAAGCGCGACATGATCCACAACGACGCGCTGCCCGCGCATCGAGGTCGACCCCGAGACGTACGAGGTGCGCGCCGACGGCGAGCTGCTGACCTGCGAGCCGGCGCGGGTGCTGCCGATGGCGCAGCGGTACTTCCTGTTCTGAGCGCGCGCCACGGTCACGACGCCGATCGCCGTCATCACCGCGACCGCACGTGCACCGTCGCACGATGCGGATCTGCCGATCTCGAGCGCGACACGCTCGTGCTCACCGCGGAGGAGCGCCGCTGGGGGCGGCGCCGCGGTGACACGCGAGCGGCCGTGGAGATCGCGCTGGCCCTGCCGACGGGCAGCGTCCTGACGCCGGGCGACGTGCTGCTACGTGGCGCGCGACTCGGCTGGTACGTCGTCGATCGAGGCGGCCGCGGAGCCGGTGCTCGCGGTGACGCCGCGCTCGCGCGACGAGGCGATGCGCGTGGCCTTCGAGGTCGGCAATCGCCACTTCGCGGTGGCCATCGACGGCGAGCGCCTGCTCGTGCCCGACGACCCCGCCATGGAGCAGCTGCTCGACCCGGCTGGGCGTGGCGTGGGAGCGCGAGCGCGCCGTGTTCGTCGCCGCTCGGCGCGGGCCACCGGCATGACTGAGCTCGCTGCGCTGTCCTTGCTGCAGTTCGCCGACGGGCTCTTTCCCGGCCGGCGGCTTCGCGCATTCGCTCGGGCTCGAGACCTACGCGCAGGACGGGCGTGGTGCAGGATCGCGCCGGGCTCGAGGCGTTCGTGCGCGCGCATCTCGAGGGCAGCGCGGGCCCGGCCGACGCGGTGGCCGTGGCGCTGCGCCGCGCGGCTGCCGGCGGCAGCCGGCGACCTCGACGGCGTGGCTCGAGATCGACGCGCGGCTCGAGGCGATGAAGCTGCGTGCCCGAGTTCCGCGCCGCGAGCCGGCAGATGGGGCGGCAGACCGCTGCGCGTGGCCGCGCGCGCTGGGCCCGCGACGCCTGGCTCGAGCGTGCTCGCGCCGTCGATCGAGGCGACGCACGCCCGGCCATCACGCCGGTGGTGTTCGGCGCCGTCGGCCGGTCGCGCCGGCGTCGCGCCCGACGCGGCGGCGGCCGCGTATCTGCTACGCGACCGCGGCGCTGCTCGTGAACGCGGCGCTGCGCCTCTGCCGCTGGGACAGCTCGACGGCCAGCGCATGCTCGCCGCGCTGCGTCCGCGCGATCGCGCGGCTCGGCGGCGCGGCGCGGCGCCGACGCGACGCTCGACGACATGTGGAGCTTCACGCCGGGACTCGAGCTCGCGGGCCTGCGCCACGCCGAGCTCGACAGGAGGTTGTTCCGCTCGTGATTCCCAGACCGCTCAAGATCGGCATCGGCGGCCCGGTCGGCTCGGGCAAGACCGCGCTGACCGAGGCGCTCTGCCTGCGGCTGCGCGACGCGCTCGACATGGCCGTCATCACCAACGACATCTACACGCAAGGAGGACGCCGAGTTCCTCGTCCGGCGCGGCGCGCTGCCGCGCCGAGCGCGTGGTGGGCGTCGAGACCGGCGGCTGTCCGCACACCGCCATCCGCGAGGACGCCTCGGTCAACCTGGAGGCGGTGCGCGAGCTGACGACGGCGTTTCCCGGCCTCGACCTCCTGCTCGTCGAGAGCGGCGGCGACAACCTCGCCGCGACCTTCAGCCCCGAGCTGGTCGACGCGACGATCTACGTCATCGACGTCGCCGAGGGCGAGAAGATCCCGCGCAAGGGCGGGCCCGGGATCACGCGCTCGGATCTCCTCGTCATCAACAAGATCGACCTCGCCCCCCACGTCGGCGCCGACCTCGGCGGTGATGGAGCGCGACGCCCGGCGCATGCGCGGCGAGCGGCCGTTCGTCTTCACCAACCTGAAGAACGGCGCACGGCGTCGAGACGTCGTGGAGTGGATTCGCCGCGAGCTAGGCTCCTGACGAGCCTGATCTCCTCCTCGCGTCGGCCGCGACGGCTCGCTGCGCCTCGCGGTTCGAGCGGCGCGGCGCGGCGACGGTGCTCGCCGCGCTGCCGCTTCACGCTCCCGCTGCAGGTGCTGGCGCCGCTCGCGCTCGACGATGCCGCCGCTGTCGTCTCGGTGCTCAACCCGACCGGCGCGCGTGCTCGGCGGCGACCGCCTCGCTCATCGACGCGCGCGCCGGGCCCGGCGCGCATGCGTGCTCACCACGCCCTCGGCGACGAAGGTCATCGCACCACGGGCCGGTGGCCGTGCAGGAGTCGACCTCGCGGTGGGCGCGGGGGCGGTGCTGGAGTGGGTGCCCGACCACACCATTCCCCACCGCGGGCGCGGCCTATCGCCAGCGGCTCCGAGCGCATGTGGCCGCCGGCGCCACGCCTCATCGTCGTCGACGCGTTCGCCACGGGGCGCGTGGCGCGCGGCGAGCGTTGCGCTTCCGCCTGCTCGACAGCACCCTGAGCGTCACCGATGACTCGGCTGGCTCGTGCACGACCGCTTCCTGCTCGCGGCGAGGCCGGCTGGGCGGGGCTCGGCTTCTGCGAGGGCGCGCCGTACCTGGCGACGGTCGTGATCGTC